>CAVRRZ010000001.1:0-1374182 GCA_963723745.1 uncultured Actinomycetota bacterium
CGGGTCGTCGGTCACCTGGGTCATCCTGCCGGTCGCCAGATCGCGGCCGGTCGTGGGCGCGCTGCTCATCCGACCACCCGCGAGATCGGGTTGGCGCTGAGCAGGCCGCCGAGAAGCTCGTCGAGCACCGGCGGGAACTCCGGCAGCTCTCCGCCGGGCCGGGCCGGCGGCTCCTCGCCGCTGCCGCCCCCGACGCCGACGCCCCCGGACCGGCCGATGTTCTGCTCACCGCGGATGTTCGAACCGGTCTCGTCGACACCGTCCTCCGGCCGGGGGTCGCGGCCGTCGACCACCAGGCACTCGGGGCGGTCGGTGTCCAGGCCGGCGACGGCGCCCTCGCTGGGCAGCTGCGAGGTGGGGACGTAGCCGGTCGTGCAGGCGTGCGGCGCCTCGGGGTTGACCACGAAGCCGAAGTGCGAGCGCAGCATGCCGTCCTCGTCGCGGCGGACGACGGTGAACCCGCCGGAGACGACGTCGGGATAGGTGACCAGCATCTGCTCGATGCCGTCCATCCGGGGCAGCTGCACCCGGTTGAGGATGTCGAGGTTGCGGACCAGCGAGCCCAGGCCCGGCCCGGCGTCGCGGACGAGCTCCTCGATCGCCGCGCCGGCGTCGGGGGCGTTCACGAGCAGGCCGCGCAGCTCGGGGTCGACCTCGACCAGGGTGTCGCTGAGCAGCCGCAGGTCGGCGGCCCACTGCTGGATGGCGCTGCGGCTGTCGCGCTGGGTGTCGAGCACCGTCTGGCCGTCGGTGATGAGGGCCAGCGTCTGCGGCAACGACTGCTCGGCGCGGGCCAGCAGCAGGTCGCCGTTGTCGATCAGCCGGCCGAGGTCGTCGCCGGCGCCGGCGAAGGCCTGGCCGAGCTCGTCGACGACGATGGCCAGGTTCTCCTTGTCGATGGAGTTGGCCAGCTCGTCGACGTTGAGCAGCAGCTGCTCGACCGGGATCGGGATCGCGGTGCGCTCCTGCGGGATGACCGCGCCCTCCTCCAGGTAGGGGCCGTCGGCGCGCTCCGGGCGCAGGTCGACGTACTGCTCCCCCACCGCGCTGCGATTGGCGACGACGGCCATGGCGTCGTCGGGGATCGGCTCGGCGTCCGGGTCGATCGTCATGACCACCCGCACCCCGTCGTCGACGAGCTCCATGTCGCTGACCCGGCCGACCCCGACCCCCCGGTAGGTGACCTCGGCGTTGACGAAGATGCCACCGGAGTCCTCGAAGTCGGCGGCGACGTCGTAGCCGCTGCCCAGCAGGACGCGGTCCAGGCCGACGTAGTTGAAACCCAGGTAGCTGATGCCCAGCAGCGACAGCGCCACGAAGGCCAGTACCTGCAGCTTGGTCGTGCGCGTGATCACGGCCGGCCTCCCGGGACGAGGGGGATGCCGAGCAGGCCTTCGTCCTGTCCGACGTCGGGCAGCTGGTCGACCACGTCGGAGGGGAGCGGGATCAGGGGCTCGTTCTCGCCGTCGCCCTCGGAGACGTCGTCGGACCCCTCGTCGGGCGCGCGCCCGGACTCGGAGCCCTGGCTGCCGGGCACGCCGCACTCCTCGGGCACGTCCTCGGGTTCGAGCACCTCGAGCGAGCCCTCGGCCGGGTCGATGACGTAGCGGCACAGGAGCGTGCTCAGGTCGAGGTCGACCGTGGCGGTCATGTTCGTGAACAGGCCGTAGCCGCCGGTCTGCGCCTTGCGGTAGTTCAGCGCGGTCAGGGAGCTGTCCGGGAACGGATAGGTGAGCAGCAGCTCCAGCGAGTTGGCGAGGTCCGGCCCGGCGGCGGCGAGCTGGCTCAGGATGGGCTGCAGCAGCCGCAGGTCCTCGACGGTGTTCTCGGCCGAGGCCTCGATGATCCGCGTACCGACGTCGCCGAGCCGCGCAAGGCTGTCGAGCATGTCGACCAGCAGGTCGCGCTGCTCGTTGATGACGTCGAGACCCGGGCCGATGGCGTCGAGGGCGTTCTCGATCGTCGCGGTGCGCTCGGCGAGCGTGGCGGCCAGCGCGTCGGCCGAGTCGAGCGCCCGCTGGATCTCGGCACGCTGCTCGTCGAGTCCGCCGATGAAGGTGTCCAGCTCGTCCAGGGTGTCCTTGAGCTCGGACTCCCGTCCCTCGAGGGCGTCGCCGAGCTCGCGGTGGATCGTCTGCAGCTGCGCCAGGCCGCCGCCGTTGAGCACCAGCGACATGGCGCCGAGCAGCTCCTCGACCTCCACGTTGCGGTTGGTGCGCTCGAGCGGGATCAGGGCGCCGTCGTCCAGGGTCCCCTGCGGCTCCTCGTTGCCCGGCGGCGCCAGCTCCACGAACTTCTCGCCCAGCAGCGAGGACTGCTGGATGGCCGCGACGGAGTTGGCGGGCAGGTCCACGTCGCCGTTGACGGCGATGGTGACGACGGCGGTCCAGTCCTCGCCGAGCTCGATGCCCTCGACCCGGCCCACCGGCACGTCGGCCACCCGGACACCGGACTGGGGCACCAGGTCCAGCACGTCGAGGAACTCGACCTGGACGGTGTACGGGTCGTCGCCGAGGTCGGCCCCGCCGGGCAGGCCGAAGGAGTACGCGCCGCGGAAGCCGCAGCCGGAGAGCAGCGCCGCCGCCGAGGCCAGGGCCGCCAGCCGCATCGCCGGCCGGGTCACGACGCACTCCCGACGGGCGGCAGACCGATGATCGTCCCGCCACCGCCGCCGCCCCCGGGCGGTGCGCCGCCGAAGATCTCCTGCCACAGCTGGTCGAGGTCCCGGACGCCGTCGCCGTCGAGGTCGTCGGGTGAGCCGTCGGCGTCGGCGTCACCGGACAGCAGCCGCGCGCAGATCGACTCGGTCGTCGTCTCCAGGGAGGGGATCTCGTCACCCGGCAGCACCTCGTCGAGGTCCACGGGGATCGGCAGGTCCTCGGGCTGGATCCGGCCGAGCTGGGCGAGCACCGCGCAGACCAGCAGCTCGGGGTTCTGCGAGGCGACGCCGTTGTCGCGGGTGTCGAGCGTGCCGTAGTCGGGGTTGTAGGCGCGGGCCAGGTTGCCCAGCGCGGCGGGGGCCACCTCGAGCACCTCGGCGAGCGCGGCGCGCTGCTGCACCAGGGCCAGGGTGACGTCGGCGAGCCGGCCGACGTTGGTGTCGAGCAGCGCCGTGTTGTCTTCGATGAAGCGGGCGACGTCGGCCAGCGCCGAGGACAGCAGCGTGATGGCGTCTGCCAGGTCCTCGCGCTCCCCCTCGAGCTGGGCCATCACCGCGGCCATGTTGTCGTTGAACCGGCCGACCTGCGCGTCGATGGTGGCCAGCGCCGTGGTGAACGTCTGCAGGTTGTCCAGCGACCCGAACAGGTCGTCCCGGTTCTCCGCGAGGGTGCGGACCGCCTGGGAGAAGCCGGTCAGCGTGCGGTTCATCAGCTCCCCGTTGCCCTCGAGGTTGGCCGCACCGACGTCGACGAGGTCCGACAACGCCCCGTTCGCGTTGGCCCCGTCCGGGCCGAGTGCGGCCGCCAGCTCGTCCAGGGCGCTGTAGACCTGGTCGAGCTCGACCGGCGTGGCCGTGCGCTCCAGCGGCACCTCCGCGCCGTCCTGCATCGTCTCTCCGCCGGCGTAGACCGGCGCGAACTGGACATAGCGGTCGGAGACCAGCGAGGGCGCGAGGACGACGGCCGCGGCGTCGGCCGGGACGTCGTAGTCCTCGTCGATCACCATCTGGACCCGCACCCGGTCGCCCAGCGGCAGCACGTCGGTCACCTCGCCGACTGCGATGCCGAGGATGCGGACGTCGGAGCCGGCGTACAGGCCCACCGTCTGCTCGAACCAGGCCGTCACGCGGTACTGGCCGGCCGGCTTGAGCACCGTCCACCCCAGGGCGGCGAGCAGCACCAGGGACGCGGCCGTCGCCACGCCTCGCTGCAGGCTTCCACTCATCAGTTCGCACCCCCCGTGCAGCCGACGCCCGGCGCGGTCTCGACCTCGGCGCAGAGCACCGAGCCCAGCGTCGTGGGCAGCAGGTCGTTGACGAAGCTGTCGAACCAGCGGCCGGTGCCGAGGGTGTTGGTGAAGACCCGGACGAACGGCGCCAGGTTGTTGACCGTCTGGCTCAGCGCGGCCCGGTTGCGGGACAGGATGTCGGTGACCGTCGACAGCTGCTGCAGCGCCGGCGTGAGCGCCTCTCGGTTGTCGGCGACCAGGCCGGACAGCTGGCGGCTGAGCTCCTGGGTGCTGTCGAGGATCGCGTCGATGAGCTCGCGCCGCTCCTGCACCTCGGTCAGCAGGACGTTGGAGTCCTCGATCAGCCGGGTGAACTCACCGTTGCGGTCGGCGAGCACGTCGGTGACCGTGCGCGTGGCGCCGAGGAGCTCGCGCAGCTGCGCGTCGCGGGAGGCGATGGTGTCCGACAGTCGGGCCAGGCCCTGCAGGGACGCACGCACCTCGTCCGGGGTGTCCCGGAACGTCTCGGCGAGGACCTCGAAGGAGCTGGCCATCTGCGCGGTGTCGATCTCGTCGATCGTCGTCGACAGGTCGGCGAAGGCCTCGACGACGTCGTACGGCGACGCCGTCCGGTCCAGCGGTATCCGCTCGTCGGGGTCGAGTTCCTGACCGCCGCGGGGCACGAGGGCGAGGAACTTGGCGCCCAGCACGGTCTCGATCTTGATCGCGGCCTCGGACCGGTCGCCGATGAAGGCGTCCTTCACCCGGAACTCGACGGTGACGGCGCCGTCCTCCAGCGACAGCGACTCGACCTGGCCCACCTTGACGCCGGCGATGCGCACCGGGTCGTCGGGCTGGAGCCCCGCGGCCTCGGAGAACTGCGCCTTGTACACGGTTCCGCCGCCGATCAGGGGCAGGTTCTGCGCATTGAAGGCCATGAAGACCAGCGCAGCGATGACCGCCAGGCTGACGGCACCGATGACGACCGGGTTGCGGTCACGGAACGGGCGGGCCATCAGCTGCACCCCGGCTGGTTCGTCGGGTTCGAGGGGGCGGTCACTGCGTTCTCCTCGGTGACCACCTCGCCGTCCTCGTTCACCGACGTCGTCGGCGGCAGCGTGACGGTGCCGTTCTGGTTGCACATGAAGAAGTTGAACCAGCTGCCGTTGACGGCGGTACGGGTGATCAGGTCGATCTTGGTGGGGGCGAGCCGCAGGAACTCCTCGACGACGTCGCCGCTGTCGGCGAGGTTGCCGGCCAGGGCGCCCAGCGCCTCGATGTCGGCCTCGAGCGGCGGTCGCGCCTGCTCGAGCAGGCCGCTGGTGGCCACAGCGAGGGTGTCGATGGTCTGCAGGGAGTCGAAGATGGCGTCCCGGTCCTGGGCCAGGCCCGTGACGAACTCCTGCAGGCTCACCACCAGGTCCGACAGCTGCTGGTCGCGCGCCGCGACGGTGCTCATGACCGTGGTCAGGTTGTCGATGACACTGCCGATCACGGCGTCCTTGTCCGCCAGCGAGTCGGTGAGCGACGCGACGTGCCGCAGGAGGCTCTGGACCGTGCCGGCCTCGCCCTGGAAGACCTGGATGATCTCGTAGGACACCCGGTTCATGTCGGCCGGCGACAGGGCCTGAAGCAGCGGCTGGAACCCGCCGAACAGCGTGGTCAGGTCCAGGGCGGGCGTGGTCTGGGCGAGCGGGATGAGGGCGTTCTCCTCGAGGGTGCGGCCGGCCGACCCCTCCCCCTCGGTGAGCGCGATGTAGCGCTGCCCGACGAGGTTGCGGTACCGGATCTTGGCCTGGACCGTGCCGGGCAGCGGCACGTCGGCGTCGACCTCGAAGGCCACCTCGGCGACGGGCTCCTCGGTCGCGTCGGTGAGGCCGATCGCGGTCACCTGCCCGACCCGGACGCCGGCGATGCGCACCTCGTCGCCCTCCACCAGGCCGGCGGCGTCGCTGAACTCGGCCCGGTAGGTGAGCTGCTCGCCGTACCCGGCGTTGGTGATCGTGCTGATCAGCACGTAGCTGGCCAGGACGGTGACCAGCCCGAAGGCGATCAGCTTGGTGATCGGCGCGGCCAGGCCGCGGAACTGCCCCGTCACCGGAACATCACCTGGTTCCCCCGCAGCAGCGGCGCCAGGGTGGCCGCCGAGAGGTCGGAGACCTCTCCGGGCTCGGTTCCGGTCTGGTAACCGATGATGCTGCGCACGAAGTCCAGTTCCGCCGTCGATCCGGCCAGTGATCTCGGTATCGCCTGGCCCGCGGTGGCGGTGACGCCCGGGGACGGCTCCTGCGGGGATGCGGAGTCCTCGTAGCACCACGGCTCGCGGTTGAACGACGACTCCGGGGACTCGATACCGTCCCGCGGGGGGTTGGGGCAGTAGTACTCGCCGTCCTGCGCGGCGGCCTGCATCTGGTCGATGTTCAGCAGGCCCCGGCAGTCCGGCCCGGACTCGTCCAGGTACGCGGGTTGGTCCCCGGGGGCGTAGCCGTTGCGCGACGGGACGACGAAGGAGATGTTCAGGTTCAGCGCCGGGTCGCCGTCGGCGCCGAAGCTCTCGCCGATCAGCGGTCCGGAGCGGGCCAGGCCCTCGAGCAGACACGGGTAGACCGGCGAGTACTCGGCGAACAGTCCCAGCAGCGGGCGGGACGTCTCGGCCAGCGAGATGAGGTTCTGCTCGTTGGTCTCGAGGAACCCGGCGGTCACGTCCGCCGAGCTCGCGCCGACGGTGAAGGTCCGGCGCAGCTGCTCCGACTGGTCCACGATGGTCGTGTTGACGATCGCCAGGTTGTCCAGCACCGCGAGCAGGTCGTCCGCGGCCGACTCGTAGGTGTCGGCGAAGTCGGCGAGGCCGGAGATGTCGGCCTGCAGCTCGGGCATCACCGTGTTGATCTCGCCGAAGTAGTTCCCCGTCGAGACCAGGTTCTCCCCCAGCGAGTCGCCGCGGCCGCGCAGCGCCTCGGCGACCGCACCGAGGGTGTACGCCAGGTCCTGCGGCGGTACGGCCTGCAGCAGCGGCAGCAGGTCGTCGATGACCCGCTGGAGCTCGATGGCGTTCTCGGTGCGGTCCTGGCCGATGACGTCGCCGGCCGCGAGCCGTTCGGACGCCGGCTGCTCGGGCAGCTGCAGCGCGACGAAGCGCTCGCCGAACAGGGTCTTGGGCAGCAGCCGGGCGCTGACGTCGGCGGGGATCTGGTCGAGGTGCTCCGGGCTGATTGCCAGCTGGATGGTCGCCCCCTCGGCGGAGGCGTCGATCTCGCGCACCTCGCCCACGATCACCCCGCGCACCTTGACGTCCGAGGCCTCCTGCAGCTGGTTGCCGACGGTGTCGGTCTCCAGCGTCACCATCGCCACGTCGGTGAACGCCTTGTTGTAGACCGCGACGGCCAGGCCGAGCAGCAGGGACAGGACGACGAGGAACGCCAGGCCCTGCAGCCGCCGGCGGATCCGCCGTCCTCTGGTGGTGGTCGTCATCTCTGCTCGACTCCGGACTCGATCCGCTCCTCGGTCGCTGGCGCTCCCTGCGATGCTCCCTCGCCCGTCGTTCTCGGCATCGCCCTCACCCCGCGATCCGCACGGTCGTCGTCGAGCCCCAGATCGCCAGGGACAGGAACAGGTCGATGATGTTGATGGCCACGATCGAGAACCGCACCGCGCGGCCGACCGCCAGGCCGACGCCCGCCGGGCCACCGGTTGCGCGGTAGCCGTAGTAGCAGTGGGTCAGGATGATCACGACCGCGAACACCAGCACCTTGAGGAACGACCAGAGGACGTCCTCGGGTGGCAGGAACAGGTTGAAGTAGTGGTCGTAGACGCCCGGTGACTGCCCGTACGCCTGCGTCGCGATGGTCCGCGTGGCGAAGTAGCTGGTCAGCAGCCCGATCACGTAGAGCGGGATGACGGCGATGAAACCGGCGATGATGCGGGTGGTCACCAGGAACGGCAACGAGGGCACGCCCATCACCTCGAGGGCGTCGATCTCCTCGTTGATCCGCATGGCGCCGATCTGGGCGGTGAACCCGCACCCGACGGTCGCCGACAGCGCCAGGCCGGCCACCAGCGGCGCGATCTCGCGGGTGTTGAAGTAGGCCGAGAGGAAGCCGGTGAAGGCCGACGTCCCGAGCTGGTCGAGCGCGGCGTAGCCCTGCAGGCCGACCTCGGTGCCGGTGAAGAACGACAGGAAGGCGATGACGCCCACGGTGCCGCCGATGACGGCGAGCGCGCCGGTGCCGAAGGTGACCTCGGCCAGCAGCCGCATGACCTCCTTCTTGTAGCGGCGCAGGGTGCGGGGGGTCCAGCCCAGCGCGCGGCCGTAGAAGGTCAGCTGGTCGCCGAGGTCCTCGAGGGTGTTCATGGGTGTGCCGTAGAGACGGCGGCGCAGCCGGCGGGCACCGACCTTGATGCGGTCCGTGGGTGAGAGAAGAGCCATGTCACTGACCCTTCGGCGGGACGAGCTGGAAGTAGATCGCGGTGAGGACGAAGTTGACCGCGAACAGCAGCAGGAAGGTGATGACCACCGACTGGTTCACCGCGTCGCCGACGCCCTTGGGCCCACCTCCGGCGTTGAGTCCCTTGTAGGACGCGACGATCCCCGCGATCAGCCCGAAGATCAGCGCTTTTATCTCCCCCGACCAGAAGTCCTCGATCTGGGCCAGCGCACTGAACGAGGCCAGGTAGGCCCCCGGTGTGCCGCCCTGGAGGACGACGTTGAAGAAGTAGCCACCCGCGACGCCGACCACGCTGACCAGGCCGTTGAGCAGGACGGCGACCACCATCGCGCCGAGGACGCGGGGCACGACCAGGCGCTGGATCGGGCTGATGCCCAGCACTTCCATCGCGTCGATCTCGTCGCGGATCTTGCGGGCACCGAGGTCGGCGCAGATCGCCGACCCGCCCGCTCCGGCGATGAGCAACGCGGTCACGATCGGGGCCGCCTCACGGAGGACGGCGAGCACCGAGGCCGAGCCGGTGAAGCTCTGCGCCCCCAGCTGGCGGGTCAACGACCCCAACTGCAGCGCGATGACCGCGCCGAACGGGATGGCGACCAGCGCGGTCGGGATGATCGTGACGCTGGCGATGAACCATGTCTGCTGGACGAACTCGCGGACCTGGAACGGCCGCTTCGGCAGCGCCCGGACGACGTCGAGCGCGAACGCGAACAGGTTGCCGCTGGCCTTCAGCGGCCGTGTCGGGGAGAACCGGCCGTCGAAGAGCCCGGGGGCCTTCGGGTCGGGACCGCTCATGCGCCGTCCCGCTGCCCCGGGAGCACCGCGGTGGCCGCGTGCCCGTCCCCGTGACCGACTCCGTGCCCGTCCGCCTGCCCGTCGCCGTGCAACTCCTCCAGCGTCTCCGGCGCCCAGTGGCGGCCCCCGCTGCCCCGGGTGGGCGTGAAGACGCCGGCGTCGGCCTGGGCGAGCAGGTCCTCGGGCAGGGACGAGCGGATGGCGTCCTGCGTCGCGGGCTCGAACTCGTGCAGCATGCGGGCCACCCGCTCCTGCCGGCGTCGCACGGCCTTGCGCTCGGGCAGGCCCTCCGTCGGCTCGAGCTGCGGCGGCACGGCGTCCCCACCGGAGGCACCCTTGGGCCCGACCCCGTTGTGCGCGTCGCCGCCGCGCGCCTCCAGCGCGGCCATCTCGGCCTCCACCTGGGCGACGTCCTTCTCCTCGCTCATCCCGATCGGTCCCTCGCGGCGGCCGTTGAGGAACTGGCGGACCACGGGCTCCTGGGAGGTGAGCAACTGCTCGCGGGGACCGAACATCACCAGGTGCCGGCGGAAGAGGAGCCCGAGGTTGTCGGGCACCGTCCGGGCGGTGCCGATGTCGTGGGTGACGATGAGGAACGTGGCGTCGGTCTGCGCGTTGAGGTCGACGATGAGCTGGTTGAGGTAGGCCACCCGCACCGGGTCGAGGCCGGAGTCGGGCTCGTCGAACAGGATGATCTCGGGGTCGAGCACCAGCGCGCGGGCCAGGCCGGCCCGCTTGCGCATACCGCCGGAGATCTCGCCGGGCAGCTTGGTCTCGGCCCCCGACAGGCCGACCATGTCCATCTTCTCCAGGACGATCGCCTTGATCTCCGCCTCGCTCTTCCTGGTGTGCTCGCGCAGCGGGAAGGCGATGTTGTCGAAGAGGTTCATCGAGCCGAAGAGCGCACCGTCCTGGAACAGCACGCCGAAGAGCTTGCGGACCTCGTACAGGCGGTGCTCACTGGTGCGCACCAGGTCGGTCTCGTTGATGACGATGGAGCCCCGCTCGGGCTTGAGCAGGCCGACGAGGGACTTCAGGAAGACCGACTTGCCGGTGCCGGACGGGCCGAGCAGCACGGAGATCTCACCGGGCGGCAGGGTGAGCGTGACGTCGCTCCAGATGTTCTGGCTGCCGAACGACTTGCTCAGTCCGTCGACCTGCACCGCGACGCCCACGAGCTACTCGACCTCCGTCTCCGGCCCCCGCCTCGCCGCATCGACGAGCCCCGGCAGTGTGCGACACGCCGGTGGTCTCCGCATCCGGAGCTCACCGACTCCTACGTACTGACGGGTAACGAGGGCGGGCGCCGTCAGGTTACGTGTGTCACGAAGTTTCCGTGATCGAGGTCTCCAGTCCGTGACCTGGGCACACGGTCGGACGGACCTGGGCACACGGTCGGACGGACGACGAAGGGGCCGCCCCCCGCGAAACGGAGGACGGCCCCTTCGGGTCGTGCAGGTCACCCGGTGATCACCGGGTGGGTGTCACTTGACGGTGACGGTGGCGCCGGCGCCCTCGAGAGCGGCCTTGGCCTTCTCGGCGGCGTCCTTGGCGACCTTCTCCAGGACCGGCTTCGGCGCGTTGTCGACCAGGTCCTTGGCCTCCTTGAGGCCGAGCGAGGTCAGGCCGCGCACCTCCTTGATGACCTGGATCTTCTTGTCGCCGGCAGCCTCGAGGATGACGTCGAACTCGTCCTGCTCGGCAGCGGCCTCTTCGCCACCGCCGCCGCCACCGGCGGCCGGGGCGGCCGCGACGGCCACGGGGGCAGCCGCGGTGACCTCGAAGGTCTCCTCGAACTGCTTCACGAAGTCAGAGAGCTCGAGGAGGGTCATCTCCTTGAACGCGTCGAGCAGGTCCGTCGTGGACAGCTTCGCCATGGTGTATCTCCTTCTGGGTCAGTCGGTGCTCGCCGCGGCGTCGGCCGGGGCAGCGTCGGGGGTGGTGGTGTCAGCAGCAGGGGCTTCGTCGGCGGCAGGAGCGTCGTCGGCGGCAGGAGCGTCGTCGGCGGCAGGAGCGTCGTCGGCGGCAGGAGCATCGGCCGGCGCCTCGGCGGCGGGCTTCTTCTCCTGCAGTGCGGCGGCCAGCCGGGCGACCTGCGACAGCGGGGCCTGGAAGAGCCCGGCAGCCTTGGTCAGATTGCCCTTCATCGCGCCGGCCAGCTTGGCCAGCAGGACCTCGCGCGGCTCGACGTCGGCGAGGCGGGTGACCTCGCGGGCGTCGACCGTGCGACCGTCGATCACGCCGCCCTTGACGACGAGCAAGGGGTGGGCCTTGGCGAAGTCACGGATGGCCTTCGCCGCGCTGACCGGGTCGCCCTCGATGAAGGCGATCGCGGTCGGGCCGGTGAGCAGCGGGGCGAGGTCCTCGTAGCCGACCTGGTCCGCCGCCCGCTTCGTCAGGGTGTTCTTGACGACGGCGTAGCTGCTGCCCTCACCGAGGGAACGGCGCAGCTCCTTGAGCTGTGCCACGGTCAGCCCGCGGTACTCGGTGAGCACGGCCGCGCTGGACTTCTGGAACCGCTCGGTGATCTCGTCGATCACCGCGGCCTTCGCCTGCGTGGGCATGGGCCTCCTCTCGTCTGTCGGGCGACCACTGGCCTCTCGCGCGAACGCGGGCGATCAACCGGGCCCGGAGACGAGGAACGCCCCGGCGCAGGGCGCACGGGGCGAGGGGCGCGGGACAGGCCTGCGCCGATCGAACCGTCCTCCTGCGCGGGTCGCCCGGGGCTCCGGGACCTTCGATCGCACGCGGACGTGCGACGACCAACGGTCTTGGGGGGAACGGGGATCAGCCTACACGACCCCCGGAACGATCATGGCGCCGCGACCGGCTCCCGAGCGGGAACGCCGGTCACGGCGCCATGATCACGCGCTGCTGCTCAGACGGCGGGCTCGTCCACCGTCAGGTTGCGGGTGCGGTTCGGGTCGACCGGGATGCCGGGGCCCATGGTGGTGGAGACGGTGACCTTCTTCAGGTACCGGCCCTTGGCCGACGACGGCTTGGCGCGCAGCACCTCGTCGAGGGCGGCGGCGTAGTTCTCGACCAGCTTGGTCTCGTCGAACGACGTCTTGCCGATGACCAGGTGCAGGTTGGCCTGCTTGTCGACGCGGAAGTTGATCTTCCCGCCCTTGATGTCGTTGACGGCCTTGGTGACGTCGGGGGTCACCGTGCCGGTCTTCGGGTTCGGCATCAGGCCGCGCGGGCCGAGGATGCGGGCGATCCGGCCGACCTTGGCCATCTGGTCCGGCGTCGCGATCGCAGCGTCGAAGTCGAGGAAGCCGCCCTGGATCCGCTCGATCAGGTCGTCGGAACCGACGACGTCGGCGCCGGCGGCCTCGGCCTCGGCGGCCTTGTCACCGGTCGCGAACACGATGACGCGGGCGGTCTTGCCGGTGCCGTGCGGCAGGTTGACCGTGCCGCGGACCATCTGGTCGGCCTTGCGCGGGTCGACACCCAGGCGCATGGCGACCTCGACCGTGGCGTCGTAGGACGTGGTCGACGTCTCCTTGGCCAGCTTGGCCGCCTGGAGCGGGCTGTACAGGTTGTCGCGGTCGACCTTCTCGGCCACTGCGCGGAACTTCTTGCCGTGCTTCGCCATGGTGTTTCCTCTCCGAGGGGCTCCGTCGCATGAGCAGAGCCGGGGATCGTGTGGTTCGCGGGCCTGGCGAGGCCCTCCCACGAACTGCTGGTGCTGCGGGGACTCAGCCCTGGACGGTGATCCCCATCGACCGGGCGGTGCCGGCGATGATCTTCTCGGCCTGGTCGAGGTCGTTGGCGTTGAGGTCGGCCATCTTGGTCTGGGCGATCTCGCGGACCTGCTCACGGGTGACCGTGGCGACCTTGGTCTTGTGCGGCTCGCCCGAGCCCTTCTCGACACCGGCGGCCTTGAGCAGCATGCGGGCGGCCGGCGGGGTCTTGGTGACGAAGGTGAACGAGCGGTCCTCGAAGACCGAGATCTCGACCGGGATCACGTTGCCGCGCTGCGACTCCGTGGCGGCGTTGTACGCCTTGCAGAACTCCATGATGTTGACGCCGTGCTGGCCCAGCGCCGGACCCACGGGCGGCGCGGGGGTGGCCGCACCGGCGTTGATCTGGAGCTTGATGACCGCGGTCAACCGCTTCCTGGGGGGCATGACTTCCTTCTTCGTGACGGGATGGAACGGCCTCGTCGCAGGGGCCCACCGCGAGTTTACGAGCGGTGGGGGACGACGAGGCCCGTGCTCAGATCTTCGCGACCTGGGTGAACGACAGCTCGACCGGCGTCTCGCGGCCGAAGATGGACACGAGCACCTGCAGCTTCTGCTGCTCGGCGTTGATCTCGTTGATGGTGGCGGGCAGCGTCGCGAACGGCCCGTCCATGACGGTGACGGACTCGCCGACCTCGAAGTCGACGACGGCGGCCGGTGCGGCGGCCACGCCGCCACCGGCGGCCTCGGTGCCGCCGGCCGCGCGAGCGGCCTGCGGGGCGACGGCCGGGGCCAGGATCTTCACGACCTCGTCGATGGTCAGCGGCGAGGGCTTGGAGGTGGCACCGACGAAGCCGGTGACCCCGGGGGTGTTGCGCACCGCACCCCACGACTCGTCGTTGAGCTCCATGCGGACCAGCAGGTAGCCCGGCAGGACCTTGCGGTTGACCTGCGCGCGCTTGCCGTTCTTGATCTCGGTGACCTCCTCGGTGGGCACCTCGATCTGGTAGATGAAGTCCTCGACGTCCAGGGACTGGATGCGCGCCTCGAGGTTGGTCTTCACCTTGTTCTCGTAGCCGGCGTAGGAGTGCACGACGTACCAGTCGCCGGGCATGATCCGCAGCTGCTTGCGCATCGCCTCGACCGGGTCGGCCTCCTCGTCGTCCTCCTGGAGGTCGGTGGAGGGCGCCGGGGCGGCCAGCGGGTCGGCGGCGAGCGCGTCGGGCTCGCCGTCCTCGACGGCGGGGGTCACGTCGGCGACCTCCGTGGCGGTGTCCTGGCCGGCGGTGTCGCTGGAGCCCTCGGCGGCACCGGTCTCGCCGGCGCCGGTCTCGACGTCGGCCGAGCCGCGCTCGTCGAAACGGGCGTCGTCGAGGTCGGTCGCGGTGGTGCCCTCGACCGGGCTGTCGGTCTCGAAGGGCTCGCGGGGGTCGGTCACGGGGATCTCTTCCTGTTGTACGGGGGACGGCGTCGCACGCCGGTGCCGGTGTCGCGGACGGGTCAGCCGAAGACGGCGATCACGCCCTGGGCGAAGATCAGGTCGAGGCCCGCCACGATGGCGACCATGACGGCGACGAAGATGATCACCACGGTCGTGTAGGTCAGCAGCTCGCGCCGGCCGGGCCAGATGACCTTGCGCAGCTCGGCGACGACCTCGCGGAGGAAGCGGCCGAGCGAGCGCTTCGGCTTCATCTCCTCGGCGCGGGCGCGCTCGGCAGCGGCCCGTGACCGCGTGCCCTCGCCGGCCTTCTCGGCCGACCTCGCCGCCTGGGTCCGGCGGGTGGCGCGGGCCGGACCGGCGGTCTCGTCGCGCCCCTCGGCGGTGATCGCACCGCGACGCCGCACCTTGGCGGGCACGACCTTGTCCTCGACCTCGGCCGCCTCCGCGGCGACCTCGGCCTCGGCGGCCTCGAGCTCGGAGGCGTCGTCGACGCCCGGCGCCTCGCGATCGAGCTGCTCGTCGGTCAGCTCGGCGTCGGAGGCGTCGCGGGGGTCGTCCTCGCGGTCCCGCCGGTCGTCGCTCACTGCGCCTCGCTCGCCTCGTGGTGGTGGCCGCCTCGGGAGGGACCGTCGGTCTGTCGAACTGCGGTGGCAGGGGTGACAGGACTTGAACCTGCAGCCTGCGGTTTTGGAGACCGCTGCTCTGCCAATTGAGCTACACCCCTATGCCCTGGTCGTGCCCCTGGGCGGGGCCCGGAGAACCTGACTCACCACGGCAGCACCGAGCCCGGAGCAGAATCCGGGGCACGCCGGTGGCGGGGTCAGTTGCCCCAGGGACGCCAGTGTACGGGACCGTGCGGTCCCCGAGCCAACGTCCCCATGACCCGGCGCCGGGGACTTTGACACGATGGGCACCATGACCGCTGTCCCGCAGTCCGACGTCCCCACCGCCCCGCCCGCCGACCGCCGGATCTCCCGGCGCATCGCCGCCATCACCGAGTCGGCGACGCTGGCCGTCGACGCCAAGGCGAAGGCGCTCAAGGCCGCCGGCAAGCCGGTGATCGGCTTCGGCGCGGGTGAACCGGACTTCCCGACGCCCGACTACATCGTCGAGGCCGCCGTCGCCGCCTGCCGGATGCCTGCCATGCACCGCTACACCCCCGCCGGTGGCCTGCCCGCCCTCAAGGAGGCGATCGTCGCCAAGACCGCGCGCGACAGCGGCCTGCACGTGACGCCCGCGAACGTGCTGGTGACCAACGGCGGCAAGCAGGCCGTCTACGAGGCGTTCGCGACGATGCTCGACCCGGGCGACGAGGTGCTGCTGCCCGCCCCGTTCTGGACCACCTACCCGGAGGCGATCCGGCTGGCCGGCGGGGTGCCGGTGCCGGTCCTCGCCGACGAGCAGAGCGGCTACCTCGTCTCGGCCGCCCAGCTCGAGGCCGCGCGGACGCCGCGCACCAAGGTGCTGCTGTTCTGCTCGCCGTCCAACCCGACCGGTGCGGTGTACCCGCCCGAACAGGTGGCCGAGATCGGCCGCTGGGCCGCCGACAACGGCCTCTGGGTGCTGACCGACGAGATCTACGAGCACCTGACCTACGGCGGGGCGAGCGCACCGTCGATGGCCGTGGTCGCGCCCGAGATCGCCGACCGCTGCGTGGTCGTCAACGGGGTGGCCAAGACCTACGCGATGACCGGCTGGCGGGTGGGCTGGATCATCGGTCCGACGGACGTCGTCAAGGCGGCCACGAACCTGCAGTCGCACGCGACGTCCAATGTGGCCAATGTGTCGCAGGCCGCGGCGATCGCGGCGCTGACCGGCGACCTGTCCGCGGTCGACACCATGCGGACGGCGTTCGACCGGCGACGGCAGCTGATCGTGAAGATGCTGCGCGAGATCCCGGGTGTGGCCTGCCCGGAGCCGCAGGGCGCCTTCTACGTGTACCCGTCGGTGAAGGGCCTGCTCGGCCGCTCGATCGCCGGCCGCACCGCCGCCGACAGCGTCGAGCTCGCCGAGATCATCCTCGAGGAGGCCGAGGTCGCCGTCGTGCCCGGCGAGGCCTTCGGGACGCCGGGTTACCTGCGGCTGTCGTACGCGCTCGGGGACGACGACATCGTCGAGGGCATCACCCGCATGCAGCGCCTGCTCACCACCGCGAGCTGAGCGCGGCCGCCGGGGATCACTCGGGGAGGTCGGCCTGGTCGAGGGCGCCGGCGTCGACCAGGACGTCGAGGGCCTCGGGCAGGTCGGCCAGGGCCGCGGCGACGTCGTCCGGGGTGGCGATCGACCAGGCGGTCGCGTCGACGTAGCAGCGGATCGCCGCCTCGAAGGCCGCCGGCCCGGCGACGTCCCTCGCCTGGAGCAGGGCCGCGCCGCCCTTGCCGTAGACGCGGGCGACGTAGTTCCTGTCGTTGGGGTACTCGTCCATGGCCGCCCCCACGTCGCCGCGGACGCCGATCGCGAAGTCCAGCTGCTGCCGCGACCGCGGGTTCACCACGGCCTCGGCCCAGGTGGCGAACGCCTCGTCCAGCCACGGGTCGCGGAACTGGGAGTTGCCGACCATCCCGTAGAACCACATGTGCGCGACCTCGTGCACCAGCACCTCGATGCTCGGCGTCGCCTGCAGGATCATGCTCGGGTACTCGATGCCGCCGCCGTGGTCGGGCAGCTGCGCCACGGTCAGCGTCTGGTACGGGAACAGCCCGAGGAACTCCTCGAGGTCGTCGATCGCCTGCACCGTGCGGTCGAGCAGCTCGTCGGCGTCCGGCTCCGCCCCGGGGAGTGCGCCCGCGACGACCCGCACGCCGCCCTCGGTCGTCCGCTCGGCGGTGGTGAACTCCCCCACCGCGACGGCGACGTCCCGGGCCACCGGCTCGCGCGACGTCCACGTGCGCCGGCCGTCGGCCGGCCCTGACGGCTCGGCCTGGTCGCCGGTCATCAGCACGGTGAGGTCCGCGGGCGCGGACACGGTGATCGTGGTGTCGGCGGCCGGGCTGCTCGCCGTCTCGCCGGTCAGGTCGACGAACGGGTCGCGCGCCCAGCCGACGCCGGGCTCCCACGCCAGAAGCGGTGCGGCGCTGGCCCACCAGGCGACGCCGTCGTCGGTGCCGAACCGGTCGAACGTGCCCCCGCCGAGGGTGATCGCGAAGTCGAGGGTGACCTCGGTCGACTCCCCGGGCTCGAGCTCGTCGCCCAGCTCCACGACGTAGAGCCCGCCCGGCTCCGCGGCACCCAGGCTCTCGTAGCCGCTGCCGGCCACGTCGTCGCCGGTGGCCGACACGACCGTGAGCTCGTTGGCGGGCACCGCATCCGGCGAGTTCGGGAGCAGCCGGAACACCAGCTCGTCGGTGGCCACGTCAGGGGTGAACCGCACGGTCTGCGAGCCGGTCACCGAGGCCAGGTCGTCGGCCACCTCGAACTCGACCTCGACCACCGGCCGGTCGGGGTCGGGCTCGGCCCGCTGGTCGGGGCATCCCTCGGCGCCGACGGCCGGCGGCTCGGGCGCCGCGGTCGGCTCCGCGGAGGGGGCAGTCGCAGACCGGTCGGTGGCGGTGTCGGCGAACGACGTGCAGCCGGTCAGCAGCAGGCAGGCGGCGACCGCCGCGAACGGACGGCGGTCAGCCAAGGCGGACGACCGCGCGGGCCAGCGAGAGCACCTTCTCCCCGCCGCTGGTGACGGTGAGGTCGACCCGGGCGCGGTCGTCGTCCAGCAGGGCGGCGACGGTGCCGCGCACGGTCACCTCGGCTCCGTCGTCGTCGTCCGACACCACGACCGGGCGACCGAAGCGCACCTGGTACTCGACCAGCGCGCCGGGATCACCGGTCCAGTCGGTGACGGCACGGCCGGCCAGCGCCATCGTGAACATGCCGTGCGCGATGACGCCCGGCAGACCGACGGAGGTGGCGACCCGCTCGTTCCAGTGGATCGGGTTGAAGTCACCCGAGCCGCCGGCGTAGCGCACGAGATCGGCGCGGGTGACCCGGTAGACCTGCTCGGGCAGTTCGGTGCCGACCTCGGCGTCGGCCCACGCGATCCCGGGCATCACGCGCCCCTGGCCACGAGCATGGACGTGCTGGTGCAGACCGCCTCGCCGTCCTCGGTGGCGAGGTCGACGCGGGCGGTCAGCAGGTCGTTGCCGGCGACGCTGCGCGCGGCGTCGATCGTCGTCGTCGCCACCAGGCGGTCGCCGGCCCGGATCGGTCGGTGGTGGACGAACTTCTGCTCGCCGTGCACGACCCGGCTGTAGTCGAGGCCGACGTCCGGGTCGTCGAGCACGGCCATCGCCGCTTCGAGGCTCACCACGATCGCGAACGTGGGCGGGGCGATGACGTCGGGGTGACCGGCGGCCCGGGCCGCGTCGGCATCGCGGTACAGCGGGGACCCGTCACCGATCGCGGCGGCGAACTCGGCGATCTTGGCCCGCCCCACCTCGTAGACGGCCGAGGGCGGGTAGCTGCGCCCGACCAGTGCCCGGTCCAGCGCCATCGCTCCCGCCCTCTCGCTCGCCTGCGCGGACCCTAGGTCAGCGGGTCTCAGGGGTGCCTTCGAGTCCGCGTCAGCGGGTCTCGCGATGAACAGTGTGCTTGCGCTCGCGCGGGCAGTACTTCATCAGCTCGAGCCGGTCGGGGTCGTTGCGCCGGTTCTTGCGGGTGATGTAGTTGCGGTTCTTGCACTCCTGGCAGGCCAGGGTGATCTTCGGACGGATGTCGGTCGCTGCCATGAGGAGTGCTCCTAGCCTTGTGCGGTCGTGCCGGCGACTGCCGGCACGGGTGCTGCTGACGTGCGGACGGACCCCGGCGCGCGGGGTCCGTCAGGTGTAGCGGTGACCGGACTTGAACCGGTGACACAGCGATTATGAGCCGCTTGCTCTACCAGGCTGAGCTACACCGCCGAGGTGACCTGGCGGCCTGGTCTCACGACTGGACCGGTCGGTCGGTACTGCCAGAGCCCCTTTACGGAATCGAACCGTAGACCTTCTCCTTACCATGGAGACGCTCTGCCGACTGAGCTAAAGGGGCGTGCTCGACGAGCCGCCAGCGACTCTACCCGACGACTCCCGGCCTCCCGGCAGGGGCCCGCCGCGAGCGTGCGAGCGGTGGGGGGGGCCGGGAGGCCCTTCTCAGGTGCGGACGAACAGCCGCCGGTGCGTCGCGCCCGGCGCCGCCGTCCGGACGCCGGTGCGGGCCAGCAGCCAGCTCTCCAGCCGGTCCTCGGGCAGCGGCCTGCTGACCAGGAAGCCCTGCAGCTTGTCGCAGCCCATCTGGGCCAGCAGGTTGCGGGTCAGCTCGTCCTCGACGCCCTCGGCGACCACGCGCAGACCCAGGTTGTGCGCCAGCTCGATGATCGAGCGGGCGATGAACGACTCGCCCTGGCTGGTCGACATCCCGAGGACGAAGCTCTTGTCGATCTTGACCTCGTCGATCGGCAGCTGGCGCAGCTGGGACAGCGACGAGTAGCCGGTGCCGAAGTCGTCCATCGACAGACGCAGGCCCAGCGCGTGCAGGTCGCCGAGCACCGTGCTGCCGCGCACGGAGTCGCTGACCACGCTGCCCTCGGTGAGCTCCAGGGTGAGCAGCTCCCCCGGCACCCCGTGCCGCTGCAGCGCCCGGCGCACCCGCTCGACGAGATCGGGTTCGGTCAGACAGCGGGCGGAGAGGTTGACCGCCACCGACAGCGCGATGTCCTGGTCCAGCCAGCGCCGGCAGCGGGCCAGCGCCAGCTCGAGGACGTGATCGGTGAGCGTGCCGATGCGACCGATCTGCTCGGCCAGGTGGATGAAGTCGTCCGGCGGGATCGCCCCGTACCGGGGATGGGCCCAGCGGACCAGTGTCTCCACCGAGACGATGTCGGAGGTCTGGGCGTCGATGATCGGCTGGAAGACCACGCTGATCGAGCCGTCCTGCATCGCGGCTTCGAGCTCGGTGCCCAGCTGGAGCCGGCGCAGGCTCTGCTGGTCGAGCACCGGGTGGTAACTGGCCACCCCACCCGACGCCCCGGCCGCGAGCAGGGCGACGTCCGCCCGCTGCATGAGGGTGCCGGCGTCGGCCCCGTGTACCGGCGCGGCGGCGACGCCGATGGACAGAGTCACCTCCAGGTCCAGGCCGGCGACCCGTGCCCGCGACGACGCCGCCTCGCGCAGGCGGCGCGCGGCCCGCTCGGTGGCCGCCAGGGACAGCCCGGGCAGCAGGACGGCGAACTGCTCGCCCTCCATGCGCGCGAGCGTCGCCTGCGGTGGGGCGTGCTCACGCAGCAGCCCGGCGGTCACGAGCAGCAGCTCGTCGCTGGCCGCGTGACCGAGGGTGTCGGTGACCTCGGTGTAGTTGTCGAGGGCGGCCAGGATGAGCCCGGCCCGCGCGCCGACCGGGTCGGCGGCGAGCAGCTCCTCGATCTCGGCGGCCAGCCGCTGCCGGTTGGGCAGCCCGGTCAGCCGGTCGTGGTCGGCGTCGTAGCGGATCTGGGTCAGCAGCTGCTGCTGGCGGATCGCGGCGTTGACGTGGGTGAGCACCGAGTCCAGCGCCGCACGGTCGCTCTCGACGAACGTGACGATGTCGGTGCGCCGGTCGCACACCTCGAGGTAGCCCGGCTCTCCCGCGGCGGTCATGACCGGTGCTCCGATGAGGTCCTCTGCCCCGCGGCGGGCCAGCGCGGCGATCTCGTCGCCGTTCGCCCGGGCCAGGGAGACCATCACCGGTCCGTCTCCAGCGCCTTCCAGCGCGCGGCGGCGGAACAGGTCGTCGGGGTCGCCCGGGCCGTCGTACCAGGCGGCCCCGTCCTCGGTGGCCACGACCAGGCGCGGTTCCTCGTCGAGGTAGGGCGGCAGCCACAACGCCACCCGCTCGGCGTTGAGCAGCTCGCGCACCGCCTGCACGATCTGCCGGATGCCGTCCTCGTCCGCGGTGACCTGCTCGACCCGGCGCGCGAAGTCGTAGACCTGCTCCAGCAGCTGACCCTCGCGCGTGACCCGGCCGAACCGCCGGTAGAGCAGCGCCAGCGCCACCATCAGCGGGGTCAGCAGCGCCACCGACCAGGCCGTGATGTCGACCAGCAGCAGCACGGCCAGGCCGATGATCACCGACAGCGGGCCGACCACCACGATCGGGACGAACAGCCGGGTCCACAGCAACCGACCCGGGTAGCCCTGGGTGGCCGTGATGGCCAGGGCGCACAGCAGGAGCCCGACGAGGTTGCCGGCGAAGACGGCGACGACGTAGGACACCCAGGTGCGCGGATCGTCGATCTCGTCGGTCGGCAGGTACTCGAGGACGGCGACGGCCACGGTCACCTCGGCGACCGCGACGGCGACGTTGAACGCCACCTTGGCGCGCGGCAGGCCCTGCATCGCCAGGACGGCGCCGACGGCGACGCCTCGGGCGAGCGCCGTCCAGGCACCGCCGACCATGACCAGGGCGATGACGAAGGCCAGTTCGCTGGCGGTCCACTGGAAGCCCTGCTTGCGGAACTCGAACTGGACGTTCAGCGACTCGGCGGCCGCCATCCCGACAACGATCGCCACGAGCAGCGCCGGATGCACCGACTCGACGTGCCGCGGGAGGACCACGAGGGCCAAGGGGAGGACGAGCGGGAGCCCCAGCCAGGTCGGGAGCCACGCGCTGCGGAGCACGGGCGGCCGGGCCTGCTCGGCGCTGTCTCGCTGGGCCACTGCCACCTGCATTCCCCGGGGAAGATGAGCGGCGCCGAGGCTAACAGCGGAGAGCCTCCGGACCTACGAAGCAGAGCCAGGCGCAGCCACCTCGACGACCCGGGCGCAGGCCCCGGAGACGGGTCGGGGCGGCCGGTCGATGTCGACCAGCCGCCCCGACCCGCAGATCGTGCGGTGTCAGGCCCCGGTGCCCCGGGTCCAGCGCGGGCCACGGGTCCACCGCGGGCCACGAGTCCAACGGGGACCACGCTGCGTGTTGCTGCTCATGATGACGCCTCCTCAGGCACGACCGACTGCAGTGATGCGGCAGTCACTCACGCGCGGGGGCAGAGCGTCGTTCGGTACGGACCGCACCCGCGAGATTGCTTCCCGTCACCCGTTCGAACAAGCACCGAAGATCACGACAGAGTGACTTTATGTAGTGTCGTCACGCTCTGTAGCGATAGTTCGACCAGCCGTCACCGGTCTGGGTGACAGAACGGGCGTACCCGGGGGCCTGCCGTTCATTCGCCGGGCCGCGTGGTCCGCCCACCGACCCGCCCAGGGACGCCCATCCCCTCCACGAGCGCCTGGATGAAGGTCGACCGGGGCGGCTCCGGTGGGTCGACCGCCCGCAGGACCCGCGACGTCCGGTCGAAGGCCGCCGCCGCTTCCCGTGCGACCGCTTCGGCCCGTGCCTCGTCGGAGGAGTCGAGGTGAGCACGCGCATCGGCAGCGGCGCTCGCGGCGTCGAAGCGCAGCCCACGGTCGGGGCCGTTCTCGTACCGCCCGTCCCACCCGGCCGTGCGCTGCAGCACGGTCTCGGCGGCGCTCACGAGCTGCCCCAGCAAGGGCACCCGGCGCCCGGACAACTGGCTGGCCAATCCGACCGTGGCCTCCCAGATCCTCTCCCTGCGTGCGGCTCGATCCTGCCGTTCGAAGCACTCGATGACGTACACGAGGCGCTGCCCGAACTCGCGGACGGCGATGAACGAAGCGGGCACGGCCACGGAGGGCAACGCGACGGGGAGGTCCCCGGCGCCGGGTCCGGCCCACTGGTCGCCACGCCAGTTCCGCAGGGCCGACTCGATGGTCGCCGCGGCGGCCGGCTCGACCGAGACGTACCCCAGGCCGTGCAGCGCTCTGGCCGCCGCATCGTCCGGGACGACGCCCTCGACCCCCACCATCAGCAGGCCCGTCAGGTCGGACAGGTGCGTGACGAGCCCCGCGCTCAGCGCCGGCGACACCGTCTCCACGACCGCGCGGTTGACCATCCAGTTGTCGGGGTCCCCGTCGACCAGGCCGGTGCCCAGTTGCACGAGGGCGCCGCGCAGAACCGAACCGGCGGCCGCGGTCCGGACGGCACCTGCCAGCTCGATCAGGTCGCTCAGCACCAGACCCTGGTCATCCCACGAGCGGCGCAGCAGGCCGGCCCATGCGCCGGGCGCGCCGAGGAGATCCACGGCCGGACCCCCGGCCCCCTCGGCGACGAGCGCGCCCAGCACGAGGGCGAGCGGATCGGCCGTCGCGGGGCTCATGCCGGCCGGTCGCGCGCCGACGCTCCAGCGCTCACCCTCGGTCCGCTCACGGGCCAGCAGGTCGCGACCCCACCCCGCCAGCACCTGCGGCGGTGGACCGGGGACTCCCCGCCGGGCACCGAGGGCGAGCACGGCAGCCGTGCCGACCACGGCTGCATCGCTGCCCGTCGACGGCGCCAGCAGGTCCCGCAGGACGACGAGCCCTGCGCCGTCCCGGCCGAGCGTCGAGAGGGCGTGGACGAGCAGGCTCGCGAAGGCCCCGTCAGGAGGAACGCGGCCCGAGCCGATCTGCTCGAACAGGAGAGCGGCGCGATCGCTCCCGGTCTCGGTGAAGAATCCCGCCCCGAACCCCGGAAGACTCGCGAACCCGGCTGCCTCGCGCGCGAGCTCCTCGACGTCCTCGGGGGCGTAGCTGCCCTCCAGGAACCGCCGGGCGAGGTCGCGCCCCCGCCAGGTGAGCTCGCCGGCCGCCCAGTGCGGCAGCTCGGCGGCGAGGGAGGCCAGCACCCGCCACTCCGACGCCGACCCCGCGCCGCCGTCGATGCCCGCCGTCGCCCCGGCCAGCACCCGACCGGTGACCGCGGCGTCCTCCTCGAGGTCGGCCCGGAGAGCCGTGTGGGCCGCCCTCCGGCCGCGCTCGGCGGCCTCCAGCTCCTCCACGGCCGACGCCGGCCCGTCGCCGGTCCAGCCCGTCGGGTCCATCGGTGTGGCCACCCGGACCCGCGCGACCGCGAAGTCGTCCTCCTGCTGGGCGCGCAGCGACTGCACGCGCCGCCGGACGTCCCGCCAGCACTCCGCGTGCACGGCCAGCCGCGCCGCCGCCGTCCGCAGGGCCTCGCCGGCGCGTACGGCGACGCGTGCCACCGCGTCCGCCCGCGCAGCGGTGGCGTCGGCGTCCGCCCCCTGCCATTCGGGCACGCGACCCCGGGCGGCGCCCACCTCGGCCGCCAGCTCGTCGAGCCGGGCGGCCCCGGCGGTCAGATCTGCCACGAGGTCGAACACGGCCTCCGGGTCGCCCGGCGGGTGCTCCAGCGGCTCGGGTGCGGGCAGCACGCTCACCGGGCGAGCACCTGCTGCCGTCGGGCCAGCAGCGCATCGTCCAGCGCGAGGTCCAGCGCGAGCCAGGAGTCGGCGACGCCGGCGACCGTGCCACCGAGCAGCTCGGTCTCCGTCGCGACCCCCCGAGCGGCCAGGCCGACGCAGGCGAGGAACGACTCGACCGGCGCCGTCACCGCGCCCAGCTCACCGGCCGGCAGCAGTCGTGCCGCCGCCTCGGAGCCGAGCATGCTGATCGCGGACAGCCGGGCCGCGAGGTCGTAGACCTCGAGCACGGGAACCTGGACGGACATGGCGCGCAGTCTGACCCGGACGAGGCATCGTCCCGTCCGTCCGTCCACAGGCCCGCCCGCCTGAGCGGCTCGTTCGTGCACAACGTCCACAGGCGCCGTCCACAGGCGGTGGACAACGCCCGGCGACGATCTAGGCTGCTCCGATGCGCCCGGGGCGGAGGTCGGCCGAGGAGGGCTCGACGCTGCCGTTCGTGCTCGTCTGCTGGCTGGTCGCGGCGCTGATGGCGTTCGGCGCGATCGCGGCGTCCGACGCCTTCCTCGAGCAGCAGGAGCTGCAGGCGGTCTGCGACGGTGCGGCACTGGCGGCGGCCAACCGTGCCGACGAGGGCGTCCTCTACACGGCCGGCGTCGGCAGCGACCTCCCGCTCACCCGGGAGGCCGCCCAGGCCGCGGTCGCCGACCAGCTCGCCGACGCCGGCGCCCAGCTCGATGCCTGGTCGGCCGAGACCGACGGCGTCGAGGTGTCGGTCCGGTGCACCCGCTCCGTCGAGATCGCGTTCGGCTGGCTGTTCCTCGGCGGCGAGCCGCTGGAGCGCACCGCCGTCGCCGGCGCGCGGGCACCCACCCGCGGGTGAGACGCGAACGGCCCCCGACCGGAGGGGTCGGGGGCCGTCGCACCCAGGCGTGGCGGGTGAAGGATTCGAACCTTCGTAGGCTAAGCCGACGGATTTACAGTCCGCTCCCATTGGCCACTCGGGCAACCCGCCGTGCGGTGGTACGGGGAGAAGGTTACAAGAAGCACGGACGTCGTCCTCCGGGTATCCCGGACACGTCCCGCAGCCGAGGAGGAAGCGCCCATGGCCGACGCGTCGTTCGACGTCGTGAGCAAGGTCGACCGCCAGGAGATCGACAACGCCCTCAACCAGGCGGCCAAGGAGCTGTCGCAGCGCTTCGACTTCCGGGGCACCAACGCGAAGATCAGCTGGGCCGGCGAGACCGGCGTGCTGCTGGAGGCCGACACCGAGGAGCGGGTCACCGCCGCGCTCGACGTCTTCAAGGACAAGCTGGTCAAGCGGAGCATCTCCCTCAAGGCGCTCGACGCCGACGAGCCGCAGGCCTCGGGCAAGTCGTACAAGCTCACCGCACGCATCAAGCAGGGCATCGAGTCCGACACGGCGAAGAAGATCGCCAAGATCATCCGCGACGAGGGGCCGAAGGGCGTCCAGGCGCAGATCCAGGGTGACCAGCTACGGGTGAGCGGCAAGAAGCGCGACGACCTGCAGGCGGTGCAGCAGCTGCTGCGCGGCAAGGACCTCGACGTCGCCCTGCAGTTCGACAACTACAGATAACGGGATGGAACGGCCCCCTCGCAGGGGCCCGCCCCGAGGAACGAGGGGTGGGGGGCGGGGGGTCCTTCTACTGGCCGAGCTCGCGGGCCATCCCCTGCAGCCGCGCGATGCGCTCGGCCATCGGGGGGTGGCTGGCGAACATCGCGGCCAGCCCGCCGCCGCGGAACGGGTTGGCGATCATCAGGTGGCTCTGGGTCACCAGCCGGTCGTCCTGAGGCAGCGGGCGGGTCGTCACGCCGCGCTCGATCTTCGCCAGCGCACTGGCCAGCGCCAGGGGGTCCTTCGAGAGGTAGGCCCCCGTGGCATCGGCCTGGAACTCGCGGCTGCGGCTGACCGCCATCTGGACCAGCCCGGCGGCCAGCGGCCCCAGGAAGACCAGCAGCAGGCTGCCCAGTGCGTTGCCGCCGCCGCGGTCGTCCTCCGCGCGGCCGC
Organism: uncultured Actinomycetota bacterium; assembly: GCA_963723745.1. Classification (GTDB taxonomy): domain Bacteria; phylum Actinomycetota; class Actinomycetes; order Mycobacteriales; family Geodermatophilaceae; genus CAVRRZ01. Next base: position 26,501 of record CAVRRZ010000001.1, read on the forward strand.
CGAAGAGCGAGGCGAACATCGCCATGTGCGCCAGGTAGGTGATCACCGTGGCCATGGCCCCGGCGACCGAGCTGATCAGGATGTCGCGGTTGTACACGTGGGCGAGTTCGTGCGCCAGCACGGCTCGCAGCTCGCGGCGGTCCAGCATCTCGAGCAACCCCTGGGTGACGCACACGGCCGCCTTGCGCGGGTTCCGGCCGGTGGCGAAGGCGTTGGGCTGGTCGGTCGGGCTCACGTAGAGCCGCGGCATCGGCTGGCGGGCCTCGGTGGCCAGCTCGCGCACGATCGCGTAGTACGTGGGCGCCTGGGTCTCGGTGACCGGGAAGGCCCGCATCGCCCGAAGCGCCAGCTTGTCGGAGTTGAAGTAGGCATAGCCGTTGACCGCCAGGGCGATCAGCAGGGCGATGAACAGCCCGCTGCGACCACCGATGAGCTGGCCGGCGAGGAGGATGAGCCCGCCCATCGTCCCCAGGAGGACGGCGGTCTTGAGTCCGTTGCTCCAGCGCTGCACGGTCGGTCCAACGCCGTCCGGCGGGACGCCGTTCCCGGGTAGAAGGTCCCGCCGGGCGGAACAGTGCGCACGAACGAGCGGTTAGCCAGGAGAAGGTGTCCCGGGCCACAGACCGTGGCGGTCATACCAAAGTAATCTCGGTCGGTGGAGGTCGATCACCCATGACGAGCAGCACCCCGTCCACGACGGCGGATCCGACCCATGGCTCCGCGCCCTCGGCGCCCGGCGGCCTGGTGAAGAGCGTGGTCGAACTCGACCGCGTCGTCATCCGGCTGGCCGGTGACTCCGGCGACGGCATGCAGCTGACGGGCAACCGGTTCACCAGTGAGACGGCGTCCTTCGGCAACGACCTCTCCACGCTGCCGAACTTCCCCGCGGAGATCCGGGCGCCGACGGGCACCCTGCCGGGCGTCAGCTCCTTCCAGCTGCACTTCGCCGACCACGACATCATGACGCCGGGCGACGCCCCGGACGTCCTGGTGGCGATGAACCCGGCCGCGCTCAAGGCCAACCTCGCCGACCTGCCCGGCGGCGGTCTGCTGATCCTGGACTCCGACGAGTTCAGTCCCCGCAACCTCGCCAAGGTCGGCTACGCCACGAACCCGATCGAGGACGGCTCGCTCGAGGGCTGGCAGGTGGTCAGCGTGCCGCTGACCAGCATGACCCTCGACGCGCTCGCCGACTCGGGCCTGGGCAAGAAGGAGGCCGAGCGGAGCAAGAACATGTTCACGCTCGGGCTGCTCTCGTGGATGTACCACCGGCCCACCGAGGGCACCGTGCGCTTCCTGGAACGCCAGTTCCGCCGCAGGCCCGAGATCGCCGCGGCCAACATCGCGGCGTTCCGCGCCGGCTACAACTACGGCGAGACGACCGAGGCGTTCGCGGTCAGCTACGAGATCAAGCCCGCGCCGATGCCGCCGGGCCGCTACCGCAACATCTCCGGCAACCAGGCGCTGGCCTTCGGCCTCGTCGCGGCCGGGCGGCGGTCGGGGCTGCCGGTCTTCCTCGGCGCCTACCCGATCACGCCGGCCTCGGACATCCTCCACGAGCTGTCCAAGCACAAGGCCTTCGGCGTCCGCACCTTCCAGGCCGAGGACGAGATCGCCGGCATCGGCGCGGCGCTGGGCGCCTCGTTCGGCGGTGCGCTGGGCATCACGACGACGTCCGGACCGGGCATCTCGCTGAAGTCCGAGACGATCGGCCTCGCGGTGATGACCGAGCTGCCGCTGGTCGTCGTCGACGTCCAGCGCGGCGGCCCCTCCACGGGTCTGCCGACCAAGACCGAGCAGTCGGACCTGCTCCAGGCCATGTTCGGGCGCAACGGCGAGGCGCCCGTGCCGATCATCGCGCCCCGCTCCCCCGGCGACTGCTTCGACGCGACGCTCGAGGCGGCGCGGATCGCGCTGAAGTACCGGACGCCGGTCCTGCTGCTCTCCGACGGGTACCTGGCCAACGGCGCCGAGCCGTGGGCGATCCCGGACGTCGACAGCCTTCCCGACCTGACCGGCGACGTGAACTTCACGACGGCGCCGAACGGGTCGGCCGCCGACGGCGAGGAGGGGGTGTTCCTGCCCTACCTGCGCGACCCGGAGACCCTGGCCCGCCCCTGGGCGATCCCCGGCACGGCCGGTCTGCAGCACCGCATCGGCGGGCTGGAGAAGGCCGACCGGACCGGCAACATCTCCTACGACCCGGCCAACCACGACTTCATGACCCGCACCCGGCAGGCCAAGGTCGACGGCATCGCCGCCGACATCCCGCCGACCGACGTGGACGACCCGGACGGGAACGCACGGGTGGCCGTCATCGGCTGGGGGTCCACCTACGGTCCGATCGGGGCCGCGTGCCGGCGGATCCGCCGCTCGGGCCGCTCGGTCGCCCAGATCCACCTGCGGCACCTCAACCCGTTCCCGGCCGACCTCGGCGACGTGCTGCGCCGCTACGACCGGGTGATCTGCCCCGAGATGAACCTCGGCCAGCTGAGCCTGCTGCTGCGGGGCAGGTATCTCGTCGACGTCGAGAGCCACACCCAGGTGCGCGGGCTGCCCTTCCGGGCCGCCGAGCTCGCCGGGGTGCTGCAGAACGCGATCGACTCGACCACCGGCGCCCCGCTGGGCGCCGACGCCACGGGAGGCGCGGAATGAGCACCACCGAGCACGTGCACGACCTGGGCATGCCTGGGGATCCGATCGCGGCCGCGACGTCCGTCGGCGACAAGCTGACCGACCTCAAGGCCAAGGACCTCAAGACCGACCAGGAGGTGCGCTGGTGCCCCGGCTGCGGTGACTACGTCATCCTCAACGCCGTCCAGAGCTTCCTGCCGAGCCTCGGCATCGCGCGCGAGGACATGGTGATCGTGTCCGGGATCGGCTGCTCCTCGCGGTTCCCGTACTACATGAACACCTACGGGATGCACTCGATCCACGGCCGCGCCCCCGCCATCGCCACCGGCCTGGCCGCCGCCCGGCCGGACCTGTCGGTCTGGGTGGTCACCGGCGACGGCGACGCGCTGTCGATCGGCGGCAACCACCTGATCCACACGCTGCGACGCAACGTGAACCTGACGATCCTGCTGTTCAACAACCGGATCTACGGGCTCACCAAGGGCCAGTACTCGCCGACATCCGAGGTCGGCAAGGTCACCAAGTCCACTCCGATGGGCTCGCTGGACCACCCGTTCAACCCGGTGTCCCTGGCCCTCGGCGCCGACGCCACCTTCGTCGGGCGGGCCATGGACTCCGACCGCAAGGGCCTCACCGACGTGCTGCGGCAGGCCGCCGAGCACGAGGGCACCGCCCTCGTGGAGATCTACCAGAACTGCAACATCTTCAACGACGGCGCGTTCGAGCTGCTCAAGGACCCGACCACCGGCACGCAGTGGTCCATCCCGCTGGTGCACGGAAAGCCGCTGGTCTTCGGGGCCGAGGGCGGCTCGTGCGTCGTCCGCGACGAGTTCGGCGGGCTGCGGATCGCCGAGACCAACCAGGTCGAGGCCGACGACATCGTCGTCCACGACGCGCACCGCGAGGACCCGTCGTACGCGTTCGCGCTGTCCCGGCTCTCCAGCCAGGACCTGCGCTACACCCCCATGGGCGTGTTCCGCTCGGTGCGGAAGCCGACCTACGACGCGATGATGGCCGAGCAGCTCGACACCGCCCGCGCCGAGGCCCCCGCCGACCTCGACGCGCTCCTCGCCGGCAGCGACACCTGGGAGGTCAGCGCCTGAGCGGAGCAGGGGAGACGCGGGAACCGCGTCCCACCTACTCCGGGGTGACCCTCAGCAGGCTGTCGTCGCCGCCGTTGTCGGTGGTGAGGTAGAGGGCTCCGTCACTGCCCTGGCGGACGGCGCGGATCCGACCGTGCTCCCCGTCGAGCTCGGGGATCCGGAACTGCTCGACGAGGCCGCCCTCGGCGTCGAGGCGCAGCGCGAGCACGCCTTGGCCGCGCAGCAACCCGAGCAGCAGCAGGCCGTCGTAGTCGCCCCACTCGGCGCCGTCGAGGAAGGTTCCGCCGCTGGGGGCGATCGTCGGCTCACCCGACGACCACACGGCGGGCACCGCGTCCGCGAGCCCGGTGTCGGTCATCGGCACGCTCTCGTCGTAGCCGCCGCGGTCGCCGTCTGGGGCGGGGTCCCAGCCGTAGTTGGCGCCGGGGCGGAGCAGGTTCACCTCGTCGTCGCGGTCGGGTCCGTGCTCGACGGAGAACACCTGCTCGGTGCCCGGCCGCACGGCCAGGCCCTGCACGTTGCGGTGCCCGTAGGACCAGATCCGCCGGGTGCCGGCGTCGTCGGACTCGGCGAAGGGGTTGTCGGGCAGGCCGTCGCCCGTGGCCGGATCGACCCGCAGCACCTTCCCGGCCTGGCTGGTCAGGTCTTGCGGGGCCTGGCCCACGGCGGTGTCACCGGTGCCGATCAGCAGGGCGCCGTCGGGCCCGAAGGCCAGCCGGCAGCCGCTGTGCCGGCCGCTGTCGCCGTTGACCGGGATACCGGGCACCAGCGGGTCGTCGACCCGGGTGGCCGTCGTCCAGTCCGGCGCCATGGTCCAGGCGATGAGCTGGATCTCCCGGCTCCCGCCCTCCTCGACCCCCTGGCAGGTGTAGAAGCGCCGGCTGTCGGAGAAGCCGGGATCCAGGGCCAGGCCCATGAGGCCGGTCTCCCCGTCGGCGAAGAGGTCGCCGAAGTCGGCGGCCACCTCGAGCGATCCGCCACCGGACCGGACGGCGGTGAGGCCGCCGCCGCGCTCGTCGACGAGCAGCGTGCCGTCGGGCGCCTGGACGACGTCCCACGGATGGTCGAGGCCGTCGGCCAGCACGTCCACCTGCAGCGACGGCGCCTCGACCGGCGCAGTGGTGGGGGGCGGGGAGCTGCCGCCCTCGGGCCGGGACGGGTCGTCGGCCCCGCAGGCGGCGATCAGCCCGAGGACGAGAGCAGCGGGCAGCAGGCGGGGGAAGACCATGACCCCAGCATCCCGGCGGGGCGCTGCTCGCGCCGCCGTCGTGGCGGAACCGTGATCAGCTGCTGCGGGTGACCACGTAGTCGCAGAGCGCCGACAGCGCGTCCCGGACGTCGCCGGCGGGCACGTCGGACAACCGTGCCCGGGCACGGTCGGCGTAGGCCCGGAGCACCTCGTCGGCGCGGGCCAGCCCGGCCGATCCGCGCAGCAGGGCCAGCGCCTCGGCGTGCTCGTCGTCGTCGGTGACCGGCCGGGAGACCAGCTCGCGCAGCCGCGCCTCGGCCGGGTCGTCGCCGGCGAGGACGAACAGCACGGGCAGGGTGGCGATGCCCTCGCGCAGGTCGGTGCCCGGCGCCTTCCCCGACGTGCCGGCCTCGCTCACGATGTCGAGCAGGTCGTCGGAGATCTGGAAGGCGACCCCGACCTCCTCGCCGAAGGCGGTCAGCGCGGCCACGAGGTCGTCGCCGACCCCGGCGAAGGACGCGCCGAACCGGGCCGAGGTGGCCACGAGCGAGCCGGTCTTGTCGGCGAGCACCTGGAGGTAGTGGTCGATCGGGTCATCACCAGGGACCGGACCGACGGTCTCGCGGATCTGGCCGGTCACCAAGCGCTCGAACGTGCGCGCCTGGATGCGGACGGCGTCCGGGCCCAGATCGGCCAGCAGGTCCGACGCGCGGGCGAAGAGCAGGTCGCCGGTGAGGATGGCGACGCTGTTGGTCCACCGGCTGTTGGCGCTCGGCGCCCCCCGGCGGACGGCGGCCTCGTCCATGACGTCGTCGTGGTAGAGCGTGGCCAGGTGCGTCAGCTCGCACACGACGGCAGCGCGCACCACCTCGTCCGACGTCGGGTCGCCCAGTTGGGCGGCGAGCAGCGTCAGCATCGGCCGGAACCGCTTGCCACCGGCCGACATGAGGTGGCCGGCGGCCTCGCGGACGAACGGGTGCTCGCTGCCGACCGACTCCGTGAGGGCGGCCTCGACGCGGGCGAGCCCCTCGGCGAGGGACTCGCCCAGGGGACCGTCCGGCAGCCAGGGGCCGATCGTCGACGCCGGGGTGGCGCCCCGGCGCCAGACGTCGGGTGGGCTGTCGCCGACAGCGGCGCGGGCTCCGGTCATCAACCGACGAATCTAGCCGCCTGCTGCGCGAGATCGAGCACCGGTCCGGGCACGATACCGAGCACCAGGGTGGCGGTGGCGGTCACGGCGAGCACCACGGTCGTGGGCAGGCCGGGGACGCCGACCGTCGGACCGTCCTCCGCCGGGGGCGAGAAGTACATGAGGACGATGACCCGCAGGTAGAAGAAGGCCGCGACCGCGCTGGCCAGGACGGCCACGACCACCAGGGGCCAGGCGCCGTCCTCGATCGCCGCCCGGAAGACCGCGAACTTGCCGGTGAAGCCGCTGGTGAGCGGGATCCCGGCCAGGGCCAGCAGGAACAGCGCCATGACCGCCGCGGTGAAGGGCGACCGCTGCGCCAGCCCGGCCCACTGGGACAGGTGCGACGCCTCCCCGTCGCCGTCGCGCACCAGGGTGAGCAGCGCGAACACGCCGACCGTCGAGAGGCCGTAGGCGAGCAGGTAGAACATCGTGGCCGCCAGGCCGGAGCCGCCTTCCCCAGCGCCGCCGAGGGCGATGACGCCGGTGAGGAGGAAACCGGCGTGCGCGATGGAGGAGTAGGCGAGCATCCGCTTGAGGTCGGTCTGGGTGAGCCCCAGGACGGCCCCCACGATCATCGAGATGATCGCGATGCCGTAGATCAGCGGCCGCCACGTCCACTCGCTCTCACCGAAGCCGACGTAGAGCAGCCGCAGGATGGCGCCGAACGCGGCCACCTTCGTGCAGGCGGCCATGAAGGCGGTCACCGGGGTGGGGGCGCCCTGGTAGACGTCCGGCGTCCAGGTGTGGAACGGCGCCACGCTGGCCTTGAACATCAGGCCGACGATGAGCAGCGCCAGGCCGAGGACCAGGAGCGTGCCGTGACCGGCCACCCCGCCGGCCTCCCGGATCGCCGACAGGCGGACGCTGCCGGTGGCGCCGTAGACCAGGGCGAGGCCGTAGAGGAAGAAGCCGGAGGCGAACGCGCCGAGCAGGAAGTACTTGGCCGCGGCCTCCTGCGACAGCAGCCGCCGACGGCGGGCCAGTCCGCTGATCAGGTACAGCGGCAGGCTGAGCACCTCGAGCGCGATGAACATGATCAGCAGGTCGTTCGAGGCGACGAACAGCATCATGCCGCCGATGGCGAACATGGCCAGGGGGTAGACCTCGGTCTGCACCCGGGTGTCCGTGCTTTGCTCGCGGTCGCGCACGCTGCCCACCGGCACGGCGGCCGAGGTGACGAAGGCCGACCGTGCGGGGTCCAGCGCCCGCTCGGCGAACAGCAGCATCGCCAGGGCGCCGAGCCCGACGATGACGCCCTGCAGGAACAGCCCCGCGCCGTCGACGGCGAGCGCGCCCTCGGCGGTGACCTCGCTGCGGCCGGCCAGCAGCACCACCGCCACGAGCGCGCCGAGCGTGCCCACGAGCGCCAGGGCGAGCTGCACCGGCTGCCGCAGGGCGCGCGGCACGAAGGCCTCGGCCAGCACGCCGACGCAGGCGGCACCGAACACGAACAGCAGCGGCGACAGCGCCGCCATCGACAGGTCAGGGGCTCCGATCTCGCCCATCAGTCGGTCTCCCCGGAGGCGTTGGTGTCGGCGCCGACGTCGACCATGGTCGCGGCGACGGCGGGTTCGATGAGGTTCAGCAGGGGTTGCGGGTAGAAGCCCAGCGCGATGATCAGGGCCACCAGCGGGGCGACGACGGCCAGCTCGCGCCGGTCGAGGTCGGCCACCTTCAGCACGCGCTCGCGCACCGCGGCGGCCACCCCGCCGCCGCCGTCCGGCGCCGGCCGGTCCTCCTCGGCCAGCAGCACCCCGCGCGGCGGGCCGTGCATGGTGCGCTGGTACATCAGCAGGATGTAGAGCGCGGCCAGGATGATGCCCAGCGTCGCGATGATCGTGAACACCGGGCGGGTCGGGAACGACCCGATCAGCACCAGGAACTCGCTGACGAAGCTGTTGGTGCCCGGCAGCGCCAGCGAGGCGAGACCCGCGATCAGGAACGTGCCGGCCAGCACCGGCGCCTTGGCGGCGACGCCGCCGTAGTCGGAGATCTGGCGGGACCCGCCCCGGGCGATGATCAGGCCGACGACGATGAACAGCAGGCCGGTCGCGAGGCCGTGGTTGACCATGTAGAGCACTGCTCCGGTGGCCGCCTCGGTGGTGAAGGCGAAGATGCCCAGCGCGATGAACCCGAAGTGCGAGATCGAGGTGTAGGACACCAGGCGCTTCATGTCGCTCTGCCCCATGGCCAGGAGCGCGGCGTAGAGGATGCCGGCCACGGCGAGCACGAGCACCCAGGGGGCGAAGTCGCGGCTGGCGTCGGGGAACAGCGGCAGGCAGTAGCGGATGAAGCCGAACGTGCCGACCTTGTCCATGACCCCGACCAGCAGCACCGCCCCGCCGATCGGCGCCTCGGCACCGGAGTCGGGCAGCCAGGTGTGGAAGGGCACCAGCGGCGCCTTGATCGCGAACGCGATGAAGAAGCCGAGGAACAGCAGCTTCTGGACGCCGGGGTCGATATCCATCTGGCGCAGCGCGTCGAAGGCGAAGGTGCCCTCGCCGAGCTCGCTGACGCTCACCACGTACAGGCCGATGACCGCGGCCAGCATGACCAGGCCGCCGAGCAGGCTGTACAGGAAGAACTTCACCGCCGCGTACTGCCGGCGGGGTCCGCCGAAGCTCCCGATGATGAAGTACATCGGGACGAGCATCGCCTCGAAGAACACGTAGAACAGGAACACGTCGGTGGCGACGAAGACGCCGACCATCGTCGACTCCAGCAGCAGCAGCCAGGCGAAGTAGGCCTTCATGGATCGCTTGCCGGGCGAGACGTCGCGCCACGAGGCGCCGACGACGACCGGCACCAGGACGCCGATGAGCAGCAGCATGACCAGCGCGATGCCGTCCACGCCGAGGGCGAAGTCGACGCCGAAGTCGGGGATCCAGGGGACCGACGTCGTGAGCTGGAAGCGGTCGCCGTCGGGGTCGAAGGCCAGCGTCGCGAGGACCGCCAGCACCAGGACGACCAGGCTGACGCCCATCGCCAGCTGCTTGGCCGTGTCGTCACGGTCCTTGGGCAGCGCGGCGGTGACCGCCGCGCCGATCGCCGGTACCGCGATCATCGCGACCAGGTACAGGGAGGCACTCACCGTCGGGCCGCCTTCGCGTCGGTCGGAGGGATGGTCGGGCGGATCTCTGCGGAGGTCATCCGGTCGTCACCGCCAGGAGCGCGCCGGCCACGACGACGGCGCCGCCGAGGATGCCGAGCGCGTAGCTGCGCACGAAGCCGGTCTGCGTCCGGCCGAGCCGGGACGACGATCCGCCGAGCCCGGCCGCGAGGCCGTTGACCGCGCCGTCGACGCCGCGGTTGTCGACGAAGACCAGCGCACGGGTCAGCCACTGGCCCGGCCGCATGAACAGCGACTCGTTGACCGTGTCGGCGTAGAGGGCGTTGCGTGCGGCGCGGGTGACCGGGGAGACCCGGGCGGGCGCGGTCACCGGAACCTCGCGGCGGCCGACGAACAGCCAGGCGGCCACGACGCCGACGGCGGCCACCGCGGTGACGACGGCGGCCACCACAGCCGGCGCCACGACGTGCGCCGCCTCCTCGGGCTCGCCGAACACGGGGGCCAGCCAGTTCGACAGCGGGAAGGCCGAGACGAGCAGGAAGCCGGAGAACACCGACCCGACCGCGAGGATGACCATGGGCACGGTCATGACCGGCGGCGACTCGTGCGGGTGCTGGCCCTCGCTCCAGCGGGCCCGCCCGAAGAAGGTCATGAGCATGAGGCGGGTCATGTAGAACGCGGTGAGCCCGGCGCCGAGCACCATCACGCCGGCGAGGACCCAACCCCACGTGTCACCGCGGTCGATCGCGACCTCGATGATGGCGTCCTTGGTGAAGTAGCCGGACAGGAACGGGAAGCCGATCAGCGCCAGGTAGCCCAGCCCGAAGGTGACGAAGGTGACCGGCAGCTTCTTCCACAGCGCCCCGAAGCGGCGCATGTCCACCTCGTCGTTCATGGCGTGCATGACCGACCCGGCGCCCAGGAACAGCCCGGCCTTGAAGAAGCCGTGGGCGAGCAGGTGGGCCAGCCCCGCCACGTACCCGGCCGGGCCGAGGCCCACGGCGAGGAACATGTAGCCGATCTGGCTCACCGTCGAGTACGCCAGCACCTTCTTGATGTCGTCGTAGGCGCAACCGGCGATCGCACCGATCAGCAGGGTGATCGCGCCGACGGCCAGCACGACGGTGCGCGCGGTGGGCGTCAGGTCGTAGATCGGCGCCGACCGGGCGATCAGGTAGACGCCGGCGGTGACCATGGTCGCGGCGTGGATGAGCGCCGACACCGGGGTGGGGCCCTCCATGGCGTCGGGCAGCCACGCCTGCAGGGGGAACTGGCCCGACTTGCCGCAGGCGCCGAGCAGCAGCAACAGGCCGATGGCGGTGAGCGTGCCACCGGCCAGCGTCCCGGCCGACCCGAACACGCCCTCGTAGGACGTCGTCCCGAGCTGGGCGAACATCAGGAAGATCGCCAGGGCGAGGCCGACGTCGCCGACCCGGTTCATGATGAACGCCTTCTTGGCGGCGGTCGCCGCCGCGGGGCGCTGGTACCAGAACGCGATCAGCAGGTAGGACGCGAGGCCCACGCCCTCCCAGCCGACGTAGAGCGCGACGAAGCTGTTGCCCAGGACCAGCAGCAGCATCGCGGCCACGAACAGGTTCAGGTAGGCGAAGAACCGGCGGCGGCCCTCGTCGTGGCTCATGTAACCGATCGAGTAGATGTGGATCAGCGATCCGACACCGGTGATCAGCAGCACGAACGTCATCGACAGCGGGTCGATCAGCAGCCCCGCGGTGACGTCGAGCGAGCCGGCGGAGATGAAGGTGAACAGGTCGGCGTTCACCGACTTGGTCTCCGCCCCAGCGAGCTCGAGCGTGATGAGCACGCCGAGCACGAAGGCGGTCACCACCGTGGCGCAGCCGAGCAGGTGGCCCCACCGGTCGGTGCGGCGTCCCCCCAGCAGCAGGACGGCGGCGCCGGCGAGCGGCAGCGCGATCAGCAGCCAGGAGACAGCGAAGAGCCCGTCAGCGGGCACGGTGTTCATCGTCGATCCCTCAGTACTTCAGCAGGTTGACGTCGTCGATCGAGGCCGACCGGCGGGTGCGATAGATCGACATGAGGATCGCCAGGCCGACGACCACTTCGGCGGCGGCGACGACCATCACGAACAGGGCGATGATCTGACCGTCGATCGTCCCGGTCGAGCGGGCGAAGGTGACCAGCGTCAGGTTCACCGCGTTGAGCATCAGTTCGATGCACATGAACACGACGATGGCGTTGCGTCGCACGAGGACGCCCACGGCTCCGATGGTGAACAGGATCGCGGCGAGCACCAGGTAGTAGCTCAGTGTCATGACTGCTCACCGCCCTCGCGGCCGCGCGGAGTGTCGCTGACCGTCGGCTCGAGCGACCCGAGCGCCGCATCGGGCTGGCCGAGCTGGGCACGGCCGGTCGGGCGCGGCATCTGGTCGACCTCCTGCGGTTCGACGCCGGTCGCGAAGCTGTCCTCGGCGAGCCGGCCGTCGGGGAGCAGCCCCGGGGCGGCGACCGAGTTGGCCCGGGCGTAGATGCCCGGACCGGGGAGGGTCTGCGGCCGGTTCGTGAGGAAGCGGGCGCGGGAGAGCTCCTTCTGCGTCCGCCTGGTCCCGGGCTCGCGCTCCTGGTGGGTGAACACGAGCGCGCCGACGGCCGCGGTGATCAGCAGCGCCCCGGTCACCTCGAAGGCGAGCAGGTACGTGCCGTACAGCGACTCCGCGACGGCCTGGACGTTGCCGGACGCGGCACCGCCCTCGCCGCCCTGCACGTCTTCGAGCCCGACCACCGGGAGGTCCTGCGTGGCCCGGGCGATGGCCGCCCCGACCAGCGCCGCGAAGCCGACGCCGAGCACCGCGGCCGCGACCCGCTGGCCGCGCAGGGTCTCGACGACCGAGTCCGACGATTCCCGGCCGACCAGCATCAGCACGAAGAGGAAAAGGATCATGATCGCGCCGGTGTAGACGATCACCTGGGTGACGCCCAGGAACGGGGCCTCCTGGACGACGTAGAAGACGCCCAGCGAGAGCATGGTGAGCACCAGCCAGAGCGCCGAGTGGACGGCGTTGCGGCTGAACACCATGCCCAGCGCCCCGGCCAGGGCCACCGGACCGAGGACCCAGAAGACGACGGTCTCGCCCCCGGACAGCTGCACGCTGGTGTCCGCGACGGCGGCGACGACGGTCATACCTTCTCCCCCACCACGGGCTCGGCGGGCGAGCCCGGCTGGCTGTCCACCCGCCCGACCACCCCATCAGGCGCCCGCAGGTAGTAGTCCTTCTCGTCGTTGCCCAGCCGCATCGGGTGCGGCGGGGCCTCCATGCCGGGCAGCAGCGGCGCCATCAGCTGCTCCTTGGTGTAGATCAGGTCCTGCCGGTTGTCGTCGGCGAGCTCGAAGTCGTTGCTCATCGTCAGCGACCGGGTCGGGCAGGCCTCGATGCACAGGCCGCAGAAGATGCAGCGCAGGTAGTTGATCTGGTAGACCGCGCCGTACCGCTCGCCCGGGGAGTAGCGCTCCTCCTCGGTGTTGTCGCCGCCCTCGACGTAGATGGCGTCGGCCGGGCAGGCCCAGGCGCACAGCTCGCACCCGACGCACTTCTCCAGGCCGTCGGGGTGCCGGTTGAGCACGTGCCGGCCGTGGTAGCGCGCCTTGGCCACCTTCGGCTCGAACGGGTACTGCTCGGTGGTCACCTTCTTGAACATCTGGGCGAAGGTGACGCCGAAGCCCTGCCCCGGAGCGGGCAGCAGGCTGCGCCGGACGCCGGAGGGGTTCGCCCCGCCGCCGGAGCGCTCGATCTCGCTCCCGGAGCGGCGGGCGACCTCCCCGCCGGGCTCGATGCGGTCAGTCATTCCGGTTCTCCTCGTCGGCAGTGACCGTGGCGGTGCGCCGTCCGGTGCTCACCACGGCGCCCTCGGTGGCCGCCGGCTCGCGGCCGCGCAGCCGCGGCGACGGCGGCACCTTCAGGTCCATCGGTGGCACCGGGAAGCCGCCCTCGGCCCGGGTCGGGCCGCCCGTGGAGCGGCGGCGCGGACCGGCCGGCAGCACCTCGGGCTCGGGCTCGGTCGGGTGGATCGATCCGGCCGCGGCCTCGCGCGCGGCCTTGCCGGTCTCCCGGTTCTCCGCCTGCCCGGCCAGCCACAACGCGATCAGGACCACCAGCGCCAGCGGGAGGCCGACGTACACGGCGACCTGGCCGGTGGACAGGTCCAGCTCGCGGGAGACGGTCCGCATGGTCGCGACCGCCAGGATCCAGACCAGGCCGACGGGCACCAGCACCTTCCAGCCGAACTTCATGAACTGGTCGTAGCGCAGCCGGGGCAGGGTGCCGCGCAGCCAAATGAAGACGAACAGCGCGGCGACGACCTTGAGCAGGAACCACAGCAGCGGCCACCAGCCGGAGTTGGCGCCGTCCCAGATCGACAGCGGCCAGGGCGCGCGCCACCCACCGAGGAACAGCGTCGCGGCCAGCGCCGAGACGGTGACCATGTTGATGTACTCGGCGAGGAAGAAGAGGGCGAACTTCAGCGACGAGTACTCGGTGTGGAAGCCGCCGACGAGCTCGCTCTCGGCCTCGGGCAGGTCGAACGGCGCCCGGTTGGTCTCACCGACGACCGCGATCGCGTAGAGGATGAACGACACCGGCAGGAGCACGCCGAACCAGCTCGGCCCCGTGAACTCGAGGCCGAAGAAGTTGAGCTCGTTGCCGTCGGCCTGGGCGGCGACGATCTCCGAGGTCGACATCGTGCCGGCGTAGAGGAACACCGCGACGATGGACAGGCCCATGGCGATCTCGTAGCTGATCATCTGCGCGGCGCTGCGCAGGCTGCCCAGCAGCGGGTAGGTCGAGCCCGAGGCCCAGCCGCCGAGCACGATGCCGTAGATGCCCATGGCCGACATGGCCAGGATGACCAGCACCCCCACCGGGGCGTCGGTGAGCTGCAGCGGGGTGCGCTCGCCGAAGATGCTCACCATCGGCCCCATCGGGATGACCGAGAAGGCGAGGAAGGCCGGGATGGTCGCCAGGATCGGGGCCAGGAAGTACACCGGCTTGTCGGCCATCGCCGGCATGATGTCTTCCTTGAACGCCAGCTTCAGGCCGTCGGCCAGGCTCTGCAGGTAGCCGCGGGGGCCGACCCGGTTCGGGCCGACCCGCTGCTGCATGCGGGCGACGACCTTGCGCTCGAGGACGATCGCGAACAGCGTCATCAGCACGAGGATCACGAAGACGCCGAGGATCTTGACGAGGACGATCCACCAGACGTCGTGGCCGAAGTCGGCCAAGGTCGGCTGGTCGGCCTCCAGCGCGAGCAACGATGTCATCGGGCACCTCCACTGACCGACAGCCGCACGACCCCGCCGGAGCCGGCGCCCAGCTGGGGACGCACCTCGCTGCCCGGTGATCTCATCGGCAGCCACACGACGCGATCGGGCATCTCGGTGACGAGGACGGGCAGGGTGACCGCGCCCCTCGGCCCGGTGACGGTGAGCGGGTCGCCGTCGGTCAGACCCAGGCGGGTCGCGACGTCCTTGCCGATCCGGGCGACCGGCGGGCGGGCCGTGCCGGCCAGCTCGGGCTCGTCGCGCTGCAGCGTGCCGACGTCGAGCAGCTGCCGCCACGTGGCCAGCACCGCCTCGTCGTCGGCGAGGTCGCGGCCCGGCACCGGGGCGACGTCCAGCCCGGTGGCGGACGCCGCGCGGGCCGCGCCGCCGAGGGCGACGAGCTCGGCGCGGGCCGCCTCGGGGGTGGGCAGCCGCAGATCGACGTCCATGTCCTCGGCGATGCCCTGCAGCACACGGCCGTCGGGCAACTGCCCCGTGCCGTGCAGCGTGGCGTCGAAGGGCCGGACCCGACCCTCCCAGTCGAGGTAGCTGCCGGCCTTCTCCGGGGCGGCGGCCACCGGGAGGACCACGTCGGCGACCTCGGTGACCGCGCTCGGGAACAGTTCCAGGCTGACGACGAAGCCGGCCGCGGCCAGGGCCTCGCGGGCCAGGACCGGGTCGGGCAGGTCGTCGGGGTCGACGGCCCCGACGAGCAGGCCCCCGAGTGCGCCGTCACGGGCCGCGGTGAGGATGCCCGTCGTGTCGCGGCCGGGCGCGGCGGGAAGGTCGGCCAGACCCCAGGCCGCGGCGACCTCGGCGCGCGCCGCGGCGTCGGTGACGCTGCGGCCGCCGGGCAGGAGGCCGGGCAGCGCGCCCGCCTCGACGGCGCCGCGCTCACCGGCGCGACGCGGCACCCAGGCCAGCCGGGCACCGGTGGCCTCGGCGAGGGCGACCAGCGCGCTGAACGCCCCCGGGACCTCGGCCAGCCGCTCACCGGCGAGGACGACGGCCCCGGGCGTGCGCAGCGCGTCCAGGGCCGGGCCGCCCCAGCTGCCGTCGGCGAGTGCCCGGAGCGACCGGGCCTCCTCGCCGGGCAACGTCGTCAGGACGGTCGCCTTCAGCTTCTCGGCGGCGCGGGTCGCGAACGGTGCCAGGTCGAAGACCGGCAGCCCCTTGCGCGCGGCCCGGCGCAGCCGCAGGAAGACGATCGGCGACTCCTCCTCCGGCTCGAAGCCGGCGAGCAGCACCGCGGAGGCCGACGAGAGGTCGTCGTAGGTGACTGCGCCGGCGCCGGGCGCGGTGCCGGCCACGTGCGCGCCGAGGAACGCCAGTTCCTCGGCCGAGTGCGCGCGCGCCCGGGCGTCGACGTCGTTGGTGCCCAGGGCCACGCGGGCGAACTTGGCGTAGGCGTAGGCGTCCTCGACCGTGAGCCGCCCACCGGCGAGCACACCGACGCCGCCGGCGGCGCGCGCCTGCAGCAGGCCGGCCGCGGCGGCCGCCCACGCCTCCGGCCAGGAGGCCGGCTCGAGGACGCCGTCCCGGCGGACCATCGGCGTCATCAGTCGCTGGTTGGCCGAGGCGTAGCGGAACGCGTAGCGACCCTTGTCGCAGTTCCACTCCTCGTTGACCGCCGGGTCCTCGCCGGCGAGCCGGCGGGTGACCTTGCCGCGGCGGTAGTCGGTGCGCTGGGCACAGCCCGAGGCGCAGTGCTCGCACACGCTGGGCTCGCTGCGCAGGTCGAACGGCCGCGCGCGGAACCGGTACTGAGCACTGGTCAGCGCCCCGACCGGGCAGATCTGGGTGGTGTTGCCCGAGAAGTAGGACTCGAACGGCTCGTCCTCGTAGATGGCCACCTGCTCGAGCGCCCCGCGCTCGAACAGCTCGATGAACGGGTCGCCGGCGACCTGCTGCGAGAACCGGGTGCAGCGGGCGCAGAGCACGCAGCGCTCGCGGTCGAGCAGGATCTGGCTGCTGATCGGCAGCGGCTTGGGATAGGTCCGCTTCTCGTCGACGAACCGGCTCTCCGGGCGGCCGTTGCTCATCGCCTGGTTCTGCAGCGGGCACTCGCCGCCCTTGTCGCAGACCGGACAGTCGAGCGGGTGGTTGATCAGCAGCAGCTCCATCGTGCCCTGCTGCGCCTTGTCGGCGACCTCGCTGGTCAGCTGGGTCTTGATGACCATGCCGTCGCCGACCGGCATGGTGCAGGACGCCGCCGGCTTGCGCTGGCCCTCGACCTCGACCAGGCACTGCCGGCACGCGCCCACCGGCTCGAGCAGCGGGTGGTCGCAGAAGCGGGGGATCTGGATGCCGATCATCTCGGCGGCCCGGATGATCAGCGTCCCCTTGGGGACGGCGACCTCGAAGCCGTCGATGGTGCAGTGCACGGCGTCGGGAGGCGTGTGCGGCCCCGGGACGCCGGGCGGCACAGCCGGCGCGGGGACCGGCGCGGCGGGCCCGGAGGTCCCGGTGGTGGGCTCGGCGGTCATCAGGCGGCTCCGACGTTCACGGGCTCGATGGGGAGGCTCTTTCCGTCCAGCTGCCCGATGCGGGCGCGCTCCTCCGGCGGCAGCAGGGCGACGTAGTCGTCCTTGAAGTACTGGATGGAGCTGGTGATGCAGCTCGTGGCGCCGTCCCCGAGGGCGCAGAACGCCCGGCCGAGGATGTTGTCGCAGGTGTCGACGAGGGTGTCGAGGTCGCGGGCGGTGCCCTCGCCCTTGACGAACCGCTCGAGGATCTGCACCAGCCAGTACGTGCCCTCGCGGCACGGGGTGCACTTGCCGCAGCTCTCGTGGGCGTAGAACTCGGTGAAGCGCAGGGTGGCCTCGACGATCGAGTCGGTCTCGTCGAACACCATCAGCGCGGTGGTGCCGAGCATGGAGCCGGCCGCGGCCACCGAGTCGAAGTCCAGCGGGACGTCGAGGTGCTCGGCGGTGAAGTACGGCGTCGACGAGCCGCCCGGCGTCCAGAACTTCAGCTCGTGGCCGGGGCGGATGCCCCCGGCCATCTCGATGAGCTCGCGCATCGTGGTGCCCATGGGGGCCTCGTACTGGCCGGGCTTCACGACGCGGCCGGAGAGCGAGTAGATCTTCGGGCCGGGCGACTTCTCCGGGCCGAACTCCTTGAACCAGTCGGCGCCGCCGCGGACGATGAACGGCACGCTGGCCAGCGTCTCGACGTTGTTGATCACCGTGGGCGCGCCGTAGAGACCGGCGACGGCCGGGAACGGCGGCTTGAGCCGCGGCTGGCCCCGGTAACCCTCGAGCGAGTCGAGCAGCGCCGTCTCCTCGCCGCAGATGTAGGCACCTGCACCCGCGTGGACGACGAGGTCGAGGTCGTAGCCCGAGCCGAGGATGTCCTTGCCCAGGTAGCCGGCCGCGTAGGCCTCCTCGACGGCGGCGGCGAGCCGGCGATGGGCGTGCACGGCCTCGCCGCGCACGTAGATGACGGCGAACGCCGACCGGATCGCGTACGAGGAGATGATCACGCCCTCGATCAGCGAGTGCGGGTCGGCCATCATCAGCGGCAGGTCCTTGCAGGTCCCCGGCTCGCCCTCGTCGGCGTTGACGACCAGGTACTTCGGCATCGCCGCGGGGCCGGTCGGGGTCTCCCCCGGCTTGGGCTGCGGGATGAAGCTCCACTTCATGCCGGTCGGGAACCCGGCGCCGCCGCGACCGCGCAGCCCGGAGTCCTTGACCATGCCGACCAGCTCGTCGGGCGTCATGCGCAGGGCCTGGCGCAGGCCCGCGTAACCCTCGAGCCGCTCGTAGCTCGACAGCCGCCACGACTGCTCGGCGCCCCAGCGGTAGGTGAGGACGGGGGTGAGGGGCACGGTCAGGCCTCCCGCTCGGTCGTCGGTTCGTCGGCAGCGCGCGTGCCGCCGGCGTCGGGGCCCTGGTATCCGGCAGCGGGCTCGTTCTCCGGTGGGTTCTCGGTGCCACCCCGCGGCTGCTTGCGCGGCCGACCGCGGCCGTACTCGGCGCCGCCGTCCGGGTGCGTCAGGGCCGCGCCGGCCTTCTCGGCCGGGGTGTCGGCGGCGGCGACGCGGGCGTCACCGGCCTCCTTCTCCGGGGTCCGGCCGGTCCGCCCCGTCGGACGGGTGGTGGTCGTGGGCTCACCACGGTCGGGTGCCGGCTTCGCAGCGCGCCGTGGCATGGGAGGTGCGCTCTCGCCGCGCTCCTCGGCCAGCCGGAGACCGATCAGCGTCGGCCCGTACTCACCGGGGGCGTCGACCGCGGCGCGCGCGGCCGCGTCGTCCCCGTGCTGGGAGAAGCCGGCCAGCTGCCGCGAGATGCCGCGGAAGTCGGTGAGCGGCGCGCCCCGGGTGGGGTGCGGCTTCTCGCCGCGGCGCAGCGCGGCCACCAGCTCGCGAGCGCTCTGCACGTCCTGCTGGTCGTAGAACTCGTAGTCGACGGTCACCACGGGCGCGTAGTCGCACGCCGCCAGGCACTCGGCGTGCTCGAGGGTGATCGACCCGTCGGCCGTCGTCTCGTCGTGGTGGACGCCCAGATCGGCCGACAGCGCCTCGTAGATGCGCTGCCCCCCGAGCACGTTGCACAGCGTGTTGGTGCAGACGCTCACCAGGTGCCGGCCGGTGGGCCGCCGCTTGTACATCGTGTAGAAGGTCGCGACCGCCCCCACCTCGGCCTTGGTCAGGCCGAGCTCGTCGGCGCAGAAGGCGACACCCTCCGGCGAGACGTAGCCCTGGTAGCTCTGCACCAGGTGCAGCATCGGCAGCAGCGCCGACCGCGCCACGGGGTAGCGCGCCATGATCTCGCGCGCCTCGAGCCGGGCCTGCTCGGTCAGCGGCGGGAGCTCGGCGGGAGTCGCGGGGTGTGCACTCATCAGCGGTCTACTCCACCCATGACGGGGTCGATCGATGCGATGGCGGCGATGACGTCGGCGATCATGGCGCCCTCGCTCATCGCGGCCGTGGCCTGCAGGTTCACGAAACTGGGGTCGCGGACGTGGACGCGGAACGGGCGGGTGCCGCCGTCGCTGACCACGTGGTAGCCGAGCTCGCCGCGCGGTGACTCGACCGGGACGTACACCTGACCGGCCGGGACGCGGAACCCCTCGGTGACCAGCTTGAAGTGGTGGATCAGGGCCTCCATCGACTGGCCCATGATGTGCCGGACGTGCTCGAGGGAGTTGCCCATGCCGTCGGGGCCGAGCGACAGCTGCGCGGGCCAGGCGATCTTCCGGTCCTCGACCATCACCGGACCCGGCTCGAGCCGGTCGAGCGCCTGCTCGATGATCTTCAGGGACTCGAACATCTCGGCCATGCGGACCAGGAAGCGGCCCCACGCGTCGCAGGTGTCGGTGGTGGGGACCTCGAAGTCGTAGGTCTCGTAGCCGAGGTAGGGCTCGACCTTGCGCAGGTCCCACGGCAGGCCGGCCGAGCGCAGCACCGGACCGGTGACGCCGAGGGCGAGACAGCCGGTCACGTCGAGGTAGCCGACGTCCTTGAGCCGGCGCTGCCAGATCGGCTGCCCGGTGAGCAGCCGGTGGTAGCCGGTCAACCGCTCGGGCATGATCCGGAGGAACTCGCGGATGGAGTCCACGGCCCCCTCGGGCAGGTCCTGCGCGACCCCGCCCGGGCGGATGTAGGCGTGGTTCATGCGCAGGCCGGTGATCTCCTCGAGCAGGTCGAGGCACATCTCCCGCTCGCGGAAGCCGTTGGTCATCGCGGTGAGCGCGCCGAGTTCCATGCCGCCGGTCGCGAGGCCCACCAGGTGCGAGGCGATCCGGTTGATCTCCATGACCAGCACGCGGATCGTCTGCGCGCGCGAGGGTGCCTCGATGCCGAGCAGCTTCTCGACGGCGAGGCAGTAGCCGGCCTCGTTGTACAGCGGGGACAGGTAGTCCATCCGCGTCACGAACGTGGTGCCCTGCGTCCAGTTGCGGTACTCGGTGTTCTTCTCGATGCCGGTGTGCAGGTAGCCGATGACCACGCGGGCCTTGGTGACGGTCTCGCCCTCGAGGTCGAGGACGAGCCGCAGCACGCCGTGCGTCGACGGGTGCTGCGGACCCATGTTGACGACCAGCCGCTCCGTGCCGCTGAGGTCGGCGCCGAAGGTCTGGTCCCAGTCGCCGCCGGTGACCGTGTAGACCCGGCCCTCGGTGGTCTCGCGCGAGCCTGCGTAGGGGTCGCTGGGGTTGTACGTGGTGCTCATCGGTACGCCCTACGGGTGTCGGGGGGCGGGATCAGTCCTGCCTGGAAGGGTCGCGTGATCATCGGTACGCCCTACGGGTGTCCGGCGGGGGGATCGTCGCGTCGTGGTACTCGACCGGGACGCCGCCGAGCGGGTAGTCCTTGCGCTGCGGGAAGCCGTCCCAGTCGTCGGGCATCAGGATCCGCGTGAGCGCCGGGTGGCCGTCGAAGACGATGCCGAACATGTCGTAGGTCTCCCGCTCGTGCCAGTCGGCCGTCGGGTAGACCGACACCACGGAGGGCACGTGCGGGTCCTCGGCGGTGACCGCCACCTCGAGCCGGATGCGGCGGCGGTAGGTCATCGACGTCAGGTGGTAGGCGACGTGCAGGCGCGGCCGCCCCGGGGTCACGACCGGGCCTCCGCTGTCGAGGTAGTCGACACCCGAGACGCTGCTGCACAGCTCGAAGCGCAGCGCCTCGTCGTCGCGCAGGGCCTGCACGAGCGTCAGCAGGTGCTCGCGGACGACGAAGTAGGTGATCTCGCCGCGGTCGACCAGCACCCGCGCGACGGCGGCGTCGTAGGTGGCCTGGCCGACAGCCTCGATCAGCGCGTCGGTGACCTCGTCGAACCAGCCGCCGTACGGGCGCTCGGTGGAGTGCAGCGCCACGGCGCCGCCGGGCTCCACGCGCACCAGCCCGCCGAAGCCGGAGGTGTCACCACTCCCGCTGACCCCGAAGGCACCCTTGCGGAACCCGCCGCTGGGCGCGGTGGCCCCCTGCGCGGCGTCGTCCCGACCCGAACGGTCCCCTGGCCCCGTCATCGCTGCACTCCCCGGCTCATCGCCATGCACCCCTGCTCGACTCCGGACTCGTTCCGCTCCTCGGTCGAGAACATCGGTCGCCTCCGCGGTCGCTCCGCTCCTCGCTCGCTGGCGCTCGCTGCGATGCTCACTCCCTGTCGGCTCCGGGCATGTCCCTGCGATGCTCGCTCGCCCGTCGTCATCGCCATGCGTTCCCCAGCCCTGTGGGCCGCTCCTCCGGCAGCAGCACGGCGTTGCCGTTGCGCTGCTCGATGAGGAACTGGCCGGTGCGGCCCTCGGCCGCCGCCTGCTCGTAGGCGCGGCGCTGTTCCTTGTCCACCCGCACGGTCGAGGGCATCTCGACGTGCAACTCCTTGGCGGTGCCGTCCGCGCGCTCGCGCTCCAGCTGGCGGGCGCGCTTGGCGCCCAGCGGCTCGTGCTGGATCTTGTGGTGCAGCTTGAGGATGGCGTCCATCAGCATCTCCGGCCGCGGCGGGCAGCCGGGCAGGTACATGTCCACGGGGACGACGTGGTCGACGCCCTGCACGATCGCATAGTTGTTGAACATGCCGCCGGAGCTGGCGCACACGCCCATGGCCAGCACCCAGCGGGGCTCGGGCATCTGGTCGTAGATCTGGCGGAGGACCGGAGCCATCTTCTGGCTGACCCGGCCGGCGACGATCATCAGGTCGGCCTGTCGCGGGGAGGCGCGGAAGACCTCCATGCCGAAGCGGGCCAGGTCGTAGCGGCCGGCGCCGCTGGCCATCATCTCGATGGCGCAGCAGGCCAGACCGAAGGTGGCCGGCCACAGCGACGACTTGCGGGTCCAGTTGACCAGCTTCTCCACGGTGGTCAGCAGGACCCCGCTCGGCAGCTTCTCCTCGAGTCCCATGATCAGCTCTCTGTCGATCGTGCTGCGGGAATGCGCAGGCGGTTCGGCGGTGCGGGCAGCGGCACGGGGATCAGTCCCACTCCAGCCCGCCGCGCCGCCATTCGTAGGCGTAGGCGATGAACACCGTGCCGATGAACACCACCATCGCGACCAGCCCCCACAGCCCCAGGGCGTCGTTGGCGACCGCCCACGGGTAGAGGAAGATCACCTCGATGTCGAAGACGATGAACAGCATCGCGGTCAGGTAGTACTTCACCGGGAACCGGCCCCCGGTGAGCGGCTGGTCGACCGGCTCGATACCGCACTCGTACGCCTGGAGCTTCGCCCGGTTGTACCGTCGCGGACCCACGAACGGTGCCACGGCGACCGAGAAGACCGCGAAACCGGCGGCCAGGGCGAAGAGCCCCACGATCGGGACATAGGTCGAAAGCATCAGGCAAACCCTACGGTGAGGCCGATTACGCCCCGTGCAGCGAGGGTTCCTGCACGCAGCGTGTCGACATGTTTCCGGAGTGTGATGTGGCGCACGGCCATCGGGACGGTCATCTAGGCCGCCGGTGCCAGGCGGGTCAGTGCGGCCACGGCGCGGTCCACGCCGTCGCCCGATCGGCCGTCGGTGAGGTTGCCCATCAGGCGGAGCGCCGCACCGACGAGCGCGGGGCGCTTGAGTCCGTGCGCGGTCGCGAAGCGCACGAGGTCGGGCCGGCCCAGCAGGTTCAGGAACCCCATGCCGAGCCGGTGGTGCCGGCCGTACGCGGCCCGCAGCCGCTCCGGGTAGCGACGCAGCACCGCCTCGCGGGCCGGCCCCTCGGTGACGGCGAGCGCGGCGACGGCGGCCTCGGCGGCCATGCGGCCGGTCTCCATCGCGTAGCTGATGCCCTCGCCGTTGAAGGGGTTCACGGCACCGACGGCGTCGCCGGCGAGCAGCAGTCCCCGGCTGTAGGCGGGCCCGCGGTGCAGCGCCATGGGCAGCCCGGCGCCGCGCAGCGGCGTGACGGCGTGCTCCTCCCCCAGCTGCCACTCGGGCGGCAGGGTCGCCAGCCAGCGGCGCAGGACGGATCGGGCGTCGAGATCACCCGCGCGGCGGGTGTCGAGCAGCCCGAAGCCGACGTTCGCCGTCCCGTCGCCCATGCCGAACGACCACCCGTAGCCGGGCATCGAGTCGGCGCTGGGCCCGTCGGCGGTGAGATCGAAGGAGATGTCGAGGTACTCGTCGTGGGTCCGCGGCGTGCGCACGTACCGGCGGACGGCGATGCCCAGCGGGCGGTCCTCGCGCCGGAGCAGACCCAGGGACTTGGCCAGCCGCCCGGACAGGCCCTCGGCGGACACCACGAGCCGGGCGCGCCAGGCCGTCGGTTCACGGCCGGGTCCCTCGGAGGCGTGCACGCCGACCACCCGCCCCGCGTCGTCGAGCAGTGGGCCGCTGACAGCGACGTCGGTGTGCACGCGGGCGCCGGCGTCGGCGGCGTGGGCAGCGAGCATCGGGTCGAGATCCCGCCGGGCGCGGATCAGTCCGACGGCCGGCCACGAGGACAGTCGCGGCCAGTCGACCTCGACGACCTGGCCGCCGCCGTGCACCCGCAGACCCCGGTGGCGGACCCACCCGGCCGAGGGCGAGGTGTCCACACCCATGTCCTCGAGCGCCTTGACGCCGCGAGGCGTGAGCCCGTCGCCGCAGACCTTCTCGCGCGGGAACGTGGCCTTCTCGAGAACGGCGACGTCGAGACCGGCTCGCGCCAGGCGCCAGGCGGCGCTGGACCCGGCCGGCCCCGCGCCGACGACCAGGACATCGGCGGTGCGTGCCCCCGCGGGGAGGTCCCCGCGGACGGCGAACCGGTCGCGCGGGGGGGAACCGGTCGCGGGATCCGCCACTGGTGCACACCCCCTCGGCTGACCACGGCCGTCCGGCCTTCGTTCCCGCAGCGCTTGTGAAATCCTTCACAAAGCGGTTCGGTCCCGAGTCTAAGGGTGGGCGTGCGCCGGAGCACAGCCGGGCCCGGGCGCGATCGGGTCACGATTCGCCGCACCGGCTACCGCTGTCCCGCGCTCCCGTCCGGAGCGGCGGAGGCGGCGCCCGCCAGCGCGTCGACGACCTCGCGGTCCTCGGTGGCCGCGAAGTCGCGGTAGGCCTGGCCCACGGCCCGGAACGACTCCGGGGTCTCGAGGCAGACCACCCGGTCGACGAGCTCGGCGAACTCACGGCAGACCCGGGGCGAGCCGACCGGCACGGCCACCGTGATCGACGCGGGCACCTGCCGGCGCACCGCCGCGACGGCGGCGCGCATGGTGGCACCGGTGGCCAGTCCGTCGTCCACGAGCACGACGGCCCGACCGGTGAGGGGCACGGGCGGCCGGCCGGTGCGGTAGGCGGTCTCCCGGCGGCGCAGCTCCGCCAGCTCCCGCCGGCGCACGGCCTCGAACGCGTCGTCCGTGACCGGCTCGCGGTCGAGGACGGCGAGCGTGCGGACGGTCTCGACGACCTGCCCCGCGGCGGCTATCGCGCCCATCGCCAGCTCCGGTTGGGCGGGCAGGCCCAGCTTGCGCACGAGGACCACGTCGAGCGGCGCTCCGAGGACCGCCGCCACCTCGGCCGCGACGACCACACCCCCGCGGGGCAGGCCCAGCACGACCGCGCCCGCATCCGCCGCGCCGTCGTCCAGCAGCCGGGCGGCCAGCGCCCGGCCGGCGGCCCGGCGATCGGCGAAGCGGGTGCCCATGGGCTAGACCGGCTGGGGACCCGTCGGGGGTGGCGCGATGGGGTCCGGGTCGGGCGAGGGCACGGGCTCCGGCGGCGGCACGGGGTCGGTCGGGGACGGTGACGGCGCCGGCGGCTGTGGTGGTGGCGGCGGGATCGTCATGGACCGACGCTACTCCGCGGGCTTGCGGGCGCGGTGCAGCGCGACGACGCCTCCGGTGAGGTTGCGCCAGCCGACGTCGGTCCACCCGGCGGTCTGCAGCCGCTCGGCCAGCGCCGCCTGGTCGGGCCAGGCCCGGATCGACTCGGCGA
Organism: uncultured Actinomycetota bacterium; assembly: GCA_963723745.1. Lineage (GTDB taxonomy): Bacteria > Actinomycetota > Actinomycetes > Mycobacteriales > Geodermatophilaceae > CAVRRZ01. Next base: position 51,829 of record CAVRRZ010000001.1, read on the forward strand.
GGTAGACGTAGGCCTCGGGGTTGCTGCTCACCGTGCGCGCGATGCGGGGCAGCGCCGTCATCAGGTACTCGGTGTAGACCGTCCGGAACGGCGTCCAGGTCGGGCTGGAGAACTCGCACACCACCAGGCGGCCGCCGGGCCTGGTCACCCGCAGGAACTCCCGCAGCGCGGCGTCGGGATCGGCGACGTTGCGCAGGCCGAAGGAGATGACGACGCCGTCGACGCTCTCGTCGGCCAGCGGGAGAGCCATCGCGTCGCCGGCGACCTTCGGCACCGGTCGGGCGGCCCCGGCGCGCAGCATGCCCTGGGAGAAGTCGCAGGCGATCGCGCGCACGCCACCGGCCGCGAGCTCCACCGTCGAGACGGCGGTGCCCGCGGCGACGTCGAGGATCACCTGACCCGGCCGGGGGTCCATGGCCTCGCGGGTGGCCCGCCGCCAGGCGGCGTCGCGGCCGCCGGAGAGCACGGTGTTGGTGAGGTCGTAGCGCCGGGCGACGCGGTCGAACATCGCCGCCACGTCGGACGGCCGCTTGTCCAGCCCGGCCCGCACGCCTCCGGCGGTCTCCCGCTCGCTCCGCTCTGCCACGTCCGCGACGCTACAAGGCCGCCCGTGCGAGGGCCTGCGACCGGCGGCCGCGGGCACCCCGCCGGGGCGCCTCCTACGCTGGGGCGGTGACCGCGGCTGCCCTCACCTCGACGGACGCCGCCGTGACGACCCTGCGCACCGTCGAGATCCCCACCACGGGCGACCTGCTCGAGCTGCTGCCCGACGACGCCGCGCTGTCCTGGGTGCGCCACGGGGAGGGCCTGGTCGGCTGGGGGGAGACCGCCCGCCTCGAGGTGTCCGGCCCCGGCGCGCTGGCCGAGGCCGCCGCCTGGTGGGCGGAGCTGACCGCCGGACTGCGGGTGGACGACGCCGTCGGGCTGCCCGGTACCGGCCCGGTGGTGTTCGCCGGTATCGCGTTCGACCCCGCGGCGGGCACGTCGGTCTTCGTCGTCCCCGAGGTCGTGGTCGGCCGGCGCGACGACCGGACCTGGGTCACCGCGGTGTCCCCGGAGGACGTCGGGACCACCGGCCGCCCGTTGGCGGCGCGGCCGGCACCGCAGCTGCGCTACGCCGACGGCGCGACCGATCCGGCGAGCTGGTGCGCCGCCGTCGCGGCCGCCGTCCGCCGGATCGACGGCGACGAGCTGGCCAAGGTGGTGCTGGCCCGCGACCTGCTGGTGACCGCCGACGCGCCGCTGGACCCGCGACGGCTGCTCACCCGCCTCGCCGAGCGCTTCCCGGACTGCTGGACCTTCGCCGTCGACGGCCTGCTGGGCGCCACACCCGAACTCCTGCTGCGCCGCACCGGCCGGCAGTTGTCGGCCCGGGTGCTGGCCGGCACCGCGCCCCGGGGGGCGGGGGCGGACGACGCCCGGCTCGCCGAGGCGCTGATCGGGTCGGCCAAGGACCGCGCCGAGCACGCCCTGGCCGTCGAGTCGCTGGTGGACGCGCTGCAGCCGTTCTGCACCACCCTCGACGTCCCCGACGCCCCGGAGCTGCTGACCCTGGCCAACGTCCGGCACCTGGCCACCGACGTGCACGGCACGCAGCGCCGCGCAGGCGTCCGGGGCCGCGCGGGCCTGCTCGACCTGGTCGAGGCGGTGCACCCCACGGCCGCCGTCTGCGGCACCCCCACCGACCGGGCACGGGCGGTCATCGGGGAGCTCGAGCAGTTCGACCGCGGGCGCTACGCCGGGCCCGTCGGCTGGCTCGACTCGAGGGGGGACGGCGAGTTCGGTCTGGCCCTGCGCTGCGCCGAGCTGACCGGACCGGCGTCGGCGAGGCTGTTCGCCGGCTGCGGGATCGTGGCCGGCTCCGACCCGGCCGCGGAGCTGGCCGAGACGCAGGCGAAGTTCGCCGCCTTCCAGGCCGCCCTGGAGAGCTGACCGCCTCCCGGAACGACGACGGCGGCGCTCCCCCTTGTCGCAGGGAGCGCCGCCGGTCGTCGACCGCGGATCAGAAGCGGGGGCCCCCGGTGGTCGGGTCGGGGATGCAGACCTTCTTGCGCTGGTTCGGCTTGTCCTCGTCGCAGAAGAAGATCGGCTTGCGGCCCTGGTCGGTGACGAGGAAGGCGTCCGGGCCGTTGCCCTTGCCGAACTCGACGATCTCGTAGCTGCCGTCGACATCCTGCGCTGCGGAGGCCGCGGGCGACATGGCGAGGGCGCCGAAGGCGACGATGCCGGTCATCGCGAGGGTGGCGGCGCCGCGGCGGGCGAGGGTGCGGATCATGGGTCTCTCCTTGACCAGGTCGGCTCCGCCTGTCGGAACCGGTTGCTGACATCGACGATGACGGGCATTGCGCAGGTCTCCCGCGGGGATTCCGCAAGAGATCCGCAAGGAACGACGGGTGGGTGAGCGACGACGGCCGGCGGCGCGCGTGTCACGAACGCCGCCGGCCGTCGGCCGGTCGCAGGCCGGCGGGGCCACGACCAGCCGAGATGCGGGACTGCCTAGAACCGGCTGCCGTCGGCAGGGGCGCACACGACCTCGACCGCTGCGCCGAGGAGCGTCTCCGCTTCCTTCTCCAGCGCACTCGCCATGTCGTCCAGCTTCTGCGCGCCGGCCCGGAGGAGGCTGGCTGCCGACCCGCTCAGCCTGGCGGCCTTGGCGTGGGCGGCGTCAGCCGCCTTGCGGAGCTTGGCGGCCTTCGCCAGCAGGTCGTCCGCCAGCTGCTGCGCCTGAGCCGCGTTCTCGTCGTCGGCGGCCTGCTCCGCGCCCGTGCAGGGCTCCGGTGCCGTCACCGGGTTGCCGTTCTTGTCGTAGACGACGGGCGGCGGAGGCGTTCCGTCGGTGATCGGCGGAGCCTGCTCGGGCGTCTCCGCCTCCGGGGCCGAGACGATCTCCTCGGTCGGCGCGGGCGGCACGGCCGGCACCGGCGGCACGGCCGGCACCGGCGGCACGATCACGGGAGCAGGAGCCGTACCGGTCCCACCGCGTTCATGGTGGTCACGGTCACGGTTGCTCTCGCCGCGGTCCCGGTCGCTCTCGCCGCGGTCCCGGTCGCTATCGCCGCGGTCCCACGAGCGTGAGTTCCCGTGGTCCGGCGTGGACCGCTCGTGCGCCGAGGCAGCGGGCGCAACGGTCACGAAGCCCCCGGCTGTCACGCCGGCCAGGACGATGGTCGCCGCGACGCGGCGGAGGTGAGTGGTGGAGTTCATGTCGTCGGCTCTCCTTGGGTGGCGAGACCGGGTCGGTCCCGTCGACTGAGCCGACGATGACCGGCCGACCGCAGCGTTCCCGCCGCGGAACCGCAAGAACGACGCAGGTTTTTCCGAACTCCGGATCGTCCTTCGCCGCGGTGCGAACCGTCGGATCGAGCAGACTGCGACCGGCTCGCTCAGGGCAGCGCGTCGGCCACCGCGGCACGCAGTGCGGCGGCGAGGTCGGCCTCGGCACGCTGATCGGTACGGACGACGACCACCCGGGGTCCGCCGGACCGCACCGCGGCCGCGAGCTCCTCCGGCGCGCCGACCGACGACGCGGCCCAGCCCAGCGCCCGGGCGACCGCGACGAGATCGCGGCCGTGCGGAGTGCCGAACACCCGCCGGTAGTCGCGGTCGTACCGCTCGGCGCCCGGTTCGAGCTGGGCGAAGATCCCGCCGCCGTCGTTGTCGGCGACGACGAGGGTCAGGTCGGGCAACGTCTCGCCGTCTCCCGGGACGAGGCCCGTGAGGTCGTGCAGCAGGGTGAGGTCGCCGATCAGGGCCACCGTGGGTCCCGCGTGTGCCAGGGCGGCGCCGAACGCGGTCGACACCGTGCCGTCGATGCCGGCGACGCCCCGGTTGGCGAGCACCCGGACGTCGCCGCGGGGCACGGCCAGCCGGTCGACGTCCCTCACCGGCGTGGAGGAGCCGAGGAAGAGCTGGGCGCCGGCCGGCAGGGCGGCCACCACGTCACGCGCCAGCCGGGCGGCCGACAGACCGCCGGCCGGGAGCACCCGGTCGACGGCGTCCCCGGCCCGCTGCGCCGCCGTCAGCCAGGCCGGGCGCCACCCCTCGGCGACGGGGCCGCCAGCCTGCGGCAGGGCGAGCGAGACGGCGGCGCTGCCCCGGCCCGCGTCGGCCCAGCGCGGTGCGGCCGCCACGGTCTCGACCCGGACCCGCGGGTCGGCGAGCAACGCCGCGACGGGCCGCGACAGCGTCGGGCGGCCGACGACCAGCACGCGGTCGGGCCGGTGGGCGGCCAGCCACGGCGCGACGCCGAGGAGCAACGCCCCGGCCCGCACGGCGCCCTCGGACGCCCACAGCCCGCTCGACGGCTCGGCGACCACCGGCCAGTGGCAGGCGTCGGCGAGCTCGACGGCCGCGTGCGCCAGCTCGGGTGGGCAGTCGCCGGCGACCAGGAGCGTGCGCGCCGGGCCGTCGGCCGCCGGCCGAGGCGGGGCGGGGGTCGGGGTCACGGTGGTCCAGGGCGCGGCGCCGCCCCGGCCGGCGAACTCCGGCGGCAACGGCTCGTCGGTGTCGGGCAGGAGCGGCTCGCGGAGGCCCACGTTCACGTGCACGGGGCCGGGGTCGCGGGTGAGCGCGCCGGTCGCCGCGGCCAGCGCACGGCAGACCACGGAGCGCCAGTACCGGTTCTGCGCCTCGGGCCGCCCCTCCTCGGGGACACCGACGTCGACGGCGAACCGCACCGCCCCGCCGTACAGCCCGACCTGGTCGACGGTCTGGTTGGCGCCGGTGGCGCGCAGCTCCGGCGGCCGGTCGCAGGTCAGGGCGAGCAGCGGCAGGCCGCTGGCGTCGGCCTCGAGCACCGCGGCGTGCAGGTGCGCGGCGGCCGTGCCCGACGTCGTGACCACAGGCACCGGGGCGCCGGACCGCTTCGCCAGACCCAGCGCCAGGAACGCCGCCGTCCGCTCGTCGATGCGCACGTGCAGCCGGAGCCGGCCGCCCCGCTCGGCCGCGGCAAGGGCCAGCGCCAGCGGCGCCGACCGGGAACCCGGTGCGAGCACCGCCTCGCGGACGCCACCCCGCAGGAGTTCGTCGACGAGGACGGCGGCGTAGGCGGTCGAGGGGTTCACGGCAGGGACACCTCCGCCAGCCGGGCGCCCCACCGGGCAGCGGTGACCGGGTCGGCGGTGACCGCGTCGATCAGATCGGGTTCGGGCCGGCGGACCGGGATCGCGCCGTCGACGGGGAGCAGCGGGTCGCTCGTGACGTCGCCGGTCAGCAACGCCACGGTGGCCAGGCCGCAGGCGAAGGGCAGCTCGGGCAGCGCCGCGGCCAGCGCCAGGCCGGCCGCGATCCCGACGGAGGTCTCCAGTGCGGACGAGACGACGCACGGCAGGCCGTGCGCCTCGGCCACTTCCAGCGCGGCACGCACGCCACCGAGCGGCTGCACCTTGAGGACGACGACGTCGGCAGCGTCCCGAAGGTCCACGCGGCGCGGGTCCGCGGCGCGCCGCACGCCCTCGTCGACCGCGATGCGGACGTCGACCCGCCGCCGCAGCGCCGTGAGGTCGGCCAGGGTGCCGCACGGCTGCTCGGCGTACTCCAGTCCGACGGCGCGGTCGAGGTCGACGAGCCGGGCGGCCGCGGTGTCGACGTCCCAGGCGCCGTTGGCGTCGACCCGGAGGGCGCCCGCGGGCCCGAGCGCGTCGCGCACCGCCTCGAGCCGGGCCCGGTCCTCGGCCGCCGAGCCGCCGGGCTCCGCCACCTTGACCTTGGCGGTGCGGCAACCGGACGCCGCGACGATCGCGTGCGCCTGCTCGGGGCCGACCGCCGGGACGGTGACGTTCACCGGCACCTCGTCCCGCTGCGGCGCCGGCCAGCCCTCGACGGCCGCCTCCCGCGCCGCCGCCCACCACCGGCGGCTCTCGGCGGCGTCGTAGTCCCAGAACGGGCTGAACTCACCCCACCCCGCCGGCCCGCGCAGGAGGACGCCGTCGCGGACGTCGAGACCGCGGAACCGGGTGCGCAGCGGGATCCGGTAGACCCGCGTCTCCGTCGCCGGCCCGGCGTCGGAGGCGATGATCACGCCGGACAGCCTAGTTCGGCCGCGCCGTACCCTCTCCTCTCGTGGCCCGGCAGCTGGTGATCGTGGACGCCCCTGGGCCCTCGGAGGCCGCGGTGCTCGGCACCGTCGTGCCGGCGCTGCACGCCGCCCTCGACGGTGCCGCCCCGCTCGCCGTCCTCCCTGCCGGTGCGGACGCCGTGGTCGCGGCCGCCCGATCCGCCCTGCGTCCCGACGATCCGGTCGAGGACGGCGCCGACCTGGTCGTGGTCACCTCGGGGTCGACCGGCTCGGGGCGTGCGGTGCTGCTGTCCGCCGACGCCCTCCGCGCGTCGGCCGCGGCCACCGCCCGGCGGCTGGGCGGCGAGGGCACCTGGTTGCTGGCCCTGCCACCGTCTGCCATCGCGGGCCTGCAGGTGCTCGTCCGCGGCCTGCTCGCCGGGCGTCGTCCGGTCGTGCTCGAGCACGGGGAGACCCTCGCCGAGGCAGCCGCACGGATGCCGGCCGACCGTCGGTACACCTCGCTCGTCCCGACCCAGCTGCTTCGCTGTCTCGACAGAGAGCCCTCCGCTCTCCGGAGGTTCGACGCCGTGCTCGTCGGAGGGGCGGCGACCGATCCCGACCTGCTCGCACGGGCACGCGCCGAGGACGTGCGGGTCGTGACCACCTACGGCATGACCGAGACCGCCGGCGGCTGCGTGTACGACGGCCGGCCGCTCGACGGCGTCGACGTGCGCACCGGGGAGGGGATCGAGATCCGCGGGCCGGTACTGGCGCTGGGCTATCGCAGCGATCCGGAGGCGACGGCATCGGCGTTCGCGGACGGCTGGTTCCGGACGCGGGACGCCGGCCGGCTGTCGGACGACGGGCTGCTCACGGTGCACGGCCGGCTGGACGACGTCGTCGTCACCGGGGGCGTGAACGTCGCACCGCAGGCGGTGGAGGCCGCCCTCCGGGCACACCCCTTGGTCGCCGACGCGGTGGCGTTCGGCCGCCCGGACGATGAGTGGGGTGCGCGGGTGGTGGCCGCGGTCGTCCCGTCCGCCGGTGCTCGGCCGGAACTGGCCGACCTCCGGCCGTGGGTGGCCGAGCGGCTCGGGGCGGCCGCGGCCCCCCGGGAGCTGCACCTGGTCGACGCGATCCCGGTGCTGCACACCGGCAAGCCCGATCGCGCGGCGGTCGCCCGGTCGGTGAGCAGCTGATGGCCACGCCCGCGCAGTGGGTGGCCGGCGCCCGGCCTCGGACGCTGCCCGCTGCCGTCGCTCCCGTGCTCGTCGGCACCGGGGTGGCGGTCGCGCTCGACGGCTTCCGCCCCGTGCCGGCGCTGCTCGCCCTGGTGGTCGCGCTGGCGCTGCAGGTGGCGGTCAACTACGCCAACGACTACTCCGACGGCCGCCGCGGCACCGACGCCGACCGGGTCGGCCCGACCCGGCTGGTCGGTTCGGGCGCTGCCGCGCCACGACAGGTGCTGGTCGCGGCGGGGCTCGCCGTCGCGGTGGCCGGCGTGGCCGGGCTGGCGCTGGCGGCGCTGTCGAGCTGGTGGCTGGTCGCCGTCGGCGTCGTCTGCATCGTCGCGGCGTGGACCTACACCGGCGGGCCGCTGCCCTACGGGTACCGGGCGCTGGGCGAGGTGTTCGTCTTCGTGTTCTTCGGGCCGGTCGCCGTCGTGGGGACGACTTTCGGCCAGACACGGACGGTCGAGGGCCTGGCGCTCGCCGCGTCGGTGCCGGTCGGGCTGCTGATCGTGGCGCTGCTCGTCGTCAACAACCTGCGCGACCTCACCGGCGACGCGACGGTCGGCAAGCGCACGCTGGCGGTGCTGGTGGGCGACCGCGGCACCCGGCTGCTGTTCGTCGGGCTGTTCGCCGTCGCGTTCGCGGTGGTGGTCGCGATCGGCGCCGTCCGTCCGTGGGCCCTGCTGGCGCTGTTCGCCGTCCCGTTCGCCGTGCGTCCGTCGCGCACGGTGCTGGGCGGGGGGCAGGGCCCGGCGCTGATCGGCGCCCTGGCGGACACCGGCCGGCTCACCCTGGTGACCGGCGTGCTGCTGGCCGCGGGTCTGGCGCTGTCTGCCTAGTGGCTCACTCGCCGGCGGCCTGGCAGCTCACTCGCCGCCGCTGAGCCGCGCCCGCAGGTCCTCCTTCTTCCGCCGGCGCTCCTCCTGCCAGGCGACGATCGCTTCGGTGAGGCGCTCGCGGGACCGGCGCAGCACGAGGTACGCCACCGGCATGGACAGCAGCAGCCCGAACAGCAGACCGGAGAAGAAGTCCAGGCCGGCGATCCAGAGGACGACGCTCAGGGCCGCGAAGATGCCGAGGCGCCCGACGGTGTGGATCACCAGCCAGGGCAGCACTTTGGGACGGGCGGCCGGGCCGCCGTCCGGTCCGACGGGCACGGGCCGCTCCCCCGCCTTGCTCGCGCGCTGCTCAGCCATGCCGGCCCTCCCATTTCGTCGACAGGACCACGGTCGTGTGCGTGCGCGCCACGCCCCGGATCCGGTTCACCGCGTTGATCGTCGCCTCGAGCGCGCCCATGTCGGGCACCCGCACCTTGACGACGTAGTCCTCCGTGCCGGCCACGCGCCAGCAGTCCTCCAGCTCGGGCAGCGCGCGTAGCGCCTCCTCGACGCCGGCGTCGTCGACCGAGTCGCTCTCGATCACGCCGACCAGGGCGGTGACGTCGAGGCCCACGGCGATCGGGTCGACGACCGCCCTGTACCCGGTGATCACGCCGGCGGCCTCGAGCTTGCCCACCCGGTCGTGCACGGCGGGGGACGAGAGGCCGACCTGACGCGCCAGTTCGGCGTAGCTGGCCCGCCCGTTCGCGCGCAGCAGGTCGATCAACTGCTGGTCGACGGCGTCGATGGCGGGTCTCCGTCCTCTCCGGGCAACCAGGTGCACCGGGCTGCTTCTCCTGGGCCGTTCTCCTGCGCCCGGTACCGGGTGGCACTCGCCGGCTCCCAAGTATCTCCGGGCGACGTACATTGGGGTCCTAGGAGGGGGTGGGACGGTGGCGTTCCTGCTTTTCATGCTCGTCACGATCGCGGTGGTCGTGCTCATCGTCCGTGCGTCGAACGCGCCCGGCCGTCCGGGCGGTGGCCTCCGCTTCGAGCGGCGGCCGCGTCCGCCCCGCCCTCCGCGCCGTCAGGCGCCGTCGCGGCCGGTCGCTCCGGACGACGACCCGGAGTTCCTGCGTGAGCTCGAGCGTCGCGCCCGGCGTGACGACGGGACCAACGCCTGATCCACGGCTTGATTCACGGCTTGATTCACGGCCTGATTCACGCAGCGGAGCGACGGGCGAACAGTCGCCGCCAACCGCGCTGAACGCCGCCCGATCCTCCTCGGTGGTCGCCTGGCCCGTGGCCGCCTGCCCCGTGGGGTGCCGCTCCGGCCGGGCCGACCCCGTCGGGCGTCGTTCCGTCCGCGCGTTCCTCTCCCTGGGGCTGCGCGGGCGCGTCCTCCCGGCCTGGCGCGGTCGCGGACCGGCCCTCCTGTGCCGGCAGATCGGCCGGCCAGCCCAGACCGACGCCCTCGGTGTCTGCCGTGCCGGGCCAGCCGACCGGAGCAGGGCTGCCCGTGCGGTGCGCCCCGTGGCTCTCCGGCGAACGAGTCGCCAAAGCGGCGGCCACCAAGGGATGCGCGGCGGCGCCGTCGGCGGCGGCGTGCTTAGGCATGACACAGCCCGGTGACGGCGAGGGAGAGCAGTCGGGTCCCGCGATTCATGAGGGTATGGGAACACGCACGTCCGACATTCGTCATCCCATTCGTCTCCGGGATGCCGGGTCGCCTCCGGCCCTGCGAGCGCGCGGACGGCCTGCTCTCCAATCCTCCCCCGGACGTGCACGAGCCACCTCGGCCACTGGCCTGCCGGTCTCTGGCTCAGTGAGCTTGCATCCCGTTCTTTTCGAACGTATGATCGAAGCCATGAGGACGGTGGCCCGGCGCAGAGCCGCGGACGACGCCGCCTCCGTGCCGGCCGAGGAGCGCCCCGGGGCGGGCTCCGGTCCGAGCGCGAACCGGTCGGCCGCCGGGCACAAGCCGTTCGCTCCGCCGGTGGCGTTGTCGGCGGGCCCGTTGGGGGCGGTGCAGGCTGCCGACCGGGAGATCGCCCGGCAGACCGCGCTGCGCGCCCGGGCGGTGGCCGAGTTCGCCGCGTCCCGTCCCGCCCCGCCTCGGCCGACCGGCAGCAGGGCCAACCCGGGGCGATGAGCGCCCAGCGCTGGGCCAACCGGCCCGACCTGCTGCGCCCGGTCAGCGAATGGGCCGCCCAGGAACTGACGGTGGCGCTGTCGATCACCACCCCGGCCGCCGAACGGCTGCTCGACCAGTCGCTGACCCTGGTGCACCGGCTGCCCCGGGTCCTCGACGCGCTGGGGGCCGGGGCGCTGCACCCCGGGCACCTGTGGCACCTGCTGGACAAGCTCGGCCCGCTCACCGACGACGACGTGCGCGCCGACGTCGAACAGGCGCTGCTGGACTGGGCCGCCGGCCGGGTCACCACCCCACCCGAACTCGGCGACAAGGCCCGCCGCGAACTGATGAAACGGGACGCCTGGAACGCCGCCCGCCGGCTGGCCACCGCCCTGCGCGAGCGCGGCGTGCACCCCCACACCGGCCCGGTCGAGGGCATGGGCGCCCTGCAGATCCTCGGCACCCTGCCCGAGACCCAGGCCCTCTACCTCGCCCTCGGCGCCTACGCCGACGCCCTCGACGACACCCCCACCCCCGACAGCACCACCCCCGACAGCACCCCCGGCGACGGCGACACCGGTGGCGACGTGGGCGCCGCCGGCCAGTCCGGTGCGGCACCCGCCGGCCCGCGGCGGACCCGGGCGCAGAAGATGCTCGACTGCCTGCTCGACCTGGTGCTGCGGCCCGGCGAGCACGACCTGCCCCCGGTCCAGATCGACCTGAGCCTCATCGCCCCGATCGGCACCGTCCTGGGCGGGGACGCCCCCGGCGAACTCGGCGGCGTCCCCGTGCCCGCCGACATGGTCCGCGCCCTCCTGCGCGCCTTCACCGGCACCGGCACCGGCACCGGCACCGGCAGCGCTGAAGCCACCGACACCGCGAGCAAGCCAGACGCCGTGAGCAAGCCAGACGCCGCGCAGCCACAGGCAGCGCAGCCAGACGCCGCGCAGCCAGACGCCGTGAGCAAGCCAGACGCCGCGCAGCCACAGGCTGCCGAGGCACGAGCTGCGGCTGCAGAAGCCGCGAGGCCCGGCGCCGCGCCGGAAGACCCCGCTCGGCGGACCGAGGACGGCTTCGTGCCCGCGATCAGCCCGCTGGAGCTGGCCTGGCTGCACCTGGAACAGCAGGACCTGCTGGCCTGGGGCGCGGAGACCGAGCGCCGCATCCTGGCCGGCGAACTCGACGACCCCGACCCGCCCACCGACGCCCAGCTGGCCGCCTGGCTGGCCACCGCCGCCCCACCGCCGGACCAGGATCCCCCCGACGACGGCGGGCCGCCCGAGCAGCAACCGCCCGGCGGCGACGGGCCGCCTGACGACGGGCCACCCGGCCCCGATCCCGAGAACCGCGCGGCGCCGCCCGCCCGGCCACCGGCCGGTGCCCGCTGGTGGGCCGACGCCGACACCGCCGTCGACGCCGCGAGCCAGGCCCTGCACCGGCTGCTCGAGGCGATGGGCCACGCCCGCCGGGCGGTGGCCGCCGCCGCCGCCGCCGACACCGCCGCCCGCACCGCCGACGCCGCCGCCCGCGCCCGCTGGCACACCGGCCCGACCACCCCCGACGGAACCGGCGCCACCCCCGACCCTGCCTCCGGGCCGGGCCCCGCCGACACCGACACTCCCGAGGAAACCGGCACCCCCGACCCCCGGGGAGCCCGGGGGGCGGCGGCCCGCGACATCCTCGACGTGCTCGCCGCCGCCACCGACCAGCAACTGGCCGACCTCGGCGACCTGCTCACCGCCACCGGCGGCGGCGGACTCACCCACCGACCCCGGCTGATCCTCACCGACACCCTCACCGGCGCCCTGCGCGCACTCACCGACCTGCCCGGCCTCCGCCGGGCCGCGCACTGCGGCGCCCCCGCCTGCCGCCGCCGCCCCCAGCGCTGCGACCACGACCTCACCGACCGCCCCGGCCTCGGCCCACCCGCACCCACCCCGCGCTACCGGCCCAGCGCGGCCCTCGACCGCTGGCTACGCGCCCGCGACCGCCGCTGCCGCTTCCCCGGCTGCCGCCGCCCCGTCCCCACCACCGGCGAACTCGACCACAACACCCCCCACCCCGACGGCCCCACCAGCGCGGCCAACATGGCCGGCTACTGCACCGCCGACCACCGCGGCAAACACCAAGCCACCGGCTGGCGACACCACCTCGCCCCCGACGGCACCCTCACCGTCACCACCCCCACCGGACTCCTCGCCACCACCACCCCACCGCCCTACTGAGCAGCGTCAGCGGCTGGTCGGGGCCGCGGGAGTCAGCTCACGCCGCCGTAGCTGTGCAGGCCGGTGGACACCATGTTCACGTAGAGCAGGTTGAAGATCATCACGCCGAGACCGACGACGTTGACCCAGGCGGCGGGCCGGCCACGCCAGCCTGCCGTGGTGCGGGCGTGCAGGTACGCGGCGTAGACCACCCACGCGATGAAGGACCACGTCTCCTTCGGGTCCCAGCCCCAGAAGCGGCCCCACGCGCTCTCCGCCCAGATGGCGCCGGCGATGACCGCGAAGGTCCAGATCGGGAAGCCGAAGACCGCGGTCCGGTGGGCGACCCGGTCCAGCACCGCGGCGGCCGGAAGGCGCGACGCGACACCGCCCTGCCCGGACGCCGGAGCGGGTCCTGACCAGGTAGAGCACGCTCGCGATGCCGCTGACGAAGAAGATGCCGAAGCCGAGGATCGCGGTGCTCACGTGCACGGCCAGCCAGCTCGACCGCAGCGCGGCGACCAGCGGCCCCGCCTCGGCGTAGAGGAACAGCCCGATGCCCACCAGCGCCAGCACGACCGGGCCGAGCACGAACACCCCGATGTGCCGCAGGCCCGGCGTCCGAACGGCCAAGCCGAGATACGCGACGCACGCGCGACGAGCACGGTCGCGGTCGCGAACTCGTACATGTTGCCCCAGGGCAGCCGGTCGGTCGCCAGCCCGCGGGTGACCAGCACCCCGGCGTGCGCCAGCGGCGCCGAGCACGGTCAAGCCCAGGCCCGAGCAGCGCCCCACCGGCGCACGGGCTCCGGCTCGGACTCCGGCGCGGTCCCCGTCTCCGTCCCGGTCGGGACCGGCGCACTCCCTGCGGCAACGAGCTCGCGCGCGCCGGGCGCCGTCCGAACGCCAGCTGGGCGCAGAACGCGACGACCGCCAGCGAGTACAGGGCGACGGTGACCGCGAAGAGGGTGTCCGACAGCTCGGCGAGCTGCGGGTCAGGTGTCACGGGGCACGTCCTTCGGTCGGATCGGGCGCCGGCCCGCTCGGCCAGCGCGATACGCAGGTCGTCGGTCAGCGCAGCGAAACGGGTGGCGGTGTCGCCGCTGCCCCGGGTGAGCGAGGGCAGTCGACAGCACGGTACCGCCGCCATCGGGCGAGGCGGCTGCCCGGGCGAAGACGCGCTCCCGGCGCAGCAGGAGCAAGCCGAGCAGGCCGGTCAGCAGCAGCGATCGACGCGCACGAGCACCCACATCTGGCCGGGGTCGTGCGGACAGCTGCAGCGCGGCGAACTCGCGGTAGCCGGTGAAGGTGATCGCCGTGCCGTCGGGCAGCTCGAGCGTCTCGCCGACGGCCAGGTTGGCCGACCCCACCTCGCTCAGCCGGCCGCGGTCGATCTGTGCCGGCGTCCAGCGAGTACACCGACTGCGGGATGCCGGCGTCCAGCCCGAGGTAGCCCTGGTAGGCAACGATCGCCACCTGCGGAGCCAGCGGTCGTGGGTCGATCGAGGTGAGGATGTCGTCCTGCACCACACCGGTCGGCGCGAAGAACCCCTCGATGGCCAGCTGGTCGTCGCTGCCGGCGCCGAGGTCGGGCAGCTTGAGCGCCCCCTGGCTGGCCATCGTCGACTGGTCCGTGCGGCAGGAAGGGCGCCGAGACGTCGGTGAACTCGGTCCCGTCGGGCAGCGTCCACCGAGAAGCGGGGGCTGAAGCCGTGGCCGGTCAGGTAGACGCGCGTCGCCGTCGACCCGCAGCGGGTCGTTGACGCCGATCGTCGTCGCCTGGCCCTCCTCGCCCGGCCCGCCGTAGCGGATGTCGGCGGTGAACGACGACGCGGTCAGGTTGGGCTCGTACTCGGCCTCGAATCTGTCCAAGGTCGACGCACAGCGGCGCCAGGTCGCCGCTGTCGACCAGCGACCCCGCCGAGTACGTGTCGTACTGCTGGAACGAGTTGCAGAACCCCTGCCCCTCGGTGACCAGGATGCTGCCCTCGTAGCCCCACAGCTTGCCGCCGGCCAGCCCGAGGAGCAGGCCGAGCAGCGACAGGTGGAACAGCAGGTTGCCGGCCTCCTTGAGGTAGCCCTTCTCGGCGGAGAGCTCCGGGCCGCTGGACCAGGCAGACTCGGTACCAGCGCCCGAGCGATCGCGGCGGACGACACGGAAGCGGCGGACCCGCAGCTCCTCCTCGACCACGTCGAGCGCGGCGGCGGCCGGCAGCGGGGTCGTCAGCTCGCCGGAGTCCGGCAGCCGGTGCAGGAATCTGCGGGGCCGGCGGCGGCGCCGCGCGCAGCGCGCGGGCGTGCTCCACCGCCCGAGGTACGACGCAGCCGATCAGCGAGAGGAACAGCAGCAGGTAGACGGCCGCGAACCACGGCGAGCTGAAGACGTCGAAGAGGTACAGCCGGTCGAGCACCGGCGCCAGCCCCGGGTTGTCGGCGAAGTACCGCGACACCGTGCTCTGCGACAGCGATCGCTGCGGCAGCAGCGATCCTGGGATCGACGCCACCGCGAGCAGGAACAGCAGGATGATCGCCGTCCGCATCGCGGTGAGCCGCCGCCACAGGTTGCGGACGACGGCCAGCGCACGACGCGCGGCCGAGGGGCGCGCGGGCGGCGGCGGGGAGGCGTCGGTCCGCGGCGAGGCGGTGACGGTCACAGGAAGCTCTCCCCGAGGCCGGTGGTGGCCAGCCACGACCGCAGCCACTGCATCATCTCGGTCCACGCGCCGGTGAGCAGCAGCAGACCGACGAGCACGAGCACGACGCCGCCGACGCGGGTGACGGTGCGTGCGTGCCGGCGCAGGAACGAGGTGGCCCCTACGGCCCAGCGGGCGCCGATGGCCACCAGCACGAACGGCACGCCCAGGCCCAGGCAGTAGGCGACGCCGAGAACCGCCCCGCGGCCGGCGGTCGCCTCGGCCGACCGCGAGCGAGTAGACGGCGGCCAGCGTCGGTCCCAGGCACGGCGTCCAGCCCAGACCGAAGACGACGCCGAGCAGCGGAGCGCCGGCCAGCCCGGCCGCCGGCCGCACCGAGAGCCGCTTGGTGCGCTGCAGCAGCGGAAGCCAGCCGAGGAAGGCCAGCCCGACAACGATGACCACGACGCCGAGGACGCGGGTGATCACGTCGTTGTGCGACGAGGAGCAGCCGCCCCAGCCCGCCGAACGCCGTCCCGAACGCGACGAACACGGCGGTGAAGCCGAGCACGAACAGCAGGGCGCCCAGCACCATGCGGCCGCGCGGGGGGCGGGTGTCGGCCTCGGCGACCACCGTAGCGGTCGCGCCTCCGCCCTCGGCGGCGGGCGCCGGCGCCGTCGTCCGCACGCCGCTGCCGACCAGGCCGGTGACGTAGGACAGGTAGCCGGGGACGAGCGGCAGCACGCACGGCGAGGCGAAGCTGATCAGCCCGACGAGGGCGGCGACCGCGGCGGCCACGAGCAGCGGGCCGTCGGCGACCAGGCCCGCGAACGTCTCACCCACGCCGTCTCCTCACGCCGACTCCGCCAGAACCCGGTCGATCACCGCGCGCAGATCCTCCTGCGATACCTCTCCGGTGTACACGGCGGCGACCCGGCCCTCGGGGTCGAGCACGATCGTCGACGGGATGGCGTTGGCGGGGTAGTCGCGGAAGGCCAGCGCGACCTCGCCGCGCGGGTCGTAGAGCGACGGGAAAGCGATGTCGAACCGCTCGACGAACGCGTTCGCGAACTGCTCGTCGGTCTCCTTGACGTTGATGCCCAGGAACTGCACGCCGTCGTCGGCGTACTCCTCCGACACCTCGCTGAACTCCGGGGTCTCCACTCGGCAGGGGGCGCACCACGATCCCCAGAAGTTGACGACGCCGACCTGGCCGTCGAGTTCCGCGGACTCGAACGATCCCCCGCCGAGCAGCGTGCCGCCGAAGCCCGGCGCGGCCGCACGCTCGTCGGGCGGGATCACCTCGCCGGCGGGGGTTCCCTCGACGAAGCGGAACTCGCCGCCGTTGTTGATGTCGACGGAGCCGGAGTCCCCCGTGCAGCCGGTCAGGAAGAGCCCCGCACCGAGGAGCGCAGCCAGTGCCGGTCTCATGCGCCCGGCACCGCGTCGGCCGGGGTACCGCCTGCGGGCTCGGCGTAGGACACCCCGACGAGCCGCTCGCCTCGTAGGTCAGCGAGGTGACGCTGGCCAGGCCGCACTGGCGCCGGCGCGGGTCGTGCGCGAAGCGCTTCCCCTCCACGTGCAGACGCACCGTCCAGATCGGCAGCTGGTGGCTGACCAGGACGGCGGCGCTGCCCCCGTGCCGCGTCGCGGGCCGCCTCGACGGCGGCGAGCATCCGCGCGGCGATCTCCACGTAGGGCTCACCCCACGACGGACGCAACGGGTTGCGCAGCTTCCACCAGTGGCGCGGCGCGCGCAGCACGCCGTCCCCCACGCCGACGGCCAGGCCCTCGAAGGCGTTGCCCGCCTCGATCAGCCGCTCGTCGATGGCGACCTTCAGGTCCAGCGCCTCGGCGAGCGGCGCGGCGGTCTGCTGGGCCCGCTCCAGCGGGCTCGACACCAGGTGGACGACGCCCTTGTCGCCGAACCACTCCGCGGCGGTACGGGCCATCGCCTCACCGGTCTCGGACAGCCGGTAACCCGGCAGCCGCCCGTAGAGGATCCTGGCCGGGTTGTGGACCTCGCCGTGGCGCAGCAGGTGCACGGTCGTGCGCTCGCTCATGTGGACCTCTCGCTCGGGTGCTCACCGGTGTCTCCCCCGGCTGCGGCCGCGGCCCGAGCGGCCGCCGGCAGCGCCTCGAGCACCCGGTCCAGGGCCTCACCGGAGAGCGTGGCGTTGACGAACCAGGCCTCGAACGCCGACGGCGGCAGGTACACGCCCCGCGCCAGCATTGCGTGGAAGAACGCGGTGTAGCGGGCGGTGTCCTGGGTGCGCGCGTCGTCGTAGTCGCGCACCTGCCGCTCGTCGGGCACGAAGAAGACCGAGAACATGCTGCCCGCCTGCTGGACCCGGTGCGGCACGCCGGCGGCGAACAGGGCGGCGCTGGCCGCGCCGCGCAGCACCGCCGCGGCCTCGTCGCAGCGCGCGTAGACCTCGTCGGTGCAGTGCCGCAGCGTGGTCAGCCCGGCGGCCACGGCCACCGGGTTCCCCGACAGCGTCCCGGCCTGGTAGACCGGCCCGGTCGGCGCCAGCTGCTCCATCAGGTCGGCGCGGCCGCCGAACGCCGCCGCCGGGAGACCGCCGCCCATCACCTTGCCGAAGGTGAACAGGTCGCCGTCCACGGGGTCCAGGCCGTACCAGCCCGAGCGGGACACCCGGAAGCCGGTCATCACCTCGTCGAGGACCAGCAGCGCGCCGTGCGCCGCAGTGATCCGGCGCAGCTCGGCGTTGAACCCGGCCAACGGCGGGACGACGCCCATGTTGCCGGCCGCGGCCTCGGTGATGACGCAGGCGATCTGGTCCCCGCGCTCGGCGAAGACGGCCTCGACGGCGGCGACATCGTTGTAGGGCAGCACGACGGTGTCAGCGGCCGCGCCGGTGGTGACGCCTGGGGTGTCGGGCAGGCCGAGGGTCATCACACCCGAGCCGGCCGAGGCGAGCAGCGCGTCGACGTGGCCGTGGTAGCAGCCGGCGAACTTGACGACGAGCGGCCGACCGGTGGCCCCGCGCGCCAGCCGGACGGCCGACAGCACCGCCTCGGTGCCGGAGTTGACCAGCCGCACCCGCTCGACCGGCGGCATCCGGTCGCGGATCTCCTCGGCGAGGTCGAGCTCGCCCTCGGTCGGCGCCCCGAAGGACAGCCCCCGGCGGGCGGCGTCGGTGACCGCGTCGACGACGGCCGGGTGCGCGTGGCCGAGGATCATCGGCCCCCACGAGCTGACCAGGTCGACGTAGCGGCGTCCGTCGGCGTCGGTGAGCCAGGGGCCGGAACCGGAAGCCATGAACCGTGGGGTCCCGCCGACCGCGCGGAAGGCGCGCACCGGGCTGTTCACCCCGCCCGGGGTGACCCGCTGCCCGCGGGCGAACAGCTCGGCCGAGACCGGCGCCTCGTACGGGTAGGGGGCGGCGTCCGACGAGGTCACGTCCCCAGTGTCCCTTGCATCTGGAGGAGGGTGGCCCGGAGGGCATCGGGACGGCGTGTGGGAACGAGCACGCTGCGGCCGTCGGCCAGCCGCAGCGGCAGCCCGGTGCGGCCCTTGGGCAGCGACCACCCACCGCCGAGCACCGGTGCGCCGGCGTCCACCCCGCCGACGCCTTCGCGCAGGTGCTCGGCGTCGATGTCGCGCAGCAGCACCCGCTCGCGGCCGACCGCCAGTACGGCGTCCCCGACCCGGACGGTCCATGCCCGACGGGCCGCCAGGGTGCTCATGAGGACCATCCCGAGTACGGCACCGATCGCTCCCGCCCACGTGACGGACGGCAGATCCGGACCGGGCAGGGCGGCCCCGAGCGCGACGAAGACGGCCATGATGCCGACGACGAGCCAGAACGGCCGCCACGAGCCGCCGTGCTCGACATAGGACTCGCTCTCCCGCCCGGTCACCGGAGCAGGCGCGCCGCTTCGACCGCCCAGTAGGTCAGGACCGTCCCGGCGCCGGCCCGGCGGATCGACGTCAACGTCTCGAGGATCGCCCGCTCCCGGTCGACCCAGCCGCGGGCGGCGGCCGCCTCGACCATCGCGTACTCCCCGCTGACCTGGTAGGCCGCGACCGGCACGTGCACGGCGTCGGCGACCCGGGCGACGATGTCGAGGTAGGGCAGCGCCGGCTTGACCATCACCGCGTCGGCGCCCTCGGCGAGGTCCTGGGCCACCTCGCGCAGCGCCTCGTCGGCGTTGGGCGGGTCCATCTGGTAGGTCGACCGGTCGCCGAACTGCGGCGCGCCCTCGGCGGCCTCGCGGAACGGCCCGTAGAACCCGGAGGCGTACTTGGCTGCGTAGGCGAGGATCGGCGTCTCGGGGGAGCCGGCGCCGTCCAGCGCCCGCCGGATGGCCGCGACCTGGCCGTCCATCATGCCGCTGGGCGCGATGACGTGGGCCCCGGCCTGCGCCTGGGCGATCGCCACCGCGGCGTAGCGGTCGAGGGTCGGGTCGTTGTCGACGACCACCCCGCCCTGTGCCCGGACCCCACCCTGCGCCGTCGGCGTCACCACTCCGCAGTGCCCGTGGTCGGTGTACTCGCACAGGCAGAGGTCGGCCATGAGCACCAGCTCGTCGCCGAGGTCTGCTCGCAGCTGCTGCAACGCCGCGTTGACGATCCCGTCCGGGGCGTCGGCCTGGGAGCCCACCGGGTCCTTCTCGGCGGGGATGCCGAAGAGCATCAGTCCGCCGATGCCGGCGTCGGCCGCCTCGTGGGCGGCCTTGCGCAGCGAGTCCGGCGTGTGCTGGACGACGCCGGGCATGGCGCCGATCGGCACGGGCGCATCGATGCCCTGCTTGACGAAGATCGGCAGCACGAAGTCGGCCGGCGACAGCCGGGTCTGCGCGGTCAGGCGGCGCAGCGCCGGCGTCGCCCGGAGCCGGCGCCCCCGGGCGAAGGGGGCCGCGACGCCGCCGCTCACGCGTCCTCCGCGGCCTTCAGGGATTCGGCGTACTCGGCGAGCGCGTCGACCAGCGGAGCGATGGCAGCGGTCTCGGGCTGCACGTCGACCCGCAGCCCGAACTCCTGGGCGCTGGCGGCCGTGGCCGGGCCGATGACCGCGACCACGGTCTTGGCGTGCGGCTTGCCCGCGATGCCGACCAGGTTGCGCACCGTGCTCGACGAGGTGAAGCACACCGCGTCGAAGCCGCCACCCTTGATCGCCTCGCGCACCGGCGCGGGCGGCGGGGCGGCCCGGACCGTGCGGTAGGCGGTCACGTCGTCGATCTCCCAGCCGCGCTCCTTGAGGCCGGCGGCGAGCGTCTCGGTGGCGATGTCGGCGTGCGGCAGCAGGATGCGGTCGATCGGATCGAGGACGTCGTCGTACTCGGGGAAGTCGGCCAGCAGGCCCTCGCTGGACTGCTGCCCGGCCGGGACCAGCTCCGGCACGATCCCGAACGCCCGGACGGCGTCGGCGGTCTGCTCGCCGACGCAGGCGACCTTGACGCCGGCGAACGCGCGCGCGTCCAGGCCCAGCTCGGCGAACTTCTCCCGCACGGCCTTCACCGCGTTCACCGAGGTGAAGACGATCCAGCCGTAGCGGCCGGTGACCAGGCCCTTGATCGCCCGGTCCATCTGCGCGGGGCTGCGCGGGGGCTCGACGGCGATCGTCGGCACCTCGACCGGCACGGCGCCGTAGGCCCGCAACCGGTCGCTCATCTCGCCTGCCTGGTCCTTGGTGCGCGGCACCAGCACCCGCCAGCCGAACAGCGGCCGGCTCTCCCACCACGACAGCCGCGGCCGCTTCTCGACCGCGGCGCCGACGGTGGCCACCACCGGTCCGGTGAGGGCGTCGAGGCCGGCGTTCTTCTCGGCGATCGCCGACAGCTTGGCGACCACGCTCTTCTGCGCGGTGCTGGACCCGTCGGCGGTCACGACCACCGGGGTGCTCCCGGAGAGGCCGCCCTCGACCAGCCGGGCGGCGGCGTCGGGCAGCTCCTCGGCGGTGCCCTGCAGCACCAGCGTGCCGCCGGCGGCCGCGGCCGCCGCGAGCGGGGCGAGGTCGAGACCCGAGGCCAGGTCCGCGGTCACCGCGGTGCTCCCGAGGGCCACTCCGGCGTAGGCCGGGACGGCGGTCACCGGTGCGACACCGGGGACGACGTCGAAGGGCACGGAGGTGCGGCCGATAGCGAGCACCTCCTTGACGACGGCGTCGTCGGTGTACGGGTCGCCCGCGACGAGGCGGACGACGACGGAGCCGGCCTTGGCCGCCGCGACGGCCGCCTTGGCCACCTCGGTGGGCTCGTCGGCGGTCGGGGTCAGCTCGAGCCCGGGGTGGGCGTCGCGTACGGCGTCCTGCACCGCGGCCGAGACGCCGCCGTCGACGAGGACGACCGAGGCCTGGGCGAGCGCGGCCGTGGCGCGGGCGGTGAGCATGCCGGGATCACCGGGGCCGGCACCGACGTAGACGATGCGGGCCGACGATCCGGCGGTCTTGCGGAGGCGGGTCATTCCGTGCTCCTGATCTGGGCCCGAACGGTTCGGGCGTGTGTGGGGGTCTGGGGGGGTGGGAGCGGTCATGGGCGGACCGCCATCAACGCGGCGGCGCCGCGGTCGAGCAGCTCGGCCGCCAGTGCCCGGCCGAGCGCCTCGGCGTCGGGGACGCGGCCGGTGAGGGAGCCCCGGACGGCGTCGCTGCCGTCCAGCGCGGTGACGCCGGCGCGGAGGAACAGCTCGGGGCCGTCGTCGCCCTCGGCGATCTCGGCGTAGGCGGCCACCGGCGCGCTGCAGCCGGCCTCGAGCGCGGCCAGGGTGGCCCGCTCCGCGGTGGCGCAGGCGCGGGTGCCGGCGTCGTCGAGCTGCGCGAGCAGGCCACGGGTCGCGTCGTCGTCCGCACGGCACTCGACGGCGAGCGCGCCCTGCGCGGGCGCCGGGAGCACCTGCAGCGGGTCCAGGGTCTCGGTGACCACGTCGAGCCTGCCCAGCCGGGACAGGCCCGCCCGGGCCAGGACCACGGCGTCGAGGTCCCCGGAGGTCACCCGGCCCAGACGCGTGTCGACGTTGCCCCGGATCGGCACGATGGAAAGGCCCAGCCCGAGGGCCCGCAGCTGCGCGACCCGGCGCGGCGCGCCGGTGCCGACGGTCGAGCCCGCCGGCAGCTCACCGAGGGTGAGGCCGTCGCGTGCGACCAGCGCATCGCGCGGGTCCTCGCGGGGCGGCACGGCCGCCAGCGCGTAGTCCGGCTCGGCCTTGGTCGGCAGGTCCTTGTAGCTGTGGACGGCGATGTCGACCCGGTTGTCGCGCAGCGCCTGGCGGATGGCGGTGACGAACACCCCGGTGCCGCCGAGCTGCGCGATCGCGGCCGACGACCGGTCGCCCTCGGTGCTGATGTGGACGAGCTCGACCGCCCGGCCGGTGGCCGCGGTCAGCGCGTCGGCGACGGCCTGCGACTGGGTGCGGGCCAGCGCGCTGGCCCGCGTGCCGAGCCGCAGCGTCGCCGTCCGGGTCCCGGCGGTCACGTCTGCTCCGGGTCGGAGGTGACGGTGCCGGCCATCGTCGGATCCACGGTGGTGTCTATGGCGAGGCCGAACAGCGCGCGGAGCGCACCGGCGTAGTCGGTGCCGTTGGGGCTGCCGGCCAGTTCCTTCACCCGCACGGTGGGCTCGTGCAGCAGCTTGTCGACGACCCGGCGCACGGTGCGGGCGATCTCCGCGCGGGCGCGGGCGTCCAGGTCGGGCAGCCGGCCGGCCAGCCGGAGCAGCTCGGCGTCGACCACCTCGGCGGCCTGCATGCGCAGCGCGGACACGGTGGGCGCGACCTCGGCGGCCTGCCGCTCCGCGCGCAGCAGCGCGGCCTCCGCCTCGATCATCGCCCGGGCGGCGACGATGTCGGCGACCGCCACCGAGCCCGGCAGCGGGATGTCGGACTCCGCGCGCTCGCCCTGCAGCAGCGCCAGATCGACCACGTGCACGCCCGGGAGGCCGGCGACGGCGGGGTCGACGTCACGCGGCAGCGCCAGGTCGACGACGACGAGCGGACGGGATCCCCGCCCGGCCATCGCTGCGGCCACCACGTCGGTGCCGACGACGACGCCGGTGGCGCCCGTGCAGGTGACCAGCACGTCGGCGGCGGCGAGCTCGACCGGGAGGTCGGCCAGGCCGGCGGACCGGCCGCCGACGGCATCGGCCAGGCGGGCGGCGTGCGCCTCGGTGCGGCTGCTGACGACGACGGACGCGCCGCGGCGGGCCAGGGTGGTGGCGGCCAGCGCTCCCATCGACCCGGCGCCGACGACGAGCACAGTGCGCCCGGTCAGCGGTCCGGTGTGCGACTCGGTGCGGTCGAGGGCGACGGAGACCAGCGATGCCCCGGCGCGGTCGATGCCGGTCTCGGCGTGCACCCGCTTGCCCACCCGCAGCGCGCGCTGGGCGACCGGGTGCAGTGCCCGTCCGACGGTGCGCTCCTCCCGGGCGAGCGCGTAGGCGGCGCGCAGCTGCCCGAGCACCTGGGTCTCGCCGACCACCATCGAGTCCAGGCCCGCGGCCACCGAGAACAGGTGGGTGACGGCCTGGTCCTCGTAGTGGACGGTGACGTACGGGGCGAGTTCCTCGACCGTCGCCCCGGCCTGGCGGGCCAGGATGCGGCTGATGTCGGAGACGCCGCCGTGGAAGCGCTCGACCTCGGCGAACACCTCGACCCGGTTGCAGGTGGCCAGCACCAGCGCCTCGGTCACGTGGTCGCTGCCGACGAGCTCGTGCAGCGTCTTCACCGTGTCCGAGGGGGCCATGGCGAACTGCTCGAGCAGCGCCACGGGTGCCGTCCGGTGGCTCACGCCCACCGCGAGCAGGCTCATCTCGTCGCCCCGGCGGTCCCGGTAGGCCGCATCCCCGTGTCCCATCGCGCCATGGCAGCAGGTGCGGTCCCGGTCACACCAGTCCCCTGACCAGGGGTGTCAGGTCCGGATTCCTGCCGCTGGTGGCCGAGGAAGGCGAGCACCTGCAGCTCCACCGACAGGTCGACCTGTCGGACGTCGACCCCACCCGGCGCCAGGAGGGTCACCGGCGCGAAGTTCAGGATGCTCCGCACACCGGCCGCGGTCAGCCGGTCGCAGACCGACTGCGCCACGTCGGCCGGGGTGGCGATCACGCCGAGCGAGGCCGCGGTCGCGGCGACGACGGCCTCGAGGTCGGCCACCGGCCGGACGGTCTGCCCGCCGATCGTCTGCCCGACGCGGGCGGGATCGGCGTCGAAGAGGCCGACGAACGCGAAGCCCCGACTGCCGAAGCCGGCGTAGTCGGCCAGGGCTGCTCCCAGATTGCCGATGCCCACGAGCACGCACGCCCGCGACCGTTCGACGCCGAGCACCCGGGCGATGCGGTCGCGCAGCGTCGCGACCTCGTAGCCCACCCCGCGGGTACCGCACGGGCCGAGGTGCGACAGGTCCTTGCGCAGGCCTGCCGGGTTCACCCCGGCCGCCGAGGCCAGCTCGCTGGAGGACACGGTGCTCCGTCCGCTGTCGGCGAGACCACCGAGCACCCGCAGGTACACGGCCAGGCGGGCGACGGTGGCCTCCGGGATCGACCGGGGCCGTGGCTGGATCACGGGCTCTCCACAGCGGCGCGTCCGACTTCCCGGCAGGGCACCGGGTACGGAGCAGCGACATCGACACACGGGCGCGAAGGCCCGACTCCCGCCACGGTAACCGCTTGTGAACTCAGGAACAAAGTCGCCGGTCACG
The DNA here is from genome assembly GCA_963723745.1 of uncultured Actinomycetota bacterium. Classification (GTDB taxonomy): domain Bacteria; phylum Actinomycetota; class Actinomycetes; order Mycobacteriales; family Geodermatophilaceae; genus CAVRRZ01. The sequence continues at coordinate 76,502 of CAVRRZ010000001.1, forward strand.
CAGTGCCGCGCTGACCGGCCCGAACGGGGCAACCTGTGGTGGACGCCACCCTACGGACCCGTCCGCAGGGCACTTCCCGGGGGTCCTGCCCCCCGGTCAGGACAGGCCGAGATCCCGGCGCAGGCGCGGCACGTCGACGGTGAAGTAGGAGTGCTCCCGGCCGTCGAGCAGCACCACGGGCACCCGGTCGCCGTACTCGGACCGCAGCTCGGAGTCGGTGTCGACGTCGACCGTGTCCGGCACCAGCCCCGCCTCTCCGGCGATGCGCTCCAGGGTCTCGGCGGCGGTGACGCACAGATGGCAGCCCTCGCGGGTCAGGAGCCGCAGCCGCGACTCAGCCACCACCGGTCTCCTGCACCACCACCGCGGCCGGGGTCGCCACCACGTCCGGGCGTCGTCGTCGAGGCCGAGCTCGCGCAGCCTGGCCCGACTCACCTTGCCGGTGAGCGAGTGCGGCAGGGCGGACAGGAACTGCACCGACGTCGGCACCTTGTACCGGGCGAGGTTGCCCACGGCGTGCTCGCGCAGGTCCTCGGGCGTGACCGCCTCGCCGGGCCGCAGCACCACGACCGCACGGACGGCCGCGCCCGTGCGCGGCGTCGGGCACGCCGATCACCGCGCTCTCCAGCACGGCGGGATGGGCGTCGAGCACCCGCTCGACCTCGGCGGGGTAGACGTTGAAACCGCTGACCAGGATCAGGTCGCTGCGGCGGTCGGCCAGGTGCAGGTCGCCGGCGGCGTCCCGGTAGGCGAGGTCGCCGGTCCCCAGCCAGCCGTCGGCATCGGGACCGTCGACCCCGTCGGGCCAGTAGCCGGAGAACAGGTTCGGGCCGCGCACCCAGATCTCGCCGGGCCCGTGCTCGCCGTCGTCGTGCTCCTCGTCCGGCCCGGGGTCGACGCAGTCACCGCCCTCCAGGCTGGCGGCGGTGTCGCGCAGCTCGAGCTCCACCCCCGGGAGGGGGCCACCGATGCACTCCGGCTTCGCCCGGCCCACCGCGAGCGTGCTGCTCACGACGGGCGAGGCCTCGGTCAGGCCGTACCCCTCCCAGACCGTGACCGCGGCCCGGTCGCGCATCGCCGTCCAGGTCTCGGCCGGCAGCGGGGCGGCGCCGCAGGACGCCAGCCGGACCGCGGCGAACGCGCGGCGCAGGTCGGCGTCGCTGCCCGCGGCGTCCGCGGCGGCCAGCCAGGCCTGGTACATCGGCGGGGCGCCCGGGACGGCGGTGACGTGCTCGGCGGCCATGACCGCCAGCGAGGCACGCGGGTCGAACGACGACTGCAGCACCGCGCAGGCACCGGTGGCCGCGACCAGGCCGAACCCGGCGTTGAGCCCGTAGACGTGGAACAGCGGGAGCACGAGCAGCACCCGGTCGTCCTCGCGGACCGGGGGTGGGTCCATGGCCAGGCACTGCTCCTGGTTGGCGCGCAGCGCCCCCGCGGTCAGCATGGCGCCGCGCGGGCGGCCGGTCGTGCCGCTGGTGTAGCAGAGGAAGGCCAGCGCCGCCGGGTCGTCGGGGACCTCCGGCGACGGCACCGTCGTCCTCGGGCGGTCCGGCGCACACGGTCACCCCGGCGACCGGCGGCCGCTCCTCCCGTGCCACCAGCAAGGAGGCTCCGGAGTCGGCGAGCACGTACTCGAGCTCCGGGTCGGTGTAGGCGGTGTTCACCGGTACGACGACCAGACCGGCCCGCAGCGCCCCCAGGGTGGCCCGCAGCCAGTCGAGGCAGTTGGGCAGCTGGACGGCCACCCGATCACCCGGGGAGAGCCCGCGCGCGGCGTAGCCGGCCGCCACCCGGTCGACCGCCGCGTCGAGCTCGGCCCAGGTCCAGCCGGTGGTCACCGTCGACGACCGCGGGGGCGTCCGGACGGCGTCGGCGCGGCGTCAGCGCAGCCAGCGACGCCGCATCGCACGTACTCGCCGTGGGCTGCCACGTCGTTCCTTCCGGTGTGTCCCCGGCGCATCCCTCGCGTGGACGGGCTCGGCCCGATGTTGTCACCATGGGAGCCGCCCCGCAGCACGCGCGCAGCCCGAACGGGCTGGTCGCGCTCGGATCGGCGCCCGACGGGCCGACGAGGAGGTCATCGCCCGCATGGCCCCTCCTCGTCCCGTCGGCGGCGCCGAGGGCCGGGCCGTGCCCGCCACCCGCCCGGCACCGGCGCCCCGAGCCGAGCTGCGCACGCCGCCGCGACCGACGCCCTACCGCCGCTCGCCCGACGGGGAGCGCAGCCTCCCGGTGCCCGAGCCAGCGCCGCTGCCCGAGCCAGCCCCGCTGCCCGAGCCCGCCCCGCTGCCCGAGCCCGCCCCGGCTGCCGCGACGCAGGCGCTGCCCCCGGCGCCGGCCGACGGGCCCGACGTGTGGGAGCTGGTCCGCCGGGCGCAGGCCGGCGACGCCGAGGCGTTCGGCGAGCTCTACGACCACTACGTCTCGATGGTGCACCGGTACGTCTATCACCGGGTCGGGGACCGGGCGACGGCCGAGGACATCACCAGCGAGACCTTCGTCCGGGCGCTGCGGCGGATCGACTCGCTGTCCTTCCAGGGCCGCGACGTCGGCGCCTGGCTGGTCACGATCGCGCGCAACATCGTGCTGCGACCAGAGAAGAGCAGCCGGTACCGGCTGGAGGTCAGCACCGCCGACATGCGGGACGCCGACCCGCCACCGACGGCCCCGAGGACGCCGTCCTCCAGCAGCTGACCAACGAGCAGCTGGTCGAATGCGTGAAGCAGCTCGGCAGCGAGCAGCAGGAGTGCATCGTGCTGCGCTTCATGCACGGGCTCTCGGTGTCGGAGACGGCGCAGATCATGGGCAAGAAGGACGGGGCCATCAAGGCGCTGCAGCACCGCGCCGTCCGCCGGCTGGCCGGGCTGCTCCCGGAAGGCTTCCGATGAGCGCCCGAGAATGTGGACCCGCGCCCGTAACGCAAGCGCGGGTCGGCTCGTTGCATCCGGTGGAGCGGACGCCCGACCGGGCCGCCGTGGACACGAACGTCGGGGGAACACCGTGAAGGCGCACCGCGGGCCGGGTGGCACGAGCCCTGCTGCCGCGCCCGAGGACGAGGACGTCCTGACCGCGCGCCTGTCCGCGCTGGCCCCGCACCTGGACGGCGAGCCCGACGCCGAGTGGCAGGCCACGACCCGTGCCCGCCTGGTGGCGATGGCCGCCGTCCGCACCCCCGAACCCGAGCCCGTCTCGCCGCTGCGCCGATTCCTCGCCCGCGCGCGACGGTCAGCGCAGTCCGTGGCGCACCCGGCTCACCGCGGGCGTGGCCGGCGCGGCCGCGGCCGTGACCGGGCTGGCCACCGTGGTCGCGCTGTCGGCCGACGCCCGGCCCGGCGACGCGCTGTACGGCGTCAAGCGGGGCACCGAGCAGACCCAGCTGGCGCTGGCCGGTGACGCCCGCGGCAGAACGCTGCTCGGTTTCGCCAACACCCGCCTGGGCGAACTGCACGCGATCCTCGAGGACGACGACCCCGAGGCGGCCGTGCTGCGCGACACCCTGGCCACCATGGACGCCCAGACCACCGACGGCGCCGCCTGGCTGACCCTGCGGGCCGTCGAGCGGGTCGACCAGGCCCCCCTCGACGCGCTCGACGGGTGGACGGCCGGCCAGGCCGCGGGCCTCGGCGGGCTGCTGCCCGAGATGCCCGACGCCGTGCATGCCCGCGCCGGAGAGTCCGCCGACCTGCTCGCCCGCCTCGACGAGCGCGTCGACGCGCTGCGCGTGGCGCTCGCGTGCCCCTCCGGGCCCGCCACGGCGGGCACCGATGACCTCGGCCCCGTGCCCTCCACCTGTGACCCCGAGGAGCTGCCGCCGGCCGGCGGCAGCAGCGGGGACCCGGAGGCACCGGTGACCGGTGCGCCCGGTACGCCCGGCACCACTCCCGGTCCCTCCGTCCCCGGCTCCCCCGGCGGCGGCACGGGTGGGGAGGAACCCGGCAGTGGCTCGGGCGGTGGCTCGGGAGGTGGCTCGGAGGGCGGTCCGGACGGCGGCCCGTCGGATCCCACCCTTCCCCTGCCGAGCCTGCCGCTGCCCACTCCGTCGCTGCCCGCCCCCAGCACCGGCCTGCTCGACGAGGTGCCGGATCTCCTGCCCGGCAGCGGGACGGGCGAGACCGCGCCCGGGACCACGCCGCCCACGACGACCGCTCCCCCGCCGAGCGGAGGGCTGCTGCCGACGTGCGTCTCGTTGCCCCCTCTCATCGAGTGCTGACCCCCGGCTAGGGTCCGTCGTGCCGGGTCACGCGACCCGGCGACCGAACGACCAGAACGCATCGAAGCCGGAGGGGGTCGCCGTGCCTCGACTGCTGCGCCGCGGCTCGGGGCAGGCTCGCACCGACGAGGAGAACGCGCGCCCACGTCGCCGGTGCCGCGTCGGCCGCCGCCGCCGAGGTCGCCGGGCCGCCGACCGTCGAAGCCGGACCCCACCGCCGCCGCGTTCTTCGACGTCGACAACACGATGATGATGGGCGCCTCGCTGTTCTGGTTCGCCCGCGGGCTGGCCGCCCGCAAGTACTTCTCGTCGCGCGACATCGCCGGATTCGTCTGGCAGCAGGCGAAGTTCCGGATCGCCGGCAACGAGAGCGCCGAGGACATGCACACCATCCGCGAGAACGCGCTGGCGTTCGTGGCCGATCGGCCGGTCGAGCGAGATCGTGCAGGCCAGCGAGGAGATCTACGACGAGCTGATGGCCGACCGGATCTGGTCCGGCACCCGGCTGCTCGCCCAGCAGCACCTCGACGCCGGCCAGCGGGTGTGGCTGGTGACCGCGACCCCGGTGGAGCTGGCCGAGCATCATCGCCCACCGGCTCGGCCTCACCGGGCGCGCTGGGCACCGTGGCCGAGGTGGTCGACGGCCGCTACACCGGTCGCCTGGTGGGCGAGCTGATGCACGGGCAGGCCAAGGCCGAGGCGGTGCGGGCCCTCGCCGAGCGCGAGGGCCTGGACCTGTCGCGCTGCACCGCCTACAGCGACTCGGCCAACGACCTGCCGATGCTCACCCTCTGCGGCACCGCCGTCGCCGTGAACCCGGACACCGAGCTGCGCGCCGTGGCCCGCTCGCGCGGGTGGACGGTCCGCGACTTCCGCACCGGCCGCAAGGCGGCGAAGATCGGCGTCCCGACGCTGGCGGCCGCCGCGCTGTCCGGCGGGCTGGTGGGCGGCGCGATCGCGCTGCGCCGCCGCGACAAGTTCCCCTGGTGAGCCGGCGGCTCAGCCGAAGACGAACGGGCGCTGCAGGAGCAGCTGGTAGAGCGAGTGCTGGATGGTCTCGCGCACCTGGTCGGTGAGGTTGAAGACCAGCATCGGGTCCTCGGCCGCGGCCGGGCCGTAGGACGCCGTCTCGATCGGCTCCCCGAACGCGATCAGCCACTTCGACGGCAGCGGCACCAGGCCCAGCGGACCGAGCAGCGGGAACGTCGGCGTGATCGGGAAGTACGGCAGCCCCATCAGCCGGGCCGCCGTCTTGGCGTTGCCGATCATCGGGTAGATCTCCTCGGCCCCGACGATCGCGCACGGGATGATCGGTACGCCCGGTGCGCAGGGCCGCTGTGACGAAACCGCCCCGGCCGAACCGCTGCAGCGTGTACCGCTCGCGGAACGGCTTGCCGATCCCCTTGAAGCCCTCGGGGAAGACGCCGACGAGCTCGCCCTTCGGTCAGCAGCCGCTCGGCGTCCTCGTTGCAGGCCAGCGTGGTGCCCATCTTGCGCGACATCGTGCCGATGAACGGCAGGTCGAAGACCAGGTCGGCACCGAGCAGCCGGAGCCGCCGCTGGGCCGGATGGTGGTCGTGCAGCGCCACGGTCGTCATCAGCGCGTCGACCGGCACCGTGCCCGAGTGGTTGGCCACCACGCAGCGCCCCACCGCCGTCCGGGACGTTCTCCATGCCCTGCGCGTCTCGACCCGGAACCACTTGTCGAACAGCGGCCGGAGCATCGGCAGCAGCACGTGGTCGGTCAGGTCGGGGTCGAAGCCGAACTCGTCGGTCTCGTACTCCCCCGTCAGCCGGCGGCGCAGGAAGTCCAGGCCACCGGCGAGCTGCTCCTCCCAGCCCGGGCGGCGGCGCGGGGGGTCGTAGCGGCTCGTCTCGTCGTCGGGCCGCAGCGGGATGACGCGTGCCTCAGGCATCGTGCACCGCCCGCAGCGCCGGGGCCGGCGGCGCCGGGCTCAACCGGTCGGCTCGACGACGTCCGCGGCGTCGGCCGCCGTGTCCAGCACCGACCGCGCGCGTTCGGCCAGGTCGTCGACCAGCCGGTGCGGGACCACCGGCGGTGCGGTGCGCGCGTAGTCGGCCAGCGCCGCCTCCGTGGTGTACCGGGGGGTGTACCCGAACTCGGTGCGCAGCACGGTGGTGTCGACCACCCGGCCGAAGTTGAGGAAGCGCATCTGCTCCGGCGAGTAGTCGACGAAGCCGAAGCGCCGCGACAGCCGGCCGACCGAGCCCAGCGTCGGCGTGGGCAGCGGCAGCTGCGAGCCGGCCGAGCCGGCGGATGGCCTGCGAGAGCAGCAGCGTGCCCTCGCCGCCGACGTTGACCGTGCCGACGAAGTCGCCGGTGGTCGCGCGGGCCAGCACGGCCAGGGCGTCGTCCTCGTGCAGCAGCTGCACGCGGGCGTCGTAGCCGAGCGCGGTGGGCACCACCGGCATCCGGAAGAAGCCGGTCAGCAGCGAGTCGATCCGGGGCCCGATGAAGTTGGTGAACCGCAGCACGGCCACGTCGACGTCGGGTCGCCGCCGCGCGAAGGAACGGACGTAACCCTCGATGTCGAGGCTGTCCTTGGCGAAGCCGCCGGAGGGCACCCGGCGGGCCTGCATCTTCTCGGTGAAGACCGCGGGGTCGCGCGAGGAGGCGCCGTAGACCGCGCTCGTCGACTTCAGCACGAACCGGCGCACCGAGGGCGCCCGCTGGCAGGCCGCCAGCAGCTGCATGGTGCCGATGACGTTGAGTTCCTTCATCGGCACCCGGCCGCCGGACCCGGCCGGCGTGGAGCTGATGTTCATGTGGACGACGGTGTCGACCGACGCCGAGGCGATGACCTTGCCGATCAGCGGATTGCGGATGTCGGCGCGGACGAACTCGGTGCGCCCGAGCCGCCGCAGCATCGCCGGCGAGGGCGGGACGGTGTCCACGCCGATGACCCGGCCGATGGCCGGATCGGCTGCGAGCTCGGCCGCCAGCGCGCCACCCAGCCACCGGCTCACGCCGGTGACGAGGACGACCGCAGGCGGCACGAGCGTCAGCTCACTTCTTGTTGCGACGCTGGACGCGCGTCTTCTTCAGCAGCTTGCGGTGCTTCTTCTTCGCCATCCGCTTGCGCCGCTTCTTGATGACCGAACCCATGTGGCCTGCTCCCGACGTCGTGTGCCGCGCGGTGGCCCGTCGGTGACCGGTGGGTCACGCCGGACACCGTGCGAGGTGATCAGCTCGTGCGTGCGGACCGCGCTGATCGCGCAGGACCGCCCGGCGTCAGAGCCTACCCGGCCGCCCCGCGGCGACGCTGCCGCGGGCGGTCCGGAGGTGACGTGCTGGAGCGGCGGCGCTGCAGGGGCCCACCCCGAGCCTGCGAGGGGTGGGGGGCAGCGCAGTCCTTCTTCAGGCGATGTCGGTGTAGGCGTCGCGCAGGTAGTCCTGGACGGCGCGCTCCGGGACGCGGAAGGAGCGGCCGACGCGGACGGCGGAGAGCTCACCGGCGTGCACGAGGCGGTAGACGGTCATCTTGGAGACGCGCATCATCGCGGCCACCTCGGCCACGGTCAGGAACGTCACGGCCGCGCGCGGGGCAGGGACGGAGGGCCGGCCCACCGGCATGGCAGCGGGGTGGGCGGCCGGCACCGGGCGGGCGACGGCGGAGGCCATCGGGCGGCCGATCGGACGCGGGCCGGGGACACCCGGACGGACGGGGCGGTGGCGCGCTGGGGCATGGTCATGTTTTCGTCTCCGGTACCTAGCTCGTGTCGTGGCGCCGGCTTCCCCACCGGCAACTGAACACGCACGCGCTGTTACAGAAGAGTAGGGGGACGCGCGTGACAGATGCGATGGGTGAAACGGACAGGCGGACCGGTCCGTCCTGGGCAGATGTTCACCTATGCAGCACGCCCTCCTCGTCATCCGGCGCGTCGCGCGACACGGTGGCCACTTCGTCACCGTCCGTTGATGACGGTGAGGCCATCGGTGCGATAGGTTTCCCGGCCGCCCCGCGCGCACCGCGAGATCAGGATTTCCCCGCCCTCCCCCCGCCCAGCTCGACCGAGCGGGCGTGGGCCGCCTCGATCGCGGCCATGAGCGCCGCCCGCACACCGTGCTTCTCGAGCTCCCGGATCGCGGCGATCGTCGTCCCTCCCGGGCTGGACACCGCCTCGCGCAGCTGGACGGGGTGCTCCCCCGAGTCGCGCATCATCACCGCAGCACCCAGCGCCGTCTGCACGATCAGGTCGGCCGCCAGCGCCCGCGGCAGGCCGAGCAGGATGCCGGCGTCGACCATCGCCTCGACGAGGTAGAAGAAGTAGGCCGGGCCGCTGCCGGACAGCGCCGTCACCGCGTCCTGCTGGGACTCGGGCACCCGCCGCACCTGCCCCACGGCCGCCAGCAGCGCCTCGGCCTCGTCCAGGTGCGCATCCCCCGCGTGCGCGCCGGCCGAGAGCACGCTCATCCCCTCGTCGACCAGCGCCGGCGTGTTGGGCATGACCCGCACGACCGGGGTGCCGGCGGGCAGCGCTGCCTCGATGCGGGAGGTGGGCACGCCCGCGGCCACCGAGACGAGCAGGTGGCGGGTCGCGTCGACGTACGGGGACAGTGCGGCGAGCAGCACGTCGATGTCCTGGGGCTTGACCGCGAGGAGCAGCACCCGGGCCCGCGCCGCCGCCTCCTCGAGGTCCAACGCCGGCACGCCGTAGCGCTCGCTGAGCTGGGCGGCGCGCTGGGGGCTGCGCTCGCAGACGACGACGTCTCCCGCACCGCCCCGCCGCAGCAGGCCCGAGAGGAGCGCCTCGCCGATCTTGCCGCCGCCGATGATCGCCAGGCCGGTCACGCGGCGGCCCGCCCGACCAGCCGACGGACGAGCACCCCGAGCGCTCCGGGGCCGGAGGGCACGGCGACCCGCACCGTCCCCCCCGCGGCCACCAGCCGCTGCTGCTCGGTCGGACGGACTCCGTAGGGCATGACGTGCTCCCAGCTCTCGGGGGGACGGGCGTACCAGGCCGCCCGCTCACCGGCGATGGCGACCAGGCGGGAATCGGTGGCGGCGACGGCGAGCGCGCCGCCACCGGCCATGAGGACGTCGAGGCAGCGCGCGAACGCCAGGCCGGCCGAGGGCCCGCGGCCCTGCACCAGTCGCACCCGCCGGTCGCGCACTCGGCGGCAGCGGTCCTCCGCCCCCGGCACGCCGGCCGGGACGGCGATGCGCGCGGACGGCAGGTCGAGGGCGTCGACGACCCTCGCGGAACCGGTCAGGCAGACCGTCAGCCCCGCCGCGGAGACGACCGCCGCCAGCTGCAGGGCGCTCGCCGCCCCCAGCCGGTCGACGGGCACGGTGAGTTCGCAGTGCGCGGCCAGCCCGGCCGCCGACACGCGGTCGGCGAGCCCGGCCAGCTCGGCCGCGGCGTCCGCCGACCGGCCGGGCACGTGCTCGAGGGCGACCAGGCGCCCCGACGCGACCACCTCGGCCGCGGTGCGGACGGCGTCGTCCATCCGCGGCCCGGCGACGAAGCGGGCAGCGGCACCCGGCCGCCGGTGACGGAGCACCGGCAGGGCGGTGCTCCGGTCGACGGGCAGGTCGGGAACCACGTCCGGAACCGTAGTGCGCTCGGGGTGTGCCCCCGGCGGGCCCGGGGTAGCGCGGCGGAATGGCAGGAGAACTGGACGGGATGAGAGTGGCGGTCCTCGCGACCGACGGCGTCGAGCAGGTCGAGCTGGACCGGCCCTGGCAGGCGCTCGAGGAGGCGGGCGCGATGCCGGAGCTGGTGTCGTTGGAGTCGGGGACCATCACCGCCTACGAGCACATCGACAAGGGCGAGACCAGGAAGGTCGAGGCCGTGGTCAGCACGGCCGACCCCGACGGGTACGCGGCCCTGGTCCTGCCCGGCGGCGTCATCAACGGCGACTTCGTCCGGGCCGACCCCGACGCGGTGGCGTTCGTGAGGTCCTTCTTCGACGCGGGCAAGCCGGTGGCGGCGATCTGCCACGCCCCGTGGGTGCTCGCGGAGGCCGGCGTCGTCCGTGGCCGGCGGATGACGTCGTGGCCGTCGCTGCAGACCGACCTGCGCAACGCCGGCGCCACGTGGGTGGACGAGGAGGTCGTCGTCGACGGCAACCTGACCACGAGCCGCAACCCCGACGACCTCGACGCCTTCTGCGCCGCGATCGTGGAGCAGTTCGGGCAGGAACCCGACGACGAGGAGGAGTGACCCCTACCCGGCGAGCAGGCTCGCCGCGGGGGCCACGGTCAGCAGGGCCCCCGCGAAGACGAGGACCGCGAGCAGCCGTGTCCCGATCGGCTCCCGGCCCATCCGCTGGCGCCAGACGCTCACGCCCGCGACCAGACCGGTCACCGCGAGCGGGGTGAGCAGCACGGCCAGTTGCGGGATCTGCTCCCAGAGGACGGTGGCGAGGAAGTAGACGCCGACGCCGGCCGCGAGCGCGATCACCAGCTCACCGGCGAACCGCAGCCACGCCAGCGCGCTCTCCCTCGGGCTGGTCTCCTCCTCGGGGACGACCTCGCCGTCGCGCACGATCGGGATGGGCCCGGTCGAGAAGTCCTCGGCCTCGGGCGTGCGGGCCGGCCGCCCGGGCAGCCGACGCTCCCGCTCGACGGCCGGCCGGGCCTTGTCCGCCGTACGCCGGTCCGCGCCGTCCGCACGCCGGTCCACGCCGTCCGCACGCCGGTCCGCGCCGTCCGCACGCCGGTCCGCGCCGTCCGCACGCCGGTCCGCGCCGTCCGGGCGCCGGTCCCGCTGGGCGGGGGCGCCGGCCGTGGGGGTGGCGGCCGTGGGGACCTCGGGGGTCCGCGAGGGGCGCAGCCCCGGGATGGCGGCGGTCGAGGGCTCGGGGGCGGGGCGGCGGACCCCGTTGCCGGCCAGGTCGGCCGCCCGCCGCCCGGGATTCGGCCCGGCGGTGTCGGCCGCCGCCTCGGCGCGGCGCTGGCGCAGGCCGGTCTCGGCCGGGTCGTCCCAGCGGCGCCGCCGCCCGGCGCGGGCCGCGGACTCGATGCCGGCCTCGCGGAGGATCTCGGCGAGCGGGCGGCCAGCGGTGTCCGGATTCCAGTCCGGTTCGGCCATCACGGTGCTCCCAGCGAGTCGAGTCGGCGCAGGATGACACCCTCCCGCAGCGCCCACGGGCAGATCCGCACGCACGGTACGTCGAGCGCGCGCATCGTCGCCCCAGCCACGACGGCGCCGGCCGGAACCTGATGTGCACGGTCGGGTGACACGCCGGGAAGCTCGGCCAGTGCCGACGACTCGATCCGCGAGACGAAGCCGACGAGCTGCTCGAGCCCGGCGAGGGTCAGCTCCCGGTGCACCCGCAGGCCCGCCGAGTACGGGGCGGCACCGGTCAGCCGGGCCAGGGTGCGGAAGGTCTTGCTCGTCGCTGCGACCAGGTCGGGTGCGCCCAGGCTGCTCAGCTTCTTCGCCGCCGACTCCAGCTGGCTGCCCGCGTGCGCCTCGAGCGCGGCGAGGCCGTCGAGGTCGGGCCGGCCGCCCTGACCGGCGGTCGGCAGGTACCGGCGGGTCATCCGCCCGGCACCGAGCGGCAGGGACAGCGCGACGTCCGGATCCTCGTCGATGCCGCTGGCCAGCTCCAGCGAGCCGCCGCCGATGTCCAGCACGAGCAGCTGCCCGGCACTCCAGCCGAACCACCGGCGCACGGCGAGGAAGGTCAGGCGTGCCTCCTCCTCGCCGGTGAGCACCTGGAACCGGACGCCGGTGCGCTCGCTGACCCGGTCGAGCACCTCCAGGCCGTTGTCGGCGTCCCTGATGGCCGAGGTGACCATGGCCATCAGTTCTTCGACGCCCTGCTTCTCGGCGGCCTGCTGCGACTTCTGCACGGCTTTGAGCAGCGCCTTCTCGCCCGCCTCGGACAGCATGCCGTCGTCGTCGATCTGCTCGGCCAGCCGCAGCAGCCAACGGTCGTCGTGCATCGGCGTGGGATGGGCGCCCTCGTGCGCGTCGACCACCAGGAGGTGGACGGTGTTCGAGCCGACGTCCAGCACTCCCAGCCGCATGGGGGACAGTCTGCCGGTCCCGCGCCCGCCGCGACGGCAGGGTGTGCTCGCGACCTACCCTGGCGGCGTGTCCGACCAGCCCCCGCCCGAGGTGCCGCTGGACTTCGCCCGGGAGTGGGTCGAGTTCCCGGACCCGGCCGACGCCGACCACGTCGTCCGCGCCGACCTCACCTGGCTCGCCTCGGCCTGGACGTGCATCTTCGGCCGCGGGTGCGCCGGCGTCGTCGAGGGACGTCCGGACGACGGCTGCTGCAGCCACGGCGCGTACTTCACCGACGAGGACGACCTGGCCCGGGTCACCGCGGCGGTGGCCGACCTCTCCGACGACGACTGGCAGCTCGCGCCGTCCGGCCGCGGCGGCGGCCCGACCGACGGCTGGACGGAGGAGGACGACGACGAGGACGGCGGGAGCGGCCCGCGGTCGCTGCGCACCCGCACCGTCGACGGCGCCTGCATCTTCCTGAACCGGCCGGGCCACCGCGGCGGCACCGGCTGCGCGCTGCACCGGATGGCGTTGCGCACCGGGCTGCACCCGCTGACCACCAAGCCCGACGTCTGCTGGCAGCTGCCGGTCCGCCGCGAGCAGGAGCACGTCGACCGGCCCGACGGCACCCGGGTGCTGCGGACGACCCTCGGCGAGTTCGACCGCCGCGGGTGGGGGGCGGGCGGCCACGACCTGCACTGGTGGTGCACCGGCTCGCCGACGGCGCACGTCTCGCCCGAGCCGCTGGTCGTCACCTACGGCGCCGAGCTCACCGCACTCGTCGGTGGGCCGGCCTACGCGGAGCTACGCCGGCTGACCGAGGCCCGCCTCGACCAGGGGATGATCGCTCCCCACCCGGCCAGCCCCGGTCCGGTGCCGGTGGAGCTGCACCGGCACCGCCCGCACTGACCGGTCGCCCGTGAGGTGGGTGGCGCGGAAGGTCTGCCGGTAGGCGCGTGGCGAGACGCCCCGCCGCCGCGCGAACTGATCGCGCAGGCCCGCGGCCGTGCCGAAGCCGACCAGCCGGGCGATCTCCTCGACCGGGGCGTCGCTGTCCTCGAGCAGCTCCTCCGCGGCGGCCAGCCGGCGGTCGAGCACCCAGGCGTGCGGCGTGGTGCCGGTCGTCGCCTTGAACCGCCGGGCGAAGCTGCGCGGGCTCATCAGGGCGCGCCGGGCGAGCACGTCGACACTGATGTCGTCGGCCAGATGCGCCGCCGCCCACTCGAGCACGGCGCCGAGCAGGTCGTCCTCGCAGGCGGCCACCGGTGCGTCGATGAACTGCGCCTGGCCGCCGTCCCGGTGCGGGGGAACGACCATCTCGCGCGCCAGCGCGTTCGCCGCGGCCGCGCCCCATTCGCGGCGGACCAGGTGCAGCAGCGTGTCCACGCCGGCCGCGGTGCCGGCGCCGGTGATCACCTGGCCGTTGTCCACGTAGAGCACCGACGGGTCGACCTCGAGGGACGGGTAGCGGGCGGCGAGTTCGCCGGCGTACTTCCAATGCGTGGTCACCCGCTTGCCCTCGAGCAGCCCCGCCGCGGCCAGCACGAAGGCGCCGGTGCAGTGGCTGACGATCGTGGCGCCGCGGTCATGGGCGGCACGGAAGGCGTCGAGCAGCGCCGGTGAGGGCATGCGGTCGGCCACCTCCCAGGCCGTGATCGAGATGATGTCCGACCGGACCAGCCGGTCGAGGCCGTACTCGACGGTCAACGGGATGCCCGTGTCGGTGCGCACGATGCCCGGGGCCTCGCTGACCAGGCCGAAGTCGAAGGGCGGCAGCCCCATGTCGCGGCGGTCGTACCCGAAGACCTCGGCGCAGACGCCGAGGCCGAAGGAGCCGGCCAGGCCGTCGGCGACGAGCACGCTCACGACGAGGGGGCGGTCCGCTGCACGCATGCGGGGAGTATGGCAGAAAAATTGCGTCGAACGTCACTCCTGCCACTCGTGCGGACGACGGGACGCGAGCACGCTCATCGCATGTTCCTGATCACCTGCCCCGTGACGAAGACCGACGAGCTGGTCGCCGACCGGCGGATCCGCTCGGTGGTCAACCACCCCACGCACATCGCGATGACCGTGGCGTGCCCCGCGTGCGGCGCGGCGCACGTCTACCGGACCGGCCGGCGCTGGGAGGCCGACCGTCGCGAGCTCGCCGCGGCGTGACCGACCCCCCCCCCCGTTACCTTCCTCGCGTCCCCCGATGAAGGGGGGCTCCTGGTCGCCAGGTCCGGCATGACTGATTGCCCCTGTCGTTGATGATCCGGGGGGTGTTGTCACCGGGCCTGGTGGCACTGGTGGACCGCTGATAGGGACATGGCCGCCCGCTGGGTTGGTCTCTTCGTAACGTGGCTGCCGGCATCCAGTGCCCGACTGGCCAGGACGGGTACCGGATGCGGGGAGGCGCATCGATGAACGAGACCGGCTTCTCGGTCTTCTGCGGTCTGGACGTCGGCAAGGGCGCCCACCACGCCGTGGCCCTCGACCCGGGCGGGAAGCGGGTGCACGACGCCGAGCTGCCGCAGGACGAGCAGCGGCTGAGGGACTTGTTCACCGGCTTGCAGGCCCACGGGCCGGTGCTCGTCGTGGTGGACCAGCCGGCCACCATCGGGGCGCTGCCGATCGCGGTAGCCCGCGATGTGGGCTGCGACGTGGCCTACCTGCCCGGGCTGGCCATGCGCCGCATCGCCGACCTGCACCCCGGGGCGGCCAAGACCGACGCCCGGGACGCCTACGTGATCGCCGAGGCCGCGCGCACGATGCCGCGCACCCTGCGGCGGGTGGACGTCGGCGAGGAGGTGCTGGCCGACCTGACCGTGCTGATCGGCTTCGACGACGACCAGGCACAGGAGGCCACCCGGATCAGCAACCGCATCCGGGGACTCCTCACCCAGATCCACCCGGCCCTGGAGCGGGTACTGGGTCCGAAGGTCACCACAACGGCGGTGCTGGAGCTGCTGGCCCGCTTCGGCGGTCCGGCCGGACTCCGCGCCGCCGGACGCCGCAGGCTACTCACCGTGGCCCGCAAAGCCGCGCCTCGAGCCGGGGAACAGCTGGTCGAAGACCTGCTCAACGCGCTGGATGAGCAGACCGTGGTCGTCCCCGGATCAGCAGCCGCGGAGAAGGTCCTGCCCCGGCTGGCGACCTCGCTGACCCAGGTACTGGCACGGCGGCGACAGATCGCCGCCGAGGTCGAAGGGCTGCTCGATGCCCACCCTCTTGCCAAGGTCCTGACCTCGATGCCCGGCGTCGGAGTCAGGACCGCAGCCCGCATCCTGCTCGAGGTCGGCGACGGCAGCGCCTTCCCGACCGCCGGACACCTGGCCGCCTACGCCGGTCTGGCCCCGGTCACCCGCCGCTCAGGCTCATCCATCCGCGGCGAGCACCCGCCCCGAGGCGGCAACAAGCAGCTCAAGCGAGCGTTCTTCCTCTCCGCCTTCGCCGCCCTGGCCGATCCCACCTCGAGGGCCTACTACGACCGCAAGCGCGCCGCCGGCAAACGCCATAACGCCGCCCTCATCTGCCTGGCCCGCCGCCGGGTCGACGTCCTGTTCGCCATGCTCCGCGACGGCACCGTCTACCAGCCTCAACCCGTGCAAGCCGCTTGACCGAACCCATAGGGACACCCCCCGCGGCCCCGCACCCGCACCCGCACCCGCACCCGCACCCGCACCCGAGTTGATCATCGTCTGCGTGCCCGGCCGGTCGGCGTGTCCGACCGTGTCTCGGGCACGCAAACGATGATCAACTTCGAGGGGGGGCGGGTCTCAGGCCTCGAGCTTGTAGCCGAGGCCGCGCACGGTCAGCAGGTACTGCGGGCTGGCCGGATCGGGTTCGATCTTGGCGCGCAGCCGCTTGACGTGGACGTCGAGGGTCTTGGTGTCGCCCACGTAGTCCGCTCCCCAGACCCGGTCGATCAGCTGGCTCCGGGTCAGCACCCGCCCGGCGTTGCGGAGCAACAGCTCGAGCAGGTCGAACTCCTTGAGCGGCAGGGCCACCGGGTCCCCGGCGACGGCCACGACGTGCCGCTCGACGTCCATGCGGACCGGTCCCGCCTCCAGCACGGCCTCGACCGGCGACTCGGCGTCGCCACGGCGGCGCAGCACGGCGCGGATGCGCGCCACCAGCTCGCGCGCCGAGTACGGCTTGGTGACGTAGTCGTCGGCCCCCAGCTCGAGCCCGACGACCTTGTCGATCTCGCCGTCCTTGGCCGTGAGCATGATGATCGGCACGGCGCTGCGGGAGCGCAGCGCGCGGCAGACCTCGGTACCCGGCAGGCCGGGCAGCATCAGGTCCAGCAGCACCACGTCGGCGCCGGCCCGGTCGAACTCGGCGAGGGCATCGGGACCGTTGGCGGCGACGACCGCGTCGAAGCCCTCCCGGCGGAGCATGTAGGACAACGCGTCGGAGAACGACTCCTCGTCCTCGACCACCAGCACCCGGGTCATGCCCGTCCTCTCTTCGCGGCCGGCGCCCTGCCGTCCGACGTCGGTACCGCCTCGGCGGTCGTCAGGGGGATGCGCATCGTGAACGTCGACCCCAGACCTTCCTCGCTCCACGCGCTGACCGAGCCGCCGTGGTTGCTGGCCACGTGCTTGACGATGGCCAGGCCCAGGCCGGTGCCCCCGGTGCTGCTCGCGCGGGACTGGTCGACCCGGTAGAAGCGCTCGAAGATCCGTGCGCGGTCCTGCCGGGGGATCCCGACGCCGCTGTCGGTGACGGCGATCTCGGCGTACCCGTTGCGGGCCCGGGCCGCGACCGCGATCCGGGTGTCCTCCGGGCTGTAGGCGACCGCATTGGCCAGGAGGTTCGTGACCGCGGTGGCCAGCTGCGACTCGACGCCCTGGACGACGAGGCCCTGCTCGCCGCCGACGGCGATCTCGATGCTCTTGGCCGCGGCCGGCGTCCGGGTCCGGTCGACCGCCTCGGCGAGGACCGTGTCGATGTCGACCGGCTCGAGGTCGGGCAGTGGCTCGCCGCCCTGCAGCCGGGACAGGTCGATCAGCTCGCGCACGAGGCGGCCGAGCCGGTCGGCCTCGTGCGCGATGCGGGCGGCGAAGCGCTGCACCGCCTCCGGGTCGTCCGAGGCGCCGAGGATGGCCTCGGCGAGCAGCTGGAGCGCCCCGACCGGCGTCTTGAGCTCGTGCCCGACGTTGGCCACGAAGTCACGCCGCACCTCCTCGACCCGGCGGGCCTCGGTGACGTCCTGCAGCACGAGCGCCACCGGCGCCGCGGGTCCGTCGTCCAGCCGGAAGGCGTGCACGCCCACCTGACGGGGGGCCGGGCCGCCGAGCTCCCCCGGCAGCTGGACGTCGGCGCGCCGGGTGCGGTGGGTGCGCGCCTCCACCGCGAGCTCGACGAGCTCCGGGACGACGACCCTCGTGCCCCGGACCACGCCCAGGGCACTCGCGGCGGGGTTGACCAGCAGCACCGCGTCGTCGGGGCCCAGCACCACCACGGCGGGATCCATGACGTCGACCAGGCGACGGGCCACCGTGCCCGAGGGCGAGGCCTCGGGGGCGACCGCGGGCGCCCCCGCCGACCGGCTGCGGGCACGCAGCAGCACGGCGGCGGCCAGGGCTCCCCCCACGAGGAGGCCGACCACGAGGGCGACCAGCGGATCCACGCCCCCGATGCTAGGTCGGTCGGGGGCTCGTTCCGGCCCGTCCACTCGAATGGGTCGGCCCGGACTGCGAGTGTTCATCTGCGGGTACTCGCCCGTTCACCCTTGTTCTGCGGCCGGTTGTCGCGCCGCGGCCTAATGTCGGGGGAGACATCGGGTCCGCGCTCTGTGCGCGGACCCCGCAGCGTGCGCGGCATCGACCGCGACGACGAGGAGGACGACCATGCGGGAGAGCTACCGCGAGGAACTCGACGACATCAACGCCTGCCTCGTGGAGATGGCCAACTCGGTGGGCTCGGCCATGAGCACCGCGACGACCGCGCTGCTCGACGCCGACGTGGCGCTCGCCGACCTCGTCATCGCGGGCGACCGGCACATCGACGACGCCCGCGAGAGCATCGAGCAGCGCTGCTTCACCCTGCTCGCCCGGCAGCAGCCGGTGGCCGGTGACCTGCGCACGATCACCACCGCGATGCGCATCGTCAGCGACCTCGAGCGGATGGGCGACCTCGCCGAGCACATCGCCAAGCTGGCCCGCATGCGCTTCCCCGAGTCGGCGGTGCCGCAGGACGTGCGTCCGGCGTTCCTCGAGGCCGGGCACATCGCCGAGATGCTCGTGACCAAGGCCGCGACCGTGATCGCCAAGCACGACGTCGAGGCGGCGCGGGAGCTCGAGACCGACGACGACGCCATGGACCGCCTGCACCGCGGGCTGTTCCGCCAACTGCTGTCCGACGACTGGCCGCACGGCATCGAGACCGCCATCGACGTCACGTTGCTCGGCCGCTACTACGAGCGCTTCGCCGACCACGCGGTCAGCGTCGCCCGCCGCGTCGTCTACCTCGTGACCGGCGAACGCACCCAGGCGCCGGCAAGCAGCTGAGGAGCGGCCGGTCGCGCGCGAACGGCCGCTCCTCAGAGCTCCTTACTTCTTGCCCTGGTTCTTCACGGCCTCGATCGCGGCAGCGGCAGCGTCGGGGTCGAGGTACTCGCCGCCGGTCTTGACCGGTCGCAGGTCGGCGTCGAGGTCGTAGCGCAGCGGAACGCCGGTGGGGATGTTCAGGTCGATCACGGCCTCGTCGCTCATCTGGTCCAGGTGCTTGACCAGCGCACGCAGGCTGTTGCCGTGCGCGGCGACCAGCACGGTCGCGCCGGTGCGCAGGTCCGGCACGATCGCGTCGTACCAGTACGGCAGCATCCGGACGACGACGTCGGCGAGGCACTCGGTCGCCGGGCGCGCCTCGGGCGGCAGGACGGCGTAGCGCGGGTCGGCGTCCTGGTCGTACTCGCTGCCGCGCTCGATCGGCGGCGGGGGCACGTCGTAGGAGCGCCGCCACATCATGAACTGCTCCTCGCCGAACTCGGCGAGGGTCTCGGCCTTGTTCTTGCCCTGCAGCGCGCCGTAGTGCCGCTCGTTGAGCCGCCACGACCGGCGCACCGGGATCCACGAGCGCCCGGCCTCGGCCAGCGCGAGCTCCGCGGTGGTGATGGCCCGGCGCAGCACGGACGTGTGCAGGACATCGGGCAGCAGGCCGTGCTCGACGAGCAGGCTGCCGCCGCGGGCGGCCTCCACCCGGCCGGTCTCCGTCAGCGGCACGTCGACCCAGCCGGTGAACTGGTTGGACTTGTTCCACTCGCTCTCGCCGTGGCGGAGCAGCACGAGGGTGCCCGGCTGGGTCTGCTGGGACGTCGGGGTGATCGGCGCAGTCACGCAGGACATCCTGCCGCACGGTGCGGACGACGGCGCGGGGCGCCGGTCACGACCGGGTCATCGGCGACCCTTGGCTCGCCGCAGGCTCGCGCAGACCGTCGCCGCGGCCACACAGATCACCGCCAACCCCATCCACGCGGGGTCGTAGGAGTCCAGTTCGTCGACGGCGAGGCCGAACACCGGCGGCCCCACCATGAAGCCCAGGTACATGCCGGCACCGGCGATCCCGGACGCGAAGGCTGTCTGTCCTGGCCTGCTGCGCCGCATGACGGCCAGCATCACGACCACATTGCTGGCCACTGCACTGAGCCCGAACAGCACGATGCCGACCCAGAGTGCCATGGTCCCGAGATGAGCGGCCGACAGCAGAATGAGCATGGCGAGCGCGGCCAGGCCGGCCATCACGGCGAGCGGTCGGGCATCGCCGGCTCCGGACTCGACCCGTCGGCCCCACAGCACACGCGCCACGGTGCCGACGAGCCCGATCACCGCGACCGTCAGCCCGGCGACCGTGGCGCCGAGATGGACCCGCTCGAAGGCGTACAGCGCGACATAGGTACCGGTGGCCTGTACCGCGACGCCCATCAGGAACGCGTACGCGCTCAGCCGCCACACCGCCGGATCGAGGGGTTCTCGCGAGCGCACCGCCTCCGTCTGCTCCGGCAGGCGCCGCCCCGCCGGGAACAGCACCATCGCCGCCACCAGTCCCAGCAGGGGAATCAGGGCCGTGACGGCGAGCGCCCCACGCCAGTGCCAGAGCACGGCCACGCCCGGAAGCAGGGCACCCGCGAGAAGTTGAGCGACCTGCACGCCCGATTGCTTGATCCCCATCAGCGTCCCCTGGCGACCGGCCGGCACCTGTTCTGCGACCAGGTGATTGGTCACCGGGTTGGAGAAGGACAAGGCGCAACCGGCGATGGCCGCGGCCATGACCAGTTGCAGGTAGGAGTCGGCCACCGCAACAGCGAGGCAGGCGACCGCCCCGGCCAGGTAGAGCACGACGAGCACGAGCCGGGCGGTGCGCTGGTTGACCGCCCGACCGCCGGTCACTCCACCCACCGCCGCGATGGCGTAGGCCAGGGCGGACGCCGTCCCGAGCTCGGTACGGCTGATGCCGAGGTCGGCGGTGACCAGCGGGGCCAGGGCATTGATCGCGAACAGGGGGTAGACCCCGGCCCCCATGGCCAGGAGCAGACTGCTGGTGAAACCGACCCTCCGACCGAGGGGGGCCCACTGTCTGGAGTCCGCCTCGCTCGTCACGGCGTGCTCGTACACAGGTTCCGCGTCCGCCTTCCAGCGTCTCGTGGTGGGTCTCGCGCACGAACGCCACCCGGGGTGACGGCGTGGGGCCGTGTCCGTGGGCCGGGTGAGGTACGCGCAGGCTCACGGCTCCGGAAGCTGCAGTCCGTCCCACCCGTTCGCGGTCGGCTCCGAGTGGGTCACGCGGAGGCTGCGGTCACCGGCGCGTAGTACCCCTCGACCGGAAGGTATCCGCCACCCATCCGCTCCCGGAGGCGCACCACCATGTCCAGGCCGTCGCGGACCTGCACGGGCGTGGGATCGGCGACGGCACGCAGGGCCCGCTCGGACTCGTAGGCCCGACGGGCCTCGTCCTCGCCGCAGGACCGGTCGGCCGCGATCAGCTCGATCGCCCGGCCGGCGTTCCCGGGATCGTGCGCCCACCGGACCCCCCGGTCGACGGCCCGCCCGAAGGCGGCCAGCGCCGCCCCGCGTTCTCGCACCGCGTCCGCTGCCGCGCCCAGCACGAGGTTGGGATAGCCGGGGAAGGAGTCGGCGCACCGGGCCAGGACGGTCAGCCCCCGCGCCCGGGCGAGGGCGGCCATATGCGGATTGAGCAGGCCGACGTCCACGGTTCCGTTGCAGAGGTGCTCGAACCGCGGGCCGGGGCCACCGACTGCCACCGCCTCGTACTCCTGCGCAGCGATCCCCTGCTCCTCGAGCATGCGGTAGAGGACGAAGGCGTAGCCCGACGACGCACTGTCCACGGCCACCCTCCCGCCCCGCAGCGCCTCCCAGAACTCGATGCCCTGACGCGCCACGACCATCTGGTCCAGGCCCAGGTCGGCGACGTGGAAGATCCGCACGTCGGCGGTGCCGGCGATCACCGGACCGATCAGGTTGTCGGCAGCCGTCTGGATCACGTCGACGTGTCCGCCGGTGAGCCGATCCCTCTGCGCGGTCGAACTGTCGGTGCGTTCGAAGGACACGTCCAGGCCCTCGTCGGCGAAGAATCCCTCGTCCCGCGCGGCAAGCAGCGGGGTCTGGAGCACGAAGACGCTCGCGCGGATGGATTCGTTCGGATTCATCGGTTCTCCACTCACAAGGACACGACCAGGGGGTTGTTCTCGTTCGAGCGACGTCGGAACATGGCGCCCCGTCCGCCCTCGATCCGCACCGCCGTCCGTCTCGCCGCCTGGATCAGACGGGCCCGATCACGGGCGATCGAGCGGCTGTCACCCGCGACGGAGATTGCCGCGTGCACGCGGCCGTCGCTGTCGTGCAGCGGGACTGCGACAGCCGAGATGCCTACGACGTACTGCTCGGCCACGTAGGCCGCCGAGTCCCGCCGGACCGTCTCCAACTCCTTCTGCAGATCCTCCTTGGACCGCACGGTGCGGGACGTGTAGCACCGCAACCCCCCTTCGCACACCTCGTCCACGACGGACTGCGGTCCGAACGCGAGGAGCACCTGACCCATGGCGGTGGCGTGCAGCGGGCCGCGGTGCCCCACGCGGGTTCGCACTCCCTGCGCCTGGGCGTGCGCACCGTGCGCCGTCTCGAGGTAGAGCGCCCCGAGACCTCGCCGGACGGCGAGGTGCGCGCGATAGCCGGTGCGGTCGGCCAGCGCCTCGACCTCGCTCCCGCAGCGGTCCCCCAGTCGGCGACGTTCGGGGGCCAGGACACCGAGTTCGAAGAGGGAGACGCTGAGCGTGTAGTGCCCGCCGGGGTTCTGTTCCAAGGCCCCGGCGTCCCTGAGGCTGACCAAGAGACGGTGCGCCGTCGCCCGCGGGATACCCAGAGCGGACTCGCACAGCGACACCGTCAGGACCGCGTGATGCCGGTACAGCTCCAGCACCTTGAAGGCCTTGACGATCGTGGTCGATGCCGCGGTTGCCATCGTGCTCCTCTGCCGCGGGCGCCGTAACGGCGCCTGATCTGCGGATATTACGGTCGGCCAAGTACTGTGACGGCGAGCGACGGCCTCGGCTCCGGATGCACACGCCCGGCCGTCGCCTCGCCGTCCCCAGCCCCGCGGACCGTTCATCTCTACCGGCGGGTGGACTCCTCCTGCGCCTGGGCCTGCCAGAACACGACCCGACGGCGACTGGCGATGACGAGGCGGTGCAGCAGCACGCCCTGCAGTGCCAGGAAGATGATCGCCGAGAAGGCCAGGTCCAGCAGGAACAGTTCCTGGCCCACGAGGGTCAGGTAGCCCAGCCCCGCGCTGCCCCCGGTGAACTCGGCGACGACCGCGCCGACGGCGGCGAAGATGATCCCGCCCTCGAGGCCCGCGAAGACGAAGGGCAGCGACGTGGGGACCTTCAGCCGCCGGAAGGTCTGCCACCGCGTCGCGCCCAGGGAACGCATCAGCTTCAGCGACTCCCGGTCGGTCGCCTCCATGCCTGCCATGGTGTTGACCAGGATCGGGAAGGCCGCGATCGCAGCGACCATCACCACCTTGGACGTCAGTCCGAAGCCGAACCAGACGATGAACAGGGGAGCGAACGCGATACGTGGAGTCGCGCTCAGCGCGATCACGTAGGGGTACACGGCCTTCTTGAAGAGCCGGAACTCGCTCAACAGCACCCCGACCGTGATCGCCACGATCGCCGCGGCGACGAAGCCGACGACCACCTCGGTCAACGTCGTCATGAAGTGGCCCAGCATCGGGCCACCCGTGAAGAAGCTGACCGTGTCCTCCCACAGCTGTGACGCGATGTCACTGGGCGCGGGAAGCAGGATCCCATTGACTATCCCAGTGGCGATCAGACCTTCCCACGCGGCGAGGAACCCGAACAGGCTGCCGACCTGGAGCAGCAGCGTCCCGGTCTTGGTGTCGGTGAACCTGGTGCGCCGGACCTCTGGGTCCGTGTTCGCCGGCACGGTCACTTCGCGCCGGACCCGACTCGCGACGTCAGCCATTCTCTACTCCACGCAATGAGGGCTCCCAGAACTCCGACATGGATGTGCGCACCTTGTTGACGGCCTGACTGAACTCCACGGAGCCGATGAGTTCCGGCGTGCGCGGGCGCGGCAGGTCGATCGCGATGTCCTCGACGATGCGTCCCGGCCGCGGCGACATCACCACGACCCGGTCGGACAGGAACACGGCCTCGAAGATGTTGTGCGTCACGAAGATCGCCGTGAAGCCCTTGCGCGCCCAGATGTCCTGGATCTCCAGGTGCATGGTCTCGCGCGTGAACTCATCGAGGGCCGCGAACGGCTCGTCCAGGCACAGGACGTCGGTCTCCAGGAGCAGCGCCCGAGCGATGGCGACGCGGGCCTGCATGCCGCCCGAGAGCTCCCAGGGGTACTTCTCGCCGAAGCCCTCGAGGCCCACCAGGGACAGCAGTTCGTGTGCCCGGCGCTTGAGTTCGGCTTCGGAGGCATGGCTGCGGGCCGGGTCCTTGCCGACGAGCGCCGGCAGGTACACGTTCTGCAGCGTCGTCCGCCAGGGGAACAGGACCGGTCGCTGGAACACGTTGCCGATCCGGGCGCCGGCACCGCCGGCGCGGTCCGACCCCAGGCGCACCTCCCCGCTGGTGCGCGGCGTGAGCCCCGACAGGATGTCGAGCATCGTGCTCTTGCCGCATCCGCTGGGACCGATCAGCGTCACGAACTCGCCGTCCTCGATCCGGAGACTCACGTTGTCCAACGCTGTGACCTTCTCGCCCAGACGGCTCGAGTAGATCTTGGTCAGGTTGGAGATCTCGATCATCGGTTCGTCCTCCTGTGCTTCCCTTCGCTGCGCCGGTCAGCCACAGGACCGCTCGAGGGTGGGGCGCTCGGTCGCCTGGCGGGCGGCCGCCTTCTCGGCCTCGATGTCGAAGTCGAGGATGTCGTCCATCAGGTCGTCGGTGTAGATGTCGGAGGCGTCGAAGGCCTCCTCGATGAGCCCCAGTTCGGTGACCAGGTCGACGTATCCCTGGACGAGATCCCCGTCGACGGTCATCTGGGCCTCGTAGACCGACTGGTGGTGCGCGCTCCCGACCTGGAGGGACTCCGACATCTTCTCGGCGTTCTCGGCGGCCTCGGGCGCCATCTCGATCAGGATCTCCCCCGAGAGATCGGGGTTCTCCCACTGCCAGATCATCGACCGCGCCATAGCGCGCGCGAAGCGGACGGCGGTGTCCCGGTTCTCCTCGAGGAACTCGTCGGTGGCCACGACGACGCCGTTGTAGTACTGGTCCAGGGATTCGTTCTGCAGGATCCGGATCGGCTTCGACGCAAGGCCCGGAAGCACCGTCCGGGCCCCACGGACGGCAGCCATGAAGGCCGGGATGTCGCCGCGCTCCATCGCGAGAAGTGCGGCGCGGTCCTCACCCACGGGGACGATCTCGTAGTCACCCGGCTCCAGGCCCGCACTGGCGAGCAGGATCTGGGCATCGATCTCGTCATGCGGCTCGTTGATGCCGATCCGTTGCCCCTTCAGGTCGGCGATCGACGTGAACCCCGAGTCCTCGAAGGTGACGAAGATCATGGACAGCACGTCCGTCGACATGTAGGCCTTGACGCCCAGGTCCGGCTCTGCGGCGGCAAGGGGCACCAGTTCGGTCATGCCGATGCCGGCGATGTCGAGGCGCCCGGTACGCAGCGCAGGGGTCGCCGCCTGACCCGGGTCGACCTGCTCGACGTCGAGGCACTCGGCCGCGAAGAAGCCGTAACCCTCCGCCAGCCAGTACGAGGGGAATCCGCCGGGAACCGGCGCCGGAGGGGCGACGAGAACCTTCGTCAAGCCGTCGGCACCCGCGGCTCCGCGGTCGGTGCCGCAGGCGCTCGCCGCCACCATGAGGCCCGCGGTGAGCGCAGCCAGTGACGCGCTTCTAGTCCTTGCGTGGGGCATGCTTTCCCTCTCCGAATGTCCGATCGGACGACGTCCGTATCGCCTGGTCCGTATCGCCTGGGTGACCGGCGTGCTCGACGGCCGCAGCCTGACGACGAAGGCGCTGTGGCGCCGATCACGACCAGAGTTGTGGGCATTCGCCGCGCTCAGCAAGATCCAAATCTCGGATTGTGAGACGCGACACGCAGAACCGGCCGACCGCGCCAGGGCCGGCTGAGGCCGAGCCCCCCTGGCGGGCGCATCCCCCACGGGGCACGGCGTGGTGAGCGCTGCGACGCGAGCGACCACGCCCGTCCGGACCGGCAGTTGCGCGGCGGTGATGCCGCCGCCCGGCCGTGGACCCGAGCACTTGACACCGGCGTGAGCCGTGATCACGATGTGTTCGCGTTGAGAGCTAGTGTCCGGATATCGCACAGCATGTGGGATCCCGGGGTCGCTGCGAGTGGCCGCGACGAGCCTCGAACCGCCATGAGCACTCCGGAGAACAGCACGACCAGACGCCCGAGCGGCGGTCCGGAAACGGGCAGTAGGAGGAACGACGTGGGAACCCCGGTAGCGATCGACGTGCACGTGCACGTCCACGACGCGAGGGCGCGCGCCCTTCAAGGGCCGGAGGCCGTGCGCACGTTCGAGGAGAAGGCCCGCTACTTCAAGCGGGAGGTGAAGCACACCTCGGTCGAGGAGCAGGCCGAGCAGTACCGCAGCCGGAACATGATGGCGGTCCTCGTCAACGGCACGGACGTGACGATCACCGGCCGCACGCCGATCCCGAACGACTTCATCGCCGAGACGGTGCAGCGCTTCCCCGACACCTTCCTCGGCATGGGCGCCATCGACCCGTGGCAGGGCGAGCTCGCCCGCCGGGAGATCGTGCGGATGAAGGAGATGGGACTGGTCGGGATCGGCGAGCTCAACCCGGCCCGGCAGCACTTCTACCCGAACGACCGGCGCTTCTACCCGCTGTGGGAGGAGGCCGAACGGCAGGGGCTGGTCGTGCTGTTCCACAGCGGGTACGCCGCGGCCGGCTCCGGCTCGCCCGGTGGCGGCGGGGTGAAGCTGAAGTACTGCCAGCCGATGCTGCTCGACGACATCGCGGCCGACTTCCCCGACCTCAAGATCATCTGCGCGCACCCGTCGTGGCCGTGGACCGCCGAGAGCCTCGCGGTCGCCCGGCACAAGCCGAACTTCTACATCGACCTGTCGGGCTGGGCGCCCAAGTACTTCCCGCCCGAGGTCGTCCAGCAGGTCAACAGCATGATCCCGCACAAGGCCCTGTTCGGGTCCGACGCGCCCTCGCTGCCACTGGACCGGTGGCTGAAGGACTTCGAACAACTCCCGCTCAAGCCCGAGGTCCGGCAGAAGATCATGCTCGACAACGCCGTCAAGCTCTTCGGCCTCGAGGAGACGGGGGCGTGACCGGCCCGACCGTCGCCCCCGGCCCCCGCCTTCCCCTGCACGGAATCCGCGTGCTGGACCTGGGCCAGTACATCTCGGGTCCCTGTGCCACCGTCCTGCTCGCCGAGATGGGCGCCGATGTGATCAAGGTCGAGCCACAGGAGGGCGATCCCTTCCGGGCGTGGGAGTCCGGGAAGATGAGCGCGACCTTCATCGCGTTCAACCGGGGCAAGCGCAGCGTCGTCCTGGACCTGAAGTCCGACGACGGCAGGCAGGGCCTCCTCGACCTCGTCGGCACCGCCGACGTCCTGGTGGACAACTTCCGGCCGGGGGTCCTCGAGCGGCTCGGCATCGGTTACGACGTGCTCAGCGAGGCGCGCCCCGAGCTCATCCACTGCAGCATCACCGGCTTCGGCAGCAGCGGCCCCCACTCGGCCATGCCCGCCTACGACGGCGTCGCTCTGGGCTACAGCGGCCTGGCCGGGCTGCTGCTCGACCCCGAGGACCCCCGACTGCGCGGGCCGGCGCTGGCCGACGCGATCACCGGGCACTCCGCGGCGTTCAGCATCCTCGCCGCCCTACTGGATCGCAGCCGCACCGGACAGGGCCGGCGCCTCGAGATCAGCATGCTCGGCGCGCTGGTGCACTTCCTGCACTCGGCGGTGGCCAAGCGCGTGGTCGAGGGCCGCGAGGAGACGCCCTACCTGCGGCCGCACAGCTCGCAGGCCTACGTCTTCGGCACCCGCGACGACAAGCAGGTGCTCGTCCACCTCTCGTCGCCGCCGAAGTTCTGGGAGGGACTGTGCGCGGCGGTCGGCCGCGAGGACCTGCTGACCGACGCGCGCTTCGCCACCCGCGGCGTCCGCCAGAAGAACTACGAGGTGCTGCGGGCCGAGCTCACGCCGGCGTTCGCCAGCCGGGACCGCGACGAGTGGCTCGACCTCCTGCAGGCCCACCAGGTGCCGTGCGCGCCCGTCAACACCGTGGGCGAGGCTCTCGACGACGAGCAGATGCGGCACCTCGGGCTCATCGACGTCCTCCACGACGCCGACCTCGGCCCCCTGCCGCAGATCCGCCCGCCCGTGCACTGGGGTGGGGCGCCGCTGCCGCCCGTCGCGCGGGCGCCCCACCTGGGGGAGCACACCGAGAGCGTGTTCGCCGAGATCGCTCCGAGCGCCGTTCGCAACGACCACAACAGCCAGGACGCACACCGGAACGGGGTCAGCGCATGAACGAGGTCAGATTCATCGACACCACCATCCGCGACGGCCAGGCCAGCCTGTGGGCGATGAACATGCGGACGGCGCACATGCTGCCCGCGATGCCGCACCTGGACGCCGCCGGTTTCGACGGCATGGAGTTCATCTCCCCCGGGAGCAAGCTGAAGAAGTTCGTCCGGCACCTGAAGGAGAACCCCTGGGCGTGGATCCGCCAGGGCGCGGCCGCGGCGAAGAACACCCCGCTGCGCTGGCACGGCCCCATCAACGGCCACGGGATGAGCGGGCACGTCGTGCCCGCGGTCGGTGAGCTGCTGGTCTCGAAGTTCGTGGAACTCGGCGTCCGGCACACACGGACCGGCAGTAACTGGAACGACTTCGATGCCGTCCGCGAGGAGATGGACCGCTTCACCGCGCTCGGGATGGCCTCGGTCATCAACGTCATGTACTCGGTCTCGCCGAAGCACACCGACGAGTACTTCGTGCAGAAGGCCAAGGAGGCCGGCGCCATCGCGCCGTACCGGCTGTGCTTCAAGGACGTCAGCGGCATGCTGACCCCCGAGCGCACCCGCACGCTGCTGCCGCAGATGATGGCCGCCGCCGGTGACATCCCGTGGGAGTTCCACGGCCACTGCAACAACGGCCTGGGCCCGCTCAACGCGATCGAGGCGGTGAAGGCCGGGGTGCGCTACGTGCACACCGCGGTGCCGCCGCTGGCCAACGCCAACTCCCAGCCCTCGGTCTACAACGTGGCCGCCAACCTGCGCGAGCTCGGCTACGAGGTGGACGTCGACGAGGAGGTGCTGCACGCCGCGACCGAGCACTTCACCGCGATCGCCCGCCGCGAGGGCTTCCAGATCGGGGCGCCCTACGAGTACGACGAGCGGCTCTACCGGCACCAGGTGCCCGGCGGGATGATCTCCAACCTGCGCTACCAGCTGGAGCTGGCCGGGGTGGCCGACCGGCTGCCCGAGGTGCTGGAGGAGACCGCCCGGGTCCGCGCCGACTTCGGCTACCCGATCATGGTGACCCCGCTGTCGCAGTTCGTCGGCTCCCAGGCGGCGATCAACGTGATCGTCGGCGAGCGCTACAAGCAGGTCACCGACAAGACCATCGAGTACGCCCTCGGCCGGCACGGCGGGGACGAGGCGATCTCCGGCATGGATCCCGACGTCCGGGACAAGATCCTGTCCCGCCCGCGGGCGCGGGAGATCGAGGCCTACGAGGCGCCCCGGCTGACCCTGGCCGACCTGCGCGAGAAGTACGGCCGCGACACCCCCGACGAGGACCTGATCCTGATGAGCATCGTCGGCGACGACGCGGTCGACGTCGTCGGCAGCGTGCGCGACCTCCGGCCGCCGGCGTCGTCGTCCGACGCCCCGCTGCTGGACCTGATCCGGCGCCTGGCCGAGGACGACGAGCACACGTTCGTCTCGCTGTCGCAGCCCGGCCTGAACCTGACCATGCGCAAGGGTGCTCCGCAGTGAGCGCGCCCGACGAGAGGAACCCTGTGGAGCTGACGCACGACGACGTGGCCGCGATCCTCGACCTGCTCGAGCGGTCGAACGTCGAGTACCTCGAGGTCGAGGTGGGCGGCACGCGGATCGTGGCCGACCGGTCCGGTTCGACGGTCGCGGCCCGGACGGCGGCCCCTCCCCCTCCCCCTCCCCCGGCTCCTGCGCCTGCGCCTGCGCCGGCTCCGGCCCCGGCTCCCCCGGCGCCGCCCGCCCCCGTCGCCGCTGCTCCGGCCGCTCCGGCCGCGCCGTCGCCGGTCGCTGACGGGCTGATCGAGGTGACCGCGCCGATGGTGGGGGTGTTCTACCGGTCCCCCGAGCCCGGCGCGCCGGCGTTCGTCGAGGTCGGCTCGCGCATCGACGAGGGCGCCACCATGGGCCTGGTCGAGGTCATGAAGATGTTCAACAGCGTCACCGCACCCGCCTCCGGCGAGGTGGTCGAGGTGCTCGCCGGCAACGACGAGTTCGTGGAGTTCGGGCAGCCGCTGTTCCGGCTGCGTCCGGCGTGAAGCGGGTCCTCGTCGCCAACCGCGGCGAGATCGCCGTCCGCGTCGTCCGGGCCTGCCGGTCGCTGGGCCTGGAGTCCGTCGTCGCCGTCTCCGCCGCCGACCGCGACAGCCTGGCCGCCCGGCTGGCCGACCGCGCCGTCTGCATCGGCCCGGCCAAGCCGGCCGCCAGCTACCTCAACAAGGAGGCGCTGCTGGCCACCGCACTGGGCACCGGCGCCGACGCCGTGCACCCCGGCTACGGATTCCTGGCCGAGAACGCCGCGTTCGCGCAGGCCTGCGAGAAGGAAGGCCTGACCTTCGTCGGCCCGCGCAGCGAAACCGTGCACGGAATGGGCAACAAACTCGAAGCGCGCGAGGCCGCCAAGCGGGCCGGCGTGCCACTGGTACCGGGCACCGACCGGATCGCCGCCTTCGCCGACGCCGCCGCGGTCGCCGCCCAGATCGGCTACCCGATGCTGTTCAAGGCCGCCGCCGGCGGCGGCGGCCGCGGCATCCGCATCGTGCACGACCAGGCCGGCCTCGAGGCCGCCTTCCGCAGCGCCTCGGCCGAGGCCGCGGCCGCCTTCGGCGACCCCACCCTCTACCTCGAGCGGTACGTGACCACCGGCCGGCACATCGAGGTGCAGGTGATCGGCGACCGCGGAGGCACCGTCCTGCACCTCGGCGAACGCGACTGCTCCCTGCAGCGCCGCTACCAGAAGGTGCTCGAAGAAGCCCCCGCCGCGGCCATCCCCGCACACGCCGCCCAGGCCATCCGCGCCTCCGCGGTCCTGCTGGCCTCCTCCATCGGCTACCTCAACGCCGGCACCGTCGAATTCCTCTACGACGAGGAACGCGACGAGCACTACTTCCTGGAGATGAACACCCGCATCCAGGTCGAACACCCCGTCACCGAGGCCATCACCGGCCTGGACCTGGTCCGCCTGCAACTACAGGTCGCCGCCGGCGAGTTCCTGCCACTCACCCAGGAACAAGTGACCTTCACCGGCCACGCCATCGAGTGCCGGATCAACGCCGAATCCCCCGAACGCGACTTCGCGCCCTCCCCCGGCCGGATCACCCGCTGGGAACCCCCCGAAGGCCCCGGCATCCGCCTGGACACCCACTGCTACGAGGGCTACCTCGTCCCACCCTTCTACGACTCCCTGCTCGGCAAGCTGATCGTGCACGGCAAAGACCGCGCCGAGGCACTCGCACGCACCCAAGCCGCCCTGCGCACCTTCCACGTCGAAGGCGTCGCCACCACCATCCCCTTCCACTCCTGGCTGCTCGACCAGGACGACGTCGCCACCGGCCGGTTCTCCACCCGCTGGCTCGAGACGAAGCTCCCCGAGTTCACCGGCTGACAGCCACCCGCATGACCGCGAACAGGCGGACATTGCGCGGTGACGACAGAAAGGGGGGCCACCCCGGGATTCCGGGTGGCCCCCCCTTGTCGTAGCGGCTGCGCGCCGCGTGAGTTCGTCAGCCGACGACGAGGATCTCGTCGCGCGGAAAGGAATCCAGCAGCTTGGCGCCGTCCTCGGTCACGACGACCATGTTCTCCAGGCGCACACCCCCGACCCGGTGCTCACCCTCGAGCGACTCGATGGCGATGACCATTCCGGGCTCGAAGACCTGCGGGAAGTCCAGGGACCACTGCCGGTTGATGATGGGGTAGTTGTAGGCCGGGTGCCGGGAGGCGATGTTGACCAGGCCCACGCCATGGCCGAACTCGACGGTGAGCACCTCCGACTCGTCGAGGTAGCCCCACTTGCTGGCCGGCGGGAAGTGGATGGCCGCGTCCGCCGTGGTGTTGCCCGGCTTGATCGCGTCGATGACGGCGTCGACCCGGTCCCGCAGCTCCGAGTACCAGGACCGCTGCTTCCCACTGGGCTGCTGGCCCACCATGAACGAGCGGTAGAGGCAGGCGGTGTAGCCCATGTAGGACGTGCCGCAGGTCCACATGTACCCGATGTCACCGTGCTCCATGAGCCGGGGCACGCCGAACAATCCGCGCTCGAAGGCCAGCGGACCGGCCACCGCGCGGGCGTTGATCTGCTCGGCCCCGGCCCCGCCCATGGCCGCCATCATCTCCTTGGCGACCTGTGCGTGCGTCACGCCCGGCTTGATCACCTCGCGGCCCTTCTGGAAGCCGACCGTGCTGATGGAGGCGGACAGCTGCAGGCACTTGATCTCGTCGCTGGTCTTGGTCGCCGAGGCGTCGAGGATCGCGAAGGTGCCGTCAACCACGGTCAGTCCGGTCTTGCTCAGTGCGTCGACGGCCAGGGGGTCGAAGCCCATGACGCCCAACTTCTCGGACGACAGCCCGCGCTCCTTCATCAGGGAGGCGATCTCCGTCGCGAACACCGTCGCCTCGTGGAGCGAGGCCTCCGGGCCGGCGACGCCCTCGAACCACGAGCGCGCGACCCGCCACTCCTTCACCCACGGCATCAGGTCCGGCAGCTGGTGGTAGGAGCCGGGAGGGGCGAAGACGACGGGGTCGCCCTCGGCGAAGAAGAGCGTGTAGATGGTCATGGGCTGGATGTCGAAGGAGAAGGCGCCGGTCAGGTAGCGCGTCGTCTGTGCCCCCGTGGCGATCACCGCCGCGAGGCCGTGACGGCGCAGCGCAGCCCGCGCCTTGTCCGCGCGCTCGACCCGCATCCGGGCGGGGTCGATGTCCAGGTACAGATCCGACAGCGCGGTCCCGGAGACCATGCGCGGTGCAAGCTCAACCATGTTCATTCCTCTCTGACAACCCGCCGGCGGCCCCGTGAACAGGGCCGCCGGCGGGTGGGCGCCGTGATGGGTCTAGGACTGCGGGTCCGGAGAGCCGGTCAGCAGGACCGGGTTGGCCTGCAGAACGGCGTCACGACGCCAGTCCCGAAGGTTGCCGGGCTTGGTGCCCCAGGGCTGCTTGTCCTCGCTGGGCAGCTTGTTGCGGTCGTACTCGTCCCGCAGCTCGCGCATGCGCACGAGGTCGAGGTCAGCGACGTGCACGCCGGCCGCCGTCGTGTCGACCAGCACCTCTTCGGGGCTGCAGATCATGGTCAGCCCGCCGGCGCCGCGGCCCTCGTCGTCGAGTTCCTCACGGATCGGGATGTTCGAGCACACCGCGGTGAACATGAGATTCTCGATCGCGCGGGCCCAGACCAGCGTGCGCCAGGTGTGGAAGACCGACGAATGCGGACCCGGCAGGCCGGCGGGCAGCAGGGTCAGGTCGGCGCCCTTCAGCGCCATGGCGCGGCTCAGCTCGGTGGCGTACACCTCGCTGCACATGAGGATCCCGATGCGACCCAGGTCGGTGTCGAAGACCGGCAGGTCGGTCGCCGTCACCCAGTCGAAGTCCCAGTACTTGCCGCCCTTGTAGATCCAGGGGGCGTGCGACGGCGTCGTCCGGCGGTAGCGCCCGACCTCCTTGCCGTCGGGGCCCAGCAGGGCGAAGGAGTTGTAGCAGCGCACGCCCTCGTCATCGAGCGGCTCGGTGAAGCCGCCGACGAGATAGACGCCGAACTCCTTGGCCAGTTCGCCGAGCGCCTCCACCGGCGTCCACTCCACGGGCGCGCGCCACTCGCCAGGAAAGCTCTCGGGAAACGAGACGATCTGGGCACCGGCGGCCGCGGCCTCGGCGACGTAGCCGTGGGCGGCCTCGAGGTTGCGCTTGCGCGCCTCCGTGCCGAACGCGGTGTAGGGCTGAACCATGGCCAACCGGACTGAGTCCATCGGTGCCTCCATCGTCGCAAGTGTTCGCATGTCAGCACTCCTGCTCTCAGAGCGAACATGTCCTTGATCGGGCTGATCCGGTCGGTGCGGACCGTGCGCAGTGAGGGGACGCTGACGTCAGCCTCTGGCCGGCCAGGGCCGAAGACAATCGGCCCGTCTCGCTATCTGAGCCGGGCGGCGGGTAGGAAAGGGGCAGACGCCGACCGGCGGGCCGAGCCGGCGTCTGCCGGAGACGCTTTTGACGGGGTGTTCGGCCGTGCGTATAAACCGCGGCATGAGCACGCATGGAAGGACGGAAGCTGTGGCGGACCAGGCGCCTCCTTCCACAGCTGACGCTGACGACGCTGACGCTGCCGACTCACCGTCCCCACGCGCGCCCGAGGGCATCGCCGGTCTGGCCAAGGGGCTTGCGGTGATCGAGGCCTTCGGTGTGGAGAGAGCCCAGATGACGGTCGCCGATGCGGCTCGGGCAGCGAGCATCACCCGTGCTGCGGCCCGGCGGTGCCTGCTCACCCTCACCGATCTCGGCTACCTGCAGTACGACGGCAAGCACTTCAGTCCTACCCCGCGGATGCTCCGGCTCGGCTCCCCCTACCTGACCAGCGCCCCATTGCCGCAGCTCGCTGCACCCCTTCTCGCCGAGATCCGCGACCGGGTGCAGGAGTCGGTCTCGCTCGCGGTCCTCGACGACGGCCTGGTCCTGTTCCTGGCTCGCGCGGATCCGCAGCGCATCACCGCCATGGGCGTGCCGGTGGGCGCGCGGCTCCCCGCCTACTGCTCGGCGAGCGGTCGCGTGCTGCTCGGCAGCCTCTCCGACGAGGCGGTCGAGGAGTACCTGGGCACCGTCCACCTGGAGCAGCGCACCCCCAAGACACTCGTGGATCCGGCGCGGCTCGCGGCCGTGATCCGCCAGGTGCGGGAGGAGGGCGTGGCCGTGTCGGACGGGGAGCTGGAGCTGGGCCTGCTCGCGATGGCCACGCCCGTGAAGAACGGGCGCGGCGAGACGGTCGGCGCGATGGCCGTCAGCACCTCCGCTGCCCGCATCACCCCCGAGGAGCTGCGGGCAGCTGCGCTCGTGCCGGTCATGGACTGCGCCGCTCGCCTGGGCCGCATGCTCTGATCGGCCGCCGGAGGGAGCGGCAGGAACGGGCCGCGGGGCGGCTACCCCTCGGTCGTCCTCTCTGGGGCGGGAGCGTCCGCCACGGGCTCCAACGCGTCATCGTGCAGGTCGACGGAGAGCTCCGATGCGCCGCCGGCCGACGCGAGCACGAAGCCCACGGTGTACAGCGGCGTGTACGGATCGGCGTGATCCAGCGGGTTCACCACGACCCCGTGCAGCCGCGTCACGACGCCCTCGCGCCCGCGGATGTAGGCCGGCGTCCGCGGGTTGTCCTCGCGCTTGTCCTCGGTGACGCGCACCCTGTCGCCCACCACGAACCGGCCGGCGTCGGGCTTCCCGGCCGCGCTCGGCTGCCCGACGGTCATGCCGGGGTCTCGCGGTCGGGCGCAGGCCGGCACAGGCCGGCGCCGATCAGGCTGTCGGCGGTGACCAGTTCGGCGAGCTCCTCCTCGGCCAGGCCCTCGGTCCCCGCGGGGCGTGCAGGCAGAACCATCCAGCGGACGTCCGAGGTGCTGTCGTGCACCCGCACCGTGACGTCCGGGGGGAGCTCGAGCCCGAACATCCGCCGGAGGGTCTCGCGCGGCTCGAGTACGACGTTCTGCCGGAAGTCATCGGTCCGGTACCACCACGGCGCGTCCCCCAGCACGTCGTGCGGATAGCAGGAGCACAACGTGCACACCACGACGTTGTGCACCGACTCGGTGTTCTCCGCCACGCCGAGGATGCCCAGCTTGCCCGGGGGGATGCCCAGCTCGCGCACCGCCGCGCGTCCCTCGGCCAGCAGCCGGTGCTTGAACTCCGGATCCACCCAGGCGCGGGCGACGATGCGGGCCCCGTTGCGGTAGCCGAGCTCGCCTGCGGCCGTGCGCCGCTCGCGCAGCCGCTCCTCGGAGACCCCGCCGAACTCCACCAGGGCGCGGGTGAACACGTCCAGCAACAGCTCGCAGTCGGTCAGCACCGAGTCCACCTGGGCGATCCGCTGGGCCGGCGTCCCGCCGTAGGTCTTCTTGGCCAGCCGCAGGAAGTCGTGGTAGTCGCCGCGCTCGTGCCGCAGGTCGTCGATGACCACCCGATGCCCGGGAACGGGCACCTGGAACGTCGCGATGCCCAGGACGAGGGCGTCGAGTCGCTCCTGCAGCCCCTTCACCACGTGGTCCACGACGTGCGGGTCCTGCAGGCTCGCCTCCGCCAGGGTGGGACGCGGCGGCTTCATCCCCTCCGACGTGCGCAGCAGGGAGGCCAGCGACACGATGCCGCGGCGGGCGAAGTGCAGGACGCGGGACTCCAGGCGTTTGCGCCGGAAGTACTCCAGGTCGGCCTCGAGCGCTGTCAGCTGCGCCTCGAGGTCCTTGATGTGCAGGTGGTCATGGGCCGACACGGAGGCCCTTCCTTTCGTACTGGGTGGTCACGGCGTCATGGTGATCAGGGCCGGCGTGCCGTGACGCGCGGGTGCGGGCGGGATTCGATCGCGCCCGTCCGGGTGACGAACAGCGACACCTCCTCGTCGGGGACGCCGTTGGCGCGGTCCAGCAGCCAGTCTGCGGCGTAGGTCCGCCAGTCGGGCCCGAGCATGGTGGAGGGCACCCCCGCGAGCCCGTGGCCGGCGCCCTCGTATACGACCAGCGACGCGGAGCCCTTCATGGCCGACGCGAGTTCGTACGTGTGCTCGATCGGGGACAACTCGTCCAGCTCACCCCCCAGGCACAGCCACGGGACCTGCAACCCGGCGACCGCGGCGCGGATGTCGAGCCCGGCGGCGAAGGCGTCGAACTCCTCTTCGTCGTGAATTCCTGCCATCCACATGTATCGGGCCTTGAAGGTGGGGGAGGCCTCGTTGAAGATCGTGTGCCCGCCGGGCTCGTGACAGGGCAATGCCACCGCGCAGCCCTTGAGCCGCGGCTGGGTCGCGGCCACCTGCGTCATCCAGTAGGACCCGAAACTGGATCCCATCGCCACCAGCCGCTCGGGATCCACGTCGGGGCGATCGGTGAGCCACCGCATCATGTGCTCGCCCGCGTCGACCCAGTTGTCGGCGTCCACCTTCACGCCCAGGACGGGCGCCTCCCCCTGCCCGGGGCCGTCGACGACGAGGACGGCGAAGCCGCGTTCGAGCAGCTTGTCGCCGTACATGGACACCTGGACCTCCTTGAAGGCGTCCATGCCGCCGCAGACCAGGGCCGTCGGCAACCGCTGCCCCTCCCAGCCCGCGGGACGGTGGTACCAACCGGGCAGCACCGAGCCGCGGAACGGGATCTCGACCCGCTCGACGTGGTGGTCTGCCAGTTCCCCCCACCGGGCGTAGCAGCGGTTCTTGAGATCATTGAGGCTGACGAGCCGGGGCGAGTTCTCGAAGATCGGCCAGGCGGCGCTGAGATACATCAGGGCCGCGACGAAGTAGTGGTCGCGCGCCGTCACCGGGCGCCCTGCGGTCTCCGCCTCACGCGCCCGCGCCTCGCGCCGCCGTCCGGCAGCCTCGAACATCGGCGAGATGTGCGCGTAGCGCTTGACGTTCGCCGCGACCCAGGCCAGATCCCTGCCGGCTTCGCCCGCCGCGGGGCGACCGGTGTAGCCGATCCGGCCCTGGTCGAAGTCGATGCCGACGGAGCGGACGGCGACGTCCAACAACCACTGCTGACTCCTCCAGCGCTGCGGCTGGGGGCTGGCCGACGAGCTCATGCGTCCCTGGTCCATCAGACCGCGTGGTGGAAGATCTGCTCGGCGACCTGGCTCCGGATGCGGACGAAGTTCGGGTGACTGCGGGTGTCCACCTGGTTGCGTTCGCGCGGGAGGTCCACGTCGATCTCGGAGACGACACGGCCGGGCGAGCCGGACAGGACGACGACGCGGTCGCCGAGGTAGACGCTCTCGTCGATGTCGTGGGTGACGAGCAGGATCGTGACGTCGAAGCGCTCCCGGATGGCGAGGGTGAGGTCTTCCAGCTCGGCGCGCGTGTAGGCGTCGACGGAGCCGAACGGCTCGTCCATCAGCAGCACCCGGGGCCGGTAGGCCAGCGCCCGCGCGATCGCGACGCGCTGCTGCATGCCGCCTGAGAGCTGCCGCGGGTAACGGTTGGCGAACTTCTTCAGGCCGACAGCGGTGAGGCTCTCGGTGACGATGTCCAGGCGTTCCTTCTCCTCGACCCGACCGCGCAACGGGAACTCGATGTTGCGCTGCACGGTGAGCCATGGAAAGAGGGAGCGGCCGTACTCCTGGAAGACGAAGCCCAGGTTGCCGGGAACCTTGTCGACGACCGCACCGTCGAGGGTCACGCTGCCCCCGGTCGGCTTGATCAGCCCGGCGATGCACTTGAGGAACGTCGTCTTGCCGCAGCCGGACGGCCCCACGACGGTCAGCAGCTCGCCGCGGTTCACCTTCAGGCTCATGTTCTCGAAAGCGGTGTGGGCGTCTGCGCCGCTGCCGTAGACCTTGGTCAATTGATCGACCCGGAGCAGTGCCGTTGCCTGCTGGGGAGGAGTGATCGTCACGCTCGACCTCATACTCTTTCCTGGTCCGTCTGATTGCTCCAGCCGATGACCCGGTTCTCCACGACTTCGAAGACCCGGTTGAAGGTGTAGCCGAGTACCCCCACCACCACGATCGCCGTCCACATCTCGACGATCTGGAAGCTGCGCTGGGCACGCACGATGACCTCGCCGATGCCGCCGGCGCCGCCGCCGGCGACCATCTCGGAGACGACCATGAGGATCAGCGCGATGCTCAGGGCGATCCTCAGGCCGGCGAAGATCTTCGGGGAGGCGGCCGGGATGTAGACGCGCCAGAGCCGCCCTGCCGTACCGATCCCGAAGGCCCGACTGGTTTCGAGCAGCTGGGGATCAACGGTGCGCACGCCCTGGATGGTGTTCAGCACGATCGGCCAGAGACAGCCGAAGATGATCATGGACAGTCGCATCTCCGTACCGAGGCCGACCACGATGATGAAGATCGGTACCAGCGCCACCGGTGGAATGGTGCGCAGGAAGTGCACGACCGGTTCGAACAGAGCCGACAGGCGGGCACTGACACCGAGCGCCAGGCCGAGCGCGATCCCCCCGACCGCGGCCAGCACCCAGCCGACCAGAGCCCGGCTCACGCTGGGTACGAAGTCGTCCCAGAAGATCGGCGGTGGGGTGCCGGCGCCCTCGCCCCCCGAGATCCACACGTCCCAGGTGGCCGCGACCACGGTGCTGAACGGGGGCAGGAAGAGCATCTCTGCCGTCCGCGCGATCAGCTCCCACGCCAGCAGCGCCACGGCCAGCGCCGTCCACCGCAGGGTGAAGCGGTGCATCATCTGCGTCTTGCTACCCCTCATGCCGACCGAGCCCAACGGAAGAGCCTGCGCTCGCCGCCGTCCAGCGCGGTGTTCAACAACCATCCGAGCAGTCCGGCCACGAAGGTGCCGGCGAAGACCAGCTCCGGGTCGGCCCCGGTCTCCCGCGCGAGCAACAGCCAGACGCCGATGCCGTCCTGGGCCCCGGAGAGCATCTCGGCACTGATGGCCAGGATCAGCGCAATGGCCGCGCCGATCCTGATGCCGGTGTAGGCGAACGGTGACGCGCTGGGCAGGCTGACCCGCGTCAGCACGGCCAGCGGCGTGCACCCGAACGCGCGTGCGGTGTCCTTGGCCACCGGATCGACGTTGCGAATCCCATAGATCGTGTTGAACAGGATCGGCCACAGCGCACCGAGGAAGATCAGCACCACCTTCATGCCCAGACCGGTGCCCATGGCCAGGATCACCACGGGGATCAGCGCCACGGACGGCACCGGGCGGATCACCTCGATCAGTGCGATCGCTCCCGCGTAGGCCCGCCGCGACGACCCGAGCAGCACCCCCAGAGGCACGGCGACTGCGACCGCGAGCGCGAGCCCGGCGAACGTGGCGTACGTGGTCGCGAGGACATGGCCGAGGAACTCCCCGTCACCGAGCAAGCTGACCGTCCGGACCAGCACCTTCGTGGCGGGCGGGAAGTAGTACTCGTGGACCAGGCCCGATCGCGACAGCAGCTCCAGCGCGAGCAGGAGGAGGCCGAAGCCGGCCAGTCCCTGCAGGCCGGAGACGTGTCGCAAGGCTCCCAGCCCTCGGCGGCCGGGCCGTGCCGGGGTGCGACCGCGGCTTCCCGCAGACACCGGGCCGGTGGGAGAGGTCGCGTCCTCACTCGTCGCGCGCACCGCGCGCGGGTCGCCCGGCGCCTTGGTGGGCTGGGTCATGACCCTCCTCGCTGTCATCGTTCGCAGCCGGAGCCGGGCGGACGGGAAGTCCGCTCGGGCGCTGGCCGTCTGGAAATGGAACCCGCGGCCGACCGCGACCGGCCGGCGGTCCGGGCCGGCCACACAGGTGGCCGGCCCGCCGCGGGGCTCACTGCCCGTACCACTCCAACATCGGCGAGACGTCGACCTTCTCCGCGACGAACCCGACGCTGTGCATGAGGTCGGCCTGGTTCTGCAGCGCGTCCTTCGACAGCGCCGGGTAGGTCGGCCACTCGACTCGCGACAGGACGTCGGGCGGTGTCTCGGTGTACGTCGCCGCGATCTGCGCCCCGAGCTCGTGGTCGGCGTCGATCTCGGCGCTGGCTGCCTCCATCGCGCGCCGGAAGGCCGCGGCCGTGTTGGGGTTCTCCGCCAGCCAGTCGCCGGTGGCCATGTAGCCACCGACGGGGAAGTCGAGGAACGCCGGGTCGTCGTAGAAGACCGGCTCGGAGGCGTCGGGGTCGAGGATCGCCCGCACTTGCAGGCGGTCCATTGCGTCGGTCAGGAAGGGCTCACCGAGCCACGCCGCGTCGACTTCACCACGCTCGAGCGCCGGGGCCATCTGCGGGAACGGGATCTCCACGATCTCCACGGAGTCCCGCGAAATGCCCTCCATGTCGAGCGCCGTGGCGAGCAGCAACTCCCCCGGGCTCTGGAAGGTGTTGCTCGCGACCTTGCGGCCCTCCAGGTCTGCCAGCGTCTCGATGTCGGAGTCGGGCATCACGAACCAGCCCCAGATGTCCTCGCCGACCGCGGGGTAGTTGTAGCCGTTCGCGACGACCTGGAGGTCGATACCGGTTCCGACGGCAGTGATCGCCGGGGTGTAGGCCGAGAACGCCAGATCCAGCTCGCCGGCGAGGAGTCGCGGCACCAGTTCGGCGCCACCGGCGCCGATCTGCGGTGTCACCGTCAGGCCTTCCTCCTCGAACAGACCCTCCTCGACCGCATAGAAGAACGGCGCCATCGCGATCAGAGGCAGCGTCGCCACGTTGAGCTCAGTCTTCTCGAGTTCGCCGCCGCCCTGTGACCCCGACGATCCACCCTCGGCGGCGGCGGGCCCGTCGTCGCCCCCGCATGCCGTGGCAGACACGGCTACGACGGTCATGACCGCCATCGCACGCATGACTCGTCTGATCGACCCCGCACTGCGCATCGCGCGACCCATCCCATCCCTGTTGAGAGCCCGGCCTGGCCACATCGGCCAGACCGCCTGTGACATGTCACGTGGACCCCAACAGCAGCGACCGACCCGCCCGGCGTGCGGCGGCATCCACGCATGACGTGCGCTGGACTGATCGATTCGATACTGTTCGTTATCCGGACACTCGTTCAGAAACGAACCCTAAAGGCCGACCGCTCCAGCCGTCAATCACCTGTCCCACAACTCGGACGCGTCACGCGGCGGCCCCGCATCCGCGGTGCGGGGCCGCCGGCCTGCGAGTGCTCGCGCAGCCACCGGGCGTAGTCGGGCGGTGGGCGTAGCGGCACGAGGGCTCGGGTTTCAGGCCTCGACAGGCGCCGCCTCGATCACCTCGATCGGCACCCCAGCAGAGGGTCCTGGCAGCCAGAAACGCACCCCCGGGGCGCTCAGCCGGACGATTGCGGCTCGGCCGCCACCCTCAGAGGGGGCGACGGCGCGCAGTCACCGGCCGCCCGGAGCCGGCGTCCTCAGGCGTGGTCCGGGCCAGGGTTCCGTGGGCGCCGGGACGGATCGGCGAAGGCTGCGAAGGCCTCCAGGTTGCGCAGCGACTCCCCGCGCTTGACCCGCCAGTCCCACTCGCGCCGGATCGAGCTGCCGAAGCCGATCTCGAGCATCGTGTTGAAGGAGTCGTCGGCGTAGCTGAGCACCGCGCCGAGGATGCGGTCGATCTCCGTCGGGCGTGATCGCGGCATGCGGGAGGCGGCCGGTCAGGTACACGTCGCCGACCGCGTCGATCGAGAACGCGACGCCGTACATGCGGGCGTTGCGCTGCAGCAGGAACGTCCACAGCTGCTCGCGGTTCTCGTCGGGCTGACGGCAGACGAACGCCTCGACGCGCAGCGCGTGCTCGCCGACGATCAGCCCGCACACCGTCTTGAGCTTCTTGGTGCCCGGCAGGTCGACCAGCCAGGTGCCGGCGCCGGGGTGCTCGTGCACGAGGTCGTTGTCGCGCAGGGTCGCGCCGATCACCTCGTCGTAGCTCGGCGAGGGTGCGCTCGCCGGTCACCGGGCCACCTGGGCCCCCGGCACCGTCCGGACCGCCCCGACCAGCCGGGGTCGCGCCGGGCGCAGGACGGTGCGGGCGAGCTCTTCGGCGGCCGACACGTACGCCGTCGACGAGCGCGTCGGCCGTGCGGTCCCAGGAGAAGCGGGCCGCGTGCCGGCGGGCACCGGCCGACAGCAGCTCCCGGCGCGGCAGGACCGTCCGCACGGCGGCGGCGTAGTCGGCCGGGTCGTGACCGTCGACGAGGACGCCGGAGACACCGTCGCGCACCGCCGTCCGGAGGCCGCCGACGGCCGCCGCGACGACCGGGGTGCCGCACGCCTGCGCCTCCAGCGCGACCAGCCCGAACGACTCGTTGTGGCTCGGGACGACGGTGACGTCGGCGGCGCGGTAGTGCTCGGCCAGGCGGTCCGGCGGCTGCGGCGGGAGGAAGTGCACGACGTCGGCGATGCCGAGCGCCTGCGCGCAGCTCCTGCAGCGCTGCGGGGCGCGGCGAGGCCGGACCCGCTGGGTGCGCCGATCGACGCGCACCTGCAGGCGAGCGCGCAGCGAGGGATCGTCGGCGAGCAGCTGCGCCGCGGCGTCGAGCAGCACGTCGGGCGCCTTGAGCGGCTGGATGCGCCCGACGAAGAGCAGCACGAGCGCGTCGTCGGGGACGCCGGTCGCCCGCCGGGCCGCCGTCCGGTCACCGGGCGAGAACCGGTCGAGGTCGACCCCCGGCGGCACGACGAGGGTGCGCGCGCGGGTCGGCGCCGTAGTGCTCGACGAGCGCGGCGGCCTCCTCGGCGGTGTTGGCGACCAGCCGGTCGGCCTCGGCGACGACCTGCTCCTCGCCGATGACCCGCGCGCGCGGCTCGGGACGGTCGCCGTCGGCGAGGGCGGCGTTCTTCACCTTGGCCAGGGTGTGCGCGGTGTGGATCAGCGGGCACGCTCCACCGGTCGCGGGCCAGCCAGCCGACCTGCCCGGACAGCCAGTAGTGGGAGTGGACGACGTCGTAGAACCCCGGTTCGTGCTGCGCCTCCTCACGCAGCACCGCGGCGGTGAACGCGCAGAGCTGGCTCGGGCAGCTCCTCCTTGCCGAGACCCTCGAACGGCCCGGCGCTGACGTGGCGCACGGTCACGCCCGGATCCATCTCGACGACGGGCGGGAGGTCGCTGGACGTCGCACGGGTGAAGACGTCGACGGCGATGCCGCGGGCGGCCAGCCGGCGGGAGACCTCGACGATGTAGACGTTCATGCCGCCGGCGTCACCGGCGCCAGGCTGGTCCAGCGGACTGGTGTGCACCGAGAGCGTCGCGACCCGACGGGGCGCGCCGGCGCGCGGAAGACGGCGTGCGGGCACCTGCGACCTCCCCGCCCTCGCGGTGCTGCTCGGGCCCCGGAGGCACCCCTGACGACCATCCATCCTGCATCAGCGATTGGATGACCACATGTCAGGTCCGTCACCCGCCGCCCGTCCACTGCCCGGAACCGGCCGCACCGCCGTCGTCACGGGGGCCTCCAGCGGCATCGGTGCGGCGACCGCCGCCCGGCTCGCCGCCGAGGGATTCGACGTCGTGCTCGGCGCCCGTCGGCTCGACCGGCTGAACGCGCTGGCG
This sequence comes from uncultured Actinomycetota bacterium, assembly GCA_963723745.1. Classification (GTDB taxonomy): domain Bacteria; phylum Actinomycetota; class Actinomycetes; order Mycobacteriales; family Geodermatophilaceae; genus CAVRRZ01. The sequence continues at coordinate 120,622 of CAVRRZ010000001.1, forward strand.
GACTCGATCGGGGGACGGGCGCTGCGCGCTCGACGTCACGGACCCGGCCTCGGTGGAGGCGTTCGTGTCCGGGCTGGACCGGGTGGACGTGCTGGTCAACAACGCAGGTGGGGCGTTCGACGCCAAGCCCGTCGCCGACGCCGACCTCGACTCCTGGGCCCGCACGTACGAGGTCAACGTGCTCGGCACCGTCCGGCTGACCAAGGCGCTGCTGCCGGCGCTGTGCGCGTCCGGTGCCGGTGACCTGGTCTTCGTCGGCTCGACGGCGGGGCTGATCTCCTACGAGGGCGGGGCGTCCTACACGGCGGCCAAGCACGGGGTGCACACCCTGGCCGAGACGCTGCGCCTCGAGTTGTGCGGCGAACCCGTCCGGGTGATCGAGATCGCCCCCGGCATGGTGCGGACCGAGGAGTTCTCGGTCAACCGCACGGGATCGCAGGAAGCGGCCGACGCCGTCTACCGGGGCGTCCGCGAGCCGCTGGTGGCCGAGGACGTCGCCGACTGCATCGCCTGGACGGTCACCCGGCCGCACCACGTCAACATCGACCTGCTCGTCGTCCGCCCCCGCGCGCAGGCCGCCCAGCACAAGGTGCACCGCGAAGAGCTCTGAGGCGGTGCGTTGCACGGTTTGCTCCCGCCTTGCACGCGCTGCAACGCGTGCAAGGCCCAGCAGGCGCGTGCAATGCGGCGTCAGGGGCGGACGGCGGTGGGTTCGCGGTGCAGGGTGACGCCGAACCCGCCGTGGACGGCGTCCACCACGCGGTCGGCGAAGGCGAGCAGCTCGCTCGCGGTGGCGCCGGGCTCGGTGGTGAGCGCCAGGCTGTGCTTGGACGACGTGCCGACCCGGCCGTCGCGGGTGCCGCGGCCGAAGCCGGCGTGCTCCACCAGCCAGGCGGCGCTGAGCTTGACCAGCCCGTCGCCGGCCGGCCAGGACGGGCAGCCCCCGACCGCGCGCGACGCCGGCACGATCGGGTTGGTGAAGAACGACCCGGCGCTGCGGCTGTCCGGGTCGCCGGGGTCGAGCACCATGCCCTTGCCGCGCCGCAGCCCGAGCACGGCGTCGCGGACCTCGGCCAGCGGCGCCTCCTGCCCGATCTGCACACCCAGCGTCCGGGCCAGCTCGGCGTAGCCCACGGGCATCGACATCGGCCCGGGCCGCAGGGCGAAGGTGACGTCGAGGACGACGATACCGCCCGGCCTCGCGCTTGAGCCGGCTGTCGCGGTAGGCGAAGCCGCACTCCTCCGGGGACAACGCCCGCTCGACCTTCTCCGCGCGGTCCCACACGCGGACGGCGGTGAGGGTCTGCGCGACCTCCTGGCCGTAGGCGCCGACGTTCTGCACCGGCGTCGCGCCCGTCGAGCCGGGGATGCCCGACAGCGCCTCCACACCGGCCAGCCGGGCCTCGACGGTGGCGGCGACCAGTCCGTCCCAGTCCTCGCCGGCGGCCACGACGAGCGTGTCGCCGTCCCGCTCGATACCTCGAGACCGGACCAGGACGACGTCGCCGGGCCACCCCTCGTCCGGGGCCACGACGTTGGAGCCGCCGCCGAGCACGAGCAGCGGCCGCCCCGCCTCGTCGGCCTCGCGGACGGCGGCCACCAGCTCGCGGGCGTCGGCCACCTCGACCAGCCGGTCGATCGGCCCGCCCACGCCCAGCGTGGTGAGCTCGGCCAGACGGACGTCGGATCGCACCTGCACGCGGCCACGCTAGCCCGCTAGGGGGACCCCTCCGCGCGGACGAGCCGACTACCCTCCGGACAGGTGAGCGAGGCCCGGGGTGACCACAAGCGCCGGGCGGTGCTGTCCCCCGGGGCGACGACGCCCCGGCGGGCGCCCCGGCTGGCCGCCGGGCGGGCCCGGGCCATGGGTCTGCCGACCCGCGGCACCACCAACGCCAACAGGCTGCGTCGCGTCGACCGCTGGCTCCTGGCCACCCAGCTCCCCCGGATCCGGGACGCCGCGAGGCCGCTGGTCGTCGACCTCGGGTACGGCTCCTCGGCGGTCACCACGCTCGAGCTCGCCGAGCGGCTCGGCGACCACGTGTCCGGCCTCGAGGTGGTCGGGCTGGAGATCGACCCGGCGCGCGTCGAGGCCGTGGCCGACCTGCGGGACCCCCCGCGGATCGACTTCCGGGTCGGCGGTTTCGAGCTCGCCGGCCTGCGGCCGGTGCTCGTGCGGGCGTTCAACGTGCTGCGCCAGTACGACGAGGCCTCCGCCGCCCGCGCCTGGGAGACGATGTGCGCCGCGCTCGCCCCGGGCGGGCTGCTGGTCGAGGGCACCTGCGACGAGTGGGGACGGCGCTCGGCCTGGGTGGCGCTGGACGCCGACGGCCCGCTCACCCTCACGCTGTCCACCCGGGTGTCGGACATCGACACCCCCTCGGACCTGGCCGAGCGACTGCCCAAGGCGCTGATCCACCACAACGTGCCCGGCCGGCCGATCGCCGAGTTCCTCCGCGCGCTCGACGCGGGCTGGGCGGCCGCGGCCGGGCTGTCGACGTTCGGGCCCCGGCAGCGCTGGGTCGCGGCCGTCCAGTCGGTGGCCGACGGGGGCTGGCCGCTGATCGGCTCGACCCGGCGGTGGCGCCTGGGCGAGGTCACCGTGCGCTGGGCGGCCGTCTCCTCCTGACGATCGCCGCCTGACGATCGCCGCCTGATCGAGCAGCCGGCGATCGGGACGGCCTATCGTCTCCGGGATGTCCTCCATCCGCGGCCCCCTGAATCGTGCGGTCATGGGCGCCGAGGACGCGCCGCCGATGGTCTTCGTGCACCCCAATCCCCAGGACTCCTCCAGCTGGATGTTCCAGATGGCGCACTTCTCGACCTGGTTCCGGTGCGTCGCCGTGGACCTGCCCGGTTACGGCCGTTCACCGTCGGCGGCGGAGGGGCTGACGATGGACGAGGTCGCCGCCGCGGTCTGGGACGCCGTCGACGCATCGACCGACGGCGGTCCCGCCGTGCTCGTCGGCTGCTCGGTGGGGAGCAACGTCGTCCAGCGGATGTACCACCTCCGCCCCGCATCGACCGCCGCGGTCGTCGTGACCGGGGGTTGGCGGGCGGTGAAGGAGCACCCGGCCCGCCGGATCGCCGGGTACCGCGCGCAGGGCCTGGACTACCGGTACGGGCACGTCCTCGAGAACTTCTCCGACGACTTCGCCCGCACGCCGCTGGCGCACTGGCTGGCCACGCTGTTCACCGAGCGCAACGCCACCGCCGACGCGGCCACGATCATCACCATGTTCGAGGCGCTGGCCGTCCCCGACCCCGACTGGCTCCAGTTCGACCTGCACGCGCCCGTGCTGGTCGTCAGCGGTCGCCTCGACCGCGGACACGACGCCGCGCACGCCCTGCACGCCCGCCTGCCCGACTCGCGGCTGCAGGTCATCGAGGGCGCAGGGCACGCCTGCCACCTCGAGAAGCCCTGGGAGTTCGACGCGCACGTGATCCGGTTCCTGCGCGAGCTGGGGCACGACCACCTCCCCGAGCCCCGTGGCGGGTGAGCCGGCCGGGCGCCCGACCGGCCGGGTGCGGACGGCGGCCGGCGTCGCCGAGCTCCTGGCCGACGCGGACCGGCCGCACGCCTGGATGCTCCTGGTCGACGACACCCCGCAGTCGCACGTCGACCTCGAGGACCCGACGCACCTGGAGTTCGAGTACGTCCGCCGGATCGGTCACGTCCTCGACCTGGCCGCACCGCCCGGCCGGCCGATCGACGTGCTGCACCTGGGTGGGGGTGCGCTCACCCTCCCCCGCTACGTCGCGGTCACCCGGCCCGGGTCGCGGCAGCGGGTGGTCGAGATCGACGAACCGCTCACCGACCTGGTGCGCACCCACCTGCCGCTCCCCCGCGGCGCCCGGGTGCGGGTCCGCGCCGACGACGCCCGCGCGGCCCTGTCGACCCGGCCCGACGCGAGCGCCGACGTCGTGGTGTGCGACGTGTTCGCCGGTGCCCGCACGCCCGGCCACCTGACCACCGTCGAGTTCGCCCGCGAGGTGCGGCGCGTGCTGCGGCCCGGCGGCAGTTATGCGGCCAACGTCGCCGACGGTCCGCCGCTGCGCTTCGCGCGGGCCCAGGTGGCCACGCTGCGCGCCGCGTTCGGGGAGGTGTGCCTCCTGGCCGAGCCGGGCATCCTGCGCGGCCGCCGGTTCGGCAACCTGGTGGCCGTCGCCTCCGACGTCCCCCTGCCCGTGGCCGCGCTGACCCGCCGCTGCGCCGCGGACCCGATGCCCGCGCGCGTCGTCCACGACGAGGACCTCGCCCGGTTCACGGGTAACGCAGCGCCGGTGACCGACGCCGACGCCGTCGACTCGCCCGCTCCGCCACCGGGCGTCTTCGCCTGAACCCCGGCTTCGCACGCTGATACGCGTGGGACAGGACCGGCCGTGGGACTTGGCTCACACCCCGCGGAGCCGCTATGGTACGAAGGTCAGACCATTCAAGAGGCATAACGCGCGCGGGACCACCCGCTGCGAGGGGAGCCACACAGGCCGACGAGATCGCCGATGAGCGGACACCCTCCGCCTCGCGCTCCGGCCGAGCCCCCGGCACCACCCACGACAGGGAGCGAGGCACACATGGGCAAGAAGGGTCGCGTGTTCGTCCGGGGATTGACCTCCGAGACGTACGGACTGAACCACTTCCGCCAGGCGCAGCTGGCCGTCGAGCGCGTCCGCGACGACAGCGTCGTCACCGACGACGCCAAGGTCGGGCACTCCGGCGACAGCGAGAAGAGCCGCACCTGGTGGCGGATCGGCCCCGGTGACGAGGACTTCCTGACCCAGACGCTCCAGGTCCACTTCGTCGAGCTGCCGGGCGAGTCGGCCAACCACGGCCACGGCCACCAGAACGAGGCCGCCTTCTACATCCTCGAGGGCGCCGGCTACGAGATCCACGACGACCAGCGCTACGAGTGGGAGAAGGACGACCTCGTCTTCGTCCACACCGACTCGGTGCACCGGCACTTCAACCCCTACAAGGAGAAGGCCGTCGCCCTCGTCGTCAAGGCGAAGTGCTCGTGGATGTTCCTCGGCCTGATCCAGCAGGGCCGCAGCGGCCCGGTGGAGAACGAGGAGAAGTACGGCCCGCGCGAGGACTGGTCGCAGATCTGGACCCCGGGCGTGCTGGACCGCAAGAAGGTCATCAAGCCGTCGGACTGCACCTGGGAGACCACCCAGCTCGGCCGCGTCCGGGTCATGAACGCCCCCGAGCGCACCGACGCCCGCCAGTTCTCCGTCGACGCCCTCGAGCTGCAGGTTCCGGCCGGCAGCCGCTCGGGCAAGTACTGGAAGATGGCCGACGAGGTGCACTACATCCTCGAGGGCGACGGCTACGCGCTCATGTGGGAGGTCGAGGCCGAGATCGCGGAGAAGTACTACGCCCGCATCGCCAAGGAGCCGACCCGCCACGACTTCACCAAGGGCGACACGGTCTACGTCCCGCAGAACCACATCTGCCAGATCTTCGCCTCCGACGGCACGCCGCTGCGGGTGCTGTCGTTCCAGAACCGCCTGTTCAAGCACCTGGGCTACGACAACGTGGCCTACCTGGAGGACTCGCCGGAGTACACGGCGCAGACCGCGCAGATCGGCGAGCTCGCCGGCCAGGCCTGAGCACCGCACGACCCGAACCACCACGTCCGGACGGCGCGCCCGCGGCCACCCGCCGCGGGCGCGCCGTCCGGCGCGTGCTGGGCGCCACGTTCCGACGCGCCCGTGAGCGAGGAGCACCATGAGCACCGCCCCCTGCCTGGACGACCCCGTCGACGACGCGCTGTGAGCGGGCCGGGGCCGGCGCATCGCCGCAACGGACGCGCGGGAAGCGGAGCGCGGCGCGCGAGCGAACCGCCGGCGTCATGAGCCGTCGGGACACCGTTGCCACGGTGACCGGGGCCACGATCTTCTCCGTCTCCCTCGGCGCGGCGACCGTCGCCCTGCCCCTGCTGGCCCTGCAGGCGGGCTACTCGGTCGTCCAGGTGGGCGTGCTGGTCGCCCTCAGCGCGCTGAGCCAGATGGTCGGCCGGATCGGCATGGGCGCGTGGATGAACCGCTTCGCCGACTGGACGTTCGTCCTCGCCGCGACCGCGCTGCTGACCCTGTCCACCGGCCTGGCGGCGCTCAGCACCGCGGTCGTCCCCTTCGTCATCGCCCACCTGCTGCAGGGCGTGTCCCGGGCGTTCTTCTGGACCGGCACCCAGACCCACGCCGTGCGCGGTGAGCGGCCCGCGGTACGCGGAATGGCGATGATCAACCTCGCCTCGTCCACCGGGCTCCTGCTCGGCCCCCTGCTGGCTGGGGCCATCGGCGAGATCTCACTCGTGCTGGCGGTGGCCGTCAGCGCCGGGCTGGCCGGGGTCGGCCTGATACCGGCGTTGCTCCTGGACCGGCTGCCGCCGTTCTCCCCGCCGTCGGGCAGCTCCCAGAAGCGCATCTGGCGTCGTCCCGGCGTCGATGCCGGCTGCTGGGCAGGTGTCTCTGCCGGGGCCTGGCGCGGGCTGCTGAGCTCCTACGTCCCTGTCGCGCTCGACGCCGCGCGCACCTCCACCTCGCTGATCGGGGTGCTCATCGCGATCGCCAACGCCGCCCAGCTGATCGGCTCTGCCGGGGTCGCGCGGCTGCGCACCCGCGGTCTCGCCCGCTCGCTCATGTTCGGCTCGGTCGCCGCCGGCATCGGCATCGGCGCCGTCGGGTTCGTCGCCGGGAGCCCGGTGCTGGCGGGCCTGGCACTCGCCCTCTCCGGCCTCGGCGCCGGCGTGCTCCAGACGGCTGGTCCCGCGGTCGCCGTGGACGCCGTCCACCCCCAGGAGCGCGGCGCGGTCGTCGCGACGAGCGGCACGTTCCGCGCCGCCGCGCTGCTCGTCTCCCCGCTCGCGGCCGCGGGCCTGGTGGCGGTGGCCCCGGTATCGGTGGCTCTGGCGGTCGGCGGGGTGCTCATCGTCGTCCCCGCCCGGTGGGCGTGGCGGCTGGCCCGACGCCCCGACGGCGGCCCCGCCCCCGACTGAGACCGGCGAGATCTGCACACTCGTACGCATCGGGTCCCCGATGCGTACGAGTGTGCAGATCTCGTCCGGGTCAGCGGGCGGCTTCGACCTCGTTCAGGAACGCCAGGACGCGGGCCGGGGCGGTCTGCTCGGTCTGCTCGGCGACCGGCACGTCCCAGTACTGGTTGTTCGGCAGGCACTCTTGCAGGTAGCGAGCCGCCGAGGGCGCGTGCGAGTCGTCCTGGCCCGGGACGATCAGCGCCGGCAGGTCGCAGGTGAGCAGGTCCTCGGGCTCGGGCCCGGGCACGGTGTCACGGTCGAACAGCAGGCGCACGAGTCCGGCCACCGTCGTCCGGTAGCGGCCGGCATCGACCTTCGCGTAGGCGGCGGCGAACTCGTCGTCGGTCCGCAGCACGCTGTTCCACGGCCCGACGCGCGGGTCCTTCGTGAAGGTGCCCCCGGTCTCGCGAGCCAGCGCCACCACGGCCGCCAGGCCCTGCTCGTCGACGAAGGCGAGGTGCTGCTCGAAGCGCTGGTGCTGCTTCAGGCGGTACTTCACCCCGCCGGCCGGCGAGTAGAGCACCATCGACCGCACCCGGTCGGGATGGGCGACACCGATGGCGGCCACCGCCGAGCAGCCCACGCAGCCGCCCATCAGGTGGGCCGACTCGATGCCGAGTGCGTCGAGCAGCCCGACCCCCTGGCGCACGTAGTCCGCCCAGGAGATGCGCTCGAGCCGGCCCCCCGACCGGCCCGACTCGCGCCGGTCGAAGGTGATGCAGGTGTACCGCTGGGTCAGGTGGTCCATCAGGGACAGGCGCTTGTAGATGCCGACGCTCCGCCAGCTCTCCAGCGTGGAGTCGAACCCGCCCGGCGAGAACATCAGCAGCGGTGGACCGTCACCGGTCACCTCGTAGCGGGTCGAGATCCCGTCGGCGATGGCGGTGGGCACGGCAGCACTCCTCGGATCGAAGGAACATGCAGCGCCACCCGGGCTCCGAACGGAGACCCGGGTGGCGGGACGAGCAGGGTCAGGACGACGGCGGGACCGGGATGCCCCCGGGCAGCTGCCGGGCGGAACGGACGTCGTCGGAGTACTTCGTCATGGCGTCGAGCGTCAGCTGCGCGACGTTGACGTAGGTGTCCGGCGCACCATCGATGGCCGAGGCGGCGTAGCCGATGGCCGCGTTCACCATGCGCATCCGGCCGTCGAGCCAGGGCCCGCCACCGAAGCCGCCGACGACCGGGATCGAGACGGCCTCGGCGACCGCCGCACCGACGACCGGGCCCGAGTTGGTGAAGTTCAGCAGGGCGGCGCCCGCCTCCTCCAGCCGCTTGGCCTCGGCGACGAGTTCGTCCTTCAGCTCCACCGGCACGGCGTCGGCCGCCGACGGGATGGACTTGTACTCCACGCCGTAGCGCAGCGCGGTCTGCGGCGTGATGCCGAACTGGGCGAAGACCGGGATGCCGGCGCGGTTGACCGCCTCGACCGCGTCGAGGTAGTCCGACGCCGCGTCCAGCTTGACCATGTCGACGCCGGCCTCCTTGACGAACCGGATGGCTGCCCGGACGGCGCTGTCGGCACCCTCCTGCAGCGGGCCGAACGGGAAGTCGACGCTGACCAGCGCGCGGGAGACACCCCGTCGCACCGCCTTGGCGACGACGAGCATCTCCTCCATCGTCACCTCGAAGGGGTTCGACTGCCCCCAGAGGTTCATGCCGACCGTGTCGCCCACCGAGACCAGGTCCACGCCGGCGCGGTCGACGATCCTGGCGATCTGGTAGTCCCAGGCCACGACGCCGACGATCTTGCGACCGTCGTCCTTCATGGTCTGCAGGTCGCGCAGGCTCACCTTCTCCTTGCCCATGCCGCCCCCCTCAGACCCGGAGCGCGGTCAGCAGGTCGACCACGTCCAGCTCGTCGGCGGAGGGCAGCAGCACGCGGGCGTGCGGGCGCAGCGCGGCGACGGCGGCCGCCGCCGCCGCCGCCGTCCCCTGGTCGGTGCCGTCACCCAGCACCAGCCCCGCGGTCTGGACGCCCCGCTCCCAGCAGGCCTTGCCGAGCGCGTAGGCGCAGTCGGCACCGGCGTCGCTGGTCGCGACCATCACGACCACCGAGGCACTGGCCAGCTCGTCGGCGAGCGTCGCCGGACCGCCGTCGATCGTGCGCAGGATGACGTTGTCGGCGTCGGGCCCCACGGACTCGCACACGTAGAAGCGGGCGTTGGCCCACTCCATCTGCGCCGTCCGCGAGATGACCTCCGCGGCGCGCTCGTCGAGCGCGATGACCCGTCCGGCCCGTGAGGGCGCGATCGGCCGGTCGATGCGGTAACGCGTCTCCTCGGCGGTCGCTGCGCGGGCGCAGCTGCTGAGGGTCTGGGTCTCGGCAGCCATGATCAGACCGACGAGACGGGCATGCCGGGGCGGACCTTGACGTCCTCGCGGGCGGCGTCGAGGAACGCCTCCTTCTGCGGCAGGACGACGGCCGCCGAGCGCACGTGGTGGTGCTTGGGGTCCACGCCGGGCGGGACGGTGCCGTGGTCGCGCAGCGCGACGGCAGCCCGGTACAGCTTCTGGCGGGCCTTGATGATCCCGCTGTCGGCCGGCACCAGCCGCTCCTTGGTGCGGTCGACGATCGGGCCCATGCTCTCCTGCAGCGAGGAGTCCTGGATCGCGATGCCCTCGACGCCGGAGTACCACTCCCCGCTCTTCTGCTTCTCGCGGTTCATAGTTGTAGTCGTTGTCCATGTTCGCGACCGGCCGGTAGGTGCCGGGGATGTTCGCGCTGTGGACGCCGTGGCCGTCGATCATGGCCTGCCGCTCGGTCTCGGTCAGCGCCCGGACCGGGTGGTAGTCGAAGCTGTACGCCCAGCAGTTCTCGTCGTCGATCGGCACCCAGAAGTGCCCGTGGATCGGGTGGTCACCGCGCGGGGGGACCATCGTGAAGCACGGCATGACCCAGGGCGTGATCCGCCAGTAGTACTTGCCGTCCTCGGCGTTGCGCCGGGCGCCCACGAACAGGCCGCCCTCGCTGTCGGCCACCTCGAAGAAGGGCTTCTTGTCGTTGAGGTTGTACTCGTTGCCCTTGGCGCCCTTGAACAGCGGGTCGCTGGCCAGGCCACCGGAGTGCAGGAACGTGACGTGGCTGGAGTCGATGCCGCCCTCGAACGCCTGCAGCCAGTTGGACTGCTGCCAGCGCTTGGAGGAGTAGGTCTGCTCCGGCGGGACCAGGGCGAACTCCCACTCGGGCAGCGGCGGCTGCTTGGCCGGGTCGCCCATGTAGGTCCACAGGATGTCGCCGATCTTGACCAGCGGATACGCGGTCAGCTTCACGTTCTCGGCGAAGCTGGAGTTGTCGGCCTCGGACGGGACCTCGACGCACTGGCCGGTGGTGTCGTACTTCCAGCCGTGGTACGGACAGCGCAGGCCGCCGTCCTCGTTGCGGCCGAACCACATCGACGCGCCGCGGTGGGCGCAGAACTCGTCGATCAGGCCGTAGTTGCCGTAGCTGTCCCGGAAGGCGACCAGGCGCTCGCCGAGCAGCTTGAGCCGGACCGGGGGCGAACCGTCCTCGGGGAGCTCCTCGGCGAGGCAGGCGGGGAACCAGTACTGGCGGAAGAGCTCCCCCATGGGCGTCCCCGGCCCGGTCTGGGTGAGAAGTTCGTTGATCTCCCTGCGCAGCATTGCTGTCTCCCTAGCTACCTCGGACCCGAGGACTCCCTGCTCAAAGCCTTGGGCTAACTGTCATACCTTTCACGGGGCGTGTCAACCGCCCCGCCCCCATCCTGAACCCTGGACCGGGATCAGACCTCCTGGGGCGCCACGTCGACGATCAGGCCGTCGAGCTCGGCCGACACCTTGATCTGGCACGAGAGCCGGCTGCCCGGACGGCGGTCCGAGACGCCCATCTCGAGCAGGTCCTCCTCGGTGGGGTTGGGCTCGCCCACGAGGGGAAGGAACTCGTCCCGCACCCACACGTGGCAGGTGGCGCAGGAGGCGTTGCCGCCGCACTCGCCGATGATGCCGGGGACGCCGTTCTTGACCGCCGTGGCCATGACCGACTCGCCCTCCACCGCATCGACGGAGCGCTCCTGGCCGTCCAGCCCGACGTAAGTCACCTTGGGCACGCTGGGGTGTCCTTCCTTCCGTTCCCCGACAGCTGGATCGCCGCCCGGCTTGGTATGTCCATTGGACCACGAATGTGGTCCATGCCACTCTGCTGAGCGACGTGGATCGCGAGGTACTTCCCGCCGTGGTGCAATGGTATTACCATTCCTCCGGTGACACGACCCAGGGAGGCAGCCGTGCAGGCAGGCACGCTCATCATCGGCGCCAGCCAGGCCGGACTCCAACTGGCCGTCTCACTACGCGAGCTGGGAGACGACGCCCCGATCACCCTGATCGGGGCCGAGGTGCACCCGCCCTACCAGCGGCCGCCGCTGTCCAAGGAGTACCTGACCGGTACCGCCGACGGCGATACGCTAGCGTTCCGCAGCCCCTCCTTCTACGTCGAGCAGGACATCGACCTCGTCTGCGGCGAGCGGGTCATCGAGCTCTCGCTGCGCCCGGACGGCTCCGACGGGGGCACCGCCGTCACCGCGAGCGGGCGGACGTTCGAGTTCGACCGGCTGGCGCTGACCACCGGCGCGAGCCCCCGGCGCCTCGCCGTCCCGGGCGCGGACCTCGACAACGTCTGCTACCTGCGCGACCTCGACGACGCCCGCCGGCTGCGCAGCTGCCTGGCGCAGGCCCAGCGCGTGGTCGTGGTCGGCGGCGGGTTCGTGGGCCTGGAGGCGGCCGCGGTCGCCCGTGCCCAGGGCAAGGACGTCACCGTCGTCGAGGCGGCCGACCGGCTGATCGCCCGGGCCGTCGCGCCGGTGGTCTCCGAGTTCTACAAGCAGGCCCACGAGCGGCGCGGCTCCACCGTGCTGCTGTCCACCGGGGTCACCGGGCTGACCGGGGCCGACGGCCGGGTCACCGGTGTCGTGCTCGCCGACGGCACCGAGCTGCCGGCCGATCTGGTGATGGTCGGCGTCGGCGTCGTGCCCAACACCGAACTGGCCGAGCAGATCGGTCTCGAGGTCGACGGCGGCATCGTCGTCGACAAGTTCGCCCGCACCAGCCTGCCGGGCGTCGTGGCCGCCGGCGACTGCACCGTCCTGCCGCACCCGGTGACCGGTGAGGGCCTGGTGCGGCTGGAGTCGGTGAACAACGCGGTGACGCAGGCTGCGACAGCAGCGGCGACCCTGATGGGCAAGCTCGAGGTCGTGCCCAGCGTGCCGTGGTTCTGGTCCAACCAGGGCGACCTGCGGCTGCAGATCGCCGGCCTGGCGGCCGGCTTCGACGACTTCGTCGTCCGCGGGGAGCCGGAGGACGAGCGCTTCTCGGTGCTGTACTACCGCAACGGCCGGCTCCTGGCCGTCGACGCCGTCAACTCCCCCGGCGACTACATGGTCGTGCGCAAGGCCCTGACGCAGGGCTCGACGATCCCGGCCGAGGACGCGAAGGACTCCACCACCCCGCTCAAGAAGCTGCTGCTCGCCGCCGCCTGACCCCCGGGCGCGCCGCCCGTCGGCGCACCCGGGGGCGTCGGCTCATCCGTCGACGCGGGACTCCAGGCCGAAGAGCTTGACGGCGTTGTCGAGCATGATCTTCTGCCGGACCTCGGGCTTGAGCGGCAGCTCCTCGAAGTCCTTCAGCCACCGGTCCAGTGGCAGCGAGGGCGCGTCGGACCCGAACAGGGCCTTGTGCGGGATCATCGAGTTGACCTGCTGGACGACCTCGGGCGGGAAGTACTTGGGCGCCCAGCCCGACAGGTCGATGTAGAAGTTCGGCTTGTGCCGGGCGACCGCGAGGCTCTCGGCGGTCCACGGCCACGACGGGTGCGCACAGATGATCTTCAGGTCGGGGAAGTCGGCCGCGATGTCGTCGAGCAGCATCGGCTGGCAGTACTTCAGCTTCACCCCGCCGCCACCGGGCGAGCCGGAGCCGGCCGCGGCGTACCCGCTGTGGAACAGCACGACCATGCCCTGCCGCTCGGCCTCCTCCCACAGCGGGTAGAAGCGCCGGTCGTTCGGGTAGAAGTGCTGCCGGGCCGGGTTGAGCTCGCCGATCCCGACCAGCCCCATCTCCTTCATCCGCACGATCTCCCGGCGGGCGAGCTCGCCCTGCCACGGGTCGATGGCGCCCATGCCGAGGAAGGTGTCGGGGAAGCGCTGCACCGTCTCGGCGATGAAGTCGTTCGGGATCGGCGTGCGGCCGGTGATCGTCACGTCCGTGCCGTTGACGAGGACCGCCATCATGTTCCGGCTGCGGTACTGCTCGGCCTGCTCCTCGACCGAGGTGTGCTTCACCTCCCGCTTGAAGTAGCGGGCCATCTGCTCGAACTTCGCCTGCGCCTCGGGGCCTTGCAGGGCGCGCGCCCGCTCGTCGTGGACGTGCACGTGCACGTCGATACCGGTCAGGCTCATCGGGAGTCCTCTCGTCGGGTCGGGGAATCGGGTTGGGTCGGTCGGGCGGCGGTCGAGCGGAGTGCCGCGAGATCGCGTCGGCTCCACAGCGCCAGCAGCAGGAGGGCGCCACCGGACACCGGGAAGGCGGTCGCCATGCCCGCGGCGGCGGCGATCGAGCCGAACGCGAGGGGCTGCACGACCTGGGCCAGCCGGCTCGACGCCGCCCGCAGGCCCATGACCAGGCCGCGGTTGGAGCGCTCGCTGTGCTCGCTGAGCAGCTGCATCCCGACCGGCGGGTTGGAACCGTACCCGGCACCGGTGACCACGGCGAACACCACCAGCAGCGCGGGATGGACCAGCCAGGGCGTCAGGCTGATGCCGATGACGCCGACGACGGTGCCGGCGACCATGACGGTGCCCGCCCCGAAGCGCCGGATGAGCGCGGGCAGCAGCGGCCGGATCGCCAGCGACGCGACGCCCATGATCGACAGCATCACGCCGATCAGCGTCACCGGGATGTCGCGCTCCTGCAGCGCCAGCGGGTAGAAGGTGCTCTTGATCGAGATGACGTACATGACGATGAAGCTCGACAGCAGCACGCTGCGGATGGCCGGCTGCCGGCCGGTCTGCCAGGCGTCCCGGCCGAGCCTGCCGCCCTTGGTGCTCAGCCCGGCGGGCATGGTGGGCGCGAACAGGATCGCCACCAGCATCGCCGCCGCCAGCCCGCCGTAGAGAAAGGCGAGCGTCGAGAAGCCGAACTGGTCGTAGACCACACCGCCGACGGTCGGCCCGACGGCGATGCCCAGCCCCCACATGAACGAGAACAGCGACAGGTGCTTGGCCAGTTCGTCGCCGCGTCCGGCGCCGGTGGCCAGCGTCTGGACGGCCAGCCACACGCCGAGCTCGACCACACCGTTGACCATCTGCAGCACGAACAGCGCCAGGACCGTCTCGGCGAACGCGTAGGCGACACCGAGGGCGGCCATCGCGGCCAGGGACACGGAGAGCACCCGGTGCGTGCCCAGCCGGTCGATGGCGCGACCGCCCGGGATCGCGAGGAACAGCGCGAAGAAGGCGTAGGCCGCCGCCACCAGCCCGACCTCCTGCGCGGAGGCGCCCAGGGCGTCGAGGCGGACGACGACGAAGGGGCGCAGCGAGTGGGAGGCGATCCAGTAGAGGAGCGCGACGAGGGAGACCAGGGCCCAGCGGCTGAACAGCACACCACGCCACCGGACGACGGGGCCGGGTGGCTCAGCCGTCTCCGCCCGCTCGCGCTCCCCGGCGCTCACCCCGCATCGCGACCCACGACCGCGAACGCCCGCCGCATCGCCTCGGGGTTGAAGTAGTCGGCCGGGAGCGAGCCGGCGTAGCGGGCCCGCAGCTTCGCGGTCTCGGCCAGGCTGGCCTGCGCGTCCTCGATGCAGCCGACGACGGCGGTCCGGCTCTCCGTCTCGATCGCGAGGATGCGGGCGGCGCGCTCCTCGGGCACGCCGCGGGCCGCCGCGATCACCCCCACCACCTCGTCGTGGTTCGCCGGGTCCAGCGCCCACGCGGTCGCCCTCAGCAGTGCCCGCGTGTAGCCCTGCAGGGTGTCGGCGTTCGCCTCCGCCCACGCGGTGGTCGTGGCGGCGGTGACCCCCGGGTGCCCGCCGAAGTCGTGCCTTGTGTCCGCCAGGATCCGGAACCCCTCGTCGATCGCCGTCGCCTCGTGGTGGTGGCTGAGCAGGCCCGCCGCCACCTCGCCGCGCTGCAGCGCCTGCAGCCGGTAGCCGGTGGCGCCGACCGGCACGACCTCGTAGTTCCCCTGCTCCAGGCCGTGCAGCCGGAGCAGTTCGTAGAGGACGAAGGCGTAGCCGGAGTCGGGCGCATCGACCGCGACGGGCCGGCCACGCAGGTCGGCCCAGTCGGCGATGTCCGGAGCGGCGATCAGCTTCTGCGCGATCCCGGTGTCGAGCACCAGGAAGATGACCAGCCCGGGATGGCCGAACGCCCGGAACTTCATGACGTTGTCGGCGTTGGTGTGGACCAGGTCCCAGCGGCCGGCGAGCAGCCCCTCCATCTGCGGTCTCGAGCCCTCGGCGATGTCGACCTCGAGCGCGAGGCCCTCCTCCTCCAGGTAGCCACGGTGCTGGGCCGCCAGCAGCGCGCTGCCCTGCGAGAACGTGTTGAGCCTGAGCACGCGCGTCATGCCGTCTCCTCCGTACGTGCCCGCGGGTCCAGCACGATCTTGCCGAGCAGCCCGCCCTTCTCCGCGAGGCGGTGCGCCTCGGCGGCGGCGTCCAGGGGCATCACCCGGTCGACGACGGCGTGCAGCCGGCCCGCCGCGGCCGCGTCGAGGGCGGTGGTGACGTCCCGGCGGCTCGCGCCCGCGCCGCCGATGATCCGCAGCCGCCGTCCGTAGAGCCGGCGGACGTCGAGCTCGACCTTCCCGCCCCCGTGCGCGCCGGCCGTGACCAGCCGGCCCCCGTGCGCGAGCGAGGCGAACGCCTGGGGCCAGGTCTCGGGATCGCTGATGTTCTCGAACACGACCTGCACCCCCCGGCCCTCGGTGATCCGCAGGACCTCCTCGGTCAGGTCGTGCGTGCGGTAGTTGACGCCGTGGTCGGCGCCGTTGGCCAGCGCCACCTCGACGCGCGAGTCGGCCCCGGCGCCCGCGATGACCGTGGCCCCCAGCAGCTTGGCCACCTGGACGCCTGCGGCACCCAGGCCGCCCGTCGCGCCCATCACCAGCACCCACTCGCCGGCCTGCACGTCGGCGAGGTTGCGCAGCAGGTTGAACGCCGTGGGTGCGTGCCGCAGGATCACCGCCGCGTCGACGAAGTCGACTCCGTCGGGCACCCGGACGACGTTCTTCGCCGGGGCCGACACGTGCTCGGCGTACCCGCCCCAGCGGTGCACCCCGATGTGCCGCGAGTTGGGGCACTGCTCCTCCCGGCCGCTGGCGCAGAAGTCGCACCGTCCGCACCGGATGTGCGGGATGACGGCCACCCGGTCGCCGACGGCCACCGCGTCGACGTCGTCGGCCACCGCCACCACCACCCCGGCCGGGTCGACCCCGAGAACGTGCGGCAGCGTCGTCCCCCGCACGGTGCCGTCGGCGCGCACCTTGAGGTCCAGCGACTGGTTGACCGTCACGGCGTGCACCTCGACGACGACCTCGCCGGGCGCCGGCTCCGGGTCGGGCACCTCCTCGACCTGCAGGACCTCCGGTCCGCCGAACTCGTGCAGGACCACCGCCCTCATCAGGCGCTCTTCTCGGCGTCCGCGTCGTCCTCGGTGTCGTCGGTGCCGGTGATCGGGCCGCGATCGTCCTCCGGCAGCAGGTAGAGCGCCTCCGGCGGGACCTTCACGTACACGTTCTGACCCTCCGTCGGGCGCTCCCGGCGGGCCACGTGGGTGCGCAGCCGCTGTCCGTTGACCTCGACCTCGCACTCGAAGTAGCTGCCCAGGTAGATGCTCGTGACGACGCGGCCCGGCCAGACGTTGGGCGCTCCGGCCTCCTCGGGCGAGGTGAAGTGCAGGTCCTCCAGACGGATCAGCACGCTGCACGTCGCCGGCGGGGCGCCCTCCTGCTCGATCGAGATCGGGCCCAGCTGGGACTCGCCGATCCAGCGCCCGTCGACGGCCCGCATCCTCGACAGCTCCACGACGTTGGCCATGCCGATGAACTCGGCCACGGCGCGCGACGCCGGCCGCGAGTAGATCCGCTCCGGCTCGCCGAAGTCGACGATGTTCCCCTGGGACATGACCGCGACGAAGTCGGAGATCGCCAGCGCCTCGGACTGGTCGTGGGTCACGTACAGCGTGGTGATGCCCAGCCGCTGCTGCAGCTCCCGGATCTCCTTGCGCATCTGGTCGCGGAGCTTGGCGTCGAGGTTGGACAGCGGCTCGTCGAGCAGCAGCACCTCCGGCTGCGCGACGAGCGCGCGGGCCAGTGCGACGCGTTGCTGCTGCCCACCGGAGAGGTTCGGCGCCCGACGGCCCGCCAGGTGGTCGAGGCCGACGAGCTCGAGCGAGCTCATGGTGCGCTGCTTGATGGTGGCCCGGTCGGCGTTGCCCTTGAGCGGGTAGGCGACGTTGTCGAAGACGGTCATGTGCGGCCAGATCGCGTAGCTCTGGAACACCATGCCGACGTGCCGCTGGTTGGGCCGCAGGTTGATCCGCTGGGCGGCGTCGTAGACGACCCGCTCCCCGACCTGGATGGAGCCGCCGTCGGGCTTCTCCAACCCGGCGATCGAGCGCATGGTGGTCGTCTTGCCGCAGCCCGAGGGCCCGAGCAGGGTCAGCACGGAGCCGGTGGGGACGGCGAAGTTGATCTCGTCGACGGCGCGGACGCTGCCGCCGGCGAAGGTCTTGAGCAGGTCGGTCACAGCGATGGACATGTCGTGCGCTCCTGAACGGGGAGAAGGGGCGGGACTCGGGGCGGGAGGTGCCTACTCCTCCTTGACGCCGTACCGGTTGCTGATGACGCGGGCGATGATCGAGAAGACCGTCAGCGCGAGGACGACGAGGATGCCGAACGCCGAGAGCAGGCCGTAGCTGCCGTTCTCCCAGATGTCGAAGATCGCGACACCGATCGGCTCGTTGCCGTAGGAGTAGACGAGCAGCGAGGCCGACAGCTCCCGGTAGGCGTGCACCAGCACGAAGATGAACGCCGCCAGCATGCCCGGCCGCAGCAGCGGCATCGTGATCGTGCGGAACGACCGCCACCAGCTGGCACCGGCCACCTCGGCCGCCTCGGTCAGCTCGTTGTTCAGCTGGGTCATCGACGCCGACATGATCCGCAGCGCCACCGCCGTGAAGCGGGCGATGTAGAGCAGGAAGAGGATCCAGATCGTGCCGTAGACCGGGATCGGCACCGACAGGTAGAGCCACAGGAAGGCCACGCCCATCGCCACCGCGGGGATCGCGATCGGCGCGAAGGACAGGTGGTCGAGCCACTTGCGGCCCTTGATGTTCGTCTTGACGGTGATCCAGGCGACGATCGTCATGAGCAGGACGACCACGGCCGCCGAGCCGATGCCGAGGATCGTCGAGTTGACGAACGCCCGCTGCACCAGGTCGCTGTCGATGACCGCCCGATAGTTGTCCAGGGACAGCATCGAGAAGCCCTCGGGCGTGATCGGCTGGAAGCCCCGGTAGGGCGGGTAGAAGCTGGCCCAGATCAGGATGATCATCGGCAGCCCGAGGGAGAAGACGATGATGAGCATCGCGCCGGCGAGGGTCGCCCACTTGACGCCCCCGAGGTCGGTCCGTCGGGGCCGGAACGCCTTGCCGGTGACGACCGCGAAGGCGTCGGCGTGTCGGGTGGCCCGGTTGTAGAACACCAGGAGGCAGGAACAGAACGCCAGGATCAGGGTGGCGTAGACCGCCGCGACGCCGAAGTCCGTCGGTGTCGTCGAGCTCTGCCGCCAGATCTCCACCACGAAGGTGAACCGCCGAGCCGGCAGACCGATCAGCGCCGGCACCTCGAAGGTCTCGATGCCGCGGATGAACAGCAGGATCAGCGTGGCGAGGATCGCCGGCAGGATCAGCGGCAGGGTGATCCTGCGGGTGGTGGTCATCAGGCCCTTGCCCGAGACCAGCGAGGCCTCCTCCAGGGAGGGGTCCATGGACCGCAACGCGGCGCTCATCAGCAGGAAGACCAGCGGCAGGATGTCCATCGCCTCGACCCAGATCATCCCGGGCATCGAGTAGATGTTCAGCGGCGGTTCGTCGAACCCGAACAGCCCTTGCAGCCAGACGTTGAGCGAGCCGATGCGGGGGCTGGCCAGGAAGATCCACGAGATCGTGGTGAGCACGCCGGGCAGGATCAGCCGCAGCACCATCATCAAGGTGATGAACCCGCGCAGCGGGGTGTTGGTGCGCTCCACCACCCAGGCCAGGTAGGTGCCCATCACGAACGCGACGACGGTCGTTCCCCCGGCGAACAGGAAGGTGTCCCAGAGGGTGCCGGTCAGCCGCGAGCCCTCGAAGGCGCGCTGGAAGTTGTCCGTCGTCAGTGACGAGAAGGAGAAGAACTCGTCGGCGCCCGGTCGGGCACCGCTGACCGTCGCCCAGAGCAGGATGCCCAGCGGGATGGCGATCTCCCAGATCAGGATCGCCGCGACCGCGAGGAAGATGTAGGTCTTCGGATCCTTCGGCACGAACCGGCTGCGCCGCTGCGCCGGACGCGGAGGCTCGACGGGCGACCGCGCGGCGGCGAGCTGTTCAGGGCTGTCGATCTGGGTCGTCACGCTGCCACCTTCAAAGACCTCGGGCATGGATCATGAGACGAGCGGGGCGGTGCGGTGTGGCGCCGGCGCTGTGCCGGCGCCACACCGTCCCGGATGTGCGCGGTGAGGGGCCGACCTACGGTGCCGGGACCTGTCCGCCGAGGAAGATGTCCACGAAGATCTGGAAGCCCTCGTCGAAGTCGGCCTCCTCCGGCCCCAGGACCGTCGTCTCGACGTCCTGGAAGTACTCCGCGTAGGGCGCCTCCGTGGTGGCCAGGGTTCCGGCCTTGTTCTGGTCCAGGAACACCTGCTGACCCTCGGACGTCAGGAAGAACTCGAGCAGCAGCCGGGCGGCGTTCGGGTGCGGTGCACCCTCGAACGCACTGGCCATGTCGAGGACGACGGTCAGCGGCTCGGGGCCGCCCCGCTGGGCCCTGATGGGAGCACCCTGCTTCTCGAACTCGAACAGCCGGTGGCCGTAGCCGTCGAGCATGACCGGGAACTCACCGGAGGCGAGCAGTTCGGTCCGGTTCGTCGAGCCGCGGACCAACCGCGGCTCGTTGGCCGCGAGGCACTCGAGCACCTCGATCGCCTCGTCCTGGCCCATCCCGGCGATCATCCCGGTGACCCATTCGCCGGCTTCCTGGTCCAAGGCGAACCGGCCGCGCCACTCCTCCTCGCAGTAGCCCTCCCACTCGGTCGGCAGGTCACCTTCCTCGACCTGGTCGACGTTGTAGGCCGGGTGGTAGGAGAGGTAGCCGGTGGCGATGTAGGGACCGTCCATCTTGAACTCGTCGAGCACGTCCTCCTCGTTCACCGGCCGGTAGTCCGCGAGCGCACCGATCGCGTCGAGCTGCGCCTGGTCGGCGGCCGAACCGCCGTACACATCGCCCCTGACGTTGCCGGACTGGCCCTCGAGCAGCGCCCGCTCGAGGATGGTGCCGCTCGTCGCACTGACCGGCTCGAACTCGATGTCCGGGTAGGCGGCCTCCCACGCGCTGATGATGGCGTTGAGCTCGTCGTCGCCGGCCGACTGGTAATAGGCGACCGTGCCTTCCTCGATCGCCGCCTCCTCGAGCCGCGCGAGGTAGTCCTCGCGGCTCTCGCCGTCCATCTGGACGACGATGCCGTTCTCCGTGCCCTCGCCGGTGGCGGCACCGCCACCACCGCCCGAGTCGTCGTCCCCGCCGCCTCCGCAGGCGACGAGCAGGACGCTCGCCATCGCCAGCGCCGGTAGCGCGATCAGCTTCCGTGTTCTCATCTGGTGGCCCTCCAGCCGTGTCGTGGAACCTCATGCGCACCCGTGTCCCGTGCGCCCCTTGCACGCGTCGCCGCGTCACCCGCCCAGCGCCGGCACCTCCATCGAGCAGGCGTCGAGGTCCCCCGCGTAGGCGATGGCGCCACGGGGGACGAGGAACCGTTCACCGGCCGGCCCGACGGCCTGCCGGAGGAGCCCCGCACCGACTACGTGCGGGTCCTGCACGACCTCGTCGACCGCGTAGATCGGTGCGGCGGGGACGTCGGCTTCGTGGAGCAGCTCCAGCCAGTGGTCGCGCCCGTGGTCGGCGAGCGCGGCCTCCAGCTCGGCCCGCAACTCGTCGAAGTGCTCGAGCCGGGCGGGGTAGGTGCGAAAGCGCGCGTCGTCGCGGAGTTCCGGCCGGCCGACCACGTCGGTGAGCCGCACCCAGAACTTCTCCGGCGACGAGAGGTGGACCGCCAGCGGGCGGCCGTCGCCGCTGCGCAGGCCGATCGAGTGCGACCGGCGGCCGCGGGAGAACGGTCCCTCGACCTCGCCGCTCTCGGCGTAGTTGGCCACGCTGAGGCCGACGAGGTTCAGCGACGCGGAGAGCATGCTCACGTCGAAGCGCCGCGGGGCGTCCGCGCGCCGCGCCGCGCCGGCCAGGCCGGCGACCACGGCCAGCGCGGTGTTGAGCCCGGACAGGGTGTCCGACATCGCGGGCCCGGTCGCCTGCGGCGCCGAGATCGGCGACACCAGGCCCCACAGCCCGGACAGGGCCTGGACGATCGCGTCGTAGGCCGGACGGTCCCGGTAGGGCCCGCTGGGGCCGAACCCGGTGACCGTGCAGTACACGATGTCCGGGTTGCGGTCGCGGACGGCGGCCTCGCCGACGCCGAGGCGGTCCAGCGTGCCGGGCCGGAAGTTCTCCACCACGGCGTCGGCGGACGCCGCCAGGTCCAGGTAGCCGGCCTGCCCCTCCGGCGTCCGCAGGTCGAGGGCGACGCTGCGCTTGCCGTGGTTCAGGGCGGCGAACTGCGGCCGCACCCGGACGCCGGACGCGGCTCCCCCCCAGCGACGGAAGGGGTCACCGCTGCCCGGCGCCTCGACCTTGACGACGTCGGCACCGAGTTGCGCCAGCAGCAGGCCCGCGAAGGGGCCGCTGATGTAGGAGGCGTTCTCGATCACCGTGACACCGGCGAGTGGGCCGCTGGACATGGCAGACGTCTCTCAGTACCGGTAGAACGGCCGGCCGTGGGGCAGGATCCGCTCGCGGTAGTAGGCCATGGGAGCGCGGTTCTCCAGCCGCGCGCCGTCGGGTGCGGTCGGTGTCTCGAACTCCCCGGAGGCCAGCTTCGCCTCGATCACCGGCAGCATCAGCGTCCACAGGATGAACGGGTGGGCGCCCTCGCCGTAGAGGTAGGCGAAGTCGTAGGTCTTCAGCGCGGTCGTCGTCCGCTCGTCGGGCGTCGGCACCGACGAGCGCTCGCTCTCGTTGTCGAGCAGCCGGGACATGCGCTCGGCGAAGTACCAGTCGACGTAGCCCTCCGGGTCGTCGATGTAGCGCTGCACGAACGCCGGGTTGCGGTCGGTGTCGTAGCAGAACTTGTTGACGGCGTAGTGATCGATCACTGCCCGGCTCCCTGCTCGTAGATGAAGCAGGCCGCAGGGGATCCGCGCCGCTTCATGGCCTCCGCGTGGACGATCTCCATGTCCTGCTGCATCGCGGCCATCGTGATGTAGTTGAGGAACTGGAACGCGACGTTCCCGTGCTTCATCAGCCGCTCGTAGGTGGAGTCGGCGACCAGCGAGTCGAAGTCGCGCTCGGTCAGCCACTTCATCGCGTTCTGGTCGAACTCCGGGTCCACGGAGTACGGCATCATCTGCTCCGGGCCCCCCACCTCGAGGGAGAGGTTGCCGCTGAACACCACGGCGACCCGCTCGACGGCGTTCGAGCCCTCGATGGCCTTGCGCAGCGCCGGCCCGAGGGCCTGGAAGCGATGACCGGGCGCGATCGGCGGCGCCCCGCAGTTGGTCAGCACGGGGACGACGGGGATCTCCAGCGACGGCTGGCAGATCAGGCTGGGGACGACGCAGGCGTGGTCGAGCCGCAGTTCGTCGGAGAAGGCGAAGTCGAAACCGTTGTCGAAGCCGGCCTCGATGATGTCCGTGGACAGCTGCCGGTTGCCACCGAGCTCGATCCGCGGCAGGTCGAACTCGCGCACCTCGTTGTAGAAGGTGCCCTGGTAGGAGGACATCCGGCCGACGATCCACTGCGGCATGTTGTTGTGGAAGAACTGGTGGAAGTGGTCGCTGGCGACGATCACCACGGCGTCCGGGTTGGTCCGTGCGAAGGACTCCTGCACCCGGTCGGACCACCCGAGCAGGCTGCGGGCGTCCTCGGTCAGCTCGTTCTCCGGCTTGGACGTCTTCTGGTGGTACCAGGGGTGATGGGTGGTGCCGACGAGCGAGACGATCTCTGCCATGGGTCCTCCGAACGCGAATGGGATGTGGCCGACGGGCGCGGGACGGGAGGTCATTCCTCCCGGGGGCGGAAGGCGTGCAGGGTGACCCCGTCGGTGACGTCGTCGAAGACGACCTCGACGGGCATGTCGACGCGGACGTCGGCGGGGTCGCAGCCGACGACGTTGGTGATCAGCCGCGGGCCCTCCTCGAGCTCGACGACGCCCACGACGTAGGGCAGCTGGTCGGCGAGCTCGGCGGCGTAGGCCCGGTGGAACACGGTGAAGCTGTAGAGCCGGGCGCGACCGGACACCTGCCGCCAGGCGAACCGCTCGCTCCAGCAGTGCTGGCAGCGGTTGCTCGGCGGGAACCAGTACCGGCGGCAGGAGTCGCACTGCTGGACGAGCAGCTCGCGGCGGGTCAGCCCGTCCCAGAACGGCTGCGACTCCGGCGTCGGCTGCGGCAGCTTGCGGCGCGGGCGCACGGGCTCGGTGACCACGGCGGGAAGGCCGGCGGCGGTCTCGGCGCTCATGCCCCACGCTCCAGGATCAGCGTCGTGTGGCACACCGTGTTGCCGCCGTGGCCGCTGACCAGGGCCAGCCGCGCGTCGGGCACCTGCCGGTTCTCCGGGTACTCGTGGCGCAGCTGCCGGACGCCCTCGACCACCTGGAGCATGCCTTCGACGTGCCCCTCCGACAGCTGCCCGCCGGAGGTGTTCGTCGGGATGGCGCCGTCGAGCCGCAGCGCGCCCGAGGCGATGAAGTCACCGCCCTCCCCCTTGGCGCAGAACCCGTAGTCCTCGACCTGGGCCAGGATCATGTAGGTGAAGCAGTCGTAGAGCTGCGCGGTGTCGATGTCGGCCGGCGTCACATCGGCGATCCGGTAGGCCCGTTCGCCGCTGGCCTTGGCCGCGGTGGTGACCATGTGGTCGTCGACGGTCCAGCCCTGCAGGTTGTTCGAGCTGCCGAATCCCCGGACGACCACCGGCGTGTGCGGCAGGTCCCGCGCCCGGTCCAGGCTGGTCACCACCACCGCGCCGGCCCCGTCGGTGCGCAGCGAGCAGTCGTAGACGCCGAACGGATCGGTCACCGGCCGGCCGGCCAGGTACTCGTCCATGGTCAGCGGGGTCTGCATCTGCGCGTGCGGATTGCGCGTCGCGTGGTCGCGGACCGAGATGGCGACGTGGCCGAGGTGCTCCTTGGTCGTGCCGTACATGGCCATGTGCCGCTGCGCGCCGAGCGCGTGGGTGGCCGGCTCGCCGAAGTAGGCGAAGGAGTCCCGCCACTCGCGCGCCCGGTTGTGCGTGGCCTGGTTCATCCGGGCCCGACGGCTGCCGGGCCGGCGGGTGCGGGTCCACGAGTTGCGGGCGTAACCGCACAGCACGGTGGTGGCCAGGCCCGCCTCGATGGCCATCGAGGCGAGGACGACGGCCAGCGTCTGGCTCGCGCCCCCGTTGTCCAGGCTGGTGCTGAACGCGGCGTTGAGGCCGAGCCGCTCCCCGAGCTGCTGCTGGAAGGCGTACTCGTCGTCCGGACCACGGACGACGATGCCGTCGATGTCGTCCTTGGTGAGCCCGGCGTCGGCGACCGCGGCGACCGCGGCGTCGGCCATGAGGCCGATCGCCGTGGAGCCGGGCACCTCGCCGAGCCGCGAATGGGCGGCCCCCACGATGGCGGCACTGCGTCCGTACACGTCGATCCCCTCAGCCGGCCGGCACGGTGGCCGGGTCGGGTACGGACAGGTAGTCCTCGGGCAGGCCGAGTTCGGCGAGCACCTCGGCGGTGTTCTCCCCGGCCACCGGCGCCGGTCCCGTGCGGGTCGGTGTGCCGTGCAGGTTCACGCCGCTGCCCAGCAGCCGCAGGCTGCCCTCCGTGGGGTGCTCGACCTCCGTGACCAGCCCGAGGTGGCGGATCTGCTCGTCCTCGACCACGTCGGCGAGGCTGTTGAGCGGCGCGGCCGGCACGTCGGCGGCCCAGAGCCGCTTCAGCCACTCCTCGCGCGAGCCGGTCGAGAACGTCTCGCCCATCAGCGCCTGGATGTCGTCGCGGTGCGCGATCCGCTGCTTCCGGTCGGCGAAGCGCGGGTCGTCGACGAGGTCCTCGCGCTCCATCGCCGTGAGCAGCGCCCGCCAGAACTTGTCCGGCGAGGAGAGGTGGATGACGAAGGGGGCGCCGTGCTCGTCCTTGACCGCGTAGACCTGAGCAGTGCGTGCCCGGGTGCGCCGGGTCGGCGGCTGCCCACCGTCGCGGAGGAAGCGGGCCATGTTCTCGGCGAGGAACGACGTGGACGACTGCAGCAGCGAGGTGTCCACCCGCTGGCCCTCGCCGGTCCGCTCCCGCGCGGCGAGGGCGGCGAGGATGCCGTAGGCGGCGAACAGGCCGGCCAGGTGGTCCGACAGCGAGATGCCCATCGGCTGCGGGTCGTCGAGGTCGGTGAGCAGGCTCATCAGGCCGCTGGTCGCCTGGCCGATCGTGTCGTAGCCGGGGCGGTGCGCGTTCGGCCCGTCGAGGCCGAAGCCGGTGATGGAGCAGTACACCAGGCGCGGGTTGACGCCCCGCACGTCGTCGTAGCCCAGGCCCAGGCGGTCCATGACGCCCACCCGGGAGTTCTCGAGCACGACGTCGGCGCCGGCGACCAGGCTGCGCGCGACCTCCCGGCCGCGCTCGGTCTTCAGGTCGGCGAGGACGCTGCGCTTGCTGCGGTTGAGGGAGCAGAACATCGCGCTGTAGTTGCCGCTGGACCAGCCGCGGTAGGGATCGCCGCGCGATGGCACCTCGATCTTGACCACGTCCGCGCCGAGGTCGGACAGCAACGCCCCCGCGTAGGGGCCCGCGACGTAGCTCGCGAACTCGACGACCCGGACACCGGCGAGGGCGCCCATCAGCAGGTTCCCCTGCGCTGCAGTTGCGATGTCCCCATGTCGATCACGTTTGCAGGCAACTGTGACGG
Organism: uncultured Actinomycetota bacterium; assembly: GCA_963723745.1. GTDB lineage: Bacteria > Actinomycetota > Actinomycetes > Mycobacteriales > Geodermatophilaceae > CAVRRZ01. The sequence goes on from CAVRRZ010000001.1 coordinate 146,915, forward strand.
GAACAACAATCGACTTCTCTAAGTCGACTTCGGGGACTCCTGAACTCTCACCCCGACCTCGGCATGCGCCTGACCAGCTCAGACGCGGTGCGACACGGCTGGGACGCGTGGGACGACCACCGTCACCGCAGGACAGCCGAACCAGGGGGTCAGGCCGAGCACGACAACGGCGCGACGCGGCCGGCGGGGTCCCTGCTCCCGTCGATGCGGTTCTCCTCGGCGCCACCGCCCTCGACGCTCACGCCGTCGATGCTGGTGCCGCAGCCACGCACGGCGCGGACGAACGACTCCGCGACGGGCGACAGCGGCGTCCTCGCCAGCCACGTCAGGTACACCGTGCGGAACGGCCGGAACCCGGCGACGGAACACGCCTGCAGCGAGCCGGCGGCGATCTCGTCGGCGAGCGTCGTCCGCGGCAGGACAGCCACCCCGTGCCCGGCGACCGCCTCGGACTTGACCGCCTCAGTGCTGCCGAGCTCGAGGATCTGCGGCGTCACGCCGGCCTCCTCGAGGATCCCGAGGATGCGTTTGTGCCCGAGGACCGGAGGCTCGCGCAGGAGCAGGACGTGCCGGGCGAGAGTTTCCAGCGTGGGTCGCGCCTCGCTCGCCAGCGGGTGGGTGGGCGCGATCGCGACCACGAGCGGCTCCTGGAACAACGGCTTGACCTCGAGCGGCCAGCCCGGGCCGACCCGCCCGACGAGGGCGAACTCGGCCCGTTCCTCGAGCACCTCCGTCTTCGCCGAGGAACTGCTCTTCATGATCGAGTAGGAGATGTCGACCTGCGGGTGCGCCCGCTCGAACGCCTGCAGCACCCGGCGGACGACGCCGGCCCCGATGGTCCGGCTGCTCGCGAAGCGCAGGGTGCCCGACGCACCGTCCTGCAGCTGGGCGATCTCACGCTCGACCGCATCGAGGCCCTGCAGCAGCGAGACGACCCGGTCGTAGAGCGCCGCCCCTGCCGGCGTCGGCGTGGTCTTGCGCGGGCCGCGGACGAGCAGGCGGGTGCGGTAGCGCCGTTCGAGCTCCTGGACCTGCATGGAGACCGATGACGGAGCGACCTGCAGCTCCTCGGCCGCGCGAGCCATGCTCTCCAGCTGGACGATCCGGCAGAACACCTCGAGCTGATGGATGCTCGGACGCTTCACCGGCACCTCCACGTCGCAGGGCGTCTCTGGCCGGACCGTGGTCCGCAGGACTGACGCGTCCTCGACCCGGGAGCGAATGTAACTCTCGTCACGCTTTCAACTCAATGACGAAGGGATAACGATCAGACCTTTACCGCACCCCGCGCCCGCGCGTCAGGCGGTCAACCAGCGGCGCAGCCAGTCCACGGCCGCGTTCCAGGCCTGCCGGGCCGCCTCCGGGTCGTACCGGTCGGGGTTGGTGTCGTTGTGGAAGGCGTGCCCGGCGCCCTCGAGGACCACGGCCTCGAAGGTCTTGCCGTGCTCGGCCATCGCCTCGCGGATGCCCGGCAGCATCGAGGTGATCCGCTGGTCGTTCTCGCCGTAGACGGCGAGCACGGGGGCGGTGATGCCGGGGACGGCGTCGGCGTCCGGGGTCGGGCCGTAGAAGGGCACGCCCGCGGCCAGCCGCGGCTCCTGCGTGAGCACCCGCCAGGCCACGCCGCCGCCGTAGCAGAAGCCGAGGACGGCGATCCGGCCGTCCCGGACGACGTCCTGCTCGACCGCCCAGCCGATCAGCGCCCGCACGTCGGTGACGACGTCCGCGGCGTCGATCGTCGCCAGCGCCGCGATGACCTCTTCCTGCGTGTCGAACGCGCCGGTGCCGCCGAGCCGCGACAGCAGGTCGGGCGCCAGCGCCACGAAGCCGGCGGCCGCCAGCCGTCGCGCGGTGTCGGTGATGTAGGGGACCAGGCCCTTGTTCTCGTGGATGAGGACGACGGCCGGAGCGGGTTCGCCGTCCTTCGGCCGGGCGACGTACACCTCGACCTCGCCGGCGCCGCCCGGGACGCGCACCCTCTCGGCGAGCACCTCGGACTCCGGGACGTGCACCTCGGCGTCGCCGGGGTAGCCGTGCGCGTCGGCGGTCGCGGTGGCCCCGCGGCCGGGCAGCGTCGCGTCCTCCTCGACCTCGGACTCGATGTAGCTCTTGAGATCCATGGGCGCGCGGTCCTCTCGCTTCGCGGGGCGAGATCTGCACACTCGTACGCTTCGCGGCCCGGAAGCGTACGAGTGCGCAGATCTCATCGGGTCAGATGACGAAGTTCTCCGTGGACTCGGGGGCGAACAGCTCCTCGGGCCGGTACTCCCGGCGGGAGAGCCCCTGCTCGTGGTGGTACTTCAGGAACGTGGACAGCACGTGCTCGTTGGCCTGGAGCCCGTAGGACCAGTAGTCCTCGCCCATGAGCGCGCGGGCCTCCTCGAGACCGGGGATCAGCCACGGCAGCATGAAGCGCAGCGCGGAGGCGTCGTAGAGCTCTGCCACGGCCTTCTTCTTGGCCACGCCCAGCGCCTTGGTCAGCGACTGCGCCACCCACGGGTGCCGCTCGTAGACGTCCCGGCGGACGACGACCACGTGCATGATCGGGAAGATCCCGGTCCGCTCGAAGTACTCCTTCTCCGCGGTGACCGGGTCGGGGAACAGCCGGCGGACCTTTCCGCCGGGCACGAAGGACGACGGCACCCGCGGGCCCTGGAACGCGTCGATCTCGCCGGCCGCGAGCATCGCCGACAGGGTCTTGCCCTCGGGGATCGGCTGGATGCGGATCCGGTCGCCGAGGTCGACGGCGGCCTTCTCGATCCGTCCGGGCGTCTCCTGACCCCCGGTGCGGTACTCGACCGAGTCGACGGGCACGCCGTACTGGTCGGCGAGGAAGCCGCGGATCCAGACGTTGGCGGTCAGCTGCCACTCGGGGGTGCCGACGACCTTGCCGCGCAGGTCCTCGGGCTTCTCGATGCCCGAGTCCTCGTGCACGAAGATCCCGGCGTGCCGGAACTGCCGGGAGGTGTACACCGGCAGCGCCACGAACGGCCGCTCGTCGAGGTCGAGGGACTTCACGTAGGTCGACATCGACATCTCGGCGACCTCGAACTCCCGGTACCGCATCATCCGGAAGAAGGTCTCCTCGACCGGTAGCCGCAGGTAGGTCAGGTCGATGCCGTCGGGGCGGACCGTGCCCTCCTCCAGCGCGCGGGTGCGGTCGTAGTCGCCGCAGGCGAAGGTCAGCTGCAGGCGGCCCATCAGAGCCCCCCTTCCTCGAGTCGGGCGTCGAGCCGCGGGTAGACCCGGCGGGCGTTGCCCTCGACGATCGCCTGCTTCTGCTCGCCGGTCAGGTTCGCGGCGTCGAGGTAGGGCTACGTGTCGTCCCACTCGACGCCGGTCTCCGGGTCGGCGCCGCGGACGGCGCCGAGCATCTCGGAGGCGAACAGGATGTTCTCGGTCGGGATCACGCTCGTGAGCAGGTCGATGCCCGGCTGGTGGTAGACGCAGGTGTCGAAGAAGACGTTCCGCAGCAGCTCGGCCGGATCCGGCCAGCCCATGCGCATCGCCAGGCCCCGGTAACGGCCCCAGTGGTACGGGACCGCGCCGCCGCCGTGCGGGATGACCAGCCGCAGCGTCGGGAACCGGTCGAACAGGTCACCCTCGAGCAGCTGCATGAACGCCGAGGTGTCGGCGTTGAGGTAGTGCGCGCCGAGAGCGTGGAAGTTCGGGTTGCACGAGCTGGACACGTGCACCATCGCGGGCACGTCGAGCTCGACCAGCGCCTCGTAGACCGGGAACCAGTACGGGTCGGTGAGCGGCTGCGACGTCCAGTTGCCCGCCGGACGGGTCGGGGTTGAGGTTGGCGCCGACGAAGCCGCGCTCCCCCACGCACCGGCGCAGCTCGGCGACGACGTCGTCCAGGCTGCCGTCCGGCGTCTGCGGGAGCTGGCAGACCGCGGCGAAGTGCTGCGGGTACAGCTCGGCGACGCGGGCCACCAGGTCGTTGCTCGCCCGCGCCCAGGCGACCGCCGTGGCCGGGTCGGGCACGTGGTGCTCCATGCCCGAAGCCTGCGGCGAGAAGATCATCAGGTCGCCGCCGCGCTCGCGCAGCACGCGGAGCTGGTTGTTCTCGACGCTCTCCCGGAGCTCGTCGTCGCTGATGCTCTCCAGCTGCGGGGCGGCCGATCCGCTCTCCAGCGCGGCCAGCTGTGCCTGCCGGAAGCGCTTGAGCTGCGCCGGTTCGGTCGTGTAGTGGCCGTGGAGTCGATGATCACCGGGGCGGCTCCTGCTCCACGTAGGTCAGCCCCTTGGCCTCGAGCTTCTGGCGCATGTCGTTCATGTCCAGGCCGAGCTCGCCGTTGCGGTAGCGCTCGCGGACGCCGGCCTCGCGCTGCTCGCGCGCGCGCGCGGCCTCGAGCACGTCGGCCGCCCGGTCCCGCGGGACCACGACCACGCCGTCGTCGTCGGCCACGACCACGTCGCCGGGCTCGATCCACTGGCCGGCGCAGACGACGCCGACGTTGACGCTGCCGAGCGTCTCCTTGATGCACGCCGAAGGCGGACACGTGCCGCGACCACACCGGGAACCGCATGCGCGGTCAGGTCGGCGACGTCGCGGCAGCCGGCGTCGAGGACGACCCCGCGGACGCCGCGGGTCGCCAGCGTGGTGGCCAGCAGGTCACCGATGTAGCCCGCCTGGGACGGCGAGGTCGGCGCGACGACGAGCAGGTCGCCCTCGGTGCACTGCTCGACGGCCACGTGGACCATCCAGTTGTCGCCCGGCGGCAGGCTGACCGTGACCGCGGTGCCGGCGACCCGCGCGCCGGCGTAGACCGGTCGCAGCGCGGGGTCGAGCAGGTGCGGTGCGGCCCTGCGCCTCGTGCACGGTCGCGACGCCGAGCTCTGCCAGCGCGTCGACGACCGTCGCGGTCGGCGCGCGCGACGTTCGTGACGACGACGTTCCCGCGGACCGCGCTCACTTGGCGTCCTCCAGGTCCCAGGGCAGCAGCGAGATGTGGATGGCGTCCTCGCCGGTCTCGCCGGCCAGGGTGCGGATCGCGTGGTCGACGTCCTCGAGGGCCGAAGCGGTGCGTGGCCAGCCGCTCCAGCGGGAAGCGGCCCGAGGCCAGCTGCTCCAGGGCCAGCTCGCACGGAGCGGTAGCTGTGCCCGCGGGCGCTGCCCAGCGTGATGCACTTCTCGGTCATCTTCTTCAGCGGGAAGTCGGGGAACGCGGCCACCTCGCCCTGGGTGACCATGATCCCTTCGCGGCGCTTGAGCGCGTCGATGCCGAGCAGCACCGGCGCGGTGCCCGCGCCGGAGGTGCAGTCGAGGACGACGTCGACGCCCTTGCCGCCGGTCAGCTCCATGACCGCTGGCCAGCGCGTCCTCGCTTCTGGACGTCGATGACCGCGTCGGCGCCGAGGTCGCGCGCGAGCTGCAGCCGGGTCGCGTCACGGGTCGTCCCGGTGACGATGATCAGCGAGGCGCCGGCCTGCTTGGAGGCGACGACCTGGGACAGGCCCTGCTGGCCGGGGCCCTGGATGAGCACGGTGCTCGCGTAGCCGACCTTGCCGGCGTTGAGCGCCCACTCGATGCCGTTGGACAGCGGGGTGACCAGGCCGGCCAGTTCGGCGGAGACGCCGTCGGGCACCTTGTGGGTCACCGCGTTCCACGGGCAGGTACATGTACTGGGAGAAGCCGCCCCAGAGTCGACCGGGGTTGTTCGAGGACGTGTAGCCGTAGCGGCGGGCGTCGGGGTTGGTGCGCCAGTCGGTGATCTCGCAGTGCCGGTACTCGCCGAGCGCGGCACCACTCGCAGTGCATGCAGCCGACGTAGTGCTCGACGAAGATCCGGTCGCCCTCGTTCAGGCCGTGGATCTTCGACCACTTCTCGCCGGCCTTGGCGACGATGCCGACGTTCTCGTGGCCCATGATCACCGGCTCGTCGATCGTGGGCTTGCGGTACAGCTTCACGTCGGTGCCGCAGATGCCGGCGACCTCGATCTTGAGCAGCGCGGCGTCGTCCGCGATCTCGGGCATCGGGAACTCGCGCATCTCGGTCTTGCCCGGCCCCGTGCGGACCGCCGCCAGTACCTGCTCAGCCATGACATCTCCTCCGTCGTGTGTCGTGCAGCACCCTAATCGACGGTCTGAAGGTCTGACCAATGCCGTGCTAGCGTCCGGCCGCATGGCCGACCTGCAACTGCGCACCGTCACCCGAACCCAGGGCAACAACGCCGCGCTCAAGGACGGGACCATCGCTCCGGAAGGCTTCCCTTCGACTTCGAGGAGATCCCGGTCCTCGTCAAGGGCTTCCGCCGCATGGTCCGCGACCTCGAGTTCGACGTCTGCGAGATGGCCCTGACGACCTACCTCGCCGCCAAGGCGCACGGCGTGCGCGTTCACCGCCGTCCCGGCGTTCCTGGTCCGCGGGTTCCACCACAACGCGATCACGATCGACACCCGGCACGGCATCACCTCGCCCAAGGACCTCGAGGGCAAGAAGGTCGGCGTCAACCGGGGCTACACCGTCACCACCGGCGTCTGGGCGCGGTCGATCCTCGCCGACGAGCACGGCGTCGATCTCGACTCGATCACCTGGGTGCTCTCCGGCGACGAGCACGTCGCCGAGTACCGGCCGCCGTCGAACGTCGTCCCGGCGCCGGCGGGCCGGACGCTGGACGAGATGCTCGCCAGCGGCGAGCTGGCCGCCGTCGTCGGTGTGGACGTCGACTCCCCCGACGCACGGCCGCTGATCGCCGACCCGGACGAGGCCGCGTACGCGTCCCTCCAGCAGCGCGGGCTGTGGCCGATCAACCACCTGGTGGTCGTCCGCGACGACCTGCTCGCCGAGCACCCCGACCTGGGCGTGCAGGTCTTCGACGCCTTCGCCCGGTCCAAGCAGCGCTACGTCGAGCAGCTGCGCGCCGGCACGCTGCCCGAGCTCACGAAGACCGACCGCATGCACCAGCGCGTCATGGAGATCACCGGCTGGGACGACCCGCTGCCCTACGGCATCGAGCCCAACCGCCGCGTGCTCGAGGAGCTGATCCGCTCCGCCGTCGACCAGAAGATCCTCGACCGGGCGCCGGACCTCGAGAAGATGTTCGCCCCCGGCACCCGCGACATCACCGCCTGAGGAGGCCACCACCCGTGCGCATCGCCATCGCCGCCGACCACAACGGCGTCGCCATGAAGAGCCGGCTCCTCGACGTCCTGCGGGCCGCGGGGCACGAGGTGGACGACCGGGGCTCGCACGACCACGAGCTGCAGGTGGACTACCCGCCGCTGTGCGAGGACATCTGCCGCCGGGTCGTCGACGGCCGGGCCGACCGCGCGATCATGATCGGCGGCAGCGGGCAGGGCGAGGTGATCGCCTGCAACAAGATCAAGGGCATCCGCGCCGGCCTGTGTCCCGACGTCTGGCACGCCGAGATCTCCCGCGGCAACAACGACGCCAACGTGCTGATCCTGGGCGCCAAGGTGATCGACGCCGAGCGCGCCGAGCAGGTGCTCGACGCCTGGCTGACCACGCCGTTCAAGGGCGACGTGCACGCCCGCCGGGTCGAGATGATCACCGCCCTCGAGCGCGGCGACACCCTGCTGGGCGACTGAGTCGATCCGGTCACCTGATCGGGCAGGGGGCCTGGCTCGCGCTCGACGCTGAGCCAGGACCCCGCCCGGCGTCTAGGCGGAACCGCCGTCGGCTGCCTCCGCGCGTGCCGCGCGGAAGTCCTTCGGCTCGAGGACGAGGGAGGCGAGCACGCCGCCCACCAGGGCCCAGAAGGGCGCGGAGATGTTGAGGACGGTCACCCCGCTCATGGCGATGACCAGGGCGAACAGTGCTCCGAACTGGTATCGGCTGCCGCCGAACGCGCCCCGGAAGGCCGCGAGCAGCACGCCCAGCATCGCCAGCCCGGCCAGGGACGCGATGAGTTCGCCCGGCAGGGCGGAGACCACCGCCACGGCCGCCCCCGCGAGGATGCCGAACGCCGCGAACAGCACACCGTTCACCACCGTCGCGGCGTAGCGGCCCTCCCTATCGGGGCCGGCCTGCTCGGAGGCGCAGATGGCCGTCATGGGGCCGGCGATGTTCGCGTTGTGCCCACCGAACATCGGCGCCAGCAGCCCGCCGATGCCACTGATGATCGTCATCACGTTGAACGGCGGGCGGTACCGCTCGGCCATCAGCACACCCATCGCCTGCGCGTTCTCGGCGCCGACCACGAGCAGCGCGAGCGGGATGCCCACGGCCAGGACCGCGCCGAGGTCGAAGGCCGGGGTGACCAGCTGCGGGCTGGTGATGCCCAGGCCACCCTCGACGGAGCCGAAGCCGCCGGTGAGGGCCGCCGCGATCGAACCGAGGACGAGTGCGCCCACCACGCCCGGGACGGACCGCAGGAAGCGCGTCAGCAGCAGGAAGCCCACGACCGCCGCTCCCACGATCAGCGGGGCGGTCGTGCCGGCGATGACCACGCCCGTGCCGAAGCGGATGAGCGCACCCGCGATCATCGCCATGATGATCGGGAACGGAAGCCAGGCCGCGACCTTGCGCACGAGACCGCTGACGCCCAGCAGGAGCACCAGGAGACCGGCCGCGAGATAGGCGCCGACCATCTCGGCGAAGGTGAAGTCCTGCAGCGCCCCCGCCACCAGGACTGCCCCGGGGATGCTCCAGGCACCGGTGATCGGCATCTTGTAGTACAGGGCGAGCACGAGCGAGATCAGCCCGCCGAACACGTAGATCCCGAAGATCCACGAGGCGGTCTGCGCGGCGGAGAGTCCGGCCTCGTTCGCCCCGTTGATGATGATCAACGCCGGGCCGGTGCAGCCGAAGACGGCCGCCACCAACCCTGCCCCCACCGTCGCCACGTTGAGATGCCGGGGGAGGTCGCGCAGGCCGGAGGCGAAGCCTGGTCCGCGCTCCAGGAGCCCGTGCTCGACGGGAGCGAGGTCGCTCCCCTGCGGTGTTCGGTCGCCGCTCATCGGGACGGGCCGTCCGTGCTCTCGGTACCAGGGATGGGCGGAGATCCCGGCGCGGACTCGTAGTCGCCCGCGACGAGCTTGCGCCGCAGGATCTTGCCGACGGGGCTCTTGGGGATCTCCGCGACGACCACGACGTTCTTGGGGCGCTTGTAGGGCGACAGCCCGGAGGCGTCACGAGCCCAGGCGCGGATCCGGCCGGCGACGACGTCCGGCGCCTCGGACGTCGACGCAGGCACGACGAACGCGGTGACCGCCTGACCCCACTTCTCGTCGGGCAGGCCCACCACGGCCACCTCGGCGACGTCGACACAGCGCGCCAGCAGGTCCTCGACCTCGACGGGGTGCACGTTCTCGCCACCGGTGATGATCATGTCGTCCACGCGGCCGATGACCCACAGGTCGCCGTCCTCGTCGACCTGCCCGAGGTCCCCGGTGTGGTACCACCCGTCGCGAAGCCCCCGCTCGTCGGCATCGGGGCGGTTCCAGTAGCCGGCGAAGGCCTCGTCGGAGGCGAGGGACGCCACGATCTCCCCGGGCTCGCCCGCAGGGAGCGCGTCGTGCGAGGCACCCTCGTCGGTGCTGACGACGCGCAGCCTCGAGAAGACCCCCGGCCGCCCGGCGCTGCCGGGCTTGCCGGCGGCGTTCGCCTCGATCGAGAACGTGTAGACCTCACTGGACCCGTAGTGGTTGACGAAGACGTCGGGCCGCAGGTCTGCGACCAGCCGCTCGGTCAAGGTCGAGGTCATCGGTGCGCCGGCGTAACCGATCTTCCGGACCGTTCCGGCGGCCTGCGGCAGCCGACCGGTCTGCGCGAGCGCCCAGAAGGCGGTGGGCACGAGATAGAGGCTGGTCACCCGCTCGCCCTCGATGAGCTCCAGGGCCCGGTCCACGTCGAAGGCGGGCAGTTCCACGAAGGTCCCACCGACGATCACCATGGACAGCAGGGAACGCAGCCCCATCGTGTGGTACATCGGCATCGCCCCGAGAGTGACCTCGCCGGTGGCGTACTGGCACTGGATCACGTGCGCCACGGACGCCGCGACCTCGTTGCGCTGGGTCCTGGGTACGCCCTTGGGCCGGCCCGTCGTCCCGGACGTGTACAGCATCACGCTCGGGTGGGAGTCGGTGACCTCGACCTCGACGGGTGCATCGGGCTGCCGGCTCACGAGCGCCTCGAAGTCCTCGGCGCCGTCCGGGACGAGCGCCCCTGCGTGGAGCACGGTCGGCGAGACGCCCGCCTTCTGGAGGGCGTGCACCGCCACGTCCTCCGCGGCATCGTCGGTCACGACGACGGCGGGATCGGAATCGTCGAGGCAGTAGGCCAGCTCCGCCGTCCCGAGCCGGACGTTGAGGGGAGTCGACATGATCCCGAGCTTCTGGAGCGCGAGATGCGTCGAGGCCATGACCTCGGAGTTGGACAGGAACATCGCCACCCGATGGCCGGGGCGAGCGCCCGCGGCCTGCAGCGCATGAGCGATCCGATTCGTGCGTCGATCCCACTCGCGGTACGTCATCCGGCGCGTGCCCGCGATCCCGATCCGGTCGGGGAACCGCTCCGCCGCCCACGTCAATGCCTGACCGACCTGCATTCCGCCCCCTCCGGCGACCCGCGACGCGCACATGGCCCCGACGGCGCCGACCGGCGGTCGCCGACCGCCCGATGCGTGGCGGGGCCGCTGGTTTGTGCTGGCCATACGGTTTTGTCTGGATGGTCCACAATGGACGATCACGACCGTATGGTGTGGCCGCCGTCACGTCAAGAGCACGAGGAGCCGGGGTCGGCGACCTGCCAGCGAGGGACCCGCGGACCTGCGACCGGGATCGTGCAGCGGGGGCAGGAGTGCCGAGCTAGGAAGCCTCCGCCTCGTCGTCGGCCGAGTCGGTCGCCCGCCGATCGTCGTCCGAGGCGGGCCAGCCCTCGTCGCGCAGGGCGGTCCAGAAGTGGAGCGCCGCCCGCTCGATCTCCAAGCCCAGTCGGAGCGTGACCAACCGCGAGGCCACGCTCGCGAGGCCGCCGTACCGCTCCTGCATGGACTCGTAGACGCGGATGCGCTGCTCGTGCTGGTCGATCTGCTCCCGAGCCAGCCGGGCGACGTCGGTCGGCTCCCCCAGCTCGCTGAAGAAGAGCTTCAGCTCGGCCACGTCCCGCAACTGGAAGTGCTCGTTGGTCGGCGCCGCGAGCCATGCCCGCACCTCGCGCAACCCCTCCTCGGTGATCGAGTACGTGCGGCGCCGTCGGCCGTCGGGCTCACTGGCAGCCGCCAGCAGCCCGAGCCCCTCCAGGCGCTGCGGCTCCGAGTACAGGCCGGCGTGCGGAAAGGGCCAGAAGTACCCGATGGACCGCTGGATGGCGCGCTTGAGGTCGTAGGAGGTGGAGGGGCCGCGGAGCGCGATCATCCCGAGGACCACGTACGACGTGGGTGACAGACGCTCACTCGGCATGATTGGCACCATAACCATCCGTGCTATATGGTCTGTTTTGGATCATATCGAACGATCCGCTGCTCGTCGACGGCCGCATGCGTCCCGACCACAGCGCCGGGCACAGGGCAGTCCCCGACCCCAGCCCGGAGGTAGCCGTGCCGGACAGGACCACCGCCGCACCGCCGGCAGTCGTCCCGGAGGACGCTCCGACCGACGCCGCACGAACGACGGACGGCGCCGGCAGCGTGCCCCGCGGGGCACGGTGGCGCTCCACCAGGGTCGAGGACGCACCCCTGGTGACCGGGGAGGGGCGCTTCCTCGACGACCTCGATCCGCTGCCGGGCACCCTCACCGCGGCGATCGTCCGCAGCCCTCATCCGCATGCCCGGATCCGCCGCGTGGACCTCGCCCGAGCCCGCGCGCACCCCGGGGTCAGCGCCGTCATCGGCCCCGACGAGGTACGGGAGTCGCTGCGGCCGTTCCCGCTGTCGGTGACCACGCAGATGCCCTACTACCCCACCGCCGTCGACAAGGCGCGCTACGTCGGCGAGCCCGTCGCCGTGGTGGTCGCTGCCGATCGGTACGTCGCCGAGGACGCCGCCGAACTCGTCGACGTCGAGTACGAACTGCTCGACCCGGTGGTCGGCATCCGCCAGTCGCTGGCCGAGGACGCGCCGCTGCTCCACGAGGACCAGGGGTCCAACGTGGCCACCGACCGCAGCTTCTCGTTCGGCGCGGTGGACCAGGCCTTCGCGCGGGCCGCGCACGTGGTCCGCGGGGAGTACGACTTCCCCCGCTACTCGTCGGTGCCGATGGAGTGCTTCTCCGTCGTCGCCCAGTGGTCCGAGGACGCCGCCGGTCCCGCGATCGAGGCCTGGGCCAACTTCCACGGCCCGTTCACCATGGTCCCGGTCATGGCGGGCGCGTTCGGCATCCCGACCTCCAGGGTCCGGCTGCACGTGCCGGCCGACATCGGTGGCAGCTTCGGCATCAAGGCGGGCATCTACCCCTACGTCGTGCTGCTGGCACTCGCCTCCAAGCACTCGCGGACCCCCGTGCGCTGGTCGGAGGACCGGGTCGAGCACCTGCTGGCCAGTTCGTCGGGTGCCGACCGGATGATGCGCTTCGAGGCCGCGGTCGACGACGACGGCACGGTCACCGCGCTGCGCACCGACCTCGTCGACAACGTCGGGGCCTACATGCGGCCGCCGGAGCCCAGCACGCTCTACCGCTGCTACGGCAACATCACCGGCGCCTACCGCATCCCGGCCGTGCAGATCCGCGCCCGCGCCGTCGTCACCAACACGATGCCCACGGGACTCAACCGGGGGTTCGGCGGCCAGCAGCTCTACTTCGGCCTGGAACGGCTGATGGACGACGTCGCCGTCGAGGTGGGGCTCGACACCGTCGAGGTGCGACGGCGCAACCTGGTCCCCGCCGACGCCTTTCCCTACGAGACGCCGACCGGGGGCGTCTACGACTCCGGCGACTACGAGGCGGCGCTGGATCTGGCCGTGCGCAACGCCGACCTCGGCGAGTTGCGCCGCCGGCAGGCCGAGGCGCGCGGGCGCGGCGAGTACTACGGCATCGGCGTCGCCGCAGTCGTCGACCCGTCCGGGACGAACATCGGCTACGTCGGCCTGGCCACGCCGGCCGACCAGCGCAAGGCGGGACGGGACAAGTCCGGCTCCACCGAGCACGTCCGCGTGAGCGTCGACGTGCAGGGCAACGTGACCGTGCTGCTCGGCAGCGTCCCGCAGGGGCAGGGGCACGCCACGGTGGCCCGGCAGGTCGCCGCCGCCCGCCTGGGGCTGCCCGAGGAGGCCGTCCGGGCCGTCGTCGACATGGACACCGCGACCACTCCGTGGACCGTGACCTCCGGCAGCTACTCCTCCAGGTTCGCGCCCCTCGTCACCAGCGCCGTGGTGAAGGCCTGCGACCGCATCGCCGAGACGATCAGAGCCGCCGGGAGCGTGCTGCTGGAGGCCGACCCGGAGGAGCTCGAGCTCGCCGACGGCACGGTGCGGGTGCGCACCGACCCGGCCAGGGCCGCGCAGTTCCGGCACGCCGCCGGACTGGTGCACTGGGACCCGGCGGCCCTCCCCGAGTGGGCATCCCCCCGGCTGTACAAGGAGGCGGCCTTCTCGCCGAAGCAGACGGGGGCCGCGACGCGCGACGAGCGGATCAACTCCAGCCTGTGCTACGGGTTCGTCGTCGAGATGGTCGCTGTCCGCATCGACCCCGAGACGCTGGAGATCCACATCGAGCGGGTGTCCAGCGTCCACGACGCCGGGACGGTGCTGAACCAGACCCTCCTCGACGGGCAGGTCCACGGCGCCCTCACCCAGGCGCTGGGTGGGGCGATGTACGAGGAGTTCACCTACTCGGAGGGCGGTCAGCCCACGTCGGCCACCTTCCTGGACTACCTGTGCCCGACGACCGCCGAGGCGGGCTTCCCGCTCGTCACCGACCACGTGGTCTCGCCGTCCCCGCTGACTCCCCTGGGGGCGAAGGGCAGCGGGGAGGGCAGCTCCATGAGCTTCCCCGTCGCCCTGGCCAACGCGGTGACCGACGCGCTGTCACCCCACGGGCTGAAGATCGACCGGCTGCCGATCCACGGCAACGTGCTGCACGACCTGCTCGACGGCGCCCGCCGTCCCGCCTGACCCCCACACAGCGAAACCCCCACACAGCGAAACCCCCACACAGCGAAGGAGCTCCGCGCATGCCCACCACCGGTGGCGATGTCCTTCTCGACTACGGCCACGACGGCCAGGTCGCCTACCTCACCCTCACGCACGGGGGCTACACGATCGTCACGATGGAGATGCGGGCCAAGATGGCCCAGCGCTTCGCCGAGATCGACCCCGACCCGAAGGTCCGTGCCGTCGTCGTCCGATCGGACGGCAAGCACTTCACCTCGGGTGGCGACATCGCCGGCTTCATGGAGGTGGCGCCCTTCGACCTGACCGATCTCGGGCAGGACATCACCGCCCCGGCGCGCAGCGCGAAGCCCGTCGTGGTGGCTGTGGACGGCTACTGCTTCGGAGTCGGCCTCGAGCTCGCCCTGTCGTGCGACATCAGGCTCGCGACCGAGCGCAGCGAGTTCGCGCTCCCGGAGATGAACCTGGGCATGATCCCCGGCAGCGGCGGTACCCAGCGCCTGGCCCGGCTGATCGGGCTGTCCCGGGCCAAGTACCACATCCTCACCGCCACCCGGATCAAGGCGCAGCAGGCGCTCGACTGGGGTCTGCTCGCCGAGCTCTACCCGGACCGTGACGCGCTGGACGAAGGGGCGGAGAAGCTGGTCAGCAAGCTCGTGAACTTCAGCCCGGCCGCGCTGCGCACGGCCAAGGAGGTTCTCGACCGCGGCGTCGACGGCCCGCTGTACACCGGCATCGAGCTGGAGCGGAAGGCCTACTCCATGCTCCGTGCCACCGAGGACTTCGCCGAAGGTGTGGCGGCCTTCGGCGAGAAGCGCAAGCCGGCGTTCACGGGGCGCTGATCAGGGCATGAAGCCGGCCCCCTTCGCCTACGTGCGCCCGGCCACGCTGGACGACGCCGTCGCCGAGCTCGTCGCCACCGACGGGGACGGCAAGGTGCTCGCCGGCGGGCAGTCGCTGATCCCGGTGCTGGCCATGCGGCTGGGGCGCCCCGGCACCCTCGTCGACATCAACGCAGCCGCGGGGTTGGACGGGATCGCCCGGCGCGACGGGGTGCTCCGGATCGGGGCCACCGCACGGCAGCGCCAGGTCGAGCGCAGCCCGTCGGCCGGCGCCGTGCCCCTGCTGGGGCTCGCCCTGCCCTTCGTGGGGCACCGCGAGCTGCGCAGCCGGGGCACGGTCTGCGGCAGCCTCGCGCACGCCGATCCCGGTGCGGAGCTCCCGGCGGTCGCCTCCTGCCTGGGCGCCACGCTCGAGGTCTCCGGGCCGCGGGGAACGCGCAGGATGGCGGCCGCGGAGTTCTTCCACGGCGCGATGACCACCGCCGTCGGCGTGGACGAGATCCTGACCGCCGTGGAGTTCCCCGTGGCCCGACCGGGAGACGGCTACGGCTTCGGGGAGCTGGCCCGCCGGCACGGCGACTTCGCACTGGCCGGCGTCGCCACGCGGGTCCGCGCGCCCGGCGGTGCCGTCCAGGAGGCGGTCGTCACCGGGTTCGGCGTCTCCGACCGCGCCGTCACCCGGGACGTCACGGACCTGCTGCTCGCAGCGGAGGGCGGCAACGACCCGGCGGCGGCCCTGCGACCGGCGATGGACGAACTGGCCCGCGACGTCGTCGACACCGCCGGCGACGTGCACGGCTCACAGGGATACCGGCGACGGCTGTTCGCCGTCCTGGCGGCGCGAGAACTCGCTCGCGCGTACCGGGCAGCGACGGAGGAGCGCGCATGAGCACCACCCAGCGGCCGGTCCGGGCCGAGGCCGGCGAGTTGATCGACGTGTCGCTGACCGTGAACGGGAACCCGGTCTCGATCCGGGTGCCCGCCCGCATGCACCTCGCCGACGCGCTGCGCAGCCACCTCGGGCTCACCGGCACGCACCTGGGCTGCGAGCACGGGGTCTGCGGCATGTGCACCGTCCTCATCGACGGTGACGCCGCGCGCGCCTGCCTGGTCTTCGCCGTCCAGGCCGAGGGATCCGACGTGGTCACCGTGGAAGGCCTCGGCACCCAGGAGGACCAGCACCCCCTGCAGCGGGCCTTCAGCCACCACCACGCATTGCAGTGCGGGTTCTGCACGCCGGGCTTCCTGATGAGTTCCTACGACCTGCTCGCCCACAGCGAGGAGGGGGTGGATGCCGACACCTTGCCCGAGGAGATGTCGGGGGTCATCTGCCGCTGCACCGGCTACCGCGGCATCCTCGCCGCGGTCGCCGACGTCGCCGAGGCCCACCCCGAGGGAATCCCCGGGCCGATGAACTGCGGGCGGAGAACCATGGTCGCTCGCGCGGGCTCGGCGTCGGCATCCCCGACGGTGACCGCCGAGGAGACGCCGGCGGGTGGGGACGCGACGGGGACCGCACCCGAAAAGCTCACCCGCCCCACCGGGACGCCGACGATCACGGTGGAGGTGCGGCGCGAGCTGTCGAGCAGCGTGGCGGACGTCTGGGCGGTCATGGCCGACGTCGACCGTCTCGCTCGCTGCCTGCCGGGAGCCGAGATGACCGCCGACCTCGGCGGGGACCGCTACCGGGGGCGGGCCAAGGTCTCGCTCGGGCCGATCCGCCTGGCGTTCGAGGGGCTGGCGCAGATCACCGAGCGCGACGACGAGGGTCACCGCCTCGCCCTGCTGGCCCAGGGGGCCGACGCCGGTGGCAACCGGACGGCCGCCGACATCGGGTTGCGGGTCAGCGCCGCCGACGACGGCGGCAGCGTCCTCCAGGCGGACGCTGCGGTCTTCCTCTCCGGGCGGATCGCCCAGTTCGGACGCGCACTGGCCGGTGACGTGAGCCAGCGGCTGTTCGAACAGTTCGCCGACGCCGTCGACCAGACGGCCCGAACCGGGACCGCCCCGGACGTGGGGGCCGGTCCTGGCGCCCTGCGACTGGGCCTGCAGGCAGCCGCGGCCACGGTGCGCCGGCGCGCGGCGCAGGTCGTGATCGCGATCCGCGACCGGATGTCCCGACGCCGACGGCCCTGAGCGTCGTTCCCCCGGCAGGACCGCCCGTCCGGGACGACCTCCGGTCGGTCGCGTTCGATCGGCCGGCGTCCCGCACCCCGGCCGCGTGGAGACGCCGGTCACCCTGTGGCCTTGACCACCGACGGACGTCCTGACACGATCAGGACCAATGGTTAGTCCTTTCTCCCATCTCAGAGGTCGATGCCCACGATGAGCACGAAGACGACGACTGCGGTCAGCCACTACTACGTGCAGAAGAGCCGCCGCGCGAAGTTCGTCGACGATTGGCGGGCCAACTGGCGCACCGTCGTCGCCGTCGAGGACGCCACGCTGGTCGAGACCGGTCGCGGTTCGCGCGTCGGTGTCTACGTCGGCGCCGATGGCGACCGCCAGACCCGCACGATGGACGCGCTCCTGCACGAGGTCGACCCCGGCGTCACCACGACCGTCCACCGTCACTCCTGGGACGCCATGGTCCTGGTCGTCGGCGGGCAGGGCTGGTTCGAGATCGACGGTGAGCGCATCGCCGTCGCCCCCGGCGACTCGGTGCACCTGCCCTGCTGGGCCTGGCACCGCACCGGCGTGGACGCCGACGGCACCGCGCCCCTGCGCTACGTCACCTTCTCCAGCGAGCCGATGCTCGAGACGATGGGCATGTCGGTCATCGAGGACGCCGGCCACGCCGAGTTCTCCACCCTGGCGCCCCGCCCGCCGGTCGCCGAGCCCGTCGACGGTGACGACCCGTACGCCCGTCGGCTCCGTCGCGTGGCCCGGCAGCAGAACGAGCGGCGCAACGGCCGGCTGCACACCGACTGGGACTCCCTGGAGCTGCTGCCCAGCCCGCGTGGCACCCGGACCACCTTCCTCCTGGACAAGGCCATCGGCTACCAGGCCTCCGGTATCACGATGGCGATGTTCGAGATCGGCCCCGGCCGCCGCCAGTCGATGCACCGCCACCCCGGTGAGGCCTGGCTGTACGTGCTCGAGGGCGAGGGTCACTCCTACCTCGGCACCGAGCCCGAGGGCGGGGAGAACCACAAGTGGAAGAAGGGCGACCTGATCGTGGTCGACCACTTCCTGTGGCACCAGCACTTCAACGACGACCCGAACAACACCGCCAAGGTCGTCCGGATCCACATGTTCGACAGCCTGCTCGAGACGATGCGGGTGCTCGCCGACCCGCTGGTCCTCTTCGAGGAGCCGCCGGACCACATCCGCGACGCGCAGGCCGGCGACGTCACGACGATCGAGTGGCCGGCGGTCGAGCGGCCCACCTGGCCGTAAGAGATGGCGCTGAGCTCGGTCGGGCCGGCAGCGACCTACCCTCCGGGGATCGTGGGGGTGCACTCGCTGCCGGCCGATCATCACGACGGTCCCTGGGACAGCATCGTCACCCCGCCGGGGCTCAAGGAGCGGCTGCTCGGCACCGCTCTGCTGATGCTCCGGCACGGCCGGGCATTGGCGCAGCTCAACGGTGCCCCGCACGGGCTGATCCTGCTGTCCGGTCCCCCCGGCACCGGTAAGACGACGCTGTGCCAGGGCCTCGCGCAGAAGGTTGCGCTGGCCCTGGCACCGCGGGGGGCGACGACGTTCGTCGAGATCGACCCGCACGCCTTCCCGAGCGACATGCTCGGGGAGGGGCCGCGGGCGGTCATGAAGCTGTTCTCCGACACCCTGCCCGAGCTGGCGGCCCGCCGCCCGCACACGGTGGTCCTGGTGGACGAGATCGAGGCGCTCGCCGTGCGGCGCAGCACCGCGAGCTTCGAGACGAACCCGGTCGACGTGCACCGCGCCACCGACGCGCTGCTGACGGGCCTGGACATGCTGCGCAAGTCCTGCCCGCAGGTGCTCGTCCTCGGGACGACGAACTTCGCCGCGGCCGTGGACGAGGCGTTCCTCGACCGCGCCGACCTGACGCTGCGGCTGGGGCTGCCCGACGAGTCGACGATCGCCGAGATCCTGCGGCAGACGATCGCCGAGACCGCGTCGGTGTTCCCCGGCCTCAACGGGCTGGTCGGTGACGACGTACTGGTCAAGGAACTGGCCGCGCGGTGCGCCGGTCTCGACGGACGGCGGGTGCGCAAACTGGTGCTGCGGGCGATGGGGTCCGACCCCGAACTGGCGCTGGACCCCGGCAAGGTCACCGCCGACCACCTGCGTGCCGCCGCAGAGGCCGAGGCAGCCGCGCTGTCTGCGGCGCAGCCCTCGTGAGCCGCCCCTCCGACCTGCCGGAGCGGCCCGCGGGCCTGCCGGAGGGCCGGCAGCCGGCGGCCTGGGGCAGTGACGTCGTCGTCGACCTGCTCACCGCTCTCGACGTGCCGTACGTGCCGCTCAACCCGGGATCGTCGTTCCGCGGCCTGCACGACTCGCTGGTCAACCACGGCGGCAACGTCGACCCGCAGATCCTGCTGTGCCTGCACGAGGAGGTCGCGGTCGCGCTCGCGCACGGGTGGGCCAAGGCCACCGGCCGGCTCGGCGTCGCGGCGATCCACGACCTCGTGGGGCTGCAGCACGCCTCGATGGCCGTCTACGACGCGTTCTGCGACCGGACCCCGCTGCTCCTGCTCGGTGGCAGCGGCCCGGCCGACCCGGCGCAGCGCCGTCCGATCGACTGGATCCACTCGGCGACCACCCAGGCGCAGCTCGTCCGCGACTTCACCGTCTGGGACGCCGAGCCGATGACGCCCGCGGCCTTCGTCGCGGACGTCGCCCGGGCCCGGCAGCGCGCCCTGTCCGCGCCACAGGGGCCGGCCTACGTCAGCCTCGACGCCGGCGTCCAGGAGGCGAAGCTCGACAAGCCGGTGCCGCTGCCCGACCTCGACCGGCACGCCCCCGCACCGCCCATGGCGGCGCACCCCGAGTCGGTCGAGCGGGCGGTCGAGGCCCTGCTGGGCGCCCGCTACCCCGTGGTCGTCGCCGGCCGGGTCGGTCTGGACCCGCGGGGCACCGCGGTCGTGGGCGAGCTGGTCGAACTGCTCGGTGCGGCCTACCGCGACGACCGCAACCTCGTCGTCCTGCCCACGAAGCACCCGCAGAACTGCACCGGTGACAGCGGCCTCATGGCCGACGCCGACGTAGTGCTGGCCATCGACGTGGTCGACCTGAACGCGCTGCTGCGCCGGC
The DNA here is from genome assembly GCA_963723745.1 of uncultured Actinomycetota bacterium. Classification (GTDB taxonomy): domain Bacteria; phylum Actinomycetota; class Actinomycetes; order Mycobacteriales; family Geodermatophilaceae; genus CAVRRZ01. The sequence continues at coordinate 167,011 of CAVRRZ010000001.1, forward strand.
GCGACCGCGGCCCCCGCGGGGCCCACGCCGGCGAGCAGCGGCAGGGCCCGCTGGTCATCGACCTCTCGCACGGCGACCTGGCCCAGCCGTCCTGGACCAACGCCTTCGGCAGTCCGCTGGCCCGCGACGTCCAGCTGCTCGCCGACCCGCTGACCGGGGTCGCCCAGCTCGTCGAGGCGCTGCGCGACCGGATCGACGGCGCGGCCGTCGAGGCCCGCCGCGCGCAGGTCCACGAGCGGGTGCGGACACTGCGCGAGAAGCAGGTCGCGGAGCTGCGGAGCCGCTGGGACGACCGGATCATCTCCCCCGCCCGGCTGGTCGCCGAGACGTGGGCGGCGGTCCGCGACGTCGACCACCTGCTGTGCGTGCGCAACACCCGCACCTGGCCGGAGGGCGTGTGGGAGCTGCCGGGCGCCGGCAGCTACCTCGGTCACTCCGGCGGCGGCGGCGTCGGCTACGGGCCGGGTGCACTGGTCGGTGGGGCCCTCGCGGCCCGCGACCGCGGCCAGCTCGGCGTCGGCATCATCGGCGACGGCGACCTGCTGATGGCCTCGTCGGCCCTCTGGACGGCGGTGCACTACAGCATCCCGGCGCTGGTCGTGGTCAACGACAACTCCAGCTTCTACAACGACGAGCCGCACCAGGCCGAGGTGGCCGAGCACCGCGGCCGGCCCGCCGAGAACAGCTGGATCGGCATGCGGATCGCCGACCCGCAGGTCGACATCGCAGGCCTGGCCCGCTCCTACGGGTGCTGGGCCGAGGGGCCGGTCACCGACCCCGACGACCTCGCCGGCGCACTCGCGCGCGGGGTCGAGGCGGCCACAGCCGGTGCGGTCGCCGTCGTCCACGTGCACACCTCTCCGAGATGAGGAAGCCTTGAGCGCTGCCGACCCGACCCTGTTCCGTGGCCAGGAGGTGCTCGACCCGTCGCGCACCTTCCTGTGCGTGTTCGACATGCTCGAGAACTACCGGGAGGGCGCCGAGGCGGCGGGGGCGATCCCGCACGTCCGCAAGCTGGCCGACGAGTGCCGCGCGCGAGGCGTCGTCGTCGCGTGGGCGCGGGCCGACCACCGGGCCGACGGCCTGGACTTCGCCCGCGCACTGACCGACATGGACGGCAAGCACCGTGTCTTCGGTCCCGACCACCCGCGCCCGACCCGACCGCCGCACGGTCAGGGCGACCCGGGGTACCGGACGCTGGCCGAGCTCGGGCAGCAGCCCGAGGACCTCGATGTCCCGAAGCACCGCTGGTCGGCACTGCACGCCACGTGCCTGTACCCGACGATGCGTTCCCGCGGGGCCGACACCCTGATCCTGGTCGGCGGCTCCACGCATGTCGGCGTGGCCTCGACCGCCTACGCGGCCCGCGACCTGGACCTGCAGGTCTTCGTCGTCCCCGAGGGGCTGACCGGACGGGACCCGCAGCGGACGTTCTTCGCGGAGGAGGTCTTCCCGCGGACGGCGCGGGTCCGGTCCACCGAGGAGATCATCGCGGCCCTGGACCGCCACCCCTCCCGGGCCGGCAGCCTCTCGTGAGCGAGCAGCCCGACGCGAGCGGGAAGCATCCCGCCTCGTACGAGAAGCATCACGTCCGGGGCGAGAACATGGCCCCCTACGACAAGCCCGAGTGGGGCTCGGACGTGATGGTCGACGTGCTGCGCGGGCTCGACCTGAGGTACGTCGCCCTCAACCCGGGCTCCTCGTTCCGCGGCCTGCACGACTCGCTGGTCAACTACGGCGGCGACGACATCGAGATGATCGAGTGCCCGCACGAGAAGATCGCGGTGGCGCTCGCGCACGGGTACGCCAAGGCGACCGGGCGGCCGATGGGCGTCATCCTGCACGACCTGGTCGGGCTGCTGCAGGGCACGATGGGCGTGTACTACAGCTACATCGACCGCACCCCGGTGATCGTGCTGGGCGGCTCCGGGCCGGCCGAGCACGACCGGCGCCGGCCGAACATCGACTGGATCCACGCGGCGAACGTGCAGGGCGAGGCTGTGCGGGCCTACACCAAGTGGGACCACGAGCCGCGCAGCCTGGCCTCGGTGCAGACGGTGCTCGCCCGCGCGTACCGGATCGCGATGGAGGAGCCCCGCGGCCCGGTCTACGTCGCCCTGGACGCCGGGTTGCAGGAGTCGCCCGTCGACGCCCCGGTCGACCTCACCGACCTGCCCCGCCTGGCCGCGATCCCCTCGAAGCTCGCCCCGGAGCCCACGGCGCTGCGGCAGCTGGCCGAGAAGCTCTGCGCGGCGAAGCGGCCGGTCATCGTGCCCTCCTACGCGGGCCGGGACCCGCAGAGCTTCCACACACTCGTCGAGCTGGCCGAGACCGTCGGCATCGGCGTGGTCGAGACGCACTGGCGGCTGAACTTCCCGAACCGGCACCCGCTCAACGTCACCGGCAGCACCGTCCTCGAGGACGCCGACTGCGTCCTGTTCGTCGACGTCAAGGACATGGGCAAGCCGACCCAGAAGCTGGACTCGGTCACCCGCAGCATCCAGTCCAAGCTCGCGCCGGGCACGACCGTGCTCGACATCGGCTTCAACGACGTCGGCATCTCCTCGTGGAGCGAGGACTACGCCGAGCTGCTGCCCACCGACCTGCAGGTCACCGCCGACACCGCGGTGGCCCTGCCCCTGTTGCTCGAGGAGTGCCGCCGGCTGGTCGGGGCCGACGACGACTCCCGGGCCGCCGAGCGTCAGCAGTGGCGGGACGACCTGTCCCGCCGGCACGACGAGACCTGGGCCGGCTGGCGCGCGAAGGCCGACGCCAAGCGCGACGAGGTGCCCGTCGCGACCTCCCGGCTGGCCTCGGACGTGTGGGAGGTCGTCAAGGAGCACGACTGGGTGCTCACCGCCGGCACCGCCGCCGAGTGGGCGCTGCGCACCTGGGACTTCGACGCCCCTCACCGGCATCCCGGCCGTCAGCTGGGCACCGCCACCCAGATCGGCATCTCGCTCGGCGTCGCCCTGGCGTACAAGGGCTCGGGCAAGCTGGTCGTCGACCTGCAGCCCGACGGCGACCTGATGTTCGACGCCGGCGCCCTGTGGGTGGCCAGCCGCTACGAGCTGCCGCTGCTGGTCGTCATGTTCAACAACCGGGCGTACTACAACGACTGGGAGCACCAGGAGCGGCTGGCCCGCCAGCGGGGCACCCCGGTCGCCCGCGCGCACATCGGCATGGCGATCGACACCCCGGCGCCGGACTTCGCGGCCCTGGCTACGTCGTTCGGCTGGTGGGCCGAGGGGCCGATCGAGAACCCCGACGACGTCCAGGACGCCGTCCGTCGCGCCGCCGAGCACGTCCAGCGCACCGGCCTGCCGGCGCTCGTCGACGTGGTCTGCCAGCCCAAGTAGCCGACCCGCCCCCCGAGATGGTCGTTCCTCCAGAGCCCGGACGAGGTCGATGAGACGATGAGCACGAGGACCGCGACGTCGGTCACCCACTACCACGTACAGAAGCGCCGCCGGGAGAAGTTCCTGGAGGACTGGCGGAGCAACTGGCGCACGGTCGTCGCGGTCAAGGACGTCGCCCTTGAGCAGACACCTCGCGGGTCCCGGGTGGGGGTCTACGTCGGTGCGGACGGGGACCGCCAGACGCGCACCGTGGACGCCCTGGTGCACGAGATCGACCCGGGCACCACGACAACGACGCACCGCCATTCCTGGGACGCGGCGGTCCTGGTCGTCGGTGGGCAGGGCTGGTTCGAGATCGGCGAGGAGCGCGTGGACGTCGCCCCCGGCGACGCGGTGCTCCTGCCCTCGTGGGCCTGGCACCGCACCGGGGTGGACGGCGGTGCGGACGCGCCGCTGCGCTACATGAGCTTCTCCAGCGAACCGACGTTCGAGACGCTGCGCCAGTCGGTCCTCGAGGACGCCGGGCAGGTCGCGGCCGCCGGCCTCCCCGCCCGGCCGCCCTACTCCCCCGGCGTCCCGGGGGACGACCCCTACACCCGCCGCCTGCGCCGAGTGGCGCGCCAGCAGCAGGACGGTCGCGCGAGCCGTCTGCACACCAGCTTCGACTCCCTGGAGCTGCTGAACACTCCCCGGGGAACCCGGACCACCTTCTTGCTCGACAAGGCCATCGGCTACCGGACCACAGGCATCACCATGGCCATGCTGGAGTTCGGACCCGGCCGCGGGCAGTCCATGCACCGCCACCCCGGCGAGGCCTGGCTGTACGTGATCGAGGGGAGGGGCCACTCGTACTTCGGCAGCGAACCGGAGGGCGGTGAGTTCCACGAGTGGAAGAAGGGCGACCTGGTCGTCGTCGACCACTTCCTGTGGCACCAGCACTTCAACGACGACCCGGACAACACCGCGAAGCTCGTGCGCGTCCACATCCTCGACAACTTGCTCGAGACGATGCGCGTGCTGTGCGACCCGCTGGTCCTGCTGGAGGAGCCGCCCGACCACATCCGCGACGAACAGGCCGGCGACCCCTCCACTATCCAGTGGCCTGCGGTGGAGCGCCCGACCTGGCCCTGAGGGCGGACACGCGACGGCACGACGCCGTCCAGCGGCGCGTGGGCCGAGGCGCGACCTCGGCAGACCGGCCGACGCCCCTCCATCCCCGAGAAGAGACCCGCCCCAACCGACGTCTACGATGGCGGTTCGCGGCGAGTGCAGCGCTGCCACCCCGCAGGCCCACGGTGAACGCCGATCTCGGCGCCTATGTGCCGCCGCAGCCCGGGACGCCGTTCTCGGCCGGCCCGGCGCCCGATCTCGCCGAGCGCCGGCAGTTCGTCGTCCGCACGTGGGATGACCAGCTTCTCGCAGGCCTCGCAGGCCAGGCCGCGCTCGGCACAGACGGCCTCGAGCCGGCGCCTTCCGCGGCTGCACAGCTCGGCCTTCAGCGGCCCCGCGGGTAGCAGAGGTCGGCGTGGACGGCGCCCCTGTGGTGGCCGGTCCGGTGGACGACGACGTCGGCTTCCTTGTCGACGACGGAGACCGTCTCGACGGGGCGTGGCTCGGCGAGCCGGCGGGCGACGGCCAGGCCGACGCTGATCGCGCCGACCAGGCCGATCCGGAACATGTCGCCGCTCATCGCCCGTCCCGCCCACGTTGTTGATCAGGTGACCTGATCAACAACTCATTCGCCGAACGTCGCGCCCGAGTACTGCGGAGGGATCGCCTTGTTGCGAGGGTCCTTGCCGGCAAGGGGCAGGCCGTCGATGCCGACGCGCGGCTCGGTGGTTCCCTCCGGTGGCTCGACGTCGGCGCCGAACCGCAGCAGCACCAGGTTCGTGTCGCCGGTGGACTGGAACCGGTAGAACGCGCCCGCCGGGATCATGATCCCCTCGTACTTGCCGACGACGGTCGTCTGCTCGTCCGGGCCGTAGAACGTGGCCTCGCCGTCGAGGATGAAGAAGGTGTGGTCCTCGTCCAGGTGGGTGTGCAGGGCGTTCTCGCCGCCCTCGGCGTACACCTTGGCGCGCACCTCGACGGTGTCGGTGGTGGCGAGCACCTGATTGGTGCGTCCGCTGGTCAGCAGCGGCACCTTCATGCTGTAGGTGGTGACCTTCGCGGTGGGCTTCTCGGTCGTCGTCATAGGGATATCTCCTGTTCTCTCCGGGGTCGGGGTCAGTAGGTGGAGGGCACGCCGGGGGTGCGCCACGGCGCGTCCACAGCCATCGAGAGGTGACCGAACAGCCGGACGAGCCTGTCCCGCAGGTCGGCCGGGAGCGGCCCGGCGCTGAGCGCGCGCACGTTCTCCTCCAGATGCGCCGGGTTGCCCGTTCCGACGAGCACGACGTGCACGCCCGATTCGTGCGCCACGAACCGGTAGGACGCCTCGGTGGTGGACGAGACGCCGCCCTCCGTCAGGAAGCTCAGCGGGTCCGCCGGATCCACCTCGTCCCGGCCGATGACGCCCTCGTCCACGAGCCGACCGATCTCCTCGGCCAACTGCTCAGGCCGGCTGAAGTAGCTGCGCGCCGAGGCCATGATCTCGACGGCCACGTCGTTGGCGATCGTCGTCGGGAACAGCACGTCGCGCGCCGACTGGTTGAAGAACGTGAAGCCGGTCATGATCACGTCCCAGCAGTCGTCCTCGAGCGCGCGGGCGAGCATGCCGTGCCGGGCATCGGTGCCGGTGCTCTCCGAGATGCCCAGCGCGCGGATCTTCCCCTCGTCCTTGAGCCGAAGGAGCTCGGGGACGATCTCGGCGACGCTGTACTCGTAGTCGTCGGCCCACACGCGGTGCAGATGGTAGACGTCGAGCACATCGGTACGGAGCCTGCGCAGCGACGCCTCCAGCTCACCCCGCACCTCCCCGGCCGTCACCAGCGTGCCGTCGTTGCGGCGCGGCAGCATCTTCGAGGAGATGACAACGTCGTCCCGGCAGCGCTGGAGGGCGCGGCCGACCACGTCCTCGGTGCCGTAGTTCGCGGCGGTGTCGAAGTAGTTGACGCCGAGTTCGACGGCCCGGTGCACCACGGCGATGGCCTGCTCCTCGGTGTTGCCCTTCTTCAGGCCGAGCCGGCTCTCGCCGCCTGCGCCGAGGCCGCAGACGCTGACGCGCAGGCCGGTACGGCCCAGAATTCGGTAGTCCATCGGCTGAGCGGTTCCTCCAGAGACGTCAGGGCAGGGACGGCGGGCGGGCGCCCGCCGTCAGTCGAGGGCCTGGCCGTTGGCGACGACGTCCTCGTAGGCCTTGTCCCACGTCCCCTGATCCTCGAGCAGCTTGTCCACCGGAGCCGGGTAGACGTCGTAGTCGGCCAGGGGGTCCGCAGCGCCCGTGACCGAACCGATGCGCAGGTCCTCGCGGATGATGTCCTGCCCGCCGGTCAGCACGAAGTCGACGAACAGTGTCGCCGCGCACGGGTTGGCCGCCGTCTTCAGCAGGGCGATGCCGTTCGGGCGCAGCACGATCGGCTGAACGGGCTCGCCGTTCTCGGGGATCCACGCCACCGGGGCGCCGCCCCGCGCGGCCTTGTCGACGGTGTGGCTGTACATCGAGACCCCGACGTCGAACTGGCCGGCCGAGAGCAGCTCACCCTGGACGGTGTGCCCCTTCACTACCTGGGAGTTCGACGCCAGGCGCGTCATGAGTTCGGTGTACTCCTCCTCGGTCCAGCCCTGCTCCTCGACGTAGTAGTCGTGCAGCGCGGCGAACCAGTCGACGTCCCCGAGCTCCATCGAGATGCGGCCCTTCCACTGCGGCTCGGCGAGGTCCTCGAACGTCGTGGGCACCTCGTCGGGGGATACCCCGTTGGTGTTCCAGCCGACGACGAACGCGTTGAACCGGGTGGCCGTCCAGTTCTCCGACTGCTTGCCCTCCTCGCGGACGGCGTCCCGCAGCTCGCTCTCGTACGGGTGGAGGAGGCCCTCCTGCTCGGCGGCGCCGAGCTCCAGGGCATCGATCTCCAGGATGTCGGCGCCGTAGTAGCCGGCCGCGTCCTCCTGCACCAGGCGCTGGAGAACTGTTTCCCCGGTGGCGCGGTAGACGTTGACGTCGAGGTCGTACTCGTCGGTGAAGCCGTCGACGAGGGCCTCCATGTCGGAGTTGGAGGTGTAGACGTTGAGCTGCCCCTCCTCCTCGGCGCAGGCAACCAGCTCGTCGGTGCGCTCCTGGCCCGACATGCCGTTGAACCGGTCGTAGGCCTCCTTCGCCGCCACGGCGAGGTCGGAGTCCTCCCGGCCGTCCCCACCCCCACCGTCCCCGCTGCCGGACGACGTCGGCGCACCACCGCAGGCGGCCAGCACGCTGACGGCTGCGAGGGCGGTGAGCGGGGTGCGGAGTCGGATCTGCACGGGTGCCTCCTGGGCTGGGGGTGGTGGACGTGGTCCCGGAGGCGACGCCTCGCGTCGAGGCACCCCACGGGGCCGGAGCTCAGCTGCCGCGGGGTGTCTCCCCCGCGACGGGTCGGGCATCGGGTGGGGCGACCGGTTCGACCGGCGCCCCCTCGTCGTCGTCGACGACGCCCTGGTAGTCGCGCACCCGGTTGGGCCGGGAGGCGAAGCCGAGGGCCACGAGGATCGGTCCGAAACCGCCGATCGTGAGGGCCACCACCGGCCCGACCAGACCGGCGAAGGCGCCCATCGCCATGTCGCCGATGGCCGGGCCGCCGCGGGAGGACATCTGGTAGAAGGCCGTCACCCGGCCGCGGATCTCGTCCGGGGTGTCGATCTGGACCGCCGCGTGCCGGATGGTGGTCGCCATCGCGTCGAACGAGCCCAGCAGGAGCGCGGCACCGACCGCCAACCAGATCACCGGCGACTGCGCGAGCGCGATCGCCGCGATCCCGTAGAGGAAGGTCGCCGCCAGCAGCACCTTGCCCTGCCGACGCGAGTCCCGGACCACCCGGAAGATCGTGTACGTGGCGATGAGCGCGCCGGCCGACGGCGCGGCGGCCAGCACGCCGTAGCCCGTCGGCCCCACCATCAGCACGTCCGCGGCGAGGGCCGGCAGGAGGACCCGGTAGGCCGACAGCACCGTCGCCGAGAGGTCCAGCGCCATGAGGCTGGTGATCAGCGGCCGGCGTATCACGTACCGGGCGCCCTCGGCGATGCTGCCGAAGATCGACCCGGCCGCCGCCCCCTTGGGTTCCAGCCGGGGTACCCGGACGAACACCAGGACGACGATCAGCACCACGTGCGTGAGCACGTTGAACGCGTACATCAACCCGGGGCCGTCGACCGCGATGAGCACACCCGCGATGAGCGGGCCCAACAGCACCGCCACCTCGCGCGACGGGTTGAGCAGCGCGATGGCCTCGCCGATCAGCCGCTTGCCGACCAGCGCCGGGATCAGCGCCTGCCGCGCCGGCTGGTCGAACGTCGCCGCGGCCGTGGACAGCAGCACCGTCAGCACGATGTGCCACGCCTCCACCGCGCCGCTGTAGGTCAGCACGGTGAGGGCCAGCGCGACGACGAGCGACACGGCCTGGGCCGCCTGCAGCAGCCGGCGCCGGTCGAAGCGGTCGGCCAGCGCCCCGCCCAGCGGGCTGAGCAGCAGCAGGGCGACCGCCTGACCGGCCCCGACGAGGCCGGTGTAGGCGATCGAGTCGGTCAGCGCGTAGACGTGGTACAGGTTGGCCGCGATGGTGCCGCGCACGCCGATCTGGCTGAGGATGACCCCCGACCAGTAGAGGTTGAAGTCCCGGTTCTTCAGAACCTCCGGCAACGCCACCTCAGCCGACCGGGACGAGGGAGATCTTCGACGGGTCCAGCTGCAGGTAGACCTGGGTGCCCGGCTCGATCGAGACGTCGGGGTTCGTGCGCGCCCGCATCTCCTGCTTGCCGACGGTGACCACGTGGTCGACCGAGTCGCCGAGGAACGCCCGGGTGACCACGGTGCCGTGCCACTCGTTGGCGACGCCCGGCCGGCTGTGCAGGGTCAGGTCGACCGCCTCCGGACGGATGGAGACGACCACCTCCGTGCCCACCGTCAGCTTGTCCGCAGGGTCCAGGAAGAGCCGGCCCTCGGCCGTCTCGACGCTGTGGTGCTCGCCCGTGGCCTCGCCGATGGTGCCGGGGATGAAGTTCGACGTCCCGATGAACTCGGCGACGAACCGGTTGGCCGGCTCCATGTAGATCTCGCGCGGCTTGCCGAGCTGGACGACCTTGCCCTGCCGCATGACGGCGATGTGGGTGGACAGCGCGAGGGCCTCCACCTGGTCGTGGGTCACGTAGACAGAGGTGATGCCCAGTTCGCGCTGCAGCCGCTTGAGCTCGAAGCGCAGTGACTCGCGCAGCTTCGCGTCGAGGTTGGACAGCGGCTCGTCGAGGAGGAGCAGCGGCGGCTGGATGACCAGCGCGCGGGCCAGCGCCAGGCGCTGCTGCTGACCACCGGAGAGCTTGGTGGCCTGCCGGTCGATCTGCTCGGAGAGCTCCATGGTGTCGAGCACGCGCTCGACACGCTCGCGGATCTCCTTCTTGCCCGGCCGCTCGGAGCGCTTGCGGACCTGCAGCGGGAAGGCGACGTTGTCGAACACCGTCATGTGCGGCCAGATGGCATAGGACTGGAACACCATGCCCAGACCGCGCTGGTTGGCGGGCATGTTGACGTTGCGCCCGTTGCCGGTGCCGCCGGAGGAGAACATCACGCGGTCCCCGACGGTGATCCGGCCGCTGTCGGGCTTCTCGAGGCCGGCGATCGAGCGCAGCGTCGTCGTCTTTCCGCAGCCGGAGGGGCCGAGGAGGGTGAACAGTTCGCCCTCCTTGACCTCGAAGCTCACGTCGTCGATGGCGTTGACGGTCGTGGGCCCCTGGCCCTTCTTGCCCTTGTCGCCGACGTAGGTCTTGACGAGGTGATCGATGGTGAGCATGGGGTGGTCCTTGGTCCTTTCCGACCGTTACGCGAGTGCGGGCAGCAGGGGGGAGGAAATCGGCTCAGTCCTCACGCAGACCGACCTTCGCGCCGAGCTTGTAGGCGATGGTCACCATGACCATGAGGGCCAGCACCATGAGCACGCCGATGGCGGCCAGCACGTTGAACGAGCCGTTCTCGAACTGCTCCCACATCAGGATCGAGAGCACCTCGGTGCCGGGGCTGTAGAGCAGGATCGAGCTGGAGAGCTCCCGGAAACTGACGACGAGGATGTAGACGAAGCCGGCCATGATCCCCGGCGAGAGCAGCGGCAGCAGCACCCGTCGGAACGTCGTCCACCAACTGGCCCCGCTGACCATCGCCGACTCCTCCAGCTCGCTGGAGATCTGGGTCATCGACGTCGTCGCGTAGCGCATGCCGTAGGGCATGTACTTCGTGCAGTAGGCGATCAGCAGGATGAAGATCGTCCCGTAGATCGGCACCGGGCTGCGCAGGTACACGAAGATCAGCGCCAGGCCGAGCACGATGCCGGGGATCACCAGCGGCACGAAGCTCAGCTGCTCGAGCACCCCGCGGCCGGGGATCTTCGACCGGACGGTGATCCAGGCGGCGAGCGCCATCAGGGTCATGACGATCGTCGCCGCGCCGATCCCGAGGATGAAGCTGTTCCGCAGCGCACGGCCGGCCGTGCGCATGTTGAACACCTGCTCGAAGTTGGCGAGGGAGAACGACTGGAACGCCTCGATGCTCGGTGACTGGTAGAAGGGCAGCAGCGCCGCGTAGAGCAGCACCAGCAGCGGGCCGACCACGGTCACGAAGAAGTAGACGAGGATGCCGCCGCCGACGACCGGCTTCCACTTGCCGAGGTCCATCGGCCGCGGGCGGAAGCCCTTGCCGGTGACCGTCTGGTACGTCTTGCTCCCCCGGCCCACCAGGAACCGGCTCATGGCCACGCCGATGACCGCGATGGCCAGCAGGCTGACCGCCAGGGCGCCGGCGCCGCCGTAGTCGACCGGGTAGCTGCGCAGGATGAAGTAGATGCGGCTGGTGAAGACGTAGATGCCGTTCTGCAGGCCGAGCAGCGCCGGCACCTCGAAGGACTCGAGGCTGGTGATCAGGATGACCAGCACCGCGCCGAGCAGCGCCGGCTTGACCAGGGGCAGGGTGACCTTGCGCAGCGCCTGCAGCCGGGTGGCACCCGACATCAGCGCCGACTCCTCGAGCGAGGGGTCCATCGACCGGAACGCCGCCACCATCAGCAGGAAGACGATCGGCGACGAGTGCAGCCCGTCGACCCAGATCATTCCCCAGATGGTGAAGATGTCGAACGGCCGGACGCCGAACAGGGCGTTCGTCGCCTCGTTGAGCAGACCGATCTGCGGGCTGGCCAGGAAGATCCAGGAGACCGTGTAGAGGATGCCGGGGACGATCAGCGGCACGATCGACGCGGCGAAGAACAGCGCCTTGAACGGCACCGCCGTCCGGACGTTGAGGTAGGCCAGCGTGGTGCCCACGGTGAGCGACAGGATCGCGGCGCCACCGGCGAAGGCCAGCGAGTTGCCGAACAGCTCGCCCATCCGGCCACCGCTGTAGGCGCGGTCGAAGGCGGAGAGGTCGAGGGCGCCGTCCGGGAGGAACGTCCCCCAGAGCAGCCGGACCAGCGGCACGAGCGCGAGGTAGCCGATCGCTGCGGCGACCGCGGCGAGGATGAAGAACTGGGGCGAGAGTGGCAGCTTCCTCCGAGGACCCGAGGCGGTCGGCGAGCCGGTCGGCTCGGTCCGCTCCTCGGCCCGTACCGGAGGGCTGGTCAGCGTCATCGGGGGAAAGCTCCTCGATCAGGTCTGGGGGGTCTGCGTGATGCGGGATGGCGGCCACCGGGGTGGACGCCGAACCGGGGCGGCACCGTGAAGATCCACGGCGCCGCCCCGGCGGGGATCATCCGATCGTCTCGGCGCCCTGGAGCAGCTCGTCGTACTTGGTGCTCCATTCCTGGCCCTCGTTCAGGAGCTTCTCGCCGTCGATCGCGTAGAGCTCCGCGTCCGCACCGCCCTCGGCGATCGACGGGCTGGCGCCCTCGGCGGCGATGACCTCCTGGCCCTCCTCGAGCAGCCAGTCCATGAAGAGCATGGCCGTGGCCGGGTTGGCGGCGTTCTTCATGCAGCTGCCGCCGTTGGGCCGAGCGATCAGCGGCTCGACGTAGGGCTGGGTCTCGACCGGTGCGCCGTCGGCCGCCATCGCCTCGACGATGTAGGAGTAGTTCGACGCCGCGAGACCGTACTGGCCGGCACTCATCAGCTCGCCCATGACGGTGTGGCCCTTGACGACGATGCCGCCGTCGACCATGTCGGCGAAGAGCTGGTCGATCTCCTCCTGGCTCTTGCCCTGCTCCAGCCAGTAGTCGGTCAGGCCCATGTACCAGTCGTAGTCACCGAGCTCGAGGGCGAGCTGACCGTCGTACTTCGGGTCGGCCAGGTCCTCCCACGTCTGCGGCGGGTCGGAGATGATGTTGGTGTTCCAGCTCGGTGCGAACAGGTTGAACCGGGTGGCGATCCAGCTCTCGGACCGGCCGGCCTCGGGCACCTGCTCGATCAGCTCCGGGTTGGCGCACTGGGACATGACGCCCTCCTGCTGGAGCGCACCGAGCTCGCTGCCGTTGGTCTCGACCACGTCGTTGCCGGGGAAGCCGGCGTCCTGCTCCTGCAGGATGCGCTGCAGGATCGTCTCGGAACCCGCGCGGTACACGCTGGGCTCGATGCCGAACTCGTCCTCGAACGCGGAGGCGACCTCGTCGACCATGCCGGCGTTCATCGAGGTGTAGAGGTTGAGGCCGTCCTCCTCGGCGGCGAGCTCGACCAGGCGGTCACGCCGCTCCTGGCCGGAGAGGCCGGCGATCTCCTCGTACAGCTGCTCGGCCTCGGTGGGGCCGCTGTCCGCGTTGTCGTTGCCGCTGCCGGAGTCCGACGACGTCGGGCTGCCGCCACACGCGGCGAGGACCAGGACCGCGCCGGCCGCGACGGCGGTGCGGGCGAGGGTGCGGGGCTTCCGCATGGATGTGCTCACTCTCTCGTAGCTGGGGATGGTGCGGAAAGACAGGTGCCGGGAGGTCATCCGACCGCCTGGCCGTTGGCGACGACGTCCTCGTAGGCCTTGTTCCAGGTGTCCGGGTCCTCGAGCAGCTTCTCCTCGGGCACCGCGTAGGTCTCGAACTGCGCCAGCGGGTTGTCGGTGCCCTCGACCGAGCCGATGCGGAAGGCCTCCTTGAAGACCTCCTGGCCGCCGGTCAGCTCGAAGTCGACGAACAGCATCGCGGCGCAGGGGTTGGTGGCGGTCTTGACCAGGCCGATGCCGTTGGGGCGGGTGACGATCGGCTGCACCGGCACGCCGCTCTCGGGGATCCAGGCGACGGGAGCGCCGCCGTCGGCCGCCTTGTCGACCGTGTGGCTGTAGAGCGAGACGCCGACGTCGAACTGGCCGGCCGAGAGCAGCTCACCCTGGACGGTGTGGCCCTTGACGACCTGGGAGTTCGACGCCAGGCGGGTCATGAAGTCGGTGTACTCCTCCTCGCTCCAGCCCTGCTCGTCGACGTAGTAGTCGTGCAGCGCGGCGAACCAGTCGACGTCGCCGACCTCCATCGAGATGCGGCCCTTCCACTCGGGCTCCGCGAGCTCCTCGATCGTCGTCGGCTCCTCGCCGGGCTTGACCTTGTCGGTGTTCCAGCCCACGACGAAGGCGTTGAACCGGGTGGCCGTCCAGCCCTCGGCCTTGCGGCCGGCCTCGAGGACGGAGTCACGCAACTCGCTCTCGTAGGGGTAGAGCAGCCCCTCCTGGTCGGCGACACCGAGCTCGAGCGCGTTGGTCTCGAAGACGTCGGCGCCGTAGTAGCCGGCCTCGTCCTCCTGCAGGAGGCGCTGCAGGACCGTCTCGGATCCGGCGCGGTAGTTGTTGACCTCGATGTCGTACTCGTCGGTGAAGACGTCGATCAGGTCGTCCATGTCCGTGTTGGACGTGTAGACGTTGAGTTGGCCTTCTTCTTCGGCGCAGGCGACGAGCTCGTCGGTGCGCTCCTGGCCCGACATGCCGTTGAACTTGTCGTAGGCCTCGGCCGCGGCGACAGCGAGGTCGGAGTCCTCCCGACCGTTGCCCTCGCCGTCCGAGCCGGACGACGACGTGGGCGAACCGCCGCAGGCCGCCAGCAGGGTGACGGCGGCGAGCGCGGTGAGCGGGACGCGGATGCGGTGCTGCATGAGTGCCTCTCCAGCGAGGACGGGGCCGGGTGGCCCGGGAACCTGGGGCAGAGAGCCGAGCTCTCCGGTGTGCGGTGTGATGCAGTGAACACAGCGGATGTCTGAAGGTCTAACCATTCGGCCGACCGTTACGTGACTGTTACGCGACCCCTTCGGACGCGGTCCGTGCTCGGCGGAGAGTGCAGCGCATGTGGTGCGCGCCACCTGTGCCGACGCGCCGTCGCGGGGCGGCTGCGTCGCTTGGGACCGACACCCAGGCTCGGCGCACCGGGTCGCGGTGTGCCGGGTCCGTGCGGCGCTCGGCCACGATGAGCGTCTCCTCGACGTGATGCATGACGTGGGGGATGTCACGTCTGAGGTCCTAAGGTAATACCTTCAGACCAGCAGTCAAGGGAGGCCCTGTGCAGCTCCGGTGGGCCCGGTTCCGACAGGCACCATCGGCGACCACCACGGAGGGCACGGGAGAGACGGCTCCCGACGAGGAGCCCAGGAGCACCCGCGCACGGATGTTCCGGTCGCTGCAGGTGCCCAATTACCGGACCTTCTTCGCCGGGCACGCCGTCAGCGTCATCGGTACCTGGATGCAGCGGGTGGCCCAGGACTGGCTGGTGCTCGAGCTCTCCGACTCCGCGGTCGCCGTCGGCGTCGCCGTTGCCCTCCAGGCGCTGCCGATGCTCTTCCTCGGGCTGTGGGGCGGGGTTCTGGTCGACCGGCTGGACCGGCGCAAGGTCATCATGACGACGCAGGCGATCAGCGCGGTGCTCGCGGCGGCTCTCGCCGTCCTCACGCTGACCGGCTGGGTCGAGCTGTGGATGGTCTTCGCGCTGGCCGGCGGACTCGGTCTGGTCACGGTCCTGGACGTCCCGGCCCGCCAGGCCTTCGTCACCGAGATGGTGGGCCCGGAGGACTTCGTCAACGCCCAGTCGCTGAACTCCACGATCCACAACACCGGCCGGTTGGTCGGCCCGGCGGTGGCCGGTCTGCTGATCGCCTGGGTGGGCAGCGGTGCCGCCTTCGCCATCAACGCGGTGTCCTTCATCGCCGTCCTGATCAGCCTGTTCCGGATCGACGTCAGCGAGCTCAAGCGCGCCCAACCTCTGCCGCGCAAGCGCGGCCAGGCCCTCGAGGGGCTGCGGTACGTGTGGGGCAAGCCCGAGCTGCGGGCCTGTCTGATCCTCGTCGCGGTGGTGGCCCTGTTCGGCCAGAACTTCCGCGTGGTCCTGCCGCTGTTCGCCCGGGACGCACTGGGCGGCGGCGCGGAGACCTACGGCTGGCTGACCTCCGCACTGGGGGCCGGCGCGGTCATCGGGGCGCTGGGCACCGCCGCACGGGAGCGGGTGACCGCGTGGTCGATGCTGCTCTCGGCTGCCGCCTTCGCCGTCATCAGCATGCTGATCGCCGGCGCCCCCGGACTGATCGTCGCGCTCGGCCTGCTGGTGGGCCTGGGCATCGCCAACATCTCGTTCAACACCCTCGCTCGCGTGCTGCTCCAGCTCGGCGCCGAACCGTCGATGCAGGGCCGGGTGATCGCCCTGCACGCGATCGTCTTCATGGGCAGCACGCCGTTCGGCGGGCCGATGATCGGCTGGGTGTGCGAGCAGTTCAACTCGCGCATCGGGATGCTGGTCAGCGGGCTCGTCCCGCTCCTGGTCGCACTCGCCCTGCTGCCCACGCTGCGCCGGCTGCGCAAGCGCGACCAGGCGGACGTGGCCGCCGCGACCGCAGCCGCCGCCCCGACGCCACCTGCTCCCGCACCCTGACGACTCTCGGAGGCCCCGTGCTGCTGATCGGCAACGACGTCACCACCGACGTCCTGCGCATGTCCGACGTGCTCGACGTCCTGGACCGCTCCTACCGCGGCCTGGCCGACGGGACCACACTCTGCCGCCCGCGCATCGACATGCGCTTCCCGACCGGCACGGACTCCCAGGTCTACCAGTGGGGAACCATGGAGGGCGGGTCGGTCAGCAGCGGCTACTACGCGATCCGCATGAAGTCCGACGTGCTGACCGAGGTCGAGTACGGCGGCACGCGTACGCAGGAGAAGTACTGCATGCAGCCGGGCACCTACTTCGGGATGGTGCTGCTGCTGTCGACCCGCACCGGCGAACCTCTGGCACTGCTCAACGACGGCGTCCTGCAGCACATGCGCGTGGGCGCCGACTCCGCGATCGGCACGAACCTGGCCGCACGGCCGGACGCCCGGGTCCTGGGCATGCTGGGTTCCGGCGGCATGGCCCGCACGCACCTGGAGGCGCTGCTGCAGGTCCGGCCGCTGGAGCGGGTCCAGGTGTACAGCCCGACACCGGCCAACCGGGAGCGCTACGCCGCGGAGACCAGCGAGCGCTACGGCATCGACGTGGTCGCCGTCGACGAGCCTCGCGAGGCCTTCCGTGGCGCCGACGTGGTCACCGGCTGCACCGACTCGGCGTCCGAGGTGATCATCGGTGACTGGCTGGAGCCGGGTACCCACGTGACCTCGATCGGCGGCAAGCCGGACAAGCGGGCCCGCGAGCGGTACGACGTCTGGCTGCGGCTGGGCACGTGCCCGCCGCCGATCAACGACCCCGACTGGCAGCCGACCGACGAGTTCCTCGCCTACCGCGCCGTGCCCGACAGCCCGGTGTGGGCCGAACACACGCACGGGCGGATCCGCCGCCCACCGGAGGACGTGCGCCAGGTGTCCTACGAGGACGTGCTGCGCGGCGAGCCGGTGCGCACGTCGGCCGACCAGATCACCTTCTCCGAGCGGGGCAACGTCCAGGGCGCGCAGTTCTTCGCCGTCGCCGGGCTGATCTACGAGCTCGCCCGCGACCGCGGCCTGGGCCGCGAGATCCCGACCGAGTGGTTCCTCCAGGACATCCGCGACTAAACATCCGCAACCAAGAGACCTCGGCGAGATCTGCACACTCGTACGCATCGGGGCCGTGATACGTACGAGTGTGCAGATCTCGCGGGTCACGTCACGAGAGCAGGAGTCCCTCGTGGCGGAGACGGGCGAGGTGGTGGCGGAACATCATCACGTCGTTGAAGGAGCCGCCGAGGTCGGGCAGCTCGGCGACGTCCTCCGGCGACAACTCGGCCGCGGTGCCGCCGAGGCGGGCCGACTCGACCGACACCCGCGCCAGCACGTCGAGGGCGAGGGCACGGACGACGGCCTGCTCGACGGCGTGCTCGCCGGAGCCGACCGCGGTGATGCCGTGGCCGCGCATCACCAGCACCGACTTGTCCCCCAGCGCCGCAGCGACCTCCCGGCCCAGCTCGGGACGACGGACCAGCACCGACCGCGGGTAGACCGGCACTCCCTCGAGGGCCATCCGGGCGGCCGGGATGTGGTACGCGCCGAACACCGCGCGCAGCGGGACATCCTCCAGCCCGGCCATCAGCACCGACGGCGGGTGGCAGTGGACGACGGCGTCGACGTCCGGACGGGCTCGCAGCACCTCGGCGTGGATCGGCAGCTCGTTGGGCACCGACCAGCCGCCGAGGTCCTCGCCGTCGGCGGCTCGACCGTCGAGGTCGACCTCGCGGACGTCGGCGGGCTGGGTGAGGAACAGCCCCTCCTCGCGCGGGCCGCGGCAGCGGATCAGGATGCGGTCGGGGCCGGTGCGCACGCTGATGTGCCCCAGCACGTCCTCGGCCAGCCCTCGGGCGCCGAGGATGCGACAGGCGTTGGCGAGAAGCAGCCGGCGTCCGGCCAGGGAGTTCGCTGAACTGTGGTCCATTGGTCGGACCCTAATGGCGGAATCCATAGGACGGTTCACTATCCCGTGCAAGACTCGCACTCGTGGAGTCGAGTATGAACGGGATGCCGGCAACCGCGGAGGACGCGGCGACCAACGGCGCCGACCTGTTCAGTGCGGTCAGCGTCGGTCGGGTGTCCCAGGTCATCGTCGACCAGATCCGCCAGCTCATCCGGCAGGGCCGGCTGCGGGCCGGTGACCGGCTGCCTTCCGAGCGCGACCTGTGCGAACGGTTCGGCGTCAGCCGCGTGACGGTGCGCGAGGCGCTGCGCGTGCTCGAGGCCGGCGGCCTGATCGACGTCCGCGTCGGCGCCCGCGGCGGCGCCTTCGTCACCTCCCCCACGAGCGCCCGGCTCGGCGAAGGCCTGGCCGACCTGCTGCAGCTGAGCCCGCTCACCGCCAGCGAGGTCACCGAGGCCCGCATGGTCTTCGAGCTCGGTATCGTCCCCCTGGTCGTGGAGCGCGCGACCGAGGACGATCTCGTGGCCCTCGAGCGCCTCTGCGAGGAGCAGCAGACCGCGTTGGGCGACGAGCGCTACACGATGGAGATGTCGGCGGAGTTCCACGTGCGGGTGGCGGCCTGCACGCACAACGCGGCCATCGAGATGCTCGTGCAGAGCTTCCACGGCCCGCTGCTCATGTCGCTGAAGGAAGCGAAGATCGCCGAGCCGCTGATGGGCCACCGGGGAGCCCGCGAGCATCTGGACTTCGTGCACGCCGTCCGCCGGCGCGACGTCGCCGCGGCCGAGGACATCATGCGCACGCACGTCGAGCGGACCGCCGGCCGCGTCGGCGCCTGACGATCCCCGGCAGCATCCGCCGCTACCCAGCGGCCTCCGCCAGCGCCGCCTCGAAGGCGGCCAGTGCGGCCTCGTCGTGGAGCACGAACCGCACCTCGGTGACGAGTTCGACGCGCGCCGCCCGGACACCGGCGACCGCCTGCCGCGCGGCGTCGTCGACGGGCCACCCGTAGACCCCGGCCGAGATGGCCGGGAAGGCGACGCTGCCGGCGCCGAGCCGGTCGGCCACGTGCAGGCTCTCGGTGTAGCAGGAGCGCAGCACGGCCGAACGGTCCTGCGACGCCGTCCAGATCGGCCCCGCCGTGTGCACCACCCAGCGGGCGGGGAGCCGGCCCGCGGTGGTGGCGACCGCCTGCCCGCGCGGCAGCAGTCCACCCGGCAGCCGCTCCTTGACCACCCGGCACTCGGCCAGGATCGACGACCCCCCGGCCCGGTGGATGGCGCCGTCCACTCCCCCGCCGCCGAGCAGCCCCGGATTGGCCGCGTTGACGATCACGTCGACGTCGACGCGGGTGATGTCCCCGCGCAGGGCAGCCAGTCGCACGCGACCACCGTAGGGTCGGCGTCATGACCGCGCCTGCGTACCGCCTCCGCCGCGACATGCAGCACAAGGTGATCGGCGGGGTCTGCGCCGGCATCGCGCGGCGCTACGGCCTGTCCCGATCAGGTCTGCGGTGGGCGTTCGTGCTCTCGTGCATCCTGCCGGGCCCGCAGTTCCTGGCCTACCTGCTGCTGTGGATCCTCATCCCGGCCGACTACTGAACCGACCCCGAACGGGCGTCACCAGGGGTTGTTGTTGCCTCGCTGCAGCCCCCGCACGGCGGGCCGGACGTCGACGAGGTAGACGACCCCGGCGATCGAGGCCGCGATCCACAACAGGTGCAGCGCCGGGCTGAGGTAGGCGAAGACCAGCGCCAGGCCGGTGATCGCCCCCCAGGCCGGCTTGGTCAGCTTGCCGGCGGCGACGAACGCGGACGCCGGACGGGTCAGCGCGTCCACCAGTGCCCAGCCTGCGAGACCGACGGTCGCCCACTTGAGGAGCAGGAGCAGCAACGCGTCGAAGCCCGCCATGCGATCACGGTACTCGCCGGAGGTCGTGAGCCGGCCCGGCCACGCGGGATCTCACCGGTTCGAGCGGGACACGATGAACGCGAGAGGGCCAGAACCGGTCCGGTTCTGGCCCTCTCGCGTTCAGTCCTGCGGCGGACGTCAGTTCTTCTTGGCGGGCACCGCGGTCGGGTCGGTGCGCTTGGTGGTGCGGGCCGGCGCCTTCTTCGCGGCCGAGCTCGTCTTCCGCGGGGTCGTCGCGGTAGTCGTCGCCGGGGCCGTCGCCGGGGCCGGCGCCTTGGCCGGTGCCTTGACCGCCGTCTTGGCCGCCGTCGCCTCAGCGGAGGTGGGCTTGGCCGCCACCGGCTTCGCGGCCGGCTTCTCGACCGAGGTCACGGTCTCCTTGGCGGAGTCGGCGGCCTCCTCGGCCTTCGCCTCCGCCTTGGCGGTGGCCTTGACCGTACGCGCCTTGGTCTTCTGCGCGACCGAGGTCACCTTGTTCGAGGCCTCGACGACGGTCTCGGCGGTCTCCTCGAGGATGTCCTCCAGAGCGTCCTCGACGGTGTCGACGGCGCGCTCGGCGCGACGGACGACCTTGCGGAAACCGGGCTGGCGACGCAGCTCGTCGACGACCACGGCGCCGCGCTCGGCGAGGGCCTCGACCTGCTCGCGGGCGGTGCCCACGATGCCGGAGACGGCGCCGAGGACGGTGTCGGGGCGGGTAGCCGTGCGTCAGCTGCCCGGCGACGGCGTGCGCGCGGGTGCGGGCGGTGGCGGCGGCCTCGGTGGCCCGGGTACGGGCCTCCTTGGCGGCCAGGTCGGCCTGGACCTGGGCCTCGCCCGGCAGCGCCTCGGCCGCGAGCGGAACGGTGCCGAGCGACGGCGAGGGCCCGCTCGACGGCCAGGTCACCGGCGCCGACGGCGGCCAGGACCGGGGTGCGCGAGCGCTCGACGAGCTGCTCGGCGACGGTGCGGCCGGTGGTCACGGCGGTTTCGCCGTAGTGCTTGACGGTCTGGGTGGCGGTCATGCTGACTCCTTGGGTCGGGGGTGGGCACGGCCTCGCCGGAACGGGGTGACCGGGTGGCCGGGGAAGTCTGGGGTGCCGGCGCAGTGACCTGCGCGGCCGTGTGCTCGCGGACGTAGGTCTCGTAGAGCTCCAGCAGGACGGCCTTGTGCCGCTCGGACAGCGCGTCGTCGGCACGGATCGCCGCGACGGTGTCGGTGTTGCCGGACCGCCGGTCGAGGATCCCGGCCTGCTCGTAGAGCGTCTCGGCCGAGATCGTCAGGCCCCGGGCGATCGCCGCGAGGATCTCCGCCGACGGCTTGCGGAGCCCCGCTCCACCTGGGACAGGTACGGGTTGCTGACGCCGGCGGTGCGGGCCAGCTCGCGCAGGGAGACCTGCGCGGCACTGCGCTGCTCGCGGATGAAGTCGCCCACCTGCGAGCTGACGGCGGTGACGCTGGGCGCCTCGGCGACCGACTCCGCCACGCTGCCGGCGACGCGGTCCACCTTCTCGCGGACCGTGGTCACCTGCTCGCGGACGAACTCACCCGGGTGTCTGCATGGGACGACACGTAGTCGACGGTGCTAGCTCCTGCAAGCGGAACTGCTAGCAGACCGAGCGTGACCCCTGTCACAGCCGTCCCACCAGGTCAGGAGGCCAGCGGAGCCGCCGGACGTACCTCGCCGACCACGCCGTCACCGCCGGACACGGGTGTCAGCAACCACGGCGCGAGCAGGTCCTCGGCGCACGCCGAGCACGCCGCAGGCCGGCGCAGAGCGCCGGGGTGCGGCCGCGGTCGCCGCCGTCGTCGAGCTTCAGCGCGACGGCACCGGCAGCCGGGCAGCGCGGCCACGTGCACGCCGTCCGCACCGCCCTTGACGAGCAGCCCGGGGACGGCCGCCATCAGGTCGGTGTCCTCGCGGCCGGTGCCGGCGACGAACCAGGGGTGCGCGCGCATGGCGTCGGCGACCGACCGGTCCCGGCGAGCCCTCCGGCGCCTGGACGAGGGAGAGCACTCCGCGGGCCAGCCCGGTCGGGGACAGCGCGTGCTGCGGGGCACCGCAGCCGTCGACGACGACGGCGGTCACCGGCTCGCCCGCCGCCTCGGCCAGCCGCGCCTCGATCGCCTGCTGCAGCGGGTGGTCGCGCTCCAGATAGCCCTTCGTCGGCCAGCCCGCGGCCACGCACGCCGACAGCATCGCGGCGTGCTTGCCGGAGCAGTTCATGGCCAGCCGCTCGGGACGCCCGGCCCTCGACCAGCCAGCGCGCCCGGGTCGGCTCGTGCAGCGGCAGCGCCGGCGGGCAGCCCAGGTCGTCGGGCCGAGAGGCCGACGGCGGCCAGCATCGCGGCCGCCAGATCCCGGTGACGCGTCCTCGCCGCTGTGCGAGCCGGCCCCGATGGCCAGCTCCTCGCCCGAGCGCGGCGCCCAGCCGGCTGCCGAGCAGCGCGGTGGCCTGCACCGGCTTGTTGGACGAGCGCGGCAGCATCGGCCGGTCGACGGCGCCGCGCGGCGACCAGCACCTCGCCGTCGGCATCCAGGACGACGAGCGACCCGCGGTGCACCGACTCGAGGAACCCGGAGCGCCAGACCTCGACCAGGACCGGGTTGTCGGGCCAGGACGGCAGGCCCGTCACCGCCCCTCGTCGGCCAGCAGCGCGGCGACGTCGGCCTCGCCGTCGCGGTAGCGGCGGCCGAGCTCGGCGGCGAGCGCGTCCATCACCTGCTGCACGCCGCGTCGCCGCTCGGACAGGCCCTTCTCGGCCTCGGCCAGCGCCCGGGCGGCCTTCTCCAGCTTGGCGTCGGGCAGGTCGGCGACGTCGGAGACGTCGATGCCCGGGCGTCAGCGAGTTGACCCAGGACTCGTAGTCCTCCGGGTCGTGCGGCTGCACGGTCTGGTGCCGGCCCAGGCCGTGCGCCGGACCGCGGCCCTTCTCCGAGAGGATCTCGGGCAGCAGGTCGACCAGCGAACGGCCGTCGTTCTCGGCGCGGCGCTGCAGCTCGCGGCGCACGATGTCGAGCCGGCCCTGCAGCAGCCGGCGGGTGTAGGAGAGGTTGACCTCCTCCTGCTCGGCCTGACGGCGCAGCCGGCGCACCTCGGCCATGGGCTGCGTGGGCCACGCCGTCGAGGAAGGCCGGGTCGAGCAGCGCGTCGACGGTGGCGCCGCCGGCGGGCGTCGGCTTCGGGCTCATCGGGTTCGCCTCCACGGTCGGAACGGGTGATGCCGAGCAGCTCCGGGCCTCGTCGGGGGTCATCGGCGGGCGCTGGGCGATGCGGGCCAGCCCGGCGGCGCGGGCGACCAGCTGGGCGTTGTCGCGGACCGGCTCGCCGGGAGCGTAGGTGAGCGTGTCCTCCATGCCCACCCGCAGGTGGCCACCGGCCGACAGCGCGGCGAGCATCACCGGCAGCGACGTCCGGCCGACGCCGGTGGCGGCGAAGGTCGCGCCGTCCGGCAGGTGCGGCGAGGCAGGCGGCCAGCGCCTGCGCGTGCCGGGCATGCCGCCGGGCACGCCCATGACCAGGTCGACGTGCACGTGCCCACCGTGCGGAGGGCCGTGCTTGTCGAGCAGCCGCTGCAGCGTGGCCAGGTGGCCGAGGTCGAAGACCTCGTACTCGGGCACGATGCCGCGCTGCTGCATCTGCGTGTGCAGCTCGACGATGAGGTCCCAGGGGTTGCTGAACACGTCGCGGCCGAAGTTGACCGTGCCCAGCGTCAGCGAGGCCGCGTCGGGCTGCGGCATCGAGGACGGCGAGGCGCGCGTCGAACGGGTCGGTGACCGCCCCGCCGCTGGACAGCTGCACGACCAGGTCGGTGTTCTCGCGCACGCGCGGCGACCACCTCGCGCACCCGGCCGAGGTCGAGCGTCGGCCGGGTCTCGGCGTCGCGGACGTGCAGGTGGATCACCGACGCGCCCACCGCCTGGCAGTCCCGCGCGGTGGCGACGATCTCCTCGACGGTCACCGGCAGCGCCGGGACGTCGGCCTTCGCCGACTCCGCGCCCGTGGGGGCGACGGTGATCAGGGTGGCGGCGGTCACCGGCCGATCGTGGCAGACCGGACGGCGCGCACGCGCTCCCGGGCCGCGGCCTGGGTGTCGTCGGCGTCCGCGGCCGGGCGTCGTCGGGGTCGATCGCGGCGGCCGCATCCGCCGACGGTGAGCGCCGCGTCCATCGCGACCGACTGCTTGACCAGGGCCAGGGCGATCACGCCGAGCTCGTAGTGCCGGACGACGGTGCCGACCCGGCCGACCTCGCGGGTGCCCGGCCAGCACCGGCGTGCCGGGCTCGGCGCAGCACCTCGCTGACGCCGTCGAGGTGCAGCAGCACCAGCCGGCGCGGCGGCCGGCCCAGGTTGTGCACCCGCGCCACCGTCTCCTGGCCGCGGTAGCAGCCCTTGTCCAGGTGGACGGCGGTGCGCAGCCACTGCAGCTCGTTCGGGATGGTGCGGTGGTCGGTGTCGACGCCGAACCGCGGACGGCGGGCCTCGACGCGCAGCGCCTCGTAGGCGTCGAAGCCGGCGGGCGCGCGCCCCGGCGGCGAGCAGCCGGTCGGCGACCGCGCCGCAGCCGGCCCGCGGGCACGCACGCAGGTCGAACACGGCGCGACGCCGTCGCCGATCGGCCCGGCATGCGGCGCACGAAGCCGCCGTCCGTGGCCGCGACCTGCGTACGGCTGCTCGGGCGCCGGCAGGCCGGCCGCGGTCAGCACCTCGGCGCCCGCGGCCCGACGAGGGCAGCAGCACGGCCCACTCGTCGGTCACCAGCGCCGGCTCGACGCGAAGCATGAACCGCATCCGGTCGAGGAAGGTGTGCAGCGCCGCACCGGTGCCGGGCTCGACGTCGGCCCACGTCGTCCCGTCGAGGTCGGCCAGCACCAGGTGGTGCTCCACGTGCCCCTGCGGCGAGAGGACCAGCGCCTCGGTGCCGGTCGCCGTCGGCGAGCCGGTCGAGGTGCTGGCTGGTGAGGCTGTGCAGCCAGGACAGCCGGTCGGCGCCGGGGACGGCGAGGACGTCGCGGTCGCTGCGGTCGACCAGGCCCGCGCCCTCGGCGAGCGGCGCGCTGCTCGCGCAGCGGGTCGCCGTAGTGGGCCGCCACCGCGCCGCCCTCGGCGGACCACGCCACCGGGCAGGCGGGACAGGAGTGCGGCGCTCATGCGGCTTCCTTCTTCCCTGGCTCGTTCGCGGCACGCGCGGCACGTCCCGGACAGCGCGACGTGGCCCACGTCGACGTGAAACCCAGGTCGGCCGCCAGACGTTCCGCGGCGCCGTCCAGCAGGGCCGGGTCGACCGAGTCGACGTCGCCGCAGGACTGGAGCAGACGACGTGCAGGTGCGGGTGCTCGGCGGCGTGGTAGACCGGCGCGCCCTTGCCGAGGTGGGTGTGCCAGACCAGCCCGAGCCGCTCGAGCAGCTCGAGGGTGCGGTAGACGGTGGAGGCGTCCGGGGCCGCGCCGCCGGGGCCGGCCTCCTCGCGGAGCCGGGCGCCGATCGTCCTCCGGGGTGCCGTGCTCGAGGGCGTCGACCGCGGCCAGCACCTGCTGCGCGCTGCGGCGTCAGCCGCAGCCCGCGCGCCCGCAGCCGCTCGGCCAGGGGCGTCCGGTGTCGGACGCCTGAGGATCGGACGCCTGGGGATCGGACGAGTGCTCGGGCCACGATCCGAGCCTATGCCGCTCCTGGAGCGCGCCGCCGCCTGTCGGCACCGGCAGCGCCGGCTGGGACCGGCGTAGGGCAGGCTGGATCGTGTGAGCGACGAACGGCGGGTGGCGGTCTGGCGGGACGGCGCGGCGATGGCGGTGCCCGCCGACCGAGCCGGTCGTGACCGCGTTCGACCCGGGTCTGGCCCGGGGCGACGGCGTCTTCGAGTCGGTCGCCGTCGTCGGCGGGCAGACGCCGCACCTGCCCGCGCACCTGGCCCGGCTGGCGCGCTCGGCCGCGACTGCTCGAGCTCGCCGACCCCGGCGAGGCGGCCTGGCAGGCGCTGGCGGAGCCGTCCTCGACGGACTGGGCCCGCGGCACCGAGGGCGTGCATGCCGGCTGTTCCTCACCCGCGGCCGGCAGGGTCGACCTCCGACCGCTCTCGCGCTGCTCTCGGCCGTCCCCGCCGACGTCGTCGCGCCAGCGCGCGAACGGCATCTCCGTCGTCAGCCTGTGCCTCGGCGTGCCCGCCGACTTCCGCGCGCAGCGCCCCGTGGCTGCTCGGCGGCGCGAAGACGCTGTCCTACGCGGTGAACATGGCCGCGCTCCGGCACGCGCACGCGGCTGGGCGCCGACGACGTCGTCTTCACCTCGCTCGAGGGACTCGCTGCTGGAGGGGCCGACGTCGACCGTCGTCTGGGCCGCCGGCGGCGAGCTGCACACCCCGCCGACCGAGACCGGCATCCTGCGCCGGCACCACGCAGGCCCGGCTGTTCGCGCGGGCGAGCGAGGCGCGCTGGCCCACCCGGGTCACGCCGGGCACGCTGGACGACCTGCACGCGGCCGACGCCGTGTGGCTGGTGTCGCGGCATCCGCGGTGCCGCGCGGGTGCACACCCTGGACGGCGTGGCGCGCGGGGACGGCGGCCTGACCGGTCGGGTGAGGGACCTGCTGGCCCGGTAGCCTCTGAGGCGTCTCGAGGTGCGCCGGGAAGTCTGGTCGGCAGGTCCCCCCTAGACCTTCCGGAGCACGGGTCGAGGTGACAGGTGGGGCGCTCGGCTGCGCTGTCGTCAGGGAGTCTGGCAGAGGGCGTTGCGGGCGGTGATCGCGTGCAGGACCTGTCGGGGGCTGCGGCCGCGCATGTAGTCGCCGTGGTTGCGGCGACGGCCGTTGTAGTCGGCGACCCAGGTCTGCAGCGCGGCGTCGAGGTCGCTGATTCGGTCGACTCGTCCGCGGTGAAAGAAGGGCCGGTAGAACTCCTGCAGCACGGTGCCCTGGACGCGTTCGCAGACGCTGTTGTGGTTCGGGCTGCGCGGTGGGGTGCGGTGATGGTCGATGCCGAGATCGGCGGCGTGGTCCCGGAATGCGCGGCCGATGAACTCCGGGCCGTTGTCGGTCAGCACGCCGGTCAGCTCGACGTCGATCTCGCCGAGGGCGGCGGAGACCTGGTCCAGGAAGCGAGCGGCGACCGGCGCGCCCTTGTCCCCGACGATTAGCCGGACGACCAGCCAGCGGGTGGCCACGTCGATCGCGGTGAGCTGGTAGACCGCGCCGACGCCCTTGAGCTTGCCGACGTAGAAGGTGTCCAGGCAGACCAGCTGCCCCGGGTCGCTGGCGGCCAGGCAGAACCCGAAGGGTCCTTCCAGGGCCGCGTCGGTCAGCTGGCCGCTCTCGGCGGCGGTCAACGACGCCAGCGCCGCGATCCGCTGCCGGCGGGTGCTCAGGTTGTGCCGGCGCAGCACCTTCTGGATGCCGGAGGCCGAGCGGTGCACCCCGGCGGCGGCGAGGTGGTCGACCAGCTGCCGGGCGCCGAGCGTGGCCTTGGCGACTGCGGTGGCCAGGATCGTGCTGACCTCCTCGGCGCTCATCGCGTTGGGCATCACCGGCGGGCGGCGGTCCTTGGGCATCAGCGCCGACAGCCCGTACTTCTCGGCCTTGGCCACCCACCGGTAGTAGCTGGTGCGCGAGACGCCGGCGGCCTTGCAGGCCGCGGTCACGTCGGTCAACGCGGCCTGCTCCAACACATGGGCACGCCGAGCATGGATGATCTGGTCAGGGGTCACGGGGAGGGTCTCCTTCTGGTCACCGAAGCAACCGAAGGCTCCCACCCCGTGACCCCCTCAAGATCGAAGAGGTGTCACCTCAACCCGTGATCAGCAAGCCCTAGACGACCCCGCTATCGGAGCAGCCCCATGAGCAAGCCCACCGGTTCGACCATCTTCGGCCGAGGATCGTGGACCGAGACCAAACGGGTCACCGACATCCTCCGCAAGGAGACCGTCGGCGGCGCCCTGCTGCTGGGTGCCGCCGCGCTCGCGCTGATCTGGGCCAACTCGCCCTGGGGTGCGGCGTACGAGACCCTGCGCGACACGAGGGTCGGGCCCGCGTCGCTGCACCTGGACCTCACCCTCGGCACCTGGGCCGCCGACGGGCTGCTGGCGATCTTCTTCTTCGTCGCGGGGCTGGAGCTCAAGCGCGAGTTCGTCGCCGGGGACCTGCGCGAGCCGCGCCGCGCGGCGCTGCCCATCGCGGCCGCCGTCGGCGGCATGGCCGTGCCGGCGCTGTTCTTCGTCTGCTCAACCTCGGCCGGGACGACGGTGCGCTGCGCGGCTGGGCGATCCCGGCGGCGACCGACATCGCCTTCGCCCTCGCCGTCCTCGCGGTGATCAGCACGCACCTGCCGGCCGCCCTGCGCACCTTCCTGCTGACCCTCGCCGTCGTCGACGACCTGCTCGCGATCCTGGTGATCGCGATCTTCTACACCGACGAGCTGTCGGTGACCTACCTGCTGCTGTCGTTCGTCCCGCTGGCGATCTTCGGCTTCCTGGTGCAGAAGCGGATCCGCTCCTGGTGGCTGCTGCTGCCACTGGCCGCCGTCGCCTGGACGTTGATGCACGAGTCGGGCGTGCACGCCACCGTCGCCGGCGTGCTGCTCGCGTTCACGGTGCCCGTGGTCCGCAGCGAGGCCGCCGACGGCCCGGGCGCCGGCCCCGGGCTGGCCGAGCACTTCGAGCACCGCATCCGGCCGATCTCGGCCGGCGTCGCGGTGCCGGTCTTCGCCTTCTTCTCCGCCGGGGTCGCCCTCGGCGGCATCTCCGGGCTCGCCGAGTCGGTCACCGACAGCGTGGCCGTCGGGCATCGTGGTCGGCCTCGTGGCCGGCAAGGCCATCGGCATCACCGGCGCCACCTGGCTGGTCTCGCGCTTCACCCGCGCGCAGCTCGACGAGAACCTCGGCTGGCCCGACGTGGTCGGGCTGGCGCTTCTCGGCGGGATCGGATTCACCGTGTCGCTGCTGATCACCGAGCTCGCGTTCGGGCTCGGCTCGCCGACCTACGACCACGCGAAGGTCGGCATCCTCGCGGGAACCATGCTGGCGGCCGGTATCGCGACGATCATCCTGCGGCTGCGCAACCGCACGCTACAAGCGCATCTACGAGGACGAGCAGGCCGACTTCAACGCCGACGGCATCCCCGACGTGTACCAGCGGGAGACCGTCGACGACCGCGCGGACCACAAGCCCACCTGGGAGGGCATGCCGCCACCGGGTCGCACCGTCGAGGACGCCGTCGAGGACACACCGCGCGACGGCGGCGCGAAGAACCCGCCGCCCTCCGGACGAACGGTCGACGACGACGCCGAGCACCGGCCGGGCTGGCAGGGCTCCCCTCCGCCCGGGCGCACGGTCGGCCCGTCTTCCGACTCCTGAAATTTCTCCGTTGCCGACGGCCCCGCCGTCGACGTACCGTCGCGGTACACGAGAGAGGAGGTGGTCCGTAGTTGCATGGCTTACAGGACTCGTGAGGTGGCTGTCCGCTAGCCGCCGTCCAGATGGGCCGCCCGTTCAGAATGCGTCCTGACAGACGACTCTGAGCGACGGCAGATCGCCCGTCCGTCGTACGGCGGCGAGCGAGAACCGGACAGTCACCCGACCCCCGGGCCGCCGACATTTGTCCAGTCGGCCCGCGTGCATCCCCCTGGTTCCCAGGGCCGGGCGCCGCGGAGCAGCCCGGGGGTTGTCCGTTCCCTGGGTAGGTTCGGTTCCGTGCAGTTCGCCGGGCGCCCCCTCGAGAGTGACCTCGCCTCGGGCTCCTGGATCGTCCCCGCGCTGCAGCCCTTCGGCGAGCACGTCGTCGGCTCACTGGTCCCCGGGCAGTTCGACGCCTTCGCCCGCGTGTTCCACCCCGCCGTCCGCTACGCCGGGGACGACGACGTCGACGTCCGCTGGGCGGAGGTCGCCGCGGCCAACGGCACCGTGTCCCACCCCGCCATGGCGTGGGGGTCGATCACCGGGTCGATGGACTACTACGAGGACGACGACCAGTCGCCCCTGTGGGATCAGGCCCCCGCACGCGGCCACCTCCCCGTGACCGTCGCGCACCGATTGATCGAGCCGCTGCGCGCGCACACCCGCACCCCGGACGACGTGTTCTTCGCCGTCTGGTCGGGCTTCGGCTACATCGCCGCGACAGCCCCGACCATCGCCCTGCCCGTTCGGGAGCACTGGCTGCTGCGCGGGCCGATCGATCTCGCCGCGGCGAACATGGCCCCCGAACCCTGGGAGCAGAGCGCGTCGCTGTGGTGGCCGGCCGACCGCGCCTGGTTCGTGGCCACCGACCTGGACCTGGTGACGACCTACGTCGGGGGCAGCGCGACCTGCATCGCCGACCTCCTCGCGGATCCGGGCCTCGAGGCGGCCTCCGTCCGGGCGGACCAGGGCTGCGCGGAGGACGCCGACACGGTCAACCCGCCCCCGCCCGAGGCCCCCGGCTGATCCCGGGGAACGGAAGCTTTCCCCCCGTTTCCGGCCGGAGAACGCAGGTAGAGCTTCCTTTGCCTGGGGGGTCAGAGGAGGGCGAGCTCCGCGGCGAGGTCGTCGAGGCCCAGCGATCCCTGGGACAGCGCGGCCATGTGCCACGCCTTGAGGTCGAAGGCGTTCCCGTGCGCGGCGCGAGCGGCCTCCCGACCGTCCAGCCAGGCCCGCTCCCCCAGCTTGTAGCTGATCGCCTGGCCGGGGATGCCGAGGTAGCGCACCAGCTCGCTGTCGAGGAAGGCGATCTCGGCGCCCGAGTGCTCGCCGAGGAAGGCCCGGGCGAGCTCCGGCGTCCACGGCCGGCCGCGGTGCTCGGCGAGGACGCCGTCGGCGTCGTCCGGGACCGGCAGGCCCAGGTGCATGCCGATGTCGATGACCACCCGCACCGAGCGCAGCTGCTGGGCGTCGAGGTAGCCCAGCCGCTCGGCCGGGTCGGCGAAGTGGCCGAGCTCGTCCATCAGCCGCTCGGCGTAGAGCGCCCAGCCCTCGACGTTGGCGCCGACCGAACCCAGCGAGGTCTGGTAGGTCGAGAGCTGCCGCGCGACGTGGACCCACTGCGCCAGCTGCAGGTGGTGGCCCGGCACGCCCTCGTGGTACCAGATCGAGACGAGGTCCCAGAGCGGGAAGCGGGTGCGCCCCAGCGTCGGCAGCCAGGTGCGGCCGGGTCGGGAGAAGTCCTGCGAGGGCCGGGTGTAGTAGGGAGCGGCGGCACTGCCGGGCGGCGCGATCATCGCCTCGACCCGGCGCACCGGCTCCGCGAGGTCGAAGTGCGTGCCGTCCAGTTCGGCGATGGCGCCGTCCATCATGGCCTGCAGCCGCTCGCGGATGGCCTCCACGCCCTCGACCGCGGGCCCGTTGAGGCCCAGCCACCGCATGGCCTCCAGCGGGGTGGCGCCGGGCAGGATCTTCGTCTGCCTCGACCCGCTGCTCGGCGAGGATCCGCCGGTGCTCGGCCCAGCCCCACGCGTAGGCCTCCTCGAGGCCGTCAGCAGCGCCGAGGTCCGAGCCGGTCCACCGGCGCGCGGCCAGGGCGTACCGCTCCCGCCCGACCGCGTCGGGCGTGCCTTCCGTCGCCGGCCCGTACTCGTCGCGCAGGAAGTCGCGCATCTCGGCGACGGCCTCGTCGGCCGCGGCCGCCGCGGTCAGCAGCTCGTCCCGCAGGCGCTCCGGGCCGCTCGCGACGAAGGAGGTGAAGTACGGGCCCGGCCAGCCCACTCGTCGAGCTGCCCGACCACCGTGCGCACCTGGCGCGGCGCCACCAGCAGGCCGCGCCGGACGCCCTCGCGCAGCGACTCCCGGAAGCCGCGGTAGGCCTCGGGCACGCGGGCCACACGCCGGGCGATGACCGCCCAGTCGTCGTCGGTGACCGCCGGCATCAGGCTGAAGACCTGGCGCACGGAGTGCACGGGGCTGAACAGGTTCGACAGCGCCCGCAGCCCCTCGCCGGCCTCGTGCAGGGCCAGCTCCGCGCCCAGCCGCTCGCGCAGCAGCCGCGCGCAGCGCCGCTCGACCGGGTCGTCCGACACGTCGCTGCCCGCCTCGAGCGCGTCGAGCTCGGCCAGCGTCCGCCGGGTCAGCTCTGCCTCGGCCTCCAGCCCCGCGGGCGAGAAGTCGGGCAGCCGGTCGTCACCGGGCCGGCTGCCCAGGGACGTCGCGACGATCGGGTCGAGGTCGCAGACGGCGTCGACGTAACGGTCGGCGAGCCTGCGCGGGGTGTCGGGGGTCATCGGATCCGTTCGAGTCGGGCGGACATGGCGGGACGGAGCGGTTCGTCCCCGGCGGCACGGTCGATCGCGTACATCAGCGCCCCGTCGACGATCCCGTAGAGCCGGGTCGCACGGTCGATCGGCGGCGCGTCCGGCGTGCGGGCGATGACGTCGCTGGTGAGCTCCCAGCTGGTCGTCGTCCGGGCGCGACCGACGTAGATCTCGACGACGCCATCCGGGCCGGCGACGAGCAGCTCGACGTCGTCCTCGCCCCGGGGTCGCCAGAAGCCGGACTCCCGGACGTCCGGCCCGACGACCTGCCCGTCGTCCGTGAGCCGCCAGGTACGCGACTCGTACGCCAGGAACCCGCGGCCGTCGTGGCCGAACCGCATCCACTGGCCGAACCGCAGATCCTTGTCCGACCCCGCCGCGGAGCCGCTGCGCACCCCCTCCCCGTGCCACTCGCCCAGCAGTGGCAGCACGCTCAGCAGCTCGTGGGCCACCTCGGGTCCGCTGCGGACGTCGACCGTGTCGGGGACGGGCAGCTCGGTCGCGCCGCTCATCGCCGCTTCCCCCGGGGCAGGCGGGCGACCCGCCAGGCGCAGGCGCCGGCGGCGACCGCCGCCAGCCCGGAGAGCACGACGAACGACCACGCGGAAACCATGCCCTCACCGTAGGACGACGGCGGCCGCGGAACTCAACCGGCCGCGCGCACCCCGCCGGTGGTGGCGGTGACGACGTCCGCCCAGGGAGTTCCGCATGGTCCGAGCAGGGCGTCCCGCATCGTCGGGCCGCGCGCCCGCCCATCGGCAGCCGAGCGAACCCACGGGCCTCGTTCACCCGGTGGTTCCGGGCCTCTAGGGTTCAGCGTGCGGGCCGCCCGCGCGACGCTCCCCGAGCAGGGCGGGCCGCCGGCTCCGCGGACGCCGGCGGGATGGGGGGACCGGCGTGGAGGAGACGGCACGGACGAGAAGGTGACGGTGGGCGACGACGAGCGGTCCCCAGGGCGCGTCGGCGCGGCCGCACCGGCGTCCGGCCCCGACCAGGAACCGGCCGAACGGCGGCTGGCCCGGACCCTGGCCCGGTACTCCTGGGTGCTGGCCCACGTCGCCGACGGCATCTACGGGCTCGACTCCGAGGGCCGGGTCGAGTTCGTCAACCCCGCCGCCGTCCGCATCACCGGCTACTCCGCGGAGCAGCAGCTGGGGTGCGACCAGCACCGGTTGCTGCACGACCGGCGCCCGGACGGCACCCCGTACCCCAGGCACGACTGCCCCGTATGGCGCGCCCTGCGGACGGGCGAGACGGCCACGGCGGACGACGAGGTGTTCTGGCGCAGTGACGGCACTCCGGTGCCGATCGAGCTGATCGCCGTGCCCACGGACGAGGACGGCGTCGTGACCGGGGTGATCGTCTCCTTCCGCGACCTGACCGACCGGCGGGCCGCCGAGCGGCACGCCGCCGACCTCGCCAGCCTGGCCGCGGAGTCCGCCGCGCAGCGGGCGCTGTCCGACCGGCTGCAGCAGGCACTGCTGACGCCCCCGCCCGAGCCCGGCGACCTGCACGTCGTGGTGCGTTACCTGCCCTCGGCGCACCACGCCCAGGTCGGCGGCGACTGGTACGACGCGTTCCTGCAGCCGGACGGCGCGACGATGCTCGTGATCGGTGACGTCGTCGGTCACGACAGCGACGCCGCGGCCGCGATGGGGCAGTTGCGCGGGCTGCTGCGCGCGCTCGCCTACGACAATCACGAGCCGCTGTCCGCGACGCTGACCCGGGCCGAGCACGCCGCCCGCGGGCTGACCGTCGCCAGCCTGGCGACGGCGATCCTCGCCCGCGTCGACCGTCAGCCCGACCCCCCGGTGGCCGGCCGTCGGGTGCTCCGCTGGAGCAACGCCGGGCACGTCCCGCCGGTCGTGCTCGCTCCCGACGGCTCGACGACCGTCCTGGAGACCCGGCCGGACCTCATGCTCGGCGTCGACCCGGACGCGCCCCGAAGCGACCACACGGTCGACCTCGAGGACGGCCAGACCCTGCTGCTCGTCACCGACGGCCTCGTCGAGCGCCGCGGCAGCGACCTCGACGAGGGCATGGCTGCCCTCCGCCAGGCGCTGTCGGATCTCGGCACCGCCCCGCTGGACGAGCTCTGCGACACGCTGCTGGCGCGGCTGGTGCCGCAGACCGCCGCCGACGACGTGGCACTCGTCGCCGTCCGCGCGCATCCGGGGGACGGTCCCCGCCCGGCCGAGGCGGGACCGAACCGGCTGCCACCGGACGTCGGCTGACGCAGCAGCGCCCGCCCCCGGGTGGCGGGGACGGGCGCTGCGCAGGGCTCCCTGCGGGGGCCCGCCGCGAGCTCGCGAGCCGTGGCGGGCAGGGGGTCCTTATGCGATGACGACGGTCGTCTCGTTCAGCCCGACGTCGGCGGACAGCACGCGTTCACCACGGCCGACCGGCGACAGCGAGCGCAGCTTCCACTCGCCGGGTGCGGCGAAGAAGCGGAACTCGCCCTCCGGGCTGGTCACCACCTCGGCGGTGAACTCGTCGGTGGTGTCCAGCAGCCGGACGTAGGCGCCGGCCACCGGGGCGCCGTCGTGCCAGACCTGGCCCTGGATCACCGTCTGGGTGGACAGGTCGATGCCGGCGAGCGATCCACCCTGCTTCGGGGCTCCGCACATCGTCAGCTCACTTCTCGATCGGGACGCCGACGAGCGAGCCGTACTCGACCCAGCTGCCGTCGTAGTTCTTGACGTCGGGCTTGCCGAGCAGCTCGCGCAGCACGAACCAGGTGTGGC
This sequence comes from uncultured Actinomycetota bacterium, assembly GCA_963723745.1. GTDB lineage: Bacteria > Actinomycetota > Actinomycetes > Mycobacteriales > Geodermatophilaceae > CAVRRZ01. The sequence goes on from CAVRRZ010000001.1 coordinate 202,070, forward strand.
TGGAGCGCTCGCCGATCCGGCAGTAGGCGATGGTCGCCTTGCTCTCGTCGTAGCCCTGCTCGTCGTAGAGCTCGGCCAGCTCCTCGTCGCTCTTGAAGGTGCCGTCCTCGTTGGCCGCCTTGCTCCACGGGATGTTCTTGGCGGTCGGGACGTGCCCGCCCTTCTGCGCCATCTCCTGGGGCAGGTGCGCGGGGGCGAGGATCTTGCCGGAGAACTCGTCGGGCGAGCGGACGTCGATGAGGTTCTTCGACCCGATCGAGGCGACGACCTCGTCGCGGAACGCGCGGATGGAGAGGTCGGGGTCCTGGGCCTTGTACTGGGTGGCCGGGCGCTCGACCGCGTCGTTGGACAGCGGACGGCTGTCGAGCTCCCACTTCTTGCGGCCGCCGTCGATCAGCTTGACGTTCTGGTGGCCGTAGAGCTTGAAGTACCAGTAGGCGTAGGCGGCGAACCAGTTGTTGTTGCCGCCGTAGAGCACGACGGTGTCGTCGTTGCTGATGCCGCTTGGCCGAGAGCAGGGCCTCGAAGCCCTCCTTGTCGACGAAGTCGCGGCGCAGCGGGTCCTGCAGGTCCTTCTTCCAGTCCAGCTTGACGGCACCCTCGATGTGGCCCCGTCGTAGGCGCTGGTGTCCTCGTCGACCTCGACGAAGACGAGGCCGGGGGCGCTGAGGTTCTCCTGGGCCCAGTCGGCGCTGACGAGCACGTCGTTGCGGCTCATGGTGGTTCCTCCCAGGGGAGTCGGTGTGACGGGTGGTCAGGTGGTTCGGGCCGGGAGGGCCCGGCGGACGAGCAGGTACAGCTCGCAGCCCAGGCAGAAGCCCGTGGCCGCGTTGAGCAGGGCCGCCACGAGCGCGAGCCCGGTGGCGACGGCGCCGAGCAGCGGCGCGCCGAGCAGGTACCCGGCGGCGCCGACGACGGCGAAGAGCAGTCCGACGAGCTGGGCGAAGCGCGGCGGCGCCTCGGGCTCCCGCTCCCGGACCGGACCGAGCCGGGGCGCCACCAGTCGCGCGGAACAGCACCCCGTAGGGCGCGTACCGCAGGCCGGCGAACGCACCGACGGCGAACACGACGGCCTGCGCGGCGACGCAGCAGACCGCTGCCGGTGAGCAGGACGACGGCGAGGACGCCGCGGTGACCCACGCGGCGAAGCGCGGGCCACGGACATCGACGAGAGCGGGCGGGACGACGGACGACGGTGCGACGGACATGGGACTACCAGGCTTCCGGACGGCGGTCAGGGCGCGTCTGGACGAGAGGAACTCGCCCCTCAGGAGGTCGGACAGAGGCAGCTGCCGACGCGGCACAGGTCCACTGTGCGGCGCGAGGTCAGCAGGATGCCCACGCGCGCGAGGGTAGCCGATCACGAACGTCCTTCCGGGGCGGCCGGACACGGGCGTCGACCAGCGCGGTCAGCTCCTCGGGACGGGGCGCTCCGCTGCTGCGGCCGAGCAGGCTGCCCGGCGCGGTCGAGGTAGAACAGCGTGGGCGTCCGGCGGACGTCCAGCGCGCGGACCTCGTCGAGGTGGCTCTCGGCGTCGACCTGGAGCACGGCGAGGCCGGGGCGGGTCGCCTGCAGCTGCGCGAGCCGGGCCTTCGTGGTTCGGCACGGCCCGCAGAAGGCGGTGGAGAACTGGACGACGGTGAGGTCGGCCTCGTCCGGGCGGGCGCCCAGCCGCTCGAAGCACCTCCACGGTGCGGCGGCTCTCGTCCGGCCGGTCGTCGACCGTCCGCAGCGCACCGTTGCGGGCGCGCGCCACCAGGCGGCGGCCGCCCACCAGCAGGAGGACGGCCACGAGGACGGCGGCTCCGATCAGGACTCATCCCCCGCGGCAACCCGGCCGGCCGGCGATCCATTCCTGCTCGGTCAGCCGATGACCGCGTCCGACCGCCTCGACGTCGACGACCACGCCGTCCTCGGCCGGCCGGACACTCGGTCAGCTCAGCCCGAACGGCAGCGGCGGGACGGTGTAGCGCAGGTCGAGCAGGTCGGTCGACGCGCTCGACGAGGAAGTCCGGGACGTCGACACCGGCGCCCGCGGCCTCCTCGACGTCGACGACCAGGTCGTCCCCTCGAGCGTGACGCGTGCCGGTGGCGGTGAGCGGCACCTGCTGCCCGAGGAGCTCGACGGTGCGGGTGATCCGCAGCCCGTCACCCTCGCGGGTCAGCGTCGGTGTCGGCGCCGAGCTCGCGCGGAGAGCAGCTCGTAGGACAGCGTCGCCGTCCCGTCGATGCGGCTCGACCGGCACCTCGCCGACCGACCGGGCAGCACGTCGGACAGCGGCACCTCGACGCCGCGCAGCGCGACGTCGGCGCGCGGTGCCCTCCGGCTGGCCGAGCTCCTCGGCGGTGAGTGCGATCCGCACCTCGTCGTAGCGCCCGGCGACCGCCTGGGTGAGGAACGGGAACCCCGTCGATGTCCACCTCCGGCGGTCCCGCCAGGCCCGCCTCGTCGGCGATCCCCTCGGCCACCCGGTCCTCGGCGATCGACACCGCCACGCGGTCAGCGAGCGACGGCGAGCCCGAGCAGCACCACCAGGACGACGACCAGGACCCGCATCAGAAGCTCGTGTAGTACGCCAGCGCCAGCGCGATCGGGGCGCAGGCGGCGATCGGCAGGACCGCCTGGATCACCGGCAGCGCCCACCGGCTGCGGCGCCGGCCACTGCCCGCGGCGCGATCGGCCTCGACGACGAGGTAGCTGGCCGCGAGGCTGACGAGCACGGCGACACCGCCCACCGCGCCGCCGTAGATGGCCGCGCCGAGCGCGTCGAACAGCTCGTCGGGACGACGGCGCAGCCAGGTGACCGCACCCGCGGCTCCCACCGCGAGCACCAGACCCAGCAGACCGCGAGGCAGGCCGAAGGCCACCTGCGGACGCGGGAACACCAGGTCGACCAGGTGCGCGGCGACCAGCGCGGCGCCGACCGCCAGCAGGGCGGAGACGGTGAGCCGGGCCGCGTCGGGGTCGTCGACGTCGCGCAGCAGCACCGCCAGGGCGCACACCGCGCACAGCATCAGCACCGAGACCGCCAGCGACGCCACCAGCGCCGTCCGCGGACGACGGAACATCTGCCGGAGCACCGCCGCCGGCAGCGCCAGCCCGAGCACCGCGAGCAGCGCGCCGACGGTCGGCCGGTCGGCGAGCACGAAGACCAGGTCGGCGGCGACGGAGGCGGCGGCGCCGACGCACGAACGTGCCGACGAACTGGCGGCGGGAGGTGGCCAGTGGCCCACGCGACGACGAACGCCAGCTGCAGCACCAGGACGGCGGCCAGCGAGCCCCCGGTCCCCGCCCAGCTCGGGCGCGGCCACGAGCAGGCCCACCCCTGCGGCGGCGAGCACCGCGGCCGGCACGTGGTGCACGACCCGGGAGACCTCGACCTCCGCGTCGTCGTCGACCGTGCTGCCGCTCACGGGCTGATGGTGGCAGACGCCCAGCGTCCGATCCGTTCGACGAGCGGAGCGGTGAGGCCGTTCTCGGCGTGTCCGAAGCCCGGGACCACCCACGCGGTGGCCGCCGGCCCGGCCGCGCGGGCCAGCGCGCGGAAGTGCTCGACCGGGAAGTACTCGTCCCGGTCGCCGTGCACGAGCAGCAACGGCGTGGGGGCGACCAGCGCCGCGGCCTCCAGGGGCGACACCGGCGGCTCTGCCCAGGGCTCGCCCAGCCGCAGCCGGAGCAGCCGCCCGGCCACGGCCCGGCCGGCGGAGGTCTCGAGGAGCCAGTGCACCCGACGCATGGGGCGGGTCTCGCGCACGTACCAGCGCGCGACGGAGCTGACGCTGACCACTGCGTCGGGACGGGAGCTGCCCAGCGCCGCCTGGCGCAGCGCGACACCGCCGCCCATCGACAGGCCCAGGGTCACCACGGCATCGGCGCCGTCGTCCCGCGCGGCCGCGACCGCGGCGTCGAGATCCAGGAGCTCGCCGTCCCCTCCGACGGTGGACGCACCCCCGGAGCCGCCGTGACCGCGGAAGTCCAGGGCCCGGACGTCGCCGAACCGGCGCAGCCAGGCGGCCAGGCGCAGCGAACGACGACCGCGCGACCCGCGTTGGTGAAGCCGTGCCCGACGACGAAGGTGAGCGGCCGCTCCCCCACTCGCACCGGCCGGTCACGGCGGGCCGGCAGCAGCATGCCGGTCAGGTCGACGCCGTCCGACGTGCGCACAGTGATCGATCGCGCACCCTCGATCGGGGCAGCAGGTGGCGACACGTCGGTTATCCTGCAGCCTTACCTCGACAAGGGCGTCGACGGCTCTCCCGAGGAGACGACATGCGACTCGTTCTCATGACCGCCGCGCGCCAGGCGACGACCGAGGTGCTGCCCGCACTCGGGCTGCTGCCCACCAGGTGCGCGTCGTGGCGCCCGAGCTGGCCAGCCTGCTCGACGGCGACTCCGGTGACGTCGTGCTGGTCGACGCCCGACACGACCTCATCCAGGCCCGCACGCTGTGCGGCCTGCTCGCCTCGACCGGCGTCGCCGCCTCGCTGGTCGCCGATCCTGTCCGAGGGCGGCCTCGTCGCCCTGTCGGCCGACTGGGGCGTCGACGACGTCCTGCTCGACACCGCCGGCCCCGCCGAGGTCGACGCCCGCCTGAAGTGGGCCACGGCCCGCCGGCTCAAGGCGGCGTACCCCGGCCGACGGTCGACCGCGGGCGTGACCACCGGCCGGCGAGCTGGTCATCGACGAGCACAGCTACTCGGCGAAGCTCCGCGGCCGGCCCGCTCGACCTCACCTACAAGGAGTTCGAGCTGCTGAAGTACCTGGCCCAGCACCCGGGCCGGGTGTTCTCCCGCGCGCAGCTGCTGCAGGAGATCTGGGGCTACGACTACTTCGGCGGCACCCGCACGGTCGACGTCCACGTCCGGCGGCTGCGGGCCAAGCTCGGCACCGAGCACGAGGCGCTGATCGGCACCGTCCGCAACGTCGGCTACAAGCTCGACCAGCAGGTGGCCGACGCCGCCGCGGCTGCCGCCCGGGACGCGGAGCCGGCGGAGGAGCCCGAGCTGGTCCGGGGCGAACGCTGACCGCTGCCGGGCAGGTACGGGACCTCCCGCGCCTCGACCCCGCCGACGTCGCCGCCGTCCTCGGCGTGCTGCGGGCCGCGGCGGCCGCCGACGGCGTGCGGCCGGTGTCGGAGGAGGGCGAGCTGCGGCTGCGCCACGGCGGTCCGGACGGCGGACGTGACCTGCTGGCCACGACCGCGGACGGCGACGTCGCCGGCTACGCCCGGTTCGAGCGCGGGGACGACGAGGCGGAGGGCGAGCTCGTCGTCCATCCGCTGCACCGCAGGCAGGGCGTGGGCACCGCGCTCGCCGCCCGGCTCGAGCAGCTGGCCGGCGACCGTCCGGTGCGGGTATGGGCGCACGGCGACCTCCCGGCCGCCGCGGCGCTGGCGCGTCGGCGCGGGTTACGAGCGGGCCCGGGTGCTGCTCCAGATGCGCCTGCGCCTGGACGACATCGGCCCCGACCGCGGCCGGCGCTGCCCGACGACGTCCGGGTGCTGCCGTTCGTCCCCGGCCGGGACGAGCAGGCGTGGCTGCGGGTCAACGCGCGCGCGTTCGCCGCTCATCCCGAGCAGGGCGCCTGGACCGCCGACGACCTCCGGCTGCGGGAGGCTGAGCCGTGGTTCGACCCGGCCGGCTTCCTGCTGGCCTGGCGCGGCGACCCGGACGGCCGGCGGCGACGCTGCTCGGCTTCCACTGGACCAAGGTGCACGCGCCCGGGGAGGCCGCCGACGAGGCGGTCGGCGAGGTCTACGTCCTCGGCGTCGACCCCGACGCCCAGGGGATGCGGCTCGGGCAGGCGCTCACCGACCTCGGGCTGGCCCACCTGCGCGGGCGGGGCCTGCACCAGGTGCTGCTGTACGTGGAGGAGGACAACGCCGCCGCCGTCCGTCTCTACGAGAGCCGCGGCTTCACCCGTCACGCCGTCGACGTCTCCTGGCGCCTGCCCCGCTGAACGAGCCGGGCGCCCGCAGGCTCAGCCGAAGCGGCCGGAGATGTAGTCCTCGGTCCGCTGGTCGGCCGGGTTGCTGAAGATCGTCGAGGTCAGGTCGTACTCGACCAGCCGGCCGTGCCGCTCCCCCTTGTCGTCCACGTCGGCGGTGAAGAACGCCGTCCGGTCGGAGACTCGGGCCGCCTGCTGCATGTTGTGGGTGACGATCACGATCGTGTAGTCGCGGGCCAGGTCCTCCATGAGGTCCTCGATCCTGGCGGTGGCGATCGGGTCCAGCGCCGAGCACGGCTCGTCCATCAGGATGATCTCGGGCCGCACCGCGATGGTGCGGGCGATGCACAGCCGCTGCTGCTGGCCGCCCGACAGCGCCAGGGCGCTCTCCTTGAGCTTGTCCTTCACCTCGTCCCACAGGGCGGCACCGGTCAGCGCCTCCTCGACCAGGTCGTCCATGCTCGACGGCTTCATACCGTTGACCTTCGGTCCGTAGGCGATGTTGTCGTAGATCGACTTCGGGAACGGGTTGGGCTTCTGGAAGACCATGCCGATCCGGCGGCGCACCTCGATCGGGTCGACATGAGGGCCGTAGAGGTCCTGGGCGTGGTAGGTGATCCGGCCGCCGACGCGGGCGCCGGGGATCAGGTCGTTCATCCGGTTGAAGCAGCGCAGGATGGTCGACTTCCCGCAGCCGGACGGCCCGATCAACGCGGTGATCTCGTTGCGGCCGATGTCGAGGCTCACGCCGCGCACGGCCTCGAAGGCGCCGTAGAAGACGCTGACGTCGGTCGCCTTCATGACCGGGGAGGTCACCGTGCGCGCCGTGGGGTGGGGCCGGCGGTCGGTACGGACGGTCAGGGCGCGCAGTTCGCCGTCCAGGCCACCGCCCGGCCGTGTCGGCCCGTCGGCGGCGACGTTGCGCGCGGGAGCCTCGGCCGTCGTGGTGTCGGGAGCCATGGGGGTGTCGTCCTTCACGGTCAGGTCCGCTTGCCGTAGTGGTTGCGGATCCAGATGGCCAGGGAGTTCATGCTCAGGAGGAGGACCAGGAGGACGACGATGGTCGCCGAGGCGAGGATCCGGAACTCCTCGCGCGGCTCGCTGGTCCAGTTGAAGATCTGGATGGGCAGCACGGTGTACCGGTCGAAGACCGAGTCGGGCACGAACGTCACGAAGGTGACGCCGCCGAGCAGCAGCAGCGGGGCGGCCTCCCCGATGGCCCGCGACAGCGAGATGATCGACCCGGTCGCGATGCCGGGCACCGCCTGCGGGAGCACCTGCCGCCAGATGGTCTGCCACTGGGTCGCGCCGAGCGCCAGCGAGCCCTGGCGGATCGAGTTCGGCACCGCCCGGATCGCCTCGCGGCTGGCGATGATCAGCACGGGCAGGATCAGCAGGGACAGCGTCAGCGCCGCGGTCATGACGTTGAAGCCGACCTGCAGCTGGCGAGCGATGATGCCCAGGCCGAGGATGCCGTAGACGATCGACGGCACCGCCGCGAGGTTCTGGATGTTCAGCTCGATCAGCCGGTTGATCCGCGAGACGGGGTTGGCGTACTCCTCCAGATAGATCGCCGTCATGACACCCAGCGGCACCGCGATGAGGAAGACCAGCGCCATCACCCACAGCGTCCCGGCGATCGCGGACAGGGCGCCGGCCATCTCCGGGTTGATGGACGACGGCATGTTCGTCCACAGCCGGGAGTCGATCCGCGGCCAGCCGCGCCGCACCAGGAAGACGAGCAGCACGACCAGGAAGACCATCGCGATCGCGAGGCAGGCGAACAGCACCGCCCGGAAGATCCACTCCTTCGGCGACCGGGTCTCGGGCTGCAGCTGCGCCTCCGGCGCCGGCAGGACCTGTGGCGGGTCGGCGGTGGCGGTCACTCGTAGACCTCCCGGTACTTGCGCACGAGGCGGATGCTCAGCGCGTTCATCACGAGGGTCATCGCGAACAGCAGGCTGCCGACGGCGAAGATCGTCTCGTAGCCGATGGAGCCCACCGGCACGTCGCCGATGCCGGCCGCGGCGATGAAACTGGTCATGGTCTGCATGCCCTCGGTGGGGTCGAAGCTGAGATTGGGCGTCTGACCGGCGGCGATCGCGACGATCATCGTCTCGCCGATCGCCCGGGAGACGCCGAGGACGCACGCGGCGACGATGCCGCTCAGCGCGGCCGGCACGACGATGCGGCTGGCCACCTGCCGCTTGGTGCTGCCCAACGCGTACGCGCCCTCGCGCAGGGCGCGGGGCACCGCGCTCATGGCGTCCTCGGAGAGGGACGCGACGGTCGGGATGATCATGACGCCCATGACGATCCCGGCCGACAGCGCGTTGAAGCCGCGGATGCCGAACAGCGGCTGGAGCACCAGCCCGGTCACGAACTCCAGCGCGAAGAAGCCGAAGACGACCGTCGGGATCCCGGCGAGGACCTCGAGGACCGGCTTGAGGACCGCCCGCCGCTCGGGGCGGGCGTAATCGGACAGGTAGAGGGCCGTACCCAGCCCCAGCGGTACGGCCACCAGGATCGCGATCCCGGTCACCAGCAGCGTGGCCGTGACCAGCGGGAGGACGCCGAACTGCGGATTGGCGAACAACGGCGACCACGTGGTGCCGGTGAAGAACTCGCGGAAGGTGACGACGTCCTCGGCGAAGAAGCTGATCGTCGGCGGCAGCAGGGAGAAGACGATGCCGACGGTGGTCAGCACCGACACCAGGGCGGCCAGGAACAGCAGGCCCCGGATGACGAGTTCGCCGTACCGGGGGCGCACCTGGCGGAGGTTGGTGTCGCGCGCCGGAGGCGGTTGTTCGGTGAGGGTGGCGGTCACGTACCGGTTCCGGCCTCTCTGACGATGGGGTGTGCCGCCGCCCCGCGGCAGCGGGACGGCGGCACGGCGCGGCGGGGCTCAGCCCTGCAGCTCGTCGACCTGGGACTCGACCTCGGAGACCTGCTCGTCGGTCAGCGGGATGAACAGCGCGGCCTCGGCGATCTCCGCCTGGTTGGCGATGTAGAAGTCGACGAAGGCCCGCACCTCGGGGCGCTCGAGAGCGGTGGCGCTCGGGTAGATGAACAGCTCCCGGCCCAGCGGCGTGTAGCTGCCGTCCTGGACGCTCTCGGTACTCGGGTCGACGCAGCCGTCGCCACCGTCGATCGCCAGCGGCTTCACGCGACCCTCGTTCTCCTCCACGTAGGAGAAGCCGAAGTAGCCCATCGCACCCTCGGCGCCCTCGACGCCCTGCACGATCACGTTGTCGTCCTCGGAGGCGCCGTAGTCGGTGCGGCTGACGCCCTCGTCCCCGTTGACCGCGTCGGTGAAGTAGTCGAACGTGCCCGAGTCGGTACCGGGCCCGAAGAGCTCCAGGGGCACGTCGGGGAACCCGTCGCGGACCTGGCTCCAGTTGTCGACCGACGAGCCCTCGTCCCAGATGGCGTTGAGCTCCTCGACGGTCAGGCAGTCGGCCCAGTCGTTGTCCGGGTTCACGACGACCGAGAGGGCGTCGTTGGCCACGCCCAGCTCGGCGAACTCGACGCCGGCCTCCTCGCACGCGGCGATCTCGTCCTCGGCGATCGAACGGGAGGCGTTGGAGATGTCGGTCTCCTCGCGGCAGAACTTCTCGAAGCCGCCGCCGGTGCCCGACGTGCCGACGGTCACCTGGACGCCGGGGTTCTCCTGCTGGAACAGCTCGGCCGCGGCGGCGCTGAGCGGCTCGACCGTCGAGGAGCCGTCGATCACGACCTCGCCGCTGAGTTCGTCGCCACCCTCGGAGCCGCCGGCCGTCGGGTTGCCGCTGTCGTCGGTGTTGCCGCAGGCGGCCAGGGCGAGGGACAGCGTGAGCACGGCGGCCGCCGGCAGTGACCGGTGGCGCAGGGTGCTGGTCTTCAACGGATGTGCCTCTCTGTCTGCGCCTGGACACCCCAGGCAGCGGGACTGACGAGGCGAAAGCTAGGGAGCGGGGATGAACCGGTCCCCGTGCTCAGGTGAACGGACGACGAACGGTGACGGCACGGTTGTCGACCCGTCGGCCCGGTCCGCGTCGCCGGCGGGCGATGCGTCCGCGACTGGTCACCTCAGGCGTCGGGACTGTTCAGCGGGCGTTCATCCGGCGGTATCCGCGGCAACACCGGCCTCGGCTTCCCTTGCGCTGCATGAGCAGCCTCCGGTCGACGACGATCGCCGCGTGGGACCCCGCCCCCCGGACGCGCACGCGACTGCTGGTCATCGACCCCGATCCCCGAGCCCTGACCGACGCCGGCGAGTTCGGCGACCGCCTCGACGTGCGGATCTCCTCCTCCGCCGCCGAGGGACTGGTGCTGGCCGGAACGACCCGGCCCGACGTCGTCCTGGTCTGCGCGGACCTGCCGGACGTGCCGGCCGCGACGGTGGTGGAACTGCTGGACCGCTGCTGCCGGATCCCGGTGATCGTGGCCGTCGACGGCGAGCACGCGGAGTTCGCGGGCGCGGCGCTCGAGGCCGGTGCGGTGGCGTGCGTGGCGCGACCGTACCGCGCCGCTGCGCTGCTGCCCCTCGTCACCGCCGTCCGGCCCGCTGCCCCGCCGCACGAGGACGCCCCGATCGCCTGCGGCGTGTTGCAGCTGTCGCCCGCGGCCGGCACCGTCCGTCTGCGCGGCGCCCTGGTGGCGCTACCGCCGCAGGAGTTCCGGTTGCTGCACTTCCTCATGGCCAACGAGGGCCGCGTGGTCAGCCAGGCACGCCTCTGGGCGGCCGTCTGGGGCGGCACTGGGCCCTCGGCCTCGAACACCGTCTCCGTGCACGTGCGCCGGCTGCGGCGCCGGCTGGGGGACGACCCGCGGGACCCGCGCATCCTCACCACCGTCGGCCGGTCGGGCTACCTGCTGCAGGGGCCACCGGAGTGACGTGATCCCGGTCATCCCGGAAGGCGTCCGCGCTGGTCCACGCCGCGACCGATGCTCGTTCACCTTCTGTTCACCGAACGGGCGGCGCGCGTCCACCTGAGCCGCCTACGGTTCCGGCTGGTTCACTGAGCCGGTCACCGGCAGTTCATCGACGGAAGGCGGCGGAGTGCGGTCTGCTCGCGTGCGAGCGCACCTGGTCGCCCCGTGCATCCTCACCGCAGCGCTGGCCACGAGCGGCTGCGCGGCGGTGAACGAGCGCAACCTCGCCCAGGGCACCGGAGAGCAGTTCAGCGGCTCGCTCGTCGGCGCCGGGTCCAGCGCCCAGCAGGCCGCGATGCAGGGCTGGACGGCGGGCTTCGCCGGCCTCCAGCCCGAGGTGACGGTGAACTACGACCCGGTGGGTTCCGGCGGCGGTCGCGAGCAGTTCCTCGCCGGGGGAACCGACTTCGCCGGGTCCGACGCCTTCCTCGACGAGGAGGAGCTCGAGCAGTCCGAGGAGCGCTGCAACGGCGCCGGCGTCTTCGAGCTGCCGAACTACATCGCGCCGATCGCCATCGTCTACAACGTCGAGGGGCTCGACGAGCTCCGGCTCTCCCCCGACACGCTCGCCCGCATCTTCGGCCAGCAGATCACCCGCTGGGACGACCCGGCCATCGCCGAGGACAACCCGGACGCCGACCTGCCGGACCTGGCGATCACGCCGGTCAACCGCAGCGACGAGTCCGGGACCACCGAGAACTTCGTCGACTACCTCGCGCAGGCAGCCGGCGAGGCCTGGCCGCACGAGGTCGAGGGCAGCTGGCCGGTGCCGGGCGGCGAGGCGGCCCAGGGAAACTCCGGCGTGGTGGCAGCGGTCGGGGGCGGCAACGGCACCATCGGTTATGCCGACCTCTCCCAGGCCGGTGACCTGGGAGTGGCGCTGATCGGCGTCGGCGAGGACTTCGTGGCACCGACGGCCGAGGCCGCGGCCGCGGTCGTCGAGAACTCCGAGCGGGTCGAGGGCCGCGGTGAGTTCGACTTCGCGATCGAGGTCAACCGCGGTACCGAGGGGTCCGGCGAGTACCCGATCGTGCTGGTGAGCTACCACATCGGCTGCCTGCACTACGACGATCCGCAGACCGCGGAACTGCTGCGTGCCTTCATGGGCTACGTGGTGAGCGAGGAGGGGCAGGAAGCGGCGGCCGCGGTCGCCGGCTCCGCGCCCATCTCCGACGGACTGCGCGAGCAGGCCCAGGCGGCGATCGACGCCGTCCGGGCCTCCTGAGGACGGGGGACCGGCGAACTGATGCGAGCCTCGGTACGCGCGGCGGCGGTGCAGCCGTGACGGCGACCTCGAACACGTCCCGTCCCCGGGTGGTGGTGCGCCGCGGTGACCGGGTCTTCTCCCGGACGGCGAAGGGCGCCGGCGTCCTGATCCTGCTGATCCTCGCCGGGGTCACGGCCTTCCTGGTCGTCGAGGCGGTACCGGCGCTCACCGCGCCCGCCGAGGAGATCCCCGGCGGCGAGGGCCTGGGCTCCTACGTGGCGCCGCTGCTGTTCGGCACGCTGCTGGCAGCGGTGATCGCGCTGGTCGTGGCCACCCCACTGGCCGTGGCGATCGCGCTGTTCATCACCCAGTACGCCCCCCGGCGGCTCGCCCAGGGCCTCGGTTACCTCGTCGACCTGCTGGCCGCCATCCCGAGCATCGTCTACGGGTTCTGGGGCGTGTACTGGCTGGCACCGAAGCTGGTGCCGATGTACCGCTGGCTCGAGGACAACCTCGGGTTCATCCCGCTGTTCGCCGGCCCGACGTCGGCCACCGGCCGCACCATGCTCACCGCGGGGCTCGTGCTGGCGATCATGATCCTGCCGATCATCAGCGCGATCGCTCGCGAGGTGTTCCGGCAGACCCCGACGCTGCACCGGGAGGCCGCCCTCGCCCTGGGCGCCACCCGGTGGGAGATGATCCGGATGACCGTCTTCCCGTACGGGCGCTCGGGCGTCATCGGGGGCGCCATGCTGGGCCTGGGGCGCGCGCTGGGCGAGACGATGGCCATCGCGCTGGTGCTCTCGGTGTCCGGCGGCATCACGTTCAACCTGATCAGCAGCGGCAACCCCTCGACCATCGCGGCCAACGTCGCGCTCCAGTTCCCCGAGTCCAGCGGCATCGACGTCAACACCCTGATCGCCAGCGGCCTGGTGCTCTTCCTGATCACGTTCCTGGTCAACATGGCCGCCCGGTACGTCGTGAACCGCCGAGCCGAGTTCTCGGGAGCCAACGGATGACCACGACCGCACCCCTGCCCACGTCGACGGGCAGCACGCCGGCGGGCCGCCGGCTGCGTGCACGCCGGCGGTTCCCGCGCTGGGGCGCGGCGGCCTGCTTCGCCGTGGCGCTGGCCGTCCTGCTGCTGCTCGACGTCCTGGCCGACCTGAACCTCGCCGTGATCACCGTCGGCACCGTCCTGCTCGGCACGGTGCTGGTCTACGGCGGCTCCCGCGCGGTCGAGGGCCCGCGGTCGGCCAAGGACCGCCTCGTGACCTGCCTGGTCTACAGCGCCTTCGGCCTCGCGATGGTGCCGCTGGTGAGCCTGGCCGTCGAGGTCATCCGCCGGGGCGCCGAGCGGTTCGACGGGCAGTTCTTCACCTGGTCGCTGCTGGGCGTGCTCGGCGAGGGCGGCGGTGCCTACCACGCGATCATGGGCACCCTGGTGATCACCGCGCTGACCACCGTGATCTCCGTGCCGATCGGCCTGCTGACCGCCGTCTACCTGGTCGAGTACGGCAGCGGACGGCTGAAGAAGGCCATCACCTTCCTGGTCGACGTCATGACCGGCATCCCCTCGATCGTCGCCGGCCTGTTCGCCTACGCGCTGTTCGCGATCTTCTTCGGGCCCGGCGTGCGGCTCGGGGTGGCCGGCGCCGTGGCGCTGTCGGTGCTGATGATCCCGGTCGTCGTCCGGTCGGCCGAGGAGGTGCTCAAGCTCGTCCCCAACGAGCTGCGCGAGGCCTCCTACGCCCTCGGCGTCCCGAAGTGGCGGACGATCGTCAAGGTCGTCATCCCCACCGCGATCGCCGGCCTGGCCACCGGCGTCACCCTGGCGATCGCCCGCGTCATCGGCGAGACCGCGCCGCTCCTGGTCACCGTCGGGATCGCCAACGCCACCAACTTCGACCCGTTCGACGGCCGGATGGCGACGCTGCCGGTCTACGCCTACTACCAGCTCACCCAACCCGGTGTCCCGCCGGAGTACGCGATCGACCGGGCCTGGACCGCAGCGCTCATCCTCATCATGATCGTGATGGGCCTGAACCTCGTCGCCCGGCTGATCAGCCGCTTCTTCGCCCCCACGACCGGTCGCTGACCGGGTGACCCCGATCGAAGGACACTGAAGCCGTGGCCAAGCGCATCGACGTCTCGGACCTGAACATCTACTACGGCAACTTCCTCGCCGTGCAGGACGTCACCGTCTCCATCGAACCGCGCAGCGTCACGGCGCTGATCGGCCCGTCGGGCTGCGGCAAGTCGACGTTCCTGCGCTCGCTCAACCGCATGCACGAGGTGCTGCCCGGTGCCCGCGTCGAGGGCAAGGTGATCATGGACGGCCAGGACCTGTACGGCCCCGGCGTGGACCCGGTCGACGTCCGGCGCCAGATCGGCATGGTCTTCCAGCGACCCAACCCCTTCCCGACGATGTCGATCTACGACAACGTCGCCGCGGGGCTGCGGCTGAACAACACCAAGATGAAGAAGTCCGAGCTCGACGACCTCGTGGAGCGCTCGCTGCGCGGGGCGAACCTGTGGAACGAGGTGAAGGACCGGCTCGGCCGGCCCGGGTCGGGCCTGTCCGGCGGGCAGCAGCAGCGGCTGTGCATCGCCCGCGCCATCGCCGTCGAGCCCGACGTGCTGCTCATGGACGAGCCGTGCTCCGCGCTGGACCCGATCTCGACCCTGGCGATCGAGGACCTCATGACCGAGCTCAAGGACCGGTTCACGATCGTCATCGTCACGCACAACATGCAGCAGGCCGCCCGGGTGAGCGAGCAGACCGGCTTCTTCAACCTCAGCGGCGTCGGCCAGCCCGGCCGGCTGATCGAGTTCAACCCGACCGAGAAGATCTTCAGCAACCCCGACGAGAAGGCGACCGAGGACTACATCTCCGGCCGCTTCGGCTGACCCGCGACGTCCCGGCTCCTCAGCTGCAGGAGACCGGGGCCGGCGGAGCCGGAGCCGTCGCCGGGTCGGGCGTGGCGGGCTGCTCCCCGCCGGTGCCGGTCGGCTCCGCGGACGCCGGCGCCACCTCCACCGGGACCACTCCGTCGAAGCCCGGCCCGAGCACCAGCTGGACCGTGTCCCCGATGGCGTCGCTGGGCTCGAGCGTCGCGCCCGGGACGGCGGCGACCACGGTGCGGGCCCGCTCCTCGGCCTCCGGACCGTGCCGCACGATGGTGCCGTTCACCGTTCCCGGCTCGTTGGCGACGGTGCCCACCCCGAAACCCAAGCTCCCGAGCTCCTCGGCGACCGAGGCCGCGAGGCCCGTCTCCCCCGTGCCGTTGAGCACGTCGAGGGTCACCTCCTCCGGCTGAACGGTGAGCGACGGCGGACCCTCCTCCTGCGGCACCTCGGGCTCCGACGACGCCTCGGCGGCCGCAGCCTCCTGGGCCGCGGCGAACGCTGCCGCGTCGGCCGCTGCGGCCTCGGCCTGCGCGGCGAGGATCGTCGCGGGCACGCGGGTGTCCCCGATCACGCTCTCGAACAGGCCACGGGTGGCCTGCGAATCGAGCAGGACGACGGCGGTCTCCGACCCGTCGGGCACGTAGCCCTCCTGGGCGACGGGCACCTCGGCCCGCTGCACCGCGGAGCCCGAGAGGTCGCCGAGCGAAGAGGCGAGCACGCGGAGGTCGCCGAGGGTCGTCTGCTCGTCGACGGTGAGCGCATCGGCGGCCCGGGACAGGAAGCGGGTCAGCGACACCGGGTCGGCCAGCGTGCCCGGCGTCAGGGCCGCCCGCAGCGTGGAGGTCAGGAGAAGCTGGGTCCGCTCGGCCACGGCCGCGCCGGTGACGTCGCTGCCGGCTGCGCCGGGTGCGAGCCACCCGGCGACGCCGTCGGCGGTCAGGGTCGAGGTGCCGGGAGGCAGCGGCTCCGCCGCGACCAGGGCGGCGGGGCTGCCGGGCACGCAGACCGGCACCTCGCCGAGCGCCTCGACCATGCCGGGGAGCCGGCCGAGATCGAGGGCGAGGTAGTGGTCGACCCGCAGTCCGGAGAGCTGCTGGACGGCGCGGACCATGCACGAGGGGCCGCCGCGCAGCAGGGACGAGGCGAACGCCTCGGTGACCGCCTCGCGCAGCTGGCCGTCCGAGGCTCGGCAGGTCGGGGTGTCCACCAGGGCCGTCGGCGGCAGGCTCAGCAGCACCGCGCGCTCACCGTCGGCGGACACCGTGGCCAGCAGCGTGGTGACCGAAGCGGCACCCGCCTGGCCGGGAACACCCGTCCCGACGACGAGATAGGTCTCGGTGCCCGCCTGCAGTTCCGGCGCGATGACCTCGGGCGCGCCGGCCGCGAGAGCGTCGACCCGGGCGATGCTGCGGTCGACGTAGAAGTACAGGCCCAGGTGGTAGAGCGCGACGATCCCCAGCACCACGGACAGGGCGACCGCCGCCCGCACGAGGCGGCGGCGGGCGGGGCTCACCTCGCGAGCCGGGGTGCGCCGAGCCGACCCGCGACCCGACGCGGTCGCGCCCGAACGCGCCGGGGCACGCCCGGGCAGAGGGGGCACGGGGCCCGTGCGCCGCACCGGCCGCAGGTCCGACGGGCGGATGTCGGGCAGCGGCAGGGACGGGTGCGGCGGCAGCGGCGGCGCCGGCCGATCGACAGGGACGTCGATCCGTGCCGCGGCGCGCGAGCCTCCCGGCACCGGCGGGAGGCCGATCCGGGGGGACGGCGCCTCGACCAGCTCGTCACTGCGTCGCCGGCTCTCGTTGCGGACGGCGCTCTCGCGGCGGACGGGGCTCTCACGACGGACCGGGTCGACCGGGGCACCGGGCACGGGGGGCAGCCCGTCGCGGACGTCGGGGGGGCGCGGTGCCGCGGTCGGCCGCGCCTCGCTCTCGGCGGCGGCACGTCGCGACGCGCGTCGACGGCCGGAGTCGCCGACCTGGCGGGCCAGCAGCTGCTCGACGGTCACCGGTGCCGCGCCGGGCTGGTCGGCGCGCGACCGTCGGGAGCGCCCTGAGACGTCACGGCCGTCCGCGCCGCGCTGTCCGGGCTGTTCCCCCACCGCTCTGGGCACCTTCTCGTCGGTCGGTCCTGCGGTCGCCTGCGGCGCCGTCCCCGTACGTCGCGCGACGTGATCCGAGCAACCGCCCGGGCACTCCGCGTGACCACCCCACGATACGGGCGGAACGGCCGGGACCTCGAAGGCTCGCGGCAGGCATCGGACCGGTTCGACTCATCCTCGCTCCGCAGGTGTCACCCGCCAGGGCGGTCCGGGGAGCGCACCGACTCCTCGCTGCGTAGCGTCCGCGGGGTGAAACTGCCCTTCGTACCAGGACCGTCCGACGTCATCGCCGCCGTCGAGGGGCTGCGTGACGGTGTCGCCGAGGCCCTGGCGCTCGTCCCGAGGGTGGCCACCGCGGTCGGCCGGATGGAGAACCTGCTGGACCAGGCCTCCGGCATCCTGCAGCGGGCCGACGGGCTCGTGGGCCGCATGGACTCGACCCTCGAGGCAGCGGATGCCGCCGTCCGCGCGGTGGACCGGACGCGCAGCATGGCCGACGAAGCGATCGCCGGCGTCACCGCCACCAACGCCAAGGCCGACCAGGCCATCGAAGGCGTCACCGCCACCAACGCCAAGGCCGACCAAGCCATCGAAGGCGTCACCGCCACCAACGCAAAGGCGGACGAGGCGATCGCCGCCGTCGGCCTGACGCTGACGAGAGCCGACGACACCCTCACCGCCACCGAGGGCCTGTTCGGTCGGCTGAGCCCGCTCATGGACGACTACGAGCAGCCGCTCCGCGACCTCGCACCGTCGGTGCGCCGGCTGTCCGAGACGTTCGACCCGGGCGAGGTCGAGGCGCTGGTGACGCTGATCGACCGCCTGCCCGCGCTGGTGAAGCACCTGGACGAGGACATCCTCCCGGTGCTCGAGACGCTCGGGAACGTCGGCACCGACGTCCACGACCTGGTCGACACCGTCCAGGACCTGCGGCAGATCGTGAAGGGCTTCCCCGGCTCGCGGCTGTTCCGGCGCCGCGGCGCGGAGGAGATCGCGCAGGAGGAACGCGAGGAGGCCGTGGAGGGCGCGTGACCCTCCCGGCCGGCCGGCCTCGAGGCAGGCGTCCGGCTCCCGCCGGCGGGAGCGCTGGTCAGGTCTCGGTCGGGTAGCCCAGCGCGCGGACGACGTCGCCGATGCGCTCGTAGTTCTCGCCCTCGGGCAGCCGTTCGAGCTCGCTCACCACCACGTCGGGCGCGCGGTGGTCGCGGGCCGCCTCGACCAGCTGCGGGCCGGTGCTCGGGAAGTCCGCCCGGTCCAGCCAGCGCGCGAGCTCGGCGCGCGCGCTGACGGCGTCGGCGTCCATGCCCACCGGGGTGCCGCCGACGAGCGCGCCGTCCGGCGCCCGGTCGATGTCCGGATCCCCCTCGGCCTGCGGCTCCACCTCACGCCACTCCTCGGCGCGGGTCGCGCGCTCCGCCTTCATCATCCCCTGGGTCTCGTGCTCGAGCTCCTCGTCGATCCGGGGGCTGTGCTTGGTGCTGCGCTCGGATGCGAAGGACCCTCCGGTCTCGCTCACGGTTTCCTCCTCGTGGGTCGTGCCTCGGTGCACCGACCACCGCGCAACGGCGGACGCCGGCGCGGAATCAGTCCTCGTGCAGCGCGGAGGGCTTGTGCACCGCGCGCCCGCCGCTCGTCTCGCTCTCGACCTCGTACTGCGGTTCGTCCTCGCTCGCACGGACGACGCGACCGGCGGCCTCCGTGTCGGTGGTGATCTCGCGGACGACCGTGCCCTCGCCCTGTCCGCCGTGGCTGCGCCAGGTGACGTGGTCACCCTTCCGGATGTCGTCGGCCATGCTCGCCTCCCGTCCACCGCCGCCCGGTGTCGTCTGCGGTTCGACGTCCACCCTGCCCGGCCGATGCCTCCGGCACACATCGCGGCCGGGATCGAGGGATCACCCGTTCGGAACCCGGATCTCACCCTCGCGAGCAATGGCAGGACCGCTCCGCTCACGTAGCGTCGCCGGTGACGACGAGCGATTCACCGTCTGTGCTGGTCCTGAGCCCTGCGACCGTCACCGAATGTGATGGCGCGCCGTCGTCCGCGAGCGCCGGCCCGGTCGCCCTCATTCCCCCGGGGTCGGCCGGGTCGGCCCGCTCGCCGCGACGCCGCCGGACCGCCTGTGGAGGGAACCCGGACGGGGGAACCGCGCTCAAGACCGCGGTCCGCTCGGCCGATGCGTGCGTTTCCGTCCCGTCGATCCCGGCCTCCGGAGGCAGCACGTGCGCACGCCCGAGTCCCCCGTCGTCCCCCCGCCCGCCCGCGGCGTGCTCGCCGTCGAAGGCGAGACCCTCGGGGAGTGCGGCAGCTGCGCCGCGGTCGTCGCCTACGACCCGGAGGGCATGCCACCCGGCGCCGGCGTGCTCTGCCGGACCTGTGGCTGGGCCGCGCTCGGCGTGGGCGGCTGGTGATGGCCGCGCGACCACCGTCGGCGGGAACGACCGGGCTGGACCGCTCCAGGGTGGCCGCCGTGGACCCGGCGTCCCCGGGCGGCTGGGAGGTGCCCGCGGTGCTGCCGGATCCGGCGCGGACGCCGGCCCGCGAGACCGGCGACGTGGTGCTGGCCATGGCGCTGGAGGCGGCCCGGCTGCAGTCGTTGTTCTCGGGAAGCGGGCCGGCGGCCGACCTGCTGGCCGACCTCGTCCGTGCGGACCGCTCCGGCGACCTGCCGGCGCTCTGGCGGACGGCCGTCGTCGAGGTGTGCGCGGCCTACCGGATCGGGGCCGCAACGGCCGCCGACGCGGCGGACCGCGGCGAGGACGACACGTTCGACTCGCTCGCCGCACTGTGCGCGCACCTGCTCGGCTGGCTGACCTGGTGCAGCGCGCTGCCGTTCGGCGTCCCCGCGGTGCTGCCCGCGGGCGTCGGGACGCTGCCGTACCGGTGCGCCGCCCGCGCCGGCGACCCGGCGCGCACCGCGGTCGCCGCCTTCACCGAGGTGCTGGCCGCCCGCGGGTGACGTCCCGGCTGCGCTGCCGGCGCGGGCGCGCGGCATGCTCGGGGTGATGAGTACGCAGACCACGCCCGGCAGCGACGGCCTCCGCCCGGTCGACGTCCTCACCGTCGTGTCGGTCGGCCGGGTCACGCCGTCCGTGCGCCGGGTGACGCTGACCGGCACGACGGACGCCGTCGCGGCGGCCGGCCCGACCGTCTCGCTGCTCGTCCCCAGGGTCGACGACCCCACCCCGCGGTGGCCGTCGGTCGCCCGGGACGGCCGGATCGTGTGGCCGCAGGGCAGCCACGGCGTCAGCCTGCGCAGCTACACGGCGCGCCGGCAGGACCCGGCGGCCCGCGAGGTGGACATCGACTTCGTGCTCCACGGCGACGGGCCGGCTGCGGCGTGGGCGGCCGCGGCAGTGCCCGGCGCGCTGCTCGGCGTGGCCGGTGGCGGCTCGCTGGGCGAGTCGCCCGCCCGGCAGCTGCTGCTGGTCGGCGACGAGACCGCGCTGCCGGCCATCGCGCGGATCCTGGCATCGGCCACGCCCTCTACGCGCGGAGTCGTCCTCGCCGAGGTGGCCGGCCCGGCCGAGGAGCAGGACCTCGGCGGACCGGCCGGAGTGAGCGTGCGCTGGCTGCACCGGGGGGAGGTCGCACCGGGCGAGAGCGCTCTCCTGGTCGACGCGGTCGCCGCGCTGGAGCGGCCGGCGGACGACGAGGTCTTCGCCTGGGTGGCTGCGGAGTCGGCCGTCGTCCGGGCGATCAGGGCCGATCTGCGAGGGCGGTGGGGGCTGACGCGCGCCCAGCACCACGCGATCGCCTACTGGCGGCGCGGCAGGTCGATGGGCCCGGCCGGCTGACCGGGGCAAAGGATCCTCCACCCCCGTCGAGAGGGTGGCGGACGCAGGTAGAGCTTCCATTGCCCGGGTCGTCCAGGGTTCTCACAGGTAGCGTCCAGCGGAGCGGCAGCCGGCCCGGGCACGCTCGGGACCATGACCACGCCCGCGCCCACGCTCGGAGGAGCCGTGTCCAGCAGCACCCGACCCGGGCGTCCCGGCCGCGGCAGTGCGCCCGAGGCGCGGCTGCTCGTGGTGGACGACGAGCCGAACATCCGCGAGCTGCTCTCGGCCAGCCTGCGATACGCGGGTTTCGAGGTGGAGACCGCCGCGGACGGCCACGAGGCCCTGGCGCTGGCCGAGTCGTTCCGGCCCGACCTGCTCGTGCTCGACGTGATGATGCCCGGCCTCGACGGCTTCGGCGTCGTCCGGCGGCTGCGGCAGAGCGGCCGGCACACACCGGTGCTCTTCCTGACCGCCCGGGACGCCGCCGAGGACAAGGTCTCAGGGCTCACGCTCGGCGGTGACGACTACGTGACGAAGCCGTTCAGCCTCGACGAGGTCGCTGGCGCGCATCCGCGCCGTGCTCCGCCGGACCGGTGCGCCCCGGCAGGGCGACGAGGCACCGCGGCTCACCTTCGCCGACATCGAGCTCGACGAGGAGAGCCACGAGGTCATCAAGGCGGGCACCGTCATCGGCCTCTCCCCGACGGAGTTCAAGCTGCTGCGCTACCTGATGGCCAACGCCGGCCGGGTGCTGTCGAAGGCGCAGATCCTCGACCACGTCTGGAACTACGACTTCAACGGCGAGGCCAACGTCGTCGAGTCCTACATCTCCTACCTGCGGCGCAAGGTCGACACCACCGAGCCGCGGCTGCTGCACACCATCCGCGGGGTGGGGTACACGTTGCGGCTTCCCCGCGGGGCGTGAGCGCCGTCCGGAGCAGCCGCGGCCCCCGGGTGCCGCTCCGGATCACGCTGGTCGCTCTGCTCGTCGCACTGGTCGCCGTCGCCCTGGCGGTGACCGGCGTGGCAGCGACGTCGCTGCTGAAGGACTACCTGCGCGAGCAGCAGGACGGCGAGCTGAAGGCCACCGCCGCCGCGTACGCGCAGGACCGGACCGTCCTCGCCGCCTGCCTCAACCCGCCGAGCCGTGTCATCCGGGCACCGACCTACGTCGCCTGCGTCGCCCCGGGCGGCGAGGACGTGGACGTCATCGCCGCGCCGCCGGCCCACGAGGAGAGCGCGCCGGACGTCGACGAGGACGACGTGTCCGCCCTGCGCGCGGGCGCCGATCCGATCACCGTCCGGTCCGAGGACAGGGACAGCCACTGGCGCATGGCCGCCGAGCCCCTGCCCCGGGGTTACACGCTGGTCGTCGGGACCGACGTCGGCCGCGACGACGCCGCCATCGGCCGGCTGGTCACGCTCCAGGTCGTCGTCGGCCTCGTCGTCCTCACCCTGCTCGGCGGCACCGGCTACGTGCTCGTGCGCAACAGCCTGCGGCCTCTCGACGAGGTGGAGCGGACCGCCAAGGCGATCGCGGCCGGCGACCTGTCCCAGCGGGTGCCCGCGGCGAACGAGCGCACCGAGGTGGGCCGGCTGTCGACGGCGCTCAACGGCATGCTCGCGCGCATCGAGAGCGCGTTCCGCGCCCAGCAGGCCTCGGAGGAGAAGGCCCGCGGCGTCGGAGGAGCGCATGCGCCGCTTCGTCGCCGACGCCAGCCACGAGCTGCGGACGCCGCTGACCTCCATCCGCGGATTCGCCGAGCTGTACCGGCAGGGCGCCGGCCGGATCACCCGAGGACGTCGGCCGGCTGATGCAGCGGATCGAGGCCGAGGGCGCCCGCATGGGGCTGCTCGTCGAGGACCTGCTGCTGCTGGCCCGGCTCGACCAGCAGCGCCCGCTGGTCGTCGTCCCGGTGGACCTGGCCGAGGTCGACCGGCGACGCGGTGCACGACGCGCGGGCCGTGCAGCCCGACCGCCCGATCGAGCTCCACCTCGACCCGTCGCTGACCGAGGTGCCCGTGGTGCTCGGGGACGAGGCACGGCTGCGGCAGGTCGTCGGCAACCTCGTCACCAACGCGCTCACGCACACCCCGCAGACGGCGCGGGTGACGGTGACCCTCGCCGAGGAGCGCGACGACCCCGACCGCGTCGTCCTCCGCGTCACCGACGAGGGGCCGGGCATGGCGCGAGCCCGACGCCGCACGGGTCGTTCGAGCGCTTCTACCGCGCGGACACCTCACGGACGCGGGCTGCCGGCGGCACCGGCCTGGGCCTGGCCATCGTGTCCTCGCTGGTGGCGGCGCACGGCGGCACGGTGGAGCTCGAGACCGCCGCGGGCCAGGGCGCGACGTTCACCGTCCGCCTCCCGCGATCGGGGCCCCCGGACGTCGATCGGCCCGGCTGATCGCCGCCGGCCGCGGCCTGCCACCATCCCCGGGTGACCTCCCCCGACGACGCGCTGGGCTACGACCCCGAGCTGATGGACGCCGTCACAGAGCTGGGCAGCGCCCTGCGCGCGCTGGTCGACGTCTCGGTCCGCAGCACGGTCGGCACCGACGAGCTCCGGACGGCGGCGGCGCGGGCGCGGGAGCTGACCGAGCAGCTGGGACGCAGCACCCGACCACTGGAGCAGCTGCCCGAGCTCGACGACATCGTGAGCTTTCGCCGGGTGTACAGCCCGGTCAGCGGCGTGGGCAGCGCCCTGGCGCCACCGGTCGAGTTCCGGCGGGCCGACGGCGGGGTCGTCGGCTCGGCCACCCTCGGCCTGGCGTACGAGGGCCCGCCGGGATACGTCCACGGCGGGGTGAGCGCGCTGCTGATGGACCAGCTGCTCGGCACGACCAGCATCGCCGCCGGGCTGTGGGGCATGACCGTGCGGCTCGAGCTGGACTACCGCGGCCCGGTCCCCCTGGGCGTGCCGCTCGCGCTCCGGGCCGCAGTGGTGGAGGACGCCGGCCGGCGCACGGTGGTGAGCGGCACGATCGCCCGAGCGGACGACCCGGACCGCGCGCTCGTGGAGGGACGCGGGGTCTTCGTCATGCCCCGGCCCGAACGGCTCGAGGGCTACTTCGGCGGGATCACCGACGCAACCGGCAGGCCGGCGCCGCCCA
Source organism: uncultured Actinomycetota bacterium (assembly GCA_963723745.1). Classification (GTDB taxonomy): domain Bacteria; phylum Actinomycetota; class Actinomycetes; order Mycobacteriales; family Geodermatophilaceae; genus CAVRRZ01. Next base: position 226,041 of record CAVRRZ010000001.1, read on the forward strand.
CCCGGCCCACCGACGGCACCGCCGTCCCACGGGACTGACCCCCGATCGGGCGCACGTCCCCCGGTCGGACGACACCGCGGCACCCCCCGAAAGCGGGAGGCCCGCGGGCGAGGGCGGTGCCTGGACGGCGTCTCGATGGGATGGTGTCCCCTGGGGGACGCACCGGGCGCCGGTGCACGGTCGCGTTCCGCACGACCTGAGCCGCCCGAGACACGCAGGAGCGCACCCGATGATGGACCACGACGTCGAGGTCGCTGACGAGGCGGCTCGGGCCGCCGGTGCCGTCCTGCTGGAGCTCCGCGCCCGCGGCGACCGCACCGGCAAGGAACTCGGCAATGCCGGCGACGCCGCCGCGCAGCAGGCCATCGCAGAGGTGCTCGCCCGCCGCTGCCCGGACGACGCGGTCTTCAGCGAGGAGGCGGTCGACGACCCGCGTCGGCTGCGGGCCGACCGCGTCTGGATCGTCGACCCGCTCGACGGTACCCGCGAGTACGGCGAGCCCGGCCGGCACGACTGGGCGGTGCACGTGGCGCTGTGGCGCGACGGTGACCTGACCGCCGCGGCCGTCGCGCTGCCGGGGCTGGACGAGGTGCTGCTCACCTCGCCCGCCCCTGCGCCGCCGCCCCGCGGCGCGGGCCCGGTCCGGATCGCGGTCAGCCGCACCCGTCCGCCGGCGGAGGCGACCGCGGTCGCCGAGCGCCTGGGGGCGGAGCTGGTGCCGCTCGGTTCGGCCGGCTACAAGACGGTGGCCGTGGCCCGCGGCGAGGTGGACGCCTACGTGCACTCCGGCGGCCAGTACCAGTGGGACTCCGCGGCGCCCGTGGCGATCGCCCGCGCGGCCGGTCTGATGACCTGCCGGCTGGACGGTTCGCCGCTGGTCTACAACGCCCCGGACCCCTACCTGCCCGACCTGGTGGTCTGCCGTCCCGAGCTGGCCGAGCGCATCCTCGACGCCCTCGTTCCCGCGGCGTGACGCAGACTGGTGGATGCCGGGAGCCACTGTCGACGTCCGGCGACGACGATTCCCGCGCCCTGATCGAATCCTGGGAGAAGCACGCATGACGACGCCCGACTACCGGCTCAGCCAGCTGGAGACGCTGGAGGCAGAGTCCATCCACGTCTTCCGCGAGGTGGTCGCCGAGCTCGAGCGGCCGGTGCTGCTCTTCTCCGGCGGCAAGGACTCCATCGTGATGCTGGAGCTCGCCCGCAAGGCCTTCGCGCCGGCGCCGCATCCCCTTCCCGGTGATGCACGTCGACACCGGGCTGAACTTCCCCGAGGTCCTGGCGTTCCGCGACCGCCGGGTGCGGCGAGCTCGGCGTGCACCTGATCGTCGCGTCGGTGCCCGACGCCATCGCCGCAGGGCACTGGTCAAGGAGGAGCCCAACGGCTCGCGCAACCGGATCCAGACGCCGGTGCTGCTCGACGCCGTCGAGAAGCACGGCTTCACCGCGCTGTTCGGCGGTGCCCGCCGCGACGAGGACAAGGCCCGGGCCAAGGAGCGGGTGTTCTCCTTCCGCGACGAGTTCGGCCAGTGGGACCCGAAGAACCAGCGCCCCGAGCTGTGGGACCTGTTACAACGGCCGCATCCACCTGGGCGAGTCCATCCGGGTCTTCCCGCTGTCGAACTGGACCGAGCTCGACATCTGGCAGTACATCGCGCACGAGAAGGTCGCCATCCCGGCGCTGTACTTCGCCGCCGAACGCGACGTCGTCGAACGGCAGGGAATGCTCTACGCGGTCAACGAGTTCATCACGCCCGCGCGACGGCGAGCAGGTGCGTCGCGAGACGGTGCGCTACCGCACCGTGCGGCGACGCCAACCTCACGGCCGCCGTCCGGTCGCACGCGACCACCGTCGAGGAGGTCATCGCCGAGATCGCGGTGACCCGGATGACCGAGCGCGGCGCCACCCGCGGCGACGACAAGGTCAGCGACGCCGCCATGGAAGACCGTAAGAAGGAGGGCTACTTCTGATGGCCGACAACGCCGCACAGCCCGGCAGCCACCTCGCCACGGGCGAGGACAGCGCCGCGGTCGCGCCCGAGGAGGCCGTCGACATCCGCTCTGCCGCCGCCACGGCGGCCGCCGAGCTCGCCGCCGCCCGCAAGGACATCCTGCGCATCGCCACCGCCGGCTCGGTCGACGACGGCAAGAGCACGCTGATCGGCCGGCTGCTCTACGACAGCAAGGCCGTCTTCGAGGACCAGTACGAGGCGGTCGAGCGCGCCAGCGCCGGGGGCGACTACGTCAACCTGGCGCTGCTGACCGACGGCCTGCGCGCCGAGCGCGAGCAGGGCATCACGATCGACGTCGCCTACCGGTACTTCTCGACGCCGCGGCGCACGTTCATCATGGCCGACACCCCGGGCCACGTTCAGTACACGCGCAACATGGTGACCGGCGCCTCCACCGCCGACCTGGCGATCGTGCTGGTCGACGCGCGCAAGGGCATGCTCGAGCAGAGCCGGCGGCACGCGTTCCTGGCCTCGCTGCTGCGGGTGCCGCACATCGTGGTCGCCGTCAACAAGATGGACCTCGTCGACTGGTCGGAGGAGGTCTACGAGTCCATCCGCGACGAGTTCACCGCCTTCGCCGCCAAGCTCAACGTGCCCGACCTGACGGTCATCCCGATCTCGGCGCTGCACGGCGACAACGTCGTCACGCGCTCGGCGCACTCGCCCTGGTACGACGGCTCGTCGCTGCTGCACCACCTCGAGCACGTCCACGTCGCCAGCGACCGCAACCTGGTCGACACCCGGTTCCCGGTGCAGTTCGTGATCCGACCGCAGTCCGACGCGTACCACGACTACCGCGGCTACGCGGGCACGGTGGCCAGCGGCGTCCTGCGCCCGGGAGACGAGGTGCAGGTGCTGCCCAGCGGCCTGACGACGACGATCGCGGCGATCGACGGCCCGCGCGGGTCCGGTGTCGGAGGCGTTCGCGCCGATGTCGGTGACCGTCCGGCTCACCGACGACCTCGACGTGTCGCGCGGCGACCTGATCTGCCGGCCGGCCAACGCGCCGCGGGTGGACGCAGGACCTCGACGCGATGATCTGCTGGATGACCGACGAGCCGCTGCGCCCGCGCCAGCGGATCGCGATCAAGCACACGACCCGCACCGTGCGCGCGATGGTCAAGGACCTGCAGTACCGGCTCGACATCAACACGCTGCACCGAGACCAGGACGCCGCGTCGCTCGGCCTCAACGACATCGGCCGCGTGCGCCTGCGGACGACGCAGCCGCTGTTCGTCGACGACTACGCGCGCAACCGGGTCACCGGCCGGTTCATCCTCATCGACGAGGCGACCAACGTGACCGTCGGCGCCGGGATGCTCACGCCCGCCGGCGGCTAGGTGTACTGCTAGGCCGAACGCGAACGACAGCGGGGCCCGACCGTCTCGACGGTCGGGCCCCGCTGTCGTCGCGCCTCAGCAGGCAGTGGGGTCCGGTGCGGACGACGTGTCGCCGTTCCAGTCCTTGCCGGCGTCGTGCGCGTGCTGGGAGGCGCTGTCGGTCTGCCCCGCGGCGGTCTCGACCAGCTCGCGGTCCGGGCGGAAGGGAAGGGCAGACCATCGGGCGCTCACCGGATCTGCGGCGCCATCTCGAACCAGATCCGCTTGCCGCCCTGGTGGTCCTCGGCGCCCCAGCGGTCGGCGATGGCACCGACGAGCTGGAGTCCGCGGCCGCGCGGCCGGTCCGTGTCCAGCTCCCGGACGACCGGGCGGATGGCCGAGCCGTCGGCGACCGAGATCCGCAACCAGCCCTCCGCCAGGGTGAGTTCGAGCCGCAGGACTGCCTCGCCCTCCACGTGGTCGACGACGTTGGCCACCAGCTCGCTCACCAGGAGGGCCGCGTCGTCGAGGTCGTGCCCCGACTGCCAGGTCCGGAGCAGGTCCAGCAGCACGTGCCGGGCGACCGGGACACTCGCGGGGATCGGGGGCAGATCGACTGCAGCGGTGTAGCTCGACATCGGCAAGGAGGTCCGTTCGTGAGGCCGGCGGGATGGCGGCACCTCGTCGTGCCCATGGGCGGATCGCATTGGGCGCTATCCGATTGTGCGTCACTATGCACGTCGCGGACGGCTGACGCAATAGCAGTTGCATGTAACGTGTCTTGCATCGTCATACCCATTGCACGCAAGGGGGCTTTCGTCCCCGCTAGAGTGCCCACAGACCGCAGGCCCCTTCCGGAGGCACCGATGAGCCCCCCGCGCATCCCGACGGACGACGACGCCGCGCAGGCGCTCACCACGCTGCTGGGCGAGCTCGACTCGTGCATCGACCAGCTCACCCACGCCCGCGACCGCGCGGCCCGCCTGCTGGAGCAGCGGCGTGCCGGGCGACCGTGGACCGAGGTCGTCACCCAGGAGTCCCGGCCGCTCGTGGTGGAGAGCATCTCGGCCGTGCTGGCTTCCCTGGCGTCGGCCGGGCACGTCTGGCGGCGCGAGCAGGCGCTGGCGCTGCAGTCGGAGGACGTGAGCATCAACCGGATCGCCGCACTCTTCGGCGTCACCCGGCAGCGGATCTCCGCACTCCTCCGCGAGGCCCACAGGGAGGGCCGCTAGACGACCCGGGACCTCCTGAGCCGGGGGGCGAGGACGTTCTCGGCGAAGCTCAGCGCCGAGGCGATGGCCATGTGCATGTCGAGGTACCGGTAGGTGCCGAGCCGGCCTCCGAAGAAGACGTCCGGCTCGACTGCTGCCCTGCGGCGGTACCGCGTCAGGACGGCGCGATCGGCCGGGGTGTTGACCGGGTAGTACGGCTCGTCCCGCGGCTCCGCCCGCCGCGAGTACTCCCGGACGACGACCGTCCGGTCGGTGCGGTACCCCCGCTCAGGATGGAAGTGGCGGAACTCGTGGATTCGGGTCCGCGGCACGTCGCTGTCGGCGTAGTTCATCACCGCCGTCCCCTGGAAGTCCCCGATGGGGAGCACCTCCTGCTCGAAGTCCAGCGTCCGCCAGCCGAGCCGGCCCTCCGCGAAGTCGAAGAAGCGATCGACCGGGCCGGTGTAGACGACCGGCGTACCGGCGGGCACGAGCGCGCGGACGTCGAAGAAGTCCACCCCCAGCACCACGTCGATCCCGGGGCGATGAGCCATGCGCTCGAGCCAGGCGGCGTAGCCGTCGACCGGGAGACCCTCGTAGTCGTCGGAGAAGTAGCGGTTGTCGTAGGTGTACCGGACGGGCAGTCGGCTGATGACCTCGGCCGGAAGGTCACGTGGATCCGCCTGCCACTGCTTCTCCGTGTAGCCCCGGATGAACGCCTCGTAGAGCGGGCGGCCGATGAGCGAGATCGCCCGATCCTCCAGATTGGTCACCCGTGCGGGGTCGACCTCGGCGGCGTGCTCGCGTACGAGGGCACGCGCCTGTTCAGGGCTCAGCTGCCGGCCGAAGTACTGGCACACCGTGGCCAGGTTGATCGGCAGGGGGTAGACCTGGCCCTTGCTCACCGAGTGCACGCGGTGCTGGTATCCCGTGAAGTCGGTGAACCGGTTGACGTAGTCCCAGACCCGCCGGTTGGAGGTGTGGAACAGGTGGGCGCCGTACCGGTGCACCTCGATCCCGGTCTCCGGCTCGATCTCCGACCAGGCGTTTCCGCCGATGTGCTGCCTACGTTCGAGCACGAGCACCCTCCGGCCGCCCGTGGCCGCTGTCCGTTCCGCCACCGTGAGGCCGAAGAACCCCGACCCGACCACCACCACGTCGGCGGCCCGCAATCGCTCCGCCAGGCCCGGCACCTGCGCGTTCACCGGTCCGGCTCCACCGCGGTCCGGCAGGGCGCGGGCGTCGCGCACGACGGGCAAGGCCCGTCAACCTTCGCGTAGCGGTGCGCCTGTTCCATGTCCGCTTCCATGTCCGCTTCCATGTCGAGCGGCGTCCGGCGGACGCGCTCCCGCCAGTCGCTCATGCCTGTTCCGGGGTGGCGCGAGCGGACTCTGGCGCGGTGGCGGAATCGGGGAGTGCCCCCAGCGACGAAGCCAGGACGTCTCTCTCCCGACGCGGCTTCGGGGCCGCGCAGGGCGGTCGCGGACATCGACGTCATCGGTCATCACCGCCAGGCACGCGGCCGCGAACTGCGGCCGCCGTCGGCGAACCGCCACGTCAGAATAGTCGGCAACCACGTCCGGCACTCGGGTGGAGACCGCAGGCAGACCCGCGGCCCGATGTCGCCTCGAGGCGGTCAGGCGCCGATCTGGTCGATGGCCTTGTAGATGCGCTGCTCCGACACCGGCCGCGGCGTGCCCACGGCCTGCGCGAACAGACTGACCCGCAGCTCCTCGATCATCCAACGCACCCGGACGACGGGGTCGTCGGGTCCGCCCGTCGCCGGCACCTGGGCCCGCAGCTGCTCGTACTCGGCGATCACCGCCGCGACCTGGTCCATCCACAGCGCGTCCCGGACGGCGTTGGCCGGCAGCTTCTCCAGCCGGTGCAGCATGCCCCGCAGGTAGCGGACGACGTCCGGCAGCCGCCGTCGCCCGGTCGAGGCGACGAACCCGCGGTGCAGCAGGCCGCCCATCTGCCGGCGCAGGTCGGCGATCGCGGCCTCGGGCACCCGCCGTCCCGGAGCCGCGCCCAGGGCGATGGCGACCTCGCGGGCCACGGCGAGCACCGCCTCGACCCGGGCGACGGTGTCGCGGGTCAGGCCGGGCAGCTCCGCGCGGGCGGTGGCGACCAGCGCGGAGAAGGCGGCCTCGTCCCGCGGCGGACCGCCGGCCGCGGCGATCAGCTCGTCGGCCGCGGCGTCCACGCAGTCGTCGACCAGCGCGGGGATGTCGCCGTCCGGGTTGAACTGCAGCGTGAGCCGGCCGGCCGGCGCCAGGCCCTTGACCACCTGACGGGCCGGGGAACCTGCGGCCAGCACGAGCAGCCGGCGGGCGCCGCGCCAGGTCAGCCGGCTCGCCTCGGCCTCGGTGGCGACCACCCGGACGCCGACCGTCGTCCCCTCGTCGACCAGGGCGGGGTAGGCCGTCACCAGGTGGCCGGCCCGCGCCACCTCGACCGTGCCCGGCAGGTCGCCGAGCGTCCAGGAGGTGAGGCCGGTGCGCTCCAGATCCGACGCCGCCCGCGCCAGGCCGGCCCGCGCCTGGGGAGCGACCTCGCGGCGCAGCGCATCGAGGTCCTTGCCCGTGGCCAGCGGGCGCCGCTGGTCGTCGAGCACACGGAAGGTGGCCCGCAGGTGGCCGGGAACCTGCTGCGGCGCCCACGCGTCCGGCGGGACCACGACACCGGCGGCACGCCGGAGTTCCCGCTCCAGCGCCGGAAGCAGCGGCTCGCCGGGGTCGATGCGGGGCAGCACCTCGCGGACCCGGTCCGGGATCGGCACCAGGGCGCGGCGCAGCTGCTTGGGCAGCGTCCGCAGCAGCGCCGTCACCAGCTCCTCGCGCAGGCCCGGCACGGTGAAGGCCAGCGACTCCCCGGACGTCCGCGCGGCGACCCGGTCGAGGACGGCGAGCGGCACGTCGACGGTGACGCCGTCCTCGGCCGCGCCCGGGGAGAAGGCGTAGGACAGCGGCAGCGTGAGCCCCTGCGTGAGCGCCACGGCGTCGGGATAGTCCTCGACCCGCACCTGCCCGGCCGCGGCGGCGTCGGTGAGCATCTCCGGCGGTGAAGGTGAGCAGGTCGGGCGTCTGCCGGCGGGCGGTCTTCCACCAGCGGTCGAAGTGCCGGGTGGAGACGACGTCGGCCGGGAGGCGGGCGTCGTAGAGCTCGACGAGCGCCTCGTCGTCGACGCGCGATGTCGCGCCTGCGCGCCCGCTCCTCGAGCGCGGCGACCTGCTCGATCGCCCGCTGGTTGTCGTGCCAGAACCGGTGGTGCGTCGTCCACTCGCCCTGCACCAGGGCGTGCCGGATGAACAGCTCGCGCGAGACGACCGGGTCGATCGAGCCGTACTGGACGCGCCGGCCGACCACCAGGGGGATGCCGTAGAGCGTGACCCGCTCGGTGGCCACGACCGAGCCGCGCTTGGCGTCCCACCGCGGCTCGGAGTACTGCCGCTTGACCAGGTGGTCGGCCAGCTTCTCGACCACCTCGGGGTCGATCCGGGCGACGGTGCGGGCGAACAGCCGGCTGGTCTCGACCAGCTCGGCGGCGACCACCCAGCGCGGCGGCTTCTTCGCCAGCGGGGTGCCCGGTGCGATCACGAACCGGGTGTTGCGGGCGCCCAGGTACTCCCGGCTCGGGCGGCCCTTATGGCCATGTGCCGTCCCTGCCCTTGACCGGCTCCTGCTGCAGTCCCACGTGGCTGAGCAGGCCGGCGGTGAGCGCCGCGGAGATGCCCCGCTCGTCGGGCTCGGCAGCGGGCTCGCCCACGGCCATCCCCAGCCGCCGGGCGGTGCCGCGCAGCTGGCCGTGCAGGTCCTGCCACTCGCGGATGCGCAGGTAGTGCAGGAACTCCCGCTTCACCGTGCGCCGGAACTGGTTGCCCGACAGCGCCGCCTGCTGCTCGCCGAGGTAGCGCCAGAGGTTGAGCAGGGCGAGGAAGTCGGAGTGCTCGTCGGCGAACCGGGCGTGCAGCTCGTCGGCCGCCTGCTGGTGCTCGGCGGGCCGCTCGCGAGGGTCCTGGATGGTCAGGCCGGCCGCGATGACCAGCACCTCGTCGAGCACGCCCCGCCGATCGGCCTCGACCACCATGCGCGCCATGCGCGGGTCCAGCGGGAGCGCAGCCAGCGCTCGGCCGGTTGCGGTCAGCTTCCCGTGCTCGTCGAGGGCGTGCAGCTCCTCCAGCAGCGCCAGCCCGTCGGCGACCGCCCGCCGGTCGGGTGGATCGACGAACGGGAAGTCCTCGACCGCACCCAGGTCGAGCGCGGCCATCTGCAGCAGCACCGAGGCCAGGTTGGTGCGCAGGATCTCCGGGTCGGTGAACTCCGGCCGGCCCTCGAAGTCGGCCTCCGTGTAGAGCCGGATCGCGATCCCGGGGCCGAGCCGGCCGCAGCGGCCGGAGCGCTGCCGGGCCGACGCCTGGCTGATCGGCTCGATCGGCAGCCGCTGCACCTTCGTGCGATGGCTGTAGCGCGAGATGCGCGCCGTCCCCGGGTCGATGACGTACCGGATGCCCGGGACGGTCAGCGACGTCTCCGCGACGTTGGTGGACAGCACGATCCGCCGTCCGGTGTGCGGGGCGAAGACCTTGTGCTGGTCGGCGGCCGACAGCCGCGAGTAGAGCGGGACGATCTCGGTGAACGGCAGCGCGCGCTCGGCGAGCGCGTCCTGGGCGTCGCGGATCTCCCGCTCCCCGGCCAGGAACACCAGGATGTCGCCCGGCCCCTCGGCGACGAGCTCGTCGACGGCGTCGACGATCGCCGATACCTGGTCGCGATCGGGATCCGCGTCCGGATCGTCCGGGTCGACGACCGGCCGGTAGCGCACCTCGACCGGGTACGTGCGGCCGCTGACCTCGACGACCGGCGCGCCGCTGAAGTGGGCAGCCACGCGCTCGACGTCGATCGTGGCGGAGGTGATGACCAGCTTCAGGTCCGGACGGCGCGGCAGCAGCTGGGCCAGGTAGCCCAGCAGGAAGTCGATGTTGAGGCTCCGCTCGTGCGCCTCGTCGAGGATGATCGTGTCGTACTGGCGCAGCATCCGGTCGCGGGCGATCTCGGCCAGCAGCACGCCGTCGGTCATCAGCTTGACCAGGGTGTCGTCGCGCACCTGGTCGGTGAACCGCATCTTGTAGCCGACCGCCTCGCCCAGCGGGACGTCGAGCTCCTCGGCGATCCGCTCGGCGACGCTGCGGGCGGCGATCCGCCGGGGCTGGGTGTGCCCGATCCGCCCCCGCACGCCCCGGCCGAGCTCGAGGGCGATCTTCGGCAGCTGGGTGGTCTTGCCGGAGCCGGTCTCGCCGGCGACGACGACGACCTGGTTGTCCCGCAGGGCGGCGGCGATGTCGTCCCGGCGCGCGCTGACCGGCAGGTCGTCGGGGTAGTTCAGGGTCGGGACGGCGTCCCGGCGGCGGGCGATGCGCTCCTCGGCGGTGGCGACGTCGGCGGCGATCCGCTCGCGCTGCCGCGCCCGGGCCTGCGGGTCGCGGGTCTTGCGGAGCCCGTCGAGGCGGCGGCGCAGCCGGTGCTCGTCCTCGAGGGTGAGCGCGGGCAGCCGCGACCGGAGGTCGTCCTGCGGGTCGGGCACGGCCGGTCTCGCGTTCCTCTCTGGCCAGGTGGGGGCAACGCCCCAGGATCCCACGCCCGGAAGCGGGCTCTGTCGCGAGCGAGCCCGCTCGCTCGCGCCTCGTCGGGACCAGGCTCGGTGATAGATGGGTGTATCGTGCAACTGGTTGCGCCCTGCAACTGATTCCCCGTCCCGCTGGAGTTCCCGTGCCCTCCTCTGCCGCCGAACCGGGCCTGCCGGCGGAGCAGCGCACCGACGCCGTCGCCGTCCTCGCCGACCAGCTGCCCCGGTTCATCCGTCTGATCCACGCGCTCAAGGCCCAGTACGCCGCGACGTCCGGCCGGGACCAGGCCGCGCTCGTGCTGCTCTACCCGCTGCACCGCCTCGGCGCCCTCCGGCAGAGCGCACTGGCCGACCTCGTGCACGCCGACCCCTCCACGGTCAGCCGGCACGTCACCGTGCTGGCCGACCGCGGGCTGGTCCGCCGGATCGCCGACGAGTCCGACGGCCGGGCCAGCCGCCTGGTCCTCACCGACGACGGCGTCGCGGCGCTCGACGCGATGCGCGCCGAGCGGGAGGACTACTTCCGCCGGGTCACCGCCGACTGGAGCGAGACCGACCTGGCCACCCTCACCACGCTCTTCGAGCGGCTGCTCGACGACATCGCCACGACCCTGCCCGGCGAGGCACTCCCCACGGATCGAACGGCAGACCAGTGACCCGCACCAACACCCGCCCCACCGCAGCGGAGCGGCGCTCGGCGCGCGTCGCCGCGGCCACCCCGCAGGGTGCCGACGGCGGCTTCACCCACCGGCAGATCCTCACGATGCTGGCCGGCCTGATGGTCGGCATGTTCCTCGCGGCACTGGACCAGACGGTCGTCTCCACCGCTATCCGCACGATCGCCGACGACCTGCAGGGCTACGACCTGCAGGCGTGGGCGACGACGGCGTTCCTCATCACCTCGACGATCGCCACGCCGCTCTACGGCAAGCTCTCCGACATGTACGGCCGCCGGCCGTTCTACCTGTTCGCGATCATCGTCTTCGTCGTCGGCTCGGCGCTGTGCGGCATCGCCTGGTCGATGTACTCGCTGGCCGCCTTCCGGGCGATCCAGGGCATCGGCGCCGGCGGCCTGATGTCCCTGGCGCTGGCGATCATCGGCGACCTCGTGCCCCCGCGGCAGCGGGCCAAGTACCAGGGCTACTTCATGGCCGTGTTCGCCACGTCGAGCGTGCTGGGCCCGGTCGTCGGCGGCTTCCTCGCCGGCCAGTCCTCGATGCTGGGCGTGGCCGGCTGGCGGTGGATCTTCTGGATCAACGTGCCGCTGGGCTTCTTGGCCTTCCTCGTGGTCAGCCGCGTGCTGCACCTGCCGCACGTCCGCCGTGAGCACCGCATCGACTGGCCCGGCGCGCTGGCGCTGATCACCTGCCTGGTGCCGCTGCTGATCGTCGCCGAGCAGGGGCGCACGTGGGGCTGGACGTCGGCCGGGGCGGTCATCTGCTACGCCATCGGCGCGATCGGCCTGGGCGTGTTCCTCCTCGCCGAGCGGTCCTACGCCGACGACGCGCTGCTGCCGCTGCGCCTGTTCGGCAACCGCACCTTCGCCGTCGCCGGCGTCGGCAGCATCGTCATGGGTGCCGGCATGTTCGGCGGGCTGCTGCTCCTGCCGCAGTACCTGCAGATCGTGCAGGGCTCGAGCCCGACGGTCGCCGGCCTGCAGATGATCCCGCTCGTGGCCGGCATCATGGCCGGCGCGATGGGCTCGGGCATCGGCATCGCGCGCACCGGCCGCTACAAGATCTTCCCGCTGACAGGCATCGTGCTGATGGCGGTCTCGCTGGTCGCGCTGTCGATGGTGGTCTCGGCCGACGCGAGCGTCTGGAGCCTGGCGCCGTTCATGGTGCTCATGGGCCTGGGTCTCGGCCTCAACATGCAGCCGGTGATCCTCGCCGTCCAGAACGCCGTCTCGCCACGGGAGATGGGCGTGGCCACCTCGTCGGTCACCTTCTTCCGGCAGATGGGCGGCACGATCGGGACGGCGGCGTTCCTCTCGGTGCTGTTCACCCGACTGCCCGGCGACATCGAGAACGCGGTGCAGGACGCCGTGGGTGCCGACCCGTCGCTGGCGCCGCGGCTGCAGGAGGCCACCGGCGGCGGGACCCCGGACCTCTCGGACACCTCGTTCATCCAGGAACTGCCCGACGCGCTGGCCCTGCCGTTCAAGGTCGGCTTCTCGAACACGATCGACCTGGTGTTCCTCGTCGCCGCGGGCGTCGTGGCGATCGGCTTCGTCGTCCTCTGGTTCCTGCCGGAGCTGCCCCTGCGCAACCAGTCGGGCATCGCGGCGCGCCAGGACGAGGAGCGACAGCGCGACCCCGGACTGCCCCGTGCGGACGACGAGGCCGAGCAGGCAACCGCGGCCGTCGGCACCTCGGCTCCGACGTCGACCCCGCCGCCGGCCGGCCGCCCCGGGGACCCCGGCGGAGGCCGACCCGCGAGTTGATCATCGTCCGCGTGCACGCGACACGGGCGGACACGCCGGCAGACCGGGCATGCCGACGATGATCAACTTTCGAGGGGCCGGGCGGGGCGTAGCAGGAGCTGTTCGGCCGGGCGTCAGGCGGTGGTCACGCCCACCGGGTCGCCGCTGTGCTGGCGTCCACCCGTGGCGGTGCTGCGCTGCTCGCGCTCGTAACGGGCGGTGGACTGCATGCCCATGGCGACCACCAGGGCCGTGAGCAGCACGAACCCGATCAGGGTCAGGGCCGGCCACATCACCATCGAACGATTCCCCCATTGACTCTCGGCGTGAGGCTGTCCGGCCGCGGGGCCGGGCAACCGCAGTGTTCGGGGGGTCCATCCCCCGTCGGTCCCGATCTCAATCGTCACGTAGCAACGATCACCTGACCGTGTGTGACCAGCTTCACCATCGGCACCGATCGGGGCCTCCTTGAGCCTTCGGTCCGATCCCGTACCGATTTTATGACGGCTGCGGCATGAGGTCCGGTGATCCGGGGCACCCAACGGGTTCCCGGCCCCGTCGTTCCCGGCCCCGCCGCCCACGTCCCCCGCCGCCCACGTCCCTGCCTTCCACGACCGGCCCGTCCACGTCCGGCCCGTCCCACGTCCGACCCGTCCCACGTCCGACCGGAGGACATCCATGACCCGACCCACCGGCTCGAGCAGCCACGGCACCCAGACCCGAGGCGCCGAGGCGCGCCTGCACGGCAACCGCGCCGCCGACGGCAGGCACGCCGGCGACCCGGCACCGGGCGACGACAAGATCAGCGGCAGGCGGGCCGACTACGCGCCCACGGGGGCCGATCCGAAGGCCACGACCGGCGGCACCTTCAAGCGCACGCTCAAGGAGTTCAGCGAGGACAACCTCACCGACTGGGCCGCCGCCCTCACCTACTACGGCGTCCTGGCTCTCTTCCCGGCCCTCGCCGCGCTGCTGTCGATCGTCGGCCTGCTGACCGACCCGCGGACGCTGACCGACGCCCTCACCGCGGTGCTGCCGTCCGACGCCGCCGACACCCTCGGACCGGTCATCGACCAGATCGCCGGCAGCAGCTCGGCCGCGGGCCTGGGGTTGATCATCGGTCTGGCCGCCGCCATCTGGTCCGCGTCGGGCTACGTGGGCGCCTTCACCCGGGCGGCGAACGTCGTGTACGAGACCCCCGAAGGCCGCAAGGTCTGGAAGCTCAAGCCGCTCCAGCTGCTGATCACCCTGATCGGCGTGCTCTTCGCGGCCGTCATCGTCGCGCTGCTCGTGCTGAGCGGGCCCGTCGTCGACGCCATCGGGCAGGCCGTCGGCATCGGGGAGACCGGCCAGACGATCTGGAGCATCGCCAAGTGGCCGGTCGTGCTCGTCCTGCTCGCGCTGATGATCGCCGTCCTCTACTACTCGACGCCGAACGTGCGGCTGCGCGGCTTCAGGTGGGTCAGCCCCGGCGCCGGCGTGGCGATCCTCGTCGCGATCGTCGCCTCGGCGGCGTTCGCGTTCTACGTGGCCAACTTCAGCAGCTACAACGCCACGTACGGAGCGCTGGCCGGCGTCGTGATCTTCCTGATCTGGTTCTGGCTGATCAACCTGTCACTGCTGTTCGGCATCGAGCTCGACGCCGAGATCGAGCGCACCAAGGAGCTCAAGGAGGGCGTGCCGCGGGCCGAGAAGGAGATCCAGCTCGACGCCCGCGCCGAGCCCAAGGACCAGCAGACCACCTGAGCGGGTCCCGGGATTGGCGGAGGTCCACGGCAGGGTAGGGCGTGATCATGAGCGCCCTCCCCGCCGTGACCTCGGACTTCTACGACCTCGAGGGCCTGCTCGTCGACGACGACCGGGCGCTGCTCCACCGGGTGCGGGCCTTCATGGACGAGCAGGTCGACCCGGTCATCAACGAGTACTGGACCAAGGGGCGGTTCCCCCGGCAGCTGATCCCCGGCCTGGCGGAGCTCGGCATCGCCGGCACCCCGTACGAGGGCCACGGCTGTCCCGGCCGGTCGTTCCTGACCGACGGCATGATCGCCATGGAGCTCTCCCGCGGCGACCCCTCGGTGGCCACCTTCATGGGCGTCCACGGGGGGCTGGCGATGGGCACGATCCAGCTCTGCGGTGACGAGGAGCAGAAGGAACGCTGGCTGCCGCCCATGGCCCGGATGGAGCAGATCGGCGCGTTCGGGCTCACCGAGCCCGACTCCGGCTCCGACGTCGCCCGGGGCCTGCGGACGACGGCCCGCCGGGACGGCGACACCTGGATCCTCGACGGGCAGAAGAAGTGGATCGGCAACGGCAGCTTCGCCGACCTGGTCGTCATCTGGGCCCGCGACGTGGACACCGACCGCGTGCTGGGCTTCGTCGTCGAGACCCCGGCCGAGGGCTTCACCGCCGTCGACCTCGAGGACAAGATCGCGTTGCGGGCCGTGCAGAACGCGCTGATCACCCTCGACGGCGTGCGGGTGCCCGAGGAGAACCGGCTGCACGAGGCCCACAGCTTCCGGGAGACGGCGAACGTGCTGCGCATGACTCGCGCCTCCGTCGCCTGGTCGGCGGTGGGCTGCGCCCGTGGCGCCTACGAGCACGCGCTCGCCTACGCCCGGGAGCGCGAGCAGTTCGGCCGGCCCATCGGCGGGTTCCAGCTCGTGCAGGACCTGCTCGTGCGGATGCTCGGCAACATCACCGCGTCCGCCGCGATGTGCGCCCGCGTCTCGCAGCTGCAGGACGCCGACCGGATGACCGACGAGCACGCCTCCCTCGCCAAGGCCTTCTGCACCGTCCGGATGCGCGAGACCGTCGGCTGGGCGCGCGAGCTCATGGGCGGCAACGGCATCCTGCTCGACAACCACGTGGGCCGGTACGTCGCCGACGCCGAGGCGATCTACTCCTACGAGGGCACCCGCGAGGTGAACACCCTGATCGTCGGCCGGGCGATCACCGGTACCGGCGCGATCGTCTGAGGCCCGGGGTCAGGCGATGCCGGCCCACCAGCGGGCGGCGGCCTCGGCAGGGCTGAGCCCCTCGATCTCGACGACCTGGTTGAGCTGGATCAGGTCACCGGTCGTGAGGTGCTCGCTGACCCGCTCGAGGGCGCGCTCCAGCTCCGGCGTCAACACCGCCGTCCGCACCAGGGGGACGACGTTCTCGGGTGGCTGCAGCTCCCGGTCGTCGACCAGCAGAATGACCGAGGACACGGCCAGCCGGGCGTCGGTGGTCTCCAGCAGGCCGACGTCGATGTCGCCGGCGAGGAGCGCCTCCACCGTCGCCGCCCGCGAGGGCATGCTGCGCACGGCGCCGAACCGCAGTCCGTAGACGTCCTCCAGACCCTGCAGGCAGAACGGCCGGTCGGGGCACTCGGGCGGCCCGCCGAACACCAGGTCGGGGGCGAGCGGGGCGAGGTCGGACAGCCGGCCCACGTCATTGCGGGCGGCGAAGGCCGCGGTGACGGCGAAGCCGTTCTGGTCCTCCGCCTGCGCCGGTGTCAGGACCGAGACGCGGCGGGCACCGAGGGTCAGCCGCAGCGCGGCGTGCAGCTCCGCGGGGGTGCGCTCCAGCCGCGTCCTCCCGGGCCGGGCGAACGCCGTCGCCGTCCCGACGTAGTCGACGACGACGTCGACGACGCCCTGCTGCAGCGCCGGGAAGACGACCTCGCGGGTGCCGATGCCGTGCTGCACGGACACGTCGACGCCGCTGCGCCGGGCCGCCTCGGCGTAGAGCTCGGCCAGGATCTGGTTCTCGGGGAAGTCGTAGGAGGCGAAGCGGACCGCCTCGTCCCCGCCCGGATCCGGCCGCGGGGACCCCTCCGAGCAGGCCGTGAGCAGGAAGAGCAGTGACAGCACCGCCGCGAGAACCACCCGATCACCGCGCACGGGCCCCTCCTCCCGACCGCCGGGGCGGCAACGGTAACCGCGATCCGGGACGAAAGGGGATGGTCCGATCCCCTTCCGGGGGGAAGCATGCGCCGGTATGGCGTCGCTCCCGCACGCACCGCCGTCCGGGGCCGTCCCCGTGGCGGCGCCCCCGGCCCCGCGCAGCCCCCCGCGACCGGAGCAACCCGGCATCCACCGGGTGCGCCGGCGTCGCCGGCCGTCCGGCGAGCCACCGCCGCTCCCCCGGCACCTGCAGTCCTCGGGCCGGTGGTGGCTGGGCCTGGCCGGCCTGATCCTGCTGGCCTGGGTGATCGTGGTGGCGACCGGCAGCGTCGCGATCTTCGACGTCGTCGACACGCGGATCCTGCAGGCGCTCGAGGAGACGCGCTCGCCCGGCCTCACGTCGGTCGTGGAGGTCCTGGGGGTACTGGCCAGCGCCCGCGCGCTGCACGTGCTGTGGCTGGCCAACCTGATCACGCTCATCGTGGTCCGCCGGTGGCGGCACCTGTTCGTGTGGCTCGGCGTGGGGCTGCTCGTGGTCAACCTCGGCGCGACGATCGCACACACGCTCCAGCGACCGCGGCCCTACGAGGTCACGCCGATCGGTGACTGGACCGGCTTCGCGATGCCGTCGCTGCCGATGACGGTGCTCGCCACCTTCCTGGTCAGCACCGTCTACGCGCTGGTGCCGGCCGGCCGTCACCGCACCATCGGCAAGTGGACGGTCTGCGGGCTGTTGCTGCTCACCGCGGCGTCGCGGCTGTACCTGGCACAGGACTCACCCGACCGGCGTCCTCGCCGGGATCGTGCTCGGGGTCGCCGCCCCCCTGGCCGCCTTCCGGATGCTGACGCCCACCGCGGTCTACCCGGTGCGCTACCGGCGGGGACGCCCTGCGCACCTCGACGTGTCCGGCGAGCGCGGCGCGGCCATCATCCGGGCGCTGCAGGACCAGCTGGGCGTGATCGCGACCGCGGTCGAGCCGTTCGGGCTGGCCGGCTCCGGCGGCTCGACGCCCCTGAAGATCACGGTGAAGTCCGACACCGACGGCTGCGAGAGCTGCCTGTTCGGCAAGCTCTACGCCGCCACCCACGTGCGCTCCGACCGCTGGTACAAGCTGGGCCGCACCCTGCTCTACGGCCGCCTCGAGGACGAGAAGCCCTTCCACACCGTGCGGCGGCTGGTGCAGTACGAGGACTACGTCCTTCGGCTGTTCTGCGACGCCGGCCTGCCGGTGCCGCAGCCGATGGGCATCGTCGAGATCACCCCCGAGCGCGAGTACCTGCTGGTCACCGAGTTCATCGCCGGGGCACAGGAGGTCGGCGAGGCCGAGGTGGACGACGCGATCATCGACCAGGGGCTGACGGTGGTCCGCCGCATGTGGGACGTCGGCATGGCCCACCGCGACATCAAGCCGGCGAACCTGCTGGTGCGCGACGGCACGCTGTACGTCATCGACTCGGCCTTCGCCGAGGTCCGCCCCAGCCCGTGGCGGCAGGCGGTCGACCTGGCCAACATGATGCTGGTCATGGCCCTGCGCACGGACGCCGAGCGGGTCTACCGCCGGGCGCGCCGCCAGTTCTCCGACGAGGAGATCGCCGAGGCGTTCGCGGCCACCCGCGGACTGACCATGCCCTCCCAGCTGCGCCGCATGCTGCGCCAGCAGGGGCGCGGCCTGCACCAGGACTTCCTGCGGCTGCTGCCCTTCCGGCTGCCGCCGGTGCGCATCCAGCGGCTGAGCTGGCGCCGGGCGGGACTGACCGTCGTCACGATGGGAGGACTGATCCTGGTCGTCGCCGTCTCCATCGACCTGCTGGGGGCCCCGCTGTGAGCCGGCGCCGGCTGCTGCCGCCCCTGCTGGCCGCGGGGCTGCTGGCCGGCTGCGCGCAGTCCGTGGTCCTGGGGGAGGACGTGCTGGCCTGCGCCTCGGGTGGTGACGGCACCCCGGCCAACGGCGTCATCCTGATGGCCCAGTCGGTGCCGGGCGCCGAGTACGTCCCGTGCCTGGAGAACATGCCGCTGGGCTGGCACGTGGCCGACGTGCAGGCCGGCCGCGATCTCGCGCGGTTCTGGCTGGACTCCGACCGCGACGGCGTGCGCGCCCTCGAGGTGCGGCTGACCGGCGAGTGCGACACGTCCGAGGCGACCGAGATCCCCAGCGACCGACCGGAGATGCGCCGGTTCGAGCGGGTCAGCCAGGTGGCGCCCCAGTACGTCGGCCGCCGTTCCTACGTCTTCGAGGGTGGCTGCATCGAGGTGGTCTTCCGGCTGGCCGGCCGCGACCGCACCGAACCGCTCGCCGTCGCCACCCAGGCGATCGGCTCCGTGCCGAGGGAGGAACTGCGCGACCGCGTGCGCGAGGAGACCGGCGGCCGGCTCGAGCTCGACCCCACGACGTCACCGGACGGCGAGCCGTGACCGGCCTGGAGCCGGGCGTCGAGGCACCTGTGGTCCCGCCGCGGCCCCGGCCCCCGACCTGGCGCCGGGCGATCGGGCCGCTGCTGTCGATCGCACTCGTCGTCGCGGTGTTCGTCTGGTTCCTGCCGAAGTTCACCAGCCTCTCGGACGTCTGGGGAGCGGTCCAGGCCATGAGCTGGGTGGAGCTCACGATCCTCGGGCTGGCCGCGCTGTGGAACCTGGTCACCTACCAGTTCGTGATGGTGGCGACGATGCCCGGGCTGACGCTGCGTCAGGCGACGGTCGAGACGCAGACGACGACCGCGGTGGCGAACACGGTGGTCGGGGGGTCGGCGATCGCCCTCGGACTGACGTACGCGATGGCGTCGTCGTGGGGCTTCTCCCGGTCCCGGACATCGGTGTGCCTTCTCGTGTCGGGGCTGTGGAACAACTTCGCCAAGCTCGCCCTGCCGGTCGTGGCCCTGATCCTGCTCGCGTTCTCGTCCACGCCGAGCCCCGGGCGCGTGCTGGCCGGCGTGGCCGGCCTCACCGGTCTCCTCGCCGCCGTCGTCCTGCTCGGGGCCCTGCTGCGCAGTCGGAGTGCCGCCGAGCGCATCGGCGCCGGGGCCGGCCGGGTCGCGTCCCTGGTGCTCCGGCCGTTCGGCCGGCCGCCGGTCGAGGGCTGGGAACGGGCGACGACCAAGTTCCGCGACCGGACCGCCCTGCTGCTGCGCGCCCGCTGGCACTGGATCACGCTCGCCACCCTGGTCAGCCACCTCTCCCTCTTCCTGGTGCTGCTGCTGGCGCTCCGGTTCGTCGGGGTCGATGCCTCGGAGGTGAGCGTCGTCGAGGCGCTCGCCGTCTTCGCCTTCGCCCGGCTGCTCACCGCCGTGCCGTTCACCCCCGGCGGTCTGGGCATCATCGAACTGGCGATGATCACCGGGCTCGCGGCCGCGGGTGGGCCCAGGGCTGCCGTCGCCGCCGCCGTCCTGGTCTACCGGGCACTGACCTACGTGCTGCCGATCCCCATCGGCATCGGCACGTACCTGTTCTGGCGGCACAACCGGTCGTGGCGTCGGGCGCCGAACACCGCGCCCCGCACCGAACTGGTCCCCGAGTCCGTCTGAGGCCCTCCTCCGGCCGGCGACCGTCCCCCGGACGGGTGACCGGCTCTTGCGCCGGTTCAGCTTCGACCCCGCCGTGCCGACCTGACAGTGATCGGATCCGCAGACCCGACGACGAGGAGGTGGGACCGTGACCGGTACGTCGGGAACAGCCGTCCCCGCCGCCCGGCGCGTCGGGCTGCTGACGGCTGGGCTCGCGCTCACCGCCGTCGCGCTGCTGCTGACCGTCGTCCGCGACCTCCCGCCACCCGAGGCCCCGCTGGAGCTCCCCTGGCCGGCCTGGGTGGCGGCGTTCGCGCTCGCCGAGATGCTGGTCGTGCACGTGCAGCTCCAGCGCGACTCGCACTCCTTCTCGATCGGCGACCTGATCTTGGTGGCAGGGCTCTACCTGCTGGAACCCGTCGCGCTGGTGCCCCTGTACGTCGGCGGCGCTGCCCTCGCCCTGGTCCTGCACCGCCGGCAGCGCGGGCTCAAGCTCGCGTTCAACACCGCCCAGTTCGCCCTCGCCGGCTGCCTCGCCGTCCTCGTGTTCGCCGCCGTCGGCCGCGGCACGGTGCTCGCCGGCGCCTGGGACTGGGTGGCGGCACTGGCCGCCGTCGCAGTTGCCACGGTCACCGCCGGGCTCTGCGTCTTCGCCGCGATGCGGCTGTCCGGCCAGCCGCTCGGGCTGGCCGAGCTGCCGCCGATGCTGGGGCTCTCGCTGCCCTTCGCGCTCGGCATCGCGTCGGTCGGACTGCTCGCCGCACACATCGCCGTGGAGAACGCGGCGCTGCTCGGACTGCTGGTCCTCCCGTCGGTGCTGCTCATCGGCGCCTACCGGGCCTACGCCCGCGCCCGCGAGCAGCAGCACAACCTGCGCCTCCTGCACGAGATCACCTCGCTGCTCTACAACAACGCCGATGCCCCCACGGCGCTGACCGACTTCCTCACCGCCGTCCGGGGCGCCTTCCGCGCCCAGGCGGCCGAGCTGGTGCTGCTCGGCGAGGGTGATGCGGTCGCGACGCTGAGCCGCAGCAAGGAGGGCGAGGAGCCGGTCGCGCTGCTGCCCGTCACGCACCCCGAGGACGCCGAGCGGCTGCTGGCCGCGGCCGGGGAGGCAGGGCTGCTCGCCGCCCGCACCGGCACGGCGCAGGGCGCGGAGCTGGACCGCTACGCGCTGCGCCACGGCCTGAAGGACGCGATGGTCGCCGTGCTCCGCACGGAGGAGAAGGTGCTCGGGCTGCTGCTGGTCTCCGGGCGGCTCGGCGACGTGGGCACCTTCGCCACCAGCGACCTGACCCTGCTCGAGACCTTCGCCCGGCACGTGGCCACGTCGCTCGATCGCGGTCGCCTCGAGACCGACCTGCGCCGGATCATCGAGCTGCAGGAGGAACTGCGGCACCAGGCGATGCACGACCCGCTCACCGGGCTGCCCAACCGGACGCTGTTCCTCGACCGCACCCAGCACGACCTGCACCTGGCCGGCCGCAACGGTCAGTGGCCCGCCGTCCTGTACCTGGACCTCGACGGGTTCAAGCCGGTCAACGACACCTACGGTCACCAGGCCGGCGACCTGCTGCTCAAGGTCTTCGCGACGCGGCTGCACGAGTGCCTGCGCTCGGCCGACACCGCGGCCCGGCTCGGCGGCGACGAGTTCGCCGTCCTGCTGCACGGCCCCATCGACACCGAGGGCATCGAGCAGGTGCTGGCCCGCATCCAGGACATGCTCGACGAGCCCGTGGCGCTCGGCGGCGGCCGCTCGGCGACCATCGGAGCCAGCATCGGTGTGGCGCCGTCCGGACCCGACACCGACATCGACGGCCTGATCCACCGTGCCGACCTGGCCATGTACACGGCCAAGCGCAGCGGCGGCCGCCGGCACGTCTACTACGACGACTCGCTGGAGACCGCCGAGGCTCCTGACGCCACCCGCCGCTGACCCCGCGCCGAGATCGTCAGGTCAAGCGAGCAGGGCCGCCACCGCCGTGCGCTGCGGCTCGGGCAGCCCGTCCAGCCAGGCGGCGAGCGCCGAGATCCGGACGCCCTCGTTGGCCAGGTACACGTACCTCCCGTCGAGCGACACGTGCCGGCCCTGGGCGTCCTTCTCGATCACGCCGCGGTGGTGCAGCGCCACCAGGTCCCAGGTGACGCTGAAGACCGGTGATCCCGACGACCCCTCGAGCGTGTCGGCGGTGTAGTGCAGGAAGCCCTCCTGGAACAGCTCGCTCACCTTCGCCTCGAAGAGCACGACCTCCTTGCGGCGGCCGTCGGGATGCTGCACGAGGCACACCGGCTCGCCGACCGCGACCTTCGCGGGGTCCCGCTTGAGCTGCACCTGGCCGTACACCTCCCCGGCGGCCCGGCCGTCCTTCTGGGCGACCCGCACCAGCGTGGTGTCCAGCTCGTCGAACGGGCTGGTGACGAAGAGGTCGTCGGGCGCGAGCTCCCAGACGTCGGCGGGCAGCTCGTTGCCGAGGGCGTCCAGTTCGTAGCCGAACTCGACCAGGCTCACCCGGGCCTTGTCGACGTCGGCGAGCACGTGGTGGTTGGTCATGAGGACGTCGGGCGCGACCAGGAAACCGGTGCCGCGGCCGAGCGCGGCCGGGCCGTCGGGGGTCGGCTGGCGCACGACGACCCGGGCGACGGCGTTTGCCCGGCGGCGTCCCAGTTCGAGGAAGCTGACCGGCAGGAAGTCGGTGGTCGCGCCGAGGACCGCCTCGAGGCCGAGTTGCCGCTGCTGCTCGATCGCGGCCAGCTGCTCGGGCGGCTCGGAGGTGCGGTCGGGCTCGGGTGCCTCGGGGTCGAGCCACATCGGCGGCTCCCCGTCCTGGGAGCCGTGCGACCGGGAGCCCATCCGAAGCGGACCTACCTGGGAGGTCATGGCGCGGGGATGCCGCCGTCGCGCGCCGTCAGCCGGGCCGGCTCACCAGCGAAGCGGGTGGGTGAGCCGGTCCTGCGCGGTCCGGCACGGCCGGCAGTTGCCCCAGGTGGCCACCATGCGGGCGGTGGTGGGGCCGCCGCACTCGGGGCACTCCACCTGCTGGAGCTCGCCGCGCGGCGCTCCTGCCCCGTGGGCCGTCGCGTCACCGCCGCAGGCGCACCCGAGATGGGCGTCCGTGCAGGGCTGGACCGATGTCGCCATGACCGCCTCCTGGTGTCACCCCGGACGCTACCCGGCCGACGGGTCCATCAGGGCCGTTCGGCCGACGGATCACCCACGGGGATCAGTCGGGCAGGACACCGGCGACCCCGGCCGGGTAGATCGCCGCGACGGTGAACCCGTCCTCGACGCGGCCGCCGGCGATCTCCCGGCGCGGGTCGTCGAGCCGCACCCCCGCCGCTCCGTCGCCCGATCGAGGCAGGCGGTGAGGGTCAGCTGCGCGTCGCCGTGCCGACGACCTGCGGCTTGGCCGGGACCGGCGCGCGGACGTCGGGCAGGTCGAAGCGCTCGAGCCGCTCGACGGTGAAGCCGGCCGCGGCGATCGCGGCCACGGTGTCACGCGCGGTGTGGCAGCCCCCGCCGAACCAGGGCCAGACCGTCGCGTCGACGACCCGTTGCAGACGCGCCAGTCCGGGGGTCTGCGCGCGCACGTGCTCCCGGAAGTACAGCCGCCCGCCCGGCCGCAGGACGCGGCGCAGCTCCTCCAGCGCGGTGGCCTGGTCCGGCACGCTGCAGAGCACCAGGGAGGTCACCGCCGCGTCGAACTCGCCGTCGCCGGCCGGCAGCCGGTCGGCCACCCCGTCGACGACGCGCACCGGCACACGGGCCTCCCGGGCGGCCTGCTCGGCCAGCCGTCTCAGGTACCTCTCCGGTTCGACCGCGAGCACCTCGCCGACGGCGGGTGGGTAATGCGCGAAGTTGGCGCCCGTACCGGCGCCGACCTCGATCACCCGGCCCCCGATCCCGTCCAGCAGGCGCAGACGGTGGTCGGCTGCACCGTGCCGCTCCATGGAGTCGGCAGCCCGGGCGTAGCAGCGGGCGAACAGCGGGTGGTGGACCCCCTGCGACGGCGGACTCACGCGCCGGCCTCCTCGTCGGTGTCGACGCCGCCGATCCGGCCCCCGAGCGCCAGCCTTCGGGTGTCCACGTCCGAGGAGTACCCGCACGGCCGGGCCGGGTCAACTCCGCGGGCTGTGCTGCGGGTTCATGACGAGTGTGCGGCAGTTCGGCGGCAGTCGAGCCACGTTCCCCCATTTCGCCGGGGAAGGGGTATCCATGCATCCGTCGGAGCCGGACGGCGACAACGACGTCCGGGGATCTGCTGGGAAGGACGAGCATGGACAGGGCATCGGGCCGACGGATCGCGGGAGCACGGGCATGACCGCCGTCCACTGGTGCGCACCCGACATCCCGCGCGACATCCTCGACGCGGCGTGGTCACCGGATCTTCCGCCGCCGACCTCCATCCACGTCCGGCCGGAGTTGCACGCGCGCATGACGGCCGCCGTGCCGGCCCCCCGCTCGGCGGACGAGTCGGTCCGTCCCGACCTGGACGTGCCGCTCGTCGTGGACAACCAGATCCCGCACTTCCCGGGCTACGAGATCCACCGCTGCGCCTGACCGGCCGCGGGCCGGTGCCCGCGGCTCAGAGGACCGAACGGACCACGTAACCGCCGTCGTCGCCGAAGGCGTCGACCTCGAAGCCCCGCAGCCGCAGCACGTCGGCCACCGTGGCGCTCATGACCTGCTGCACCAGGGAGTCGGCGGCGGCTCCGTGCGCGCGGTCGATGCTCATCCGGTCGTGCTGGCGCCAGCTGACGACCAGGCCGCCCAGCGCCGGCTCGGGCGTGACGCAGACGCCGCCGAGCGGGCTGCCGGTCGCGGCGTCGTGCAGCTGCAGGCCGGCCTCGCCCAGAGCGGCGACGACCTCGACGACGAGGGTCACGAGCGGGTCGTCCTCGGCCAGCTCGGCGTCCCAGTCCTCCGGCAGCCGCTCGAGCTGCTGGCCGAGGTGCGCGAGCCAGGCCCAGTCCTGCGGGGAGGGCTTACGGGTGAGCCCCCCGTCGGCGCGGCGGAGCCCGTAGACGGGACGCACGCCCTCGAGTGCGCCGTCCTCCAGCGCCGCGGCGGCCCAGCCGGCCTCCGCACGGTCCTCGAACGGTCCGTCGACGATGCGCCCGCCGCCGTCCACTTCCTCGGCGACGAGCCACCAGCCCGGGCGGATCTCCTCGCCCAGGATCGTCGCACCGTTCGACAGACCGTTCCGAAAGCTCACTGCTCACCACTCCCGTCCATGGGGACCGACGCTGGGGAAGCGCGCCGGCCGTCGCACCTCCGGGTACCGGATGTGCGGGTGAGAGAAACCTAGGTGCGCAGGGCGCCTCGACGGGGACGTCGCGGCGCGTCCCGGGCGGCGCGTTCCCCAATCGTTGCGAAGGGACCGCGAAGGAGCCGCTGACCTGCGCTTCCGCTCGCCCACTTGTCGACACGGGGCGGGATTTCCCAGCGTGTCGCCCCTCGGGCCGGTCGGTGACTCCGATCGTCGGACGACGCGCGGCGTGTCCGCCCGTCGCACCGGCCCCTGTTACATCGGCAGTCCCCCGCGTCGGTGGGACCGTCGTCGGCGGACCGGTCAGATGGCGGGAAAGGACCGGTCGCCGAAGAGGATCCGCCGGGCGGCGGCCCGGCCGAGGGGGGTGCGCAGCGCGGTGAACGCCGCCGTGGCCATGGCCGGCGTGCGCACCTGCGCGAGGCCGTGGCGCAGGGCCAGCCGCCCACGGAAGCGCACCCGCAGCGCCGCCCCGTCGTAGCGGGCCACGGCGTCCGGTCGCCCCGTGCGCAGCGCGTCGTCCAGGACGGCCACGGCGTGCTCCGACAGCCGCAGGCACGGATCGAGACCGCCTGCGGTCAGCGGCGAGACCGCACCGGCCGCGTCGCCCACCAGGAGCCCGTCGGCGTTGCCGATCCGGCGCAGCAGCCCGCCCACCGGGATGGGGCCGCCGCGCCGCTCCACCTCGGCCGGCCGCTCGACGCCGGTCAGGGCCGGAGCGGAGGCGCCGAACGCATCCAGGGCCCGCCGCAGACCGTGCGGGAAGCGGTGGGCGTAGCCGGCCACGCACACGTGCGCGTGCCGGCCGTCGTCGACGACCCAGGCGAGGTAGCCGGGCGCGAGGGAGGGGTCGAGGACGCAGTGGAAGGCCGGCGGGCCGGCACTGCCGGAGACCGGGAAGACCTCCTCCGCGCCCACCAGCAGCTGCCCGTTGCGGCCGAGGCCGAGATCGCGGGCCACGTGCGAGCGGGCACCGTCGGCGCCGACGACGAACCGGGCCCGGACGAGGGTCGGCCCGTCGCGGCCGGCGAGCACGTAGCCGCCGTCCCGCCGTCCGTCGTAGCGCGTCCCGAGCCGCACCCGCACGCCGGCGTCCGCCGCGGTGCGGGCCGCCGCCAGGTAGAGCGGTCCCATGTCGCCGACCCGGTACTCGTCGCGCGGGCTGTCCAGCAGCACCGGGCGCCGGCGACTGGGCGGGTGCAGCACCACGCGCCGGATCGGGGGGCCGAGGCAGTCGTCGGGCAGCGGGAAGTCGTCGAGGGTCTTGCGGACGAAGATCCCGGTGGTGCGGACGGCGCCGGTCAGGGTGGGCCGCCGCTCGACGAGCAGGACGTCGTGACCGTTGCGGGCGAGCTCGGTGGCGGTGTGCAGGCCGGCCAGCCCCGCTCCGACGACCAGCACATCGACCCGCCACCAGCACGGTGATGAGGGTGGTCAGCGCGGCCGGCAGGAGTCGCAGCGCCAGCCGGCTCAGGTAGGTGAGCGGCTGGATGCGCCCGTGGGTGGTGATCTGCCCCAGGAGGGTGGTCGTGGTCAGAACCCGGACATCACGAAGAAGACGTCGACGCCGCCCGAGACCCGGCCGGACCAGACGTGGTAGCCGGCGACGTGCAGCGCGGCGACGAAGCGGACGCCCTCGATCTCCGGACGCAAGTGCTTCGAGACCGCGAGCCTGGCCGCGGCGAGCCGGTGCCGTGCGCCATCGCCCGCTGATCTGCCAGAACCATCGGTTGATCTCCCCCGTACGCCTTACGTCTCCCTGCAGTTTCGAGCATGCGACGTCTAGAAAGCCAGCCCGGCTCACGACCACTGGCGCCTGTGGGACTGGCGCTGCGCGAGGGCAGAGAAGGGCCTCCGACGGGGGCTGGACCAGGGCTTTCCCACTGCCGTCGGCGCCATCGACTCGTGGGCCCGGAGCTCGCCTGCGGGTCGTCAAGGGGGATCGACATTCGACCGAGACGAGGTCACGCATCAGTCGATCCCGATTCGTCAAGGCTCGACCGAGCTCACCCACCGCGCGGTGGGCCCCGAGGGGATCGAACCCTCAACCCGCGGATTAAAAGATTGCCGGGATGGTGTTCGCAGCCGTTCACCGCCGTACGAAAGTCCAGGTCAGACGCGAGCACGATCATCAACGGACGGCCGCGAGCGCCAATGGACGGCGCTCACTGGCACACAAAGTGGCACCAAACCACCCCCCGGCACCGATAGCAGAACGTGACCGGGTACACACAAAGACGGCCCCGCCTCGGTGGCGGACACCGAGACAGGGCCTTGATCCCTCACCGTCCTAGAAAGGCGAGAGACCCATGAGCATGATCTACCCGCACGACACCGTCCAGGCCGTCATTCACCGCATCGAGGCTATGGGCGAGCCGGCCAGGGACTACGACGTCCTCGGGATGGTCGACTCGATCATCCAGAGCGGCGGAGCGGCCCACGACGTCGACGAGTTGGAGTTCCTCCGCTTACTCGCCCGCCACGTACTCGAGGATCAGACGGAGGCAGCGTGTCCGGATTGGTGCACCCGCGAACATGGGCACCCGTTCGAGACCAACCTCGACGACGGCCGGCAGCTTCGCCCGCACGAGGCGAAGCTGCCGAAGCCGGACGTCGGTGCCGACGTCTACCTGTCGCTGGTCCGAGAGGATGAGCGCGAGAAGGGTGACGACTCCACGTGCCTACCGATGGACCCGGTCGTGTCCTTCGCCGTCGATGGCAGCTTCGGGTCGCGGGAGCTGCGACAGCTCGCGGCGGCGCTGCTCAACGCGGCCGACCGGCTCGACGAGGTCACCGGCGATGACCGGTGGACGGAGGACAAGCTCTAGCGCGACCGAACTACAAGAAGCACCGAGGCCCGGCGATCCGTAGTCGCCGGGCCTCGGTGTCGGTTACAGGGCAAGAGACAGCAGGCTGCCTGCCATGCCGCAGATGACGCCAATGGCGGCCACCCCGGCGGGCCCCTTCAAGTCGTCCATCGCAGCCTTGAGGATGGCGCGCTCGATCTCTTCGTTCGCGTAGAGCACAGTGGGCCCGGTCGACGTGGGCTCGCGAACGGCATACATGCGAGACGTCGCGTCGCGAGGCTCGGGGTGAGCCTCGGCAATGGCATGGATTCGGCTCAGATCGTCGTTGAGTGCCTCGTGACGGCGTTTGGTGACGCGCCAGGCGCGAATCAGGGCCGCGATCGGGAGGACTCCGCCGAGCACCAAGAGGACGATGGTCGCCGCTGCCAGCATGTCGGAACCTTAGGCGGCTGCATCTCGCCGCATCGCCCGCCGTTCATCTGGCAGCGTCGCGCCCCAAATGCCCTCGCGCTCGTCGGCCGCCGCCGCGTACTCGAGGCACGCCTCCCGAGCCCCACACGACCAGCAGGCGGCGACGGCCATCCGCGCCGGCAGATCGTCCGTCTCGTTCCGAGCCGGCCACCACGCTTCCGGGTCCGACGTCCTGCACGGCACCGCGCCGATCTCCTCGACCTGGCGGCACAGTTCCAGCCACTCCGCCAGCGCCCGGGGTGGTATGGCCCACGCCTTGTGATCGGACGCAACAGCCTCGGTCATGAACCTATTACGTCACAGACGAAACCCTAATGGGTGAAGGCTCGCGGACGGCCCTACGGTCGTGCCTCATGGTGCGAAAGATCGCAGAGCTGAGGGAAACCCCAGACGACGTGCTGATTGCCGAGCACGACGCCAAGGCTGTGAACACCGCCGTGGGCACGAGCTACTACATGGACGAACTCGACCGACGGTCCCGGGAACGCTCCTCCGAGCGAAGCCATGAAGTCGCCATGGAGAGCCACCGGCTTGCGCGACGGACCTTCTGGCTAGCCATGGCGACGTCGGCACTCTCGCTGATCGCGGTCGTCGTCTCGGTTCTGGCGCTGATGCTGCGCTGACTAACCCTTGCCGGACAGGCCGAGCAGGCGTCGGCATCCGCGCTGCCTGTCCGCCCGGGATGTGCTCAACGTAAGAAGTCGGGAACCGCACGGCCCTGGCGACTCAACGCCTGGCCGGCCCAAGATCGGATCTGCTCGTAGTCGCTATCACGAAGGTCCCGGTAGTCGGCCTCCGTTACCTGTTGGCCGTAGTAGCGGACGCTAAGGCTGGTACCGAACAGCGACTTGAACGGGGAGTCGATGAAGCGAAACAGCCGCCCGACGAGCAGGTTGGTGCCGGTGGGTCCGCCGTGTGCCTCCGGGTGCCTCAGTTCGTGCCCCAGGGTCGTTTCGCCATCAAGCACTGCATGAACGAGCTGATGAGCCGAGTAGAACAGGGCTACAGCGGCCCAAGCCCGCGTGACCTGCTGAGAGCTGCACGTGTCCGCCGCAGCCAGATGCCGCTCTGCGTTGCGTAGATGCTTCCCCGCTGAAGGCACAGGGGGAGTTCTATCAGTCCTCTGCGTCGTCCTCGGGGAACAGCAGTGCGGGCAGGACGGACACGGTGAACCCGTGGGCTGCTTCGAAAGCGCTGATCATCTCGAGGGCCTTGATGCGTGGCGCCCGTTCCCGCGAGGGCAGGTGGAAGTCGGCGCGCAGCTCTCCCGCTGCTTCGTTGTGCCGCACGTTGTCGACACGAACGCCGAGCTCAGCAAGGGGAGCTACCACCTCGCGGTGGAAGTCCGCGGCACGCTGAGTCTCGAATCGGTCGAGTACCGTCATCGTCACACCTCCCATGCTAGGAGTCGATTCCCGAGCCTGCCGACTCGGGATCGGGCATCTCCCGCCCAGCACCCTAGAGTCGGCCCGCGGGCCTGCCTAGAGGAGAATCGCGGGCATCCTGAGTCACTCATCTCAGTGAGAATCGGCGCAACGCAGGCCAACTTGCACCCCAACGGGCTACGTCTTCGCAAACCTTCCTCCTCACGACCCGTACAGCGCCGCGTGCAACTCGGCCCGTTCGCCGGTGCGGATGAGGTCCAGCAGGGCGGGCAGGGTCTCGGCCAGTCCGGGATGCAGGTGGACTCCCTCGCCGAGAGGCGCGATCGGCAGCCAGGCGGCCTCGGTGCTCTCCCAGTCGAGCCGCAGCGTCGGCAGGGTGCGCGGATCGGTGAGGCGGGCCAGCACGGTCGTAGGCCCACCCGCCGTGGTCGTCGACCACCTGCGCGCCGAGCTCCACTGACGACGGGTGCAGCCCGATCTCCTCGGCCGTCTCGCGCAGCGCCCCGACCTCCGGTGACTCACCCCGGCCCAGCGCCCCGCCGGGGACGCTCCACGTACCCCGGCTCGCTCACCCATGCCGACCGGTGAGTCAGCAGCAGCTCGAGGCCGTCGCCGCCGGCGCGGTGAACCAGCAGACCGGCGGCACCAGCCAGACCCCAGTGCTGGTGACCGGCCGCGCAGGTCGTCCACCCGTCGGTCACGCCGCAGCCTCCCGCCGGTCGATCCGGCTGATCAGCGGCAGGGCGCTCTCCGGCTCCTCGACGAGCTCCACGTCAACCCACGGGTGCAGCCGACTGAACCGGTCGGCGACGTCCCACGTTGACCGAGGCAGGTACACCACATCGACCACCCGGCCCCAGCCGGCGCGGAACGTGTACTCCCCGTCATCGGGGGCGGCACCCATCCGGACGACGCCGGCCACCTCCACCCGCCCTAGCACCCACGTCATCCCGTACAGCGACCAGTAGTCCCGGGACCGCCACGCCTCGCCGAACAGGTCCCCGCGGGCGTCCAGCGTGCCGACCACGCCGCAGGTGCAGTGCTCGCCCGGCGGCTCGTGAGCGGTGGGCTGGCGGACGCCAGGCGGCGCCCCGCACAGCGCGGTGTGCTGCCCACCCGTCCACGGCACCGAGGGATCAGTCAGCGGCGCGTACAGCACCCCCGCCTCGTGGTCGCGGTCCTCCCCGATACCCATGCGCCAGACCCGCCAGAGCTTCATCAGGCTGACCTCCTTGTCCTTGCTCGACTCACTGCTAGATCGCACTCGGATCCCACGGCACATCAGGTGGGACGCCATCGAGGGGCAGGTGCTCGCCGGGGTTCTCGTCACGCCACGCGTCACGTGCGTCGTACCAGGCCTGCGGGTCGTCGCCCCACTCCTCGGGGAGGTAGCGGCACAGGCGCGCCGGAGCCGGTCCCTCGGCCTTCTCCCGGCGCCTCACGCGGCGGCACCGCGCTCGAGGCGGCGGCGCACCTCGCGGTGACCGCGCACCATCTCCACCGGCCCGCCCGGCCAGCCGTGCTCCTCGCACCACGCCCGCCGTGCCTCCCGCCACATGGCGAACCGATCGGCGGTCGTGCGGCCGGGCCAGTCGGGCGGGGAGAAGCCGGCCAGCATCGGCGGCACCTGACCCTCCGCCAGTCGGCGCCGCATCAGGCCGCCCCCGTGATGGCGTACACGCCCCGGGGGCGGCCGCGCACCTGATCGCGGCCGGTGTCCTCACCCGACGGAATCCGCAGCGCCGTCAACAGCCGAGCGAACGTCACCCGCTGCTGCCGCAGCTCCACCAGCGCCGGATGCACCCGCGTGCCCTGTGACGTCGTCGAGGTCAGCCCCTCAGCCTCGATGAGGGACTGCATGTCGTCGAGAGTGTCAGCGGTGCGGCAGCACTCACGCAGGATCGTCGTCTCGTGCTCGTCGAGCTCGTAGTCACGCAGGACGGCGCGCCACAAGGCACGCCCGCTACGACGCAGTCCCGCAGGCGGTCTCGGTACTTCCTGAGCCATTACCGGCCCCTTTCCAGTCATTGTCAGGGTCAGACGTTTCGGATCCGGGTGTAGGCCAGCCCTATGCCGGCGGAGAGGGCCGAGCGGGTGGGGCAGGGGTCGGTCCCCCAGGGGTGCGGGTCGGGCGTCCTGGGCGTGCTCATGCGCTCTTGGCCATGCTCGGCTCGGTGTGGCGCGCACGGGACTGCTCTTTGACTCCCGTGCGCGCCTCGGCCTCCCGCCGCTCCTGTGCTTGGGCAGCGGCCTTCTTCGCCCGTGCGCAGCGGTCGGTGAACTCGTCGAGGGTGGCGAGGTTGAGTCGATGACCGGCGAGGGCGAGCGCCTTCGCGACCGGCACGTTGGTCGGCAGCGCGGCCAGCTCGCCCGGTCCGAGGTCGGCGAGGCACAGCGCCTTCCTGCGGTGGTCGAGGGCGACGCCCTGCGTGCTCGTGGCGATCAGTGCCCACACGGCTTCGACGCGGGTCAGGTGCGTGAGGGCGTTGCGCGCATCGGACCAGATGGCCATGAGGGACGGCGGGACCATGGAGACGGCGGTGGGGTTGATGAGGGAGACGGTTGGGAGTTCCCGGCGGGCGGCCACCAGCGCCTTGTCGGCGGCTTCGACGACGGGGCGCATCGTCTCGATGAGTGCGGCAGCGTGCTTGCGGATCACCGCGGCGCGGCGCCCGGCCTTCTCCCCGGCCACCATGCTCTCGACACGGAGGGTGCGCAGATGCTCACCGACGAGCGCGGTGCGGACGGCGTCGTCCTGCGCGGGGTCGACTCCTGCTGCGAGTGCGGCCAGGACCGTCCGACGTACCGCGGAGGGGTCATAGGCGGGGACGGCGGTGGAAGTGGCTTCCTCGATGGCGTCCAGTTCCCTGCTGAGCTTCGCGGGCAGGGCGATGCCGAGGTGGCGGAAGTGCTGACGGGCCTGGGAGAGGGCCAGCTCGGCGCTGTCGTTGTTCATGGGAATCCTTCCGTTGACGGGGTTAGCGGTTGCCGAATAGGGAGCGGGTGAGCCGACGCAGGGCTGCCTCCGGGGTGTCGGGCAGGTCGGTGTCCGAGTCGTCCGGGTTGGCGCCCTCGGACGGCAGCTCGCGGGTGCCGAACAGTTGAGCAGTGACGGCGCGTCCGACCTCGTCGTCCTCGTCAGTCATCGCTGGTGCCTCCCTGCGGTTCGATCGGCGGGTGGCCGCGCCCCGGCGCAGGACGATCACAGCGCGAAAGGGATGCGCTCCCGCCCTTGGATTCCGGGTTCCTCTGCGCCATGGCGTGCAGAGGCCGGTGACTTTCACGCCGGGGCGCGGCCGCGCTCACCGGGGGGCTTCCTCGGTGAGCAGGTACTCGAAGGGCTCGGGGTCGGGCCTCCGCTTGCTGGTACTGGGGTAGGTGCGGCGCTTGCCGACCTGGGCGCGGCACCAGTCGCAGCGGCCATCCTTGCCGGGCTTGCGGACGGACACCTCGAAGTGCCCGCAGTCAGGGCAGTAGTGGGCGGTCATGCGACGTCCTCGCATCCGGGGTGGGTGTCCCCTGCGGCCGGGTCGATGGCTTCCCCGCAGGCGCGGCAGGTTGAGATCGCGCGAAGCCGAGTGAGGATGCACATCCCGCACTTGCCGTTCGCGGTGTTGATGGCGCTGACCGGGTGCCCGCAGTCAGCGAGGTCGGGAGCGTCTGGCTCCATGGGTGCCGTCATGGGTGCCATGGGTGCCGGAATCTGAGAGCCGGAATCCATGGCACCCATGGGGAATCCATGGGGAAGGCCCCATGTGTAGGACGCGCCCTTGCCGAAGCCGTTGCGCACGGTCTTGGCCTTGATCCGTCCGCGGGCCTTCTTGACCGCGTTCTCGCTGTGGCCGATCAGCCGGGCTGCCTTGATGACGTCCTGGGCCGGAGCTGAACCGCCGCAGTCGTTGAGATAGTCGGTCAGCCATGCATCGAGCTCGTTCCGCTCGTGCCGGTCCTCGTCACCCTGGGGGCTGCGCTGCAGGAGATCCCGCACGGACGTCTCGGACTCCCCGAGCCAGGTCACCCGCCCGACGCTGGCCGTACCGCCGTCGTCCGACGGCACGGTGGCCTCCTCGATCCGGTAGGCGAGCGAGGCGACGTCGAGGGACTGGCCGTTGGTCTTGATCACCGAGAGCGTGCAGGTGCCCTCGTCCTCGTCCCGGGCGCAGCCGAGGGCCTGACGAATGACCTGTCCGTAGGCGCCGGCCCCGCCGATGGAGTCGAGCGGCTCGGAGCCGGTGGTGCTCTTGCGGAAGTGCCCGATGCCGAGGATCGCCGTGTTCGTCTGGTGCGCGAGCGCCTTCAGCTTCTCGAGCTGCGGTCGGATGTTGCTGTTGTCGTTCTGCTGCCCGTCGAGCGAGGAGTTCAGCGCGTCGAGCACCACGAGCGCGGGCCGCAGTTCCTTGATGGCGTCCCGGAGCTGATCGAGGTCGGCCTCCACGAGGAACGGGCTACCGTCCGACGCCCCGTGCACCACGTCCACGGTGGTGAGCCGTCCAGGCTCCCCGTCGGCGGCGACGAACCGGGCCTTGAAGACACCTTCGGAGTCCTCGGTCAGCGAGTAGAGGACGTTCTGCGGTCGCCCGAGGAAGCTGCCGGCCAGCTCCCCGATGGTGAGCTTCGCGGCGAGGTCAGCGGCCACCGTGGACTTCCCGACGCCAGGCTTGCCGACGAGCATGGCCAGCTCGGCGACCGGCAGGTAGTCGGTCCAGAGGTAGCGGGTCGGAACGATCTTCACGTCCTGCAGCGACCGGAGACGCAGCTTCCGCGTTCCGTCTGAGGCGGCAGGCGCCGGCCGTGGGCAGGTGCATTCGGAGTAGCCGCGCTGCAGGTCGCAGCTCGGTGAGTGCTCGGCGAGTTTGCCCATCAGCTCACCGCCCGCAGGTGGCCGGCCGCAGCGAGGCGCCGGTCGTGCAGTCGGCGGACGAGGCGGCACTCCGCGTCGAGAAGGTCGATCAGAACGTCGAGCGAGGAGGTCTCAGCGGCCTGGGCGACGCGAGCCGCCATCTCGACACAGCGTCGACGCAGAGCCTCGTCGATGACGCCGTTCGCGTAGTACCGCCACGAACAGGGTGTGGGCACGGCGGCGTACAGGTCGGCCATGCGCTGCGCGAACGCCTGGATCGCGGCGCCGCCGGAGACGATCCCGTCGGCGCGGGCCCGAACGAGGGCTGCCGCCGGGTCGGGCGGGATGTTGTCGGCCACGAGCAGTCGGGCGACGGTGACGATCTGCTCGTGCAGGTAGTCGGCGAGGTCGTGCTCGTGGATCAGGTCGAGGGCTTCCTTCGCGGTCGGTACCTGCATGTGCAGCAGTGCGCCGACGAAAGCTTCCTCGGCGTGCGTCGGGTGGCTCCGTCGGTCACTAGCGGTACGCTGACCATGCCCGCCCGGCATGACCGCGCCCGTCCCGACCATCGTGTGGGGGCGGGCGTTCGTCACGCTGCCCCCTGCTGCTCGAGCCGCGCGACGTACTCCTCGACCGCGGATGCGGGCACGAACCGGCGTCGGCCGATCTTCACGGTGCGCAACTCCCCCGTCGTGATCAGCTCATAGACCTTGGTGCGGCCAAGCCCGCCGAGAGCCTTGCCGGCGTCCGGGTAGACCGGCAGAAGGACCGGGTTCATCTGGACTCCCCTGCTTTAGTTACAGCGTTGGAATTCCAACGCTTGACCGGACGCTAACGAACGTCGGCGTGTTCGTCAAGCGTTGCGCATCGAATCCCTGAGGCGTACAGTCCCGGACGTGGATGAACTAGATGCGGTGGTCGCCAGCCGGCTTCGCGAGGTCCTCGATGACGAGTCCATGCGACGGGAGGACCTGGCCCAACAAATGCACCAGCTGGGTTTCCGATGGACCGGCAACACGATTACGCAGGTCGTCACCGGTCGCCGGGCGCTGTCACTGCTCGAGGCGGCCGGAATCTGTGCCGCGCTGGGTACATCTCTGGCCGACTTTCTCGGCAGCTCCGGAGAAGTGAAGCTGCCCAACTTTGATGACCGCTTTCCGGTCGCCGACATCGGGGAGGCGATCCGCAGCGGCGGCGGCGATTGGGGAAGCCGGGGCTTGGTCCGATCGCTCCTCGGGCCGGCGAGTCGGGAGTTCGCGGAGGTGAACGTGAAGGCGGCGCGGCGCCTCGGCGTATCGCCAGCGGAGGTGAATGAGGCCGCTATGCAGTTGTGGAACAGGCCTCTTGGCGCGGAACGGGATCATCGCTTCGACACCAGCGACCTTGATTTCAACGCCCCGGAGAATCGGCGAACGCTGCAAGCCCGACGAGGTCACGCGACGCGCGCTCTGATCGACGAACTTCGCGCTCACTTCGCCTCGCAGCAGGAGCAGCAGTCGTGACCAGGCGCGCAGCAAGCGGCGAGTCGTCGATCCACAAGGGCACCGACGGCCGCTGGCACGGCTACGTGTCGATGGGGCTGAAGGAAGGCGGCAGGCGCGACCGCCGGCACGTGTCCGGCGCCAAGCGCGCCGACGTCGTGGCGAAGGTGCGTGAGCTTGAGCGGAAGCGCGACGCCGGCACTGCAGGAGCGGCCGGGCGAGCACCTACCGTCGCCGAGTGGCTTGGGCACTGGCTCGACACCATCGCGGCGCGCAAGGTGCGCCCGTCAACCCTGGTGCGATACCGGCAGCTCGTCACCAACCAGCTCGTCCCCGGCATCGGGCACCACCGGCTCGACCGGCTACAGCCCGAGCATGTGGAGAAGCTGTACGGGGACCTGTTGACGGGCGGCCTGTCACCGGCCTCGGTCCTGCAGGCGCATCGGGTGCTGTCGCGGGCGCTCAAGGTCGCCATGCAGCGCGACAAGGTGGCCCGCAACGTCTGCACGTTGGTCGACGCGCCAACCGTCGAGCGGGAGGAGGTGCGGCCGCTGTCGGCGCAGGACGCCCGCCGGGTACTCGAGGCGGCCCGCGGTCGCCGGAACGCTGCCCGCTGGTCGGTCGCTCTGGCCTTGGGGCTCCGGCAGGGTGAGGCGCTGGGGCTGACGTGGGACGCGGTCGACCTCGAAGCGGGCGCGCTCACAGTGCGGCAGGCGCTGCAGCGGCAACCCGGACAGGGTCTGGTTTTCGTGCAGCCGAAGTCTCGGGCGGGGCGACGAACCATCGCGCTGCCCGGCCCGCTCCGTGAGGCGCTCCGCGCCCACCGGACGGCGCAGCTGGCCGAGCGCATGGCCGCAGGCTCTCAGTGGCACGACCACGATCTCGTGTTCTGTCAGGAGAACGGGCGGCCGATCGACCCACGCAGCGACCACCGAACGTGGAGATCCCTGCTGGCCGATGCCGGAGTCCCACAAGCTCGCCTGCACGACGCCCGCCACACCGCGGCCACGCTGCTGCTGCAACAGAGAGTGCCCGCGCGGGTGGCGATGGAGATCCTCGGCCACTCGCAGATCAGCCTGACCCTGGGCACGTACTCGCACGTCGTCCCCGAGCTGGCCGAGGACGCCGCTCGACGCATGGGAGATGCGCTGTGGGGATGAACTGGCAACCACAGTGGCACCGCCGCAGCGCCCCAGGCTGGCGCTCGGCAGGGAACGTGCAGGTCAAACCGGTGGGCCCCGAGGGGATCGAACCCTCAACCCGCGGATTAGCAATCGCAATGACCCCTTGCGAGCCGCTCGGTCCCCTTACGCCCCCCTGAAGTGCACCTTCTCTTCGCGAGTCATCTAGTTGAGCGCCTTCCATACCCCTACTGACCCTAGATTTCGGGCTCTTCTTACTTGAGGTGGGGGCTGGTCAGCCCGCCGGCGATGAGCAGCATGCGTAGGCGGTAGTTGTCGCGGTTGCGGAAGCCGCGGGCGATGCGACGGTGGAGCTCGATGAGGCCGTTGACGGCTTCGGTGCCGCCGTTGCTGGCGCGGCCGGTGTCGAAGTAGGCCAGGAACGCCTCGCGCCACTGCTTCAGCGTCCGGCCGAGGCGGGCGATCTCGGGGACTGGGCAGCTGGGGAAGGAGTCGATGACCTTCTCGGCGATCTGTCGGCCCTCGGCGGTGTGCTCGTGCCGGTAGGCCGAGCGCAGCTGCTGCGCGCACGACCAGGCCAGCCAGACCGCCAAGTGTCGGTCGTCGGCGTCGAACGCGGCGTGCAGTCGTTCCCACTGCCGGTCGGTGAGGTTCTCCGCGCCGGCTCGCAGGGTGTTCCGGATGCCGTAGAGCGGGTCGTTCTTGCGGCCGCGGTGGCCGTGGATCTCCTGCTGGATGCGGCGCCGGCAGCGGTCCACGGCGTCGGTGCCGAGCTTGACGACATGAAACGCGTCCAGCACTGCGGTGGCGTCCTCGAGCTGGTCGTCGATGGCGTTCCTGTAGCCGTGGAACGGATCCAGCGTGGCTACCTGCACCCGGGCCCGGAACGCGTCGCCGCGTGCGGTCAGCCAGTCGGCGTAGACCTTGCCCGACCGCCCGGGTACCAGGTCAAGCAACCGGGCGCGGACCCGTCCGTGCTGGTCACGGGTCAGATCGACCATGCCGGTCAGCTCCTTGGGGCCGCGACCACCGTCCTCGACCGGCTTGGTCGAGACGTGGTGCCAGATGTGCTCGTCCACGCCCAAGGCGGTGACGTCGGCGAAGCGCGCCTCATCGGCGGCCATCTCCTCCAGCAGCGGCTTGACCGTCCGCCACACGGTGCGCCAGGTCGTGCCCAGCTGCCGGGCGATCCCGGCGACCGAGGCGTGCTCGCGGCGCAGCTGACCGACCGCCCACCAGGCTGCCCGGGTGGTGAGCAGCGCCCGTGGCCGGGCGAGGTCGGCGTGCTGCTCGGTGAACGCCTTGCCGGTGCACTCGTCCTCGGCGCAGCGCCAGGTCCGCTTGCGCCACACCAGCTCGACCGGGCGCCCGAAGCAGGGCACGTCGATCAGGACGACGTCGCGGCGACCGTGGCTGCCGACCAGGACGCCACAGGCCAGGCAGCCCATCGGCTCCGGTGCCGACTCGACCACCACCTGCACCCGGCCGGGCTGCTCGGCGACCTCGATGACGTGGAACCCGTCCAGGCCGACGAGCAGATCACAGCGGTCGCAGTAGGCGGAAACAGGACGTGAGCGCGCGCGAGCGCACGCCGTAGGCTCGGACACCGTCGAGGCCTTCCGGAACGGGTTGCTTGGTCGCTCCCGATCTTGGAAGGTCTCGACCCCTTCCCGGCCTCAGCTCACCCGCGCGAGTTCCTCACACCCACCTCAGGTACGAAGAGCCAGATTTCGGTGAGTAAAATGGGGCTAAGATGTGGCAGCATGGGACGCCCGCCGCTCGCTCTCGGCACCTCCGGCGCGATCCGCTGCTACCGCACCGACACCGGCTACCGCGCTCGCGCGCTGACCCGGGACTACGACGGCCGGGTCCGCGCGGTCGAGCGGCGAGGCAAGACCAAGACAGCCGCCGAGGGAGCTCTGAAGCTGGCCCTGCGCGACCGCGCCCGGAGCTCGGCGAGCGGTCACATCACTGCCGACAGTCGGGTGTCAGCGCTGGCCGATGCCTGGTACGCAGGGCTGACCGACCTGTCCCCGCGCACCATGGAGGCATACCGCGACCGGCTCGACAAGCAGATCCTTCCGGGCCTTGGACAGCTGCGGATCCACGAGCTGAGCATCGGCGTTGTGGACCGGCACGTGCGGCTTGTCAGCGACAACCACGGGATAGCCACCGCCCGGATGTGCCGCTCGGTGCTCTCTGGCATGTGCACGCTGGCCGCTCGCTACGACGCCCTGCAGCACAACCCAGTCCGAGCCCTAGGCCCGCTGAACAGCAAGGCGAGGAAGGCGCCGCGGGCGTTGACCGTGCCGCAGCTGCGCCAGCTCCGCGCGGCCCTCACGTATGACGACCCGGCTATCGCCCGGGACCTCCCCGACCTTGTGAGCTTCCTGATGGCGACCGGCCTGCGCATCGGGGAGGCTTGCGGGCTCACCTGGGATGCCGTGGACCTTGACGTCGGCACCGTAGAGGTGCGGGCGACGGCCGTCCGCGTGCGCGGCCAAGGCATTGTCATCAAGACAACCAAGACCGACGCCGGTGCTCGGACCCTGGTGCTGCCCGGCTGGTGCGTGGCGATGCTCCGCGACCGCGCGGCCAGCATCGACTCATCGGAGAAGGGCCACCGGGAACGCCCGGTGTTTCCCGCCCCCCTGGGCGGCTGGCGGGACCCCTCCAACACGCAGGCCGACCTACGGGACGCGTTTACCACCGCCGGCTTCGACTGGGTGACCTCCCACGTCTTCCGCAAGACCGTGGCCACGCTTATGGACCAGGCCGGCCTCTCCTCTCGGGCGGCGGCCGATCAGCTAGGCCATGCCAACACCTCCATGACAACCGACGTCTACTTTGGCCGCAAGGTCGCAGCCACTGGTGCCGCCGCCGTCCTCGAGACACTGAGCCACACCTCGTAGGAACCGGTCGCGTCCCGTGGGGTGGTGTAGATCGTTCGCGTGCTGCTCTGCGGTGTTGCTGACTATGCCGTCTGCAGGGCGGGCTGGTCGATCACCTCATTGGACTCGGTGCGTCGGGCGTCCAGGGCCGTCGGCTCGGGTGGGGTGAGCAGCGCCATGGAGCCCTCGGAGAGGTAGCGGCGGTCGGAGACCTGCCACTCGTCGTGGGCCTCGATCAGCACGCAGGCGGCCAACCGGAGCAGGGAGGCATCGTTGGGGAAGATGCCGACGACGTCGGTGCGGCGCTTGACCTCCTTGTTCAGTCGCTCGAGGTAGGGGTCGACCCGGGGCGCGGTGCCAGCCTCGCGGCTGGTCCGTTTCCCCGGGCCGCCCTCCGAACCGGACGTGCCCGTTCCCGAGCATCCGGCTCTCCACGAGGTCATGCCGGTGGGTCAGGCCGCGCTCGCTGCTGACCACGGGGTGGGGATGTTCGGGCGGTGCCGATAGCGGGTGACCGCCACCTTGCCGATGTCGAACAGCGCCACGTTCCCGTCCGTCGGCCACCACCCGGGCAGGTAGCGGCGACGGAGCCACTTCCAGTTGGCACGGCGATGCTTGCGGCGCATCCACAACAGCACCCGGCGCCAGGTGAAGCGGCGCAGGTAGTCGAAGGTGGCCTTGGAGACGCCGTGCCGGAAGTAGTTGGCCCAGCCCCGCAGCACCAGCGCGAGCCGGTAGAGCAGGACAGCGAGCGGCTTGTTCAGTCCCTGCTGGGTCGCCGTCCGCACCTTGGCCTTGACCGAGGCCAGCGCGGCCTTGGTCGGAAAGGTGTAGACGGTCGGCTTCCCACTGCCTCGCTTGGGCTGCCGCTGGATGCGGAAGCCCAGGAAGTCGAAGCCCTGGTCGACCGAGACGATCCTGGTCTTCGCCGCCGATAGGCGCAGGCCCATCGGGGCGAGGACGGCTGCGGCCTCGTCCTGCAGCGCTTCGGCGTGCGCCTGAGTGCCGTGAACCAGGACGACGAAGTCATCCGCGTAGCGGACGAGCCGATAGGTCGCCTGGCCCTTGGTGCGGCGGCGGTGCCGAGCGCTGGAGTCACCCATCGCAGCCCAGGCGGCGGTGAAGTGGTCGTCCAGCACGCTGAGGGCGATGTTGGCCAGCAGCGGAGACAGGATGCCTCCCTGCGGCGTGCCAGTGGCCGTGTCCCTGAGGGTCTGCTCCTCGCTGAGGATGCCCGCCTTCAGGAACGCCTTCACCAGCGCCAGCACGCGCTTGTCGGCGATCCGTGCCCGCACCCGGTCCATCAGGGCCGGGTGGTCGATCGCGTCGAAGCACGCCTCGATGTCCGCGTCGACGACCCACCCGTAGTTGCGCGGGTGAGAGGTCCACTGGTGGATCTCGGCGATCGCGTCCTGCGCGCGGTGACCGGGGCGGAACCCGTGCGAGCACGGGGCGAAGTCCGCCTCGAAGATCGGCTCCAGGACCAGTTTCAGGGCGGCTTGCACCACCCGGTCCCGAACGGTCGGGATGCCCAGACGACGGAGCTTGCCCGACGCCTTGGGGATCATCCGTTCCCGCACCGGCACCGGGACGAACTGGCGGGCCTTCAGGTCGGCCCGCAGATCGGCGAGGAACACCTCGACCCCGCGCACGTCCTCGATGTAGTAGGCGGTGATGCCGTCCACTCCGGCCGTGCGCGAGCCCCGGTTGCTGCGCACCCGCGCCCAGGCCACGGCCAGGACGGCGGGATCGACGACCAGGTTGAACAGGTCGTCAAACCGGCGAGCAGGATCGCTGCCGGCCCACTGGTGCAGCTTGGTCTGGATCTTCAGTACCCGGGCCCGCGCGAAGCGCACGTCGAGCTGCGGTGCGCCGATGTTCACCGGCGGCCTCCTGACCTTCCAGTTCCTGCACTGCGAACTCGCTGCCGCCCTTGGCCATGTGACCGGCTTTCCCGGTCTCGGACTACTACGGCGGCTCCGCCCCACCACGCGGCGATCGGCTGACGGTGCGCCCAGCCCGCCCCGACCTGGCCGGTCGGGTGGCGGGACAGCCCCGCGGTGGTTCCCACGTTCACCACTTGACCGTTCGACGGGATCGGCGCCCAGCTATTCCCCGGCGGTCTCGCCACGACTACCCCGCAGCACTTCGTCGTGGCCTTCGACCCGGCCAACCCTGGACCTGGCCGAAGTTCCCT
Source organism: uncultured Actinomycetota bacterium (assembly GCA_963723745.1). Taxonomy (GTDB): domain Bacteria; phylum Actinomycetota; class Actinomycetes; order Mycobacteriales; family Geodermatophilaceae; genus CAVRRZ01. Next base: position 268,500 of record CAVRRZ010000001.1, read on the forward strand.
CGGCGACTGCACGTCCTGACCGAGGTGCGCACCGCTGACCGGCCCAGATCCGCCAGGTTCGAGCCGACGTTCCACTTTCGGGGGTTCCACCACTGGTTCCTGCACTCGTACGCCTGTCCGTCTCGCTTGCCAGGCCCGGGCCGTCTGGCAGTACCGACCCGTCCTGTCGTTGTCGGGGCTGCTCTCGCCTCCCTCGGCACCTCCCGAGATCGACTGCCCCCAGCTGCATCAGGCCGCTGCGACGGCCCGAAGAGGAAGGACTCCCACCTCCCTGCGGTCATGCGGCGCCTCGTGGCGCACCGGATTGGTGCTCCAGATCTTGCGCCAGTGCGCCTGGGGGAAGTCGGCGAAGGCGGTGATCTCCTCGCGGGCGTCGCGCAGCATCGCCGCCACGACGGGGAACTGCCGCTCGAGGGTGGCCGCCACGGTCTCGACTGCCTCGCGGACGGTGTCGGCGGTGGGCTGAGTGAAGATGGTGCGGATCGCGGCGGCGACCATCTCGGCGTGCCCCTTGCTGACCTTGGCCAAGACGTTGCGCATGAAGTGCACCCGGCAGCGCTGCCAGGCCGCGCCGGCCATCACCGTGCCGATGGCGTTGGTCAGGCCGCGGTGGGAATCGGAGATCACCAGCTGCACGCCGGAAAGGCCGCGGTCGCGGAGGAACTCGGTCCAGAAGACTTCGGCCTCGCTGTCGCCGACGTCGCAGCCGAGTACCTCCCGGCGTCCGTCGGCGGACACACCGGTGGCGATCACGACGGCTCGGGAGACGACCCGGCCGCCCACCCGGGCCTTGCAGTAGGTGGCGTCCAGGAACACGTAGGGGAAGGTCTGCTCGTCTAGCGGGCGGGCCCGCCAGACGGCGACTTCGGCGTCGAGCTGGCCGCAGATCCGGCTGACCTCGCTCTTGCTGATCCCCGATTCCACGCCGAGGGCGGCGACCAGGTCATCGACCTTGCGGGTGGAGACGCCCTCCACCCAGGCCTGCATCACCACCGCGTGCAACGCCACGTCGATCCGCCGCCGCGGCGCCAGCAGAGCGGGAAAGAACGATCCGGTCCGCAGCTTCGGGATGTTGACCGTCAGATCGCCGGCGGTGGTCGCCACGAGCTTCTCGCGGCTGCCGTTGCGCTGGGTGGTGCGGGTCTCGGTGCGCTCGTGCGGGCCGGCGCCGATGTGCGCGGTCGCCTCCGCGTCGATCAACGCCTGCAGCATCGTGTGCAGCAGCCGGCGCATCAGCTCGCCGCTATCGGCACTGCGCAATGCCTCGGTCAGCTCGAGCAGGGCAGACTGGTCCAGGGCCATCGTGTGAGTCCTTCTCCGTGAGTTCCTTGGCGGGTTCTCACAGAGCCTCACGCGGTGGCCCCTCAACGCCGGTGACCGACACGATCACCGAGGCCAGGGACCCGATCTACACCACTCCAGGGGACTCACCCTAGGAACCGGCTTCGCCTGCCAGGGCCGGACGATCGAGCCGGTCAACTTGCCATGACCACCTGTCTTCCAAGCTGACTGTGCGGGTTCGATTCCCGTCACCCGCTCCACTGCGATGTCGCGGGACACGTCATCACAGGTGTCCCGCGACGTCGTTCGCTTGGGAGCCTGTGATCAAGCATCAGCCGAAACAACACACCAGCGAGTTTCGCCTCAGCCAGTGGACTCACTTCTGACCGGCTACGAACCAGTACTTCCCGACGCAGAGCGAGGGGTTCGTTGGCGGCGGTGCTCGAGCGGTCCCTCGGGCTACGTCCCCGCCGGCCAGACGGACCGCCCCTCGCTCGCCGCGTAGATGGCGCGAAGGACCTCCCTGGCTCTGCAACCCTTTGTCACGAAGCCGATTGCTCCAGCCTCGCGGGCGGCCCTGACTACGCACATGCGGGCCTCTGCACTGAACATCAGCACGCTCCCGCCGGATCGTTCGGCGGTCAGCCGGCGAGTGGCCTCGATTCCGGACATGTTCGGCATGGTCACGTCCATGAGGACGACGTCCGGCTTGACCTGATCGGCGCGCTCGATGGCCTCGAGCCCGTCGACCGCCTGCCCGACGACGGAGACCCCGCCGGTTGACTCAAGCAGGTCGATGACGGCGGCTCGCACGACCGGATGGTCGTCGACGACCAGGACACGGATCACCCGATCGCTCCGCCACGGCCGGTGCAGGCAGCGATCATGCAGGCAAGCTACTACTAGGCGACGTCGTAGACGACCCGGCCCCCGGAACTCAGCGATGCAAGCATCGGGCCGTTGCGTCTAATCGCCCCGGGTGGATGCTCCGGTTTCCTCCAGTCCTTTCTCCTGTAACCGAGCAGGGGCCGCCATCGGGGCCGCGCCGACGCACCTGGGTCTGGTGCAACTGTGCCGTCAAGCCGACACTGACGCCGGGCAGCCCGCTCCCCCGTGGCGGGCTGCCCACCATGCCCTACGGGGCGGTTGCCCACGAGAGGTGGCGGCGTGTCGGAGGACCGCAGCACAGCGTCGGCCCAAACGGACCAATTGCGCTGCGGCTGCTGTGGACAGGCCCGCACACGAAGCCGTCTGGCTGAACTCGGCGATACGCCGGAGACCTTCATCTGCACACGCTGCGCACTGTGGGCCGCCGGGAGGATCGTCCGCTCGTCGCGACTGGGCCGGCTCGGGCGTCGCCTGCAGCATCGCCGGCCCAGGCCCGGCGTGCTGATGGCCGTTCCTGTGCTCGCGGCGACCGACCTCGACCGCTCCGCTGAGCTCTACGGCGCAGCCGGCTTCGAGGTGACTGGCCGCCACGATGGCTACCTGGTCATGCACGCCGGACCCGTCGAGCTGCACCTCGCGCAGGACGCGGAGACGACGGCGGGGGCCTGTTATTTCCGCGTCGCCGACGTCGCGGCGGTGCGAGAACGGCTCGAGGCCACGGTCGCCGGCTGCGCCGGACCGTTGCGCGACACCGACTTCGGGCTTCGCGAGTTCTCGTTCACCGACCCAGACGGCAACCGGGTCCGCTTCGGCTCCCCAGTGGGTTAGAGGTAGCGGCAGACGGTCTCGGGATGGCACCGGGTGGGCTCGACCGTGCTCGCGTCAGCCTGCAAGTGGGCAACCGTGGCTCGTAACTCTTGTAGCTCGGCGATCTGACGGTCCAGATCGCTCAGTCGGTCGCTGAGCAGCTCCTGCACGTGCTCACACGGGGCTCCCCGCCATCGCGGATCTGCGGGACCTCCCGGATCTGGGCCAGGGTCAGCCCCGCGCCCTGGCTGCGGCGGATGAAGGCCAGGCGGCTGATGATCTCCGGCGGGTAGTCCCGGTAACCCGCCGCCGTGCGCTCCGGAGGAGGGGCTAGCGCGGCCGCGTATCCGGCGCTACCTCCGCCGAGGACGACGAGGTCATAGTCCACAGTTCCCCTTCCGGTGCACGTCGATGAGCGTTGTTCGCCGGCCGTCGCGGTCGACGGGACTAGAGGCCGAACGCGCCGCCCTCGACGAGGATGGCGATGCCGAGGCCGATGAGGACGATCGGGAACAGGATGTGCTCCCAGCGCTCCAGCACCTCGGCGATCGGCTTGCGGGTGGCGACGAAGCGCGCCGCGGCAACGAGCACGGCCACCAGTGCGAGGAAGACGATCGAGTAGGCGATGATGCCTGCGGTGCCGACGGTGGCGAAGACCGGCACGTACACCCCGATGTTGTCCCCGCCGTTGGCGAAGGTGACCGCGGCGATGGTGAGCACGCTGAGCGACTTGCCGCTGACCTTGGCCTCGTCGTCATCGTCGTCGTCATCGCTGCGCCAGACCCGCCAGGCCGCGAGCAGGCCGAGGGCCAGCGGGATGAGCCCGAAGTACGGGATCGCCTCCTCGGGCAGGAAGCTGCGCGCGCCCAGGGCGACGAGCACCGCTGCGGCCAGGATGGCGCCGAAACCGAGGTACTGGCCGGCGAGGATCTTCGCGGTGGTGCCCCGCTGGCCGGCGCCCCGGGCGTAGAAGAGCGACAGGACGATGATGTCGTCGATGTTGGTGACCATGAACAAGCCGATGGCCTGCAGGGTCCAAGTCAGGATCTCCATGACTGCCTTCTGGTCAGAGGACCGGCACGCGACGGCCGGCCGAGGTGCTGGGTGTCACCCGTGGGTAGGGGTCAGGAGTTGTCAGTCGACGACATCCCCACCAGGCCACTCCGCGCCCACGGGTTCACGGCATCGTTTTTCGACGATGCTAGCACCCTCGGCCGCTATTGCGGTCGAACGGCTCCCGATCGTGCGGTGGGCCGATGGGGACCCTCGCGAGACCCCGTGGTGGAGGTGCCAGTTGCCGGCGCGGTAGGCGGCGGCGCCTGGGCCCGGCCGCCGGACTGCTGGACGCCTACCCCCCGCTGCTGCTATTCATCGGTTATTGACGATGCCGACGAGCCTAGGCGATGGAGTGGTCCGCATGCTCATGAATCGCGTGGAGACAATCCTCGTGAACAGCAGTGCCCGGCGGGCGCTGCAGCGGTGGTACGAGACCCCGGCCCTCCTGCGGCTGGGCGGGCAACTGGCGCCGGGGGCGCGAGCACTTGAGCTGGGCTGCGGCGCGGGCTACGGCACCGAGCTCATTCTCGCGCGGTTCGGTGCTGACCGTGTCGACGCAGTGGACCTAGATCCGGAGATGGTCGACCGGGCGCGGCTCCGGCTGGCCCGGCACGGCGAGCGAGTCCGGCTCGCCACCGGGGATGTCACTGACTTGCGACGGGCGCTCGACGCGGCCGACGGCTGCTACGACGCGGTGTTCGACTTCGGGATCCTGCACCACGTCGAGGACTGGCAGGCGGCAGTCGGCGACGTCGCGCGAGTGTTGCGACCTGGAGGCCGCTTCTACTTCGACGAGGTCACCGCCGACGCGCTGGCCACCCGGGGTTATCGGTGGCTCTTCGACCACCCCACGCAGAACCGGTTCACCGCTGCCGGATTTGTCGCCGAGCTCGAGCGGCAGGGCCTTGTCGTCGGCCGACGATGGCGGACCCGGATCCGAGGTCACTATGTGCTCGGCGTGGCCGACCGGGTCGCCTGAGGCGGCCATGCGTCCCCCGCTCCCCCGCGTCGCACCGCGGCCGGGAACACGTCGGCCGACCCGCACGTCCTGCCCGTGCTGCTGGACGCACGGCGCACCTACCGCGAGGGGCTGGCGGCGGTCGCCGACCGCCAGCGCGCCCGGCTGGCCGATCTGGTCGCCTTCACCCGCACGCGGTCGCCCTACTACCGGCAGCTGTACGCCGGGCTGCCGGAACGCGTCGAGGACCCGTCGCTGCTGAGGGTGACGACCAAGCGTGACCTGATGACCCGGTTCGACGAGATCGTCACCGACCATCGGGGGACCCGACAGGCGGTGGAGGCGTTCGTCGCCGACCCCACTCTGATCGGGCAGCCCTTCCTCAACGCCTACACCGTGGCGACAACGTCGGGCACCACGGGGATCCGCGGGATGTTCCTCATCGATCAGCGGGCCCTGGCCGTGGCCACCGCGATGGCCGGGCGGATGTTGGGGAGCTGGCTGCGACCACGGGACGTGCTCCGCATCGTCGCCGGCCGCGGCCGGACGGCGATGGTGAGCGCGTCCGGCGGGCACTTCGCCTCGGCCGCCGCCGCGGCGCGGCTGCGCAGCACCAGGCGCGGCGCCCGGACGGTGCGGCTGTTCCCCGTGCAGACCCCTCTGACCGAGCTCGTCGCGGAGCTCAACGCCTTCCGCCCGGCTCTGCTGGCCCCCTACGCGACCACCGCCGCTCTGCTGGCGAGCGAACAGCAGGCGGGGCGGCTGCACATCGACCCGGTGCTGGTGACCCTGTCCGCCGAGGGGCTCGCCACCGACGAGAGGCAGAGGATCGCCGACGCGTTCGGAGCGACCGTGGGCAACTCGTATGCCGCAACCGAGTGCCCGTTCCTCAGCTTCAGCTGTCGAGAGGGTTGGCTGCACGTCAACAGCGACTGGGCCATCCTCGAGCCAGTCGATGCCTATCACCGGCCGGTTCCGCCTGGGCAGCAGTCCCACATGGTGCTGCTGACCAACGTGGCCAACCGGGTGCAGCCGATCCTGCGCTACGACCTCGGCGACAGCGTGCTTGCCCGATCTGATCCCTGCGCGTGCGGCAATCCGCTGCCGGCGATCCAAGTGCAGGGCCGCGCGGCCGACGTCCTCACCTTTCCGGATGCGCATGGCTCGTCGGTGACCATCACGCCGCTGACCCTGTCCGCCCTGCTCGACCGGACCCCGGCGTCGAGCTGGCCCAGATCGTGCAGAACGCTCCGAACAGGGCTGAGCGTGCGCCTCCGGCCGGCCGCCGGCGCCGACCGCGAACAGGTATGGCGCAGTTTCTCCACGGAGATCGACGCGCTGCTGCGCGCTCACGGGCTCGACGTCGCCCTGCACCTCGATGGGGCGCCGCCGCAGCCGTCGGCCGGCGGCAAGTACCGGCTGGTCCAGCCGCTCCGGCCGACCGGCATCACCGAGGGGGTGAGGCCGGCCGGCGCAGATTGCCGTGCTCCACGCGTGCGACCTATCATCGTCCCGTGACGATGAGAGCGCAGGTGCAGGGATCCGAGGAGACCGGCCCGGTGGTCAACGAGGCGCGGGCACTGTCTCCGGCCGCCTCGCTGTTCCACAGCCTCTCCGATCCGGCTCGGCTGGCGATCCTGCGCCACCTCGCCGCGGGCGAGCACCGGGTCGTGGATCTCACGGCGCACCTGGGTCTGGCCCAGTCGACGGTGTCTGCGCACCTTGCCTGCCTCCGCGACTGCGGGCTGGTGACGTCCCGGCCGCAGGGTCGCGCGTCGATGTTCTCCCTCGCGACCGAGCCGCACCTGATGGAGCTCCTCGGGGCGGCCGAGCGGCTTCTGGCCGAGACCGGCGACGCCGTGGATCTGTGTCCCACCTACGGCTCCGCCGCCCGGCGCCGGCGTCGCGCGGACTGACCATGCGGCCCGTCGGCGCGTTGATCCGGACCGGGACGGGCCCGCCGGTCCCCGGGGTGAAGCGCCACGGCTACCCGTCCGCGAGCGCGGGGTAGGAGCCGCTCGTGCCGACACCCCCTTCGCTGCCTCGTGAGATGCTGCTTCGGTACACCGACGTGTCCGAGGGCCGCATCCGCACGCGGGTGCTCGGCCGCCGGCGCCCGGACGTCCCGCCGGTCGTTGTCGTGCAGGGCATGGCGGTGTCGGACTATCTGCTGCCGGCCTGTGCCGCCCTCGGCGAGTGGACCGAGGTGCACTTGCTCGATCTGCCCGGATACGCCGGCAGCGGCGAGCCGACGCGCCACCTGGATGTCCGGGGCTATGGAGGAACGGTCGCGCACTGGCTGGAGGCTGCAGAGCTCGACCGAGCCGTGGTCGTGGGGCACTCGAGCGGCACCCAGGTGGCGGCGTGGGCTGGCGTGCTGTGCCCTCAGCGAGTGGCCGCCGTCGGGTTGGCGAGCCCGACCATCGACCCGATGGCACGGTCGCTGCCGAGGTTGCTGTTCCGCTGGCGCCTGGACGCCCGGGCGCCGTCACCTGGTTTGGAGGCCAACCACCTCCCGGAGTGGAAGCGCGCGGGGCCGGGCGGGATCGGTCACCTGGTAAAGGTGCATCTCGCCGATCATCTCGAGGATCAGGCCGGGCGCCTGCCGATGCCGATGCTCGCCATCCGGGCCGCGGACGACCGGCTCAGCAGCGAGAGCTGGGTGCGCGACCTCGCCCGGCGAGCACCGGATGGCGACCACGTCAGCGTTCCCGGCGCACACGCCTTCGTCTGGCTCGATCCCTACGCGTGGTCGGAGCCGCTGCGTCGGCTCGCCGACCGAGCCGTCGCCGCGCTCCGATGATCGCGAGCGCCCAGCGAGAAAGAGCCGGCCTCCCCCGTGCCGGGCGCGGGGTCCTGGCGTGACGGGCCTGCCGCCGGGGAAGGCTGTCGCGTCCTTCGACTCGGCCAGCGCGCTGCTCGCCGCCCTGGCACGAGCCCTGAAGGAACAAGACTTCCCGCACCTGGGGCAGTCCCGGCGCAAGGTTCCCCTGGTCCGCGCCGGCGCCCGCCTTCCCCTCCCCCTGCGCCGCCGGGTGTACGCGAAGGCGAGCGGCCGGGAGGGTGTTCCGCCGGACTGGCTGGGCCGGGTCGACCTGGAGCGGGTCGCCGCCTGGATCACCGACCACTACCCGGCCCGGCGCTATCCGGCGGTGCTGCTCGGCTCGTCCAACGGCGCGCTGTCCCATCTCGCCGCCGCCGCAGGCCTGCCGTGGCTACCGCAGACCCTGCTCGTGCCGGTGCGCCGTCCCGGGGTGGACCCGCGCGACGCCGGCTCCGCCCTCGAGTTCGGTGCCCGGCACGCTCCGGCCCTGCTGGATCGCAATCCGACCATCGAGTTGCACCACATGCACGACCCGAACCAGGACGCGCTCAGCGCGTCCCAGATGGCGTACTTCCGCATCAAGTGGCACACGCTGCCCGGGGCCTACGAGCGCTTCCTCGGCGACTGGCTCGAGCCCGGCGCGCCGGTCATCCTCGTGCGCGACCGGTCGTCGTGGCCGGTGACGCGCGTGGGACCGCGGCACGTGTTCCAGTACGGGGCGCACGGCGGCATGACAGCCGCGGAGTACGCGGCCGAACCCGGCGCCCCGCCCACCGACGAGGTCGCTGCGGAAGCCGAGTGGGGTTTCGCCGACGCGCTCGGGGACGACGTCCGCACCTGGGCGATCCGCACCGGGCACCCCGTGGTCGATGTGCGCTACGACCACCCGCAGGAGCCCGCGGCCGGAGTCGCTGACGCCTTCCGCGCATGGCTGCAGCAGCGCGGCGAGCCGGCGCAGCGGCTGCTGGTGAGTTCCTTCATCGTGCACGATCCCTGGCGGACGATCACCACCGCGTCGGTACCGTTCTGGACGTTCTTCCCGGTGCGCCGGGCGGCGCAGGACCTCGCGAACTACCTCGACCGCGCAGCCTACGACGACGTCGACATTCTCCTGTTCAGCAACGGAGTCCCGTCCCGCGGCAGACTTCGCCGCCTTCGCACGCTACGGCCCCGCCCTCCGGTCACTGCCCCCGGCCACCGTCCCGTGGTCGCCGCTGAGCCTGGTCGACCTGCTGGCCGGCCTGGAAACCGCCCCTCGGATCTCGGTGACACGTCCGGATCGGAGCCCGCCTCCCGACTCGCAGGCGTGAAAACCCTCCACTCCGCCTGGACCGCCGGATGTGACCGCTGCTCCCATGTCGTATCGAGGAACGAGTCCCGAAAGGATCACCGCATGACGGATGGCGCGCGGGATGTGCAGCGACGCATTGGCCAGGAACTGGGTGTGCTTTCCGACTTCGACCCCGCCCATGAGGCGGACCACCGCAGCCAGTTCCTGGCAGACCTGCTGGTCGCGAGCGGCCTCCGCACGCTGGTGCTCGGCATCAGTGGGGGCGTGGATTCCGCAACCGTCGGCATGCTGTGCCGCCGCGCGGTGAGACGTCGCCCGCCGGGGTCTGCCGCACTGGTGGCGGTGCGCCTGCCCTACGGGCGGCAGCACGACGACGCCGACTGCGGACCAGTCCTCGACGCCATCGAGCCCGACCACCTGTTCACCGTGGACATCCGGCCGGCCAGCGATGCCGCCCTGGCCGGCTTGACCGCGGCGGGGCTCCGCTTTCCCTCCGCCGACAGAGCGGACCACGCCTGGGCAACATCAAGGCGCGCCAGCGCATGATCGCCCAGTACGCCATCGCCGCCGCGCTCGACGGATTGGTGATCGGCACGGACCACGCCGCCGAAGCCGTCACCGGGTTTTCACCAAGTTCGGCGACGGAGGCGTCGACGCCAACCCGCTCGCCGGGCTGACCAAGCGCCGGGTGCGCCGACTCGCCCAACACCTGGGCGTGCCCGAACGCATCGTCACCAAGACGCCAACCGCGGACCTCGAGTCCCTGCGCCCACAGCTTCCGGACGAGGAAGTCCTCGGCCTCCGCTACGACGAGATCGACGACTTCCTCGAAGGCCGTCCCGTCCGCCCCGAGACCCGGGCCGAGCTCATCCACCGGTACACCGCCACGGCGCACAAGCGCACCGGGCCGATCACACCCCCGCGCTGACGCGCCGAGTCAGCGCGTCACGGTGCCTCTCGACCGGAGGGGGAAGCCGAATCCGCGGGAGGCGGCGACTCGGCGGTGTCCGAGCGGGCGAGCCGCTTCTGCGCCGCGTCACCGCGCCAGGCGGTCACGGCGAACAGCAGAGCGCCGGTGACGATCGCGGTGTCGGCGAGGTTGACGTCGGCCACCAACCCGTGTGCAGGTAGTCGGTGACCACACCGTCCGCGGCGCGGTCGGCGAGGTTGGCCACCGCGCCCCCCAGGATGAGGACCAGCGCGGCGAGCTCGGCCCGGCCGCCGTGACGTGCCGTGCCGTGCCGTGCCGTGCCGTGCCGTGCCGTGCGCCAGGCGATCACCTGGGCGACCGCGTTGCCGGTGGCGCCGAGCAGCGTTTCGGCCGCGGCGAGTCGCCGCAGGAAGGCGAGGCGGGCGGAGTCATCCAGGCCGCGGAAAAGCGCCGCAGCCGGCGCAAGCGGTGATCGGCACGGGCCGTCCGACAGCCCTCCTATGATCGCTACCTGACGATGATAACGCGCCTTCCGGTGGTGTCTGCCGCCCGCGTCGGCGTTGAGAGGAGCGACCGTCATGAGCATTGCCGGCCAGATGCTGGAGGCCTACCCGAAGGATCTCGGCGGGGTCGACCGCCAGAGGCTGCAGGAATGCATCGACGCGTGCTTCGAGTGCACCCAGGCCTGCGCGGTCTCCGCCGACGCCTGCCTCAGCGAGGACATGGTGGCCGAGCTGACCACGTGCATCCGGACGAACCTCGACTGCGCCGACGTCTGCGACACCACGGGCCGGGTGCCGTCCCGGCACACCGGTTACGACGCCAACCTCACCCGCGCCGTCCTGGAGGCCTGCGCCGCCGCCTGCAAGGCCTGCGGCGACGAGTGCGCCCGGCACGCCGAGATGCACGGAGCACTGCCGGGTGTGCGCCGAGTCGTGGCGCTGCGAAGCGGCCTGTCGGGAGCTGCTCAGCTCCCCCGGCTGACCAGGCCACGCGGCTCGCCCTGCATGCCGGTCGGCGCGTTCCTCGGTACTCGTCTGCCGGTCACCGCGTGCTCAGTTCTCGAGCAGGACGTCGAAGCTGCCGCCACCGTCCAGGGACTCGAGGAGCGCATCTGTCGTGACGACGACGACTCGAGTTCCCGCATCCGTGACACTGACGTGGACCGCCTGCGGCGCCGAGCCCAGCTGCGGCCCCTCCTGCCAACTCATGCCACTGTCCGCGCTCATCCAGACCCGGCCGGCCGGGTCGACTCCCGCGACGGTCGACCCGTCCGGGGCCCAGTCCACCACTTGGAGAAGCGGTGCGCCGTCGACTTCCGACCACGAACTACCGGCGTCGGAGGACCGCAGCAGTCCCTGCTGCGTGGTAGCCAGAGCTTGCTGGCCGTCCGGGGATGCGGCCAGCGCGGCAGGCTCGGACGGGATCGCCACCTCCACCCATTCCTCGCCGCTCGTGCTCCGCCAGAGCGCACCGTCGTAGGCGAGGACACCTGCCTGGCTCACGGTGAGGGCGTGGAAGTCGGACTCCCCCTGACGGGAAACCGGTCGCCAGGTCCTGCCACCGTCGGTCGTCTCGATCAGCCCGGCCGGCTCGGGGAGGTCCACCCCGGAGCCGGGGTGCCCGGACGCGAGGTACCTGCCGGGCCCGGCGACGGCGAAGCCCATGAGGTCGATGACCGGGCCCACCCGGGTCGAATTCCCGTCCTCCTCCACTTGGAAGAGGCCGTCGTGCGTCGCCAGGAGAAGCGTCCCGTCACCGGGGTCGATCCCGACGCCGTGGATGTGGGCGGACGGCAGGGCTCCGGCCGGCGCCACGTCCGCCGCCCCCGCAGGGGTACCGGAGTCCGTGGAGCTACATCCGGCGAGCACTCCGGCAGCGGCCAGGCAGGAGAGCACCCGTGAGGGCCGACGTGAGCGGTGGCGCATCGGTGAGCGGCTGTCAGGCACAGGTGTGAACTCCCAGTCAGTGGCAGGTCGCCACGATCGACGCCAGATCATCAATTCATCCTGCGGCGGGTATGGCGAACAACGAGCCGCGCCCATGGCACCACACCCCCCGCACCCGCCAAGGCCGATACCGAGCAGGGCGGCTGGGTGGCGCGGCAGACTGCGTCTACAGCGCCACCCAGCCCGGTTCCTCAGCCGCCGAGTTCGGTGAGCAACGTCTCCATCTCGTCGATCTCGGCGTTCTGCGACTCGACGATCTGCTCGGCGAGGGCGATGGCGTCGGCATTCTGACCGTCAGCGATCTCGGTCTCCGCCATGTCGACCGCGCCGCGGTGGTGCTCGGTCATCATCTCCAGCCACATGCGGTCGAACTCGGCGCCCGAGGCCGCCTCGAGACCCGACATGTCCATGTTCATGCCGCCCATGCCGCCGTCCATGTCCATCCCCTCGGACTTCTCGGCGGAGGTCGGCTGACCCCAGTCCTCGAGCCAGCCGGTCATCGTCTGGATCTCGGGATCCTGGGCGGCCTCGATCCGGTCGGCCAGGTCCAGCACCCGGGGGTCCTGGGCGCGGCCATCAGCCATCTGGGCCATCTCGAGCGCCCCTTCGTGGTGGACGATCATCCCCTGAGCGAAGGTCACATCGGCCTCGTTGAACTCCGCCGACTGGCTGGCCGAGCTTCCGGCGTCCGCATCATTCATGTCCATCGAGCTGCCTCCGGAGCAGCCGGTCAGGACGACGGCACCGGCGATGAGTCCGCCGGCGAGGCGGAGGATTCGAGCGTTTGTGTTGGTCATTGCAGGTCTCCTGTCGGGAAGGGCTTCTGTGGGCGTGCCGTCTGACCCCAGCCAGCGCAGGAGCTGATGGGGTCGGAGCGGTCGGCCTAGATCCGCAGGAGACAGAGAGCGGAGAGGTCGGGTGGCCGAGGGAGCCTGGACCACCCCGTGAACAAGCTGAGATGCGAGGCGACCCCGCGAGGAACCGGAGCCGCCACCCTCCCGGAAAGGCTTGCGGCGGCGAGCAGGACCAGCCCGGCGTACAGGATCGCCAGACACAGGGACCAGACGTGCGCCGCGACGCCGTGGCTCGGGCCCGGCTGGCCGGCCATGGCCGTCGCCCCGAGCGACGGGTCGGCCTGCTGCAGTTGATCGTCCGCGGCCATCGATCCGGAGAGCGACCCAGCGTCGAGGGGATCCTCGGTGCCGTGCTGAGCGACCGCCACCTCGGCGTGCCGGAGGCCTGCATCCGCGGCGACGTACTGGGCTCCGTGCATGGAGAAGATGGCGGCCAGCAGCAACAAGATCCACAATCGTCGCGTCGGCAAAGCCACCCCCTCTCGAGACTTCACGGTACTACGCCGGGTAGTACGAATCCCCGCTCAGTGGGAGCATCGGCGGCAGCGCCCTCTGACGTCGGGGGCCCGACTCGAGCGGTCGCCGGCTCACTCCTAGGGAGTCACTCGACGTGTGAGCGACCGTCGCTGCCGTAGGCTCCCGCAGCCAGCGGCGAGCGACGTGGGCAGGCGACGCCGCCCCACGTGGAGCACGGAGAACGGGGTCGGGATCCGGGAGACGAAAGGAGCGGTGATGCCACATCTCGGCAAGCTCGAGTCCACCGTGATGGACATCCTGTGGTCCTCCGCCGGCTCGCTGACCGTGCGCGACGTGCTCGAGAAGATGCCTGCGCAGCGCAACCTCGCGTACACGACCGTCATGACGGTGCTCAGCAATCTCCACCGCAAGGCGATGGTCGATCGAGAGCCCGCCGGCAAGGCCTACAGCTACCGCCCGGCGCTGACTCGCCAGGGAGCGGCGGCCGCGGCCCTCCGCGAGATCCTCGACGCGTCGGGCGACCCTCGGTCTGTGCTGCTGCACTTCGCCGAGACCGCCACTGAAGAGGAGTCCACGGTCCTGCGTGATGCCCTCGCCCGGCGCCCCCCGAAGCCATGACCGGAACCATGGCCCTTCTCCTCGGCAGCGCGGTCGTGGGGCTGTACGGGCACCGGCCCCTGCTATGGCTCGCTGACCGGCGGCTCGACCCCACGATCCTGCTGACCGGATGGCTCCTGTCCACGGTGGGGCTGATCGTGTCCACGGTCGCGACCATCAGCCTGTTCGCCCTGCCCGCCGACGAACACCCGGCATCAGGGATCTTTCGTCTGGCGGGCGGATGCTGGACGGCCCTCTCCTCAGGTTCGCTCCCGGGCTGGCGGGAAGGCCTCGCCGCCCTCGGCGTCATCGGCGCGGCGACGATCCTCCTGCGGATCGGCTGGGCGGTCAGCGTCCGTCGCCGGCGTCGCCGGAAGACGGCTCCGCACGTGGAACAGCTCCGCCTGCTGGCTGCCGGCGCGCCGTCGGGCGACCCGCTGTGGGTGCGCGACGACCGGCCACTTGCCATGTCGATCGGCGGGCGTCCCGGCGTCATCGTCATGAGCGACTCCCTGCGCCACCACCTGACGCCCGGGGCACTGGCGGCCACGCTGGAACACGAGCGTGCACATCTGCGCGGACGACACCACCTGCTCGTCGCGATCGTGGAGACCCTCGCTGCCGCAGTTCCGATCAGCCCGTTGCTCCGCGCCGCACCGGCCGCCCTGGAAGACCTCGTCGAACTCGCCGCCGACGCTCAGGCCGCGCGCCGCTGCGGGCCGGCCGCGGTTCAGGAGGCACTGTCTCGCCTCACCGGACAACCGACGCCCGCAGTCGGGCTGCCGATGGCCGGCCGTCTCACCCAGGCCAGGCTGAGGCGGTTGACGACCGGGAGCGTCGGCGCCACGCGCGCGATGCGTCTTGCCGGGTGCACAGCCGTCGCGGTCGCCGCGCTGTCGCTCCCTGCCGCCGCAGGGTGGCTGGCGCTCAACGTCGTCGGCTGCGTGGTCGCCTGACCGGTGCGCTTCCTCCTAGGATGCGTAGTAGGTCCGTGCGACCGGCCCGCCGGAGTGATCGGCCCAACTCGTCCCCCAGTCACCTACACCGTCAGGGACAATGCGGAGGACACCCATGACGAGCACCTCGACGTCCGCGCCGTGACGGTGTCCGCGCGTCCCCGGACCGACCTTCCGGCTCAGTGGCCCCCCAGACGCATCGCTGCCGCTGCGCTCGCGACCGTGGTTTTCGCACTCGCGGTCGGCGTGCCGACCGGGCTGGTTCCCACACCGCTCTACACCCGGATGACACCCGTTCTCTGGTGGAACTACGTGGTGTGGGCCGTGACCGCCGCGCTCGGCGGCCTGGTCGTCGCCACCTACGTCCGTCGGCCGCACGACCGGGCGCCCCGCAATGGTGCAGCGGCAGCCTCCGGCGGCGGGCTGCTCACCGCCTTCGCCGTCGGCTGCCCGGTCTGCAACAAGCTGGTGGTCGCGACATTGGGTGTCTCCGGCGCGATGACCCTCTGGGCCCCGTTGCAGCCGGTCCTGGCCGTCCTGTCGATCGTCGGGCTGGGATGGGCACTTCGACGACGACTGCAGAACGAGTACGCCTGTTCGGCGAGCTCCGACGGGCGTAAGCGCGCACCCACGCCCGACGGCTCGGCGACCCACCCCGTCCCGCACCATGGATCCTCCGAGGTCTCGACGACGTGGTCGCTCGCGGCCACCCTCGCTCCGCCCTGCCCGACAGAGACGCCGCCGTCCTCGACTCGGTGCTGACGCCGACCTCCGAGCGAGGACGCCGGAGGTCCCACCGGTCAGATCATGGGCCAGCCCAGTCGGGCGTAGAAGGCGAGCATCCGGCTCATCAACACGGTCCAGCCGCCCGTCATCATGGCGGCACCCATCCCGACCAGCAGGATCCCCCGGCGACTCGATCCGCCGGGAGTGACGCCGTAGCCAGCCAAGCCGGCCGCCGCCGCCGGCCATTCCCTGGCCAAGCAGCAGGAACGGCAGTCCGAGTCCGAGCCAGTATGCGAGGAGCAGCACGGCCCCGCGAGTTGGATCGTGCTGGAGCCTCGAGCGCCCCTCGTCTCCCGGAGTGGCGATCCGCCATCCGGCGGATCGTCGTCCGCCGCCGCCCATCTGGCCGGGCTGTCGGTCACGGTGCAGCGGACGCCGGTGCTCCGGGACCTGACGATGACCGTGACGCGCGGCGAAGCCGGGTCTGGTCGGGGCCAACGGCTCGGGAAAGAGCACCCTCCCGCGGATGCTGGCCACGCTGCTTCCGCCGCTCGGGGGTGCGGGCTGGGTCCTCGGCGCCCGGCTCGGTACGCGCGACGTCGAGGGAATCGTCCCGGCATCGCGCTGGTCGGCCACACCCCGGCGCTGTTCTCCCGGCTCACCCTCGGCGAGAACCTGGCCTTCTACTGCCGGCCCACCGGCCGCGGCGTCGATGCCGCCGAGGCTGCCCTCGCAACCGTGGGACACGGCCGCGCGACCGATCGCCCCGCGGACCGCTGCTGCCACGGGATGCTCCGCCGGGCAGAGCTGGCGAGGGTCCTGATCGCGTCGCCTCGCCTGCTCCTCCTGGACGAGGCCCATGCCGGCCTGGACCGCACGTCCGCCGGGCTCGTGGAGGTCGTCGTCGACGCGGTACGGGCACGTGGCGGTGGCACGGTCGTCGTATCGCACGAACCGGACCGGCTTGCCGGGACCGTGGACCGGATCTTCGAGATCGAGAATGGGGTGCTGCGGTCCATCGATCGGTCCACACCCGACGTGAATGAGGTACGCCGGTGATACCTGGACGAAGCGACGCGCCGGCTCCCCTGCAGCAGGCCCTCGAACTCGCACGCACGGATCCGCGGCTGGAGGCGCGTGCCGGCGAGGCGCTGGTGACTGCGCCCTTCGGGGTGGTCGTGCTGCTGCTGGTGCCCCTGGCCGTCGGCACCGACGTGCCGATGTGCGTTCGGTCGGGTCCGGCATGTACTGGGTCGTCGTCCTGCTCTTCGGCGTGCTGATCACGCTCCGGCAGAGCGCCGTGGATGCGCCGCCGCAGGTCGAGCTGCTCCGGCTCACCGGGATCCATCCGGCCGTCCCACTGGGCTCGGTTGCGCCGGCACGGGCCAGGACGCTGCCCCGCGGGACCTGTCCGCCGTAACCAACGAGGAGATGGGAGACGTCGTCGCGCAGAATCCCGACGTGCTCGACATGCGCCTGGCCCTGGCTCATCGCTACCTCGACGAGGCCGACTACCTCGCCGCCGCCCGCCACTACCTGGTCGCGTTGGAACGGGAACCCAGCAATGTCGAGGCGCAGTCGCACTACGGGTGGCTGCTGATGCAGGCCGGGGAGCCGGATCAGGCCATGGAGTACGTCGACCGGGCACTCGCGCAGGACCCGCGGGAGGTGGAGGCCCTCTGGTTCAAGGCCAACATCGCGCTCTACGGCCTGTCCGATCCCGCCGGTGCGCTCGCCGTGCTCGAACAGGTGCAACGACGGACCGACATCGAGCCGGGGACCCGGAGCCAGGTGGAGGCCCTGATCGCCGAGGCCCGCGCCCAGGGCGGCAGCGGATGACCGCTCCCCCGCTTCTCCACCGCCGAGGTTCCTGGCGGACGGTTCGGATCGTGGCACTGGCCGTCGTGGCCCTGGTGATCGGTGTGGCGGCCGTACTGGGCAGCCGCATCCAGCAGGACCCCGACCTTGGTGGACAGCCCGCTGATCGGCCGGGACGCCCCGGATCTCACCCTCCCCGACCTCGAGGGGTCGGGCGCCGTGTCCCTGTCCGAGCTGCGCGGGCAGATCGTCGTCGTCAACTTCTGGGCCTCCTAGTGCGTGCCCTGCCGCAACGAGCACCCGGTCCTCGTTGCCGCCAACGACGCCTACCGAGACGCGGGGGTCACCTTCGTCGGAGTCGACTTCCAGGACCAGCGGGAATCCGCCGTGGCGTTCCTCGACGAGCTGGGCCGTGGTGAGGGATATCGGTACCTCACGGACCCCGGCTCTCGGGCGGCCGTCGAGTTCGGCGTCTACGGCGTGCCGGAAACGTTCTTCATCGACCGCACCGGAACGATCGTCGCCAAGATCACCGGCGAGTCGGACAGCCGGTGACTGGCCGAGGTGCTGGATGCGATTCTCGCCGGCCGGGAGCCCCGCTCGCGGACAGGGGGCACCGTTCAACCGGGCCCCGGGCAGGACCCGATCAGCTGAGCGCCGATCAGCGGGCGAGCAGTGCGGGTTGGCTCATCTCGATCTCGGCCGGCGCGTGGACGGGCGTAGGCGTCCGGGACAACCCCACGGCCAGCCCGAAGATGATCGCGAACACGAGGAGCTCGACCGCCGCAATGCGCCGGAAGGCGCCCGCCTGCCCGGAGGCGAGCGCCGGCAGCGTCCGGCGGCGGTGCCACCACCCGACGGCGACGAGGGCTGCGAAGGCGACGACCTTGAGGAGAGCCACCCGCCCGTAGGTCGTCTGCACCCACTGGCCCGGATCGGTCAGGTCCGCCGCGGCGGTCAGCAGGCCGCTGGCGCCGACGACCAGGACCAGGGCCGGCGCTGCGCGGCTGTAGCGGCGCACCGCGGTGACGAGGTCGCCGCCGGACAGCCGGGTCATCAGCAGGGCTGCGAGGGTTCCGGACCACACCAGGGCTGCGAGGACGTGGAGCACCATGCCGGTCGCCGCGATCACGACCGGTACGCCCGTCCCCTCGGCCTCCGCGTACTCGGCGACAGCGGGCGGAACGACGGCCGACAGGGCGAGAGCGAGGAGCACACGCGCCCCGGCGGTGGTCAGCACCATGCGGCTGCCGACGGCCACGGCCGCGGCCAGGGCGGCGGTGGCGGCCTGGGATCCACCGAGCGGGGTGTCCCGGACGAAGGCCACCAGCGCCGGGAACGAGACCTGGGAGAGGTCGGTGTTGAGGAACTCCACCAGGAGACCCGGCAGCAGGAGAACCGCCGATGCCGACCACGCCATCGTCGGCCAGGTCGCCCGGCGCAGCCAGCGGTAACCCGCCGGGGCGAGGAACCCTCGCTCGGTCAGCAGGACGGCCGCGGCCACCAGGCAGCCCACCGTCGCCGCGGCGGCCAGGTCGCCGGCCAGCCGAGCGGCTGGCAGCAGCCAGGGCACCCAGCCGTCCAGGGCCGCGAGTCCGCTGCCCGGAACCCGCGCGACCGACCCGACGGCGACCACCACGGCGACGCACACCGAGCCAGCGAGCAGTACCACGACCCAGGGGAGCGACCCGTGCCGCTGCGCCTTCGTGGCCGCTTCCCGCGTTCCGCTCGGCACCATGCCGGCATCGTCGACGGGGGCGCGTTCGGACGGCGCGACCGGGATACCTCCGCGGACCGCATCGGCATGCCGCGCGTCCGCCGATTCGCTCACAGGCGGTTCCAGGTCCGGCCTCCGTCCGTGCTGGCCGACGTCACGGCGACCTCGCCGTCCAGAGCAGCGGTGTACATCGTCGTCCCGTCCCCGGAGAAGGTCACCGCCGTGGTGCCCGCCGGCACGAGCAGCGGTTCCCACGACTGCCCGCCGTCCGTGCTCAGCGCGCTCTCGGACATCCCGACGACGACGATCCGGTCGATGTCCGTGGGGTCCCAGGCCGCGGCCATCGCGCCCTCCGGCCCACCGAGTGGGATCCAGCTGCGACCGCCGTCGGAGCTGGCGAGCAGACCGCTGGACATGTCCGGGGCCAGCAGGCGCTGCGGATCAGCCGGGTCGACGAGGATCGTGCCCATGAAGCTGCGGCCCGCCTCGGCGTCGCGGGTCTGCCAGGTGACGCCGCCGTCCTCGCTGGCCAGGAAGCCGGCCTGCGGCGAGCCGAGGTAGACCGTGTCGCCGACAGATCCCAGGGCGTGCGCGTCCGGAACGGCGCTGGCGCCTGTGACCTGGGTGAACGACGTGCCACCGTCGGTGGACCGGAACAGTCCTGGATGGCCGCCCGCCACCAGGGCGTCGGTGGTCTGCGCCCAGCCCATGGCGTCGGCGTTCTCGAGCGAGGAGATCTGCTGCCACTGCCGGCCGCCGTCGCGGGACACGGCCACGGCGGCGTGACCGCCGACGTAGAGCGCATCGCCGATCGCGGTCAGGGTGTGCAGGTCGCCGCCCACGACAGGTGCGGCCGCCGCCTGCCCCGGGTCGTCGTCCCCGCGGACTGCGAAGAACGTCACCGCTGCGGCGACCGCCAGGGCGGCGGCCGCGGCCACCGCCCAGCGCAGCTGCGCGCGACGCCGGGCGGCGCGCCGGGCCGCGGCGGCCCGCTCTTCGGCGGCCGCCCGCTGGCGTTCGACGCGGGATGGGCGACCGCCTGTCGTCCGGCGGGGGCGAGCAGTCGTGGGCATGGGGTGGTTCCTCTCGAATGGGGTGGGTGTCACGATCGATCGCTCGGGATCGATCAGGGTCTGCGGGCGGTCAGACGCAGCACCAGGCCCGCCCGGGAGCGACTCAGCTCCTCGATCACCAGGCCGGCCCGCCCCACGGCGTCCTCCGGCTCGCGGAGGAGATGATCGGCGGCCAGGCGCAGGAAGAGAGGTTCGAGCAGCCGCTGCCCCGCACGCACCACCCACGACGGACTGGCCACGTGGTCGAGCAGCACCAGTCGACCGCCCGGGCGCAGCACGCGCGCCATCTCGGCCACCGCGGTCACGTCGTCCGGAATGCTGCACAGGGTCAGGGTCGCCAGCACGGTGTCGAACGTGGCGTCGGCGAACGGCAACCGCTGCGCATCCCCGACACGCAGGTCGGCTGTCCGGCCGAGGCGCCGGGCGCGTTCCTGGGCGTGCGCCAGCATGGCGGGGCTGAGCTCGATCCCGGTGAGCGCGATCTCCTCGGGGAAGCAGGGCAGGTTGCGGCCGGTGCCGGCGCCGACCTCGAGGACGTCGCCGTGCACCTGCCGGCAGGCCCACTCCCGCCCTCCGGCGAACAGCAGCCGCTCGGCGACGGCGATGACGCGGTCGTAGTACGGCGCCTGCTTCTCGTAGACGTCACGCACCCGCGCGGTCTCGTCCATCGACCCTGCTCCCCCCTGCGACGGCATCATCGCTCCCTGGCTGCGGTGAGCCTGGGCGTGCCGGCCGGCCTTCCGGAGACGTTCACGCCGGGGTTCTGGCCGGCCAGCGGCAGCGTGACCCTGAGGACGGCTCCGCCCCCACAGGCGTTGGCGGCCTCGACGGCACCACCGTGGGCCTGGACGAGCGCCGCCACGACCGCCAGCCCGACACCCGAGCCGTTGGCCGATGCGCCGCTGCCGCGGAAGTACCGGTCGAAGACCCGGGGCAGCTCGCCGTCCGGGATCCCGGGGCCGTCGTCCCGGACGGTCAGCCGCACCCGGTCGGCGACGACGTCGGTGGTGACCGTCACGCGACCGCCCGCCGGGACGAACTTCATCGCGTTCGTCAGCAGGTTGGTGACCACCTGCGCCAACCTGGTCGGGTCGCCGCACACCGGCGCGGGGGCCAGCCGCGGATCGAGGGTCAGTCCCGCGTCGGTGAGGCGCGGCCCGAGGCCGGTCACGACCGACCGGACGACGTCGGCGACGTCCACGGGCACCCGCTCCAGGGAGAACGACACCGCCTCCGCGGTGGTCAGCGTCTCGAGATCCGCGACGAGGCGGCCCAGGCGCAGCGTCTCCTCGTGCAGGGAAGCAATCAGCGCGGGGGTGAGGTCCAGGACGCCGTCCTCGACGGCTTCCAGCTGGCTGCGCATGATCGCCAGCGGCGTCCGCAGCTCGTGGGCGACGTCCGCGGCGAAGGACTGTCGGAGCGCCTCCTGCCGTTGGGCGGACTCGGCGAGCTCGTTGAAGGCCTGGCCGAGCTGGGCCACCTCGTCCCGCCCGGTGACCGCGGCACGGCGGTCGCGGTTGCCGGCGTGCAGATCTCGAGCGGCGGCGGTCAGCTCCTCCACCGGCCGGGTGACCCGGCGGGCGAGCCACAGCCCCAGCGCGGAGGCCACCACGGCGACCACCAGGCCCCCGGCCAGCAGCAGCCGGTTCACGCCGGCACGGAACTGCTGGTCGGCCACCGGGACGCTGCCCTCGGGCAGGCTCACCTCCAGGGTGGCGCGCTGCCGGCCGTCCACCGTGACAGGCACGGAGACCGGTTCGGTCAGTGGTCCCGCCTCCGTCATGGAGCGGTGCATCTCGGCCATCTCGGATCCGCTCCCGGCCGTGGACCAGATCGTCCGGCCACCGAGGTCGGTGAGCACGACGTCCGCGCCGGCCATCGCGAGAGCCGGCGCCAGCTCGTCCAGACGCGCGCCGTCCCAGCGCCCGGCGCTCTCGTAGACACTGGTCACGGCACCGGCGATCTGCTGCACGCGCGCGGAGCGCTGCTGCTCCAGGTAGCTGTCGAACCGGTTGCTGAAGGCGACGTTGACGAAGAGCGCCGAGAGCAGCGCGGTACCTACGCCGATGACGGCAAACCCGAATCCGAGGCGACGCCCCAACGACCTAGTCATCGGCGGACGGACCGAACTTGTAGCCGATGCCCGGCACGGTGAGGACGAAGACCGGCCTGCGCGGGTCGTCCCGCAGCTTGCGCCGCAGGTTCTTCACGTGCGCGTCGACCGTCCGCTCGTACCCCTCGTAGCCGCGGCCCTGCACCCGACTGACCAGCTCGTAGCGGCTCCACGCCCGGCCGGGACGGGACACCAGCGTCGCCAGCAGGTCGAACTCGGTGCGGGTGAGGGCCACCGGCACGCCGTCCAGCGACACCTCGCGGCGCTCCCCGTCCACGGCCAGTCGCCCGTTCGCGTACGTGGGATTCCGGCCTGCGGTGCTTCCGCCGGCGCGGCGCAACACCGCCTCGACCCGCGCCATCAGCTCGCGCGGGCTGAACGGCTTGGTCACGTAGTCGTCGGCCCCCAGCCGCAGGCCCGCCACGCGGTCCCCCTCGCCGGCCCGGGCGGTCAGCATGATCACGGGGACGTCGCTGGACCGGCGAAGCAGGCGGAGCAACTCCTCACCGGGGATGTCGGGCAGACCGAGGTCCAGCACGAGCAGATCCGGGGCCAAGCGCTCCGCCATGTCCAACGCCTCCAGCCCCGTGTGCGCCAGCAGAACGCTGTGCCCATCACGCTGCAGATACGCACCCACCAGCTCACGGATCTTGGCCTCGTCGTCCACCACCAGAACCGTCACCATGCGTCCGTGCTCATCTCGGTCGCCTCGCGGACGGCGGGGCGACAGCGCGGCCCTGATCAGAAGTTCCCAGGGTCGTCCCCCCCGGCCATGCCTCCCATGCCGGATATGTCCCCCATGCCGCCCATCATCGACCGCATCTGCTCCTGGAGAGCCGGGTCGGACATCATCTCGGACATGAAGGTCTTCGCCTTCTGGAGGAATGCGGGATCCTCCATCATCGACCCCATGTCCGACCCGCTCATGCCACCACCGGAGTCGTTGCCGGCGTAGGCGAGTGCCGGGACGCCCACGACGGTGACGCCGGCCACGACTCCGGCGGCGACGGCCATGATCGTTCGCTTGCTCACGGTCGTTCTCCTTCGTCTCAGCCCCTCGGAGCACTCTCCGGGGGCCGAACCGACGGTGCCCGCACCGTGTGAAGTTCCTGCGCGATCCCGACGCACGACTGGTGCGATCCGCGGGGCCGGCCGGTCGCGGTCCAGTGCCGAGGCGACACCCGCCAGGTCCTCCCGGGCCGATCGCCCGCGCGCGCTCAGTCCCGCGGCTGGTCGTTCCGCTCGGCCAGCTGCCGGCGCGCGCGTTCCATGGCCAGCTCCTCGCGCAACGCCGCCAACTCCGCGCCCTCGTCGCCGGAGGTCGTGCCTGCCGAACTGCCTGCCTCCGGAACGGCGTCGGCGCCCGGCCTGCGCATCTGCCACATCATGAGGCCCATGGACAGCGGGCAGATCAGCGCGAGCAGCAGCGGCAGGGCCGCGGTGCCGGACGCCGGTGCAAGCAGCCACACAAGCAGGCCGACGCCGATCAGCGCGCCGACGACCTTGCCGTTCAGACAGCACCGCAACGACCGAAGCATCACGCCTCCCGTACGAGGATTTCCTGAGGGTCCGTCGACGTCCACTCTGCATGCCGGCGGTGAAGAACGTGTGAAGACGGCTGCCCCACTGTCCGCGCCGTACCCTCGGGGCGTGTCCTGCAGGACCCGCCGCCGCTCGCTCCCCGTGACGGTCGTGGCAATCGGCCTGGCGACCGCGGCCTGTGCGGGGGTCGAGCCGGCCCCCTCGGCTGCCCGATCCGACAGTGCTGCAGCGGCGGACGCCGCGACGGTCGCATCTCTGCCGCCGGCGGAGTTCGCCACCGTGCTCGCCGATGACGACGTCCTGGTGCTCAACGTCCACGTGCCGGATGAGGGCTCGATCGCGGGCACGGACGCCGCCATCCCCTACGACGAGGTCCGTGCCCGAACCGCGGAGCTGCCGCAAAACCTGGACGCCCCCGTGGCGGTGTACTGCAAGAGCGGGCGAATGAGCGCGGTGGCGGTCGGGACCCTGCGGAACCTCGGCTACACCGACGTCGTCGAGCTGCGCGGCGGCATGGATGCCTGGGCCGCCGACGACCGGGAGCTGCTTCCGCCCGCCGGCTGAGCCCATCGCTTGCGTCAACCGACCAGCAGGGCGACGACCGACGCCACCAGCACCAGCCCGGTGGCCACCATGGTGATGACCCGGCCGTTCGCCGTCTTCCGCGGGATACCGCGGAGCGGGAACAGCACCTGGCGGCCGAGTGTGTAGGCCGAGAGCCCGGCGGCGAAGAGCAGGCCGTCGACGGCCGGGTCCAGCAGGAGCACGGCGAGCAGGGTCAGGGTGGCGACGGTGCCCGCCATGGCCGATTCGAAGAGCTGCACCGGGATTCGGCGAACCCCGACCCCACGGTCGGAGGACCAGATCCCCCACCGCGACGCGGTCGGCAATCCGACGCAGCAGCCGCCGAAGAAGCAGCCCAGCCGGCCGATCGTCATCCCGAGCAGGAGACCCGGTGCAGTGACGTCGAACATGGCGCCGACCGGGATGCCCGCCATCCAGCCGGCGAGCACGAGGACGGAGACGGCGGCGATGATGAAGCCCTGGACCGACATGCCGGCGGTCAGGGCCTTTGTCTTCTCCTCACGGTGGGTCTGCAGGTAGTAGACCTTTGCGCCCACCAGCCCCACGAGACCTGCCAGCAGGGACACGAGCAGGATGCGGCCGACCGGAAGGTCCCGCTGCACCCCCAGGATCCACTGCAGGATCAGGGCGGCCACGAAGCCGAGGCCGACGAGGGCGGGCCAGGCGCCGATCCGGACGCCGGGTGCCCGGACGTTGACCACCGGCAGGAACGCGCTGGTCCCGATGGCGGACCCCCGGGGCATCGGGATCGGCGGCGGTAGCGTGCGCGAGCCGTCAGCGGCCTTGGGCAGGACCGGTGTGGCGGTGACCTCCCACGTCCCCGGCCGAACATCGCGGACCCGGGTGGTCAGCGCGATCCGGCCGCTCCCGGGCAGGACCTGCTCGAGCGTGCGAACGGTCTCGAAGGTGTCACGCGGACCGGCCGGCTCCTCGCCCGAGACACGCCGGCCCGTGAACCGGACGCTCACCGGATACGGATCTCCGGTCGGCGCGGCGTCGAACCAGTAGGTCAGGCCCAGCCCCTGAGGTTCGATGCCATCGACCTCTGAACAGTTCCAGGACATCACCTGGACCGGGCCGCCGGGCATGTCACCGGCCAGGAACGGCGGGCGGGCCGGAGGGAGGTCCGGCGCGGTCGCAACGGCCGTCCCACCGCCCGGCGCCGGGCCTCCGGCGGGAGCGGCGACGGGCGCCGGCAGGTCCGCGGACGGCGCCGAGGGGGCTTGCGCGCCCGCTGCGGCAGCAGGCCGGGATGCGGCCGACTGCCCGGCGCCGGGCCGGCTCGCGGCGCCGGGCGACGCACCGTTGCCCGGCTGGACCCGGAGGGACCCCGTCGCCGTCCGAGGCGGAGGGAACGCCCGGGACGGCGGCTTCAGTGCCGGTGCTCGGAACGGGTTCAGCGGAGGGGCGGCACCCGCGGCCGCGCGAACTGGGGAACCGGCCTCTGTTGCCGGTGCGGATCCCGCCCGCCCCTGGGGAGTGGACCGTCCGGTCCCGGCGGCGGCACGCTTCGCCAGCGGGACGCCCTTCCTGGGTGGGGTGCGCTTCTTGTTGCGCGACGACTTCCCCGACATCGGTGTCACCTCGTGATCGGCAGGAACGGCAGAAGGGACGCGCATAGCACCCGGACAATTCGTACTATGAGACATAGTACGTTGCTACATAGTTGTTCTCGCCGGACGCGCCCGCCACGGCGAGCGCCCGACGCCGTACTCGGGGGGAGCACCCGACCTGCTCCGTAGGCTGGTCCGAGTCGCCCGGTAGACCGGTAGACCGGTAGACGACGACATCAGTTTTGGGAGGCCGGATAGTTCTGGGAGGCCGGATGACATCGCCCCGGGTCACGGCCGCCGCGCTGGTGACCGTTTTGGCGCTGAGCGGCTGCGGCGCCGCGCCCTCGGCGGACGATGCCGAGCCCACCGCGGTCGCCGTCCCCGGCGACGTGGCCGGGTGCGAGTCCTTCGCCGCCGACGGCAAGGGGGCGCGAAACGGCGACACGCTTCCGGCGCTCAGCCTGTCGTGCCTGGTGCCCGGCGAGGACGTCGCACTCGACGACCTCGGCGACCGGCCCGTCCTGGTCAACCTGTGGGCCAGCTGGTGCGCGCCATGCCGTGAGGAGATGCCCCTGTTGCAGAAGGCGTACGAACGCGACGGCGACCGCGTCGGCTTCCTCGGCGTCAACACGGAGGACACGCCCTCGGCCGCGGCCTCGCTGCTCACCGATCTCGACGTGACCTACGCGCACGTCGTCGACCGGGACAAAGAGCTCTTGACCGAACTGGCTGCTCCGGGCCTGCCGGTGACCCTGGCCGTCGCGGCCGACGGGAGGGTTCTCGACCGGCAGATCGGTCAGGCGTCGGCCGAGCGCCTCAACGAGCTCGTCTCCCTGCTGGTGGCGGACGCCGCCACCACGCCGTGACCGCCCCCGGCTGTCCACCGGCGCCCGTCGTGGAACCGCCGGCCCGACCCTGAGAACCGGCGCCGAGCGAAGGCAGGGTGGCTGCCCAATTCGACGCGTCTGCTCGCGGGCATCGCGGCCGCTCTCCTCCTGGCCGGCAGCATGCCGCCCCTTACGTCCTGGTACCTCGTCCCTCTCGCCGCCGCCCCCCTCACCTGGTCGCTGCTGGGTCTAGCCTGGCGGCAGCTCGTCCTGGGGGCCATGACCGGGCTGGCCTTCTTCGTGCCGACGCTGAGCTGGCTGACCGGTTTCCATCCGGCGGGATACGTCGCCCTACTCGTGCTGGAGGTGGTGCTGTTCGCCGTGGCGATGCTCGTGGCCGACGCCCGTCCGGGGCGGTGGTGGACCGTTCCGGCCGCGCTCGTGGCACTGGAGGCGGTGCGCGCCCGCTTCCCGTTCGGCGGTTTCCCCATCCCAGGGCTCGCACTGGGGCAGCTCGACGGGCCGTTCGCCGCCGCTGCCCCTCTGGGCGGCTTGCTGCTGGTCGTCGGTCTGGCCACCGGTGCAGGAGCGGCGGCGACCGCCCTGCTCGTCGCTGGGCGACGCTTGCGCAAGCTCGCCGTCGTCGCCGTGGTCGCCGCCGGAAGTGCGGTGGGGATCTCGCTTGCCGGTCCAGACGGCGCCTTTGCCGGCTCGCTGCGGACTGCCCTGGTCCAGGGCGGCGGCCCGCGCGGCATCCCGGCCGTCGTCAGCGACGCCGACGCCGTCACGGAGCGGCAGTTACTGCTCAGCGAGGACCTGCCGCCCGGTCTCGACCTGGTGCTGTGGCCCGAGAGCAGTCTGGGCGTCTCCGGTCCGGTGGCCGACACGTCCGAGGCTGCGCGCGTCGCCCAGCTGGCGCGGAGCACCGGAGCCACAGTCGTCGCCAGCCTGAGCGAATCCCTTTGAGAAGCGCTGAGTCACGTCTTGGCTGGGTGGGGGACATCACTCACACCGCGACGTCGGTTCACTGCCTGGCACGAAGCCGACGAAAAGGCCCTGCTCCTCGATGAACGGATCATCGATAGTGAAGCGCAACAGGTCGTCCCCAACCATCCTCATGGTCCCGTCCGTGTAACCGTCCATCGTCACGAGGCCCGTCTCGTCCGCCCGGACAGTCAGCGTGGGAGCAGGCGTGTCCGCTACCCAGAAGCGTCCCGCGTACTCGGCGTTGACGAAGCCGCAGTGCGTGTAGAGCGAGAACGGTTCCTCTACGGGAGGTGACGGCGACGTCGAGACAGCTCTCCCCCGGTAATCTGTGGCGCTCTTGAGGATGCTGGCTGTGAAACGACGTTGGCGGTGGAGCACCCGATGAGCGCAGTAGCGACGACGGCGGTCAGCGTCACTAACCCAAGGGACCTCATCTCATACCCATCGGCAGTTCGATGCGTGAGGAACCGCCCCGAGAGTGCCGCTCGGGGACACCAAGGCCGCTGTCCGCGCCGCATGGGCAGGGCCAACGTTGGCGGCCGGGGTGCTAGATGCCCACTCCAGCGGACAAGTGGTGGTCACAAGGATCGCCCGGGCGTGGGAAGGCCCGCATGCGTTACCACCGGTGGGCCGGACGACGGCGTAGACCGTCCTCATGCAGACGAGCCAGGTGTACTGACTCAAGCTGAGGACGTGGCGGCCTCGCGCTGCTTGTTCCGAAGTTCCTGCTGCTTGCGCCAGCCGTAACGGGTCACGCCTCTGGGCTTGTAGATCGAGAGCACCGTCAAGATCAGCAAGATGATCAGGCCGCCGATGGAGTGCGGCAGCGAGCCCGGCAGGTCGCGCGGATCGACGCCGGATCGCGCGACCGCAGCCATGGAGCGAATCGTCTCGGTCTCGAGCAGTAGAACGGTGCTGGCGACCAGGGTGAGCAGGAACTTCACCAGCACCCAGTAGTGCCGGAACAAGCCCCACGATGTGGTCAGCGCGTTGACGACCCCGATGACTACCGACGCCAGGGCCAACGGAACGATGACGTAGAGGGCGACCAGCTCCATCGCGACGTAGGCGCTCCGGACCGCCTCAATGTCTCTGCCGGCGAGCGCGGCGACATCGAGAGCAATGTAGGCCACGACGGCACCCAACCAGCCCACCGACGACACGACGTGCGCCGTGAGGATCACCTTGCGAACGCGCGGCCGAACGGTCATCCGACATCGGCGGCGGCCGCGACCTGCATCGCAGAACTCGACGCCGATTGTGGCCCCAGCCCGGAGAAATGCCGCCCCGGCCCGTGCTGTCCGGCGACGCCGGTCAGCTGCAGGACGAGGAAGACGAGGATCAGGACGCCGACGATGATGCCGGCCATCTTCACCCACCGCGGCATGCGAGGGGGCGAGCCCTGATGGGCATCCTCTCCGGGGCTGGCGCCCGTCGGCTCGGCCATCTCAGTGTCCCTCGCTGTCCGTCGGTCGGAGCATGCATCGGACAGTCAGGTTAATAAGACACAGTGACTCGATCAAGCCATGGTGTATCGCAAGCGTCGGTTCGTATACTTCACTGGTGCCGAAGCTGTGGACTGACACGATCGAGGCGCATCGGCGCTCCGTCCACGATGCCATCCTGGACACCACATGGGCGCTGGTTAATGAACACGGCCTCCTGTCCGTGACGATGTCGCAGATCGCGGAGAAGACGGGCATCGGCCGGGCGACGTTGTACAAATACTTCCCCGACGTCGAAGCAATCCTGGTCGCTTGCCACCAGCGCCACGTGACCGAACATCTCGGGCATCTCGTTGAACTGCGGGACCGGGCAGGGAGCCCAGGCGAGCGACTTCGCGCCGTGCTCGAGGCATACGCGCTCATTTCGCACCACCGGGGACGCCACGGCACGGAAGAGCTCGGGGCTCTCCTGCACCGGGGCGAGCATGTCGTCAGGGCGCAACAGCAGCTCGTCGAGCTGATCCGGGAGCTGCTGGTGGACGTCGCCGAAGCCGGCGATCTCCGGGACGACGTCGTGCCCGACGAGCTGGCCAGCTACTGCCTGCACGCCCTCGCCGCTGCGGGCAGCCTGCCGAACGAGGCCGCCATCCGTCGACTGATCAGCGTGACCCTGGCGGGGCTGCGCCCCCAAAGCTGAGCATCGGACGCAGCGATCGGGGCGTTGCAATGAGCGTTGCCGAGTTGCTCAGGCCCGCTCGGCGATCAGCTCAAAGGCTTTCACGGCGTCGTCATCGACCCGAGCGGGACGCGGGTGACCAACTCGGTCGGTGCGGTGGGCGGCAAGCTCAACGGGATCCGCTTCGGCACCGCCCGCCGGCCGACGCGGCCGACACGGTCGAGGTGGCGGTGCAGAACTTCACCGACGGCACGGCGTCGAAGAGCCGCCACGGCTCGGCGAGCACCGGTGGTTCTCCCGGAGCGGAGCAGGACTGCCACGGCTGACTCGGAACCCCGGGTTCGCTGGAGTCCGAGCTGGGGCATGGGTCCGGATATCCATCGACGGCGAACGGTTGGTTGAGCACGGCCGGGCGTCCTGACCAAGGGGGATCGATGCAGCGTCAGGCACGGAGTCGCGACCAGAAGCCACGAAGCGTCCCGTGGCCGGTGGAGGGCGAGGTGGACGTCGTCGCGGTGGACACCACGTGGGGCGAACTTCAGCGGCTGGAGGCCGCACCCGGGGTCCGGACAGTCGGCGAGCTGGAGCTCTCCGAGCTGGTGGAGCAGGGGGCGCTCCTCGTGGACTCCCGCACCGCCGGCTCCTTTGGCGGGCGCACCATCCCCGGCTCGGTGAACATCCCTCACGATGCCGTCCTCGACCGACGCGTCGAGCTGGAGCCGAGCCGCGTCTCGATCCTGTTCTGCAACGGGCCACAGTGCCCTCAGTCACCGGATGCGATCCGGCAGCTGCTCGACGTCGGCTATCCCGCCTCGTCGCTGGCTTACTACCGGGGCGGGATGCACGACTGGGTGTCCCTGTCGATGCCTACCGAGCCACGGGAGGACGACGACGGCAGCCGGCGCTGATGACGGAGGCACACCCCGAGCAGGTGTGGCAGTTCGCCGCCGGAGAGGGCGTCAGCGAAGACGGGATCTCGGCTGGAGACGAGGCAGGCCGGGAGCGGGTCTGCCCCAGGGTGCGGCAGGAATACGGCTGACCAAGGGCGCCACGAATACTCCTACGGTGAGTTCGACGTCGAGAACCAGCCGCTGACGTCGGCCGGGCTGGTTGCCGCTCGATCCGACCGGAGGGTCTGAGAACCGATGAGCGGTGACGGCCGGCAGGCCCAGCCGGGACTGCGGGACGTCTTCGGGCGACCCGAGTTCCGGCGTCTGTGGCTCGCGCGCACCGTCTCCCAGTGGGGCGATGTGCTCAACACCATCGCCCTCGCCCTGCTCATCTACGACCTCACCGGCTCCGGACTCGGTGTCAGCGGCGTTGTCGCCGCCGAGATCGTCCCCGTGCTGCTGATCGCGCCGTTCGCCGGGCCGCTGATCGACCGCTGGCCACGCATCCGCGTCATGGTCGCCTCGGACCTGTTCCGACTGCTCCTCGCCGTGATCCTCGCGCTCTGGCACAACGCTCCGGCCGGTGTGTACGCGATCGCTTTCGGCATGTCGGTCGGCGCCGTCTTCTTCAATCCGGCCGCCTCCTCGGTGCTCCCCGCGCTGGTGCCCAAAGAGGACCTGGTGGCGGCCAACACTGGGATCTGGACCGCCGCCGTCCTCTCCCAGATCGCGCTGGCCCCGCTGGCCGGACTGCTGGTTACCAGCGCCGGGTACGGCCCGGCGTTCGCACTCAACGCCGCCTCCTACGCGCTGAGCGCCCTCGTCCTGCGCGGACTCCGGGTGCCCGCCCCAGCCGAGCACCTGACACGGCGCCGGCTGCTCGCCGATGCCTGCCACGGCGTGCGCGTACTGACCCGCAACCGGCTGCTGCGCGCGCTGGCCACCGGCCAACTTCTCGCCGCGCTGTCGGCCGGCGCGACCAGCGCCCTGCTCGTCGTCCTGGCCGAGGACCACCTCGGCGCGACCGGCAGCCAGTACGGGTTGCTGATCGCCGCGATCGGCATCGGCGCCGCGCTCGGCCCCCTCGCGCTCCTGCGGCTGATCCGGCAGCCGCGACGGCCGCTGTTCGTGTTCGGCCCGTTCGCACTGCGCGGGGTCGTCGACATCGTCCTGGCGGCCGTCACCGCGCTCCCCCTGGCCGCCGCGGCCCTGGTCGTCTACGGCATCGGCACGTCCACGGGCGCGGTCACCTTCAACTCCATGCTCCAGGCCGAGACCCCCGAGCAGGTCCGCGGCCGGGTATTCGCGTCGATGGACGTGCTCTGGCAGGGCGGCAGACTCATCTCCCTGGGAGTCGGCGGCGTCCTCGCCGACCGGTACGGCATCCAGGTCGTCTACTACCTCGGCGGTGCGCTGCTCCTCGCCGCCGCCTCCGCCGGACTGGGGATGCGCACGCACGCTGGGCCGGCGGTGACGTAGCGGAGCCCACCACCCGGTCCCCCCTCCCTTCGATCGGCCACGGGGACCTTCGGCCCTTCCGGTCCGGCCCTCTGGTTCTGCCGGCGCCTCCGCCGTTCGCGGCAGAGTGGGGTATCGGCCGGGACGGGAACACGCACACATGCGGTGTTCCTGGTACCGGCAGAGGGAGGCGACGACCGATGATGTTCTGGTACGACCACGACCTCAGCGCCTGGGGATGGGTCGGGATGACCCTCGGCATGATCTTGTCCTGGGGACTGGTGATCACCGCCCTGGTCTGGGTGGTGCGCGGGTTCGGGCGTGCGGACGCGGACCGTCGTCCCGAGGCCCCGACGCCGGAGCGGATCCTGGCCGAGCGGTTCGCTCGCGGGGAGATCGACGAGACCGAGTACCGGGGGCGGCTCAGCACCCTGCAGGGTCGGGAGTCGGTGGGTCGGTAGGCAGCCTTCAGCCGGCCAGGACGGCGGCGAGCCAGATTCCTGAGCCGATGCCGAGGAGCAGGGACACAACGGCGGCCGCATGCAGAACGACGGCCGGCTCGAGCACGACGCGCTGCGCCGTCCCAGCGGAGGTGCCGGTTCCCGCCCCGCCACTGGCGGGCTCGGCCGGGACGGCGGTGACACCGATGGCGCCGGGGATGATCCAGCGCAGGTAGTAGAAGAGGCTCGCCACCGTGTTGGCCGCCGCGACGACGACAAGCCAGGCCAGGCCGCCGTCCCAGGCGGCGGTGAAGACGACGAGCTTGCCGACGAACACCGCCGTCGGCGGGGTGCCGACGAGGCCGAGCAGGCAGACGACGAGGCTGACGACGATCCAGCGATGGCGGCCGATGGCGGTCGCCCAGTCGGCGATGGACCGCGCTGTCGGCGCGGCAGCGATGGCGGCGAAGGCGCCGATGTTGGTGACGGCGTATCCGGCGAGATAGACGGCGAGCGCGGGGACGGCGAGGTCGGTGCGTGCGGCGACGGCGACGGCCATGAACAGGTAGCCGACCTGGCTGACGGTGGAGTACGCCATCAGCCGCAGCACTTCGGTCTGGTTGAAGGCCGCCAGGTTCCCCAGGGTCATGGTGACCGCGGCAATGACGGCGATCAGCAGCGGCACGTCGAGGGCGACGGCGGCGAAGGGTTCGGCGAGCAGCCGGAAGGCCGCGGCCACGGCGCCCAGCTTGGGGATCGTGGTGAGGTAGGCGGCCATGACGGGGGTGGTCCCGGCGGTGACGTCGGGTACCCAGAAGTGCAGGGGAACGGCGCCGGCCTTGAACATGACCCCGGCCAGGACCCCGAGGATGCCGATCGCGAGCAACCCGGCGGGGGCGCCGGCCAGGGTGGTGGCCAACGCCGGATAACCGGTGACCCCACCGGTCAGCACCAGGGCGGCGACACCCACCAGGAGCAGAACCCCGCTGAAAGCGCCCATGAGGTAGTACTTCATCGTCGCCTCGACGCCGCGGGAGTCCTTGGCGAAGCCGGCCAGCGCGTACACCGGGACGCTGGCCAGCAGATAAGCCGCCACCAGCAGCAACAGGTCACCGGCGGCCGACAGCGCGACGGCGCCCAGCCCACCCAGGAGCATGAGCACGTACGCCTCGGTCTCCCGCGGGTGCCCGGCCACCGACGGCGCTGCCAGCCACACGAGGACAGCGACGCCCAGGGCGACGGTGATCCGGACGACTCCGGTCGTGGTGTCGATGACCCAGGTGCCATCGAAGACCCGTTCGGTCGGTCGGCCCAACGCCGCCGCCGCGACACCGGCGCTGACCAGGCAGGCGACCGTGGCAAGGACGCGGACGCGCCACTGTCGGCCCCGCGGCGTCCACAGTCCGAGCAGCAGCCCGATAACGGCGCCCAGCAACAGCAGGAGCTCGGGCAGCAGTGCCAGGACCTCCGCTCCCCCGTCGGTCATCCCGTTCATCGCGAGACGAGCTCGACGACGGCGGTCGCTGCGGGTTCGATGACGTCGAGCAGCACGCCGGGCAGCAGGCCGAGTAGCACGGCGAGGGCGAGCAGCGGCACGATCGAGATCCATTCCCGTGCCCGTAGGTCGAGCATGCCCACCGGGTGGGTGTCGGACTGGTCCGCAAGTTCGAGGGTGGTCGTCGCTGCATGCGGTTCGGCCGTCGGCTGCGCCCCACCGTCCGCCATCGCGTCGCCGTCACGGCGACCACGGGTTCCTGCGGTGTCCGGCTCCGGCGGGACGACGGTGGCGCCGCCGAGGAGTCGTTGCAGGGCGAGCAGGAACAGTCCGGCGGTCACCAGGATGCCGAAGACGGAGAGCACCGTGGCGACCGGTGCGGCCGGCAGCGCGCCCGTGAAGACCTGGAACTCGGCGATGAAACCGGAGAGGCCGGGCAGCCCCAGGGAACCGAACGCTGCGACACCCAGACAGGCCGCGAACACCGGCGCCGGCCGGGCCAGACCGCCCCACCGGTCGAAGTCGTAGGTGCGTCCCCGCGACCACAGCACCCCGGACAGCAGGAACAGCGCGCCAGTGAGCAGGCCGTGGCTGACCATCTGGTACATCGCTCCGACGGTGGCGATGGTGCGTGCCTCCTCGTCGGCCTGCCCGACGAGCCCGGCCGCACCGAGCGCCAGGAGCACATAGCCCATGTGGTTGACCGACGTGTAGGCGATCATCCGCTTGAAATCAGTCTGGGCCAGGGCGACGAATGCGCCCCAGAGCACGCTGATCACTCCGATGACGACGGCGACCATGGCCCACCGCTGCCAGGCCTCGGGCAGGATCGGCATGGCGATCCGGACGAACCCATAGGTGCCCAGCTTGAGCAGGATCCCGGCCAGGACCGCCGACCCGGCCGCCGGTGCGTCGGTGTGGGCGTCGGGCAGCCAGGTGTGGAACGGGAACAGCGGTGTCTTGATCGCCAGCCCCAGACCGATCCCCAGCAGCACCAGCCCGCCGGCCAGCGGTGAATCGGCAAGGGGCGGATTCTCGGCGAGGGCGACCATGTCGAAGGTGCGCTCCTCGCTGCCGAGGAACAGCCCGATGAAGCCGACCAGCAGCGCCAGTGACCCGATGAAGGTGTAGAGGAAGAACTTCAGCGCACTGCGCCGGGCCTCGCCGTGCCCCCAGCCGGCGATGATGAAGTACATCCCGACGATCGACAGATCGAAGAAGACGAAGAACAAGATCAGGTCCAGGGAGGCGAAGACACCCAGGCACGCCGTCTGCAGGAACAGGAACAGCGCCGCATGGCTGCGGGGCCGCTCGGGCTCGCGCAGCGAGTAGACCGCGCAGGCGAGGAAGAGCACGCCGGTCAAGGCGAGCAGCGGCAGAGACAGTCCGTCGACGCCGATGTGGTAGCCGGCGTCGACGGTGGGGATCCACCGGAGGTGGACCTCGTAGCCCAGACCGTCGACGACGCCGGTCGCACCGACACCGGGCTCGAGACGCCACCACATCCAGCCGATGAGCGCCAGGTCGACGGCGGAGACGGCCACCCACGCCCAGGTCGCGAACCGGCCGGGCAGCCGCGGGGCGGCCAGTAGCGCTCCCGCGGCCAGCACGGGCAGGAAGATCACGGCGGTCAGCAGCACGGTCACCTCACGATCAGGAGCAGGGCGAGCAAGACACCGAGACCGACGACGGCCTGGGCGTAGTACTGGTGCAGCAGCCCGGTCTGGGGGCGGCGGGCTGCCGTTCCCGCCCGGCGGATCGCGCGCGCCCCAGCGAGAACGGCGGCGTCGACCACGCCGATGTCGATCCGGCCGAGGACGGCGGCGGCCCGGCGCGTCATGGCCGCGACGCCCCACACGGCCCGGTCGAGGAGAGCGCCGTCGGCCGCGGAAACCAGCCCGGCCGCTCGCCGGACGCCCGCCGCTACCGCCCACACCGCCCGGTCGATCACCCGGTCGTCGACGACCGCGACGGCTCGAGCAACCACCAGCGCGGGCCGTGGCGAGAGCAGCCACACCAGGCCCGCCCAGGACGGTCGGGCGCTGCGTTCACCGGCGGCCACGAGCTGCGGCCGGAAGCGCAGCACGGCGACGGTCAGCCCGAGAGCCAACAGTGCCAACGCCCCGGACAGCACCAACTCCCCCGGACTCGGGGACGGTTCACCCGCGGCTCCGAGAACGCGCTTGAGTGCATCGCCCACCACCGGCAGCGCAAGAACCCCGAGCCCGGCGGCGAACACGGCCAGCACGCCGGCGACGACGGTCGTGACCGCCAGAACCCGACGGGTGCCCGGTTCCTCGGTGTCGAAGGCCTCCTCCCCGGCAGGCCGGGCGAGGACCACCGCCAGCACCCGGCCGGCGTAGACCGCCGAGATCACGGCCGCAGCGAGCCCCACCGCCCACAGCGCCGTACCGCCGACGCCGGCCAGCACCTCGTCCTTGGTCGCCCACAGCGACAGCGGCGGGACCCCGGCCAGGGCCAACGCCGCCACCGCGGCGGCCGCACCCACCCCCGGGTAGCGCCGGGCCGCCCCCTGGAGGCCGGCCAGCTCCTTGCTCCCCAGCGCCGTCAGCCACGCCCCGGCGGCCACGAACAGCCCGGCCTTGACCGCGGCGTGCGCCACCAGCTGGGAGGTGCCGCCGGCGGTGGCACCGATCCCGGCCGCGAGCACGACGAACCCGATCTGCGCGGCGGTGCTCGCGGCGAGCAGCTGCTTGAGATCGGTCTGGACCACCGCCACGGCCCCGAGGACGAGTGCGGTCAGGGCTCCGGCCCACGCCGCCGCCGTCGCCGCCCACCCGGTGGCCGCGAGAAGTGGCTGCATGCGCAGCAGCAGGTATCCGCCGGCGGCGACCATCGTCGCCGAGTGCAGCAGCGCACTGACCGCGCTCGGGCCCTGCATGGCGGCCGACAGCCAGCCGGAGAAGGGCAGCTGCGCCGACTTGCCGAGCGCCGCGGCCAGCACACCGGCCGCCGCCACGTCCGCCCAGCCGCCGTCCGCACCACCGAGGTCGCCGAGCACCAGGCTGCCGGTAGCGGCCAGCGCAGCCCCCGCCGCGATGTACAGCCCCAGGTCACCGGCTCGCGTGACCACGAACGCCCGGGTGCCGGCAGCCAGCTTGCCCGGCTCCTCCCAGCGGAAGCCGATCAGCACGTAGGAGGTCGCACCCATCACCTCCCAGGCCAGCAGGAGGGCGGGGATGGTGGCGGCCGTGACGGTGGCCAGCATCGCGGCGATGAAGAGCAGGAAGTAGCCGAAGAATCGGGCGCGCGCGGCGTCCCCGGGGAGGTCTGCGACGGCGAAGACTGTGACGGCTACTGCCACGGCGGCGACGAGGACGACGAGGACCGCCGAGAGCCCGTCCACGACCAGCCGCAGGTCACCGCCCTCGACCACGCCCAGGAACGGCGCCGACAGCCGCGGTCGTGTACCCGCCACCACGAGCGAGACGGCCAGGACGGCGACGGTGACCGTCACCGCGAGCGGACCGGCGCCTCGGTCGGCCCGGCGGCCCGCGAGCAGCAGGCCCACCCCGACCAGAGCGGGAAGGAGGACCAGTCCGGCCAGCCACCCGGACCAGGCCGCTTCCACCGTGTCGATCATCCGTGCAGGTCCGTGGCCATGTCGACCATGTCGACCTGCCGGGCCCGATAGATAGCCACGACGACGGCGAAACCCATGGCCATCTCCACGGCCATCACCACGAGCGCGACGACCACCAGCATCTGTGCGTCGGGCAGCTCAGGTGCGAGGAAGTACCAGGCCGCTCCCGCGCCCAGCAGCACGCCGTTGAGTACGAGCTCCAGGCCCATCATCACCATCACGATCGACTGCTGGGACAGCGCACCGAACAACCCGACCGCGACCAGTCCGGCGGCGACGGTGAGCACGATCTGCAGCACGAGTTCGGCGGTCATCGCGGCAGACCCCCCGGCACCGGGTCATCCGGGCGCTTGGCATGCAGGTCCGGCCCAAAGCGGTCGTAGCGGCCGCGGGCGGTGGCCAGCACCGTGCCGGACAAGATCGTGGCGAACAGCCCGATGCCGATGACCAGCATGACCAGCATGTGGCTGCCCATGATCGCCTCGCCGAGCTGGCGGGTGCTGTCTGCCGGCAGGTCCCCCGCCCGATCCGGCCAGTCGACCGTCCAGATCCCGGCCACGAGGACGACGAACACGCCCGCCCCTGCCACGGCCGAGCCCTTGGTGTTGTGCACCATCGTCATCGGCATGAGGCCGGCCGGGTTCATCATGAACATGATCATGAAGACGGCCATGATGGCCATCTCGATCGTCATCATCAGCGCCGTCACGAAGGCCAGGTAGGGCAGATCGAACGCGACCAGGACGCCGGCGACCGCCAGGAAGGATGCCAACAGCGCGAAGGTGGCCCTCGCCATCGAGTCGACGACGAACACGGCGACGCCGGCGGCGACCGCCAGGACGCCCAGGACGATGACCGCCGCGATCGCCCAGCCGGACAGCTCGATCAGCATCGCTCCCCCTCCCCCCGGCGTCATGCGTAGAAGCCGGACAACGCCAGCACGGCCACCAGCAGCGCCTGCAGCAGGGTCGCGGGGATGAGCACCATCCACGCGACCTCGACGAACTTCTCCGGCCGCACCACCGGCAGCCGGCGGCCGACCACGACCATCAGCACGACGACGGCGACCGTCTTGAGCAGCTGCCACAGCGGGCCGGGCAGCCACGGGCCGGAGTCCCCGCCGAGGAACATCGCGACCGCCATCGCCGCGGCCGCACCCAAGAACGCTGCGCGTCCCAGGTCGACGAGCAGGCGGTCCGCCCCCGACAGTTCGGAGCTGACCCCGCCGGCGATGTCGGCACCGGCCGGCGCAGCGAACGACCCCCAGAACGCGAAGGCCGCAGCACTGGCCAGGAAAACCACGAAGGCCACCGGCATGGTCACCAGGAACCACAGTCCGTCCTGTGCGGCGACGACGTCGGTGGTGCGCAACGACCCTGCCCCCACCCCGACAGTGATCACCGCGAACATCAGCGGCAGCTCATAGGACAGGCCCTGGATCAGGAACCGGTAGCCGCCGGTGAGCGCGTGCACGGCGTTCGGCCCCCAGCCGATGAGCCACACCGCCGCCCACAGCAGCGCCTCCATGGCGTTGAACCACACGAGGTCCGCGCTCGTGGACAGCAGCGTCCGGCCGCCGAGCGGCACCACCGCCAGCGCCAGCACCGCCAGGATCGGGACGGCGACAGTGCCCAGCCGCCACAGCAGCGAGTCGGGCGCCAGGGTGGTCCGGCGCTGCTCCCCCAACAGCCGAACGCCGGCCCGCAGGGGTTCGGTCGCCGTTCCGGCGGCACCGGCCACCGCAAGGCGGTCGGCGGAGGCGACGAGCAGCGCGAGCAACAGGCTCACGAGGAGCACCGCGAGCACCGCCGGCAGCAGTCCCCACGTCGCTGCCGACGTCGCGACTACTCCCCCCTCAGACACCTGCCACCTCGTGCGGGCGGCCCACGGCACGGGACAGCCCGAGACTGGCGACCACCAGCCGGACAGCTCCGAGCTCGGCGCCCTCCAGCCCCCCGGCGAGGTCGCTCAGGGCGGGCGTGGAAATGCTGGTCGTGCGGTCGCCGGCGGCAACGGCGCACCAGCTGTGGATGCGGCCGAGCAGGTCCGTCTCCCGTCCATCGGTTCCCTGCAGGCTGCCGAGGCCGCGAAGGTTCCACGCCAGTGTTCGTGACCTCCTGACCCGCCGGGCCAGCCGGTCCGCTTCCCGACGCGCCGCCTCCACCTCTGCGGGGTCCGCTGAGCCGAGGCCATCTCGGGCCCGTCGGGCCGCGACGGCCACACGCGCCCACCCGGCGACGAGGAGGAGATCCGCCAGGACGTCGAGGGCCATGCGCGGCTCCCGCTCCGCTGTCTCGGGCACGTGCGACCCCGGGTCCTCCTCGTCGAGCCAACGCAGCTCGACCCCGGTCAGCACGTCGCCCTGCAGCCCGGCCTCGAGTACCAGACCGGTGGGCCAGCCCGGGAGGACCGGCCCTAGCGAGACCTTCAGCTCGTCCAGTTGCAGGCCGTCCCGATCGGGCGCCGTCTCTGCCATGGGAAGGCCGGCGACGTCCATGCCTCCGTGACCACCGTGACCGCCGTGGTCCATGCCGCCGTCGTCAGCGCCATCCCCGTGTTCGCCGTGGCTCCCGTGTTGCGAATGGTCCTCGCCGCCGTGGTGCATGCCCTCGTGGTCCATGCCCTCGTCAGTGGCGCCGCCGGGCTGCCCGCCGTGCTCGCCGTGACCGGCGTGCTGGCCGTGGCCGGCGTGCTCCGCATGCTCGTCATGTCCACCCGGCTGCCCATCGCTGGCATGTACGGCATGCCCGCTTGACTCGTCATGGGCGGCGTGCGGCGGGGCGTGTTCCCCGTCCAGATTGTCGCTGTGCTCGTCGTGGCCGGTGTGCTCGCCGTCGTCCTCGCCGCCGTGCGCCATGGCGTGGCCGTCCCCGTGGACGCTTCCCCCCTGACCGCCCGAGCTGTCATCGGAGTCGTGCCCGTGATCCGCGGTGCCCGCGTCGCTTGCTAGGCCGTCGGCCCGGGCGGAGAGGAGCGTCTGGGGGTCGGGACGATGCAAGTCATGGCGTGGCCCGTGCTCGACCACGTCGGCCAGTTCCTGAGCAGCGGTGTCGAGGGCTTCTGGGAGAGCAACGTGGCCGCTCCACGAGGTCCGATGTCGGGGCCACGGCACCTGCGACCACAGCACCTCGACCGCTTCGGCGAGCTGCGGCCCGGGGTGGCCGACGACGAGGAGCAGGTCGGTGTCGGCCGGTGACAAAGCGGGCGGCCAGCCGCGCCGATCGAGCTCGGCCTCGACCGCCCACCTGCCCTGCTGCTCATCCGGCGCGTGGACGAGGAGTACGCGTGGTCGGCCGAGCGCCCAGTGGTGAGCGCGGCGGATCAGGTCCATCGCAGCCCGCCTTCGCGCCACACATAGACCACGCCGACGACGAGCACGGTCAGGAAGCCGAACATCTCGACCACAGCGCCGGTGCCCATCTCGGCGACCACGACCGCCCACGGGTACATGAAGATCATTTCCATGTCGAAGGCGAGGAAGAGGATGGTGACCGGGTACCAGCGGGCGTGGTAACGGGAGACGGCGTGCTGCTGCGGCAGCATCCCGGACTCGAAGGGCAGCGCCTGCGCTGGCTGGCGCGCGCCGCTCAGCGCGAGGTTCGCGGCGTATATCGAGCCGACGAGCACGCTCAACAGGGCCAGCAGAGTCAGCACGGCCAGCACGTCGACTCCTCTCCCTGGCTGCGGTTGGGAAGGCGGCTTGCTGTGCAGGTCTGACGAGCGACTGGGAAACATCCGCACGATCGCACGGATGTCGGCGGACCGCAGCACGTCTGAACCCGGGAGGTGCCGCTCGCGTTACCCGACCCGCCGGCCGCCACGCCGAGGGACAGGGGCCGGCCCCCGTACAGGGAACCGGCGGCCCCAGCCCTTTCAGCTCCGCGCGCTTGCGCTCAGCTCGCCGTCGTTCGGCTGTCCGGCGGGTGTCCGCCGCTCCACCGCAGCCCCGCCGTCGGCGCGGTTGGCCGCCAGTGCCTTGAACCGGCGCAGCCGCAGGCTGTTGGAGACGACGAACACCGAGCTGAACGCCATCGCGGCGCCGGCGATCAGCGGGTTGAGCAGTCCGGCGGCGGCCAGCGGCAGTGCGGCGACGTTGTAGGCGAACGCCCAGAACAGGTTGCCCTTGATCGTGCCGAGGGTGCGTCGGGACAGCCGGATGGCGTCGGCGGCGACCCGCAGGTCACCGCGCACCAAGGTCAGATCGCTGGCCTCGATCGCCACATCGGTGCCGGTGCCCATGGCCAGGCCCAGATCCGCCTGTGCCAGCGCGGCGGCGTCGTTGACGCCGTCGCCGACCATGGCCACGACCTTGCCCTGTGCCTGTAGCCGCTTGACGACATCGACCTTGTCCTGGGGCAGCACCTCGGCGATCACCTCATCGATGCCCACCTGGGCGGCGACCGATCGGGCGACAGTGGTGTTGTCACCGGTCAGCAACACCGGGGCCAGCCCCAGATCACGCAGCTGCCGGATCGCCTCGGCGGAGGTGGGCTTGATGGCGTCAGCCACGACCAGCAGGCCGCGAGCGGCGCCGTCCCAGCCGACCACCACGACAGTCCGGCCGTCGGCCTCGGCGGCCGTCTTGGCCGCTTCGAGGTCGCCCGGCAGGTGCTGGGACCAGTCGGCCAGCAGCCGGGTACGCCCGACCAGCACGGCGTGCCCGTCGACGACGCCCTGCACGCCGAGCCCCTCGACGTTGGTGAAGCCCTCCACCGGGGGCAACTGGCCGACCCGCTCGGTCGCACCCCGGGCGATCGCCTGGGCAATCGGGTGCTCCGAGGCATCCTCCACCGCGCCGGCCAGCCGCAGCAGCTCCTCGGGGTCCTCCCCCGCCGAGGGGACGACGTCGAGCAGCGTCATCCGCCCGGTGGTGACCGTGCCGGTCTTGTCCAGGACGACGGTGTCCACCCGGCGGGTGTTCTCCAGTACCTCCGGGCCCTTGATCAGGATGCCCAGCTGCGCGCCGCGCCCGGTACCCACCATCAGTGCGGTCGGCGTGGCCAAACCGAGCGCACACGGGCAGGCGATGATCAGCACCGCGACTGCCGCGGCGAACGCCGCCGCGCCGGCGCCGGTGACCAGCCAGAAGACGAGCGTGACTGCGGCCAGGACGATCACGATGGGGACGAAGATCCCGGAGACTCGGTCGGCCAGCCGCTGCACCTGGGCCTTGCCGTTCTGCGCTTCTTCCACCAGCCGGGCCATCTGCGCCAGCTGGGTGTCGGCGCCGATCCGGGTGGCGCGGATGATCAGCCGGCCGCCGGCGTTGACCGTCGCGCCGACGACGGCGTCGCCGGGACGCACCTCGACCGGTACCGATTCGCCGGTGAGCATCGAGGCGTCGACCGCCGAGGAGCCCTCGGTGATCACCCCGTCGGTGGCGATCTTCTCGCCCGGGCGGACGATGAACTCGTCGCCGACGGCGAGCTGGTCGACGGGGATGCGCTCCTCGCGCCCACCGCGGACGACGGAGACCTCCTTGGCGCCGAGCTCGAACAGCGCGCGCAGGGCAGCACCGGCGCGCCGTTTGGACCGGGCCTCGAAGTAGCGGCCGGCCAGGATCGCGGTGGTGACACCCGCGGCCACCTCGAGGTAGATGCTGCCCTCGGCTCCGGTGCGGGAGACGGTCAGCTCGAAGGGGTGGATCATCCCCGGCATGCCGGCCTCACCGAGGAACAGCGCGTACAGCGACCAGCCGAACGCGGCCAGCGTGCCCATCGACACGAGGGTGTCCATGGTCGCGGCGCCGTGGCGCAGGTTGGTCCAGGCTGCCCGGTGGAACGGCCATGCGCCCCAGACCACGACCGGCGCGGCCAGGGTCAGCGACAGCCACTGCCAGTAGGTGAACTGCAGCGCCGGCACCATGGCCAGAACGATCACCGGCACGGTCAGCGCCAGCGAGATCAGCACCCGCTGGCGCAGCCGGCCAACCTCGTCCTGCTCTGCGACAGCGCCGGTTGTCGCCGTAGCCGACGGCTCGGCACGGGGTGGCTCGGGGAGCCGAGCGCTGTAGCCGGCCTTCTCCACCGCGGCGACGAGTTCGTCGGGGTTCACCTCACCGGTGTAGGTGACCTTGGCCTTCTCGGTCGCGTAGTTGACGGTGGCCGTCACCCCGTCGAGCTTGTTGAGCTTCTTCTCGATCCGCGCGGCGCACGACGCGCAGGTCATGCCGCCGATGGCGAGTTCAACCTGCTCACCGGCGAAGCCGGCCGGCGTGGTGCTGTTCGTCGCGGAACTCATGACCTCTCCTGGATCTGCTGCGGGTGGACCCGCTTCTCTGCTGTTGGACGACGGGGTCGCATCCCGCCGCCGCCCCGTCCGGGTGCCGCCCGCGGCTGCGGTGGACACCCGGACGGGTGGCGGTCAGGAACCGGCGACCTGGTAGCCGGCCTCCTCGACGGCGGCCCGCACGGCCGCGTCGTCGACCTCGCGATCACTGGTCACGGTCACACCACCGCTGGCGAGGTCGACATTGACCTCGGTGACACCGGGGACCTGGCTGACCTCCTCGGTGACGGAGTTGACGCAGTGCCCGCAGGTCATGCCGACGACGGTGTAGGTGGCGGTGCTCATCACGGTTGTCCTCTCGATCTCGGTTCTCTTCAGTGGTTCCCGGAGTCCTGGGCCGGGTCCGACCCCGTCCCCGCTGTTCGAGGCCCCGGGCGGTCAGTGAGTGGCTGCGGCTGCGGCCGTTGTCAGGAGCGGACGAGGCGGCCGATGGCCTCCGAGGCCTCGCGGACCTTCTCGTCGGCTTCACGGCCGCCGGCCTTCGCGGCCTCGACGACGCAGTGGCTGAGATGCTCTTCGAGCAGGCCCAACGAGACCGCCTGCAGCGCCTTCGTCATCGCCGACACCTGGGTGAGGATGTCGATGCAGTACTTCTCGTCCTCGACCATGCGCTGCAGCCCCCGCGCCTGGCCCTCGATGCGACGCAGCCGCTTGAGGTAGTCGTCCTTCTTCTGGATGTACCCGTGCTGACGGTCCTGCTGCACG
This sequence comes from uncultured Actinomycetota bacterium, assembly GCA_963723745.1. GTDB lineage: Bacteria > Actinomycetota > Actinomycetes > Mycobacteriales > Geodermatophilaceae > CAVRRZ01. The sequence continues at coordinate 313,311 of CAVRRZ010000001.1, forward strand.
CTGTCCATAAGGCCTCCTTCAATCCGCCCCTACGGTACCCCCCCTCGGTATAGCGTCAAGTCTATGTGCCGCAGGCCACAGGCAGCTGAGTAAGCCACCTCCTTGCCATAAGTTGCACGCGGGTTAGTCCTCGTCCGGTGCCGAAGTCTCGGACAGAACGATCAGCTGGCGCAGGCAGTGCTCCCGCAGCGGCTCGGGGAAGCCGTCGGCGAGTCGGTAGTAAACGACCCGGCCCTGCTTCCGATTGGCTACCAGTCCCGCCGTCCGGAGGAGCCGGAGGGCGTACCCGACGGAGTCCTCGTTCGACTCCAGCGCCAGGGCGAGATCGCCGACGCAGAGTTCTTCGACCATGTCGAGGGCGAACAGGACCCGGGCCCGGGTCGGATCGGCCATCAGGCTCAGCACGCTGGTCAGCTGTGCTGCGTCGTCGCGGCTGGGCAGGCGGGCCCGAGCATGGGCGACGCGTTCGGGATCGACCGGGTGGGCGTGGGGCGCGGGTTCGGACATCGAGAAACACCTCCGGTCCACTCATACCCGTACGGATCTACGGGTAGGCCCGGGACCGTCGGCGACAGTTTGCGGACGGCATCCGAGCCATCCGACGCCGAGAACCCGAGGAGTAGCCATGACCGTGGCAGCCCAGATGCTCGATACCTACCCCAAGGACCTCGGCGGTGTGGACAAGCAGAAGTTGCTGGCCTGCATCGAGGCCTGCGTCGAGTGCGCGCAGGCGTGCACCGCCTGCGCAGATGCTTGCCTGAGCGAGGACATGGTCGCCGAGCTGACCAAGTGCATCCGAACAAACCTCGACTGCGCCGACATCTGCGAGACCACCGGCCGAGTCCTCTCCCGGCACACCGGCTACGACGCCAACCTGACCCGGTCGGTCCTCGAGGCGTGTGCCGCCGCGTGCAAGGCGTGCGGCGACGAGTGCGAGAGTCACGCCTCGATGCACGAGCACTGCCGGGTCTGCGCCGAGTCCTGCCGGCGCTGCGAACAGGCCTGCCGCGACCTCATCACCTCGCTGGGCTGACCTGACCACAAGCCGACGGCAGATGACCCGCTTGGCACCCGGGCCGACGAAGGACCAGGACGTGTCCCCATCGGCGCGCCGCTATCCCCCACTGCGACTGATCCGCTGCGGGTAACCCGCTTGGCCACGATGAAGGACGACGTCGAGCGCCGATAGCCCGAAGCTGTGCGGCCTCGGGATCGGGTAGCGAGGCGCTACTGGAGCTGGCCTCGGCCGGTTGGCTCGCTGCGGGGCCGGGGCAGCGGAGGCGCCGGAACGGGCACGGCACGGGAGGCGTAGTCGATCCGGGCCCACACGTGCTTGCGGTCGTCCTGAACCCCCCGGCCGTGCGCGGCGCTGAGCCGGGCGACGAGGCCCAATCCACCCTCGGCAGCGTCCCGGCCGACGACAAGTGCTGGCGGCCGGTCGGCTGCGGCGTCGCTGACGTCGACCAGCCATCCGGAGTCGGTGGTGGTGACGACCACCCGCACCGGCGCCCGCCCGTGCCGCAGACCGTTGGAGGTCAGCTCCTCGAAGACCAGCAGCAGCCTCTCGATGTCCGCGTCATCGGCGTCATCGCGGCGAGCACCGTCAGCTAGCCCCTCCCGCAGGTGCAGGCGTAGTTCGGTGACTTCGGCCAGCGCGCAGGGCCGCCCGTCCCAGACCGCGACGGAGTCCGTGGGGCTGGCCTGCGGCGTTGGCCGCTGGCCCCACATCGGCTCGCTCATGGGCCTCTTCCCGGGTCAAGCTCGGTCGGCCCGGGCCTCGGCTCCCTGCTCGGCAGACGACCGTCCGGAGGACGGAAGCAACCGGAATGGTCGTGCTACAGCGTCACCCCAGACGGCACCGGCCGGCGACGACCAAGAAGGGCACTCTTCCGACACCTGAACCGAGCCGGCGGACGAAGTGCCTCGCTGTGTTTGTCCGCACGACCGTACGGGCATGCGGACGGCCCGACTGATCGTCGGGGTTCCCGCACGGTCCCGACGCCGTGCGGGACCGCCGCCCAGGGCAACCCGGCACATCCGCCGCCACCGGAAGCAGCAACCGGTGTCGTGGCCATGGAGCCAGGCGACCAAACGGAGCTTCCCCAGTAACGACAGCAGAACGGAGATCGGACTCATGGCGACGAAGAAGAGTGACGAGTCGAACGAGCACGGTCACGGCGGCAAGATGTCGCCCGACACCAAGATGTACCTCCGCTTCGGGGCCATGATCCTGACGGCCGTCTTCCTCATGTACTGGGTCATGTTCGTCAGCTCGTACGAGTGGAGCCACATCCGCTTCAGCCAGAGCCGCGTGTTCATGGCGCTCACCATGGGCGGCGTCATGGGGTTGGTGATGCTCGGCTGGATGCTCAACATGTACAAGAACATGAAGGCCAACATCGCCATCGTGGCGGCGAGCCTCGTGCTGCTCGGTGTCGGAGTGTTCCTCGACCGCAGCCAGACGACGGTCCAAGACACCGCCTGGATGAAGGCGATGATTCCTCACCACTCGATGGCCATCACCCGGTCCGAGCGCGCCGAACTCGCCGATGTTCGCGTCTGTCAACTGGCCGTCGAGATCAGCGAGGCACAGCGGCGGGAGATCGACGAGATGGACTGGCTCATCGAGGACATCGAGCGCAACGGCATCGCCGATACACCCGATGAGGCCGAGGCCCGACCTGTCCCGGACTTCGAGGCCTCTGCAGAGCGTGACTGCCCGCCTGACTGATAGGAGATGACCGGGTGCCACCCAGCACCTGCCTTTGCCCTCAGAGCTCCAGGACGACGTCGAAGCTCTGTCCGCCGTCGTCCGACTCCATCAGGGCAGCGGTAGTGACGACCAAGATGCGGGACGAGCCAGCATCGTCAGTGGCCGCGATCGCCTGGGGCGGGGCCCCGAGGCTAGGACCTTCCTGCCAACTGACGGCGGCGTCCACGCTCGTCCAGACCTGCCCCGAGGGATCCACTCCGGCCACGGTGGTCCCGTCGTCGGCCCAGTCGGCGACCTGCAGAAGAGGAGCCCCCTCCACCGGAAGCCAGGTCGCTCCGGCGTCGGAGGATCGGAGAAGTCCTTGCTCCGTCGTCGCCAGCACGGACCGTCCGTCCGGTGCGGCTGTCAGCGTTGCCGGCTGGGCCGGGATCGACAGTTGCTCCCACTCCTCCCCGTCGCTGCTCCGCACGAGCGTGCCGTCGTAACCCAGGATCCCCGCCTCACCGACCGTCAGGGCATGGAAGTCGGACCGACCCTGCCGGGAGAGGGCCTGCCACGAGCGACCCCCGTCGGTCGACTCGATCAGTCCGACCGGCTGCGGTAGATCGACGTCCGGACCGGGATGTCCAGAGGCGAGGAAGTGCCCGGGCCCGCGCACGGCGAAGCCCATCAGGTCGATGACCGGCCCGATGTGCGTGGCGTCCCCGTCGTCACTCACTTCGAAGAGACCGTCATGCGTGGCCAGCAGGACACGATCGCCCGCGGGTCGATGGCGACGCCGTGAATGTGGCCGGAAGCCGGGACTCCCCCATGCGCACCTCCCCCTGCAACGGCAGGCGTCTCCCCGGACGAGGTCGTGCACGCGGCCAAGGGCAGCACGAGCGCCACGGCCGCCGACCTCGGCAGCGAACGTCGGCGCCGACGGATCGTGACGGCTGGACGGTCGATCACAGGAAGAAGTCCCCCAGTCCTGTCGCAGCGATCCATGCGCGGAACCAGAACATGAGTTCCTCCCAGAGGCCGGTGAGCAGGAGAAGGCCGATCACGATCAGCAGGCCACCGCCGATGCGCATCACGGTGCGGGCATGTCGTCGTGCCCATGCCGACATCCCGACGGCCCGACGAGCGCCCAGCGCCATCGCGACGAACGGAATACCGAGCCCCAGGCAGTAGGCGAGGCCGAGTACAGCACCTCGGAGTGCGGAGGCCTCGGTGTAGGCAAGTGTGTTGACCGCGGCGAGCGTCGGGCCGAGGCAGGGCGTCCAGCCCAGGCCGAAGACCACTCCGAGCACCAGGGCGCCGGCCAGGCCGCCGGTCGGCCGAATACGCAGGCGTCGCTCCCGCTGCAGCCAGGGCAGTGCGCCGAGGAACGCGAGCCCCATGCCGATGGTCACGACACCGGCCACCCGGGTCAGTACCGGCGCCCACTCCAGGAGAGTCGGCCCAGTCCACCGAACAGAGCCCCGAACGAGACGAACACCGCACTGAAGCCGGACACGAAGAGGAGGGAGCCGAACAGCATTCTGCGGCGGCCGGTACGCCGGTCGGCCACCGTCCCGAGGGCGACGGCCCCGGGTGCGTCGACCGTGCCGGCTGGGGCGGAACCGGCTCGATCGCTCGCGAGTTCGTGCGTCCGGGCCTCTGAGCCGGCGAGGCCGGCGATGTAGCCCACGTAGCCAGGGACGAGCGGCAGACAACAGGGCGAGGCGAAGCTGATCAGTCCCACGAGCGCCGCAACGGCGAAGGCCACCAGCAGCGACCCGTCGGTCACGATGCCGGCGAACGTTTCTCCCAGGCCCGTCATCCGTCGGTCTCCTGGAGCAGGCTCGTCAGCGCCGCCTGGAGATCGTCTCGTGCGACGGCACCCGTGTAGACAGCGGCTACCCGCCCCTCCCTGTCCAGGACAATCGTGGACGGGACGACGTTGGCGGGAAAGCCGCGGAAGGCCAGAGCCACCTCGCCGCGGGGGTCGAACATCGAGGGGTACTCGGCGCCGACCCTGTCCATGAACGCTGCAGCCATCTGGCGGTCGTCCTTGACGTCCACCCCGAGGAACTGGACGCCGTCGTCACGAACGTCGGCGTACACGGCCTGGAAGTCCGGTGTCTCGACGCGGCAGGGCGCGCACCATGAACCCCCAAAAGTTGATGACCGAGACGTCGCCTGCCAGGTCGGCCGAGTCGAACGGAGTGCCGTCCAGCAGTTCACCGGTGAAGGGCGGCGCGTCCACTCGCTCGGGCGCCTCGATCACCTGTCCCGCAGGGGTGGCGCCGTTGAACTCGTAGCTGGTTCCGGGCGTCGTCTGGTCGACGTCGGTGAACGAGCAGCCGGCAAGGGTGACGACGAGCGCCGATGACGGCGAGAAGGGCGGGACGGCGGGCCGCACGAACTGCTCGAGCTGAGCGCCGTGTGGAGCGCGCATGGGAATCCTTCGGGACAGAGAGGCTGACTTGGCGGGGCGCACCGGCACTTCGGCCGGATCGCTCGGAGCTGGCGACGGGTGGCGCCGCCCGGTATCCGGAGCAGCACCACCCGCCGAGGTCACCCGCCGAGGTCGGCGAGCAGCGTCTCCATCTCCGTTATCTCGGCCGTCTGCGACGCGACGATGTCCCGAGCGAGCTGAACGGCATCAGCGTTCGAACCGTCCGCGATCTCGGTCTCGGCCATGCCCACGGCGCCCCGGTGGTGCTGGATCATCATCTCGAGGAACAAGCGGTCGAACTCGACGCCGGAGGCGGAGTCCAGCGCTGTCATGTCCTCCTCGGACATGCCTTCCATGTCCATGCCGCCGGAGCCGTGGTCCATGCCGCCCATGTCCTCGTCGGGCAGTGGCTCGCCCCACTCCTCGAGCCAACCGGTCATCGTCTCGATCTCCGGCCCCTGCGCCGCCTCGATCCGATCGGCCAGGTCGATCACCCTCGGGTGCGAGGCCCGACCATCGGCGAGTTGTGCCATACGGAGGGCGCCCTCGTGGTGCGGGAGCATCCCCTGGACGAAGTCGACGTCAACGTCGTTGTGATCGCTCGACTGACTGGCGGAGTCACTGGTTGTGGCGCTGGTGCCGGCGCGGGTATCGCCGGTGGTGGCGTCGCTTCCGTCGGAGCAACCGGCGAGAACGACGGCGCCTGCCATGAGCCCGCCGGCGAGGCGGACGAATCGTGCGGTTGTGCGAGTCATCAGAAGTCTCCTGTGGTGGGGGGTTGGGCGTGCGCGTATGCCCCTACCGAGCCGTGAGCTCGGCGGGGGCAGGGCGCTCGGCCTAGATCCGCAGGAGGCAGAGAGCGAACAAGTCGGGTGGTCGGGGGAGTCTCGACCACCCGGTGTGCCATGGCGAAGCGGGCGCTCTAGCGCGAACCCGGGATGGCGGGGCTCTACGGATGAATGCGGCGGCGGCCATCGCAACGACCCCGGCCAGGAGCGCGGCTAGACATACCGCTCCGAAGGCGGCGCTGTGGAGCGGGAGACCGTTCTGGGACATGTCAGCGGCTACGACGAGGACAACCGGTCCAGACACCGCCCCGGACATCAGATCACCGACTGCGGCAAGCGCGGGGTCCATCAAAGGCGCCAGGGCGCCCGCGGAGAGGTCATCCGATGCGTGTGCCGCCCCCGTCGTTCCGTGAACGGCGTCTACGTCGGCCGCCACGCATTGGACACCGTGCATGGAGAAGACGGAGGCAAGTAGCAACAACACGCACACGCGTCGCGCCGACATGCCACCCCCTAACGACTGCCGCCAGACTACTAGGCCGCGTAGTACTTCCTGTCGCCAGCGGGGCGACGAGGCCCGAATCGCCGACGTGCACCGCTCCGCGGTCAGACGATGCGTCGTGCCTCCGCGTAACCGGACATGTCGACGGAACCGCCCTTGACGGGTTCACCGAACGTGGAGGCGTGGACCATCTGTCCACCGCCGATGTAGATGCCGATGTGGCTCACCGGGCTGTAGAAGTAGACGAGGTCCCCGGGCTGGAGCTCCGCCCGCGATACCGCCTGACCCATGGTGGCCTGCATCCTGCTGGAGTGCGGCAGCGAGATCCCTGCTGCGGCGAAGGCGTACTGGGTCAGCCCCATTAGTCGAAGGAGTCGGGTCCCGCGGCGGCCCAGACGTAGGGGTCCCCGAGTTGGGCCATCGCGGTGTCGACCGCAGTCTGCGCCGCAGCGCTGTCGGCCACCACTCCACTGGGCGGCGGCGCCGCCAACGCCCGTCCGCGGTGCGCGGCGTCGGCCTCGTCCTGCTGCACGGCTGTCAGCGCCGTGTACTGAGCCTGATACTCGGCGATCTCCGACTGCAGGCCTGCCTGCTGAGCGGCGACCTGGTCAACCTGCTGCTGCGCCTCGGCGGCCGCCTTCTCGGCCGATGCCTGCGCCACCTCGGCCGCGGCCTGTGCGGTCGCGACCCGGTCGAGAACGTCGTTGTGGTGGCCGGCCACTGATTCCAGAAGGGCGACTCGATCGAGAAACTCTTCAGGGGATCCACTGACCATGAACGCCTGGACGGCGCCGACTCTTCTCCAGCGGGCGTTGATCGGGGCGGCCTGAGGCTGTCTGCGAGCGAATGACCTGTTGCGGGATCACCTCTCCCGGAGAAACACCGATGTCAGCCCCATGACTGCCAACATGTCGTCGAAGTACTGGTTGTCGCCGCGGATGACCGCACGGCCGCCCGCCCGGAGGCGGCGCTTCGCCCACCGCAGCAGGGGCGGGAATGCCGTCGAGTCGATGTGAGTTAGTTCGCGGATGTCGATGGCCAGGACCGCCTGTTCCTCCAGACGCCGTTGTAGCTGCACCCGGTTGACGGCTGGGGCGTCCATCTCACCCCGGAGATGGATCACCAGACCGTCCTGCTCTCGCGCCACGGTGATGGAGCCCTGGGCAACGGGGATGGAGTCGCTGCGGTCCTCGGCCACTCGACCGATGTGGTCCGGCAGCTTGGCGAGTTCCGAGTTCACGGTTTGCTGCACCATGCGCTGCAGTGCCTTGCGCTGCAGGGCGTGCAGCAGCCGGTTGCCCTCCTTGGGCTCGTGAGTCACCGTCACTGTGACTTGGGTGGAACCTGGCTCCGCGTCTGCGAGCTCGATGCGGGTCTGCCAACTCTCCGACTTGAGATCCAGCCGGGTCCCGATGCATGCCTGCGCGACCCAGTCGACCACTTCCCCGCTGACCGCGCCCTGCGGCGGTTGCCCCCCCTCCAGCCGGCCGGGTACACAGACGAACCTGGTCCCCATTCCCATCGTCACGCTGGCTTCATCGTTCGAGTCCTCAGAGAAGACATAGGAGACGTCGCACACCGGGCAGTACGGGGTGAGGGCGGTCAGCGCCTGCCACACGGACTGCCGAGGGAACGGAACCTCGCGCGTGCCTGAGGCGGTCGTCATCCCGTTCCTTTGACTTCGAGGACCGGTCAGGTCTTGGACCGGTTACTAGCAAGACTAGTAGGACGCGGGCGCTACAGGCTGCGCGGATCGCGGCCGGAGAGGCGCCACGGGCCGCTGACCACGTCGGCCCGCTGCTCGGCTCCGCTCTTCGCAGCTTCAAAGGTCCATCTCCCGGGCGTCGTCCTGGAATGCGGCGCCGCGCGTCGGCCGCCTGTGGATCAACGGCTGAACCGCCCCGGCGAGTCCGGAGACTCAGGTTGTTGAGACCCGAGCCCGGTCTTGGGCCGGGTGGTGACCGTAGAACACCTGCTCGTACTCGACCGGGGTCAGGTCGTGGCAGGCGGTGTGCAGCCGGCGGTTGTTGTGCCAGTCGACCCACTCCAGCGTGGCGAGCTCGACGTCGTCGAGCCCCTTCCAGGGTCCGCGGCGGCGGATCAGCTCGGTCTTGAACAGCCCGATGTGGGTCTCAGCCAGGGCGTTGTCCAGCGCGTCCCCGACCGTGCCGACGCTGGGTGCGGCTCCGGCGGCGGCCAGCCGCTCGGTGAACGCAATGGATGTGTACTGCGAGCCGGCGTCGTTGTGGCACACGAGCCCGGACAGGTCGCTCACGCCCTCGCGGCCGCGGGTCCAGATCGCCTGCTCGAGCGCGTCGAGCACCAGCTCGGTGCGCATGCTCGTCGCCGCCCGCCAGCCCAGGATCCGGCGGGAGTGGGCGTCGAGGACGAAGGCGACGTAGACGGTGCCCGACCAGGTCGCCACGTAGGTGAAGTCCGCCACCCAGACGGCGTCCGGGCGGGCCTGGGTGAAACGGCGTTGCACCAGGTCCGCGGGGCGGGCCGCACCCGGATCGGCCACTGTCGTGCGGCGGATCCGGCCGCGGCGGGCGCCCTCCAGGCCGAGCTCGCGCATCAACCGCTCGACGGTGCAGCGAGCCACCGGGATCCCTTCGCGGTTGAGCGCCAGCCAGACCTTGCGGGCGCCGTAGACGCCGTAGTTGGCCGCGTGCACCCGGGCGATGTCGGCCTTGAGCTGCTCGTCCCGCTGGTCCCGGGCCGAGATGCGGCCGCGGGCGTCGTAAAAGGTGCTGGGGGCGATCGGCGTTCCGTGCTCGGTGAGCACCCGGCAGATCGGCTCGACCCCCCAGCGCAGCCCATCGTCGGTGCGCCGATCGGCGTGGGCTTCGATGAAGCTCACGAGGTCCGCTGTGGCCGGTCGAGCTCGGCCGCGAAGAAACCCGCCGCCGCCTTGAGGATCTCGTTGGCGCGACGTAGTTCGCGGTTCTCCGCCCGCAGCCGGCGCAACTCTGCGGACTCCTCGCTGCTCACCCCGGGGCGGGTGCCGTCGTCGACCTCGGCCTTGCGGACCCACTTGCGCACCGTCTCGGTCGAGCCGATGCCCAGCTTCTGCGCCACCGAGCGCATCGCTTCCCACTCGGTGGCATGGTCCGGTCGGCTCTCGGCGACCAGGCGCACCGCCCGCTCCCGCAGCTCCTGCGGATACCGGACGCTTCGATCTGCCACGACTCCATCCTCCTCAAGGACTGGAGTCTCCGGACTCGCCGGGGCGGTTCAGTATAAGCCAACAGGAGAGTTCGTCCACAGCGGGCAACGTGATTAGACGGCCGCGTCGACGTCCACGCCTCTCTCCCGTAGCCAGGCCATGGGGTCCACACGGCTACCCTCGAGCCCGCCCTCGTACACCTCGAAGTGCAGATGTGGGCCGGTGGACTGGCCTCGGCTGCCGACCAGCGCGATGGTCTCGCCCGCGTCGACGTACTGCCCCGGCTCGACCAGGATCTTCTCCATGTGGCCATAGACGGTGACGTCTCCGTTGTCGTGAAGGATGTAGACCGCCAGGCCGAACCCACTGGCTGACCCAGCTCTCAGAACGACACCGTCCGCCGCGGCGTACTCCGGGGTCAGCATGGGAGCGGCGAGGTCCAAGCCCTTGTGAGTGGTGCCCCAGCGGGGGCCGAAGCTGCTGGTCAACCTGGCCCCGTCGATGGGGAACACTGCCTTCGGCCGGGCCGCCTCGATCGCGGCGGCCTCCGCCTCGGCGCGGGCCGCGCGCGAGGCAGCTACGTCCTGCAGCCGCGCCTGGGCCTCCGCTATCGTGACCGACGCCTGGGGCATGGGCTCGAGACCCTCGTCGTCGGCGAGGAGCGCCTGCTGGGCCTCAAGCACCGACGTCGCCTCGACCGAAGCCGCCGGCGCGCCGGTCATATCGAGCCCCGCCGCGCCGATCCCACCGGCGAGCAGGGCCGCCAGGAGGAGCGCCGGCCGGCGGCTCACACCCGCCGAGCCGTACCGGCGGCGGGGCGCCTCGAGGCGGGAAGGCGGACGTACCACTCCGAGGAGGTCGGTGGCTGCCTCACGACCGAAGCGTGCGTCCATGCACCTGCCCGTCTGCTCCCGCACCGCCGAAGGGGAGTTCGGCTTGCCCGATATCCAAACACTCCGTAACGCAGTCGTGACTAACCGTTTGGCGCGTCGCTCCGGACACGCCGTGCGAACTGCCTCACACTCCTCATCGGTCACAGCTGCGACTTTCACTGATGCGATTCGAAGGGCCGCAGGAGCCTGGAGCGACGGCGCTCGCGGGTCTCCGGCACGCCGGCCCGTGCGACCGAACACGCCAGACCAAAACGGGCTTGCCGCTGGTCACGCATACACCCGGCCGGTAACGTCCCCAGCCCTCACCGCTCTACTGTCGCTGCACTGACAACAGCGTCGCCAACGCACTGCACGGCCTCGGAGTACTGACGTAGGCCCCGTGGAACACCGCCGCCGTCGGCTGACAGCCCTACGAGCCGCCACCCCGACCGCGCACTCCCCCCGCCGCCGCCCATGGCGGGAGTCAGGGCACGGGCAGAGGGGCGCCGCCCCGCGCGGCAAGCATGTCGGTCATCGTCGCGACCTCGGCCGCCTGCGTGTCGGCAATCGTTCGCGCAAGGGTCGCAACGGCGGGCTCCGATGCGTTGCCCGCCGCGTACTCGGCCATGTCCTCGCCGCCCTGGTGGTGGCGGATCATGAGTCGAAGGAACTGGACGTCGAACGCCGGTCCGCTCAGCGCGCGCAACTCGGCCAGCTCCTCCTCGGTCGCCATCCCCGGCATGAGGCCGTCGGCCATCCCCGAGCCGGACCCCATGGACGACATGTCGTGCCCGGATGCTTCCTCCATCCACGCCATCGGCTGGCCGCCGGAGACGCTCAGTCCCCACAGGGCCAGCCAGCCCTGCATCCGGCCGACCTGATTGGTCTGCGTTGAGGAGATGTCGAAGGCCAGCTGCCGCACCTCTGGGTCCTGGCTGCGGTCGGCGGCGAGATTGGCCATCTCCACGCCCTGCAGGTGGTGCGCCGACATGTCGCGGGCGAAGCCGGCGTCCACGGAGCCGGCGCCCGGCGGTTCGTCCCGCCCGATGCCCAGCACCACCGTCAGCCCGCCGCCCACCACCAGCACCCCCGCCAAGATGACCGCCACCAGGCCGGCCGTCAACCCGCGCGATCCCACCCGGCTCACCGATGGCGCTCCTGGCGGCTGGGTGTCGACCGTCACCTCCGGCTCCAGAGACTGTCGCCGTAGTGGCTGGTCACGGCGCCCACTCACCCGCCGGCGCGGCTGGCATCGCCGGCCACGAGCGGCGTGGCGATGAACGTGGGGTTCTCGCAGGTCGCCCCGGGTTCGGGGGTGCTGTCCGGATTGAAGGCGAGGAAGTCGGCGGCCTGCTGGAGCCGTGGGTCGGTGGCCGAGTCCAGCGTCAGCTGGTTGTTCCACGACTGCAAGCTGATCGGGGCACCGAGCCCCGGGCGCGGGGACAGCATGAGCCCCGACGTGCCGTCGACCATGTCGCTCAGCGTGGTTATGTCGTCCTCGCTCACCCGCTGCGGGTCGTAGGTGATCCAGACAGCGCCGTGCTCGAGGGAGTGGACGGCGTTCTCGTTGCGGATGTCAACGGAGTAGACCGTGCCAGTGCAGTCGGCCCACTCGCCGTCGTGCTCGCCTCCCACCGGTGGCGACTCCGGGTACTCGACCGGAGTCGCCACATGTCCCTGTCCGTTGGGGTAGTCGTAGACTTGGACCCCGTCGATCTGCTCCGCCGAGGTGACCTTGTCAGCGTTCGCCTTGTTGACCTGGACGATGGCGTAACCGATGACCGCGACGGCAAAGACCACCACAGCGACCGCGGCGGAGATGAGTCCCCACGGCCGGGACTGCGTGACGACCTGCGTCGTCGGCCTGGTCCGCTTGCCCGCCGCGCCGCTCGTCCGCCCCGCCCGCCGGGATGCCGCCTTGGTTCCGGGGGCCCGGCTCGACCCGCCACGGGCCCCGCGATCGTTGTCGGTCTTGCGGTCGTTCGCCAACGGCTCTCCTCCAGAGATGGGCCTCGGATGCCGGTTGCGACGGGGCACGAGACCTACTAAGACACCTAGGATATAACGCGTTCTGGTCTTCCGAGGCACCCCGATCAGCCGTCGTTGCCCGCGTCCGGCGCAGGATCGAGAGGCTGTATCGCGGGACAGCGGTCGGCGCCCTCCTGGGATGCTGGTGGTTGGCCCTCAGACGCTCGCAGGCTGCAGGGAGAGCCGCCCCAGCTCATTCATCCGATCGCCCGCAGTTCCACTAGTCGCCTGCATGGCGCCCATGACCGGATCAGCACTCAACGTGCGGTGACGACGCCCATCATGCCGAGGTCCCCGTGGTCAAGGACGTGGCAGTGGAAAACCGTTCGTCCGGAGAAGCGGTCGAAGGCGATGCGCACCGTCACCTCACCGCCCGGAACGATGTTGACGACGTCCTGCCAGACGACGTCAGTGAGCGCCTCACCGCCCTGCGCGACGATCTGCATAGGCCACACGTGCAAGTGGATGGGGTGGTCCATGGAGGAGGCGTTGATCAAGGTCCACTCCTCGACTGCGCCGACCTGCACGGCCTGGTCGACGCGGTCGGGGTCGAACGCCTTGCCGTCGATGGTGAACTGCATGCCGCCCCCGCTCATGCCCATCGCGAAGATCAGCCGCCGCCGGGCCGCCACCCCCAGTCCCCGCAGATCCCGGGGTTCCGGTTGCGCAGGCACGGGAGCCAAAGCTGGGACTCGTCCGCCGGCGACATCGAAGGTCGCCAGGACGAGGCCATCGCCGTCCCCGTTCGCGTTTCTCCCGCCGGACATGGCGCCCATCCCCTCGCGGTCGTAGGGCAGCGCCCACAGTGTGCTGGAACCTGCGACGGCGTCGACGAGCAGGTCGGCCCGGTTACCTGGCGTGAGGAGCACCTCATCGACGTCCCGGGGGCTTGGGAAGCGCCCGGAGTCCATGCCCAGGAGACGCAGTTGCTGGCCGCCCAGGCTGAGCCGCAGATATCGTGAGGAACAGGCGTTGACGACCCGCCACCACTCCCGCTCCCCCGACCGAGCGGTGAGGACAGGCCGGCTCTGCCCGTTGACCATCACCAGGTGCCCCTCCCGGCCGGCCATCACCGACATGCCCGACGGCGACGCGACTCGGCCGGACTCGTCGAAGGAGATGTCGGAGACCACGAGCACGCGTTCGCGGGTGACCGGCAGGGGCTCGGGCTCCTCCACGAGGATCGCGCCGTAGAGGCCGCCGAATACTTGGTCGGCGACCATGCCGTGATGATGGGGGTGGTACCAGTACGTGCCCGGCGGATGGTCGTCGGGCAACTGGTAGTCGTAGTCGAAGGACTCCCCCGGGTTCACGGCGATGAACACGTTGTCTCCGTTGCCCTCGGGAGAGACGTGCAGGCCGTGTACGTGCAGGTTGGTCGGCTCGTCGAGGTCATTGGTGAGCCGCACCTGGAGCCGGTCCCCCGGTTGCAGGTACAGCGTCGGGCCGGGGATGCCGCCGTTGTAGCTCATCGCCGTCGCCTCCGCCCCGGCGATTCGGACGCGTCCTCGGACTGCGGTGAGCTCCGTCTTCAGACTGCCGCCGGCGCTGCGCAGGACTTGGGGTTCGCTGAGCCCGCGGCCGGCAGCGGGGGCGAAAGGGGACGTGCGCTGCCAGGTCAGCCCGGTAGCACCGAAAGCCGCGCTGACCAGGCCGAGCCCTCCGAGCTGCAGTGCCCGGCGGCGGCTGATCGGCTGCACTACGCGTCCTCCCCGAGTGCGGACAGCCGCTCGCGGTACTCCTCGGTGGTCAGCTCCCCGCGGGCGTAGCGTTCGTCGAGCACCTCCCGGGCGCGGCTCCTGGATGGCCGCCCGTCACCTCCGCCGGGAGTCCCTTCCCGACGAATGCCGCCTCCCAGCGCCCGAACCGCGACAACGACCACCAACACGATCCCGACGACGAGCAGCAGCCAGAACATCCACATCCAGCCCATGCCCGATCCGGTCCCCATCACGGCTCCCACGTCCTCTCCGTCGTCCGGTTGCTGGCGCCCACCATGGTGCAGCGCCTCGGGGAGTTACCGTCTGTGGAGTGGCTCACCCGAGGCCCGACTCGGCCGTCGCCGGGTTCGCTGTCCGGCGGGCCGCGAGCCCGATGGGCGAACCAAAGGAAGACGAGGATGACGACCGAGACCGCGCCGGACATGCCCACCAGGCCGACCGACCAGGCCGGCCGCAGACGGACTCGCCGCGTGCGCTTGGCGCTCGTCGTCGCAACGGTGGCCCTGGTAGTCACCGATCTGGCCGTGAAGGCCCTGGCCGAGAAGGAGCTCGGGGGTGGGGGGACGGTCGACCTCGCAGTCCTCGACCTACGACTCGGCTACAACTCGGGCGCGGCGTTCAGCCTCGGCGCCGGACTGCCCAGCTGGTTGATCATCGCTGTGACGGCGCTGATCACCGCCGGCGTAGCTGCCTTCGCCTGGCGGGCGGCCATCGAGTCAACCGTGCCCATGCGCGTTGGGCTGTCGGGAATCCTGGCCGGTGCGGTCGGGAATCTGGTCGACCGAGCCGGCGACGGCGTGGTGACCGACTATCTGCACACCGGATGGTGGCCCACCTTCAACCTCGCCGATGTCTTCATCACCCTCGGAGCCGCCACAGTGCTCATCGCCACCCTCCGCAGCGAGACCAAGGGTGTTCGTAGGAGCTGAGCTCGCACGGTGCAGGGAGGTTCGCTGCTGGTCCGAGAGTTGACGAGGAGCAGCCCGGGCGGGGTACCGCGACGCCTGCATCTGGACGGCATGCGCTGGTGAAGCAGCCGGCATCACGCCGCAGGACCTTTCCACCACCACCGGACGATTCTGCGCAGCAGTGACGTGGTCGCTGCCATCGCCGGACCCGACCAGGGGTGGCCGCCGCCTCCTCCACAGCAGGGTGATCACGCGCGTAACGGCGGCCAGCCGGCGCTCACGACAGTTGTTCTCCGTCGTCTTGTGGCGATCCACGACCGAAAGACGTCGCCTGAACATGTCGTCCCAACATCCGTTGCTACGTTGTACGCTCGAGTTGAGGTGCCGCAGACGCGCCGACTGGAGAGGGACACCGGCCGTGCGAACTGATCAATGCGAGTTGTTGTGCCTGGACCTGCAGCATGCCGAGGAGGTCCGGGAGGGCCTGCCCGAGCTGGATGAGGCGCAGCTGCACGCCACTCGATTCAAGGCGTTGGGCGATCCGGTGCGGCTGCGGATCGCCACCGCCCTCCAGCTGGGCGACGAACTGTGCGTCTGTGACCTGGCCTGGGTCTGCGGCGCCAGTCAGAACCTCGTGTCCCACCACGTAAGGGTGCTGCGTTCGGCGGGGCTGGCCGCTTCCCGCCGTGAGGGCAAGCTGGTCATGTACCGACTCACCGACACCGGTCACCGGCTGCTCACCGCGACCGGCCTGGTCACCGGCGGAGCATCCACCACCACTTCCGGTGCCGAAGGTCGTGGCGGCCCGTCCGGCGACATCGTTCGTACGGGGGACCACCGCGGTCCCGTCGACTTGCAGGAGGCGTGACATGTCCGATCTGTGCTGTGGTGGGGACGACGACCGCCGCCCGGCCGACCGGGCGGGCCGGAGCGCTTCGATCCCGCTCGAAATGTCGCTGACCCCCGTCCCCGCCGAGGCGACCACCGTCGCGTCGCACAGCTGCGGGAACGGCTGCGCCTGCTGCGCCCCAGCCACCACAGCTTCCACCGTCTCACCGATGACGGCGTCTGCGGGTGACGATGGATGCGGTGACCCCACCTGCTCGGCCCCTGCTCCTGCAGGGGACGGTGAAGAGGAGCCGACCTCGTTGTGGCGGTCGCGGTCCGCGCAGCTCGCCGGGCTGGCCGGGCTGCTGTGGCTGGCCTCCCAGCTTCTCGCCTGGCTGAGCGAGGGCGGCGCTGCCGCGACCGTCTCCACGGTGCTGGCCGGCGGGGCGGTGCTGGCCGGTGGTGCGACGTTCGTGCCCGGCACGCTGCGGGCGCTGCGCCACGGCAGGCTTGGCGTCGGCACGCTGATGACGGTCGCGATGCTGGGTGCGATCGCTCTGGGCGCGGTCGGCGAGGCCGCGATGCTGGCGTTCCTGTTCTCCCTGGCCGAGGCGCTGGAGGACTACGCGGTGGCCCGCACCCGCCGCGGGCTGCGGGCGCTGCTGGACCTGGTGCCCGCCCGGGCGACTGTGCTGCGCGGCGGGGCCGAAGTGGAGCTCGACCCCGCCGAACTGCTCCCCGGCGACGTGCTGGTTGTCAAGCCCGGTGAGCGGCTGGCCACGGACGGACGGGTTCAGGCGGGGCTCTCCTCGCTGGACACCTCCGCGGTGACCGGGGAATCGGTGCCGGTGGAGGTCGGCCCAGGGAACGAGGTGTTCGCCGCCTCGGTCAACGGCGGCGGCGCCCTGGAGGTCGTGGTCACCGCCCGGGTGGCGGAGAACTCCCTGGCCCGGATCGTGCACATCGTCGAGGAGGCGCAGGAGCGCAAGGGCGCCGCGCAGCGGCTGGCCACCCGCATCGCCCGCCCGCTGGTGCCTGCGATCTTCGTCGTCGCAGCTGCGATCGCCATCCTCGGCAGCATCCTCGGCGACCCCGAGGTGTGGATCGAGCGGGCGCTGGTGGTGCTGGTGGCGGCCTCGCCGTGCGCGTTCGCCATCGCGGTGCCGGTCACCGTGGTCGCCGCGATCGGTGCCGGCACCCGCGCCGGCGTACTGATCAAGGGCGGAGCGGCGCTGGAGGCCCTCGGCGGAGTGCGCGTCCTGGCGCTGGACAAGACCGGCACGCTGACCCGCAACCGGCCCGCCGTGGTCGCCATCGAAGCCCTGCCCGCCAGCAGCCAGGACCAGGTGCTCGCCGTCGCCGCCGCACTCGAGGCGCGCAGCGAGCACCCCCTGGCCGGCGCCGTGCTGGCCGCCTGGCCGGCCGACCAGCCGCCGATCGAACCCGCCGCCGACACCCAGGCCCTGGCCGGCCAGGGGGTCACCGGCCTGGTCGCCGGGCAGCCGGCGCGCCTCGGCAAGCCCGGCTTCATCGACCCCGGCCCGCTCGCCGCGGTCGTCACCGCCCACCAGGAGGCCGGCGCCACCGTTGTCCTCGTCGAGGCCGGCGGGCAGCTGCTGGGCGCCCTCGCGATCCGCGACGAGCTGCGCCCGGAAGCCGCCGAGGCCGTCGCGGCGCTGCACCGCATGGGGATCAGCACGAGCATGCTCACCGGGGATAATCCGCGCACCGCCGCCCACCTGGCCGCCGCCGCCGGCATCGATGACGTGCACGCCGAGCTGCGCCCGGAGGACAAGGCCACCCTCGTCGAGCAGCTGGGCCGCCGCGGCCGAGTCGCGATGGTCGGCGACGGCATCAACGACGCGCCTGCGCTGGCCACCGCCGACGTCGGCATTGCCATGGGCGCGATGGGCACCGATGTGGCGATTGAGACTGCCGACGTCGCGCTCATGGGCGAGGACCTGCGGCAACTGCCGCGCACCCTCGCCCACGCCCGCCGCGCGCGGCGGATCATGCTGCAGAGCCTGCTGCTGTCCGGTGCGATCCTGGTCGTCCTCATTCCACTGGCCGCCTTCGGCGTCCTCGGCCTGTCCACGGTCATCGTCACCCACGAACTCGCCGAGGTCCTCGTCATTGCCAACGGCGTCCGCGCCGGTCGCCTGCGCCTCCCCGGGCAGCCGACAGCCCCCCAGCCACCGCAGGAGTCACGGCCGGAGTACGCGACCGCCATCCCGGGCGGTAGCCCCGCTCACTGACCCTCACGGGTCTCGCTGAAACGAGCGGACCACTGGTCATGCGCGCGTACGGACGGCGAGCCGGCGTCCCGACGGACCACTCGGGTGCAGTCCTCGTGACTGCCTGACGCCGGCACGACGAAGCGACACCTGCGCCTCGTCGCTGACAAGCACCGCGAGCCGGGGATCAACTCAGCGACGCTGAGCATGCCGACGAAGGGATACGCCCGATGAGCAGCTTGGTGGGCGGCCTGAGGGAGAGGTCAGATCGGGGGCCAACCCAGGCGGGCGTAGAAGCCCAGCATCCGACTCATCAACACCGTCCAGCCCCCGGACATCATGGCGACCCCCATCCCGACCAGCAGTACCCCGCCGGCGATCTCGATGCGGCGCGAGTGCCGTCGGAACCAGCCCATGCGGTCACCGCCGCGGGCCATCCCGCGTGCCACCAGAAGGAACGGCAGTCCGAGCCCCAGCGAATAGACGAACAGCAGCAAGGCTCCCCGTCCGACCGTGGCGGTGCCGGCCGCCGTCGTGAGGATGGAGGCCAGGACGGGACCGACGCAGGGTGTCCAGCCGAAGGCGAAGGCCGCCCCCAGAGGAAGCGCTCCTGCCGGACCGGGCTGCCACCGCCGTAGGTCTGTTCGCACGTCGCGGTGGAGATAGGGGATCCGGACAACGCCCGCGGTGGCCAGACCCATGAGGACGATGAAGGTGCCGCCCACCAGGTTGATGGTCTGCAGGTTGCGCACCAGCAGGAAGCCGAGCGCCGACGACGTGGCGCCCAGTGCGGTGAACACGGCTGCGAAACCGGTGAGGAACAGCAAGGAACCGGCCAACACCCGCCGTCGCACGGTGGTGGCGAGCCGACCGCCGTCCGCCGCCCGTGCGTCGGAGCCCGACAGCCCCGAGACGTAGGAGACGAACCCCGGCAGGAGGGGCAGCGTGCACGGCGAGGTGAAAGAGACCACACCGGCGACCAGCGCCAGCGACATCAGGGCGAAGAGTTCCAATCCGCCCCCTCCCTCAGGGTGCGCCGCTCGCCGAGGACGTCGACCGCGCCGTGCCGAACCGCAAAGCTACTAAGTACGGTAGGCGATGCGTGCGGCCCACCCGAGCGCCCTGTCCCAGTCGTCAGAGAGCTGGATCGTGCCCGAGTCCCCCAACCCCCGGAATGCCTCCGACGGCGACGCCCCGCCGCTCCGCTCGGCACCGGTCGTCGACCTGACCGGCCTCGCCGTGACGGTGGACCGCACCCCTGTGCTCCGGGGAGTGACCCTGACCGTCGCGGCCGGTGAGGCGATCGGCATCGTCGGCGCCAACGGGTCGGGCAAGAGCACCCTCCTCCGGGTCCTGGCGACGCTGCTACCGCCTGCCGCCGGCGCGGGCCGGGTACTGGGTGCCCGGTTGGGGACGCGTGAGGTCGAGGAGGTGCGACCGGACATCGCACTGCTCGGCCACGGCCCCGCGCTGTACCCCCGGCTGACGCTGCGCGAGAACCTCACCTTCTACAGCCGGCTCACCGGCCGCGGGGAGGACGGCGTCGAGTCGGCTCTCACGGACGTCGGCCTGCGGCGTGCGGCCGACCGCCCGGCGGACCGCTGCTCGCACGGCATGCTGCGCCGTACGGAGTTCGCGCGGGTGCTGATCGCCGCACCCCGACTGCTGCTACTCGACGAGGCCCATGCGGGACTGGACCCGGCAGCGGCGACGCTCGTCGAGGCCGTCGTTCAGGAGGTTCGCGCGCGGAACGGCGCCTCCGTCGTCGTCTCACACGAACTGGAACGACTGGAGTGCACCACCGACCGGATCGTGGAGGTCAAGGACGGCGCCCTGCGCTCCCTCCGCCGCTCCGGCCGCCCGCTGGACGAGGTGCTCGGATGAGCGGTCCACGGACCGGCCCGCCGGCCCCTTGGCGGCAGATGGTCGAGATTGCCCGCACGGACCTGGTCCTGGAGTCCCGCACCGGGGAGGCGCTGCTGGTGACGGCGCCCTTCGGGGCCGTCGCGCTGCTCCTGGTGCCCATGGCCGTGGGCACCGACGTCCCCCTGCTGCGCTCCGTCGGGTCCGGCATGTACTGGGTGATCGTGCTCCTGTTCGGGGTCCTGGCGACCCTTCGCCAGAGTGCCGTGGACACGCCCGCGCAGGTCGCCCTGCTCCGCCTTGCGGGCATCCATCCAGCGGTCCATCTGGTCGGTCGCGCGGCGGCCAGCGCCGTGCTGCTGCTCGCCTTCGAACTGGCCCTGCTGCCGGTCGCCGTCATCGTCTACGACCCGCCGCTGGACGGCTGGCCGTGGCTGCTCCTGGTCCTACCGCTGGTCGCCCTCGGCCTGGCCGTGTTGGGCACGTTGGCCGGCGCGCTCGCCCAGGGCCTGGCCGGTCGGACAACTCTTGGGCCGCTGCTCGTCGTGCCGCTGGCCCTGCCGCTCCTGCTCTCCGCCACCCAGGTCGCCGAGGCCACCCGCTACGGCAGCAGCCCCTGGCGGTGGCTCGCCCTGCTCGCGCTGGTGGACGTCGTGGCGGCCCTCGCCGTCGTCCTGTCCGCCCGATCCCTCGAGGAGGTCTCGTGAGGTTCCTCTCGCGACACCTGACCACCGTGGCCGTCCTGGTCCTGGCAGCCGGCCTCGCCGCCGCGCTCACTGCGCCTCCGGACCAGTTGCAGGGAAACCTGCAGCGGCTGATGTACGTGCACGTCCCCGCCGCATGGTTGGCCTTCCTCAGCTTCGGGATCACCTTCGCCGCGAGCGCCGGCTGGTTGTGGAAGCGGACGCCGCGGTGGGATCGAGCGGCGGCGGCCAGCGCGGAGGTCGGCGTCTTCTTCACCGGCCTGACCCTCGCCCTGGGCTCGGTGTGGGGCAAACCGGTGTGGGGTGTCTGGTGGACCTGGGACCCCCGGCTGGTGACGACGGCCCTGATGTTCTTCGTCTACCTGGGTTACCTGGCGCTGCGCCGGGCCACGCTGGACCCCACCGTGCGGGCCCGTCGCTCCGCCGTCTTCGGTGTCCTCGCGTTCGCGCAGGTGCCGGTCGTGCACATGTCGGTGATCTGGTGGCGCACGCTGCACCAACCACCCACGGTGCTCAGGCCCGGCGACCCGACCATCGACCACTGGATGCTGGCGGCCCTGCTGCTCAACGTGGTGGCCTTCACCCTCGTCTACGCGGTGCTGCTCCGGTCACGGATCCGCCTGGCCGTCGAGGAGCAGTCGCTCGAGGCCGCGCAGGACGACGCGGCCAGCGACCTCGCCGGGGACGCCGTGAGCGCCCCGGACTACGGAAAGGAGGCGACGCGTCGTGTCTGAGTGGGCCTGGGTCGCTCTGGGATTCGGCATGAGCTACGGAGCCATGGGCGGGTACCTCCTGAGCCTGCGGCAGCGCACCATCACCGTCCGCCGGCGCCTCGGGCAGCCCCGATGAGGCGCTACCGGCTGCTGATCGTGGCCGCCCTGGGCGTGGCCCTCCTGCTCCTGGGAGTCCTCTTCGTGGGCAACATCAACGGCAACCTCGTGTACTACCTGACCCCCGACGAGGCGCTCGCGCAGAAGGCCGACTTCGCCGACGGTCGGCGTCTCCAGATCGGCGGACTGGTCGAGGAGGGCAGCGTCGAGTCCGGTCCCGAGGGGCTGCGCTTCATCGTCGTCTCGGACACCGGACCGGCGTCGTCGGCGGTGACCGTGCGGTACGACGGCTCTCCAGCCCAGCTCTTCCGACCGGGGATCGGCGTCGTCCTGGAGGGCGCGTGGAACGGCCAGACCTTCGATGCCGACACCATGATCGTCAAGCACGACGAGAACTACCGGGCGCCGGGAGACGATCCGGCGCCGGCCGATGAAGGATCTGCATGACGGTCTTCCTCGCGGCCGCCGGCTGGACCGGCGCCGTCCTCGGGGCGGTCGCGGCGCTCGCGCTGACGGTCCTCGGGTTCCGCGCGCAGCGGCGGCCTGCCGCCGTCGACCGCGGCCACCTGAAGGCGGCGGTCCTGTGCCTGGTCGGCGGTGCGGTGCTGTCCATGGGCGCGCTCGAGGCGGCGCTGCTGACCGACGACTTCGGCATCAGCTATGTCGCGGAGAACCACTCGCGCGCCACGAACCTCGTGTACAGCATCACGGGAGCCTGGTCGGCGCTCGAAGGCAGCATCGTCCTGTGGACGCTCGTGCTCGCGGGCTTCACTGCGGTGGTGCTCCGGCAGGTCCGCAGCACCGACGACCGGTTGGGCACCGGCGCGCTCGGCGTCATGGGCCTGGTCGGCGTCTTCTTCTTCGGACTGGTGGCCACGATCGCCAACCCCTTCACCGTGCTGGCCGACCCCCCGCTCGACGGCGCCGGCGGCAACCCCCTGCTGCAGGACCACGTGATGGTGGCCTTCCACCCGCCGATGCTCTACCTCGGCTACGTCGGGTTCACCATGCCCTTCGCCTTCGCGATGTCGGCGCTGCTACTGCGACAGGGCGGCGTCGACTGGCTGCGCCGCACGCGGCGGGCCAACCTGGTGGCCTGGACGTCGCTCACCGCCGGACTCGTCCTGGGCGCATGGTGGTCCTACGAGGTCCTGGGCTGGGGTGGCTACTGGGCCTGGGACCCGGTCGAGAACGCCGCGCTCATCCCCTGGCTCGTCGCGACGGCGTTCATCCACTCCGCGGTCGTGCAGCTCAAGCGCGGGATGCTGCAGGCCTGGAACTTCGTGCTCGTGCTGGCCACCTTCTCGCTGACCATCCTGGGCACGTTCCTCACGCGGTCGTCGGTCGTGGTCTCGGTGCACAGCTTCTCGCAGTCGCCGATCGGCCCCGCGCTGCTCGGCTTCTTCGTCCTCGTCGTGGTCGCCGGTTTCACGCTGTTCGCCCTGCGCGGGGAACGGGTCGCCTCGCTGTCCCGGCCGGAGTCCCTGCTGAGCCGGGAAGGCGCCTTCCTCGTCAACAACCTGCTGCTGAGCCTGTTCGCCTTCGTCGTGCTACTGGGCACGGTCTACCCGATCCTCGTGGAGGCCCTCACCGGCAACCAGGTCTCGGTCGGCCGACCGTTCTTCGATCGGATGGCGGTCCCGCTGTCCTTCGCCCTCCTGCTCGCCATGGGCGCCGGACCTTTCCTGCCCTACCGCGGCGCCACCTGGGGCATCGTGTGGACGCGGCTGCGCGTGCCGGTGCTCGTGGGCAGCGCGGCCGCAGCGGCCCTGGTCGTGGCCGGCGTCAGGAGCCCCGGTGTGGTCGCCGTGGTCCTCCTCGCCGTGATCATCGCCGCGGCCGCCGTCCGACAGTTCGTCGTGAGCCTCCCGCACCCCACGCCGCGGGCCGCCGTCGGTCTCCTGCGCGGGCAGCGTGCCTTCTGGGGTGGCCAGCTGGCGCACCTGGGGGTGGCGGTCGTCGCCGTGGCGATCGCCGCGTCCGGCGGCCTGGCCACCCGCGCGTCGGACAGTCTGGATCTGGGCGAGTCGATCCAGTTCTCGGGTTACTCGGTCACGTTCGAGAAGACCGAGGAACACCGCCGGTCCGACCGGCTGATCACCGATGCGCACCTGGTCTTCCGCAGCGGCGACGAGGTGGAGTTCGTCGCCACACCGAGACTGACCGCCTTCGACAACCAGCCGCAGGCCATCGGTGCCCCGTCCGTGTGGGTCCGTCCGGGCAGCGACATCTACGTGGCGCTGTCAGACCTCACCCCCGAACGCGTAGCGATCAACCTGTACCAGTACCCCCTGCTCTCCTGGCTGTGGGTCGGCGGCTTCCTCATGGCCGCCGGCGGGCTGTGGGCCCTGGGCGGGCGCCGCCAGCGGCCGGCACTGGTCGAGGAGCGCCGGCCGCGGGAGCCGGTCGAGGTGGCCGGGGATGCGTGAGCGGCTGCGCCGGACGGTCCTGCCCGTGCTGATCATCGCCCTGCTGGGCATCGCCGTTGCCGGCCTCGTCGCCGGGACCGACGGTCAGGGCGACCGCGCCTACGAGCTCGAGCAGCGGCTGCGCTGCCCGGTGTGCAAGACGGTGTCCATCGCGGACTCGACGTCCGACACCGCCGTGGCCATGCGGGCGACCGTCGCAGAGCAGGTCGAGGCCGGACGGTCCGACCAGGAGATCATCGCCTGGTTCACCGAGCGCTACGGCGACTGGGTCCTCCAGGATCCGCCGACCAGCGGGACGACGCTGCCGCTGTGGCTCGTCCCGCTCGGCGTCGCCGCGGCCGGAGTCATCGTGGTGCTCACCCGCCGACGAGGCGCCGATCCACCCGGCGAGCTGTCACCTGCTGACCGGGCGCGGGTCGCCGAGGCGGTGGCGCACATGCGGGCCGGCCCGGAGGAGGACGAGCGGCTGTGACCGACCGCACCCGCCTGGAGCAGGAGCGCGACCAGGCACTGCGCGACCTCGTCGACCTCGAGGAGCAGGTCATCGAGGGAGAAGTCCCCGGAGAACTCGCCGAACGCCTCCGGCAGCAGTACGAGCGCAGAGCCGCGAAAGCGCTCGCCCTGCTGGAGGCCGAGGCGGACTTCCCGGAGCCGGCGTCGCCGGCCCAAAGCCGCGGGACACGGGCCCGCTGGGCCGCCTATGCCCTCGCCGTCGCGGTCGCCCTGTTCGCCGCCGTGGTCCTCCTGCCGGGCTATCTCGGCGAGCGGCCGACCGGTGGTGCGGTCACCGGCAACGAGGCGCTGGGCTCCACCGTTCCGGATGGCGGAGCAGATACGGCCCCGCGGGATCTGTCCACCGTCACCAACGAGGAGATGGAGGCCGTGATCGCCGACAACCCCGAGGTGATCGACATGCGGCTGGCCCTGGCTCAGCGGTACCTCGACCAGGGCGAGTACGTGGACGCCGCCCGCCACCTTCTGGTCGCGCTCGACCAGGAACCGCGCAACGTCGAGGCGCAGGCCCACTACGGCTGGCTGCTCCTCCAGCTCGACCAACCGGAGCAGGCGATGGAGTACGTGGACGGGGCGCTGGCGCAGGATCCGCGGTCCATTGAAGGCCTGTGGTTCAAGGCCAACATCGCCTTCTTCGGCCTGTCCGACCCGACCGCCGCGACGACCGTCCTCGAGCAGCTCCGGCAGCGACCGGACCTGACGCGCGAGGTGCGCAACCAGGTGGAGACGCTGACGCGCGAAATCCAATCCCGGGGCGTCGGGGAATGACCACGCCCGCGCTTGAGCGCGCGGCCCGCTCCTGGCGGCCGGTGAAGATCGCCGCCCTGACGGTGGTCGTCCTGGTCGTCGGCGTGGCGGCCCTGCTGGGCAGCCGGATCGACCAAGATGCCTCCCTCGTGGAGAGCCCGCTGATCGGCCAGCCGGTACCCGACCTCACCCTTCCCGACCTCGAGGGCTCCGGCAGCGTGTCGTTCAGCGAGCTGCGCGGCCAGATCGTCGTCGTCAACTTCTGGGCCTCCTGGTGCGTCCCCTGCCGCAACGAGCACCCCGTGCTGGTCGCGGCGAACGACGCCTACCGCGAGTCTGGGGTCACCTTCGTCGGCATCAACTTCCAGGACCAGCAGGGGTCCGCGACGTCGTTCCTCGACGAGCTCGGACGCGGCGAGGGCTATCGCTACGTCACCGACCCCGACTCCCGGGCAGCGGTCGAGTTCGGCGTCTACGGCGTCCCCGAGACCTACTTCATCGACCGCAACGGCACGATCGTCGCCAAGATCACCGGCGAGACGAACCCCGTGCTGATGGCCGACGTGCTGGACGCGATCCTCGCCGGCCGCGAACCCCCGTCACGCACGGACGGAACGGTCCAACCCGGGCCGGGGCAGGACCCGGTCGGCTGACCGGCTCACCACGCGCGCCGGGCGGAACATGACCCGCCCCGCAGGCCGCAACGACGGCGACCGCCCGTGCGGCGGCCACGGTCTGGCCGATCACCGGTCAGGACGGGCGTGTGCGGCGCCGGTCGTTACTATGCGGCGTAGTACGCAATGCCCGGTGCGCGGGCGTGAACGGGAGCGGGAGGCCTTGATGGCGGCTCGAGTGACCTCGCGTCGCCGCCGGGGTGCGCTCGCCATCGTGGTGGGGCTCGCCGTGAGCGGGTGCAGCTCCGAGTCCGCTCGTCCGGCGGCGGACGCTGACACCAACGGATCGGCTGCCGTCCCCGCCGATGTTTCCGGCTGCGAGGCGTTCGCCGCCGACGGCGCGTCAGCGGACGACGGGCTGCCCGCGTTGCGCCTGCCCTGCCTCGCCGGGGGCCCGGACGTCTCCCTCGACGACCTGGGGGACCGCCCGGTGCTGGTCAACCTCTGGGCCAGCTGGTGCGCCCCCTGCCGCGAGGAGATGCCGCTGATCGAGGATGCCTATGCCCGTTCCGGCGACCGGATCGGCTTCCTCGGCGTCAACACCGAGGACCCGCGATCGGCGGCAGTCTCGCTGCTCGCCGATCTGGACGTCACCTTCGCGCACCTGGTCGATCAGGAGGGCCGGTTGCTGGCGGAGCTCGGGCTTCCGGGGCTGCCGGTCACCCTGGCCGTCGCACCGGACGGGCGCGTCATCGATCGGCAGGTCGGCCAGCTGTCCGCCGCCCGGCTCGACGAGATGGTCGCCGAGCTGACTGCCGACGCCCCCACCCTGTGACGGCCACGGAGCGGCAGGCTGTACCGAGCGGACAGCAAGCTGCTGGTGCGCGCCCGCGAACCGGTATCCGGACCACCCTCGCCGGCCGCTGGTCTCCCGGGTGGCGGCAACTGGCGGCCGGCATCGCAGCGGGGGCGCTGCTGGCGGGCAGCATGCCACCCCGGAGCGCGTGGTATCTCGCGCCCGTCGGAGCCGGCGCGCTGACCTGGGCGCTCTTGGGGCTCCGGTGGCGGCCGCGGCTGCTGCTGGGTGCCGCTGCCGGCCTGGCCTTCTTCCTTCCGACACTCAGTTGGCTGACCGACTTCCATCCGGCCGGATTCGTCGGGGTCGTGCTGATCGAGGTTGCGCTGTTCGCCGTGGCGATGCTGTTGGTCGTTCCCCGACCGGGAGGCTGGTGGACCGTTCCCGCGGCCCTCGTGGTGCTCGAGGCGGTGCGAGCCCGGTTCCCGTTCGGTGGCTTTCCCATCCCGGGTCTGGCTCTGGGTCAGCTCGACGGGCCGTTTGCCGCCGCCGCTCCCCTGGGTGGCTCCCTCCTCGTGGTTGGACTCGCCACGGGGGCCGGGGCAGCGATCACCCGGATCGTGACAGCCGATCGGCGGGCCCGGGCGACGGTCACCGTCGCGGGGCTGGTCGCGGTGAGCTCGCTCGGCATCGTGCTCGGTGCACCCGACGGCGGCTCGGCCGGTTCGCTGCGGGCGGTGCTGGTCCAGGGCGGCGGTCCGCGGGGCATCCCCGCCGTCGTCAGCGACGTCGACGCCGTCACCGAGCGGCAGTTCCGTCTCAGCGAGGACCTGCCCGACGACGTCAACCTCGTCCTGTGGCCGGAGAGCAGCCTCGCCGTCACCGGCCCGGTGGCCGACACCTCCGAGGCCCGGCGCGTGGCCGACCTCGCCCGGCGGGCGGGTGCCACCGTCGTCGCGGGGCTGAGCGAGTCCTACCCGGCCGGCTTCCGAAACGCAGCGGTCGCCTGGGGCCCGGACGGACGCATCCTGGACCGGTACGAAAAGGTCCACCGGGTGCCGTTCGGGGAGTACATCCCGGCCCGCAGTTTCTTCGACCAGCTTTCCGACATGACCGCCCTTGTCCCACGGGACGCCATCCCGGGGGAAGGTCCGGGGCTGCTGCGGACTCCGGCCGGCCCGCTGGGCGTGGTGATCTCCTACGAGGTCTTCTTCTCCGACCGCACCCGCGCCGCGGTGAATGCCGGCGGCCAGGTGCTCCTGGTGCCGACGAACGCCGCCTCGTACACCACCGAGGAGGTGCCGGCGACCGAGGTGGCCGCCGCGCGCATGCGGGCGCTGGAGACCGACCGGGCGGTCCTGCAGGCGGCGCCCACGGGGTACACGGCGGTCATCCGGCCGGACGGCCGGGTCGTCGCCCAGGGTGGTCTCGGCACCCCGGAGGTGCTCACCGCCACCGTTCCCCTGCGTACCGGGCTGACCGTCTACGTCCGCACCGGCGACGGCCCTCTGCTCGTCACCGTGGCGGTCGCCCTGCTCGCTGGTCACGTCGCGGGGCGGCCGGCCCGCCGCGCACGATCCCTTCGGTAAGAAGCTCGCTGATTGAGACGCAGCCCTCCCCTGTGCTATCCGCAGCTGCCGCCGAGCGTGATGCCGCGAGCGGCCAGCCACGGGGTGGGATTGACGCGGTTGCGGTAGAGCCCGCCCGTGTGCGTCTCGATATGCAGGTGGGGGCCGGTCGACTGGCCCCGGTTGCCCACCTCCGCGATCTGCTGGCCGGCTGCCACCTGCTGACCGGCGCTGACGAAGAACTGGTTGATGTGGCCGTAGACCGTGATGGTGCCGTCCGGGTGCTGGATGTAGACCGCGAGACCGAAGCCGTTGGCCGGTCCGGCATCGAGCACCACACCGGCGTCGGGAGCGAAGACGGGTGTGCCGATGGGTGCGGCGATGTCCGTCCCGTTGTGCATGGCGCCGGAACGGCTGCCGTAGCAGGACGTCACCCGACCGGCCACCAGCGCGGCGGCGCCTGCGCGTGCCTGCGCGAGAAGGTTGCGCTGCTGCTGGTCCCGAGCGGCGGCCGGGTCTGCGATTCCCCGGGCCGCAAGGAGCTGAATCTCCGCGTCGCGGAGCTGAGCGTCGAGATCGGACTTCTGCGCAGTGACAGCGTCGTAGGCCTGCTGCGAGGTCGCCAACTGCGCCTGCGCGTCGGCCTCCGCCGTGGCGGTGGCGCGGGCGGCCTCGTCCCGCTCCGTGACCGCAGCCCGAGAGGCCCGGTCCGCACGTTCTTGGCGTGCCTGGATCACCTCGAACTCGTCGAGCCGCTCGACCCGGGCGTCACCGAGCATGTCCAGCGTCGCGGCCCGCTCCAGCACCTCCTCGGGGCCTTCGGCGTCCAGGAGCACGGCCGCGTCGCCGAAGGTGGTGCCTCCGATGAACGCCTCGCGCCCCAAGGCGGCGATGTCGTCCTCCGCCTGGTCCACCGCCGTGCGCGCCGCCTTCAGCTCGGCCGCTTTGGCGGCGGCCCGCGTCTCCGCCTCGATGAGCGCAGCCTGCGCGACACGGGAGGCTTCTCCTGCCGCCTCCGCTGCCACCGTGAATCTCTCCAGGTCGCGTTCGGCGGCGGCGACCAGGGCCGAGATCCGCTCGACCTCAGCGGTCAGGGAATCCAGGCTCTGCGGTGCCGAGCCGGCGCCCTGCCCGGCCGGCGCGGCGAGAGCCGTCGGCGTCGAGAGAGCCACGACCACAGCAACGGTCGCGGCGAACACGGGACCGATTCGATGTCGAGTACGGGTAGAGGTGCTGTGCGTACGGGGGCTCTGGTCGTGCGAGGTCGCCAAGGCCGCGCGTCTCCTCTTCCTCGCCGCCTACCGAGTTAGCTGACGGGTTCGGGCGGGAAGACGCCCTACCTGGCATGCGGTGCTCGCGCACGCAGGATTCACCCCGAGGGAACGTTGGGTCCCCGGTCCACCCGGCCGGACGACTCGGGCGGTTCGGCGGGGCCCACCGGGCTCCTCCGGTCGAGGAGCGGTTCCAGTGGGACCGAGAGGACCGTAGTACGAAGCGCCTTAGTTGTCACGAAAGGATAACGAGACCGCACACGGCCACCCTGATCAGGAGCGGTCGATCTCCGCCATCCGAGCCAAGCGGGCGTTGTACGCGCGCAGCTCTTCCTCCGCCCGGGAGTCGCTGCTCCTTGCGCCGCGCTCGTCCGAGCGGATCCACTGGACGAAGACGACGAGGAAGGCGATCATGCTGGGCACCTCGCCGAAGCCCCACACGATGTTGCCGGCGGCCAGCTGGTCGGTCAGCACGTCGATCCCCCACCCCTCCGGCGGATCGGCGAAAGCGCGGACGATCGGGGCACTTGCCAGCATCAGCGCGACCGCGAAAAAGGCGTGCAGGGGGCCGGGCAGCGCCAGTTCCACCAGCCGCAGCGGAGCGGAGGGCCGGTGTGGCCACGGGCCCAGCGCAAAGGTTCCCCCGTATGCCAGCAGGCCGGCGCCGAGAAAGAACACGAGCATTCCGACATTCCCCCACCATGTCTGCATGAGGACGTCGAATAAGGGAGTGAAGTAGATGCCGTAGAGGCTGCCCACGAAGATCACGGTCGTGACGACGGGATGGGCGATGAAGCGCGCGATCGAGCTGCGCAGGATGCCCAGCAGAATCCGTCGGAACACTGCCGCCCACCCATGGCGCGGCAGTGCCCGGATGGCCAGGCTCACCGGTGCGCCGAGCATCAGGAGCATCGCGGACAGCACCGTGAGCACCATCTTCTGCAGCATGTGGATCGAGAAGAGCAGCATCCCGTAGCCCATGACCTGCGTCGCCGTGACCAGCCAGACGCTCACGATGCCTGCGACGAAGTTGGCGGTCCGGTGCCATGGCCAGTGCATACCTCTCCGGCGGAGCGCCCGAACACCGAGCAGATACGCCACGAGGGCGAACAGTGCCACTCCGGGAAGCACCGAGGTGGCATCGAACTGCGGGGAAAACAGCCGAAGCAGCGTCGGCGGCTCGGCCGGCATGTCCATCAGTCCACTCACTCGCGATTCCACCAAGCAGCCTTCCCGGACAACAGACCAGCCGCCCCACACAGCGAGGGAGCAGACACGATCTGCACGAGGAGCCAGCTCGACATCGGCTCCTATGCAACTTCGTAGACTAGGACCCCCGTAGGATCGTTCGCGACCCGCGCGGACCGCGCCGACTGACGACCGGCGCCTCGACGTGGCGGCCGGATCGACAAGGGGAGCGAGTGAGCACCAACCTGAAGATCTCGGCTGCCCTCGTCGCGGCCTTCGTCGTGGCGGTGGCGGTCTTCCTTGGCGTGAGCGGCGGCGCCTCCGGCGGCAGCAGCACCGGCGAGAGCGGTGGTGCAGCCGTCGTCCGCGATGACAGCCACCGACTGTCCGCGGCCGACGACGGGAACGTGACGCTGGTCGAGTTCCTCGACTTCGAGTGCGAGAGTTGCCTGGCCGCGTACCCGTTCGTCGAGCAGCTCCGCGAGGACTACGCGGGTCGGGTGACGTTCGTTGCCCGGTACTTCCCCATGCCGGGGCACGCCAACGCCGAGAACGCGGCCGTGGCGGTGGAGGCGGCGGCGCAGCAGGGACGCTTCGAGGACATGTACCACCGGATGTACGAGACGCAACCGGAGTGGGGCGAGCGGCAGGACTCCCAGGCCGCCTTGTTCCGGTCCTTCGCCGAGGAGATGGGGCTCGACATGGCGGACTACGACGACGCCGTTGCCGATCCGGCCACTCTGGAGCGGGTGCTGCGCGACCGCGAGGACGGTCTCGCCCTGGGCGTGGAGGGCACACCTACGTTCTTTCTGAACGGCGAGAAGGTCGAGGTCGACACCACCGCCGAGTTCACCATGCTGATCGATGAAGCCCTCGCCGGCTGAAGCGGCCCCGACGGTTGCCGCCGTCGCCGCCCGGGTCGTCCACGCGGACCCAGCCGACCGGCGTCGAAGGACGCCTGCGCGCGCACTGGCGTGGCTCCTCTTCGTCGGCGGTCTGCTGGGAACCGCTGCTTCCCTCGTCCTCGCCATCGAGAAGTACGCACTGCTGGTGGACCCCGCCTACGTGCCGACGTGCAGTCTCAACCCTGTTCTCAGTTGCGGGTTCGTGATGGCCAGCCTTCAGGCGGCGGCCTTCGGCTTCCCGAATCCGCTGCTGGGTGTGGCGGGCTTTCCCGTCGTGACCGCGACCGGCGCCGCGCTGCTGGGAGGTGCGCGACTGTCCGGTTGGTTCTGGGCCGGACTCCAGGCGGGAGTGACCGCTGCCATCGTCTTCGTGCACTGGTTGATGTTCAGCAGCCTCTATCGCATCGGTGCTCTCTGCCCGTACTGCATGGTCGTGTGGGCGGTGACGATCCCCGTGTTCTGGTACGTCACCATGCGCAATCTGGGCGCGATCGCGCCGCAGCTCCCCGGCGGGCTCCGTCGAGCTCTCGTCTTCGCGGAGCGGCGCTCCGGCATCATCCTCACCATTTGGTTCCTCGTGATCGCTGCCGCGATCGTGCAGCGGTTCTGGCTGTACTGGAGTTCCCTCGTTGGCTGACATCCGTCCCCCCCGCCGGCTGCTGGCCCTCATCGCCTTGGTCTTCGTCGCGACGTTGACCGGTTGCTCGTCGGGAGGTGCCAGCAACGCGAGTACCGCGACCGACAGCTCAGGAGAGTTCGACTTCGCGGGCAACACTCCTCTGGGCCAGCTGATCCCGCCCAGCGCCCGGGAGTCCGCTCCTGCCTTCGAGGGCGAACTTCTCGACGGCACGCGTTTCGAGTCGACGTCGCTGGCCGGCGACATCACGGTCATCAACTTCTGGGGATCGTGGTGCGCACCGTGTCGCGTCGAGACCCCAGAGTTCCAGGCCGTCTACGCCGACGTCTCCGGCTCCGGCGTGCACTTCCTCGGCGTGGACGTCAAGGACAACCGCCAGCTCGCTCAGGCGTTCGTCGACTCGGTCGGCGCCAAGTACCCCTCCCTCTTCGACCCGCGCGGCGAGATTGCCCTTGCCTTCCGCGGCTTCCCGGCGAACGTGGTGCCCAGCACGATCCTGATCGACCGGGAGGGCCGCGTCGCGGCGGTATACGTCGCCGTCGTTCCTGAAGAGGACCTGCGAGCCGCGCTCGACCTCCTGCTGGCCGAGGAGACGCCGCGGTGAGCGACCTCGGAGATGCCTTCGCCTCCATCGTCAGCGACGGCTCCCTGCTGCTCGCCGCCGCGGTCGCGGCTCTGGTCGGGCTCATCAGCTTCGCGTCGCCGTGCGTGCTTCCGCTCGTGCCTGGATACCTTGCCTACGTCGCCGGCCTGACCGGCGCCCAGACCGCTGCCGGGGCACGATCGGCCGCCACGAACAGCGAGCACGGCACAGCCACGCTCACCGCGGCGCCGCAGCAACGGCGAAGGGTGGTCGCCGGAGCGCTGCTGTTCGTGCTCGGGTTCACCGTCGTCTTCGTATCCTTCGGCGCTCTCTTCGGCGGGCTCGGCCGTCTTCTGCTCGAATGGGCGCCACTGCTGACTCGGCTGATGGGTGTCGTCACCATCCTGATGGGACTGGCATTCCTCGGTGGGCTCCACTGGCTGCAGCGCGAACGACGGATCACCCGGCGTCCTCCGGCGGGCCTGCTCGGCGCGCCCGTCCTCGGGGTCGTCTTCGGGCTGGGGTGGACGCCGTGCCTGGGGCCGACGCTGTCGGCGGTCAATACGCTGGCCTACGCCGAGGCCTCCGCCGGCCGAGGCGCCATCCTCGGGCTCGCCTACTGCCTGGGCCTCGGGATCCCCTTCCTGCTCGTCGCTCTGGGCGCCCGGCGAACGCTCACCATGTCCGCTTGGGCGCGGCGACATGCACAGACGGTCATGCGCATCGGCGGAGTGCTGATGATCGTGCTCGGCGTCCTGCTGGTCACCGGAGCGTGGAACGAGATCATGATGTGGCTGCGGTCCTGGCTGGCCGCCACGGGCTTCGGCACCTCGGCCTTCTGACCGATCGGCCGCCCGGAGCAGGCGGAGACACGCCCACTACTAAGCGGCTTAGGTCACCGCTCGGTCACGTTCTGCTGTGATACCTCGGACGCACGCGAACCGACACGGACAGACTAAAGGGGAGGGACGTGCGTAGAACCAGGCGTACGACCTCCCGGCGCCCTGCCGCCGGATTGCGACAGCGCCCCCGAATGCTGCTGTCCACCGTCGTCCTCGGGGCGGTCGCCGCGAGTCTCTGGGAGGGCGGATGGGGCCTGGATACACCGATCGCCCACGCCCACGACGCTCCCACGGCGTCGGTGCTGGCGGCGATGGACGGTGCAATCGACGTCCTCGGGGAGCTGGATCCACGGCCGCAGATCGCCGCGGCCGAAATCGCGGTGCGCAGGCAGGAGCTCGCCGCGTCGCGCGCTGCGCGCGAGGAGGCGGCCCGCCCCAAGGCCGTTCTGCCGCTCGAGGGGCGACTGACCAGTTCCTACGGTGGCCGCTGGGGCGGGATGCACTACGGCCTGGACATCGCAGCACCGATGATGACCCCGGAGTACGCCGCCGCGGATGGAGTGGTTCTGCGCGCAGGCCCCGCCCAGGGTTTCGGGCTGGCGGTCTACATCCTCCACGACAACGGCGACGTGACGGTGTATGGCCACATGGAGGAGATCCTCGTCGAGAACGGCCAGACCGTGCGCGCCGGTGACACCATCGCCCTCGTGGGCAACCGCGGACAGTCCACCGGTCCGCATCTGCACTTCGAGGTGTTCGAGGGCGGCCTGGACGGTCGCCGGGTCGACCCGGCGACCTGGCTCCGCGAACGCGGCGTGGACATCTGACAGCGGTGCATCGACGAAGACCGGACCACCTACACTACTAACGTGCTTAGGCGTCGACCGCTCCGCTCGTTGCTCACCGGCCTGACCGCCCTCACGCTCGCTGCGACGCTGTCCGCCTGCAGTGGCGCCGAGGAGGACGGCGGGCACGACGGGGACCGCGTCGCCACGGTGTCCGGCGGCCCCGAGGAGGGGCCCTACGCCGGTCGGGAGATCAGCGACCCCAGACCGCGCCCGGAGTTCGTCCTCACCGACCAGGACGGCGCCGCGTTCGACTTCGCCGCCCGGACCGAGGGTCAGCCGACCTTGCTCTTCTTCGGCTACGCCAACTGCCCGGATGTCTGCCCGACGACGATGGCCGACGTCGCGCTGGCTTTGACGGCGGTGCCGGCAGAGCTGGCCGCCCGGACTCAGGTGGTCTTCGTGACCACCGACCCCACTCGTGACACGACCCAGTTCCTCGGGGAGTACCTGGCGCAGTTCGATCAGGGGCTGCCCAACCGCTTCACGGGGCTGACCGGCACCCTGGCCGAGGTGGAGGCCGCCCAGCAGGCGGCCGACGTGCCGCTCGCCGAAGGCAACGGCGAGATGCACTCCACCAGCCTGTTCCTCTACGGCTCCGACGACGTCGCACGCGTGATGTTCTCGGCCGGGGACACCGCGGAAGAGATCGCCACTGACCTGCAGCAGGTTGCAGCCAGCTAAGTTTGACATGACAGCATTGGCTGTATTCAGCGGAAACTGTATGGTCCCGACCGTGATGTCAGTCTTGCACGCCGAAGTGCTCGCGCGCTTCGGTCACGCCCTGTCCGATCCGACCCGAACCCGGCTTCTCCTGGCGCTGCGGGAACAGCCGGGCTACCCGTCCGAACTCGCTGGGACGCTCGGTGTGACCCGGCAGAATCTCTCGAACCACCTGGCCTGCCTGCGCGGCTGCGGCCTCGTCGTGGCGGTTCCGGAAGGTCGGCGCACGCGTTACGAACTCGCCGACTCCCGGATCGCACATGCGCTGGACGATCTGCTCGGCATCGTCCTCGCCGTCGACCCCGAAATCTGCAGCGAGACGCCTACGGCGATGGACGAGGAGATGCGTTGATGAGTACGCGACTTCCCCACTTGGCCCACCCCGTGGAGGTCCACGTAACGCCCGAGGTCGGTGCTCGATGAGCGGCGGCCACTCGCACGACCACGGCGGCGGGTTGCCGGCCACGGCCGGGAACCGCCGGCGCCTCGCCATCGTCCTGGCACTCACGTCGACCGTGCTCGTGGTCGAGGTGATCGGCGCGCTCATCTCCGGCAGTCTGGCACTGCTCGCCGACGCCGGGCACATGGCGACCGACGCGGCCGGCCTGGCCATCGCCCTGATCGCCGCGACCCTCGCGATGCGACCCGCTACCCCCAAGCGCACCTGGGGCTACCGGCGCGCCGAAGTGCTCGGGGCCACGCTCCAGGCAGCGGCGCTGTTTGCCGTCGGCACGTACGTGCTGATCGAGGGTGTTCGCCGACTGTTCGAGCCCGCGGAGATCGCCACCACGCCGGTGCTCGTCTTCGGCGTCGTCGGCCTGGTGGCCAACGTCATTGGCATCGTCATCCTCACCCGGGGCGGACGCAGCTCGAACGTCAACATGCGGGCGGCCTTCCTGGAGGTTCTCAACGACACCCTGGGGTCGGTTGCCGTCCTGGTCTCGGCGTTCGTCATCATCGTGACCGGATGGCAGCAGGCCGATGCGGTCGCGTCCCTCTTGATCGCCGTCCTGATCATCCCGCGGACGCTCAAGCTGCTGCGTGAGACCATCTCCGTGCTGTTGGAGAGCGCCCCGCGTGGACTTGATCTCGCCGACGTCCGCGCCCACTTGCTCGGCGTTCCGCACGTGCTCGACGTGCACGACCTGCACGCTTCGCAGATCACCACCGAACTTCCGGTGCTGACCGCCCACGTGGTGATCGAGGATTCATGCTTCCTGGACGGTCACGCGCCACAGGTGCTGGATCAGCTGCAGGCGTGCCTGGCGGGACACTTCCCGGTCAGCGTCGAGCACTCGACCTTCCAGCTGGAGGCCCCCGCGCATGCCTCCCACGAGGCCGCTGGACACCACTGAGTCACTACGTCAGGTCAGGACAAAGCAACCGTCATCGTGCCGATCTGGCCGAGCGCCACGTGAAAGGAGCACTCGTACCGGTAGTCGCCGGGCTGGTCGACGGCGAACTCCATGGTCTCGCTGTTCCCTGGGTTCAGTATCGGGATCTCCTCGGCGATCTCGGCCGGGCCGGCCTCGGGCGTGAACCGGATGTTGTGCGTCAACTGCTCCGCCTCGCTGGTCAACGTGAGCCGCACCCGCCCCGGGGTCACTGTGAACCGGTCAGGGCGAAAAACGTAGTCGTCGCGGACCAGGAGGGTGATCTCCTGGGTGCCGTCCGCAGCGACGGTGACCTCCCCACCCGCGTCTTCTCCGGACGACACACCGGTGGGCGGCGTGTCGCTGTCGGTCTCGTCACCCCCGCAGGCGGACAGCGCCATCCCTCCCAGCCCGGCGAGACCGGCCAGCAGCAGCATTCGCCGTCCAAGCACTACCTCGGCCACGAGTTGCCTCCACGGCTGCCAGGGTCCCCGTCAGGGGATGTTGCAGAGGTCGCTGAGCGCAGCGCCCATCGCGGGATACCCGGCAATGAGGACGGGCGCCATTACGACGACCAGCGCAGCCACTGCGGTGATGCGGTACCGCCAGCGTTCCAGCGGCGGCCCGGGCGTCAGTAGTCGGGAGACGCGGAACGCCGCCGCGTCTTGTGCCATCGCGAAGGCCGCGGCCGGAGCCTTCATCTCGGCGAGGCTGACGATGGCGGAGGCGACGTTGACCCGGTCTACCCGCCGCGCCGCTGCGTCGTCGGCCAGCAGTTCGATGAGCTGCCGGGTCTCCTGCGTGGCCACCTGGAACAGGCGGATGGGCGGGAAGGCGCGGGCCAGGATCTGCGAGAGCGCCACGGCAAGGTTGTGGCGACCGCGTAGGTGCGCCACCTCGTGGGCGAGGACGCCGTCAAGTTCACGGGCCGAGAGGCGGTCGAGCGCGCCCTGGGTCACCACGATCCGCCCAGACCGGCCGGGCACACAGAATGCGGCGGGCGCTGAGGAGTCGATGACCACGAACGCCCGGGGCGCCCCGGGCTCAGTGAGCAGGCTCAGGGCGCGGTGCAGTCGACGGCGGCTTCGCCAGCTCCCGAGCAGGACATGCGCCGCGCAAGTCATTACCCATGCGGGGAGCACCCCGGCCAAGAGCGCGCCGAGCAGCTTGCCCGGGAAGAAGCCCGACGAACCGTAGGCCGTGGCGATGCTGACAGCACAGGCGTGCACGACTGCTCCGAGGCCGCCGGCAAGGGTGGTGATGGGGATCAGCATCGTGACCCCGGCAAGCACGACGGCGAGCACGGCACTCACGGTCAGGGCCTGCCACATGGCGATCGCCAACCGCGGAGCCTGTTGTGCCCAGGAGACCACGGCCAAACGCGGGCCGAGGAAAACGATGGCGGCCGCGATGCTGAGCAGACTCAAGCTCGCGATCATGCGCTGCCGCTCCGCCCCTGCCGGTCTTGGCGACGCGCAGCATCGACCGCCGCCCGCAGCTGAGCTACGCCGTCGGAATCCAGATCGTCCACGAAGTGCATGAGCACCTCTTGGCGGTCGTCGGACTCCGCCAGCACGTTCTGCAGCAGAGCCGCGGCATGCTCGGCTCGGCTGCGCACCGGCCGGTACAACCAGGCTCGTCCGCTCATCTCACGGCTGAGCTGCCCCTTGCGGTGCAGGTTGTCCATCACCGTCATGACGGTGGTGTAGGCCAGTGTGCGGGAACCGCTGAGGGCGGCGAGGACGTCTCGAACCGTCGCGGGCTCATCCCGCTGCCACAGCTGGTGCATGATCGCCGCCTCGAGCTCTCCGAACGGTCGCATGAGCCCACTTCCTCGCCGCCGATCTCCAGGGAGAGAACGCGTCTACGCCGGAGACCACTCCCCCGACCCCTGTCTACGATCCCTCTTAGGAGACTGTCTTACTATCCAGCCTAGAAGATGCCCCGGCCGGTGGCCCGCCCGGCCCTCTGTGGAAATGAGCCTCGTCGATGACGATCGCCCCCGCCCCGATCGTTTCCCGTCCCAGCCCGGTCGCGGTACAGGCGAAGGGATCGCGGCTGACCTCGCTCCTGCGCACGACCGACCACAAGACCATCGGCCTGATGTACATGGTCACGTCGTTCGCGTTCTTCATGGTCGGTGGCCTGATGGCCATGCTCATGCGCGGCGAGCTGGCCCAGCCTGGCCTGCAGTTCACGTCTCCGGAGCAATACAACCAGCTGTTCACCATGCACGGCACCATCATGTTGCTGATGTTCGCGACGCCGCTGTTCTTCGCCTTCGCGAACCTGATCATGCCGCTGCAGATCGGCGCACCTGACGTCGCGTTCCCGCGGCTGAACGCGTTCTCGTACTGGCTGTTCCTGTTCGGCAGCCTGGTCGTGTTGTCGAGCATGTTGACCCCCGGCGGGGCTCCGGACTTCGGCTGGACGGCGTACGCGCCGCTGTCGAGCGAGCTGCACTCTCCGGGCGTGGGCGGGGACCTGTGGATCGCCGGGCTGGCGGTCAGCGGTCTGGGCACGATCCTCGGTGGAGTCAACTTCATCACCACGATCGTGTGCCTCCGCGCCCCGGGCATGACGATGTTCCGGATGCCGATCTTCGTCTGGAACGCCCTGGTGACCAGCATGCTGATCCTGTTGGCCTTCCCGATCCTGACCGCCGCCCTGCTGGCGCTGCTGGCCGATCGGAACCTCGGGTCGCTCATCTTCTCGGCCGAGAACGGTGGGCCCATGCTGTGGCAGCACCTGTTCTGGTTCTTCGGCCACCCCGAGGTCTACATCATCGCCCTGCCGTTCTTCGGCATCATCACCGAGATCATCCCGGTGTTCAGCCGCAAGCCGCTGTTCGGCTACAAGGGCATGATCGGCGCGACGCTCGCCATCGGCTTCCTGTCGCTGGCTGTCTGGGCGCACCACATGTACGCCACCGGCGCGGTCCTGCTGCCCTTCTTCAGCTTCTTGACTTTCCTGATCGCGATACCGACCGGCCTGAAGTTCTTCAACTGGATCGGCACCATGTGGCGCGGCCAGCTGACCTTCGAGACGCCGATGCTCTTCTCGATCGGCTTCATGGTCACCTTCCTGCTGGGCGGCCTGACCGGGGTGCTGCTGGCCAGCCCACCGCTGGACTGGCAGGTGCACGACACCTACTTCGTGGTCGCCCACTTCCACTACGTCGTCTTCGGCACCGTGGTGTTCGCCGCCTACGCCGGCATCTACTTCTGGTTCCCCAAGATGTGCGGCCGGATGCTGGACGAGCGGCTCGGCAAGCTGCAGTTCTGGCTGACGTTCATCGGCTTCCACGGCACCTTTCTCGTCCAGCACTGGCTCGGTTCTGAAGGCATGCCGCGCCGCTACGCCGACTACCTGCCCACCGACGGATTCACCACGCTGAACATGATCTCGACCATCTTCTCCTTCGTCCTCGGTGCCTCCACGATCCCCTTCATCTACAACGTCATCAAGTCCTGGAAGTACGGTCGCCTCGCGCTGCGTGACGATCCTTGGGGCCACGGGAACTCCCTGGAGTGGGCGACGTCGTCCCCGCCGCCGCGGCACAATTTCGTGGAGATGCCAAGAATCCGCTCGGAGCGCCCCGCGTTCGAGGCGCACTACCCGCACCTGCGGGAGCGCCTGCAGGCCGAGGCGCACGCCGGCAAGCGGCACACGCCGTACGCCAGCGAGCTGGTGGGCGGCACCGGCAGGCGTCAGGGTCCGAACGATCCCGATCCCACCTGACTCGACTCTCCGGACCGCCCGTGCTGGACCACAGGACCAACGACCCGTCCTCCCGGCTCACGGCTACCGACGATTGCCCCCCTACGGTGTCGGAGTGGCATTGCAACGAAGTCGGCATGCCCTCGCCCGCTCATGCACGGTGCTGCTCGCCCTGGGGGCTCTGGTCCTGGTCGGAGCCACGCCGGCAGCAGCACACACCGACCGCGGGGTGGCCGGGAGCAACTACGCCGGGCGGGTGCTCTCGACGTCGGAGCCCATGCCCGACGTCAGCCTGCGCGTGACCGAATTCGGCGACAGCCTCGAACTGCTCAACGGGTCGTCCGTGACCGTCACCGTCTTCGGCTACTCCGACGAGGAGTACCTCCGCATCGGCCCCGACGGTGTCTGGCGCAACGCCAACAGCCCGGCCACCTACCTCAACATCCGCCGGGACGGCGACACCACGCTTCCGGTCAACGCCGACCCCCGTGCAACCCCGGACTGGCAACAGGTGTCCACGCAGCCGGAGTACTCATGGCACGACCACCGAACCCATTGGATGCTGGCCAGCCCCCCTCCGCAGGTCGCCGCCAACCCCGAGTCCGAGCACACGATCATCAACTGGCAGGTGCCTCTGGCCTACGGCGACACAGCCGTGGCCGTCGATGGCGAGCTTACGTGGTCGCCGCCGCCGAATGGAGCGATGTGGTGGCCGCTGTACCTGCTGATCCCGATCGTGGGCCTGCTGGCCGGCCTCTGCGGGAAGACCGCGCGGCCGCTAGCCAGCCTGCTGTTGGCATCCACCGCAGCCGCGGTCTGGCATCTGGTGGCGACCCCGCAGCCAGGCCTCAGCGCCATGGACCGGGCCCTGGCCATGGGCGGCGCGTCACTGCCCACGCTGGTACTCGCCGGGGTCGCGGCGGTCGGGGTCCGCGCAGCCCTGAGCGGAAGGGACCTACTCGCCGGGATGCTCGCGGGGATCACCGGCTTCATGCTGCTCGTCCAAGGCCTGCCCGACGTGGACATCCTGTGGAGCGCGAACGTGATCACCGGCGGGCCGGTTGGGTTGGCACGACTGACCGTGGCCCTGCTGATCTTTGGCGGGTTGGGCCTCCTCTTGGGCGCGGCGGCCGCAGTGCGCCGCTTCCGTCCCGCCATCCCGGCTGAGAACGACCAGCGGGTGATCGAGGCCAACACAGCCCGCTGAATCTGCGGTCAGGTCAATCTGCGGTCAGGTCTTGGAAGAGCGTCCTGTCCCACCAGTCGTCGGCATCGCGGCCCCCGGCGGGCAGGCGAACACGGCTGAGGACGTGTGCTGGATGAACCGGTTGAGCGCGTCCCGGCCAAGTTCCGCTGCACCTGCACGAAACCGGTCTCCGGGTTCCGCCGGTTGGTCCATGAAGAAGAGACCGGCGTCGAGGCGGCCAGAACCGTCGGTGCCGTCAACGAAGCTGTAGCCGCAGCGGAGCATGGCCGTTCCCGCATCGTTCGGGCGACAGGAAGACGTGCGACTCCTGCGGCATCGCAGACCAGCGGTCCGGGACCGCGGAAAGGTCGGTCACGTCGAACTCCTCACGTTGGCCCAACGGCGCACCCGCCTTCTTCGTGCGTCCCATGCCGCTTCTTGCTGTGACGAAGGCACCTCGTCCCAGTCCTCGATCAGCATGCGGATCCGGCGGGTGACAAGGTAGGAGCCACCGGCCAGCCAGTCAGCGTCGTCCTCCCCGACCCACAGGAATTGATCGAGCACATCGCCGTTCTCGGCCTCAATCTCGCTATGAGTGTCCGACCAGTCGTCGTCCTCATGGACGTGACCATGCCCACCCCGGTCCCTCCGACGCCGGACGTTCGCCAACCGAAGGAGCACGCACTCCGGGAAGTCGTTCCGAGGATCTTGCCCTGAGCCGGGTCGCGATGCTCCCCGTGCTGCACGAGCTGCCCGCTCTGGCCCGGCAGACGCTGACCTGGGACCAGGGTTCGGAGATGGCCCGCCACGACCTGCTCGCCGAATACTTCGCCGACGGCATCTTCTTCGCCCACCCCGCCAGCCCCTGAATCGCGGGACGAACGAGAACACAAACGGGGCTAATCCGGGGCTAATCCGCCAGTAATTCCCCGCAGGCAGCGACCTCCCCAGCTTCACCGCTGCCGACTGCGGGCAGTCGAGCGACGGCTCAACGATCGTCCACGTAAGCGCCTCGGCTGGCGCAGCCCCGCCCGCACTATGGAGCTCGAGCTGGCACAGGGATCTCGTCAGCGTTGCGACGACCCCGCGAGTCCGCCCGCAGTGGACGGGCCGCGTGCTTCGCAGCGAAGCCGGACGGCCGACCGAACGGCCAGTCCCGCGCGGTCAGCCGCGCGCTCGCGGCCACTGCGCCGCCTTTGCGCGCGCCGACCCGGGATGCCCGTCAGACCGCGGGTAGCAGCAGCAGTGCGGTCGGCGCGAGCAGCAGCATGCCGGCGCAGAGCAGCGCCGCCCACCGGGCCGCGGCCGGCAGTGGCCGGGCTGGCTCCAGCAGCCGTACGACTCGGGCAGCGGTCGCGCTGCCGGTGACGGCCAGCGCACCGTCCGGGACTCCCTCCCTGCCCCCGGACCCGCCGGCGGCCGCAGCCGCGACGATCGCGCGGGCCAGCGTCTGCCGCGGCGTCAGATCGGTCAACGAGGCCAGGGCGACATCGTCGGCCCGCATCTCCACCAACGCGCGCACCGCCGCATGAGCCCGGGCCGCGGCGGGCAGCACCGGTAGCGCCGCCTCCCAGGCGACGAACGGCAAGAGGAGCAGGTGGTGGCGCTCCCGGAGGTGGGCACGTTCATGTGCAACGACGGCGGCCAACTGATGCTCGTCCAGCTCGGCCACCATCCCGGACGACAGGACCAACAGCGGCCGGACACCGGGGATGCAGAAGGCCACCGGCGCCGGGTGGTCGAGCAGCCGGGTGTCCGGCAGCCCGCCGGCCAGACGACCGGCGGGTTCGACCACCAGCTCCAGCAGGGCACGGTGCCGCCGCCGCGTCCGGGACGTCCGAACGCCGGAGAGCCCCAGCACGCCCAGTAGCTCGACGGCGAGCACCCCGGCCAGGGTCAGCGCCACCCAGTGGTCCCCGCGGACCGGGTCCGTGGCGGGGGACAGGCGCAGCAGCGACTCTGCCGCCTCGGGCAGCGAGTCGCCCCAGGGTGCCAACCCGTGCACGACGAGCGCCCCGATCATCGACAGGCCACCGGCGAGGCCGATCGCCTGCCAGCAGACGAGCCCGACCAGCGGATCGCGGAGCGGCCACCCGGAGCGGCCGAGAAGCGCGGGAACCGGCCAGGCCAGCAGCGCGGCCAGGACAGCGAGCGAGACCGCGGTGGCGGGCAGCACGTCGATCGTCGGGTCGCCGAGCAATATCAGCGCGCCGCGTCGTCCGCGCCGCTGAGCAGTTCGCGCAACAACTGGGCCTCGTCGGCGTTGACGCTGCCGACGAAGCGGGCCAGCACGGCCTGCCGGTCGGCGGACTGGCCGAGTACCTCGTGTATGAGCTCGGCGGCGTGGTCCTCGCGGCTCGCCCGTGGGGCGAACAGCCGCGGCCGACCGTCGTCGTGGACGACGAAGCCCTTCTGCTGGAGGCGGGTCAGCACGGTGTGCACGGTGGTGAGCGCAACGCCGCGACCAGCCAGTTCTTCGCGCAGGGCGGTCGCCGCGACGGGACCGCCGGCCGCCCACAGCTGCTCCATGACGGCCCGTTCCAGCTCTCCGAGCGAGGCCACGGCCCCTCCTGTCGTGCGTCTCACGGCCGGTTCTTCTACCTGTTGTAGAAAATCTCTTCTACGCCGCGTAGAAAGAATAGGTCGATCGTAGCTCGCCGAGGAGGCACCCGACCGTGGACGTCCTGGACATCGCGCGCTGGCAGTTCGGGATCACCACCGTCTACCACTTCCTGATGGTCCCGCTGACGATCGGCCTGGGGATCCTGGTCGCCGTCATGCACACGATGTGGGTGCGGACCGACAAGCCCGAGTGGCTGCGCATGACCCGCTTCTGGGGTCGGGTCTACCTGATCAATTTCGTGCTCGGCGTGGCCACCGGTCTGGTGCAGGAGTTCCAGTTCGGCCTGGCGTGGAGCGAGTACTCCCGGTTCGTCGGCGACGTGTTCGGCTCGCTGCTCGCACTCGAGGCGCTGCTCGCGTTCTTCCTCGAGTCGACGTTTCTGGGGCTGTGGATCTTCGGCTGGGGTCGGATCCCGAAGAAGGTGCACCTGGCCACGCTGTGGGCCGCGGTGATCGGCTCGATCGTGAGCGCGTACTTCATCATCGCGGCCAACTCGTGGATGCAGCACCCGGTCGGCGTCCTGACCGACGACGAGACGGGCCGGCCGGTGCAGG
The DNA here is from genome assembly GCA_963723745.1 of uncultured Actinomycetota bacterium. Lineage (GTDB taxonomy): Bacteria > Actinomycetota > Actinomycetes > Mycobacteriales > Geodermatophilaceae > CAVRRZ01. Next base: position 358,007 of record CAVRRZ010000001.1, read on the forward strand.
TCGACTTCCTCGCCGTCCTGACCAACAACACCGCCTTGGCCGCCTTCAGCCACGCGATCGTCGCCGCGCTCATGGTCGCCGGTGCGCTGCTCGTCGGCATCGGGCTGTGGCACCTGCGCCGCCGGAAGCTGGCGAACGCGCCGACCACCGACGTCGACCACACCGTGTGGCGCCGCTCGGTGCGGCTGGGCGGCTGGGTCTCGCTGGCCGCCTTCGTCCTGGTCGCGCTCACCGGCGACTGGCAGGGCAAGCTCATGTACCAGCAGCAGCCGCTGAAGATGAGCTCGGCCGAGGCGCTCTGCGAGACGGAGGCGCCGGCGTCGTTCTCGATCTTCGCCTGGGGCAAGCTCGGCTCGAACGAGTGCGACGACGTCCACTCGATCACCGTCCCCTACCTGCTCTCCTACCTCGCCCACGGCGACTTCTCGACCGCCGTCCCCGGCGTGAACGAGCTGCAGGAGGAGTACGCGGCGGTCTACGGCGCGACCTACCCCGACGACCCGTCGTTCGGCGACAAGGCGGGCCAGCGCATCGACTACACCCCGGTCCTGGCCGTCACCTACTGGAGCTTCCGGCTGATGATCGGCATGGGGGCAGTGGCGGCCGGTGTCGCGGCGTACGCGCTGTGGGCGACGCGGAAGGCCCGGGTGCCGACCTCGCGGATCGGCGTCTACGGCGCCCTGCTCGCCGTCGCCGCGCCGTTCCTGGCCAACGCGACCGGCTGGATCTTCACCGAGATGGGCCGACAGCCGTTCGTCGTCTACCCGAACCCCGACGTGCCGGTCGACGAGCAGGTGTACTTCTTCACCGCGCAGGCCATCTCACCCGGCATCTCGGCCGCCGAGGTCTGGACGTCGCTGATCTCCCTCACCCTCGTCTACGGCGCGCTCGCCGTCGTCGAGCTGTGGCTGCTGACCCGGTTCGTCCGACGGGGCGTCACCACCGGGGACGGCGCACCGGTGGCCGATTTCCCCCCGGACGGCGATCCGGACGGCGACGTTCCGGACGGCACCGGCCAGAAGCGGCCCGACCGCGACGACGACGTCCTCTCGTTCGCCTACTGAGTCCCGCCCCACCGCCCCCTGACCTGGAGCTGACCATGGACCTGCAGACCCTCTGGTTCGCCGCCGTCGCGGTGCTCTGGATCGGCTTCCTGCTGCTTGAGGGCTTCGACTTCGGCGTCGCCGCACTGCTGCCGGTGCTGGGCCGCCGGAGGTCGGACCGGCACCTGATGCTGCGCAGCATCGGTCCGCTGTGGGACGGCAACGAGGTCTGGCTGATCACCGCGGTCGGCGCGGTGTTCGCTGCCTTCCCCGGCTGGTACGCCACCTGGCTGCCCGCGCTCTACCTGCCGTTCGTGCTGATGCTGTTCGGGTTGATCATCCGGGCGGTGGCCTTCGAATGGCGGCACTCCCACCACACCCCCGAATGGGACGCCACCTGGACCCGGGTCATCACCACGGGCTCGCTGATCGCCGCCCTCGGCATCGGCGCCGCGCTCGGGGCCACGACCCTCGGCCTGCCCATCGACGCCGACGGCAACCGGGTCGGCGGCGCGTTCGCCGGGCTGAGCTGGGCGGCCCTGCTGGGGGCGGTCTCGGTCCTGGCGTTCTCGCTGGTCCACGGCGCGATGTTCCTGGCGCTGAAGACCGACGGGCCGCTGCGCGTCGCCGCCCGCACCTTCGCCCGGCGCTGGGCCCCCGTGGCGGCCCTGCCGCTGCTGGCGTGGGCCGCCATCGTGCACCTACGCTACGGGACACCGGCCACCGCGGTGCTGTGGCTGATCGCGGCCCTGGCCGTCGTGGTGGCCTGGGCGCGGATCGCTGTCGGTCGCGAGGGTCAGGCCTTCGCCGCCTGGGGCGCGATGCTCGTCGCCGCGGCCGCCACGATCTTCGGCGCGGCCTACCCGGTGGTCGTCCCCTCGACGATCGACGCCGCGTTCGACGTGACGATCGCCGACGCCTCGGTCAGCGACTACACCCTCACGGTGATGACCTGGGCCGCCGGGATCGGGCTCCCGGTGGTCCTGGGCTACCAAGGGTGGACCTACTGGGTGTTCCGGAAGCGGCTGACCGCCGAGCCGGTGCACGAGGAACCGGCCGAGGCCCACGCATGAGCGGAGACCCGGCCCCCGTCGGCCGCGGCCCGCTGCCCGCGCTGGCCGGCGTCCCAGGGCTGACCGGTGCGCTGGTGCGTGCGTCACTCGCCGCGCTGGCGCAGACCGCCGGGCTCGTCCTGCTGGCGGCCGGTCTCGCGCACGCGGTCGCACGGGTGACCGGCTACGCCGAAGGAGACGTCGGCACCCCGCTGGTCCTCGCCGCTGCCGGGGTCGTAATGCGCGCGCTCGCCGGCACGGCCGGCGAGGTCCTCGCCGCCCGCGACGCCCGCCGTGCCGAGGACCGGCTGCGCCGCGATCTCCTCGACCGGCTCGCCACCTCCCCCGCCGCCGTGAGCACGGCCGGAGGTCCCGGTCCGGCCGCGGTGCTCGCCACCACCCGGCTACACGATCTCGGGCCGGCCCTGAGCTCCTACCTGCCGGCGCTGGCGCAGACGCTCGTCGTCCCCCCGGCACTGCTGCTGGCCCTCGCCTGGACCGACCTGCTGTCCGCCGTCCTCGTGGCGGTCACCCTGCCACTGGTGCCGGTGTTCATGGTGCTGGTCGGGAAGTACACGCAGAACGCGACCGCCGACTCCGCCCGAGCGCTGGACCGGATCGCCGCGCACGTCGCCGAGCTGGTGCGCGGACTGCCCGTGCTGGCCGGTCTGGGCCGTGCCGCCGACCAGGCCGCAGCGCTGGCCCGCCTCGGCGACGCCCACCGCACGCGAACGCTGGCCACCCTGCGGATCGCCTTCCTCTCCGCGCTCGTGCTCGAGCTGATCGCGATGCTCTCTGTCGCCCTCGTCGCGGTCACCGTCGGCCTGCGGCTGGTGCACGGCGACATGGCGCTCGCGCTCGGGTTGACCGCGCTGATCCTGGCCCCGGAGGCGTTCGCGCCCCTGCGGGCCCTGGGCGCGGCCCACCACGCCTCGGAGGACGCCGCGCTCGCCGCCGCCGAGGCCCGGGCGGTGCTCGCCGCACCGTCGACCTCTGCGCCGGCGCCGCCCGTGGACGACGACCCCCGCGGCGCCGACATCGCCGTCCGCAGCCTGACGGTCAGCTACCCCGGGCGCTCGACGCCTGCGCTACCCCCGGTCGATCTCGCCGTCCGCCCGGGTGAGCTCGTCGCCGTGAGCGGCGCGAGCGGCTCGGGCAAGTCGACCCTCCTCACCGTCCTCGCCGGCGCTGTCGACGCGGAATCAGTGGTCGCGGGGACGGTCGACGGCGTCCCGGCTGCGGTGGCCTACGTACCGCAGTTCCCGCGGACCACCGGTGCCACCGTGGCGGATGAACTGCGCCGGCACGCGGGCTCGGACCCGGGGATCGACGAGATCGTCGGCGAGGCCCACGTCGTCGAGGCGCTGGCACGGGTCGGCGCATCCGCGCTCGCCGGCCGGACCCCGGCTTCGCTCTCGCCCGGTGAGCTGCAGAAAGTGGCGTTCGCGCGCGCCCTGGTGCGGATCCGCCGCGGCGCCCGGTTGCTGCTGCTGGACGAGCCGACCGCGCACCTGGACGACGACGCCCGTGCCGTGATCGCGGAGGCGCTGCTCGGCCTCCGCGGCACCGTCACCACGGTCCTGATCACCCACGACCCCCTGCTCGCCGAGCTCACCGACCGCACCGTCGACCTCCCCTCCCACGCGCCGACCCCCGAACGGAGCGTCGTCGCCGGGAGTCCGCTCCCCGCGGGGGGGACGCGTGCCGTCGTCGACGTCGCGCCGTCGGGGGACGACGGGGCGGGCCCGGGGCGTTCGCTGCGTCGGGCTGTCCTCGCGGGAGCGCTGTCGTCGGGAGCCGGGATCGCGCTGACCGCCGTCTCGGGCTGGCTGATCGTCCGGGCCGCGGAGATGCCGCCCGTCCTGACCCTGCTCGTCGCCATCGTGGGCGTGCGCTTCTTCGGCATGGGCCGGGCCGTGCTGCGCTGGCTGGAACGGATGACCGCGCACGATGCCGCTCTCCGGCTGGCCGCCGCCACGCGGGTCCGGGTCTGGGCGGCGCTCGCCGCCCAGGGCATCGCGGCGGAGCGGACCCCGGGCTCGGCCCTCGCCCGCGTGGTCGGGGACGTCGGCGTCGTCCAGGACCTCACCGTCCGCGTGCGGCCACCCATCCTGGTGGCGGGGGTCGTCACCACCGGCACGGTCGTCGCCCTCGCGATCATCGACGCCGCGACCGCCGGGACGGTCGCGCTGGTGCTGGGCGCCACGGTCGCCCTCGTCCTCCTGGTCCACCGCCACGTGGACGCCGGCGCAGCGCGCACCGAGAGCGCGCTCCGGGTCGCCGCGCTGCAGGAGACGACGACGGTGCTGCACGGCGTGCCGGACCTTCGGGCGCACGGTCTGGCCCAGCAGGTCGCCGGGGATCTCGACCGGCTGGCCCACCGGCAGGCGTCCGCGGCCAGCACCGGCACCCGGGCCGGCGCCGTCGGCACCGGCCTGGTCGTGCTCGGCACGGGCCTGGCGGCCGTGCTCGCGACGGCCGTCGGTGCGCGCAGCGGCCTGACCGGACCCGCCCTCGCCGTCCTGGCGCTGGCCCCGCTCGGCCTGGCCGAGCCGCTGGCCGGGATGATCGGCGGCCTGCAGCGGCGCGGCGCCCTCGCGGACGCGCAGGCCCGCATCGACGCCGTCGTCACCGCGCCCGTCCCCGCCGATCCGGCAGACGCCAGGCCAGTGCCGGCTCCGGCGCGCGAGTTGGACGTCGACGACCTCACCGCCGGCTGGCCGGGTGGCCCCGACGTCCTCCGCGGGGTGCACGCCTCCGCACGGGCCGGCGCGGACTGGCTCGTCGTCCGAGGCCCGTCCGGGACCGGCAAGTCGACGTTCCTCGCCGTCCTGATGGCAGCGCTCCGCCCGCACGGCGGCAGCTACACCGTGAACGGAACCGACACCGCCGGGCTGGCCGGCACGGACCTGCGGGCGCGGATGGCCTGGCTGCCGCAGGAAGCGCACGTCTTCGCGTCGACCATCCGGGGCAACCTGGCGATGGCCGCTCCGCGCGGCGAGCTGGACGGACCGGACGGCGAGACCCGGATGCGCGCGGCACTCACCGCGACCGGCCTCGGCGGTCTGCTCGCGGCCCTGCCAGACGGCCTGGACACCCCGGTGGGCGCCGGCGGCACCGCGCTGTCGGGCGGTGAGCGACGCCGACTTGCGGCGGCCAGGGCGCTGCTGGCGGACCGGGACGTCGTGCTGCTCGACGAGCCGACCGCACACTTGGATCGGCCCACCGCGGACGCCCTGGTTCGTGACCTGCGGTCTGCGCTGACCGGTCGGGTAGTCGTGTGCGTCACCCACGACGACCTGGAGCTCCCGTCCGACGCCGTCATCCGTCTTTGGGAGACGTCCGGGCTGTCCAGGAACGCCCACTGAGCAGATCACGCTGACCGGCCGTCGATACACGACGTCAGCGGACTCGACCGACCATTGTCCGACAAACGCCTGGTGCTGGGCTACGAAGGCACCGCCCTGATCTCACGACGCCGGCCCCGATGAGTCGCAGTCGACACAGTTCCACTGGGGTCAGCGAATGGCGTCAGGCCGCCACGGCTGGTGGTGCAGCGAACCCGCAGCGGACCAGACGGACACAGATCCCCGTTGGAGACCCCATCAGCCGCAGGTGCAGTAACGACGGTGTGGCACCGGCTGCACTCTCGCTATCCACCGACGATGCGGCGCCCGAACCGGTACCCGGCCTGATCAACGGTCGTAACAGCGACAGGCTGCCCGAACGTCCGGGCGTGCACCATCTGGCCGTTGCCGATGTAGAGACCTACGTGGCTGATCGGGTTGTAGAAGAACACGAGGTCCCCCGGCTGCAGTTCTGCTCGGGAGACCTCCCGACCCACGGTCGCCTGCGACCGGCTGGCGCGCGGCAGGGACACCCCCGCAGCCGCATACGCATAGGACGTCAGGCCGGAACAGTCGAAGCCATCCGGCCCGGACGCTCCCCACACGTAGGGGTCGCCAACCTGAGCGAGGGCGGTCTCGATGACCGTGGCGATTGCGCTGCCCGGCACGACGGGCAGCTCGGCGACAGTCGGCGCAGCCAGCGTCGGACCGGCGATCGCGGTGGTGACGGCGGCCTGCTCCTCCGCGGTGAGCCGGGCGAAGTCGGACTCGTACTGCTCGATCCGCCCCTGCACGTCCACCTGCTGCGCCTGCAGCTGGCCGAGCGCGGCCTCGGCGGTCACGGCGGCCTCGTCCGCCTCCGCCTCCGCCAGCTCGGCCGCGTCCTGAAGAAGGGCGACCTCGGCGACGATCGCGTTCGTACGATCGGCGATCACGTCGAGCGTCGCCATCTGTTGGACCAGATCAGTCGCGGAGCCGCTGGTGAGGAAGGCCGCCACCCGCGACTGGTTCTCGCCGATGTAGCCACTCTGAGCGATGGCGCGCAACTGCGGCTCAAAGGAGTCGAGCCTGCGCCGGGCGTCGGCTGCTTCGGCGGCGGCAACGCGCGACGCCTCCTGCAAGCGCGCGACGATCACCTCGGCCTCGTCGATCTGCGCGTCGATCGAAGTGAGCTCCTGGGCCGCCTGCCGCACCTGTTCCATGGCTTCCGCGGTCGTCCCGGGCTCGGCGAAGGCGGCCGGCGGTGACAGCAGACCCCCGACGATCAGGAGCGCTCCGACCGCGAGGACCGCACGCGGACGACGCCCGGTGATCGTGCGCGAGAACTGCACCGGTCGCCTCCGTCCGCTGCGCCGGGCCCGGGGAAGGGGCCGCGTTCCGTGCGCGTCGTAACCGCACCGTAGGGAACCACTGTCGACAGCAAGGCGCGGCGCGCTCGGCAGAGTGCACCGTGGCATCACGCGGGCCACACGCGTCGCAGGAGCACGCACCCGTCCCGTGCATGCCGTGTGGCCGCGGGCTCCAGCAGGTCGTCGGATAGCGGGCAACCGTGAGCCGACGCGTGCCTCCGCAGGCAGGCGCATAGCGAGGAAGAGCTCTGCTTCGTCCGAGCTGGACCGGGCGTCGATCAAGCCCACTGACGTGGCGTACAAGGGACCGCCACACCACGGTGATCTGCTGCGTTTGGTCAGGCGCTGAGCGCCGGGATGGTCGGGGTGGTCACCGCCTGGCGCCTGGTGCCGTGGCGTTGTTGGTGACCGGACGGAGTCGGCAGCCAGGCGCGGACGTCCAGGCCGAAGTAGCGGCGGCCTTCGATTCATTCGTGCCGTTCGACCAGGACGGCACCGACCAGGCCGATGACGGCGTCGCGATCGGGGAAAATGCCGACCACCTCAGTGCGGCGGCGAATCTCCTGGCGCTGCCAGCAGTCGCTGGATGGCTGGTTCTTAACGTCGTCGGTTGCCGTGGTCGCTTGACGATCACACTCTTGCACTATGCTCGATAGTGGGTGAGGTGGTGGACGACGGAGCGGGTCATCACCGTCTAGGAAGTCGGCGGTAGGGACCCGCCGTATTCGGGGTAGAGCACAGGATGGTTGCTGACGCAGCATGGAGCCTCACCCGACTTCTCCCCTGGCACCTGATCTGAGGCGATGAGCGCCTCGGAGAGGTGAACAAGTTTGCCGAGCTCTGCACCGACATCGTCCTAGCCGGCGACACCTCGCTGACCTCAGCCGTCCTCGCGTGCGACGCTTGGTCAACAGCACGAGGTTCTCAGCTGCGACAGCACTCCTCCACCCTCAGCCGTGACTCAAATGGGTGGCGTCAACTTTGGAGAAGTCGTGTCACTGGGTTGTTGGCCGCCGAGGGTGCACATTCCCGAAGCCGTCGTCGATGGGCATGATCAGTCGCCGACTGTCACGTTGTTGAACGGCAGATGCGGCTCCACCCAGGGAAAGATGACAAACAGCAGCAGCGCACAGACGCCGAGCACTAGGACCAGAGCGGTCACGGCCTTGATCGCCGTGCCGCCCGGCAGGTGACGCCAGATCCAGGGGTACATCCGGGTCCTCTCAGCTCTCGCGCAGGGCCGGCGGGCCGTTTGGCGCCTCGACCTTGGTGAGGCCAGCGCCATCCAGGCCGGCGTGGATGATCAGTCGCTGCTGCGCGGAATACTTGGGATGGCAGGTGGTCAGCGTCAGGTACGCCCCGCTCGGCGGACCGTTCTCGGGTCCATTGGGCGTCGGCGAGATGACCTCGATATCGGACGGGCGGACGATCTGCTGTCCGGGGATCCCGCTAGGGTCGGTGGTGAAGTCGCCCGTCGCAGGGTCTCCCAACACCCGGTAGACGAACCAACGGTCGGCGGTCTCGACGACGATGGGGTCACCCGGCCGCAGCAGGTCGAGGTCCAGGAACGGCGATCCCTTACCGACTCGGTGACCCGCGAGCGCCATGTTGCCCTGTTCACCGGGCAGCGCCGTCCCCTCGTAGTGGCCCGGCCCCTGCGCGAGCTGTTCCTCGGCGGTGCCCTCGAGCACGACCTTCTCGTAGTCGGCGCCCAGCCGGGGGATGTGCAGAACGGCGAACGCGTCGCCCAGGATGCTCACCCGCGATGCCGTCGGGGCTTCGGCCTCCGCTGTCCATTCCTGACGCAGGTTCTTGTTCAACTGGTCTTGCTGGCGGTCGGTGAGCACGTCGGTCACGAACAGTCCGTAGACGACGAACAGGAGCACCACGAGACCACCGGTCACGAGGATTTCCCCGATGGAGCGGGCGACGGTGCGCCATCGTGCCTGACCGCCATTGGATTCCGCGCCGGGCACTCAGTTCTCCCAAGGTTGGGGTGCGATGTGGCCGGTTCCGTTCCGATCCTGCGAGAACGGTGCGGGAGCCCGGTGGTGCCCGCCCGTACGAGAGCCGGCCGCTCCCGCGTGATGCTGCGCGCCTGCCCGTTTGCTGGCCCATCACGTGCTCTTCACGACCACTATGCCGCATAGTAGCCGAAGAGCTGCGCAGCGTGGATCGGAACATTCGACGTGCCGAAGAACCCCGAGGGCATCGTCCGCGACTTGGTCCACCGGCGTCCTTGGCGGGACGCGGTCCGCTCCTTCTCACCGTCGCCGTCACCGGCGCCCAGCTCACCAACACCCGACCAGAGCAGGGTGTCGCGACGGCAAGCCAGTCGGTGGCCGCAGACGCTCCGATTCGATGATGTCCGAGCCGAGCCCAGCCGAGCGGGAGGCCGAGGAAGCCGAGCAACGCACGCTCCCTCTCCAGAGCGTCCTCACCACGTCGTTCGCCATGCGATGGGGCGAGATGCACTAGGGATCGACATCGCAGCGCCGGTGATGGCGCCGGAGGGCGCGGCCGCCGCAGATACAGTTCTGCGCGCCGGTCCGGCCAGCGGCAAAGCAGCGGCAACGCCATCTACATCCAGCACCTCGGTCCGCGACAGGGGCAGTCCATCAAGCACCAGATCTACGAGACGAGCGAGATCTGTCCGCACCGGCGACGTCAGCCTCCACAGGCACCGACGTGGATGCCGCGGGCGTTCAGCCACGGAACCGGATTGGACGCTCCGCTGTACATGGCCCCGTTCGGGTGCACCTCGAAATGCACATGCGGCCCGGTCGAGTTGCCCCTGTTCCCGACCTCCGCGATCTGCTCACCGGCCACCACACGGTCCCCGGTGCGCACGAAGTAGTCGTTGATGTGCCCGTAGACGTACACAGCACCGTCGTCGCCGAGCAGGTAGACGGCCAGCCCGAAGCCGGTGGCCGACCCCGCACGCTTGACGGTTCCCGAAATGGGGGCATACAGCGGGGTGCCGATGGGGGAGGCGACGTCCAGCCCGTTGTGCGAGGTGCCCCAGCGTGCGCCGAAGCAACTGGTGACCCGTCCGGAGAACGGCTTGGCGTAGCCGGACGACCCACCCGAACCGCCACCGCTGGAGCTGTTGTTCCGGGCCGCAGCAGCCGCCTCGGCGGCCTCCCGGGCAGACCGCTCCGCTGCCGCTGCGGCGGCGGCCTCCTCGGCCTGCTTCTCGGCCATCCATTGCTGGTAGGCGTTCCGTGCCCCCTGCAGCTCGAGCAACCTGATCTGCGCGGCCTGCAGTTCTGCCTCGTGTATCGCCTTCTGCGCGGCCACCTCGGCGTAGGCACCCTGCTGGGCGGCCAGCTGCGCATCCGCCTGTGCCTTGGCGGCCTGCGCCGCCTCCTCGGCGGCGGCCATCTCGTCCCGGGCCGCGCGGGCGGCGGAGTCGGCGTTGGCCTGGGCCACCTTGGCCACCTGGAGCTCGCTCAGCACGTCCACCTCGTTGGCCGCGACATAGTCGAGCAGGGCGGCCCGCTGAATCAGCTCCCCGGGGCCCTCGGAGTCCAACAGCGCGGCCGTCGTGGACAGCATTGACCCGTCCATGTAGCTGTCACGGGAGAACCGGGCGATGCGGGCTTCCGCGGCGGAGACGGCTGCCGCCGCTGTCTGCAGCTCGGTTGCCATCTGCTCGGCCACCGACTGGGCCTGCACGAGCGCTTCCTCGGCGAGCATGTAGGCGGTTCCTGCGGCCTCGGCCTCGATGCCGACGCGTTCGAGTTCGGCCTCGGCCACGGCGACCAGGCCGGCGATACGGCCGACTTCGGCGGCCGCAGCCTCCTGCTCGGTCTGCGCGGCACCGATCTGGCCGTCCGTCGGGTTCGGGGGCGCCGGAGCGGCAATCGTCGGCGTCGCAGAGCCGACGAGCGCGACGCCGACCAGCACACCGACCAGCGCGGTCCGCAGCGGACGGCGGCGGCTCGGACCGCCCGCTCCCGGCCAGCGGGAACCGGGCCGCCCGGTGACCCTGAGGGTGACCGGGGCGAAAGGACGGCGGTAGTGCATGGCTCGCTCCCTGGGGAAGAGGGTGGCGGTATCGGTGAGCGCGAGCAGAGTCCCACTATCACCCTTAGTAACACAGGCAACACGCTGCACAACCGCCACGCATCTTGTTTCACGCAACGACACGAGGCATTCACTGTCAGCGTCGGCGACGCGGCGGGTTGACTTGAGTGAGGGACCTCTTGTAGTCCAAAGATCGCCCGGAGGCCGAGGACGAAAGGTGCGCCCAGCCTGCGGCGAGCCTTGCCGGCGTCCTGCATCGACGGTTACTACCGTGTCTAATCGTGACTTCGACGCACCCCAGGATGATGGGTCAGGCTTCCCCCGGCGGCAGCTGCACCTCTCTTCACGCTGCGGCCGGCACGGGACGGCTGCGGCGGACCTCCCGCTGATGGACGGCCTTGCCCAGGTGCAGTCGCGCATCGCCGAGATCCAGGCGCAGCTAGCACCGCTGGTGGCGCGACCTCGTGCGACATCGACCGACTGGGCGTCCGCGGCGACCGCCGCCGGCTTGGGCCAGAATGCTCCGCTGCCGTCCCCGAACGCCGTGAGTTCATCTGCCGGCGCGAGCAGTCTGGCGCTTCCGGTCGCCGGAACGGCCGGCGGGTCCGCCCTCGTAGCGAAGGCGCTGGAGTATCTCGGGGTGCCCTATCTCTGGGGCGGCACCGACCCCACCAAAGGTCTCGACTGCTCCGGATTCACCCAGTTGGTCTACAAGAGCCAAGGCATAGACCTCCCACGCGTCTCCGCTCAGCAGGCGACGGCCGGACGAGCGGTCCCATCGATGGCCGAGGCCCGGCCGGGGGATCTGTTGTTCTTCGACTACTCGCCGGAGAGGCCCGGCATCGACCACGTAGGGATATACATGGGTGACGGCAAGATGATTGCCGCGCCTCAGCCCGGTGATGTTGTCAAGATCCAGTCAGTGGGCGATCCCACCGTGATTCGACGCGTGCCGTAGGCAACGCTTGGAAGGACTGTTGCGCAATTGACTCACTGCGTGAGGCGCGTCGCTGGGTGGGGATGATTCGGTCAGCGAGGATCAGCGTGGCATCTGGACCTAAATAGTGGCCGCCCCCGCCACTTTCGCGTGGTGGGAGAAACGACAAGAGCGGCGGGGACGACGCCGCAGGATGCTTCCTCGGGAGACCGAGCCGGCAGGCGAGTCGCATGACGGGCGCCCCCATGGGTTCCGGCCAACATCAGAAGAGGCAGTGCCGGACGTACGGGGATGGGCCACTAGGACCAGCGCTCCTCGATGCGACCGAGGCGCCAGACCGCCAGGGCAGTGACCCAGGCCGCCACGAAGACGCCGACGACGGCGAAGCCGACGTACCCCAGGTCCAGGGACGCCACCCAGGCCAGCGGGCCCGTCTCGATGCCGAGCCGTTCAACCACCAGGCCGACGAGCACGAGCGCTCCGATGACGAGGGCGATGGCGACCGACAGCAGCGTCACCGTCAGGTTGTAAAAGACCTTGCGCACCGGCTTGAGGAAGGCCCAGCCGTAGGCCCGGGTCATGAGCACGCCGTCTGCCGCGTCGAACAGAGTCATGCCGGCGGCGAACAGGACGGGTAGGACGAGTATCGCGTACCAGGGCAGGACGAAGGCGGCCGAGCCCGCGGCGAGAACCAGTAGGGCGACCTGGGTGGCGGTGTCGAAGCCCAGACCCATGAGCAGACCGACCGGGTAGAGGTGCCACGGCTTGGTCACCCGCCGGGTAATTCGGCCGAGGATCCGAGCCAGGAAGCCGCGATTGTGCAGATGCCGCTCGAGCTCCGCCTCGTCGTACTCCCCGCGACGCATTCGCCGGAACACGCGAAAGATGCCCGTCGCCGCGACCAGGTTCATCAAGCCGATGAGCAGAAGGAAGGTCCCGGCCACCAGGGTGCCCACGAGCCCCAGCGTCTCCCCGACCGTGGAATTCTCGTCCTGCACCACCCCGGCGACGGAGCGCACCCCCAGCACCAGGAGCAGGCTGGCGGCGAAAACCACCGAGGAGTGCCCCAACGAGAACCAGAAGCCGGTGCTGACCGCAGAGCGCCCCTCGCCGACGAGCTTCCGCGTCGTGTTGTCGATGGACGCGATGTGATCGGCGTCGAAGGCGTGTCGGACACCCAGCATGTAGGCGGTCAGGCCCACTCCGACGCCGAGGACGCCGGTGCTGCCGAGTTGGTAGTCCTGCGGTGCGACGGCCAGGACGAGGACGCCCCAACCGACGGCGTGCAGCAGCAGGACAAAGGCGGCCATCCCCGCGATCGAGCGACGCTCGACCCTGGAGAACAGGCCGGTCATCGGGAGACCCTCGAGCGGGCCGACGTCAACTGTGCTCGCAGTCGTCACGTCACGCAGCATATTGCGAATGGCTTGCAACAAGACTCTCGGGGTGTACGTCAGGGCCCAGCCGGTAGGGCCGGAGGCCACGCACACCGTGTCTGGGTCGATGTCAGCGGGCAACGGTCTCTTCACCCGACGATGCCGGTGGTGGACTCGGCCTCCGCGAGGACCGAGGCCGGCACCGGTCCGGCGCCGGCCTGTGCGCCCTCGGCGGTGGCTTCGAGGTGAGTGCTGGCCGGGGCCTGGCCCACGAGGAGGAGGCCGAGTGTGCGCACCACCACCGTCATGGCTCGTCGTGTCAGGCAAGCGGAGAAGCTAGTCCGGTTCATTGGTCGTCGTCGGCGGTCCCCGAACTTCTTCCAGACATGGGAATTTCACGGCCGGTTGCGGGGTCAGCAGCCGAAACTGATGCCGCGCGCGGCCAACCAGGGAGCGGGGTTGACCCGGTTCTCGTACAGCCCGCCGGTGTGTGTCTCGATGTGCAGGTGCGGGCCGGTGGACTGGCCCTTGTTGCCCACCTCGGCGATCTGCTGGCCGGCGGTCACCGTCTGGCCGGCGGTCACGAAGTACTGGTTGATATGGCCGTACACGGTGATGGTGCCGTCGGGGTGCTGGATGTAGACGGCCAGCCCGAACCCGTTGGCCGGGCCGGCCTGCAGAACGACCCCGCTCTCCGGGGCGAAGATGGGCGTGCCGATGGGAGCGGCGATGTCGATGCCGTTGTGGTTGGTGCCCCAGCGGCTGCCGTAGCAGGAAGTGACCCGGCCGTTCACCAGCGCACCCGCGCCGGCGCTGGCCTGGACGAGGCGGGTGCGCTGCTGCTGTTCCCAAGCGGCGTTCGGATCGGTGGCGCCTCGGGCGGCGAGCAGCCGGGTCTCGGCGTCCTTGAGCTGCTGCTCCAGGCCCGTTTTCTCCGCGGCGGCCGCGTCGAAGGCCTGCTGGGATGCCGCGAGCTGGACCTGGGCGGCCGCGTCGGCCCCGGCCGCGGTCCGCGCGGCCGAGTCACGCTCGGCGACCGCGGCCCGTGCCGCCCGGTCGGCTTCCTGCTGCCGCTGCCGAGCGGCCTCGGACGCCTCCAGGCGGGCGGCACGGTCCTCGCCGAGCAGTTCCAAGGTGGCGGCACGCTGCAGCACCTCCTCCGGACCGGCCGCATCGAGCAGCACGGCGGCATCGCCGAAGGGCGCGGATCCCATGAACGCCTCCCGCCCGAGGACCGCGACGTCGTCCTGGGCCTGCGCGGCGGCGGCCTGCGCGGCCTCGAGCTCGGCGGTGGCCGTCGCCGCAGCCGACTGGGCCGCCGCGAGCTCGGCCTGCGCGGCACGGGACGCGTCCGCGGTGGCCTCAGCCTCGACGGTCGCTCGCTGCAACTGCTCCTCGGCGGTCCCCAGACGCTGGTTGATCCGCTCGATCTCGGCGGTGAGGGAGTCACTGGCCGGCTGGCCCTGGCCCGCGGCGCTCGACGCCGCGAGCGCGGACGGCAGCCCGCCACCGACGAGCAGCGCCGAGACCGCCACGGTAGGGATCAGGAGATGGCGCAGTCGCCGGCCCGAGCCGCGGCGGGGCCGAGCGTGCGACGAGCGAGAGACAAGAAGCGTGCGGGGGGCGCGGTTGTGCAGGGTCGCCAAGACGGCGGCTCTCCGTTCTTCCTGACCGCCTACCGGGTTAGCTGACGGGTTCGGGCTGGAAGACGCCCTACCTGGTGCGCACGCAGGCGCGCGGCCAGGATTCACCCCAGGGGATCGGTGGGTCCCCGGTCCACCCGGCCAGTGACACGGATGGTTCGGCGGAGTCCGTCCGAGGTCCTCGGATTGAGGAACACGGCCCGGCCGGACCGGACGGAACGGTAATACGAAGCGGCTTAGTTGTCACGGTCGGGTAACGACTCGCCCCCCACCCGCACCCCTGAGCGCCTTGGGCCGCTCCTTGCGCTATGCGGGCCGCCGAGGGAGGCGCTGATGCGCGGAAGGCAAGCACCAGCGCCCTCTCCAGACGACCGCCGGCATCACCTCAACTGCAGGTACATCAGGGTGAGGGTCGCGACGGCGGGGCTGACAACGGCGACGGGAAGCGCTTCCTCGAAGCCGGCCGACGCCACCTGAGGACCGGTCGCCGCCACATCCCGACGGCCGGTGGACGCGACCGGTCACGAGACGTCGCCGCAGGAAGTGCAGCCCCGTTGAGACGAGGATCACGAACCCCAGCGCACGGCCAGCCAGCCGGAGCGCAACGCGGCGATCAGCGGCCCGACTCGGCAAAGAGGTAGAGCCCGATCAGGACCAGGTCGAGCACCACGGGGCCGAGGACGAAGAGCCCCAGCCCACGCGCAGCGCGAAGACAAGGATGGCATGAACGCCGGCCAGCACCGCGGCCGTGCCGAACTCGTACATGTCGCCGCGGGGCACCCGACCGGTCGCCATGCTCCTGGGAGATGAGGACAGCGGCATGGGCGAGAGTGCGCACGGGGGTCGGGGCCATGCCCACCAGCCCACAGCGACGGCTCGCCGGGCGGCTCGGCGCCGGAGCCGGCTCCGACCACCGCCGGGCTCCGAACCGTCGGCCGCCGCCCGTCGGGGGAGGCCGCCGCGACGGCCAGTGCCGCGACGGCATAGATCACGACCGTGTCGGAGGACAGGATGTCGGAGAGCGTGGAGAGCTGGTTGCGAGTCAGCGGCGGCCTTCCCCGAGGGAGGCGCGGTCGCCGCCACCGGTCTACTGGGTGACGTACTCGGTGTAATAGATGCCCATGACCGCACCGTCGTAGGCCTCGATGATCTTCTGCTGCAACGCTTCCCTGAGCGCCTCGCGGGCGCCGGCGACGTCGACCGGCTGGGCCTGGGAGAACTGCGAGATGATCAGGTCGGTGGCCTTCGTCCCGTCCGGCTCCTCGCCCTCCGCCGCGGCGTCCTCGGTGAGCTGGAGCGCGACGCCGATCTTGAGGTAGCCACCACCGGCCAGGTTCACCGCCACCGGCTCGAGGGTGAGCACCTCCCCCGGCGCGGGCGCCTCAGCCTCTGCGGTTCCTCCGGAGAACAGGAAGAACCAGGCGGCGCCGCCAGCAGCGACCAGCACCACGAGAGATACGAGCAGCAGTTTGGTCCTTCCTTGCCCAGCGGCGGTCTCGTCTGCGCCCTCCGCGGCCGACTTCGCGGGTTTGCCCATGTATTGACCCCTGCTTCCTGGACTCGACGTCCTCGATACCACCCCGACGGCGTCCACCGTGGCGCCAACGATGCGTTGTCGGTCACCGCAGAGGATCGACGGCACACACGCGGCCCCGGTCCGAACTGGCTTAGTAGGTGGATCGGCCACGCGGGTGGGGAGATCAAGCCGAATGTCGGTCAAGCTGATCGGTCATCCGCACAGCCGGGCAGCGCACGGCAAAGGGAGAGCCGGCTCCCATCCCTGATGGACCCGGCGCCCGGCAATGCCGGGCGCCCGCGAACTCGGGTCGCTCCCGTCGATGAGCCATGTCCGGCTCGAGCGGGTCAGAATCCCGCAGGGTCCTCGATGTGCTCTTCCGGTTCCATATGGATCGTCGGGTGCGTCACGCCGCACTTCTCCGGCGGGGTGTGGCGCATCTGGTCCAGGATGCGTGTCCATCCACGTCACCATCGTGGACGATGACGTGCACGGTGGCGGCCTCCATGCCACTGGTCAGCGTCCAGATGCACAGGTCGCACACCTCCTCGAGCCCCAGCACGTCCGCCAGTTCCTCCGCTTCGGCTGAACGTCCACTCCGGGGGCCGCAACCTCCATCACGACGGACAGGGCCTGGCGCATCAGATGGTCAGGTTCGCGGAAGGATGACCAGCCCGGAAGGTGCTCCCTCCTCGGGCCGGCGGCCACTTCTCGGGTCACTGCGGCCGTGGTCGGA
The DNA here is from genome assembly GCA_963723745.1 of uncultured Actinomycetota bacterium. Lineage (GTDB taxonomy): Bacteria > Actinomycetota > Actinomycetes > Mycobacteriales > Geodermatophilaceae > CAVRRZ01. Next base: position 375,035 of record CAVRRZ010000001.1, read on the forward strand.
GCGCCGCAGTCGTCCCCTCCACCCGTCCCTGGACGTAATCGTGGCGTCGTGGCCGGTGCCGTCGTGCCCGGCGGCACCCCTGATCGGATGCAGGCAGCAACACCACCCCGGGCCCGAGCAACGGCCCAGTCCCGCGACGGTTTGCCGAGGAAGGCCGACCCGGTTATCGCCTGCTGGTCGGGATCCGAGGCGTCGTTCAGCAAGGCTTTGACGACGTCGGCCGTGTCGCTTCGAGAACCGCTCGGTTGCTTCGATGATGCATGGCGACCACCAGCCCACAGAGGACCGCCATAGCGGATGCCGAAAGCAGGGACACTATGTCGAGCACGTCCAGCCAGCTTCCACCCTTCTCGGCCGGCCGGAGGGGGGACATCAAGCGCGTGAACACCAGGCCCAGCACCGTCACTCGGCAATGCATGGAGGCGGCCACATAGACGCGCGCTTCGTCACGGATCAGCAGTAGCCCGCCCAGCAAGAGCAAACCGGCCACGCCGAGCACGGAAAGGACACCCCGGTAGGTGGCCTCATTCCACTGTATGGGGATCACGGGAATGTATGCAGCGGCGGCGATGATCCCCACCGCTGCGGCTGGCCACCGCAGTCGTGAGCCCAACGCGAGGCTGCCGGTCGGCGACTCCCGCCAGTTTGGCAGGAAGGGCGGTCGAAACATCGTCGTCAATTCCTCAGGCCGCGTTCAGGGACGGCTGCGCAGCGGCACGCCGATGTCTCAGCCCCAGAGCGATGGTCCGGTCACGGCTGGCCGAACAGCCGCCGGGACCGCGCCTCGAGCTCGTCGAGCAGGGCGACGTCGACCCAGTCGCCGGCGTGCACGACGTCGGCGGCCTCGATCGCCGTCCAGGGGCCGGGAGGCAGGTCACGCGCACACCTGGGCAGGTGGGTGTCCGAGGCCAGGATCAGGGGGACGGGCATGATCACATCCTCTCAGGCCGCTCCTGCGGAGCCGCGTCAGTTCGGTCGCTGCTCGGCCAGGGCCTTGAGGCGGGCGTTGTAGGCCTTGAGCTCCGCGTCGCCGGTGCGGTCGGCGGCCCGGTCGAGGGCCCGGGCCCGGCGCTCATCGGAGCCGGCCCACGAGACCAGGACGACGATTAGCACGAGCACCGTGGGCAGCTCACCGAAGGACCAGGCGATGCCGCCGGCGACGGCCTGGTCGCCCACCGGGTCGATGCCCCACTCGGACGGCGGCGCGGCGAACGTGTCCACGAGCAACGTGCTGGCGATCATCACGGCGACGCCGAAGAAGGCGTGGAACGGCACGGGGACGACGAGCTCCAGGATGCGCATCGGGTGGCTGTGCTGCTGCGGCCACGGATCCTGGGCCATGATCGGACCGAAGAACAGCAGTCCGGTGACCAGGAAGTGCGCCAGCATGAACTGGTGTCCCGCCGGGTTGCTCATCAGCCAGTCGAAGATCGGCGTGAAGTAGATGCCGTAGAGGCTGGCGATGAACAGCGGGACGGTGAAGCCCGGAGCGGCGAGGAACCGCGCGACCCGGCTGTGCAGCAGGTCGAGCAGCAGAGCCCGCGGCGCACCGGCGGCGCCCTTGCCGCGCGGCAGGGTGCGCAGCGCGAGGGTGACCGGCGAGCCGAGCAGGAGCAGCAGCGGCGAGATCATCGCCAGGATCATGTGCTGGACCATGTGAATGCTGAACAGCACCATGCTGTAGCCGTTGAGCCAGGTTCCGGTGACCGCGAACACCGACGCGGTGCCGGCGACCCAGGCCGCCGTCCGCCACCAGGGCCAGGCCACCCCCGACCGGCGCAGCCGGACGACGGCGGCGAGGTAGACCAGCAGCCCCACCACGCTGAGGATGGCGACGACCGACCACGGCCCGAGATGCACCAGGAACATCCGGCCCCAGCTCGGCGGCTCAGTGGGCACCCACATCCCCGGGTGCTGCCCGTGCTCCACCGCCGCCTCCTGCGTGCCTTTTTGCTGACGGTCCACTGTCCCACTGCCGAGATCAGTCGACTACAGACGCCCCGCGGCGGCGTTCACTTGAGCATCCGACTGGGGAACGCCGTGATCCACGTCGAAGCGCTCGCCCAGGCACTCACCCCGTGCGCGCAGCACCTCGGCCACCCAGGATGGCCAGCGTCAGGCACAGAACCACGGCGGGCCGTCGTTGATGACCCTCTGTCATTGCCACCAGGAGGCGGTCAAGGATAGGTCCTGATCACGGGCTCTCAGCCGTTCGCGCATGACCACGTACAGGTCCGCAACGACGACGCCCCCCGCCGAAGGTCCGGCCGAGGGCGCCGAGAGACGACGGTTGGCTCAGGTGCTCACACCACGCTCTCGCAACCACACCAGCGGATCGATCGGCGTCCCGGTGGGGCCCCCCGAGCGCACCTCGAAGTGCAGGTGAGGGCCGGTGGACTGTCCACGGTTCCCTACGAGGGCGACAGATTCTCCGGCCTTCACCACCTGGCCGGCCTGGACCAGGATCTCCTCCATGTGGCCGTAGACGGTGACATCCCCGTTCTCGTGCTGGATGTACACGGCGAGCCCGAAACCGCTCGCCGGACCGGCCTCCAGGACCACGCCGTCCGCGGCGGCGTACTCCGGTGTCATCATGGGGGCCGCTAGGTCAAGACCGTTGTGCATGCTCCCCCAGCGCGGCCCGAACTTGCTGGTGAGCCGCGCCCCCTCGATGGGGAAGACGGCCTTGGGACGAGCTGCCTCGGCCGCCGCCTCAGCGGCCAGCCGGTCGGCCTCGGCCTGCGCCTGGGCGGCCGCGGCCTGCTCGGCGTCGCGGGCGTTGCGGCTGGCCGCGAGCTCGCCCAGCCGGTCGGTCGCGGCCGTCCCGGTGAGCCCCTGGGTCGGGTTCGACGCCTCGATACCGAGCTGCTCCGCGACGCTTACGGACTGGCTCACGGTCGCGGCAGCCTGCGCCTCGGGGTCGTCCGTCGTGATGCTGGTGACGCCGAGCGCGCCGACGAGGGCGGCAGCCAGGTACAGCGCCGCACGACGACGGACCGACGGCAGCCGACGACGCAGGAGCTGCGGCAGTCGGACGGCGGTCGCAGCGTCGGTGGCCGTCGACTCGAGCGAGGCGTCCGCACGGACGACCTCCGGGGTCTCGAGACTCAGCACGTCCGCGGCGTCGACCACGGGGGCGAGGACCTCGGAGGCGAGGACCTCGGGGGCGAGCGGCCCGGAGGCGAGCGGCGTCCGCTTGTACGGGGTGGGCCGCGGCGCCTTCGCGACCGCAGCCTTCGCGTTCGCAGCCTTGGCCGCCGCAGACCTCACGGTCGCGGCCTTCAGAGCCACGGCCTTCGGGCTCGTGGCCCTGACCGGCGCAGCCTTCGCAGTCGCCGCCTTGGCCGGAGCGGCCCTGGCAGCAGCCGGCTTCGTCGTGGCTGCGACCTTCGCCGTCGTCGGCGTCGTGGCGGCCGCCGTCGAGGCCATCGTCCCGGCCGCCTTGGTAGCCACCGGCTGGGCGGCCCTCGTCACGACGGGCTTGGCGGCCGGTGCGACGGCGCGGGTCGCCCGGGCGGCGCGGACGCTCGCCGTGCGATTGGCGACCGCCGTGACCGCGGCAGCGCGGGCGGCGGTGGCGGCCTTGGTGGTGGCCGCCTTCGCGATCGCCGCCTTGGCCGAAGCGGCCTTGACCGTCACCGTCTTCGCGCGGGCGGCGAGAGCGCCGGCGCTCTCGCCGGCCTTGCCGGCGGTGGCGCGCTTGGTGGCCTTGGCGGTGGTCTTCGCCGTGGAGGTCTTCCGGGTCGCGGTGGTCTTCGGCGGCGTCGTGGTCCCTGACTGCTGCGCCGTCCCCGGGCGCTGCGTCGGAACCTTGCCGGTCGCCTGCTTCTCGGTCGAACCCACGGCGCGACGGCGGGTGCCGCGGGCCGAAGGAAAGGTCGACGCGGTCCCGTTGCGGGGCTGCGATCCCTCGACGAGGAGGCGGTCCTGGTGGAGCGAGCTCATGCACCTGACTTCCGTTGACGGGCATTGCAGAAGCACTCCCGGGGAGAGGAGCGGGACCCATGTAAACACGCCGTTATGGATTCGAGATCTGAAGAGAGGGGTAGGCGCCCACGATTTAGTGACTTAGGCCACGAAACTCCACAACTGTTATTTGACTTTCTGTAGCTGCCGATTCACACAATGTTGACGACTCGCCGCGTCGCCGTCGATGCGGGAGCGATCAGGCTCACGGGGGCAGGAAGGCCCTTGTGAAAGGGCCAATTCGCGGCCCTTACGAAGGAGAGAGCGCATACGCGCAGTGACCTGGCACGGCCCGGGCAGCCGTCCGGATGGCCACCGTCCGACCCCGTGATCCAGGAACCGACGGACCTCATCATCGAGGTCACCTCGAGCGGCGTCTGCAGCTCGGACCTCCACCTGATCGAGGTCATGGCGCCGTTCATGACGGTCGGCGACGTGATGGGCCACGAGCCCATGGAGATCGTCCGCGAGGTCGGGTCCCAGGTGACCGCGGTGCAGGCCGGTGACCGCGTCGTCGTCCCCTTTTAACATCTCCTGCGGCACCTGCTGGATGTGCTCGCAAGGCCTGCAGTCCCGGTGCGAGACCACGCAGAACCGCGAGCAGGGCATGGGCGCGTCGCTGTTCGGCTACACGGAGCTCTACGGCCACGTGCCCGGCGGCCAGGCGGACGGAACGACGCGCGCCACTAAGCCGTTAACCAACTAAAAAGACTAGTAGTGCGATCGCCCGCCGGATCGCCCTTGCGGGGTGACCGGGACGGCGCCGAGGAGGTCGCGTGCAGATCGACATCATCGAGACCAAGAGTCCCGGCACCCGAAGTCATCTCATCTCCGCTGGGGGCGTCGCGGTTGTCATCGACCCGCCCCGGGACATCGACCGGGTCCTCAACCTGGCCCGCGAGCGCCGCGTGGTGGTTGCGCTGGTGGCGGAGACGCACCTGCATCACGACTACGCGAGCGGCGGCCTGGAGCTGTCTCGAAGAGTCGGAGCGCCCTATGTCATGCCGGCCGGCACGCAGGTCGGCTACGAGCGAGTGCCGGCCGGCGACGGGGACGTGCTCACCGCCGGGCCGATGCGGCTGTCCGTGGTGCACACGCCCGGACACACGCATCACCACGTCAATTACGTGCTCGCCGACGCCGCGGGGCGGGTCCGGGCGGTGTTCACCGGCGGGTCGATGCTGTACGGGGGCACCGGGCGCACCGACCTGGACGGACCCGAGCACACGCTGACGCTCAGCCGGGCCCAGTTCCATTCGGTGCGTCGCCTGGCCACGTCGCTGCCGGCCGGGACAGCGGTCTATCCGACTCAGGGGTTCGGCAGCTTCTGCTCGGCGACCACGACGGTTTCGACGCAGTCGACCCTGGGCGAGCAGCGGTGGGTCAACCCGGCACTCACGCTCGCCGAAGACGCGTTCGTCGAGCAGCTGCTGCATGGACTCTCCGCCTACCCGAACCACTACCAGCGGATGGAGGCGTTGAATGCCGCGGGTCCTTCCCCGGTGCACCTGGCGAGTCCCCGGGAGATGCGCTCCGACGAGCTGGTGTGTCGTATCGCCAACGGCGAGTGGGTCGTCGACCTGAGGCCCCGCATGGTCTTCGCAGCCGGGCACCTGGCCGGCGCGCTGAACTTCGAACTGTCGAACAGTCTCCTGCCATACCTGGGCTGGCTCTACGACTGGTCGTCACCGCTGACGCTGATCGGTGCCAGCGAGCGGCAGGTGGCCGATGCCCGGCGCATGCTGGTGCGGATCGGTATCGACCGGCTGGCCGGTGCCGCCGTGGGTGAGCCGGCGGCGTTGGCAGGCGGGGGCGCGTTGGGTTCCTACGACGTCAGCGACTTTGCCGGGTTGGCCGGGGCGCTGACCGACGGACCGGTGGCGGCTTTGGACGTGCGCCGCCACGACGAGCGCCGATGGGGCGGCGTCCGAGGCTCGCACCACATTCAGCTGCACGAGCTGCCGACGCGTCTCGACGAGCTACCCGACGACGAGCTGTGGGTGTACTCCGGTTCGGGTTTTCGGGCCTCGATCGCCGCGTCGATGCTGGCCCGCGCCGGCCGCCGGGTGGTGTTGGTGAACGATCGGTACGGCCTCGCGGACGAGGGCGCCGCCGGGCGGAACTTCGACCACGACCCAGTGTGATCGTCCCCGACCGACGTCAGCAGAACCCTCCACCGCTGGATTGCAGGGACCGCAGTCGGTGGAGGCGTGCACCGACCCGACCGGCAGCGGCCACCGCGGCCGCTGGTCGACCACGGCCCTACCCGCCAGGGCAGGCAACGACGAGCCCGCGATGCCGAACGCGAAGAGGCCTCGGCCGAGCGACGGGCCACCATCGAGAACAACAAGGCGATGGCGGCGGCGAACGAGACCCGCCTCGAGTGGGTTCAAAGTGCCTCCTGCTGCGCAAGACCGCCCCGAAGGCCGCGCTGGGGTTCGCCATCGAGACGATGGCCACCAACCCCCGGGCGCTGTCCCGGTGGCTATCCGGACAGTTGAACCGCGCCCAAGACCAGGCCGCCGCCGACCTCGGGATCGACGCCCCCGGGCGATGGTGAACCCGGCAGGTGGAGGCTGCACCGACGCTGACCAGCGGGAACAGGTAGCCGACGGGCGGCTACCGGTCGCGCTCCTCGCCCACGTCGCCGGAGCCCTCGAATGCGGTCTGCACCGCCAGTCCTGGCGCACCCTCGTCCAGCGACACGCGCTGGCTGCGGTTCCTGACCTCGTGCGGATACAGCCTTTGGCCAAGATCAAACAACAGATCATCGACGCCGCCGACGAGCGCGGCATCGGCACCACCCAACGCCGAACCCGCCATCAACTGCGACAACTGTCCGCCGAGGCCGCCGTCCTGTTGCTGGCCAACCTCGGGCACTGGCTACCTCAGCTGCAGTCGGCCGGTCTCATCACCCTCGCCGGTGACGTAGACGGCGGCGGACTGTGGGCGCAGATCGCCTGGCCCGACCTCGACCCCGCCCTACGCACCGGCGCCATCTCCGGAACAGTGGCGAACTGCGAGTGCTACGCACCGCTGCCAGCATCGCCGACGGGCAGCACATCGACCTCGGTGACGTTGCCGCGAACATCGACCGCCGCGCGCTCACCCTGGTGCTGGCCGCGATCGCCCACGCCGGCGGCAGCCACGGAGACCGCGACATCACCCACGATGCCGACGGCGTCCCCGGGCCGGAAGGCCGCTGCCCCCGTTGATCGCCTGGCCCACCCCGAGCTAGCTATGGGCTAGCTAGAGCGCTACTCCCGCCTGACCAGCTCCACTGTCCCCGGACGCGCCTCCCTCTCCGAGCCGGACCGCTACACGGCCTTGCCCACTCCCGCCCGCACGACCACGTGGGTCGAACCGAGCCCGTGGGACAAGACGTCGGTGAGACACCGTGCCCACCCATGCCTGCCTCGGCGCCACCTCGGGTGCCGAACGGTGAACCGCCTCAAGCCCCCCGAGACTGACCACGCCGCGCGGGCCGACACCGGGCACGCACAGCAGCCTGTCGATGGCCGACAGGTCGGCCAGGGCCGACCGTCACGCGGGTGTCGCTGTCAGCGCGGACCTCGCCGAAGCGCTCGAGCTCACGACGCACAGGTGGTTACCGGTCGCTCGCAGGCCCCGCGCGGGGCAGGTCACCGGCACCCGGCTCGTCTCGCGGTACAGCACGCTCCCGCGCTCCTGCTCGCTCCCCACGTTACCGACCACGGCGACTGGAACGAGGCCGTCCCTGTCGCCCCCTGGATCGGGACTTCGATGGGAACGGGTAGCCGCGTCCGAGATGGGCGCAACAGCCACATTCTTCCGTAGCCCCCAGAATCAGCACTGACAAGCCAGGGCCAACACCCCCCATAAGCATTACGCCACTGCCATGGATAAAGTCACCCCATCGCAGAACTAGAGCCTCGAAGGGATCCGAAGAAGCAGCCCAGAAAGCGCCACACACCTCATGCACTAATGGTTTTCGCGGCTACTATCCGGATGTGATGTCGCTGCACAAACTGACTGCGGGGGACGGTTACGCGTACCTCACCCGGCAGGTCGCGGCGATGGATTCCACCGAGCGAGGCCATGGCGGGCTCGGCGACTACTACTCGACGCGGGGCGAGTCGCCGGGGGTATGGGCCGGTGCCGGGCTGGCAGGGCTGCAGGGTGTGGAGCCGGGACAGCCGGTGAGTGAAGAGCAGATGCTGGCTCTGTTCGGCCACGGCCGCCATCCCAACGCCGCCGCGCTTGAACGGGCGGCTGCCGCCGCCGGTCGGGACCGTGGGGAGGCAGCGGCCGCCGCCGCGCTGGGCCGGGCGTTTCCGGTCTTCGCCACGGCTGCCGACGGGTTCCGTGCCCGTTGTGCGGCGGAGTTCGGGGCGGTGAACGCCGCGGCCGGGCTCCCCGCAGGCGCGCCGGTGCCGGCCGACGAGCGGGCCCGGATCCGCACCAAGGTCGGCCGGGCCATGTTCGCCGAGGTGCACGGCCGCCCACCGGTGGATGCGCGGGAGCTGTCGGGGTTCATCGCCCGCGCGTCCCGCCCGGCGACCACCGCGGTCGCCGGCTACGACCTGACGTTCTCCCCGGTGAAGTCGGTGTCCGCCCTCTGGGCACTGGCCCCGCGGGAGATCGCCCAGCGCGTCGAGGCAGCGCACCAGGCAGCGGTCGCCGACACCCTGGCCTGGCTGGAGGAGGAAGCGTGCTTCACCCGCACGGGAGCGGCCGGCGTCCGGCAGGTCGAGACCACCGGATTCATCGCAGCGACGTTCACCCACCGCGACTCCCGGGCCGGGGACCCCGAACTGCACACCCACGTCGCGGTGTCCAACAAGGTGCAGACCCGCGACGGCAAGTGGCTGGCGTTGGACGGGCGGGTGCTGCACAAGGCCAACGTCGCGGCCTCCGAGCGGTACAACACCCGCCTCGAAGCCCACCTGGTCGCCGGCCTCGGCGTCGAATTCGCCGACCGCCCCGGCACTGAGACGGGCAAGCGGTCGGTGCGGGAGATCGTCGGCGTCGACGCCCGGCTGCTGACCGCCTGGTCGGCCCGCCGGCGGGCGATCAACGCCCGCCGCGGCGACCTCGCGGCCGTGTTTCAGGCCGATCACGGGCGGCCACCGACGGCGGTGGAGGCGATCGCGCTGGCGCAGCAGGCCACGCTGGAGACACGTGACACCAAGCACGAACCGCGGTCCCTGGGGCAGCAGCGAGAAGCGTGGCGGCGGGAGGCGATCGGCCTGATCGGCGGGCCGCCGGGCATCGCCCGGATGCTCGACCGCGTCCTCGCCCCGCACCGCTCCACTCCCCCGCCACGGGCGACCGCTACGTGGGTGCGCGAGGCGGCCGAGCGGCTGGTGGAGACGGTCTCCGGGCAGCGGGCCACCTGGCAGTTCTGGCACGTCCAGGCAGAGGCCGAGCGGCTCGTCCGCGGCGCCGGTATCGCCCCGAACGACGTCGACACCGCCGTCACCCTCCTTGCCGCCGAAGCCCTGTCCCCCGGCCGTTCCATGCCGCTGGGCGAGCGCGATCCGGTCGAGGAGCCGGTCGAACTGCGCCGCTCCGACGGTGCCAGCGTCTACACCGTCGCCGGCTCCCAGCTCTACACCTCCCAGGCAGTCCTGGACGCCGAGCACCTGCTGGTGTCCGCCGCCGGGCGCACCGACGGGCGCCGCGCCGAGCCCACGGCCGTGGAGTGGGCGCTGCTCGAGTCGGCGGCCAACGGCGTCGTCCTCAACCCCGGCCAAGCCCACCTCGTGCGCCGGCTGGCCACGTCCGGCGCGCGCGTGCAGTTGGCACTCGCCCCCGCGGGATCGGGGAAGACCACCGCCCTGGCGGTGCTGTCCCGGGCGTGGACCGACGGCGGGGGCACCGTGGTCGGTCTCGCACCCACTGCGGTGGCCGCGGCGGGACTCGGGCAGCAGCTGGTCGGGCACTGTGACACCCTCGCCAAACTCACCTGGCACCTGCGCACCGACGGCCAGCGGTCCGGGGCCGTCCCGGGATGGATCAGCGGCATCGGCCCGGGCACGCTGGTCATCGTCGATGAGGCCGGGATGGCCGGCACCGTCGACCTCGCCGCCGTCGTCGACTTCGTCCTCGGCCGCGGGGGCAGCGTGCGGCTGGTCGGCGACGACCAGCAACTCGCCTCGGTCGCCGCAGGCGGGGCGCTACGCGACATCGCCGACACGCACGGCGCGACCACCCTCTCCCAGCTGATCCGCTTTCACGATCCCGCTGAAGGAGCCGCGACCCTGGCGATCCGGGCCGGGGATACGGCCGGATTGGGGTTCTACCTCGACCACGGTCGGGTGCACGTCGGTGATGAGGTGACCGCCGCCGACCAGGCCTACGCCGCGTGGGCCGCCGACCACGCCGCGGGTGTGAACGCGGTGATGCTCGCCCCCACCCGGGAACTGGTGGTCGGGTTGAACGCCCGTGCCCGCGCCGACCGGCTCACCGCGACCGGCACGCCCGCCGGCCGGGAGGTAGAACTCGCGGACGGAAACCGAGCCAGCACCGGGGACCTGCTGGTCAGCCGCCGCAATGACCGGGCCCTGCCGATCACGCGCACGGACTGGGTGAAGAACGGGGACCGGTGGACCGTGACCAAGGTGCACCGCAGCGGTGCTGTCACCGCCGCCCACGCCGGCACCGGCCGCCGGGTCACCTTGCCGGCCGACTACGTACGGGAGTACGTCGGCCTGGGCTACGCCTCCACGGTGCACGGCGCCCAGGGGATCACCGCCGATACCTGCCACACCGTGGTCACCGGCACCGAAACTCGGCAACTGCTGTACGTGGCGGTGACCCGCGGCCGCGGCGCCAACCACCTGTACGTCACCACCGCCGGAGACGGCGACCCGCACGCCATCATCACCCCGCACGTAGTTCGGCCACCCACCGCGACCGACCTGCTCACCGCCGCCCTCGCCCGCGACGGGGCGCCGCGTTCCGCGGGGAGCACCGGCCGCGACCTCACCGACCCTGCCACCCGGCTACAGGATGCCGCGGCCCGCTACCGGGACGCCCTCGGTGTTGCCGCCGAAACCGCACTCGGGCCAGGGGGCATCGCCGCGCTGGATGCCGCCGCCGAACAGGTACAGCCCGGCCTCAGCCAGGCTCCGGCGTGGCCGACCCTGCGTGACCGCCTGGCGCTGCTCGCCGCCGCCGGCCACGACCCGCTCACCGCGCTGCGGCAGGCGGCCGGCGTCCGGGAGCTGGACAGCGCCGCCGATCCGGCCGCAGTGTTGGACTGGCGCCTGGATCCCACCAGCGGTCAGGACCGGCCCGCTGGTCCGTTGCCCTGGCTGCCGGCAATCCCGGCAGCGCTGGCCGGCCACCCGCAGTGGGGGCCTTACCTCGCCGCCCGCGCCGGGCAGCTCACGAGCCACGCCGGCCAGGTCATCGAGGAAGCGGCGGCGTGGACGCCGACCACGGCTCCGGCCTGGGCGGCACGGCTGGCCGAAACGGAGCAGGCGGGGCTGCGGGGGGAGCTGGCGGCGTGGCGGGCCGCGACCGGCGTCCCCCCGGCTGACCGGCGACCCACCGGTCCCCCACAGCTTGCCGCCGCCGAGCGGCGACACCAACGCCGGCTGGACGCCGCCGCCACGACTGTGCTGGGGCGGTCAGGCGGGGCCGCCCGCTCCTGGGCAGCGGTGGCCGACAGCCTCGACCCACGGATCAGCCACGACGAGCACTGGACCGACCTGGCCGATCGGCTCACGACGGCCGACCGTGCCGGAATCGACGTCGCCAGCCTGCTGATCGCCGTGACCGGCGAGCGGCCGCTGCCCGACGACCTGCCCGCCGCGGCCCTTTGGTGGCGGCTGTCGGCGCACCTGTCCCCCGCCGCTCTCACCAGCGACGGGCTCGACGCGGCGACGCTGCACCCTGCCTGGATCGCCGCGCTCGGGGACGCGCTGACGCCCGAGCGCGCGCAGCGGGTGGTGGCCGACCCGGCCTGGCCGGCCCTGGTCGCCGCGGTCACCACCGGTACCCGCGGCGGCTGGGATCCCGCCGAGCTGATCACCGCAGCGGCCACCGGCCTTCCCCAACGCGGCGACCCACGGATGCCGCCGGGCGATCTGGCCGCCGCCCTGGTCTTCCGGGTGTCGATGCTCACCGACCCCGCCCCGGTCCGGGTCGACGAACCTCTGCCGGCCGACCTACGACCGCCCGACGACGTGCACCTGCTAGCACCCGCAGCCGATCCTGGGACGGCGACGGCGATCGGCCGGGGGCCGACCGCGGCGCTCGACGTGGACGTGGAGCCGCCGTTCGACCCCGACTTCGACCGCGTGCCCCCCGACACGGCCGACGACACCGCGCCCCGCGACCGTGGCCTCCGGTATGTGACGCCCGACCCCTTCGCCAGGACCGAGACCCCAGGCGACTCGGACCCTGCCGACTATCTGCTCGAGGAACACTTCTGGGCCACCGCCGCCGTCAGCCGCCCGCGCTTGATCGAGCTGAACCAGCAGGCCGCCGAGTACTTCGCCGACCGCTACCTCGCCTCCTGGGCGCCGGCCTACCTGCAAGGGCGGCTCGGCACCGACCTGACCGGCGACACGCGATTCAGCCCCGGCTACGCGCCCGCCGGCTGGACCACGCTCACCAACCACCTACGCTCCGGCGGCGCCACCGACGAGGAGATCCTGGCCGCCGGACTCGGCGTCCGGGCGCGCACCGGCCGGGTCATCGACCGGTTCCGCGACCGGCTCACCTTTCCCATCCACGGCCCCGACGGCGCAGTCCACGGGTTCATCGGGCGCCGCAATCCCGACCACGACGATGCCGATGCCGGACCTAAGTACCTGAACACTGCCGGTACCGATCTGTTCAGCAAGGGCGCGCAGCTGTTCGGCCTACACGAAGGCGGCGATGCGCTGGCCGCCGGCGCCGCCCCCGTGCTCGTCGAGGGACCATTGGACGCCATCGCGGCCACCCTCGCCGGCGATGGCACCTACGTCGGCGTCGCCACCCTGGGAACCGCGTTCACCGACCGGCAAGCCGACCAACTGCTCCCCTACCTCGGCGGGCGGTCCGGCATCGTCGTCGCGACCGACGCCGACACCGCCGGACAGCAAGCAGCCGAACGCTCGTACTGGCAGCTCGCCGGCCGCGGCGACGACCCCCGCCGACTGCCCATGGCCGACGGGTCGGACCCTGCCGACATCCTGAGCACCGGCGGCCCAGGTGCGCTCCGCGAGTTGCTGGACGAGTCCGGCAGCCTCGCCGAACACCTCATCGACCGCGCGATCGCCGCGACGCCCACCGATCCCGCAGGCGCCGCAGCGACCATCCGCGCCGCTGCCGAGATCATCGCTGCGCTGGCGCCGACTCGGTGGCTGCACCACGCCGACCGGGTCACCGCTGCGCTCCGAGCAGCACCGGGAAGCATCCACCAAGCCGTCCTGAACGCCGACCGCTCCCGGACGGGCCAGGCCTACGCGGGAATGCGCACCAACGCTTATGACCACCCACCCACATCGAAGACGATGCGGGACCCAGCAGTCCCACCGCCCATCCGGCAGGCCTACCCGGCCACGGCCTCCACGCCGGACCGGCGCTCCGACGGCCATGACTTACCACCGTCTCTCAACAGGGACCGCGACCGGCCCACCGGTGTGGACCGGTGACGCCGTAGGCCGCCCACCCGGCCACCGTTCCCCTTCGCTGCACCTGTCCGGGATCGATCATCGGAGGGCCTTAACGTCCACCGCAGGCCAGGCTTCGCTGAAGCTTCAGCGAAGGGCTTCGTCGGGCGGCAGCGGACAACTATCTGCCCTATCTGTCACTCGGTGTCGGACGCCGCAGAGTCATTACCTTGCCGGCGCCCGACTCGCCCAGCTGACGGGAGTTGCCCGATTTCTCGAGCCCAAGCCGCTTCCGCGGGCGGCCAGCCAGCGGCACGACATGACCAGTTCCTTCTGTCAAATCGGTCGAGCGCCAGTCAATCCACCCGCGCACGTAGCTCTCACCGATGCCGTGGGTCATCGCGGCCGCCACGACTGAGTCATAGAGGTCGGGAGCTGGGAAAGTCTTCTTCAAAGCTCGCACCAACCAGATGGGCTCCTCGTTGGACACAGGCATCGGCTCACTGGTATTCCAGCCACGGGCGGAGATCTGGCGGTAAAGGCTCCGCGCCTGGTCGTCATCCACTATGCCGAGGTGCCGAAAGCGGGTTACGAGCGCCTTGATGGAGAAGCCCCAGGTGCCCTTGAGCTCCTGGAGGACGCGCAAGGTGACGCGGCCGCCGATCGAGTGCCAGTCCTCGAGGAGCGGACCAGCAGGTGCCAGGAAGGCTGCGGCGAATCGGTGAGCCTGGTTCTCGATCCGGCGCGCCTCGTCGGCAGTCTCGGGCGGGCGCAGGGTCGAGTGCAAGCAGACGTGGCCAAGCTCGTGGACGACAGTGAACCGTTGGCGATCTCCAGGCACCCGCGACTCTCCGGAGCCGCCACCGGCTCGGCTAACGCGGATAAAGGGCCGGCCGTCTATGCGCTGTGACAACCCGAGGTGCCGTCCCAGCTCATTACCGAGAGGCAGGATCACACAGCCGAGCCGTTCGGCTGCGCGCATGGCGTTGCGCACGACGCCACTTTCAGCAATATCGGCGGCGGCACGTACCTCCTCGGCGAACCGCTCAATGGCGTGCTCATCGTTCAGGTCACCATCGAACAGGGGAATGGTGTCGGGGACCCACGAGAGTCCTTGGCGGTTTGCCAGCTCATATACGAGGCGGTTGTCAGCGATGACGCTGTCCACCACCTTCGCGGGGGCGTCGGCGTAGGCGCGCAGCCACGGCTTGGTGGCGATGACCTCTGCGTCGCAGCGGCGTAGGTACTCGGGCGTGCAGTCGAGCTGCTGGGCAAGACTTGTGAGGACGTGCTCATCTACGACGGCGCGTCCGTTCTCGATCTTCGAGATAGAGCTGTTGCCCTTGAAGCCAAGGGCGCTGGCGAGCTCCGCTTGGGAGGTGCCGCTGGCCATTCGGAGGCGTTGCACGCGCTCGCCGATGACGGAGTTGTCGATCACGTGGGTCCTTCCGAGTACAGGTGCTCTGAAAAACGAGCGGGGCACGGGGTCAGGCGGCTCCGTACCCGTCCCCAGTCTCCTCGTCGGGCTCGTCGACTCCGTCGTCGAAGCCGGGCAACGTGTCCTCGTCGTCCGAGACGAAACCCGGCCCCCTTGGCATAAGTCCTGTCGCCAGAGGGACGACGTCGCCGAGGAGGAGCTTCTTGACGCGGGTTTCGCTTACGCCGACGACCTCGGCGACGAAGATCTGGTCGATCTGGAACGCTGCCGCAGTGGTGTAGCCGAGGACCCAGCGCTCCTCGCGCCAGAGGCTGTCGCCGTCGACCTGTAACAGCGTCGAACCGTCCCCCACCACAAAGTCGTAGGTGCCCTCGCCGGTCACACTCGCACGCTTGAGCCGGTACTTCCGGTAGACCGCGCCTCGCAGCCAGATCAGGTCGAGGCCGCCCGAAACCGTCTCTTGACCGAAGCCGCCAGCGCGTGAGGCCCCGCGGGCCGCGGCGGACTTCACCATGTTCCGCAAGAGGGCGCTTGCCGGATGGTTCGATTCATCGAAGGACGGGTGGTGCTCGATTGCCGCCGTGACGCAGTGCCCATCTTCTTCGAGCGAGTCGCAAATCTCGTCGGCGACTGCCTGGAGAGCGGCGAACTCGGCAGGCTCCAGCGGATGCATGGCTGAATGTTATTCCCGACATTGTCACTCTGTCCAGCGTCTTGCTGTCCTGGCGGGTCGCAGCGCGCGATAGACACCTCTCGGCAGCCTTTCTGCTCGCCGAAGCACGCGACCATGCCGCACGGCGTCCGCCGCGGCATCGCTCGCGTCGCCCGAACATCGTTACTGGGATCTCCCCAGCGGAGGGCGGAGATCAGTGGTTGGGGCAAGGCCCTCGTGCTGGCGTTGCATCGACTGGAACGGTTTCCGGTTCGCGGCCATGGCTTGCTCGACGTCGCGGGCATGCCTGACAAGCTCTTCCGCCGATCCCGGGGTGCGGACGCGGGCGGCATACACGGCTGTGAGGCTCGGCTGCATCGGCGGGCCTGCCAGGCCAGCGCGATTGAAGGCGTCCGCGAGTGCGGTTGACAGTGAGCCGGCGCGAGTGATGGACCTGGTCAGCGGATCGAGGTCCTGGCCGGAGGCGATGACGCGATGCCCGGCGATGACGTCACGGACTCGCTGCTCGGGCATGTCGTCCATCTGGGGCAGATCTCTGGCTGAGGCACTGAGCCGTCCCTCCTTCGCCCAGCGCAGGGTGGTTGCTGCCAGCTGGTCGGCTACGACGGGGATCTGGTTGGCGACCTGCTGCACGGCGGTGATGAGCTCCTGCAGGTCGCCGCGCGCGCGGAGGCTCGACGCGTCGATGCCGGCCGCTGGACCCAGGTCGCGGTGGAGTGCGTCGGGGATGAGGTTTGCCCAGTTGGTCACCTCGGTTCGGAGGGCTCGATGACCGTCCTCGAACAGGTAGGTCGCACGGCCGGCCACCTGCCACGCGATGGCCGCGGACCGCCAGGGCTGACCATTGTCGCCACCCGGGAGTGCTGCGGCTACGGCGGCGATGTTGCGGATGCTGAGTTCGGCGGCCGCGGTCACGGCCCGGAACTCGCGAAGGGCGAGACCACCCTGGCGATCCGCCCGGTCGATGGCGGCGACAAGGTTTGCGGCTGCTTCGCCGGCGACCTGCGCACCGGTCAAGCCCACCGGAACTCTGGTTACCGGAATCAGTCGATCCAGCACTGCGCCGGCAGCAAGCCCGGGAGGATTGGCCTGAGCGTCCCGCTCGACCGCTGCGGCCAGCCGACGGACCTCGCCGAATTCGTACACCGTCGCCTGCGGTACCAGGCGTTGAGCCAGGTGGGCGCACCGGTCGGCTGCGGCGGCGAACTCCGCGCAGACTGCGCGCCGCTCTGCGCGACCCACCGGTGGCCGTTCCCGGCCGGCCAGGTCGGCTGCGGCACCCATCAGGTCGGTGAGCGGCCCGCCGGTTGCTGGCCACAGCGTGGCGGCCGCCTGGCAGGACGCGCCGAGATGCGCGACCAGCAGTCCCCGACGCGAGGCGGCCTGCGCGTCCAGGCCGTCGCCGGCCAGTCGCCGGAGCGCCCTTCCGGCATGTCCGAGCGCTCCGACGGTGTCCTCGATCGTGAAGGAGGGCGTTCCCGAGGCGTCGGCTGCGCGGGCTGTGACGTCGTCCAGCAGCCGCTGCAGTGAGGTGGCCATCGCTAGCCGAGCAGTCTCAGTGCCCGGCGGGCGGCGCGGGCGGCGTCGAGCACCGGTTCCCTGCAGAACACCGCTTCGTCCAGCTCCGATAGGGCGGTCATGGCGGCCCGGATCGTGGTTCGCGGGTCGCTGCCGAGAAGCGGGACGCGGGCCGCCCGCCCTCCGGCGGATTCCAGCAGGGCGGCAGCGAACAGACATTTCAGGGCGACCTCGGCGTCGACCTGCGTCCGGTCCGCGCCGACCGAGTCGAGCAGCGATGCGGCCCGGCTGAGGATCGCGACTGCCGGAGCGGTCGGTTCAGCTTCCGACATGTGGAGACATCCCTTCGGGATCGCGCGGCGGGGTGCGTTCTCGACTCTGCCGTCGGGAGCCGGACATCCGGCGGCTCGGGACGGATCAGTGGACAGCCGCTGTGCTGTGGACACGCGGCAGCGGGCGCGATCCCCGCAGAGGCGGCACATTGGGCTCCGGCCACCAGTGGGCACCGTGGCCGGCGCCGCCGCAGAGCGTGATCATGTCGACGCCGGAGTAGCGCCGTTCGAGGCATCCCGTAGCGGAAGCCGGACCGCCGTGGGTACGAAACGCAGAGAGGCGCCGACCTCGTCGGCGGCCAGCTCGATGACGGTCCGCTTCTCCCCGCCGGGAGTCTCGAAGGAGCGCTGGCGGAGCCGGCCGGTGACGATCACCCGGGCCCCCCGATGCAACGAGGCAGCGGCGTGTTCGGCCGGGGTGTGCCACAGCGAGCAGCGCAGGAACAACGGGTCGCCGTCCTTCCACTCCCCCGAAGCCCGGTCCAGAACCCGGGCGGCGGTGGCCACGGTGAAGCTGCCGACGGGCCCGACGGGGGTGTGGTGCAGCTCGGGGTCGTCGGTGAGGTTGCCGACGACGGTGGTGGTGGTTTCGCCGGACATGGGGCGCTCCTTCGGTGGATGGACCCGGCCGGGACCGGCTCGGGTTGTTCGGTGAGTCCTCAGCGGTCTGGGCCAGCGGCGCGATTGCCGCTGGGTCCGGTGGCGGGCGGCAGGGCGAGCGGAGGGTCGACCGGTGCCGGCCCGCCGGTACTCGGCTCGGTCGGAGGCAGTGGTCCGGCGCCGGCCGGGCAGTCGTCGAGCAGCCGCCAGTGCAGCTCGCGAGCCGGATGCCGCTCGGGCAGGGGGGCGACCGCGGCCAGCACGGGGAGGCGGGCCGCGACGTCGTAGCCGGTGGCGGCGGCTCGGGCGAGCGCGGAGGCCAGCGGCGGCCAGTCCGTGCCCTCGGTCAGCCGCCGGTCTATCCGCTCGGCGGCGGCCTGCCACGCCCGCGCGTCGGTCAGCTCGACTTCCGGTGGTGGCTCGCTCTCGGCGTAGGCCGCCAGTCGCAGGATCCGGGCGGCGACGGTGCGCCGGTACTCCGGGGTGTCGGCATCCCGCCATGCGGCGTACAGCTGCGGGGTGTGCTCGATCAGCCAGCGGTGCGGGCACTGGATGCCGTCGATCAGGGTGACCCACTCGCCGTCACCGGCGGGCTGTCGGTGGGCGCTGCTCATCAGGAGGCTCCTTCCTCGTCGGAATCGGGGACCGCCGGCCGTTCCCGGCGGTGCCCGCCGTAGGCGACCGCCCCCGGGTGGGGCGGTCGCGGCGTCGGCGTCGAGCCGGGTGCGCCGGCGTCGGCCTCGAACAGCTGGCTGCGGATGTCCGCCGCCTCGGGACTGGCGTATTCGGTGTGTCGGGAGCGGGCCGGCCAGTCGGTGTGCCGGCCCGGTGCGCAGCCGACCCCGAGCCGGTCGGTCATCCGCGCCAGGAAGCCCGGCAGGGCGTAGCGGTGCCAGTCCTCCAGCGGCTGCGGACCGGGCGCCTCGGCGGCCGCGGCGCGCAGGCAGGCCAGCACCGCCAGCTCGTGGACCAGGTAGGGGTGCCGGGGCCAGCAGGACGGGATGACGTGGGCGGTCTGCCAGCCGTATTCGTGGTTGATCCAGGCAGCGACGTCGTCCAGCCACGGCCAGAGCTGCCCGCGCAGCTGGGCCGGGCAGCCGGCCGGGTCCCACGGCCGGCCCGGCATCCGCACGGTGTCCGGGGCGCGGTCGGCCCGACTCGGGGTGGCCGACTGCTCGAGTGCGTGGCGGACCCACCGCGGCGGGGCCGGAAACACCCGCACCAGGTCAGCAGTCATCGCGAGTCTCCGGAGGGGTCGGGCGGAGTCCGACACGGGCGGCGGCATCATGGGCGCGGCTGGTCCGGGCGGCCAGGCTCGGGGCGGTGCTGCGGGCGACAGCTGCCCGGTCCCGGGCTGCGGCCTGGGCGGCCAGCAGCGCGCGGCCGTTCTCGCCGGAGATGGCGCGGGACAGGATGGCGAGCAGCGGCGGGGCGTTCTCGGCGACGACGAGTGCCCGGCCTGGCGGGAGCCCGCGGATCTCCTCGGGGCGCAGCACCGGGACGTCCTCGCCGTGGGTGGATCGGCCCCACCCGCCGCGGCCGTAGTTGTAGGAGGTGCGCCGCACCCGGGTGACGCCCAGCAGGTCGGAGAGCTCGCGGTGGAAGTCGCCGTCCTTGCCGCCGCCGAACACGACAATGCTGTTGGTCAGGCCGAAGAGGGCGCGCGCCTCGTCCTCGCCGTAGATGATCACCAGCTGCCGCCAGGTCTGGGCCGCGTAGACGAAGCTGATCCCCAGGGCCCGGTCGTTGGCCATCCGGGTGCGCAACGTGGGCAGCGGCGCGGTGGAGGGCAGCTCGTCGAGGCAGGCCAGCAGCGGCGGGCACAACCGGCCATGGGCGGAAGTCCCGGCCAGCGCCAGTGCGGTGTCCAGGACGTGCTCGGCCAGGGCAGTCATCAGCGGCGAGGCCGACGCGTACGGGTCGTCGCGGCCGAGCAGGTACAGGGTGCCGCCGGCTTCCATCACTGCGGCGATATCGGTGGCCGGCCGACCGGGACCGGGAACGCAGCGGCGGCGGATGTCGGCCTGGAAGAACAGGCTCAGCGCCTGCTGGACGGTGGTGATCGTGTTCCCGGCGGTGCGGTGGTCGCCGTGCAGCGCACCGTGCAGCAGCCCGTCCCAGAACGGTGCGGCGTGCGGATGGCCGCGCAGGATGTCTTCGGGTTCGGTCGCCGCCTGCGGGTGCGCCGCCCACTCGAGCACGTGCTCGACGGTCCGGCCGGTGAGCGCGGCGGCGTGGAGGTAGGCCTGCAGCACCTTGGCCGCCTCGAAAGCGTAGAACCGGGCCGCGGAATCGCCGCTGCCCCCATTGACCGCGCCGGCGACGGTACCGGCGGCGAAGGCCTTGGCCCGGCGCTCGGCGACCATGGAATCGACGCAGCCGGCGACCGGATCCCACACCAGCTCCCGCACACCGGGAACGGTCCCGAACGGGTCCAGCACCGCGACCGGGCGACCACCTTCGGCACGCGCGTCGAGGGTGAGCAACAGGTCCTCGGCCTTGGTCAAGGTCACCAGCGCCGCGCCCGGGGCGCCCAGCAGGGCCGGGACCAGCAGGTCTAGCGTCTTGCCGGAACCCTGCGGCCCATACACGCCGGTGGTTCGGTCGTAGGGCACCCACAACTCCACCCCCTGCGGGGTGGCCGAGCGGCCCAGGCGCCAGCCGACCGCCGGTGGGTCGAAACCCGCACCCCGCCGACGGCTGCGCCACCTGACGGTGTCGGCGTGCAGGTCGGGCCGGATGAGCGCGGCGACCCCGCGCAGCCGGGAAAGTCCGAGAACCGTCTGGGCCTCGGATCGAGTGGCCATCCCCGTCCCCGCCCCGACACCCAGACGCTTGCACACCAGCCAAGCTCCGCCGGTGGCCAGGACGAAGATCATCAGCACGGCACCGATCACCGCGTACACGACAGCCGCCCCGGGCAGCAGCAGGACCTGGACCCCGCCCAGGCCGGCGGAGGTGTCGCCGGACAGCAGCCCGCCGATCGAGGCCAGCAGCGCACCCGACCCGGCCGGCCACACCCAGCCACCGCCGAAAACGGCCGCGGCGGTGGCGCGTCCGGCGGGCAGCAGCAGCGCAGCTACCACCAGCCAGACCATCGCGACGGCGGCCGGGATCTCCCAGCTCGAGGGGCCGACGTCGGCCCGCGGCCGCGCCCCGGCGGTCACCGTCGTCCCCTGACGGGATCGGCGGCCAGGTCGACGCCGCGGTCGGCCATGAACGGCACCGGGTCGACCGGGACGCCATCGAGGCGGGTCTCGTAGTGCAGGTGCACGCCGGTGCTGTTGCCGGTGGACCCCTGATACCCGATCAACGCCCCGGCTGCGACCGGCTGGCCGGCGGTGACGGTGTAGCCGGACAGGTGCCCGTAGCGGGTGGCCACGCCGGCGCCGTGGTCGATCTCGACGAGGTTGCCGTAGCCGGACACATCCAGCCCGCCGTCCCGGTCGCAGAACGCACTGGTGCACGCGGCCGTGGTCACGGTGCCCTCGGCGGCGGCGTACACCGGGGTGTCGCGGGGCCCGGCGATGTCCACCCCGGCGTGCAGCGCCCCCCAGCGGGGTCCGAAGCCGGAGGTGAGCAGCCCTTCGGTCGGCCGGGTCCAGCTCCCGGCCGGCACCACGAGTCCGGGGCAGACCCCGCCGGAGGATCCGCCGAGGTCTGCGGCGGTGGTCTCGGCGGCCGGCCACAGCGTGGCGGTCAGTTCGGCGGCGAGAGGCGCCCAGCTGGCGTAGGCGTCGCCATAGGCCGACACCTGCACGGCCTGGGCGGCCTGAGTGAGGGGAATGGTCTGCCAATTCGCCACCTCGACCAGGCGGGCGTAAAAGGCCTCGGCGGCGTACACGGGGTCCATCAGCTGGGCGACGGTGCCCCAGCCGGCGATCCAGCGTTGCTGGAAGGTGTTGACGCTGTCGTGGTCCGAACCCAGCCCGTCATGCGCATAGGTCAGGCTGGTGGCGGTGACCGCCGCCTGCTCGCGGGTCAGCTCGGGGCTGCTGCCGTCGTTGGCCAGCATCCGGATGCGCGACTCCTGGTACGCCGTGGCCAGGGCCACGGTGGCCGCGTACGGGCCCAGTCCGAGGGTGGCGGCGACGTCGGCGATGGTCTGCGCCTGCCCCATCTGGACCGCGTCCAGGTCGATGCCGGCGACGGTGGCGCCGGTGCCGCCGACCGAGCAACGGAGCCCTGGGCCGGCGGTGTCGGCCTCCGCGCCGGCGATGACGGCCAAGGGGAGGATCAGCAGCGTCACCGCGGCCATGACCGGAATGGCCACCGGGGCGACGACTTTCCACAGCCACAACCGGGTCCGCCGCCGCACCCACCGCTCAGCAACACCTCCCGCCATGCCGTCACCCGGCCTTGAGGGCGTCGTTGGTGTAGGTCAACCGCCGTTCGGGTTCGGTGAGCACCGTCTGTACCTGGAACGCCCGGTCGCCGACCAGCCACAGCGCCCGCCCCTTGCCGGCGTTCGCCCAGCCGGTGACCACCTGCTGCGCAAGAGGAGCCAGACCCAGCAGGGTGCCGAGCTCGTCGGCGACGGCCTGGTCCTGGCCGTGCAGGATCTTGCAGTCGCACAGGTGCAGCAGATCGCGGGCGATGGCGACCGCCTGGGAGGTGGTGTCGCCGGCGGTGAGCATGTCCGAGGGCTTGTGGGCGAGCAGGATCTGCACGTCGGCCTCGCGGCGGGACAGCCGCAGGTTCGCATCCAGGCTCTTCATCGCCTCGGCGCCCAGGCGCATCTGCCGCCAGGTCTCGTCACGGATCACGATGCGCAGGTCGCCGGGATCGGCGATCTCCCGCATGGCCTGCCCCCAGGAGTTCAGGCAGGTCAGCGCGATACCGACGGCCTGGTCGCCGAGCGGCTCGAGGCGGGACAGCGACAGGGACTGGATCGGTGCCCGCCAGTCGACGGCGATGGTGGTGTGGTCGTCGAACAGCCCGGCGAGGTGGCCCTTGACCAGGGAACCGAGGGCATCGCGCAGAGTGCGGGTGGCATCGAGGAAGTGCCGGCGATCGGCGTAGCGGCAGATGGCGACCAGTTGGTCGGTCGGCTGGTCAAGGGCGTCCCACAGTTGCGGGATGGTCACCTCGGTCAGCCGCGTGGCGCCGCTTCGGTAGCCGGTGAGGATCCGCAGCGCCTCCCCCACCGCGGTCTCCTCGACCGGGCCGAAACCGACCTGCTGGGAGCCGACCAGGCCGCGGATCAGGACGATCCAGCGGGCGAACATGATCGCCTCGCGGCGCTGGGCCTCGGCGGCGTCCAGGCTCGCCCAGTTGTGCCCGAGCGGGCCGAACGCTAGCGGATTGACCCGCGCGGGCAGGCCGTGCCCGACGACGAACGGCTCCACGCCGAGCGCCCGGCACAGCGGCTCATACTCGTCCTTGGTATCGCCCAGGATCAGGGCGCGGTAGCCGTAGGCCAGCATGCGCAGCGCGAAGGCCTTGACCGTCGCCGACTTGCCGCGCCCCGGTTTGCCGAAGACGACGACGTTGGGGTTGGTGACGGGGATGTCGTCGTCGGTGACCCAGCCGATCGGGTCGCAGTAGAACGCCCCGCCCGAAAGCAGGTCGATGCCGATCTGGGCACCGGTGGGCGGCAGCCCGCTGGCTGCGATCAGCGGCCACACCACCGGCGTCTGCTCCGAGGTCATCCGCCACACCGACAGCGGGGCCAGCGCCGCCGCGCGGCCAGGGGCGGCCGGGCCGCGGCGGGACACCAGCCGGCTGAACGGATCCGGTTCCGGCCGTGTGGCCGGTGTAGCGGCAAGGGCGGGTAGGTCGTGGCCGAAATCGCCGAGCAGCAGCGGGATGTCACGGCCGCGGCGCGCCGGACGGCGCCCGAACCCGGTCATCGTCGTCCCCGCCGGGGTGGCAGGCCGATCCCGAGCGGGATGGCGGCGGCGGCGAACCCGGAGTCCTGGGCGAGGTCCAGGCGCAGCGGCACATAACCGGCGGCCCGGATGGAGGCCGCGAGCCGGCGGCCGTACTCGGCCACCGGCCAGCTGGAGGGGACGGTGACGCAGGCGGCGACGGCGGGGCGGACCAGCGCCCGCCCGGCGGCCAGCTTCTCGTCCGCGGCGCCGATGCGTTCGGTGTCCCGCCGTGCCCGGGCGCGCTGCCGGAACCCCATCCGGGCCTTCAGTTCGTTGCCGGTGGTGGCGCTCATCTCCTCGCGGCCGACCAGCCGGGTGGCCTTGGCGAGCGGCAGCGGGGACAGAAAGACGGTGACGCTGCGCCGTTCCCCCGCCGTGGTCGGCACCAGCACCGGCGCCAGGGCCCCGAGGACGGCGCCCTGGTCGGGCAGCAGGATCGTGTCGGTGACCGACGTCCACGCGTCGTGGACGTAGTGCCGCACCTCCGCCCGGGCCTGCGTGGGCCCGGCGGCAGCCATCGGTACCCCGGTGGCGATGCGTTCATCGTCGGCGGCGGCCAGGTCGGCGGCGATGAGCTGCCCGCGGTCCCCGGGGGCGAATCCCGTGCGTACCGCGACGGCCAAACCGGCTGAGTCCAGCCAGGCGACACCGGTGCAGCCGACCGGGCCGCGCAGCGCGCCTTCCACCTCCGCCATCACCCCGTGCAGGACGAGGGCGCGGCCGTCCACGCCCCCGCCGCATTCCTTCGCCGCCCGCGCGATCCTGGCCTCGCCGACCACCACCGTGAGGAAGGCCTCGGTGCGGACCGCGGCCGGCGTGAGGACGTGCCCCAACAGTGCATTGACCTGTCCCGGCAGCGCCGGGGCGCCGGCCCGGACATGCGCGCGCTCCCAGGCGGCGCGCTCCGCGCCATCGTCGGGCACCGTGCGGACCTGCAGCGCGAGGACGTCGACCAGCTCGGTGCGGGCGGCGATCTCGCACAGCTCGGCCAGCCCGGAGCCCATCCGGTCCCGCTCGTGCGCCTCGGCCAGCCCGATCCCCGGATGCTGGATGCGGGCCACCGCAGCCCAGGTGCGGGCGGCCTGGTCCTGCACGATCACCGGCCGGACGAGCAGCTGCCCGTAGGGCGGCCCGTCGTGGGTGCGGATTCCGGCCAGCACCCCGGGCAGGTCGGCCCGGGACAGGTCCTCGGCCACCCCTGATGCGGTGGCCGAGCGGAACATGGTCCAGCCCATCAGTGCTCCCATCGCGTGCAGGCACAGGTCGGTGAGCCATCGGGCAGCGGGACGGCCGCCGACCGGCACCAGGAGCAGCGCCGCGACCAGCGCCCATACCGGCAGCCACCCGAGCAGCAACCACCACGCCTGTGCGTTGAACGCCACCAGCGCGGGCAGCCCAGCGGCGGCGACCAGCGCCAGCTGTGCGCCGGACATCCCCAGAAACCAGCCCGCGGCGTCACGGGAGTAGTCGCCGTAGCGGACCCCGCTCATCGCGCACCACCCGACGCGGGCGGGTCGGCCGGCCGCGGGGTGGACGACGCACGGTCCGGCGGCGGTCCGCTCGGACGCGGCGGTGGCGGCGGTGGCGGCGGCGGCGGCGGCGGTGGTGGCGGCGGCGGCGGCGGCGGTGGAGGCGGCGGCGGGGCTGGCGGAGGGGCTGGTCGGCTCTCCTCTCCGGTCGGCGGCGCCGGCGCCCGCGAGAGCTCGCGGGCTCCAGGGACCGCTCCCCGGCTGGGGACAGGCTGCCCGTAGTAGGGGGCCTGGTGCCCGACCCCGGCGCCGGACAGCAGGTCCGAGCCCGCCGACGCGGCGCCGGCGGCGAGCTGACCGACCTGGGCCGAGCCGGTCGCCAGCGCACGGACGGCACCGGCGAAGCGGCCGCCGGTCACCCCCTCTGCCGTCGACTCCCCCTGCGCCCGTCCGCCGGTCACGCGCGCCGCCGCTCCGGACCCGGCGACGCCACCGGACACGGCATCGGTTCGTGCCCGCCCTCCTTGCAGCACTCCCAGGACGCCACCGGAGGCAGCCAGCGACTGCCGCATCGCCGTCCCGCTGGAGGTGCCGGGGTCCACGAAGGCCAGCAACCGGAACAGGATCAGTGGGCAGACGGCGCCGATGAGGATGAGCAGGCAGCCGATCACCGCCATTCCGATCGCGGCCTCGGCGCTGGTGTCCCCGTTCCCCGAGACGACGCCCTCGGTGATGGCCACACCGACGCCCAGGATGAGCACCGCCAGCGGAGAGATCAGCAGCGCGGCGATGAACCAGCGCAGGCTCTTCCAGAACCAGGCGCTGGAGGTCTCGGCCAGCAGCCCACCCGCTGAGATGGCCGAGGTGGCCGCAAGCAGCATCAGCGCCGCTTCGCGGATCAGCATCAGCAGCAGGTAGCCGGCGGCGGCGGGGAACAGAAGGAAGACCGACGACATCCCGAGGACGGTGGCCACGGTGCCGTTGACGAGGTCGCGCTCCACACTCAGCGAAGAGTCGAAGGCCGCCAGGCTGTCGATCTCCAGCAGGCCCCGCAGCAGACCGGTGGTCAGACCGCCGACGCCGGTGACCAACAGTGCGGCGACGCCGACGTAGCCGGCCCACACCAGCCCGAACTGGGCCACCCCGATCAGCACCCGCCCGAGGGTCTGCCCGTCGCGGCGGACCGCGGCGGCCCCGAGCTGCACCAGTGCCATCAGCGCGGCCACGGCGGCACCGATCCCGAAGGTCACCGGATACACCTCCCCCAGCGGGCCGTCCGCAGACAGGTCCGGAGTGGTGAGGGCGTCGATCACCGAGAACGCCAACCCGAGCACCCACAACCCCGCCTCCCACAGCGAGGTCATCGCGCTGATCCACACGTCGGTGACGACCGCGCCGGCCAGTTCCCCGATGGCACAGAAAGGGTTGGTCGGCAGACACGGCAGTTCGTCCCCGGCCGCCGGGGTGCCGGTCGCCGGGAAGGCCAACACCGCCGGCTCCGCCGACGCCGGCCCGGCCGACATCACCCCCGCCAGCAGGAAGAGCGCCAGCCCGCCGGCCACGACGAGGGTCGCGGTTCCCGGCCGCGTCGTCCGGCCGCTGGTGGCCTCAGACATAGCGCAGGTCCTGGTAGCCGACCTCGATCGCCAGGTCGGTGCCCGGCCACACCGACGGCGCCGGTGCCGGCTCCGGACCGGAGCCGATCAGCCACCGGTCGCCGGTCCACGTCATCCGCTGGCAGTCGGCGATCGCGATCCGGGACGTCGCCTCCACGGTGACGGTGAACTCGAAGTCCACGCACACCACCGCAAAGTTCGGGCCGACGGTGCCCTTGATCAGCCCCATGGCCGGGCGCACCACGATGGCCAGCTGCGGCGAGCCGGCGCCGGACAGTCCGGCCGCCGACAGCAGGCCGGCCATGCCGTGCACTCCGCTCCACGTCTCACCAGTGGGGCCGCCTGGAGCAGCCCAGGCCTCGATGACCCGGCGGACGCCCTCCAGAGAGCCGGTCTGCATCGCGGTCGCGTCGATCGACGCCAGCTGCGCGAGCGCCCCCTCCGGTGTCCGTGGAAAACCGGTGGGCACGTCGGCCGGGCCGAATCCGGTGGCCCGCGGCAGCTCGATCACCCCCGGGTCGCGAGTCGATACGGGGCCGGGCAGTGCGGCCTCCGCACCGGCGGTCGGCATCGGCTCATCGGCCAGCGCGTCCTGCTGGGTGTTCCGGTTCGACGGCCCGCGGTCGGCTGTCGGCGGTCGGACCGGCCCGCTGTCGGCACGGGACGGATCCGGAGAAGTCAGCGCAGACGCCACGGCCAGGGCAAGGCCGGTCAACAGAGCGAGGGCGGCCACCACCGCCGCGGCAAGCACCGCCAGCAACTTGCCCCGGCCCCACGCTGGCGGCGGTGCCGGCCCTGTCCCGGTCGGGCGTCGGGTGGCCATCAGGTACACCCACTGCCGGTGATCGAGTCCAGGATCACCAGGATCACCGTGTAGGTGATCGCCACCATGATCACCACGGCGACGCCCATCGCCCCGTACCGGGAGGCGTGCGGATGGGAGAAGATCCGGCCGACCAGAATCGAACCCAGCGACACCACCGCGCCCAGCACGAGCAACACCAGCACGCCCCACTTCGCCCACGCAGTCACGTCGTCGGCGAAGGCCTGCGTGCCGGGCGGCGCCTCGGGGCACACCGCGGCGTCCAGCTCCCCCGCCGCCGACGCCGGACCGGCCAGCACGACCCGGACCACGAACATCGCCGCGACCGCCAGGACGACGGTCCACATCTCGGGGCAACAGCGAGACAACGGCCCTCGCCGAACCTCGGTCAACGCGCCGCACCCGAGACATCAGCGAGCTCCCGCAGCGGCGTGACCGACGGGTCGGGCACCGCCGACGGATCCAGGGCGAGCAGGCGCGCGAGCGCCCTTCCGGCCGCGGCCACGGGCCTGGGCAGCGG
Source organism: uncultured Actinomycetota bacterium (assembly GCA_963723745.1). GTDB lineage: Bacteria > Actinomycetota > Actinomycetes > Mycobacteriales > Geodermatophilaceae > CAVRRZ01. Next base: position 403,450 of record CAVRRZ010000001.1, read on the forward strand.
GTCGGGAGTGAGGCCGGCAATCGCCAACCGGCGGTCGACGGGCACCGGCACCACTCGGCCGGCCGCCCGGGCCGCCCGCAGTGCCGGCCCACAGCTGGCGGTCACCATCCCCGGCCAGCGACCCGATCCGACGCAGGCCACCACCGCCGGGACCTCGAGCACGCCCAGGACGTGCTCGGTCTGGCGGACGGCGGGGACCGTCACCCGACTGACCACGACGAGCTGGGCGCCACCCTGCAGCGCCCTGGTCCACCCCGACCCGGACAGCATCTCCGCGACCGGCCACCCGACGTCGATCACCAGCAACCCGTCACCTTCGGATGGCTCCGTGCCGACCGATGGCGGAGGCGGAAGGGTGTCGACCGACCGGCGATCCGCCGGCCGAGCGAGGTCGATGCGGTTGCGGCGGCCTCGCTGCCACCCGGACTCGTCGACGCCCAGCTCGCTGCTGCTCGCGGCAGCGAGGCCCGATCGGTGGGGGTCGGCGAACTCCACCAGCTGCACCGGTCGATATCCGGACAGCGCCTCGGCCACCGACAGCGCGACGATCGACGCGCCGGCGCCTGCGTGGGCGGGCAGCACCACCACCGCGGGCCCGCCGAGGTCGCCGATCGACGGCGGGGGAACTGTTGGGCGGGTCGCCGCGACCCAGGCGACGACGTCGTTCGCTGCCGGAGCGCCGTCGAATGCACCGGCGCGGACCGCGATCACCGCGGACCGCATCGCCTCCACCGACATCGGCCGCACCGGCCCACGCGACAGAACCCCGCCCGACGGCAACGACGTGAACGGCGTCGATCCACCACTCATCGCACGCCGCCTCGCCGGTCAGTGCGGAGGTCTACCCCTGGGAATTCCATGCCGCCGACGGTGCGACGGCGACCTCCAGATCTTCTTCAGTCCGTCAGGCAGGGGCGCGTCTCGGTGGCTGCAGAACCGACACCGGAGAAGACGAACACGCAGGTCAGGGGTACCGGAGAAGGTGGGCCGCGGAGAGCCAGCGACCGGCGACAGCCGAAGCCGACTCGTGGGGGACGTGGTCTGCCCTTCCGAGGGGTTTGATGGTGGACTACCGGAGAATCGACTGTCTGCGCCGGTGCGGCGAACTCCGCCGCAGGCTCGCTCGCTCGGCTGCGGACCGGGGCAGAGCCTGTCGCGTGCCGGCCCCGCACCCCTCCGACCCAACGGAACTTTCCTTTACAGTTACACCCTGTCTGTATGGACTAGTTCCGAGGAGATCTGATGGCCCACGGCGAACTCCCAGCGACGTTCACCTACTCGCAGGCGCGCGCGGCCGGCCTCACCAAGCACCAGTTGTACCGGCTGCGAGACCGCGGCGAGGTCGAAGCGATCGGTCGTGGACTGTACCGCCTAACAAGCGCGCCCCTGGCCGACCTCGACCTGCTCACGATCGCCGAACGAGCGCCCCAAGCCACCCTCTGCCTGACTTCGGCGCTGGCCGAGCACGGGCTGACCGACACCATCCCGGTCGAACACGACGTAGCGCTGCCGCGCGGCACGTGGCACCCACACGTCGACGTTCCGGTCCGATGGCACAGCTTTTCGACAGAGACCTTTCACATCGGCCGCGACCGACTGGCCCTCGACGACGACACGCAGATCGGCCTCTACAACGCTCCGCGCACAATCATCGACGCCTTCCGGCTCCGCGGAGCGCTCGGCCCGGACCTGGCCTACGAGGCGCTGCGCCGCTGGCTGCGCCGCGGCGGACAGCCGGTGGAATTGCTCCGCGTGGCGAAGTCCTTTCCCAGGGCGATCTCGCCGCTGCGGCAGGCCCTGGAGGTTCTGCTGTGACCCCGCCACGCCGCACCTCCGCCACCCGCGCCACCCCCGACGGCCGCGCCTACCTGGACCTGCGGTCGGAAGCCGAGAAGGCCGGCCGGGCCACCGCCGAGTACCTGCGCCTGTACGCGCTCGAAGGGTTCCTCGCCCGGCTCGCCGCCTCGCCGCATGTCCACGCCCTCGTCCTCAAGGGAGGGGTGCTGCTGGCCGCCTACGACCTGCGCCGCCCGACCGCCGACATCGACTTCGCCGCGCTCGCCCAGTCCCGGGAGATCGAGCACGTCCGCCAACTGGTCATCGACGTGGCCCAGACCGTCCTGCCCCCCGACCAGGACGACGGGCTCCAGTTCGACACCTCCAACGTCCACGCCGAGTCCATCCGAGACGAGGACGAATACAGCGGGGTCCGTGTCACCCTGCGCGCCCAGCTCGCGACCGCCAACGAGACCTTCCACGTCGATGTCAACGTCGGCGACCCGATCTGGCCGCGGCCGGAGACGGTGCACGTCCCGCGCCTACTGGGCGGCCAGATCGACCTGCTGGGCTACCCGATCCCCATGGTGCTCGCCGAGAAGGTCGTCACCGCCGCCCAGCGCGGCACCGCGAGCACCCGCTGGCGGGACTTCGGCGACATCTACCTGCTGACCGGCGCACACGGCTTCACCGCGCGGGCCGCACGACAAGCCATCCTCGCCGTGGCCCACCACCGCGGCACGGACCTGCAGCCCCTGCGCGAGCTCCTCGACGGGTACGCCGAACTCGCCCAGACCCGCTACCGCCGGTGGCGGGACCGCCAACACCTACAGGACCGGCTGCCCGACCACTTCGCCGACCTGCTCGAGACCACCTTCCAGTTCGCCGATCCGCTGCTCGACGCATCGACCGTGCCGGACACCGCGACATGGGTTCCGGCCACTCGCACCTGGACCCCGTGAGCACAGGACCCCACGAGCGACGTCTGCCGACCGCGCGCCCCGTCCGCTCACCACCGGGCCGGCCCCGCCCGCCACCACCGCTGGCGCCTCCCCGTCCCACTCGCACACTCCTCGCCTACCAGGAGTGTTGTGACAAGCCGTAGAACTCGCCCGCGACCGGGGGGTTTCACGCGGCGTTGACAGGGTTAGGCGACGGGCATCACGGGTCAGCACGTCTGAAGGGTCTGACGGGACAACCCGCGACGTAGCGCAGCGGACCTGCGACGTTCCCAAGAGGGGTTGGTCAGTGGGACAGCGCGTGCCGGGTTGACGTCCCGCCAGGTGGTGTAAGTCCAGGCCACGACCGCGTGGGTGATCACGTGCGAGGGGCCATCGTGTGATGGTCAGCGAGACCACGCCAATGGTTCTCGCGGAAGGACACAGCACACGATGGCCCTGGACCAGTCTGCCCTGCTCGAGGTGCTCGATGCACTGAAGGCCGCCGATGTCGACGACCGAGTCCGCTCGGCGGCCACCACGATCTACCAGGCGTTGATCGAGGCCGAGCTCACCGCGGTGATCGGCGCCGCCCCGCACGAGCGCACCGAGGCCCGCACCGCCCAGCGCAACGGCTCCCGGCCGCGCACCCTGACCACCACGGCCGGGGACCTGGAGCTGCGCATCCCGAAGCTGCGCAGCGGCTCGTTCTTCCCCTCGCTGCTGGAACGCCGCCGGCGGATCGACCAGGCGCTGTTCGCCGTGGTGATGGAGGCCTACCTGCACGGGGTCTCCACGCGGAAGGTCGACGACCTGGTCAAGGCCCTCGGCGCGGACACCGGCATCAGCAAGTCTGAGGTGTCCCGGATCTGCGCCGACCTCGACGAGGAAGTCAGCGCGTTCCGGGACCGGTCGCTGGCCGAGACCGCGTTCCCGTACGTGTTCCTCGACGCCACCTACTGCAAGGCGCGGGTCAACCGGCGAGTGGTCTCCCAGGCGGTCGTCATCGCCACCGGGGTGGCCGCCGACGGTCACCGGGAGGTGCTCGGCTTCGCCGTCGGCGACAGCGAGGACGGCGCGTTCTGGACGGCGTTCCTGCGCTCGCTCAAGGCCCGCGGGCTGACCGGCACCCAGTTGGTCATCTCCGACGCCCACGCCGGCCTCACCGCCGCCATTCAGGCGGTGCTGCTCGGCGCCAGCTGGCAGCGCTGCCGCGTGCACTTCATGCGCAACGTGCTCGCCCGCGTCCCGCGCGGCAACAGCGAGATGGTCGCCGCCGCCATCCGCACCATCTTCGCCCAGCCCGACGCCGAGCACGTGCGCTCCCAGCTCGACGTCATCGCCGGCATGCTCGGCCGACAGTTCCCGGCCGTGGAGACCATGCTCCGCGACGCCGCAGACGACCTGCTGGCCTTCACCGCCTTCCCCGTCGCGCACTGGAAGAAGATCTGGTCAACGAACCCGGTGCGCCACGAGGCGCCGCATGACCGCAGGGAGGTGGGAGTCCTTCCTCTTCGGGCCGTCGCAGCGGCCTGATGCAGCTGGGGGCAGTCGATCTCGGGAGGTGCCGAGGGAGGCGAGAGCAGCCCCGACAACGACAGGACGGGTCGGTACTGCCAGACGGCCCGGGCCTGGCAAGCGAGACGGACAGGCGTACGAGTGCAGGAACCAGTGGTGGAACCCCCGAAAGTGGAACGTCGGCTCGAACCTGGCGGATCTGGGCCGGTCAGCGGTGCGCACCTCGGTCAGGACGTGCAGTCGCCGAGGGAACTTCGGCCAGGTCCAGGGTTGGCCGGGTCGAAGGCCACGACGAAGTGCTGCGGGGTAGTCGTGGCGAGACCGCCGGGGAATAGCTGGGCGCCGATCCCGTCGAACGGTCAAGTGGTGAACGTGGGAACCACCGCGGGGCTGTCCCGCCACCCGACCGGCCAGGTCGGGGCGGGCTGGGCGCACCGTCAGCCGATCGCCGCGTGGTGGGGCGGAGCCGCCGTAGTAGTCCGAGACCGGGAAAGCCGGTCACATGGCCAAGGGCGGCAGCGAGTTCGCAGTGCAGGAACTGGAAGGTCAGGAGGCCGCCGGTGAACATCGGCGCACCGCAGCTCGACGTGCGCTTCGCGCGGGCCCGGGTACTGAAGATCCAGACCAAGCTGCACCAGTGGGCCGGCAGCGATCCTGCTCGCCGGTTTGACGACCTGTTCAACCTGGTCGTCGATCCCGCCGTCCTGGCCGTGGCCTGGGCGCGGGTGCGCAGCAACCGGGGCTCGCGCACGGCCGGAGTGGACGGCATCACCGCCTACTACATCGAGGACGTGCGCGGGGTCGAGGTGTTCCTCGCCGATCTGCGGGCCGACCTGAAGGCCCGCCAGTTCGTCCCGGTGCCGGTGCGGGAACGGATGATCCCCAAGGCGTCGGGCAAGCTCCGTCGTCTGGGCATCCCGACCGTTCGGGACCGGGTGGTGCAAGCCGCCCTGAAACTGGTCCTGGAGCCGATCTTCGAGGCGGACTTCGCCCCGTGCTCGCACGGGTTCCGCCCCGGTCACCGCGCGCAGGACGCGATCGCCGAGATCCACCAGTGGACCTCTCACCCGCGCAACTACGGGTGGGTCGTCGACGCGGACATCGAGGCGTGCTTCGACGCGATCGACCACCCGGCCCTGATGGACCGGGTGCGGGCACGGATCGCCGACAAGCGCGTGCTGGCGCTGGTGAAGGCGTTCCTGAAGGCGGGCATCCTCAGCGAGGAGCAGACCCTCAGGGACACGGCCACTGGCACGCCGCAGGGAGGCATCCTGTCTCCGCTGCTGGCCAACATCGCCCTCAGCGTGCTGGACGACCACTTCACCGCCGCCTGGGCTGCGATGGGTGACTCCAGCGCTCGGCACCGCCGCCGCACCAAGGGCCAGGCGACCTATCGGCTCGTCCGCTACGCGGATGACTTCGTCGTCCTGGTTCACGGCACTCAGGCGCACGCCGAAGCGCTGCAGGACGAGGCCGCAGCCGTCCTCGCCCCGATGGGCCTGCGCCTATCGGCGGCGAAGACCAGGATCGTCTCGGTCGACCAGGGCTTCGACTTCCTGGGCTTCCGCATCCAGCGGCAGCCCAAGCGAGGCAGTGGGAAGCCGACCGTCTACACCTTTCCGACCAAGGCCGCGCTGGCCTCGGTCAAGGCCAAGGTGCGGACGGCGACCCAGCAGGGACTGAACAAGCCGCTCGCTGTCCTGCTCTACCGGCTCGCGCTGGTGCTGCGGGGCTGGGCCAACTACTTCCGGCACGGCGTCTCCAAGGCCACCTTCGACTACCTGCGCCGCTTCACCTGGCGCCGGGTGCTGTTGTGGATGCGCCGCAAGCATCGCCGTGCCAACTGGAAGTGGCTCCGTCGCCGCTACCTGCCCGGGTGGTGGCCGACGGACGGGAACGTGGCGCTGTTCGACATCGGCAAGGTGGCGGTCACCCGCTATCGGCACCGCCCGAACATCCCCACCCCGTGGTCAGCAGCGAGCGCGGCCTGACCCACCGGCATGACCTCGTGGAGAGCCGGATGCTCGGGAACGGGCACGTCCGGTTCGGAGGGCGGCCCGGGGAAACGGACCAGCCGCGAGGCTGGCACCGCGCCCCGGGTCGACCCCTACCTGGAACGGCTGAACAAGGAGATCAAGCGCCGCACCGACGTCGTCGGCGTCTTCCCCAACCCCGAAGCCCTGCTCCGCCTGGCCGGCGCCGTCCTGGTCGAGGCGCACGACGAATGGCAGGTCTCCGACCGCCGCTACCTCTCCGAAGGCTCGATGGCCGCCATCCGCCCGATCGACGACCCCGCCTCAGCGCTGGCGACACCGGCCATGCTCACGGCATAGTCACCCCACCGCTGACCGACACGGTGAGGACTACATCCACCACCCAGCGGGGCGTCATCCGTGCCGGCTGGAGGTCGTTACAGCGACAGGGTGGGGCGTCGCTCATCCGTTCTTGTGACACCAGCGGCACCCACCATCAGCCGCTTGACCAACCTTCCCGGTCAGTACACCTAGGAAGCGCGGGCGACGAACTCTCGACGAGCTCGGGCGATCGTTTCTGCCGTGCTCATGTGCAGGTCCATCTCATCCTCACCGTCGTTGACGGCCACGATCCGGGCGACGAACGCCTCGGCCTCGGCCTGGTTGCCGTCTCGGAACGCGACCCACATCGCATCGACGAGTACCTTCTCGTCCTCAGGTGCCACCAGCAGCGCCGACTCGCTGGCGGCGCGGGCAGCTTCGAGGTCACCGTCGGCCAGTGCTGAGGTGACGACCAGGTGCGCGACGTCGCAAATCGCCGCCGTGTAGGCCAGATCCAGCCCCTGCAGCCATTCGTAGCCCGACGGTCGCTGACCGAACGGCGGTCCCGACACCAGCTCGAGGGCTGCCGACAGATCACTGACCCCGTCGCCGCCGCGCACCCCGGCCCGGCAGCGCAGTTGGCGGAACAGCTCGGCGTCGACAAGGACGTTCCGTAGGGAATAGGCGCCGCGGTGACCGGAGCTCAGGTGCTTGTCCCCGGTGACTGGATCGGTTCCCAACCAAGCGCGGGCACCGGCCGTGACCCGGTGGACATACGCGCGAGCGGTCACCGGGTCTGCCATGTCCGGGCGCAGCGCCGCGGCCGCCTCGTCCCCGGTCGCACCGTGGGTACGGGTGCCGAGGTAGGCCACCACTTCCTCATACCGGCGGCGAAGGCCCGACTTGATGACTGCCGTTTCGTCACCGTGGGCGCGCAGTGCGATCGGTCCCAGCAGCGTGAGCCGCGGCCGGCTGCAGTCCGGGTCCCACCAGTCGGCGAGGTCGCGGTCCAGTTGCTCAAGGTCGTCCTCGACGCGGTCGCGCAGTTCGGTCGGGGCCCGCCGTGCCAGCGCCGCCACATCCTCGGCCGTGGCTGCCGAGGCCTGCACGTAGGTGCCGGTGTCCTGCGGCAGTACCGAGCCCGGGACGTTCGGCGTCCACTGTGCGCGCGCCGCCGCGGCGGCCGCCCCGGCCGGGCCGGCCCCGTTGCGGTCGGGACCCCGCGGGAGGGTGACGTTCTCGAGCAGCGCACCGGCCGCGTCGGTGTAGGTGTGCCACGGCTCGTCGCCGGCGGCAGCGGGGATTGCCGCGTCGCCGGCGCCGCGTTCGAATGCCAGGAGTGCGGCGATGTCGGCGGCCTCCTGCGCGGTGAGCTGTCGGGCCAGCGCGGTCAGCGCCAGTTCCGGGATCAGCAGCCGACCATCGTCGGTCAGGGTCAGCAGCCATCCGTCGGCCGGGGCGCCCGGCTCCTCGCCCAGCACCACGGCGAGGGGGGTGCGGTCACCGTGCTGGTGCATGGCGGCGGTCAACGCCGCGAGGTCGCGATCGCCCCCGCCCGCATGGGGGGCGACGAGGAGAATCTCCGGCATCCACCCGTCTCCGGCCGTCGCGTGCAGCCGACCGTCCAGGACAGCGTCCCGACTGGTGTCAGCACCGTCGGTGTATTGGCGCAGCTTGGCGTGCAGGGCGGCGGCGACGGAGCCCAGGTCCTCGGCGTGGTGGAGCCGTTCGGGGTTGAGGTCCACCAGCTCGGTGCCGAAGCCGACGATCGTCGCGTGCAGCAGATCTGACCAGCTGTTGACAGCCAGCTCCGCGGCCAGGTGCCGGGTGAAATCCTCGCACCGCTCGGGTGGGCCGCTGAGCATCAGGACGCCGATCCGCTCCAGGTCCAGCAGCCACCGTTGCCCGCCGTCGTTGCCGACGCTGACCAGCCCCGGATAGGGAGCCAGGCGGCCGTGTGCCCGGTCGGTGTCGACGGGGTTGTCCGCGGCCAGGTCCAGTGACCACCACCTTCCGGTCTCGTCGGCGATCCACGGCAGCGGTGGAGAAGATGTCGGCGTGGCGTGCAGCCGCAGGTCCAGCCGGTGCCCGGTCAGCCGGGCGGCGACGACATCGGGCAACTGCCCGCCGGGCTGGTCGGACAGGGCGACGGCGAGGCTGCGCAGCGCCACGTCCAGTGCAGTGAAGTCGGCGGCGCCGGCGGACGCTGCGGCCAGGACCGACGCCTCGGCACCGATCAGCGTCGGCGGGGTGGGCGCCAGCATGCGGCCGGCCCGGCGGCGGCGGAGCCGTTGCCGCCGCTGAACCAGCAGCGCCGCACCGATCCCGGCGGCCAGCAGGGCCCCTCCCCCGGCCAGGGTCGCCGCCAGTCCGGTTGGCGACTCCTCCCCCGGGTCGGTGCTCTGCTCGGCGGCGTTACCGGTCGGCGAGGGCGTCTCCGTGTGCTCCGTCGGCGGGGTATCCGTCGTGGGTGGCGGCACCGACGGCTCAGCGGGAGCCGGAGCATCCGGTTCAGATGGAGCGGGGCCTTCCTCGTCCGGTTCGGGATGGCCGGGGATGTCCAGCACCTGGCCGGGGAAGATCAGGTCCGGGTCGGTGAACAAGCGCCCGCCGGGCTGCTGCTCACCGGCGTTCAGGTCGAAGATCGGCCGCCATCCCGGCAGGCCTTCCTCCTCGGCGATCTCTGAGAGGGTGTCCCCCCGCTCCACGACGACCACCTGGCCGGCGACCGGAGCGGCCTGCGGCGTCGCGTCCATGGGAAGGGTCAGCACCCAGCCGGGGCGGATCACTCGGGCGTCGGTCAGCTCGCGACCGTCGGGCTGCGGTCGGCCGCGGTTGAGTTCGAAGATCTCGTCGAACCGTTCCCAGTCCCCGAGGGTCAGCGCGGCGATCCTGCCCAGGGTGTCCCGCGGCTGCACGGTGTACTGAGGCCCGGGCGTTACCGCGGCGTCCGGACTGGCCTGCCCGGCGGACCTGCCGGTTGCTGCCGGCTCCTCGACCGGGGCGGAGGGCTGCTCGGAGACGGTCGGCGGACTCGCGTAGGCCGGGGCGGCCCAGGACAACAGCGGAACGCTGCCGACCCCGAGGACGGCGGCGACCAGCAGCCCCGCCAGCTGCTGCATCGACCCCAGGCCGGGCAGGCGGGGGGCGGGCAGGCCCCGCAGCTGTGCCGGGATCTCCACTCCCACCGATACCGCGAAGACCGCCCACGCGAGCCAGCCGACCACCACCAGAAACCCGGAGAACACTGCCCCGGTGTCCGGACCGGACAGCGCGTCGGTGACCTGCGCCCAGGTCGGGAACTGATCGGGCAGATAGGCCCGGCTAAGGACCCACAGGGCGACCGGTATCCCGACCACAAGGGCAAACAGAAGCAGCAGCGAGAGGACGCGGCGGCACGCGTCCAGCACTCGAGCACTCATGCGGCTCGCCTCCTCAGTTCACGGCCGGGTCGGTGACGAGGGCGGCGGTACCGGAGCCATCGACGGTCATGGTGGTGATGCCGATCAAGCCAAGGAAGATCGTGGGTTCGGTGATGGTGGTGGTCACTGACAGGGCGTCGGCGTCGACGACGGTCACCGTGCCGCGGACGTCGTTGCGGTCCAGATAGGCGTGCGCGGCGGCCACCGCGGCGGCGGTGTCGACCCGCACCTCGCCCGCGAGTGCCGCGGAGCGGTCGATGGCCTGCCCGCCCGCACGGGCAGCCTCCTCGGCGATCGCGTTGGCCCGCTGTGTGGCCTGCACCTTCGCGCCGCCGTCGACGGCCAGGCCGATGATCAGCAGCAGTCCCGGGACGAGGGCGGCCATGAGGACGCTCAGTGAGCCGCGCTCCCCGCGCAGGCGGTCCGGGCGCAGGCGGTCTGAGCGTCGTGGAGTGGTCATCGTTCGCGGTAGGCGTCGACGGGGCTACTGAACGAGGCATCGACCGTCACCGATCCCGGCAAGCCGGGGGCGAGCAGGTCGGTCATGGCGACGGCGCAGGTGACGGCGACGGTCACATCCCCGGACTCGCCGAGCGGCGTGCGGAAGCCTGCGCTGTCCACGTCGACGTTCAAGATCTGGCAGCGAAGGTCCTGACGGGCCAAGGTCTCCTCTGCCTGGGCGGTGGCAACCGCCACCGCGGTGTCGGCGTCCACGGCGAGCGAGGCGGCTCGGGCGGCCGCACGGGCGGCCTCCTCCACACCGTTGGCGGCGACCTGGGTACGCCCGGCCCAGATCGCGAACGACAGCAACAGCAACAGTGCCGGGGCCAACACGGCCAGCTCCACCGACACAGAGCCACGCTCCCCCGACCCCCGTCGGTTGGTCACCGGCTCGGCCGTTCCACCGGTCCGACGGCGGTCTGCTCGACCGACCAGCCGCCCAGCCCAGGGAAAAGGCTGATCGACGTGCCGGTCACGGTCACCTCGATCGTGGTCGGTGATCCGGCGATTTCCACTCGCGTGCCGACGAGCAGGTCCTGGGCGGTCTGGGTCAGGAACTCCTCGGTCGCGGAGTGCGCACGGTCGACCGAGACGGGCTGGACGCGTCCCTCGCGAGCCCCTTCTTCTGCCGCGCCGAGGGCCACCGAGCGGGCGTAGAACCACAAGGCCGCCTGGATCAGCGTCATCAACGCCAGCAGAATCACCGGGAAGGCGATCGCCAGTTCCAGTGCCGCAGCCCCGCGCTCGCCGCCCAGCCGCCGCCGGACCGTAGACCGGACTCGCAGTCGGACGGGCACAGGGCAGCCGGATGTCGGCACCCTCGCCGGGCCGCCGGACGGCGCGCGTCTGGACACGGTGGCTGGCTACTGGATCTGACTCGAGCGGGACGTGACCGCGTTGGCGATCACGGCCACCAGGGCCACGGCGATGCCCAGCAGCGCCAGAGTGATGATCACCTGCTCGATCGACACCGAGCCCCGTTCGGGTTCGGCGCGCACCGCCCGGTACTGGTCTCGCAGCGCGCCACCCAGCGTAAGGAGGGTGGCGATCAGGGGGGTCATGGCGAGGTCCCTTCGGGTCGTGGTGTGTCGGTCAACTGGTCATCAGTCGGGACAGGGCGGGGTAGAGGAACAGCAGCAGGAACGCGATGGACAGCAGCGCCACCGGGGCAGTGAGCTTCTCGCTGGCGGTGTTGGCGAGGGCCTCCTCCTCTGCCAGCAACTCCACCCGCAGCGACTGAGCGCGGGCCCGCAGCGTCGGCGCGATCGAGGCACCCTGCTCTGCGGCGATGACGGCAATGTCGGCGATGTCGGCCAGCTCGCCGACGCCGGTGTCCTGGCCGAGCCGGCGCAGTCCATCCCACGGCTGTTGCCCGGACAGCCGGGCGGCTACCAGCGCGTCCGTGACACGGCGGAACACCCAGCCGGTGCCCAGCGCCGCGGCCCGCTCCATGGCGATCGTCGGGCCCTCGCTGGCGTCGCGGCGCAGGCTGACCAAGTCCAGGTAGGAGCACAGCGCGCGCCGCATCTGCCCGCGCGCCTCCTTCGCCTGGTCGCGGACGACGAGATCTACGACGAAGAACAGGCCGACAGCCAAGAGCAGCGACCCGGCGACCGGCACCACCACCGGCAGTCGCCAGCCGGCCAGCGACAGCACCGCGGACAGCAGCGGCACGAACACCGCCCCGAACACGGCCATGCAGGCCTTGCGCAGCAGAAACCCCTCCGGAGTCCAGCCGATCAAGGTCAGCGCCTGGGTGGGGATGGGGACGCCGAGGTTCATCAGGCGGGCGCCGGCCCAGGTTCCGGCGCGGCCTGCCACGCGGGCCCAGGGGTCACCCGCGACCGGACCGGCCGGCACGGGGCTGACTCGGCCGTCGAGGCGGGCGAGCGCGTCCGCCAACTTCGGCTGCTCGACCACCAGCACCGCCCGCGCCAGCAGGAACGTCCCGAGACCGAGAACGGCGCCGAATCCGATCAACGTCAGCTGCATGCCGTTCATCCGACGTTCGCCGTTTCACGCTCGATGTCCGCCTGCCGGCTCCTGATGTCGACGAGGAAGCGCGGCGACGGCGCCGGCTGGGTGAGCCGGCGCATCCACAGCAGGCACCCGATGATCATCGCCGCGATCGCCGCCAGCACCAGCTGACCGACCGCGCTGCCGTAGGGGGCGATGTAGTTCCCGTTCAGGGCGGCCACCGCACAGGCGCCGAAGGTGATCATCAGCAGCCAACGCGCGTTCGCACGCGGCTTGGCACGGTCGGCCTCGATCTTGCGGCGCATGGTGACGTCGTCGGACAGACTTCGGGCCAGCTCGGTCAGCACTCGAGCCAGCCCGGGGCCGCGCAGCTCCGCGCCGAGCAGTAGCGCCGCGACGACCAGATCGCCAGCGGCGTCGTCCAGATCGTCTGCGAAGGCCAGCAGCGCCCGGCTGGTTGGCCACCGGGCCTGCAGCCGAGCTGCCAACGTCGCCACTTCGACGGCGATCGGCTCCGGGGCCGTGCGTGCTGACCGGATCAGGGTCTGCTCCAGGCCGCCGCCTGCGGCGATCACATCGGAGGTGCGGCGCACCCACTCCTGCAGCGCCTCCAGGCGCTCCACTGCTGCGTTCCCGGAGGTGAACTGCCGCAGCAACCACGGGACACCGACCACCGCGAGGCCGGCGAGCGCGCCACCGACCGGCCACCCCGAGCCCAGCCACACCGCCACCGCCGCCACGACGGCGACCCCGTACAGCGCCCGCTGCCTGGTGCTGCTCCGTTCGCCGGCCGCCAGCATCGACCGCCAGCGACGGGACCGTCGCGGCGGGGCCGGCGGGGTGTGGGTCCCGAGCCACCCGTGGACGGCGACCGCCAGACCGCCGACGATCAGTGCCCCGCACACACCCGCCAGTAGCACCAGCCCGTTCACCGCAGTGTCTCCAGCGGGTGGGTCCAGTGTCCGCGGCCGCTGGTCAGCCACTCGGGGTCGAATCCGACCCGCTCGTAGTCGGCCAGGTCGACGGGGTCGTGCTCGGGCACGGCCCGACGATCCGGGCCAGGTGTGAACACTTCGGTGACGGCGGGGCGGCCGGCTTCGCCGATGCCGTTGCACTCCAGCACATGGCTGACGAAGCGGTGTCGCCGTCCACCGATCCACCGCTCGTCAACGGTGGCGATGTGCACGATCAGGTCGATCGCGCCCGCGCACGAGCGGTAAGCGTGCTCAGGGGTGACCGACGCCCGCCCGCGCATGCACAGGTTCGCCAACCGCTCGAAGGCATGGTGCGCAGAGCGGGCGTGCAGGGTGCAACAGGAACCACCCTCGCCGGCCTCCATCACCTCGATCAGCGGCCACGCCTCCTCACCGCGGACCTCCCCCAGCCACACCCGGCTCGCGTTCATCACCAGCGCCTGCTCGACCAGCTCCGTCAGCGTCACCTCACCGAGGCGGCGGCCGTCCGGACCGCGCTCGCCGGTTCCCTCCCGCGCTTCGAACGGGACAACCCGGGGGTGCCGCTCGGGCAGGTCGTGCAGCAGCAGCTCGAAGTGCTTCTCGATCGTGGCCAGGTTCTCCTGCGCCGGCAGCTCGTTGGCCAGTGCCCGCAGCAGCAGCGTCTTGCCGGCGCCCTGCCCGCCGGTCACGACGATGTTCTTCCGGGCCCGGATCGCCGCCCGCAGGAACTCCGCGAGCGCCCGGTCCAGGGCTCCCAGGCCGATCAGGTCGGACAGGTCTACGTTGCGGATTCGGTGCCGGCGGATCACCAGCTGGGGGCGCGGTACGGTCTCGATCACTGCCGCCAGCCGAGAACCGTCCGGCAGGCGCATCGTCAGCAGCGGACTGGCCGGGGTCAGGGTCCGCTCGGAGCGGCCGAGCCGGGCGGCGATGTACTGCAGCTGCCGCACCAGGTCCTCGTCGGAGTCGGCGACCGCCTCGACGCGGACGTCACGGCCGTCGGCGTAACCGACCCACACGTTGTCGAAGCCGTGCGCCTCGATGTTCTCCACCAGCGGGTCGTCCACGTAGGGCTGCAGCCGGCCCAGGCCGAACTGGGCAGCGAACGCCGCCTCCGCGATCGCCAGCTCGTCCTCCGCGGACGGAACCGCCTGCCCGGTACGCATCCGCTCGCGCACCAGCTGGTCGATCTCGTCCTGGATCAGGGTGCGTGCCAGTTCCTGCTGAGCCGCCACCGGCAAAGACGGTCGGCGTTTGAGTTCCTCCGCCAGCGCCGTCGCCGTCGCGTCGTGCAGCCGGCGAACCAGCGTCCAATCCAGGGGGGCCGGAGCCGCGTCCAGTCGGCCGAGCCCATTCGGCTCGGCCGGAACGGCCGCCCGCGCGCCATTCATCTGTTCAGCGGCCACGGCTGCTCCCGGCCTTACTCGCTGAGATCGGCTGTGGCGTCGGGGCGAGCCGGTCGTGCCGCCCTGCGGCGAACTCGGCCAGATCCGCCGCGGCCGTGCGCGCAGCGCGCAGCAACGCCGACTGGGTGAACAGCCGGCCGGCCGGGGCGCCGTCGCTCAGCACCGGCGCCGCCTTCGGGTCGCGCGGCAGCACACCGATGCCCGGCATGCCCAGTGCATCACCGACCTCGCGTGCGGTGTACGGCTCCCCCGGGCCGACCACCAGCGCGCGCAACGCCCCACCGCTGGCCGGGGTCTCGGGCAACAGTGTCCGCAGGTCCGCGATCGACAGCTTTGCCGCGTGCACCGCACGCAGCGTCGATCCCGTCACCAGGACCACCGCGGCGGCCCGCTGCAACACCGGGATCGGGAACCGCTCCGCCCGCAACCGCCCGCAGTCGGCCAGCACGTCGGTTGCCTGCTCGTCGAGTCCGGTCAAGGCAGTCGCGAGGCGATTCCAGTCGATGCCGCGCGCGGCGCCCGGGTCGACCAGCCCAGGCAGCAGGAGAGCTCTGCCTGCGTCGTCCAACCGCACCAGATGGGCGAACATCTGCTGCTCCAGACCGCCGCGGCGGGCGGCGAAGGCCAGCTCGCCCAGCCCGCCGGCGGGCAGCTGTGCACGGCCGTAACCGGCCAGCACCTCACCGCCCGCCGGGTCCAGCTCGGCCAGGATCACCCGCCGCTGCCAGGACAGTGCCAGCGCCAGCCCCGCGGTGGTCACCCCGGGGGACCCCTTCGCCGAGGTCAGCGCGATCAGCACCGGGATCCCCGCCTACTCGCTCGGTACCACGACGATGACGACCAGACCGGCGGCCGCCCGGGCGGCCACATCCGCGCCGTCGGCGTCGTCCACGAGCACGTCCACGATTCGTAGCCCATCTACCCCGACTGGCCCGGAGTTGGTGACCGTCGCCTGAACTGGACCCGGCGCGGCGGCACCGGCTGCCGGTGCCATGCCTTCGGTGGCCATCGGCACCAGCAGCACCTCGTCGCCGGAGCGCAGCGGGGTCGCGGGCACCTGAGCGGTGGTCACTGCGACCCCGACCAGGTGCTGCCCCGGCGGCGGGAACCGCTCGTCGGTCAACGCGTCGCGGGTGAGCAGCGACCCCGCGGTCAGGTCGGTGGCCGCGATCAGGCCGATGACCTCGTCGCGGTCGGCGTACGGGATCGGCGACAGTGCCGGATCGGCAGCGATCCGTGCCTCCACCAGGTCGGCGTCGGTGACCGTCTGTCCCCACGGCACGGCGCGGGCGAGCGCGACAACCGAGGTGGTCTGTCCCAACGACGTGGCCACGAAAGACGCGCCGAGCGCACCGAGGACGACCATCGCGACCGCCAGGGCGAGCAGCGCCGGCCGGCGGCGACGCCGGGGCGGGGTCAGCGTGGGCGCCCTCGAGAGACCCGGCGGCTCAACCGGGGCGTCCAGCCGGGCGGAAGAGTCGTCGGTGCGGGTCCGGGTCATCAGGTGCCGTCCTGGTTCAGCACGTGCAACTCACCGACCGTGAGCTCGGCACTCGACGAGAGCTCCAGGACCTCCGTGCCCGACTGACCGCCGCCGGACCAGGTGATCGTCCACGTGCTGGTGGCGGTGATCGGCCAGGGCCCGCCGCCGGGTACGTGATTGGCCGAGGCGGTCGCGTAGGTGTAGCCGCAGTCCGGTGACTCGCCGTCCGACCCGGCCGGGTACGGCGTGCCTGCGCCGCAGGTCACCGTGTTGCCGTCGCCCATGTCCCAGACGATCCGGCTGACCTCGCCCACCGCGGTCACCGTCACCCCACCGGCGGACGCCGACTCGCTGGTCGGCCCGGTGGTGTGCTCGCCGCGCTCGGTCCACATCCAGACCGGCAACCCGACCAAGCCGCTCGCTGAGCCCGGCGGCGGGGCCATCCCGATCTGCGGCGCATACATCACCATCGCCGCGATCGCCTGCTCAGCCAGCATCCGCGGATCGACTGGCGCGCCCGGCGGCGGGTCAGCGCCATTGGCCAGGAAAATGCGCGCGACCCAGTCGCGGGAGAACCCGGGTGGCGGTGGACAGACCATCAGCCAGATCGTGCCGCTCTCCGGCGTCTGACCGGCCCAGACCGGATCTAACGCCCACGGCTGCGGATCAGCTATCTCATAGGTGCAGGGATTCGGGCGCTCGGCGGTGCCCTCGCCACCGACATCAACCGGTCCGGTGGTCGCGGAGCCGCCTGAGCCTCCGCGGCCACCGTTCCCGTCGCCAGACGGGGACTGGAGGCTGATAAGGCAGACGCCTGTGACTGGATCCTTAGCTTCGCACTCGACTGGAGGGGCACCAACGGCGCTGCTCGGCCAACCGAACATCAGTACCAGGAGCACAGTCGGCAGCACCATGACGCGGGTGCGCGTCAGCACGGCTGATCCGTAAGTGGATCGAGCGTACTGACCAGCCACGGTTCGCCGGGTTCGGACAGGTACTGGATGACCGTGATGTCCCAGACGTACCGGGGCGGAGTCCCCGGCGGAACCACCTCACCGGTGTCGGCCTTCACCACCTGCGCGCTCTGGCTGTCATAGCAACCGGTGATGGCCACGGTCGGCCCCTCCGGCGCGGCAAGATCCACTTCCGTGACCCGGATCTCCACCTCGGAGTTTCCGACCTGCCGGAGGCCCAAGGTGGCGCGATCCCGGACGGACTGAATGGCGAAGTACGCGGCGGGGTCGCCGGCGTACTGGCGGATCTCCGGCTCCCAGTCTCTGACTCCGGGGTTCTGCCTTGCCGCGTCCATCACGAGAAGGAGTTCGGTGAAGGCGGTAGTCGCGGCCTCCTCCGCCAACTCCTCCGAGGTCGGCGGCGGCGCGGTGGTCGTCGTCGGTGCCGCCGTTGCGCTCGACGTCGTCGCCCGCGGCGGAATCTCGCCGCCGCTACAGCCGGCGAGAGCCAGGAACAGCGCCAGAGCGGCAGATGCACGAGCGGCTGCGCGCGCTCCTGTCATCGCCCTGGTCCTGCCGAGACGACCGGCGCCCGGGGACACGACGGCCAACGGCACTGGCCTGCAGGATGGGACGTGCGCATCAGCAGTCAGAACAGCGCTTCGCCAGCACACGACTGTGGCGCTGACCATAGGTTCCTCCGACGACCGGCGTTCAGACGGGAAATTACCATCCCTCCGGGTGAACGCAACCCCCAGCTGAACCGGCCCGTATAGTTACCTGAAGGCGGTCTCGGCGGCGTGGTCACTTCGAGAGCGACGGATGGCTGACTGAACCAGCCCCTCATCAATGCGCAGCACCGTGGCGATCGACGCAATCACCTTGTCGGTGGGCTCCGAACCCGGGCGGCCGTCTTCGAGGCGCACGTAGGTCATCACAGACATGCCCGGTGCGCTCATCTCGTTCGTGGCCAGCCCAGCGGCCACGCGCAACGCCGCCAGCGGCGGATCGTCCGGGTCGACATCGAGCAGTTGGAGCGGTTCGACGCCCAACACCGCCGCGAGCTTCGGCACGAACCGCGGCCTCGGCCGCTCGATGCCTGACTCCCACACCCTGATCCGTGACGGGCTGGACAGCCCGAGCGCCAGGGTCAGATCCTCCCTCGTCAGGCCCACGGCCTCCCGGGCGGCCAAGAGACGATCACCGCGGAGAAGTGGCCGCGCCACAGCACCCCCATCGCCCAACCCGGTCAGATCCCCGCCGGTAGTCGTGCACCCTATCGACGGCGATGAGGGCCTGCAGCAAGTCCCGGTGCGCTAGATCCCATCGGTGTCATATCCGTGCCGACTGCACCTCGCGATGGCCGGTCCCCTCTACTCCCCTTCCGCTTGTCGTCAGGAGAACGCCCTCAGAAACCCTTCGGACACCGACTCTCGGCAACCCGACTCGGGACCGCGACGGAAGTCGTGCAGCCACGGCTGGGTTGCTCTGGGCGGACGAGCGACAGGCTCCAGCGCAGGATCCACTTGAAGTACTGAAGAAGTACTGAAGAAGTACTGGGGAATCTCGGGCAGTGTCGTCGGCACGGGATGACCCCTGCGGACGTGCGGGGTAAGCCCCACGGACTCGATGGTGGCTGGGCGGTCCGCTCGCGGCTTGCTCCAACGATTCTCCAGCCGATCTGCGCTTCCTGAAACCGAGAGGATGATCATGGACCGGGCCCCGGCGACAGACACCACGACGAATCAGCAGCTACTCACCCTGATTGAGGCGGCTGCCCTCCTCCGCACTCCCGTTGCAACACTGCGGTACTGGCGGCACCGAGGTGTTGGTCCCGACGGCTTCCGGATGGGTCGCCGTGTCGTCTACCGACGCGAGGACCTCGACCGCTGGATCCTCATGCGGCGCAACGCCGAGGCACGTCAATAGGCTGCCCCGGCATTGTTGTCGGTACCGGCTGTCAACGTGGTCGCCTAACACGTCACGCAGGGCAAAGGTGGCCGACATGAATCAGAGCGGTGGAGCGGGCCGAGGGTCCGGAGAGTGGCGCCTGCTGTGCGCAACTCCGGCGATCCTGCTCAGTGCGATCCTGGTGACGGTCACTCTTAGCTGGTTGGGGCCGCACACCCTCCTGGCCGCGGCCGGCTGGCTGCTCCTCGTCCCACTGTTGTTGCTGACCCGCCCGGTTGAGCGGCTCGCGGTCGGCACTGCCTATCGGTTCCGGACCCCTACCGGCCGAGACGCCGAGTGGCTGACCTGGCTTCAACAGCGGGCGGAGGACCGATGCAGGATCGCCACTGGCCGACTCGTCTGGTACGTCCGAACCGACCCGGCACCGAATGCGTTCGCTTTCGGTCGGCGCTCGATCGCCGTGACCACTGGCTTCCTACACCTTCTCTACAACGGCCGGCTGACCCCGGACCAGGCGGTAGCGGTGGCCATACACGAGGTGGGTCACCACATCACCCGCGACGTCCAGTACGGCTTGATCGTGGACTGGCTGACCTGGCCGTGGCGGACGGTCTACCGGACCGCTATCCGCATCGGCCACACACTCCCGCTCCCTGGCTGCGGCACTCTGCTGATGCCGGTTGTGTTCGCAGTCGCCATTGTCAACGTCGTACGTGAAGGCGGCCCAGCCGAAAACGGTGTACCCGTACTTGTCGCCCTGATCACCGTGGTCATCGCCGTCGTCGCCTCACCCGTCGCCGAAGCCGCGGTCAGCCGCGCCGGCGAACGCGCCGCCGACGCCTACGCAGCCAGGCTGGGTGCGGGACCGGACCTCGCCCGTGCCCTGGAACAGGTCGCCCCACGCCACCCCGAGGCCCTGCTCGGGAGACCCCGACGCAGTCACCCGGCGACCGCCGCCCGGCAACTGCAGCTCACCCGTGCCGCACCTACCCCGTCCACACCGCCATGACCGCCATGACCGCCATGACCGCCATGACCGCCGACCTTGCCGCAGCGAATGTGCTGCACCGATGAGGGAAGGCTGGGCTTGTCGATCGCAGCAAGATCCTGCCGAGGTCACGTGATGCCCGTGATCGTCTTCGTGTAGCGCTCGGCCGCCATGCGGACACCGGCCGGGGCCGCGAGCGGGTGAAACGAGTTCCAGCTCGGTCGGCTCCAGATTGACGAAGCCGCCTCATCACCGCTCGCTCCGCATCCCCCAGACACGCCAGCAAGAAGCACTGGAGAAAGTTCTGGGGAGAAATTGGGGACCCGTTGCGTAGGGGACACGGGACTGACGGTCACGACGGCGCACAAACGGATGCAGGCACCGTCTCGTTCAAGAGCAACTGAAGAAAAACCGGAGGACCGCGACCCACGCTCCTGTCCATGAGACCCGCAGCCAGTCCCAGCAGCGACGTCCTTGAGAGCCTCGGCTCATGAGAACTCCGGCCGTCGACGCGAATTACCACGCCCATGTCCGCAGATGCGGCGCTGTCCACCACCGGACCGGCGACCAATGACCGGAACAACGCCGCGGAGTACCGCCGGGATCGAAGGGAACGACCAGCTGCTGACCGTCGCCCAGGCCGGCGAATACCTCAGCACCGGAGAGCGGTTCGTGCGCCGGCTGATCGCCCAACGGCGGATCAGCTACGTCAAGCTCGGGAAGTACGTTCGGCTCGAGCGCTCAGCCCTGGACGCCTTTGTCCAGGCGGGCCGTGTCGTCAACCAGCCGTAGCTGGCCTGCTTGATGACACCGGTGGATAGGACCCGCCGGCCTGCAGCCGATCCGCGCCCGCCGACAGCTGGCTGGCCTCGTCCCGGGCGCATAGCCGCAGATCCGGGCTCGCTGATCGCCGACTGGTCGCCGCTGTCACCCGGCACGATGCACGAAGCTAATGAGCCCGCAGGCGGCACCGACGATCCCGGTTACCGCAAGCAAGCACCCCCCTCCGGCCGGCCCGTTCGCCGGACCCGGGGAATGCCAGCGAGCCCCGGCCTGCGTCCTGGCCGAGCGGTCCGGTTGTAGACCCGATTGTGCAGGGCCACCTCGACCGCCCCCTGCGACCGGCGCCGAACTCACGGCTCAGCGGTTGCAGCCGGTGCGGACAATGTGACAACTGGCGCTGCCGAAGGTATCGACGGCGAAGCCACGCATCAGGAGCACGTCGGCCAGGGCACGGCTCATGACCTGTTGCACCTTCGCGTCCGCGGCGGGGCCGTGAACCTGGTCGACGCTCATCCGTTCGTGCTGACGCCAGGAGACGACGATGCCGCCCAGCCCGGGCTCGGGGGTGAGGCAGACCCCGCCGACCGCGCTCTCGACTCCGTCGGAGTCGTGCAGGGGCAGGCCGGCCTCGGCCAGTGCCGCGGCGACCTCGACGACGAGTGTGGCGAGCGGGTCCTCGTCGGAGAGCCCCGCGTCCCAGTCCTCGGGCAGCCGCGCCACCTGCTCAGTGAGATGCGCCAGCCAGGCGCGGTCCTGCGGCGACGGCCGGCGGTCGAGCCCGCCGTCCGCACGAGCGATCCCGTAGGTCGGCCGAGCGCCGGCCCGACCGGCAGTCTCATCGGCTCCGGCTGCCCAGCCAGCCTCCGCGCGGTCTCGGAACGGCCCCGCAACGACCCGTCCGGGACCGTGCTCACCGTCGACGACCAGCCACCAGCCATGGCAGGCCACGCCGTCGAGGAGGACCTCACTACTGGACAGACCACCCACGCCGCTCACCGCTTTCCATCCATGGAAGGCCGGCCCTGGGAAGCACGCCGGCCACCGCGCGCAACCAGGAACCGAGAGCGCGGGGTGTCAGAAAGGTAGGTGGACACGGGCCTGCGTCCGGCTTCTCACGGCCGGTCCCGGCGCCCGCGTTCCCGAATCGTTGCGCAGGTCCCAATCGAGCACGGTGACCGCCCCCGGACCGCACCCACATGTCGACAGCCACGGCCCGTGCCGAGCGTGGCCGACGCCCCGCCGACTTCGATGACCCCGTCACACCGCCGCGACGCCGGCGCGTCACCGAGATGGCAGGACCAACCGGCGCCGCGCCACCGCCGGACCCCTCTGGTCAGTCAGTTCGGTCGCCGGGACGAATCGCGGAGTCCGAGGTGCGGCCGCGCAGCGCGATGCTTGCGCATGACCGCTCACAGGGCCGGGGGCCAGCGCCTCGAGCGCTCCCGCGCACACGCGAAAAGTGGGGGTTAACAGTGGCGAAGTCCGCCAAGGCGGTGCGTGCGGATCGACCGATTTCCCGTTTACCCAGGTCAGATCGACGATTGGTGGGCCCCGTGGGGATCGAACCCACAACCCGCGGATTAAAAGTCCGCTGCTCTGCCGATTGAGCTAGAGGCCCCGGGGATCCGGATCTGCACGATGCCGACCTCGGCCTCACCTTCGGTGGCACCGA
Source organism: uncultured Actinomycetota bacterium (assembly GCA_963723745.1). Classification (GTDB taxonomy): domain Bacteria; phylum Actinomycetota; class Actinomycetes; order Mycobacteriales; family Geodermatophilaceae; genus CAVRRZ01. Next base: position 426,028 of record CAVRRZ010000001.1, read on the forward strand.
CCCGGCCGGACCCCGCTGGGACGGAGCTTACGTGGGTGGGGTGACGGTCGGGGCGGAACGCGCCCAGGTCGCCGGTGCCGCTGGCACCCACGCCGCACGGCCGGGGACCCGCGCCGCCGCCGTCCGGTCGAGCTTGACCAGGACGTCGAGACGTCGACGCGCACCGCCTTGACCGCGCCCACAACGCGTCCCATGGCGATCTCTGAACCGACGGCGCTCCCCGACGGAGCGCGAGCTGGTCCCCGCTGGGGCCCCGTCCCCGTGCGGGCCGCCTCACGGGCGGTGCGCAGGTCGCACCATGCCCGTCTCGTAGGCGACGACCACGGCCTGGGCGCGATCGCGCAGTCCCAGCTTGGTGAACACGTGCGCGAGGTGGGTCTTCACCGTCGCCTCGGACACGAACAGCGACGCCGCGATCTCGGCATTGGACAGCCCGCCGCCGACCAGCCGCAGCACGTCGGCCTCCCGCGGCGTCAGCCGGTCGAGCAGTGGCGCCGGCGGCACCGGAGCGAGGAAGCGTTCCACCAGTCGCCGGGTGATCGTGGGCGAGAGCAGCTCGTCGCCTGCCGCCACCACGCGGACGGCGTGCAGGAGCTGCGAGCGCGGCACGTCCTTGAGCAGGAAGCCACCGGCACCCGCCCGCAGGGCGCGGTAGACGAGCTCGTCGGAGTCGAACGTGGTCAGGATCAACACCCGGACGCCGGAGCCGGCGAGCCGCTCGGTCACCTCGAGCCCGTCCAGGCCGGGCATGCGGACGTCGAGCAGGAGCAGATCCGGGGCCAGCTCGTCCACCAGCCGCAGCGCCTCGGCTCCGTCGGCCGCCTCCCCCACGACCTCCATGTCCGGCTGGAGCCCGACGATGAGGGCCAGCCCCTCGCGCATCAGCTGCTCGTCGTCCGCGATCAGCACGCGGATCGCCGGTCCGCTCACGCCGGCACCCGCGCGATCGGCAGCCGGGCGGCGACGACGAAGCCGCCGGAGGGCCCGGGACCGGCGGTCAGCGAACCTCCGAACACGGCCGCCCGCTCCCGCATACCGGCGATCCCGTGCCCGCCGGAGCCCGGGACACCGCCCGCGCCGTCATCGGTCACCGTCACCTCCAGGCAGTCGGCCCCGTACCGCAGCACGATCTCGACCTTCCGGGCCGCCGCGTGCGCCAGGGTGTTGGTCAGCGCCTGCTGCACGATCCTGTACACCGACAGCTCCAGGACCGGTGGCAGGGGCCGTGCGGCGCCCTCGGCGCGCAGCCGCACGTCCAGGCCGGTGGAGCGCACCAGATCGACCAGTGCCGGCAGATCCGCCGTCCCGGGCAGCGGCTGCAGCGGCTCGTCGGCGTGCAGCACCCCGAGCATGCGGCGGGTCTCGCTCAGCGCCTCGCGGCCGGTGTCCTGGATCCTGCGCAGCGGCCGGCGCGCCAGTGCCGGATCGTGGTCCAGGGCCTCCTCCGCGCCCTCGGCGTGCAACACGATCACGTTCATGGCCTGGGTCAGGACGTCGTGCAGCTCCCGGGCGATGCGGGCGCGCTCGGCCGCCACGGCCAGTGCCGCGCGCTCCTCGCGCTCGTGCGCGAGCTCCTCGGTGAGCCGCTCCAGCTCCGCCGTCCGCCGTCGCCAGAGTCGCAGCGCGCGCCCGGCACCCCACGGCACCGACAGCAGGATCGCCGGGAAGACCACGTCCCCGAGCTCGGGCCGGTCAGCGGCAAGCACGCTGTTCCCCACGCCGACACCGACGGCCACGGCCACACCGGCGGCGGCCCGCCGCAGACCTGCGTGCGCGCCGACGCTGTAGACGGCCAGCATCATCGCCACCAGCTGGGCGACGGTGAAGTAGTCCGTCCCGCGCGCAGCCAGTGCCGCGACCGAGGTCATCACCGCCAGCACCACGGCCAGCGGGAAGCGACGGCGGAACGCGAGCGGCGCAGTGCCGATCACGGCGATCACCGCCAGGAAAGGCGTCCACGGGCCGTCGGCCCACAGCTCGACCTGCGCGAGCACGGCGAGCACCAGTGCCACGCCGCCGTCCACGGCGGCCGCCCGTGGCTCCCGCGGCAGTGCCCGCATGGCCCTCGGACGCTACGCGGGTGAGGGGCCCGGCGTACTCATCCCGGAGATGGAGATCGATCTCCCGCCGAGAGCCGAGGCATCTCCAACCGTGAGGTGACGACGACGGCGGGGCGCGTTCCTAGCGTCGCCGTCGTCCCAGTACCTCCCGAGGAGAAACCATGACTCTCTCCCGTCTCGGCCCCGTCTGCGGGCTGCTCTTCGCCCCGCTGTACGCGGGCTTCAGCTTCTTCTCGTTCGAGTTGCCGGAGTACTTCTACTCGGACGAACGGGTGCTCGCGCTCTACGACGACGGCGCCTCCTTCGTGCTCGGCGCCGCGCTCATCGCGCTGTCCGGTGCCGCGTTTCTGGTGTTCCTGGCCGACCTGCACCGGCGGCTCCGATCGAGCGACGCCGACGGTGTGCCCGCGCTCGCCCTCGGCGGGGGGCTGATCTACGTGGCCATGCTCTTCGCCGCCGGCACGCTGTGGACCGGCTACGCCAACGGCGGAGGCGGCCCCCTGGAGGCCAGGCCCGACCAGTTCGCGGATTCCGCGACCCTCGCCCGGGTGCTGAGCGGCATGGGCTGGGGCGCGCTCCTCGTCTACGGCCTGGTCGCCGCTGCGGTGATGATCACGGCCGCCTCGGTCGCCGCCCGCCGCAACGGTGCGCTGCCCCGCGGCGTCGTCGTCGCCGGATTCGTCGTCGCGCCGTTGCTGCTGGCCGGGTTCACCTGGGCCCCCCAGTTCCTCGTCCCGCTCTGGGCGGCAGCCGTCAGCGCGGCCACGCTGCGCCGGGTTCCTGCGCGACAGACGGCCACCCCGGCGACGTCGACCCGTTGACCAGGCCCCGCACGGACGAGGCGCGGGCGGGCAGGACGGGAGCGTCCTGCCCGCACGCGGCACGGATCACAGCCCCCCGAGCCCGCGGACGACGAGGGAGACGGCCAGGGCGAGCATCACGACGGCGATACCGCCGTCGAGGGCCCGCCAGGCCACCGGCCGGGCGAACACCGGCCGGAGCAGCCGGGCGCCGAAGCCGAGGCCGGCGAACCACAGGATGCTGCCCAGCCCCGCACCGACGGCGAACTGCCACCGGTGCTCGCCGTAGGTCGAGGCCATCGAACCGAGCAGCACCACCGTGTCGAGGTACACGTGCGGGTTCAGCCAGGTCAGCGCCAGGGCGGTGCCCACCGTGGCGGCGAGGCCGACCCGGACGCCGCCGGCATCGGTGAGGAGGGCTCCCGGCCGCAGCGCCCGACGCGCGGCCAGTGCGCCGTAGCCGAGGAGGAACACCGCGCCCGCGAAGCACACCGCCGGGATGAGCCACGGTGCCCGGGACACGACCGCACCGGCGCCCAGCACGCCGGCGAAGATCAGCGCGAGATCGGACAGCGCGCAGACCGCCACCACCGCTGCCACGTGCTCGAGGCGCAGCCCCTGCCGCAGCACGAACGCGTTCTGCGCCCCGATCGCCACGATCAGCCCAAGGCCGAGCGCCAGCCCCGAGGCAACGGCGAGCAGCGCGGTGGCGGTCAGCACGCCATGAACGGTAGGAAGCCATGAGGCGTCCAGTCCAGCTCATGATTCTTCCGCGTCATTAGCATCGCTGTTCATGGATCTCGACCTCGCACAGCTGAGGGCGCTGGACGCCACCGTCCGCGAGGGCACGCTGGAGGCCGCCGCCCGGGCGCTGCACGTCACGCCGTCGGCGATCAGCCAGCGGCTGCGCGCGCTGGAGGTGGCGACCGGCCGGATCCTGCTGGTCCGCAGCAAGCCGGTCCAGGTGACGACCTCCGGGGAGGCCGTGCTGCGCCTGGCCCGGCAGGTGGACCTGCTCAGCGCCGACGTCGCGCGCGAACTCGGCGGCGAGCCGTCGTCCGAGGGCGTCCCGGTGCTGCCGATCGCCGTCAACGCCGACTCGATGGCCACCTGGCTGCTCCCCGCGCTGGCGCCGCTGACCGGCGAGCTGTGCTTCGACCTGCATCGGGAGGACCAGGAGCACACCAGCGCCCTGCTGCGCGCGGGCGCGGTCATGGCGGCGGTCACGACCGAGCCGAGACCGGTCCCCGGATGCACCTCCACCCGGCTGGGCGGCATGCGCTACCGGCCGATGGCGGCGCCCGACTTCGCTCGGCGCTGGTTCCCCGGGGGCGCCACCGCCGAGGCACTGGGTCGGGCACCTGTCGTCGTCTTCGACCGGAAGGACGATCTCCAGCACCGCTACCTGCACGCGCGGGCCGGTGCCGGCCTCGCCCCACCGGCCCACTACGTGCCCGCGGCCGCCGACTTCGGAACAGCGGTGACGCTCGGACTGGGCTGGGGCATGGTGCCCGATCAGCAGGCGCGGGGGCTGACACCGCAGCTGGTCGTGCTCGACCCGGCCGGCTCGATGGACGTCGTCCTGTACTGGCAGCAGTGGAAGCTGCGCTCGGCCACCCTCGACCGCGTGCGCGCGGCCGTGCTCACTGCCGCCGGTCACGAACTGGACCAGCCGGGCGGGTGACCCGTCAGCTCGACGGGTCCTGGACCGCGGCCATGAACAGTGGCGATCGGGTCGCGGCGTCGGTGAGCAGCAGCAGGAACGGGCGGTCGAACGTGACGACCTGCTGCGGCGCAGGCGCGGCCGACTCCATGACGGCGACCCCGGTGGCGGCGGCCGCCTCGGTGCCCTCCTCGTCGAGATCGATGAAGGTCTTCTGCACGACCTGGGAGATGAACAGCCCGCCGCGGCCGAGGCCGGAGTAGTCGTCCTCGACCGGCAGCCCTAGAGCCGCCAGCACGTCGAGCAGCTGGTGGGTCTGCTCGATCCGCATGCGGGGCAGCTGCACGCCCGCGTCCTCGGGCTCGGCCTCCTGGACGGCGGCCAGCGTCGCCGCGTCCACCGCGCAGGGGTCGGTGCCCTCCGGCGGGAGGACGGCGACGGCGGCGAGCGTGCGGTCGCGGTAGGGCAGCTCGACCGCCTGCCAGCCGTCCGCCGTCCGGAGCGAGCCGGAGCCGCCCCCCATCAGATCGACCTCCACCTCGCCCGACGGCGCGGCGAACGCGGCCGGGCGCGTGTCGGTGAACGGCGTCGCCCACTGGGCGTTCAGGTGCAGGGCGTTGGTCAGCACCGCGACCGTGTTCGGCTCCAGGGGCTCGGCGAACAGCTCCTCGATGATCCCGCGGGTGTCCTCCTCGACGGCCTCGTTGATCCGGTCGGTGGCGCCAACCGGGTCGCCGGCGAAGTCCAGCGACTGGACGCCGGCGTCGAAGGCGGTGGCGAGATCGTCGAGGTAGCGCGGGTCGGGCTCCAGGCCGGTGACGGTCCACAGCCGGTTGCTCGTCTGCAGGGAGTCGGGGGCGTCCTCGTCGTCGAGGTCGCCGTCGTACCGGAGCGCGTCGAGCGCCTGCGTGTGCTCGTGCAGCGCGGCCACCACGTCCGGCGACCACTCGGGCAGGTGCAGCAGCGCGCCGAAGTCGTCCGCCGTCCCGCCCCGCGCGGCCGGGTAGAGCAGGCTGAGGGCGACGGATGCCGAGGTCGGCGACAGCAGCACGTTCTCGCCGGCCGCCTCTCGGCACACGGCGTGCAGCAGGTCGACGCCGAACGCGGCCTGCGCCTCGGCGATGTCCCGCGCGGTCAGGTCCCCGGGCTGCACGGCGACGGCGTCCCCGCGGTGGACCTCCGGCGCGGCGCCGGCCGTGCCGCAGCCGGCGAGCGCGGTGGCCGCCAGCGCGAGGGACGACGTCCGGATGCGCGCGTTGCGGCTCATCGGAACGCCGCCCGCCAGGCGTCGGCGGTCGCCTCGTCGTAGTACCGGCTGAACCCGCAGCCCCAGACGTGCACCTCGTAGTTCTTCGGCACGTAGGGCCGGGTGCCGCTCACCAGGAGTCTGGTGCCGACCTCGACGGCCGGCCCCCGCTCGAACTGCTCCGCGAGCACCGGGACCTCGACGGTGATCGTGGCGGCCGAGCCCCCGCGGAACCACTCGTTGACGGCGAAGGTGGTGACGACCTGCGGGCCCGTCCGGCCAGGCCGGTCGGGGCGCGTCTCTCCGATGGCCGTGACGGTGCCGTCGAAGGCCACATCCAGCCGGGCGACGAACTCCGGCGACGAGCTCTTGCACATCGCGAGCGCGTCGGACCCGGGCAGGGCACCGGCTTCCGCTGCGGATTCACCGCCGCTCTCCAGCGAGGGCTCGCTGCCCCCGGACTCCTCTGACGGGGTGTCCGGGTCCGAGCTTGGCGCGGCCGCGACCGGGCGGGCGTCGGACGGATCGTCCGTCGTCCCGAGGCTGCCGAGCAGTGCGACGGTGACGCCGGACGCCGCGACCAGCGCTCCGGCACCCCACGCGACGCGCACGTTGCGCCGTCGTCGGGCCCGCCATCGCGCCCGCTCGGCCAGCCCGGCCGCCGGCGGCGCCTGCTCGGCGTCCTCGGCGAACAGCAGCCGCAGATCGCGCTCGAGCTGCTCGGTCATGAGATCTCCTTCGACGCGTGGACGAGGCCGCCACCCCGCAGCGCGGCCAGGGCGCGCGACGCGGTCGCCCGGACGGCACCGGCAGTGATGCCCATCGCCTCGGCGACGGCGGTGTCGTCGAGGTCGGCGTAGTAGCGCAGGACGAGCACCGTCCTGGCCCGCGGTGCGAGCGTCGACAGGGCCTGCCGGAGCTCGTCGCGGGTGACGACACCGTCCGCCGGGTCCGGATCGGCCGGCGGCTCGTGGGCGCTGAGGTCGGCCGGCCGCTCGGTGGACGACCGGCGCCGGTGCCAGTCGAGGTGCGCGTTCACCAGCATCCGGCGCACGTAGGCGTGCGGACTGTCCGCGGCGGACACCCGGCGCCACCGCTGGTAGGCGTCCGCCAGGACCGTCTGGGTCAGGTCCTCGGAGCGTTGCGCATCACCGGTCAGGACGTACGCCAGCCGCAGCAGCGACGACCCCTGCTCGGCGACGTACTCCTCGAACCGCACCCTCACCTCCTGTCCTCACGCCTCGACCCGTAGACGCATCGACGGCCCGGATCCGCTGCACTCTCGCGGAGATCGGAGGGAAGTCTGCGGCGCGGTGGTCAGAGCACGTCGAAGGCGATCAACAGGATCAGCGTCAGGATGGCCGAGAGCAGCAGCGAACCGAGGCAGCCGAGGCGGTTCGAGAAGAAGAAGAACACCGCCGTCCGGTTCCCCTCGCTGCCTCCACCGAACCCCGCCCGCCCCGTCTCAGCTCACCACCGGGGTACGTGGCTCACGGTCGACGGTGAGCTGAGTACACCGACGATCAGCCAGGCTGATCAACATCCGGAGGGCACCCAGGGTCACCCCGTCGGTGGGCGGTCACCCGTTCAGGGGATGCCGCCCCCCACCTGGGATTACGTAGCGTCAGCGCCCGCCGGTCGGGTGTCCGGGCAGTGCCGCCTGACCACCCGCCGCACAGACCCGCCCGTCCCCTGCTGCGCCCGCGCGCAGGGGGCGGCGTCGACCCCGGCCCGGCCGACCCGTTCCCCCCGGGGCGGCCGGGCCGGCTTCTTTCCCGCGGTCGCTCACCCGCCGGTGCCGCAGACCCGCTCCACCAGATCGGCCAGCAGGTCGCGGGTCTCCTGGGCCATCGGCAGGTCGACCACCACCTCCTCGGCGTCGCCGACCTGCACGCCGAGCGGGAAGAGATAGGGCTGCTTGACGTCGGCGAGCACGTGCGGGTCGCAGGTCACCGGCGAGAAGCCGACCGGGGTGGACGCCGAGTCCGCGTCCCCGGCCAGGTGCAGCGGCAGCTCCGCCGTCGCCGCGATCAGCACGTTGCGGGAGAGCCGGACGGCGTGGACGTCGTCCGAACCCGACCGCCTGGTGAGCCGCAGCGTCCCGGTGAGTGCATCGCCCTCCGGGCGCAGGTCGACCACCTCGACCGCGACGAGGTCGAACAGCTCGGCGGCGGTGCACCGCCCGTCGTGGATCCGCGACAGCACCTCGGCCGCCAGGGGGACACGCACCTCCTCCCCCGACGCGCCCCCGCGGGTCACGGTCAGCAGGGCGAACGCCGGTTCGGCGGCGGCCGCGCAGATAGGCGGCCCGTACGCCACGGGCAGGTCGATCACCCGGCCCGGCTCGAACTCCGTCGAGCGGTCGACGGCCGGCAGCGGCTCGAAGCCGGGGGAGTCCAGCGCCGCGCTCGTGACGGTGAAGGTGTCCGTCGCGGTCACCCGCACCTGGACCTGACCGCCCACCGCCCGGTCGGTGCGCAGCTCCACGACCTCAGCCGCCATCCCCGGCACGGGCGGCACCGCCGGATCCGACGACGACGGAGGGACGCCGACGGCCGGCGACGCCGTCGAGGCCGCCGGCTCGGCGCCCGATGCGCAGGCCGCGCACAGCGCGAGCGCGGCCACCGCGCCGGCCGCCACCCACCTCATGGCGGGCAGGGTAGGACGACGGAGGCCGGTCGGCGCTACCCCTGATGCCGCGAGGGCAGCCGCGCCTGCACGCGGCCGGCGGACATCCGCACCTCGAGCTTCTCCTGGGGGTTGGCCGCCGGACCCCGGCGCGGCTCGCCGTCGTCGAGGTCGAAGGCCGAGTCGTGCCACGGGCACACCAGGCAGGCCCGGCCACGCACCTCCTCGATCGCGCCGTCCTGCAACGGCCCGCCCAGGTGCGAGCACGCCCCGATGAAGACGTCCACCCGTGCGCTGCGCCGCACGGCGGCCAGTGGCACGTCGGCGCTGCCGCCGGTGCCGGTGCGCAGCGCCGGCCGCCCATCCGGAAAGTCGTCGAGGGGGCCGAGGTCCATCCAACCCGAGCCGAGGCCGCGGGCCGCGGTCGCCGAGTGGGAGGCGCCCGACGCCTGGGCGTAGGACATGTGCCCACCGATGGCCGCCGACGTCGACGCCACGCCCAGTCCCGCGTAGGACAGGACCCGGCCGAGCCCACCCCTGCCGCGCGCGCGGGCCACCAGGGAACCGACGTAGAGCGACAGCGCGACCGAGTTGAGGGACGCGTGGACGGCGCCGAGCCGGCGGACGCCCGTCTCCTGCTCCGACCAGTCGGCGGCCCCGGTGAGGGCTGCGGGCACCGCGGCGGCGACGCCCGTGCCGATCAGCAGCGTGGCCGCGGGCCGCAGCGGCGGCACCGCGTCGAGCAGTCCCGCGGAGATCCAGCTGCCCACGGGCACCTGCACGATCACCGGGTGCAGCGGGTGCCCGAGCCAGGTGCCGTGCAGGAAATCCTTGAAGGCCGGCGGTCGCAGCGCACCGAGCACGGCGCGGCGGGCCGGCTCGATCGCCTTGTCGAACGTGGCGATGTCCGCGACGCGGTCGAGGATCCCCATGAGGCTCATGCCGCGGCCACTACCCAGCCCCGCCGCTTCGACGCGCGCTTCCTGCATCCACCGATGAGCCGAGCCGGGAATACCGGTCAGCACTGACAGTTGCCCGGGATGACACCCATTCGCCGAGAGGACCCTCGTGACCTGCCCGTCCCTGCTCCGTCGCCCGCCGGCACCGGCGGTGGCGCTCGCGGCGGCGGACGCGCTGACACGGACGACGGCGGCGGGGCTGCGACGGCTCGTGTCCGGGGACGACGCACTCGCCCAGCTGGCGCGATTCGCGACGGTCGGCGCCGTCGCTTCGGCCGTGCACGTCATGTTCTTCCTCTCGCTGACCCCGCTCGGCGACCAGCCCGCCAACCTGGTCGGCGCCGCCGCCTCCTCGGCCCTGGCCAACGAGCTGCACCGCCGCCGGACCTTCCGGGCCGGCGCCCGGATCAGCTGGTTCACGGCCCAGTGGGAGGGCGGCGGCCTGGCGCTCGCCGGCATGGCGGCGACCAGCGGCGCGCTGGCGCTGCTCGCGGCCACCACGAGCGGCGCCTCCGTCTACACCCAGTCCGCGCTCGTCGTCGCGGTGACCACGACCGTCGGCGTCGTCCGGTTCGTCGCGCTGCGCTGGGCGTTCCGCCCGCGGTCGGCCCTCCCCGCCTGACTTCCCGCCGGATGTTTCCCGGGCCGTGGAAGGGAAACAGACACCAAGTAGTTGAGAGTGAAATCAACTGCTCCGACCACCCCGACGAACGCGAGGAGTCGCGCATGTCCAAGATCGCTGTCATCTACTACTCGTCCACCGGCAACGTCCACCAGCTCGCCGAGGCGGTGGCCGACGGCGCCCGCGAGGCCGGCGCCGAGGTGCGCCTCCGGCGGGTCCCCGAGCTCGCCCCGACCGAGGCCATCGACGCCAACCCCCTCTGGCGCGCCCACGTCGACGCCACCGCCGACCAGGTCGAGGAGGCCAGCCCCGCCGACCTCGAGTGGGCCGACGGCTACGCGATCGGGACGCCGACCCGCTTCGGCACCCCCGCCGCCCAGGTCAAGCAGTTCATCGACACGCTCGGCGGGCTCTGGGGCGAGGGCAAGCTGGCGAACAAGGGCGCGACCGCCTTCACCAGCGCCATGAACACCCACGGCGGCAACGAGTCGACGATCCTGACGCTGTTCAACGTCTTCTCCCACTTCGGCGCGGTCATCGTGCCGCCCGGCTACACCGACCCCATCCAGTTCGAGGCCGGCGGCAACCCGTACGGCGCCGCCGTGGCCTCGGCCGGCAAGTCCGCCGCCGCGAGCGAGGTCGAGCTGGCCGCGGCCCGCTACCAGGGCCGCCGGCTGGCCGAGATCAGCACGAAGCTCGCCGCCTGATCCCTGGAAGGGCGCCGCACCGCCTGCCCCGGCGGTGCGGCGCCGGCCGGCGGCCCCGTCAGTAGCCTGGGCGGGTGACCGAGACCACCGCCGCCGGCGCCACCGCCGGCGCCTCAGCGGGGGACGCCCCGGTGCGTCGCCGCCCGCGGTGGGTGACCCTCGTCGGTCGCTGGGGTGGGCGTCTCGCGGTCGCGCTGCTGGGTGCGGTGCTCGGCATCCTGCTGCTCGGCCGCATCGGCGCCCCGATCGGTCCCTTCGACGTCACCCTGGCCTTCGTCCCGAGCCTCGACGGCGGCGCCCAGGTCGGCATCCCCCCACTGGGCGCCCTCGCCGTCGACGCCTACGACGGCCCGCTGCGGCTGGAGATCCAGCTGCGCCGCATCGACCAGCTGCGCGCCCAGTCTCTGGCCTCGCACCCGGCGTGGGTCGACCGCGTCGTCGACGACGTCAGCGCCGACCTGCAGTCCGCCGTCGTCCGCCTGGTCTGGACGACGGCCGGTGCGGCCGTGCTCGGCGCCGCCGTCACCTCCCTGCTCGTGCTCCGCCGCCGCCGGGAGGCGTTCATCGCCGCCGGCATGGCCGGCTGCCCTCGTGGCCGGGACCGGGGCGGTCGGGGGCGCTCACCTGGCGGCCGGAGGCACTGTCCCAGCCGACCTACACCGGGCTGCTGGTCAACGCCAACAGCCTGATCGGCAGCGCCGACCGACATCGTGGCGCGCTTCGACGCCTACCGCGCCTCGCTCGAAGACATCGTCGGCAACGTCAGCTCGCTCTACGCGACGATCTCGACGCTCCCCGATCCGGTGAGCCAGGACCCGGACGTCGTCGCGCTGCTGCACGTGTCCGACCTGCACCTGAATCCGGCGGGATTCGATCTCATGCGGCAGGTGGTCGGCCAGTTCGAGGTCGACGCGGTGCTCGACACCGGGGACATCGTCGACTGGGGCAGCACGCCGGAGAACAGCCTGATCACCTCCGTCGGTGATCTGGGCGTGCCCTACGTCTTCATCCGCGGCAACCACGACTCCGCTGTCACCGCCGCCGTGATCGCCGCGCGCGCCAACACCACGGTGCTCGACTACACCGACACCGAGGTCGCCGGCGTCCGCATCGTCGGCGTCCCCGACCCGCGCTTCACGCCGGACAAGGAGAGCGGGGACGACGACTTCTCCGAGGAGGATCTCGAGGCCACCGGGGAGCGGCTCGCCGACGTCGTCCGACGGCCTCGACGAGCCGCCGGCCATCGCTCTCGTGCACGACCCCAAGCAGGCGCCCCGCTCGACGGCGTCGTCCCCGTGGTCCTGGCCGGGCACACGCACGACCGGGAGGTCACCGAGCTCGACGAGGGCACGCTGCTGATGGTGCAGGGCTCCACCGGCGGGGCGGGGCTGCGCGCCCTGCAGGGCGAGTACCCGGAGCCGCTGACCTGCACGGTGCTCTACGTCGACCGGGTCACCGGCACGCTGCGGGCCTACGACGAGATCACGCTGGGCGGCCTCGGTCGTGACCGAGGCCACCATCTCGCGCACCGTCCTCGAGCGGCCCGACGACGCGGGGACGACCGAGGACGGCGAGAGCACCGAGGACGGCGAGAGCACCGAGGACGGCGAGGACTCGGACGAGGCCGCGAACGACGTCGACGAGGACACCGCCGGCACCGATCCCGCCGGCACCGAGGACGCCGACCCGTCCGCGGAGCAGAGCCCCGCGACGACGGCACCGGCGTCCCCGACGGGTTGACCGACGATGGGCGGACGGCGACCTAGGCTCGGGCGCATGCCCTCTCCCTCCCGTCGTGCCGTGGCCGGACTGCTCGCCGGCGGTCTCTCCCTCGCCGCACTGTCCGGCTGCACCGTCACCTCGAACAACGTGAGCTGCTCGGGCAGCACCTGCTCGGTCACGCTCAGCGGCGAGGGCGCCGAGGCGGAGATCTTCAACACCGGCCTGTCCTACGGCGGCACCGCCGACGGCCGGGCGTCGGTCAGCGTGGGCAGCACCAGCGTGTCCTGCGCCGAGGGCGAGAGCGTCAGCGCCGGCCCGCTGCAGCTGGAGTGCACCGAGGTCAGCGAGGACTCGGTGACCCTCAGCGCCTCCCTCGGCTGACCCAGGAGGTCAGCCCGGGTCGGCCACCTCGAGGACCACACGCGCCGGGTCCTCGAGCAAGTAGACCCGGAACGGCACCTCGCCGGTGACGCCGGCGAACGCGACCGAGGTCCCCTCGAAGGTCGAGTCCCAGACCACCTCGGTGACGACCTCGGTGCCGGCCGCCGACAGGCGGTCCGGCCCGGAGTACTCCGCCACCCCCGTGTCGGCCGGGTAGCCCACGCCGGAGATGGTCACCTGGAGCACCGCGTCGCCGTCCACGTCGATGTCCGCGCCGCTGCCCTGGGACTCGGCCCTGTCGACGTAGCGCACGTCCCAGCCCGGGGTGCCGGTGCCGTCGGTCTCGAACACCACCCGGTCGAAGCCGTCGTGCCGGCCGATGCGGATGTCGGTGACACCGAGCAGGGCGTCGTCCGAGGCGTCCTCCGTGTCCGGCTCGGTGTTCGCGGTGAACGGCGGCGCGGCGGGGTCGCCGTCCCCCTCCGTGTCCCCGCCGTCGGTGCTCCCGCCGTCGGTCGGCTCCGCGGGTTCCGACGACGCCGCCGGGGAGGACGTTCCCGACGGCGCGGCGTCGTCGTCCTCGTCGTCCCCACCGCACCCGACGGCGAGGACCATGGGTACCGCGAGCAGGGCGAACAGGGCGCGTCGGAGCGGCGTCATGGACCAGAGCGTGGCAGGGCGAACCCGGTCAGGCCAGGACCGGACGCACGTGCCGGAACGGGGTCCGACGAACCGGGCCCCGAACCGGTTTCCGGCCCGCCCGGAGCACCATGTATCGTTCTTCCTGCCCCCGGCGCGAACGAGCCCCCATCGTCTAGTGGTCCAGGACGCCGCCCTTTCAAGGCGGTAGCACGGGTTCGAACCCCGTTGGGGGCACGAGCAACACAGCACGTACACAGCAAGGCCCTGTAGCGCAGTTGGTTAGCGCGCCGCCCTGTCACGGCGGAGGTCGCGGGTTCGAGTCCCGTCAGGGTCGCTCTCCGGTGTTCTGCACCGGGAGGGGCAGGTAGCTCAGTCGGTACGAGCGCTCGCCTGAAAAGCGAGAGGTCGGCGGTTCGACCCCGCCCCTGCCCACCCTCTTCGTGCCCGGCCCTCGGCCGCGCCGTGCCCGCGGCGGTGGCCCAGACCGCGGCGGTCGCTCAGACCGCGGCGCGGTCGGCGGCCACCTGCCGGTACACCTCCGCGTGCACCCGCTGGACAGCGGCGCGCTGCTCCGCCCGCCACGCCCGGTCGGCCGGCCGCGGCATCGGCCGGGTCAGGGCGACAGTGATCGCCACCGTCAGCGACACCGGGTCGAGTCCGCCGTCCTCGTCGTTGCCGTACGTGACGACGTCGGACCACTGGTCGGCGAACCAGCCGCAGCCCGGCGCGACGACGCGCGTACCGACGTCGCGGCAGATCTCCAGGTCCCGTGAGTGCGTGCCGCAGCGCTGCGGGAGGACCGCGACGTGCAGCTGCTGCAGCTGCGGCCACCCGGTCGCCGTCGTGGACGACGAGCTCGAGGTCACCGTCGTCGGCGAGGGCGCGGATGCCCGGGTGCAGGTCCGCCACGTCGTCCGGCAGCACCAGGGCGCGGAGCCGCCCGCCGCCCGAGACGGCACCGGAGAGGGCCGACCGGACGACGGCCAGCGGATCGGGCACGGCGGGCGACGCCGTGCCCACGAACACGCCGACCAGGCCTCGCTCGGCCCCGAGCTCGGGGACCGGCGCCGTGATCGACGGATGGGCGACGACGATCGGCGTCCGGCCGAACCGGTCGGCGATCTCGTCCGCCGCCCCCGGCGTCAGGGTCAGCACGACCTCCGCCGTGGAGAGCAGCGCCTCGAGATGGGCCAGGTGGCGGGTCGCCTCGGGCTGGGCGGGATCGCGCAGCTGGTGGACGGTCACGACCAGCGGGACGCCGCAGCCGGCGCACGGTCTCGGTCCAGCCCTCGAGGACGGCGGTGTCGAGATGCTCGTAGCCGGCGTGCACGTGCAGGACGTCGACGTCCGACGGCGTGGGCGGCCAGGTACGCGGCGTCCAGCCAGGGGCTGGGTTCCGCCGTCGGCCCCACGCGGACGGAACCGGACGGCAGGACCGCGTCCACGTACGCGTCGCTGTGCGGCACGGTGGCCACCCGGATCGGGGAGCCGGCGTGCTCGGGTTCGCCGGCGTCCCCCGGAGCGCTGGGCATCACGTGTGAAGCTGTCCTCCTGCGGTCGGCGCGCGCGACGGGTGGGGCACCCGACGACACCGTCAGCGGGGCGCCGGCCCACGATTCGAGCCGGCGATGTCTCGCTCTACCCCGCCGTCGTCGCAGGTAATCCGGGGACCACCCTCCCGGGTGACCGCCTGCGGGTCAACGTCGAGGTCCCTCCGGCTGCGCCAGGTGGGCGTGCACGAGGGTCACCGCGAGCGCGCCCTCCCCGACCGCCGAGGCGACCCGCTTCACCGACCCCGCGCGCACGTCACCGGCGGCGAACACGCCCGGCGTGCTCGTCTCGAGCGGGGCGGGCGACCGGTCCAGCGGCCACGCGGGCTCGATCCCAGCCCCCAGCAGCGCCGTGCCCGTGACCAGGAAGCCCCACCGGTCGCGGGCGAGGACGCCGGCCAGCCAGTCGGTGCGCGGCTCGCTGCCGATGAGGGCGAACAGGACCCCCGCCTCGACCGACTCGGCCCCGGTGTCGAGGTCGTGGAGCACCAGCGATTCGAGGAAGTCGCTGCCCGCTCCCCCGACGACCTGCGCCCGGTACCGGACGTCCACGTTCGGCAGCGCGTCGAGCTCACGGATCAGGTAGTCCGACATCGTGTCGGCCAGCGAGGAGCGGCGGACGAGCACGGTGACGCGGTCGGCGTACCGGGCCAGGTGTACCGCGGCCTGCCCGGCGGAGTTGCCGCCCCCGACGACGAACACGTGCCGACCCCGCATGGCCGGCGCCTCGCTGACGGCCGCCCCGTAGAAGAGGCCACGACCGGTGAACGCCTCGAGGTCGGGCACCCCCATCCGGCGCCAGCTGGCCCCGGTGGCCAGCACGACCGCGCGCGCGGTCACGGTGGTGCCGTCGGTGAGCTCGATCCGGTGCAGCCCGTCCTCGCTGCGCAGGGTCTGGCCGGCGCGCATGAAATGGAAGGTGCTGCCGAACACCCACGCCTGCTGGTAGGCGGAGAAGGCCAGCCGGTTGCCGCTGACCCCCATCGGGAAGCCGGGATAGTTGCGGATCAGCGAGCTGGTGCCCGCCTGGCCGCCGATGGCCTCCGGCTCGAGCGACCAGCGTCCGCAGCCCCTCCGAGGCTGCGTAGACGCTGGCACCCAGACCGGCCGGACCGGCGCCGACGACGACGAGGTCGTAGGTCACGCCGGTGTCCAGCGGCGTGAAGAGCCCGAAGGCCTCGACGATCTCCAGGTCGCTCGGGTCCTGCAGCACCGTCCGCTCCGGCCGGAACCGCAGCTGGACCACCGGGAGCCGGGGCTCGACCAGCTCCATGGCCCCGAGCATCGCGCGGCCCTCGTCGGAGTCGGCGTCGTAGAAGCCGATCGGGATGCGGTTGCGGGTGAACGTGTCCCGCAGGTGCTGGGCGCGCGTCGCCCAGCGGTCCCCGACCATCCGCACCGCCTCGTAGCCGCCGCCCTGCCGCGCCGCCCACTCCTCCAGGATCTCGGTGACCGCCCGGTGGAACTCCTCGTCGCCGGTGACCTCCGGGGCGATGAGCAGCCGGTCGAGCCGGCCGATGGTGAGGGACTCGAAGATCGGCCGCGCTGTGTCGAACGCACCCCACCGGACCAGTGCGACGGCCATCGCGCTGCTGTCGACGTCGCGGCGCATGGACCGCAGCACGTCCAGCCCGTCGGGATCGGCCGCGCCCACGCCGCCGATCAGGAGGGCGACCGGCGGGTCGTCCCGCCGGTGCAGCTCCTGCCGCACCGACTCCGGAGTCTCGCAGGCGACGACCGCGTAGTCGCGGTCGTAGCGCCGCTGGAGCTCGCGCACGGTCGCGACCCGCATGACGTCGTCCCGGCTGACGACGACGACGGCCGCGCGAGGCTCGTCAGCCACGCCCGCTCCCCGCGCCGACCCGATGCCCCGCCACGGGTGGCGTCGGCGCTGCGCGCCAGCCGGCCGCCCCGGTGGCGACGACTGCGACGATCATCGCCGCGAAGAGCCAGGCGACCGGCCGGTCCCAGGCCACGGTGCCCGGGTACCGGAGCACGGCGCCGGCGACCAGGACGCCGAAGACGGTGTAGGCGACGGTCGCCGTCCGCAGGCGGGCGAGGTCGCCGGCCAGCGCGGCGAGCGCTGCGGCCAGGCCGAACGCGAGCAGCCAGGCGGCCACCACCCGCGCCGTGAACGGGGTCAGCGTCCACGGCCAGATCGACGCGGCGGTCGTGGGCACGACGAACAGCGGCAGGCCCACCGCCAGCAGCGCGACCGACTCGACCGCGAGCGCGATCCGCAGCCCGCCGGGCACCGGGTGGCGCGGTTCCGGGTCGTCGCCGTGGGCACGCTCCTGCGACCACAGCACGCCGAGCATCGCGCCGGGCACGATGACGTACACCGCCATCCAGAACCAGCCGGCCCCCTCGGCGACCGTCCCGGCTTCCTCGGTGGCGACGTGCATCTTGTCCAGGTGCATCAGGGTGGCCACCAGGGTGAGCACCACGAACAGGAGGATGGTGAGCACCGGCACCCGGGAGTGCGCCCACAGCGGGTCGCGCAGCGACAGGACGACCAGCACGCAGCCCGCGGCGTACCCGGCGCCGAGGAAGGCTGCGGTCAGCGGCGGCTGGATCGTCCACGCGAACGTCTGCGCGGTCCGGTCGGCCAGTACGTACAACGCGAGGGTGGCCAGCGCCGTCAGCACGGCGAAGACCAGCAGCAGGACGCGCATGACCGGATGGGTCCGGCGCAGCGCGGACGGATGGCGGCGAGGCAGGTGGACAGCTCTCACGCGGAGTCCCTCGGCGCGTCGTCCCCCGTGCCCGGTGCCTGGGTGAGGTCTCCAGGTCGCGCCCATCGAAGCACCGGCGCCGGGTGCCTGTCACCGCCTTTCCGGCCGCCGCCGGATCAGGGTGACTGATCAGGACCGACGGCGGGCCCTCTGCGCGGCGGCGTAGGCAGGGGCGCGCAGAGCGGCCATCGCGCCGTCGGGCACCATCCCCGGCGGCGGACGGCGCACCGCGTCGAACCGGATGTCGGGGTCGCCGGCCGCGCCGGCCAGGCTGAGCCGGGCGAACGGCCGCCACTCGCCGCCGTCCCGCGCGGCGGCGAGGACGAACTCCGGCCCGGCCGTGCCACCGGCAGCGGCGTGCTCGCCGCCGGCCGACAGCAGCAGCGTCCCGGCGTCCGTGCGGTAGCCCATCAGCGAGCCGTAGCTCGTGGCGGCGTCGCGCCGCAGCGCCGGCAGCCGCCGCGTGCCCGGCCCACGACCCGAGGTCGACAGCAGCAGGTCCCGGTGCGCTCCAGGACGGCGACGTGGACCTCGCCCCTCGGGTGCATCGGCTTGCCATGCCGCCACCGGGCGACCCAGCCGACCGGCAGCGCGAGCAACCGGCCGATCGCGGTCGCGCCGAGACGCGTGACCCGTGTCCCGACGCGCACGGCGGACCCGCCCTCGACGCTGCGCATGCGCTGGTCCTACCGTGGGACCGGTCCGCTGACACGTGCATTGCGCCCCCGCTGTCAACCGGCGACAGTCGCGCAACCGCGACGTCGACTTCGGCGCTTCTTGCCCCGGCGCGGACGGTGACACGGACCGGTCCGCCCGAATACGTTCTGTGCATGTTGTCGACGCTTCTGGTCATCGGCGGTGTCCTGGTCGGGCTGCTCGTCCTGCTCGCCGTCATCGTCAGCCTGAGCGCTCGACCGGCGACCGTCGCCCGCAAGGGCCGGAGCCCGCAGCCGCGCCCCTGGGCGGCCGACCTCGGCCGGCCGCACCCCGACGCCTGGTCCGAGCCGCGCACCACCACCAGCGAGATCCCGGCGGTCCGCTGAACCCGCTTCCCTGACATCTGGGCTCCGGACACCAGAGCTCCGGACACCAGGGCTCCGGCGTCCCGGCGGCTGCGGACGGCGCGCCGCCGGGACGGACCGGCAGGTTCAGGCCAGGCGGACGCGCTCGCTCCCGGCGTCCTCGACCCGCCCGTCGGCGACCAGCTTGACCAGTGCGGCCCGCGTCGACTGCGCCGCCGCCGGCCACAGCGAGCGCGGGACGTCGGCGTAGATCCCGGCCACCAGGTCGTCCACGGACGCCGGCCCGTCGGTCAGCGCCGTGACGATCTGGTGTTCGCGGAACGCGCGGTGCCGCGCGTAGAACGCCAGCACCGCCGACGGGTCCTCGACCAGCTCGGGTCCGTGGCCGCAGTACAGCGCGCTGGGGCCGAGGTCGTGCACGCGCCGCAGGGACTCCAGGTACGCCGCCAGGTCGCCTGCCGGGTGGGTGACCACGGAGGTGCCCCTGCCGAGCACGTGGTCCCCGACCAGCACGGCGCCCGACTCGAGCCGGAAGGCCAGGTGGTCGGCGGTGTGGCCCGGCGTCGGGACCACCTCGACCGACGTGCCCGCCAGGGCCAGCCGCTCCCCCGGCTCCAGCACGCGGCCGCGTGGGCCGGCGACCCGCCGGTCGGCCGCGGCGACGGGGGCGCCGAACCGGTCCCCCCAGGGCTGCGCGGCCTCGGCGTGGTCGCCGTGGTGGTGGGTGACCAGCACCGCGACGCAGCGGGCGCCGCGGTCTGCAAGCGCCTGCTCCACCCGCGCGAGGTGCGCCTCGTCGTCCGGGCCCGGGTCGACGACCACCGCCTGCCCGCTGCCCGCGTCGCCGACGACGTAGGTGTTGGTGCCGTCGAGGGTCATCCCTGACGGATTGGGCGCCAGCACCCGTGTGACCAGCGGCTCGAGCACCGCCGTCCGAGGCATCGCCCCGGGGGCCGGCAGTGCCCAGCCGGTACGCGGGTCGATGGGCGCATCCATGGCGCCACGCTAGCCTCGGCGACATGCGCGCAACCCTGACCCTGTTCTCGCGCGGCCTGGCCGTCTCTGCCGCCGCCGTGCTCCTGACCGCCTGCGGCGGGGACGACGGCGGTGACGACGCCGCCGAGTCGTCGGCCCCGACGACGAGCGCCGCCCCGTCGTCCGAGCCCGAGGAGGCCCCCGAGGCCGACTCCGAGTTCTGCACCCAGTCCCGGGAGCTGCTCGACGGACTCGGTGCCGCGTTCACCGACCCGTCCGACCCGACGTCGGTCGAGGGCACCTTCGAGGAGGCCTTCCGGTCGGTGGAGCCCCCGGCCGAGATCGAGGACGACTGGGCCGCCCTCGGCGACGGCCTGCAGGAGTACGCCGCCGCACTCGCCGAGCTCGACGAGACCGACCCGGAGTCGGTGGCGGCGTTCCAGCAGCGCACCAGCAGCCTGCAGGGCGAGCTCACCACGGCCGCGACCAACGTCGAGAGCTACCTCAACGAGCAGTGCGGCATCGACACCGACCAGGAGTCGACGGAGTCCTCCGCGCCGACCAGCTGAGTCGCCCGCATCCGGGCGCGTGCAGGCTGGGGTCCGCCACCGATCCCCGAGGTGGCGGGCCCCAGCCGGTCCGGAGGAAGGCCTAGCAGGCCTCCATGGGCACCCCGCGGGCACGCAGCCACGCGACCGGGTCCACCGAGCCGCCGTGCATCGCGCCGTTCGGGTGTGCCTCGAAGTGCAGGTGGGGCCCGGTCGAGTTGCCGCGGTTGCCGACCTCGGCGATCACCTGGCCGGCCACCACCCGCTGTCCGGCGCGCACGTACTCGCGGTTGATGTGCCCGTAGACGGTGATCGCCCCGTCGTCGCCACGGATGTAGAGGGCCAGCCCGAAGCCGGTCGCGGGGCCGTTGCGCGCCACCACGCCGCTGTGCGCCGCGTAGACGGGCGTGCCGATCGGGGCCGCGATGTCCACACCGGCGTGCAGGGCACCCCAGCGCCAGCCGTAGCAGCTGGAGATCCAGCCGCCGGTCGGGCGCACGTAGCTGCCGCCGCCGCCACCGCCAGCACCGCCGCCGCCACCACCGCCGCCACCACCGCCGCCACCACCGCCGGCGCCACCGCCGCCGCTGTTGCTGGCGAGCTCGCGGGCCTTGCGGGCGGCCTCCTCGGCCGCACGCTGCTTGCGGGCGGCCTCGCGGGCGGCGCGCTCCTCGGCGGCACGCTTGTCCGCCTCCCACTGCTCGAAGGCGTTGCGGGCGCCCTCCAGCTCCAGCACCTTCACCTGGGCGTCGCGGAGCTGCACGTCGTACTCCGCCTTCTGGGCGGCGACGGCGGCGTAGGCGCCCTGCTGGGCGGCCACCTGCTGGTCGGCCGCGGCCTTGGCCGACTCGGCGGCCTCCTCGGCCGCGGCCATCTCGTCGCGGGCCTGACGGGCCGCCGAGTCGGCGTTGGCCTGCTGCACGCGGGCGATCTCGAGCTGGCCGAGGACGTCGAGCTGGTTGTCGGCGACGTAGTCGAGCATCGCGGCGCGCCGGATGAGCTCCCCCGGGCCCTCGGCGTCGAGCAGTGCGGCGGAGCTGGTCAGTGACGAGCCGTTCATGTAGCTGTCGCGGGAGAAGTCGGCGATCCGCAGCAGGGCGGCGTCCACGGCGCGAGCCGCCGCCTGCAGTTCCTCCGCCGTCCGCTGGGCCTGGGCCTGGGCCTGGAGCAGCGCCTCCTCCGCGGCGAGGTAGGCCGTACCGGCGGCCTCGGCCAGGTGGGCCAGGCGCTGCAGCTCGGCCTCGGCGTCGGCGACGAGGGCGGAGATGCGGCCGACCTCGGCGGCCGCGGCGTCCTTGGCCGACTGCGCGGCGCCGATCTGCTCGTCGGAGGGGTTCGGCGGCTCGGGAGGCAGGGCCACGGACGGGCCGGCACCCCCGACCAGGACGGCCGCGCCGAGCAGCGTGGCCACGAGCGCCCGTGCCGTGCGCGAGCCGCGCACAGTGCGGTGCGACATGAGGGGCTCCCTGGGGAAGAGGGGTGCGGTGGATCGTTCGGCGGGGCGACTGCGGAGGAGCATCGCACCGTCACCGCCAGTCACAAGGGCAACACGCGGCACAGCCGGCACACATTTCCCGGACGTCGCCCCCGTCCCGTCTGTCATCGACCGACACCCGGCCCGCCTGGAGCCCGGACCGCCGATTCCGTCCGGGTGAGGCGATGACCGCCATCGACGAGCCCCGCAGGCGATCTAGGCTCCGAACGTGGATGTGCTGCGCGAAGGACACGAACAGGTCGTCTTCTGCTCCGACGGTGCCTCCGGGCTTCGTGCGGTGATCGCGATCTACTCCACGGCCCTCGGCCCGGCACTCGGCGGCACCCGGTTCTTCCCGTACGCCAGCGAGGAGGCGGCCGTCGACGACGCGCTCGCCCTCTCCCGCGCCATGGCGTACAAGAACAGCCTCGCCGGCCTCGATCTCGGTGGCGGCAAGGCCGTGATCATCGGCGACCCCCGGACCGACAAGACCGAGGCGCTGCTGCGCGCCTACGGCCGGTTCGTGCAGTCGCTGGGCGGGCGCTACCTGACCGCCTGCGACGTGGGCACGACCAACGCCGACCTCGACCTCGTGGCGCGCGAGACGCGCTACGCGCACGGCCGCTCGGAGGCCTACGGCGGCTGCGGCGACTCCTCGGTGCTCACCGCGTTCGGGGTCTTCCAGGGCATGCGGGCCGCGGCCCAGCACGTCTGGGGCAGCGCATCCCTCGCCGGCCGCACGGTCGCGGTCTCCGGGGTCGGCAAGGTGGGGTCATGGCTGGTCGACCACCTGGTCGAGGAGGGTGCCGACGTGGTGATCACCGACGTCGATCCCGCGGCGGTCGCCCGGGTGCAGAACCGGCATCCGGCCGGTGCGCGCCGTCGCCGACACCGCGGCACTCGTGCGGACACCGCACGACATCTACGCGCCCTGCGCGCTGGGCGGCGCCCTCGACGACGAGACCGTGGCGGTCCTGCCCGCACGGATCGTCTGCGGCGGCGCCAACAACCAGCTCGCCGCGCCCCGACATCGCCGAGCAGCTGGTCGCCCGCGGCATCCTCTACGCGCCCGACTACCTGGTCAACGCCGGCGGCGTCATCCAGGTCGAGGACGAGCGACACGGGTTCTCCTTCGAGCGGGCCCGCACCAGGGCCGCCGGCATCTTCGACGTCGCCCTGCGGGTGTTCCGGACCGCGGACGACGAGGGCGTCCCGCCGTCCGTGGCCGCCGATCGCCTGGCCGAGGAGCGCATGACGGCGGTCGGCCGGCTGGCCACCATCCGGCTGCCGGATTGAGTTCCGCGTCACACTCGGGCCCTCCGTGCCGCTCGCTGGGGGGAGGACGCGTGCCCGACGCGGATCCGTGTCGTAAGGTTGTCCGAGACATAGTCACTCAGTCGGGGTCGCCACGCGGGCCGTCCAGCCCGGAGCTGGGCTCCCGTACTCCGTAGCGAGGGGGTCGAGCCGATGGGGCGCGGCCGAGCGAAGGCCAAGCAGACACGCGTGGCCCGTGAGCTCAAGTACAGCTCACCGAACACCGATCTCTCTGCTCTGCAGCGCGAGCTCGCAGGTCAGCCGTCGTCGTACCCGGCACACCGGGCGGCGAAGGATGACGACGATGACGACGACGCGTACGCCGACCGATGGGCGGACGACGACGCCGACGACGACTGGGCGGCCAGCCGCTGAGGCCGTCCGCCTGATCCGATCCGTGTGATGTGACGGCACCGCAGCCCCTCGGGGTCGCGGTGCCGTCGCACGCACCGCCCTCGACGGCACTTATGGCCATAAAGGCCGGACGGGTCAGCGGTAGGTGCCGGCCAGGGTGGCGGCGGCGTCGTCCGGACGACGGCCGTGCACCGTGCCGGCCACCCAGGCCGGCACGCCGCGGTCGGTGAGCGCGGCGACGACGTCGTCGGCGATCTCCCCGGCGACGGCGGCGACCATGCCGACGCCGCAGTTGAACGCGCGCTCGGACTCCTCCCGGGGCACGCCGTGCTCCTCGAGCAGCCGCACCGCCGCGGGCAGCGCCCAGGTCCCGCGGTCCAGACCGGGCCGCCAGCCCGTCGGGAACGACCCGCGCGGTGTTGCCGGCCAGCCCGCCGCCGGTGATGTGCGCGAAGGCGTGCACCCCCTCGACGCCGAACCGCTCCACCAGCGCCAGGCAGTCCAGCGCGTAGATGCGGGTGGGCTCGAGCAGGGCCTCCCCCAGCGGGCGATCCAGGCCCTGCCGGCGTCGCGTGCAGGTCCAGACCGGCGGCCGCGACCACGCGGCGCACCAGCGAGTAGCCGTTGGAGTGGAAGCCGGACGACGCCATCGCGACGATCGCGTCGCCCTCGCGGACCCGCTCGGGCCCGAGGACGGCGTCGGCCTCGACGACCCCGACGGCAGTCGCGGCGAGGTCGTACTCGTCGGCGTCCATCAGGTCGCCGTGCTCGGCGGTCTCCCCGCCCACCAGCGCGGCGCCGGCCAGCGTGCAGCCGGCGGCGATGCCCGTGACGATCGCGGCGATCCGCTCGGGCACGACCTTGCCGCAGGCCACGTAGTCCTGCAGGAACAGCGGCTCCGCGCCGCAGGCCACCAGGTCGTCGACGACCATCGCCACCAGGTCGATGCCGACCGTGTCGTGCCGGTCCAGCTGCCGGGCGAGGGCGATCTTGGTGCCGACGCCGTCGGTGGAGGAGGCCAGCAGCGGACGGCGGTACTTCGCGGTGTCCAGGGCGAACAGACCGGCGAACCCGCCGAGGCCACCGACCACCTCGGGCCGGTTGGTCCGCTCGACCGCGGCCTTCATCAGCGTGACCGCGCGCTCCCCGGCGTCGATGTCGACGCCGGCCGCGGCGTAGGTGAAGGGTTGGGAGGTCACGGCCGGCTGAGCGCGTCCTCCGCGCCCCCCGGCACGGTGGCGCTGCCGGCCTGCTGCCCGGTCCAGCCGCTGACCGAGCGGCCGGCCACCTCGAGCACGTGCTTGCCGAGCACCTCGGACTCCTCGAGCGGGATCGGGTACTCGCCGGTGAAGCAGGCGGTGCACAGCCGGTTCGCCGGCTGCTCGGTGGCGGCGATCAGGCCCTGCTCGGACACGTAGCCGAGCGAGTCGGCGTTGATCGAGGCGCGGACGCCGTCGATGTCCAGCCCGTTGGCGACGAGCTCGGCCCGGCTGGCGAAGTCGATGCCGTAGAAGCAGGGCCACTTCACCGGCGGGGAGGAGATGCGCACGTGCACCTCGAGCGCGCCGGCCTCGCGCAGCATGCGGATCAGCGCCCGCTGGGTGTTGCCGCGCACGATCGAGTCGTCGACGACGACCAGGCGCTTGCCGCGGATGACGTCGCGCAGCGGGTTGAGCTTCAGCCGGATGCCCAGCTGCCGGATCGTCTGCGACGGCTGGATGAACGTGCGGCCGACGTAGGAGTTCTTGACCAGGCCCAGGCCGTAGGGGATGCCGCTCGCCTCGGCGTAGCCGACGGCGGCCGGCGTGCCCGACTCGGGCACCGGGATGACCAGGTCGGCCTCGACCGGGTGCTCCTTGGCCAGCCGGCGGCCGATCTCGACCCGCGCGGCGTGCACGCTGCGGCCGGCGATGGTCGTGTCCGGCCGGGCCAGGTAGACGTACTCGAACACGCAGCCCTTGGGTTGCGGCGGGGGCGAAGTGCTGGCTGCGCAGGCCGTTCTCGTCGATCGCGATCAGCTCGCCCGGCTCGACCTCGCGGACGATCGAGGCGCCGACGATGTCCAGCGCCGCGGTCTCGCTGGCCACGACCCAGCCGCGCTCCAGCCGCCCGAGCACCAGCGGCCGTACGCCCTGGGGGTCGCGGGCGGCGTAGAGGGTGTCCTCGTCCATGAACGTGAAGCTGAAGGCGCCGCGCAGCTGCGGCAGCACCTCCATCGCGGCCGCCTCGATCGACAGGTCGGGGCGGGCGGCGATCAGGGACGGTGACCAGGTCGGAGTCGGTGGTGGCGCTGAAGACCCCGGTCACGCCGGCGTCGGCGGCCTTCACGGCGAGCTCGGCGGTGTTGACCAGGTTGCCGTTGTGGCACAGCGCCAGGCCGGTGCCGGCCTCCGTCGTGCGGAAGGTGGGCTGGGCGTTCTCCCACGTCGACGCACCGGTGGTCGAGTACCGGGTGTGCCCGACGGCGATGTGGCCGCGCAGGCTGCCGAGGGTCGGCTCGTCGAAGACCTGGCTGACCAGCCCGAGGTCCTTGTAGACCACGACCGAGGCGCCGTCGGACACCGCGATGCCGGCCGCCTCCTGGCCGCGGTGCTGGAGCGCGTACAGACCGAAATAGGTCAGCTTCGCGACCTCCTCCCCCGGCGCCCAGACACCGAAGACGCCACAGGCGTCCTGAGGTCCGGGAGCAGAGGGGTCGAGGTCGTGCGTCAGCCGTCCATCACCGCGAGGCACCCCCCGAGGCTACCCGCGCGGTGCCCCGGGGTGGGTGAGGGGGCGCAAGGGCAGGTGGGCGGCGAGGTCGGCCCGGTTGCCGCTCGCCGTCACGTGGCCGCCTGCGACGGCGTCGGACCAGGCGAGCTCGCCGGTGGCCAGGCGCAGCCAGGTGGCCGCGTCGGTCTCGACCACGTTCGGCGGCGTGCCCCGGGTGTGCCGCGGGCCGGGCACGCACTGGACGGCGACGTACGGCGGCACCCGCAGCTCGACCGAGCGACCGGGCACCTGCTGGGCCAGCCACCGGGCACTGGTCCTGACCGCGTCCGCCACGACCGCGCGGGCCGGCTGCTCCGCCTCGCCCGCGAGCCAGGGACGCACCGCGTCGACGGCGGCACGCAG
This sequence comes from uncultured Actinomycetota bacterium, assembly GCA_963723745.1. Classification (GTDB taxonomy): domain Bacteria; phylum Actinomycetota; class Actinomycetes; order Mycobacteriales; family Geodermatophilaceae; genus CAVRRZ01. The sequence goes on from CAVRRZ010000001.1 coordinate 452,544, forward strand.
GTCCTCGGCCGGGATCGGCGCGGGCATCAGCTGGTCGGGACGGTCCCCGCCGGGACGGTCCCGATCGTGATCTCCGGGGAGCCGAACAGCGCCGGCAGCGTCGCGCTCCAGGCGGCCCTGAGCTCGGCGAGCGGCAGCTCGAGCAGGTCGTCGACGACCAGCGCGGGGCCGCCCGTCGTCCCCAGCTCGGTGACGGGGACGCCGGCCCGGTCGGCCGCCGTCCTCACCGCACCGGGGTCGGACGTCGTGACGACGGCGCGCGCGGCCGACTCGCTGAACAGCGCGGTGAACGGGTCGTCGCCGAGCGCGAGCCGGGCGCCGACCCCGAAGCGCAGCGCGGACTCCGCGAGCGCCTGCGCGAGGCCGCCGTCGGCCAGGTCGTGGGCCGAGCCGACCAGGCCCTCCCGCCCGAGCGCGGCGAGCAGGTCGCCCAGGGCCTTCTCGGCGGGCAGGTCGACCACCGGCGGCCGGCCACCGAGGTGCCCGTGCACGACCGACGCCCAGGCGGACCCGCCGAACTCCGGCCGGGTGCCGCCGAGCAGCAGCACCGTCTCCCCCGGCGTCCGCCAGCCGGTCGGCACCCGGCGTGCGCACGTCGTCGTGCACACCCAGGACGCCGATCACCGGGGTCGGGTTGATCGGCACGTCGCCGGTCTGGTTGTAGAGGCTGACGTTGCCGCCGGTGACCGGCAGTCCCAGGTCGCGGCAGGCGTCGGCCAGCCCGCGCACGGCCTCGGCGAACTGCCACATGACCTCCGGCTCCTCGGGGGAGCCGAAGTTCAGGCAGTTGGTCACGGCCAGGGGCGTGGCCCCGGAGACGGCCACGTTGCGGTAGGCCTCGGCCAGGTTCAGCTGCGCGCCCGCGTACGGGTCGAGCCGGGCGTAGCGCGCATTGCCGTCGAGGGCCAGCGCGATGCCGCGGTGGCTCTGCTCGTCGATGCGCACCAGCCCGGCGTCGTCCGGCTGGGCCAGCACCGTGTTGCCGCGCACGTACCGGTCGTACTGCTCGGTGACCCACGTCTTGTCGGCGCCGTCCGGGCTGGCGACGACCGCCAGCCAGTGGGCCTGCAGCTCGGCACCGGTCCCCGGCCGCGGCAGCCGCGCCGGGTCGTCGGCCTGCAGCGCGTCCAGGTCGAGGGGGCGCTGCATCGGCCGCTCGTAGACGGGGCCCTCGTGCGCGACGGTCCGCGGCGGGACGTCGACGATGCGCTCACCCTGCCAGTCGATGGTGAGTCGGTCGCCGTCGGTGACCTCACCGATGACGGTGGCCAGCACGTCCCACTTGCGGCAGACCTCGAGGAACTCGTCGACCTTGGCCGGCTCGACGATCGCGCACATGCGCTCCTGCGACTCGCTCATCAGGATCTCGGCCGGCGTCAGGGTGCTGTCGCGCAGCGGGACGAGGTCCAGGTCGACGTGCATGCCGCCGCTGCCGGCGCTGGCCAGCTCGGACGTCGCGCAGGACAGCCCGGCGCCGCCGAGGTCCTGGATGCCGGTGACCAGCTTCTGCTCGAAGAGCTCCAGGCAGGCCTCGATGAGCAGCTTCTCGGTGAACGGGTCGCCGACCTGCACGCTCGGTCGCTTGGCCGGGCCGCGCTCCCCGTCCTCTGCGCCGTCGAAGGTCTCCGACGCCAGGACCGACACCCCGCCGATGCCGTCGCCGCCGGTACGGGCGCCGAACAGGATCACCTTGTTGCCGGCGCCCTCGGCCTTGGCCAGGTGCACGTCCTCGTGCCGCATCACGCCCACGCAGAGCGCGTTGACCAGCGGATTGCCGGCGTAGCACTCGTCGAAGAGCAGCTCGCCGCCGATGTTGGGCAGGCCCAGGCAGTTGCCGTAGCCGCCGACACCGGCGACGACGCCGGGCAGCACACGGGCGGTGTCGGGGGCGTCGGCCCGGCCGAATCGGAGCGAGTCCATGACCGCGATCGGCCGCGCGCCCATGGTGAGGATGTCGCGCACGATGCCGCCGACCCCGGTGGCCGCGCCCTGGTAGGGCTCCACGTAGCTGGGGTGGTTGTGCGACTCGACCTTGAACGTGACCGCGTAGCCGTCGCCGACGTCGACCACACCCGCGTTCTCGCCGATCCCGACGAGCAGCGCCTCGCTCCTCGGCAGGTCGCCGAACTGGCGCAGGTGGACCTTCGAGCTCTTGTAGGAGCAGTGCTCGCTCCACATGACGCTGTACATCGCCAGCTCGGCGGTGGTGGGCCGGCGGCCCAGGATGTCCCGGATCCGCAGGTACTCGTCGTCCTTGAGGCCGAGTTCGGACCAGGGCTGTTCCTCGTCCGGCGTGGCGGCCGCCCGCTCGACGGTGTCCGTTCCCATGGCTCGGGTCATGCTGCCAGCGCCGCCTTCAGGACGGAGGTGAAGAAGCCCAGGCCGTCGGTCGAGGGACCGGTCAGGTCCTCGACCGCGTGCTCCGGATGCGGCATGAGGCCGACGACGCGGCCGTTCTCGCTGGTCACCCCGGCGATGTCGGCCAGGCTGCCGTTCGGGTTGCCGTCGACGTAGCGGACGGCGACCCGCCCGTCGGCCTCGAGCCGCTCGAGCTCGGCCGGCGAGGCGACGTACCTGCCCTCGCCGTTCTTGACCGGGACGACGATCCGCTGCCCCTGCTCGTAGGCGCTGGTCCAGGCGGTGTCCGCCCGCTCGACGCGCAGCGCCTGGTCGCGGTTGCGGAAGTGCAGGTGGCTGTTGCGGGTCAGCGCGCCCGGCAGGAGGCCGGCCTCGCAGAGCACCTGGAAGCCGTTGCAGATGCCCAGCACCGGCAGGCCCTGCCCGGCCCGGTCGACGACGTCGCGCATCAGGGGTGCGCGGGCGGCGATCGCCCCGGCGCGCAGGTAGTCGCCGTAGGAGAAGCCGCCAGGGAGGACGACGGCGTCGACGTCCTTGAGGTCGTGGTCGGCGTGCCAGAGCGCGACGGGCTCCCCGCCGGCGAGGCGCACCGCGCGGGCGGCGTCGACGTCGTCCAGGGAGCCCGGGAAGGTGATGACCCCGATGCGCACGCTGCTCAGTCCTTGGGGAGGTGGAGTTCGACGTCCTCGATGACCGGGTTGGCCAGCAGCGTCTCGGCGATCTGCGTCAGCTCCGCCTCGTCGGGCGTGCCGTCGACCTCGAGCACGAAGTGCTTGCCCTGCCGGACGCTGCGGATGCCGCTGTGGCCGAGCCGGCCGAGCGCGCCGAGGACCGCCTGACCCTGGGGGTCGGAGATCTCCGGCTTGAGGACGACGTCGACGACCACCCGTGGCACGCAGCCGAGACTACAAGGGGCCCACGGCGCCGTCGGGGGCCACCGGGACATCGAGGCCGAAGGGCCCCGCGTGGCGAGGCGGGATGCCCTTGTCACGAGCGGCTCACCAGCGAAGACTCGGAGCACCGGCGCCGGCAGCCGGGCGAGGGGGAGGCGCCGTCATGGACGCGACGAGATCCCGTGCCGCACAGCACCGCCTGGCCCGCCTGGTGGCGCTGGGCGCGCTGCTGCTGACGTTCGTCGTCGCGCCGACCGACCGGCAGGCGCAGGCCGCCACGCTGTTCGGCAACGACATCTCCTGGCCGCAGTGCCCGACGTCCGACGGCGGCTTCGGCCTGCCGATGCCCCCGACGTCCGCCCAGTTCGTCATCGTCGGGCTCACGCGGGGCCTGGCGTTCACCGAGAACCCCTGCCTGGCCGACCAGGTGCAGTGGCTGCGCGACAACGGCAAGCCCAACCACGCCTACGCGATGGGGACGTTCCCGACCGCGGCGCAGCAGACGACGTACGGCGCGGCCGGGCCGTGGTCGGCCGTCACGCGCGCCGGCCGGCTGAGCAACACCGGCTACGCCGCGGCCGAGTTCGCCGTGGCCTCGATGCTGCGCGTCGGATGGCGGCCACCGATGGTGTGGATCGACGTCGAGCCGCGCCCCGCGCAGCCCTGGCCGAGCGGCAGCGCGGCTGCCGAGCAGGAGAACCGCTACGTCATCGAGGGCCTCATGCGCGGGCTCCGGGACAACGGCTTCTCCTACGGCCTGTACTCCTACACCAACGGCTGGCGCGAGATCGTCGGCGACTGGTACCTGCCGACCGTGCCCGTCTGGGCCACCGCCGGCGAGCTGGACTACCCGGACGAGGCCCTCGACCGGTGCTCGCAGCCGAGCTTCTCCGGCGGGCGGGTCTACATCTCGCAGTGGTACGACGCCACCCGCGACTACGACCGCACGTGCAGCTGGTACTCCTTCCAGCCGCCCGCGATGCCGCCGGCGATCATGACCGGTTCACTGCACGACTGGGACGCGAACTGGACCAACGACGTCCTGCGGCTGAACACCTCGGGCCACCTGTGGCACAACCGCGGCAACGGGACCGGCACGTTCGACGGCCGAGCCGCGATGGCGACCGGCATGACCGCCGTGCGGGAGCTGATCGCCCCCGGTGACTTCACCGGCGACCGGCGGCACGACCTGCTGACGCTGGACACCTCGGGACGGTTGTGGCTGCACCGCGGCGACGGCAGGGGCGGCCTGGCCCCGCGCGCGCAGGTGCTGTCCGGTTGGTCGGGCATGCGCGTGGTCGCCTCGCCGGGCGACTTCAGCGGCGACGGGCGCTCGGACCTGCTGGCGCTGGACACCTCCGGGCGACTGTGGCTCTACCGGGGGCGCGACGACGGGCGGGTGTCCCCGCGTACCCAGGTGCTCTCGGGCTGGGGCGGCATGACCGACGTGATCGGCGTCGGCGACCTGACGCTGGATCGCCGTGCCGACCTGGTCGCCCTCGACAGCGGCGGGCGGCTCTGGCTCTACCCCGGCAACGGCTCGGGCGGCATCACCCCGCGCACCCTGCTGGCCAGCGGCTGGACGATGGCCCGGATCGCCGCGCCCGGCGACTTCGACGGCGACCGGCTCGTCGACCTCCTCGTGCTGAACCCGGCCGGCGAGCTGGGCCTCTACCCGGGAACCGCGAGCGGCGGGCTGGGCACGCGGCGCCTCGTGACGACCAACTGGGCCGGCGTCCGCGACCTCGCCTGACCGCCGCCAGCCGTCCGCCCGCGTCGGCGAGATCTGCACACTCGTACGCATCAGGCGCGCGATGCGTACGAGTGTGCAGATCTCGTTGCTGGGGCCGCGGTGAGTCAGCGGAGAGCGGCCCGGATCGCGGCGATCACGTAGTCGGGCCGGCCGTACAGGTCCGCAGAGGAGAAGCGCAGGACCGTCCAGCCGGCGGCGACGAGCCCGTTCTGGCGACGGAGGTCCTGGACGAAGACGTCGCGCTCGCGGTGCAGATCACCGTCGAACTCGACCAGCACCAACTTGTCCGGCCACGCGAGGTCCGTCTGGCCGACGAACGCCCCACCTTGCGACCGGATGACGTGCTGCATCTCCGGTGCCGGCAACCCGGCCTCGTGGATCATCCACCGGAGCACCGACTCCTGCGGGGACTGGGCGCGCGCGTCGGCCAGCGGGAGCACCTCCCGCGCCCTCGCCGCGCCCCGTCCGTCCGGACGCAGTGCCAGCTGGCGGGCCAGGTCGTCGGCCGAGCAGTGTCGCGCGAGCAGTTGGTCGGACACCGCGAGCAGGGCCGCGGGCGGCAGCATCGTTGCGAGGTCGCGCCAGGTCCGCGGGGGCGTGGTGATTCGGACGCCGTGCGACGTGGTCACCTCCTCGTCGACGAGAGGGCAACGATGGATGGACCGATCCGCTCGCGCCCGGACTGCAGACCCCGTGCTGACCGTGAGGTGGATGCGATCGTCGTCCGACCGGAACGGCAGCTGGAGCTTCCACATCGCGGCCGCGGTCGTATGACTGACGACGGCACCCTCGGGGGCCGTCATCAGGACGGCGTCGATCCGAGTCCCCAGGTCCTCGGCGACGGCTCGCGGCAGGTAGGTGTCGCGGGACAGCCGGACGACGTCCCGCCGCCGCAACTGGCGGTCGTTGATCCCGGCCTCGAAGGCCATGGCTCTGGTGACCGGTCCGGTGAGTCGCAGTTGAGCGCGTCGAGAAGGCACCGCGGAAGCGTGGCCCAACGGCGGCGCCGCTGTGCTCTCCATCCACAGGCTGTGGCGAGATCTGCACACTCGTACGCATCAGGCGCCTGATGCGTACGAGTGTGCAGATCTCGCCGGGGAAAACCCGGCCGCCGTCCCCTCGGAACCCCGTGGACGCGTCAGGTGAAGGTGCGGCCGGTCAGCTTCTCGTAGGCGGTCACGTAGCGCTCCCGGGTGGCGGCGACCACGTCGTCCGGGAGCTCCGGCGGCGGCGACACCCTGTCCCAGCCCGACGACGTGAGCCAGTCGCGGACGAACTGCTTGTCGTAGGAGGGCTGCGGCGCCCCCGGGGACCAGGTGTCGGCCGGCCAGAAGCGCGACGAGTCCGGCGTGAGCACCTCGTCGCCGAGCACCAGGCCCCGTTCCCCGTCCGCCCCGCCCGCGTCGACGCCGAATTCGAACTTCGTGTCGGCCAGGATGATCCCGGCCCGCCCGGCCAGCTCGGTCCCGCGCCGGTACAGCGCGAGGGTCAGCTCGCGCAGCTCCTCGGCCCGGGCGGCGCCCACGGCGGTGACGACGGAGGCGAAGTCGATGGCCTCGTCGTGCTCGCCGACGTCGGCCTTGGTGGACGGCGTGAACACCGGCGCGGGCAGCCGCGAGCCCTCGACCAGGCCCGGCGGCAGGGCGACGTCCCGGATCGACCCGGTGCGCCCGTACTCGACGGTGCCCGAGCCGGACAGGTAACCCCGTGCCACGCACTCGACCGGCAGCATCTCCAGGCGGCGGACCAGCATCGCGCGGCCGGCCACGGACGCCGGGACGTCGTCGGCCGACACCAGGTGGGAGGACGCCCCGAACTGCGCCAGCACCGGCTCGAGCTGCTCGAACCACCACACCGACAGCTGGGTGAGCACCCGTCCCTTGTCGGGGATCGGCGTGGGCAGGACGACGTCGTAGGCCGAGATGCGGTCCGAGGCGACCAGCAGCAGCCGGTCGGGGGCGGCCGGGGAGGAGGCGTCGTAGATCTCCCGCACCTTGCCCCGCGCGATCAGGGGCAGCTCCACGCTCACGTCAGCGCGGCCAGTCGGTCGAACATCGGGCCCAGGTTGGCCACGTACTGCTCCGGACGGCAGATCTCGTCGAGCCGCGCCTCGTCCAGCGCGACGTCCTGGGCGGCTGCGCGGCCGCGGAGGGTCTCGCGGAACGGCGTCCCGGTGTTCCACGTCTCCATGGCCGCCGACTGGACCAGGGCGTAGGCGTCCTCGCGGGACAGCCCGCCCTCGACCAGCTCCAGCAGCACCGACGAGGTGTAGATCAGCCCACCGGTGGACTCCAGGTTCGCCCGCATCCGGTCGGCGTCGACGACCAGGTTCTCGACCAGGCCGGCGGTCAGGTGCAGCAGGTAGTCGGTGGTGATCGCCGCGTCGGGCAGGAACACCCGCTCGGTGGACGAGTGCGAGATGTCGCGCTCGTGCCAGAGCGGGATGCCCTCCATCACCGGCACGATCGCGGCGCGCACCACCCGCGCCAGGCCGGCGATGCGCTCGGACCGGATCGGGTTCTTCTTGTGCGGCATCGCACTCGAGCCCTTCTGGCCCGAGCCGAACGCCTCCGACAGCTCCCGCACCTCGGTGCGCTGCCCGTGCCGCACCTCGAGCGCGATCGCCTCGCAGACCGTGGCGATGATCGCCAGGGTCGAGACCCACTCGGAGATCGAGTCGCGCAGCACCACCTGGGTCGACGCGTCCGCCGGCCGCAGACCCAGCGCCTCGGCCACGAAGACCTCGACCGACGGGTCGATCAGCGAGTACGTGCCGACGGCGCCGGAGATGGCGACCACGCCGACCCGCTCCCGCGCCGTCCGCAACCGGTCCCGCGAGCGGGCCATGGCGAAGGCCAGGTCGGCCACCCGATGCCCCCACACGTCGGGCTCGGCGTGCACGCCGTGCGTCCGCCCCACCTTGATCGTGTCCTTGTGCGCCAGGCCGTGGTCGCGCAGCGCGGCCACCAGGCGGTCGGCCTTGGCGAGTAGGACGTCGGTGGCGTCGGTGAGCTGCACCGCCAGCGCCGTGTCCAGCAGGTCGGACGACGTCATGCCGTGGTGCACGTACGCGGCGGCCGAGCGCGGCGAGGTGTTGTCCGCCCAGGCGGTGAGGAAGGCGATGACGTCGTGCTGGGTCGTCTCCTCGATCTCCGCGACCCGCTCGGGGGTGGGGGGCGGCGCGTCGCGCACCGGCTGCACCACGTCGGCGGGCACCCGGCCGGCGGCCGCGTGCGCCTCGAGCACGAGGGTCTCCACGCGGCACCACAGCTCGTACTTGTGCGAGTCGCTCCAGACCCGACCCATCTCCGGGAGCGTGTAGCGCTCGATCATCGGGGTATCGCCCGCTTCAGCTCAGCTCGTCGCACCACGAGGACATCCTCCCGCAGGGCTAACGTGATCATGGACGGCCCCTACGGTCAGCGGGAGGCAGGCGATGCTGCGACGCGCGAACACCCTCGTCACCCGGGCGCGGGAGCGCATCCGTGCGGCCGCCGAGCACGACCCCTACGGCTGGCACGACTCGCCCGCCCTGCACCCCACCCCCTCGGCCACGACCGATCTGCCGGCTGTCGCTCCGACGACCGCGGTCGAGGAGCCCGCCGACTCCGACGAACCCCTGCCCGGCGCCGACACGCCGCCGGTCGGCAGCCCCGAGCCAGGCGCTCCCGACTTCGACGGCGCGGTGGGGCCAGGCGGGATCAGCGGTCCCCCCGAGCAGTCGTCGCCCCGCCGCCCCCCGACGACGGCCCGGCACGAGCTGCCGCGCCCCGGCCCGGACGGCGTCCCGGCCGGCCTGCGGACGGCGGCGTCGTGGGCGTGGCGGGTCATCGTGGTCGTCGCCGGGTTCTGGGCACTCCTGTGGGTGGCCTCCTACATCGCCGTCGTGGTCGTGCCGGTGATCGTCGCGCTGCTGCTCGCCGCCCTGCTCCAGCCGGGGGCGGCGGCGCTGGTGCGCAAGGGCTGGCCGCGGTCGCTGGCGGCGCTGACCATGCTCGTGGTGGGGCTGGGCGTGGTCTCGGGGATCATCACGCTGGTCGTCAACCAGTTCGTGGAGGGCTTCCCCGACCTCGCCGACCAGGTGAGCGAGGGCATCGGGCAGATCCAGTCGTTCATCGTCACCACGTTCCCGATCACCCGGGGACAGCTCGAGGCCGCGGTCACCCAGCTGCAGGAGACGCTGGTCGACAACCAGGACACCCTGGCGTCGGGTGCGCTGAGCACGGCGACGACGGTCGGGCACGTCCTCACCGGCTTCGTGCTGGCCCTGTTCACCCTGTTCTTCTTCCTCAAGGACGGCCGGTCGATCTGGCTCTGGCTGGTCGGCCTGTGCCCCCGCGAGTCCCGCGCCTACCTCGACGAGGCGGCCCGCCGGGCCTGGCGGACCCTCATCTCCTACGTGCGCGCGACCGTGATCGTGGCGCTGGTCGACGCGATCGGCATCGGCGTCGGGCTGGCGATCCTGGGCACCCCGCTGGTCGTCCCGCTGGCCGCGCTGGTCTTCCTCGGCGCCTTCATCCCGATCATCGGGTCGTTCCTCGCGGGATCGGTCGCGGTGCTGGTGGCGCTCGTCTCGCAGGGGCCGTTCCAGGCGCTCATCGCGCTGGCCATCGTCCTGGTCGTCATGCAGGTCGAGGGGCACATCCTGCAGCCGCTGCTGCTCGGCCGGGCGGTGCGCGTGCATCCCCTCGCGGTCGTGCTGGCCATCGCCGCAGGCCTGCTGATCGCCGGCATCTTCGGCGCGCTCATCGCCGTCCCACTGGTCGCCTGCGCCAACGTGGCCGGCACCTACCTCAGCCGCCGGCACCTCGGCCCGCGCCCACCCGAGCCCCACCCGGAGCGGGCGAGACCCGTCATGGGCACGTAGGCCGATCTCCGACGAGCAGCCGCAGCGGCTCCTCGACGGCGACGACGAAGGCCGCCATCCAGGCGGCGGCGAGCGCTCCGTCGGCGACCCGGTGGTCCGCCGACAGCGTCACCCGGACCACCGTCGCCACAGCCACCGCGTCGCCCACGACGACCGGTTCCTTGCGGGCGGCACCGACGGCGAGGATCGCCGAGTGCGGCGGGTTGATGATGGCGGAGAACTCCTCGGTGCCGTGCATGCCGAGGTTGGTGACGGTGAGCGAGCCGCCGTCCAGTTCGTCCTGGCGCAGCCGCCCCTCGCGGGCACGGACGGCGAGGTCGCGGACGGTGCCCGCGAGCTCCGCGACCGGGATCCGCTCGACCCCGCGCACCACCGGCGTGAGCAGGCCGGTCTCCGTGGCCACGGCGACGGCCACGTCCACGGACGAGAAGCGGCGCGTGGCGTCCGGCGTCCAGATCGCGTTCATCCCCGGAACCGCGACGTGCGCCTGCGCGGCGGCCTTCAGCAGGAGATCGGTGACCGAGACCTTCGTGCCGACGGCGGCCAGACCGGCCCGCAGCCGGAGGAGCTCGTCCACCCGGATCGTCGCCCGCACGGTGAAGTGCGGGATCGTCTGCTTGCTCTCCGTCAGCCGCCGGGCGATGGCCCGGCGCATCGGAGTGTGTGGCACGTCGGTGAACCCGGCAGCGGCAGTCGCCGCCGGGAGGGGCGCAGCGGCCGGCGCCGCGGTCACGCCCCGCGCCTGCCGTGCCGCCTCGACGTCCCGGCGGACGATCCGCCCCCCGGGGCCGGTCCCGACGAACTCGGCCAGGTCCAGGCCCTGCTCCTTGGCCAGTCGGCGGGCGAGCGGGCTGGCGAAGACCCGCCCGTCGGGGTGGCGGGGAGAGCCGTTGCCGGCCGGTGCCGGAGCCAGACCCGCCGGACCCAGACCCGCCGCGGCCACGGTGGCCCCGGCCAGCCGCGCGGGCACCTCCGGCGAGGCCGGCTGGTCGGGCGCGCCCTCCGGGTCCGGCGGCGCGGTGGCGGCGTCCGAGACGCCCAGGGCGGCGAGCACCACCCCGACGTCGCCGACCGTCTCGCCGGGGTCGGCCAGGACCGCGATCGGCGAGCCCACCTCGACCGACGTCCCGGCGCCGACCAGCAGCTTCACGACGACGCCGGGCTGCTCGGCCTCGACGTCGACGACCGCCTTGTCGGTCTCGACGGTCGCGAGCACGTCCTGCGCGGCGAACTCGGCGTTCTCGGCCACGGACCACTCGTGCAGGACCGCCTCGGTGCCTCCGGCGGCGACCTCGGGCATCCGCATCAGGTGGGCCACGGTCAGACCCCCTGACGGGACGTCATCGCGGTGAGCGCGGCGGCGACCTCGGCGCTCTGGGCGATCGCCGCGCGCTCGAGCACCTTGCTGATGCTGGGCGAGGCCTCCCCGCCGGTCACCCGCTGCACCGGCTGGTCGAGCCAGTCGAAGAAGCGGCGCTGGATCTCGTCGGCGAGCCAGCCGCCGTACGAGGTCCCGACGGCGCCCTGCTCGGCGATGAGGACGTTGTTGGTCTTCCGGATGCTCTCGCCGATGGTGTCCCAGTCGAGGGAGGCCCGGTCGAGCCAGCGCAGGTCGACCACCTCGGCGTCGACCGTGCCGAGGGACTCCACGGCGTCCAGGACGTAGGTGGTCATCGCCAGGTAGGAGATGACCGTGACCTCCGCACCGGGACGCCGGACCGCGGCCTTTCCGACGGGGAGGCAGTAATCGAGGTCGTCCGCCGGGGCGAGGCCGGTGGAGGTGTAGAGGTCGACGTGCTCCAGGACCACGACCGGGTCCGCGCAGCGGAGGGCGCTGTTCATGAGGCCCACGTAGTCGAACGGCGTGGACGGCGCGACGACGCGCAGACCGGGCGCCGAGGTCAGCATCCCCGCGGGGTCCATCGAGTGCTGCGATCCGTAGCCGGTGCCCATCGCGACCTTGCTGCGCAGCACGAACGGCACCGCGCCGGTACCACCGAACATGTGCCGGGCCTTGGCGATCTGGTTGAACAGCTGGTCGGCGGCGACCCACATGAAATCGGCGTACATGAACTCGACGACCGGCCGGAACCGCCCGTCGATGGCGATGCCCCCGCCGAGGCCGGTGAACGCGTTCTCGCTGATCGGCGTCCCGAGCACGCGGTCGGGGAAGCGGTCCTTCAGCCCGCGGGTGGCGCCGTTGGTTCCCCCGTTGAGCCGGTGGACGTCCTCCCCCATGACGACGATCCGGTCGTCGGTCTCCATCCTGCGGTTCATCACCGCGGCGACGGCCTCGATGAACTTCTGCTCGGTCAGCTCCCCGCGGTAGGTGTCGACGTCGGCGACCGGCGCGCCGTCGAACTCGCTCAGGTCGCCGCGCACGCCGACGTCCACGAAGGACGGATCGGGCCACTCCGCGTCCCTGATCCGGCGCTGCCCCGGCTTGCCGCCCGGCACCGGCTCGAGCAGGACGTCGCCGATCTCGGCCATCACGGCCTCGGCGGTGGCCACGGCGCCGTCCGCCTCGGCCTGCGTCACCAGCCGGCGGCGCAGCAGGTGGGCGGCGACCTGGTCGACCGGGTCGCGCGCCCGCCACTCCCGCTCCTCCTCCTTCGAGCGGTAGCCGAAGGCGCTGCCCGGGAAGGCGCCGTTCTGGTGGAAGAAGCGGTAGGTGTCGGCCTCGACGAGGGTCGGCCCGCCGCCGGCCCGCATGTGCGCCACGGCCTCCTGCATGGCCAGGTGCACGGCCAACGGGTCCATCCCGTCGACCTTCCAGCTGGCGATGCCGAACCCGGGCCCGCGGCCGGAGAGCCGGGCCTCGCAGGTGGCCTCGAAGACGCTGGTGGAGACGGCGTACCGGTTGTTCTCGACGAAGAAGCAGAGCGGCAGCGACCAGGCGGCGGCGAGGTTGAGCGTCTCGAGGGTGGACCCGATGTTGATGGCGCCGTCGCCGAAGTAGGTCACCGACACGGCGTCCGTGCCCGCCTGCCGGTCCGCCCAGGCGAACCCGGCCGCCTGCGGGACGCCGCCGCCGACGATGGCGTTGGTGCCCATCGCCCCGGCGTCCTTCCACTGCAGGTGCATGGAGCCACCGCGGCCGTGACTGAAGCCGCGGTCGAGCCCGCAGATCTCCGCCAGGGTGCGCAGCAGCACGTCGCGGACCTCGTCGGAGATGCCGGCGGCGAGATCGAGGCCCTTCGGCGAGACGTGGTGCAGCGACTTGGCCAGGAACTGGTGGTGGCCGCGGTGCGAACCGTTGACCTGGTCCGCGCTGGTCAGCGCGAGCACCGAACCGACGGCGCCGCCTTCCTGGCCGATGCTGGAGTGCGCGGGGCCGTGGATGAGCCCCGCAGCGGCGAGCTCGAGCACGTACTCCTCGAACACCCGGATGAGGACCAGCTGGCCGTGCATGGTGCGCAGCAGCTCGGGGTCGGCGGCGTCCCAGTCGTCCTGGGTCGCCACCAGCTCCACCCACGGGGCGGCGGGTTCGAGTCGGCGATGCATCGCCATGGCGCTGGGGTCCCCTCGGTCGCTCGGGCACGGCTGGGCTGTGACACGCACCGGCGCCGATTGGATCCGAGTCGTGCCGGACAAGGGCCGAGACTAGTGCTCTTGCTCACACTCGACTAGTGTTTGGATCCAAGACCAGGCACGGAGGGGTGAGGCGATGGGGCTGCCGGGACTGACCGGTGTCGACCACATCGGCTTCACGGTGCCCGACCTCGAGGCGGCCCGGGCCTTCCTCGTCGACGTCCTGGGCTGCGAGTACCTCTACTCGCTCGGGCCGTTCGTGCACGAGGACGGCGACTGGATGCTCGAGCACCTCAACGTGCACCCGCGCACGATCATGCGGCGCAACTCGTTCTTCCGGTGCGGCGGTCAGGCGATCTTCGAGGTGTTCTCCTACGAGGCCCCCGACCAGAACCTCGCGCCGCCGCGCAACAGCGACGTCGGCGGACACCACGTCGCCCTGTACGTCGACGACCTGGACGCCGCCGTCGCCCACCTGCGTTCCTCCGGCGTGCGCGTGCTGGGCGAGCCGACGGCCAGCACGGGGGCGCACGAGGGCCAGCGCTGGGTCTACTTCCTGGCCCCCTGGGGCATGCAGTTCGAGCTCGTCAGCTACCCCGGGGGCAAGGCGTGGTCGCGCAACCCGGCGGCGTTCCCGTGACCGACGTGCAGGACGTCGGCGCGGCCGGTCGCGTGGCCGACTACCTCCGCCGGGCGATCCTCGACGGCACGATCGTCCCCGGCGAGTGGATCCGGCAGGAAGAGGTGGCGGATCGGCTCGGCGCCAGCCGGCTGCCCGTGCGTGAGGCCCTCCGGATGCTCGAGGCGGAGGGGCTCACCGAGCACGAGCGGCACCGGGGCGCCCGCGTCCCCAGCCTGTCCGGGCACGAGGTCGACGTGATCTACCGGATGCGGGAGCAGCTGGAGCAGCTGGCGATCGCCGAGAGCATCCCGAACCTCACCGACGCCGACGTCGGACTCCTCGAGCAGGTGCAGCAGCGGATTGAGGCCCTGGCGGACGGCGACGTCACCGGCTTCCTGGAGCTCGACCGGGAGTTCCACCTGGCCGGCTACGCGGGCTGCCGCATCGAGCAGCTGACCGGTTCGGTCACCCGGTTGTGGAACTCCACCGCCCACTACCGCCGGACCTTCGTCACCCTCACCGGCCCAGGCCGGCGCTGGGTGATCAACGCCGAGCACCGCCTGCTCCTGGATGCCGTTGCGCGCCGGGACGTGGTCGACGCCGAGCGCTTCGTCGCCGGCCACATCCGCCGCACCCGCATCGAGCTGGGCCGGCATCCGGAGATCTTCGAGGGGGGCCTCCGGTGACCGAGCGGTACCGGCTGCGCGTCAACGGCGCGGACACCGAGGTGACCGCCGATCCGGACGCTTCGCTCCTCGCCGTGCTGCGCGGCGAACTGGGCCTCCTGGGCAGCCGTTTCGGCTGCGGGCTCGGCCAGTGCGGGGCCTGCTTCGTCCGCATGGACGACGCCGTCGTGCCCGCGTGCGACACCCCGATGTGGTCGGCGGCGGGGCGATCGGTGGTCACCGTCGAGGGCCTCGCCCGGGACGGCGAGCTGCACCCGGTCCAGCAGGCGCTCATCGACTTCCAGGCCGCGCAGTGCGGCTTCTGCATCTCGGGGATCGCGGTGCGCGCCGCTGCGCTGCTGGAGGAGGAGCCCGCACCCGACCGGACCGCGGTCGCCCGGGCACTGGACCGCAACCTGTGCCGCTGCGGGGCCCAGCGCCGGATCATCGAGGCCGTCGTGGCCGCGGGTCGGGCCGTGGCGGGCGGCGAGGCGCAGTGAGCACGGTCCCCTCGGACACCGGTCGTCGGCACGAGGCACCGCCACCCGGTGCGGCCCTGCCCAAGGACGTCGCCGCGAACCCGCGGCTGTCGCAGTGGGTGACCGTGCTGCCCGACGGGACCGTCGCGGTCCGGGTCGGCAAGGTCGAACTCGGCCAGGGCATCCTGACCGCGCTGGCCCAGGTGGCCGCAGAGGAGCTCGACGTCCCGCTCGGCCGGGTGCGGATGCTCGCCGCGCACACGGAGGCCGGACCCGACGAGGGGCTCACCGCCGGCAGCATGTCGATCGTCGAGTCCGCACCCGCGGTGCGCCTGGTGTGCGCGAACGTCCGCGAACGGTACGTGGCCGCGGGCGACCCCGACTACCGCACCACCGACGTCGACCTCGACGTCGCGGCCGACCCGGCCGTCCCGCTCAAGGACCCGGCCGGCTACTCGCTGGTCGGCACCAGCGCGGCCCGGCTGGACCTGCCCGACAAGATCGCCGGCCGCCCGCGCTTCATCGCCGACCTGCGGCTGCCCGGCCAGCTCTTCGGCCGGGTGCTCCGCCCCCCGTCACCGCGGGCGCGGCTGCTGACGATCGACGAGGGGGCCGTCCGGGACGGCGTCCGGGTGGTCCGGAACGGTTCGTTCCTCGGCGTCGTGGCGGCCGACGAGACGCAGGCGGACGCCGCACTCGGTGCGCTCCGCCGGGCGGCTGCCTGGGCGGAGGAGGACGACCTGCCCGACGAACGGGACGTCGGGGCCTTCCTCCGCAGCGCGCCCTCGGAGCTGGTGTCGGTGGTCGACGACGGCGAGCCGCCCGCCGCCTCCGGTCCGACGCTGACCGCCCGGTACAGCCGCCCCTACCTCGCCCATGCCTCCATCGCGCCGGGCTGCGGCGTCGCCCGCTGGGAGGCCGACGGCACCCTCTCCGTGTGGAGCTCCAGCCAGGGCGTCCACCGGCTGCGGGATGCGATCGCCTCGGCGCTCGACCTGGAGCCGGACACCATCGTCGTGGAGCACGTCGAGAACGCCGGCTGCTACGGGCACAACTCCGCCGACGACGCCGCCTTCGACGCCGTCCTCCTCGCCCGCGCGGTGCCCGGCCGCCCGGTGCAGGTGCGCTGGAGCCGCCGGGACGAGCTGACCTGGGCGCCGTTCGGCTCCGCGATGGCGACCGAGGTGTCCGCGCAGCTCGACGGCACCGGCGCGATCGCCGGGTGGACCTACGACGTCTGGAGCCAGGGCCACACCGCCCGCCCCGGCTACCGGGGCGTTCCCGGACTGCTCGCCGGGCGCCACCTCGAGCGGCCGCTGCCGGCGCCACCGGCTGCCGACCCGCCGGACGCGAACGGCGGCGGTTCCACCCGCAACGCGATACCCCTCTACGACGTCGGCACCAGGCGCATCCGCGGGCACCGCGTGGAGGACGCCTCGATCCGGGCGTCGGCCCTGCGTGCGCTCGGCGCCTACCTGAACGTCTTCAGCATCGAGTCCTTCGTCGACGAGCTGGCCGGAACGGTCGGACGCGATCCCCTCGAGTACCGGCTGGCGCACCTGTCCGACGACCGTGCGCGGACCGTGCTCACCACGGCCACCGCCGCGGCCGGCTGGGGCGAACCGCTGCCGGAGAGCCGGGGCCGGGGCATCGGCATCGCCCGCTACAAGGGCCGGGGTGCGTACTGCGCCGTCGTCGCGGAGGTCGAGGCCGAGCACGACATCCGGGTACGGCGACTCACGATCGCCGTGGACGTCGGCCGCGTGGTCAACCCCGACGGCGTGCGGTTCCAGATCGAGGGCGGCGCGATCCAGGCCACCAGCTGGACGCTGAAGGAGCAGGTGCGCTTCGACCGGCGGCGGATCACCAGCGACGACTGGGACAGCTACCCGATCCTGCGCTTCAGCGAGGTGCCCGAGGTCGAGGTGCACCTCGTCGACCGGCCCGATGCGCCGTCGGTCGGCGCCGGGGAGGCGGCGCAGGGCCCCACCGCCGGCGCGATCGCCAACGCGGTGGCCGCGGCGGTCGGCGTCCGCGTGCGCGATCTGCCCCTGACTCCCGACGCGGTGGCCCGGGCGATCACCAGCGAGGGATGACCGGCCTCACCACTGGACGGCGATGTACTTGCTCTCGAGGTAGTCGAGCATGCCGTCGTGGCCGCCCTCGCGACCGATCCCGCTCTGCTTCGTCCCGCCGAAGGGTGCCGCCGGATCGCTGACCAGGCCCCGGTTCAGGCCGACCATCCCCGAGTCGAGCCCTTCGCTGACCCGCAGCCCGCGGGCGAGGTCGCCGGTGTAGACGTAGGAGACCAGGCCGTACTCGGTGGCGTTGGCCAGTCGGACCGCCTCCGCCTCGTCGTCGAAGGTCACGATCGGCGCGACCGGCCCGAAGATCTCCTCGCCGAGGATCCGGGAGCCCGGTCGCACGTCGAGCAGCACCGTCGGCTCGTAGTAGCAGCCCCTCGAGTACTCCCGGCCCTCCGGCCGGCGGCCGCCGACGACCGCCTCGGCACCCGCCTGGACGGCGCCCCGCACGAGCTCGTCGACCTTCTCGACGGCGTCCTCGTTGACCAACGGGCCGACCTGGATGCCCTCGTCGAGGCCGGGACCCACCCGGAGCGCCCGCATCCGTTCGGCCAGCCGGCGACCGAACTCCGCGGCGACCGGTCGCTCGACGTAGAACCGGTTGGCGGCGGTGCACGCCTCGCCGCCGTTGCGCATCTTGGCGACCATCGCCCCCTCGACGGCGGCGTCGAGGTCGGCGTCGGCGAAGACGAGGAAGGGGGCGTTGCCGCCGAGCTCCATCGAGCAGTTGACGACCTGGTCGGCCGCCTCCCTGAGCAGGACCCGGCCCACCTCGGTGCTGCCGGTGAACGACAGCTTGCGTACCCGTGGGTCGTGCAGCATCGCCGACACCACGACGCCCGACCTGCGGGCCGGCAGCACGTTGACGACGCCCGCGGGGACGCCGGCCTCGTCCAGGATCCGGGCCATCGCCAGAGCGGTCAGCGGGGTGTCGCTCGCCGGCTTGAGGACGACGGTGCACCCGGCGGCCAGCGCCGGGCCGATCTTCCGGGTGGCCATGGCGGCCGGGAAGTTCCACGGCGTCACCAGGACGGCGATGCCGACCGGCTGGTGCAGCACCATGATCCTGTTCGCGCCGGACGGCGCCGTCATCAGCTGACCGGCGGCGCGGACCGCCTCCTCGGAGTACCAGCGGAAGAACTCGGCCGCGTAGGCGACCTCACCCTGCGCGTCCACGAGGGCCTTGCCGTTCTCCAGCGTGATGAGCTTCGCCAGGTCCTCGGCCTGCTCGGTCATCAGCTGCCACGCGCGACGGAGGATCTCCGCCCGCTCGCGCGGCGAGGTGGCCGCCCAGGGCGCGGCCGCGGCGTCCGCGGCCTCCACCGCGGCCACGGCGTCCTCCGTCGTGCCGTCGGCCACCGAGGCGAGCACCTCGCCGGTGGAAGGGTCGAGGACGTCGAACCGCCCGCCGTCCGTCGCAGGCACGGCCTTGCCGCCGATCCAGAGGTCGGTGAGCAGGTCGGAGTTGCTGAGCTCGTCGAGGCTCATGGGAGACCTTTCGGCAGGCGGATCGGCTCAGTACGGGTTGGTGACGACGAGGTCCTGCGCGGGGAACAGGGTGAGGATCCGGGGGCCGTCGGGCGTGACGACGACTTCCTCCTCGATCCGCGCGGCGGAGATCCCGTCCGATGCGGGGCAGTAGGTCTCCAGCGCGAAGACCATGCCCGCCTTCAGCTCGATCGGCTCCTTCATCGAGTTCAGCCGCGAGATGATCGGCCGTTCGTGCAGGCCGAGCCCGAGACCGTGGGCGAACTGGAGGCCGAAAGCGGCCATCTCGTTCTCGAAACCGAACTCCTCGGCCCTGGGCAGCAGCGCCGCGACCTCGTCGGTACCGACGCCGGCCTTGATGCCGGCCAGCCCGCGGTCCATCCACTCGCGGGCCTTCGTGTAGGCGTCCCGTTGGGCCGGGGTGGAGCTACCCACCGCGAACGTCCGGTAGTAGCACGTCCGGTAGCCGTTGAACGAGTGGATGATGTCGAAGAACGCCTGGTCGCCCGGGCGGATGAGCCGGTCGGTGAAGTTGTGCGGGTGCGGGTTGCACCGTTCCCCGGAGATCGCGTTGATCGCCTCGACCTGGTCGGAGCCCATCTCGTAGAGGCGCTTGTTGGCGTGGGCGACGATCTGGTTCTCGCGGACGCCGGGCTTCAGCATCTCCACGATGTCCTGGTAGACGCCGTCGACCATGGCCGCCGCCTGGTTGAGCAGCACGATCTCGTCGGTCGACTTGATCACCCGCGCGTCCAGCATGTGCTGCTGGGCGTCGACGACGCGCAGGCCCTGCCGCTCCATCTCGAAGAGGAACGGCGGTTCGACGATGTCGACGCCGACGGGCAGGTCCGCCACCCCGGCCTCGACGAGGAGCGACTTGAGCTCCGCCACCGCCTCGGCCATCAGACCGACCGTGGGTGCGACGGCTCCGCGGAAGCCGAGGAAGCCGGCCCGGTAGTTCTCCGCCGGAACCCAGGGGGAGTATCGCTTGTGGTGCGTGACCGCCGAGCCGAAGTCCCAGAGCACCGGGGCCTTGCCACGGGCGAGCAACGCGTACCGGATCATCTTGTCGCCGAGCGCGCCGCCGATCCACGTCTGCGTCGTGTACCGGATGTTGTAGAAGTCGAACAGCAGGAAGGCGCCGCACTCGCTGGCCTCGAGGGCCGCCGTGGCCCGGCCGACCCGGTAGTCGCGCAGTCGCGCGAAGTCGACCCGCTGCTCGTAGTCGACGCCCATGTGCCCGGGCGCCGACAGCGGGCGACCACCGGTCACCGCGCCCCCTCCCGGTCCGCGGCACCGAGGCCGTCGTCCACGGGCACGTTCTCCGGGGTCAGCGTGATGCCCGAGTTCTGGGCCTGCAGGTCCAGCAGGATCGCGAAGTCCTCCTCGACCCTCCCGCTGCTCACGCTGGCCTGCACCGCCTGCGCCGTGGCCGCGGCCACCGGCATCGGGACGTCGAGCTCGTGCGCGGCGGCGAGCCCCAGATCGAAGTCCTTGCGCAGCAGGATCGGCGTGAAGGTGGGCGTGTAGTCGAGGTTCACGAAGGCCGGCGACTTGTACCGGGTGAAGACCGACCCCATGACGCTGTTGTTGAGGAAGTCCAGGAACGCCGCACGGGAGACCCCGCCCTTCTCGGCGAGCACGGTGATCTCGGCGAGGGACTGGGTCACGACGCCCAGCAACAGGTTGTGGCAGATCTTGACCAGCCGGGCGACGTCGCCGTCGCCGACGTAGGTCACGTGCCGGCCGATGTGCTCGAGCAGCGGCTGCACCCGGCGGAAGGTCTCCTCGGGGCCGGAGGCGACGAGGCTGAGCATGCCGGCCCGCACGACCTTGCCGTTGCCGCTGACCGGGCAGGCGAGGAAGGCGACACCGCGCTCCTCGCAGGCCGCCCGGACCGCCTCGGAGGCGTCCTGGTCGACCGTCGAGCAGTCGACGACGATGGCGGGCACGTGCGACGGGTCGGCCAGCAGCCCGCCCTCGCCGAGGAGGACCTGGTGCAGGTCCTTGGACGTCGAGACCATGACGAACACCGCCTCGAGCCCACGCAGCTGGGCGATCTCGTCGGCGACCGAGCAGCCGAACGCCGTCAGCGGCTCGGCCTTGGCCCGCGTCCGGTTCCAGACGGTCACCTTGGTGCCGGCCTCGGCCAACCGGGTGGCCATGGCGGCCCCCATGCGGCCGGCGCCGATCCAGCCGACCGCCTCGGGAGTGGCGACGCTGCTGTCGTTCACTGGGTGCTCCTCGTGTGTGTGGCGAGTCGTGCGGCGAGCCAGTCAGCGGTGTACGGGCGGTGCCAGGGCGCCAGGTTGGCGCAGCCGTGGTTGCCCCCCTCGAGCATCAGCAGCTCCGCCTCGCCGCCGGCCGTGTCGCGCAGGCGCTCGGCGTGCTGCCAGGGGATCAGCCGGTCCTGGCGACCGAAGACGACCAGCAGCGGGGCGGTGATCGCCCCGGCGAGACCCTCGAGCGAGAGGGTGTGGGCGATGCGCCTGGCCTCGTCGTCGCTGCCGGCCTTCGACCGGACCCGGAACGTCTCGCGGGTCAGCATGGGCAGCCGCGGCCAGCAGTCGCCGAAGTCGTACGGGCCGGCCAGCGCGACGCAGGCGCGGACCCGGTCGCCGAGTGCCGCGGCGACCCGTGGGGCGTAGTAGCCCCCGAGGCTGACGCCCCAGACGGCCACCCGGTCCTCGTCCACCTCGGGCAGGCGCTCGAGGGTGGCCATGATCGTCGCCGCCGGGGCGCTCCAGTCGCCACGGATCGGCAGGTCGTACTCGGCCTCGCCCTGACCCGGCCCGTCCACGCTGAAGGTGGCCAGGCCGCGGTCGAGGAAGGTCTCCTCGGTGGAGCGCAGCTCCTCCTTGGTGGAGTCCAGGCCGGGCAGGAGCACCACGACCGGGTGGGGTCCGTCGGCGCCCGGGCAGCGCAGGACGCCCACGAGCCGCGTGCCCTCGAAGGGCATCTCGACCCGGCACCCCGGCCGGCCCAGGTACGGGAGGGCGTCGTCGAGACATCGCACCGACCTCTCGTGGGCCGCGCGCATCTGGTCGAGGTCCTCGACGAAGACGAACTTGCCGAAGTGGTAGTAGACCGCCGCCTGGGCCAGGTGCTGCCCGGCGGACAGCCGCCGGTCCTCCTCGAGGGCACGCCTGCCCAGGGCCTCGTGCTCGGCGCCCATGTCCGACCAGGCCGCGCACCACTCCGACCAGGATCGGACCCGCGACGTGACCCGCTCGAAGTCAGAGGTGGTCACCCCGTTGGTGGTGAACCGCGGTCCCCAGTGGGCGATCGCGGACCGCACGCGGTCGTCGGTCAACGCTCCCCCTCCCCTGGCTGCAATCGATTGTTGGAACGGCTGAGAGCGTTCCCCCCCGATCCGGCGGTGTCAAGCACCGGCCGCGGAAGGGTAGGGTGCCCCGGGCGCTGGATGCACCGCACAGGGTGCAAACGAGTGCACCTGAGAGGTCGTCCACCGTCGCCGGAGCACCGAGGAGAGCCATGACCGTCCGACTCGTCCTCGGCGCCTTCAGCCCGTCGGTGCTGCTGTCCGTCGCGCGGAGCACCGGCCGCCTGGCCCAGCACTCGCTCGACGTCGAGGAGGTGCCGGTCGCCTCCTCCCCCGGCCAGTTCCGGTCGCTCCTCGACGGCGAGCTCGACGTCGCCCTCACCAGCCCGGACAACGTCCTGGCCTACCGGTTCAGCCCGGCCAACCCTCTCGGGCTGCTGCTGGACGCGCGGATCGTCTGCGGCGTCGACCGTGGCATGGGCCTGGCGCTGTACGGCCGCCCCGGCCTCGACTCCCCGGAGCAGCTGCGGGGTGCCCGGCTCGGCGTCGATGTGCCCACGTCGGGCTTCGCCCTCGCGATGTACGCGCTGACCGCGTCCCTGGGCGTCCCGCGGGACGAGTACGAGACGGTCGCCCTGGGGTCGACCCCCCGCCGGCGG
Organism: uncultured Actinomycetota bacterium; assembly: GCA_963723745.1. Taxonomy (GTDB): domain Bacteria; phylum Actinomycetota; class Actinomycetes; order Mycobacteriales; family Geodermatophilaceae; genus CAVRRZ01. Next base: position 475,226 of record CAVRRZ010000001.1, read on the forward strand.
GCCGCGCTGCTGGGCGGCGACTGCGACGCGACCCTCCTCAACGCGGGCAACGAGCTCCTGGCCGAGCAGCAGGGCTGCACCGCGCTCGCGCGGGTCCGGGACGTCTGCCCGCCCTACCTCGGCACCGTGCTCGCGATCACCGGCGATGCCCAGCTGGCCGGCGCGCAGGCGCTGGCCGCCGCCCTGGTCGACACCATCGGGGACGTGCTGGCCGGTCGGGTCGACGACGTGGCCGCCGCCGAGGCGGGAGTGCGGCTGAGCCTGTCCCCCGACCTCGCCCGGCGGTACGTCGAACGCCTGCGCGATCCGGCCGAGGGACTGGTGGCCGGGGGCGAGGTGGACGCCGAGGCCTTGCGCACCGTCGCGACCCTGCGCCGGACCTACCTGCCGGAGCGGACCGACGACGGCAGCGACGTCCTCGACCGGACGCTCGACGCGGCCTCCGGGCTCGTGGTAGCCCGTGCCGGCGCCTGAGACCGGTGCCGCCGGTTCGGCCGGCCCGGCCGAGCCTAGGATCGCGGTCGTGCGCACCCCGACGCTGCGCGACGTCGCGGAGGCCGCGGGCGTCCACGCGGCCACCGCGTCGCGCGCCCTGAACCCGGAGACCCGGCGCCTGGTCAGCACCGAGACGGCGCGTCGGGTACTGCGCGCGGCGGAGGCTCTGGGCTTCCAGCCCAACCCGATCGCCCGCGGCCTGAAGACCTCGAAGTCCGGCACCGTCGGGCTGGTGCTGCCGGACATCACCAACCCGCTGTTCCCCCCGATCGTCCGCGGTGTCGAGGACGTCCTCAGCGGTGCCGGGTTCAGCGCCCTCATCGTCAACACCGACAACGACACCGAGCGCGAACGGGCGCAGATCTCCTCGCTGCGGTCGCGTCAGGTCGAGGGCCTCATCGTCGCCACCGCGCTGCTGGACCACCCGCTGCTCACGCAGCTGCACGCCCAGGGCGTCAACCTCGTGACGGTCAACCGCCGCACGGCGTCGCTCGACGTGCCGGGCGTCACCCCGGACGACAACTCGGGCATCGACATGGCGGTCCGGCATCTCGCGGACCTCGGTCACCGCAGGATCCTGCACCTGGCCGGACCCCAGACGACGTCCACCGGAGTGGTCCGGTCGCGCGCCTTCCACGGGGCGATCCGCGACCACGGGCTGGTGGAGGACCCGTCGCTGGTCGCCGCCTGCGAGCGCTGGTCCGAGGCCGAAGGGGCCCGGGTCCTGCGGGAGGTCCTGGACGAGGGGACCGAGTTCACCGCCGTCGTCGCCGGCAACGACCTCATCGCGCTGGGCTGCTACGACGTGTTCCGCGAACGGGGCATCTCCTGCCCCCGGGACGTCAGTGTCGTCGGGTTCAACGACATGCCGCTGCTGGACAAGCTGCAACCGCCGCTGACCACCATCGCCATCCCGCACCACCAGATCGGCGCCGAGGCGGCGCGCATGCTGCTGGAGTCGATCAGCGAGCCGAACCGTCCGTCGCGCTCGGTCCTCCTGCCCGTCTCGCTCGTCGTCCGCGGGTCCACCGCACCGCCGGCGGCCTGACCGGTCCGCACCAGGCGGCTCAGGCGCCCCTGCGACGGTCGCGAGCGTGCCGGGCGAGAACAGGGCGGCAGCGAACCTCGCAGTCGTCGAGCGAGCGGCGCCGCTCCTAGGGCTTGCTGATCACGGGTTGAGGTGACACCTCTTCGATCTTGAGGGGGTCACGGGGTGGGAGCCTTCGGTTGCTTCGGTGACCAGAAGGAGACCCTCCCCGTGACCCCTGACCAGATCATCCATGCTCGGCGTGCCCATGTGTTGGAGCAGGCCGCGTTGACCGACGTGACCGCGGCCTGCAAGGCCGCCGGCGTCTCGCGCACCAGCTACTACCGGTGGGTGGCCAAGGCCGAGAAGTACGGGCTGTCGGCGCTGATGCCCAAGGACCGCCGCCCGCCGGTGATGCCCAACGCGATGAGCGCCGAGGAGGTCAGCACGATCCTGGCCACTGCAGTCGCCAAGGCCACGCTCGGCGCCCGGCAGCTGGTCGACCACCTCGCCGCCGCCGGGGTGCACCGCTCGGCCTCCGGCATCCAGAAGGTGCTGCGCCGGCACAACCTGAGCACCCGCCGGCAGCGGATCGCGGCGCTGGCGTCGTTGACCGCCGCCGAGAGCGGCCAGCTGACCGACGCGGCCCTGGAAGGACCCTTCGGGTTCTGCCTGGCCGCCAGCGACCCGGGGCAGCTGGTCTGCCTGGACACCTTCTACGTCGGCAAGCTCAAGGGCGTCGGCGCGGTCTACCAGCTCACCGCGATCGACGTGGCCACCCGCTGGCTGGTCGTCCGGCTAATCGTCGGGGACAAGGGCGCGCCGGTCGCCGCTCGCTTCCTGGACCAGGTCTCCGCCGCCCTCGGCGAGATCGACGTCGAGCTGACCGGCGTGCTGACCGACAACGGCCCGGAGTTCATCGGCCGCGCATTCCGGGACCACGCCGCCGATCTCGGCATCGACCATCACCGCACCCCACCGCGCAGCCCGAACCACAACAGCGTCTGCGAACGCGTCCAGGGCACCGTGCTGCAGGAGTTCTACCGGCCCTTCTTTCACCGCGGACGAGTCGACCGAATCAGCGACCTCGACGCCGCGCTGCAGACCTGGGTCGCCGACTACAACGGCCGTCGCCGCAACCACGGCGACTACATGCGCGGCCGCAGCCCCCGACAGGTCCTGCACGCGATCACCGCCCGCAACGCCCTCTGCCAGACTCCCTGACGACAGCGCAGCCGAGCGCCCCACCTGTCACCTCGACCCGTGCTCCGGAAGTCCTAGGGGACCGATCTCTGCGGTCCCGCCGGCGGCGCGGACGACGACCTGACCACGAGCGTGGGCGTCAGCATCACGCTTCGAGCCGGGCGGTGCGGCTCCTCGAAGAAGTTCAGGAGCAGCCGCGCCGCCTCGGCGCCGATCTCGTAGTGCGGCACGCGGACCGTCGTCAGCGGCGGCTGCATCTTGTCCATGAACGGCATGTCGTTGAAGCCGACGACGCTCACGTCGCCGGGGCACGACATCCCCCGCGCCACCAGGGCGTCGTAGCACCCCAGGGCCACCCGGTCGTGGCCGGCCACGACGGCGGTCGCCTGTACGCCGCTGTCGAGCAGCTCGCCGAACGCGCGCGCTCCCTCGGCCTCCGTCCAGGCGGCGCAGGTCATCAGCAGCCCGGGGTCCTCGGGCAGACCCCGGGCGCGCATCGCGTGGGTGTAGCCGCGCCGGCGCAGGAGCCCGGTCGACGTCCGCTGGGGTCCGGTGAGGTGGGCGATCCGGATGTGCCCGAGGCGCACGAGGTGGTCGACGGCGAGCTCCGTGCCGGCCACGTTGTCCGCGGTCACCGCGGGGATCTGCCCGCCGGCCAGCACCCGGTTGGCCAGCACGATCGGTATCCGCTCGGAGTGCAGCGCAACGAGCCCGGGGTCGTCCAGGCCGGCCGTGGCGACGATGAGCCCGTCGACCTGCTTGGCGCGCAACGAGTCGATGAGGGCGCGCTCTCGGTGCGGGTCGTCGTCGGTGTTGACGATCCATGCGTCGTACCCGGCCGGGGCCAGGACGTCGTCGATGCCGCGCACCAATGGGGGCACGAGCGGATTGGTGAGGTCCGGGATCACGAGGCCGACGGTGTTCGTGCGGGCGGTGCGCAGACTCCTGGCCATGGGGTTGGGCCGGTAGCCGAGTTCCTCGGCCGCCTTCAGCACCCGGTCGGCGGTGCTGCGACTGACGCGCGACCGCGTTCCCGGGTTCAGCGCCCGTGACGCCGTCCCGACGTGGACCGCTGCCGCGAAGGCGACGTCACGGAGAGTAGGCGGCCGCACGCCTGCAATCGTACGCATGGAGTCCCGGATCGGACGTCGTCCGAGGCCGGCGTCGGCTCGCCCGCCGTGGGCTCGGCACCGGAGCGCTCACCAGCCGGGAAACGCGGATCGATCGCAATTCCGGTGTAACCCTTGACACACCTGCGACGTGGCCCCCGATACTGTCCGCCAAGCAATCGATTGCAGCACGCGGGGAGCGGGCCGACAGCAGCCGGCCCGTGACGGCAGGCCTCCAGGCAAGGGAGTCGATGCACGTGGCACAGCGACAGGACGTCGGGTCGGGGCTGGCGGTCGAGGCGCGTGGCGTCAGCGTCGAGTACGAACGCACCCGGGAGAAGGGCACGCTCGTCGCGCTCGAGGGCTTCGACCTGGAGGTCGCCGACGGGGAGTTCCTCGCCATCGTCGGGCCGAGCGGCTGCGGGAAGAGCACCTTCCTGAACGTGGTCGCCGGGCTCGTGCCCCCGGCCGCGGGCGAGGTCAAGGTCTTCGGCAAGCCGGTCACGGGGCCCGGCTCCGACCGTGCCGTGGTCTTCCAGGACTACGCGCTGATGCCCTGGCGCACGGTGGAGAAGAACGTCCGCTTCGGCCTCGAGATGCAGGGCCGGGTCGACTCCGACACCGGCGCCAAGGTCGCCCGCTTCATCAAGATGGTGGGCCTCGACGGCTTCGAGAAGGCCTACCCCCGCGAGCTCTCCGGCGGGATGCGCCAGCGCGTCGGACTGGCCCGCGCCCTGGTGACCGAGCCCCGTCTGCTGCTCATGGACGAGCCGTTCGCCGCGGTCGACGCCATGACCCGCGAGCTCATGCAGGAGGAACTGACCCGGATCGTCGCCGAGACCGGGCAGGCGATCATCTTCATCACCCACGGGGTCGACGAGGCGATCACCCTGGGCGACCGGATCGCGGTCGTCACGAACCGGCCCGGCCGGATCAAGGAGATCATCCACGTCGACCTGCCGCGGCCCCGCAGCCGCAGCAGCCGCCACCTGCCGGAGTTCCAGGCGCTGCGCGACCGGGTGTGGGATCTGCTGTCCGAGGAGCACCCCGAGCGCGCCGAGGCCGAGCTCACGCCTGCCGGCGTCCCGGCCACCGGCAGCCCGCCGGCGACCGCAGCCGAGCGCAACGACGTGTCGGCCGGACTGTGAGATGACCACGACCGCCCCCTCCTCCACGGTCGCCCCTGCGGCCGGGCCGGGTCCTCGACCGGCGAGGCGACAGCAGTCGTTCGTCGAGCGCCTGGCCCGCAAGCGCGGGCCGGGGCTCCTCGCCTTCGTCGCCTTCATCGGGATCTGGCAGCTGTCCATCCTGGTGTTCGACCCCAATCCCCTCCTGTTCCCGGGCCCGGGGGCGGTCTGGGAGAAGTGGGCCGAGGCCGCCGCCGACGGGACCATGTGGGCGGCGACCGCCGACAGCATGTACGCGATGTCGATCGGCCTGGCGATCTCCCTGGTGGTCGGCATCCCCCTCGGGGTGGCCATCGGCATGTCCCCGACGGCCGACCTGATCACCTCGCCCTACCTGTGGGGCTTCTTCGCGATGCCGCGCATCGCGCTGGCGCCGCTCATGGTGCTGTGGCTCGGCTTCGGCGCCGAGATCAAGATCTGGCTGGTCGTGCTGTCGGCGGTCATCCCGATCATCCTCAGCGCCAAGGACGGGGTGCAGACCACCGACGACTCGCTCGTCAAGGCCGCCCGGAGCTTCGGAGCCGGCCGGCTGCAGCTGTTCGGCAAGGTCGTCGTCCCCAACACGCTGCCGTTCATCGCCAGCGGCGTGCGCAACGGCATCTCCCGCGGCTTCGTCGGCCTGCTCGTCATCGAACTCACCGTCGGCACGGGCGGTATCGGCACGGAGGTCATCCGGTCCTCGCGCGACCTGGACACCGCCCGCATGTTCGCCTTCATCGCCACCCTCATCGTCCTGGCGCTGATTCTCGTCAGCCTCTCGCGCCGACTCGAGAACTACGCCAGCCGCTGGCGTGAGGAGGTCGTCCTGTGACCGCGACGAGGTCGATCGCGCCGACCACGGTGCCCACATCGGTGACCGCGCCGTCGAAGAACCCGGCCAAGCGCCGGGGCCGCCGCCGCGTCTACAGCCGCAAGCAGCGCTGGCTGTTCGGCACCCTCAACCTGACCGTCTTCTTCACCATCTGGCAGATCGCAGCGACGACGACCGACATCCCGAAGCTGTTCCTCCCCTCCGTCACCGAGGTCTGGGCCGAGCTCGTCGAGATGCACACGGAGGGCATCCTCTGGGGCAACCTCGGCGTCAGCCTCTGGGTCTACGTGGTCGGGATGATCATCTCGATCGTGATCGCCGTGCCGCTGGGGTTGTTCATCGGCGGCGTCCGCATCGTGGACAAGATCGCCAGCCCCTACATCTGGGCGATCTACACCACGCCCCGTCTGATCCTCATGCCCCTGGTCCTGCTGTGGGTCGGCATCAACGACACCGCGCGGATCGTGATCATCGTGCTCTCGGCGGTGCCGGCGACCCTCGTGGTGGTCATGGAGGGCGTCAAGACCGTCGACAACTCCCTGCTCCGCGCGGCACGGACCTTCGGCGCCGGCCGATACCGGCTGTTCCAGTCCGTGGTGATGCCCGCGACCGTGCCGTTCATCGCCACCGGGATCCGGATGGGTGTCTCCCGCGGCCTGATCGGCCTGTTCATCGGCGAGCTCTTCACGGCCGCCAACGGGATCGGCTACATCATCGCGCTGTCGACCAAGACGTTCAACAGCGCGCAGACCTTCGCGATGCTCTTCATCTTCGTCTTCTTCTGCGTCGCGATGGTCGGTCTCACCCAGCTGCTCGAGCGCAAGGTCTCGGTGTGGCGGGCCTAGGACGCGTGACGTGGTCGTCACGTGCACGTGCGGGTGTCCTGTCGAGAAAGGACGGACTATGAACAAGTTCCGACTGCCGGCGATCCTGCTGGCCGCAACCCTCGTGGCTGCTGCCTGCGGCTCCGGCGACTCCGGGGATTCCGGAGGCGACGACGGCGACGGTCTGAGCCTGAACCAGGTCCGCCTGGCCATCGACGGCGACGACTACATGAACCAGCTCGCCTGGATGGTCGCCGACGAGAACTACTGGCCCGATCTCGGCTTCACCGAGGAGGCCGAGGTGTTCGCGACCGACGAGTACATCGCCGGCCTGGCCGGTGAATCCGTCTGGGTGGCGCAGGGCGAGGCCGACGTCATCTGGTCGGCGCTCGCCGAGGGCAGCGTCCCGATGAAGATCATCGGCGTCGAGAAGGACGCCGAGGCCTTCTTCCTCGGCATCCGCGAGGGCGTCGACCCCGAGAACCTCGAAGGCCTCAAGATCAGCGGTGGCGCGGCCGGTGACCGCAACATCACCGTCGCCGAGGAGATGCTCGAGGGGCTGGGGGTCGACCCCGAGAGCATGGAGTGGGTCCAGATCGAGGGCGGCTCGGACGATCGGTTGCAGGCCATGCTGGCCGGCCAGATCGACGTGGCGTCCCTGCAGCCGCGGCACGTCCTCCCGCTCGAGGAGTCCGGCGGGCAGATGATCGTGCAGGAGTACAAGCGCTACCCCCAGGAGGTCTGGGTCGTCCGCGCCGACACGCTGGAGGAGAACCGCGACGCGGTCTGCGCCTACCTGGAGGGGCGCATCGCCGCCAAGCAGTGGATCTCCGCGGGCGATGACTACAAGGACAACCAGGACGCCGCGGTGGCCATCGCCGCAGACCGCGGCGAGGACCCCAGCGAGGGCGACCTCGACGAGTGGACCATCGAGATGGAGCAGAACTGGTCGCTCACCGGCGGTGCTCCGATGGAGTCCTTCGACGCCTGGAACGACGCGATGATCGACGCGGGCAACGTGGACGAGGGCTTCGACTGGAGGGAGCACGCGGACTTCTCGTGCCTCACCGAGGCTCAGGAGAACCTCGGCCTCGAGGTCGAGCCCGGCAACCTCTGATCCACCGGCACCATCGCGCGCTCGGCGCCGGTCGCGTTTCCCGCGGCCGGCGCCGAGCGTCGTTCCGAGGTCCTTCTCCACCACGACAGGAGGCACCGATGCGACTGGTGTCCTACGACGGCGGCTTCGGCCGGCTCGAGGGCGACGCGGTGGTGCCGATGGGCACCGATCTCGTCCGGTGGCTGGCCGGGGCCGAGCGGGCCGACGAGGACTCACCCGTCCCGGTCTCCCGGCTGACCCTGCGCGCGCCGGTCCCGCGTCCGGGCAAGGTGCTCTGCATCGGCCTGAACTACCGCGACCATGCGGCCGAGACCGGTAAGCCGCTGCCCACGGTCCCCATGCTGTTCGCGAAGTGGGCGAACTCGGTGGTCGGTGACGGCGCCACTGTCACGATCCCCGCCGCGACGACGAAGGTCGACTGGGAGGCGGAACTGGGCGTCGTGATCGGCCGCAGGGTGAAGGACGTGCCGGTCGAGGAGGCCCTGGACGCGGTCGCCGGCTACTGCTGCACCAACGACCTGTCGGCCCGAGACCTGCAGGGCGTCACGACGCAGTTCACGCTGGGCAAGGCGATCGACGGCTTCCTCCCGATGGGCCCGTGCCTCGTGACGCGGGACGAGGTCCCCGACCCGCAGGACCTCACGATCTCCTGCACGGTGAACGGGGAGACCATGCAGAGCTCCAGCACCCGGCAGATGGTGTTCGGCGTGGCCGAACTGATCAGCTACCTGAGCCGCACCATCACCCTCGAGCCGGGTGACGTGCTCGTGACGGGGACGCCCCCAGGCGTCGGAGTGGCCCGCACCCCGCCATGGTTCCTGCAGGCCGGCGACGAGGTCGTGGTGGAGATCGAGCGTCTCGGCCGACTCACGACCCGCATGGCCTGACCCGCTCGGAGGGCCCTGCCTCAGAGGGCCCTGCCTCAGAGTGCTCCGCCTCAGAGTGCTCTGCCTCAGAGTGCTCTGCGCTCCGGGCCGGTGAGCTCCTCGACGTTCGCCGCGAGGTCGGGGTGCGGGAAGAAGCAGACGAGCACCAGGTCCGACGGTCCGGACGCGACCGTCGCGTGCGGCACGCCGGCCGGGACCACGACGACGTCGCCCACGCCCACGCGGGTGGGCACGTCGTCCTCCCAGGCCGTGCCGGTGCCGCCGGCGACGTAGACGACCTCCGCGCTGCGCGGGTGCACGTGCGGCGTCCGTGGGCCGGGTGCGACGCGGACCACGCGCGCACTGGCACCGACGTCGAGCCCCGGTGGCAGCGGGTTCGCCGACAGCCGCCCGGGCAGCCGGGCGAAGTCCAGGCTCCCGGCGGGGACGACGGGCATGGGAGTCCTCCTCCGGGAGGGCGGCCGACGGGTGCGGACGTCCCGGTTACTCGCCGGTGCCCGTCTTGTCGATGACCTCCTGGAGCAGCACGGCCTCGCCGTTGCGCTTCGACGACTCGATGGCCGCCCGGACGACGCCCAGCGCACGCACGGCCTCGGTGGCGCCGACCTCGACCGTCGCCCGACCGCGGCAGGCCAGCCCGAACTCCTCCAGCTGCTCGCGGAACATGTCCGTGCGGGGCAACTGCACCGGCTGGCGCTCCGCCTCGCCGTAGAACTGCGACTTCAGCGTCGACCAGTCGTCGGCCTGGTGCGACTCGTCCCAGTGCGTGAAGTCGAGGTCGTACTGCAGGTTGGCCTTCGTGCCGAGCAGATTCATCGAGTAGACGCCCGGGGACGCCCACCCGGTGCCGACGTAGGCGAGCGGCCCGCTCTCGAACTCGAGGATCGCCATGATGGCGTCGGGCACCTCGGCCTTCGTGTACAGCTTGCGCATGTGGGCGGACACGCTCTTCACCGGGCCGAGCAGGAACTGCAGCGTGTCGGCGTGGTGGACGCCGAGCTGGATGAAGGCGCCGCCCGGGCTCTTGTCGGCGTACCAGCGCCACGTGTTCGGGGTCAGCTCCAGGCCGCGCTCGTTGGAGAAGTTGGCCTCGGCCAGGGAGATGTCGCCGATCCGGCCGTCGTCGATCCAGCGCTTCATCTCCCGGTGGCCGGACAGCCGCCGGGAGCTGTGCCCCACGGCGAAGACCTGACCGGTCTCCTCGACCGCTGCGGCGATGGCGTTCGCGTCCTCGAGCGTGTGGGCGATGGGCTTGTCGGTGTAGACCGCCTTGCCCGCGCGCAGCGCCTGGATGACGACGTCCTTGTGGGTGTCGTTCGGCGTCGTGACGATCACGCCCTCGACGGCCTCGTCGGCGAGCAGCTCCTCGTACGAGGACGCGGCGTTGGGGACGCCGTACTCCTTGCAGAACGCTGTCCGCCTGGCCTCGTTCCGGCTGAAACAGCTGTAGATCTCGACCTGGTCGCCGCGCTGGATGCCGCGGGCCAGCACGCGGGCCCACCGCCCCAGGCCGACCGATGCGAGACGGATCTTGTCCCCGTGGGTGGACCCGGTCATGGTCGTCCGCCTTCCCGTTGCTGCTGCCGTCGGATGTCTCGGGCCGTCATGACGCCGGCGAGGAGCTCCAGCACCCCATCGGCGACGACCTTGGTGAACGTCTCGGCACGCTCGGCGCTCGCCCAGGTCGGGTTGCCGAACCAGCCGTCGTCGCAGAGTTCGGTGACGTCGGTGATGAAGCCGTAGACCTCGTGCGAGCGACGCATCGCGTCCATCTCGATCGCACCGGGCGGCCGGGTGGGCTCGCCCGCGCGTTCGGTCTTCACCAGCACCGGATCGTGGGCGAGCATCGCCAGGGTCTCGATGCCACCCCCGTGGGTGAGCTCCCCGCCCTCGTCGCGGTAGAGCCGCTGCGCCACGTAGCAGGCCTGGGCGGCGACGACGGTGCAGTCGTAGGCGTTCTGCAGGTCGGTCGCGACCGCGTTCATCGACGCGATGTTGCCCTCGTGCCAGTTGACCAGGACGAACGTCTCGACGCCCATCCTGATCAGCTCCGTGCAGATGTCGGTGAGCAGCGCCTCGAACGTCTCGCGGCGCAGCGTCACGGTGCCGGGGTGACCGGCGTGGATGGGGGTGACGCCGTAGGGCCCGAACGGGGCGTAGACCGCGTCGAGCCGGTCCGCGACCTCTCGGGCGATCAGTTCGGCGGCGAAGGTGTCCGTGCCGTTGGGCAGGTGCGGTCCGTGCTGCTCGATGCTGCCGATCGGCAGGACGGCCGTCCGCGACCGGGCGACCGCCTGGGCCGCTTCCGGGCTCGTCATGTCCGCGAGGTCGTAGCGCATCTCCGGGTCCTCTCGCTCAGACGACCGGCTCGCGCAGCGGCTCGCCGCGCAGCAGACGAGCAGCCTCGGCGGCGGCCTTGCGCCGCATGTCCGCCTCGGACTCCTCCGTGTACCAGGCCATGTGCGGAGTCAGCAGCACGCGGTCGGCCACGGTGTCGAACAGGGCGGGTTCCACCGGTTCCTGCGCGAACACGTCCAGAGCGGCGAACCGCGGACGCCCCTCCCGCAGTGCGGTGAGCAGCGCCGGCAGGTCGACCAGGGAGCCGCGGGCGGTGTTGACCAGGATGCTGCCCGGCTTCATGCGCGCCAACCGGGCTGCGTCGAGGACTGCGCGGCCGGACGGGTCGCCGGGCGCGTGCAACGTCACGACGTCGCCGGCCTCCAGCACCTCGTCCAGGGAGGCCGCACGCACGCCGTCGGCTGCCGGGACGTCGACGTTCTCGTCGTGGGCCAGGACGGTGAAACCCAGAGCTCGCAGGTACCCGGCCACCTGGCGACCGATGCGGCCGTAACCGACGACGCCGGCGACCGACGCGCTCGGCAGGTGCAGGGGGCGCAGCCCGGCCACGCCCCACCCGCCACCGCGCAGCGCCGCGTCGGCCTCCGGCAGCCGGCGGAACAGGGCCATGACCGTCGCCACGGTGTGGCAGGCCACCGCCTCCGTGCCGTAGTCGGACACCCGGGCGACGGCGATGCCGCGGCCGGCAGCGGCCGCGAGGTCGATGGTGTCGACGCCGATGCCGTAGCGCACGATCCCGCGGCAGCGCAGCCCGCCGATCACCTCGGAGTCGAAGCGGGGCCTCGACCCGGCGAGGACGACCTCCGCATCCCGGGCGACGTCCAGGATCTCCGCGGCCGTTCCGCCGTCCCCCGACACGAGCTCGACGCCCAGGGACCCGAGCGTCTCCTCCTCGATGCCGAGGTCGACGTACCGGGTGCCCAGGACGGCAACCTTGCGTGGACGCACAGCCACCTCCGCAGCGACGATGGCGCCACCTTGCCGCAATCGGTTGCGCAGGTCAAGAACGGCCTCTTACCGCGCATTACGCGCTTCCAGCGCACACTCCTTGACATTCGCTGCGCATACGTTTGTATGGAGAGAGCCCGGCACCGGGCCGGCGCGGGAAGGACTCCGGATGGCGCACAACTTTCTGGTCCACGCACCCGACGACGTCGTCGGCGTCGCCGTGCAGGACATCGAGCCCGGGCCGGCGGTGCCCGGCAAGATCCAGTCCAACGGCGCCCCGCTCGAGCTCGAGGTCCTCGACTCCGTGCCGCTCGGCCACAAGGTCGCGCTGCGGCCGCTGGCCGCCGGCGAGCAGGTCATCAAGTACGGCGTCCCGATCGGCCGCGCGACCCGCGACATCCGGGCCGGCGAGCACGTCCACGTCCACAACGTCAAGGGAGAGCGCTGGGCATGAGCGCCGGACGAACGTTCCTGGGGTACCGCCGCAGCGACGGCTCGGTCGGGTGCCGCAACCACGTCGTGATCATCCCGGTCGACGACATCTCCAACGCCGCAGCCGAGGCCGTCGCCAAGGTCGTGCAGGGCACGATGGCTCTCCCCCACCCGTACGGGCGCCTGCAGTTCGGCCCCGACCTCGAGCTGCACTTCCGCACGCTGATCGGCACCGGCGCCAACCCGAACGTGGCCGCCGCCGTCGTCATCGGCATCGAACCCAACTGGACCCGCCGCGTCGCCGAGGGGATCGCCGCGACCGGCAAGCCGGTCGCCGCCTTCTCCATCGAGGGCAAGGGCGACCTGCGGATCATCGAGGAGGCGAGCCGGGTCGCCGTCGCGCTGGTCGGCGACGCCACGGCGGTGCCGCGCGAGCAGATCCCGCTCACCGACATGGTCATCAGCACCAAGTGCGGCGAGTCCGACACGACCTCCGGGCTCGGGTCCAACCCGACCATCGGCCGGTTCGCCGAGCGCTTCGCCGGGGCGGGCGGCACCTTCTTCTTCGGTGAGACCTCGGAGCTGACCGGTGGCGAGCACATCGTCGCCGACCGCATCACCGACCCGCTCCAGCGCGAGAAGTTCCAGCGGCTGTTCGACGAGCACCAGCGGATCATCCTCGCGCAGGAGGCGAACCTGCTGGGCTCGCAGCCCACCGAGGGCAACATCGCCGGCGGGCTCACCACCATCGAGGAGAAGGCGCTCGGCAACATCCAGAAGATCGGCCAGGCCAAGATCGACGGTGTCCTGGAGATGGCCGAGGCGCCCACCCGGCGTGGCCTGCACTTCATGGACACCTCGTCGGCCGCCGCCGAGTCGGTGACGCTGTTCGCCGCCGGTGGCGCCGCGCTGCACCTGTTCACGACCGGTCAGGGCAACATCATCGGCAACCCGATCGTCCCGGTGCTCAAGCTGACGGCGAACCCGAAGACGGTCGCCACGATGAGCGAGCACATCGACCTCGACGTCTCGCCGCTGATCACCGCCGACATGACCCTGGACCAGGCCGCGGACGCCACCGAGGACGTCGTCGTCGCGACCGCGTCCGGCCGCTGGTGCGCCGCGGAGATCCTCGGCCACAAGGAGTTCGTGCTCACGCGCCTGCACCGCACCGCGTGATCACCGGGAGACGGTGACCGATGGGGATCGAGCTCCTCGACCTCGTCGTCATCGTGGCGGCGATCGCCGTCGGCGCGTTCATCAAGGGCGCGACCGGCGGCGGTCTCCCCCAGCTCGCCATCCCCGTCATGGCGGTGTTCCTCGGTGTGGAGCACGCCGTCGTCGTGATGGCGATCCCCGGCGTCGTGGCCAACGGGCTGCTGGTCTGGTCGCACCGCGCGGAGGCCCCCCGCACGCGGCACCTGCCCGCGATGGTGACCACGGGCATCGTCGGTGCGGTCGTCGGCACCCTGTTGCTGAAGTCCCTGGACGGGCGCGTGCTCTCCGGCGTGCTGGCCGCCGTGATCCTCGGCTACATCGTCCTGTCGGTCCTCCGGCCCGGCTTCACCCTGCCCGCGGCGGTCACCCGCGTCGGCTCGGCGCCGGTCGGCCTGGTGGCCGGTGGCCTGCAAGGGGCCACCGGGATCTCCGGGCCGCTGCTGACGACGTGGCTGCACGGCTTCGCCATGCCGCCGCGGACCTACGTGTTCGCCATCTCCTCGCTGTTCTTCGTCTTCTCGACCGTGCAGGCGGTCACGCTCGCCGGGGTCGGCCTCTACACGCCGACCCGGCTGCTGGAGAGCCTGCTCGCGCTCGTGCCGATCCTGCTCGCGTTGCCCCTCGGTATCCGGGCCGCCAGGCGACTGTCACCGCAGACCTTCCAACGCGTCATCCTCGTGCTCCTGGCCGCCTCGGTGATCTCGTTGCTGCACGACACGGTGACCGGGGCGGCCTCGTGAGCGGCAAGCTGGAGGCCGTCGTCGCCAACTGGTACCCGCGGTTCCTCGCCAACGGCATCGACTTCTTCGACCTGAGTCGCACGCTCGACGACATCTCCGGCTGGGACGACTGGGCGGACGCGTGGACAGCGACCGCCGACCGCTACGCCGCGCTCGGCCGCGAGGCACTGTCCGCCGGCCACCGGGTCACGGCCGCCGAGCACCTGCGCCGGGCGGCGCTGACGCTGCAGTTCGCCCAGTTCGTGCTCACCGAGGACCCCGCGCGCCGGGCGGCGCTGCAGGCGCGGATGTCGGCTCTCTACGGCGCGGCGGCCCCGCTGCTCGACCCGCCGGCGGTGCGCACCGCCGTGCCCTACGGGGAGGGCCGGGAAGTGGTCGGTTACCTGCGCCGGCCGCCGGGGGTGGACCGCCCCGGTCTGGCCGTGCTGGTACCCGGCCTGGAATCGACCAAGGAGCAGTTCAGCACCTACGAGCCGTTCTTCCTGCGGCGCGGCGTCGCGACCCTCTCGGTCGAGGGGCCGGGCCAGGGCGAGGGCGCGCTGTCGTCGCCGTTCCGCGCCGACCGCTACGCCGCCGCCATGGCCGCGGTGGGGCAGGCGATCGAGGCCCTGGACGGCGTCGATCCGGGCCGGGTCGTGGTGGTGGGCACCAGCTTCGGCGGGCACCTCGCCCTGGCGCACGCGGCGGGCCTGCCCGGTCTGCGCGGCGTCGTCGACATCGCCGGGCCGTACGACCTGTGCGCATTCGACGAGCTGCAGCAGGTGACCCGCGAGGGCTTCCGCGACTTCGTGGGGGCCGCCGACGAGGCCCACGCCCGCGACCTGCTCGCCGACGTCACGCTCGACGGCGTCCTCGACCGGCTCGATGCGCCGGTGCTCGTGGTGCACGGGGCGCGGGACACGATCATCCCCCTCGAGCACGCGCACCGCATCGCCGCTGCTCTCGGTGGCCGGGCCACCCTCCGGCTCGAGCCCCAGGGCAACCACTCGTGCAACAACCTGGCCACGATCGTGCGACCGGTGGTCGCCGACTGGGTCACCGACCGACTGGAGCGCGCATGACCGACAGCAACCGGGCCGGCTCGGGCAGGGGCCTGCGGACCCTCGCCCAGAACGACCTGAACGGGTTCGGCGACGGCATGCAGGTCATGCGGTCCGGCAACGCCGTCTACGTGGGGCACTTCGGGCCGAGCGGCATGGGCACGAGCGTGCTGGACGCGTCCGACCCGGCCGACCTGCGCCTGGTGACCCAGTGGGAGGCCCCGCCCGGCAGCCACACGCACAAGGTCCAGGTGGCCGACGGGCTGTTGCTGGTCAACCACGAGCAGTTCAAGGGCGGGGACCCCTACAGCGCCGGCATGGCCGTCTACGACCTGGCCGATCCGCTCGACCCGCAGCAGATCGGCTGGTTCGACTCCACCGGTAAGGGCGTGCACCGCATCGTCTGGGAGGGCGGCCGGTACGCCTACGTCTCGGCCATCCCCGAAGGCTTCGACGACCGCATCTGGCTGATCGTCGACATGACCGACCCACGCAATCCGGTGGAAGCCGGCCGGTGGTGGTGGCCCGGCCAGTGGGCGGGCGGCGGGGAGACCCCCGACGTCCCCGAGGGGAAGCGCTACGCCGCGCACCACGCGCTCGTCGACGGTGACACCGCCTACCTCGGCTACGGCGACGCGGGCATGGTCGTGCTCGACATCTCCGACCGCGCGAAGCCGCGGCAGATCGGCCACCTGAACTGGGAGCCCGGCGGTGACACCCACACCTGCCTCCCCCTGGAGGGTCGCGACCTCCTCGTCGTCACCGACGAGGTGGTCACCGACGGCCGCGCCGGCGAGCCGCACTACACGCGGATCATCGACGTCTCCGACCGCGAGGACCCGCGGGTGGTGAGCGTCTGCCCGCCGCCGCCCGACGAGTTCTACGACCGCGGCCTGCGCTTCGGTCCGCACAACCTGCACGAGAACCGGCCGGGCACCTACCGCAGCGCGACCCTGGTGTTCTGCACCTACTTCAACGCCGGCCTGCGGGTCTACGACGTCAGCGACGCCGAGCACCCGGTCGAGGTCGCGCACTGGCTGCCCGACACCCCCGAGGGGCAGCCGGCCGCGCAGATCAACGACGTGTTCGTCGGCGCCGACCTCGACATCTGGGTGACCGACCGCGTCACCGGGGGGGTGTACCGGCTGGAGGCCGACGAGGACCTGCAGGCGACGATGCGGGACCACGCGCTGTGAGCGGGACGGGCGGGCGGGTGACCAGCATCGACGTCCACGCGCACTGCGTGCCGGTCGGCGTCATCGAGACCCTCGTGGCCGAGGGCGGCCGGTACGGCATCGAGCTGGCCGAGCAGGACGGGCGCTACTCCGCACTGATCGGGGGCCGGGTGCAGACCCGCGACATCCTGCCCTCGCTCGTCGACCTGCCCCGCCGGCTGGCCGCGATGGACGCCGCCGGGGTGGACGTGCAGCTGCTCTCCAGCTGGATCGACCTCACCGCCTACTCGCTCGACGCGGCCACGGGGGTCCGGTACTCGCGGATGTTCAACGAGGGCCTGGCCGCCACCGCGGCGGAGGCCCCCGGACGGTTCCGGGCGCTGGCCACCGTGCCGCTGCAGGCACCGAAAGAGGCCGCCGAGGAGCTCCGCCACGCCGTCACCGCGCTCGGGCACGTCGGTGCCGAGATCGCGACGACGGTCGAGGGCCGCGAGCTCGACGACCCCGACCTCGACCCGTTCTGGGCGGCCGCCGAGGAGCTGCGGGCGGTGATCGTCGTCCACCCGTACGCATCGCTCGCCGGACGGGACCTCAAGCGCTACGGGCTGGGCAACCTGATCGGCAACCCGGCAGAGACGACGCTCGCGCTGGGTCACCTCATCTTCGGCGGCGTCCTCGAGCGGCACCCCGACCTGCGCATGGTGCTGGTGCACGGCGGCGGGTTCGCTCCGTACCAGATCGGCCGCTGGGACCGGGGCTACAGCACCGGCGCCCGCGGAGCGACCGAGCACCTCACGCGGGCGCCGGGCGAGTGGCTGCGCAGGGTCTACTTCGACACGGTGCTGCACTCCGCGCTCTCGCTGCGGCACCTGGTCGACGTCGTGGGCGCCGAGCGGGTGGTGATGGGCAGTGACTACCCGTTCCTCATGGGCGAGCCCGAGCCGGTCCGGTCGCTTTCCGCCGTCCCCGGGCTCGGGGACGGCGACCGTGAGCTGATCCTGGCCGGCAACCTCGCCGCGCTGCTCGACGAGGTCGGGACATGACCGGCACGCCTCGTCCCGGCCCCCCGCCACCGGACTTCAGCGACGCCGAGTTCGCCGACCGGCGGGCGCGGGTCGAGCAGCTCGCACAGCAGCACGACCTCGATGCGGTGGTCGCCTACGGCGCCAACCGCTTCGGCAGCGCGGTGCCCTGGCTGACCGGCTGGCCGGTGACCAGAGAGGCCGTCGTGGTGCTGCGCCCCGGCCGGCGCCCGTCCCTGTTCGTCGGCTTTCCGAACCACGTGCCCAACGCCCAGCGGATCGCCCGGGACGCCGACGTCGCCGGCTGCGGCGACCGGACGGCGGACACCGTGCTCGGCGCGCTCGCGCCGAGGGGCGCGGGAGCGCGCGTCGGCACGATCGGACCGGTACCGGTGCCGCTGCGCGCCGCGCTCGACACGGCCGCGACCGTCGTGCCGCTCGACGCGGACTACACCCGGCTACGCAGCCTCAAGAGCGACGAGGAGCTCGCCGTCCTGCGCCACGCGGCGGCACTGACCGACGTCTCCGCTGCTGCGCTCGTGGAGGCGGCCGTACCGGGAGCCAGCGAGCTCGACCTGGTGGCCGCGGTCGAGTCCGCCTACGCCGGGACGGGCGCGACCAACCACATCCACTACGTCGCAGCGACCTCGATGGCCGCGCCGGACCGTTGCGCGCCGGCGCAGTGGCCCAGCGGACGTCGCGTGGAGTCCGGGTCGGTCGTCGTGTTCGAGCTGAGCACGACGTGGGGCCCGGACTACCCGGGCCAGCTCCTGCGCACGGTGGCCGTCGACGCCGAACCGACACCGCTCTACCGCGACCTGCACGACGTGGCCGAGGAGGCGCTCAGGGCCATCTCGGCGGCGCTGCGTCCGGGTGTGCTGCCGGCCGAGCTCCTCGCCGCCGCGGACCTGGTCCTGGACGCGGGCCTGCGCACACTGGATGACCTCGTCCACGGCTTCGGCGGCGGTTACCTGCCGCCGGTGCTCAGCCATCGGGGCGCGCCGACAGGGGTCCATGCCGAACCGCTGCAGGAGCGCATGACGGTCGTCGTCCAGCCCAACGTCTGCACGCCGGACGAACGGGCCGGTGTCCAGACCGGCGAGCTCTTCGAGATCACCGCCGACGGTGCGCGGTCGCTGCACTCGTTCCCGCGCGGGTTCCTGCGGGGAGGCCGGACGCTCAGCCCCTCGGCACGGTGACCCGGCCCTCGGCGGCAGCCGCCGCGATGTCGCTGCGCCAGTGGGCGCCCGCCAGGTGGACGCCGGCCACCCGCTCGTAGGCGATCCGCCGGGCGTCGGCCAGATCGGCGCCGACCCCGGTGACCGCCAGCACCCGCCCGCCGGCGGACACCACCGTTCCGTCGTCCGCCACCGCCGTGCCGGCGTGCAGCACACCCTCGGCGTCCGCGCCGGTCACCGGGTCACCGGTGCGGGGCGCCTCCGGGTAGCCCGGGGCCGCGACCACCACGGTGACGGCGGCGCCGTCCCGCCAGCGCAGCGGCGGGTGCGACGCCAGCGCCCCCTCGGCAGCGGCCTTCAGCAGCCCGGCCAGGGGGGTCTCGAGCAGCGGCAGCACGACCTCGGTCTCCGGGTCGCCGAAGCGGGCGTTGAACTCGACCACCCGCACCCCGCGCCGGGTCAGCGCGAGTCCCGCGTAGAGCAGGCCGGCGAACGGCTCGCCCCTCCGGGCCATCTCGTCGACGGTGGGCTGCAGCACGGTGGTCATCACCTCGTCGACCAGTCCCGGCGGCGCCCAGGGCAGCGGCGCGTAGGCCCCCATCCCGCCGGTGTTGGGACCGGCGTCGCCGTCGTCGCGCCGCTTGAAGTCCTGCGCCGGCACGAGCGGCAGGACGGTGCGGCCGTCGGTGACGGCGAACAGCGACACCTCCGGCCCGTCCAGGTACTCCTCGATCAGCACCGCGTGCCCGCCGTCGAGCACCGCCTGCCCGTGTGCCACCGCCGCCGCGCGGTCACCGGTGACCAGCACCCCCTTGCCGGCGGCCAGCCCGTCGTCCTTCACCACGTACGGCGCACCGCCGGTCGCCTGCGCGACCTCGTCCAGGGCGGTCTCCAGCTCGGCCGGGCCGCCCACCGGCCACGAGCGTGCGGTCGGCACGCCGGCCGCGGCCATCACGTGCTTGGCGAAGGACTTGCTGCCCTCGAGCTGGGCGGCCTCGGCCGACGGACCGAAGCAGGCGATGCCGGACTCGCGGACGGCGTCGGCGGCACCGGCCACCAGCGGCGCCTCGGGCCCGATCACGACCAGGTCCGCCCGCCAGTCGCGGGCCAGGGCCGCAACGGCGTCGGGGTCGGTCGGCGCCACCGGCAGCGCCTCGGCGACCGCCCGCGTGCCGGCGTTGCCCGGCGCGCAGGCCAGCGCCGTCACCGCGGGGTCGGAGGACAGAGCGACGCACAGGGCGTGCTCCCGGGCACCGGAACCGATCACCAGCACGCGCACGGAGGGCGACGCTACCGACCGCCCCGGACGCCTACCCACGAGGCCCGTTCTGCACGGCGCGCAGGGCGCGCGAGAAGGCCCGCACCCTCGCCCGCTCCGCAGCGCGGGCGCGGGCGTCGACCCGCAGCTGCCGGCGGTGCGCCTCGGCCTGCAGCGTGCGCCAGCCGGTCAGCCGTGCGGGATCGAGCCGCCCCCCGTCGATCGCGGCGGCGATCGCGCAGCCCGGCTCCGTGCGGTGCCCGCAGTCGCGGAACCGGCACCCGGCGGCCAGCTCCGCGACGTCGGCGTAGGCGGTGTCGACGCCGTCGCGGTCCTCGTAGAGCCCGAGCTCGCGCATGCCCGGGGTGTCGATCAACAGTCCGCCGCCGGGAAGCAGGTGCAGTTCGCGCGCAGTGGTGGTGTGCCTGCCGCGGCCGTCGTCCCGGATCTCCCGGGTGGGCGCGACCAGCCGCCCGCACAGGGCGTTGGCGAGGCTGGACTTGCCCACACCCGAGGGCCCCACCATCGCGCCGGTGCGTCCGGGCCCGAGGAGCGCCTGCACCCGATCGACCCCTTCCCCCGTCGCCGAACTGACGGCGAGCACGGGCACGCCCAGCGCGTCCTCGGCCACGAGCCGGACCGCCGCGGGCCCGTCGTCGCACAGATCGGCCTTGGTGAGGACGACGGCCGGCGCCGCCCCGCTCTCCCAGGCCACGGCCAGATACCGCTCGACGCGGCGCAGTCGGGTGGGGCCGATCAGCGCGTCGACGACCAGGACGACGTCGATGTTGGCGGCGACGATCTGGGCCCCCGAGGACCGGCCGGCGACCGAGCGGGTGAAGGCGCTGCGACGAGGGAGGACGGCGACGGCGCGCTCGCCCCGCAGCGCCACCCAGTCGCCCACGGCCGGGCGCGCCGTCCCGCTGTCGGCGAACAGGGCGCCCCCGGGGACGGCGGACCGTTCGCCGTCGCCGGTCACGACCCGGAGCCGTCCCCTGTCGACCCGCACCACCCGCGCGGCCGTCGTCCCGTCGGGCAGCTCGCCGTCACGGTCAGGTGCCCAGCCGAACGAGGAGAGATCCGTCACGGCGGCGATGCTCCACCCCAGGTCAGGCACCTGTCTCCCGAATTGTGACCGACGCGGCTCGCTGCGTTCGCCATTCGTTCACGCCGGGCGGGTGTTCTGGTCGGCATGCACGCGACCGCGTCGTCGGCTCCCCCCACGACCCGCTCTGCCGGCCCTGTGGTCGTCGGTCACCGTGGCGCCCCGGCCTACCGGCCCGAGCACACCCGCGAGAGCTTCGAGCTGGCGATCGACCTCGGCGCCGACCTGATCGAGCCCGACGTCGTGGTGAGCAGGGACGGTGCCCTCGTCGTCCGGCACGAGAGTGCACTGTCCTTCACGACCGACGTCGCCCGGCGACCGGAGTTCGCCGACCGGCGGCGCACGGGGCTGCTCCAGGGCCGCCGAATACGCGACTGGTTCGTGGAGGACTTCGATCTCCGGGAGCTGCGCACACTCGGCGCCGTGGAGCGGATGCCCGGCCTGCGCCCGCTCAACACCGCCTACGACGGCCGCTCCGGATTGTTGACGCTCGCCGAGGTGGTCGAGTTGGCCCGCGCGCGGTCCACCGCAGGGCGGACCGTCGGCGTCCTCGTGGAGCTGGCGCCGGGACTGACCGGGCCCGGTACCGAGCTCACCGGTCTGGTCGCCGCGGAGCTGCGCCGGCTCGGCGTCGCCGGCGGCGGGGGCCCCGTGCTGCTCCAGTCGTTCGAGCCCGCCGCGCTGCGCCGGCTGCGCGAAGACCTGGGGGACGACGGCCCCCCGATGATCCAGCTGATCGACGACTTCCCGTGTTTCGACGCGATGACCACTCCGGCGGGGCTGCGCGAGATTTCGACCTACGCCGCGGCCATCGGGCCCAGCCGCGACCGGATCCTGCTGCGTGACGAGGACGAATCCTTCACCGGCACGACACACCTCGTGGAGCAGGCACACGACGCCGCGCTCGACGTGCACGTCTGGAAGCTCAACCCGGAGAACGCCTTCCTCCCGCGACAGCTCCGCACGAGCCTGGACCCGCTCTCCCACGGCAACGCCGCCGCGGAGGTCCGTGCGCTGATCGACCTCGGTGTGGACGGGGTGATCGCGGACGCCCCGGAGATCGCCGTCCGCACACTGCAGCAGCTCGTCCCGCGGTCCTAGGCGCGACCGGCCCGGGCGGTCAGATCTGCCCGCCGAGGACCTCGTCGAGAACGGCGTCCAAGGTCGGTGGGACACCGTCTCGGGCCTCGGCGAGCGCGTCGTCGATCGCCGCGAGCACCGCCGCCGGAGCAGCCACCGGGTCGTATTCGCGACGCCGAGCATGCGTGTGGAGGCCCTTGCGCAGCTCGCCCTCGACCGCGCGGAGCCGCACCGCCGACGGCATGTTCCCCTCCTCTGCGGCCATCGCCGCCATCGCCTCGAGCGCGTCCGCCATCCCGCCCCGGTCCCCCAGCTCTCGGCAGAGCGAGAGCGCCTCGCGGAGGAAGGCACTGGCCTGCCCCCGCCGTCCTGCCGCCATCTCGAGCAGCCCGGCGAACTGGGCCGCCAGGATGACACCGCGCTTGTAGCCGATGGCTCGGCTCTCGTTCAGCGCTTCCGTGGTGCGTTCGGACGCCGCGTCGCTGCGGCCCTGCGCGGCGAAGGCGTAGGCGAGGTAGACGGTCGTCAGTGCCCGCCCGGATCGACCGCGCACCAACCGCGGCGTCTGTCGCTCGAGACTCTCCTCCAGGAGCGTGATCGCGCGTTCCGATTCCTTCAGATGCAGGAGCACGAGCGCCAGGTCCGTGGCACTCCAGACGATTCCCCACTCGTCGTCGATGTCTCGGTAGAGAGCGAGGCTCTCCTCGTAGTGCCGGCGGGCCTCCGCGCTGTTCCCCTCCTCCTTGGCCACGAAGCCCAGACCGTTCAGCGACTTCGCGCGGCCCGCGACCTTGGAGGCGAAGCCGAGCTCGCGCAACAGTCCCGTGGTCACGGCATCGTCCGGGGACTGCTCGAACAGCCTGAGGCCGTCGAGCAGCAGTTCTCGGGCAAGTGCGTAGTCGTTCTGGTGATAGGCGAGGATCCCGGCGAAGTTGGTGGCCTTCGCGCGGACCGGCGGCCGCGCCGCTCCCTGGGCGTCCAGAAGCTGCGTCAGCCAGCGGCGGCCCTCGCTGAACTGTCCCCGGACGTACCAGAGCGGGCCCATGGCGCCGGCGAGCCGGAGACCCTCCTCCAGCTCGACGGTGCCCGCGATGCTCCGGGCGAGGACGGCTCGGAAATTGGCGTTCTCGGGCTCCAGAGTCCTCAGGCAGGCGTCCTGCTCCTCGCCCTCGACGTGCCGCTCCGCCTGCTCCATGAGCTCCCGGTAGTAGCGGCCATGCCGGGCGAGAACCTCCGAGGCCTCGACGTCCGAGGTCAACCGTCTCTGCGCGACCTCGTTGACCGGTGTGAGCATGAAGTACCGGTACTGGTCGTTCGCGGTGCGCAGCAGGACCAGGCTCGCGCCCAGCAACGCACGCAACGGCGTGAGGACGTCGCCGCGCCGGGCCACCGCCTCCGCGGCGTCGAGCGTGAATCCCCCGGAAAACGCCCCGAGGTCTGCGAACAGCCGTGCCGCATCGGGATCGAGCAGCTCCGCGCTGGATTCGATGACCTGATCGAGCCGGTCCACCAGCGATGCGCGTCGCTTGAGGATCTCGGCCGGCGGCAGAACCGCGATCTGACTGGCGAGCAGCTGGATCGCCAGAGGCAGCCCGCTGACCTCCGCACACAGGCGGGCGACGGTCGCGGCATTGGACCTGGTGAGGGTGAACGTGGACTGGACCGACCGTGCGCGCTCGACGAACAACTGCACCGCGGGACGCCGGGCGAGGACGCCCAGCGGGTCGAGGGGATCGAGGGTGGGGACCTCCAGCGGCTCCACCGCGATGACCGTCTCCCCGGGGAGGCCGAGAACGCCTCTGCTGGTGACCATGACCGTCAGGCCGGACGTCGCCTGCAGGAGATCGGCGACCATCGGGCCGGCCGGCAGCACGCGATCGAAGCCGTCGAGCAGGATCAACCGCTGTTGGTCACCGAGGAAATCGGCGATCTTCCGCCACAGGGGGACTCCCGGGGTCTCCTCGACGCCCAACTCCCGGGCGATGGACGACGCCAGCAGCTCCGGATCGCTCAAGGTCGCCAGGTCGATGCGATGGATCCCGTCGGGGAAGCATTCCGACACGTCGGGGTCTGCGCCCACCTCCAGGGCGAGGTGCGACTTCCCGACACCCATGGGACCGACGAGCGTCACGAGACCGGGGTGCCCCACGAGTGCCTCGCGGACGTCCGCGCACGCCCCCTCTCGTGCGATCAGCGGCGTCAACGGCCGTGGCCAGCGAGCCCGGTGGCGCGTTTCCCGCTCCCGAGGAAGGCGAGAGGCCAGCCCCCGGACGAGCCGGTCGAATGACTTGGTCACGGCGACCCAGCCGTCCTCGCGCGGCCGCCACTTGACGATCGGCTTGGCGTCGGGGGGCAGCATCTGGAACTTGGCGAACGGCGCACCGTCCCAGACCACCGGTCGTAGGACCACGGGGATGACGCGAGCCTGGCCCGCCTGGTGCCGGGAGACGGCGAGCTGAAGCTCCTTGCCCCAGATGTAGTTGGAGGCGATGAAGGCGCTGCTCACCAGCAGCAGGATGACGTCCGCGCTGCGCAACCGGTCGTCGATCTCGTCGTCCCACTCGGCGCCGGGTGGGATGTCCCGGTCGCTCCAGTCCTCGATGAGGCCCTGGTTGCGCAACAGCGCCAGGTTCTCCTGCAGCTCGCGCCGGAACTTCTCGTCCTTGTGGGCGTAGCAGTAGAAGATCCTGGTCGGCTGAGCCTTGTCCGGGGGCATGCGGTCTCACCCCGTTCCGGACGATCACTGTCGGTGAACGCTGTGTTCCGAAGCTAGTCATCCCGATGGTCCTGTCAAGACACTCCGCGATTGGCCAGGATGGGCCCGTGTCCGAAGCCGACTGTCATCCCCGGCCGCAGCTCGCGCGTGAGCGCTGGGTCGACCTGACCGGCCCCTGGGGCTTCGCCTACGACGACGACGACGTCGGCGCGGACCAGGGCTGGATGCACCGCACCGACGTCTTCGACTCGACGATCACCGTTCCCTTTCCCCCCGAGTCGCGGGCCAGCGGGATCGGGCGGCCGGAGCCGCACTCGGTGCTCTGGTACCGGCGGACGTTCGAGGTTGCGGACGCCGACCGTGCTGGCCGCCTCCTCCTCGGCTTCGGCGCCGTCGACTACCGCGCCGAGGTCTGGGTCAACGGCCGATCCGTGGCGCGGCACGAGGGCGGGAACGCTTCGTTCATGGCGGACGTCACGGCGGCGCTGGGGCCGGGGGCGGAACAGGTACTGGTCGTCCGCGCGGAGGACGACGCCGGGGACCGCCGACAACCCCGCGGCAAGCAGTACTGGGGCGACCCTCCGTCGGACGTCTGGTATCACCGGACGTCCGGGATCTGGCAGCCGGTCTGGCTCGAGCCCGTGCCGGCCACCTACATCGCGTCCGTGCGTTGGGACGCCGACCCGCGCCTCGAGCAGGTCCGCCTCCGGGCGCAGATCCGGCACCGCCCGGGCGGCCGGCTGCGGCTCCGCGTGGAGCTCCGCGCGCACGGGGAAGTGCTGGTCGACGACGTGATCGCCGTGCTGGGGGACGAGGTGGACCGGAGCTTCATGGTGCCGGCGGGGGCGCCGTCCATCACGCACTCCGGTGCCTTGCTGTGGTCTCCCGAGCATCCCAACCTGATCGACGCGGAACTCACTCTCCTCGACGAGGACGGTCCGGGCGACACCGTGCAGAGCTACCTCGGCTACCGCAGCCTGCACACGCGGGACGGCATGGTGGAGCTCAACGGCTCCCCCTACTTCCTGCGGATGGTTCTCGCCCAGGGTTACTGGCCCGAGTCGCACCTGGCGGCACCGGATGCCGACGCGCTGCGCCGCGAGGTCGAGGCGATCAAGAGCCTCGGCTTCAACGGGGTGCGGGTGCACCAGAAGGTCGAGGACGCCCGCTTCCTCCACTGGTGCGACCGACTGGGACTGCTCGTCTGGGTGGAGATGCCCAGCGCCTACGAGTGCGCGCCGGTGGTGACGGGCCGGCTCGTCCGGGAGTGGATCGAGGTGGTGGAACGCGACCGAAGCCACCCGTGCCTGGCGGCCTGGATTCCCTTCAACGAGAGCTGGGGAGTGCCGAACCTGCTGGAGTCGGCAGCGCAGCAGGCACTCGTCGGGTCCCTGCGGCTGCTGACCGACGCACTCGACGGCACACGTCCGGTCCTGGCCAACGACGGGTGGGAGGTCCTCGACAGCGACATCGTCGGCATCCACGACTACACCACCAGCGGGGAGCAGCTGCGCGCCAGGTACGGAGACCCCGAGGCGTTGCAGCGCACGTTCGCCGGGCCTCGACCGAACTTCCACCGCCTCAC
This sequence comes from uncultured Actinomycetota bacterium, assembly GCA_963723745.1. GTDB lineage: Bacteria > Actinomycetota > Actinomycetes > Mycobacteriales > Geodermatophilaceae > CAVRRZ01. Next base: position 501,741 of record CAVRRZ010000001.1, read on the forward strand.
GCTGCCGGGCTTCGATCGCGGTGACCGGCCGGTCGTCCTGAGCGAGTTCGGCGGGATCACGCTGGGCGAGGGTGATGCGTCCGGGACGGCCTACGGCTACGGCGCCGTCGAGGACTCGGCCACATTGCTGGAGAAGTACCGGGAGCTCGTCGGGGCGGCGCTCTCGTCGACCGCGCTGGCCGGGTTCTGCTACACGCAGCTGACCGACGTCGAGCACGAGAAGAACGGCCTGCTGACCGCCCAGCGAGTGCCGAAGATCGACCCGGCGGAAGTTCGAGCGGTCAACCAGTTCACCGCAGCGGCGGTACCCGCAGAGGCGATGCTGGCGGAGATCCTGTCCTACCGCGCACCGTCGGGAGCGCGACGTGGCCCTCGACCGTCGGCCCCCGACCCGGAGCGTCCCTGACGGCCGCGATGACAGAGGTGAAGAACGTCTCCAGCTCCCCGACGTGGGCGTCGAAGGTGAAGGCGTGGCGCTGCCGCCAGACACCAGCGCGGAGTGCCGCCATCCGGGGCCGGTCCTGCAACTGCGCCACGAGATCGTCGGGGTCCCGCCACAGCACCCCCAGCCGGCCCGACTCCAGCAGCCGCTGGACCGCGACGACGGAGCCCGGGTTGTCCCGGAGGATGAGCGGGACGCCGGCGACGGCCAGCGTTGCGACGCGAGCGGGCACGTTGAGGTCGTTCCAGGTGGCCGCCCGGATGTCGCCGCCGTTGCCGTTGGCGAAGTCGTGGAGCCAGCCGGCGTCATAGCGGGAGAACTCGGCCACCCAGTCGCGCTGGGTCACGTGCCGGTGCAGGTGCAGGTGGTGCGGTGCCTGCCGACGGGCGGCCAGGACCCAGTCGTGCATCTGCACCTGGACCTTCTCGCCGTAGAGGTGCACGTGGACGCCCCGGGCAGCGAGCTCGCCGACGACCGCGGGGTCAGGCCCCATGGGGCGGCCGGGGATGACGGTGTGGATCTCACCGTCCGCATCGGACAGCAAGGTGCTGCGCTCGCTGCGGAGCCAGTCCGCCTTGGGCAGGTCACCGTCCAGGACCGTCGACCGTCCCGCTCTGGACCGGGGAACCACGGCGGCGAACCAGCGCCGCAACTCTTCGCTCGAGTAGATCTGGCCGTCCGAGCGGACATGCAGATCGACCAGTGCGGGCCACAGCCCGTGCTGGCGCGCCTCGAACGGCCCTTCCTTGAGGTGCCACACGAAGGGGATCGGGAGGCCGGCGGAGCGGATGCCGTCGAGGACCTGCTGCGCGATGTCGATGGCCTGCCAGTTCAGCAGCGCGTAGACCACATCGGGACGGATCTCCCTGACGGCGTCCAGCCAGCCCGCGCGCGGCACGTCGGTCACCCCGCCGAACGGCACGGGGCCCACGGTGTTGAACCACCAGGGATCGTCGGTCCACAGCCCGTAGAGGGTGTGCCCGCGCTCGGCGAGGGCGAGAACACGTTCGGGGTTGTGGGCCAGCTCGCCCACGAGCAGGATTCGCATCCCGCGCCGGTCGGCGGCGATCGCGGATCTCGAGCGCATCTCCCGGTAGAGCTCCACCTCGTCGTGGAGCTGGCCGGCGGAAGAGTGGAAGCGCAGGGGCTCCTGGACGCCGTAGCGGGCGCGGTAGGCGTTCAGCCCGCCGCGCGGTTCGCGGAGCACTCTCGAGCGCTGAGCCGGATGGCTGGTCCACTGGCACGTCACCCGACGCGTGAACACCGCGGGCCCCCGGGCGAGCAGCCGCGCCCACAGCATCCGGTCGAGATCGTCCGTGGTGAGTTCCGCACGCTCGACCCAGCGGTCGGCCGTGCGTCTGTGGACGACCTGCACGAGCTGCAGGGGTTCACCGTCGATCCGTCCGGTCGCGATGTCCGAGTAGAAGCCGTGCCGCACGCCGGCGCAGCAGAGCGAGGCCTTCGGGTTGGCCGCGAGGACCCGGCAGGCCGTGCTGAGGTGGTCGGCGAACCACATGTCGTCCGAGGGAAGGTAGGCGACGAGGTCGCCGGAGGACAGCGCCAGCCCGGCGTTGAGCGCAGCCCCGAGCCCCTGATTGCGACCGAGCCTGTGCAGGGTGATCCGGGGGTCCTCCAGTGCCGATCCCAGCGCACCGGCGGGGTCGCCGGGAGAGCCGTCGTCGACGATCACCAGTTCCCAGTCCTGCTCCTCCTGCGCGAGCACGCACGCGACAGCCGTCGGAAGGAACGCCTCGTGGTCGTAGGTCGGCATGATCACGCTGACGCGCACGTGCATCAGCCCAGCGGTCGGCCGACCGGCCCGCGGACGCCGGGTGCCCGGTCCCCGCGCGTTCGAGGCGACGTCACGACCCCTTCACCACGTTCCCCGCGGGCGTGAGCGCCCCGTCCAACGACTCCGACTGGCTGACCTCGACGCCGCGGAACTTGGTGTACACGGCGTCGAAGGTCAGCCCGGCCACGAAACCGATCGGCAGCAGGAAGAACAGCAGCCTCCGCGCACCATCCGACTGGTCGGCATCGAGGGCCTCCGGCACGCCGACGAGCTGGGACGCGACATAGATCAGGCCGGTCACCAGACCAGCCGCGGCCCCGAGCACGCCGGCGCGCGTCCAGTCCGGTCGGGTGGCCGTGCCGGGACCGCTGTCCGTACTCGTCCGGACGAGGCCCCCCGCGGCTGCCGCCAGGGTCGGCACCAGCAACATCGCGAAGATGGCCAGGCCGTCCGACGCGGGCCTCGACCAGACGAATGCGACGAGTCCCAGGGTGACGAGGAGCAGCAGCCCGATGGCGGCCAGCGCCACCCGGGTCCGGCGACCCTCCGCCCGCGCGTCCCGCGACTCGGCACCGAGTCGCTCGCTCCGGGCAACGCGCTGCCGTTCCAGCGCACCGACCATGCGACGGGCGCTGGCGTCGTCCCAGGATCGCGCCATGGCCGCGACGTCTTCCTCGGTGGCGTCGTTGCGCTCGGTCGCCAACAGCTCCCACACACGCGCTGCCTTGCCGCCGAACGTGGCCACGGCCACGGTCGGGATGCGAAGCGCCAGGGCCAGCATGCCGGTGACCAGCGTGGAGTAACCGCCACCGACGAGCAGCACGCCGTGGCTGTCCACGAGGGACCGGTAGAAGGACACCTCCCAGTCGCCACTCGGGTCGGCGCGCACATCGAGCACGTCCGGGGCGATGTCGAGCCCTTCGAACCCGTCCTTGCCCCGTCGCGCCCTCACCTGGACCGACCCGGGCTCGGCCTTTCCGGACTCCAGGTAGCCCCGGACGACCTCCGCTTCGATGAACATCGGATCGCTGGAGTACACGGTCAACGCCCATCCGGCAGCGTTGAGTTCGCGTCCCAGCTCGGCGCACGCCGACCGTGCACGCTCCGTGTCCTGCAACGGGGGGTCGAGAGTTCGAGCGATGTCGACGCTGCCGACGATGGCCACCCTCGGGCGATTCATGTCGCCTCCTCGCTCAACGAGCCGTCGGGCGAGGCTAGCGGCTGCCTGCTCTCGTCGGACGGGGCCCGGACGCGCGTCGAGTGCCGCCGCCGATCAGCCGATCAGCCGATCAGATCGTGGACGACGACGTTCTCCTCCCGGCCCGGGCCGACGCCGATCACGCTGATCCGCGCGCCCGCGAGCTCCTCGAGCCGCCGGACGTAGGCCTGCGCGTTCTTCGGCAGCTCCTCGAACCTGCGGCAGTGCCGGATGTCCTCGGTCCAGCCGGGCAGCTCCTCGTACACCGGCCGAGCGTGGTGGAAGTCGGTCTGGGTCATCGGCATCTCGTCGTGCCGGACGCCGTCGACGTCGTAGGCCACGCAGACCGGCACGGTCGGCAGACCCGACAGCACGTCGAGCTTGGTGAGGAAGTAGTCGGTGATGCCGTTGACCCGGCTGGCGTACCGGGCGACGACGGCGTCGAACCAGCCGCAGCGCCGGTCGCGGCCGGTGGTCACGCCGACCTCGCCGCCCTGCGTGCGCAGGTACTCGCCGTTGGCGTCGAAGAGCTCCGTCGGGAACGGGCCGGACCCGACGCGGGTCGTGTACGCCTTCAGGATGCCGACGACCCGCTCGATGCGGGTCGGGCCGACGCCCGCGCCGGTGGCCGCGCCACCGGCGGTCGGGTTGGACGACGTGACGAACGGATAGGTGCCGTGGTCGACGTCGAGCAGGGTGCCCTGCGACCCCTCCAGCAGCACCCACTCGCCCGCGTCGAGCGCATTGCCGAGCAGCAGTCGGGTGTCGACGATCCGGTGCTTGAGCGCCTCGGCGTACTCGGCGTACTCCTCGACCACCTCGTCGACGTCGATCGCCCTGCGGTTGTAGACCTTGACGAGGATCTGGTTCTTCTCCTGGAGGGTGCCTTCGAGCTTCTGCCGGAGGATCGAGAGGTCCAGGAGGTCCTGCACGCGGATGCCGACGCGGGCGACCTTGTCGCCGTAGGCGGGGCCGATCCCGCGACCGGTGGTGCCGATCTTGCGCTTGCCCAGGAAGCGCTCGGTGACTTTGTCGAGCGCCCGGTGGTGCGGCATGATCAGGTGCGCGTCGGAGGAGATGACCAGGCGCGACGTGTCCACCCCGCGTTCCTCGAGCCCGCCCAGCTCCTGGATGAGGACCTGCGGGTCGATCACGACGCCGTTGCCGATCACCGGGGTGCAGCCCGGCGTCAGGATCCCCGACGGGATGAGGTGGAGGGCGTACCTCTCCCCGTCCGGGGTGATCACGGTGTGCCCAGCGTTGTTGCCACCCTGGTAGCGGACGACGTAAGGCACCCGGCCACCGAGCAGATCGGTGGCCTTTCCCTTGCCCTCGTCACCCCACTGGGCGCCGATCAGCACGACAGCCGGCATAGCGGTGCGGTCATCTCCTCGGTCGTCGACCCGATCGGCTGCGGTGCGAGACACGCTCCGGCAGCAACCGGCTGGCAGATGGGAGGGTAGCGGCATGCCACGCGTGGAGCTGGACCTCCGCCGCCTGCCGGCCGGTGAGGCCCCGCGCCGGGACCGTCTCGCCGTGCTCGAAGGGGCCGACTCCGTTCTCGTCCGAGGCGGCGTCCCGGCGCTCTCGGCCGTGCTCAACCGGCTGCTGGTCGACGACCGGACGGCGACCGTGCCGGTCGCCTGGGAGCCCTCCGGCGACCGCGACTCGACCGGGCTGGCACGGGACATCGGCATCGGCACCGGCCCGCCGCGCGACCTCACGCTCGTGCGTGACGACCACGGCGGGGTGCTGCTGCACCACGGCCGGATCGAGGCCGACGCGGGTGGCCGACGCAGCCTGGCGGCGCGGTTCGGGCTGCAGGCGTACCACGACGACATCAAGGTGGCCGACGGCGAGATCACCCGCATCGACGTCCGGCCCGACTGGTCGGCCGTCGACACGATCGGGGTGACCGTGATGGTGCAGCCCCTGCGACCGACCCGGCGGACCAGTGGCCGGGCGCTCCAGGTGGCCAGCGACCCCGCGCGCATCGTGCGGGACGGCGTCCCCTACGGCCGCCCCGTGCACCGGTGGACCTGGTACGCCGACGAGCGGGTGCGCTGGCGCCTGCAGCCGTAGCGCCATGGGTGAGGCAGGGCAGGTGCGGCCCGCGGGGCCGGTCGTGGACACTGGGGCTCTCCCCCGGGCCGACGAGGAGGACGCGCTGCCCACGACACAGCCGACGGCGGGCTCGCCCGCGGGACGGGCGCGCCGGTGATCACCGACCACGCGCCCGGCTTCGGGAAGGTGACCCCACGCGCGGCGCGCCGCAACCGCGTGCTGGACCGGGCCCTCGCCCGCCCCAGCTCGGCCGCCGTCGTGGGCCTGGTGGTCGCGCTGCTCCTCTTCGGGATCCTGGCGCCGGACCTGCTCTCGGCCGGCGGCGCGGCCGGCGTGCTCGACGTCGCCGCTCCGCTGGGCATCGGCGCCGTCGCCGTGGCCCTGCTGCTGGTGGCGGGTCAGTTCGACTTCTCCGTCGGGGCGGTCGCGGCGACCAGCGCGCTCACCACGGCCGTCCTCGTGGTCGAGGCCGGCTGGGCCATCTGGCCGGCGCTGCTGGCCGGCCTGCTGTCGGCGCTGCTGGTCGGCGTCATCAACGGTGTACTGGTGGTCAACACCGGTCTGCCGAGCATCCTGGTCACGCTCGCCACGCTGTTGGTGCTGCAGGGCCTGGCCTCCCAGGGCATCGGGCGGTTGAGCGCCGCCGGCCGCCTCGAGTCGCTCGACGACGCCGGCGGCTGGTCGTCGGCCGAGGCGGTCTTCGCCTCGACCTTCGTGCTCGGCGGCGGGCGCTTCCGCGTCTCGCTGGTCTGGTTCGCGGTCGTCGTCGCGGTGGCCACCTGGGCGCTGTGGCGCACCCGGTTCGGCAACGCCCTGTTCGCCATCGGCGGCGCCCGCCGGGCGGCGACCGAACTCGGTGTGCCGGTGCGGCGCACGACCGTCGCGATGTTCTGCCTGACCGCGACCGCCGGGTGGCTCATCGGTGTGCTCGGCCTGACGCGCCTGGGCGCGGCCTCGGTGACACCGGGCCTCGGTTCGGGTATTGACTACCTCGTCGTCGCGGTCATCGGGGGTTGCCTACTGACCGGCGGGTGGGGGTCGGCGATCGGGGCAGCGGTGGCTGCGCTGCTCTACGCGGTGGCACGGCAGGGCATCACGCTCGCCGGCTGGGGACCCGCGTGGTTCGAGGTGCTGCTCGGACTGCTCCTGCTGGTCGCGCTGGTGGCCAACAGCGTCGTCCTGCGCCGGCTCAAGGCGGCACCGCGGTCATGACGCAGACCAGCGGTGGCACCGCCACGCCCGTGCTCGAACTGCGCGGCCTCACCGTGCGCTTCGGCGGCATCCCCGCCCTGGACCGGATCACCCTGGCGCTGCGGGCCGGTTCGATCACCTGCGTGCTGGGCGAGAACGGATCGGGCAAGTCGACACTGGTCGCCGTCCTGTCGGGGCTGCAGCGGCCGGACGACGGGCTGCTGCTGCTCGACGGACGGCCGGTCCGGCTGCGCACTCCGCGACGCGCCCGCGAGGCCGGTATCGCGACCATCTGGCAGGACCTGGCGGTGGCCCCGCTGCTGCCGGTCTGGCGCAACTTCGTACTCGGCGCCGAGCCGACGCGGGGGACGTGGCCGCTGCGGCGGATCGACGTGGCCGCCGCCCGTGAGACCGCCGTGCAGGCCATGCTGCGGGTGGGCGCCACCGGGATCGATCCCGACCAGCCGGCCAACGCGCTGCGCGCCGGTGAGCGACACAGTCTCGCGGTGGCTCGGGCGCTGCACTACGGCGCCCGGGTCCTGGTGATCGACGAGCCGACCGCGCCGATGACCGTCGCCCAGCACACGCTGGTCCTGCAGTCGATGGTCGCCGCTCGCGCGCAGGGCCTCACCGTGCTGTTCGTGACGAACAACCCGCGCTACGCGCACCTGGTCGGCGACCGGTTCGTGCTGCTCGCCCACGGCCAGGTCGCGGGCAACCTCACCCGTGACGACGTGGACGTCGACGACCTCACCCGACTGATCGCCGGCGGCGACGAACTGACCGCGCTCGCGGCCGCGCTCACGGCCGCCCATCCCGAACTGCACGACCGCTGACACAGCGGAGCCCCGCCGTCCACCGTGCGGACGACGGGGCTCGGCAGCCCCCGTGACCCGGGTCAGTCGAAGACGGTGACGCCGCCCGGCCCGACGAGCAGACCGACCACGATCAGCACGATGCCCCACAGCAGTTGCCTGCGGAGGATCGCGACGATGCCCGCCACCACGAGGACGACGGCCAGGATCCACAACAGGGTGGTCACGGTTGACCTCCATCGTTCGGGAGCGCCTTGGTAGACGCCCTGGAGGCAGGCTAGGTCGACTCTTCCGATCTCGCCCGACGAGCCCTGACGGTGGGTGGTCGGGCGAACCCTTTCGGTGACGTCAGGCGGCGAGCGAGGGGTCGCAGTCGCGCAGCAGTTGGGTGCAGCGCTGCTGCTCGTCGGTCTCACCGATCGCTTCGGCGGCGCGCGCCAGGGCGGTGACGCAGCGCAGGAAGCCGCGGTTGGGCTCGTGCGACCACGGCACCGGGCCGTGCCCCTTCCAGCCGTTGCGGCGCAGGGCGTCGAGCCCGCGGTGGTAGCCGGTGCGGGCGTAGGCATAGGCCTCGATCGTGTCCCCGAGCTGCCGCTCGGGTCGCGCGAGCGCCTCCTCCGCCAGCGCGGCCCACACCGCGCTCACCGTGGGGTGGTGCGCGGCGACCTCGGCGGGGGTCGCCCCCGCGGCCAGTTCGGCGTCCGCCTCGGGCGTGGCCGGCAACAGGGTGGGCGGCGGATCGCCGAGCAGGTTCAGGCCGGTCATGTCAGGCACCCGGCGACTGGCCGGCCGACAGCAGGTCCTCGCAGGCCCGCACGACGCGGTCGGCCATGCCGGTCTCGGCGGCCTTGAGATAGCTGCGCGGGTCGTAGGCCTTCTTGTTGCCCACCTCGCCGTCGACCTTGAGCACGCCGTCGTAGTTGGTGAACATGTGCCCGGCGACGGGCCGGGTGAACGCGTACTGGGTGTCGGTGTCGACGTTCATCTTGACCACGCCGTAGGACAGCGCCTCGCGGATCTCCTCGAGCAACGAACCCGAGCCGCCGTGGAAGACGAGGTTGAACGGCTTGGCGTCGTCGGGCAGGCCGAACTCGCGGGCCACGACCTGCTGGCCCATCTTGAGGATCTCCGGCCGCAGCTTCACGTTGCCCGGCTTGTAGACCCCGTGCACGTTGCCGAAGGTGGCGGCGAGCAGGTAGACGCCCTTCTCGCCCAGGCCGAGGGCCTTGGCGGTGGCGATGTAGTCGCCCTCGGCGGTGTAGAGCTTCTCGTTGATGTCGTGCGCGACGCCGTCCTCCTCGCCGCCGACGACGCCGATCTCCAGCTCGAGGACGATCTTCGCGGCGGCTGCCTTCTCGATGAGCTCCTCGGCGATGGCGAGGTTCTCGTCGAGGTCGATGGCCGACCCGTCCCACATGTGCGACTGGAACAACGGCTCCTGACCGGCGTCGACCCGGTCCTTGGACAGGGCGAGGAGGGGCCGGACGTAGGAGTCCAGCTTGTCCTTCGGGCAGTGGTCGGTGTGCAGCGCGACGTTCACCGGGTACCTCTCGGCGACCACGTGCGTGAACTCGGCCAGCGCGACCGCGCCGGTCACCATGTCCTTGACCTTCGTCCCGGAGGCGAACTCGGCGCCGCCGGTCGAGAACTGGATGATCCCGTCGCTGCCGGCGTCGGCGAACCCGCGCAGCGCGGCGTTGACCGTCTCGGAGGACGTGCAGTTGATCGCCGGGTAGGCGAAACCGCCCTCCTTGGCCCGGCTGATCATGTCGGCGTAGACCTCGGGAGTCGCGATCGGCATGCCCCGACCTTAGTGGAGTGGTCTCGCTGCGGTCACGCCGGCGAATCCCCCCGCTCAGCCCTGTTCGAGGCGGCTCACGACGCGCGCGGCCACCACCACCGGGTCGTAGGTGGGCGAGAACGGCGGCGCGTAGGAGAGGTCGGCACCGGCTAGTTCCTCGGCGGTCATCCCGGCCCAGATGGCGGCGGCGAACACGTCGATGCGCTTGGCGCTGCCGGCGCCGCCGACGATCTGCGCGCCGAGCAGCAGGCCCGAGCCGCGCTCGATGACCACCTTCACCGCGATCTCCTCGGCGCCGGGGAAGTAGCCGGCCTTCGTCGTCCCCTCGATCGTCTCGCTCACCGGGTCGAACCCGGCCTGCTCGGCCTGGGTCGTGCACAACCCGGTGCGCCCGATCTCCAGGTGCTTGATCCGGGTCGCCGCGGTGCCGATCACGCCGGCGAACCGGGCGGCGCGACCGCCGATGACCGAGCCCGCCACCCGTCCCTGCTTGTTGGCGTGCGTGCCCAGGGCGACGTGCACGTCCTCGCCGCTGAGCCGGTGGTAGGTCTGCGAGCAGTCGCCGGCGGCGAGGACGTCGGGGTGCGACCTGCTGCGCTGCGTCCGGTCGACCGCCACCGCACCGGTGCTGCCGAGCGCCAGCCCGGCGGCCTTCGCCAGCTCCACCTCCGGGCCCATGCCCGTGCCCAGGACGACGAGGTCGGCGGGGTAGCTGCCGGCGTCGGTGCGGACGGCGCGCACGACCCCGTCGGCATCGGCCTCGATCTCGCGCACCGGCTCGTCCGGATGCACGTCGATGCCCATCCCTCCCATGGCGGCGCAGATGCGCCTGCCCATGTCCGCGTCCAGCTGCCCCATGGGCAGGGGATCGGCCAGGACGACGGTCACGTCGAGTCCGCGGTCGAGCAGCACCTCGGCCATCTCCAGGCCGATGTAGCCACCGCCGAGGACGACGGCCCGCCGGGCGCCCGCCGCGATCGCGGCCCGGATGTCGGCCCCGTCAGCCAGCCGGTGCACCCCGTGCACCCCGGCGGCGTCCAGGCCCGGGACCGGCGGACGCAGCGGCCGGCCGCCGGTGGCGACGACGAGACGGTCCCACCCGAACCGCCGTCCGTCACCGGCCGTGACGGTCCCCGCCTCCAGGTCGATCGCCTCGGCGCGGGTGCCCAGGTGCACGGTGATGTCCTGCGCGGCGAACTGCGCCTGGGTGCGCGCGATCAGCACGTCCCGGTCGCTGACCAGACCACCCACCCAGTACGGGATGCCGCAGGCCGAGTAGCTGACGTCGGGCCCCTGCTCGAGCACGACGATGTCCAGGTCGTCGGCGGTGCGGAGCCGCCGTGCCTGTGCCGCCGCCGACATCCCGGCGGCGTCCCCGCCGATCACCACCATCCGCTGCCGCCCGCTCATCCGGCCAGCGTGTCAGCCTCGCCGCCGGCCAGCAGCGCGACGGTCGCGCAACGTTCGGGTAACGGTCCCCGGATGTGATGGCGGTCATACCATTAGCCCTGAGACGGTGAGGGCTCGCCCGTGCCACTGCGCCCTCGAGGAGTCAGCCGAATGACCTTCCGTCGAACCCGGATCGCGGTCGCCGCCGCGGCCGCGACCGCACTCCTCGCCGCCTGCGGCGGCTCACCGACCGCCTCGGACAGCGGCTCGGGCGGCGGCACCACCTCGGACGGCCCGACCGACGCCGAGCAGCTCTACGAGGAGGTCATGGCGCTGACCGGCCAGGAGCGCCGCGACCGGCTGGTCGAGCTGGCCCAGGAAGAGGGCCAGCTGAACCTCTACACGTCGATGAACAGCAGCCTGGCCGACGCGGTCGCCGAGGCGTTCGGCGACACCTACGACATCGAGGTCAACCTGTACCGGGCGAACGGAGAGACCCTGACGCAGCGGCTCCTCCAGGAGCAGGACGCCGGGTACTTCGGCAACGACGTGGTCGAGACCGACGGCATCGAGATGTCCTCGCTCGCGACCGAGGGTGTCCTGTCCCCCTACTCCGGCGAGCGGCGCGACCTCGTGCCGGAGGCCGGCCGGTTCGACGAGTGGACCGCCACCCGGTTCAACATCTTCACCCCGAGCTGGAACACGCAGGAGGTCTCCGCCGACGAGGCGCCTTCTTCCTGGGAGGACCTCGCCGACCCGAAGTGGGACGGCCGGCTGGCCGTGGAGCTGGGGGACGTCGACTGGTACCTGACGCTCTACAACCACTGGCTGGACAGCGGGAAGTCCGAGGAGGAGGTCGAGCAGCTCTTCGCCGACATCTTCGACGGCGCGGCCGCGGTCAAGGGACACACGGTGCAGGCCGAGCTCATGTCGGCCGGCCAGTACGGCGTCGTGGCCTCCAACTACAGCTACATCGTGGAGAAGGCCAAGGCCAACGGGGCACCGGTCGACTACCTGCCCTTCGTCGAGCCGGCGATCGCCCGACCCAACGGCGTGGGCCTGATGAAGAACGCCCAGAACCCGGCCGCGGCGCTGCTGTTCGTCGACTGGCTGCTTGACGAGGGCCAGCAGGTGCTCACCGACGAGGGGCTGTCGGCCGCCATCACCGAGGGCGAGGACCCGCTCGACGACGTGGAGCTCATCCCGGTCGACATCGAGGCGGTCATCGAGAACTCCGACGAGTGGAACGCGAAGTACGAGGAGCTGCTGACCAGCGCCGTGACGGTCGAGTGACCCTGCGGGGGGCCGGGCGTTCACCGGCGGAGCCGGCCCGGTGGGTACACATCCGACGACGAGCTGGATCGGCCTACTCGAACAGCAGCGAGCCCAGGCCGCGGCGTACACCGGGAGTCTCGGTCACCCTGCGGATGGCCAGCAGGGTGCCGGCGACGTAGGGGTCCGGGGTCTCGCCGGCGTCGTGGCGCATGACCAGCCGCTCGCCGGTGCCGCCGAACACAACCTCGGCGCTGACCACGAAGCTGGGCAGCCGGACGGAGTGGACGCGGACGCCGGCCACGTCCGCGCCGCGCGCCTCAACCGGGCCGTGCAGCTTCGCGAGCGGCACCGCGGAGGTCGGCGTGCGGACCGCGCCGAGGATCTCGGCGAGTTCGCGGGCGGTGCCGCTGGGCACGTCGGGCTTGCCGGCGCTGGCGTAGTCGATGATCTCCCAGCTGTCGAGCTGCGCGGCGGCCAGCTTCGCGGCCTGCTGCAGCACGGCGGCCTGGATGGAGAAGTTGCCGGCGGCGATCACGCCGACGCCTCGATCGCGGGCGAGTCGGTCCAGCTCCGTGTAGTCGTCGGCGGTCAGCCCGCTGGAGCCGACGACCGTGTGCACGCCGGCCCGCACGGCGGTCCAGACGTTGTCCTTGACCGCGGTGGCGCTGGTGTAGTCGACCAGCACGTCGAACTCGCCTGCGTCGAGTGCGTCGGCGACGGTGGCGTAGACGGGACCGTCGCTGCTCGACGCCGTCACCGCGGACAGCTTCTGGCCGGCGGCGGACCGGGACACCCCGGCGGCCAGGGTCAGGTCCTCGGCGGCGTCGATCGCGGCCACGATGGGCGGTGCGGTCCAGCCGGTCACGCCGGCGAAGCAGATCCGGGGCACGGACGAACCTTACGGACGGCGCCCCGACCGCCGCTGTGGAGTCCGACCGGATGAGCAGGCGCGTCGGCTGGTGGCCCCGAGGCCGCCTTCAGTGCCCCGGAGCAGGTTCACAGTCCCGGTGTCACCGGAGGTGGACGGGCACCCACCACCTCATCGTGCTGCCGTACTCAGGACAGCCCGAGGTCGGCGAGCTCGAAGGCGGCCCGGTACTCGTAGCCCGCGGCCTCGACCGCAGCCCGGCCACCCCGGTCGACGATCACCGCCACCCCGATCACCTCGGCGCCGGCGTCCTCCAACGCCTGGGCGGCGGTCAACGGGCTGCCGCCGGTGGTGGAGACGTCCTCGACCACGAGGACGGCGCGGCCCTCGACGTCCGGACCCTCGATCCGCCGCTGCAGGCCGTGCGCCTTGCCCTCCTTGCGGACGACGCAGGCGTCCAGCCAACCCTCCCCCGCAGCCGCCGCGTGCAGCATCGCCGCCGCCACCGGGTCGGCGCCGAGCGTCAGCCCGCCGACCACGTCGTAGCGCAGGTCGCCGGTCAACTGACGCATCACCCGGCCGACCAGCGGCGCACCCTCGTGGTGCAGCGTCAGGCGGCGCATGTCGATGTACCAGTCGGCCTCGCGGCCGGAGGACAGCGTCACCTTCCCGTGCACCACGGCGAGCTCGACGATGAGCTCGCGGAGCCGGTCACGGTCGGGGGTGGAGGCAGCCGTCATGCCCTGGACCCTAGAGAAGCCCGCAGCGGCCGGATCAGGCAGCAGGCGGGGCGAGCACCTGGTCGATGACGTACACGGTCGCGTTCGCCGTCTGCACGTTGCCGCAGACCACCCGGGCCGGACTCTCGCCCACCACGGTGCCCTCCGGGCCGACGCCGAGGCCCTCGCCGGACCCCTCGACGGTGACCGTGTGCCCGTTGAGGGTGGTCTGCGGCCCGGCCAGGTCGCCGGGCGCCAGCCGTCCCTCCAGGACGTGGTGGGTCAGCAGTGCGGTCAGCCGCGGGGTGTCGCCCAGCACCGCCTCGAGCACCTCGGCCGGGACGGCGTCGAACGCGGCGTCGGCCGGCGCGAGGACGGTGACGCCGTCGACGCCGTCGAGGGCGGCGCCGAGGTCGGCAGCGGCGACGGCGTCCGCCAGCCTGGAGAGCAGCGGGTTCTTGCCCACGGCGGTGGCCACCGGGTCGTCGGCCATGCCCGCGAGGCTGCCCTCGCCCTCGGCCGGGAAGGCGGCGCAGCCGTCGCCGAACGGCCCGTCGGAGGCCGGCTCGGTGGCCGACGGGGCCGCTGCCGACGACGGAGCCGTCGAGGCGCCGGACGCGACGGGAGGCTCCGGCTCGTCGGAACCGCAGGCACCCAGGGTCAGGGCGAGAGCCGCGCCGATGCCGCCCAGGGCTGAGCGAGGAGGACGGTTCACGGGGGCTCCTGTCGTGTCGTGCGGCGGGGGATCGAGCTGATCATCTGCCAGGCTGGGCGCCGTGACCGACCCAGCCCCCTCCGTCGACGGACGTCCGCCGATGCCCACGCCCACGCGGGTGGCGGTGATCCTGCTGGCTCTGCTCGCCGTCCTGCTGCTGGCGTACGCAGCCCTGATCTGGTTCGGCCGGGACATCATGATCGAGCAGATCACCGAGACGGGCGTCTCCCGCGATGCGGCAGCGCGGTCGGTGCTGCTGTTCCAGCTCGGCTACCTCGTCATCGGGGCGACCGCCGCGCTGTCGGCCGTCTTCCTCCCGCGCCGCCGGCCCTGGGCACGGGTGACCGGCATCCTGGTGACGTCCCTGCTGGCCGTCATGATGCTGCTGTCGGTGATCTTCAGCGGCGGCCTGACGCCGCTGGCGCTGCTCGTCCTCATCTCGGCCGTCGCGGCGCTGACCAGCCTGCTGGCCGGCGCGACGAAGCAGTGGCTGCGGGAGATCCCGACCGCCTGAGATCCCTCCGCCGGGGGGTCGACTCCCCCGGCGGAGACGGCTCAGCGGTTCTGGCCGTAGGCGCGACGCCACTTCTCGGAGCGGTACCACTCGTTGGCCGGCTTCTGCGCCAGGAAGACGATCCCGGCCACGGTCAGCACGAATCCGAACCAGCTCAGACCGGACTGGAAGCCGCTCACCTGACCGGCCGTGTCGACCCCGAGCGAGCCCACCACGCTGAGCACGCTGAGCCCGCCGAGCACCCAGAGGACGATGCGCGCCCAGTTGTAGCCCTTCCACGCGAACCAGATGAACAGGGCCTGCAGCGCCACCAGGACCAGGCCGATCGCGACGCCCACGGTGACCGCGGCGCGCACCACGCTCTCGGTCAGCTCCTCGTCCACGGCGACCGCGTCGGCGACCAACTGGTCCATCGAACCGATCGAGACGAACGCGCCGATCGCGCCCAGGATGAGGCTGGCCAGGAACGCCCCGATGCCGGCGCGGACGGCGAAGGGACGCTCCACGGGGGACGGCGCCCCGTGGCCGGTCGGCGCCGCGGGCGCGGGGGCGTACCCGTACTGCCCGTACTGCCCGTACTGCTGCCCGTACTGCTGCCCGTAGTCCTGACCGGGGCCGGGGTAGCCCTGCTGGCCGTGGCCCGGGTAGCCCTGCTGTCCGTACGAGGGCTGGCCCTGCGGTGGCTGCTGACCGTAGGGCGGCTGCCCGTACGGCGGCTGTCCCTGCGGTGGCTGCCCGTACCCGGGCTGTCCCTGCGGTGGCTGCCCGTACGGCGGCTGCCCCTCCGGCGGCTGCCCCTGCGGTCGGTCTGGCCGGCCGTGGTCCTGGCCCTCGCCCTGTCCTGACGTCATCGCGCACTTCCCGTCCGGTTGTCGTTACCGCGATCATGGCAAGTCGTCGACCGGCGGGCTGCGCAGTCCGGGTCAGGCGCGCCGGACGGTCAGCATCTCGTCTCCGACGGACCAGTCGACGACGACGCCGTCGCCGTCCCGGATCTCGCCGGCGAGCAGCGCCTTGGCCAACTGGTCACCGATGGCCGACTGCACCAGCCGGCGCAGCGGACGAGCGCCGTAGACGGGGTCGAACCCGTTGAGCGCCAACCACTCCCTGGCCGCGTCGGTCACCTGCAGGGTCAGCCGCCGCGCCGCCAGCCGCCGCGCGAGGACGTCGACCTGGATGTCGACGATCCCCGTCAGCTCCTCGCTGCCCAGGGCCCGGAAGACGACCACGTCGTCGAGCCGGTTGAGGAACTCCGGCTTGAAGTGCGCCCGAACCACCTCGAGCACCGCCTCCCGGCGCCGCTCCTCGGCCACCGACTGGTCGGCGATGAGCTGCGAGCCCAGGTTGGAGGTGAGGATCAGGATCGTGTTGCGGAAGTCGACCGTCCGGCCCTGACCGTCGGTGAGCCGGCCGTCGTCGAGCACCTGGAGGAGCACGTCGAAGACGTCGGGGTGCGCCTTCTCCACCTCGTCGAGGAGGACGACGGTGTACGGACGGCGGCGTACCGCCTCCGTGAGCTGTCCACCGGCCTCGTAGCCCACGTACCCGGGCGGGGCGCCGACCAGGCGGGCCACCGAGTGCTTCTCGGAGTACTCGCTCATGTCGATGCGGACCATCGCCCGCTCGTCGTCGAAGAGGAACTCCGCCAGCGCCTTGGCCAGCTCGGTCTTGCCGACCCCGGTCGGGCCGAGGAAGAGGAACGACCCGGTCGGCCGGTCGGGGTCGGCGACCCCCGAGCGCGCCCGCCGGACGGCGTCGGACACCGCGCGGACGGCGTCGGGCTGCCCCACCACGCGGTTGGTCAGCCCCTCCTCCATCCGGAGCAGCTTGGCCGTCTCGCCCTCGAGCAGGCGCCCGGCGGGGATACCGGTCCAGGCCTGCACGACCTCGGCGATGTCGTCGGCACCGACCTCCTCCTTGAGCATCGAGTCATCGGACTGGACCGACTCCTCGGCCGAGGTCAGGGACCGCTCCAGCTCGGGCAGCCGGCCGTAGCGCAGCTCGGCGGCCCGGGCGAGGTCGCCGTCGCGCTCGGCGCGCTCCGCCTCGAGCCGCACGGACTCCAGCTCCTCCTTGATCCGCTGGATCCGCTCGATGTGGCTCTTGTCCTGCTGCCAGCGGGCGGTCAGCTCGGCGAGCTGCTGCCGCCGATCGGCCAGATCGCTGCGCAGGGCCGCCAGGCGCTCCATCGAGGACGGATCGTCCTCCTTGGCCAGCGCCATCTCCTCGATCTCCATCCGGCGGACCGCACGCTCCACCTCGTCGATCTCGACGGGCCGGCTGTCGATCTCCATGCGCAACCGGCTGGCGGCCTCGTCGACGAGGTCGATGGCCTTGTCCGGCAGGAACCGCGCCGTGACGTACCGGTCCGACAACGTGGCGGCGGCAACGATCGCCGCGTCGGTGATGCGCACACCGTGGTGCACCTCGTAGCGCTCCTTGAGCCCCCGCAGGATGCCGATCGTGTCCTCGACGCTCGGCTCGCCCACGAGGACCTGCTGGAAGCGACGCTCGAGGGCCGCGTCCTTCTCGATGTGTTCGCGGTACTCGTCGAGCGTGGTCGCGCCGACCATGCGCAGCTCACCGCGGGCCAACATGGGCTTGATCATGTTCCCGGCGTCCATCGCGGAGTCACCGGTCGCCCCCGCCCCGACGATCGTGTGCAGCTCGTCGATGAAGGTCACGACCTGGCCCTCGGCGTCCGTGATCTCCTGCAGGACCGCCTTGAGCCGCTCCTCGAACTCGCCGCGGTACTTGGCGCCCGCGACCATCGAGCCGAGGTCGAGCGCCATCAGTCGCTTGCCCTTGAGGCTCTCCGGCACGTCGCCGGCCACGATCCGCTGGGCCAGGCCCTCCACGATGGCGGTCTTGCCGACGCCGGGCTCGCCGATGAGGACCGGGTTGTTCTTGGTCCGCCGGGAGAGCACCTGGACGACGCGGCGGATCTCGGTGTCCCGACCGATGACCGGGTCGATCCTCCCCTCGCGAGCGCGTTCGGTGAGGTCGACCGCGTACTTCTCGAGCGCCTGGAAGGTGCCTTCGGGGTCGGGCGTGGTGACCTTGCGGTTGCCGCGCACCGTGCGGAACGCGGCGAGCAGGGCATCCCGGGTCGCACCGGCGGACGTCAGCACCGCACCCGCCTCCCCGTCGGAGCCGGCGAGCCCCACCAGCAGGTGCTCGGTGGAGACGTACTCGTCACCGAGCGCCCCGGCCTGCTCGCCGGCGGCATTGATCACGCGCAGGAGCTCCCGGGACGGCGAGGGTGCCGCGACGGTGGAGCCGCTGGCGCTCGGCATCCGACGGAGCGCCGCCTCGGCCTTGGCCTTGATGTCCGCCGGGTCGGCCCCCGCCGCGGTGAGCAGCGGCGCAGCGATGCCGTCGCCCTGGCCCAGCAGCGCGACGAGCAGGTGCAGCGGCTCCAGGTGCGGCTGGCCGCGGTCGACGGCGAGGCGCTGCGCCGCGGCGAAGGCCTCCTGCGAGCGGGTCGTGAGCTTGCTCTCCATGATCTCTGGCGCGGTCCTTCCGGAGCTGGTGCTGGGAGAGCCGGCCGGCGGCACCGGTCGGTCGAGCAGTGCAACGGACGAGGAGTTGAGTCTGTTCCGCTCAACTCTGTCACACGAAGGTCGGACGGCGACGTTCGCCACGACGGGTCGCCACCGTCCCTGAGTCCGTCGCGCACGATCAGATGGACCTAGACTCGGGCGATGACCGCCACCCTGCCGCCGCCGAGCGTGGCGCTCGACGATCAGCTCTGCTTCGCGCTCTACGCCGCGTCCCGGGCGGTCACCGCCCGGTACCGGCCGATGCTCGAGGAGCTCGGGCTGACCTATCCGCAGTACCTCGTCATGATGCTGCTGTGGGAGTCCGACCACCAGACGGTCGGCCAGCTCGGCTCGCGGCTCGCGCTGGACAGCGGCACGCTCTCCCCGCTGCTGAAGCGCCTGACGGCGGCCGGCCTGGTCAGCCGGCACCGCCGCGTCGAGGACGAGCGCTCGGTGTCCATCGCACTCACCGACGCCGGGCGGGCACTGCGCGACAAGTCCTTCCAGATCTCCGCGCACATGATCGACGCCATCGGCTTCGACGCCAGCGAGTTCGACGACCTCAAGCAGCGGCTCCGCCAGCTGACCGAGCGGGTCGCCGTCGGCAACCCCGCCTCCACCTGACAGAGATCGCCCGCACCTGACAGGGTGGGCCGACGGCCCCCGACCGGGGAGCCGCGTCGACTCCTGGAGGTCCCATGGCCACCCGATCCGCCCGCACCGCCTGGACGGGCACCCTGCAGGAAGGCTCCGGCCGCACCGAGCTGGTCAGCTCGGGCCTGGGAACCTTCGACGTCTCCTGGCCGAAGCGGACGTCGGAGGCCGCGGACGGCACGACGAGCCCCGAGGAGCTGATCGCGGCCGCGCACGCGTCCTGCTACGCCATGGCCTTCTCCGGCGCGCTGGCCAAGGCCGGCGGCACCCCGAAGAGCCTCGACGTGTCGGCCGACGTCGGCTTCGGCCCCGACTCGGCCGGGGGCGGCTTCAAGATCACCGGAATCCGGCTCACCGTGCGCGGTGAGGTCGACGGCCTGGACGCCGACGCGTTCGCGCAGGTGGCCGAGGAGGCCAAGGTCGGCTGCCCGGTCAGCAAGGCGCTCACCGGGGTCGAGATCACCCTGGACGCGGCCCTCGCCTGACCGCGGCCCCGCTACAGGAGCACCGACCAGGCCCCGGGGTCCAGCCGCCAGCGCTGGGTGCTGAGGTCCTCGTAGAGCTCGCCGTCCGCGTCGATGTCGACCGCCGGCCCGGTGACGACGACCTCTCGGCCACGGACGACGACGACGTCGTCCCGGTCGACGTGCTCGCCGCTGCGCAGGGCGGCGCCGAAGGCCACCCGCTCCGCCGGGCCGGTCGCGGCGCACACCATGACGTCGAGCAGGCCGTCGTCGGGGCGGGCGCCCGGGGCGAGGGCGGCGCCGCCGCCGACGGTGGGCCCGTTGCACACCCCGACCATGAGCACCGGGGTCTCGCCGTCGGCCGCCCAGCCGTGCTCCGGTCGTCCGGCGACCACGCCGTCGACCTCCACGCGCAGCGCCCAGCCGGGCTCCGCGGCGCCGGCCAGCGCGGCGCCGACGGGGTAGGCCAGCGCCCCCATGAAGTCCTTGAACCGCTCGGCCCGCCGCCCCGCGGCCGCGCCGATCCCGCTGTGCACGGCGTTGACGACGACCAGCCCCGACTCCTCGCGGACCAGGTCCATCGGGGCGGGCGATCCGGCGAGCAGCGCGCGCGCCCCCTCCTCCGGCGAGGTGGGGACGCCGAGGGCGCGGGCCAGGTCGTTGCCGGTCCCGCAGGCGATCAGCCCCACCGGCACGTCGGGGAGCCGGCCGGCCCGGTCGAGCGCCCCGACGACGGCGTGCAGCGAGCCGTCCCCGCCCACGACCACCGGCCACCGCCCGTCGAGACCGGCCACGACCTCGTCGAGGTCCTCGGCCGACCTGGTCGCCGCGACCGTCACCTCAGCACCCGAACGCAGCACTGCGAGCGCGGCCTCGACCGGCTCGTCGTCCGCCGATCCGGCGGCGGCGTTGACGACGACGAGCAGGCGAGGAGTCACTCCGGGATGGTCGCACTCCCGGTGTCCAGCGCGTCGAGCACCAACTCGACCGGGTGACGGGCCGCCCGCTGGGTGCCGTGCTGGATCTGCTCCCGGCAGGACGTGCCGGTCGCGGCGATCACCGCGTCGGGCGCGGCGGCACGGACCGCGGGGAACAGCCGGTCCTCCCCCACCTGGAGCGAGATGTCGTAGTGCTCGGACTCGTAACCGAACGATCCCGCCATCCCGCAGCAGCCGGCGTCGAGCTCCTGCACCGTCGCGCCCGGGATGCGCTTCAGCAGGGCGACCGTCGCCGCCGTTCCCGCCTCGGCCTTCTGGTGGCAGTGCCCGTGGAACACGATCGTGCGACCGGCCATCCAGTTGTCCTCGCGCAGCCGGAGGCGACCGGCGTCGATCGCCTCGACCAGCAGCTCCTCGGGCAGTCGCACCCGGTCGGCGACGGCTCGCACGTTGACGTCGTCGGGCAGCAACTGGACGTGCTCGGCCCGCAGCGTGAGGATGCAGGACGGCTCGCACCCGACGATGGGCCCGTCGGCTGCGCCGCTCGCGCACAGGGAGTCGGCCAGACCCTTGGCCTTCGTGCGCGCGTCGTCCAGCAGGCCCTTGGAGATGCTCGGTCGGCCGCAGCAGCCCTTGCTCTCCAGCCGGACGTCGTAGCCGGCGGCCTCGAGCAGCTGCACGACCGCCTTGCCGATACCGGGTTCGCTGTAGCTGGTGAACGAGTCGGCCAGCACCGTGACCCGACCCTGCGTGGGCACAGGGGCCGCCGTCCGGGAACGCCGGCGGAACCAGCGGGGCAGGTTGTCCCGCTCGAAGCGCGGCAGGGGACGCTGCCGGGCGATGCCGAGCCACCGGTCCAGGAGCACGCGCAGGGGCGTGATCCGGCCGGGCAGGTTCGACAGCGGGGCGGTCGCGGAGCCCACCTTGTTCAGCGTCCGGATGGCACCGAACGCCCGCGAGCGCAGCGGGACTCCCTCGACGTCGTACTTGTGCGCCAGGGCCTCGCTCTTCATCGCGGCCATGTCGACGCCGAGCGGGCACTCGGCCTTGCAGGCCTTGCACATCAGGCACAGGTCCAGCGCCTCGTGCAGCCGCTCGTCGGACAGCGCGGTGTGCGGGTCACCTTCCGACAGCGCCTTGACCAGCGCGCCGGCCCGCCCGCGGGTGGAGTGCTCCTCCATGCGCGTGGCGATGTAGGACGGGCACATCGTGCCCGCGGTCGACTTGCGACACAGCCCGATGTTCATGCAGCGGTCGGCCGCGCCGAACATCCCGCCCACCACGTCGAACTGCAGCCGCGTGCGCAGCGGCCCCGGAGTGGGCGGGTCCGCGTCGCGCAGGTGCTCGGTCATGGCCGGCGCGTCGACGATCTTGCCGGGGTTCATTACGTTGCCCGGGTCGAACACCCGCTTGACCTCGCGCATCGCCTCGTAGAGCTCGTCGCCGAACAGCTCGCGGTTGAACTCGCTGCGAGCCAGGCCGTCACCGTGCTCGCTCGAGTTGGCGCCGCCGTACTCGCGGACGAGGTCCTTGATCTCGACGGCGACCGCCCGCATGACGTCGACCTGGCCGGACTGGGTCAGGTCGACGAAGGGGCGGATGTGCAGGCAGCCGACCGAGCAGTGGCCGTAGAAGCCGGCCTCGAGGCCGTGCCGGTCCAGGACGTCGCGGAACCTGGCGGTGTACTCGGCGAGGTGCTCGGGTGCGACGGCGGTGTCCTCCACGAAGGCCAGGGGACGGCGGGCCCCCTCGGAGGACGCCATCAGCAGGCCCAGCGCGGACTTGCGCACCTTGAGCAGGTCCGACTGCTGGGCCGCGGTGACGGCCCGGAGCGTGTGGTAGCCGTGGCCGTGCTTCTCCCAGAGGGCGGCCAGCCGGTCGATCGCGGCCACGAGCTCGGCCTCGTCGTCACCGGTGAACGAGACGAACAGCAGCGCCTCGGGGTCGCCCTCGAGGATCCGGCCCAGACCGGAGTACTCGATCTTCTGGCGGGACAGGTCGAGGATCGTCCGGTCGATCATCTCGACGCCGGCCGGGTCGAGCGACAGCGCGTCCTCGGTCGCCGCGATGGCCGCCAGCACCGAGGTGAAGTGCCCGACGGCGAACACCTGCTTCGCCGGCTTGGGCACGAGCCCGACCAGCGCGGAGGTCGCGACGGCCAGCGTCCCTTCGGAGCCGACCAGGAACTTGGCCAGGTCGAACGGGGGCCCGTCCGCGAGCCGGTCGAGGCGGTAGCCGCCCGCCCGCCGCCAGTACGCCGGGAAGCCGGAGGCGATCGCGTCGGCGTGCGACCGGACGATCTCCGGCAGCTGCCTCAGGATGGCCGCCTCCAGGGAGGTGCCCTGCGCCCGGCGGGCCAGCTCCGCCTCGTCCAGGACGCCCCACCGCGCGGTCGACGCGTCGGAGAGGACGACGTCGAGCTCCTTGACGTGGTCGATCGTCATGCCGAAGCGCAGCGATCCGCTGCCGGCCGAGTTGTTGCCGATCATCCCGCCGATCGTGGCGCGGTTGGACGTCGAGGTGTCCGGACCGAACATCAGCCCGTGCGCGGCGGCCGCGCGGTTGAGGTCGTCCTGCACGACGCCCGGCTCGACCCGCGCGGTGCGTGCCTCGGGGTCCAGCTCGGTGATCCGGTACATGTGCCGGGACATGTCCATGATCAGCCCCGGCCCGACGGTCTGTCCCGCCAGGCTGGTGCCCGCGCCCCGGGGGAGGACGGGCAGACCGGCCTCCCCGGCCAGGCGGACGACGGCGCGCACGTCCTCGACGTGCCTGGGGTAGACGACGCCGGCCGGGGTGATCGCGTACATGCTGGCGTCCTGGCTGAACAGGTGCCGCGTGTAGTCGTCGAAGGCGACCTCCCCGTCCAGCGTCCGGGTCAGTTCCGCCGCGAGATCAGCGTGCTGGCCGGCCTCCGGCCGGGGAGGCGCCGCCGTCACGGCTGGGAGAGGACGTCGAGGGCGGCCTGCAGACCCGACGGGTCGATCTTGACGCCGCTGCGCACCAGGCCCATCTGGACGCCGGCCAGCGTGCCGGCCAGCGTCAGGTCGTTGAAGTGGCCGAGGTGCCCGATCCGGAACACCTTGCCGGCCAGCTTCGTCAGCCCGGCGCCGAGCGACATGTCGTAGTTCTCGAGGATCACCTTGCGCACGGCGTCGGCGTCGTACTCGTCGGGGAGCAGCACCGCGGTCAGCGCCGGCGAGTACTCGCGCTCGTCGAGGGCCAGCACCTCCAGACCCCAGCCACGGACCGCGGCGCGGGTGGCCTCGGCGTGCCGCAGATGGCGGGCGAAGACGTTCTGCAGGCCCTCCTCGTGCAGCATCTTCAGCGCCTCGCGCAGGCCGTAGAGGATGTTCGTGGCCGGCGTGTAGGGCCAGAAGCCGTTCGCGTTGGCCGCGAGGATCGGCTGCCAGTCCCAGTAGACGCGCGGCAACGTCGCCGTCCGGGATGCCTCGAGGGCCTTCTGGCTGATCGCGTTGAAGCTGATGCCCGGCGGGAGCATCAGGCCCTTCTGCGATCCGGAGACGGTGACGTCGACGCCCCACTCGTCGTGCCGGTAGTCGACGCTGCCCAGCGACGAGATCGTGTCGACCAGGAGCAGGGCCGGGTGGCCGGCCGCGTCCATGGCCTGCCGGACCTCGCCCACTCGGCTCGTGACGCCGGTGGAGGTCTCGTTGTGGACGACCATCACGGCCTTGATCCGGTGCGCGGTGTCGGCGGAGAGCTTCTCCTGCACGTCCTCCGGGCGGACGCCGTGCCGCCAGTCGCCCGGTACGAACTCGACCTCGAGGCCGAGCTTGCCGGCCATCTCCTGCCACAGGGTGGCGAAGTGGCCGGTCTCGAAGCAGAGGACGTGGTCACCCGGGGACAGCGTGTTGACCAGCGCGGCCTCCCAGGCACCGGTGCCCGAGCCCGGGTAGATGATCACCGGCTGGGTGGTGCCGAAGGGCGCCTTGACCGCCTCGAGCACATCCTTGCCCAGCGCGGCGAACTCCGGTCCGCGGTGGTCGATCGTCGGGAAGTCCATGGCCCGCAGGACCCGGTCGGGGACGTTGGTCGGCCCCGGGATCTGCAGGAAGTGACGTCCACCCGTGCTGCTGCCCGCCAATGGCATTGCGTCGCCTCTCGTCAGCGTGTCGGCCTCCAGCACCGGAGTCCGCAGTGTGGAAGATTACCTCCGCCATCCGGACACGTTTCGAGTGGCCGGAAGCGCTTGTGATCCTTGACACTTCCCTTGCCGAGGATTTCTAATGACCGACCAGCGAAACGTTCATTCCGCATTGTGGAAGCGCCTCAGGGCGTAGCCACCCACCCCTCCACACGACTCGGGGAACAACGGTGTCCACTCAGCTCGTAACGATCCTCGTACTACTGGCGGTCTTCCTGGTCGCCACGGTGCTGCCCGTCCACATGGGGGCCCTGGCCCTCGTAGCCGCGTTCATCGTCGGCTACTTCCTGTTCGGCGCCGATGAGTACGCCGACATGGTCTTCGGCTTCTTCCCCGGATCGCTGTTCGTGATCCTGGTCGGGGTCACCTACCTCTTCGCGATCGCGAAGAACAACGGAACCGTCGACTGGCTCGTGCATGCGGCCGTGAAGGCGTCCGGCGGGCGCCTGGCGGCGATCCCGTGGGCGATGTTCACGGTCACCGGCATCCTCACCGCGATCGGCGGTGTGGTCCCGGCCGTCGTCGCCATCATCGCCCCGGTCGGCATGTCCTTCGCCCGGCGCTACGGCATCAACCCGCTGCTCATGGGTCTGTTCATCATCAACGGCGCCACGGCCGGCGGGTTCTCGCCGCTGTCGATCTTCGGCTCGATCACCAACACCGTGGTCGCGGACAACGACCTGCCCGGCAGCCCACTGTTCCTCTGGGGCGCCTCGATCGTCGCGAACATCCTGCTCAGCATCGTGGTGTTCTTCCTGTTCGGCGGCAAGAAGCTGCTGGGCGGGGTCCGGCCCGAGGAGCTCGAGGCAGAAGCGGCCGGCGGCCCCGACGCCCGCGGCACGGCGGTCGGCAGCACCTCCACCGGCGGCGCCGCCGTCAGCAGCAGCACGGGGACGCCGGCCGGCAGCCCCGGCGCCAACCCGCGGCACGGCACACCCGGCCACGTCCACGGCAGCGCGGAGGAGCGGGCCGAGGACCGCGCGGTGCAGACCACCGCGATCAAGGAGGACGCCCCGACCGGACCGGTCACCTCCCTCGACCGGGACCGGACGATCACCCTCGTCGGCCTGGGCATCCTGGTCCTCGGCGCGCTGCTTCCGCTGGAGCTCGACATCGGCCTGCTGGCCATCACCGTCGGCGTGATCCTGTCGGTCATCGCTCCGCGGGGCGCCAAGGGCGCCGTGGGCCAGATCGCCTGGCCGACCGTCCTGCTGATCTGCGGCATCGTGACCTACGTCGGTCTCATGCAGGAGGTCGACACCCCCGGCTGGCTCGGCGACCAGGTGGCCGCGCTGGGCGCACCGCTGATCGCCGCGCTGCTGATCTGCTACATCGGTGCGGTCGTCTCGGCCTTCGCCTCGACGACGGGCATCCTGGGTGCGCTGATCCCGCTCGCCGTGCCGTTCCTCCTGGGGGACAACTCGATCGGCGCCATCGGCCTGATCACCGCCCTGGCGCTGTCGTCCTCGATCGTCGACTCGAGCCCGTTCTCCACCAGCGGCGCCCTGGTCGTCGCGAACGCACAGGAGGCCGAGCGCGAGAAGGTGTTCAAGACGCTGATGATCTGGGGCTTCTCGATGGTCGCTGTCATCCCGCTGGTCACCTGGCTGGTCCTGGTGGTGCCGGGCTGGCTGTGACCCACCCCGGCGGCCGCCCGCGGCCGTGACGACACTCCTGACTGCGCCCCGGACGGCCCTGGCCCTCCGGGGCGCAGTCGCAATCCCGGCCACGAGATCTGCACACTCGTACGGTTCGGGGCCGCGAAGCGCACGAGTGTGCAGATCTCGCCCCACGAAACGGAGGAGCACGTGACGACCACCGATGCGACGGAGGCACGGCCGCCGATGACCGGCGTCCGGGTGCTGGAGGTGGGCGTCTTCATGGCGGCCCCCTTCGCCTCGATGCAGCTGGCCGACCTCGGCGCCGAGGTGATCAAGATCGAGGACCCGCGGTCCGGGGACCCGGTACGCGCCAGCGGGCCGTTCGTGGAGGGGGAGAGCTCGCCCTACCTGCGGCTGAACCGGAACAAGGAGTCCGTCGCCCTCGACCTGAAGTCCGAGGCCGGCAAGAAGGCGTTCCTCGCCCTCGTCGAGACCGCCGACGTCGTGGTCGAGAACCTGCGCCCCGGGGCGATGGCGCGGCTCGGGCTCGACGCGGCGGCGGTCCGGGCGGTCAACCCCCGGATCGTCTACGCCTCGGGCTCGGGCTGGGGCCAGGACGGCCCGCTCGCGCCCCTGCCCGGTCTGGACATCATGGCGCAGGCCCGCAGCGGCATCATGAGCATCACCGGGACGCCGGGCGGCGAACCGGTGAAGGTCGGCGTCCCGGTCTGCGACCTGGTCTGCGGCCTCTACCTGGCCCTCGCGGTGACGGCGGCCCTCCGCGAGCGCGACCGCACCGGTGTCGGGCAGACCATCGACGTCTCGCTGTTCGAGGCGGGGGTGAGCCTCGCGGTCTGGGAGGCGGGCAAGTACTTCGCCACCGGCGAGGTGGGCGGCCCGCTGGGCTCGGCACACCAGAGCCAGGCGCCGTACCAGGCCTTCCGGACGGCGGACGGCTGGATCACCATCGGCGCCAACACGCCCAACACGTGGGCCGGGCTCTGCCGGACCCTCGGCATGGAGGACGAGCTCGCCGACCCGCGCTACGCCGACGCGACCCGGCGGCACGCGCTGCGCGACGAGCTCACCGGCGTCATCGAGTCGCACACGACCACCCGGACCACCGACGACCTCCTGGCCGCCCTCGGCGAGGCCGGGGTGCCCTGCGCGCCGATCAACGACTACGGCCAGGTCTTCACCGACGAGCACCTGCGGACCCGCGACTTCTTCTGGGACGCCCCGCACCCGCAGCTGCCCCCGCAACGGCAGATCGGCTCGCCCATGCGGCTCTCCGGCACGCCGGCCGTGCGGTCCCACGCCGGGCCCCCGCTGGGCGCCGACACCCGCGCCGTCCTCACCCGGGCAGGCGTCCCCTCCGACGTCGTGGACGCCGTCGCACCCGAGGAGGCGAGCGCGTGACCGACGACCTGCAGGTCGGCCAGGACGGCGCCGTCCTCACCGTCACCTTCAACCGGCCCGAGCAGCGCAACGCGATGACCTTCGCGATGTACGAGGGGCTCGAGGCGGCCTGCGAGCGCGCCGACTCCGACGACTCGGTGCGGGTGCTGGTGCTGCGCGGCGCAGGCGGACGTGCGTTCGTCGCCGGCACCGACATCGCGCAGTTCCTGGAGTTCACCAGCGGCGACGACGGGATCGCGTACGAGGAGCGGATCGAGCGGGTCGTGAACCGGCTCGAGGACGTCACCGTCCCCACGATCGCCGCGGTCGAGGGCGCGTGCGTCGGCGGCGGCCTGGCGCTGGCCGCCGCCTGCCACCTGCGGATCGCCACCCACAGGTCACGGTTCGGCGTCCCGATCGCGCGCACGCTCGGCAACTGCCTGTCGATGAACACCTACTCGCTGCTGGTGTACCACCTCGGGCCCGCCCGGACGCTGGACATGCTGCTGCGGGCACGGCTGCTGACCGCCGAGGACGCGCACGGCGCGGGCTTCGTCAGCGAGGTGGTCGACGAGGGTGGCCTCGACGAGGCTCTCGCCGGGCTCGTCGGCACGCTGCTGAGCCACGCGCCGCTGAGCATGAAGGCTGCCGGTCAGGCGGTCGCCCGGCTGCGCCGGGCGGCCCTGCCTGACGGCGACGACCTCGTGCGCGAGGTCTTCGGCAGCGAGGACTTCCGGGCGGGGGTGCGGGCGTTCGTGGACCGCGGTCAGGTCAGCTGGACCGGGCGCTGAGGGGCGCGCCGCCGGAGTCCTTCAGCTCGGCGGCGAGCTCGGCGGCGGTCGCCGTGAGCAGCTCCACGATCTGCGGGACGTGCTCCATCGGCAGCCGGCCCTCCGGGCCGGACACCGAGATCGCCGTCTGAGCCGGTCCGCCCACCACCGGGACGGCGATGCACCGGACGCCGGTCTCCTGCTCGCCGTCGTCGAGGCAGTAGCCCTGGGCGCTGATCCGGGCGAGCTCGGCCATGAGCTCGTCCGGGTCGGTGATCGTGCGCGGCGTGCGACGTGGCATGCCGGCGCGCTCGACCAGCTCGCGGGCGGTGTCGCGGGGCAGCTGGGCCAGCAGCGCCTTGCCGACGCCGGTGCAGTGCAGGTGCACGCGCCGGCCCACCTCGGTGAACATCCGCATCGAGTGCCGCGAGGGCACCTGCGCCACGTAGACGACGCGGTCGCCGTCGAGCATGGCCATGTTCGCCGTCTCGCCGGTGCCGTCGACCAGGTCGGACAGGTGCGGCCGGGCCCAGGTGCCCAGCGTCCGCGAGGAGCTCTCACCGAGGTGGATCAGCCGCGGGCCGAGGACGTAGCGGCGCGAGGGCAGCTGCCGGACGTAGCCGCGCGCGACCAGCGTGCGGACCAGCCGGTGGATCGTCGACAGCGGCAGGCCGCTCTCGACGGCGAGCCGGGACAGCGGTACCTCCCCGCCGTCCTCGGCCATCAGCTCGAGCAGCAGGAACGCGCGCTCGAGCGACTGGACACCGTCGGCCTGGCCGGCCATACCGCCATCTCCTCCTGCAGGCGTGACAACACCGGCCCCCGTTTGACCGGCCCACGGGCCGGTACTAGCGTTTACCGGAGAGCGAACTTTACCTTCCACATGATGGAAAGTCACGAGATTCGCTCGACCGAGCTCCCGACGCGCGCTCCGGCGCGCTGTGCGGTAGACCACAGACTAGCGACGAGACGTCGCAGGACGACCCCGAGGAGAGACATGGCCACCCACGTGGACGGCGTCGAGGTCACCGGCGCACCGGTCGACCGGGCCGACGAGGTACTGACCCCCGAGGCCCTCGAACTGGTCGCCAAGCTCAACCGCGAGCTGGGCGGACGTCGCAAGGAGCTGCTCGCCAAGCGTCGCGAGCGGGTCGCGGCCCTGGCCGCCGGCGGCACCCTGGACTTCCTGGCCGAGACCGCCGCGATCCGCGAGGACGACTCGTGGCAGGTGGCTCCCCCGGCTCCCGGCCTGGAGGACCGCCGCGTCGAGATGACCGGCCCGACCGAGCGCAAGATGACCATCAACGCGCTCAACTCCGGTGCCAAGGTGTGGCTGGCCGACCTCGAGGACGCCAACACCCCCGCGTGGGAGAACGTCGTCAACGGCCAGATCAACCTGAAGGACGCGCTGGACCGCACACTCACCTTCGAGAACCCGGACGGCAAGAAGTACGAGCTGCGCCCCGACGAGGAGCTCACGACCATCGTCGTCCGCCCCCGCGGCTGGCACCTGCCGGAGAAGCACATCCTCGTCGACGGCGAGGAGACCTCCGGCAGCCTCGTCGACTTCGGTCTCTACATGGCCAACAGCGCCCAGAAGCAGATCGACAAGGGCAAGGGGCCGTACTTCTACCTGCCCAAGATGGAGAGCCACCTCGAGGCGCGGCTCTGGAACGACGCGTTCAACCTCGCCCAGGACCACCTCGGCATCCCCCGCGGCACCATCCGCGCCACCGTTCTGATCGAGACCTACCCGGCCGCGTTCGAGATGGAGGAGATCCTCTACGAGCTCCGCGACCACTCGGCCGGGCTCAACGCCGGGCGCTGGGACTACATGTTCAGCGTCATCAAGACCTTCCGCACCCGCGGCGAGGACTTCCTGCTGCCCGACCGCAACTCCGTGACGATGACGGCACCGTTCATGCGGGCCTACACCGAGCTGCTCGTGCGCACCTGCCACAAGCGCGGCGCCCACGCGATCGGCGGCATGGCCGCCTTCATCCCGTCCAAGGACCCGGCGATCAACGAGCAGGCGTTCGCCAAGATCAAGGCCGACAAGGAGCGCGAGGCCGGCGACGGCTTCGACGGCTCCTGGGTGGCCCACCCGGGCATGGTGGAGATCTGCAAGGAGGTCTTCACCGCGGTGCTGGGCGACCGGCCGAACCAGAT
This sequence comes from uncultured Actinomycetota bacterium, assembly GCA_963723745.1. Classification (GTDB taxonomy): domain Bacteria; phylum Actinomycetota; class Actinomycetes; order Mycobacteriales; family Geodermatophilaceae; genus CAVRRZ01. The sequence continues at coordinate 532,228 of CAVRRZ010000001.1, forward strand.
CGACAAGTTGCGCGAGGACGTGCACGTCACCGCCGCGCAGCTGCTCGACGTCAAGTCCACGCCGGGCGAGGTGACCGAGGAGGGCCTGCGCAGCAACATCAGCGTCGGCATCCAGTACCTGGAGGCGTGGCTGCGCGGCAACGGCGCGGTCGGCATCAACAACCTGATGGAGGACGCCGCCACGGCCGAGATCAGCCGCAGCCAGGTGTGGCAGTGGCTGAACAACGGCGTGACGCTCTCCAACGGCACGAAGGTCACCCGGGAGCTCGTCGAGCAGATCGTCGACGAGGAGATGGCCGCGATCGAGAAGTCCCGCGGCGAGGCGTTCGCCTCCGGCCGCTGGGACGAGGCCCGGTCGCTGTTCGTCGAGACGTCGCTGGCCGACGAGTACCCGGACTTCCTCACGCTGCCGGCCTACCAGCGGATGCCGTAGCCCGGGACGTCGCGGCACTCGTGGCGATGAGTGCCGCTCGCGACCGACCCGCCGATCGGAAGGGCACTCCCATGAGCGTCACCCATGGAACGCAGACGACGGCGGGGCCGGTGCCCGGCCCGGTCGCCCCGGAGGACACCGAGGCGACCGGCCGGGCCGGGTCGAATCCCGAGGCCATGGCGGCGGTGACCCGCGCGGCCCGCGCCGCGCTGCCGGAGGACGCCATCATCGACGACCACATCCGGCTGCGCACCTACGAGTGCGACGGGCTGGCCCACTACCGGGTCACCCCGGCGCTGGTCGTCCTGCCGGAGAACGCCGAGCAGCTGGCCGCCGTCGTCCGCGCGTGCGCCGACAACGGCGTCCCGTTCGTGGCGCGGGGGTCGGGCACCGGCCTGTCCGGTGGCGCGCTCCCCCGCGCCGACGGCGTGCTGGTCGTCACGGCCCGCATGCGTGCCATCCGCGAGATCCGGCGCGAGGACCAGCGCGCGCTCGTCGAGCCCGGCGTCATCAACCTCGACATCACCCGCGCGGCCACGCCGGCGGGCTACTACTTCGCCCCCGACCCGAGCAGCCAGCAGATCTGCTCGATCGGCGGCAACCTGGCCGAGAACTCCGGCGGCGCGCACTGCCTGAAGTACGGGTTCACCGCCAACCACGTGCTCGGCGCGGAGTTCGTGACGCCCCAGGGCGAGATCGTCGAACTCGGCGGCCCGGCACCCGACGCCCCCGGCTACGACCTGCTCGGCGCCGTGGTCGGCTCCGAGGGCACCCTCGGCATCGCCACGGCGGTCACCGTGAAGCTCACCCGGCTGCCCGAGGACGTGCGGACGCTGCTGGCCGGCTTCCGGACGACGGACGACGCGGGCGCGGCCACCTCGGCGATCATCGGCGCGGGCATCGTGCCGGCCGCGATCGAGATGATGGACGCCCTCGCCATCGAGGCCGCCGAGGCCGCGACGCACTGCGGCTACCCCGAGGGCGCCGGCGCCGTGCTGGTCATCGAACTCGACGGCGCGGAGGTCGAGGTGGAGCACGAGTTGGCCCAGGTGCAGCGGATGTGCCGCGAGAACGGCGCGTTCGAGGAGCGGCTGGCCACCGACCCCGCCGAGCGCGCGCTGATCTGGAAGGGCCGCAAGTCCGCCTTCGCCGCGGTGGGCCGGATCAGCCCCGACTACATCGTCCAGGACGGCGTCATCCCCCGGACGGCGCTGCCCGAGGTGCTGCGCGCGATCGACGAGCTGTCGTCGTCCTCCGGCGTCCGGGTGGCCAACGTCTTCCACGCCGGCGACGGCAACCTGCATCCCCTCGTGCTCTTCGACGACGCGGTCGAGGGCGCCGGCGAGGCCGCGGAGAAGGTCAGCGGCGCGATCCTCGACCTCTGCATCTCCAACGGCGGCTCCATCACCGGCGAGCACGGCGTCGGCATCGACAAGGCCGCCTACATGCCCAAGATGTTCACCGACGACGACCTGGACACGATGCAACTGGTGCGCTGCGCCTTCGACCCGGCGGGCGTGGCCAACCCGGGCAAGGTCTTCCCGACCCCGCGGCTGTGTGGCGAGATACCCGGCAAGCGCAAGGGTGCGCACCCGCTGGTCGAGGCCGGCGTGGCGGAGGCCTTCTGATGTCGGCACCTTCCCTCGACCTCACCAAGGCCCGCACCGCGCTGGACGCCGCCTGCGACGACGTGCGCGAGGCCGGTCCGGACGACGCCGTCGACGGCGTCTCCCCCACGCTCGTCGCCCGCCCTTCGTCCACCGACGAGGTGGCCGAGGTGCTGCGCGCCGCCGCGGACGCGGGGTTGACCGTCGTCCCGCGCGGCAACGGCACCAAGACGACCTGGGGGCTGCCCCCGGAGCGGGCCGACCTGGTCGTCGACCTGAGCCGGATGTCGGCGGTCCTCGACCACGCCGCCGGAGACCTGATCGTCCGGGCCCAGGCCGGTGCCCCGCTGTCCGCCGTCCAGGAGACCGTGGCCGGGGCCGGCCAGCGGCTGGCCCTCGACGACCCGCTCGGCGGGGCCTCGGTCGGCGGTGCGCTGGCGACCAACCTCAGCGGCCCGCGCCGGATGGCGTTCGGCTCGGCGCGCGACCTGCTGATCGGCGTGACGGTCGTGCGTGCCGACGGGGTGGTGGCCAAGGCCGGCGGCCGGGTGGTCAAGAACGTGGCCGGCTACGACCTCGGCAAGCTGATGATCGGCTCGTTCGGAACCCTGGCGGTCATCACCGAGTCCTTCTTCCGGCTGCACCCGCTCCCGGTTGCCCGCCGGCTGGTGACCGCCCGGTTCGACCGGCCGGAGGAGGCCCAGCGGATGGCCCAGGCCGTGCTGCACGCGCAGGTCGTGCCCGCCGCACTCGAAATCGAGGCGGGCGCGGACGGCGGCACCATGAGCGTGCTCCTCGAGGGCATCGAGGCCGGTGTCACCGGCCGGGAGCGGACGGCGCTGGGTCTGCTCGGTGCCGGCGGCGAGGCCTCCGACGTCGCCGACGGGTGGGGCGCGTTCCCGTGGACCGCGGGCGAGGTCGCCCTGAAGCTGACCTTCGCGCTGTCCGGGCTGGCCCGCGTGCTCGCGGCGGCCCGGGCCGCGGCCGACTCGACCGGCCTGGACCTGCGACTGCGCGGCTCGGCCGGCGCCGGGGTCGCCTACGGCGCCCTGCCCGCCGACGCCGACCCGGCCGCGGTGGCCCGGCTGGTGCAGCAGGTGCGCGCCGCGTCCGTCGAGGTCGGGGGGTCGCTGGTGGTGGTCGACGGGCCGCCGGCGGTCAAGGAGGCCGTCGACGTCTGGGGTCCGGTGCCGGCGCTGGACCTCATGCGCCGCGTGAAGGAGCAGTTCGACCCGGAGCGCCGCCTGGCGCCCGGACGGTTCGTGGGTGGGCTGTGAGCAGCCGGTACGTGGGGGGTATCTGAGATGACCAGCTCGACCGAGCGTGCCAACACTCCGGCCGAGACGACGGTGCCCGCTCCCGGCGGCGCGTTCGACGACCACCGGCCGCCGTCCGCCGCCCTGATCGGCGACTGCGTGCACTGCGGCTTCTGCCTGCCCACCTGCCCCACGTACACGCTGTGGGGCGAGGAGATGGACTCCCCGCGCGGGCGCATCTACCTGATGAAGTCGGGGCTCGAGGGCGAGCCGATGACCGACTCGATGGTGCAGCACTACGACGCCTGCCTGGGCTGCATGGCGTGCGTGACGGCCTGCCCGTCCGGCGTCCAGTACGACGCCCTGATCGAGGCGACGCGGGCGCAGGTCGAGCGCAACCACCGCCGTGACCCGCACGACCGGGCGCTCCGCGCGGCGATCTTCGCGCTCTTCCCCCACAAGAAGCGGCTGCGGGCGATGCGGGGGCCGCTGCGGGCGTTCCAGGCGACCGGCCTGCAGAAGCTGGTCGAGCGCAGCGGTGTGCTCGAGAAGATCTCGCCGAAGCTCGCGACCATGGCCGGCCTCGCGCCGCGGCTGGCCAAGCCGGAGCGGCTGCCCGAGCGGATTCCCGCACAGGGCACCCGCCGCGCCGTCGTCGGGCTGCTCACCGGGTGCGTGCAGGGCGAGTTCTTCCCGCAGGTCAACGCGGCGACCGCCCGCGTGCTGTCGGCCGAGGGCTGCGACGTCGTCGTCCCGAAGAGCCAGGGCTGCTGCGGTGCGCTCTCGGTGCACAACGGCCGGGAGGAGGAGGCGCAGCGCTACGCGCGGCGCCTGATCGACACCTTCGAGGCCACCGGCGTGGACACCGTCGTCGTCAACGCGGCCGGCTGCGGGTCGAGCATGAAGGAGTACGCGACCCTGCTCGAGGAGGACCCGGACTACGCGGAGCGGGCGAAGCAGTTCGCCGGGAGGACCCGCGACATCGCCGAGTTCCTGGTCGAGCTGGGGCCGGTGGCGACGCGGCACCCGCTGGAGGTGAGCGCGGCGTACCACGACGCCTGCCACCTCGGCCACGCCCAGGGCATCCGGGTGCAGCCGCGCGAGCTGCTGCGCGGCATCCCCGGCCTCGAGGTCCGCGAGATCCCGGAGGCGGAGCTGTGCTGCGGCTCTGCCGGGATCTGGAACATCCTCAACCCCGAGCCCGCCCGCGAGCTCGGCGACCGCAAGGCCCACAACATCGGCTCGACGGGCGCCGCGCTGCTGGTGACGGCGAACCCCGGGTGCCTGATGCAGGTCGCCTCGTCGCTGCAGCGGCAGGGCGTCGACATCGGGATGGCGCACACCGTCGAGGTGCTCGACGCCTCGATCCGCGGGCTGCCGGCGTCGGCGCTGCGCTCCTGACCCGGCGAGATCTGCACACTCGTACGCTTCCCGGCCTCGATGCGTACGAGTGTGCAGATCTCGTCCGTGATCAGCGAGGTTGGGGGCGCCAGATCACCAGGGCGCTGGTGCTCGGCCGCATCGGCACGAGGTCGCCTCGGTAGCCCCCGTGCATCGCCGCCTGGACCGTGGTCTCGGCGGCGATGCGACGCCGCTCGGCGTCCTCGAGCTCGCCGAGCAGCTCGTGCACACGGGCCTGCAGCGCCTCGACCTGCGACTCGAGCTCGATGATCCGCTTGATGCCGGCGAGGTTGACGCCGTCCTCCTGGGACAGCCGCTGCACCTCACGGAGCAGCGCCACGTCGCGGGGGCTGTAGCGCCGCCCCCCGCCGCTGGTGCGGCCGGGGCGGACCAGACCCAGCCGGTCGTACTGCCGCAGGGTCTGGGCGTGCATGCCGGCGAGCTCGGCCGCCACCGAGATGACGAAGACCGGTGCGTCGTCGGGCAGCGGCGCGGCGGCGTCCGGCGGGGCCGAGGTCATCGCTCGCTCCCGGCTCGGACGGCGGCCGTGATCTGCGGCCGAGGGTCCTCGTCCATCTCCACCGCCAGCTTCTCCAGCAGCTCCCGCTGCTCGGGGGTGAGCCGCACCGGAACGGCCACCTCGAGCGTCACCAGCAGGTCTCCGGAGCGCCCCTTGCCGGGCACCCCCCGGCCACGCACGCGCAGCGTCCGGCCGCTGGCGGTGCCCGCCGGCACCTTGAGCGACACGCTGCCGTCGAGGGTCGGCACGGTCAGCGTCGTTCCGAGTGCTGCCTCGACGAAGGTGATCGGCACCGTCAGGGTCAGGTCGTCGCCCTTGCGGCCGAACAGCTCGTGCTCGGACACGTGGACGACGACGAACAGGTCGCCGGCCGGGCCACCGCGCCGTCCGGGGGCGCCCTTGCCGGCCAGCCGGATGCGCTGGCCGTCCTTGACCCCCGCGGGGATCCGCACGGTGATGGTGCGGGTCTGGGTGGTGATGCCGTTGCCGCCGCACGTCGGGCACGGGTCGTCGACGACCTGGCCGGTCCCGCGGCAGTTGCGGCACGGCTCGGAGAACGCGAAGGCGCCCTGGCTGCGGCTGGTCACCCCGGCGCCCTGGCAGACCGGGCAGGTGTGCGGGCTGGTGCCCGGCTTCGCCCCGCTGCCGGTACAGGTCTGGCAGGTGCCGGGGCTCTGCATGCGCAGGGGCACCGTGACGCCGAGGACGGCCTCCTCGAAGGAGAGGGTCGCCTCGGTCTCGACGTCCTGACCGCGCGCCGGCCCGGCCGCCGTGCCGCGGCCGCGCGGCGCACCGGCACCGCCCCCGAACAGCCCGCCCAGGATGTCGCCGAGGCCACCGGCACCGCGGGCACCGGTCGTCCCGCCCGCAGCGCCGAACAGGTCACCGAGGTCGAACGGCTGGCCGGTGCCGCCGCCCGGGAACCCACCGCCCGGGAAGCCGCCGCCGCCGGGGAAGCCGGCCCGGCCGGCCCCGGCCCCGAACAGCCGGCGCGCCTCGTCGTACTCCGTGCGCCGCTTGGCGTCCGACAGCACGTCGTAGGCCTCGGAGACCTCCTTGAACTTGTTCTCCGCCTCCGTGTTGCCCGGGTTCTTGTCCGGGTGCAGGTCGCGGGCCAGCTTGCGGTAGGCCTTCTTGATGGCTGCCGCGTCGGCGTCCTTGGGGACGCCGAGTGCGGCGTAGTAGTCCTTCTCGATGAAGTCGCGGGTGCTCATCACAGCTCCGCTGGGGAACTCGAAGCCTGCGGCCGGTCCAACAGACGCACCTTCGGTGGGGAACTCGAAGCCATCGGCTGCGTCATTCCGCCCCCTTCCTGGGTCAGTCGGAGGCCGGGTCGGCCGTGGTGTCGGTGGCCGCGGGCTCGGCCGGGGCCGGCGCCTCCGGTTCGGTCACCGCAACCATCGCGTGCCGCAGGATCCGGTCGCCCCGGCGGAACCCCTGCCGCAGCACCGTGGTCGCGGTCGGCTCCGACACCTCGGCGGACGTCGAGTGCATGACCGCCTCGTGCAGCGACGGGTCGAACGGGTCGCCCGCCGCGCCGAACGTCTGGACCCCCAGACCGTCGAGCAGCCCGAGGATCCGGTCGGCGACCGACTTGAACCCGCCGGTCAGCTCCCCGTGGTCGCGGGCCCGCTCCAGGTCGTCGACGATCGGGAACAGCTGCGCGGCGAACCGCTCCGCGGCCTGGTCGACCATCAGCTGCCGGTCGCGGTCGACCCGCCGGCGGTAGTTGGCGTACTCGGCGGTGACCCGCTGCAGGTCCTCGGTGCGCTCGGCCAGCTGGCGGGCCTGGTCGTCGATTCCGCCGTCCGCGCCCGCGCCGGCGCCGGCGTCCGGCGGGGACGCGGCGACGGGCTGGTCGGTCGGGCTCGTGTCCTGCTCGCTCATCTGCTCCCCTGGGGCTGCGGTGGTCGCATCGGCTCCCGGCGCACCGGGCGGGACGCCGGCCGGCTGCGTGCCGGCCGGCGTCCGCACCGCACCGGTCACCGGGTCGATGCGCCGCTTGTCGCGGATCACGACGCGCGGCGCATCCTCCTCCGGCTGGTGCTGCGGGCTCACTTCTTGTCGGTGTCCTCGTCGACGATCTCGGCGTCCACGACGTCGTCGTCCGACGTGGTGTCGCCGGGCTGCCCGTCACCCGGCGCGCCGTCAGCGGCACCCGTGCCCGCGGCCCCGCCGGCAGCCTCGGCCTGCTGGGCGTACATCGCCCCGCCGACCTCCTGGCTGACGCGGGCCACCTTCTCCTGCGCGGCCTTGATCGCGGCGATGTCCGAGCCACCGAGCGCGCTGCGCAGCTCGGTCAGCGCCTCGCCGAGCTCGTCCTTCTTCTCGGCCGGGATCTTGTCGCCGTTCTCGGCCAGGAACTTCTCGGTCTGGTACTGCAGCGACTCGGCGAGGTTGCGCGTCTCGGCCTCGTCACGCCGCTTCTTGTCCTCCTCGGCGTGCGCCTCGGCGTCCTTCATCATGCGCTCGATGTCGTCCTTGGGCAGGGCCGAGCCGCCGGTGATGGTCATCGACTGCTCCTTGCCCGTGCCGAGGTCCTTCGCCGTGACGTGCACGATGCCGTTCGCGTCGATGTCGAAGGCCACTTCGATCTGCGGGACGCCGCGCGGCGCCGGCGGCAGACCGGTCAGCTCGAACATGCCGAGCTTCTTGTTGTAGGCGGCCATCTCGCGCTCGCCCTGGAAGACCTGGATCTGCACCGACGGCTGGTTGTCGTCGGCCGTCGTGAAGATCTCCGAGCGCTTGGTCGGGATGGTGGTGTTGCGCTCGATGAGCTTGGTCATGATCCCGCCCTTGGTCTCGATGCCCAGGGACAGCGGGGTGACGTCGAGCAGCAGGACGTCCTTGACCTCGCCGCGCAGGACGCCGGCCTGCAGCGCGGCACCGATCGCGACGACCTCGTCGGGGTTGACGCCCTTGTTGGGCTCCTTGCCGCCGGTGAGCTCCCGGACGAGGTCGCTCACGGCCGGCATGCGGGTGGAGCCACCCACGAGGACGACGTGGTCGATCTTGTCGACCGAGATGCCGGCGTCGCGGACGACCTGGTTGAACGGCGCGCGGGTGCGCTCGAGGAGGTCCTGGGTCAGCCGCTGGAACTCGGCGCGGGTGATCGTGACGTCGAGGTGCAGCGGGCCCTCGGCGCCGGCGGTGATGTAGGGCAGGTTGATGTTGGTCGACTGGGCGCCCGACAGCTCGATCTTGGCCTTCTCGGCAGCCTCGCGGAGGCGCTGCATGGCCAGCTTGTCCTTGGACAGGTCGATGCCGTTGGAGGCGTTGAACGTCTGCACCAGGTGCTTGACGACCCGCTCGTCCCAGTCGTCGCCGCCGAGGTGGTTGTCACCAGCGGTGGCCTTCACCTCGATGACGCCCTCGCCGATCTCGAGCAGCGAGACGTCGAAGGTGCCGCCGCCGAGGTCGAAGACGAGGATCGTCTGCTCGGTCTCGCCCTTGTCCAGCCCGTAGGCCAGCGCGGCCGCGGTCGGCTCGTTGACGATGCGCAGGACGTTGAGGCCCGCGATCTCGCCGGCCTCCTTGGTGGCCTGCCGCTGGGAGTCCTCGAAGTAGGCCGGCACGGTGATGACCGCGTCGGTGACCGGCTCGCCCAGGTAGGTCTCGGCGTCGCGCTTGAGCTTCTGCAGCACGCGCGCGCTGATCTCCTGCGGGGTGTAGCGCTTGCCGTCGATCTCCGGCGACTTCCAGTCGGTGCCCATCTCGCGCTTGACGCTGCGGATGGTGCGGTCGACGTTGGTGACCGCCTGGTTCTTCGCCGACTGGCCCACGAGGACCTCGCCGTTCTTGGCGAAGGCGACCACGGACGGCGTGGTGCGCGAGCCCTCGGAGTTCGCGATGACCGTCGGCTCGCCGCCTTCGAGGACGGTGACGACGGAGTTGGTGGTGCCGAGGTCGATACCGACCGCTCGAGCCATGGAGGTGGCCTCTCTTCCGTGATGCGTTCTCGGTGGTGCTGGTCCCTGGGGGTGCCGAACGACGACTTGCGTCGAGGTCGCTCAACTTTCCTGCCCACCCTAACGGCACGTCGTCCGCCGATGTTCCCGGGTGCGGGTTCACGGCTCGCCTGATCGGGTCGCGGCGTGGACGAGAGCCGCGACACCGGGCCGGGAACCGCCGCAGACCGCGGCCCCGGTCCCCCTACCGCGGCCCTCGTCTCCCCCTGTCCACAGATCCTCGCGGGCGACGGTTCGGCGCGCGACGAGGCACGACACTGCTGGCGTGCATCCCCTGCTCCGCGACGTCGTGGATCGTCAGTTGGGCGTCTTCACGGCCGCCGATGCACGCCGCGCCGGCTACGGGCCCGACGAGGTCCGCGGGTTGGTCTCGACCGGGGCGTGGGTGGCAGTGCGCCGGGGCGTGTACGCACCGGCCGAGCAGTGGGCGCTCGAGAAGCACCGGCACGCTCGCGAGTGCCTGGCCGTCGTGCTGTCGGCGGATCGACCCGGCGCGGCCGTCAGCCACGTGTCCGCCGCCCGCCTGCTGGGGCTCACCGTCCCGCGGCGCGCCGATCGGATCGTCCGGCTGACCGACCCGGGACGGTGGCGGTCGGGCGACGGCTTCCGGATCACCCGGGCCGCGCTCCCGGCTCCGGACGTGGTCCGGGTCGGTCCGCTCCGACTCACCACGGCGGCCCGCACGCTGGCCGACTGCGCCCGGGAATGGCAGCTCGAGGACGCGGTCGTGGCGCTGGACGCGGCCCTGCTCGCCGGAAAGGTCACGGTCGACCAGGTGCGCGCCACCCTCGCGGCTCAACGCCAGTGGCCAGGCGCTCCGCGTGCACGCCGGGCGGTCGAACTCTGCGACGGTCGCGCAGAGTCGGCGCTCGAGACCCTCGGGCGGTTGCGCCTCATCGGGGCCGGCCTCCCGCCGGACGACCTGCAGGTGGAGATCCGTGTCGGCGGACGGCTGGTCGCCGTCCTGGATGCCTGGTACGAGGCGCAGGCCGTCGCCTTCGAGTTCGACGGGCGCGTCAAGTACGCCGACCCCTGGCGCGACCGCGATCCCCGACAGGTGCTGTGGGAGGAGAAGCGCCGAGAGGACGAACTCCGCGCTCTCGACATCCGCGTGGTCCGCGCGGCCGACGCCGACCTCGGGAGCGGGTGGGCGGCCATCGAGGCGCGCCTTCGCGGTCTCCTGGCTCACCCCGGGCCGACGGTGCGCGGCTTCCTCGCCATCCCCCGGACGCGAGGGCGGTTGCGGTCGGCATGACCATGACGGGAGCCGCCGCACGGGGCCGGGAGCCGCCGCGGACCGCGGCCTCCGTCCCCACACCGCGGCTCCCGCGTTCGCACACTCTTCCCAGCGCGCGGACGGCGATCACGGGCTTGCGGCACGGCCTTAGTTACCGACGAGTAGCCTCCTGGGACGGCGGTTAGGGTGCCAAGCGTGCCTCGCCGGCACGCATCGCGAAGGGGAGACCATGGGCCCGTTGCAGGTCGTCCTGGGGACGATCAGCGTCCTGTTCCTGATCGTGGCCTCGGTCGCCGCGTACCGGGCGGTGCGGGCCATGGTGCGCATCATCCGGACCGGCCAGCCCGACGGCACCCGGTCCGGCCCGCTGAAGGACCGGCTCACGACGCTGCTGATCGAGACGGTCGGCCATACGCGGATGCTCAAGTGGTCGTCCATCGGCATCGCCCACTGGTTCGTCTTCGTCGGCTTCTACGGCCTGTTCCTCACGTTGGTCGAGGCCTTCGGCGAGGTGTGGAACCCGGCCTTCCACCTGCCGCTCGTGGGCGAGTTCTTCCTGTGGACGCTGTTCGTCGACCTCATCGGCACCGGAACCGTGCTCGGCATCCTGTACCTGATCGCCCGCCGCCAGTACGACTCCCCGCGGTTCAAGGGCCGCCGGAGCCGGTTCGCCGGCACCAACCAGGGCCGCGGCTACTTCGTCGAGGCCGTCGTCCTGACCGTCGGCCTGTGCATCCTCGGCATCCGCGCCGCCAAGATCGCCTCCGGCCTCACCGACACCCCCGCGTGGCAGCACCCGGTCTCCAGCGCCCTGGCCGGCCTGTTCCCCGACAACGCCGACCTGGTCAGCGTCCTCGCGTTCGTCAAGATCGTCGTGAGCCTGGTCTGGCTGATGGTGATCGCCCGGCTGCTGAACATGGGTGTGGCCTGGCACCGGTTCAGCGCGTTCTTCAACATCTACTTCAAGCGCGAGGCGGACGGCGGCGTCGCCCTCGGCCCGCTGCAGCCGATGACCAGCGGCGGCGTGCCGATCGACTTCGAGGATCCCGACGAGGACGCCACCTTCGGCCGGGGCAAGATCGAGGACTTCACCTGGAAGGGGATGCTCGACTTCACCACCTGCACCGAGTGCGGGCGGTGCCAGAGCCAGTGCCCGGCGTGGAACACGGGCAAGCCGCTCAGTCCCAAGATGGTGATCATGGACCTGCGGGACCACCTCTACGCCAAGGCCCCGTACCTGCTCGGCGAGAAGACCGCGAGCGAGACCGCCCCCGACTTCGACGTCCTGGCGCCCAGCGACGAGCAGGCCTGGACGTCGGGCTTCGCCCGGATCCCCGGCAGCGACGACGCCCAGGCGCACCGCCCACTGGTCGGCACGCTGGAGGAGGGCGGGGTCATCGACCCCGACGTCCTGTGGTCGTGCACCAGCTGCGGGGCGTGCGTGGAGCAGTGCCCGGTCGACATCGAGCACGTCGACCACATCATGGACATGCGCCGCTACCAGACGCTGATCGAGTCCAGCTTCCCGTCCGAGGCCGGCGTGATGCTGCGCAACCTGGAGAACCGCGGCAACCCGTGGGGCGTGCAGGCCAGCACCCGCGACGAGTGGATCAAGGAGATGGACTTCGAGATCCCGGTCGCCGACGGCCCGCTGGACTACGACATCGAGTACCTGTTCTGGGTCGGCTGCGCCGGCGCCATCGACGACCGCGCCAAGAAGGTCACCAAGGCCGTGGCCGAGCTCCTGCACATGGCCGGCATCCGGTTCGCCGTCCTCGGCTCCGGTGAGACCTGCTCGGGCGACCCCGCGCGGCGGATGGGCAACGAGTTCGTCTTCCAGATGCTCGCCCAGGAGAACGTGGCCACGCTCGACGGCGTCTTCGAGGGCCGCGTGCCGGGCATGCGCACGATCGTCGCGACCTGCCCGCACTGCTTCAACTCGCTCGGCCGCGAGTACCCGCAGCTCGGCGGCGAGTACGAGGTCGTCCACCACACGCAGCTGCTCGGCAAGCTGGTGGAGGAGGGGCGGCTCACCCCCGTCACGCCGATCGACCGCAAGGTCACCTACCACGACCCCTGCTTCCTGGGCCGGCACAACAAGGTCTACACCCCGCCGCGGGAGATCCTCGCCGCGGTCGACGGCCTGTCCACCCAGGAGATGCACCGCTGCAAGGACCGCGGCTTCTGCTGCGGCGCCGGCGGGGCGCGGATGTGGATGGAGGAGAAGATCGGCAAGCGGATCAACGTCGAGCGCACCGAGGAGGCGCTCGAGCTCGATCCCGACGTCATCTCCACCGCCTGCCCGTTCTGCATCACGATGCTGTCCGACGCGGTGACGACCAAGCAGCAGAACGGCGAGGCCGGCGAGCACGTCGAGGTGCTCGACGTCAGCCAGATCCTGCTGCGGTCGATGGCCCCCGCAGCGGTCGGTGCCGCGTCGGGTCCGGCCGTCGGCACGCCGGGCGCGGACGACGCGGGTGCGCGCTCCGCGGCCACCGCGCCCGGCACGGAGGAGCACCCGCCGGTCGACCGCGGCGCGGACAGCTGATCGACCGTGACCTGATCGACCGTGACCTGATCGACAACGCTCCGGGTCCGCTCGCCCGACCGGGGCGGGGGACCATGGGCCGGTGACGACCGCCGGGCCATCGACGACCGTCGGCCCGGACGCCGGATCGCAGCGCCGCGGGCTGTTCCTGATCGGCGTCGCGATCGTCCTGACCGCCCTGAACCTCCGGACGGCGGTCAACAGCGTCGGCCCCGTGCTGGAGGAGATCAGGCTCGATCTCGGGATCTCCAGCAGCGGCGCGGGACTCATCACGGCCGCTCCCCTGCTCTGCTTCGCGGCGATCGGCTTCGCCGGGCCGTCGTTGTCGGCCCGCTTCCGCGACGCCCACGTGCTGGCCGGGGCGCTGCTGGCCATGACCGCCGGCCTGGTCGTCCGCGCGGTGGCCGGGTCCTTCGGGGTCTTCCTCGCGGGCACGGTGCTCGCGATGGTCGGCGGGGCGCTGGGCAACGTGCTGCTCCCCGGCCTGGTCAAGCGGTACTTCCCGCACCGGACCGGCCTGCTCGTCGGCGCCTACACCAGCGCGATGACGGCCGGGGGCGCGCTGGCCTCGGTCACGGCCGCGCCCATCGCACACGCCGTCGGCGACGGCGGCTGGCGCTGGGCACTCGGTATCTGGGCGGTCCTGGCCTTCGTCGCGACGGTCCCGTGGCTCCTCGTCCGCGCCACCCCGGGAGCCGGCCGGACCCCCCAGATGGTGCGCATGTCGTCGCTGGCGCGCAGTCCGCTGGCGTGGACGTTCGCCGGCTTCTTCGCCCTGCAGTCGATGCAGGCCTACGTGCTGGTCGGCTGGTTGCCCTCGTACCTGCGCGACGAGGGCATGAGCGCGGCGGCGGCGGGGCTGCTGCTCGGGTTCAACCAGCTGCTGGTCATCCCGGTGCATGCGGTGGTGCCGGCGCTCACCGTGCGCCAGCACCGGCAGCGCCCCCTGCTGGTCGCGTTCGTCGCCGCCTACCTCGTCGGCTGGGGTGGGCTGTGGGTAGCCCCCGGTGTCGCCTGGCTGTGGATGGTGTTCCTCGCCGTCGGCCTGGGCGCCTTCGCGATGGCGCTCACCCTCATGGGCATGCGGGCGCGGACGCCGCAGTCCACCGCCGCGCTGGCGACGGTCGTCCAGGGGTGGGGCTACATCATGGGTGGCGGCGGCCCGCTGCTGGTCGGCGTCGTCCTCGGACTGACCGGCTCCTACGTCGGCATGTTCGTGGTCGTCCTGGCCGCGGCCCTCGCCCTGCTGGTCACCGGCTGGTCGGTGACGCGCGACCGCTACGTCGACGACGAGCTGGACCGGCCCGTCACGATCCGGACCGTCGCGTCTCCGTCCGGCTGAAGTTGCGGAACGACCGGGACGGCGTCGGGCCCCGCTGGTCCTGGTAGCGCGAGCCGTAGACCGTCGAGCCGTACGGGTGCTCGGCTGCGCTGGTCAGCCGGAACATGCAGAGCTGACCGATCTTCATCCCCGGCCACAGCGTGATCGGCAGGTTGGCCACGTTGGACAGTTCCAGCGTGATGTGCCCGGAGAAGCCGGGGTCGACGAAGCCCGCCGTCGAGTGCGTCAGCAGTCCGAGCCGGCCGAGCGAGCTCTTGCCCTCCAGCCGGGCGGCCAGGTCGTCGGGGATGGAGACGACCTCCAGCGTCGACCCCAGCACGAACTCGCCGGGGTGCAGGACGAACGGGTCGTCGCCGTCGGGCTCGACGAGGGTGGTCAGGTCGTCCTGCTGCACGGCCGGGTCGATGTGGGTGTAGCGGGCGTTGTTGAACACCCGGAAGTAGCGGTCCAGCCGGACGTCGATGCTCGAGGGCTGCACCAGCCCGGCGTCGAAGGGCTCGATCCCGAGGCGACCCTCGGCGATCGCGGCCGTGATGTCGCGGTCGGACAGCAGCATGCCGCGGAGTCTAGGGACACCTCGGGCGGGCCCCCCTTCGGGGCGAATCAGCGGTCCGGGGGTCAACCGCCCGGCCCGACCTGCCGTTGACGTCCAGCGATGACGCCCGTCGACGCCGGACTCCGGCCAGACCCCGCCGGAGAGTCCGGTGCGGCGCGTCCGGAGGTCGACGGATGAGGAGCAAGCCCGTACAGGCGGTCGTCCTGACCGCCGCGCTCGTCGCGGGGTACGCCGGTGCGGCCGCTTTCGCGGCCTGGGCCCAGCCGGCGGTGCCGGTCGCCACCGACTTCGGTCCCGGTGACGGGCTGACCCGGTTCGTCGTCACCTCGGCCACGGGCACGGTGTCCGCTGATCTGCTCGGCGCGCTGAACCGGACCGACGGCGTCGTGCACGCCCAGGACGTCGGCGAGGGGCGCGCGCTCGTCTCGACCGACGGACTGCTGCCGCACCACCTCGAGGCGCTGCCCGGCGTCGCCGATGCGGACTTCTCGCCCGTGGGCACGGTCCTCGGCACGCTCACCGACCCGTACCAGCCGCTCTACGGCTACAACCTGGACAACACCGGGAGCAACGCCTACAACCTGCCCGCCCAGGTCGACGCCGACGTGGACGCCCCCGAGGGCTGGGCCGGCGGGACCGGCGAGGGGATGGTCATCGCCATCGTCGACAGCGGCTACGACTCCGACCACGTGGAACTCGCCGGCGCGCTGTGGACCAATCCCGACGAGCCGTGCGGGTCGGTGGACACGAACGGCAACGGCCTGGCCGGGGACTGCCACGGCTGGAACTTCGCGACCGGCACACCGGACATCGACAACGGCCCCGGAGGCACGCACGGCGTGAGCGTCGCCGGGGTCGCCGGAGGCCGGGCCGGCAACGGCCACGGCACCGCCGGCGTCGCGCCGGACGTGACGCTCATGCCTCTGGTCATCGGCACCGGCAACACGGTGGACCTGGTGGCCGGCGCCCGCGCCATCCGGTACGCCGTGGACAACGGCGCCGACGTCATCACCGCGTCCTGGGGCGGCCTGCCGACCGGCTGGCCCAAGGAGTACCTGCGCTCGGCGATCGAGTACGCCGGGGACCACGGCGTGCTGGTCGTCGCCGCCGCCGGCAACGACGCCGCCGACCGCGACGCCCTGCCGATGTACCCCGCCAGCTACGACGAGCCCGCGCTGGTGACCGTCGGCAACTCGGACGCCGCCGACGGGATGACCGCGTCGTCCGCGTACGGCGCGACCTCGGTCGACCTGTTCGCGCCGGGGGACCTGGTCTTCACCACCTGGAACGACGGCAGTTACCGGCTGGTCGGCGGCACCTCCATCGCGGCCCCGCAGGTCGCCGCGGCCTACGCGCTGTACCGCGCGGCCATGCCGGATGCGACGGCGGAAGAGCTCAAGCAGGCGCTGCTGGACGACGTCGACCCCGTCCCCGCCTTCGCGGGCCGGTCGGTGACCGGTGGCCGGCTCTCGGTCGGCTCCCTCGACCCGGCAGAGGCCGCCGTGCGGTACACGTTCTCGGGCATGACGGCGCCCGCGGGGCCGGTCGTGCCGGGCGTGGCCGCCACGGGGGCTGCGGTGTCCGGCGAGTACGCCGTCACCCTCGGCCTGGGCATGCTGCACGAGGGCGAGATCTGGGCCGTGGCCGACGAGGAGGTGCGGCTGGGCGACACGACCGTCACCACCGACGAGTCCGGCGAGGCCCGCTTCGACCTGGGGACGGCGGCCTCCCCCGAGGACCTCGACCTCTCCCCCACGCTGGATCTCGGCGACGGGCGCTACGTGCTCACCGTGCAGCTGCACCGCGACCTCACCGCCGTCGGCCGCGCCCATGCCGCTCCACTGCTCGTCGGCACGGCCGTGCCGGCGCCGGGCGACGACGACGCGGGCACCGGCGGACCGGGCGGCGGGTCCGGGAGCGGGTCCGATGGTGGCTCCGGGAGCGGGTCCGATGGTGGCTCCGATGGTCCCGGCGACGGGTCCGATGGTGGCCCCGAAGGTGGCCCCGATGGTGGCTCCGAAGGTCCCGGCGCCGGGTCCGACGGCGGCTCCGACGGGCCCGGCGGCGGGTCCGACGCGGGGTCCGGCGGCGGCCCGGGACGTGCCGACGACGGGGCCGACGAAGGATCCGGCGACCGTGCTGACGGCGGGGCCGGCGACGGCTCGGGCGGCGGCTCGGGCGGCGGCTCGGACGGCGGCTCGGACGGCAGCTCAGGCGGCGGCTCCGACCGCGGCACCGACGGTGCTGACCGCGACGACACCAGCGACAGCGGCGGCGACGGTCCGGACGACAGCGGCAGCGGGGCGGATCCCGGCACCGGTGTCGGCCCGGTCCCGGACGACGGCGGCGAGGCGTCCTTCCCCGGCACCGACGCCTTCCGCATCACCGGCCTGAGCCCGACGCGGGTGGCGCTGGGCGGCGGGACGCTGGTCACGATCACCGGCGAGGCGCTGCCCTCCGACGCGCGGGTGCGCATCGGTGACGCCGCACCGGCCACGGTGGTCTCGTCGTCCCGCACCGAGCTGGTGTTCCGCACGCCGGAGCGCGTGGCCGGCACCTACGACGTGCACGTGTTCGCCCGCGACGGCCGGACCGCGGTCCTCGACGGGGCGCTGACCTACGCCGCGGACGGCGTCGGTGGCGGGGGCGGGGACACCGGTGACGGCCCGGGCAGCGACGGCGGCACCGACGACGGCGCGGGTGACGGCCCTGGCGTCGACGACGACGGCGGCGATGCCGGGGCTGGCGATGACGGGGGTGAGGGTTCGGTGACTCCCGCCGTCCGGACCGGTCCCGGAGGCGAGCGGCTGGTCCGCAACGCGCGGTTCGCCGCGCTCGGCGCCGTCTGGTCGCTGGACTGCTCGACCACCTGCTCCGGGATGGCGATCTGACGGCGCGGGGGAGGACCGCTCGGCGGCGACCGGTCTTCTCGCCGTGATGCGCCGCCGACCCACCGGCACGCGCGGCGGATGAGAACGCCCTCATCGGGCTCTCATCCGCCCGTTCCCGGGGGGTGCGACCGTGGAGCGGTGACTCTGCTCTCGGTGTCCCCGCTCCCGTCCGTCGACGTCCCGGCCGACTGGCCACCGGCCCTGCACCTGCTGCTCGGACCGGACGCAGGGGACCTCTGGACGGCGGTGCTCGAACCGTTGTCGGGTCGGCTGACGGGGCTGCGGGCGCTGGGCGTGGGCCTCCAGGCCGACGGGGCGGCGACGGTCCAGTACTCGGCGGACGTGGCCTGGGCCGACGGCCGGGGCACCCGCGAGGTGCTGGCCGCGACCACCGGGAGCCGGATCCCGCCCGGTGCGGCCGTGATCACCGGCGAGTCCGACGGCGAGCCGGTGACCGTCGGGGTGTGGCGCTGGCCGCTGGACCCGGCCCTGCCCGGCCTGCGCTGGGCGGCGTCCGCGGCCGGTGTGGGGCAGCGGCTGGCGGACCTCGGACTGGTCTCCGGCGCCGACCGGCCTCAGCTCGCGCTGCGCGGGTACCGGCCGGGCCGGCGCGCGGTCGTCGAGGCGGAGACCCCCGAGGGGCGCTTCTTCCTCAAGGTCGTCCGGCCCTCGGCCGCCGACCGGCTGGTCCGGCGGCACGGGCTGCTCGCGGGGGCGGCGCCGGTGCCCCCCGTGCTCTCGGCCACGGACGACGGGGTCGTCGTCCTCCCCGGCCTGCCGGGCACGCCGTTGCGCGCGCTGTTGCACGGGGACGGCGCGGGCCTCCCCGACGCCGCCGCCCTCGACGCCGTGCTCGACGCCCTGCCCGCCGAGCTGGTGGGGCTGCACGCCCCCGGCCGGGCTCCCGCCGGCGACGCGCTGGCCCGGGTGGACACCCATGCCGCCGTGATCGGAGCGACGATGCCGCACCTGCGGCCGCGGCTGCAGGCGCTGACCGGCCGGCTGGCAGCCGCCGACCGCGGGGAGCACCCGCTCGTGCCCGTCCACGGGGACTTCTACGAGTCGCAGCTGCTCGTCTCCGGCGGCGCCGTGGTCGGGCTGCTCGACGTGGACACCGCCGGCGCCGGCGCCCGCATCGACGACTGGGCCACCCTGGTCGCCCACCTCGTGGTGCAGCAACTCGCGCAGAAGAACCCCGCGACGGCGATCCGCTGGACCGGCGAACTCCTGCGGACGGCGGACGCCCGCTGGACGCCGTCCGACCTCGACGCCCGGGTGGCCGCGGCGCTCGTCGGACTGGCCACCGGCCCCTTCCGCGTCCTTCAGGCCGGCTGGCCGGAGCGGACCGAGCAGCGGATCGCGCTGGCCGAGCGCTGGGCCGACGGGCGCCGCTGACCAGCACCTCGTGCATGAGAGAGCACTCACCTGGTTCTCCCGGACCGCTCACGAGCGGCGGGCAACCTCGGTGGAGTCAGAGAACGAGCCCCCGACGAGAGGAACCGACATGACCCGCCGCCCCGCCACCTGGAAGGTCGTCACCTTCGGCGCCGCCCTCACCGGCCTCGGCGTTGCCGGAGCCGGCATCGCCGTCGCCGACGACGACCGCCGCGGCGCCCTGCCGGAGAGCGTCGCGGTCGCCGCCGACGCCCCGGCCGACGCCCCCGCACAGGGGGATGCCTCGCCGGAGAGCGCCGACTCCCCGAACGAGAGCGTCAACGACAGCCCCGACATCGCCCCCGCCCCGGCACCGGCCGTCGACCTCTCCCCCGAGAGCGCCGACTCACCGAACGAGAGCGTCAACGACAGCCCCGACATCGCCCCCGCCCCGGCACCGGCCGTCGACCTCTCCCCCGAGAGCGCCGACTCACCGAACGAGAGCGTCAACGACAGCCCCGACGTCGCCCCCGCGTCGTCCGCCGGCCAGGACTCCCCGGACGTGAGCCCCGACAACAGCGCCGCGAGCCCGGCCGATGTCAGCCCCGACGACAGCGCGGCCAGCGCGGACGACACCACCGACTGACGTTCGCCGACCGAGCCCCCGACCGAGACCCCCGGCCGCGCCCCCGAGCGGCCGGGGGTCTCCTCGCGCGTCCCGGCTCGTCACCGGCCCGGAGCGGCATCACGGACCAGGACGCCCGTCGATCAGGTCGGCGGACCGTCAGGCGTCGACCAGGCGGTAGCCCATGCCACGGACCGTCTCGATGCGTGCCGCCCCGAGCTTGCGTCGCAGGTAGCGCACGTAGACGTCGACGACGTTGGAGCCGGGGTCGAAGTCGTAGCCCCACACGTTGCTCAGCAGCTGCTCCCGGGAGAGCACCTGCCCCGGGTGCCGCAGGAACGTCTCGGCGAGGGCGAACTCGCGCGCGGAGAGATCGACGGTGCGGCCGTCCGCGCTCGCACGGCGGGTCCGCAGGTCCAGCGACAGGGCGCCCACCGCGAGCACCGTGGTCTCGGTGGACCGGGCGCCGGACAGGCGTAGGCGGACCCGGGCCAGCAGCTCCTCGAAGCGGAACGGCTTGGGCATGTAGTCGTCGGCGCCGCCCTCCAGGCCGGCCACCGTGTCCTGCACGCTGTCCCGGGCGGTCAGGATGATCACCGGGATCGACGCCTGCTCGGCCCGCAGCGCCCGGAGCACGGCGAACCCGTCGATGCCCGGCAGGCCGATGTCGAGGACCAGGAGGTCGAACTCGCCGGCCCGCGCCTGTGCCAGGGCCGACCGGCCGTCGCCGACGACGGTGGTCGCGAAGCCGTTGGCCCGCAGCCCCTTCTCGATGAACGCGGCGATCCGCGGTTCGTCCTCGGCGATCAGGATGCGGCTCACGGGCGGGCTCCGGGGGTGGCGGTGGGCAGGGGATGGGGGACGACCGGCAGCGGCGCGGTGTCGCCGGGGGCGACGGTCACCGCCGGTGTGGCGGTGTCGTCGTCCGGGAGCTGCGAGGGGACGGCGACGTCGTCGGGCTCGTCGGCCGCGAGACGGGCGGGCAGCACGACGCTGACCGTCGTCCCGAGGCCGACGACGCTCTCCAGCACCATGCGGCCGCCGTGCGCGCGGGCGATCGCCTGGACGATCGACAGGCCCAGCCCCGCCCCGTCGGTGCGGCGCGCGCCCGAGGCCCCCCGGGCGAAGCGCTCGAGCACCCGTTCGCGCTCCTCCTCGGGGATCCCGGGGCCGGTGTCGGTGACCCAGAACCGCAGCTCGCCCCGCTCGAGACGGCTGCCGACGGCGATGCGGTCGCCGTCCCGCGTGTAGTGGACGGCGTTGTCGGTCAGGGCGACCAGCGCCTGGGTGATCCGCTGCGGGTCCAGCACGGCGTCGACGCGGGCCGCGGCCTCGAGGGTCCACACCCGCTCGCCCAGTCGGCGCACCTTGTCGTGCACCTCGGCGGTCAGCTCCGCCACGTCCACCGGCTGGGGGCGCACGAACTGCGGTTGCTCGGCGCGGGCCAGCAGCAGCAGGTCGGAGACGATGCGGTTCATCCGCTCGAGCTCGTCGTCGACGAGGGCCACGGTCTCGCGGACGTCGCCCGGGTCAGCGGGGTCGAGCACCTCGAGGTGTCCGCGGACGATGGTGATCGGGGTGCGCAGCTCGTGGCCCGCGTCGTCGAGGAATCGCCGTTGGGCGGCGACCCCGCCCTCGACGCGGTCGAGCATGGCGTTCACCGAACGGGCCAGGTCGGCGAGCTCGTCCGCCGCGGCGTCGTCGACCGGGATGCGGCCGGACAGATCGGTCTCGGTGATCCCGTGCGCGGTGGCCGCGACGTCGCGCACCGGGCGCAGCACGCGGCCGGCCACCACCCAGGCGCCGGCCGCCGCAAGCAGCACCGTGATGCCACCGACCCCCAGCATGATCCGGGCGGTCTCGTGGGCGGCCTCCCGCTCCTGGTCGGCGAAGTAGGCGACGACGGCGACCGCCGGGCGCGGGTCGCCCTCCAGCGTCACCGGGACGGCGAGGTAGCGCACCTCGCCGGCGCCGCTCTCGTAGCTGCCGGACGTCGTCTCGGTGACCGAGCCGACCAGGTCGGCGAAGGCGGGGTCCTCACCCAGCACGATCGGCGCCTGGAGCCGGCTCTGGTACCGGTACTCGCCGTCGACGTAGCCGAGGAACTTCTCGTTGGGCCGGGCCAGGTTGTAGGTGATCAGGGTCCGGACGACCTCGCTGACGCTCTCGAACGGCTCACCGGTCTCCGGGTTGACCTGCGACTCGACGATCGTCTTGAACTCGGTGACCTCCGAGGCGAGGGTGATGTCGAGCCGCTCGTCGATGGTCCGGATCAGCAGCCGCCAGGTGACGAAGGTGACCACGGCCAGCGCCAGCAGCACCAGGAGCAGGACCCAGCCGATGATCCGGGTGCGGGCAGCCCGGGGAACCCACCGTCGGCGGGCTCCGGTCCGGGCATCAGTCGTCACCGTCGTCGTCAACGCTGTCGTCGCCGTCATCGTCCCCGTCGGTGCTGTCGTCGGCGCTCCCCGCGCCCGGCGCCACGTCCGCCGGTGGCGGTGCCACGACGTCGGGAGGCTCGCTCGCCGGGCGCCGGGGGGTCGTCCGGGAAGGGGTCCGGCCGGGTTCCGCGGTCGGCTCCGCAGGCTCGGACGGGGTGGCCGACGGGGTGGTCCCCGGGCGCGAGGGAGAACCCGCCGGCACGCTGATGGGGGCGGGCAGATCCGGCCGCTCGGCGGTGCCGGAGTCGGCCCCCGCGACCGCCACACCGGTGGCCACCGCACCGGCACCGGCCAGCCCCAGCAGCAGACCTACCCGACGCGAGCGCACGGAGCCGATGCTGCGCCGCCCGTGTGGCCGGGCCATGAGAACCGCATGAGAGCACTCTCATGCGCCAGCCCCCTGGCCCGCTCCAGGCGGTGCTTGGGTACTCTCGACAGGTCCGCGGGTGTAGTTCAATGGCAGAACATCAGCTTCCCAAGCTGACAGTGCGAGTTCGATTCTCGTCACCCGCTCCGATCCGCGCCGCCCGTCGGGGTCCGAGCGGGCCCGGCGCGGCGGGCGTCACGGGCTGCCCATGTGCACACGGCCGTCCGCGGCCACCACGAGCCCGGGGTTCCAGGCGATCTCCCACCGGAACCCGTCCGGGTCGGCGACGTAGGCCGTGACCCCACCCCAGGAGGCCCGGCCGGGTGGCGCGACGACCTCCCCGCCGGCCGCCGCCATCCGGGCCACCACGCGGCCCACCTCGGCCTCGTCGGCGACGTTGTGGGCCAGCGTCACCGGCGGCGGAGCAACCGGTCCCGGCGCGGTGCCCGCCTCCCGCGCCAGGTCGGCCCGCCCGTAGAGGGACAGCACGAGGCCCGGCCCCATCTGCAGGAAGACCGCCTCCCCGGCGTCGAGCAGCGGCCGCCAGCCCAGGCCGTCGAGGTAGAACCGCCGCGCCGCGTCGAGATCGGTGACGCCCAGCGTCACCAGGGTGATCCGTTGGTCCATGCCGGCGAGCCTGCCGCCGCCCGTGCGGCCGCACAACGCCGCCGCCTCCCGGGCCCGGTCCGGCTCCCGGGCCCTAGGGCCCTGGGCACCGGCGGCGCAGGTCGGAAACATGCTGTTCATGAGCGACGCCCACCCTCCAAACGCGGGGGTGCCTTCGCCGGATTCCGGTGAGAGCTTCCGACCGAGCCGCGACGTCGAGCCGATCCGCCTGGGTCCCCTGCTCCCCCGACGCCACCCTCCCTACCTGATCGTCGAGATGGACGGTTCGCCCGCGGCCTACGGCGCCCTGGTCTGGGCACTGCGCGAGGCGGCCCGGCGCGAGGCGACGGTCGTGGCCGTCGGTGTCCTCGACGAGCCCGACGACGATCCGTTCGGCAGCGGCCCCCGGTCGGCGGCCCGGGCGCACGCCGCCGCGCACGATCGCCTCGAGGCCCACATGCTGCGCGCGATCGCCGAGACCGGCGTCCGGCAGCGCAGCCGGTGCGCCGTGATGAGCCGCGCGGTCCTGGACGCGCTGAAGGCCGCCGGTCGGGGCAGCGACCTCGTGCTGGTCAGCCCGCACGGGAAGTCGTTGCTGCGGCAGGCGGTGCCCCGCCCGCCGTCGGGCCGCCTCGCCCGCGGCGCCTGACCGCGCAGCGGGGCGTCCGTTGCCGACACCGGCTACGCCGGGGGCCGGATCGTCCGGTCCGTCCCCCGACCGCGCGGGGAGCGAGCCGCTTCCGGCGCCGCCCTGTCCCCCCTACCGTCGGGCCGTGCCCCCGCCCGACCGCAGGGCCCCCTCCAGTTCCGTGCGCGTCCCGGCACCGGAGGAGTCGGCGACGGCCCCCGTGCTGGCGGCGGCCGTCGCCGCCGCGACCTCGGACGGCGGGCTCGACGGCACGCTCGAGGACATCGTGCGCGCCGCCGTGGACCACGTCGACGCCCGGTACGGCGCGATGGGCGTGCTGACGGCCGACGGCCGGCGGCTGGACCGGTTCGTCATCGTCGGCATGGACGACGAGGACGGCGAGAAGATCGGCGAACCGCCCACCGGCAAGGGCGTGCTGGGGCTGCTCGTGGAGCAGCCGATCCCGCTGCGTCTCGACGACATCGGCGCCCATCCGCGGTCCAGCGGATTCCCGCCGAACCACCCGCCGATGCGGTCGTTCCTCGGCGTCCCCGTCCGGGTGCGCGACACCGTCTTCGGCAACCTCTACCTCACCGAGAAGCGCACCGGCGGCCGGTTCAGTCCCGCCGACGTCGAGACCGCCCAGGCACTCGCCGCGGTCGCCGGGCTGGCCATCGAGAAGGCGCGGCTGGCCGAGCGCGCCGAGGCCGGCCGCCGGTGGAGCCAGGCCGCCACCGAACTGGCCACCGACCTGCTCCGCAACGCCGACCCGGACGAGGTGCTGCGCTCGGTCTCGACCCGCGTCGGCCGGCTCACCGACGCCGACATGGCCGGTGTCCTCTCGCCGTCGCTGGACGACATGCAGTCGCTCACGATCGTCTCGGCGGTGGGCGAGGGTGCCGACGACATCGAGGGCGTGCGGGTGCCGCTCGACGAGGGGACGCACGCGGGGTCCACCTACCGCAGCGGCCGGCCGCGGCTGATCGACGACATCGGCACGATGCCCGTCCACGGCCAGGCCCGCGCGGTCAACGTGGAGCTGACCTCCGGCTTCGGGCCGGCGCTGCTCGTCCCGCTCGGCAGCGGCTCGCACATGAACCTGCTGGTCGCGATGCGCCGCTCGGGGCGGGAGCTGTTCACCGACCTCGACCTGGAGCTGCTGTCGGCCTTCGCCGCCCAGGCGTCGATCGCCCTCGAGCTCGCGCACAGCCAGCAGCGCGAGCGGCGGCTGCAGCGGCAGGCCGACCGCGACCGGATCGCCCGCGACCTGCACGACCACGTCGTCCAGCGGATCTTCGCGACGGCGCTGTCGCTGGACCGGCTCAGCCGCGGCCTCGGGGACGAGCGGCCGGTCGAGGCCCGGAGGCTCACCCGCGCCGTCGACGACCTCGACCGCACGATGGCCGAGATCCGGTCGGCGATCTTCGAGCTCCAGCAGCAGGACACCACCGATGCCTCCGTGCGCAGCAGGCTCGCCGACGTCGTCCGCCAGGTGACCGAGGGGCACGCCCTGCGCCGCGACGTCCGCATCCGCGGCGGCGTGGACGACCTGCCCGGTGACCTCGTGCAGGACCTGATCGCCGTCGTCCGGGAGGTGGTCACCAACGTGGTGCGGCACGCGGGGGCGACCCGCCTCAACGTGAGCGTGAGCGCCGGCAACACGGTGCGCGTCGTCGTCACCGACGACGGGGTGGGCCTGCCTCAGGTCACGGCGCGCAGCGGGCTGGCCAACCTGGCCGACCGGGCGGAGCGCCGGGGCGGCCGGCTCAGCACCGCCGGCGGGCCCACCGGGACCGAGGTGCGCTGGGTCGTGCCCTCGCCGGGGACCTCGCTGGGCCCCACCCCCTAGGACCAGCTGCGGTCCCGCATCTCGGTGGCCAGGATGGCCGCCTGGGTGCGCCGCTCGAAGCCCAGCTTGGCCAGCACGTGGCTGGTGTAGTTCTTCACCGTCTTCTCGGCCAGCCCCATGCGGGCGCCGATCTGCCGGTTCGTGAGGCCCTCGCCGATGAGCGCCAGCACGGTGCGCTCCTGGTCGGTCAGCAGGGCCAGGCGGCTCGCCAGCCCGGCGTCCTTCGACCGGGGGCGCGCCGCGACGCCGAGCTCCTCGAACAGGGAACCGCCGGCCGCGACGGTGCGCACCGCCGACACCAGTGCGGGGCCGCGCACCTGCTTGAGCAGGTAGCCGGCCGCCCCCGCCCGCACGGCCGCGGCCTGCGCCTCCTCGTCGGCGAAGCTGGTCAGCACCAGGCACCGCAGGCCCGGCACCCGGGCGCGCAGCAGCCGGCACAGCTCGGCCCCGTCGCCGTCGGGCAGGCGCATGTCGATGAGCACCACGTCGGGCCGCACGGCGGGCACCCGGGCCAGCGCCTCGGCCACGGAGCCGGCCTCACCGGTGACCGTGATCCCCGGGTCCTCCTCGATCACCTCGGCGACCCCCCGGCGGACCACCTCGTGGTCGTCGACGAGGAAGACGCGCACGTGCAGAGATCCCGGCACGCCGCACCTCCTCCCCCGAGGCCATCGGGGCAAGGGTAGGACCCGACGGCGGATCGCGGGGAACCTCTTGTTCCCGGGCGCAGCCGACTCAGGCCGGGAGCAGCAGCGCCGCGTACAGGGTCAGACCGGGCCCGAACGCCATCGCGACGACCGGGCCGTCGACGTCGGCGAGCTCCTCGAGGACGAGCAGCACGGTGGCCGACGAGCAGTTGCCGTGCTCGGCCAGCACGCGCCGGCAGGCGGCCATGCGCTCCTCGGCGAGCCCGAGTTCGTCCCGGACGACGTCGAGGATGCGCGGGCCGCCGGGGTGCACCGCCCAGCCGGCGACGTCCTCCACCCTCAGACCCGCGCCGGTGAGCAGCTCGTCGACGACGTCGCCCACGTGCCGGGACAGCACGTCCGGGACCCGGGGGGACAGCCCCATCCGGAAGCCGAGATCGGTGACGTCCCAGGTCATGTGGTCGGCGGTCGAGGCGTCGGTCCGCGCCACGACGCCGGCCAGCCGCCGACCCCGCCCCGCGGCCGGCTCCACCACGACGGCCGCGGCCGCGTCGGAGAAGAGCGCGTGCGCGACCACCTGCTCGAGGTCGTGCTGGGCCGGCTGCACGTGCAGGCTGGTCAGCTCGCAGCACAGCAGCACGGCCGGGCGCGAGCGGGCGGCGACGAAGTCACCCACCGCCGCCAGGCCGGGGATCGCCGCGTAGCAGCCCATGTGGCCGATCAGCAGGCGCTGGAGACCGGGCGGCATGCCGAGGTCGGCGGCCAGCCGGATGTCCAGGCCGGGAGTGGCGTAGCCGGTGCAGGTGACCACCGCGAACAGGCCCACGTCGCCCGGTGCCAGGCCCGCCGAATCCAGGGCGCTCGCCACCGCCTGCTTGCCCAGCGGCAGCGCCTCCTGGACGTAACGGGCCATGCGCGCCCCGGTGCCCCAGCCGCTGATGTCCTCGACCACGGGGTTGGCCACCGCGTGCCGGCGCTGCACGCCCGCGCCCGCGAAGATCCGCCGGGCGGCACGGACGCCGTCGTAGTGCTCGGCGAAGAAGCCGGTCCAGGCCGCGTCCTGCTCGAGGGTCGCGGGCCAGGCCGAGCCCGCGCCGGTCACCACGGGGACGCTCACCGGACCGAAGGTACGTGCGGCTGGGGCTCCGTGCCCGCGGAACGCTTGGTGCCGTAACCGGCGAACACCGCCCCGGTCCAGCGGATCGGCTTCATCGTGACGATCTCGCGGCGGCCGAGCCGCCAGGCGATCGCCTCGCGGATCGACGGCCGCAGGCCGACCAGCCGCAGGTCGAGACCGAGCCGGTCGGCGGCGGCGAGCAGCCGGGCGCGGTCGACGAACAGCCGCGGGTCGTGCAGGCCGCGCGGCGGCCCGCCGGGCAGCCGCTCGAGCAGGTGCACGTTGATGAGCACGGAGAGGCGGGTGGCCGCGAGGGCGTCGATGACCAGGGTGCCGCCAGGACGGAGCAGCCGGGCGCACTCGGCCAGGACCGCGACGTCGTCCTCCACGTGCTCGAGCACCTCGCAGGCGAGGACGACGTCGGCACTGCCGTCGGCCAGAGGCACCTGCAGGACCGAGGCGCGCAGCGGCAGCACGCCGTGCTCCCGCGCCAGCTCCAGGGCCGGCGCGCCGATGTCGACGCCGACGTGGCGGTACCCCAGCGCCCGCGCGTAGGGCGCCATCAACCCTCCGCCGCACCCGAGGTCGACCAGCAGCGCACCCTCGCGCACGGCCGGCGGGATGTGCCCGGCACGGGAGGCGGCCAGCCAGTGCAGCGCGGCGAACTCCCCGTCGGGGCGCCACCACTGATCGGCCAGGTCGTCGTACTGCCCCGGGTCGTTGCGCACGCGCCGCCCGGCGATCATGGCGTGCGCACCAGGTGCTGCGGCTCGGGACGGGTCACCGCGCCATGATCGCCGCTCGCCGACCGACCGGCCGGACGAGCCCGCCCCGTGCGACCGGAGGTCCGCCGATGCCCGTCACCGTCGTCGGCAGCCTGAACGAGGACGTCCTGGTGGCGGTCGGGCAGCTGCCCGGGCGCGGCGAGACGGTGATCGGGCGCGACGTGGCACGGGTGCCGGGCGGCAAGGGCGCCAACCAGGCGGCCGCCGCGGCGCGGCTCGGCAGCGGCGTCGCGATGGTCGGCCGGGTGGGCGACGACGCGGCCGGCGAACGGCAGCTCCGCGCGCTGGCCGACCTGGGGGTCGACGTCGCCGGCGTCCGGACGACGCCCGGGGCGCCCACCGGCACCGCCACCATCCCGGTCGAGGACGGAACCGGCGAGAACCTGATCGTGGTGGTCCCCGGCGCCAACGGCGAGGTCGGCCCGGCCGACGTCACCGTGGCATCGGTGCGGACCGCGGACGTCGTGCTGCTGCAGCTGGAGATCCCCCCGGCCGCAGTCGCCGCCGCGGCCGAGGCGGCCGGAGGGCTCGTCGTCCTCACCCCTGCCCCGACCCGCTCCCTACCGGAACGGCTGCTCGCGCGGGTGGACGTCCTGGTGCCCAACGAGCACGAGCTGGTCCGGCTGGCGGGCGCCCGGCCCGCCGTCCGGACGCCGGAGGATCTCCTCCTCCTGGCCCGGGAGGTGACCCGGCGCGCCGTCGTCGTGACCCTGGGGGCCCGCGGTGCGCTCGTCGTCGGCGACTACACCGCCCTCCTCCAGCCCCCGCCGCCGGTGGACCCGGTGGACACGACCGGCGCCGGTGACTGTCTCAGCGGTGCGCTGGCCCAGGCACTCGCGGCGCGGCTGCCGCTGGCGGAGGCGGTGCGCCGCGCGGTGACGGCGGCCGCCCTGTCGACGACGGGCACGGGTGCGCGCGGCGCCCTGCCCCGCGCCACCGACGTGGACGCGCTGCTGCCGCGCACGCCCGCCGCACGGCCGGTCCACCCCCACCGAGCAGGGTGGGAGTGACCCAACTCTCACCGATCGTGGCCGGGATCACCGGTACGGGTCTGTTTCTGCAGCCGGTGGGCCGGTCACCATGGACGTCATGGACGACATGAAGAGCGAACCCCGAGTAGCCGAGGACTCCGCGACCGCTGCGCTCGACGAATCGAGCCCGACCGCCACCTCGGTCGCCCCCGTCGCCCGCATGCTGGCCAACCCCCGCCGCGTGCGCCGCGCCTGAGGCGCCGCCGCACCGCGCGGTGGCCTGTTTCGCCGCGCGGTGCGCCCCGACGACGTGACTGTCCGTCGTCACATCCGCACCATCGATCCCCGCCGCACCGCGACCCCCGGTCGCCCCTCGTCACCCAGTGCAACCTCCCCGGCGTGCCGCGAACCGCTCCGTCACGGGCTGGTGCAGCATCGCCCCCGTGACTGCCGCCCCGTCTCTCGCCCCCGCTGACGACGCTCTCGCTGCCGCGGGCGCCTCGGTCCCGCTCCGGCGCAGCCGGGCCGAGCGTCAGGCGATCGTGCTCGACACGGCCGAGCGCCTCTTCGCGGGCCGCAGCTCCCGCAGCGTCGGGATGGACGAGCTCGTCCGCGAGACCGGCCTGGGCAAGATGACGGTCTACCGGCTCTTCAAGAGCAAGGACGACCTGGTCGGCGCCTACCTCTCGCGCAAGGCCGCCACCGTGCTCGCGTTCGTCGACGCCGAGCTGGTCCGGCTCGAGGGCGACC
Organism: uncultured Actinomycetota bacterium; assembly: GCA_963723745.1. Taxonomy (GTDB): domain Bacteria; phylum Actinomycetota; class Actinomycetes; order Mycobacteriales; family Geodermatophilaceae; genus CAVRRZ01. The sequence continues at coordinate 562,147 of CAVRRZ010000001.1, forward strand.
CACGGGCGGCGCTGCTGTCGGTGGTCGACGCCGTCGAGCGCGATGTCACGCGCACCGGTTTCCGCGGCTGCCCGTTCAACAACGTGAGCAGCGAGTACGACGACCCGCAGCATCCGGCGCGCAGCGCGGCGGCGGACTACAAGTTCGAGCTGTACAGCCGGCTGGAGCGCCTGTCCGAGGCGATCGTGCCCGGAGGTGGCGAGGACCTCGCCGCGCAGATCCACCTCATCATCGACGGCATGTACCTGTCGGGCGGGCTGCTCGGCCCCGACGGGCCGGCCTCGCACGGCCGCGCCCTGGCCGAGCGGCTGATCGACGTGGCCCTCTCCCGCCGCTGACCTCCGGCACTTGTGGCCATAAAGGCCGGACCGTGGCCTTCAGGTGAGCGGGACGACGCGGCGCAACGCACGATGATGCGGTGAGCGACGACCGCACCCGTCCCGATCTGGACGACACCACCGTGGAAGCCCTGGGCAAGCTCAGCGAGGCGCTGGAGACCGTCGACCAGGCGCGCGGCCAGCTGTACGGGTTCCACCAGCACACCGGCAAGGCCGACCTGCTCCTGCAGGACGCCGTCGACCTGTTCCGGAAGGCGGGTCACACCGCCCTCGCCGACGACCTCGACCGCGACCTCGTCGGGCGCAACGTGATCGCCGACCGGTGGACCTTCCAGATCGTCGAGGACTTCGACGACAACTACTGGTCGGCCTTCCGCGCCTTCGACGAGCGCGCCCGCACCGAGCTCGCGGACGGCGACCGGCACGTCTTCGAGGCGCGCATGAAGCAGCGCGAGCGCACCGAGGGGCATCCCCGGCACGAGGCGGGTCCCGGGCTGTCGGGCTGACCTCGCCCGCGGCCTGTTCCCGGCGCGCCCGCACGCCGGAACGCTGCGGACGGCGTCCGTCGGCGGCACACTGCGTTCGTGACCACGCCCGATCCGCACACCGCCGGCCCGTCCCGGGACCCGCTGGGCACCGGCCCGGCCACGAGCACGCCCAGGACCGCGCCGGTCGGTCCCGCACCGGTGGCCGAGCGCACCGCGGCGCCGACGACGGAGCGGCACACCGGGCGGGCCATCGGCCGGACCCTGGCCCTGGCGCTGCTGATCGCGGTGACGGTGCTCCTGGTGCTGTTCGTGGTGTTCAACACCCAGACCGTGGCCGTCAGCCTGGTGTTCGGCAACGTCGACGCCCCGCTGGTCGTGGCACTGCTCGTGGCCGCGGCACTCGGCGGCCTGCTGGTCTGGCTGGCCGGGCTGGTGCTCCGCGCGCGCCGACGCAACCGCTGACATCCCCCTCGAGAGCCGTGTCGCCGAGCGCCTGCTTGCCGTTGCTACTCACGAGTAATACGTTTGTTACTCACCAGTAGCACCACGGTCGGAGCACGGGAGCGTCAGCGCGATGAGCCACTACACCGCCAACCTCCGGGACCTCGAGTTCAACCTCTTCGAGTTCCTGGACACCAAGGACCGGTTCGGCACCGGCCCGTTGGAGCAGATGGACGCCGACACGGCGCGGGGCGTGCTGGCCGAGATCCGCCGGCTCGCCGAGGGCCCCCTGGCGGACTCGTTCGTCGACTCCGACCGCAACCCGCCCGTGTTCGACCCCGCCACGCACTCGGTGACGCTGCCCGAGTCGTTCAAGAAGTCCTTCCGGGCCATCACCGAGGGCGAGTGGTACCGCCTCGACCTGCCCGAGCACCTCGGCGGCTTCGGCGCCCCGCACGCGCTGACCTGGGCCGCCTTCGAGATGGTTCTGGGCGCCAACCCTGCGGTGTTCATGTACGGCTCGGGCGCGGCCTTCGCCGCCATCCTCGACGAGTTGGGCACCCCCGACCAGAAGCGGCTGGCCGAGCTCATGCTCGAGCAGCACTGGGGCGCGACGATGGTGCTCACCGAGCCCGATGCGGGTTCCGACGTCGGCGCCGGCCGCACCAAGGCCGTGCAGCAGGACGACGGCTCCTGGCACATCTCGGGCGTGAAGCGCTTCATCACCTCCGCCGAGCACGACCTGAGCGACAACATCATCCACCTGGTCCTGGCCCGCCCCGAAGGTGCGAAGGCCGGCACCAAGGGGCTCTCGCTGTTCGTCGTCCCGAAGTTCCACGTCGACCTCGAGACCGGCGCGCTCGGCGAGCGCAACGGCGTGTACGTCACCAACGTCGAGAAGAAGATGGGCCTCAAGGTCTCCACGACCTGCGAGCTCACCTTCGGCGACGGGCCGGTACCGGCCCGGGGCTGGCTGGTCGGCGAGGTACACGACGGCATCGCGCAGATGTTCAGGGTCATCGAGCACGCCCGCATGTTCGTCGGCGCCAAGGCCATCGCCACGCTGTCGGCCGGCTACCAGGTGGCGCTGGACTACGCCAAGGAGCGGGTGCAGGGCGCCGACCTGACGGCCACCTCCAAGGACGCCCCGCGGGTGACCATCACCCACCACCCCGACGTCCGGCGCTCGTTGATGCTGCAGAAGTCCTACGCCGAGGGCATGCGCGCGCTGTACCTCTACGCCGCGAGCTTTCGCGACCAGGTCATCGAGGCCGAGGCCGCCGGCGAGGGCCAGAGCGAGCGGGCCCGCCTGGCGGAGCGGGTGAACGACCTGCTGCTGCCGATCGTGAAGGGTTTCGGTTCGGAGCGGGCGACCCAGCTGCTGACCGCCGAGTCCCTGCAGACCCTCGGCGGGTCCGGCTACCTGCAGGACTACCCGATCGAGCAGTACATCCGGGACTCCAAGATCGACACCCTCTACGAGGGCACGACCGCCATCCAGGGCCAGGACTTCTTCTTCCGCAAGATCGTCAAGGACGGCGGCGTCGCACTGACCTGGCTGGCCTCCCAGATCCAGGCGACGATCGACGCCGAGGCCGGCAACGGCCGGCTCAAGGAGGAGCGGGCACTGCTCGCGGCGGCGCTGGCCGACGTGCAGGGCATGCTGACGGTGATGTTCGGCCACCTCACCGAGGCCCAGCAGGACATGACGGCGGTCTACAAGGTCGCCCAGAACACCAGCCGGCTGCTGCTGGCCGCCGGCGACCTGATCACCGGATGGCTCCTGGTCCGGCAGTCGGAGGTCGCCCTCGCGGCGCTCGCCGGCGACGTGGGCGAGAAGGACCGGCACTTCTACGAGGGCAAGCTCGCGGCGACCCGGTTCTTCTGCACCCAGGTGCTGCCCCGCCTGTCGTCCGAGCGGGCCATCGCCGAGAACACCGACAACGCGCTGATGGAGATCGACGAGGCCGCCTTCTGAGCAGCCCCGTTTCGGGGCCGGTCAGCCGGGCATGGGCGGGGAGACCCGCACCCTCGACTGGAGGCCTCCGTGAGCGAACCGCAGGGCGGTGACCCGACCCGGCAGGACGTCCCCGCGGCGTCGCACCCCGACGACACCCCGGCGGACGACGTCGTCCTCACCACGGACGACGATGCCCAGCGCGACGACTCGACGGTGCGACCGGGCAACGTCCCGGACTGACCGCGGGAGCCTCCGGCCGGCTCCTACTGTGGGGGCGTGCCGACGACGCCTGCGACGACCGCACTGGCCGTGCCCGCCGCCGTCTGGCAGCGGGCGGCCGCGGAGCACGCGGCGCGGGCCGACGCGCTGACCGCCGAGCACCGCGCACGACGGGCGGCCGGACGGCGGCATGCCGTCGAGGACTTCCTGTTCGAGTACTACTCCGTGCGGCCCGCGCAGTTGCGGCGCTGGCACCCCGGTGCCGGCGTCGTCCTGGCGCCGGGGGACGCCGGGCCGGCGCCGCTGGCACGGCAGCGCTGGTACACCACGGACGGCGACGGCGCGGTCCGGCTGGACGTGCGTGCCTTCACCGGTGACCGCGGCGACACGGTGCGGTTCGTCTCCGGCCTGCTCGCCGCGACCGCGGGGCGGGCGGTGTTCACCGGCTGTTTCGGCCTGCACGAGTGGGCCATGGTCTACCGCCAGGGCGAGCACCGGCACGCCCTGCCGCTGCGGCTCGGCCAGGCCGGCACCGACGCGGTCGTCGAGGCGCACCCGGTCCGCTGCAGCCACTTCGACGCCTTCCGGTTCTTCACGCCGGCCGCCGTCCCGCGCAACCGGCTGCAGCCCACGCGGGACACGCAGGTGGAGCTCGAGCAGCCCGGCTGCCTGCACGCCTCGATGGACCTGCACAAGTGGGCCGGCAAGCTGGCTCCTGCCGTCCCCGGGGAGCTGGCCCTGGACTGCTTCGAGCTCGCCCGCGACGTCCGCCGGCTGGACATGCAGGCCTCGCCCTACGACCTGTCCTCCTACGGCGAGCGGCCGGTCGCGATCGAGACGCCGGAGGGCAAGGCCGAGTACGTACGCCGCCAGCGCGGCTTCGCCGAGCGCGCCCAGGCGCTGAGAGCCCGGCTGCTCGACGTGTGCGACCGGCTGCTCGACGGCTGAGTTCCCGCGCCGTTTCCGCGCCGTCGTACCGTCAGGCGGTGACCTCGACGCGCACCGACCGGTGGATCCGGCTGGACGGGACCACCAACACCCGCGATCTCGGCGGCCTCCCGACCACCGACGGGGGCCGGACCCTGCCCGGCCGCATCCTCCGCAGCGACAACCTGCAGACGCTGAGCGAGGCCGACGTCCGCCGCCTCGTGGGCGACATGCGGCTGCGCGAGGTGGTCGACCTGCGCACCAGCGCCGAGATCCTGCTCGAGGGACGCGGGCCGCTGCGCGCGCGGCCCGACGTCGTCCACCGGCACTTCACCCTGCTGCCCGAGCGCGGCCACCACACCGACGTGTTCGCCGTCGAGGAGGACGACCCGCTCGACGACGTCCCCGCCGACTGGGTGGAGTCGCTACTGCCCCCTCAGGTGGGTGCGGACGACATGGGGGAGCCACCCGCGGTGCGGGCCTACCTGGGCTATCTGGACCACCGCGGCGAGGCCGTGGTGGACGCCCTGCGCGCGCTGGCCGCGACCGGCGACGGCGCGTCCGTCGTGCACTGCGCCGCGGGCAAGGACCGCACCGGCGTGGTCGTGGCCTTCACCCTCGCCGTCGCCGGTGTGCCGCCGGAGGAGATCGTGGCCGACTACGCGATGACCGCGGAGGTCATCGACGCCCTCGTCGCCAAACTGGCCGCCTCACCGACCTACGCCGAGGACATGGCCACCCGCGACCTGGCCAGCCACACCCCCCGCGCGGACACCATGCATCGCGTGCTCACCGTGCTCGACCAGCGACACGGCGGCCCCATCGGCTGGCTGGAGCGGCACGGCTTCGGTGCCGCGGAGCGGCGGGCCCTGCGGGCCAGGCTGCGCGCGGACTGATCAGCCGGCCGCAGGAGCGGGACTGCGGCCACGCTGCTTGTCCCGGTACATCGCCGCGTCTGCCTCGCGCAGCAGTTGCTCGGCGGTGCGCCCGGACCCGGCGGGGTGGATGGCCCTGCCCACGCTGCTGCCGATCCGCACGACCGCGCCCTCGAGCAGGAAAGGATCGTCGAAGCAGCGCAACACCCGCTCGGCCAGAGCGTCGACGTCCGAGGGGTCACCCAGGCCCGGCAGGATGATGGCGAACTCGTCGCCGGAGAGCCGGCCGACCGTGTCGCCCGGCCGCACCGTGTCGCGCAGCCGGTCGGCCACCTGGCGCAGCAGCTCGTCGCCGGCGGCGTGCCCGAGGCTGTCGTTGACCTCCTTGAACAGATCGAGGTCGCAGAACAGGACGGCGAGGTGCTCGTCGCCGTGGGAAGTGCGCAGGGCCCGTTCCAGCCGGTCCACGAACAGCACGCGGTTCGGCAGCCCGGTGAGGGCGTCGTGCGACGCCTGGTGCTGCACCGTGGCGAGCAGGCGAGCCTTCTCCAGCGCGGTCGAGGCCTGGTCGGCGACGCCCATGAGCCGCTCGACGATGTCACCGCCGAGGTGCGCCGGCGCCTGCCCGGCGCCCCAGCCGACGGTGGCCACCCCGAGGAACGTGGTGCCGGCGAGCAGCGGCACGGCCACCAGGTCGCTGGTGCCGATGCCCTGCAGCAGGGCCCGCACCACGGGGCTGCTGGTGCGGTCGTCGAGGATCCGGGGAGCGCGGTCACCGAGCATGCCGACGAGCTCGGGCACGTCCTCCGCCGACATCCGCGTCCGGCCCAGGAGGGCGATGGCCTCGTCGTCGAGACCGACCGTCGCGCGGGACTGCAGAGAGGCGGTGGCGGGCTCCCAGAGCATCATCCCGGACCGCCGGCAGCCGACGATGCCCGGCAGCGCCTCGGCCACGACGGAGCAGACGGCCGCCTCGTCGACGGCGCCGGCGAGCTCGTGCGCGAGCGAGAGGAGCGCACTGGCACGGGCCGCCTCGCGGCGGGTCTCCTCCAGCGCGATCAGCAGGTCCAGTGCGGCCGCCGCATGGCCGGCATAGGCCGCCAGCATCGAGGCCTCGTCGCCGAGGGCGCCGTCACCAGGGCGGTAGATCGCGGCCAGCCGGCCGTGCCGGCGGCGCGTGGAGGCGACGTCGACGACGACGGCGTGCGGGCCGAGGTCACCGCCGTCCAGGAGGGTGGCGGCCAGGCCGTCGACGCGGTCGGAGGGCAGCCCCGCGCTGTGCACGAGCGGCGGTCCGCCGTCGGAGTCGTCGACCGCGAGCAGGTACGCGGGCGCGAGCACCGCCTCCGCGGCACGGGCGACGATCTGGCGCAGTGCGGCATCGACGTCGTCACTGCCGACCAGGTCGGTCGCCGCCGACTGCAGGGTCCGCAGCTGGCCGCGCAGCGCGGACAGCTCCAGCGTCACGGCGTCGTCGGCCTGGCGGCGGCGCAACCGTCGCCGCCGGTCCCAGGTCAGGCGGTAGACGCAGGCTGCGGCGCCGTCGGACTCACACTCGTCGTGCACGATGCGCGCCGGGGGCAACCCGAAGATGGTCGGCACCGTGGTGATCAGGCCCTGGGCGTAGCGACAGTCCAGTCTCGAGTGTCGATACCCCTCGTGCAGCTGGAAGGTGATCACGGCCGAGGTCGGCCCCACCTCCAGCACCTTCATGGTGGACGTCGTGCTGAACTTCGCCACCGCGCGCGGCAGCTGACGCAACACCTGCCGGGGACTGCCCAGCGCCCGCAGCAGGATCACGATCGAGTTCGTGAGGCCGCTCTGCAGTCCTGCCGCGCCCACCTTGTACATGGTGTCCGGGTCGTCGAGGACCTCGGTCGCGGCGGCGAACAGACGGATGCGGGTGTCGTAGCTCCACCAGCGGGACTGGTCGTCGAGATCCTCGGCGGTCCACGGCAGACCGGCGCGGGCGATCACGTCGGCGACGGCGGCGTCCCCGGCCCGTGCCCGCACGTAGCGCAGCAGGCCGCCGGTCGTGGCTCCGGAGGTCTCGCGGGCCTCGGCGTCGGCGGTCATCGGGCCGGTCCCGGGGTCGTCGACGGACCGCCCCGGCTCCGCTCGACGGAGCGCCGCGGTGCGGAGGGGATCCCTGTCCGGCGCACGACAGGAGCAACGGCACGAACGACCGGCTCGTTGAGCGGGCCCACCCCTCGGGGGGATGGCGCCGGGCGGGGAGGCGTGCCGCCGACCGGCACGCATCGCACAGATGCACTCGATGCATCCGGCCGAACACGCACCGCAACAGCATGACAGTTCCCGGCCCTGGCCGACACACTTCGCGGCCGGGACAGCGGACGACCCCGGTCTCCGCAGGAGAGGCCGGGGTCGCGCAGTGTCCGTCACCGCCCTCGAAAGGAGCGGCGACGGGTCTCAGCGGGGGCCGTAGAACGACCCGCTGGCGGCGATGGTCAGCAGCTCGTCGCGCATCGCGGGGCTGCTGCTCCGGGCCAGGGCGGCGTCCAGGGCGCGACGGGTGCGCGCGGCCTGACGGCGCTGACGCCAGCTGTTCTTGACGCTGCTCATGGGGTGCTCCTCTTCGCTAGCATTCTCGACCGACACCTGCAGTAAAGCAGGTGCTCGCCCCAGTATTTCCGAAGAATCGCAGGTGAGCATGAGACTTGGCTGACACTTCATCACTCAGGCGGGTGAGGAGGACGCCAGCACCTCCCGCGCCGCGCCCCGGGCGGACGGGGCGTCGGCCGCGGCCAGGGCCACCGCGGCAGCCTGCCGGCATTCGTCGAGCGTGACGCCGGCCAGCCGGGACCCGACGCCCGCGACCGCCGACGTGGCGCAGGACAGCGAGTCCACGCCCAGCCCCACGAGCACGCAGGCCAGCACGGGGTCCGCCGCCGCCTCCCCGCACACGCCGACGGGCTTGCCGGCCCGCCGCCCGGCCTCGGCGGTCATGCGGACCAGCGCGAGCAGCGCCGGCTGCCAGGGGTCGGTCAGATCGGCGAGGTCGGCCGAGAGCCGGTCGGCCGCGAGCGTGTACTGGGAGAGGTCGTTCGTGCCGATCGACAGGAAGTCGACGTGCTCGAGCAGGCGATCGGCGTGCAGCGCCGCCGACGGCACCTCGACCATCACGCCGGGCACCAGGCCACGCCCGCGCACCCGCGCGGCGAAGTCCGCTGCCTCCGCCGGGGTGGCCACCATGGGCGCCATCACCCAGGGCGTCGCCGCGGTCCGCCGCGCCGCCTCGGCCACCGCGTCGAGCTGGCGGTCGAGCAGTCCGGGGTCGCGCCGGGCGATCCGCAGCCCGCGGACCCCCAGCGCCGGATTCGCCTCGTCGGGCAGGGTCGCGAAGGTCAGGGGCTTGTCCGACCCCGCGTCGAGCGTCCGCAGCACGACCTTGCGCCCCGCGAAGGCCGCGAACACCTCGGCGTAGCCGGCCGCCTGCTCCTCGACCGAAGGCTCCTGGGCGTGGCCGAGGAACGACAGCTCGGTGCGGAACAGGCCGACCCCCTCGGCGTGCGCCGCGGCGGCGGCGCGGGCTCCGGCACCGTCCTGCACGTTGGCCAGCACCTGAACGGTGGCGCCGTCCCGCGTGGCACCCGGGCCGGTGTAACCGGCCAGCGCCTCGGCGGCGATCCGGGCCGCGCGCACCCGCGCCTGCGCCTGCGCACGGTCGGGCTCCTGGGTCACGGTGCCCTGCTCGCCGTCGAGCAGCACGATGGCACCGACCGGCACGTCGTCCAGGCCCCCGACGCCCACGACGCAGGGCAGGCCGAGCTGCCGGGCGATGATCGCGGTGTGACTGGTCGTGCCGCCCTGCCGGGTGGCCAGACCCAGGATCCGGGCCGGGTCGAGGCCCGCGGTGTCGGCCGGGGCCAGGTCCTCGGCCAGCAGCACCGACGGCGTCTCGGGCGACGGCACTCCGGGCTCGCCCTGGCCGGTCAGCTCGGCGACGATCCGGTCGCGGACGTCGCGGACGTCGGTGACCCGCTCGGCCATCAGGCCACCGAGGGCGGCGAACATGTCCATGAACTGCTGTGCGGCCGCCACGGTCGCCACGGGCGCCGAGGACCCCGCACCGATCCCCTGCTCGACCAGCGAGAGCAGCCCGCGGTCGCTCGCCAGGCCGGCCGTGGTCGACAGCACCTCGGCGCTCACGCCCGTGGCCGCGGCGGCCCGCCGGGACAGCCGGTCGGCGACCGTCTCGGCCGCCGCGACGAACCGAGCCCGCTCGGCCTCGCGGTCGGCCTCCGGCACCGGCGCCACGTCCGGTTCGGGCAGGTGGACCGACCCCGTGGGGCGCACGACGGGGCCGAGGGCGACCCCCGGGACGACCGGCGTGCCGGTCAGGACGGTCGGGGTCAGCGGGCCGGACGCGGTTGTGGTCATGACACGACTCCTGGACGACGCGGAGAGGGACGGACAGAGTGGGCGGACACCGGCGTCCTGGTGACCAGAGTCACGACAAACTCTTGACTTGTCAACGTAACGGTCGTAGAACAACACAGACACACGTGCGTTCCCACACAATCGGGCATCGCACGTCGGGGAATCCCACTCCAGTGACGGGACGGTGGCCGGTGTATCCGGAAGAACGTCAGCAGGCGATCGCCACCCTCGTGGCGGAGCGGAGCCGCATCGCGGTCACCGCGGTCGCCGACCGGTTCGGCGTCACCACCGAGACCGTCCGTCGCGACCTCGCCGTCCTCGAGCGGGCCGGCATGGTGCGCCGGGTGCACGGGGGGGCCGTGCCCGTCGGTGCGCTGACCCTGGTCGAGCCCGGGCTGGGCGAGCGCCACGGAACACGCGCCGAGCAGAAGCGGAAGATCGCCGCTGCCGCGCTCGACCTGCTGCCGGCCGTCGACGGGAGCGTCGTGCTCGACGGCGGCAGCACCACCGCGGCCCTCGCCGAGATCCTGCCGCCGGAGCGTCGCCTGCTCGTGGCCACGAACTCCGTGCCGATCGCCGCCCGGCTCTCGGTCTCCCCCGGCGTCACCCTGCACGTCCTGGGCGGCCGCGTGCGCGGGGTGACCCAGACGGCGGTCGGGGAGTCGACCGTGCGAGCCCTCGACCACCTCCGGGTCGACGTCTGCTTCCTCGGCACGAACGGGATCAGCGCCGGTCACGGCTTCAGCACGCCCGACGAGTCCGAGGCCGCGACCAAGCGCGCGATGGCGCGGGCGGCCCAGCGCACGGTCGTCCTCGCCGACAGCAGCAAGATGGGCCGCGAGCACCTCGTCCGCTTCGCGACGGTGGACGACGTGGACGTACTGGTCACCGACGCCGAGGCCGACCCGGACGCCGTCCGCGAGCTCGAGGCCACCGGGATCGAGGTCGTCGTCGCATGACCACCGGCCGCATCGTGACCCTCACCGCGAACCCCAGCCTCGACCGCACGCTGACCCTGCCCGACCGGCTGGAGCGCGGGGGCGTCGTCCGGCTCGGGCCGAGTTCGACCGAGCCGGGCGGGAAGGGAGTCAACGTCGCCCGCGCCGCGGCCGCCGCCGGCGCCGACGTCGTCTCCGTGCTGCCCGCCGCCGACGACGACCCGATCGTCGCGCTGCTGCGCGGGCTCGGCCTGGCCCTGGCCACCGTCCCCGTGCGCACCGCCGTCCGCACCAACTACACGCTCACCGAGCCCGACGGCACCACGACGAAGCTCAACGAGCCCGGCTCCCCGCTCGACGACGGTGCGCGGGCCGGCCTGGTCCACGCGCTGCACGCGCACGCCGGGGGGGCGCGCTGGGTGGCGCTGTCCGGATCCCTCCCCCCGGGAACGCCGACCGACTGGTACGCCGACCTGGTCCGCGCCCTCCGCGACACGGGGGCACGCATCGCCGTCGACACCTCCGAGGCGCCGCTGCGGGCACTGCTCCAGGCCGGGCCGGACGCCGCTCCCGACCTGCTCAAGCCCAACGCCGAGGAGCTGGCCCAGCTCACCGGCACCACCGAGGAGGCACTCCTCGCCGACCCCAGCGCCCTGCTGGCCGCCGTCGGGCGGCTGCACGAGCAGGGCGTGCGGGAGGTGCTGCTCACCCTCGGCGCCGACGGAGCGCTGCTCTCCACGGCCGACGGCGGCCTCTGGTCGGCCGTGCCCCCGCCGGTCGACGTCCGCAGCACCGTCGGTGCCGGCGACTGCAGCCTGGCCGGCTACCTGCTGGCCGACCTGGCCGGTGCCGAGCCGGCCGAGCGACTGCGCACCGCGGTCGCCTACGGAGCGGCCAGCGCGTCGCTCCCCGGATCCGCCGTTCCCACCCCGGCCCAGGTGGACGGCTCCGCCGTACGGGTCACCGCCGGTTCTCCCGGCAGCACGAGCGCAGTGCCGCGCAGCGACATCCGCACCGTCCCCGTCCCGGCCGCCGGCCGCGACGTCCGCTGACGCCTCCGGAAGAGGAAATCCCGTGCCCGAACTCATCACTCCCGACCTGGTCGTCCTCGACGCCGACCTGGGCGCCGACAAGTCGGCGGTCGTCGCCCGGCTGGCCGCGCTCGTCGCCGCCGCCGGGCGGGCCACCACGGCCGAGGCGCTGCACGCCGATGCCATGGCCCGCGAGGCCCAGGCCGCCACCGGGCTCCCCGGCGGCATCGCGATCCCGCACTGCCGGTCGGAGGCGGTCACCGAGGCGTCCCTCGCCTTCGCCCGGCTGTCGCCACCGGTCGACTTCGGCGCCCCCGACGGCCCCGCCGACCTGGTGTTCCTGATCGCGGCACCGGCCCACGGAGACGCCGACCATCTGACGCTGCTGACCGCGCTGGCCCGCGCCCTGGTGCGGCCCGAGTTCGTGGCCTCGCTGCGCGCGGCCCGCACGGACGCCGACGTCGTGGCGCTGGTGCAGGAGGTCGTGGCCCCCGAGTCGGCGCCGACAGCACCGGCTCCCGCTCCGGCGGCCGTCCCGGAGACGCCCGCGCGCCGGCGCAGCCTGGTCGTGGTCAGCGCCTGCCCGACCGGCATCGCGCACACCTACATGGCCGCCGACAAGCTCACCGCGGCCGCCGGGACCGCCGGCGTGGACGTGCACGTCGAGACCCAGGGCTCCTCGGGTTCCACCCCGCTGGACCCGGCCGTGATCCGGGCCGCCGACGCGGTCATCTTCGCCGTCGACGTCGGCGTGAAGGACCAGGAGCGCTTCGCCGGCAAGCCGCTGGTGCAGTCGGGCACCAAGCGGGCCATCAACGAGCCCGACGCCATGATCCGCGAGGCGCTGGCCGCGGCCGACGACCCGGGCGCGCGCCGGGTGCCCGGAACCGCCGGCACCGCCGGCACCGGCGGCACCGGCGCAGCGGCGGCATCGGGCGCCGGAGGACGGCCGGGCCTGGCGACGGAGATCCGCCGCTGGCTGCTCACCGGCGTCAGCTACATGATCCCGTTCGTGGCGGCGGGCGGTCTGCTCATCGCGCTGGGATTCCTGTTCGGCGGCTACCAGATCGTCAACCCGAACCCGGACGTGGAGGGGCAGAGCTACGCCCTGAGCTGGGTGCTGAACAACAACTTCTTCGACCTGCCCACCGCAGCGGCCATCGAGGGCCTCAACGACGGTTTCTGGGGCTACCTCGGTGCCATCTGCACGGTGCTCGGCCAGGCGGCCTTCGCCTTCCTCGTCCCGGCGCTGGCCGGCTACATCGCCTACGCGATCGCCGACCGCCCCGGCATCGCCCCCGGATTCGTCATCGGTGCCGTGTCCCTGACGGTGGGCGCCGGCTTCATCGGCGGGCTGATCGGCGGCATCCTCGCCGGCCTGGTCGCGCTGTGGATCAGCCGCTGGAAGCTGCCGACCGGCGTCCGCGGGCTCCAGCCGGTCGTGATCATCCCGTTGCTGGCCACCTTCATCTCCAGCGGGATCATGGTCGCCGTCCTCGGTCGCCCGCTGGCCATCGCGCTGGAGAGCCTGGGCGACTGGCTCAACGGCCTGAGCGGCACCTCGGCCATCCTGCTGGGCATCATCCTCGGGCTGATGATGTGCTTCGACCTCGGCGGCCCGGTCAACAAGGCGGCGTACCTCTTCGCCACCGCGGGCCTGGCCTCGCAGACCAGCGGCTCGCTGGTGATCATGGCGACGGTCATGGCGGCCGGCATGGTGCCGCCGCTGGCGATGGCGCTGAGCACCGTACTCCGGCCGAAGCTCTACACCCCGGCGGAGCGGGACAACGGCAAGGCCGCGTGGCTGCTGGGTGCCTCGTTCATCTCCGAGGGGGCCATCCCGTTCGCCGCGGCCGACCCGCTCCGGGTCATCCCGTCGATGATGCTGGGCGGCGCCACCACGGGCGCGATCGTCGCGACGCTCGGCATCGAGCTGCGTGCACCGCACGGCGGGATCTTCGTGTTCTTCGCGATGAGCAACGCGGTGCTGTTCTTCCTGGCCGTCATCATCGGCGCGATCGTGGGCGGCCTCGCGGTCACCGTCGCGAAGAGCATCGGACGTACCGACGCCGAGGACGCGCCGGAGGACGCGGTCGACCTGGAGCACGCCCACACCCCGGCACACACCGTCCCGGCGCGCGCCGAGACCGCCTGACCGGCAGTCTGCACACGACCGCCCTGCACCCAGGAAGAGGACCCATGCCCAGTCAGACCGTCATCGTCGGATCCCGCATCGGCCTGCACGCCCGCCCGGCCGCGCTCATCGCCGAGGCGGTCGGCAAAGCAGGGGTGCCCGTCACCCTGGCCACGCCGGGCGGCAACCCGATCGACGCGGGCAGCCCGCTGATGATCATGACGCTCGGCGCGAAGAAGGGCGCCGAGGTCGTCGTCTCCAGCGACGACCCGGCCGTGCTGCAGCAGATCGCCGGCCTGGTCGCCGAGGACCTCGACGCCGAGTAGGCGCCGAGCAGGACGAGCGACGGCGCCCGCTCCCGACAGGGAGCGGGCGCCGTCGTCGTCCGGCGCTTCTGGAACGGCGCCCTCGCAGGGCCCCGCCGTGGAGCGTGCGAGCGGTGGGGCGAGGGGGTTCGTCTACTGGTCGGGACGCGAGACGTCGCCCCGCCAGGCGCCGGTCTCGGTGCCGCGGCTCTCGATGAACTCCTTGAACTTCTTCGCGTCCGCCTTCACCTGGCGGTCGTCGAAGCCGAGTGCGGCGCCGGCCTTCTCGACGATGCCTTCGGGCTCCCAGTCGATCTGGATCATGACCCGGGTCCTGCTCTCGTCGAGCCGGTGGAAGGTAACCACGCCGGCGTGCTTGGCCTCGCCGCTGGTGCTGGTCCAGGCGATGCGCTCCTCCGGGTGCTGCTCGGTGATCTCGGCGTCGAACTCCCGCTCCACCCCGTCGATGCTCGTGACCCAGTGGGTGTGCGTGTCGTCGATCTGGGTGATCTTCTCGACGCCGCCCATGAACTGCGGGAAGGACTCGAACTGGGTCCACTGGTCGTAGGCGACACGGATGGGGACGTCGACGTCGATCGATTCCTGGACGCTGGCCACAGGTGTGCTCCTCTGGATCGGATGCAGGGTCGCAGTCGCCCTTACCCGTGGTCCCGGCCGGTAAGCCGCCCGGTCAGGTGATACCGGCGACGGGCAGGATGAGCACGAAGCGGGCGCCGGCGGCTGCGGGCTCCGCCACGAGCGAGCCACCGTGCCGCTCGGCGACGTCCCGCGCGATCGACAGCCCGAGGCCGGCGCCACCCACTCCGGCCGAGCGGGCCTCGTCGAGCCGGGTGAACCGCTCGAACACCCGCTCCCGGTCCGCCGGCGCGATTCCCGGCCCGTCGTCGGTCACCACCAGGACGGCTGTCCCGTCGGAGCGCTCGCCCAGCGCGACGGTCACCCGGCTCCGGGCATGGCGGACGGCGTTGTCGAGCAGGTTGTCCACCAGGCGCTCGAGCTGCACCCGGTCACCGCGCACCTGGACCGGCCGGACGTCGGTGGCGTCCACCGTCGCTCCGGCAGCCGCGCGACGCACGCATCCGGTCACCACATCGTCGAGATCGAGCAGCACCGGCTCCGGGGCGAGCGCGCCGGCGTCGCCGCGGGCCAGGAGCAGCAGGTCGTCGACCAGGCGCTGCAGCCCGACGGTCTCGGCGAGCGTGCTGGCCGCGGTCGCCCCAGGGTCCGCGGACTCCGGATGCGCGACGTCGACCTCGAGCTCGGCGCGCATGCGGGCCAGCGGGCTGCGCAGCTCGTGCGAGGCGTCGGCGACGAACCGCCGTTGCTCCTCGGCCGAGGCCTGGAGCCGCTGCAGCATCGCGTTCATCGTCCGGGCGAGACGGGCCATCTCGATCGGCTCCGCCGGCTCGGGTACCCGCCGGTCGAGCCGGGCACCGCTGATGGCGTCCACCCTGCGGCGGATCTCCTCGACCGGCCGCAGCGCCCGCCCCACCGTCCACCAGAGGATGCCGGCCAGCACCGCGGTCGCCAGCGGCACCCCCACGGCGAGTGCGGTCAGCAGCGCTCCGACGCTCTCGTCGACGTCCTCCAGGTCGCCCAGGGCGCGCACCGTCGTGCCGTCCACCTGGCGGGCGACCTCGCGGACCGGGTCGTCGTCCCCGTCGCCGACGGCGTCCGCGGGCACCGTCCGGCGTCCGCCGTCGGGCCCGACGATCTCGACGACGACGTCGTCGGTGACCAGGTCCTGCTCGTCGACCGACCGGCCGGCGCGCAGCTCGCCGACCACCACCTCGACCTGGCGGTCGAGGGTGTCGTCGAGCCCCTCGAGCAGAGCCGCGCGCTGGACGACGACGAGCAGGCCGGCGGTGGCCACCAGCACGACGAGCACGATGAGCGCGGACAGCGCGCTGACGCGGGCGCGCAGGGTGCGAGGCACGAGGCGGCCGCGGAGGCTCACGGCCGCATCCGGTAGCCGGCTCCGCGCACCGTCTCGATCGGGGAGCCGCCGGGGACGCCGTCGAGCTTGCGGCGCAGCCGGCCGATGTAGACCTCCACCACGTTGGGGTCGCCCTCGAACTCGTCGTCCCACACGGCCGCCAGGATGTCCCGCTTGCCCACCACCTGCCCCGCCCGGCGGACGAGGTGGACCAGCAGGTCGAACTCCCGGGCGGTGAGCGCCACCTCGGAGTCGGCCAGGTAGGCGCGGCGGGCGCGCAGGTCGAGCCGGACCGGCCCGGCGGCCAGGGGAGGAGGCTCGCCGAGTGCGGCCCGGCGCAGCAGCGCGTGGATCCGCGCCACGAGGACAGGAAAGGAGAAGGGCTTGCGCAGGTAGTCGTCGGCGCCGGTGTCGAGGCCCTCGGCCTCGTCCAGGTCGCCGTCCTTGGCCGTGAGCATCAGGATCGGCGTGCGCACCCCTGCCCGGCGCAGCTCGGCGCATACGGCGTAGCCGTTGCGGCCCGGCAGCATGATGTCGAGGACGACGAGGTCGTAGGCGCCCTCGCGGGCCCGCCACAACCCTTCGACGCCGTCCGGTGCGACCTCGACGGCGAACCCCTCGGCGGTGAGCCCGCGGCGGAGAGCGGCAGCGATCTTGACGTCGTCCTCCACCACCAGCAGCTTCACGCCCCCCATGATCGTCGTCGGCTGCTGAACGTGCGCTGACGACGTCAGCCGCGGTTCAGGTCGGCCGCGCAGCATCGGTCCGGTCAGCCGGTCCGACCCGAGAGGTTCAGCCATGAAGCGCACCACCATCATCACCGCCGCATTCGCCGCCGCCCTCACCGCCGGGGTGGTCGGCGCCGCGGCCGCCGCGGGCGCAGGCCCGTTCGCCGACGACGACACCGCGCTCACCGGCGAGGCCCTCGACCGCGCGAGCGAGGCCGCCCTGGCCGAGGTCGGGAGCGGCGAGGTCACCGACGCCGAGGCCGACGACGGCGGCTACGAGGTCGAGGTGCGCACCGACGACGGCCGCGAGATCGACGTCCGTCTGGACGGGGACTTCGCCGTCGTCGGCCAGGAGCCGGACGAATCGGACGACTCCGACGACCAGCCGCTCACCGGCGAGGCACTCGACCGCGCGAGCGAGGCCGCCCTGGCCGAGGTCGGGAGCGGCGAGGTCACCGACGCCGAGGCCGACGACGGCGGCTACGAGGTCGAGGTGCGGACCGACGACGGCCGCGAGATCGACGTCCACCTCGACGGGGACTTCTCGGTCGTCAGCACCGACGACGACTGAGCCCGGCGCCGCGCCGGGGGACCTCCGGACCCGGAGGTCCCCCGGCGCTCAGAACGCCAGGGCCGTGCCCGGGTCGTGCAGCAGCGTCCCGACGTCGGCGAGGAACCGGGAGCCGAGCTCGCCGTCGACGATCCGGTGGTCGAACGACAGCGACAGCTGCGTCACCTGGCGCACCCGGATCCGGCCCTTGTGCACCCACGGCTGCTCGCGCACCGCCCCGAAGCACAGGATGGCCGACTCGCCCGGGTTGAGGATCGGCGTCCCGGTGTCCACGCCGAAGACGCCGACGTTGGTGATCGTGATCGTGCCGCCGGACATGTCCGCCGGCGCCGTGCGCCCCGCACGGGCCGTCTCGGTCAGGTCGGACAGGGCTCCCGCGAGCTCGGGGAGCGACAGCCGGTCGGCGCCCTTGATGTTCGGGACGACGAGGCCGCGGGGGGTGGCCGCGGCGATCCCGAGGTTGACGTAGTCCTTGACGACGATCTCCTGCGCCACTTCGTCCCAGGTGCTGTTGATCATCGGGTTGCGGCGGACCGCGAGCAGCAGCGCCTTGGCGACGAACAGCAGCGGGCTGACCTTGCGGCCGGCCAGCTCCGGGCGCGCCGCGATACGGGCGCGCAGCTTCATCATCCGGGTGACGTCGACGGTGAGGAACTCCGTCACGTGCGGGGCGGTGAAGGCACTGCCCACCATCGCCGCGGCCATGTGCTTGCGGACGCCCTTGATCGGGATCCGCTGCTCCCCCTCCTCCGACGCAGGGGCCTTCATGGCCATAAAGGCCCCCGGGGCCCTGCCGGTCGCCGCGGCGTCCACGTCGGCGCGGGTGATCACGCCCCCGGGGCCGCTGCCCTCGACCGACCCGAGGTCGACGCCGAGGTCCTTGGCGTACTTGCGCACGGGCGGCTTGGCCAGCGGGCGCGGCGCCCGTCGTCCGGGCGCGGCACCGATCGAGGGGACCGCGTCCTCGCGGAGCGCGTGCGCCTCGGCCTGCCGGCCCACCTCGAGGCCGCCGTGCCGCACCGGCTTGGCGCGGGCGTCGGGGGCGGTCGTCAGCAGCGGCGGGTGGCCGTCGGCGTCCACCGGCGCCTCGACCGCCGGCGCCGTCGCGCGGGCCGCGACCGTGCCGCCACTCCGACGGGGACGGCGCTTGGCCTCGGTGGTGCGCGGGCCGTAGCCCACGAGCACCGCGGTCCGGCCACCGGGCGCGGCGCCGCCGATCAGGCCGGCAGCGGGCTCGGCGTCGCCGGCGGCCGTCTCGGGCGCGGGCTCTCCCGCCGGGGCGGCGCCGCCGGCCGGGCCGCCCCCCGCCGCCCCACCGACGTCGATGGTGATGATCGGCGTGCCGACGTCGACCATCGTGCCGGCCTCGAACAGCAGCTCGGTGACGGTGCCGGCGTAGGGCGAGGGCAGCTCGACCGCGGCCTTGGCGGTCTCGACCTCGCAGAGCGGCTGGTTGACGACGACGGTGTCACCGACCGAGACGAGCCACTGCAGGATCTCGCCCTCGGTGAGCCCCTCGCCGACGTCCGGAAGCTTGAATTGACGCAGCATCGGACTCAGAACTCCATCGCTCGATCGACGGCGTCCAGCACCCGGTCGAGGTCGGGGAGGTACTCCTCCTCGAGCTTGGACGGCGGGTAGGGGGTGTCGTAGCCGCCGACCCGGAGCACCGGCGCCTCCAGCGAGTGGAAGCAGGCCTCGGTGACGCGGGCGGCGATCTCGGCGCCCAGACCGAGGGTCACCGGGGCCTCGTGGACGACGACGCACCGGCCCGTGCGGCGCACCGACTCGAACACCGGCGCCAGGTCCAGGGGCGAGATCGTGCGGAGGTCGACGACCTCCAGGGACCGGCCCTCCTCGGCGGCCGCCTCGGCGGCCTGCAGCGCCGACTTCACCATCGGGCCGTAGGCAAGGACCGTGACGTCGTCCCCGCCGCGCACGACGCGCGAGGCGAACAGCGGGTCGGGCGTGGCGTCGGTGTCGACCTCCGCCTTCTCCCAGTACCGCCGCTTGGGTTCGAGGAAGACGACCGGGTCGGGGTGCGCGATGGCCTGCTGGATGCCCCAGTAGGCGTCCACCGGGTTGCTGACCGCCACGACCTTGAGGCCGGGCGTGTGCGCGAAGTAGGCCTCCGGGCTCTCGCTGTGGTGCTCGACCGCGCCGATGCCGCCGCCGAACGGGATGCGGATGACGATCGGCATCGGCAGCCGACCCTTGCTGCGGGCGTGGATCTTGGCGACCTGCGTGACGATCTGGTTGTAGGCCGGGAAGACGAACCCGTCGAACTGGATCTCGCACACCGGCCGGTACCCGCGCATGGCCAGGCCGACGGCGGTGCCGAGGATCCCCGCCTCCGCCAGCGGGGTGTCGACGACGCGGTCGTCGCCGAAGTCCTTCTGCAGGCCGTCGGTGATCCGGAAGACACCGCCGAGCCTGCCGATGTCCTCGCCCATGAGCACGACCTTGGCGTCGTCCTCCATCGCCTTGCGCAGACCGAGGTTGAGCGCCTTGCCGATGGTGAGGGTCTGGGTGCCCATGTCAGTGCCCTCCCTCGAAGCCGGCGTGGTACTCGACGAACTCGGCC
Source organism: uncultured Actinomycetota bacterium (assembly GCA_963723745.1). Classification (GTDB taxonomy): domain Bacteria; phylum Actinomycetota; class Actinomycetes; order Mycobacteriales; family Geodermatophilaceae; genus CAVRRZ01. The sequence continues at coordinate 582,044 of CAVRRZ010000001.1, forward strand.
CGCTGCTGCTCGAGCTGCGGGGTCTGCTCGGCGTAGACGAAGTCGAACATGCTGGTCGAGGGCGGATCGGCCATCTCGGTGGTGCCGCTGCGGATGCGCGCGGCGAGCTCGTCGGCCTCGGCCTCGACCGAGGAGAAGAAGCTCGCGTCGGCCCGGTCGCTGCGGGACAGGTGCGCCTTGAGCCGGGCGATCGGGTCGCGCAGCTTCCATTCCTCCAGCTCGCTGGCCAGCCGGTAGCGGGTCGGGTCGTCAGAGGTCGTGTGCGCCCCCATGCGGTAGGTGAACGCCTCGATGAACGTGGGTCCCTGGCCTTCACGCGCCGCGGCGAGCGCGGCCCGGGTGACCGCCAGGACGGCCAGGACGTCGTTGCCGTCGACCCGCACGCCGGGGAAGCCGAAGCCGGCGGCCCGCTGGTAGAGCGGCACCCGCGACTGACGTTCGAGCGGCACGCTGATCGCGTACTGGTTGTTCTGGCAGAAGAAGACGACCGGCGCCGAAAAGCTCGCCGCCCAGATCATCGCCTCGTTCACCTCGCCCTGGCTGGTCGCGCCGTCGCCGAGGAAGGCCAGGACGGCGCTCTCGGCGCTGTCGCGCTGGATGCCCATCGCGTAGCCCGTGCCGTGCAGGCACTGCGCGCCGATGACGACCGTGTAGAGGTTGAAGCCGGTGGCGACCGGGTCCCATCCTCCGTTGTCGACGCCGCGGAACAGGCTGATCACGTGCAGGGGGTCGACCCCGCGGGTCCAGGCGACCCCGTGCTCGCGATAGGTCGGGAAGGCCATGTCGCCGTCCTGCATCGCCCGGCCGGCGCCCACCTGGGCAGCCTCCTGGCCGAGCAGCGAGGCCCAGATGCCGAGTTCGCCCTGCCGCTGCAGCGCGGTCGCCTCGACGTCCCAGCGGCGCACCAGCGCGAGGTCGCGATAGAGCCCGCGCAGCTCCTCGTCGCTGATGTCGATGGCGTAGTCCGGATGCTCGACCCGCTCCCCCTCCGGCGTCAGCAGCTGGACCAGGTCCGGTTGCTGGGGGAGGTGCGGCGCCTGGGCGCCCGGGGCGGGGTCGAAGGCCTGCGCCGTCGATGCGTCGGCGGTCCGGGGCACGGCAGTCACGGCAACTCCTCTTCCACCGGGGTCCGGGATCGCCGGCGGCGGTGGTACTGGACATCATCCGGGCACCGGGGTGTGGCGCCACTCACACATCCTGGCACGACACCCCGGGGCCAGCAGAAGACCACCCCGATAACGATCTGCGCAAGATCCCTCGATCGGATTGCGCAGAATCCCCACTGCTCGGACGTCCTCGCATGTCAGACTGACCGGGTGCCCGACCCGTCGCTGGACGTCACCGATGCGCGCCTCCTGCTCGCCCTCGCCGAGGACCCGCGGGCCAGCGCCATGGGCCTGTCCCAGCGGCTGGGCCTCGCCCGCAACACGGTGCAGGCGCGACTGAGCCGGCTCGAGAGCAGCGGCGCGCTGGCCGCGTTCGACCGCCGCGTGCAGCCCGAGGCGCTCGGCTACCGGCTCGGCGCCTACGTCACCGTGCAGGTGGCCCAGCGCGGCCTGGCCGAGGTCAGCGCCGGCCTCGCCGACATCCCCGAGGTGGTGGAGGTGGTCGGCCTCTCCGGCGCGGCCGACCTGCTCGTCCACGTCGTCGCGCGCGACGCGGAGGACCTGTGGCGGCTGACCGAACTGCTGCTGGCCGTGCCGGGCGTCCAGCGGATCGACACCGCCCTGGCCATGCGCCGCTTCGTCGAGCACCGCATGACCCCGTTGCTCGAGCGCGCCGCCCGCCGGGATGCCGAGCAGCACGGCTGACCACGACGGACGCGGTCGACCGACCCTGATCGGCGACCGGCCCGCACCGCACGCGCCTGCGGCGCTCGGCACGTTGCACGCTCATCACCCGCACCGCCCGCGCTGCACCGCGTGCCACGCACGCGGACGGCGTGCGATGCGGCCTACCGCGGGCTCAGCGCCAGCCGCGCTCGTCCACGCCGCCGGGCACGGGGGCCTCGGGGTCGTAGGGCGTGCGGGTGAAGATGAAGGTGCCGAGGTCGAGGTGGTCGGCGGCCAGCCGCAGCGGCTCGCCCGCGTAGTAGCCGTCGAGCCCGATCCAGGTCCCGTCGGGCCCCTTCCGGAACCGGCTGGCGCGCCCCGGCCGGCCGGGGAGCGGCCCCAGGTGCAGCATCCCGCCGTCGATGGCCCGCAGCACGTTCGGCGTCGGCCCCCAGAACCACACGCCGAGCAGGTCGAGGTCGACCGCGGGTGCGGCGGGCCGCCACGGCTCGATGATCCGGGGCTCGTGCGCGCGCAGATCGGTGAGCAGGCCGAACACGACGGCGTCCAGGCCGCTGGTCGTGTTGGCGAGGGAGACCGCACCGGTGCGCTCGTCGCGGTCGACGAAGACCCCGGCGAGGAAGCCGGGCATCGAACCGCCGTGCCCGACGAGCGTCCGGCCGTCGATGCGCAGCACCTGGACGCCGAGGCCGTAGGTCGACCAGCCCGGCGAAGACGGGTCGACGCCGGCGGGAACGATCATCTCCTCCAGCGTGTCCTCCGACAGGACCTCCGGGGCGTCGCCGATCAGGAACGACGCGAACGCGCCGAGGTCGGCCAGCGTGGCCCACAGCTGCCCGGCGGCGGCCATCGCACCGGCGTCGTGCTCGGGCTCGTGCAGCACCACGTCCGCCCACGGGTGCACGGCCAGGCCCTGCGCCGCGCGACCGCTGGGCCGCGGCGTCGTCCGGCTCATGCCGAGCGGGTCGAGGACGTCGGCGCGGACCGCGTCGAACCACGACGTGCCGCGCATGCGGGCCACGAGCTCCCCCAGCAGGCCGAAGCCGAGGTTCGAGTAGTGGAACCGCCGCGCCTCCCCCAGGACGACGTGCTCGCCGGCCAGCTCCAGGTCCTCGAGAGATCCACCCGGGGTCCGCTCCCACCAGCCGCCCGGGCTCTCGGCGGCCGCACCGGCCAGGTGGGAGAGCAGCTGGCCGATGCTCCGGTCGCCGAACGGGGTGCCCGGCAGATGGTCCTCCAGCGGGTCGTCGAGGTGCAGCCGCCCCTCGTCGCGCAGCCGCATGACCACCACCGCGGTGACGGTCTTGCTGATCGATCCCAGGCGGTACTGGACGTCGGTGTGCGGCTCGGCCAGGTCCCCGATGCCGGCCGACCAGGCCAGTCCCCCGTCGCGCACGACGCCGGCCACCAGGCTGGGCACCCGCCCGTCGTGCTGGGCGCGGGCGGTGCGGGCCAGCAGGGCTCGGGCGGTCGTCGGCAGGACGGATTCGGGCATGGCTCGGAACGGTAGCGACCGTCGGCCGGGGGCGCGCGACAGGTCAGGAGGTGCCGACCGGCTCCGGCACGGGGAGCCGCCCGCCAGCGGTCGTCCAGCGGTCGAACCACAGGGTGGCGAGCGGAGGTACCGAGGCGGCGAGGCCGAGCAGGGTCGTGGGCGCGTCCCACCGGAACACCCGGGCCGCGACCAGGGTGACGACGACGTAGGCCATGAACATCCCGCCGTGGATCGGCCCGAACAGCTGCACCCCGGCCTCCGAGCCCCCGAGCACCCACTTGACGAACATGCCGAACAGCAGGCCCACCCAGGAGCAGGCCTCGGCGAGGGCGACGGCGCGGAAGAGGGTGGCGACCGACGTGGGCTTCACGTCCCCGATCCTGCCTGCTCACACAGCGCAGGCAGGCCCGGCCGCGCTGTGAGATCTCGTACCCCGCGACCAGGCTCCGGGTCGGTCCCAGCTCCTCGAGCTTGCGGACGCCGCGATGCCCTCCGCCGTGGCCCTGTCGATCGGCACGACCGGTGGTGGTGGCAGGGTCGCCGCCGTGCGAGGTCTGGCGCGGCGCGAGTTCTGCCTCGTGCTGCTGCGCCGGATGGCCGACGTCCGCCCCGACCTGGTCGCCGCGGCGCTGCCCCGGCTCGACGCCGACCGCGCGCAGGCTCGCCAGGCGCACCGCAGGTGGCAGGCGCTGCACCACGCCCCGCGGGCACCGCGCGGTCTGGCCCTGCGGACGGCGGTGCTCGGGCCGCCCGAGCAGCGGGAGGACCGCTGGTTCGGCGATCTGCCGGTCCAGGTGCGCCGGTGGCCGCTGCCGCTGTGGCCGTCGCTGCGGTGGGAGGTGCTCAGCGGTCCGGGCGGCTCGGTGCTGCACGAGCAGCTCGTGCGGGCGCCGCACTCCCCCGTGCCCGCGGCGCGGGCCGGTGCGCTGCGGGTGTGGGAGCACGTGCTGGACGACGTCGTCGCGCTGCCGGGCGCCGAGCACGTGGATCCGGGCGTCGTGACGCGCTGGGAGGTCCGCCTGCCCGGCGGCGTGCGGTGCGAGTTCGTGTGGGGCCTGCTCCAGCGCGTCCGCAGTTGATCATCGTCCGCGTGCACGCGACACGGTCGGACACGCCGGCCGGCCGCGCATGCAGACGATGATCAACTCGGCGAGGGCCGAGCGGGTCAGCCGGCGATGCGGGTCCCGTGGCTGTAGCCGCCCATCGAGTCGACGCTCGCCACGCGGACGACGTCGCCGAAAGTCGGCGCGTGCACCATCTGGCCGTTGCCGATGTAGATGCCGACATGGCTGACCGGGCTGTAGAAGAAGACCAGGTCGCCGGGCCGCAGCTCGGCGCGGGACACCTGCTGGCCCATCTGCGACTGCATCCGGCTCGAGTGCGGCAGCCCGATGCCGGCGGCGGCGTAGGCGTACTGGACGAGTCCCGAGCAGTCGTAGCTGCCTGGACCGGCCGCGGCCCAGACATAGGGCTTGCCGCGCTGGGCCATCGCGGTGTCCACGGCGATCTGCGCGGCCTGGCTGTCGGCCACGATCGGGCCCGACGCCGCGACCTCCGGCGCGGTCCGCTCCGACCGGCTGGCCCGCTCGGCGTGCTCGGCGTGCGCGGCGGCGGAGGCGGCCAGCGCGGCCCGTCGCTCGTCGGCGCTGAGCCGGTCGAAGAGGGCCTGGTACTCGTCGATCTGCTTCTGCAGGTCCGCCTGCTGCGCGGCCACCGCGTCGTAGGTGGCCCGCGCCTCGGCGGCCGCGGCGTCGGCCTGCGCCTGCGCCTGCGCCGCGCTGACCCCGGCGGCCGCCGCGCGGTCGAGCAGCTGGTTCTGGTGGCCCGCCACCGTCTGCAGGATGCTCATGCGGTCGACGAACTCGTCGGCGGACCCGCTGGTCAGCAGCGCGTGGAACGAGCTGAGGCTGTCGCCGGTGAAGGCGCTGCGCGCGATGCCGCGCACCGACTCCTGGGCCGCGGCGACCTGGGCCCGGGCCTTCTCGAGCGCCTCGGTCGCGGCCTTCTCGGCGGCCTGCTGCGCCTTGAGCGTCTCCCGCGCGTCGTTGAACCGCTCGGTGACCTTCTCCAGCTCGTGCCCGTGGGCGGCGAGGAGCTCGGCGACCTCCTCCGACGTCTGCGGATCGGCCGCGGCCGGCAGCGGCGCCACGGACAGACCGATCACGGCGGCCAGGACGACGAGCAGCCGGTGGGGTCGACGGGAGGGGCGGGGCGCGCAGCGGGGAGGCCGCGCGAGGGGGGTCGCCATGGTGCGGCGGCACTCCGTTCGGTCCAGGTCCGCCGACCGGGGCTGAGCAGCAGCACCGGGTGTTCGACGGCGTCCGCCGGGTGTCACCCGAAGTAGTGACGGAACGCCCCGTTGGACGCACTGACAGTAACGGTCGTTATTCGGCCGTGACAATGACATGGACGTAATTCGTCTGGTCTGCGTCACGCACGTCACACCTGCCCACGCGGTCCCGGGCGATGTGAGGGAACGGTCCGGACGGCAGGTCCGCGCCCCCGGGAGGGCCCGGCAGGATCCGCCCGGATACCGTCCGCCGGTGACCGGAAGCGCTCCCGCTGCCCGCTATGACGTCGTGGTCGTCGGAGGGGGGCACAACGGCCTGGTCGCCGCCGCCTACCTCGCGCGGGCCGGGCGCTCCGTGCTCGTCCTGGAACGGCGCGACCGCGTGGGCGGGGCCGCGGTGAGCCAGCACGTCTTCGACGGCGTCGACGTCCGCCTCTCGGCGTACTCCTACCTGGTCAGCCTGCTGCCCGACCGCATCGTCGCCGACCTCGGCCTCGAGATCACCCTGGCCGACCGCGCGGTGGCCTCGTGGACCGCGGCCACGACGGCCGACGGACGGCCCACCGGCCTGCTCGTCGAGCGGGACGAGGGGCCCGCGACCGCGGCGTCGTTCCGCGACCTCACCGGCAGCGACGACGAGTTCGCGGGCTGGCAGCGCTTCTACGGCCGGCTGGCCATGCTCGCCGAGGACCTGGCGCCCACCCTCACCGAGCCGCTGCTGGCGCCCGCCGAGCTGACCGGCCGGCTGCGCGACCCGGTGCTGTGGCAGGACCTGCAGGAGCGGCCCCTGGCCGACATGGTCGCCGACCACCTCCGGCACGACGTCGTCCGGGGGGTGGCGCTGACCGACGGACTGATCGGCACCTTCGCCGACGTGCACGCGGCCGACGGTCTGGCCGGTCGCTGCTTCCTGTACCACCTGATCGGCAACGGCACCGGGCTCTGGCGGGTGCCGGTGGGCGGGATGGGTGCGGTGACCGGTGCCATGGCGATGGCTGCGCGCAACGCGGGGGCCGACCTGCGCACCCGGGCGACGGTGACGGCGCTGGAGCCGCGCGCCGACGGCGTGGCCGTGCACTGGACCGACGACGACGGCGTCGCGCAGGCGGTGGACGCCGACGTCGTGGTGGGCGGCGCGGCGCCGACGGTGATGGACGCGCTCACCGGTGCGGACGCACGGCCGGCGCCGTCCGGCTCGCAGCTGAAGATCAACATGGTGCTCGCCCGGCTGCCCCGGCTGCGGTCGGGCACCGACCCGCGCATCGCGTTCGCCGGCACCTGCCACGTGGACGAGGCGGCCTCGCAGATCGACGCCGCCTACGAGCAGGCGGCCGGCGGACGGCTGCCCGACGTCATCCCGTTCGAGGTCTACTGCCACTCGCTGACCGACCCGTCGGTGCTCGGCCCCCGGGAGCGCGCCGAGGGGTTCCAGACGCTCACCCTGTTCGGGCTGCACACGCCGGCCGAGCTGTACCGGCCCGACCCTGCCGGCGTCCGGGACGAGGCGGTGCGCCGGGTCGTCGCGCAGCTCGACGCCCACCTCGAGGAGCCACTGCTGGACTGCCTGGCCCGCGACGCGCACGGCCGGCCCTGCCTGCAGGCCGCCTCGCCGCTGGACGTCGAGGCCTCGCTGGCCATGCCGGGCGGGCACATCTTCCACGGCGACCTCGCCTGGCCGGTGGCCGCGGCCCCGGAGCAGGCCGGCACCTGGGGCGTGGCCACCGGGCATCCGCGGATCGTGTCGGCGTCCTCCGGCGGCACCGTGCGCGGCGGCGCGGTCAGCGGCCTGGGCGGCTACGCCGCAGCGCGGCACCTGCTCGACCGGCGGTGAGCCGGCCGCGCGTCTCGGCACGCGCGCTGCTGGACGGCGTCCGGGCCCGGCTCGTGGGGCGCGACCTCGCCCTGATCGGCGCCGGCCTGACCTTCTACGCGGGCATCGCCGTCGTGCCACTGCTCCTGCTCGCCTTCGCGCTCACCGCCGCGTTCACCTCGCCCGAGGACGTGCGCGCCCTCGGCGACCGGCTGGTCACCCTGTTCCCGAGCGAGCTGGGGGCGCCCGACGCCGTCCGCCGGCTCGTGGACGCCGGGATCGGACTGGGCCCGCTGGGTGTGCTGCTCGCGCTGCTGCCGATGAGCCTCTACGGCGAGGGGCTGCGCCGCGTCCTGCTGCGGTTCAGCCGGCGCGACGAGACCTGGACGGCGTGGCGGGGCCGACTGGCCGCGCTGCCGCTGCTGCTGATCACGCCCGTGACCCTCTACCCGCTGCTGCTCGCGGTCGACGTGATGGCCGACCTCGCCGAGACCGGGGGCGTGGTGGCGACGCTGGGCCGGATCGCCGTCGGCTTCTACTCGGTGATGGCGGCCCTCACGATCCCCCTGGCCTGGGGTTTCCGGGTGGTGGGCGCGGAACGGGTGCGCTGGCCGGCGCTGCTCGTGGGTGCACTGTTCACCGCGGCCTGCGTGTCCGGCTTCCTGCAGGGGTTCGTGCTGTTCCTGGCCCTGCCCCTGGACCTCGGCGCCCCGTTCGGCGGACTCACGGTGGTCGGGGCGGTGGTCGCCGTCGGCCTGTGGATGTTCGCCCTGCACCTCGTGGTGATCGTCGGCTGGCTGGCCACCCAGACCCTCGACGAGCTGCTCGCCGCCCGGCAGGCCGACCGGCACTCGTAGACCGCCTCCTCACATCAGACGGCCGAGGCGCCGTTCGTCGACCAGCCCGCCCCCGTCGGCGTGGTCCGTCGCCCGAGCGGATGTGCGCGAACGGGCCACTTCCAGCTTGCGAATGGCCCCATCGCGCACAATGCCCCGCGCCCGAGGGTGTCCCGTCGGCGGCCTTCAGGGCGGCGGCGCGCATGGTGGTCAGGCAGTCGGCCGCCAGCGCCAGGTGGGCGCGCTCGGCGGCGAGGATCTCGGAGGGCCGGCTCGTCGACGGCCCTCCGGAGCCGCCCGCCCCCGGACGAGCAGAGCACTACTCGCCGGGTTCGGTGATGTGGACGGCGACGGCGCGGAACTGCCCGGGCGTGTCCAGCAGCACCGCCTTGGTGGGCTCCCCCACGTCGAGCGCCGGCTCCCGGCGCCGGGCCGCGATCGCCCGCAGGCGAGGATCGGCCAGCACCTCGTCGACCAGGCCGCGGTCGCCGCCGGTGAACAGCGCCTCCAGACCGTCGAGGTGCGGCAGCAGCACGCGCGCGGCCGTATCGGCGGTGGCGGCCACCACCGCGGCGGTCTGGTTCCCGCGCCGTCGGGCGAACCGCTGCTGCGACCAGCCGCCGGCGGCGCTGCGGCCCTGCACCTGTCGCGCGTCGACCTTCGACACGACGAGGTCGGCGCCGTCGAACACCCCGACCGCCCAGCGCCCCCGGCGGACGAGCAGCACCCCGGCGCGGTGCGGTCGACGCGCCGCCGCGGCCAGCGCCGTCAGCAGCGCCGGCCCCGGGGTCCAGGCGAACGAGAGGCGCAGCGTCACCCTGGTGCCGTCGGCGCAGGCGACCCGAACGGCGCCGTCGTCGTCCCGTGCGGTCTCGAAGGCGCCGTGCCGCTCGGCGACCCCGTCGAGCCAGCGTCCGATGCGCTCGGGCGCGACGCGAAGCCGGCGTCCGCCCCCGGCGGCGGGGCGGGGCCTGGTCACGGGGGCAGCATGCCAGTCGGAGCTGCGGCCCGGCGAAGCATGCTGGTGAGGGCCGACGTCGACGCCTTGCGAGGATCAGAGGTGTGAGCGACGCCGGCCATCCCACCCGTGACATCCGGGCGGCGACGGCGGGCGCCGTCGTCTTCGGCGTCGCGCACGGCGCCGTCGGCGTGGCCGTGCCGCTGCTCGCCCTGCGGGCGGGCTACTCGGCGGCCGAGATCGGCCTGCTCACGGCGACCGCCGCCGTCGCCCAGGTCACGGTGCGCTTGGGGCTCGGCGCGATCCTGCGCCGCTGGCCGGACTGGCTCCTGGTCGCGGGCGCCGGCGTGATGCTCGCGGCCGGCTGTCTCGTCCTCACCCTGTCGGCCGCGCTGGTCCCGTTCGTGCTCGCCCAGCTCCTGCTGGGGGCCTCGCGGGCGTGCTTCTTCACCGGCAGCCAGACCCACGTCGTGCACGGCACCGGGCGGACCGCTCGAGCCCTGGCCCGCATCAACCTGGCCGCAGCGGGGGGCATGCTCGTCGGGCCGCTCCTGGCCGGTGCGCTGTCGGAGGTCACCCCCGTGCTGGCCCTCGCGGTCGCCGCCGCGATCGGTGCGGCGGTCGTCGTGCCGGCGTCCCTGCTCGACCGGTTGCCGCCCTTCAGCCCGCCGGCCGACCGGCCGCCCGGCCGGCTCTGGCGCCGTCCCGGCGTCAGCGCCGCCTGCTGGGCGTCGGCGACCGGCGGGGCGTGGTACGCCGTGCTCACCAGCTACCTCCTGGTCGCGCTCGAGCAGGCCGGGCAGTCGCCCACCACGATCGGCGCCCTGGTGACCGTCGCCAGCGGCGCGACGCTCGTGGGCACCGCCGCCGCGGGGCGCACCCCCGTCCGCTGGTCGTTGCCGGCCCTCGCCGCCGGCGTCGCGCTGGCCGGGGCGGGCGTCGGTTCGCTGGCGCTGGTGGCCTGGAGCGCGCCGCTGAGCGCGCTGATCCTGGGCGTGGGCGGCCTGGCGGTCGGCGCAGTCCTGGTGCTGACGCCCTCGCTCGCGGCCGAATCGGTGCATCCGGGCGAGCGCGGCGACGCGATCGCGGTCACGGGGACGTTCCGGTCGGCGGCCCAGTTCGCGGCGCCCCTCGCCATCGCGGGCATGGTCCTCGTCGTTCCGCTCACCCCGGCACTCGCCGTGGTCGGCGCCATGATGGCGCTGCCCGCGCTGAACACCCGGAGCCGCCCGGACGCCTGAAACGCGGAACGGCCCCGCCGCACCCGGGAGGGTGCGACGGGGCCGTTCCGTCGATCAGCTGGGGATCACTCGGAGCTCTGACGCACCAGTTCCTGGAACGCGTCGGGGGACTCGAGCACCTCGGCGACGAGGTCCGCGATCTCCTGCCCGTTCAGCGACTGGATCGGCCGCTGCTGCTCCTCGAGGGCGGTCAGCGCCTCCTCGTTCTCCGCAACGCAGTTCCAGGCCTCGCGCAGCGCCTCGACCCGGTCCTCCTCCATCTGCGGCGAGGCGATCAGCGCGCGACCGGTCTGCCCGAGGGCCACCAGGTTGTCGACGATCTCCGTCGCGTCACCCTCCGGCGGCGCGGCGTCGTAGATGGTCGGCACGTCCGGCAGCAGCGGGTCGGCCTCGTCGTCGATCGTCACGATCGCACGCGTGTCGCCGGCCTCGATCGAGCCGAGCTGGCTGTCGCTGGGCAGGATGTGCGCGTCGGCGTCGCCGGCGATGACCGCGGCGCGGGCCTCGGCCGAGCCGGCGAACCCGATGATGACCTCGAAGGGGAAGCCGTAGGCGTCGCCGAGGATGTTCGGCGCCAGGTAGTCGTTGGCGCCGGGGCCCTGCGCGACGAACCGGACGTCCTCGTCGGCGTTCACGATGTCCTCGAAGGACTCGATGTCGCTGTCGGCGCCGACCACCAGGACGTTCGCGGGCGCGGCGACGCGGCCGATCCAGCTCAGGTCGTTGAGGTCGAAGTTCGCGCCCTCCTCGCCGGCGATCTGCGCCGAGACCAGGCCGACGGTGTTCACGATCTGGAAGCGGTTCGCGTCCGCCGCGGCGGCCGCGGTCTGGTTGGTGGCCACGAGGCCACCGGCGCCGGGCTCGTTGCGGACGACGATGGTCGCGTCCATGCACTCCTCGAAGTACGGGGTGAGCGCACGGGCGTAGGTGTCGTAGCCGCCGCCGGGCTCGTAGGGGACGACGAAGTCGACGCGCGCACCGGCGAAGGGCGACTCGACCTCGTCGCCGCCATCGCCGCCACCGCTGTCGCCGTCGGACCCGCAGGCCGCCAGCGATCCGGTCAGCGCGATGGCGAGCAGCGCCTGCCCCTTGCGTCGTCCGAGCGATCCGATCGCTCCCATGCCGTGCTCCTTCATTTCCGAGGATCTTCTGCGGCCGACGCCGGTCTTGGCGCGGCTCGCCCCACAATTGTTCTGCCCAGCGAACCACGTCTCTTCAGACGAGGACCAACCATTGGTCCCTTCTTGACGCAACCGTGACCGCGCCGTCGCCTCGAAGGCCCGTCAGCGGGCGAGGACGGGGCTGCCGACGTGCTCGGCCGGCACGCGGAGCAGGCGCCGGAACCCGACGACGGCCACCGCCGCGACGCCTGCGGCCACGGTCGACACGACGAACGCCGTGTTGGCGCCGGACACGTCGACCAGCTTGCCCGCGACGGATGCGCCCACGGCCACGCCCAGCCCCAGTGCGGTGCCGATCCAGGTGAACGCCTCGGTCACCGCCGCCCGCGGCACCAGAAGCTCGGCCAGGGTGAAGGCGCTGATCAGCGAGGGTGAGACGGCCACCCCGGCCACGACGACGAAGGGCAGCATCAGCCAGACGTCGTGGATCACCAGCAGGGGCAGGGTCAGCACCGTCAGCAAAACCAGGACGCCGATCAGCCGGTGGCGCAACGGCAGCCGCCAGTGGACGACGCCCCAGCCGATGCCGCTGGCCATCGAGCCCAGCGCGAGGCCGGCGATGAGGACGCCGGACATCGGCCGCGCATCCATCTCGTCGGCGAACGCGACGAGGGCGATCTCCAGCGCGCCGAGGACCGCGCCCACCGCCGCGCCGACCACGAACAGCACCCGCAGTCCGCCCGTCCGCATGGCCGACGGGCCGGAGCGGCTGGCGTGCCCACCGGGGGGTGGCTCGGTGCGGTGCTGCGCGGCGAACAGCAGGCTGCCGATCGCCGCGAGGGCGAACGCGGTGACCACCCCGGACGTGGCGTGCCCGGTCGTGGACAGGAACGTCACGAGCACGGGGCCGACGATGAAGACGAACTCGTCGACGACCGACTCCATCGCCAGGGCCGTCGGCAGCCGGTGACTGCCCCGCAGCAGGTGGGTCCAGCGGACCCGGATCATCGACGAGACCGGCGGGATGCAGGCACCCGCCAGCCCGGCGAAGAAGAAGACCCAGATCCTCGGCCAGTCGCCCTTCACCGCCGCGAGGAACCCGGTGCCGGCCACCACGAAGACACCGAGCACCGGGAGCAGGACCTTGCGCTGCCCGACGGCGTCGGCCAGCCGGCCGAGGACCGGTCCGGCCAGCGCGGTGGTGACCGCACCGACCGCCGCGACCGCACCGCCGTAGCCGTAGGAGCCGGTCTCCGAGGCGATGAGGAGCACGCAGCCCAGCCCCACCATGGACAGCGGTAACCGCCCGATGAAGGCGGCCAGCACCATCGGCAGGGCGTGCGGGGTACGCAGCACCTGCAGGTAGGGATTGGCCACGAGCTCCGACAGCCTCCGTCAGCAGGGAAGAAGCGCCGTCACGCTAACCGACGGCCTGCGGCGCCGGCCGCGCGACACCGATCCGGCCTGGGCACACCCGGCCGGGCCGGGCCAGGACGCGCGACGGGCCCGGGGCGTCGCCGTCCCGGGCCCGTCGCGGGCCTGCTCTGCCTCAGGCCAGGCGATCCCGGAGCGTCGCCAGCTCGTCCCAGAGCGTGCTCGGGAGCTTGTCGCCGAACTTCTCGAACCACTCGGTGATCAGCGGCAGCTCCGCCCGCCACTCCTCGGCGTCCACCGCGAGGGCCTGCTGGATCTGCTCGGCCGTCATGTCCAGGCCGGACACGTCGAGGGCCTCCGAGGTGGGCACGTGGCCGACAGGGGTCTCGACGGCAGCCGCGGTGCCCTCGAGCCGCTCGACGACCCACTTGAGGACCCGGCTGTTCTCGCCGAAGCCGGGCCACAGGAAGCCGCCCTCGTCGTCCCGGCGGAACCAGTTGACGTAGAAGATCCGCGGCAGCTTGCTCGCGTCGGCGCCCTTGCCGGTCTCGACCCAGTGCCGGATGTAGTCACCGGCGTTGTAGCCGATGAACGGCAGCATCGCGAACGGGTCGCGGCGCACGACGCCGACCGCTCCGGTGGCCGCGGCGGTCGTCTCCGACGACAGCGTCGCGCCCATGAAGACGCCGTGGTTCCAGTCCCGGGCCTCGGTGATCAGCGGCACCGTCGTCTTCCGGCGGCCGCCGAAGAGGATCGCCGAGATCGGCACACCCTTCGGGTCGTCGTACTCCGGGGCCAGGATCGGGCACTGGGTGATGGGGGTGCAGAACCGGCTGTTCGGGTGCGACGACGGCTCGTCGGACGACGGCGTCCAGTCGCGACCCTTCCAGTCGGTGAGGTGCGCGGGCGCCTCGTCGGTCATGCCCTCCCACCAGACGTCGCCGTCGTCGGTCAGCGCGACGTTGGTGAACACCGAGTTGCCCTTGTCGATGGTGCGCATCGCGTTCGGGTTGGTGTCCCAGCCGGTGCCCGGGGCGACCCCGAACAGGCCGTACTCCGGGTTGACGGCGTAGAGCCGGCCGTCCTCACCGAAGCGCATCCAGGCGATGTCGTCGCCCAGCGTCTCGACCTGCCAGCCCGGGATCGTGGGCTCGAGCATCGCCAGGTTGGTCTTGCCGCAGGCCGACGGGAAGGCGGCGGCGATGTAGTAGACGCGTCGCTGCGGGCTGGTCAGCTTGAGGATGAGCATGTGCTCGGCGAGCCAGCCCTCGTCGCGCGCCATCACCGAGGCGATGCGCAGCGAGTAGCACTTCTTGCCCAGCAGCGCGTTGCCGCCGTAGCCCGAGCCGTAGGACCAGATCATCCGCTCCTCGGGGAACTGGACGATGTACTTGGTGTCGCTGCAGGGCCACGGGACGTCGGCCTGGCCGGGCTCGAGCGGGGCGCCGAGCGAGTGCATCGCCGGCACGAACGGGCGGTCGGTGCCCATGGCCTCGAGCACGCGGCTGCCGATGCGGGCCATGACGCGCATCGAGACGACGACGTACTCCGAGTCGGTGATCTCGACGCCGAACATGGGGCTCTCGGCCTCGACCGGCCCCATGCAGAACGGGATGACGTACATCGTCCGGCCGCGCATGCACCCGCGGTACAGCTCGGTCATGATCGACTTCATCTCGCCGGGGGCCATCCAGTTGTTGGTCGGCCCCGCGTCGGCCTCGTCGACCGAGCAGATGAAGGTGCGGTCCTCGACCCGGGCGACGTCGCTGGGGTCCGAGGCGCAGTGGAACGAGTTCGGCTTGGCCTGCAGGCGGGTGAAGGTGCCGGCGTCGACGAGCCGCTGGGTCAGCCGCTCCCACTCCTCGTCGCTCCCGTCCACCCACACGACGCGGTCGGGCGTCGTCAGCTCGGCCATCTCCTGCACCCACGCCAGCAGCCGGGCATGGGTCGTCGGGGCGGTCTCGAGACCGGGGGTGGCAACGGAAGTCAAGGCGTCTCCATCCTTCGAGGCACCGGCACGGAATCGCGTCCCGGCGTAGGCAAGGGGCGGTCACGGGCTGAACGGCAGCGGTGACCGGGATCGCACGAGGCTACCGAGCGGAGGCCGCCCTGTAACCGTGAGAAGTGACACGTCTAGGACGTCTTGCCCGGTTTCCCCGGTGTGCCGTCGGCGGCGTCAGGACGGCGCGTAGCCGTAGTGGGGCCCGACCTCGGCCACGAAGGCGTCCCAGTCCGAGGGCGGGTCGGTGCCACTGATCTCGGCGTCGAGGCGGTCGAGGTACCAGTGCCAGCCGGTGGCCACGTCGGGCACCGTGGCCGGGTCGGCGAACCGCTGCACGAAGATCAGCGTGCTGCCACCCCGCTGCGAGACCAGATCCAGCTCGACCCGCCACCCGGCCTGGTCCGGCCACTCGAGAACCAGGCGGTGGAACTCCGCGCACTCGACGATGGCCAGCGGCTCCGCCGGGCCCTCGCCCTCGAAGGTCATCGTGAAACTGCCGGTTGCACCGGGGGCCCGCTCGCCGTCGTAGCGGCCGATCCATCGGACGGTCCGTTCGGGGTCGGTCAGCGCCGTCCACACCTCGTCGGCCGGGACCGGCCAGGTGCGCCGGAACTCCAGCCGCCGCCCGCCGTCCTCGGGCTCGACGCTGCCGTACCGGGTGTCGGTCTCGTCCATGCCACCTTCGTAGCCGGGTGAACTCCGGGACACCAGTGCATAGGACGCCGTACCCGCGGGCATGCGCCTGCGCATGACCGTCACCGACCCGGACAACCCGGACCCGATCAACGACCCGCGGACGACGCAGGCCGACCCCGGCGCCTACGGCCAGGGCGCCGACCTCGCGTCCACCGAGGACGATCCCGCCGCCACCGGCGACGACGAACTCGCGTCTGGCGGGGGGCTGCCGCTCGTCGGTGGCATCCCACCCTCGGGCGGTGTCGACCCCGAACCCGAGGTCGAGACCGGCGCCCCGTTCACCCAGGTGGCCCCGCCGACCTGAGCGCATCGGGTCGCCGGGTGACCGGTCCGGTCACCCGGCGACCCGTCTCAGCGGACGCCGACGAGGTCGACGACGAAGACCAGGGTGGCGCCGGGCTTGATGACGCCGCCGGCACCGCGGTCGCCGTAGGCCTTCTGCGGCGGGATGGTGAGGCGTCGACGGCCGCCGACCTTCATGCCGGCGATGCCCTCGTCCCAGCCCTGGATCACCATGCCGACACCCAGTCGGAACTCCAGCGGGTCGCCCCGGTCCCAGGACGCGTCGAACTGCTCGCCGCCCTCGTGCGTGACGCCCACGTAGTGGGCGCTCACCAGCGAACCGGCAGTCGCCTCGGGGCCCTCGCCGACGATGATGTCCTCGATCACGAGGTCGTCGGGGGCGGGCCCGGATGGCGGGTCGACGTCCGGTCGGCTCAGCGGCTCGGCCACGGTTCTCCTTCCCGCACCGGGGCTCTCCCGGCACCGGCTCCCATCCCACCACGCGGGGGCTTGCGACCGCCCCCGACTCCGACCCGCTCCCGGGAAACCACTCAGGGGGTGGCGGAGGTGTCCATCCAGATGGTCTCCCAGACGTTTCCGTCGGGGTCGGTGAAGCTGGTGCCGTACATGAACCCGTGGTCCTGGGCGGGACGGAACGGCTTGCCGCCCGCCGCGAGGGCCCGGGTCAGCATCTCGTCGGCCTCGTCGCGGGAGTCGACGGACAGGGCGTGGAGCACGCCCACCGCCTGGGCGGGGTCGCCCACCGGCCCGTCGACGAACTCGGCGAACCGGTCACGGGTGAGCAGCATGACCGTGATGTGCTCGTCGACGACCACCGCGGCGGCCCGGTCGTCGCTGAACTCCTCGTTCGAGGAGAACCCCAGACCGCTGTAGAAGGTGCGGGCCCGCACGAGGTCGGTGACGGGCAGGTTGACGAAGCTGCTGCGCACGATGGAACTCCGGTCTCTCGGGCGACGGGTGTCTTTCACACGGTCGGACCGGGGCACGCCGCCGAACTCATCGGATCGTCACCTGGTCGGTCTCGGAGCCGGGATCGATCAGCCCCAGGTCGGGCGCCGAACGGTCCAGCGGGTGTGCGATCTCGTCGGCCGGCATGCGCGCGACGACGATCGCCACGATGGCGAGCACCAGCGGGGCCAGGCCGGCGACGAGGAACACCGTGGTCGGGCCGACGACCGCACTCACGGTGCCGGCCAGCGCCATCGACAGCGGCATGAAGCTCAGCGAGACGAAGAAGTCCAGGCTCGACACCCGCCCGAGCAGCGCCGGCGGCACCCGCCGCTGCAGGAGCGTGCCCCAGATGACCATGCCGGCCTGGAAGGCGGCGCCCATGACGGCACCGGCAGCGATCATCACCCAGAGCCGAGGGGCGAACCCGAAGACGACGATGGGGATGCAGCCCACGCCCCAGAGCAGGTTCATGACCGTCAGGTAGCGGCGCGGCAGCCGCAGCGACGCCACGACCAGCGACCCGACCGCCCCGCCGAGGCCCCAGGCGGCGAGCACGGCCGCGTGCTGGCTGGGGCCGCCTCCGGCGTCCTGGACGGCGAAGGGCACGAGCACCTCGAACGGTCCGATGAAGACCAGGATCATCACCGACGCGAACAGCAGGGTGGCCAGCAGCCACGGCGTCCGGACCATGTAGACGAAGCCCTCGCGGACGTCGGCCAGCAGGCCGGTGACCGGCGCCCCGTCGGAGAGGTCGCGCCGGACCGGAGTCGTGGGCAGCGCGTGCAGGCAGGCCGCGGCGAGCAGCGCCGCGCCGGCGGTCGCGGCCAGGGCAGCACCGGGTGAGAACGACGCGACGACGAGCCCCGCGGCGGCCGGGCCCGCGGCCTGCGCCAGCACCGGCCGGACGACGCCCTCGAGCCCGTTCGCGGCCAGCAGCTCGTCCGCGGGCACCAGTGCCGGCACGAGCGCCGAGTAGGCCGGGTAGTACAGCCCGAGCGCCACCCCGTCGACCAGGGCGACCACCGCGAGCTGCCACAGCTCGAGCGCGCCGGTGAGGGACAGCGCGGCGGCCAGCGCCGTCGCACCGCCCTGCAGCAGCGCGACGCCGAGCAGGATGCGGCGCTGCGGGATGCGGTCGGCCAGCGCGCCGCCGAGCAGCGTCGAGGCCAGCATGCCGCCGGCACCCAGCGCGGTGACCAGGGACAGCGATGCGGGGCCCCCGCCGAGGTCGACGACCTGCCACACGACGGCGATCGCCCACAGCCCCTGGGTGAGCAGCGACAGCGCCAGCGACAGAGCGAGCAGGCGGTAGTGCGCGTGCCGCAGCGGGCTCAGTGCCCGCGGCAGACTGGTCATCGGGGCTCCTCGTCGGCCGATCCGGTCCGGGCCGGACTCGGCCGTTCCGTCGCCATGGTGGACGACGGCACCGACAGGACGCACTCCGTTTCGCCGACGGCGTCGCGACATCCCCGCCTGTCGGCGGTCGGCGGCTCGGTGACGTGCTGGGACGGCGCCTTGCGGGGGCCCGCCGCGAGCCTGCGAGCGGTGGGGGGCAGGGCGTCCTTTCTCAGGTCAGCGGGCTCCTGGGCAGCAGGCGGTCGCTGATGATCCGCTTCTGGATCTCGCTGGTTCCCTCGAAGATCGTGGTCAGCCGGGCGTCGCGCCAGTGCCGCTCGACCTGTCGCTCGGTGGTGTAGCCGTTGCCGCCGTGCAGCTGCATGGCCTGGTTGGTCACCCGCACCGACATCTCGGTGGCCTCGAGCTTGACCATCGCGGCCTCCCGCTCGCAGGCGACGCCCAGGTCGAGCAGGTGGGCAACCTGGCGGTAGAAGCTGCGGGCCTGCTCGATCCGCGCGGCCATCTCGGCGACAGCGAAGCGCAGCGCCTGGAAGTCGCCGATCGGGTGCCCGAACTGCTCGCGCTCCTGCAGGTAGAGGATCGAGTCCTCGAGCGCGGCCCGGGCCAGCCCGACCGCGCGCGCGGCGGTGTGCACCCGCGCGGTGTTGAGGAACTTCTGCGCGGCGGCGAACCCGGCGCGGGCAGCCGCCCCGCCCCCGGCGTCCGTGGCATGGGCATCCGCGGCATGGGCATCCGCGGCATGGGCATCCGCGGCTTTGCCATCCGCGGCATTGGCGTCGTCGAGCACGTTCCCGGCGGGGATCCGGACCCCGTCGAACGTGAGGTCCCAGGTGAGGAACCCGTGGTAGCCCACCTTGTCGATCGGGTAGCCGGACAGCCCCTCGGGGAACTCGCCGCGCTTCTTCTCCAGCAGCAGGTTCATCAGCCCGCGCGACCGGGGCTCCCCGGGCTCGGGGTCGCGCTCGCGGACCAGCACCTGGATGAAGTCGGCGGCCTTCGCGTTTCCGCACCAGCGCTTGCGGCCGGTGACCACCCACTCGTCACCGTCGCGCACCGCGCGGGTGGAGACGCCGGCGAGGTCGGAGCCGGCGTCCGGTTCGGACAGCGCGATCGCCCCGATCCACTCGCCGGTGGCGCTGCGGCGCAGCAGTTCGGCGCGGCGGTCGTCGTCCGCGACCGTCGTCCCGAGGCCCTGGGACCGGGCCAGGATGCTCGCGGTCGACATCCAGGCGCGGGCCAGCTCCTCGGCGACCATGCAGTACTCGAAGACGCCCAGCCCGAGCCCGCCGTGCTCGGCGGGCACGGTGATGCCGAAGTAGCCCAGGTCCGCGATCCGCTGGAGCAGCGACGCCGGGATCTCGCCCTTCTGCGGGTCGAGCTCGTTGGCGATGGGCAACACCTCGTCCATCGCGAAGCGGCGGGCCTGCTCCTGCAGCTGCTCGCGCTCGGGCGTGTGCCACGGCGGCAGCAGGTCCGGCGGCTGGGGATCCCACACGTCAGGGCTGTCGGTCGACATCGTCGTCGGCCTCCTCGGCTCGCAGATGATCTCGTACACCTTGGCGGCAGTCGGTTCCCCGCGCACCCCGTGGTCATCCGCGGGTGAGACCAGCCTCACCCGGCACTCCCTCACCCGGCACTTATGGCCATAAGTGCCGTCGGGACGGCGCGGTGCGCCAGCTCCTCGGGGACGCTGGTCACCAGCGCATCACCATCGCACCCCTGCCACCCGGACGTCATCTTCTCGACGGGTTCGGCCGGGTTTCCGGCGTCTCCACCTGGGCAGGCCCGGGAAAGCCCCTGCTCCCGAACCCGAAGGCGACGTGTGCCCACCCGACCTCTCGACCGCATCGACGGCCACCTCCCGATCGAGGACCACGGGCTGATCGGCGACGGCAGCACCTGTGCCCTCGTCGGCCGCGACGGCAGCATCCCGTGGCTCTGCCTGCCGATGTTCGACAGCCCCGCCTTCCTCGCCGGCCTGCTCGACACCGAGCGCGGCGGCTCCTTCACCATGCAGCCGCGGGGCGTGAACGCCGGCGCGCAGCGCTACCTCGACGACACCGGCGTCCTCGTCACCGAGCTGGCCTGCCCGGACGGCCTGGTCGAGGTGACCGACTGCCTGACCCTGCGCTCGGGGGCCGACCTGCGCGAGCTCGTGCCCGCCGGGCGCAGCGAGCTGCTCCGGGTCGCCCGCGTGGTGTCCGGCGAGGTCGAGCTCGAGGTGCGGCTGCGGCCTCGACACGCCGTCGGCGTGCGCCGCGAGGGCGGCGCCTGGCGGATCGAGTCGGCCGGGCACCCCGGCCTGCCGTTGTCGCTGTGGAGCTCGCACCCGCTGGAGGTGGCGCCCGACGGGTCGATCGGCGCGGTGCTGCGGCTGCGGGCCGGCGACCGCCTCACGGTCACCCTGCACTGGTCGGGCAACGTGCGGCTGGCCGACCGCACCGATCCCGAGGGCCTGGTGCAGCGGACGGCGCAGGCCTGGCGCACGTGGGCGGCGCGGCTGCAGTACGAGGGCCCGCAGCGCAACCTCGTCCGGCGCTCCGCGCTGACCCTGAAGCTGCTCGACCACGCGGCCAGCGGGGGAATCATGGCCGCGGCGACGTCGTCCCTGCCCGAGGAGATCGGCGGGGTGCGCAACTGGGACTACCGGTACACCTGGGTGCGCGACGCCGCGTTCAGCACCTACGCCCTGCGCCAGGTGGGCATGACCGCCGAGGCCAATGCCTTCCTCGCCTGGATGATGACCAACGCCGAGCGCGACGGCGTCCCGAAGATCATGTACGCCCTGGACGGCAGCCAGCCGCCGAAGGAGCGGGAGGACGACGTCCTCCGGGGCTACCGGGGGTCCGGCCCGGTCCGCTGGGGGAACGGCGCGGCCGGGCAGACCCAGCACGACGTGTACGGCGAGCTCCTCGACGTGGCCTACGGCTGGGTGGTGCACGGCGGCGACGTCGACGAGCACCTGTGGGGGCTGCTGTGCGCCTTCACCGAACTGGCCGTGGCGAACTGGGCCACCCCCGACCACGGGATCTGGGAGGTGCGCAGCAGCGGCCGGCCGTTCACGTACTCGGTGGCCATGTGCGGTGTCGCGGTCGACCGGGCGCTGCGGATCGCCGAGCTGCGCGGGCTCGACCATCCCCGCGAGCGCTGGCGGGCCGAGGCCGAGCGGATGCGCTCGGCCCTGCTCGAGCGGGCGTGGTCCGCCGAGCGGGGCAGCTTCACCGAGCAGCTCGCCGACGAGGCGGGCGCCGGCGGCGGCGGACTCGACGGCTCCCTGCTGGCGCTGCCGCTGCGAGGCGTCGTCCCGTTCGACGACCCGCGCATGGTGGCGACCACGGAGGCGATCCGCAGGCAGCTCGACGCCGGCGACGGCCTGCTCTACCGCTACCTGCACGAGGAGTCCGACGACGGGCTGCCCGGCGGAGAGGGCGCCTTCCTGCTCTGCAGCTTCTGGCTGGTCGACAACCTGACGGGGCAGGGCCGGCTCGACGAGGCGCACCGGCTCTACGACTCGCTGTGCGCCCGGGCCAACGAGCTGGGCCTGCTGTCGGAGGAGATCGACCCGTCGTCCGGCGCGTTCCTCGGCAACTTCCCGCAGGCCTTCAGCCATCTCGGGCTGATCGCCAGCGGGGCCAACCTCGCCCGCGCGGAAGGGAACCGGTGACGATGCGCCACTCCCTGGTGGTCCTCGGGGGTTCCGGCGACCTGACCGGGCGGCTGCTGCTGCCGGCCCTGGCGCGACTCGACGCCGCGGGCGCGCTCGGGGACGTCGGGTTCCTCGCGGTCAGCCGCGACGACTGGGACGACGACGCCTACCGCGAGTGGGCCCGCGCACGGCTGGCCGCGCACGCCGGCGACCTGCCCGAGGACGTGCGGGAGCGGGTGACCGCCCGGCTCCGCTACCTGCGCGGGGACGTCACGTCGGCCGGCGACCTCCGGACGGCGCTGGCGCGCGCCGACGGCGTGCCGGTCGTCTACCTCGCGCTCCCCCACACCGTCTTCCGCGCCACGATCGACGCGCTGACCGAGGTCGGTCTGCCGGAGGGGTCCCGGGTCGTCGTGGAGAAGCCGTTCGGCCGGGACCTCGCCGACGCGCGGGAGCTGAACGCGGCGCTGCACCGGCTGCTGCCCGAGGACGGGATCTTCCGGGTCGACCACTTCCTGGCCAAGCCCACGGTGCTCAACATCCTGGGTCTCCGGTTCGCCAACCGGATCTTCGAGCCGGTCTGGAACGCCGCCCACGTGGAGCGGGTGGAGATCGTGGCCGACGAGACGCTCGGACTGGAGGGTCGCGCCGGCTACTACGACCGGGCCGGCGCGCTGCGGGACATGCTGCAGAACCACCTGCTGCAACTGCTCGCCCTGGTCGCCATGGAGCCACCGCTCGCACTCGAGGGCGGCGGGCTGGCGCATCGGAAGGCCGACGTCCTGCGCGCCGTCGCACCCCCCGCCGACGCGCGGACCGGCAGCGTGCGCGGGCGGTACACGGCCGGGTCCGTCGACGGGCACTCGCGGCCGGACTACGTGGCCGAGGAGGGCGTCGAGCCGGACCGGCGGACCGAGACCTACGCCGAGCTCACGCTCACGGTGGAGAACTGGCGGTGGGCCGGCGTGCCGTTCCGGCTGCGCTCGGGCAAGGCGCTGGGGAGGAAGCGAGCGGAGGTCGCCGTGCACTTCAGGCCCGTGCCGCACCTGGCCTTCACCGACGAGGAGCCGGTGCCCGACGTGCTCCGGATCCAGCTCTCGCCGGACGGCATCGCGCTGGAGATCAACCTCAACGGCGCAGGCGACCCGTTCGACCTGGAGCGCGAGGTGCTCACCGCCACGCCACCTCCGCCGCAGCTGCCGGCGTACGGGCTGGTGCTCGCGGAGCTGCTCGGGGGCGACACAACCCTGTCGATCAGCGACGTCGAGGCCGAGGAGTGCTGGCGGATCGTGGAGCCCGTCCTGGCCGCGTGGGCCGCCGACGAGGTGCCGCTCGTCGACTACCCAGCGGGCTCCGACGGTCCGGTGGCCCCGTGACCGCCGGCGCGGCAGGCTCGAGCCCGTGACCACGCCCGACCCGGCCGGCGAGCGCAACGTGCTGGGCGGCCCGCTGGCGCCCTGCGGCACGGAGCCGCTGACCGGCTTCTATCGGGACGGGCACTGCAGCAGCGGCCCCGAGGACCTCGGCTCGCACACCGTCTGCGCGGTCGTGTCGGCCGACTTCCTGCAGATGCAGCGTGACCTCGGGAACAACCTGACGACGCCGCGGCCGGAGTACGGCTTTCCCGGCCTGAAGCCCGGCGACCGCTGGTGCGTCGTCGCCGTCCGCTGGTTGCAGGCCTACCAGGCGGGGGCGGCGGCCGGCGTCGTCCTGGCCGCCACCAACGCCCGGGCTCTGGAGATCGTGCCGATCGAGGCGCTGCGGCAGCACGCTGTCGACGTCCCGGACGACATCAGCGGCCTGGAGTAGCACGATCGATCGACTACCTTGTCTTCCTGACTAGTCGGCGTTACCGTCTAGTCGTGCTGGACGAGCCATGGTCACCGGAGTGGATGCGGGCCGTCCTACCGCTCTGCGTCCTGGCCCTCGTCGCGGCCGAGGAGTCCTACGGGTACGCCATCGCCCAGCGCCTGCAGACCGCCGGCCTCGGCTCGGTGAAGGGCGGCACCCTCTACCCGGTCCTGAACCGGCTCGAGCACGACGGGCTGGTCAGTTCGTCCTGGCGCGAGGGCGACGGCGGGCCGGGCCGGAAGTTCTTCGCCGCGACCGATCGGGGCCGCACCCACCTCGCCGAGCGCACCGCCGCCTGGCACCTGTTCACCGAGCGGTCCGGAGCCCTGCTCCCGTCCCTGGAGGCCCGTCGATGAGCCGCACCGACGTCAGCACCTACCGCTGCGACCTGATCGTCGCGCTCCGCCTGCGGGACGTGCCCGGCGACCGCATCGGCGAGATCGTGGCCGAGGTCGAGAGCCACCTGGCCGACACCGGCGAGGACCCGGTGGCGGCGTTCGGCCCGGCCCGCGAGTACGCCGCCGGCCTCACGGCCGAGCACGGACCGCGGCGCGTGTGGCGGACGGTCGGGCTGGTCCTGGGCGGTCTGACCGCGGGATGGCTCCTGGCGACGGGCATCTTCGCCGTCGTGACCGGCGACACCGTCGCCGGCCTGCCCAGTTGGCTGGTGCTCGCGGCCGGCGTCGGCGTCAGCATTCCCGAGATCGTCGTGGCGACCCGGTCCTCGAGCGACGTGCGCGACCCGCGCACCGGGGAGCAGATGGTCCCCGGTTCCGCCTGGATCGCCCCCGGGCTGCTGGCCTTCCAGCTGCTCCTGGTCGCGGTGGTCGCGGTCGTGACGGTCCTGCTGGACTGAAGCCGGACTCCCCCGAGGTGCGCCGGGCAGTCCCCGCCTGAGCCCGGCGGGGTGGGGGCGCCGCATCTACCGTCGGGTCATGGCCGATCTCCGCTTCTGGTTCGACCCCGTGTGCCCGTTCGCCTGGATGACCAGCAAGTGGGTGCGGATGGTCGCCGCCCAGCGCGACTACGACGTCGAGTGGCGGCTGATCTCACTGCGGCTGCTCAACGCGCACATCGATTACGCCGCTCACTTTCCTGCCGACTACGAGGCGGGGCACACCGCCGGGTTGCGGCTGCTGCGGGTCGCTGCCCGCGTGCGCGAGGAGCACGGGCAGCCCGGTCTCGCCTCGTTCTACGAGGCCTGCGGCCGGCAGATCTTCGAGCGGTCCACCCCGGGCGACCGACGCGAGCAGGGAACGCCGGAGTTCGTGGCACCGATCCTGCAGGCCGCCGGACTGCCGGGCGATCTCGCCACTGCCCTGGACGACGAGGGGCGCGACGCCGAGATCCGGGCCGAGACCGACGAGGCGCTGGCGCTCACCGGCAAGGACGTCGGGACGCCGATCCTGCACTTCCGGCCGCCCGGGGGGCCGGGGACCGACGGCGGGGAGGGGGTCGCGTTCTTCGGCCCGGTGATCAGCCGTCTGCCGTCCGAGGAGCAGGCGCTCGAGCTCTGGGACCACGTGGTCGCGCTGGCCGCGTTCCCCGGGTTCGCCGAGCTCAAGCGCAGCCTGCGCGAGCGGCCACAGCTGCCCGCGTTCGGCGTGGCGCCGGACGCGGCGGGCCGGCAGGAGGACTGGCACGGAGGGAGCCGCCGCCAGAAGCGCTGACTACGCGCCGAGCGCCGCCGGCAGTTCCGCCTGCGGCGTGGGTGCCGGCTTCGCCCGCGCGGTCTGCGCCAGCAGGATGCCCAGGAGGATCACCAGCCCGCCGACGATCTGCCAGCCGGTGAGCCGCTGCTCCACCCACAGCCAGGCCACCAGGGCGGCCAGCACCGGCTCCGCGGTGGCCACCAGGCCGGCCGTCGTCGGCGGCAGGTGCCGCAGCGCGGCGATCGACAGCCAGAACGGCACGATCGCGCCCATGGCGGCGATCCAGAGCACGAGACCCCACACCGGCACCTCGACCGATCCCACGGACAGCGGCACGTCGCGCCCCAGCACGGCGGCGTCGAACGCCCACCAGGGCGCCGCGACCGACCAGAACAGCGCGGCTGCGACGAACGCCCAGCAGGTGAGGGTCACCGGGTCGCGGGTGACGGTTCCCCGTTCGCCGATCAGGTAGTAGGCGGCCAGGGCCAGGGCCGCCGCCAACCCGGCGGCCACCCCCACCGGATGCAGCGAGCCCCCGCCGCGCCAGACCTCGGCGACGAGGACCAGCCCCGACAGGGACAGCAACAGCGCGACCCACAGCCGGCTGCGCACCCGCTCCCGCCGGACCAGCCAGACGTAGAGCGCGATGAACACCGGCGCGGTGAACTCGAAGATCAGCGCGATGCCCACGGGCAACCGGCCGATCGCCACGTAGTAGAGGAACTGGGTCATGGCGATGCCGACGACGCCCAGCACGGCCAGCAGGGGGATCTCCCGCCGGCTGACCCGGAGCCGGTGCGGGGCGAGCACCGCCAGCACCACCAGCAGCCCGACCGCCGCGCCGGTGCAGCGCAGGGCCGTCAGACGCGGGGCGGAGATCCCGGCCTGCAGGGCCAGGGTGGAGACCGTCCCGTTGACGGCGAAGAAGCCGGCCGCCGCGAGCGTGAGGGCGTAGCCGGCAGCGGGACGAGCGGCACGGGTCACGCCGCGACTGTAGCGGCCGTTTTTGTGTTAGCCACCTACGGCACGGGCGGTTCGTCCCTGCGGTCGGCGGCCGGGATCGGCGAGCCGACTCGCTCGACGCCCTCGTCGCCGTCGCGCCGGCGCTGCTCGGCGACTCGGCTCGGCGTCGTCCCCAGCGGGGTGTCGGGCCGCCCGTCGCCGTCGGCGTCCGGCGCGGCGCTCACCACCAGGACGAAGTCGTCACCGTGCCGGGAGATGCCGTCGACGACGGCCTGCTCGACCGCCTCGACGGCCACCGTGCGACGCAGCACCATCGGGTCGGTGCGGACGTCCTTGGCCAGGGAGACCGCGAGGCCCAGCATGACCAGGACGAACGGGAGCGCGGCGATGATCGTGAGGTTCTGCAGCCCGGTGAGCGCCTCGTCCCCGCCGACCAGGAGCATGATCGCCGCGACGGCGCCCATCACGACGCCCCAGAAGATCACGATCGGCCGGCTCGGTGCGATCGTGCCGCGCTCGGACAGCGACCCCATGACGATCGACGCGGCGTCGGCACCGGACACGAAGAAGATCGCCACCAGCAGCATCACCAGGACGGTCATCACCGTGGCCAGCGGGAACTGCTCGAGCACCGCGAACAGCTGTCCCTCAGCGGTCCCCTGGCCGGCGACGTCGACGCCGCCACGCTGGACGGCGATGCCGGCCCCGCCGAAGACGCCGAACCAGATCAGGCTCACCACGCTGGGCACGAGCAGCACACCGGCGACGAACTCGCGGATCGTGCGGCCCCGGCTGATCCGCGCGAGGAACAGGCCGACGAACGGCGTCCAGCTGATCCACCACGCCCAGTAGAAGACCGTCCAGCCACGCAGCCACTCGGCCATCGCGTCGCCGCCGCTGGCCTCCGTGCGGGCGGCCATCTCGCCGAGGTCGGCGAAGTAGTTGCCGATCGTCGTCGGCAGCAGGTTGAGGATGAAGACGGTGGGACCGACGACGAAGACGAACACGGCCAGGACCAGCGCCAGCACCATGTTGATGTTGGCCAGCCACTGGATGCCCCTGGCGATGCCCGACACCGCCGAGGCGACGAACGCGGCGGTCAGGACGGCGATGATGACGACCAGCAGGCCGCTGCCCACCTCGCCCGCCCAGCCCAGGATCTCCACGCCGCTGCCGATCTGCAGCGCCCCCAGACCCAGCGAGGCCGCAGAGCCGAACAGGGTGGCGAAGATCGCCAGGACGTCGATGACCCTGCCGGCCGGGCCGCTGGTGCGGCGCTCGCCGAACAGCGGTGTGAAGGCCGAGCTGATCAGCTGCCGCCGGCCCCGGCGGAACGTGCCGTACGCCAGGGCCAGGCCCACCACCGCGTAGATGGCCCACGGGTGCAGCGACCAGTGGAACATCGTGGTGGCCATCGCCGTCTGGATCGCCTCCGGCGTCTCGGCGTCGACCGTGCGTGGAGGCGGGGAGACGTAGTGCGACAACGGCTCGCTGACGCCGAAGAACATCAGGCCGATACCCATGCCGGCGCTGAACATCATCGCGATCCACGACACCGTGCGGAACTCCGGCGCCTCGTCGTCGCGCCCCAGGGGGATGCGGCCGTACCTGCTCGTGGCCAGCCAGACGATGTAGAGCACGAAGAACGAGGCGAGCAGGACGAACAGCCAGCCGAGATTGCCCATGACCCAGGCGAGGACCGAGCCGCTGGTGTCCCCGAGGTGCGCGGGGGACACGAAGCCCCACGCCACGAAGGCCAGGGCGACGACGGCCGCGACACCGAAGACCACCCGGTCCAGGTGCCCCCCGCGCTCGGCCGCCACCGGCGGCGGCTGGGCGATCGCCGGGTGCGCCCCGGCGTCGTCCGGGCCGTCGGCGGAGGCAGGCGACGATGCCTGCGGAGTGCTGGGTGTGATGGCCACGGATCACGGCGCCGGAACCCGACGCCCCTCCTTCCCCGTTCGACAACAGACGGCGCCCTCAGCCGGGAGGCACGACGCCGAACCGGAAGAGCACCGTCTGGCGGTATGCCCGGCGCATCCGGCGGTCACACCTCCGGACACCACTCGGTAGGGGGACGGCGATGAGGAGCGGGCGTACTCGCTGGTCGCGGCGCCGACGGCGCACGCTGGCGGCGCTGGGGGCGGGGACAGCGCTCGGGGCGCTGGGCGGCCTGCTGCCCGACGAGGTGGGCGTGACGTCGCTGTTCGTCGGCGCCCTGTGCGCGTTCCTGCTCGTCGTCGCGACCATCGTGTTCGTCGCCGTCCCGGGCCCGGGCACGCTCGAGGTGCTGCTGGATTCCCCGTCGCTGGCCGGCGCCTCGGTCGTCGTCGCCGTCCTCCTGCTCCTCGCGGCGCCCCCGGAGCTTCGCCCGCTGTGGTGGACCGGCGTCGTCGCGGCCGCCGGATGGGCGGGAGCGGCACTCTGGCGCACCCGTGGCCGGGACGGCTGAGCCCGCGGTGGCACGCGGCGTCCGGACCGGCGAGGCTGGGACCGCCATGGACGTGCTCGCGATCGCGCCGCTGACCGATCTCACCGACTGGCTCCGTGGCCGGGGCCTGGAGATCGTCCTCATCGTCCTGGCCTCGATCCTGCTGGCCCGCTTCGTCGGGTGGGCGGGCGGCCGCCTCACCGACCGGATCGACCGCCGGTCCACCGGGGGCGACGCCCTGGTCCGCTCCGAGGCGGCGAAGCACCGGCACTCCCTCACCCAGGTGCTCACCTGGGCGGCGATCGTGCTGATCTACACGATCGCGGTCTTCTTCGTCCTCGAGCGGCTCGGTGTGCCGGTGACCGGGCTGGTGGCCCCGGCGACGGTGCTGGGCGTGGGGCTGGGCTTCGGCGCGCAACGGATCGTGCAGGACGTCCTGGCCGGGTTCTTCATCATCACCGAGCGGCAGTACGGCTTCGGTGACGTCGTCGAGATCAGCGTGACGGGCGCTCCGGAGCCGGCCAGCGGCACGGTCGAGGACGTGACCTTGCGGATCACGCGCGTCCGGTCGGCCGACGGCGAGGTCATGATCGTGCCGAACGGGCAGATCGTGAAGGTCGTGAACCTCTCCCGCGACTGGGCGCGGGCCGTGGTCGACGTGCCGATACCGACCTCGATCGACGTCAACCGGGTGAACGAGATCCTGCGCGAGGTCGGCCGGGACGCCTTCCGCGATCCCGCGATGCGGCCACTGCTGCTCGACCCGCCGAGCGTCATGGGCGTCGAGAGCCTCGACCTCGACCAGGTCAACGTCCGCATGGTGGCCCGGACCCTGCCCGGCAAGCAGTTCGAGGTCGGCCGGGAGCTGCGCGTCCGGGTGGTGCTGGCCCTCCGGCAGCAGGGCATGAACCTGCCGGCCGCCGCGGGCAACACCTCCGACGACACCCCGACGGAGGTGCTCCCGTGACCGAGCCGCCGCCGGGTGCCGATCCGACCGTGAGCACCGCCCCGCCCGAGGCCTCGGCCCGCCGTCGACGGCTGCCCAGCCACCTCGGCCCCGCACGGACGTCGACGGTCGTGCTGGTGGTCGCCTTCCTGGCCGTCGGGCTGCTCTACCTCTTCGTCCGCCCCGACCCTTCGGGCAGCGCGCCGCCCGAGCCGGTCCCGACCAGCCGACCGAGCCCGACCGAGCCGGCACCGACCTCGGATCCGGCTCCCTCGACGACGTCCCCGCCCGCGACCGGCACACCGACGACGACCTCCCCGCCCGAGGAGCCGACGACCAGCGGACCGACGACCAGCGGACCGACGACCGACGGGCCGACGACCGACGGGCCGACGATGCCGTCCGAGGAGGAGCCCGCGCCCCCGGAAACCCTGCCCACCTCCGACCCGGGCACGCCCGAGACGGGCTCACCCGCACCGGCTCCGCAGACACCTCCCGGCTGACGCGCGGCCGACTCGCGCCCGCGCCGTCTGGTTCGCCGTCCACACCTGGAAGTTGATCATCGTCTGCGTGTCCGGTCGACCGGCGTGGCCGCACGCGCCCCGTGCACGCGGACGATGATCAACTCGGGTCAGACGCGGCGGACCGTGCGTGCGGCCGGGAGCCGGTCGGTGTAGCTGGCCGCGTTGCCGCGGATGTGGAGCAGGTCGTCGTCGCTCGCCTCGCGGACCACCCGGGCCGGGACGCCGGCGATCACCGAGCCGGGCGGGAACTTCTTGCCCTGGGTGACGACGGCGCCCGCGGCGACGATCGAGCCCGAGCCGATGTGCGCGCCGTTCATGACGACGCTGCCCATGCCGACCAGCACGTCGTCGTCGACCCGGGCGCCGTGCAGCACCACCCGGTGGCCGACGGTGACCCCGCGACCGACCACCAGGGGGAAGCCGGGGTCGGAGTGCAGCGTGCAGCCGTCCTGCACGTTGCTGCCCTCGCCGATCTCGATGACCTCGGCATCGGCCCGGGCCACCGCGCCGTACCAGATGCTCGACCGCGGTCCCATCGTCACCGCCCCGACGACCACCGCCGTGGGGGCGACGAACGCCTCGTCGTCGATCGGCGGGGGTTCCGAAGTCGAGTTCTCCGACGAAGGCGTCCACGGGCGCACGCTCCTGCAGCTGCGAGGGAATCGGGTTGGGGAGGTCGCCGTCCACCCCAGCACAGCCGGGCGACGACCGCACTCAGAGCTCGATCTCGGCCACGACCTGGGGGATCTGCGGCGGGAGCTCCCGGGCGAGGAAGCCCAGCCGGCCGACCGACGACGCCAGCCGCTCCCCCGCCCGGCCGTGCAGGTAGGCCGCCCACACGGCCGCCTGCGCGGGATCGGCGCCGCGCGCGAGCAGTCCGGCGACGATGCCGGCGCGCACGTCGCCGGAGCCGGAGACGCCCGAGCCCGGCTCCGCCGCTCTCGTCCCGCCACAGCCCGACCGTCGGGCGCCGCGATCCAGGACGTCGCGCCGCCGAGCCCGACCGCCGCACCGCGCCTGCCGAGCGAGGGTCGCGCGCGGCGCCGGCCGGGTCGTCGTCGAGGTCGTCCGGCGTCGACGTGCAGCGAGAGCGCCAGCTCCTGGGGATTGGGGGTGAGCACGACCCGGCCGTCCAGGTGGAGCACGCAGTCGTCGTCGGCCGTGACGCAGGCCAGGCCGAGGGCGTCGAGCGCCAGCGGACCCTCCAGGTGCGGGCAGCAGCGCGCGCCGAACGCCTGGGTCTGCCTCCGTGTCGGTCATGCCCGGGGCCGATGAGGACGGCGGTCGGCCGACTCCGCCAGGTCGCGCACCTCGTCGGCGGCGTCGGCGCGGATCGCCCCGCGCGTCGGTCTCGGGGAGCCGCGCGGACCAGCGCCTCGGGCAGCGCGGTGGCCGCGAACGGGGCCACGACGCCGGCCGTCGCGACCTGGAGCTTGCCCGCCCCCGCCCGCAGGGCCGCCTCGGCGGCCAGGAGCACCGCGCCGAGGGTCTCCGAGCTGCCGCCGATCACCAGGATCGAGCCGCGGGCGTTCTTGCCCCCGGTCGGCTCGGGCAGCGGCCACGCCCGGAGCACCTGGGGGGTGACGAGGGTGCCGTCGTCGGAAGGGTCGTCACTGCTCGGCATCGGGCTCCTCTGTGACGGTCTCGTCGTCGGCGAGCAGATGGTCGACGCTCGTTGAACGCGCGCAGCGCGAGCCGGCCCTCGGCGTCGGCGTCGTAGCGGGTGAAGCGAGGCGTTGGCGACCTGCTCGCTCCGGTCGATGTCGAGCAGCTCCTGCTCGGTCAGCTCCTCGAGCACGTACCGGAACACCATGATCACCGCCTGGTGCGCGACGACGAGCAGGCGCTCGCCGTCGTGGCGCGAGCGCCTCGGTGGCCAGCAGGCTGCGGATCCGCAGCGCGACGTCGGCCCAGCTCTCGCCGCCGGGCGGCCGGTAGTAGAACTTGCCGAGCAGGTCCGGCGGCGCCGGGCCTCGTCGGGGAACTGCTCGCGGATGCCGGCGCCGGTCATGCCGTCGAACGCGCCGAAGTCGCGCTCGCGCAGCCGCTCGTCGGTGCGCACGCGGCAATCCGAGGGACACGAGCGGCGAGCTGCGGCGGTGCTGCGGGCGCGCCGGAACGGCGAGCTGAGCACGGCGGTGGGCCGCTCGTCGTCGGCGAGCGCGGCCAGCCATCGGCCGAGCGCCTCGGCCTGGCCCTCGCCCGGTGTCCGACAGCTCGACGTCGGGGTCGCGGACGTCGAGCTCGAGCCGGCCGGCGCCCGCCTCGTGCGCGCTGCGCGTCGGCGACGTTGCCCATGCTCTCGCCGTGCCGCACCAGCCAGAGCGCGGACGGGCCCGGTTCGCGTGCGATCTCGTACCCCCTCGTGGACGGCGACTCCGCCGATCATCGCCGCTGCACGCGGAGCCCGCGCGGCCGAGGTGTGGACAGCGGGGGAGCGCCGGGCCAGGATCGCCGCCGTGACGGTGCCGACCGACCTGCCGGTGCTCGCCTTCGCCGACCAGGCCGCGTTCGAGGCGCTGGCTGGAGGCCGAGCACGCCCAGCGCCCCGGGCGTCTACGTGAAGATCGCGAAGAAGGGCGCCGGGGTGCCCTCGGTCGGCCTGCGACGAGCTGGTCGAGGCGTTGCTGTGCTTCGGCTGGATCGACGGCAAGGTCAACCGGCTCGACGACGACTTCTACCTCCAGCGGATCACCCCGCGCCGGCCCCGCAGCGTGTGGTCGCGAAGAACGTCGGCGATCGTGGCCGGCTGACGGCGGCCGGCCGGATGCGCGCCGGCCGGGCTGGCGGCGGTGCGAGGCCGCGCAGGCCGACGGCCGGTGGGAGCGCGCCTACGCCGGCTGCGGCCGACATCACCGTGCCCGAAGACCTCGCCGCGGCGCTGGCCGCCGTGCCGGCGGCGCAGCGGGCGTTCGACGGCGCTGGACGGCACCAACCGGTACGCGGTCCTGTTCCGGGTGCACACCGCAGCCGGCTCGCAGACCCGCGCCCGGCGCATCGCAGGCGATGGTCGACCTGCTCGCGGGCGGTGGCCGCCCCTACTGACCTGCGGGGGTCAGCGGACGATGCGGGTGGCGAACCGGTAGCCGGCCTGGTCGACGCTGGTGACCGCGACCGGCTGGCCGAAGGTCCGCGCGTGCACCATCATGCCGTTGCCGATGTAGAGCCCGACGTGGCTGATCGGGGAGTAGAAGAAGACCAGGTCACCGGGCTGGAGGTCCGACCGCGACACCTGCATGCCGATGCCGGACTGGGCCCGGCTCGAGTGCGGCAGCGAGATCCCGGCCGCGCGCGTAGGCGAAGCTGGTCAGGCCCGAGCAGTCGAACCCGTCGGGGCCCGAGGCGCCCCACACGTAGGGTCGACCGACCTGGGCCAGCGCGAGCGCGATCGCGGTGCCCGCCGCCCCGGGCGCCTCGGGGAGGTCGTCGACGGCTCGGCGTGCGCAGCGTCGGGCCCGCGACGGCGGCGGTGACGCGCGCCTGCTCCTCGGCGGTGAGCCGGGCGAAGTCGCCTCGTACTCCGCGACCCGGCTGCTCGACCTCCTCCTTCTGCGCCTGCAGCTCGGCCAGGCCGGCCTCGGCGGTCGCGGCTGCCTCGTCCGCCTCCGCCTGCGGCCTGCCAGCGCGGCCTCCTGCGCGCGGCGAGGCCGCAGCGACGATGGTCTCGGTGTGCGACGGCGATCATGTCCAGCGTCGTCATCTGCTGGACGAGGTCGTCGGCGGACTCGCTGGTCAGGAACGCGGCGACCCGCGACTGCGTCCTGCCGGTGTAGCCGCTCTGCGCGATGGCGCGCAGCTGCGGTTCGAAGGCCGCGACGAGCGTCCTGGGCCGTCCGCGGCCTTGCGCGGCGGCGGACTCTGCGGCGTCCTGCTGGCCGGCGACGGTGATCTCCGCCTCGTGCACCTGCTCGTCGATGACGGTGAGCTTCTGGGCGGCCTGCTGGACCAGCTTCTCCGCCTCGCGCGGCGGTCTCCGGGTCGGCGAGCGCGGTCGTCGGTGTCGCCACGGCGCCGAGGCCGAGGACGAGGGCCGTCGCGAGCGTCACGAGGGCCCGGGTGCGGCGGGAGGTCCGAGCGAGGGTGCACCGTCGTCCTCCGTCCGTCCGCGCCGGGCCCGGGGAACGGGCCGCGTACGGTAGCGCGTCGGAACGGACGGTAAGGATTCGGTGTCGACAAGTAGCGAGGCGCGCGGGTCGCGACCCGGTGGTGCACCTCTGCCGTCACAGCGGTTCCACGGGAAACGGGAGCCCCGTGCGTCACACGCGACGCCGCGCGGTGCAGTAGGAGGGGCGCCCCGGGCAATCGCGCCGGAGCCTTCCGACGCGGGGACGGCGGTCAGCCGGCGAGCGGCTCCTGAGGCGTGCAGGCCGGCCAGCGTCGAGAAGTCGCGCAGGACGGCGGCGAGTTCGTCGGCGGTCCACGGCTCGCAGCAGTCACAGCCGTCGGCGGCGTAGCTGACGAGGCCGAGCTCGCCCGCGGCCTGGTCCTCGGCGATGGCGAGGTGACCGGCCGACGGGTGCCGGTGGCACGCGCAGCCGGCCGCGCACAGACCGAGGCCCCAGCCGGAGATGACGACGGTGCGACCGTCGTCCCGGACCTTGCCGACCTGGAAGACGGACGGCTTGCGACTCCTGCTCACGCAGGCCTCCCCTCGACGGCTCCCCTGGGGGGAACCCGCGTGCGACCGGCTCGGTGGGCCGGTTCCGGCGTCGCCCACAGGATCGGCACGTGCACCGGTCCGCTTGAGCGTGGTGTCGCTCCGACGAGCGAGATACTCCCCGTGCCGCCACCGACACTCACAGTAGGGATACGGATGCGTGGCGTCGCCGCCAGAAATCGCCAATGGTCCGGCGATTGCACGGCGAGATCTGCACACTCGTACGCATCCGGCCCCGGATGCGTACGAGTGTGCAGATCTCGCCGTCCGGGGGCGGCCGGCGAGGGTCAGCTGGCGGGGCTGACGCTGCTCATGTTGAAGTCCGGGATCCGCAGGGCGGGCATCGCGGCGCGGGTGAACCAGTCGTTCCACTCGCGCGGCAGCGTGCGCTCGGTGCGGCCGGCCTGCACCGTGCGGGCGAGCAGGTCGACCGGCGACTCGTTGAACCGGAAGTTGTTCACCGCGCCGGCGACCTCGCCGTCCTCGACGAGGAAGACGCCGTCGCGGGTCAGTCCGGTGAGCAGCAGCGTCTGCGGGTCGACCTCGCGGATGTACCAGAGGGTCGTCAGCAGCAGGCCCCGGTTCGGTCGCGGCGATCATCTCGTCGGTCGACGCGGTGGCGGTCGGATCCTCGAGGATCAGGTTGTCGACGGCGGCGGTGGCCGGCGCCGTCGTCCGCAGGGCCCATGCGCGGGGGCGGATCAGGTTGGCCAGCACGCCGTCGGCGATCCACGTCACCGCGGGTGTCGCCATGCCGTTGTCGAACACCGACGCCGATGGCCGACGAGCCGCTGACCACCTCGAACGGCGCGCACTCGAGGCCCGGGCGCGAACGGGTCGCTGCGCAGCGTCAGCGGAAGGGCCGCCAGCCGCTCGCCGACGCGGTTGCCGCCGCCCGGCCTGGCGAAGACGTTGCGACCTTCGTCGGCGTCGCGGGCCTCCATCGTCCAGTAGAGGTAGATCATCAGGTCGGCTACGGCCGACGGCGGCAGCACCGTCTCGTACCGGCCGGCCGGCAGCTCGATGCGCCGCTGCGACCAGCCGAACCTTCGGTCGACGTCGGCGGCGAGGTCGGCCACGGACACGTCGCGGAAGTCGCGGGTGCCGGTGCCGGCCCACACCGAGCGGCCGAAGTCCGGGCTCTTGCCGTTGAGCTCCACCCGGCCCGTGGGCTGGTCGTGCCGCAGCCGAAGGCCGGTCGAGCTGCCGAGGTAGATCGTCTCCATGCGGTGCTCGGCGAAGCCGAACAGCAACTCGCCCGCGGTCGCGGGCCTCGCCGAACGCCTGCCCGAGCGCCGGCGCGAAGTCGGCGAACACCTCGATCGAGGTCTCCGCCGGGCCGGCGTCCCAGTCGCCGCTGCCATCGGGCGCCCCGCCGTCGGGAACGGGGCCGATCAGCGGCATCGCGTCCTCGGCCGGTCCCGCGTCGCGGGCGGCCTGCTCGCTGGCCGCGACCAGCTCGGCGACGTCGGGCGTGCCCGAGCGGGTCACGGTGCCCGACGGCCATGCCGGCACCGCCGTCGACGAAGGAGATGACGACGACGCGACGCGAGCGCATCGTGCCGTTGGTGGTCAGGCTGTTGCTCGCCCAGCGCAGGTTGGCTCTCCGAGCCCTCGACGACGAACGTGACCTGGCCGTCGACGGTCGAGGCGGCCAGCGCCTGCTCGACCAGCTCCTGGCGGGCTCATCGGCCGCCCTCCTGCACGGTGTTGAGGACGTTGACCTGTCTCGAACAGGGCCGTCGGGCAGCCGTGGCTGACCGGCGCCACCTGGCCGGGCTGGGCCTTGCCGCAGTTGAAGGCGCCGCCGAGCACGTAGGTCTGCGGGCCGCCCACGCGCGGCCATCGAGCCCCAGAAGTCGGTCGTCGTCGCCTGGTAGGCGACGTCGCGCAACTGCCCGGCGAGCCGGCCGCCCTCGATCCGGTAGAAGCGCTGGCCGGTGAACTGGAAGTTGTAGCGCTGCATGTCGATCGACCAGCTCTTGTCGCCGACGACGTAGATGCCGCGCTCGACCCCGGCGATGATCTCGTCGGTCGACGGCCCGTCGGGAGCCGGCTGCAGCGACACGTTGGCCATGCGCTGCAGCGGCACGTGCCCCGACGAGTCGGCGAACGCGCACCCGTTGGACCGCGGCAGGCCGCGCAGCCGGGCCATGTTCCGGTCGACCTGGTAGCCGACCAGCACGCCGTCCTTCACGATGTCCCACTGCTGGCCGGCGACGCCCTCGTCGTCCCAGCCGACGCTGGACAGGCCGTGAGGGGCGGTGCGGTCGCCGGTGACGTTCATGACCGGCGACCCGTACCGCAGCGTGCCGAGCTTGTCGACGGTCGCGAACGAGGTGCCCGCGTACGCGGCCTCGTAGCCCAGCGCACGGTCGAGCTCGGTGGCGTGCCCGACCGACTCGTGGATGGTGAGCCACAGGTTGGACGGGTCGATCGACCAGGTCGTAGCGGCCGGGCTCGACCGACGGCGCCTTGGTCTTCTCCCTCAGCAGCTCGGGGATCTCGGCGAGCTCGGCGTCCCAGTCCCAGCCGGTGCCGGTCAGGTACTCCCAGCCACGGCCCGCCGGCGGGGCGAGGGTTCGCATGCTCTCGAAGGCACCGGTCGCGCGGTCGACGGTGAGCGCGGTCAGGTCGGGGTTGATCCGCACGCGCTGCTGCGTCGTCCGGGTGCCGGCGGTGTCGGCGTAGTACTTCAGCTCCTTGACCGCCATGCACGAGGTCTCGACGTGCTCGACGCCGTCGGCGGCCATCAGCCGTTCGGACAGCTCGGTGAGCAGGCCGGTCTTGTCGGCGTCGGGCACGTCGAACGGGTCGACGTCGTAGTCGGACACCCACGCGCCCTGGTGCACCGGCTCGGGCGCGAGCTCCACCCGGTCGCTGTTGATGGCCGCCGACACGCGGGCCACGGCCACGGCCTGCTCCGCCAGCCGAACGGCTTCGGCGGCGGTGAGGACGACCCCGGCGGCGAAGCCCCAGGTGCCCTCGTGCACCACCCGCACGGCCAGGCCGAGGTCCTCGGCGTCGGACAACGCCTCGAGCCGGGCGTCGCGCAGCCGGATCGACTGCGTGCGGATCCGCTCCACCCGCAGGTCGGCGTGCTCGCAGCCGAGGTCGACCGCGCGAGTCAGCGCCGCGTCGGC
Source organism: uncultured Actinomycetota bacterium (assembly GCA_963723745.1). Taxonomy (GTDB): domain Bacteria; phylum Actinomycetota; class Actinomycetes; order Mycobacteriales; family Geodermatophilaceae; genus CAVRRZ01. The sequence continues at coordinate 620,086 of CAVRRZ010000001.1, forward strand.
GAGCGCGGACAGCGGCAGGGCGAGGAAGGACTCGTCGACGGAGCGGGTTCCGGGCGGCACCCCGCCTGTCTACCAGCGTGCGGAAGCGGGAGCGCAGGCGTCCTGTCCTCCCGCGCTCCCCGGCGGCTCACAGGGTGGTCAGCAGCTCGTCGAGCTTCTCGTAGCCCTCGGTCACGCCGACCTCCATGCCGCTGGCCACGAACGCGTCGCGACCCTCGAAGGAGTCGACCAGCGAGGTCGAGGTGAGCCGGGTGCGGCCGTTCCCGAGGTCCTCCACGACGATCCGTTCCAGGGCGACGTCGTCGGGCATGCCCTCGAAGGCGAACGTCTGGACGATGACCTCGTTCGCGCGCACCTCGTGGAAGACGCCGTTGAACCCGTAGTCCTCGCCGTCTTGCGACATCACGTAGCGGTACGAGCCACCGGTGCGGCAGTCGTGACGATCGATCCGGATCTGCATCCCCCTGGGCCCGGTCCACCGGGCGAACAACGCGGGGTCGACGTGTGCTCGGAACACCTTCTCTGGGGGCGCGTCGAACTCGCGCACGATCCTGACGAGCGGGACGTCGGGGTCGGCGACGATCCGGGTCTCGCGGTGGGCGGTGCTGGTCATGACGGTTGTCCTCTCTCGGGTGGCGGGTCGTCCGGCATGGCGCGCAGGACATCGTCGAGACGGCGGTAGCGGTCCTCGGCCTGCCGGCGGTACCGCTCGAGCCATCTGGTCATGAGGTCGAACACCTCCGCCTCGAGGTGGACCGGGCGACGTTGGCCGTCGCGGCTGCGGGTCACCAGGCCGGCGTCCTCGAGCACCTTCAGGTGCTTGGACACCGCCTGGACGGTCACGTCGTAGGGCGCGGCGAGCTCGTTGACCCTGCGTCGGCGACCGCGAGCCGCGCCACGATGTCCCGCCGGGTGGGGTCGGCGAGCGCCGAGAACACCCGGGAGAGCGGGTCCGCCGCCGCCATGGTCGCGTCCTCCTTGTTCAACCTTTCGGTTGCAGAAGACGCTAGGCCCTGGAGGGAGGCGTGGTCAACCGTCTGGTTGAAAAGAGTCAGCCGACGGCGAGCCGGGCCGCACGGACGGCGACCTCGGCCCGCAGCGCGCCGACGTCCACGGTGGTGCAGGCACCGTCCACGACGACCTGCCGGCCGCCGACCCAGACATCGCGCACGTGCCGGGTGACCCCCGACCAGACCAGGTGGGCTGACCAGGTCGCCCGGTGCGAGCACCGGCTCGAAGCGCCAGGTCGCCGGTGTCGACGTGCACCAGGTCGGCCCGCCGTCCGGCGGCCAGCTGCCCGAGGTCCGGCCGGCCGATCGCGTCGGCCGAGGCGCCCGTGGCCAGCCACAGCGCCTCACCGGCCGATCAGGGCGGTCGCCGATCGCGTGCCGACAGCCGGGCGAGCTGGGCCGCGAGCCGGGCGTCGGCGAGCAGGTCCAGCCCGTCGTTGGACGCCGGCCCGTCGGTGCCCAGGCCCACCCGGATGCCCCGGTCGAGCATGTCGCGCAGCCGCGCGGTGCCACTGGCCAGCTTCGCGTTGCTGGCCGGGCAGTGCGCGACCGCGACGTCGTACTCCTGCCAGAGCTCGAGGTCGCCGTCGTCCATGTGCACGCAGTGCGCCGCCAGCACCCGGCCGCCCAGGACGTCGTGCGCCGCGAGCAGCTGCGGCACCGAGGCGCCGTGCCGGTCGAGCAGGTCGGCACCCTCGGTCGCGGTCTCGGCGACGTGCAGGTGCAGGAGCAGGTCGTGCTCGCGCGCCGCCCGCCCGGCGGCGCCCAGCACCGCCAGCGGCACGGTGTAGGCCGCGTGCGGCCCCAGCCCGAACTCGACCAGGCCGTCGGAGGGCGCTCCGGCCGCCAGCGCCACCGCCGACCCGAGCTGCTCCGCCAGCGGCGGCATGCCCGGCAGGGGCAGCAGCGGGGTGGCGACGACGGCGCGCGCCCCCGTGGCCCGCACCGCCGCTGCGATCCGCTCGGGGTGGAAGTACATCTCGACGCTGGTGGTCACGCCGTTGCGCAGCATCTCCGCCGATGCCGCGGTCATCGCCACCTCGACGTCGTCGGGCGTGAGCCGCGCCTCGCGCGGCCACATGACCTCGCGCAGCCACCGGTCCAGCGGGAGCCCCTCGCCCTGGCCGCGGAAGAGCACCATCGGCGCGTGCGAGTGGGCGTTGACCAGCCCCGGCATCAGCACGCCGGGCAGGTCCACCCGCTCGCTCCCCGGCGCGGGTGGCGCCTCGGCGGCCGGAACCCGACCCAGGCGATCAGGCCGTCGTCGACGTCGAGCGACGGCATCCGGGACGACGGTGCCGGCGCGGTCCCCGACCACGAGGGCGCGGGCGGTGAAGCGCTGCGGCACGGGGCCGACGCTAGCGGCCGGACCGGCACGCGGCCCGGCGACCGCCGGGCGGCGCGGATACCGTGGACGCCATGGATCTCCTCGCCGCGGCGGCGTCCTCGGACGAGGGCGGCATCACCGGCTTCCTGCTCGACCTCGTCGAGACCCTCGGGCCGGTGGGCGTCGGGCTGGCGATCCTGCTCGAGACGGTCATCCCGCCGATCCCCAGCGAGGCGGTGCTCGGCGCGGCCGGGCGTGCTGATCAACGAAGGCCGGATGTCGGTCGTCCCGGTGATCCTGTTCGCCACGCTGGGGTCGCTGGTCGGCGCGATCTTCTTCTACTAGTCGGTCGCGCACTGGGGCCGCGGCGGTCGCACGCCTTCCTCGACCGGTTGCCCCTGGTCGAGACCGAGGACGTGGACAGGACCTTCGAGTGGTTCGAGCGGCACGGCCGGGCGGCGGTGTTCTTCGGCCGGATGGTGCCGATCGTGCGCAGCTTCGTGTCGGTACCGGCCGGCGTCGTGCGGATGCCCTTCTGCCGTTCCTGCTCTACACGGCCGCCGGCAGCCTGATCTGGAACAGCGTGCTGATCGGACTCGGCGTAGCGCTCGGGCGACTTCGTCAACGAGTAACCTGCACGTACATCGACTACGTGCTGTACGCCGCGATCGCAGTCGCCGTCGGCTGGTTCGTGCTGGCGCAAGTCCAGCGGCCGGCTCCGCCGCCCGCCGCACGCCGGGGCAGCAGCTGCCGGCCGACGAGCGCGACACGCGATGACCCGGTTGCGCCCGGCCGTCGTCGCGTTCGACGTCAACGAGACGCTGCTCGACCTCGCGCCCGTGCGCGCCACGCTCGTGGAGCTCGGCCGGCCCGACCACGAGCTCGGCGTCGTGTTCGCGCGCACCCTGCTCACCGGGTTCGCGGCCGCGGCGACGGGCGGCTGGTGCCGCTTCCGGGACGCCTTCGACGCCGCCCTCGCCCAGACCACCGATCTCGGCGACCGGGACCGGGCCCGCGTGGCCGACGCGTTCGGTGAGCTCAGTCCCCACCCGGACGTCGAGCCGGCGCTGCGGTCGCTGACCGCGGCCGGCGTCCGCGTCGTCACGCTCACCCACGGCAGCCCGGGCGTCGCCGAGGCGGGTCTCGAACGGGGTGGGGTGCACCCGCTGGTCGAGCGATCGCTGACCAGCGAGTCCATCCGCGCCTGGAAGCCGGCCCGGGAGGTCTACCTGTGGGCGGTCGGCTCGTGCCGCGTAGCGCCGGAACGGATGGCCCTGGTCGCCGCGCACGGCTGGGACGTGCAGGGCGCGCAGCGGGCCGGACTCACCGGAGCCTGGTTCCCGCGGACGCGAACGGTCCTATCCGGCGGTGTTCGAACCGGCGCACGTCCGCGCCGACGACCTGCACGGGGCGATCGCCGGCCTGCTCGCCCTGCCGCAGGCATGAGCGCCGACGTCGACACCCCCCTCGGGCCGGCGCGGGTACACACCACCGAGCCGCCGGCCGGCCCGCGGGGCACCCTCGTGCTCGGCCACGGCGCGGGCGGCGGGTCGCAGGCGCGCGACCTGGTCGCGGTGAGCGACGCCGCGGCCGAGGCCGGCTGGCTCGTGCACCGGGTGGACCAGCCGTGGCGTGGTCGCGGGCAGGCGCGTCGCCCCCGCCCCCGCACGGCTCGACGTCGGCTGGGCCGCCGTCCTCGACCGGCTGCGGGCCGACGACCGGCTGCCCGGCCCCCTGGTGCTCGGCGGGCGCAGCGCGGGTGCCCGTGTCGCCTGCCGGACGGCCGCCGCGCAGCAGGCGTCGGGCGTGCTCGCGCTCGCCTTTCCGTTGCACCCGCCGGGCCGGCCGGAGAAGAGCCGGGCCGGCGAGCTCACCGCCGTCGAGGTGCCCGTCCTGGTCGTGCAGGGCGAGCGCGACGCCTTCGGTGGGCCGCCGCTCGTCGCCGCGGCGCTGGCCGGCCGCCCGGGCGCGAGCGTCTACGCCGTCCCGGGCGACCACGCCCTCAAGGACGTCGGCGTGGTGGCCGCTGCCGCGCTGTCCTGGCTGGCCGAGACCTTCTGACCGGCCCCGCCCCCCGCATCGGCCTTGCGGCCCCCTCGTCGGCCTTGTTGCCCCCGCGTCAGCCCCTGCGGTGCCGCCGGCGGCGGACCAGCAGCACGACCACGAGGACGGCGGCGGCGACCCCCGCGGCCGGCAGGGCCAGCCGGGTCATCGCCGCGCCACCGGCCACCTCGAGCAGGTCGATGGGCTCGGGCTCGGCCCGCTGAGGGGCGGCGGCCGGGGCGGCCGTGGGAGTGCTGCGCACCGGCCCGCCGGTCCCGGGCTTCGAGGGCGGCGCCGTGGTGCCCGACGGTGGGCCGCTGGGTGCCTTCGGCAGCGGCTTGGTCGGGTCCGCAGGGGTGGCCGTCTGCGCCTTCTTCGCGGGCGCCGCCTTCTTGGCGGGAGCGGTCGCGCTCACCTTGTCAGTGGCCGCGGCGGCCGTCTTCTTGGTGGCCGCGCCGGCCTTGCGCGCCGCCTTCGCGGCGGCGCCGTCGCCGTCGGCCTGCTCGGCGGAGGCGGCGACCTCCTCCACGGCGCCGGTCACGGTGGCCGCGGCGCCCGCGGCGGCACCGGTGACGGTCGGCTCCTGCTTCTGCGCCGCGGCCTCGCGGTCGAGCGCCGACTCCTCCTCCGTCATCGCCAGCTGGGCGGACAGCTTGTCGGCGAACTGGCCGAGCAGCTTGTTGCCGACGTCGGTCATGACGCCGCGGCCGAACTGGGCGGGCCGGCCGGTGATGTTGAGGTCGGTGAGCACGTCGACGCGAGTCGATCGACCCCTCCGCCGCGAGCCTCGCCGTGATCACGGCCGCGGCTGTGCCGTTGCCGCGCTGGTCCTTGCCCTTGGCGTCGATGACGGCGCTGGCGGGCGGCCTCGTCCTTCTCGACGAAGGAGGCCTTGCCCTGGTAGGTCAGGTTGATCGGACCCAGCTTCACCTTGACCCGTCCGGTGAAGTCGTCACCGTCGACCGAGTCGAGGGCGGCGCCGGGCATGCAGGGGGCGATCCGCTCGATGTCGAGCAGCACCCGCCAGGCGTCGTCGATGGGTACCGGGACGGTGAAGGAGTTCTCCAGCTGCACGACGAACCTCCAGGAGGGGCAGACGTCTCGGCCGGCCCCCGGGCGAGGGGCCGGCCGAGACGGACGAGTACGGGCCGACCGCAGGACGAAACTACAACCCTGCCGCCTTGCTGACCGCGCGACGGGTCAGCACCTGGGCGAGGTGTTGCCGATAGTCGGCCTGCGCATTGAGGTCGCTGCTGGGGTTGGTGCCCTCGGCGGCGCGACCCGCGGCGGCCGCGATCGCCTCCGCGGTCGCCTCGGCACCGGCCAGCGCCGCCTCGGCTGCACGCGCCCGCACCGGGGTCGGGCCCATGTTGGTCAGCCCGATCCGCGCCTCGGCGATGCGCCCGTTCTCCCTGCGGACGGCGGCGGCCACGGCCACGATCGACCAGGCCTGCGCCACGCGCTGGAACTTCTCGTAGCGCATCCCCCAGTCGCCCGCGAGCTTGGGCACCCGCACCTCGACGAGGATCTCGCCCTCGCCCAGCGCCGTCGTCAGGTAGTCGACGAAGAACTCCGCCGCCGGCACCGTCCGCCGTCCGCCGGGTCCGGCGATGACGAACTCGGCGTCCAGCGCCAGCGCCACCGCCGGGAGGTCACCGGCGGGGTCGGCGTGCGCCAGCGCGCCGCCGAAGGTGCCCCGGTGCCGCACCTGCCGGTCGGCCACCGTCGCGGTCGCCTCGGCGATGAGCGCCGGCGTGCTGGTTGACCAGCGGATCGGCCACCACCTGGGCGTGCGTGGTCATCGCCCCGATGACGATCGCGTCGCCGTCCTCGCGGACGCCGCGCAGCTCGGCGACCTTGCCGAGGTCCACCACCGTCTCCGGCGCGGCCAGGCGCAGCCGCATGACCGGGATCAGCGACTGCCCGCCGGCCATGATCTTGACATCCTCGCCGCCCTCGGCGACGGCCTGCAGTGCCTCCTCGACGGTCGTCGGCCGGGCGTAGGCGAAAGCAGCGGGGATCATGGCTCGACTCCTTCGTCGTTCTCGGAAATCATCGGTCCCCTCCCAGCGACGAGGCGTCGGTCGACACGCCCGCGGTGGTCTCGGTCTGCGCGCCGCCGTAGGCGGTGGTGCCTGCCGTGGCTCGGTCTCCGCCGCCGTCCTCGCCCTGCAGCGCCCGCCAGACCCGTTCAGGGGTCAGCGGCATCCGGATGTCGCGCACCCCCAGATGACGGACGGCGTCCAGCGCGGCGTTGACCACCGCCGGGGTGCTGGCGATCGCGCCGGCCTCCCCGACCCCCTTGACCCCGAGCGGGTTGTCGCGGGCCGGGCTCACGGTGTTCCCCGTGTCGAAGTGCGGCAGGTCGGCGGCCGAGGGCACGAGGTAGTCGACGAACGTGCCGGTGGTCAGGTTGCCGTCGGCGTCGTACACCGCCTCCTCGTAGAGCGCCTGGGCGATGCCCTGGGCGAGCCCCCCGTGCACCTGGCCTTCGACGATCAGGGGGTTGACCACGTTGCCGACGTCGTCGACGCAGGCGTACTTGCGGATCTTCACCATCCCGGTCTCGGTGTCGACCTCGGTCGCGCAGATGTGCGTGCCGTGCGGGAAGGAGAAGTTGTGCGGGTCGAACGTCGCGTCCGCGTCGATGGTCGGCTCGACGCCCTCGGGCCAGTCGTGCGAGGTGAACGCGGCCAGGGCGATCTCCTGGATGCCCATGCCGCTGCCCGGCGTCCCCCGGACCGAGAACCGGCCGCCGGCGAACTCCAGGTCGTCCTCGCTGGCCTCCAGCAGGTGCGCGGCCACCGTGCGGGCCTTCTGCACCACCTTCTCGGCGGCCTTGACCACCGCGATGCCCCCGACGACCAGCGACCGTGAGCCGTAGGTGTCCAGGCCGCGCGGGGCGACCTGGGTGTCGCCGTGCAGGACCTCGACGTCCTCGAACGGGACCCCGAGCTGATCGGCGACGATCTGGCTCCAGGCGGTCTCGTGCCCCTGTCCGTGCGGGCTGGTGCCGGTGACCACCTCGACCTTGCCCGTGGGCAGCATCCGGATGGCGGCGTGCTCCCAGCCGCCGGCGCCGTAGGACAGGGAGCCGAGCACCCGGGAGGGCGCCAGGCCGCACATCTCGGTGAACGTCGAGAAGCCGATGCCCAGCTGGACCGGGTCGCCGGACTCCCGGCGACGGCGCTGCTCCTCCCGGAGCTCGTCGTAGCCGATCAGCTCGAGCGCCTTCTGCGTGGCCGCCTCGTAGTCGCCGCTGTCGTACTCCAGGCCGGCGGCCGAGGTGAACGGGAACTCCTCGGCCTTGATCCAGTTCCTGCGGCGCAGTTCCAGCGGGTCCATGCCGAGCTCGACGGCGAGCTCGTCCATGATCCGCTCGACCGCGAAGGTCGCCTCCGGGCGGCCGGCTCCGCGGTAGGCGTCGGTCGGCGTCTTGGTCGTGAACACGCCGTCGCACTCGAACCGGTAGGCCGGGAACTTGTAGATCCCGATGAACATGAACGCGCCCAGGATCGGGACACCCGGCGTCACGAGGCGCAGGTAGGCACCCATGTCGGCGAGGATCCGGCAGCGCAGGCCCTTGACGTTGCCCTCGCGGTCGCTGGCGATGTCGATGTACTGGATCTGGTCGCGGCCGTGGTGGGCGCTCATCAGCGACTCGCTGCGCGTCTCGGTCCACTTGACCGGCCGGCCCAGCCGGCGGGCCACGAGCAGGGCCAGCAGCTCCTCGGGCGTGACCTGCAGCTTGCCGCCGAAGCCGCCTCCGACGTCCGGCGCGATGACCCGGATCTTGTGCTCGGGGATGCCGGTCACCATGGCCAGCATCAGCCGCAGGATGTGCGGGACCTGGGTGGCCGACCACATCGTGTAGTTGTCGCCCTGGGGCTGCACGAGGACCGATCGCGGCTCCATGAAGGCGGGGATGAGCCGCTGCTGCACGAAGCGGCGGCTGACCACGACGTCGGCGTCGGCGAACGCCTGCTCGGTGTCGGCGGCGGTGCCCGCCTCCCCGCCGTCGAAGACCCAGTGGAAGCTGGTGTTCGACGCCGTGTCGGAGTGGACCAGGGTGGCGCCCTCCTTGATCGCCTCCTCCATGTCCAGCACGGGAGGCAGCGGCTCGTAGTCGACGTCGACCAGTTCCATCGCGTCGGCGGCCGCGGACCGGCTGCGGGCGACGATGACGGCGACCGCCTCGCCGACGTGGTTGACCTGGTCGACGGCGATCGCCGGGTGCCCCGGGTTGACCATGTCCGGCGTCACCGGCCAGGCGCAGGGCAGCGAGCCCTGCTCCTCGGCGAGGTCCCGGCCGGTCAGCACCGTGACGACGCCGGGCGCCTGCCGGGCGGCCTCGACGTCGATGCTGGTGATCCGGCCGTGCGCCACGGGGCTGCGGACGACGGTCATGTGCAGCAGGCCGGGGACGGTGATGTTGTCCGTCCACTGCGTGCGCCCGGTGATCAGCCGCGCGTCCTCCTTGCGGGCGCGGGCGCGACCCACCTCCTTCTCGGGGGCGGCGGTGCCGGGGTCCTCGGTCATCGTCATGACTGCGCTCCCATGGCCGGGGCGGAGTGGACGCCGCCGCCGCGCATCTCGCCGGCGGCCTGCTGCACGGCCCGGACGATGTTCTGGTAGCCGGTGCAGCGGCAGAGGTTGCCCTCGATGCCCTCGCGGATCTCGTCCTCGCTCGGGTCGGGGTTCTCCTGGAGCAGGTCGATCGAGGCCAGGATCATGCCCGGCGTGCAGAACCCGCACTGGAGTCCGTGCAGCTCGTGGAAGGCCTTCTGCACCGGGTGCAGCGTCGCGCCGCCCGCCCGGTCGCCGGTCGCCAGGCCCTCGACGGTGGTCACCTCGGTCGCATCGGCCTGGACGGCCAGCACGGTGCAGGACTTCACCGACTCCCCGTCGACGAGGACCGTGCAGGATCCGCAGTTGCTGGTGTCGCAGCCGACCACGGTGCCGACCTTGCCGGCGGAGTCGCGCAGGTAGTGCACCAGCAGGGTCCGCGGTTCGACGTCGTCGGAGTAGGTCACCCCGTCGACCTTCATGCTGATCTGCGTCACCGAGCCTCCATCACTGAAGGTGGTCCCGGTCACAGTTCCGGGCTCGCCCCGAGTCTCACGCGCGCCGATCCCGGAAGCCAGACCTCGATCCGCTCAGGTTCGGTAGCGGTCCGTGACGGCGGACGGGCAGCACCGACCAGCCTCCGCGTTTGCGGATCTCTTCAAGCGCGGATTCCGCATGTGCGGCTGGCCCGAACGTTGCACCAGCGTTGCACCGGTCAGCTGCGGGCGCCGACCGGCTCGGGTACCGGCCGCGTCACGACCGCCTGACGCAGTTCGCGGCGGCGCAGCGCCGCGGACCAGCCGAGGACGGCGAGGCCGAGGACCGCGAGCCCCGCACCGACGCTGCTGGGGGCGGTCCAGCCCCACCCGGCGGCGATGACCACCGCGCCGAGCCACGCGCCGAGGGCATTGGCCGCGTTCAGCGCCGAGTGGTTGAGGGCCGCGCCGAGCATCTGGGCCTCGCCGGCGACCTCCATCAGCCGCAGCTGCAGGCACACGACCAGCACGGACGCACTCATGGACAGCAGCGCGACGGCGGCGACGACCGTGCCCGGCGTCCGGGCGGCCAGCGGCATGACGGCGAGCAGCAGCCCGGTCACGACGTTCGCGCCGACCAGGGACCGGAACAGCGCGCGGTCGGCGAGGCGCCCGCCGAGCGCCGTCCCGAGCACCCCGCCGATGCCGAACGCGAGCAGGACGAGGGGGATGGCGCCGCGCGGCAGCCCGGTCACCTCGGTGACCAGGGGAGCGATGTAGCTGTAGACGGCGAACATGCCGCCGAAACCGACGACGGCGACCACCAGGGTCAGCAGCACCTGCGGACGGCGCAGGGCGCCGAGCTCGCTGCGGACGGTGGCCTCGGGCCGCCCGGGGGCCGAGGGGACCAGCGCCAGCACCGCGGCCACGGTGAGCCCGGCGATGACGACGACCGCCCAGTAGGCCGCGCGCCAGCCCAGGGCCTGGCCGAGCCAGGTCGCGGCCGGGACTCCGGCGAGGGTGGCCACGGCGAGGCCGAGCATCACCGAGCTGACCGCACGGCCGCGCAGGTGCGGCGCGACCAGCGAGGCGGCCACCAGCGAGGCGACACCGAAGAAGGCGCCGTGCGGGAGGCCGGACACGAAGCGGGCGAGCAGCAACGATGCGTATCCGGGCGCCAGCGCGGACAGCACGTTGCCGCCGAGGAAGGCGGCCATCAGACCGAGCAGGACCGCCCGCCGGGGCAACCGGGTGGCCAGCGCGGCGATGACCGGGGCGCCGACGACGACGCCGAGCGCGTAGGCCGAGATGACGCCGCCGGCACTGGGGATGCTCACGCCGATGCCCTCGGCGATGTCGGGCAGCAGGCCCATCGTCACGAACTCGGTGGTGCCGATGGCGAAGCCGCCCAGCGCGAGAGCCACCACCGCCGCCACCACGCGCCCGGTTCCGAGCGCGTGTGCGGGGCTGGGGGGCGCGTCGGTCACGCAGAGGCGAAGGGCGGTGGACCGGCGGATGTTCCCCTGGGCGGACGAGTCGCTGGTCACGCTCCGCGTCAGCGGCGGTGCGTCCGCCGCAGCTGCAGCAGGTGGGCGGCCGCGGACGCCCGCCGCGGCGAACCGGGCGGCAGCCGGTCCACGCAGGCCTGCCACAGCGCCGCGTCGTGACGTGCCTGGGGCAACGCCGCGTACCGCATCAGCAGCTCGGTCCGACCGATGCGCAGCACCGACTGTCGCAGCAACGCCGCGAGCCGGTCGCGCGCCGCCACCACCCCCGGCGCGGACGACCGTGGCAGCAGTGCGCCGGGATAGGCGTCCAGCGCCTCGGCCACCGCACCGCGTCCGAGCAGCCGCCGGACCTGGTCGAGGTCGGTGTCCAGCCGGCCGATCAGCCGGTAGGGACGCGAGCCCACCACCTGGGCGCCGACGAGCCGGCGCAGCCGGGACAGCTCCGCGCGCACGGTCACGGCGGCGGCATCGCCGCGGTGCACCTCGGCCGCGAGCTCTTCGGCGGTCCGGCCCTCGCCGGCCCTCGACGCCTCGGCGATCAGCAGCAGCAGTTCGGAGTGCCGGAGCGAGAGCTCCAGCCGGCCGCTGGGCAGCAGCAGGCGCGCCCGGTCACGGCCCAGGACGTCGAGTCGCGGCGCCGTGCGGGCGGCCGGCAGCGGGACGGCGCCGGCGGGCGAGCGCCGCTCGCGGTGCTGCCAGCGCAGCTCCGATTCGACGGCGGCCGCGGTCGCGCGGACCAGCGTCAGCATGTGCGGGCTGGCCACGTGGTCGCCGCCCGTCACGTCGATGGCGCCGAGCACCCGACCGGTGAACGGGTCGTGCACGGGAGCAGCCGAACAGCTCCACGGCTGGACCGGCCGGCGGAAGTGCTCGCTGCCGTGGATCTGCACGGAGTGGTCGAGGGCCAGTGCCGTGCCCGGCGCGTTCGTCCCGGCGACCTCCTCGGACCAGCGCGCGCCCTCCACGAAGTTCACGCCGGCGGCCAGCGAGCGCAGCCGGGAGTCGCCCTCGACCCACAGCATCCGGCCCTCGGCGTCGGTGACCGCGACGATCATCCGGTCGGCCTCGGCGTCCTGGACCAGCAGACGGCGGATCACGGGCATGACGGCGGCCAGGGGGTGCGCCTCCCGGTAGGCGAGCAGGTCGCCGTCCATCAGGTCGACCGGCGGCGTGCCGTCGTCCGGGTCGACACCGCTGCCGAGGCAGCGCCGCCAGGACTCCCAGACGACGGGCCGGACCTGCCGGGCCACCTCGTGCCCGAGGTGGCCGCCGGTGACGAAGAGTTCGTGGGCCGCGCGCAGCCGACGCGTGAGCGTGCGGCTCGGGCCGCCGTCGGGCAGCGCGAGCCACGGGTTCGACGGCGGAGGCATCAGCGGCTCCGCGGGCAGCGGCACATGTTCGGCCCATCGTGGCCGGTCGAGCGCGTTTCCACCAGCTACCGGGTTGCGGACAACCGACCACGGCGGACGTTCCACGTGCAACACCGGCACCAGGTGTCGCGACCCGGGACCCCGTCAGGCCGTGGCGCCGGTCTCGGCGGCCATCCGGCGGGCGAGGTCGCGGTTGGCCATGAGGACGTGGACGACCCGGTCGAGGTCGCGGGGCCGTTCGCCGCCGGGGCTGCCCGTGCCACAGCGGCAAGGACCGAGACGTGACGACGTTGCCGCGGGAACGTCCTCGACGGTCAGCCGAGCCAGTCGCGCAGGCCGGCCAGCAGCCGCTCGACGTCCGAGTCGTCGCTGTAGGGCGCCAGGCCGACCCGCAGTCCGCCGGCATCGCCCAGTCCGAGGTGCCGGGACGCCTCGATCGCGTAGAAGGACCCGGCCGGGGCGTTGACCCCCCGCGCGGCGAGGAAGCGATGCGCCTCGGCGGGGTCACGGCCCTCGAAGGTGAGCAGGAGGGTCGGCGTCCGCTGCGCGGCACGCGACCAGAGCGTGACGCCGGGCAGCGTGCGCAACCCCTGCTCGAGGCGCTCGCGGAGCGCGTCCTCGTGGGCCTCCACCTCGGCCATGCTCGCGACCAGCCGTTCCCGGCGGCTACCGCTGCCGCTCGCCAGCCCGGCCAGGAAGTCGACCGCTGCTGTCGTGCCGGCGAGCAGCTCGTACGGCAGCGTGCCGAGCTCGAACCGCTCGGGCACCGCGTCGGTCGAGGGCAGCAGCTTGTCCGGGTGCAGCGTCTCGAGCAGCGTCGGCGCCGCGACCAGGCAGCCGCAGTGCGGGCCGAGGAACTTGTACGGGGAGCAGACGAAGAAGTCCGCCCCCAGCGCGGCGACGTCGACGGCGGCGTGCGCGGTGAGGTGCACGCCGTCGACCCACGTGCGCGCACCCACCCCGTGGGCGAGCGCGGTGATCGCGGCGACGTCGGGGCGGGTGCCGATCAGATTGGACGCGCCGGTGACGGCGACCAGCCGGGTGCGCTCGCCGAGCAGCTCGGCGACGACGGCCGGGTCGAGCTCGCCGGACGCCGGGTCGAACGCGGCCCAGCGCACGGTGGCGCCGCGCGCCTGCGCCGCCTGCACCCACGGCCGCACGTTCGCGTCGTGGTCGAGGCGGGTCACGACGACCTCGTCGCCGGGACCCCAGTCGCGGCTGAGCAGCCGGGCCAGGTCGTAGGTGAGCTGCGTGGCGCTGCGGCCGAACACGACCCCGCCCGGGTCGCCGCCGGTCAGGTCGGCGACGGCCGCGCGGGCGGCCAGCACGGTGTCGTCGGCCAGTCGCTCGGCGGCGGTGGTGCGGCCGCGGTTGGCGATCGACGCGGTCAGGGTGTCGAACACCGCCTGCGCGACGACCTCGGGCGTCTGCGACCCGCCCGGTCCGTCGAAGTGGGCGGTGCCCGACGTCAGGGCCGGGAAGTGCGCACGGACGGCAGCGACGTCGTAACTCACGCGGCCAGCATGCCCGCCGCGCCCGCTGTCCCGGATCAGGGCCCGCGGAGCTCCTCCGCCCGCCGCTCGAGCCGCCGCGGCATCACCAGGTGCCCGACCAGCAAGGTCCCGACGAGTGCGACGGCCAGCCAGAACCACGCCGAGCCGGTGAGCGCGAGCCAGACCTCGAGCGCGAGAAGCAGGCCGAAGAGGGGGACCGCCCATCGGCGCTGACGAAGGATCGTGTCCCGCTGGTGGAGCACGACCTGGCGTGATGCCTCGCGCAGCTCCGGCCGCTCGGCCAGCGCCTTTTTCCTCCCGAAGACCGGCAGACGGCTCAGCGCCTCGAGCCCATCGCCGCCCGCGGCCTCGCGCACCCGCCGGTTCTGCCGGGCGGTGAACACGCCCATGAAGACACCGAAGAAGATCCCGCCGAGCAGGCCGGCGGGGATCGCCACACCCCACGGGGCGCCCTGCCCGAGGCGGGTCCACAGCCCCATGACGGTTCCGAAGAAGGTGCCGTGCACCAGGGCGAGCGCCCACCACGGGGCCGTGAGCAGCCAGGCACGCATGCCGTCGACCCTGCCGACCTGCCTCGCGTCCCGCCACCCGCTGTCACCCGGACGTGCAGGACCTCAGGCGCGCAGCCGCACCGGCGACGCCGAGCGCACGATCCGGTCCGGCCGGACGACGACCGACTCGGCCCCCGCCGAGCGCAGCCAGCCTGCGAGCTCGGGGCTGTCGATCGTCAGGTCGCTGGCGGGGGCGAGGACCCGCACCCGGTCGCCGTCGACGAGCCGCAACGTCGCCGAGCCCTGGCCGAGGAGGTCGTCGAGGCGGTAGCGGACGCCTTCCACCACGACGGCCGGCTGCGGCACCAGCGTGCCCGCGAGCCGGCCGCCGCGGCCGTGCCGCTCCACGAGCGGACCGTTCCGCAACGGCGGCGTGCGGCCACTGGTGGCCAGGGTGCCGACGGCCGGGATCCGGCGCACCACGGTCAGCACGAGCCGGCGGACGGCGGCACCGGACTCGCCTCCCCGCGTCATCAGCCGGCCCACCAGCTGGGCCAGACGGATGAGCGAGCGGGCGTGCGGCGCCCGCTCGGCCTGGTGGGTGTCGAGCAGGTCCTCGTCCGCCCGGTCAGCGAGCACGTCGGCGAGCTTCCAGGCCAGCTGGTGGACGTCGCGCAGCCCGAGGCCGAGTCCCTGGCCGATGAACGGCGGGGTGAGGTGCGCGGCGTCGCCGGCCAGCAGCACCCGACCGCACCGCCAGCGGTCGGCCAGGGAGGCCCGGAAGGTGTACTCGGCAGCGCGCTCGACGGTCACCTCCCCCACGCCGAACGGCGCCAGCAGGGCGGCGACGTCCATGTCCGCGATCGACTCCTCCGGCGCCAGCCGGAACTCGAAGCGGAAGCGGTCGCCGGGGCCGGGCATGAACGTGCCGGCGCGGTGCGGGTCGCAGACCTGGTGCACGCCCGGCCAGCAGGCGAAGCCGGGGGCACGCACGTCGAGAACGAGCCATCGGTCGGGCGGGCCGAGGTCGCGCATGGTCGCGCCGATCAGCTCGCGCACCGTGCTGTTCGCGCCGTCGCAGCCGAGCACCGCGGCGGTCTCGAGCGGGACCTCGCTGCCGTCCGCGCCGCGCACGGTGAGCCGCAGGTCGTCCAGCCCGACCACCTCGACGCCGGTGTGCACGTGGATCCGCGGGTGTCGGGCGACCTGGTCGCGCAGCAGCCGGTCGAGGTCGGGCTGGTGGACGAGCGTGCCGGTCGGCCAGCCGTGCGGGCCCGGGCCGCGGTCACGGCCGAACTCCGCCAGCGTGCGCAGACGGGCGTCGAGCAGCCGCATGCCGGCCATCGGCAGCGCGGTCGCGGCGAGGTCGTCGGCGACGCCGACCTCCTGCAGGACCCGGAAGGCCTCGCCGTCCAGATGGACCGCGCGGGGCAGCTCGTACGGTGCCGTCCGGCGCTCGACGACGGTCACCTCCAGCCCCCGGCGGGCCAGCAGCAGCGCCGCCGTCAGGCCGACCGGCCCCGCCCCCACGACGACGACCGGGGCGCGGGACACCCCACCAGTGTGCCGAGGCCGCTGCCGGTCGTGCCGGTCGCACGCAGCGAGGGGTGCGACGGGGCTTCCCGTCGCACCCCTCGAGGAGCTGGTGTGCCGCTGGTCAGCCGGCGAGCTCGGCCAGGTCGATGTAGTCGGCGGGCGCGGAGATGTCCTCCTCCTCGCCGAACCGGCTGAGGTTCATGACACCGGGCGACTCCTCGCCCTTGTTCTCGATCCGCACCGGGTAGGAGTCGTCGCCGGCGAGCACCGACATGGTGCTCTCGTCCTCGGTGGTGAGGATCAGCACGTCCTCGCCGTCGACCTCGCCCTCCTCGACCTCGTCCTTGAGGCCGCTGTCGGGGTTGGACAGCTCTTCGACGAGACCGTCGATCGTCAGCGGCCCGAGGTCGGGCATCTGGTCGGCCGGCAGGAGCAGCCACTGACCCTCGAACTGCGCGGCGGCTTCCGCCGGCAGTCCGAACGAGGCCCAGAAGTCGCCGGCCGCCTGCATGAAGGCCTGGTCACCGGTCAGCAGCAGCTGGACCTCCTGGCCGTCCACGGTGACGCTGCCGATGGCGCCGCCCTCCTGGACGTGCATGTCCATCTCGAGCTCCTGGCCGTCCTGCGTTGTGCTCCCGTCGATGGAGACCGAGCCGGCCTCGCGGAGATCGGCGGTGGCGTCGTCCAGGACCTCCTGCGCGGTCCGGTCGTCACCCGACCCGCAGCCGGCGAGCAGCACCAGGGCCGACGCGGAGATCAGAGCGATGGAACGGTTGCGCATTGTTGTCCTCTCGAGCAGGGCGCCGATCGGAACTCCTCGGTCCCGTGGTCGACCCATGCTGGGACCAGAAGGCAGGACCGTCGCGCAGGCACGCTCGGATTGTCGACGAATCGTTACGTCACGCTCGCAACGATGCCGAGAGCCGGCGTGCCCGGGTCAGCGGTCCGTGGGATCGGGTACGAGGTCGGTGCCCCGGCCACCGGTTCCCCGGCTGCCGGGGTCGCTGCCGCCGGGGTCGCTGCCGCCGGAGTCGCGGCCGGCCGGTCCCCGGTCACTGCCCACCAGGTCCGGGTTCGGCTTTCCGGGCGAGCGGCGCATCGCCAGGATCAGCGCGACCAGTGCCACGAGCAGCAGCGCCAGCCACAGCGTGCTGAAGTTCGCCCCGAACCCGTAGATGGCCACCAGCGAGAGCCCACCGGCCATCAGGCAGTAGTAGATGGTCGGCAGGACCGTCTTGCGGATCAGGTCGCCCTCGCGGCCGACCAGGCCCACCGTCGCCGAGGCCGCCACGATGTTGTGCACCGTGACCATGTTGCCGGCCGCGCCGCCGACCGCCTGGGTGGCGACGATGGTCTCCGGACGGACGCCGATCTGCTCGGCCGTGGAGAACTGGAACAGAGAGAACATCAGGTTGCTGACCGTGTTGCTGCCTGCCACGAAGGCGCCCAGGGCGCCGATCCACGGCGCGAACGCCGGCCAGGCGCCACCGGCGATCGATGCAGCGCCCTCGGCGAGCTTGAGCGGCATCGACGTCAGGCCGGAGTCGTTGAACGCCTCACCCGAGTTGATGAACACCCGGACCAGCGGCAGCGCGAACAGCAGGGCGACCGCTGCCCCGGCCAGCTGGCTGCCGGCGACCTTCCACGACTCCTTGATCTGAGGTCCGCGCATCCGGTGCAGGAAGTAGGTGATGACGCAGGTGACGATGAACAGGAAGCCGGGCAGGTAGAAGACCTGCAGCGCCTGCGCGATGCCCTCGACCCCGAGGATGTTCTCGGCCGTGTACACCCGCCACCCGGTGGTCAGGAACTCCGTCAGCGGGTCGATCGTGCGGCTGAGCACCAGCAGGACGGCGACGATCAGGTAAGGCGTCCAGGCCAGCCAGATGTTCATCGTGCGGCCGGCGACCTCGTCGTTGCCGATGTCGAGGGTGCCCATCCAGTGCCTGGCCCAGCGCTGTCGCGGCGGGAAGTCCCAGACCTTCTTCGGCATGAGGAAGCCGCGGCTGGCCGCGAACATCACGATCCCCAGGCCGATGAGCCCACCGAGCAGCGACGGGAACTCGGGGCCGAGGGTCGCGGCGACGAGAACGTAGGGGATCGTCATCGAGAAGGCGGCGAACAGGGCGAACGGCGCGACGGCCAGGCCGTCGGCGAAGCGCCGACGCTCGCCGAAGAAGCCGGTGAGCATGCAGGCGAGGATCAGCGGGATGAGCGTGCCGATGGTTGCGTGCATGAGCGCGACCTGCAGGCCGATCCGCTCGAGGAAACCGGGCATGTCCGTGCCGAGCTCGGCGATGCGGTCCTCGACCGGGCCGGCCCCGGACAGACCTCCGTTGACCCCGACGAGGATGGGCGTGCCGACCGCACCGAAGCTCACCGGCGTGCTCTGGATGATGAGCCCGACCATGACCGCCGCCATGGCCGGGAAGCCGAGGGCCAGCAGCAACGGGGCCACCACCGCCGCGGGAGTGCCGAAGCCGGAGGCGCCCTCGATGAAGCTGCCGAAGAGGAACCCGATGATGATCGCCTGCACGCGGCGGTCGGGGCTGATGCTGGTGAAGCCGGCGCGGATGGTTGCCATCGCGCCGCTCTTGGTCAGGGTCGCGAGCAGCAGCAGAGCACCGAACACGATGTAGAGCAGCGTCAGCGCGACCAGGAGGCCCTGGATCGACGAGGCCGCGATCGCCGCCGGATCCATCTCCCACACGAGCCACGCGATCAGGACGACGACGACGAAGCCGACCGGCATGGCCTTCTTCGCCGGCCAGCGGAAGCCCGCCAGCAGGATGCCGACCACCAGGATGGGTGCCAGGGCCAGCAGGCTGAGCACGGCGAGGTTGTCCACGTTGACGCCTCTCGTTGAGCAACGGTGCATCGGGTACGCGCAAGCGCGGCTTCTGCACTGTGGCGTACCGCTGGAGGCCCCGCCACCTGGCGGACGGATTGCCGACGATCCGCGATCGTCAGCGGTCGGCGGTCCGGTGGATCGGTCCGGCCAGCTCCGCCAGACGCTCGCCCGAACCACCCCAGCGGCCCGCGATGATCTCCGCGGCGATCGAGATCGCCGTCTCCTCCGGCGTCCGGGCCCCCAGGTCCAGCCCGATGGGGGAGGCGAGGCGGGCGATCTCGTCGTCCCCCAGCCCCGCCTCGAGCAGCCGCGCCTCGCGCTCCTCGTGCGTACGACGCGACCCCATCGCGCCGACATAGGCGACCGGGATGCGCAGCGCGACCTCGAGCAGCGGGACGTCGAACTTCGGGTCGTGGGTCAGCACGCACAGCACGGTGCGCTCGTCGATCCGGCCGGCGTCGACCTCGGCCTGCAGGTACCGGTGCGGCCACTCGACGATCACCTCGTCGGCCTCCGGGAAGCGCTTCGGGGTGGCGAAGACCGGGCGGGCGTCGCACACCGAGACCCGGTAGCCGAGAAAGGCCCCGACGCGGGCGACGGCGGCGGCGAAGTCGATGGCGCCGAAGACGATCATGCGGGCCGGGGGAGCGAAGGAGTTGACGAACAGCGTCAGGTCGTCGCCCCGCCGCTCACCGTCGTGGCCGACGTGCATCAGCGCCGTCCGCCCCGCGGCGAGCATGCCGCGCGCGTCGGCGGCCACGGCGTCGTCGAGCCGCTGCAGCCCGAGCGTGCCCGACGTCCGGTCCGGCCAGAGCACCAGCCGGCGGCCCAGCCGGTCGTCGGGTCCCTTGACCACGGTGACGACGGCGACGGGCTCGTGCGCCTCGACGGACGCGGCGATCTCCCCCAGCTCCGGGAACGACTCGCGCGACACCGGCTCGACGAAGACGTCGAGGATCCCGCCGCAGGTCAGCCCGACGGCGAACGCGTCGTCGTCCGAGACGCCGTAGCGCTGCAGCACCGGCTGCCCGGTGGCGACGGCGTCCTGGGCCTCCTCGTACACCGCACCCTCGACGCAGCCACCGGAGACACTGCCGACGGCGGTGCCGTCGGGCCCGACCAGCATCGACGCACCGGCCGGGCGCGGCGCCGAGCGCCAGGTGCCCACGACAGTGCCCATCCCGACCGTCTCGCCCGCCTGCCACCAGCCGACGAGTTCGTCCAGCACGTCACGCATCAGCGCGCCCTCTCCTCACTCCGTCAGGCACGGGCGATCACACCCGCCAACTCCTCGAACGCCGCCAGGCTGTGCCCGGAGACGAACACGTCGATCGACGGCAGCGCCGCCTGCATGCCGCCGGTGAGCGGCTCGTAGCCGGCCCGGCCCTTGTGCGGGTTCACCCAGACGACCGCGTGCGCGAGCCGGCGCAGCCGGGCCATCTGCTCGGCCAGCAGGTCGGTGCTGCCCCGCTCCCAGCCGTCGCTGCAGATCACCACGACCGCGCCGCGAGCCGCACCGCGCTGCCCCCAGCGGTCGAGGAACGCCTTGAGCACCTCGCCCAGCCGCGTGCCTCCCGACCAGTCGGGGATGGCGGCTCCGCCGGCGGCCAGGGCACGGTCGGCGTCGCGCAGCCGCATCTCGCGCGTGACGCGGGTCAGCCGGGTGCCGATGGTGAACACCTCGGTGGCCCCCGGCTGCGCCCGGGCCGCCGCGTGCGCGAAGCGGAGCAGCGCGTCGGCGTAGGGCGACATCGAGCCGGAGACGTCGATCAGCAGCACCACCCGCCGGGGGCGCGGCTGCCGGCGGCGGTGCAGCAGCCGGGTGACCTCACCGCCGTCCTGCAGGGCCCGGCGAACGGTGCGTGCCGGGTGCACCGACCCCGACACCGACGGACGCCGGCGCCGCGCCGGCCGCATCGGCGAGGCCGGCGCGAGCAGGGCGAAGAGGCGGCGCAGCTGCTCGCGCTCGGCGACCGTCAGCTCCGCGACGTCGCGGTGCCGGAGCACCTCGGCGGCGCCGGCCTGGCCGACCAGCTCGCTGCCCTCGTCCCCGTCGTCCGTCCCGTCGCCGGTCGACAGCGGGGCGAGGGCCGCCGTCCGTACGTGGTCCTCGCGGGCCGGGCGACCGGGCCGGGGGACCTCGCCGGAGAACCAGGCGGCGAAGGCCGCGTCGTAGCGGTCGAGGTCGTCGGGGCCGGCGCAGAGGGTCAGCCGGCCGGCCCAGTAGACCTTCGCAGGATCGAGGACGTCGAGGGCGCCGAGCGCGACCAGCATCGCCTCCACCCGGTCCGGCGACGCGGCCACCCCGGCGTGCCGGAGCGTGCGGGCGAACCCGAGCACCGTGTCGACGACATCGCGCGACCGGACCTCAGGCACCGTGGCAATGGAAGCTTTACCCACGTCCCGATACCCCGGGGCGGGGGTAAAGCTTCCATTGCCCGGGGGCGCCGCGTCAGTCACCGAACAGCGCCCCCTGGACCATGCCGCGCACGCGGTCGGTGTCCTCGCGGTACTTGAGCACCGCGCCGAGGGTGCGGGCGGCGACGTCCGGATCCAGGTCGCGGGCGCCGAGGGTGTGCAGCGCGGTGGCCCAGTCCAAGGCCTCGGCGATCCCCGGTGGCTTGAGCAGGTCCAGTGCCCGCAGCCGGCCGGTCGCGCGCGCCACCTCGCGGGCGAGCTGCTCTGTCACCTGAGGCAGGCGGCGGCGCAGGATGGCGACCTCTCGGTCGAAGTCGGGGTGCTGCAGCCAGTGGTAGAGGCAGCGCCGCTTGAGGGCGTCGTGCACCTCGCGGGTCCGGTTCGAGGTGAGCACGACCAGGGGCGGTGTCTGCGCCGTGATCGTGCCGAGCTCGGGGATGGAGATCGTGAAGTCGGAGAGCACCTCGAGCAGGAACGCCTCGAACTCGTCGTCCGCGCGGTCGACCTCGTCGATCAGCAGCACGCTGGGGGAGTCCTCGAGCGCCTGCAGCAGCGGACGGGCCAGCAGGAAGCGGCGGTCGTACAGGCTGGCCTCGAGCGCTTCGGGGTTGTCGTTCGCGTGTGCGGCCTCGGCGGCACGCAGGTGCAGCAGTTGCCGGCCGAAATCCCAGTCGTAGAGCGCCTGGCTGGCCTCGAGGCCCTCGTAGCACTGCAACCGGTAGATCGGCCGGCCGGTCACCCGCGCCAGGGCGTGGGCGAGCGCGGTCTTGCCGACCCCCGCCTCGCCCTCGAGGAACAGCGGCCGGTGCATGACCAGGGCCAGGTAGGCGGCGGTGGCCAGGCCCTCGTCGGGCAGGTAGCCGGTTGCCTCGAGGGCGGCGCCGAGGTCGTCCGGTCCGCCGACGAGGGATTCGGACCGGGGCACGACGACGGTGGGCTCGACGACGGTGGGCTCGCTCACAGTGCCGAGCATCCCACCGCGGTCGAGCCCCTGGCTGCGGACGGCGAAACAGCGGCCGGCCGAGTCGTGTCCTCGGCCGGCCGCCGTCGCAGGCGGATCCGATCAGATGCGGCGGTCGTTCTCCACGCCCTCGACCTCGATCTCCTCCTTGCGAACCGTCTCGCTGACCTGCGCCTGCTCGGTCACCACGTCGCGGTCGAGGCGGACGCGCTCCACCGGGACCGCCTCCTTCTCGACGACCGGGCGCTCGGCGTGGAGGGTCACCTCGTGCTCCTCCTCGCTGATGGCGGGCCCGTCGAGAGCCGCACCGGCGTTGGCCTCGGTGATCGGCTCGCGCTCGAGGCGGACCTCCTCGCGGGTCACCGGCACCGTCTGCGTCACGTTCTCGCTGACGACGTACTTGCGCATGCGGGCGCGGCCGATCTCCTCGCTGCGGGTGCCGACGTTCAGCCGCTCCTCCGACCGGGTCATCGCGTCATCGGTGGTCGGACCGGAGGTGTCGTGTCCCACGGTGCCCGGGGCGTCGTCGTACGCACGCGCCGTGTCCGCCGTGCCCGTGGTCGGACCGGCCACGCCGGTCGTGGTCCCCGTCGTGCTCTCGTCCGTGGTCCCGGTGTATCCGGTGCCCATGCCGTAGTAGCGGTAGAGCTCCTCCTCCTCCTGCGGGGAGAGGTGGCCGTCGGTGTCGATCTTCGGCGCGTCCTTGATCCGGTCCTTGCCGATCGGTACGCGCAGGCCGTCGTCGGTCAGGTTCGCGTCACGGATCGGCACGAAGGACTCCTTGGTGCCGAACAGGCCGGTCTTGACCGTGACCCACTCCGGCCGGCCGGTCTGGTCGTCGAGGTAGACCTCCGAAGCCGAGCCGATCTTGTTGCCGTCCTCGTCGTAGACGTCGCGGCCGATGACGCGGTCGAGGGTGTCGGTGCCGATCATGGATGTACCTCCATCAGGGAGAACACGGACAAGTTCGCTCTGATGGGTGAACACCGCTGCCGCGTGTCAAACGGCCGATGCTGTTCCCGATTCGGCGAAACCTCGGTGTGCGACACGATCCGATGGCGCTGGGGGCCGGCATCGGCCCAGGTCGGAGGCGTGACGAGGGGCCGCGGACGGCCCCTTGCCACCTGTGACGACTCGGACGCGACCCGTAGTTCACGCGAAACGCGGGCGAGTCGGAACCGGGTCGTCGGCGCGTCGGTCCCCTCGTCGCGGGGAGGCTGTGCCTAGCGTCGCCGGGTGCCACCCCGCTCCCCCTACGACAACCTGGTCCACCCGCGAACGGTGAAGAAGCCCGTCCCGCAGGTCGAGGCCGAGCGCGACCTCGTCGTCGAGGACCCCAGTTCCGGCTTCGTGGGGGCGGTCGTCCGCTGCGAGAAGGACGTCGTCCACCTCGAGGACCGCTTCGGAAAGGTCCGCGGCTACCCGCTCGGCCCCGGCTTCTGGGTCGACGGCCGTCCCGTCGTCCTCGTGCGGCCGAAACCCGTCGTCCCCACCGCTCCGGCGCGCAGCGCGTCCGGCTCGACCTACCTGGCCGGCGCCCGGGCGCGGGTCGCCCGGGAGGGGCGGATCTACGTCGAGGGCAAGCACGACGCCGAACTCGTCGAGAAGGTCTGGGGTCACGACCTGCGCATCGAGGGCGTCGTCGTGGAGCCCCTGCACGGGGTCGACGACCTGCCGGCCATCGTGCGGGAGTTCCGGCCGTCTTCCGGGCGCCGGCTCGGCGTGCTGGTCGACCACCTGGTGACCGGCTCCAAGGAGTCGCGGATCGCCGAGCAGATCACCGGCGAGCACGCGCTGGTCGTCGGCCACCCGTTCGTCGACATCTGGCAGGCGGTGAAGCCGTCGGTCGTCGGCATCAAGGCCTGGCCGCAGGTGCCGAAGGGCGAGGACTGGAAGACCGGCGTCTGCCGGAGGCTCGGCTGGGAGGACGACACCGGGTACGTCTGGGCGCAGCGCATCCTCGCCCGCGTGCGCACCTGGACCGACCTCGAGCCCACGCTCATCGGCCGGGTCGAGGAGCTGATCGACTTCGTCACGACGGACTGACGAGGTCGACCGGCCCGGCTGGTCGACCGGCGGTCGGGCCGGTCACGCCAGCCTCCGGACCATCGGCAGCCGGGTGCGGACGGCGAGCGCCGTGACGAGCACCGCCAGCAGCGGCACGCCCACCCCGACCCCGGCGAGCAGCGCCCACGGGATGTCCACGACCGGCTCCGCCCCCGAGCCGTAGTCCTCGCTGGTCAGCGGGTAGGCCACCGCGATGCCGGGCGCGAGACCGACGACCAGACCGGCCAGCGACCCGAGGCCACCGACGACCGCCGCCGCCCCCATCGCGACGCGACGGCGGGTCCTCGGCGCGGCGCCCACGGCGGCGAGCGTCGCGAAGTCCGGCCGGGCATCGGTGAGCGCGAGCCCGGTCGCCGTCAGCGTCGCCACGAGCACCAGCACCGCGCCCAGGACGAAGAGCACCAGCCTCGCCGCCGCCAGCCCGTCGGACCAGCCGCGCTCGACGTACACCCAGGTCGACGGCGACAGCGCGGCCGCCGCCTCGCTGAGCTCGCGCTCCTGCTCGGGGGTGACGGGGTCGGCGGGCCCGCCGATCACCAGCGTGGTCGGGACCATCTCCACGGGCAGCCGGTCGGCCAGCGCGGTCGGCACGACGAGGAACGCCGGCAGCGAGGCCGTGTCCGGTGGCAGGGCGAACTCGACGGCCGGGAGGGCGACCACGGCGGTCTCCTCGGGTGCCGACGCGGCGGGGTCGTAGCGCACGGCCGACAGCACCAGGACGCCGCCGTCCACGACCCCGCTGCCCACGACCACCGCCCGGCCGGCGTCGAGGGCGTCCCCGACGCCGTCGGCCAGCGCTGCCGGGTACAGCGCCCGGGCGGCGTCCGGGTCCATCACCGTGACCGCACCGCCGACCGTCACCTGCACGGGCACGTCGGGCCACCACATGCACTCGCCGATGGGGCCGGCGCAGTCGCCCGCCCGCGGTTCGAGGGCGACGTCGCCGGAGCCGGTCGAGGCCGGCGTCCGGATCCGGTGCACCTCGCGCCCGGGCACCTGCGCGGCGGCCACCCGCTCGAGGTCGGCCACGAGGTCGGTCTCCCCACCGGCCATCACCAGCGCCGTGCCCATCGGCGCCTGCGGCTGGTAGTCGCGGGAGGACTGGGCGCTGTCGCTGGCGCTGCCGATACCCAGCGCCGTCACCCCCGCGACGGTCGCCATCACGGCGGCCACCGCGGGCGCCGTCCGGCCCCGGTTGCGGGTGGCGTCGCGGACGGCGAGCCGGCCGCCGACGGGCAGGTGGCCGGCCAGGGGAGCCAGCAGCCCGACGAGCCACGGGGCGGCGACCACCACGCCCAGCACGAGCAGGACCGCTCCCCCGGCCACGCCGAGCTCGGTGCCCTGCGCACCCACGACGACCAGCGCCAGACCCGCCCCGGCCAGCAGCAGGCCCAGCACCGGCGACCGCCACGAGGTGCGCACCTGGCCGCGCCGGCCGGCGAGGGTCTCGACCACGTCGGTCCGTGCCGCCTGCCGAGCCGGCACGTACGCGGCCCCGAGGGCGGCGACGACACCGACCGCGGCAGTCAGCAGGACCTGGTCGACCGGGACGTCGAAGGGACCGAGCATCCGGTCGAAGGCACCCTCGATGACCGGCACCGCGAGGCGGGCCAGCGCCACGCCGAGGACGGCGCCGGCCACGGCGGCCCCCGCGCCCAGCACGACGCCCCCGGCGAGCACGACCCGGCGCAGGTCCGCGGGCTGGCCACCGGCGGCGGCGAGCAGCGCGAGATCGCGCTTCTGCCGCCGGACGCCGACGGCGAACGCCGGCCCGGCGAGCAGGACGACCTCCAGGACGACGGAGACCACGATCAGCGCGAGCACGGCCCGGCCGGCGCCACCCGCCGACCCGCCCGACGACCCGTCCGCCGCCGGGATGCCCGGGGGCAGCCACGCCGACTCGGGCGGCGGGTCCCGGACCACGTCGGCGGAGACGACCGCGAGCCCCTGCTCGTTGAGCGCGCGCACCGCGGGCCAGCCGAGGCCGCCGGGCACGTCGGCGAAGAACTCGACCCGGGGCTCGGTGAGCAGGTCCGCGGCCGAGCGGGGCAGCGCCAGCAGGGCGGCGCCCTCGGCGCGGTGTACCCGGAGAACCCCCACCACCTCCATCGGCACGTCGTCCCGCGTCACCGCGATCTCGTCGCCCACGGCGACACCCCGCCCGGCGATCTCGGGGCTGACCGCGACCTCGCCGGTCGCCGCGGGGAGCCGCCCCGCGAGCACCTCGGAGGCACCGGCCCGCAGCGGATCACCGAGGTCGTCGGCGATGCCGAGGACCTGGGCGTAGCCGTGCTCGGTGCGGTAGAGGAGACGGCCCTCGGCCGCCTGCCGCACGGTGCTGCCGGCGGGGAGCTGCGCCCGGATCTCGGACGCGCTCCACGCCGGGGTGGCCGGCTCGCCCGGATCGCCCCAGGAGGCCCCCGTGGCCGGGTCGACGTGGATCGGCTGGCGCGCCTGACCCACGATCCTCGCGTCGGCCGACCCCACGGTGCCCGGCAGCGCCTCGACGGGGGTGACGTCGTTGGTGCGCAGCAGCGTGGTGGCCGCCACGACGGCCAGCACCGGGAGCCCGACCATGGTGATCACCAGCAGGCTGCGGCCCCGGTGCCGGAGGGCGTCGCGCCGGGCGATGCGCAGCGCCAGCCGCCACCGCGCCACCCAGCTCACCGGTCACCGCCGCTGAACAGCAGCGACTCCGCCTGCGGGGCGGGGCCGCTCTGGTCGACGACGACGCCGTCGCGGAGGAAGACGACCCGATCGGCCCAGGCTGCGTGCCGCGCGTCGTGGGTGACCAGCACCCCTGCCGCGCCCGCCTCGCACCGTGCGCGGAGGACGCGGAGGACCTCCTCCCCCGTCGTCGAGTCCAGCGCTCCGGTCGGTTCGTCGGCCAGCAACAGGCGGCGCGGCCCGACCAGTGCCCGCGCGATGGCGACCCGTTGCTGCTGGCCGCCGGAGAGTTCGTCGGGGAACCTCCCCGACAGTCCACCCACGCCCACCTCGTCCAGGGCGCCGAGGGCCTGGTGCCGGGCGGCCCGGCTCCGGACGCCGTCGAGCTCCAGCGGCAGCGCCACGTTCTCGAGCGCAGTCAACGAGGGCAGCAGGTTCAGGTCCTGGAAGACGTAACCGACGCTGCGCCGGCGGACGGCGGCGACGTCGGCGGGCCGGAGACCCGCCAGGTCGCGGCCCTCGACGGACACCAAGCCCGTCGTCGGGCGGTCGAGGCCGCCGGCGAGGTGCAGCAGGGTCGACTTGCCCGAACCGGACGGCCCCATGACCGTGACCAGCTCGCCGGCGTGCACGGCAAGGTCGACCCCGCGCAGCGCGTGGACCACCGCCTCACCCTGCCGGTGCTCGCGGGTGACTCCGGACAGCAGCAGCACCGGGGCGCTCATCGCCGCACCTGCTCGGCGGTCGAGACGGACGCCACGTTCTGCCGGCGGGTGGCCGCGGCGCGGCCGACCCGGGCCTCGCAGTGATCGAGCCAGCGGATCTCGGCCTCGGCGCGGAAGACCAGCGAGTCGAGCACCAGGGTCCAGGCGAGGTCGGCCTCGGCGTCGGTGGCCCGCCCCTTGAGCCGGGTGAGCTCCTGCAGCGTGGTCATGGTCGCGGTGCGCTGGGTCTGCACGACGCCCAGGACGTCGACGCCTGGAGTAGTGACCGCCAGCGCGAGCTTGATGGAGAGCTCGTCGCGAGGCGCGCTCTTCGCACTGACGGGCGAGCGAAACCAGGCGTTCAGCTCGTCCCGGCCGTCGTCGGTGATCCGGTAGGCGATCCGGCCCTCGGCGTCCGCGTCGCCGTCCTGCGCGACGAGGCCGTCGCGCTGGAGCCGGTCGAGCGTGGAGTAGACCTGGCCGACGTTCAGCGGCCAGGTCGCCCCGGTGGCCGCGTCGAACTCGGCACGCAGCTGGTACCCGTGGCTGGGTCCGCGCTCCAGGAGGGCGAGCAACCCGTGCTTGATGGACATGGATACGGAGTATGCATACCGCGTATGCACGCGTCCAGCCCCATCAGCACGACACGCTCACGGCGGCGTGCGGGGGCGCGGAGATCCGCGCCCCGGCACGCCTCGGGTCAACTCGGGATGTAGTCGAAGCTGTCGGGATCGGGGCCGGTGCGCTCGCCGCGGTCGAGAGCGGTGATCGCGGCCATCGCCGACTCGTCGAGCTCGAAGTCGAAGATCGCGAAGTTCTCCTCGATGCGACCGCGGTTGACCGACTTCGGGAAGACGACGTCGCCACGCTGCACGTGCCAGCGCAGCACGACCTGCGCCGGCGTCCGGCCGACGGCCTCGGCGACCTGACGGACCGCCGGGTCGTCGTTCACCTTGCCCTTGGCGATCGGCGCCCAGGCCTCTGTGACGATCCCGTGGTCGGCGTCGAACCGGCGCAGCTCCTCCTGACCGAGGTAGGGGTGCACCTCGATCTGGTTGACCGCCGGCGTGACCTCGGAGGCCGCGGACAGGTTTCGCAGGTGGGCGGCCTGGAAGTTGGACACCCCGATCGCCTTGACCCGGCCGCCGGCGTAGATCTCCTCCATCACCTTCCAGCGCTGCACGTAGTCGCTGACGCCGGGCAGTGGCCAGTGGATCAGGAACAGATCGAGGTAGTCCGTGCCCAGCTCGGTCAGCGTCCGGTCGAACGACCGCAGGATCTCGTCGCGCTCCAGCCGGTTGTTGTTGAGCTTGCTGGTGACGAAGACCTCGTCGCGTGGGATGCCCGCGTCGCGGATGCCTTGGCCGACCCCGGCCTCGTTGCCGTACATCTGCGCGGTGTCGATGTGCCGGTACCCCACCTCGAGCGCCGTCCGCGTCGCCGCCGCGGTCTCCTCCGGCGGGATCTGGAAGACACCGAAGCCGAGCTGCGGGATCTCGACGCCGTTGTTCAGTCGGACGGTGGGCACCGAAGTCATGCGGGCTGCTCCTGGGATCGTCGTGGCCGGCGGTCGCTCCGCCGCCTCAGAAGTAGACCAGCAGGGCCGGCCGAAACCCGCTCGGCGGCCGGCGGACGGACGATCTCGCTCACGCCGCCACCGTCCGGGCGGGCGACACGGGGCGGCGCAGCAACGGCGCGCCCGCCACAGCGAGCAGGGCGGCGAGCGCCGCGGCACCGGCCGGGACGACGAAGGCGGTCTCGGCGCCCCAGAGGTCGACGGCGAGGCCGGCGACGGCGGCCCCGGCGGTCACGCCGAGGGTGAGCCCGGTCGACGTCCAGGCCAGGCCCTCGTTGACCGCCGACCGCGGCATCCGGGACTCGACGAACGTCAACCCGGCGACCAGCACGGGCGCGATCGCCATACCGGCCACGACGGCGGTGACCACCAGCCCGGCCAGCGAGTCCACGAGCAGGAACCCCTGCGCGGCGATGCCGAAGAACACCGCGCAGCCGATGAACCGGGCGGCCAGCGTGCCCCGCAACGGGGCGACGCCGTAGACGAGGCCGGCCAGCAGGCTGCCCGCGGCGTACGCGGCCAGTGCGACACCGGCCATGACGGGCGCGCCCTCCTCGTCGGCGTAGGCGATCACGACGACGTCCATGGCGCCGAAGACCGTGCCCACGGCCAGGTAGGACACGGCCACCACCAGGACGGCGGGGCTCAGCACCGCCCAGCGGCTCACGCTGACGGCGGGATCGGGGGCGGAGACCGGCGGCTCGCTGTCCCGCAGCCCGGACAGCCAGAGGGAGCCGGCGACGCCGAGCAGCAGGCCGGCGAGGAAACCCGCGGGCGGGACGATCAGCGCCGCGAGGAGCGTGACCAGCGGTGGACCGACGACGAACACCATCTCGTCGACCACCGACTCGAAGGCGAAGGCGGTCTGCCGGCGGCGCTCGTCGTCGGACAGGGCGAAGGCCCAGCGGGCGCGCACCAGCGAGCCGATGTTCGGGGCGCAGCAGCCGGTGAGGGCTGCGAGCACGAACCAGGACCAGCGAGGGGCGTCGGCGACGACCGCGGTGACGAAGAGCAGGCCGAGCACCAGGTAGCCCAGCGTGGCGACGCGGAGCACGGCGCTCTGCCCGCGCCGGTCCATGGCCCGCGCCCAGAGCGGTCCGGCGAGGGAACCGAACAGCGCGAGGGTGCCGGCGACGGCGCCGGCGAGGCCGTAGCTGCCGGTCTCGCCGGCGACGAGGAGGACTGCGCCGAGGCCGAGGGTGGCGATCGGCAGCCGGGCGACGGCCGCCGAGGGAGCGAAGGATCGGGCTCCGGGGACCTCGAAGAGCTGCGCGTACGGAGCGAAGACGGTGCGGGGCGACACGGCTTTCTCGCGCTTCCTGGCCACGAGCGAGTGCGGGCGTGCCCCGCCGTGTCTCTCGGGTGGCGGTTGCGACGGTAGCAACGCCCGCCACCCGATTTC
The DNA here is from genome assembly GCA_963723745.1 of uncultured Actinomycetota bacterium. GTDB lineage: Bacteria > Actinomycetota > Actinomycetes > Mycobacteriales > Geodermatophilaceae > CAVRRZ01. The sequence continues at coordinate 650,573 of CAVRRZ010000001.1, forward strand.
GTCTCGATCCGAGCGTCGAGCCCGGGGCATCGGTCCGGATGCCGGTCCGCCCAAGATCACCCACGATCCGTCGTCCGCTACTAGTCTCGACGAGGTGACCTCGACCTCCCTGCCGGACCCGCGGCCCCGGCCCCTTCTCGAAGGGGCGCCGGCGACCGGCGGGCTGGTCGACCGACACGGTCGCGTCGCCACCGATCTGCGGGTCTCGCTGACCGACCGGTGCAACCTGCGCTGCACCTACTGCATGCCACCCGAGGGCCTGGACTGGCTGCCCAAGGTGGAGGTGCTCACCGACGACGAGATCGCGCGGCTGGTCCGCATCGGCGTGGAGCAGCTGGGCATCCGCGAGGTGCGCTTCACCGGCGGGGAGCCCCTGCTGCGCCCGGGCCTGGTCGGCATCGTGGCCGCGACGACCGCGCTCTCGCCACGGCCGGAGGTGTCGCTGACGACCAACGCGATCGGGCTCGCCCGGGTCGCGCCGGCCCTGGCCGCGGCCGGCCTCGACCGCATCAACGTCAGCCTCGACACCCTCGACCCGATCCGCTTCAAGCAGCTCACGCACCGCGACCGGCTCGACGACGTGCTGGCCGGGCTGCGCGCCGCGCAGGTCGCCGGGCTCACCCCGGTGAAGGTGAACGCGGTGCTGCTGCGCGGCATGAACGAGGACGACGCCGTCCCGCTGCTGGACTTCTGCCTCGAGCACGGCTATCAACTGCGCTTCATCGAGCAGATGCCGCTGGACGCCCACCACGCCTGGACGCGCGGCGAGATGGTCACCGCCGAGGACATCCTGGCGCGGCTGAGGACGGCGCACACCCTCACCCCGGACGGCGAGGAGCGCGGCTCGGCGCCGGCCGAGCGCTGGCTGGTCGACGGCGGCCCGGCGACGGTCGGCGTGATCGCCTCGGTCACCCGCTCCTTCTGCGGCGCCTGCGACCGGACCCGCCTGACCGCCGACGGCCAGGTGCGCAACTGCCTGTTCGCCCGCGAGGAGTCCGACCTGCGGGGGCCGATGCGCGAGGGTGCCAGCGACGACGAGCTGGCCCAGCGGTGGCGGGTGGCCACGCTCGGCAAGCTGCCCGGGCACGGCATCGACGACCCGAGCTTCCTGCAGCCGGCCCGGCCCATGTCCGCGATCGGAGGGTGAGCGTGCCCGTCGTCCGCTACTTCGCCGGCGCCCGCGCCGCGGCCGGGGTCGACACCGAAGAGCGATCGGCCGCGACCCTCGACGAGCTGGTCACCGCTCTGGCCGAGGCGCACGGCGAGAAGCTCGCCCGGGTGCTGCCCGCCTGTTCCTTCCTGGTCGACGGAACCACCACGCGCGACGGGGCGTTGGTGCTCTCACCCGGGGCCGTGGTCGACGTGCTCCCCCCGTTCGCGGGGGGTTGACCGTGGCCGGTCCGGTCGGTCGCAGCGAGGAGGAACGGTGAGCATCTTCGGAAGGGTGAAGGCCAAGGCCGAGGAGCTGCTCGGCCGGGCCGAGCAGGTCTACGGCGAGTCGCACGGCGACCCGGCGGCGGAGGCCGCGGGCGAGGCGCGGCTGCTCGAGGCCGAGGCGGAGGCAGAGGCCCTCGAGAGCGACGAGCATCGCCGCCGTCCGGACGACGACGGGCTCGCGGGCCAGGGCGCCGTCCGCTGAGCGCAGCTGCCCGTCAGGGGCAGTCCACCCACTCCTCCTGACCGTCGGTGAAGACCTGCCGCTTCCAGATCGGGAGCCGCTTCTTCACCTCGTCGACGAGCTCCGCGCAGGCCGCGAACGCGGCGGCGCGGTGTGACGTGCTGACCGCGCAGGCCAGGGCGACGTCGCCGATGCCGAGCATGCCCACCCGGTGCGAGACCGCGACCGCGTGGATCTCGGGCCGGGCGGCGAACTCGTCGGCGATCGAGGCGATCACGTCGGTGGCCGTGGGGTGGCCGACGTACTCGAGTTCGGTCACCGACCGGCCGGAGTCGTGGTCGCGAACGACGCCGGCGAAGCTGACCACCGCACCGGCGGCCTTGTCGGTGACGGCCTCCTCGTGGTCGGCCACCGACAGCGGCTCGTCCACCACGCGCGCGATGACCGCGGAACTGCTCACCCGGCCAACGCTACCCCCGCCGCCGTCCGGCACGACATGCACTACTCGGCCCCGGGCGGCGGGACGTCGAGGTCGACCGGGTCGGCGAGGCCGGTGCAGTCGACCTCGGTGACGTCGTGGGCGGCCAGGTACCGGCGGGCGCCCTCGTCGCCGGTCGCGGTCTCGATCACCCCGGCCCAGTGGTCCCGGCCGATCAGCACCGGATGGCCGCGGACGCCGTCATAGGTCGCGGTGGCCAGCGCGCCGGGCGCCGCGTGCGCGGCGACGGCGGCCAGCGCCGCGGGCGTGAGACCCGGCATGTCGACCAGCGTGATCAGCGCCGCGTCCACCGACGCGGGCCAGCCGCGCAGCCCGTCGAGGCCGGTGCGCAGCGACGAGGCCATCCCCGACTCCCAGTCGGCGTTGGCCAGCACCGTGGCGCCGTCGAGGTCGGCGCTGCGCCAGACGTCGACGGCCCGGGCGCCGAGCACCACCAGCACGGGGTCGCACACGGCCCGCGCCGTCCGCACCGCCCGCTCGACCAGCAGGCTGCCCTCGTGGACGACCAGGGCCTTGGGCATCCCGTACCGCCGGCCGCCCCCGGCGGCGAGGACGACCGCTGCCACGCTGTTCATTCCCCCACCCTCCCAGAGCGCTCAGCGGGTGTAGACCGCCACCTCGGACGCCTTGACCACGGCCCAGACCTGCGCGCCGGGCGAGAGCCCCATCTCGGCGAAGGCGGCCGCGGTGACGTCGGCGATCAGCGGCACCTCGCCGTCCAGCTCGCAGCGGACCGTGGCGCCGTGCGGAGTGGCTCCCGCCAGCCGCGCCGGCCACACGTTGCGGGGGCTGCCGTCCGGCCGCGACAGGTAGAGCGCCACCGACTCGGGACGGACCGCGGCGAACACCGGCCCCTCCGCGTCGTCAGCGACGGCGACCACCCCGCCGGCGTCGAGCCGGACGGTGCGGCCGGCGGCCGTCCCCGGGAGCAGCGAGAGCCCGACCAGCCGGGCCACGTAATCGGTGCGCGGGTGCCGGCTGACGTCGGCCGGCGCGCCGGTCTGGACGACGGCGCCGTCCTCGACGACCACCACGCGGTCGGCCAGCGCCATCGCGTCGACCGGGTCGTGCGTGACCAGCACCGTGCTGCCGGCGAACTCGGCCAGGTGCCGGCGCAGTTCGGCCCGCACGGTGAGCCGGGTGCGGGCGTCGAGGGCCGACAGCGGCTCGTCGAGCAGCAGCAAGGCCGGGTCACCGACCAGGGCACGGGCGAGGGCGGCCCGCTGCGCCTGCCCCCCGGACAGCGCGCCCGGACGACGGTGCCCGAGGTCGGCCAGGCCGACCCGGTCCAGCCAGCCGGCCGCCGCGGCCCGGGCGGCCGGTCGCCGCATGCCCCGGGTGCGCAACCCGAAGGCGACGTTGTCGGTCACCGAGAGATGCGGGAAGAGCAGGTGGTCCTGGAAGACCATGCCCAACCGACGGCGGTGCGCGGGCAGGTGCACGTCGCCGTCGTCCCACACCAGGCCGTCGACGACCACCCGCGCGCGGTCGGCCTCGAGCAGGCCTGCCAGGACCCGCAGGACGGTCGACTTGCCCGCACCGTTCGGCCCGAGGACGGCCAGCACCTCGCCGTCGGCCACCTCCAGGTCGACCGCCACGGTCAGTGGGCCGCGACGCAGCCGGATCGCGGCCTCCAGGCTCACGTTCCGACCCCGGAGCGGGCGAGCCACCGGTCGCGGAGCAGCAGCAGGGTGGCCAGCGAGACGGCGAGCAGGACGAGGGACAGGACGATCGCGGCGTCCGGATCCTGCTGGAGCGCGAGGTAGACCGCGATCGGCATCGTCTGCGTCGTCCCGGGGAAGTTGCCGGCGAAGGTGATGGTGGCGCCGAACTCACCGAGCGCGCGGGCCCAGCAGAGCACCGCGCCCGCCGCGACGCCGGGCGCGACCAGCGGCAGGGTGACCCGCCGGAACGTCGTCCAGCGGTCGGCGCCGAGCGTGGCCGCGGCGTCCTCGAACCGGGCGTCGGCCGCCCGGAGGGCGCCCTCGACGCTGATCACAAGGAACGGCATGGCCACGAACGTCTGGGCGATCACGACCGCGGCGGTGGTGAACGGGATCGTGAGGCCGAAGGTGTCGTCCAGCCAGCGGCCGACCAGCCCCTGCCGGCCCAGCACGAGGAACAGCGCGACGCCGCCCACGACAGGGGGGAGCACGAGCGGCACGGTGACCACCGCCCGCAGCAGAGCCCGCCCCCGCGCGCGACCGCGGGCGAGCACCCAGGCCAGCGGGACGCCGAGCACGAGCGACACGGCGGTGGCCAGCGTGGCCGAGACCAGCGAGAGCCGCAGCGCCTCGCCCACCCCCGGCGCGGTGAGCAGGGGGCCGAGCTGCGACCACGGCGTCCGCAGCAGCAGGCCGGCGACCGGCAGCACCAGGAACACCACCCCGAGCGCGGCCGGCAGCAGCAGCGGCGCGGGGACCCCCGTGCGCCCGCGCGGTCGGCTCACGGCTCCAGGAAGCGGGCCTCGCGGAGGACCGCCTGCCCCGCATCCGACAGCACCAGGTCGGCGAACGCCTGCGCGGCCGCCGGGTTGCCGGCGTCGCTGAGCACTCCGATGCGGTAGCGGTTCAGCGCCTGAGGCGCCTCGCGGAACGGGTAGGCGAGAATCGCGTCGCCGGCCGCGTACGCGTCGGAGAGGTAGACGAGTCCGGCGTCGACCTCTCCGAGGTCGATCTTGGTGAGCACCGCGCGGACGTCGTCCTCGTACGTGTCCGGCACGTCGGAGAGCCCGGCCTTCGCCAGCACCTCCGCCGCCGCCGCACCGCACGGCACCTCCGGCGCGCACACCGCCATGACGACGTCCTCGGTCAGGATCTCCGCCAGCCGCGGCAGGTCGGGGCCCCCGTCGGGCGGCTCGATGCCGGCGGGGTTGTCGGCAGGGACGGCGAGCACCAGCGGGTTCTCGGCGAAGACGTCGGACTCCGTCACCAGCCCCGCGTCCTCCGCCCGCTCCATCAGCGGCTCGGCCGCGGGGGCGTAGACGTCGGCGGGTGCCCCCTGTTCCAGCTGGCTCGCCAGGGCCGAGCTGCCGGCGAAGGTGAACCGGACCTCGAGGCCGGGGTGCTCGGCCTCGAGCGTCGCGCCGAGTTCGGCGAAGACGTCGGTGAGCGACGCGGCGGCGAAGACGGTGAGCGTGCCCTCGATGGCGGCGGCGGTCCCGGTCGTCGCCGCCGTTCCCGACGCAGCGGTGTCGGGCCGCTCCGCGGCCGAGGTGCACCCGGCCGACGCGAGCACCACCACGGCCGTCGCGGTCAGGAGCCGGCGGGTCACGGCACGTCCACGGTGACCTGGGTGGCCTTGACGGTGGCCACCGCACGGGCGCCGATCTCGAGGCCGAGGTCGTCGGCGGCCTCCCTCGACATGAGCGACACCAGGCGGAACGGCCCGGCCTGGATCTCGACCTGCGCCATGACCGTGTCTCGGACGACGCGGGTGACGATGCCGGGCATCCGGTTGCGCGCCGACGACGAGCGGGTCGCCCCCGGAGACGGCGCCGCGTGCAGTTCGGCGGCGACCCTGGCCAGGTCGGTGCCGTCGACCTGGGCGGGGCTGCCCTCCGGGCGGCGGGCGGGCAGCCGCTCGCTGTCGATCCACCGACGGACGGTGTCGTCGCTCACCCCGAGCAAGGCGGCGGCCTCGGCGATTCGATAAGACGCGGACACGGGTGAACCGTAGGGGCGCACATGCGGAACTGTCGAGCTCGGGGTTTCCGCACCTGCGGCTCCGGGTCCCGTCGATCGGGGACGGGAGCCGCGGTGCGGGGACGGGGGCCGCGGGCACCGCGGCTCCCGGCACCACGGGGCGGCGGCCGAGGGCCGGACACCGGCAGCCGTCCACAGGCGCGGCCCTCGTCCACAGTCTCGCGCCCGGCACTGTCCCGGCCGGCCGGTGCCGCCAGGATCGGCGGTATGAGCGGGCGATGCGGGACCGGGCAGCGATGAACGACGTCGAGATCACCGTTCGGCAGACGTTCCTGACCGTCGCACGCACCGGGGCCGCCTCGATCGAGCCGGCCGCCGCGCGCCTCTCCCTCGCCGACCCCGACGTGGACGCGGCGGGTGTCGCCGCCGCCCTGCTCAGGGACCAGGTCGCGCTGCACTACGAGCGCGGGTGGCAGCCGGCCGACCTGGTGCACGTCGTCCGCCGCAGCGGCTCGCGGCGCATGACGCGGCTGCTCGTCGACGTGATCCTGGCGGAGGCGATCGCCACCCGTGCGCTCGAGCGGGCACCCGACGAGTGGGTCGCCCAGCTGCGGGCGATGGCGGGGCGCACGTCGACGACGCCGGCGGCCGTCCACCGGTGGCGGGTGCGCGAGGGGCTCGGCGCGCTGGACGCCTGGCTCGACGTCCTCCGCCTGGCCGACGCACTGGCCGGGTGGCGCCCACTCGAGACGCTGATCGCGCCACCGTCCCGTTGGGACAGCGCCCGGCGCGCCGGCCCGGCGGCGCGCGGGCCCGACGCCGACCAGCGGACGCTGGGCCGGATCCGCGCCCTGCTCGCCAAGGCCGAGTCCACCGACTTCCCGGAGGAGGCCGAAGCGCTGGCGGCCAAGGCGCAGGAACTGATGACCCGGCATGCCATCGACGCGGCCCTGCTCGCCGAGGCCCGGGGCGGTGCGCCGCGCGCGGGCATCCGGGCCCGTCGAGTGCATCTCGACGACCCGTATGCGCGGCAGAAGCTCAGCCTGCTCACGGCCGTCGGCGAGGCCAACGGCGTCCAGGCCGTCTGGTCGGAGAAGGCCGGTATCGCGACGATCGTCGGGGATCCCGACGATCTGTCCGCGGTCGAGCTGCTCTTCCTGTCCTTGCTGGTGCAGGGGACGCGGGCGCTCACGGCCACGGGTCGCGCCGGCGACCCGCGCAACCGTTCACCCGCCTTCCGTCGCGCGTTCCTGACGGCCTACGCCCAGCGCATCGGGGAGCGCCTGCGGGCGGCTCGAGACTCCGCGGCGGCCGACGCGGGGCGAGCCTCCGGCCGGGATCTCGTCCCGGTCCTCGCGGCCCGCGACCGCGCCGTCGCCGACACGGTGACCGAACTGTTCCCGCATGTGCGGGCCATGCGCAGCCGCGTCAGCGACGCGCGCGGCTGGTACGCCGGACGGGCGGCGGCGGAGTCGGCCGATCTGGGCGGTCCGCGGCGGCGGGAGGTCCGCTGATGCCCGGCGGAGAGGGCGGCGCAGGTCACCGCGGGCGCGGTTTGCCACCGCCGGCGCGCGGGCAGCCTGCGCCGGTGCCCCCACACCCCCGCGCGAACGAGAAGCCCGGTCAGCCCCATCCCGCGGGGGCGAGTGCCGCCGTCCGCACCCGCCGCCTCCGGGAGACGGCCCGTGAGCTGCTCGGGTTCGAGGAGTTCCGGCCGGGCCAGGAAAGGGCGATGCAGTCGGTGCTGGCCGGCCGCGACACCCTCGCGGTGCTGCCGTCGGGCGCCGGCAAGTCCGCGATCTACCAGGTGGCCGGCCACCTCGTCGACGGCCCGGTGCTCGTCGTGTCGCCGCTGATCGCCCTCCAGCGCGACCAGGTGCGGCGGCTGGAGGAGGTCGACCGGATGGGCGCGCCGGCCATGCTCAACTCCGGTCTCTCGGCCGGTGACCAGCGCGCCGCCCTCGACGGACTGGGAGACGGAACGGTCCGCTACCTCTTCCTGGCGCCCGAGCAGCTCACCAAGCCTGAGGTCGTGGAGACGATCGCCGCGGCGCGACCCCCGCTGTTCGTCGTCGACGAGGCGCACTGCGTCTCGGCCTGGGGCCACGACTTCCGGCCCGACTACCTGCGGCTCGGCGCAGTGATCGAGCAGCTGGGGCACCCGACGGTGCTGGCGCTGACCGCCACCGCGGCCCCGCCGGTGCGCGCCGAGATCGTCGAGCGGCTCGGCATGGCCGACCCCGAGATCGTCGTCGCGGGTTTCGACCGGCCTGAGATCCACCTGGAGGTCGAGCAGCACGCGGACGCGCGCAGCAAGGAGGTCGCCGTCCTCGACCGGGTGCTGGCCGAGATCGGCGAAGGCCACGGGCCCGGCATCGTCTACAGCGCCACCCGCAAGGGCACCGAGGACGTCGCTGCCGCCCTGGTGGACCGTGGGCTGCGGGCCCGCGCGTACCACGCCGGCCTGAACCGGTCCGAGCGCGAGGACACCCAGCGCGCGTTCATGGCCGACGAGCTCGACGTCGTCGTCGCCACGACCGCCTTCGGCATGGGCATCGACAAGCCCGGCGTCCGCTTCGTGGTCCACGCCGAGCCGGCCGACTCCCTGGACAGCTACTACCAGGAGATCGGCCGCGCGGGACGCGACGGCCAGCCGGCCCTCGCACTCCTGGTCTACCGGCAGGAGGACCTCGGCCTGCGCCGCTTCTTCGCCGCGGGCATCCCCTCGGAAGAGGATCTGCAGCAGGTCGCCGGTCTGGTGGGGGCAGCAGCCGCGGCCGGCATCGACGACGGCGTCGACGTCACGGACCTCCGCGAGGAGACCGGACGGGCGGCCACGCCGCTGGCCCGCGACCTCAACCTGCTCGAGCAGGTCTCCGCCGTCGTGCTGGACGAGGAGGGCGCCGCGCATCCGGCCGAGGGGGCTCCCGACCCCGGCGAGGCTGCGCAGGCGGCGCGGCAGCTGGCCGAGCACCACGAGCGGGTCGACCAGAGCAGGGTGGAGATGATGCGCGGCTACGCCGAGACCACCGACTGCCGGCGCCAGTTCCTGCTCGGGTACTTCGGTGAGCAGCTCGACGAGCCCTGCGGCAACTGCGACACCTGCTCGGACGGCACCGCCACCGACCGGGACGACGACAACACGAGCCCGTTCCCGCCCGAGACCGCGGTCGAGCACGCGGAATGGGGGCCGGGCATCGTGATGCGCGTCGAGGACGACCGGCTCGTGGTCCTCTTCGAGGAGGTCGGCTACAAGACCCTGGGTCTGGCCGCCGTGATCGACAACGGCCTGCTGCGCGCGCGGGCCTGACGCCGCCCGGAACCGGCTCGGCCGCTGCGGCGAGGAGCCGCGATACCCGGGTCCGAGCGGAGCCCGTTGCGGGCGCGGGCACGGGCGCGGGGCCGGTGCCGGTCCGGGCCGCCCGCTACGTTGCCCGGCATGGACTTCGCTCTCTCCGCCAAGGCCGAGGACACCTGCGGTCGGATGTGGGATTTCATGCGCGAGCACGTGTTCCCCGCCGAGCCGGTGTACGAGCAGTGGCGTGCGGCCCGGGGGCACGACGACCACGGCACCCCGCCGGTCCTGGAGGAGCTGAAGGCGGAGGCCCGCCGGCGCGGTCTGTGGAACCTCTTCCACCACGAACTGGGTGGGCTGTCGAATCTCGAGTACGCCTCGGTGGCCGAGATCATGGGCTGGTCCCCGGTGATCGCCCCGGAGGTGACGAACTGCGGGGCGCCGGACACCGGCAACATGGAGACGCTGATGCTGTTCGGCACCGCCGAGCAGAAGGAACGCTGGTTGCAGCCACTGCTCGAGGGCGAGATCCGGTCGGCGTTCGCCATGACCGAACCCGACGTGGCGTCGTCCGACGCGCGCAACATCCAGACCTCGATCGTCCGGGACGGCGACGACTACGTGATCAACGGCCGCAAGTGGTGGATCACCGGCGTGGCCGACGAGCGCTGCCAGATCTTCATCGTCATGGGCAAGACCGACCCGGACGGCCCGGCGCACCGGCAGCAGTCGATGATCCTGGTGCCGCGGGACAGCCCCGGCGTCGAGGTGGTCCGCCACCTGCCCGTCTTCGGCTACCAGGACCAGCACGGTCACTCCGAGCTCCGGTTCACCGACGTCCGGGTGCCGGCGGCGAACCTGCTCGCCGGCGAGGGCGACGGCTTCCTCATCGCCCAGGCCCGGCTCGGGCCCGGTCGCATCCACCACTGCATGCGCGCGATCGGCATGGCCGAGCGGGCACTGGCCCTGATGGTCGAGCGGGCGAAGGCCCGGGTGACGTTCGGCCGTCCGCTGGCCGAGCAGGGCACCGTGCGCGAGCAGATCGCGCTCTCGCGCATCGAGATCGACCAGGCCCGGCTGTACGTGCTGAAGGCCGCCGACCTGGTCGACAGGTACGGCGCCAAGGGTGCCCGCACCGAGATCGCGGCGATCAAGGTGGCCGCACCGCGCGTGTGCCTGGACGTCCTCGACCGGGCGATCCAGGTGCACGGCGGCGCCGGGGTCAGCGACGAGACCCCGCTGGCGAGCTTCTGGGCCCACGCCCGAACGCTGCGCATCGTCGACGGTCCCGACGCCGTCCACCTGCGGTCGGTCGCCCGGGAGGAACTGGACCGGGAGCGGCCGTACCGCGGCTGAACCGCCACATCCGCTTGCCAGCACGCGGTTCGCACGGCCCGACGACGTGCGATGTTCCATGTGAAACGAGGGACCGCCGGGACGACGTCACCCGATGATGCGGGGCATCCCAGCGGCCGCCAGCAACGCCATGACCCGGTCAGGACCGAGTCCGGCAGCGGCCAGCACCTCGCCGTCGCGGTCGATGTCGATCTCCTCGGGCAGGCCGGCGGCCTCCACCTTCGTCGCCGTGGCGTGGTCACCCCCGCTGCGCAGCAGCTGCACCAACTCCCGCTTGGTCACCCTCATCGCGCCTCCTCGGAGTCTCGCCCGCCGGAAGCCTGCGCCGGGCGCCCGGGCCGGCACAGGGTCGAGCGACCGTCCGCGAAACGACGATCAGCCCTTGCGGCTCGATCGGCGGACCAGCCAGACGCCTCCTGCCGCGAGCGCCACGGCCAGGACCAGCTGGGCCGCGCCCACGAACCCCTGGCCGCTGGCGAACCAGGTGGGCGAGGAGACCAGCAGGACGGCCGCGACTCCCAGGACGAGCAGCCCCACCAGCCGGTCGCGGGAGGGGGGAGCGGGGGCGGTCACGTCCGCGAGCCTAGGCGGCGCACGCGTCGGGTCGTGATCGGGTCGGCGCCGTCCTGTGACCGTCATGTGACCCTGCGGGAGCACCCTGGGTCCGTGCGACGGACGGCGGCCCTCCTGGCGCTCGGGCTGCTGGCTGCGCTGTTCGTCGTCTGGGGCCCGGCCGGGCCCGCGCAGGCGTGCAGCTGCGCCGAGGCCTCCACCGCCGCCCGGTTCAGCGGGGCCGACGCCGTCTTCACCGGACGACTGGTGGACCGTTCGGTCGACTCGGGCTGGCCGACGTCGAGCAGTGCGGACCCTGCTCGGCACGTGTTCGACGTCGAGGTCGTGCTCAAGGGCGGTGCGCACCGGCGCCAGGCGGTGTTCTCGGCAGCAGAGGGCGCCAGTTGCGGCCTGGAGCTCGACGGCACGGGGCCGTTCGTCGTCTTCGCGTCGCACTCCGACGACCGGCTGCGCGCCGACCTGTGCGGCGGCACCACCGAGCTCACACCGGAGCTGCACGCGGAGCTCGCGGCGCTGAGCACGGACGGATCGGGCCGGCTCCTGCCCGGCTCCTCGCCGGACACCTCCGGGTGGACGTCGCACCGCCTCGTCGGCGGCGGCCTCGCGGGCCTCCTGGGCGCGGCCGGCCTGCTGATGCTGCGGCGCCACCGGCGGCGGGGGCTGCAGGAGGTCTAGAAGTCGGCGTCAGAGCGGGCAGACCATCGAGATCTCGTCCCGGTAGTCGCCCTCGTGGAGGAGCAGCGCGCGGGGCATCCGGCCCACCTCGTGGTAGCCGAGCCGCTCGTAGAACTTCTCCAGCCCCGTGCCGCCGCGCGCGGTCAGGAAGGTGAACTCGAAGCCGTGCCGCCGGGCGATGGCGTGCACCCCCTCGATCAGGGTGCGGCCCAGGCCGGAGCCCTGGCGACTCGGGTGCACCTGGACGCGGAGCACCGACGCCCAGTGCTGCCGCAGGTGACTCTCCGAGCGGACGAGGACGGCGAAGCCGGCGACCTCGCCGTCGACCGAGAGCACGCAGAGCCGGTCCCTGCCCGACCGCACGTGGTCGAGCAGCTTGTCGAGCACCGGGGCCAGCTCCTCGGCGGTCACCGGCGGGACGAAGCCGACCGCGCCGCCGGCGTTGGTGACGTCGGTCCAGCAGCGCAGCAGCGTCGTCCGCAGCGCGTCGTCGACCTCGGACACCTCGTGGACTTCGGCGGTGCTCACCCCGACATCGTCGCCGCCGCCGTCCGACGGTCGCGCGGCGACCCCTGGCATTCCCGCATCGGCGGGCCTAGCGTCGGCTGCCCGCAGCCCGGCAGGAACCCGCCATGACCGATCTCTCCGCCCCGGTCGACCTGCTCGCCGATCGCACCGGCTACGACCCCGCCTTCCTGGGGCCCGACGTGCCGATCCCCGAACCCGCGACGCCGGAGCCGACCGTGCTCCTCCCCTACCTGCACTACAGCGTGCTGCTGCGCCCCGACCGCCGGCTGGCCGCCGTGACCGCGCTGGCGATGGACGGCGGCAAGCTCGTCCAGCTCACCCGCGAGAGCGATCGCTGGCTGTTCGACCCGCGGGTGCCGGCCGAGCAGCAGACCGGCAACGCGGTGTACCGGGACAACGACCTCGACCGCGGGCACCTCGTCCGCCGGACCTCGGCGGTGTGGGGTGACTCGCCGGAGGAGGCCGAGCAGGCCAACGCCGACACGTTCTACTACCCCAACGCCGCGCCGCAGGCCGGCCAGTTCAACAAGGGCAAGGCCCTGTGGCTGGGCCTGGAGGACTACGTGGAGCGGCACGCGGACACCTTCGACCGGAGGCTGGCCGTGTTCGCCGGTCCGGTGCTGGAGGCGGGGGACCCGCCCTATCGAGGCATCCAGGTGCCGCTGCGGTTCTGGAAGGTGGTCGCCTTCGTGCACGAGGGCCGGCTCGCGGCGACCGGCTACCTGCTCGACCAGACCCCACTGGTCGACGACCTCGACGCGGCGTTCGCACGGGCGGCGGCCGCCGGTGAGGTGCCGCCGCTCGGCGAGTTCCGCACCTTCCAGGTGCCCATCGCAGACATCGCGGCCCTGGCCGGGATCGCGCTCGACCAGCTCGCCGCCGTGGACCGGCTGCCCGCACCCCCGGCCGCGCAGGCGCCCGCCCCCGGTCAGGTGGCCGGCGCGTGGGTGCCGCTCACCGCGCTGTCCGACGTCCGCCTCTGACCGGCTCGCCTGCCCTCTCCCCCCGGCGAGATCTGCACACTCGTACGCATCGGGGCCGCGAAGCGTACGAGTGTGCAGATCTCGACCACTGGACAGGCAAGCGGATACTTGCCTATGGTGACCGCCGTGGGCGACGTGTTCAAGGCGCTCGCGGACCCGACCCGGCGGGCGATCCTCGACGAACTGCAGGAACGGAGCGGCCAGACGCTGTTCGAGCTGATCACCCGGCTGATCTCCCGGCACGGGCTCACCTCGTCCCGCCAGGCCGTGTCCCAGCATCTCGACGTCCTGGAGGCCGCCGGACTGGTCCGCACCCGCCGTGAGGGCCGCTACAAGTTCCACGACCTGGACACGTCCCCGCTCCGGGCCATCACCGACCGGTGGCGGCTGGACGGCTGAGAGGACCTCGATCATGCGGATCAACCTGGCCAGCGTCCTGGTCGACGACCAGGAGAAGGCGCTGCGCTTCTACACCGACGTGCTGGGCTTCGTGAAGAAGACGGAGTTCCCCGTCGGCGAGCACCGATGGCTCACGGTCGTCTCGCCCGAGGACCCGGACGGCGTCGAGCTGGTCCTCGAGCCCGACGAGCACCCCGCGGCCCGTCCGTTCAAGGAGGCGCTGATGGCCGACGGGATCCCGTTCACCTCGTTCGCCGTGGACGACGCGCAGAAGGAGTACGAGCGGCTGCGCGGGCTCGGCGTCACCTTCACGCAGGAGCCGACGCTCATGGGCGAGATGACGACCGCGGTCCTCGACGACACCTGCGGCAACCTGATCATGATCGCCTCGATGTGAGCCCGGCCGGGACCGCGGCCCCCACCGGCCGCCGGAGCAGCGCCCACCCGTAGGCCGACAGCCCCAGGAAGATCCAGGCCGGCGGGTGCGGCACCGCCCATCCCAGGCCGCCGAGCACTCCCGCGAGCACGGCCACGGGGACCGCGGTCAGGCTGGCGACCGGCGCCCATGCCGGCACCAGCCGATGCCGGAGCGACACGACGGCCAGCACCGTCAGACCGAGCACCACGAGGGGGAGCGCGACCGAGGCGACGACACCGATCCAGGGCGCGGCGTCGTAGGTCGCGGTCAGCCGCGCGTCGGCCGCGGCCGGGCTCAGCGACGGGTCGAGCAGCGTCTCCACCACGCTGTACGGGACGGCGCCGAGCAGCGTCGCCGTCGCCAGCACCGTCGCGGCGCCGGCGGCCACCCGCTCCCGCGAACGACGTAGGCCGGCGGCCCAGAAGACCAGGCCTGCCACGAACACCACGGCGGTGAGCACCTTCAGCGCGTGCACGGCCCCGTTGAGCGGGTAGGCGCTGACCGCGGGGCTGTAGGGCGCGGTGACCACCTCGAGCGCGGTGGTGACGGCGACGCCGAGACCACCGGCGGCGACGAGGACGGCGTGGGACGGGAGCGGCACGGGAACCTCCGGACGACGGACGGGAACGGCGGGCCCCAGCGTCGGCGCCCGGCCGCGTGGGCGGGACCCGGCCGGCCACCGGGACGAGTGCGGCCGTCCTCACCCGATCCGGTGGCAGGCCGCATCGACTCGGGTCGTCACGCCGCCAGAATGAGCCCGTGGACGCGCGACGGCGGGCGGGAACGGCGATCGGTGCGGCCTGCGCGTTCGCCGTCCTGCTCTCCCCCGCCCTGCGCCCGTCCGCCGGTGCCGACGTCGTGCTGCCCTCGGTCCTCCCGCTGGGCTTCCTCGCCGCGGGGGCCACGGGTCAGGTCCTCCGGCCGGCCCACCCGGTGGCCGACCGGCTGCTCGCGGTCGGCGTGCTGCACCTGGTCGCGATCGTCGGGGCGGTGGCCGCCCCGCTCGCACCCGACGCCGCAGCGGCGCCGATCGCCCTTGCCTCCGCGGTGCTGTACGCGCTGGGCTTCGTCGCGCTGCTGGACCTGCTCGCGCGGTACCCGACCGGCGCGCACGCCTGGCCGGCGGTCGGCCCGGCGGTCCGCGTCGCCGCGGGAGTCGCCGTCGTCGCTGCGACGCTGGCCTTCCTCGCCGAGCCGGGGACGACGTCGGTCCTCGGCCTGGACACCGGCGCCAACCGCTGGCACGTCCCGGCGCTGACCGGCCTGGCCCCGGTGGTCGCCCTGGTGATGGTGCTACCGGTGGCCGGCGCGTCCTGCTCCTGGCCCGCTACCCCGGGGCTCCGGACACCGACCGGGCCCAGATGCGCTGGCCGATGATCACCGCCGCGGTGATCGCCGCCGGGCTGCTGACCACCGGCCTCGCCGAGCGCGCCCTGGGCGCGGACGCGCAGGCCGCGCTGTTCATCACGGCAGGGGTGGCACTGCCGGTGTCGTTCCTCATCGGCCTGCTCCGGCACACCGAGGAGGCCGAGCGGCTCGCCGCCGTCGAGGCCTCGCGGGCGCGGCTGGCCGCCGTCGCCGACGCCGAGCGGCGCCGGGTCGAGCGGAACCTGCACGACGGTGCGCAGCAGCAGCTCCTGGCCCTGCTCGCCCAGGTGGAGCTGGCCCGGGCCGAGATCGGCGGACGGGACGACGAGGCGGACCGCCGGCTGCGCGGCATCGGCGACGGGCTGCGCGCGGCACACCGGGAGCTCCGAGAGCTCGCTCAGGGCCTGTACCCGGCCGCGCTGTCCGACCACGGGCTGGCCGAGGCGGTGCGCTCGGCGCTGGCCCGGCTGCCGGCGCCGCCGGCGCTGACCGTCGGTCCCGAGGTCGACGGCCGGCGGTACCCGGCCCCGGTCGAGGGCGCGGCCTACTTCCTCGTGCTCGAGGGACTGGCGAACGCGATGAAGCACGCGGGGCACGCACCCTTCGAGGTCTCGCTGAACGAGCGGGCGGGCCGGCTCGAGGTGGTCGTGCGAGACGAGGGCGCCGGATTCGCGCCCGAGGACGCCGGGAACGGCCTACTGGGCCTGTCCGACCGGCTCGCCGCCGCCGGGGGCGAGCTGGAGATCGACAGCCGGCCCGGGTGCGGCACGGTGCTGCGCGGCTCGCTGCCCGGAGCCCCCCGTGGCTGAGCCGCACCCTCCGGCGGAACTGCGCATCGTCGTCGCGGAGGACAGCTACCTCGTGCGCGAGGGTGTCGTCCGGTTGCTGCAGTCGACCGGACGGATCGAGGTCCTCGCCGCCGTCGGCTCGGCCGAGGAGCTGCTCGATGCCGTCGAGCGACTCCACCCCGACGCCGTCCTGACCGACATCCGGATGCCGCCCGGGCACTCGACCGAGGGCATCCGTGCTGCGCACGCCATCCGCTCCGCGCATCCCGCGACCGGCGTCGTCGTCCTCTCCCAGCACGCCGACGCCGGGTACGTGCTGGACCTGCTGCAGCACGGCGCCGACGGTCTGGCCTACCTGCTCAAGGAGCGGATCGGCGACCGGGACCAGCTCGTCGGGGCGTTGCAGGAGACCAGGCGCGGCGGCTCGGTCATCGACCCGGTGCTGGTGGACGCGCTGGTCGGCCGGCGCCGCCTGGAGCGCGCG
This sequence comes from uncultured Actinomycetota bacterium, assembly GCA_963723745.1. Classification (GTDB taxonomy): domain Bacteria; phylum Actinomycetota; class Actinomycetes; order Mycobacteriales; family Geodermatophilaceae; genus CAVRRZ01. The sequence continues at coordinate 667,201 of CAVRRZ010000001.1, forward strand.
TCCGGGCTGGCGGACCTGACCGACCGCGAGCTCGACGTGCTGCGCGCCATGGCCCGCGGGCTGTCCAACGGGGCGATCGCCGCCGAGCTGTTCCTCTCCGAGTCCTCGATCGAGAAGAACGTGAGCGCCATCTTCAGCAAGCTCGGCCTGACCGAGGAGCCACAGCTGCACCGGCGGGTCGCCGCCGTCGTGGCGTACCTGCGCGTGACCGGACGGTGATCGGGTGGTGAGGGGCGACACGGAGTCGGTCGAGCCTCTCCCCTCCCCCGATGCGACTATCGCGAGTGTCTTGCAATAACCTTCGACGAGGACTTATTGCCAGACAGCTGCAATAGGCTGAACCGCAACGCGAGGGGGGCGCTCCATGCGACGAGGACGGGCCATCGGACGCGCGGTCGCGGCGGCGGTGGCGGCGACGGTCGCGCTGACCGCCTGCGGCGGCGGGACGCCCGCCGAGGGCGGGAACGTGGGCGCGGCCCCGAGCGAGCTCCGACTCGCGATCGGCGGCGAGCCCGACGACGGCTTCGACCCGACCCTCGGGTGGGGCCGGTACGGATCTCCCCTGTTCCAGTCGACCCTGCTGACCCGCGACGCCGACATGGAGGTGGTGCCCGACCTCGCCACCGGCTACGAGGTGAGCGAGGACGGGCTGGCCTGGACGGTGGAGCTGCGCACGGACGCGCGCTTCAGCGACGGCGAGCCGGTCACCGCCGACGACGTGGCGTACACCTTCGCGACGGCGAGCGAGAGCGGGGGACTCACCGACGTCACCGCCCTCGAGTCCGCCGAGGTGGTCGACGAGCACACCGTCGAGCTGCGGCTCGAGGAGCCACGCAGCAGCTTCGTCAACCGGCTCGTCTCGCTGGGCATCGTCCCCGAGCACGCGCACGGCCCGGACTACGCGCGCAACCCGATCGGGTCCGGACCGTTCCGTCTCCTGCAGTGGGACGAGGGGCAGCAGCTGATCGTCGAGCGCAACGACGACTACTACGGCGAGCTGCCGGCCTTCGAGCGGCTGGTCTTCCAGTTCACCGGCGAGGACGCCACGCTCGCCGCCGCCAGCGCCGGAGGTGTGCACCTGGCCGGCCTGCCGTCCTACCTGACCACCACGGATGTGCCGGGGATGGAACTGCTCAGCGTCGCCTCCGTGGACAACCGCGGCATCGTCTTCCCGTACGTGCCGGACCAGGGCCGGACCACCGACGGCGGAGCGCCCATCGGCAACGACGTCACCTCCGACCGTGCCGTGCGCCAGGCGGTCAACCGCGCCGTCGACCGTCAGGCTCTCGTGGACGGCGTCCTGGACGGGTACGGGACACCGGCCGTCGGGCCGGTCGACGGGCTGCCCTGGCACGAGCCGGCGGCGGCGGTCGAGGATGCCGACACCGACGGCGCCGCGCAGCTCCTGGAGGCCGCCGGGTGGACCGACGACGACGGTGACGGAGTCCGTGAGCGCGACGGCGTGCCGGCCGCGTTCGACCTGCTCTACCCCGCTGACGACAGCCTGCGCCAGGGCCTGTCCCTGGCGGTCGCGGACATGCTCGCGCCGGTCGGCATCGCGGTGGAGGCGCGAGGTGTCGGCTGGGACGAGATCGGGCAGCGGATGCACGCCGACGCGGTGATGTTCGGTTGGGGCAGCCACGACCCCACCGAGATGTACAACCTCTACTCCTCCTCGCAGGCCGGCGTGGAGTACTGGAACCCCGGCTTCTACGCCGACCCCGATGTCGACGCGAACCTCGACGCCGCCATGGCGGCCGCCGACGAGGAGGCGGCGATCCCGTTCTGGCAAGCCGCCCAGGACGACGGGAACGGCGGCGGCTTCGGGGCCTCGGGCGACGCCGCCTGGGCCTGGCTGGTCAACCTCGACCACACCTATCTCGTGGACGAGTGCCTCGACCTGGGGCCGCAGCAGATCGAGCCACATGGCCACGGATGGCCGGTGACGGCCGGCATCACCGGGTGGCAGTGGCGGTGCTGAGCACGCCGCCGGCCTGGCTGCGGACGGCAGGCGCACGGGTGCTCCGGCTCGTGCTGCTCCTCGCCGCGGTGGCCACCGGGTCGTTCCTCCTGATGGTCAACTCCCCGGTCGATCCGGTGGACGCCTACGTCGGGGGGGACATCGCCGCGGTCGGGCCCGAGCAGCGGGCCCAGATCGCCGAGCGCTGGGGCCTCGACGATCCGCCGCTGGAGCGGTTCGCGACCTGGATGGGCAACCTTCTCCAGGGTGACCTCGGCCATTCGGCCACCTACAACGCGCCGGTGACCGAGGTGATCGGCGACCGCTTCCTCACCAGCCTGGCGCTGATGGCCACCGCCTGGCTGCTGTCCGGGATCTTCGGTTTCGGTCTCGGCGTGCTCGCCGGTGTCCGGCAGGGCCGGGCCACCGACCGGGTCATCGTCTGGTGGGCCTACACGCTGGCCTCGGCGCCGACCTTCTGGGTGGGCCTCCTGCTGCTGTACGCCTTCTCCGTCTCGCTGGGCTGGACGCCGCTGTGCTGCGCCACGCCGATCGGCGTCCTGGCCGACGACGTCACGCTGCTCGACCGCCTCCACCACCTGATCCTGCCGGCGCTGACCCTGTCGATCGTCGGCGTCGCACCCGTCGTCCTGCACACCCGGCACGCCGTCATCGAGGCGCTGGCCAGCGACTACGCCGCCTTCGCGCGGGCCCAGGGCGAGTCGACCACCGGGCTCGTCGTCCACCGGGTGCTGCGCAACGCCGCCGCCCCCGCCGTCCTGCTGCAGTTCGCCTCCCTCGGCGAGCTCTTCGGTGGGGCGGTGCTCGCCGAGCAGGTGTTCTCCTACCCGGGCCTGGGTGCCGCGACGACCAGCGCGGCGCTCGGCCAGGACGTGCCGCTGCTGCTGGGCATCGCCCTGTTCACCACCGTCTTCGTCTACGTCGGCAACCTGCTCGGCGACCTGGTGCACGCCCGGCTGGACCCGCGGGTGCAGGACTCGCTGCGGACCGGCCGGCGCGGGCGCCGTCCGGAGTCCGCGGCAGAGCGCGCGCCCGCCCTGGAGGACGTCCGATGACTGCCGTCTCGACGGCGCCGTCGTCCGGGATGCTGGGGGACCGCCGGCGGCGAACGCTGGCCTACCTCGCGCTCGCGGTGACGCTCGTGCTCGGCGTCGTGGTGGCCGGCGGCCTGGCCGCCGGCGCCGCCGAGACCACCGACCTCGCCCGACGCAACCTCGGACCGTCGTGGGAACACCCCTTCGGCACCGACCGGCTGGGCCGCGACATGCTCGCCCGGGTGCTCGCCGGCCTCCGGCTCAGCCTGCTGGTCGGGACGACGGCAGCAGCGGTGTCCGCGCTCATCGCGCTCGTGCTCGCCGGGCTCGCCGCCGCCTTCGGCGGGATCGTCGACCGGGCTGTCGGCTGGTTGATCGACCTGTTCCTGGCCCTGCCGCACCTCGTCCTGCTGATCCTGCTGGCGTTCGCCCTCGGGGGTGGCACGGAGGCGGTCATCATCGCCGTGGCGGTCAGCCACTGGCCGACGCTCACCCGGGTGCTGCGCGGCCGGGCCCGGGAGGTCGTGGCATCGGACTACGTGGCGATCAGTCGCGGCCTCGGGCGGGGGCCGTGGTGGATCGCCCGCAAGCACGTAGGCGGCCAGCTGGCCGGCCACTTCGTCGTCGGCACCGTGCTGCTGTTCCCGCACGCCATCCTGCACGAGGCGGCGCTGTCCTTCCTGGGCCTCGGCGTCGACCCCGCCGAGCCGTCGATCGGCGTGCTGCTCGCCGAGTCGATGCGCTTCCTGACCACCGGCGCCTGGTGGCTGGCCGTGCTGCCCGGGCTGTGCCTGCTCGTCGTCGTCAAGCTGGTCGACACCGTCGGCCAGAACGCCCGCGCCCTGCTGGATCCGAGGAGCCACCACCTGTGACCGGAACCATGATCACGACGATGCGGCACAACACCGTGGAGTCCGCCGGGCTCGGCAGCGCCGCCCCGCTCACGCACTCCCCTCGGCTCGAGGTCCGTGGGCTCGAGGTCGACTTCGTCCAGTACGAACGGGGGCTCCGCCGGCGCACCGTCCACGCACTGACCGGGATGGACCTGACGGCCGACGTCGGCGAGGTGGTCGCCCTGGTGGGCGCGAGCGGCGCCGGCAAGAGCCTCCTCGCCTCCGCAGCGCTCGGGCTGCTCCCACCGAACGCGGTGGAGCGCGGGTCGATCCTGGTCGACGGCGTCCCGCTGGACGTGGCCGACCGGCGCCGCATGGCGGGTCGGGGTCTGTCGCTGCTGCCGCAGTCGGTGGCCTTCCTCGACCCGCTGGCGAAGGTCGGCCGGCAGGTCCGGCGGGCGGCCCGCCTGGCGGGCCACGCAGCCCCGCGCCGCGCCGCCGAGGAGGCACTGGCCCGCCGCGGCCTGGGTCGCGACGTCTTTCGCCGGTATCCGCACGAACTGTCGGGCGGGATGGCCCGGCGGGTCCTCGTCGCCATGGCGACCCTGAGCCGTCCCCGCGTGCTGCTGGCCGACGAGCCGACCGCGGGCCTGCCGGCGGACGCGCTCCGCGAGGTGCTCGGCGACCTGCGCTCCCTGGCCGACGCAGGGTGCGCCGTCGTCCTGATCACCCACGAGCTGGAGGCGGCGCTGGAGATGGCCGACCGGGTGGTGATCTGCCGGTCCGGCCGGACGGTCGACGCCGTGGGCCCCGCCGCGTTCAGGGGGGACGGCCGGCTGCTCGAGCACGACTACACCCGCTCGCTGTGGCAGGCCCTCCCCGCCAACGGCTTCCGCGTCCCGGACCGCCAACCGTGCTGACCGCCGACGGCCTCTGGTTCCGCTACGGCCGGGACCGCCCGTGGGTGCTCGCCGACGCCGACCTCACCCTCGGCGACGGGGAGGTCGTCGGCCTGCTCGGCCCGAGCGGTTGCGGCAAGAGCACGCTGGGTCGGGCGCTCGCCGGATTCCTCCGCCCGGCCGTGGGCGCCGTTCGGGTGGACGGCGAGCCGCTCCCGACCGCACACCGGCGTGGCCCCTGGCCGGTCCAGCTCGTGCTCCAACACCCCGAACGCGCCATGGATCCGAGGTGGACGATCCGCGAGGTGCTGGCCGGCGCCGGCGCCGGCGCCGAGGAGGTGGCCGCGCTGGACGACTGGCTGCTCGACCCGGAATGGCTGGCCCGCTATCCCCACGAGATCAGCGGGGGAGAGCTGCAGCGGGTCAACCTCGCCCGGGCCATGCTCGCCCGGCCGCGGCACGTCGTGGCCGACGAGATCACGGCAAGCCTGGACCCCGTGACGCAGGCCCGCATCTGGCAGTTGCTCGGGTCGTGGGCGCGCTCGCGGGGGGTCGGGGTGCTCGCCATCTCCCACGACCGCGGCCTGCTGGCGGCGGTCGCCGACCGCGTCGTCGACTGGGAGATCGCCGCCGGTGTCGATCGGGCGGCGTGCCGCTGACGTCGGTCGCCGAACGGCGGCAGGCTGTGGGTCGACGAGCGGCGAAGCTGCTTCTGGGCGAGGCTCAGGGCGTGGCGCCGGTGAGGTCGCGAGGGAAGGGGACCGGATGAAGGTCGCACTGTTCGCCACCTGCCTGGTGGACACCATGGTCCCGCAGGTGGCGCACGCGACCGCCTCGCTGCTCCAGCGACTCGGGCACGAGGTGGTGGTGCCGCCCGGCCAGGCGTGCTGCGGGCAGATGCACGTCAACACCGGCTACCGACGCGAGGCCGTGCCCGTCGTGGCCAACCACGTGCGCGCCTTCGCCGGCGCCGAGGCGGTGGTCGCGCCGTCCGGGTCGTGTGTCGCCTCGATCCACCACCAGCAGGCCGAGGTCGCCCGCCGGGCGGGGGAGCACGGGCTCGCGGAGGACGCCTCGGCGCTGGCGGAGCGGACCTACGAGCTGTCCCAGTTCCTGGTCGACGTCCTCGGTGTCACCGACGTCGGCGCGTACTACCCCCACCGCGTGACCTACCACCCGACCTGCCATTCCCTGCGGATGCTGAAGGTCGGCGAACGCCCGCTGCAGCTGCTGCGCGCCGTCCGGGGGCTCGATCTCGTGGAGCTCCCGGCGGCCGACCAGTGCTGCGGCTTCGGCGGCACGTTCGCGGTCAAGAACGCCGACACCTCGACGGCGATGCTCACCGACAAGATGACCAACGTGCTGTCCACGCACGCGGAGGTGTGCACCGCGGGCGACGCGTCGTGCCTGATGCACATCGGCGGCGGGCTCTCCCGGCTGCGCGCCGGCACGCGCACCGTGCACCTGGCCGAGATCCTCGCCTCGACGGAGGACGCAGTGACACCGCACCAGACGACCCGGCCGGCGGTTCCGGCATGACCCGCGGAGCGGCCATTATGGCCATAAAGGCCGTGGGGGCGGGAGCGTGAGCGCGGTCGAGCTCGGCATGCCGTCGATCCCGACCGCGCCCCGAGGGGTGGGTCACCTGCGAGGTGACGAACCGTTCCCGGACGCCGCACGGACGGCGCTGCGCGACGGCCAGCTGCGCGCCAACCTCGGCCACGCCACGTCGACGATCCGGGACAAGCGGGCGAAGGTCGTCGGCGAGGTGCCGGACTGGGAGCAGCTGCGCGCGGCCGGCAAGGCGATCAAGACCGCCACGATGGCCCGGCTCGACGAGCACCTGGTCGAGCTGGAGGAGCAGGTCACCGCCCGCGGCGGCACGGTCCACTGGGCCCGCGACGCGAACGAGGCCAACGAGATCGTGACCCGGCTGGTGCAGGCCACCGGCTCCGACGAGGTGGTCAAGGTCAAGTCGATGGCCACCCAGGAGATCGGCCTCAACGAGGCCCTCGAGGCCGCCGGCATCACCGCGCACGAGACCGACCTCGCCGAGCTGATCGTGCAGCTCGGCGACGACAAGCCCAGCCACATCCTGGTGCCGGCCATCCACAAGAACCGGTCGGAGATCCGCGAGATCTTCCTGCGCACCATGCCGGACGTCGACCCCGACCTCACCGACGACCCGCGCCGACTGGCGATGGCCGCGCGCGCCCACCTGCGGGAGCGGTTCCTGCGGGCGAAGGTCGCGATCAGCGGCGCCAACTTCGGCGTGGCCGAGACCGGCACGCTGGCCGTCGTCGAGAGCGAGGGCAACGGCCGGATGTGCCTCACCCTCCCCCAGACCCTCATCACGGTCATGGGCATCGAGAAGCTGGTGCCGACCTGGCGCGACCTCGAGGTCTTCCTGCAGCTGCTCCCGCGCAGCTCCACCGGCGAGCGGATGAACCCCTACACGTCGATGTGGGCCGGGGTCACCCCCGGCGACGGCCCGCAGGAGTTCCACCTGGTGCTGCTCGACAACGGGCGGACGGCGGTGCTCGCCGACGAGGTGGGCCGGGAGGCGCTGCACTGCATCCGCTGCTCGGCCTGCCTCAACGTCTGCCCGGTCTACGAGCGCACCGGCGGCCACGCGTACGGCTCGGTCTACCCGGGCCCGATCGGGGCGGTGCTGTCGCCCCAGCTCACCGGGATCTCGAAGGGCGAGGCGGACAACTCCGCATACCTTCCCTTCGCGTCGTCGCTGTGCGGGGCCTGCTACGAGGTCTGCCCGGTGGCCATCGACATCCCGTCGATCCTCGTGCACCTGCGCGGGGAGCACGTGGAGGCACAGACCCGGCCCACGCCGGAGGGCGTCGCCTTCAGGGCGCTGGCGAGGATCATGTCCGACCCGAAGAAGTGGCGACTGGCCCAGCGCGCCGCCCGCGCCGGGCGGCTGCTCGCCAGAGGCCGGCCGACGATGCCGCCGCTGCCACCGCCGCTGTCGGGCTGGACCCGCACCCGCGACCTGCCCACCCCGCCGAAGGAGACCTTCACGCAGGCCTGGGCCCGGGAGCACGGCGAATGACCAGCACTCGAGAGGAGGCCCGCCAGGAGGTCCTCGCCCGCATCCGCACAGCCCTGGGCGAGTCCCGTCCCGCCCCGACCGAGGCGAGGCGCGACTACCGGCTGGCCGACGACTCCCCCGCCGACGTGCTGCACCATCGGCTCGTCGACCGGCTCGAGGACTACAAGGCCTCGGTGTTCCGCTGCGGCCCGGACGACATCGCCGCCACCGTGGCGGGCGCGCTCGACGCGGGGCTGGGCACCGACTGGGGCCCGGACACGGTCCTGGCCGCCCCCGGCGTGCCCACCGGCTGGCGTCCCGACGGCGTGGCCGACGACGACGGCGGGCCCCCCGTCGCGCTGGCCGACCGGGCCGCGGCGCTGACCGGAGTGGCGGTGGCGATCGCCGACACCGGGACCCTGGTGCTCGACGGCACCCCCGTGTGCGGACGGCGGGCACTGTCGCTGCTGCCCGACTGCCTGGTCTGCGTGGTGACGGCCGATCAGGTGGTCGGCAGCGTGCCCGAGGGTCTGGCCCGGCTCGATCCGGTGGCGCCGCTGACGATGATCAGCGGCCCGTCGGCGACCAGCGACATCGAGCTCGAGCGCGTGGAGGGTGTGCACGGTCCGCGCACCCTGCTCGTCGTCCTCGTCGACTGACGGGGCTCACCGGGCCTGCGGAGCTCCGTCGCGAGGGAACTCCTCACCTCTCCGCGGCGAGGCGGTCCCGCTCGGCGGGCCAGCGCTCGACCGCGCCGAGCAGCTCGCGACGCAGGAACGCGAAGAAGTCGCGGGTCTCGGCGAGCCGCCGCCCGCCCGGACGCTCGGTGCCGAGAGCGTCGACCCCCGACTCGAGCACCTCCTCGAAGCGCTGCAGCTGCGCGACCTCGACCTGCATGAACCGCGACCACAGGTCGCGATCGTCGAGGACGTAGAGGTCGCTGCGCGTGCCCGGCTCGCGTTCGCGGGCGAACAGCCCGTACTGGACGAGCTGACGGACGGCGGTGCTGATCGCCGCCGCGCTCACCTGCAGCCCCGCCGCCAGATCGGCGGCGCTGTAGCGGTCGGCGTCGTCGGCGAGGGCGTAGGCGAGCAGGCGGGCCGGCATCGGCGCCATCCCCGCCTCCCGTAGCACGAGGGCGAAGCGCTCCACGTAGCGGAGCAGCTCGCGCCGCTCCGCGTCGGGGCCGTCGTCCAGGACCGCCATCGTTCCTCCTCGTCCGGGCCAGAAGGCCACCCTAACGCAGACTTCCCATGTTTGACATACTTCACAACTTCGTGAAGGAAGAGTAGCTTTCGCCGGCATGACGACGGCGATCTCCGTGACCGGGCTGGTCAAGACCTTCGGCGCCACGCGGGCACTGGACGGCCTCGATCTCGAGGTGACCACCGGCGAGGTGCACGGGTTCCTCGGCCCGAACGGGTCCGGAAAGTCCACGACGATCCGGATCCTGCTGGGCCTGCTGCGGGCCGACTCGGGCCAGACCCGGCTCCTGGACGGCGACCCCTGGCGGGACGCCGTCGCGCTGCACCGCCGGCTGGCCTACGTCCCGGGCGACGTGACGCTGTGGCCCACCCTCACCGGCGGCGAGTCGATCGACCTGCTGGGCAAGCTGCGCGGCGGCCTCGACCCCCGCCGCCGGGCCGACCTGCTCGACCGGTTCGACCTGGACCCGCGCAAGAAGGCGCGCACCTACTCCAAGGGCAACCGGCAGAAGGTCGCCCTGGTCGCCGCGCTCGCGTCGGACGCCGAACTGCTGGTGCTCGACGAGCCGACGTCCGGGCTCGACCCGCTCATGGAGGCGGTGTTCCAGGACTGCATCCGCGAGGTGCGGGCCGAGGGGCGGACGGTGCTGCTCTCCAGCCACATCCTCGCCGAGGCCGAGGCCCTGTGCGACCGGGTGAGCATCATCCGGCTCGGGCGCACGGTGCAGAGCGGCAGCCTGGCCGAGCTGCGCCACCTGACCCGCACCGCGATCACGGCGGACACCGCGACGCCGGTCACCGGCCTGGACTCGCTCGCCGGCATCCACGACGTCCGGCAGGAGGACGGGCGGGTGCACTTCGACGTCGACACCGACGCCCTCGACGCGGCGTTGCGGCACCTGACCGGTTTCGGCGTCCGTTCGCTGTCCAGCGCCCCGCCGACGCTGGAGGAGCTGTTCCTCCGGCACTACGGCGACGAACTGGCCGGCAACGGCGTCGCGACCGACCGGGCGGAGGTGCGGTCGTGACCACCCGGCTGTCCGACGCGCCGGCCCAGGCCTCGCCCCCCGGCGCGCCCGCTCGGGGCTCGACGACCGCGGGAACGGGGGCGCTGCTGCGCTTCGCCCTGCGCCGCGACCGCATCCGGCTGCCGGTCTGGATCGCGGTCGGCACCGGCATGGTGGCGCTGCAGTCGGTGTCGTCCCAGACGTTCTACGACAGCCCGGCCGACCTGGCGGCCTACCGGGCGTCCGTCGGCAGCAACGCCGCCACGATCGCGCTGGCCGGACCGCCGGTCGGGCTCGACACGGTGGCCGGCGCGGTGGCGTTCGAGATCTCGGCGACCGTCATGCTGATCGCCGCTCTGATGGTCATGTTCACCGTCGCCCGCCACACCCGCGCCGACGAGGAGACCGGCCGCACCGAACTGATCCGCTCGGCACGCGTGGGCCGGCATGCCCCGCTGCTCGCCGCCGTCCTGCTGGCCGGGGCCGCGTGCGCGGTCCTGGCCCTGTCCATCGGGGTCTTCACCACGATGACCGGCCTGCCGACGCGGGGCTCGTTCGTGCTGGGGGCGTCCGTGGGGGCGTGCGGCCTGGTGTTCACCGGGCTCACCGCGGTCGCGGCCCAGGTCACGGGGCACACCCGGCCGGTGTACGCGATGGTCGGCGGGCTGTTCGCCGTCGCCTTCGTGCTGCGCGCCATCGGCGACATCGAGGGCAACTGGGTGGTCTGGACGTCGCCCGTCGGCTGGGCGCAGGCCACCCACCCGTTCTCGGCCGACCGGCTGTGGCCCCTGCTGCTGTGCGCGGGCGTGGCCGCGGCGCTCGTCGTCGCCGCCTTCCGGCTGCTCGACATCCGCGACCTCGGGGCGGGACTCACCCAGCCGCGGCCGGGCCGACCGCGCGCGGGCCGCACCCTGCTGTCCCCGCTCGGCCTGGCGATCCGGCTGCACCGCGCGGCCTGGGGGGCCTGGACGGTCGGGCTGGCCCTGCTGGGCCTGGTCTACGGCTGGCTGGCCGAGTCGGTGGAGACCCTCCTGCGGGACAACGAGCAGGCGCTGGTGATCCTCGGCAACCCCGCCGTCGACGACCTGGTCGACGCCTACCTGAGCACCACCTTCTCGATCACCGCGCTGCTCGCCTCGGCCTACGCGGTCTCCGCGGTGCTGCGGGCCCGGTCAGAGGAGTCGGCGGAGCGCGCCGAGCCCCTGCTCGCGACGGCGACCAGCCGCGGCGCCTGGCTGGGCAGCCACGTGGGCATCGCCGTGGTCGGCTCGGCGCTGGCCATGGCCGCCGCCGGGGCCACGACGGGTCTGGCCCGGGTCGCGCAGACCGGTGACGCCGCGGCGTTCGGGCGGATGATGGGTGCTGCCGTCGCCTACGTCCCCGCCATCTGGGTCGTCGCCGGGCTCGCCGTCGCCCTCGTCGGCCTGCTGCCCCGGTGGGCGACCGCGCTGGCCTGGACGGCCGTCGGCCTGCTGCTGCTCGTCACGATGTTCGCGGAGTCCTTCGACTGGCCGGGCTGGGTCAGCGACCTGTCGCCGATCTCCTGGGTGCCGACGCAGCCGATCGAGCCGTGGCGGTGGACGCCGGCGCTGGCCCTGCTGGCCGTCGCCGGCGCCCTGCTGGCGGCCGGCTTCGCCGGCTTCCGCCGTCGCGACCTCCAGCTGGGGTGACTCAGGACGTCGGGGGCATACCGGCGTCGAGCGCCTCCTGGGCCTGCTCGGGGTCGTAGGCGCACGCGTCGCGGACGTTCTCGACCGGGTTCTCGTCGCCGTCGGGCGTGGGATCGGTGGCCGGGTCACTGGGCGCCGCGCTGGTGGTCGGGGAACCGGTCGAGTCGCCGCCGCCGTTGCCGCCCGACGGCGCGGGCGGGTTCAGCGACCGGTCGACGATGTCGCGGATGCGGTCGTAGTCGGGGTAGGCCGGGTCGATGACCGACGTGTCCAGGACGAGGCTGCGGATGTCCGCATCCTTGACCAGGAAGGCCAGGTCGACGAAGTCGTCGAGGGCCGAGCTCGGGATGTCGGTGAGGACGATGTCCTTGGTGGTCTCCGCGAGTTCCTGGTAGCGCCGCAGCAGGGTGATCGGATCGGCCGCGTCGACGATCGCGTCGATCGTGCACCGTTGCCGGGCCATGCGGTCGTAGTCGGTCAGCCCGTAGCGGCCGCGGGCGAAGTTCAAGGCCAGCCGCCCGTCGAGCTCCTGGTTCGGGCCGGGGGCGATGTAGTCACCGGGCAGGATGCCGGCGGAGGTGTCACCACCGATGGGCACCCAGTAGTTCACGTTGACGGTGATGCCGCCGAGGGCGTCGACGAGCTGGCTGAAGCCGTCGAGGTTGACCAGCATGTAGTAGTCGATGGTCAGGCCCAGGGCCTCGCCCACGCCGAGCTTGAGCCAGTCGGCGCCAGGGTTGTCGGAGGCCGCGCCGAGGGCGTCCGGGTACTGCTCCGGGCCGTTGCGGTAGACCGAGTTGAGCAGGCTCTCGGACTCGTTCCCGAGCCAGAACCCGTCCGGGAAGATCTCCGCCATCTGCGTGTCCTCGGGGAACGGCAGGTTCTGCAGGTTCCGCGGCAGGCTGATCAGGGTCGTGTCACCGGTCTCGGTGTCGATGCTGGCCACGATGACGGTGTCGGTGCGGGTACCCTCCCGGTTCCACCCGGCGTCGCCGCCGAGCAGCAGGACGTTGACCCGCTCCTTGTCCCCGAACGGATCGGGTACGTCCACGACGGTCGCGGACTCGCCGTCCTCGAAGACGCCGGCGATGAGGTCGCGGTGCACCAGCGTCAGCCGGGCCGCGTAGAAGGACGGGGCCAGCACCGCCAGGAGCAGGAGGGCGACGACGAAGGACCCGAACGCGTGCCGGCCACGGGAGAGGTGCCGGGGCACGAGCATCCAGTAGCCCGCCACCACCACGAGCGCCCACAGCAGGGCCAGGACACCGAGCCCGCCCACGACGAGCAGCAGCGAATCGGTGTCGACCGCCGTCCGTGCCGCCGCGCGCCGTCCACCCGTGGCCAGCCACGCCGCCCCGGCGACGAGCGCCAGGAAGATCCCCAGCGTGACGGCACCGAGCCTGCGACGTCCCGCGGCCAGGAACCCGGTGCCGGGCAGCACCGCGTTGAGGAACGTCAGACCCATCGCGCCGCCGAAGCTGCGGGCACGTCGAGGCCCGCCTCGCCGGGGCGAGAGGCGGGCAGGCAGCGGAGGCGGTGGGGCCCCACGACGAGGGGAGGCGGGACCCGTTGTCACGCGTCGAACACCCCAGTCCGCTGCCCGGTCATCCGGCCATGGTCCCACTGAACGCCCGGCGAGGGGGCGGAAGCCGCATCGCGCTCACCTGCGGGAGTGGCGCGGCCCGCGGCTCGCCCGCCGAGAAAAGGGGTGACCGGCGCGCGAAACGGGCATCCTCGGAGGGTGGCCCTCAGCGGCCACGGGCGTAGGTTACGAGACCGTAGGTAGGCCCCGGATCGGGAGGTCCCCATGACCCAGACGTCGCCGCACAGCGCCGTTCTCATCGAGCTCGAGCCGGTGGTCGCGCAGAACCTCGACCGGCACATGGCGCTGGCGAAGGAATGGCACCCGCACGACTACATCCCCTGGTCGGAGGGTCGGGACTTCGCCTTCCTCGGCGGCGAGGACTGGGCGCCCGAGCAGTCGCGGCTGGACGAGACCGCCAAGGCCGCGATGATCACGAACCTGCTCACCGAGGACAACCTGCCCAGCTACCACCGCGAGATCGCCACCCGCTTCGGCCGGGACGGCGCCTGGGGCACGTGGGTCGGCCGGTGGACGGCGGAGGAGAACCGGCACGGTGTCGCGCTGCGCGACTACCTCGTCGTCACCCGTGGCGTGGACCCGGTGGAGCTGGAGCGGGCCCGGATGGACTACATGACCTCCGGCTACGACTCGGGCGACAAGACGCCGCTCGAGGCGCTGGCCTACGTGTCGTTCCAGGAGCTGGCCACGCGCGTCTCGCACCGCAACACCGGCCGGGCCACCGGCGACCCGATCGCCGACAGGCTGCTCGCCCGGATCGCGACCGACGAGAACCTGCACATGATCTTCTACCGCAACCTCATGGCCGCGGCGCTGGACATCGACCCGGACGTGGCGATGCAGGCCATCACCAAGGAGGTCGTGGGGTTCGAGATGCCCGGCGCCACCATGGCCGGCTTCCGCCGCAACTCGATGCTGATCGCCAAGGCCGGGATCTACGACCTGCGGCTGCACCACGACGAGGTCGTCTCCCCGGTGCTGCGCGCCTGGAAGATCTTCGACCGCGACGACTTCGGCCCGGCCGGTGAGAAGGCCCGCGAGGAGCTCGCCGAGTTCCTCACCGGCCTCGACGCCCAGGCCACCCGGTTCGTGGAGAGCCGCGAGCGCGCCCGGGCCCGCACCGCCGCCCGGTCCTGACCCCCCAGACCGCCCCAGGTAATGGAAGCTTTACCCACGTCTAGGGCCCTGGGACGTAGGTAAAGCTTCCATTGCCCGGGGGGTTGCAGGGGTGTCCGGGCGGCACGCGACGATGGTGCGATGCGCCTGGCCACCTGGAACGTCAACTCGATCCGCTCCCGCGCCGAACGGGTGGCGGCCTTCCTCGAGCGGCACGACGTCGACGTGCTGGCCCTGCAGGAGACCAAGTGCCGCGACGACCAGTTCCCCGAGATGCCCTTCGCCGCGCTCGGCTACGAGGTCGCCCACGTCGGACACTCGCAGTGGAACGGCGTCGCGATCGTCAGCCGGGTCGGCATCGACGACGTGCAGATCGGCTTCCCGGGACAGCCGTGCTGGGAGAGTCCGGACGTCACCGAGGCGCGCGCCCTGGGGGCCCTGTGCGGCGGCGTCCGGGTGTGGAGCCTGTATGTGCCCAACGGCCGCACGCTCACCGATCCGCACTACCTGTACAAGCTCGAGTGGCTGGCCGCGCTGCGGGAGACGGCGGCGGGCTGGCTGGCCGCCGAGCCGGACTCGCCCATCGCCCTGGTCGGTGACTGGAACATCGCCCCGCAGGACGACGACGTCTGGGACATGAGCGTCTTCACGCACTCCACGCACGTGTCCGAGCCGGAACGTGCCGCGTTCCGTGCCATCGTCGACGCCGGGTACGCCGACGTCGTCCGTCCGTACACCCCCGGCCCCGGTGTCTACACGTACTGGGACTACGTCCGGCTGCGCTTCCCCCGCCGCGAGGGCATGCGGATCGACTTCGTCCTCGGCTCCCCCGCCCTGGCCGCGCGTACGACGAATGCGCTGATCGATCGCGAGGAGCGCAAGGGCAAGGGCGCCAGCGATCATGCGCCCGTCATCGTGGACCTGGCCGACTGAGCACGGCAGGGACCGTCCGCGCGGAAGGTCCCTGCCGGCCAACTCGATCAGGTGGGGATCAGGTCGTTCGGGTTCAGGATGTACTTGCGGGCCGCGCCCTTGTCGAACTCCTCATACCCGCGCGGCGCGTCCTCCAGACCGATGACCGTGGCGCCCACGTTCTTCGCGATCTCCACCCGGTCGTGCAGGATCGCCATCATCAGCTGGCGGTTGTACTTCATCACCGGGCACTGCCCGGTGTAGAAGGCCAGCGACTTCGCCCAGCCCAGCCCCAGCCGGATCGACAGCGAGCCGATCTTCGCCGCCTCGTCGCTCGCCCCGGGGTCGCCGGTCACGTAGAGGCCGGGGATGCCCAGCGCGCCACCGGCCCGGGTGACCTCCATCAGCGAGTTCAGCACGGTGGCCGGCTGCTCCTTCTGCGCGTCCGCCCCGTGCCCGCGTGCCTCGAACCCCACCGCGTCGACCGCGCAGTCGACCTCCGGCTCGCCGAGGAGCTGCTCGAGCTGGTCGACGATCGCGCCCTTCGAGACGTCGACGGTCTCGCAGCCGAAGCTGCGGGCCTGGGCCAGGCGCTGCTCGTTGAGGTCCCCGACGATCACCACGGCGGCGCCGAGCAGCTGCGCCGAGGTGGCCGCCGCCAGGCCCACCGGGCCGGCCCCGGCGATGTAGACGGTCGAGCCGGTCGTCACGCCGGCCGTGTAGCAGCCGTGGTACCCCGTCGGGAAGATGTCCGACAGCATCGCCAGATCGCGGATCCTCGCCATCGCCTGGTCGCGGTCGGGGAACTTCAGGCAGTTCCAGTCGGCGTAGGGAACCAGCACGTACTGCGCCTGGCCGCCGGGCCAACCACCCATGTCGACGTAGCCGTACGCCGAGCCAGGGCGATCGGGGTTCACGTTCAGGCAGATGCCGGTCTTGCCCTCCTTGCAGTTGCGGCACCGGCCGCAGGAGATGTTGAACGGCACGCTCACCAGGTCGCCGACCTCCAGGAACTCGACGTCCGGTCCCTTCTCCGCGACCTCCCCGGTGATCTCGTGGCCGAGCGTGAGGCCCTCCGGGGCGGTGGTCCGCCCGCGGACCATGTGCTGGTCGCTGCCGCAGATGTTGGTTGCGACGGTCCGGAGGATCACGCCGTGCGGGACCTTGCGGCCGACGTTGGCCGGGTTCACCCCGGGACCGTCGTGCAGTTCGAAATCCGGGTAGCTGAGGTCGTCCACCTCGACCTTGCCCGGCCCCATGTACCTGACGCCCCTGTTGGCGGCCACAGCGTTCCTGCCTCTCGTCCGTGACGTCCCGGGTCCGGGTCCGTCGTTCCCGACTCGTCACCCGCGCCGGTCAGCGCGGACGTTTCTCCGCGTCCACGTCGGGGTCGCCCGCCGCGGAGCCCGCCTCCGCCGGATCGCGGCCGCGGCCGGCGGGCCGGCGCCCGACGATGTCCCCCTGGGTCCCCTGCGGCGGCTCGGCCCGGGCGATGTTCTCCTCGTCGCGCGGCCGGGCGAGCAGGTCGTAGGCCAGCGCGGCCAGGACCGCGCCGAGCACGGCGCCCACGACGTAGGCCGGGAGCTGGCTCCACGGGACGTCGCCCCCCACCAGCGCGGACGCGGCGAACGGACCGAAGGCACGGGCGGGGTTGATCGCCGCACCGGTCAGTGGGCCGAGGACGACGACCGCGCAGGTCACCGACAGGCCGATCATCAGGCCGGCCCAGCCGGGAGGCGCGCGCCGGTCGACGGCGAGCGCCATGATGGTCAGGACCAGCAGGAACGTGCCCAGGGCTTCCACCAGGATCGCTCGGGGATAGCCCACGCCCTCACCGAAGGACACCGCGCCCACGTTGCTGACGTCCACCGACGCAGTGCCGAACGCCGCCACGACGAGCAGCCCACCGAGCACGGCGCCGACCAGTTGGGCGGCCACGTAGGGCACGACCTCGCGCCACGGGAAGCGGCGGGTCGCCGCCAGGGCGAGCGTGACCGCCGGATTGATGTGCGCCCCTGACGTGCTGCCGAACGCGTAGATCACCAGCGCGACCACGAGCCCGAAGGACAGCCCGATGATGCCCAGGCCCGCGTAGTCCAGCGCGCCGTCACCCAGTGCCAGCGCGGCGACGACACTCCCCGGGCCGAAGAGGATGAGCAGTCCGGTGCCGACGGCCTCGGCCACGAGTCGGCGGGTCAAGCTCGCGTCCACTGGAATCTCCAGGGGTTCGCTGCGGCGTCCGGGGGTCTCCGGCCGGTTCTGCATTCCAACCCTCGCCGCGCGTTGCGGTCAACGCCTGCACCCACCGCTCGGCCGTGACCGGCCTGTGGGCACGTAGCGTGGCCGCTCGTGCTCGTCCTGCTGCCGCCGTCGGAGACCAAGGCCCCCGGCGGCGACGGCCCGCCGCTCGACCTCGCCACGCTCACGTCGCCCGAGCTCACGCCGGTGCGCACGGAGATCGCCGAGGCCCTGGTGAAGCTCGCCGACGACGTCCCCGCCTCCCGCGCCGCGCTCGGGCTGTCGCCGAGGCAGGACGACGAGATCGAGCGCAACGCCGCCCTCCGGACCAGCGGCACCCTGCCGGCCGTAGAGCGGTACACCGGCGTCCTCTACGACGCCCTCGACGTCGCGTCGCTGTCCCGGGCCCGCCGTGCCCGCGCCGATCGGCGCCTGGCCGTCGGCTCGGCGCTCTTCGGGCTGGTCGGCGCCGCCGACGCGATCCCGGCCTACCGGCTCTCGGCCGGATCGTCCCTTCCCGGGCTGCCGACCCTGCGCGCCCTGTGGCGGCCCGTCCTCTCCCCCGTGCTGGCCGCCCTCGACGAGCTGGTCGTCGACCTGCGCAGCGGCGCGTACGCCGCGCTCGCCCCGGTGCCCGGGGCGGTGACGGTGCAGGTGCTCACCGAGCGTCCGGACGGCGGCCGCGTCGTGGTGAGCCACTTCAACAAGGCGCACAAGGGGCGGCTCGCGCGGCTCCTGGCGACCACCACGGCCGAACCGCCCGACCTCGGTCGGCTGCTTCCCGTGGTTCGCCGCGCCGGCTGGCACGTCGAGCGCTCCGGTGCCACGGCCCTGACGGTGATCGTGTCGGACGGGCCGTGATCTTCGTCCGGGCCATTGCGCCCGGCCGACCCGCCGTGACATAACGGGAGCCCGGACTCGGCCCCGAGCAGCGTGGGTCTGCGAACGCCGGCACCGCCCGGGCAGAAGGGCACTGGTGGACGACACTCTCGACGGACGGGCCGGCGACGGGCCGGACGCGACCGCGCGCGCAGCGCAGCAGCTGCGCGGCGACCCGGAGCGGGTGCGCGAGGCGACCCGCCTGCTACCGCCGGCCGGGTCGACGGCAGCCCTCGACCGGCTGGCCGAGCTGGCCGCCCGGCTCCTCGGCACCGCCTCGGCGCAGGTGTCGCTGCTCAGCGACGTCCAGCTCGTCGCCGGCGGCGCCGGCGCGGCCTCCGACTCGGTGGGCCGGACCGGCCCCCTCGAGGCCTCGCTGTGCACCGTCACCGCCGCCGCGGGGCAACCGGCGCTGATCGTGACCGACGCCCGCAGCGACCCGCGGGTGCGGCACCTCCCGCCGGTCGAGGGCGGGGCCGTCGGGGCGTACCTGGGCACCCCGCTGGTGTCCGACGGCACCGTGGTCGGCGTCCTGTGCGTGTTCGACTCGGAGCCCCGCGCGTGGTCCGACACCGACGTCGCCACCCTCCGGCAGCTCGCCGCGTCCGTCGTCACCGAGCTCGAGCTGTCCGCGCTCGTCGGCGAGTACGAGGGCGACCGCGTCCGGTGGGGGCTGGCCATCGACGCCGCCGGCATCGGCACGTTCGACTGGGACCTGCGCACCGGCACCCTCACCTGGGACGAGCGGCTGATCGCGATGTTCGGGTACGAGCCGCACCGGTCCACGCTCACCATCGACGACTTCAACGCGCGCCTGCACCCCGACGACGTGGCCCGCGTGGGCGAGGCCCTGCAGAACAGCATCGAGACCTGCGGGGAGTACGAGGCGGAGTACCGGGTCGTCCGTCCGGACGGCGAGACCCGATGGGTGCACGCCCGCGGCCGCGCCCTGGCCGACAACAGGGGCCGCACCGTCCGGGTTCTCGGCGCCGCGTACGACACGACCGGGGAGCGCGCCGGGGAGTCGAGGGTGGCCCGCGTGCTGGAGGCGATGCCGGCCGGCTTCTACTCCCTGGACCGCGACTGGCGGTTCACCCACGTCAACGCCGAAGCCGAGCGACTCCTGCAGAACAGCCGTGAGGAGCTGCTCGGCAGGAACCTGTGGGAGACCTTCCCGGCGGCGGTGAACAGCGTCTTCGAGGACAGCTACCGCGCCGCCGTCCGCACCGGGGAGCCGGTCGCCTTCGACGCGTACTACCCGCCGCCGCTCGACGGCTGGTACGAGGTGCGCGCCTGGCCGAGCCCCGACGGGCTGGCGGTGTACTTCATGGAGGTCACCACCCGGCGCCGGATGCAGGAGCAGGCCGAGCGCGCCGCCCAGCGGCTGGCCATCCTGGCCCGGGTGAGCGCAGAGCTCGCGAGCACGCTGGACGTGCAGGCAGCCACCGCGCGGCTGCCGAGGCTGGTCGTGCCGGCGCTGGCGGACTTCTGCGTCGTCACCGTCATCGAGCGCGACGGCGTACCCCGGGACGTGGGCACCTGGCACGTCGACGCCTCCCAGCGCGCCCTGCTCGAGCGTTACGCCGAGGTGCGGCTGGACGCGATGCCGGTCACCGCTCCGGTCGCCCGCGCCCTGCACACCGGCACGGCGGCGACGTTCACCGGCGACGAGGTGCTGTGCCTGCTGCCCGAGGGGCCGGCGAAGGAGCTGCTCTCGACCCTGGCCCCGCAGACCGAGGTGGCGCTGCCGCTGCGCGCCCGCGGCCGCACCGTCGGACTGCTCACCCTGTTCTACTCCCGCGGCCACGGCGCCACGGACGACGACGTCGCCACGGCCCAGGACGTCGCCGACCGGGCCGGTCTGGCCCTGGACAACGCGCGCCTGTACGCCGAGCAGCAGCAGCTCGCCGAGGGCCTCCAGCGCAGCCTGCTCACCGAGCCACCCGAGCCCGACCGCGCCGAGATCGCCGTCCGCTACCTGCCGGCGGCGGAGGCCGCCCGCGTGGGGGGTGACTGGTACGACGCGTTCCTCCAGCCCTCGGGCACCACGATGCTCGTCATCGGCGACGTGGTCGGGCACGACACCGAGGCCGCCGCCGCGATGGGGCAGATCCGCTCCCTGCTGCGCGGCATCGCCACCTACAGCGACGCCGGCCCGGTCGAGGTCCTGCGCGGGCTGGACGCGTCCATGACCACCCTGCAGATGCGCACCCTGGCCACCGCCGCCGTGGCCCGGTTCGAGCAGAACGACGACGAGCGCGCCCGCGGAGTGACCCGCATGCGATGGGCCAACGCCGGCCACCTGCCGCCGCTGGTGATCAACCCGGACGGCACCGTGGCCGAGCTCGCCGCCTGGACCGGCGACCTGCTGCTGGGTGTGAACGCCGAGGCGCGGCGCCACGAGTCGGTGGTCACCCTGGACCGCGGCGCGACGGTGCTGCTGTACACCGACGGGCTGATCGAGCGCCGCGACGCCGATCTCGACGCCGGCATGGTCCGGCTCCGGGAGGCGCTGATCGAGCTGGCCGACCGGCCCCTGGGCGAGCTCCTCGACGAGGTGCTCGAACGGCTGGTGCACGGCCGGCCGGACGACGACGTCGCCCTGGTCGCCGTCCGGCTGCACACCCAGGACCGGCCCGCCCCGCCCGGCGCCGATCCCGTTGTCCTCCCGGACGTTCCTCCGGCGGCCGACTGACCGTGCTCGATCGCGCCCGTGCCGGTCAGCGCGCGGCCGACCCCGGCACCCCGCGAGCCGCCGTGACCATCCGGCGCAGCAGCACTCCGCAGACCAGCCAGCCGACCAGCGCCACACCGACGAGAATCAGCCCGTACCCCGGGGACAGCGGGTTGTCGGTGTCGCCGGCTGCCTGCACCCAGCTGACCACCACCACCGCCAGGCCGACGACCGGCAGCGTGAGGTGGAACTGCAGCACCGGCCCGAGCCGCGGCTCGGTCATGCCCTTCACCAGAGCGAACACGCCCAGCATGACCGCACAGATCCCCAGGGCGGTCACCACGTAGCCGAAGTCGGTGTCGAGGAACCCGTTCTCGGTCCGGGTGAGCGTCTGCGGCGGGTTGGTCAGCACGACCTCGACCGCGAACCACGGCAGGAAGGTCGCGGCGGTGATCACGACGCCGAGCGCGGTGACGACCGCGTTCAGCGTTCGCCACTGCTGGTGAGTGCTCTGGGACATGGGTCCTCCTCGGTTTCCGGCGCAGCGCCGGTGGGCGCAGACCGTAGGGCCATCGAGGCCGGTCGTGGGGAGTTGCCGTCGCGGCCTCGCACGGGACCGGCACCCGCGGTCGGTGACAATGGCCTGATGAGCGACGACCTGTGCCTGCGGCCGGCGACGGAACTGGCCGGGCTGGTGCGACGGCGCGAGGTCTCGGCCCGCGAGCTGCTCGAGGCCCACCTGGACCGGATCGAGCGGCTGAACCCGGCCCTGAACGCGATCGTCACGCTGGATGCCGAGGGCGCCCGGGCGGCGGCCGACGCCGCCGATGCCGCACTCGCGGCCGGCGAGGACGTCGGGCCGCTGCACGGCCTGCCGGTCGCGCACAAGGACACCCACGCCACCGGCGGCATGCGGACGACGTGGGGCTCCCCCCTGCACGCCGACACGGTGCCGGCCCGGGACGAGCTGGTGGTCGCCCGCCTCAAGCGCGCCGGTGCGATCCGGGTCGGCAAGACCAACGTGCCCGAGTTCGCCGCCGGGTCGCACACCGTCAACCCGCTCTTCGGCGCGACGCACAACCCCTACCGGCACGGGCTCTCGGCCGGCGGCTCGAGCGGGGGAGCGGCCGCGGCGCTGGCCGCCGGCCTGGTGCCGCTGGCCGAGGGCAGCGACATGGGCGGCTCGCTGCGCAACCCGGCCGCGTTCTGCAACGTCGTCGGGATGCGGCCCACGCCCGGCCGGGTGCCCACCTGGCCGGCCGCCCTCGGCTGGTCGCAGCTGTCGGTCCAGGGGCCCATGGGCCGCACCGTGGCCGACGTGGCCCTGCAGCTGTCGGCCATCGCCGGGCCGGACCGCCGGGTGCCGATCTCGCTGACCGACGACCCGGCCGGTTTCGCCCCGCCGCTGGAGGCCTCGCTCGCCGGCCTCCGGGTGGCCTGGGCGCCCGATCTCGGCGGCCGGGTGCCGGTCGACCCGACCATCGTGTCGGTGCTGGCACCGGCGGTGACCACCTTCGAGTCGCTCGGCGCGGAGATCGAGGAGGCGTGCCCGGATCTCGGCCTCGCCGACGAGGTGTTCGGCGTGCTGCGGGCCTGGCTGTTCGAGGCGTCCTACGGGGACCTGGTGCGTCGCCACCCCGACGCCGTGAAGGAGACGATCCGCTGGAACGCCGCGGTCGGAGCTGCGCTCACCGGCGCGGACGTCGGTCGCGCGGAGATCGCGCACACGAAGCTGTACGAGAAGGTGGTCGGCTTCTTCGAACGCTTCGACGTCCTGCTGGCGCCGACCACGCAGGTGCTGCCGTTCCCGGTGGAGACCGAGTACCCCACGGAGGTGGCCGGCGTCCCGCAGCGGGACTACCTGGGCTGGATGCGGTCGTGCACGCTGATCTCGGCGACCGGCTGCCCGGCGATGTCGGTGCCCGGCGGGTTCACGCCCGACGGCCTCCCGGTGGGCCTGCAGATCGTCGCCCCGCCCCGGGCCGACCGGCGGTTGCTGGAGATCGCGCACGCGTTCGAGCAGGCGACCGCGTTCGGGGCGCGCCGTCCGGAGGAGCGACCCGGCCGATAGTGAGCCGTGCTCACGATCGGGGCTAGAGTGCTGTCCCGATGAGATGCACGCGGGGCCGGACGTGACGCCGGAGACGGGGGAGCGGACGCGGGAGGCACCCGCTCCGGTACCGGCGCCCAACCCGGTGGAGGGCCGCGCGCGGTGGCTCGTGCTCTTCTCGATCACCACCGGCACGTTCATGGCCAACGTCGACACGACGGCGGTCACCGTGGCGCTGCCGACGATGGGCCGCGAGTTCGGTGTCGGGCTGGACGCGATGCAGTGGGTGCTCACGGCCTACCTGCTCACGATCACCGCGATCCTGCCGTTGTTCGGCCGGCTGGCCGACATGCTCGGCCGCAAGCCGATCCTCACCATCGGGCTCGGGCTGTTCGCGGCCTCCTCGGCGGTGTGCGCGCTGGCGCCGTCCTTCCCGGTGCTGATCGCGTTCCGCGCGCTGCAGGGCATCGGCGCATCCATGTTCATGGCGACGGTGATGGCCACCGCGGTCACCTCCTTCCCGCCGGGTCAGCGCGGCCGGGTGCTGGGCATGGTCAGCAGCATCGTCGCGGCGGGCACGCTCCTCGGCCCGCCGTTGGGCGGGCTGCTCACCGACGCCTTCGGCTGGCGGGCGATCTTCTTCATCAACGTGCCCATCGGCCTGCTGGGCGCGCTCGGCACGCTCCGCTTCGTGCCGGCCAACCGCGGAACCGGCGGCGATCTGCGGTCCCTGGACGTGCCCGGGGCGGTGCTGTTCGCGCTGTTCGTCGCCGGCCTGCTGCTCGGCCTCGGTCGCGGGCCCTCACTCGGCTGGCTCGACGCCGAGGTGCTCGGGCTGCTCGCGGCAGCGGTGCTCTTCATCGGGCTGTTCGTGCTGCGCGAGCGCCGGACGGCGCGGCCCCTGATCGACCTGCAGCTGCTGCGGCGGCGGGTGTTCGGGCTGGGCAACCTGGCAGCCCTGCTCTACTTCGCGCTGATCACGATCACACCGTTCCTCTTCCCGCTCTACCTGCAGGAGGTGCTGGGCTGGTCGACCGGCACGACCGGCCTGATCATGACCCTGCAGGCGATCGCGATGCTGCTGGTCTCGCCGCTGTCGGGCTGGTGGAGCGACCGCGTCGGCTCGCGGCGGCCGGCGCTGGCGGCGCTGGTCCTCCTGCTGCTCAGCCTGCTCGCGGCCGCGTTGCTCGGCGAGGACCCGCCGGTCTGGCTGGTCGGTCTGCTCCTGGCCCTGCTCGGCGTCGGGCCGGGCATGTTCAACTCGCCCAACAACTCCGCGATCATGGGCGACGTGGCCCGCGAGCGGATCGGCACGGCCAACGGGATCCTGTCCACCACCCGCAATCTCGGCCGAGCGCTCGGCGTGGCCATCGTCGCGCTGACCTACCAGGCCTTCGCCGGGACGTCGGCGACCTCCGGCATTCCCGCGCAGACGTTCCTCGACGGTTTCCGAGGCGTCTTCCTCGTCGGCGTCGCGCTCGCTGCCATCGCCTTCGTGGCGGTGACGTTCATGCACCGCCGTCCGGCCGCCGCCGGCTGACTGCCCCCGGTCATCGCTGACAGGCGGATATCGGCGGCTGTCCGACGCCGGATTGCCGCAGATCTCCGCACGCAGGCGAGCGGCCGCTGATCACTGCGTCGAGCGGGGTGGCTCGAGCAGCGCCGCCAGGCGGTCGATCTCGTCGTCCGTGGCCTGGTGGAAGTCGGGGTTGACCCGCAGGCCGCGGGCGGCCAGCCGCAGCAGGTTCGCGACGTCCTCGCCCCTGGCCGCGCGGGCCAGCGCTGCGGCGCCGTCCACCCCGTCGGTCCGGCTGTCGGTCAGGCAGCGGACGGCGGCCTCCGCCGAACGGGCCGCGTCGCCCGGACGCCCCTGGAGCAGCAGCCCCCAGGCCAGGTTGACCTCGGCGATGCCCTCGAGCCGGTCGTTGCCGAGGCGATGGCCGGTGTCGCGGACGGTGCGCAGGGCCGCGATCCCCTCGACGAGGGCGCCGAGCGCGAGCAGCGCCAGCCCCCGCACGTTGCGCACGTACTCGGCGCTGTCGTGCACGGCGTCGGAGGCGTAGGCGGCCATCGCGGCGTCGGCGGTGGCCAGCACCTCCTCGTAGCGGCCGGCCATGAGCGCGGCGAGGGCGAGCACGTCGGTCGCGTAGCCGCGGACCTCCGGCGGGTCCGCGTCGGTCACCAGCGCGGCCAGCCGGGCCGCGGTGGCCCGCGCCTCGTCGAGCCGGCCCAGGTAGCAGAGGCTGAGGCCGTACTCCAGGCCGGCGAGGAGCTGGACCTGCCGTGGAACGCCGTCCTGGAGCGGCAGGAGGACGGCGACGGCGTCGGCCGCCCGACCGGCGTGCCGCAGCGCCACGCCCTGCCACAGCGACCAGGCCGGGGTCTCCGGGTCGAGCCGGGCTGCGGTGGCGAACTGCTCGGCGGCGCTCGGTCGCGAGCCCCCGTTGAGTTCGGCGAAGCCGCGGCAGACGACGACCGGGAGGGTGTCACCGCGACCGGCGGCCTCGGCGTCGGCCACCGCCGTCCGCAGGAGCGCCACGCCGCCGCGGCGGGCGAGGAACTCGGCGGTCCCGGCGAGCAGGTCGAGGGCACGCTCGCGCTCACCCGCCGCCCACAGGTGGCGGTACTGCGCCACAGCGGGGTCGGCGTCGGTGGCCGAGCGCCACGTCGCGGGGGGAGGGGTGCGCGCCCCGTACCAGTCGGCGAGCCCCCGGTGCAGCTCGGTCGCGCGCTCCGCCGACAGGCAGCGCCGGATGTGGTCGGTGTCCAGCGGGTGCAGCCGGTAGATGCTCTCGTCGTCCCCGTGGGCCAGCTCCTGACGGCGGGTGAGGTCGTCGAGGGCGTCCTCCACCTCCTCCACGTCGGCCCCCAGCAGCTCCGCCAGGTTCCCGCAGGTGAGCGGCCCACCGGCCACCGCCAGCACCTCGACGACCTCCCGGTCGGTGCCGGCCAGCCGGTCGTAGGCCACCGAGACGAGCTCGTCGAGCACGTCGGAAGGCGCCCGGTCGCTGCGCAGCAGCCGGCGCACCCCACTGGCGGCGTGGTCGAGCAGGTAGCCCAGGAGCAGCTGGAGGCCGCGCGGCAGGCCGCCCACCCGGTCGACGAGGTCGCCCATGGTCGCGTCGTCCAGCCCGGCGAGACCGGCGGTGCCGTGCTCGTCGAGCTCCCGGAGCATGGCCACGGCCTCGTCCCGGGGCAGGCCCTCGGTCATCGGCAGGGGCTCCGGCATCCTCGCCCGCAGGTCGGGCGGCAGGCCGATCGGCAGCTGCGAGGTGGTCACCACGACCGGAGGCCGGTCGGTGGACGCGACGGCGCGCAGGAAGGTGACCAGGTCCTCGGCGAGCAGCCGGCCGGTGGCAGGGTCCTGCAGGTCGTCGAGGTTGTCCAGGACGACGACGACGGCGCGGCCCCGGAACGCGTCGAACAGGTCGGGGAGGACGGCGGGGCCGACACCCGACCAGCGCGCGAGCACCCGCTGCTCGTCCGGGGCGGGCAGCAGGGCGGCCAGCGCGTGCACGATGCGGCCCAGGCTCACCTCGCCGGCGCCGGTGCGGGTGCTCAGGAACACGACGGCGTCGACCAGCGTCCCGGCGTCCTCGTCGGAGGTCAGCACCCGAGTGACCACGCCGCTCTTGCCCACGCCCCGCCGGCCCACCACCTGGGTGATCGGCGTCCGGTCGCGGATCCGCTCCACCAGCCGCCGCCGCACGTCCTCGCGGTCGTGCCATCGACGGGGGGCGACGGCGGGCCGGACCCCGATGATCCGGCGCTCCTGCCCGGCGGACTGCACGGCGCGCGGCAGGGCCGGCCACAGCTGCGCGATCACGTCGACCGGGATCAGGTAGCCGGTCTTGGTCTCGCGGTCCGGGTCGACACTGGTGAGGATGCCGACCACGCCCGCGAGGGCGGCGTCCCAGACCGGCGCCCCGCTGAACCCGGGTGCCACCGCGAGCCCGGTCACGGTGTCGCCTTCCAGCTGGACCAGCCCGTCGCCGCGCCGCCGGCTCAGCACGCCGTGGGCGAGCTGCTCGCCGGCCTGCGCCCGCGGGAAGCCCCAGACCTCGAAGCGGTGGCCGTGCAGGTCGACGCACTCGACGAGGCGCACCGCGCCGGCGGCCGGCGGCGGCGGCTCGCGCAGTCGCAGCACGGCCACGTCGCCGTGCACCGCGTCCACCGGCCGGGAGCTGTGCAGCTCCGCGGTGCGCCGCGCCCCCCCGGCGTAGGGGAAGGCGAGCTCCGCCGTCCCGTCGTCGCCGACCACGTCCTCCCAGACGTGCGTGCAGGTGACCACGTGCTCGTCGTCGACGAGCATGCCCGCGCCCTCCGGCTCCCCGGCGCGCAGCACTGCGACCAGGCCGCTCTCGAAGCCCTCACGGGCGGCGGTGCGGTCGGCGGTGCGGGCGGCGGCCAGCGGATCAGCCGTCACGACGGGCCCAGCTCAGCCGGATCGTGAAGTTGGCCTCGGCGCTGCTGGACGCGATGAAGGCACCGGCCTTCAGGCTCAGCGAGACCCCGAACTCGACGTCGACGGTGTCCGGGGCGCTGGCCATCGTGCGCAGCCGGCCGAGCAGCGACTCCGCGACCCCCGGCACGACGGCGACCGCGGCGTCGAAGCGCTCCTGGGTGTCGACGACCTGGCCGTCCCGGGAGGCGCGCCGCAGCCGGTCGTCGGTGCCGCTCTCGTGCACCGCGACCACGATCTGCTCGCCGTCGTCGAGTCGGTACCGCACCAGGCCGTCGGCCATCTGCACTCCCGGATTCCCGGTGTCCATGATGGCGGTGCGACCCGACCGTGCGGAACGGGTGCCGCCGCGGCTCAGCCTGCGGTCGAGCGGTCCAGCGCGGCGGCCATGCGGGCCACGGCCTCGTCGAGGACGGCGGCGCCGGTGCCGAAGTTGAGCCGCAGGTGGTCGCTGCCCGGCGCGCCGAAGCGAGAGCCGGGCTCGAGCGCCACCCGGCCGCGCTCCAGGCAGGTCTCCCGGACGGCGTCCGAGCGGTCACCGAGGGCCGCGCAGTCGAGCCAGGCGAGGTAGGTCGCCTCCGGCGGGTGCCACCGCACATCGGGCAGCCGGGCGGCCAGCAGCGCGCCGAGCTGGGCGCGGCGCCGGTCGAGGGTGAGCAGCAGCCGGTCGAGCCATGGTCCCCCGGCGGTGAACGCGGCCTCGGCGGCCAGCACGCCGAAGTGGCCCACCCGCCAGCGCAGGTCGGGCGGCAGCCGGTCGACGACCGCCCGCATGCGGGGCGACGCGGTCACGATCGCGGCGCACTTGAGGCCGGCGAGGTTCCACGCCTTGCTGGCCGACAGCAGGGCGATCGTGACGTCGGCGGCGCCCGGCACGGTCAGCAGCGGGGTGAACGTCGCGCCGGGCAGGACCAACGGGGCGTGGATCTCGTCGCTGAACAGCACCACGCCGTACCGGCGGGCCAGCGTGACCAGGGCGGCCAGCTCGCCGGGGGAGTGCACCCGGCCGACCGGGTTGTGCGGGCTGCACAGCAGGTACACCGCAGCGCCGTCGGCGAAGGCGCGCTCGAGGCCCTCGAGGTCCAGCCGCCAGCCGTCGTCCGTGCGGCGCAGCGGCACCTCCGCGACGGTGGCCCCGGCCTCGGGGATCCACGTGAAGAACGGGGGATAGATCGGCGGGCTGATCACCACGCGATCCCCGGGCCGGGTCAGCACCCGGAGCAGCTCCACGGCCCCGACGCCGACGTCGGCCACCGCGGCCACAGCGGCCGGGTCGATCTCCCAGCTCCACCGCTGGGCGGCGAAGGTCGCCAGCGACTCACCGAGCACGGGGACGGCCATCGCGTAGCCGGTGTCGGAGCGGTCGACGGCGACGTGCAGTGCCTCGGCGACCGGCTGTGCGAGGGCGAAGTCCATCTCGGCGACGGGCAGCGGCAGGACGTCGTCCGGGAACGAGCGCCACTTGGCGCTGCGGCGGGCGCGGAGCACGTCCATCGGGTCGACGGGCAGTTCGTCCATGCCCGACAGCCTGCCCGCCGGGGACGACATCACCGTGTCGAGGCCCACCTACGGCTCTCTAGCGTCGTAGCTAGAGAACCACAGACGAGGGCATCATCCGGCGCGGCGGCGCAGGCCGCGCAAGGTGCGGACGGCGACCAGCAGCTCGGCGATGTCGTGCCGGTCGCCCGCGGAGATGTCGGCGAGCTGGGCCGCGGAGCGGCGCTGCGCGCTGTCCCAGCCGTCGACCCACGTCCGCACCAGCCGGTCCGGCTTGTCGGTGTCACCGCTGCGCAGGGCGAGCACGTCGGCGGTGAGCGCGGCCTGCTCGGCGGCGAGGTCGTCCCGCAACGAGGCCCGGGCCATCGAGTTCCAGCGGCGGTCCCGGGGGAGGGCGAGCACCAGCTCGCGCAGCGGCACCAGGTCGAGCCGTTCGGCGATGTGCTGCATGACCTGGCCGGCCAGGGGGATCGGGGCTCCCGTCCGCTCGGCCACGACGGCGATGTCCAGCGCCGAGGGCATCAGCGGCGCGGCCGCGGCGGCCGCGGCCATCGGCGCGGGCACCCCCGCCGCCTCGAGCCGGGTGGCCCGCTGGGTGTAGGCCTCCGCCTCGGCGCCGAGCAGCCAGCGCGGCAGTCCCTGGCGGACGGCGGCCACCGGCGCGGCGAACCGGTCCGTCACCTCCTGGATGCCGGCGGGCGGGTCGGCCAGCAGCGCGGGCTGGCGCAGGAGCCAGCGCGTGGTGCGCTCGGCGAGACGGGTCGCCTCGACCCGCAGCTCGACCTGGGTGACGGCGGCGACCTGGTTGTCCAGCGGCCGGACCCCGTCCCACATCGCGTCGATGCCGAACACCGCGCGCGCCACCGTGTGCGCGCGGACGACCGTGGCCAGCGGCACACCGGTCTCCTCGACCAGCCGGTAGAGGCCGGTGACGCCGGCCAGGTTGACCGCCCGGTTGGTCAGCGCGGTCCCGATGATCTCCCGCCGCAGCGCGTGGTGGGTGATCGCCTCCGGGAAGCGCTCCCGCAGCGGCGCCGGGAAGTAGTCGACGAGCAGGTCCTCGAGCGCCGGATCGTCGGGCAGGGACGACTGCAGCACGGCCTCGCTGGTCTCGAGTTTGGCGTAGGCCAGCAGCACCGACAGCTCGGGGCTGGTGAGCGCGTGGCCGTCTCGGCGCCGCTCGGCCAGCTGCCGGTCGTCGGGCAGGAACTCGACCGCGCGCTGCAGCCGGCCGGTGCGCTCGAGCCGCCGGATGAAGCGCTCGTGGGCGTCGAGCAGGCTGCGCGCGGAGGTCACCTCGGCGGCCAGCGTCGCGTTCTGGGCGTGGTTGTCGGTCAGGACGTCGGCGGCGACCTCGTCGGCCATGGAGCCGAGCAGCTCCGCGCGGGCCGCGGGGTCCAGCCGCCCCTCGGCAACGACGCGGTTGAGTGCGATCTTGATGTTCACCTCGTGGTCGGAGGTGTCCACACCGGCGGAGTTGTCGATCGCGTCGGTGTTGACCCGGCCGCCGGCCAGCGCGTACTGGACCCGGCCGCGCTGGGTGAGGCCCAGGTTGCCGCCCTCGCCGACCACGCGCACCCGTAGCTGCTCGCCGTCGACCCGGACGGCGTCGTTGGCCTTGTCGCCCACCTCGAGGTGGCTCTCGGCCGACGCCTTGACGTAGGTGCCGATGCCGCCGTTGAACAGGAGGTCGGCCGGCGCGAGCAGGATCGCGCGGATCAGCTCGATCGGCGTGAGCGTCTCGACGTCGTCGGCCAGGCCGAGCGCCGAGCGCATCTGCGGGCTGACCGGGATCGACTTGGCCGTGCGGGGCCAGACGCCCCCGCCCTCGCTGATCAGCGCCCTGTCGTAGTCGTCCCAGGACGAGCGGGGCAGCCGGAAGAGCCGCTGCCGCTCGGCGAAGGAGGTCGCGGCGTCGGGGGAGGGGTCGACGAAGACGTGCCGGTGGTCGAACGCCCCGACCAGCCGGATCTTCTCCGACAGCAGCATCCCGTTGCCGAAGACGTCACCGGACATGTCGCCGATCCCGACGACGGTGAACTCCTGCCGCTGCACGTCGATGTCGAGCTCGCGGAAGTGGCGGGTCACCGACTCCCAGGCGCCGCGGGCGGTGATGCCCATGGCCTTGTGGTCGTAGCCGACCGACCCACCGGAGGCGAACGCGTCACCGAGCCAGTAGCCGCGCTCGACGGCCACCTCGTTGGCCAGGTCGGAGAAGGTGGCGGTGCCCTTGTCGGCGGCCACCACCAGGTAGGTGTCGTCGCCGTCGTGCCGGACGACGCGGTCGGGTGGCACCACCTCGCCGTCCATCAGGTTGTCGGTGAGGGAGAGCAGCGCGCCGACGAAGAGCCGGTAGCAGGCCTGGCCCTCGGCGAGCACCTCCTCACGCGAGGCGCCCTCACCGGGCGGCCGCTTGACGACGAAGCCGCCCTTGGCCCCGGTGGGCACGATGACGGTGTTCTTGACCATCTGCGCCTTGACCAGGCCCAGCACCTCGGTACGCAGGTCCTCCCGGCGGTCGGACCAGCGCAGCCCGCCGCGGGCGACCTTGCCGAAGCGCAGATGCACGCCCATCACCCGCGGGGAGCTGACCCAGACCTCGTGGGCCGGCCGCGGCTGGGGCAGGTCGGGCACCTGCGCCGGGTCGATCTTCAACGCCAGCGGGGCGGGCCCGCCGTCGGAGGGCGCGTAGTAGCTGGTCCGCTGGGTCGCGGTCACCGCGGCGAGCAGGGAGCTGAGCACCCGGTCGGCGTCGAGCGAGGCGACCGAGCCGATCGACTCCTCGAGCGCCGCGACGAGCTCCTTCTGGCGCGCGGCCCGGCCGGTGGACCGGTCGGGCGAGAAGCGGGTCTGGAAGAGCGCGACCAGGCGGGCCACCACGCCCGGGTGGGCGGCGAGGGTCTGCTCGACGTAGCGCTGACCGAAGGGCAGTCCGGCCTGCCGCAGCCACTGCACGTACGCGCGGAGGACGGTGACCTGCCGCCAGTTGAGCCCGGCGAGCATCACCAGGGCGCCCAGCCCGTCGTCCTCGGCCTCGCCGCGCCAGATCGCGGCGACCGCCTCGGTGAAGCGCTCGGGCAGCGAGCGGACCAGCGGCAGCTCGGTGGCCGGCGTGACCACTCCGAAGTCGTAGATCCAGGTGGGCGGCGAGCCGATCCGGTCGATCTCGTAGGGCCGCTCGTCGACGACGGACACGCCCATGTTCTGCAGGATCGGCAGCACCTCGGACAGCAGCAGCCGCTCGCCGACGCGGTAGATGGTCAGCCGGTACTCGCCCTGCGCCGCCGTGCCCGGCCGCCAGAGCCGCAGCGCGAGCTGATCCTCGGCCAGCCCGTCGAGCCGCTCGAGGTCCGCGACGGCGTGCTCGGCGTCGAAGTCCTCCTGGTACGCGGCCGGGAAGGCGTCGGCCACGCGGGCGAACAACCGGTCGGCGTCCGCGCCGTGGCGGGCCTGCAGCGCCGCGAGCAGGTCGTCGGTCCAGCTGCGCGCCACGGCGGCGAGGTCGGCCTGCAGGGCCTCGACGTCGACGTCCTGGGGCCTGGGTCCGCTCCGCCGCCCGACCGGCAGCCGGACGACGAAGTGCAGCCGGGCCAGCACCGACTCGGTGGAGCGCGCCGTGTACTCGATGCTGGTGCCGCCGAGCCGCTCGAGCAGCAGCTGCTGCATGGCCAGGCGGACCTCGGTGGTGTAGCGGTCGCGCGGCAGGTAGACCAGCGCGGACCAGAACCGGCCGGTGGGCTCCCGCCGGAGGAACAGCCGGGTCTGGCGGCGTTCCTGCAGGTACAGGACGGCGAGCGCGACCGGCAGCAGCTCGTCGGCGCCGACCTGGAACAGCTCGTCGCGAGGGTAGGTCTCGAGGACCTCGACCAGCTCCTTGCCGGTGTGGCTGTCGGCGGACACCCCGGAGCGGCGGACGACCTCGACGGCCCGCCGCCGGAGGACCGGCACGTCGCGCACGCTCGTCGCGTAGGCGGTGGTCGGGAAGAGACCGACCAGGCGGTGCTGGCGCGAGCCGGACCCGTCCTCGGCCGGGAGGCTGACCGCGACCAGGTCCAGCCAGGCGGGACGGTGCACGGTCGAGCGCGCGTCGGCCTTGGTCACCGTCATCAGGTGCTGCTCGGGCGCGCGGGTGGCCTCGGGCAGCCGGACGACGGCGTCGCTCATGTCGCTGTCGCTGCGCAGCACCCCTAGCCCCGTGCCGGGCACCGGGCGTTCGGTGGGCCGGCCACGGCCGGGCGTGAGGTCGACGTCGCGGGCACCCAGCAGGACGAAGTTGCCGTCGGCCAGCCAGCGCAGCAGCGCCGCGGCCTCGCGCGGGTCGTCGGCCGGGTCCTCGGCGTCCGGGGCCGCCGGTCGCCGGTCGAGCCGGTCGGCGAGTTCGAGGACCCGCGCCCGCATCCGCGCGGCGTCCTCGTCGACGGCGCGCACGTCGGCGAGAACGGTGCGCAGGCCCCGGACCAGGTCGTCGGTGGACTCGTCGTCCAGGGGGCCGTCGAGGACGACGGCCATCCAGGACTCGGCGAGCGCGTCGGTGCCGCAGGCCTGCGCGTCGTCGCTGTCGCAGAAGGACCGGATCCGCCCGGTCACGTCACGGCGCACGACCACGATGGGGTGGACGACGTGGGCCAGTGCGACGCCGTGCCGGACCACGGCGGCGGTGACCGAGTCGACGAGGAACGGCATGTCGTC
Organism: uncultured Actinomycetota bacterium; assembly: GCA_963723745.1. Taxonomy (GTDB): domain Bacteria; phylum Actinomycetota; class Actinomycetes; order Mycobacteriales; family Geodermatophilaceae; genus CAVRRZ01. Next base: position 700,996 of record CAVRRZ010000001.1, read on the forward strand.
GGTGATGATCCGGATGACCGCCCGACCGTCCGGGAACCGCTCGACGTCGACCGTCGCCGACCCCTGGGGGCGCACCTCGGCCAGGCGCAGGTGCCCGATCGCGAGGCCGGCGAGCTCGGTCGGTTCGTGGCCGAGGACCTCGGCGGCCGGCTCGCTCCAGTAGTAGCGGCGCAGCAGCGCGGGCAGGTCGGCGGCGGTGCAGCCGGCGGGCAGCCGCGGCGTGGGGCCCAGTCCCTGTGCGGCCACCTCGGCGGCGCGTTCGAGCAGGAGCCGCTTCTCGTCACGGGCGGCCTCCAGCGCGGCGAGCTCGGTGAGAGACGCCGGCACGGAGCCGTCCTCCGGAGCGCGCCCCGGGGTCTCCGGGACCACGCCGGTGGTGCTGGCCATGTTCAGCGACGCTAGCCCTCGGCGTGGCCCCCGTCACGGCGGCGCGACACGGTGATCAGGCCCGGCGGCCCTGGCGTCAGCGGTCGAGGAGCTGGTCGGCGACCCAGCCGCCGACGGCGAGGATCAACCCGCCCGCGATGGCGGTGAGGAAACCGTCGACCTCGAGCCGGTCGGTGATCGCCGCGGTCAGCCCCAGCAGCGCCGCGTTGATGACCAGCAGGAACAACCCGAGCGTCAGCAGGATGAACGGCAGGCTCAGGAGCCGGAGGATCGGGCCGACGATCGCGTTGATCACCGCGAAGATGAGCGCGATCCACAAGAACGTCCCGGCCTCGCCGAGCGGGGCGTCCTCGTTGCCGATCACCTCCACACCCTCGAGCAGCAGCGTCATCACATAGAAGACGCCGGCCATCAGGACGACCTTCAGCAGGAACTTGAGCACGATGATCACGCTAGCGGCGGGTGCGCGGTCGATGGCGCATATCGGGCCGTCTAGCGCGATCTAACGTCGTCCGTAGAGGGGCTTATCGACGTCCATACGCACCACCTGACCCACGCGACACGCGCTAGGTCGTTCTACGGATGTCTACGGACGGCGCTAGAGATCGCCATACGGTGCTCGACATGGACCCGGTCCGGAACCCCTACGCCCCCGGCGCCGGCCAGCGCCCGCCCGAGCTCGCCGGCCGCGACACCGAGCTGTCTGCTTTCGACGTCGTGCTGGAGCGGATCGCGCACGGCCGCCCGGAGCGCTCGCTGGTGCTCACCGGGCTGCGCGGCGTGGGCAAGACGGTGCTGCTCAACCAGCTGCGGTCGGCGGCGATCGGCCGCGGGTGGGGTACCGGCAAGATCGAGGCCCGGCCCGACCAGTCGCTGCGCCGTCCGGTGTCGTCGGCCCTGCACATGGCGCTGCGCGAGCTCGGTCCCCGGCACCCCGACCCGGAGTCGATCGACGCCGTCCTGGCGGTGCTCAAGGCGTTCGCGCAGCGGGTCAACCCGGCGGAGGCGAAGGTGCGCGACCGCTGGCAGCCGGGCATCGACGTGCCGCCGGCCACCGGCCGGGGCGACTCCGGCGACATGGAGATCGACCTGGTCGAGCTGCTCACCGACGCCGCCGGCGTGGCCGCCGACATCGGCAGCGGGATCGCGCTGTTCATCGACGAGATGCAGGACGTGCAGCCCGACGACGTCTCGGCCATCTGCGCGGCCTGCCACGAGCTCTCCCAGCAGGGCGCGCCACTGATCGTGGTCGGCGCGGGGCTCCCGCACCTGCCCGCCGTCCTGAGCGCGTCCAAGAGCTACAGCGAGCGGCTGTTCCGGTATCTGCGCATCGACCGGCTGGACCGGTCCGCCGCCGACCGGGCGCTGCTCGCCCCGGCCGAGCGCGAGGACGTGACCTTCGAGCAGGACGCCCTGGACGCCCTCTACGCCGCCGCCGACGGCTACCCGTACTTCGTGCAGGCCTACGGCAAGGTCACCTGGGACGTCGCGGCGTCCTCTCCCATCACCGCGGCGGACGTCGCGATGGCCGCACCGGTCGCCGAGGCCGAGCTCGCCGTCGGCTTCTTCGGCTCCCGCTACGACCGAGCGACCCCGGCCGAGCGCGAGTACATGCACGCGATGGCCGAGCTCGGCGGTCCGCAGGGTGCCGCGGTGGCCACCTCCGAGGTGGCGGTGTCGCTGGGCCGCAAGCCCGCGTCGCTGTCACCGGCGCGCGACTCGCTGATCAAGAAGGGGCTGGTCTACTCCGCCGAGCGCGGCCAGATCGCGTTCACGGTGCCGCACTTCGGCCGCTACCTCCTCAGCCACCCGGACTGACCGTGCCCACGTGGCTCGAGGCGGGTCTGTGGGGCCTCCTCGGCGGAGGCGCCCTCGTCCTCGGCGCCGCCGTCGCCTGGTTCGTGCGCGTGCCCCGGCGGGTGATCGCCTCGGTCATGGCCTTCGGGTCGGGGGTCCTCATCTCCGCGGTGGCCTTCGACCTGATGGCCGAGGCGGCCGACACCGGCGGCCTGCCGCCCACGGCCCTCGGCTTCGTCGGCGGCGCCCTGGCCTACGTCGGCGCGAACGCGCTGCTCGCCCGCCGCGGCGCGCGGCACCGCAAGCGCTCGGGCGGCGGCGACGAGGACCAGCCCACCGAGCAGCAGCAGGAGGGCAGCGGCGCTGCGATCGCCGTGGGTGCCCTGCTCGACGGGGTGCCGGAATCGGTGGTCCTCGGGCTCGGGCTGCTCTCCGGCGGCACGGTGAGCGCGTCGATGCTGGCGGCGGTCTTCATCTCCAACGTGCCCGAGGGCCTCTCCAGCGCCGCCGGCATGAAGGCGGCCGGGCGACCGGCCCGCTACGTGTTCGGCGTCTGGGGCGGCATCGCGCTGGCCAGCGGCCTGGCCGCCCTGCTCGGGTATTCGGCGCTGGGCGGCGCGTCGCCGCAGCTGATCGCGGTGATCACCGCGGTCGCGGCCGGGGCCATCCTGACGATGGTCGCCGACACGATGATTCCCGAGGCCTTCGAACGGACCCGCACCTGGACCGGCGTCATCGCCACCCTCGGGTTCCTGCTCGCCTTCGCGATCGAGCGGGCCTGAACCGGGCGTGCGGCGCGGCGAGCGGCCGGGCAGGGTGGAGGGCGTGACCGAGTTCCGGGATCCCGAGCAGATCGCCGTGCCGGTGCGCGGCGGGGACCTCTCCGTCCTGCGCTGGGCCGCCGACGCACCCGACGCACCCACCGTCGTGCTGGTGCACGGCATCACCGGCAACGGGCTGTCGTGGGCCCGGGTCGCCCAGGCGCTGGCGGGCGGGCACCACGTGCTGGCCCCCGACCTGCGCGGACGGGCACTCTCAGCCGGGCTACCGAGGCCGTACGGGATCGAGGGCCACGCCGAGGACGTGCTGGCCCTGCTCGACGCCCACGGCGTCGAGCGCGCCGTGCTCGCCGGCCACTCGATGGGCGGGTTCGTGGTCGCGATGGCGGCGGCCGGCGTCGCCCGCGACCGGGTGCGCGGGCTGGTCATGGTCGACGGCGGGCTGCCGTTCCCGGACCCGCCGGGCGCGGACGTCGACGCGAAGCTCGCCGCCGTCCTCGGCCCGGCGCTGCAGCGGCTGTCCATGGTGTTCCCCGACCTGGCCGCCGTCCGGGCGTTCTGGTCGCAGCACCCGGCCGTCGGGCCGTGGGTCGACGTCCCGTCGGTCGCGGCCTACCTCGCCCGCGATGTCGTGCCTGCGGACGGCGGGCTGCGCAGCGCCGTCGTGCCCGAGGCGGTGCGGGTGGACGGCGGGGACTTCCTCGTCAACGAGCGGGTGCTCGAGGCGACCGCGAACCTGCCGGTGTCGGCCACGCTGCTGTGGGCCGCGCGGGGGCTGCTGGACGAAACACCGGGCATCTACGACGAGCAGCGCCTCGGCTCGATGGGGCTGGAGCAGGCGGGCATCCGGGCGCGGCTGGTGCCCGACAGCAACCACTACTCGATCCTCTGGGCCGAGCAGGGCGTCGCCGCGATCACCGACGAGATCCGCGCCGCGGTCGGCTGACGGACAAGCCTCGCGACCGAATCCGATTGCAGTCAGGCGCCTCCATCATCGGCCGGCCAACCCGGAATCGGATTGCGCAGCCCCCGATCAGCAAACCCAGTGCTGCTTCAGCCGCGGTCACGCGGGACTATGCAGCCACAAAGGAGCGGTGTCGACGCTCCTTATTTTCGCGTGAGGTGATAATAGAGACCGCCGATCCCCGCGAGAATGGCGAGTGCGACGAGCACTCCTACGATCACAGTTTCCACAAGAGCTCCAAGATGATTAGCTTAGCGTATTCGGCGAGATCTAGAAGGAAGCTCAGGCCTTCCAGTGCATACGCCAAGTCAGTGGCCCCAATTTGGCTGGCTGCGTCGACGGCGACGTCGAATGCACAACCTACGCCAGCCTTCACTAAGGCGCCGCCGACGGCATACAAGGTTCCTGTGAACAAGCCAGTGACTACACCCTCTACGGCGCCCTCCGCACAGCTCGAGACCAGACTGCCGACATTGAGCAGCCCCGTCGGGTCGACCCGATTGACCGGGTTGGTTCCGGCGTGCTAGTAACGGTTAGCACGGATTGGGTCGAGCGAGCGGCTCGAGGGAGTCTTGCTGCGTAAAGCGCCCCGACGCGGCATCGTAGAACCGCTCACCGAGTTTGCGGTGGCCGGTGGTGCGGTCGAAAAGGCTGCCGGTGAAGCGGTAGGGGTTGAGGTTGGTGGCGGCGTTGTTGGTCAGGTTGGTGACGGTGATCTAGCCGGGGCGGTTCACACACCCGAACGATATCGGGGGGAACCGTCACACCCCGATGCGATTCTCCCGACCACGCGGGCCGGAACACCGACGATCATGAACCGCTGAGGCCGCACGAAAGATCCGGGCTAGCGCCTACGGGATCTCCACAAAAGAGTCTCGGTCACACAGAAGGCCGCGAGAAATAACAGAGTCAGCGTCAGCAAGATGCGTCGAGCCATCAGACCCTCCGGATCGCCGGTCACCGACAAAAAGAGCCAGAGGGTCAGGCTCACTGCCCAGAGTCCCTGCAGTGCTCGGCTTGCTAGCCGCAATCTAGCCGACGCTGGCGTTCGCTGTGTGCCGATGGTAAGCCTCCTTGACTGGGTACGGATCCGCACTAGCAACCCATGGATCCCGCGGTGATGAAAATGCTCGCGGCCACCGCGAAGGGTCCCGTCGCGAAAGCGGCTACCGAGATGCTTGCGAGGCCGAACCCGGCGACACAACTGTAGTTGTATGGCAGCGGCACTCCTTCGATCTCTGAGCAGTAGTCAGCCGTGCAGATCGTATTGAACTCGTAGGGGTCAGGTTCTGGGTAGGGGTACAGGCCAGTCATATCCACGAAATTTATTGGGTCGCTGCCGGCGTACTGGTAGCGGTTGGCGCGCGTTGGATTCGCCAGCGGCTCGACTGCATCCTGCTGAGTCCATTGCCCGGTCGCCGGATCGTAGAAGCGCTGCCCGAGCTTGAGGTAGCCGGTGGTGCGGTCGTGGAGGCCGCCGGTGAACCGGTAGGGGTTGAGGTTGGTGGCGGCGTTGTTGGTCAGGTTGGTGACGGTGATCTCGCCGTAGGGGTCGTAGGAGTACGAGGCGATGTGCACACCGTTGGTGTTGACCAGGGCGACCGGTGAGCCGAGGCCGTCGAGGGCGTAGTAGGCCACGCCGCCGGAGAAGGTGCGGATGGCCAGCGGGCTGCCGGCGTCGTCGTGCCAGAGGGTGTTGGTGCCGTTGGGGTTGGTGAACTTCTCCAGCAGCGGCAGGCCGTGTCGGTCGGTGCGGCCCCAGGTGTAGTCGTAGGTGTTGCCGCCGGGGACGACCTGGGAGATGAGCTCGTTCTGGTTGCTGCCGGCGAAGACGTAGGAGCCGTTGGCCGAGCCCGAGCGGCCGGTCAGCTGGTTGCTGCCGTTGTAGGTCAGGGTCATTCCGCCGGGGGCGGTGGTGAGGTTGCCGGCGCCGTCGTAGGTGTAGCCGGTGCCGGTGAGCTGGTTGGCGGAGTTGACCGTCTGGGTCTGCACGACGGTGCCGTTCTTGCGGGTCTCGGTGCGGTTGCCGTTGGCGTCGTAGGAGTAGGCCCAGGTGTCCCCACCGGAGGTGGAGGCCCGGGTGAGCCGGTTGCCGCCGTCGTAGCAGTAGCTGGTCGTGGTGCCGGCGATGTGATCGGTCTGCGCCCAGCGCAGCGCGGTCTTGGTGCCGGCCGGCTGCAGCGCGGTGACGCAGGCGCCCGAGCCGGGTGAGGTGTAGTCGTAGGACAGGTCGGACACCCGGGTGGCGTCATTGCTGGCGCGGGCGGTCCACACGCGGGTGATCTGCCCGGCCTCGTTGTAGTCGGTGTGGGTGTGCGCGGCCCAGGTGGTGTTGCCGGTGTTGGTGCCCATCCAGACGTCGGTGCGGCGCCGGTCGGGGTCGTGGGCGTAGCGGATGGTCCGCCCGTCGGGGGTGACGGTGCTCTTGATCAGGTTGCGGGTGTCGTAGGTGTGGGTGGTGGTCCCCGTCCCGGTGACCGGGGTGGCGTCGGACTCGGTGACCAGGTTGCCGACCAGGTCGTAGCCGTAGCTCTGCAGCCCGCCGCCGGCGGAGTGCAGGCGTGAGGCCAGCCGCCCGAGCGGGTCATAGGTGTAGGTGGTGATCCCGGAGCCGTCGGTGCGGGTCTGCACCCGCCCGGCGGAGTCGTAGGTGTAGGACACCGAGGCCGTGGTATCGGAGTAGTCGATCTCGGTGACCCGGTCGGCGGCGTCGTAGCTGTAGGTCTCCACGACGTTGCGCCCGGAGGTGAACGTCTGGATCCGGCCGTAGGGGTCGTAGGTGTAGGCCCGGTTGCCCAGGCTGTTGCCCGCCGGCGGGGCGATGCCGGTCAGCTGCTTGACGGCGTCGTTGGTGTAGTCGGTCTTGTGGTCCTTGGGGTCGAAGGCGGCGTCGATCGTCCCGTCGCCGTTGCGCTCCACGCGCGCCGTCGCGCCGGAGGAATCCGAGCTCGAGCCGAAGTTGCCCTTGTCGTCGTACCCGTACGTCGAGGCGTTGCCCTGAGCGTCCTCGCCTTCGGACGGCAGGTACTGCGCCGGCGCGGCGTTGGCGTAGCCGAACGACGACGCGGCGCCGGTGGCGGAGGTGGTGCTGGTCAGCGACTCGCCGCCGTTGATGTTCGGGTCGTAGCCGAACGTCGTCGTGCCGGAGGAGTTGGTGGCCGAGGCGACGTCGTAGAACGGGGTGTAGGTGCGCTCCTGCTCCACGCCGGTGGGGTCGGTGGTCTTCTCCACCAGGAGCAGCCGCTCTCCGGCCTTGAGGTCGTACCGGGTGTTAGGCACCGCGGACACCGGCTGGGACTGATCGGTGTTCGGGTCGGCGACCACGGTCGAGCCGGTGTCGTAGACGATCCGGGTGACCGCGCGGTCGGTGCCCGCGGAGGGCTGGGACACCTCGGTGACGCGGTGCTCGCTGTCGTAGGTGAAGCGGGTCTCCGCGCCGCCCGGGGCGGTGATCGAGGTCAGGTCCCCGGCGGCGCTGTAGCCGAAGGTGGTCGACCGGCCGAGCACGTCGACGATCTCGTCCAGCCGGCCGTCGCCGTCGTAGCTATACTCCACCGAGCGCGCCGCCGCCCCGGCCGGGGACTGGGACAGCCCGGTGATCCGGCCGCTCCCGGTGTCGGAGGAGACGTTGACGGTGCGCGCGCCGTGCTCACCGACAGCGCCTTGCACCTGGTTCAGGATGCCGTAGCCGTACGAGACGCTGGTGACGTTGTCGTTGCGGTCCACGACCCGCAGCAGCCGCCCGGCCGACCCGAACACGTACCGGTCCCCCGAGCCGTGCATCTCCAACCGGTACTCGTTCGCCGTCGTGTCGCGGGTCAGGGTTGCCTTCATCGTCTTTGGCGAGACGTAGCCGGTGCCGCTGGACGTGAAGGTGCCGGTCAGCCCGCCGGGGCCGTAGAAGACGATCCGGTTGGCCCCGGTCAGCAACAGCCGCACGTCGTTGCCGGTGGAGAACCGCCACCCAGGGCTGATCACCGAGTTGAATCGCGACCCGGGCGCCAGCGTGCGCCCGTTGTAGATGACCCCGAGGTCCAGCGAGCCGTTGACCCGGCGCACGCTCATCTGGGTGGTCGAGACCAGCAGGTTGCCGCTGCCCACGTCGACCTGAGCGGAGATCTTGTCCCCGATGGCGAAGGGCAGCCGGGTCGCCCCCGGCCGGGACCCGGCGGCCACGTCAGGGGAGACGTGCCCGGTCTGCACCGCCGAGGGGTTGCAGCCGCTGCCGTCGCAGTGATCGATGCGGTACTCGAAGGCCTCACCGATGTCCAGCCGGTCAGCCGGCAGCGCCCGGAACGCGGTCCGCCCGGCCACCGACACCCCGTCCAGCAGATCCCAGGTGCTCGCCCCGACCGTGCGGGCGTAGAAGCGCAGCGACTCCGAGCCGGTGCCCGCCGCCGTCGCCGCCCCGCGCAGCACCGGCGCCAGCGCCTCGCTCACCGCCACTGCCGCCGTCGGCGGCGACGCCGGCGCGGCCAACACCCCGGTCGCCGAACCGGCCACGACCGCGACGGTCAGCACAGCCACCGCGACCGACCGGGCCGTCAGACGCGGCCGTCGGGAACGATGACCGAGCCGGGTCGATGCTGGAGAACGGGTCACTGCACACCTCACGCCGTCGTGACGAAGAGAACCGAGCAGTTCCGCACACTGCCAGGTCGTTCACAGTCAGCAACGAACCACATGCGGAAAGTCACACGATTGCCATAACTGAGTGCGGTCGTCACATCACTCTTCGCTGCCTGCGCCTTGCCGGGCTCGGGCTCGACCGGCCAGGCATCACCGCCCTCGAGGTGCCCGACAGCAACCGCTACCCCATCCTCTGGGACGACCAGGGCGTCGCGGCGATCAACGCCGTCGTCCGGGTCGTCACCGGCCGCTGACACCGCCGGGTCGGTGGACCCTAGGCAACAGGGGTAGCGGTCGTCACACTTGTTGCACGGCCGCGTGCGCCCGGCGCGGACTCCGCTCCAGCAACGGGGTGACGTCCGGGCGGTGGGGTGGGGGACCGACGTGGCGGACGGGCCGTGAGCAGCGCGCAGGGCATGTCGGTGTTGCACGCGGTTCCGTCCTGCTCCGGGCCGGGCACGTCGTCGGTGGACGTGCTGGAGTGGATGCCCACCGCCTTCGTCCTGCTCGACGGTGACTGGCGGGTGCGCTATCTCAACGCCGAGGCGGAGCGGACGCTCGGTCGCGAGCGCAGCCACCTGCTCGGCGACCTCTGGACGGCGGTGCCCGAACTCGGCGGGACGGCCATCGAGGCCGCCTGCCGCACCGCGGCGACCAGCGGCCGGTCGGTCAGCCTGAGCGCCGCTCACCCCCGCACCCCCGGCGGCTGGTGCGAGCTGCACGTCTGGCCCGGTCCGGACACGCTCGCGATCCACCTGACCGACGTCACCGACCGGCGCCGGGCGGAGGAGACCGCCCGCCGTGCCCAGGCCCGCACGACCCTGCTGGCCCGCCTCGCCGCGGAGCTGGCCGGCGCCCTGGACGGCGAAGCGGCGCTGGGCCGGCTGGCCCGCCTGGTCGTGCCGACCCTCACCGACGCGTGCATCGTCACAGTCGTCGACCGGGAGGGGCGTGCCCGGGACGTCGGCTGCTGGCACGCCGATCCCGCGCGGCGCGACCTGCTCGAGCACTACACCGACGTCCGGCTCGAGTGGCTGCCCCCGACCTCACCGGTCGCGCGGGCACTGACCGCCGGTGTGCCGGTCCGCGAGTCCGTCCACGTCGTCCTGGGGCTGATGGAACCGGGCCCCTCGGCGGACATCCTGCGCGAACTCAGGCCCGAGTCCGTGGTCGTCCTGCCTCTACCTGCCGAGGCGAGGACCGTCGGCGTCCTGACGCTCTACCTCGATCCTGGCCGGGAGCTGTCCGGGGCCGACCTGGAGACGGCGCGGGAGGTGGCGGTCCAGGCCGGCCGGGCCGTCGATCGGGTGCACCGGAACAGCCAGCAGTTCCAGCTCGCCGAAGCGCTGCAGCGGAGCCTGCTCACCGACCCGCCGCCGCTGCCGGGCGCACGCGTCGCGGTCCGCTACGTGCCGGCGGCCGAGGCCGCCCGCATCGGGGGCGACTGGTACGACGCCTTCCTCCTCCGCGACGGCACGCCGGTCGTCGTCATCGGCGACGTCACCGGCCACGACACGGCGGCGGCCGCGGTGATGGGCCAGCTCCGCGGCCTGCTGCGCGGCGTCGCACACGCAGGCGGCGGGGGACCGGCCGACGCGCTCCGGGCCTTCGACGAGGCCGTCGTCGCCATGCACCCGGACATCCTGGCGACCGCGGCCCTCGCGCGGCTCGAGCGCTCCGGGACCGGATTCCTGCTGCGCTGGGCGAGCGCCGGGCACCCGGTGCCCCTGGTGGTGTCGCCCGACGGCGAGGTCACCCTGCTGGGCGGCACGATCGGCGACCTGCTGATCGGCGTCGACCCGGCGGCCGTGCGCAGCGAGTCGGTCACGACGCTGGCACCGGGCGACACCGTGCTGCTCTACACCGACGGCCTGGTGGAGCGGCGCGACGCCACGTTCGACGCCGGCACCGCCCGTCTGGTCGCGGCGGCGCGCGACCTCGCTCCCCGGCCCCTGGAGGAGTTCTGCGACGCCGTCCTGGACCGGATGCTCGGCGGCACACCGCAGGACGACGTCGCGCTCGTGGCGCTGCGCGTCGACGACGCTCCCGGAGGTCCGACGCCAGCCTGACACGCCGGTGGTGGAGTGGCCTGGGCCACAACGACGGATCCGTTGCGGTCTCGGTGGTTCACCCGCCTCCGGGCTGGGCATCTCCCGCCCGACGTGAAACAGATCGCGACGGGGGGAGAGGCCATGGGCAGGCACTCGTGGCCGCTTCGACCTCTGCCCGACGGGCGGGGCGAGGTGTGGCGCTGGCACCTGGGGTCGGTGGCCCAGCTGCCCGGCGCCCGGTCGGGTCTCCGTGACCGGCTGGACGCCGTGGGCATGCCCGGCATGTCCGACGAGTCCGCGGCCGAGCGCCTGATCCTCGCCTTCGACGAGCTCGCGTCGAACGCGCTGCGGCACGGGGAGTGCCCGGTGGTGGCCACCGTGATCGCCGGCAGCGGCGGCTGGCTGCTCGACGTGAGCGACCGAGCGCCGCAGCAGCTCCCCGAGCCGGCGGTCGACCGCGACCCCGCCCAAGGGGGCCTGGGCCTGCACCTGGTGGCCCGCATGTCGGTCGCCCACGGGTGGTACGTCGACGGCGGCGCCAAGCACGTGTGGGCCTGCCTGCCCAGCGTGCAGGGCGACCGTTCCCCCGCCCTCGTGTAGAGCGGGGGAACGCCCCCCGTCAGAGCACGAGGGAGAGCGCGCCCTTGCCGTAGCCCGGGATGTCGACCGTGAGGTCGAGCCGGTTGAAGTTGGCGAGCATCCCGGCGATGTCGCCGGGCAGCTCGTCCCCGGGCGCGTAGAGCTTGTGCAGCTTCGAGTGCGGGGCGCCGGCAGTGTTGAACAGCGCCGAGACGACGTTGACGACCTCGTGCAGCGCCTCGACCATCATCCCGCTGAGCTCGCCGTCCTCCTCGACGGCGTCCTGCGCGCCACCGGGCGGCAGGAGCGCGAGCGCCGCGCCTGTGTAGGCCGACGCGGCCAGGTCCATCACGCACAGGGCGTTGATCGCCATCTGCGGGTCGATGTACACCGCCACGGAGACCGGCGCGTCCGGCGTCGGGGTGACCGGGGCTCCGGGGGAGACGCTCACGTCCTTGCCCACCAGGCCGGCCAGGAGGTCGCGGACGTCCTTGGCCGCCGGCAGCTCGACCACACCCGCGGTCATGCCAGCATCCCGTCGAGGTGCTCCTTGAACGTGTCCTCGGTGAACGGCTTGGCGATGAGGAACAGCGCGCCCGCGGAGGCGGCCTTCTCCCGCATCTCCGGGGAGCCCTCGGAGGTGACGAAGCCGAACGGCACGGCCTGACCCGACGACCGCAGCGCCTGCAGGCACTCGATGCCGGTCATGTTGGGCATGTTCCAGTCCGACAGCACCAGGTCGGGCTGCTCCGAGCCGACCTTCGCCAGCGCGTCGGCGCCGTCCTCGGCCTCGACGATCTCGTGGTCGTCGTAACCGGCCTGGCGCAGGGTGCGGATGACGATCTGCCGCATGACGCGGCTGTCATCGGCGACCAGGATCTTCACAGGGGCACCTCGTTGTTCTCGTGATCGTTCGCGTGCGGGTGGGCAACCGGCAGGGCAGGAAGTGCGCCCTGCACGGAGATGACGACGGGCTCGCCGCGCCACAGGACCTCGAGGCGGCAGACGTCGTCCGGATTGCGGACCGCCGGTGCCTCCCCGACGCCGGGCAGGCTCAGGGCGGACGGCCCGGGCAGTGCGGCCTTGACGTTGCCCCCGACCACGTTGGCGATCTCGCCGAACGCGTCGGCGACGTCCTCGTCGTCGAGCACGTCGGGGGCGGCGGGGCCGAGCAGCGACCGGGTGAGCTCGGCGGCGGTGTCCCGGCCGGTGGTGAGCACCACGGACCCGGTCCACGGGCCGACGACGTCGACCCAGCTGGACAGCACCTCGCCGGGCAGCGCCGTCGGGAGGGGGACGAGGACCTCGTCCTCGCCGACCAGCGCCACCCACGCCTCGGCAGCGATCGACTCGACCGTCGCCTCGTCGATGAGCCCGGTGATCAGCGGGCGGGCGTCGCCGGCGCGGCGGCGCTGCCCGGTGTCGGTCCCTGAGGTCGGGAACGCGGTCACAGCACGGCCCCCTGGGGGAGCAGGCCGAGCAGCGCCAGCTTGTCGCGGATCGCGTCGGCCGTGAACGGCTTGATCACGTACTCGTGCGCGCCGGCGGCCAGCGCCCGCACGATCTGGGTGTGCTCGCTCTCCGACGTGACCATCATGATGGTCACGGAGCGCCAGGCCGGGTTGGCCCGGACGGCGGAGACGAACTGCAGCCCGTCCATGACCGGCATGTTCCAGTCCACGCAGGCCAGGTCGGGCAGCCAGCCCTCGTCGAGGACGTCGAGCCCCTCCCGGCCGTGGCCGGCGGCCCGTACCTCGTAGCCGATCCCCTCCAGGATCGACGTGACGATCCGGCGCATCGCCCGGGAATCGTCGATCACCAGTGCACGCACGTCAGGCCCCCTTCAGCGGGCGGTAGGCGGAGCTGCGGCCCAGGACGACCCGCTCCCACGAGTCGTCGACGCCGAGCGTGGTCTCGGCGGCACCCAGGAACAGCCAGCCGTCGGGGCGCATCAGGTCGCGGACCCGGCGGAGGATCGACTGCTTGGTGGGCAGGTCGAAGTAGATGAGCACGTTGCGCAGGTAGACCACGTCGAACGGGCCCATCCGCGGCAGCGGGGTGGCGAGGTTGCACTCGCTCACCGAGACCATGCGCCGCAACGCCGGTGCCACCTCCCACTCGTTGCCGGTGCGGGTGAAGTGCCGCACGAGCATCGGGGCGGGCAGCCCGCGGTTGACCTCGAGCTGGCTGAACCGGCCGGCCCTGGTCCGCTCGACCATCTCCCGCGAGTAGTCGGTGGCGGTGATGGAGACGCGGGTGGCGGCGCCCGGGAGGGCGTCCTCGAGCAGCATCGCGATCGTGTACGGCTCCTGCCCGCTCGAGCAGGCCGCCGACCAGATCTGCAGCCGCTCGTTCGGCCCGCGGGCGGCGAGGAGCTGGGGCAGCACCGTGCCCGTCAGGGCGGTGAACGGATCACCGTCACGGAACCAGGACGTCTCGTTCGTGGTGAGCGCCTCGACGATGCGGCGGGTGCTGTCCACGTCGGGCCGCTGGCGCACCGTCTCGACGAACTTCGCGACGTCGGGCAGGCCCAGTTTGCGGGCGATCGGCAGCAGCCGTGCCTCGACGAGGTACTCCTTGCCCGGCTGCAGCACGATGGCGCTCTCGCGGCGGACGAGTTCGCGCACCCAGTCGAAGTGCGTGGTGGCGAGAGTCATCGCCGGGGTCCCCCTGGGAGAACGGCGGCGTCGAGACGCCGGACGACGGATTCGGCGATGCGGTCGAGCGGGAGGACCTCGTCGGCGAGGCCGGCGTTGACGATCGCGCCGGGCATGCCCCAGACGACGGAGGTCGCCTGGTCCTGGACGACGACGGCCCCGCCCGCGGCCCGGATCTCGGCGGCGCCGGCGCGGCCGTCCGAGCCCATCCCGGTGAGGACGACCCCGAGGACGGCCCCCTCGTACGCGGCCACGGCCGAGCGGAAGAGCGGGTCGACCGCGGGGCGGCAGAAGTTCTCCGGCGGCTCCTGGTTGAGCGCCGTCGTCAGGCCCTGCCGCGTGGTCCGGACGACCAGGTGGTGGTCGCCCGGCGCGAGCTGGACGGTGCCCGGCACCAGGGGCGTGCCGTCGACGGCCTCGACCACGCGCAGCGCGGTGAGCCGGTCCAGCCGCTGCGCGAACTGACGGGTGAAGACCGGCGGCATGTGCTGCACGACCAGGACCGGCAGGGGGAACGTCGGGGGCAGGGCGGCGATGACGCGGGTCAGCGCCTCGGGGCCACCGGTGGAGGCCCCGACGACCAGCACGGCCGGCGGCTTCGGGGGCGCGGTCCGGGCCACCGGCGGGCGCGGTGGCGGCACCGCCGCCGCACGCTGAGCGGGCGCCTGGGCCGGTCGCCCGAGCAGCGCCTTGATCCGGGGGATGAGCTGCTGGCGGACGCTGTCCATCGACTGGCCCACGCTGCCGACGTTGGCCGGCTTGGTGACGTAGTCGCTGGCACCGGCCGAGAGCGCGTCGAGGGTGGCCGAGGCACCCCGTTCGGTGAGCGTGCTGAACATGATGATCGGGATGCGGTTGCGCTGGGCGCGGATGGCCCGCACCGCGTCGATGCCGTTCATCTCCGGCATCTCGATGTCCATCGTGATCAGGTCGGGCCGCAGCGACTCGAGCTTGGTCAGCGCCACCTTGCCGTTGACGGCCGTCCCGACGACGTCGATCCCCGCGTCCTCGGAGAGCACGTCGGTGACGATCTTGCGGACGACGACCGAGTCGTCCACGACCAGCACCCGAATCGGGTTCACGTGCATCCTCCCGCGCCCTGCAAGGCCGTTGCGCCTGGCACCTGCAGGCTCTGTCGCAACAGTTATCGGCACCGGCGGGCGGTGCTTGAGTGCAGGAGGAGAACAGCTTGGGAAGGCCGGCTCGGCGGCCTCCTCGCGGGGGTGATCAGCCGGCGAGGCGGCCCAGGGGTGCGGTCACGACCTCGACCGAGCGCTCGTCCAGCAGGTCGGCCATCGCCAGCCCCTGGACGCAGCCCGCGACCGCGTTCCACAGTCCGTGCGCGCCGTCCCGGCCGTCGAAGCCGCCGTCCAGGAACGCCCGGACGGCGAGCAGGTGCGCGGTGGCCAGCGTGCGGGTGCGGCCGCTGACGTGGGCGGCCCACGAGGCCTCGTGCATGGCGGTGGCCCACGAGCGGTGATCACCGCGTCCGGCGTCCACGGCCGAGCGCCAGGCGACCCGGCCGGCGCCGTCGAGCGAGGCGAGGACACCCAGCAGGTCGCGGAGGGCGGCCGACGCCGGGCCGAGGTCGACGGCCGACGCCTCGGCGGGGGCGAGCGCGGCGCGCTCGAGCGGCTCGGTCAGCTCCCGGCGGACCAGCGGGGGCAGCACGCCGGTGGCCCACCAGCCGACGGCGGCGTCGGCGAGGACGTCGGCGGCCGCGTCGCGCTCGCCGTCGTCCGCAGCGCTCGCGGCCGGGTGCTCGTGCCCGAGGACGTCGTCCCGGAGGAGTCGCTCGAGGGTCGCGGCGTCGCCGATCGTGCCCTGCTCGAGCTGCGCCACCAGCACGGCGGTGCGGTCGGCGCCGTCCGTCCCGGTTCCCGGGTCGAGACCGCGCACGTGCGGGACGGCGGCAGCGAGCTCACGGGCCTTGCGGGAACGGACGGCCAGCGCACCCCGCTGGTCGGCGGCGAGGCCGCGGGCGGGGTGCACCTGCGCCAGCCGCGTCAGCTCGGCCGGACCGGCGAGCAGGCCCGTCAGCAGGGTGTCGGCCACGAACCGGCCGGCGGGCAGCCGGACCAGGTCGAAGCCGAGCGTCGCGGCACTGACCAGCGAGTACGGCATGGCGGTCCCCCTCGGACGAGCGAAGGTTCATGCTCCCGCGCCCGTCGGGCAGCCGCCATCGCGACCTCACCCCTTGGCGGGAGGGGGCCTACCGGTCACCGCGCGTTCGTGGTCACAGCGCAGCCGACCACTCACCCTCAGTTACGGCCGTTCGTGGACAAACGTCCGGATCTCAGGCGCTGACGGCCTTCTGGACGTCGAGGGCGAGCAGCAGCGTGCCGTCGAGCTTGTAGGCGCCGCGGATCAGCTCGCGGGCCTGGCCCTCCAGGGTGTCCGGCGGCGCCTCGAAGTCGGCCGCATCGACGTCGACGACGTCGGCGATCGAGTCGACCAGCAGGCTCACGGCCTCACCGTGCAGCCGGACGACGATGACGACGGCGTCGATGCCCTCGGGGCGCGGGGGGCGGCCGAGCCGCTCCCGCAGCTCGATCGCGGTGACCACCTGGCCCCGCAGGTTGATCAGGCCGGCCACGGCCGCCGGCGCCAGGGGCACGCGGGTCAGCTGCTGGGTGCGCAGCACCTCCTGCACGTGCTCGACCTCGACGCCGTAGAGGTCGCCGTCCAGCCGGAAAGTGGCCAGCTGACCGCTCGTCGCGGTCGCCTTGATGTCGATCGAGGCAGTCACGTCAGACCTCCAGCAGTGCGGTGGGGACGCCGTCCGGCGTCGTGGTGGCCGAGGTCGGCGCGTTGAAGAACGCAGGGTCGGCGGCGAGGATCGCCGCGCGCACGTCGAGCAGCTCGGTGACCTTGTCGCCGAGGACGGCGGAGCCGAGCAGACCGAGGTCGTCGATGTCGCTGCGGATCGCGGCCTCGCCGTCGACGATGTCGAGGATCTCCTCGACGACGATGGCGACGCTACGGCCGTTGTCGGCGTAGACGATCACCTCGAGGACCTCGCGGTCGGCTTCCCCGTACGAGCCCAGGTGCCGGTCGAGCCGGACGATCGGCAGGATCGCACCGCGGTACTGCACGACCTCGCGGTTGCCGACCTTCTCGACGGCGTCGGCGCGGACCTGCTCCAGCCGGGTGACCGTGTCGAGCGGGATCGCGACGCGGCGCCCGCCGCCGATCGCGGCCAGCAGCATGCGCTGCCGCTCGGTCTCACTGGCGGCAGCGGCCAGCGCGGCGGCCTTCTGCGTGTCCTGGCGCTCGGCGGTCTCGGTGCGCAGGGCCCGGCGGGCCAGCGCCTGGACGTCGAGGATGAGCGCGACCGTGCCGTCGCCGAGGACCGTGGCCCCGGAGTAGAGGCCGATCGCCTTCAGCTGACCGCCGACCGCCTTGACGACGATCTCCTCGGTGTTGATGACCCGGTCGACGACCAGGCCGAAGCGGCGGCCCTCCGACCGGAGCACCGCGATGACGACGTGACCGTCGTGCCGCTCGGACGTCAGCCCGAGGACGTCGGTCAGCCGGACCAGCGGGAGGAGTTCCCCACGCAGCCGGTAGACCTGGGCGCCGCCGACCTCCTCGACGGCGTTGGCGGCCTTCTCGGCGTCCAGCGACACGAGCTCCTGCAGGCTGATCTGCGGGATGGCGTAGCGGTCACCGGCGCACTCGACGGTCAGTGCGGGGACGATCGCCAGGGTCAGCGGGATCCGCAGCCGGCAGACCGTGCCGCGACCGGCCTCGGACTCGACCTCGATGGTGCCGCCGATCGACTCGATGTTGGTCTTGACCACGTCCATGCCGACACCGCGGCCGGAGACGTTGGTGACGGCGGCGGCGGTCGAGAAGCCGGGGAGGAAGATCAGCTGCAGGATGTCCGCCGGGCCCATCCGGGTCAGGGCGTCCGCGGTGACCAGGCCGCGCTGCACGGCCCGGGCGCCCAGCTTGGCGGGGTCGATGCCGGCGCCGTCGTCGGCGACCTCGACCACGACCTGGCCGCTCTCGTGCCGGGCGCGCAGGGTGAGAACGCCCTCGGCGGGCTTGCCGGCAGCCCGGCGGTCCTCGGGGGTCTCGATCCCGTGGTCGACGGAGTTGCGGACGAGGTGGGTCAGCGGGTCCTTGACGGCCTCGAGGAGGGTCTTGTCGAGCTCGGTCTCCCGGCCCTCCATCTCCAGCCGCACGTTCTTGCCGCACTGCAGGCCGAGGTCGCGGACGACGCGGGGCAGCTTGGACCAGATGTGGTCGATCGGCTGCATGCGTGTCTTCATGACGCCTTCCTGCAGCTCGCTGGCGATCAGGTTCAGCCGCTGCGAGGCCCGGATGAGGTCGGTGTCGGTCTGCCTGGCGACGTTCTGCACGATCTGATTGCGGGTGAGCACCAGCTCGCCGACGAGCAGCATCAGCTCGTCGAGGAGGTCGACGTCGACGCGGATCGTGCTGTCGGCGACGGCGCGGCGGACCTGGCCACTCGTGACCTCGCCGCCCGGCGCCTCGGCGTCGGGGTGCTCGGCGGGGTCGGACGCGGCCGGTTCCTCGACGGTGGGGTCGGGCATGACGGGGGCTCCCTGGGGCAGCTCGTCGACAGGGTGGGCAGTGGTCTGCTCGGCCGGTGCGAGCGGGGACGGCTCCGCAGCCGGCGCGGTCTTCTCGGGCACAGCCTTGGTCACAGCCTTGGTGGCAGCCTTGGTCACAGCGTTGGTGGCAGCCTTGGTCGCAGCGTTGGTCGCGGCCGGCTTCCTGGCCGCGGCCCGCGTCGCCGGCGTCGCGGCGGCCGGCGCCGGGGCAGCGGGGGGAGCGGTGGGCGCGTCCTCCATGGCGGCGCTGATGGCGGCGACGACCTCGGAGACGTCGACGGTCCCCTCTCCGCCGCTGGCCTCGATCGAGGCGAGCAGTGTGCGGACGGTGTCGACCATCCGCAGCAGGACACTGGTCCGCGCGGGGGTCAGCTCCAGCTCGCCGTCCCGCAGCCGGCTGAGCATGTTCTCGCCGCCGTGGGTGACCTCCTCGAGCCGGTTGAACGCCAGGAAGCCGCTGGTCCCCTTGATGGTGTGGATCGTCCGGAAGATGCTGGACAAGCGCTCGCGGGAGTTCGGGTCCTGCTCGAGGGCGACGAGATCCCCGTCGAGTTGGTCGAGGTTCTCGTGGCTCTCGACCAGGAACTCCTCGACGATGTCGTCCAGACCGTCCACCGTTGTTGCCTTCTCTCTCGCGTCGCGAACCGGCTGGACGCCGATCCGGTTGGGTGCTCGGCGGGCCGCCGACGGAGTCGAGGTGAATCCGCCGGCGGCCACGGCCGTCGTGCCTGTTATCGGCACCCGAGGAACGGGGCCGACACCCGCCGCCCGGCGACGGGCTGGAACGGGCCGTTCCTCAGTAGGTGAACCTCCCGACGGTGGTGCGCAGGTCGGCCGCCATCCGGGACAGCTCCTCCACGGCGGTCTGGGTCTGGGTCAGCGCCTGGGTGGTGGAGTCCGCGGCCGTCGAGACCCCGGTGATGTTGCTGGCGATCTCCGTCGTGCCGCCGGCGGCCTCCTGCACCGACCGCGACATCTCGTTGGTCGTCGCCGTCTGCTCCTCCACCGCGCTGGCGATCGTGGTCTGCCGGTCGGAGATCTGCGCGACGATGGAGCTGATCTCCTCGATCGCCGCGACCGCGGCAGTGGTGTCCCCCTGGATCGACTGCACCCGGCGGGCGATGTCCTCGGTCGCCTTCGCCGTCTCCTGCGCCAGCTCCTTCACCTCGTTGGCCACCACCGCGAAGCCCTTACCGGCCTCACCGGCCCGAGCGGCCTCGATGGTGGCGTTGAGCGCCAGCAGGTTGGTCTGCTCGGCGATCGAGGTGATCACCTTCACCACGTTGCCGATCTCGGCCGAGGACTCACCCAGCTTGGCCACGGTCGCCGTCGTCGTCTCCGCGGCGGTGACAGCACGCGCCGCGACCTCGCTGGCCTCGGCGGCATTGCTGGCGATCTCGCGGATGGAGGCACCCATCTGCTCGGCGCCGGCGGCGACGGTCTGCACGCTGCGGGACACCTCCTCCGCGGCGCTGGAGACCACACCGGCCTGCGCGGAGGTCTCCTCCGCACCGGCCGAGATCTGCGACGAGGACGCCGACAGCTCCTCCGAGCTCGCCGCCACCGCGTCCGCCGAAGACGCCACCGAACCCAGCACCGAGCGCAGGTTGTGCTGGGCCGAGTCGAGAGCGGCGGCCATGCGCCCCAGCTCGTCCTGGGACCGGACCTCGACGGTCGCGGTCAGGTTGCCCTCGGCGAGCGCCTCCACGGCGCCCTGGACCGACTTGACCGTCGAGACGATCCGGCGCACCACGACGAGGGTGATGCCACCCGCCACCGCGATACCAGCGGCCAGCGCAGCCCAGAGCGTGATCACGGCAGTGCCGACGATCGCTGTGGCGTCGTCGGTATCCGCCTGGCCCTCGGCCACGCGTCGCTCCTGGATGGCGTTGTACTCGTCCATGATCACGTCCGAGGCCTCCTGCAGCGGACCGGTGATGATCTGGGCTGCGGTCGCCAGGTCACCCTGGTCGGCCGCGGGCAGCAGCTGCCCGTCGGCGATCTCGTAGTAGTCGGTCACGTGACCACGGAAGGTCTCGAACGCCTCCTTGTTCACGGTCACGTCCGCGTAGGCGCTCAACTGGCCCTCGATGGTCGTGCGCCGCTCGGCCAGATCCGCCCGCAGCGCAGCCCTGGTCGCCTCGTCGGTCAGGCTGTAGGAGTTGTAGCGGGACCGGTCGCCCTGCCAGGAGCGCTGGATGTTCGCCAGGTCGGCGAGGGTGACGACGTTCTCGTTGATGCGGGTCGCGGCCGACTCGACGGCGCCGAGCCTGGACACCGCGATCACCGTCATGCTGACGGCCACGATCGCGAGGACGCCGACTGCGGCCCCGATCTTGACGGCGATGGGCCGATCGGCGAACCAACCGCCCCTCCCTGCGGGACGTGTGGCCGGGACTTGAGCGGACATGGGCTTCTCCGAGCTGGAAATGAGTGCGCAGCGGACGGGGCTTCGTCGCGCCGGAATGGACCCAGAGGACGGGATGCCGTCATGTGGTCCAGTGAGAAAATAGGACAGGGTCCGAGCTCGATCCACCACATTTTCGGCGTGTCGTGGAAGGGGCGCAAGAATGGTCGATGGCCGCCTGGAACGTGTCGACATGGCGCCATTCATGTGGACTGGAAATGCGTGGCGCCGTGACCGGGCATCAGGTTGCCACCCCGCTTCTCGCTGTCCCCGACGACGTCGCACACGAACAATGGGTGGCGACCGGACTTCCCGGTCGCCACCCCATTGCGATGCGCTCTGCCCGTCAGTAGGTGAAGCGACCCACCGTCCCGCGCAGGTCGGCGGCCATGCGGGACAACTCGTCGACCGCGGTGCGCGTCTGGGTCAGCGCCTGGGTGGTCGAATCGGCCGCGGTGGAGACGCCGGTGATGTTGTCGGCGATCTGCCCGGTGCCGGTGGCGGCTTCCTGGACCGACCGCGACATCTCGTTGGTGGTGGCCTCCTGCTCCTCCACCGCGCTGGCGATGGTTGTCTGCCGGTCGGAGATCTGCGCGACGATCGTCGAGATCTCCTCGATCGCGGTGACCGCGGCGGTGGTGTCACCCTGGATCGCCTGCACCCGGCGCGCGATGTCCTCGGTCGCCTTCGCCGTCTCCTGCGCCAGCTCCTTCACCTCGTTGGCCACCACCGCGAAGCCCTTGCCGGCCTCGCCGGCGCGGGCAGCCTCGATCGTGGCGTTGAGCGCCAGCAGGTTCGTCTGCTCGGCGATCGACGTGATCACCTTGACCACGTTGCCGATCTCCGCCGACGAGTCGCCCAGCTTCGCGACGGTGGCGGTGGTGTTCGCCGCCGCCTCCACCGCCCGGGTGGCGACCTCGCTGGCCTCCGCCGCGTTGGCCGCGATCTCCCGGATCGAGGCGCCCATCTGCTCGGCACCGGCGGCGACGGTCTGCACGTTCCGGGACACCTCCTCGGCCGCACCGGCGACCACACCCGACTGCGCCGAGGTCTCCTCCGCCGACGACGCGATCTGCGCCGACGACGCCGACAGCTCCTCCGACGACGCCGCCACCGCATCCGCGGAGGCGACCACCGACGCGAGGACCTGCTGCAGGTTCATGCGAGCCTCGTCGAGCGCCGCGGCCATCCGGCCGACCTCGTCCGCCTGGTCGACGCCGGTCTCCTGGGTCAGATCACCCTCGGCCAGCCGTTCCGCGGCCTTCCGCACCTTGTTGAGCGCCCGGCTGATCGTCCGGGCCACGAGGATGCCGGCCCCCAGCGCCAGCAGGCTGCCGGCGACGATCAGCACGAGCAAGGCGGTACGGGTCGATGCGTAGGCGTCCGCGGCGGCAGCCGCGCTCTCCCGGGCGGCGTCGGACTGCAGCTCGGACAGCTCCTGCAGGCCCTGCACCAGCCCGTTGCTCACCGGGGGGATCTGGTTCTGCCGCACGTCGTCGAACTCGGCCATCCGACCCGCCTCGGCGTGGGCGTTGGCCTGCGCCGCGAGCTCGAGGTAGGTGGCGTAATCGCCCATCACCTCGTCGAGCTTCGCCTCGACCTCGGCACCGGGTCGGGTCTCGGTGAGCAGACGCTCGGCGGTCTCCTCCAGCGCGACGCCGGCCTCGTCCCGCGCCTGCGTGGCCTGTTGCCTGGCCTCCGGCGTCGTCGCGGTGGTCCGACTGAGCGACTGCAGGCGGTAGGCCATGAAGTGGAAGCGCATCCGCTCGGCGAACTGCGCGCCCTTGGTGCTCTGCTCGTACATGTCCGTGGTACGGGTCGCCGTTGCCGACAGGGCCTGCATCCCGAAGATGCCGACCAGCACGGCGACGAGGACCGCGATCCCCACCGAGGTGGTGATCTTGGTGGCGACGCCTCGGTCGTGGATCAATCGCGTGTGACGCGCCCGACCGCTACTCATTCTCAGCTCCAGTTCCGAATAGGGGTGATACGACATTGCCGTGCCCCAATGGCTGGAGTCACAGGCGCAACATCCGAAAAGTTAGCGCTGCCGCGTATCGAAAGGCTCCGTGTTTCACGGCGTGTCGACCGACCTCTCGAATTCGTCATACCACCGAGATTTCGCTGTCGACATGTCGGTCGAGCCGGTGCGACCTTTCTTCGCCCGGCCCACAGATGAATCTGCGGTGTCGCCCCTCAGCGGATCAGTAGGTGAATCTCGCGACGGTGGTGCGCAGGTCGGCGGCCATGCGGGCGAGCTCGTCGACCGCGGTGCGCGACTGGGTGAGCGCCTCGGTGGTGGACCCGGCCGCGGTGGAGACGCCGGTGATGTTGTCGGCGATCTGCCCGGTGCCGCTCGCGGCCTCCTGGACCGACCGGGACATCTCGTTCGTCGTCGCGGTCTGCTCCTCCACGGCGCTCGCGATCGTCGTCTGCCGGTCGGAGATCTGGGCCACGATCGAGCTGATCTCCTCGATCGCGCCCACCGCCGCCGTGGTGTCGTGCTGGATCGCCTCGACCCGCTTGGCGATGTCCTCGGTCGCCTTGGCCGTCTCCTGGGCCAGCTCCTTCACCTCGTTCGCGACCACCGCGAACCCCTTTCCTGCGTCACCGGCCCGAGCTGCCTCGATCGTCGCGTTCAGTGCCAGCAGGTTGGTCTGCTCGGCGATGCTCGTGATCACCTTCACCACGTTGCCGATCTCGGCCGAGGACTCGCCCAGCTTCGCCACCGTCCCGGTCGTGCTCTCCGCAGCGGTCACCGCACGCGTCGCCACCTCACTCGCCTCCGCCGCGTTCGACGCGATCTCCCGGATCGAGGCACCCATCTGCTCGGCACCGGCCGCCACGGTCGCCACGTTCCTGGACACCTCCTCCGCAGCACCCGAGACCACACCCGACTGTGCGCTGGTCTCCGCCGCCGACGCCGAGATCCGCGCCGAGGACGCCGACAACTCCTCCGACGACGCCGCCACCGCATCCGCCGAGCCGACGACCGAGGACAGCACTGCCCTCAGGTCGGCCACGGCCGAGTCGAGGGCCGCGGCGGCACGGCCGACCTCGTCCGCGCGAGCGACGCCCGTCGTCCTGGTCAGGTCGCCGGCGGCCATGGCCTCGGCCACCTCGACGACGGCGCCGAGCGGCCGGACGATCCGCCGGCTCACCACCAGGGCCAGCGCGCACGTCGCGATCGCACCCAGCAGGATCGCCACGATCATGACCAGCCGGGCCTGGGCCCGCTGCTCGTCGGCAGCGGTCGCCGCCGCCGCCACGCGGGCGCCGACGGAGTCACGCAGCTCGGCGGTGAGCACGAAGACCTCGTAGTACACGTCCCAGCCCGGGCCGAGGATCAGCTGGTCGCCGGTCTCGACCGCTGCCTCGCCGTCCGCGGCATAGGCGGCCACCGCCTGGCTGTCGACGACGAAGAAGGCCGCCCACTGGTCCTCGATGGCAGCGAATGCCGCCCGCTCGTCGGCGTCGAGCACCTCGGTCGGCATGGCCGCCAGATGTCCGCGCAGGGTGTCGGCGCTGTCCAGGAAGCCGGCCCGGTTGGCGCTGTCGTCGGCCACGGCGGCCGCCCCGCCGATGCGGCGGGTGTCCCAGGCGTAGGCGGCCTGCCAGCCGGTGACGTCGGAGTTCGATGTCTCGATGTCCTGGATCGTGCTCAGGGCGGCCTGCAGCGCGTGGGAGTGGTGCAGGCTCTGCCCTGCCTCCTCGAGCTCGTAGATGCCGAAGGCACCGACGCCGATGGCTGCAGCCATGCCGGCTGCCCCGACCGCGAGGACCGAGGCTCGCACCCCGAGGCCGCGGGAGCGGCGGTCGGCGGTGGAGGCAACCGTCATGTCGGAACTCCTGTCGTGGTGAGGCCGTGCGGAAGGGGATGGATGGGGCACCCGCCAGTGGTGAGTCCGTGCAGCGAAGGGAAGGGCCGCTGCTGGGTGGTCCGCTCAGTAGGTGAACCGCCCGACCCCGGTGCGCAGGTCGGCGGCCATCCGGGACAGCTCGTCGACGGCGGTGCGGGTCTGACCGAGGGCCTGGGTGGTCGAGTCGGCCGCGGCGGAGACCCCGGTGATGTTCTCCGCGATCCGTGTCGTGCCGCTGGCCGCCTCCTGCACCGAGCGGGACATCTCGCTGGTGGTGGCGGTCTGCTCCTCCACCGCGCTGGCGATGGTCGTCTGCCGGTCGGAGATCTGCGCGACGATCGTGGAGATCTCCTCGATCGCGGTGACCGCGGCGGTGGTGTCACCCTGGATGGCCAGCACCCGGCGGGCGATGTCCTCGGTCGCCTTCGCCGTCTCCTGCGCCAGCTCCTTCACCTCGTTCGCGACCACCGCGAACCCCTTGCCCGCCTCGCCGGCCCGAGCGGCCTCGATCGTCGCGTTGAGCGCCAGCAGGTTGGTCTGCTCCGCGATCGAGGTGATCACCTTGACCACGTTGCCGATCTCGGCCGAGGACTCACCCAGCTTGGCCACCGTCGCGGTCGTGGTGGCCGCAGCTGTCACGGCCTTCGCGGCGACCGCGCTGGCCTCCGCGGCGTTCGACGCGATCTCCCGGATGGAGGCGCCCATCTGCTCGGCACCCGCCGCGACCGTCTGCACGTTCCGGCTGACCTCCTCCGCGGCCGAGGACACCACACCTGACTGCGCCGAGGTCTCCTCCGCACCGGCCGAGATCTGCGCCGACGACGCCGACAGCTCCTCCGACGACGCCGCCACCGCATCCGCCGAAGCCACCACCGATGACAACACCTCGCGCAGGCTCGCCTGCGCCTCATCCAGCGACTGCGCCATCTGGCCGATCTCGTCGCGGGAGCGGACTCCGGTGGTGACGGTGAGGTCGCCGGTGGCCAGCGCCTCGAGCGAGGTCTTGACCAGGCTCACCGGCCGCTTGATCGAACGGAGGGTCAGCAGGCTGATGCCGAGCATCACGGCCATTGCCGCACCCGCGACCGACAGGCTCACGACCTGCGACCTCGTGATCGCCGCCTCGAGCCGCTCCTGAGCGGCGTCGCTCCCGGCAGCGAGGGCATCCTTCGCGGCGCCGACCGCACTGTCGGTGATGTCGTTGGCTGCCTGGATGTCCTCCCAGCGCACCCGGGCTGCGGCCTGGTCGGCCACGGCCGCGTCCACGTAGGCCGTGATCGCGTCCGTGTAACCCCCGAAGGTGGCCACGATCTCGGCGATCGCCTCGGCGTTCCCGCCGTCCAGGGGCAGCGCCGTCAGCTGCGCGATGAGGGCCTCGGGCGTGGCGATGTCCTCGGCGAGCTCGGGCAGCTGGTCGGCCGGGTTCTCGCGGACAGCCGCCTTGTAGCCGTCGACCTTGAGCTCGCTGGCGCGCGTGTCGATCTGCAGCACCAGCTCCTCCGCCTCGTTGAGCACGTCCAGCTCCGCGTTGGCCGCGCGCACGGAAGCGTTGCCCACCAGCACGGAGCCGAGGACGCCGGCGCAGCCGAGGAAGACCGTGGACAGGAGGATCCCGAACTTGACCGACAGCGGACGGTCGGCGAACCAGCCCGCCCCCCGGTCGCGGCGTGCCTGAGGTGCCGTGCTCATGCGGAGCCTTCCTGAGGGAGAACGTGCAGGTGTGCCGCCTGTGGCGACGGGACCGAGTGTGGGGGGCGACCACGGGGCCTGACCGACGCACGTCTCTGGTGCGATCCGAATCGTTGTGCATAGCCGGGGTCAGCCCGCCAGGGGTGGCGCCATGTCGACCGGCCCGATCGCCGGGCGGCCTGGCCGCGCGGCACCCCGAGGCACGCCGCGGACCCGTGCGGAAAGGCGAAACCGCAGGTCAGCCGCCGGGCCGGGCCGCGCCGGCAGCGTCCGGTCCTGGTCGACACGTCGACCGAACCGGCATCGCCGACCCACCCCGGGGCGGCGGGTCGCCTCGGGCAGCGGGCCGACACGCCGCGACCAGCGCGGCGCCGTCCGGCGTCCGCCCTGGTCAGCCCCCCGTCAGGCGGCGGGCGCGAGCCGTTCGGTGAGGAGCTCGAGGGCCGCGAGCGCGCCGGCGGGGTCGGCGACCCGGTACCGGGCGACCGTTTCGCCGGCACCCACCTTGATGGAGATGTCGCCGTCGTCGAGCGCGGCGAACCCGTCCTCGTCGGTGCGGTCGTCGCCGAGGTACAGCGCCACCGCCGCGCCCACCTCCGTCCGGAGCCGGCGCAGGGCCGACCCCTTGTCGGCGTCGGTGACCGCCAGCTCGAGCACGTCCTTGCCCGGCTTCAGCGTCAGTGACGGATCGACGATCGCGCGGACCCGCTCCAGGAGCGCCGTCCCCGCGGCGCGATCGGCGACCTGTCGGACGTGCACGGCGACGCTGGCCGGCTTGATCTCCAGCCGCGCACCCGGGGTGCCCGCCACCACCGGCGCCAGCCGGTCGCGCAACCCGTCCCGCCGATCGGCCAGGTCGTGCTGCAGCGGCCCGTCGAACTCGGCGCCGTGGCTGCCGATCCAGCGGAACGGCCCGTCCAGTCCGCTCGTCGTCCGCAGGTCGTCGACGCCGCGGCCGCTGACCAACGCGACGGTCACCCCGTCGGCAGCCGCCAGCCGCGCGAGCACGTCGGCGACGCCGTCCTGCGGCACGGCCGCCGAGGGGTCGTCGACGAGCTCGGCCAGGACGCCGTCGTAGTCGCTGGCGACCAGCAGCGGACGACGGCCGGCGGCCGTCTCCAGTGCCGCGGTCAGGTCGGCGGGCAGCACGCTCACGTAGCGGCGCCCGCCTGCGCGTTGAGCGCGTCGAAGAAGGAGCCCGCCCAGTGCTCGAGGTCGTTGCGCTTCAGGTGCCGGCGCATGGCCCGCATCCGCTTGGCGGCGTCCTCCGGGTCGATCCGCAGCGCCCGCACCAGCTGGTTCTTGACCCCGGTGATGTCGTGCGGATTGACCAGGAAGGCCTGCTTGAGCTCGGCGGCCGCCCCCGCGAACTCGGAGAGGACGAGCGCACCGCGCAGGTCGCCGCGCGCCGCGACGTACTCCTTGGCCACGAGGTTCATGCCGTCGCGGTAGGGCGTGACCAGCATGACGTCGGCCGCGCGGTAGAGCGCGGCGAGCTCCTCACGCGGCATCGACTGGTTGAAGTAGTGGACGGCGGATCCGGCGAGAGAACCGTGGATGCCGTTGATGTGGCCGACCTTCTGCTCGATGGTCTCCCGCATGTTCACGTAGTGCTCGACCCGCTCACGGCTGGGCGTGGCCACCTGGACCATGACGGTGTCCGGCGCCTCGAGGACGCCGTCCTCGAGCAGCTCCTCGAAGGCCTCCAGCCGGACGCCGATGCCCTTGGTGTAGTCCAGCCGGTCCACGCCCAGGATGATCTTGCTCGGCTCGCCGAGCTCCTTGCGGATCTCCTCCGCCCGGGCCAGCACCTCAGGGGAGGAGGCCAGCTCGTCGAAGGCGGCGACGTCGATGGCGATGGGGAAGGCCTTCGCGGCCACGACCCGACCCTCGTACTGGATGAGGTTGCGGTGCACGGGGAGGTCGTGCAGCCGGCGGGCGAGCTGGACGAAGTTGGTCGCGGCCGCGGGCAGCTGGAAGCCGACCAGGTCCGCCCCGAGCAGGCCCTCGACGATCGCCGAGCGCCACGGCAGCTGGGTGAACAGCTCGTACGGCGGGAACGGGATGTGCAGGAAGAAGCCGATGGTCAGGTCGGGCCGCCGCTGGCGCAGCATCGCCGGCACCAGTTGCAGCTGGTAGTCGTGCACCCAGACGATCGCGCCCTCGGCCGCCACCTCGGCGGTGCGCTCGGCGAACCGCTTGTTGACCTGCACGTAGGTGTCCCACCAGGCGCGGTGGTACTCCGGCTTCTCGACCACGTCGTGGTAGAGCGGCCACAGCGAGGCGTTCGACATGCCCTCGTAGTAGCGGTCGACCTCGTCCTCGGTCAGGGACACCGGGATCAGGGTCATCCCGCCCGACTCGAAGGGCTCCGGCGCCTCGCCGGCGGCCCCCGACCAGCCCACCCAGGCGCCTCCGCGGCCGGCCACGAACGGTTCGAGCGCGGTCACCAACCCACCGGGGCTGCGCTGCCACCGGACGCCGCCGTCGGCGTCGACGACCTGGTCGACCGGCAGCCGGTTGGCGACGACGACCACGGGGCTGTCCGCCTCGACCCGGTCCTTCTCCGTCGCTCTCATGCCACCCACGACCCTACTGACGCCCGGCCGTGGCCGCCCGCCGGCCCTGAGCTCAGCCCGCGACCAGCCAGTACGTGGCCGCCGCCGCGCCGACCCCGAGCAGCAGGCTGACCAGGACGTAGGCCAGCGCCCGGGCGGCCGTCCTGGTGTCGGCGAGCCGGACGACGTCGGCCCCGAAGGTCGAGAACGTGGTCAGGGCACCGCAGAACCCCGTGCCCACGAGGAGCATCGCCCATCGGGGCGTCCCGCCGGTGCCCAGCAGGGCGCCGAGCAGCGCGCTGCCGACGACGTTGACGACCAGCGTGCCGACGGCCGCGTCCCGGCCCCGACGGACGGCGGCCTTCGTCGCCCACAGCCGCAGCGGTGCCCCGACGGCAGCACCGGCCACCACCAGCAGCACGCTCACCGTCCGACCGCTGCCGCGCGCAGTCCGATCGCGACCGCGAGCACACCGCCGGCGACCGACGCGAGGACATAGGCGCCCGCCGCCGACACGGCGCCGGCGCGCAACAGGTCCACGGTCTCGACGGCGAAGGCCGAGAACGTGGTGAACCCGCCCAGCACGCCCGCTCCCACGAAGGTGCGCAGCCCGGTCGCCTCCGGCCGGCGCTCGGCCAGCAGACCGAGCAGGACCCCGAGCAGCAGGCAGCCGGTCAGGTTCACCAGCAGCGTCGGCCACGGCCAGTCCGCGGCGGGAACGGCCTCCTCGATGCCCCACCGGCCCAGCGCACCCAGCGCGCCCCCGAGGCCCGCCAGCAGGTATCCCACGTCGGCACCCTGCCACGTCCTTGCCGGGCTCTCGGCGTGGCCCGGGCCGGGCAGCGCCGACCCGGGCGTCATGATCTGCGCCTGTGACCGGTGAACAGGACGCGAGCGATCCGGCGCCGCGTCCCCGGCGGGGAGGCGTCGCCCGAGCCGCCACCCTGCTCATCTCGCTGACCGCGGTCAGCCAGGTGCTCGGCTTCGTCCGGGACGCGGTCATCGCCGCCGTCTTCGGCGCCGGGGCGGCGCTGGACGCCTACCTGGTGGCGCAGAGCGTCATGAACCTGGTGCTCGCGCTGGTCGCCGGCGCGCTGGCGCGGGCGGTCGTGCCGCCGGTGGCCCGGGCCGTGGCCGCGGGGGCGGCCGACCGGGCCGACCGGACGGTGCGCACCGTCCTGACCCTCACCGCGGCGGTGCTGGTCGCCGGCTCCGTCCTGGTCTACCTGGGCGCCGAGCAGGTCGTCGGCGTGCTGGCACCGGGCTTCGACGCCGCCACGGCCGACCTCGCCGTCCGGCTCACCCGCATCGTGCTCGTGGCCGCGCTCTTCGTCGCCGGCACCGACATCCTGGCCGCCGCCTGCCAGGCGCACGGCCGGTTCTTCGCCTCGGGCATCCAGGGGGTGCCGTTCAACCTGGTGATGATCGCGGCGGCCGCCTGGGCCGGCCCCCGGTTCGGCATCGAGGCCCTGGCGGTCGGTTTCGTGGTGGGCTCGGCCGCCCGGCTGCTCGCCCAGCTGCCCACCGCCCGCGCGGTCGGCCTGCGGCTCCGACCGAAGCTCGCGCTGCGCGACCCCGACGTCCGCGAGGTGCTGCGGCTGACGCCGGCGCTGCTGGTCGGCAGCGCCGTCCTGAACGTGAACACCCTGGTCGACCGGGCCGTCGGCTCCGCGAAGGGCGAGGGCGTCATCACCTCGCTGAGCCTGGGCTTCCGGGTCATCAACCTGGTCGACGCGCTGCTCGTGGTCACCGTGGTCGCGGCCCTCTACCCGGCCTTCAGCGAGGTCGGCCGCCCCGAGCGCCGCGCGGAACTGCGCCGGCTGGTCGACCGGGCACTGCGCGTCATGGTCGCGCTGCTCATGCCGGTGGTCGCCGTCCTGGTGGTGCTGGCCCGCCCGGTCGTGGAGCTGCTCTTCGGGCGGGGCGACTTCGACGACGCCGCGGTCGCGGCCACCGCGACCGCGGTCGCGTTCTACGCCGCCTCGGTGCTCGGGGTCGCCGTCCGGTCCACCGCCTCGCGCGCCTTCCTGGCCGCGGGGGACAGCCGCACCCCGACGCTGGTCGCCGTCGTCGCCATGGTCGTCAACGTGGTCGGCGACCTCACCCTGGGCGTCGCGTTCGGCATCGCCGGGCTGGCCGTGTCGACGAGCCTGTCCCTGGTGGTCGGTGCGGTGCTGGCCGTGGCCCTGCTCGCCCGCCGGCATGCGGCCCTCACGATCGCCGGTCTCGCGGCGTCGAGCGCCCGGGCCGCCGGGGCCGCCGTGGCCGCCGGGCTGGCCGGTGCGGCGGTGGTGGGCTGGTGGCTGCCGGACGGCACGGACGACGTCACCGCCCTGGTCCAGGTGGTCGTCGGCGGCGCGGTGATCGGGACGCTCTACGTGCTCCTCCTCGCCCTCCTCGGGGGCGACGAGGTGGGCGACGCCCGCACCGTCGTCGGCGACCGGCTGCGTCGCCGCCGCGGTTAGAGAGTTCTCATCCCGACCGGCCGACCGCAATCCTGTTGTTAGCGTCGGAGCGTGGTCACGACCCGGCGCGTCCTCGTCGTGACCTCCGGCCGTGACCGCGGCTCGCTCGCCGCGGTGCGGGCCCTGGACCGCGCCGGCTGGCACGTGGGCGTGGGTACGCCCGGCGGCGCCGGGATGGTCGGGGCCTCGCGCAGCTGCCGGCGGATCCATGCCGTGCCCCGGCCGCGGGCCGATGCGTGCGACTTCGTGGCCGCGGTGCGCGCGGCGGTCGCCGACGGGGGTTACGACGTCGTGTTCGGCGGCGGGGACGACTGGATGGCGGCGCTGGCGACGTACGCCGAGGCCGTCCCGGCCGCCGTCGCGCATCCGCCGGCCGACATCGTGACGGCGGCTCTCGACAAGCTGGACCTGGCCCGCCGCGCGGCCGCCGCCGGGCTGGCCGCCCCCCGGACCGAGCCGGCGACGACCTCGTCGTTGGCGGCCTGGCGCGGCCCGGTCGTCGTGAAGTCCCGCGCCCACTGGACGCCGGGGCAGCGGCACGGGCTGCGCATCGAGGCCCGCCGGTACCCCGACTCCTCGCTCGCCGCACGCCGGGTCGCCCTCCTTGCCGAGGCCGGGTTCGATGCCGTGCCCTACAGGAACCCGTCGACGGCACCCTCGAGGCGCTGATCGGGCTCGTCTCCGGTGGCCGGCTGACCGGCCGGGTCCAGCAGCGGGCGAGTGCCCTGTGGCCCACCCCCAGCGGTGTCACCTGCCGCGCGGAGACGGTGCCGGTCGACGAGGTCCTCGCCGCCGGCGCACATCGACGGCTGGCAGATCTGGGCTGGTCGGGGCTGGTGCAGCTGCAGTTCCTCCGCGACGCCGCAGGCGTGGCGCACCTCATCGACCTCAACGGCAGGTTCTTCGGGTCGATGGCCCTGGCGCTGCGGGCCGGCGCCAACCTGCCCGACCTGTGGGCCCGCCAGACGTTGGGCGAGTCCGTTCCTGCGCCGGCGGACGCACGGACCGGCGTCCGCTTCGTGTGGGCGGCGGGCGATCTACGCCGGGCGCACGTCGAGCGCCGGGAGGGCCTCGTGGCCGACGTGGCGTCGGTGCTGCGCTGGCTGCCCGGATCGGTGACCAGTGTCTGGGACCCCCGGGACCCGGACCCGACCCTCTCGCTGATCCGGGACCGCCTGCGCCCACGCACGGGCTGAGTCGCGGGCGTCAGCGGCGGCGGGTCTCCGGGAAGAGCAGGTCGACGAACCGCTGCACGGTGGGCTGCGGTTCGTGATTGGCCAGCCCCGGCCGCTCGTTGGCCTCGATGAACACGTGCTCCGGGCCTTCGACGTCGGGAACCATGAAGTCCAGACCGGTGACGGGGATCCCGATCGCCCGGCTGGCCCGCACCGCGGACTGGGCGATGTCGGGGTGCAGCCGGTCGGTCACGTCGACGATCGTGCCGCCGGTGTGCAGGTTCGCCGTCCGGCGGACCCGGAGCCGCTCGCCGTCGTCGATGACGTCGTCGAGGCTGTGGCCCGCCTCGCCCACGACCTCCTCGGTCGTGGCGTCGAGGGGGATGCGGGACTCGCCACCGGTGGCGCGCTCGCGACGCCGGCTGGTGGAGGCGACCAGCTCGCGCACCGACCGCCGTCCGTCACCCACGACCTCGGCCGGACGTCGGACGGCGGCGGCCACCACCCGGTGGTCGATGACGACGACGCGCAGGTCCTCGCCCGCGACGAGCTCCTCGACCAGGACCTCCGGGCAGTACTGCAGTGCGTGCCCGACCGCCCGCTCGAGGCCCGGCCGGTCACGCACGCCGACGGTGATTCCCCTGCCCTGCTCGCCACGAGCCGGCTTGACCACCACGTCACCGACGTCGTCGAGCAGGGCCACCGCCTCGTGGAGTTCGCCGTCGCCGGCCAGTGCGCCCCGGGGCACGCGCACCCCGGCCTTCTCCATGATCCGGCGGGTCACCCGCTTGTCGTCGCAGCGGCTCATCGCGACCGCGGAGGTGAATTCCGACAGCGACTCCCGGGTCAGGACGCTGCGACCGCCGACCGACAACCGCATCTCCCCCCACTCGGGGTCGGTGACCTCGACCCGGATGCCCCGGTTCAGGGCCTCCTCGGCGATGATCCGGGCGTAGGGGTTGAGCTGCTCCATGCCCGGCGGGCGGGCTGCGAACAGAGGCGTGTTGATCGGGTTCTTGCGCTTGACGCAGACCGCGGAGACCCGCCGGAACCCGAGCTTGCGGTAGAGGGCGATCGCCGCGGTGTTGTCGTGCATGACCGAGAGGTCGAGGTAGGCGCGCCCCCGGGCGGCGTACCGCTCGGCCAGCACGCGCACGAGCGCCTCACCGGTACCGGGCGGAGCGTCCTGCGGGTCGGCCGCCAGGCACCACAGGCTCGTGCCACCCTCCGGGTCACCGAAGGCCAGCCGATGGTCCACCCCGGTGACCGTGCCGACGATCTCGCCGGTGCGGCGGTCCTCGGCGACCAGGTAGGTGAACGTGCGGGTGCGGTGGTTGCGCCACATCGTGGTCGCATCACCGGTGACCATGCCGCTGCGCGCGTAGAGCGTGTTGATCCGCTCCATCTCCGCCAGCGACGTCACCGTGCGCACGAAGACCCCGCGGATGAGCTCACCCCTGGGCCGGTAGCGCCACAGCTGCAGGCGGAAGATGAACGACGGGTCGATGAACAGTTCGTCGGGCGCCAGGCCGACCAGCACCTGCGGGTCCCGCGGGTAGATGCAGATGTCGCGGCGCTCGGTCTCCTCGGCGCGCAGCACGTCGAGGATGCGGCGCAGGTCCGGGAAGGTCTGGCCGAAGACCAGCCGTCCCCAGCCCATGTCCAGGACGACGTCGGTCTCCATGCCCTCGAGCTGGTGCTGCGAGGGCTGCCGCCAGGAGCGGCTGGTCAGGGCGGGGGCGGGGCGCCGGCGAGCACCGGCGACGCGTCGGTTCACGGGAAAGCTGATCCTCAGCCGCCGTGGGTCTGCAGCCACAGCTCGAGCAGC
The DNA here is from genome assembly GCA_963723745.1 of uncultured Actinomycetota bacterium. GTDB lineage: Bacteria > Actinomycetota > Actinomycetes > Mycobacteriales > Geodermatophilaceae > CAVRRZ01. The sequence continues at coordinate 735,404 of CAVRRZ010000001.1, forward strand.
CCGAGCTGCCACAGCTTGTTGCCTCGAAGCGGTGTCAGCTCGCCGTTCGGGTCGGCCAGCAGTCGCTGCACGCACTCGGGACGGAACAGGCCCCGCTCGCGCGCGGCGTCGCTGGACAACGCGTCCCGGACCAGGTCGAGCACCTTGCCCTCGAGGTGGGTGATCGCCGGCACCGGGAAGTAACCCTTGGGCCGGTCGATGACCTCCGGCGGGATGATCCGCCGTCCGATCCGCTTGAGCACACCCTTGCCGCCCTCGGCGAGCTTCAGCTCCGGCGGGCAGGCAGCGGCGAGTTCGACGAGGTCGTGGTCGAGGAAGGGGACCCGCGCCTCGAGGCCCCAGGCCATGGACATGTTGTCCACCCGCTTGACCGGGTCGTCGACCAGCATGACCTCGGTGTCGAGGCGCAGCGCGGCGTCCACGGCGGTCTGCGCCCCCGGCGCGCTCATGTGCGCGCGGACGAACTCCAGGCTCGGGTCGCCGTCGACGGCGTAGCGGTCGCTGACGACCTGCCGTACGGCCGCACCGTCACGGTCGAAGAACGCCCGCGCGTAGGTCTCGACCGCGGCCTGTCGGTCGACCCCGGCCAGCGGTGGGTACCAGTGGTAGCCGGCGAACACCTCGTCGGCGCCCTGCCCGGACTGCACCACGCGGATCGACTGGCTGACCCGCTCCGAGAGCAGGTCGAAGGCGACCACGTCGTGGCTGACCATCGGTTCGGCCATCGCGCCGATCGCGTGCCCCAGGGCCGCGGCGAGCTCGTCGGCGCCCACCCGGATGCGGTGGTGGTCGGTGGCGAACCGCTCGGCGATGACGTCGGAGTACTGGAACTCGTCGCCCGCCCGCCCACCGGCCGCCTCGAAGCCGATGCTGTAGGTGGCCAGGCCGGTCTGCCCCTCCTCGGCGAGCAGCCCGACGATCAGGCTGGAGTCCAGGCCGCCGGACAGGAGCACCCCGACCGGGATGTCGGCGACCAGCCGGCGGCGGACGGCGACGCGCAAGGCCTCCTCGATCGCGTCCTCCCAGTCGCGCGGCGACCAGAGGGCGTGCTCGGGACGGCGCTCGTAGCGCGGTTGCCAGTACCGGGTGTCGGTCGCGCTTCCGTCGGGCTCGATCACCCGGTAGGTAGCTGGTGGCAGCTTGCGGACGCCCGCGAGGATCGTGCGCGGGGCCGGCACGACGGCGTGCCAGCTCAGGTAGTGGTGCAGCGCCACCGGGTCGATCGAGGTGTCCACGCCGCCGGCGCGCAGCAGCGCGGGCAGCGTCGAGGCGAACCGCAGCTTGCCCGGCAGTTCGGCCAGGTAGAGCGGCTTGATGCCGAGCCGGTCGCGGGCCATGACCACGCGGCCGGTGTCCCGCTCGTGGATGACGAAGGCGAACATGCCGTGCAGGTGCGACACCACGTCTGGGCCCCAGTGGTGGTAGCCCTTGAGGATCACCTCGGTGTCGCTGGTGGAGAAGAAGCGGTAGCCGTGACCTTCCAGCTCGGCCCGCAGCTCCTTGTAGTCGTAGATGCAGCCGTTGTAGACGGCGGTCAGGCCGAGTTCGCTGTCGACCATCGGCTGGGCGCCGGCGGGGGACAGGTCGATGACCGACAGCCGCCGGTGACCGAAGGCCACCCGCCCGGAAGCGAACTCCCCCTGGCCGTCCGGCCCGCGGGGGACCAGGCACTCGACCATCCGGTCGACAGCGGTCGTGTCGGCCATCGAGCCGTCGAAGGTGATCTCACCGCAGAGGCCGCACATGCATATTTATCTAACCCGCTAGCGGCTCCCGATGCGACGTGGGGCGGTGATCGTTCCCTCGCCGTAACGCTCCCGTTCCACGTGGAACCACGCCGCCCACTCCGCGGCAATGGAAGCTTTACCTACGTCCCGGGGGCTCAGGGCGCGGGTAAAGCTTCCATTGCCTCGGTCGGGTCGGGTCAGCCGAGGGCGGCGACCGCGGCCATGACGTCGACCAGGCCGGTGCCCTTGTCGAACGACGTGCGGTACCCGCCGACGGTCGTGTACGCCGCACCGTCGGTGTAGCGGTACGCGGTGCTCTTGAGCGCGGCCTCGATCTCGGCCGGGGTCGCCGTCGGGTCGGCCTCGAACAGCTGCGCGACGATGCCGGCGATGTGCGGTGCCGCCATCGAGGTGCCGCTGATCGTGTTGAACGCGGCGAGGTCGGTCAGGCCGGGACCGTTGCGCGGATCCATGCCGGTCGAGCAGATCGGCATGGTCGGACGGCACGCCGAGGTGATGTTCTCGCCGGGGGCCGACAGGTCCGGCCACGTGGACGGGTCGCCCTGCGCGCCGCGCGACGAGTAGTCGCTGACCACGCCGTCCCGGGTGCCGGTGTCCTGGTCGAAGGAGGAGGCCACGGAGATGATGCCGCCGGTCGGGTCCTGCCCCGGCGGGTTGGTCAGCGACTCCGAACCGTCGCCGCCGTCGTTGCCGGCCGCCCACACGGTGACCACGCCCTCGGCGGCCAGCGCCCGCTGCAGCTTGACCGTCGCCGAGTTCGGGTCGAACTGACCGCCACCCACCGGGCCGTAGGAGTTGTTCGTGACCTTGATCGGCGGGCAGACGTCCGCGGGGACGCCCTCGCCGCACGGCGCCTCGTGGTTCTCCAGGACCCAGTTCAGGGCCGAGTCGGCGCCGACGATGAGCAGCACCGCGCCGGTCGAGATCGACACGACGCTCGCGCCGGGTGCGGCGCCCTGCAGGCGGCTGCCGTCCTGCAGCGTCGTCGGCCGGCCGGCCACGATGCCGGCGACGTGCATGCCGTGCCCGCCGCCGGAGAGGGTGTCGGTGTCCAGGAAGTCCGGCACGCGGACGACGCAGTCGGTGCCGGTGTCGGACTCGACCAGGCACAGGCTCTTGAGGTTGGCGACGACGGCGCTGCTGCCGTCCTCGTTGCGCAGGTAGGGGTGCGTCGGGTCCACGCCGGAGTCGATGACGGCGACCGAGACACCGCTGCCGTCGAGCGCGGAGCCGTCTGTGCCGGTCAGCGTGGCGACCGCCTCGGCACCACGCGTCGCGGTGTTCGACGTCTCCTGGGTGAACTCGATCGGCGTGTTGCCCTCGAGATAGGTCACGCCGGGCTGTGCGCCCGCGGCCTCGATCTGGTCGGCCGTGCCCGAGGCGACGGCGACGCCGATCTTCTCGAACTCGGTGATCAGGCGCATGCCCGTGGCCTGGACCGCCGCGCGGGCGGCGGCGATGTCAGCGCCGTGCACCATCACCGTGATCGGCGTGGCAGCCGCCGGCCCGGCGAGCTGGTCGGCCAGGAAGGGCTGGACGGGCGCGTCCGACGGCGCGGCCTGGGCCGGGGTGACGGCGAGCGCACCGGCCACCAGGGCGGCGCCACTCACCACCCCGACGATGCGACGGGACGACCGGCTCATGGGTTCTCCTCGTTGAGTGCACGGCGGTGTGCCATGCCTCAACGACGGGGTCCGCGCAGGGTTACTCCTCGGTAGGACGGAGAATGGCGCGCGTGCCCGCCGCCCCGCCGACCGCGACCCACCCGTGAGCGTCCCGCTCGTCGTCGCGGTGACCGTCGTGGCGCTGCTGCTGGCCGCCCTCGGCGCGGTCTCCACGCTGAGCCGTCGGCGGATCGGCCTGGCCCACCTCGCCGTCGCCGGCCTGCTGGAGACCCTGCTCCTCGTGCAGACCGCCGTCGTGGTCGCCCGGCTCGCCGGCGGCTACCGCCCCGAGGACACCGCCACCTTTCTCGGCTACCTCTGCGGCGTGGTCCTCGTGCCGGTGGCCGGGGGGCTCTGGGCGCGCTCGGAGCCCAGCCGCTGGGCCGGCACGGTGATCGGTGTGGCGGGATTGGTCGTCTCGGTCATGGTGTGGCGCCTCCTGCAGCTGTGGGAGGTGCCCGGTGGCTGACGCGCTCGGCCGGCCCGCCGAGGACGACACCACCCTGCGCGGGCTCGGGCGGGTCCTCGCGGCCCTGTACGGCACCCTCGCGCTCGCCGCGGGCGCCCGGTCCGCCGTCCAGCTCGGCACCCGGTTCGACGAGGCGCCGCTGGCCTACGTGCTGTCGGCCTTCGCCGCGGCCGTCTACCTGGTGGCCACCGTCGCGCTGTTCCGCGGGAGGCGGGCCGGACGCCGGATCGCGGCGGCCGCGCTCGCGGTCGAGCTCGTGGGCGTGCTGATCGTCGGCACCCTGTCGCTGACCGATCCTGCGGCCTTCCCGGACGAGACCGTGTGGTCGGTGTACGGCCGCGGCTACGTCTTCGTCCCGCTCGTGCTGCCCGTGCTCGGCCTGTGGTGGCTCAGGGCGCGGGCACGCGAGGACGCCGCGGCGGGCTGACCGGGTCAGAACCCGCCGAGGTCGCCTCCGAAATCACTACCACCGAAGTCACCACTTCCGAAGTCACCACCTCCGGGGCCGAGGTCCTCGGCGCCGAATCCGTCCGCGCCCTCGGCGGCAGCCGGCTCCTCACCCCCGACGAGGCCGCCGTCCCCGGCGCCGCTGTCGAACAGCGCATCCGCGACCGCGGTGCCCACTACCAGCCCACCGATCGTGCCGAGCAGGCTCGCCCCGACCATGCTGCCGAAGCCGGGGCCGCCCCGGCCGGGACCGGGGCCGCCGAAGGTCCGCTCCAGGGTGCCGGGGGACCGCATCTCGGCGCGGGTCGCCGTGCGGGCGAGGGCACGGGGGTCGTCCGACGTCGGCCGCTCGGACTCGGGTACCGCGGCGGCGAGCTGTCCGAGCACCTGCTGCCGTTGCTCGGGCGAGAGCTGGGCGAAGGCCTCGGCGTGAGCCTGCTCGACTTGGTCCGGTGGCGCCGTCCGCAGGAGGTACCGGTAGCGCTCGATCGCCTGCGCGTCGTCGCCCGGCCCGGCCGGGGATGTGGGCACCGGGCCCGAGGGTGGCGGCTGGTGGTGCACCGCGGGGGTCGCCGGACGACGGTCGCGTCCGAGCAGTCGGTCGAGCAGTCCCATGTCGTCCTCCACAGGTGGGTGGCCCCGGCTCTCGGGGTGCCCCGTGGCGCGTCATCCACACCTGCGGGCGACCGTCGCGTGGCAGGTGACCGGGGAACCCCCGTAAATTGGTTGTGTGCGGCCTACCAGCGATCGACGGGACGGAGACAGCCCGGCGCTCTCCCCCGAGTCCGTCGCCGCCCTCGCGGCCGAGCGTGTCTCCGACGGCCCCTGGACCGATCGCTCGCGCCAGGACGCCGGGCGGCAGGCCGGCATCGTGACCGCGGCCTCCGCCGTGATCAGCGCCCCGGGACACACTCGGGACGGCGGCGCGCGGGCGGCGCTCCCCGGCATCCTGGTCGACGTGCCGGTGGCCGTGCTGGTCATCGACCAGCGGGCGGGCACGGTCGTCTACGCGAACACCGCGGCGGTGGATCTCGCCGGCAACGTGGGCCTCCCGGTCGACATCGACGGCTGGGGTGCCGCGGCCGGACTGACCGACCTCAGCGGGCGGCCGCTGGCCACCAGCAGCGGGCCCCTGTCGATGGTCGCCCAGGGCCGGCCGGTCACCGGTGAGGCCGTGCGGCTGTCACCGGGTCGCAGCACCGACACCGGCCGCGCGGAGCGGGCCGACGCCTCGCAGGAGCGCCTGCTGTGGGTGACCGGTTTCCCGCTCGGGCAGGGCACCGCGCGCGACCAACTCGCGCTGGTCGTCTTCCTCGAGGTCGAGCAGACCGGCGTCGACGATCCGGAGGCCGCCCTCCAAGCCCTCCGCGAACGGGCGGTCATCGCCACCGACATCGCCTTCACGGTCACCGACCCGCGGCAGCCGGACAACCCGCTGGTGTGGGTGAACCCCTCGTTCACCCGCGTCACCGGGTACGCCTACGAGGAGGCGGTCGGGCGCAACTGCCGCTTCCTGCAGGGCCCGGCCACCGACCGGAACGCGGTCGAGGACGTCCGCGACGCGCTGGACGGGCACAGGCAGCTCACCACCACGCTGCTCAACTACCGCAAGGACGGCACCGCGTTCTGGAACCAGCTGTCCGTCACCCCGGTGTTCGACGGCGAGGGGAAACTGGTCAACTTCGTCGGCGTCCAGATCGACGTGACCGAGCGGGTGCGGGTCGAGAGCGAGCGGGAGGCCGCACTGGCCGCCGAGCGCACGGCCCGTCGCGAGGCGGAGGACGCCCGCGTCGTCGCCGAGCAGTCCCGCGCGGACGCCGAGCGGGCGCGGCACGAGGCCGAGCGGGCCCAGGTCGGCGCCGAGCGGGCCCAGAGCCGGCTCGCGCTCATGGCCGAGGCGACCACGACGCTGTCGGCCACGCTGGACATGCGCGAGCTGCTCGACCGGCTGGCCGGGCTGTGCGTGCCACTGCTGGCCGACTGGGTCTACCTGACGCTCGTCGACGAGTCCGGTGCCGTGCACGGCAGTGCCCACCTGCACCGAGACGGGCGGGAGGACGACCTCGAGCTGTTCACCTCGCTGCACGTCATGCACCTCCCCGAGACCTCACCCAGCCGCCGCACGATGGCCACCAGCCGGCCGGTGCTGCTGTCCGACGTCACCGACGAGGTGCTCGAGAACGCCGTCGTGAACCCCACCGCACGGGAGGCGTTCCGCCGGCTGGGGGGTGTCTCGCTGATGAGCGTGCCGATGGTCGCCCGCCGCCGCACCCTGGGCGCGATGGCGCTGGTCTCCACCTCCCCGGACCGGGTGTTCGACCAGGACGACGTCGACCTGGTCGAGGACCTCGCCCGGCGGGCGGCACTGGCGATGGACAACGTGCGGCTCTACCAGCAGGAGCACACCGTCGCCGACACCCTCCAGCGCTCGCTGCTGCCCGATCTGCCGGACATCCCGGGCGTGACGGCCGCCGCCCACTACGTCAGCGCCTCGACGACGGGGGATGTCGGTGGCGACTTCTACGACCTGCTCCAGCTTCCCGACGGCTCCATCGCGATCATCGTCGGCGACGTGGTGGGCCACGACGTCGCGGCGGCGGCCGTGATGGGGCACCTGCGGGGGCTCATCCGTGCCTGCGTCTGGGACACTCAGGATCCCGACCCCAGTCTCGTGCTGGCGCGGGTGGACCGGCTCGTGCAGGGGCTCGACGTCACCTCGATGGCGACCATGGTCTACGCCCGGGCGGTGCCCCCCGCGGGCGAGGGCAGGCCCTGGCGACTGGAGGTGGCCAGCGCCGGGCACCCGCCGATGCTGCTGCGCGGCGCCGGCGGCGAGGTCCGCCTTCTCGACGGCGTCACGGGCCTGCTCGTGGGCGTCGACGCCTCGACCGAGCGGACGACGCGGGTCATCGAGGTCCCTCCGGGCGCCACCCTGGTCGCCTACACCGACGGCCTGATCGAGAAGCCGGGCGAGGACATGGACGCAGGTATCGGCGCGCTGGCCCAGCGGCTGGCCGCCGCGCCGGCGGACGCGGCCCCTGCCGAGCTCTGCGGCGCCGCCGTCGAGGGGGTCCTCGACCGCCGGGACGACGTCGCGCTGATCGCCGTCCGCTTCCACTGACGCGGGCTCAGGAGCCGGGGGAGTCCGGGAGGCCGTAGCGGCCCCGGTGGTAGAGCAACGGACGGCGGTCCGGATCCGCCCCGAGGTCGAGGACGCGGCCGACCGCGAGGGTGTGGTCGCCGCCGTCGTACTCCGCCCACAGGTCGCAGTCGATCCACGCAACCACGTCGGCGAGCACCGGCGACCCGTACGGGCTGGGCACCCACGGCACGCCGGCGAACTTGTCGGTGCCCGACCGCGCGAACGCCTGGGACACCGCGTCCTGCCCCTCGGCCAGCACGTTGACGCAGAACCGACCGATGCTGCGCAGCCGCGGCCAGGTGCGCGACGTGCGGCTCGGCGCGAAGACGACCAGCGGCGGCTCCAACGACAGGGAACTGAACGCCTGGCAGGTGAACCCGAGCGGTCCCTCGGCGGTCAGGGCGGTGACGACCGTGACCCCGGACACGAAGTGGCCGAGCACCTCACGCATGAGCGCCGGGTCGACGACGGCCTCGGGCCGGTCGGCCGGCTCCCTGCCGGGGGCCGCCCCGCCGGTCAGGACGGAGTCCCGAGCGGCACGGACCGGCCGCCGGCCCGGTACAACGAGCTGGGCAGGGCGTGGCCGACGGCCTTCTCGGTGATCGCGGCGGCGGCCAGGACGGCGTCGAGGTCGAGCCCGGTGTGCACGCCGGACTCCTCGAGCATGTAGACCAGCTCCTCGGTGGCGATGTTGCCACTGGCCCCGGGGGCGAAGTTGCAGCCGCCGAGGCCACCGACCGAGGCGTCGAGCTGCGTCACCCCGGCCTGGACGGCGGCCAGGGCGTTGGCCTGCCCCGTGCCCCGGGTGTCGTGGAAGTGCACGCCCACGCCGACCCCCGGGCAGGCCCTGCGGACGGCGTCGAGCAGCTGCACGACCCGCCGCGGCGACGTTGTCCCGATGGTGTCGCCGAGGCACAGCCGGTCGGCTCCACCGGTGACCGATGCGCGCGCCACGTCGACCGTGCGGGCAACGGGGACGCGCCCGTCGAACGGGCAGTCCCAGGCGGTCGCGATGACGACCTCGAGGCTCCCCCCGGCGTCGTGCGCGAGCGCCGCGATCTCGGGCACGGCCGCGACGGCCTCCGTGGTGCCGCGCCCGGCATTGGCGCGGCTGTGCCCGTCGGCCGCGGACACGACGTACTCGAGGTGCGCGATACCGGCATCGACGGCCCGCACGGCACCACGGGGATTGGCGACCAGGGCCGACCAGTGCACGCCGGGCCATCGGCCCAGTTCCGCGGCCACCTGATCCGCGTCGGCCAGCGACGGGACCGCCTTCGGCGACACGAACGACGTCACCTCGATCCGGCGGACGCCGGTGGCCACCAGAGCCTCGAGCATGTCCAGCTTGGCCGCCAGCGGGACCGGCGCCTCCAGTTGCAGGCCGTCACGCATGCCCACCTCCCGGACGTCGACGTCCGAGGGCAGCACGAGGTCGAAGTCGAACACCTGCGTCTCCTGTCCTGCGGTGGGTATGCACTCCATCCTGCCCGCAGACCCGTGGGCTGGTACCGAAGGAGTGATTCTGAGCGGTGCGGGCCCGTCCACTGCCGGAAGTGTCCCCGTCGTCGCGCAAGATGGTGCCGGTGGAGAAGGAGGACGACGTGACCGAGCCGGTCGACGCGCTGCCGCCGGCCGACCGGCGCAGCGTGTTCGCCAATGCGCCGATGGGGGTGGCCCTGACGACGCCCGACGGCGTACTCGTCGACGTCAACCCGGCGCTGGGCACGATGCTCGGCCTCGCGACCGAGGACCTCGTGGGTCGCTCGGTCTTCGATCTCCTGCATCCGGACTCGACGGTCGCGACCCGCGAGGCGCACTCCACCCTGATGGCCCAGCGCAGCCGGCCCATGAGGCACGAGACGTGTCTGGTCCGCGCCGACGGGACGGACCTGCCGGTCCAGGTCACGGCGTCCTGGGTCGATGCAGGCCCCGAGGGGCAGGCGGCGCACCTGGTCGTGATCATCGAGGACATCACCGAGCGCAAGGCGCTCGAGGCCCAGCTCGTGCACCGCTCGCTGCACGACCCGCTCACCGGGCTGCCGAACCGGGTGCTGTTCCAGGACCGGCTCTGGCATGCGCTCAACCGGGGCAAGCGCGAGTGCACGCCGACGTGCGTGCTCATCATCGACCTGGACAACTTCAAGGCGATCAACGACGAGCTCGGGCACCCCACCGGTGACCGCGTGCTGGTGGCCTTCGCCGACCGGCTGCGGTCGGTGCTCCGGGCCAGTGACACCGCCGCCCGGCTGGGCGGTGACGAGTTCAGCATCGTCTGCGAGAACACCGAGCCCGGAGACGCCGAGGTGCTCGCCGGTCGGCTGCGCGGCGCGGTGACCGAACCCCTGCAGATCAACGGCATCCCGGTGCGGTTGGGCATCAGCATCGGCGTGGGTGCCACCCCGGGCGGCGCCGATCCGGAGGAGGCCTACGAGCGCGTCGTCCGGGAGGCCGACGACGCGATGTACGCCGACAAGTCCGGCCGCCGCTGACTGCCCGCCCGGCCGCTCAGCCGATCATGCTGTCGGTCGCCCAGGCGCGGACGCCCGGAGGCGGGAGCCGCGCCGTGGGGACGGGAGCCGCCGCGCACCGCGGCTCCCGTCCCCACCGGGGGCTCTCGTCCCCCCGGAGTCCGGAGCCCGGAGCCCTGGCCCGCCGCTCAGCGGTGAGCGGGCTCGGACCTCCGGGGCTCGGCCGGCGTCGGGACCGGCCCCAGCTTGGCGCCCTCGACGTCGACGTCGGGGAGCACCCGGTCCGCCCACCGGGGCAGCCACCACGCCGAGCGGCCGAGCAGGGCCAGCACCGCCGGCACCAGGGTCATCCGGACGACGAAGGCGTCGACCAGGATGCCGACCGCCAGGCCGAACGCGATCGCCTTGACGATCACGTCCTCGATGGTCACGAAGCTGGCGAAGACCGAGAACATGATCAGCGCGGCCGCGACGACCACCCGGGAGGCGTGCCGCGCCCCGGTGACCACGGCCGTCCTCGGGTCGGCGCCGTGCACGTACTCCTCGCGCATGCGTGAGACGAGGAAGACCTCGTAGTCCATGGCGAGCCCGAACAGCACCGCCATCAGGATCACCGGCAGGAAGCTGATCACCGGGCCCGTGGTGGGCACCCCGAAGACGTCGGAGAGCCACCCCCACTGGAAGACGGCCACGACCGCGCCGAACGACGCGGCGACCGAGAGCAGGAAGCCGACCGTCGCCTTGATCGGCACGAGGACAGACCGGAACACCAGCAGGAGCAGCACCAACGCGAGCCCGACGACCACGACGGCGAACGGCAGCAGTGCGTCCTGCAGCCGGTCGGAGACGTCGATGGCCACCGCGGTCTGGCCGGTGACGGCCACGTCGCCGCCCGTGCGGTCCTCGATGCCGGGGGCACGGTCACGCAGGTCGGCGACGAGGTCGCTGGTCTCCTCCTCCTGCGGGCCGGTGCCCGGGATGACCGTGATCAGCGCCGCCCCGGCTCCCTCGGGCAACGGCTGCGGGAGCGCGTACGCCACGCCGTCCAGACCGCCCTCGAAGCGCCCGGTGAGGCCCTCCGGCCGGCCGCCGATCTCGACGGCCACCTCCTGCGCGGTCTGCTGCGCGGTGGCCGGGTCCAGGCCGTCGACCAGCAGCACCAGCGGTCCGTTGACGCCCGGCCCGAAGTACTCGCTGACCAGGTCGTAGGCCTGCCGTTGGGGAGTGTCCTCGGCCGCGGCGCTGTTGTCGGGCAGGGCCAGCGCCAGCTGGGGTGCCGGCAGGGCGAGCAGCCCGAGTCCGGCCAGCGTGAGCAGCACCGTGATCAGGGGACGCCGGGTGACCAGCCGGGCCCACCGCTCGCCCGCCGAGCGCGCCGCGCCGCCGGTGCCCGACTCGGCCGAGGCGAGCTCGCGCCGCGCCGTCCGCGAGCCCGGCTTGGGCGCCATCCGCGCGCCGGCGAAGCCGAGCAGCGCGGGCAGCAGGGTGAGGGCGACCAGGACGGCGACGAGCACCGTGCCGGCCGCTCCCACGCCCATGACCGTGAGGAAGGGGATGTTGACGACGGCGAGGCCGGACAGTGCGATGACGACGGTCAGCCCCGCGAAGACGACGGCCGATCCGGCGGTGCCGGTGGCGCGGGCGGTCGACTCCTCGGGGTCCATGCCACCGGCCAGCTGCGTCCGGTGCCGGGACAGCAGGAACAACGCGTAGTCGATGCCGACCGCCAGGCCGATCATCAGCGCCAGCGTGGGCGCGGTCGACGACAGCGTGATGGCGCCGGACACGGCCAGCAGCCCACCCAGACCCACGCCGACGCCGACCAGGGCCGTCAGCAGGTTCATGCCGGCGGCCAGCAGCGAACCGAAGGTGATGATCAGGACGGCCACGGCGACGAGGACGCCGATGAACTCGGTCGCGCTGATCTGCACCGCCGTCGTCCCGAAGGCGTTGCCGCCGACCGCGGCCTCGAGCCCGGCGTCCTCGGCGGTCTCGGTGACCTCCACGAGCTCGTCGAGGCTGGCCCGGTCGAGCTCCTCCAGCGGCACGTCGAAGGCGACCGTGGCGATGCCGGCCCGCCCGTCGGGGCTCACCGACCGGGTCGCGAAGGGGTCCGCGACCTCGCTCACCTGCGGGACCGCCGCTGCTGCCTGCACCACGGCGGAGACGGCCTGCGCGTACTCGGGGTCGCCGACGCTCGCCCCCTCCGGCGCCACGAACACGATCTGCGCGCTCACGCCCCCGGCCGCCGGCGACAGCTCGTTCAGCCGGTCCAGCGCCTCCTGCGACTCCGAGCCCGGGATCGTGAACTCGTCGTCGAACTGGCCGCCGACCGTCGCGACGAGCGCGATGATGCCCGCCAGGACGGCAACCCAGATGGCGGCGACCACCCCGCGGTGGCGGTAGCAGGCGCGGCCCAGCCGGGCGAGGAACGAGCTCATGGGGTGGGTTCTCTCTCGGGTTCAGTCGCGGGTGACGGCGTTGCGGAGGAGCAGGAGCAGGGTGTCGCGTTCGAGGTCGTCGTCCGGACCGCCGCCGATCTGGGCGAGGACGCAGCCGTCGTGGACGGCGAGCACGGCCCGAGCCAGCCGTCCGGCCGGCACGGCGAGGCGGAGCCGGGTGCGGGCCGACGTCTCGTCGATGAGCCGGGTGAGGTCGGCCAGCATCGCGGCACTGTGCGCGCGCAGCGCGGTCGCGGCCTCGGGCGAGCGGGCGGCGTGCAGCCGGTACTCGGTGTGCACCAGCACCCAGGTGCGGTCGGTGCGGAAGGCGGCCAGGCAGCGGTCGACCGCGGTGGTGACCGGATCCGCTTCGTGCTCGATGCCGGCGAGCTGCTCGCGGGCGCGGGCCAGGTTGCGCTCGGACTCGCGGGCGAACAGCGCGGCGAACAGCTCGTCCCGCGTGCGGAAGCTGGAGTAGAAAGCGCCCCGTGTGAAGCCGCCCCGGCGGCACACGTCCTCGACGCTCGCGGCGGCGAACCCGATCTCGGCGAAGGTCTCGAGCGCGGCGTCGAGCAGGCGTTCGACGGTCGCCTCGCGGCGGCGCTTGGGCCGCTCGTCGAGCACGTCACCCGCCGTCACGATGCAGCAGTGTATCGGATACGCGCCTGTATCAAGGGGAAGTCGTCGCTCAGCGGAGCCTGGGATGCTGGGCGCTGGCGAATTGAGGCCGCTCGGACAAGAGATCGTCGATAGGGGACTTCGCCGCCACCCAGGCCGCGGCGTCCGTCGAGATCCAACGGGCGAGTTCTACGGCGGCAACCAAGTCTCGACGCAGATCACGACGGTGTATCGGCTCGTGGTGTGCGGCGCGGTTGCGAACGAACGCAAGACGCTGCAGTCGGTCCTCGACCTCGGATCGGCGCACACGCAGATCGACCGCGCCCAGTGGAAAGGCGCCGCTCGTCGCCGGTACCCACAGAGATGTCAGATACCGCGATGCGGCGAGGTACCGCCAGAAACCGAAAGTGAGCTCTGCGACGACCTTGCCGTGCACCTCAGGGTTGCGCCCATATCGCGTAGCACGGTGCCGGGCTTTCGAGACGTCGTTGCGGCCTTGCTCATCGAGGGGCGCCTCGTCGAACCATGACGGAGCGCCGGGCCGCCGTCTCGCCCATGTCCGGAGTTGTTGGTCGAACGAGTTCCGAACGATCACTTCGATCATCCCGGTGAGGGTCATTACGCCCGCCGACGCGCGCATGTTCCACTCATAGAGGCGGAAGGCGCCAGCTGTGTCCCCGCTGGCCGCGTCGAGGTAGGAGCCGAGGCGCTCCACGGTGAGGCAGTCACGGATGGCGGCGTAATCCCATGCATCGCCCGGCGCGGCCCCGCTGGAGTCAGGCTGACTTGACAAGCCGGACTCCTCCCGTATCTTGGTTCGCGAAGACCCCGGAACGATCCCTGGCGCAAGCCACATCGCCGGGGTTTCGTCTTGCACGCAGTGACGAAACCGTCCCGACACGCCAGCTCGCCGGTCAGCCGCCCAGGGCCGCGGTCACGACGGCGCGCGCCTCCTCCTGGACCTGGCCGAGGTGCTCGGGGCCGCGGAAGGACTCGGCATAGATCTTGTAGACGTCCTCGGTGCCCGACGGTCGGGCGGCGAACCACGCGTTCTCGGTCGTCACCTTCAGCCCGCCGATGGCGGCGCCGTTGCCCGGCGCGCTGGTCAGCTTGGCGGTGATCGGCTCGCCGGCCAGTTCGGTGGCGGCGACGTCGTCCGGCGAGAGTTTGGCCAGCGCCGCCTTCTGCGCGCGGTCGGCCGGCGCGTCGATGCGGGCGTAGGCGGACTCCCCGAACTCCCGGGTCAGCTCGCCGTGCAGCTGCGAGGGGGACCGTCCCGTCACGGCCTGCATCTCCGAGGCCAGCAGGGCCAGCAGGATGCCGTCCTTGTCCGTCGTCCAGACGCTGCCGTCACGGCGCAGGAACGACGCCCCGGCCGACTCCTCCCCGCCGAACCCGATCGACCCGTCGAGCAGGCCCGGCACGAACCACTTGAACCCGACCGGCACCTCGACCAGCCGCCGGCCCATGTCGGCGACCACCCGGTCGATGAGCGAGCTCGACACCAGCGTCTTGCCCACGGCGGTGTCCTTCGACCAGCCCGGGCGGTGGCTGAGCAGGTACGCGATCGCCACGGCCAGGAAGTGGTTGGGATTCATCAGCCCGGCGTCGGGAGTGACGATGCCGTGCCGGTCGGCATCGGCATCGTTGCCGGTGGCGACGGCGAACTCGGCCCTCCGGCCGACGAGCGAGGCCATGGCCGACGGCGACGAGCAGTCCATCCGGATCTTGCCGTCCCAGTCCAGCGTCATGAACCGCCAGGTCGGGTCGACCAGCGGGTTGACCACGGTGAGATCGAGCCGGTGCCGTTCGGCGATCACCGCCCAGTAGTCGACGCTCGCCCCGCCCAGCGGGTCGGCGCCGATCCGGATCCCGGCCTCCCGGACGGCGTCGAGGTCGAGCACGTTCGGCAGGTCGTCGACGTAGTCGCCGAGGAAGTCGTGCGCGGTCGCGGCGGCACGCGCCTGGTCCAGCGGCACCCGGCGGACGCCGGAGAGCCCCGCCCGCAGCAGCTCGTTCGCACGGTCGGCGATCGTCGTCGTCGCGTCGGTGTCGGCCGGTCCGCCGGACGGCGGGTTGTACTTGAACCCGCCGTCGCGGGGCGGGTTGTGCGACGGGGTGACGACGATGCCGTCGGCCAGACCCGAGGTCTTGCCGGCGTTGGCGCGCAGGATCGCGTGGCTGACCGCCGGCGTGGGCGTGTACCGGCCCGCCCCGTCGATCAGGACGGTGACGTCGTTGGCGGCCAGCACCTCGAGCGCACTGGCCCACGCCGGCTCGGACAGTGCATGGGTGTCCTTGCCGAGGAACAGCGGGCCGTCGTAGCCCTGGGCCTTGCGGTACTCGCAGATGGCCTGCGTGGTGGCGAGGATGTGCGCCTCGTTGAACGCGGCGTCGAAGGCCGAGCCGCGGTGCCCGCTCGTGCCGAAGGCCACCTGCTGCGCGGGCTCGGCCGGGTCGGGCTCCACCGTGTAGTAGGCGGTGACCAACGATGCGACGTCGATCAGGTCACTGGGCTGGGCGGTCTGACCGGCGCGGGGGTCGCTCATGCCGCAGATCTTGGCTGCCACAGGCGAGATCTGCACCCTCGTACGCATCCGGGCGCCGAAGCGTACGAGTGTGCAGATCTCGTCAGGCCTCCACGGTCGCCAGGAACCGGCGCAGGGCCTCGGTGAAGATCTCCGGCTGCTCCGAGTGCACCCAGTGCCCGGCGTTCTTGATCGTCAGGAGCCGGGTCGCCGGGAACAGCGCGTCCATCCGCTCCCGGTCCTCCGGGAGCACGTAGGTCGAGTCGGCGCCCGCGATCCACAGCACCGGGCCGTCGTACGTCGCCCCCTCCGGCGGCTCCGGAAAACCGCGCAGGTGCTCGAGGTCCCGCTGGAGGGCCTCGAGGTTCAGCCGCCACCTCCAGCCCTCACCCGAGCGGTCCCGCACGAGGCTCTGCAACAGGAAGCCGCGCACCATGTCACTGCCGACAGCGGGCTTCAGCGCTGCGTCGCACGCCTCCCGCGTCTCCAGCGACTCCAGGTCCATCGCCCGCATCGCCGCGATGTAGCCGGCGAAGGGCGAGGCCTCCTCGTCCGGGTCGTCGGTGCGCCCGCCGCGCACGGGGTACTCGACCGGCGCGACGTCGACGACGACCAGCGCGCGCAGCAGTTCCGGACGGCGCAGCGCGAGCGTCATCGCAGCCTTGCCGCCCATCGAGTGCCCGACCAGCGTGACCGGCTCGTCGTAGGTCTCGAACTCGGCGGCCAGCATGTCGGCCATGTCCACGTAGTCGACCGTGTCGGTCCAGGGCGAGTGCCCGTGGTTGGGCAGGTCGACGAGGGTCACCCGGTGCCCGTCGGTCAGGCCCTTCGCGATCGTCGTCCAGTTGCGGCCCTGGCCGAACAGGCCGTGCACGAAGGCGACCCGCGGACCGGCCTCCCCCAGGACCCGCGTCGCCAGTCGATCGTCCTCGCTCATCCGGCGATTCCACCAGAGACCGTCGGCAGCGGCGTCTAGCGTCCCCCCGGAAGCCGAGGAGGTGGCATGCCGGGACGACGGCGACGTACGGCCACGAGGACGACGAAGACGAGCACGAAGACGCGGACGACGACGGCGACGCGTACCCGCACCGCCGTCCGCAGGCCCAGCCGGGCCGCCGCGCCGGAGCTGCCGGTGGCCGGGCCCGGCGAGCGGGTGTGGGTGCTCGCCGTCCCGTTCCGCGCGCCGGCGCCGGGAGCCCAGTGGCACCCGGGGCTGCAGGCGCACGTCTGGGTGGGCCGCGAGCTGCCGGCCGAGCTGCGCCCGTACGACCCGCCGCGGTACACCTTCGAGCGCTTCCTCGAGGACCAGCTCAACGGCACGCCCCGCCCGCTGCCACCGGCCCACCCGCTGCAGCCCCGGGCGCTGCAGGTCGAGGGTGCCGCCGCGGTGGCCGCGCACGCCGCGGCGGGCGGCCGGGTCTTCCTGCTCGGCGACGACCCGGGGGTCGGCAAGACGGGAACGGCCATCCTCGCGGCGCGCGAGGTCGCCGGGCAGCGCGGCGGCCGCTCGGTGCTGGTGATCGCCGACCGGCCCGCCGCCATCACGATCCCGCACTGGACGCGCTCGATCGCCGGCTT
The DNA here is from genome assembly GCA_963723745.1 of uncultured Actinomycetota bacterium. Lineage (GTDB taxonomy): Bacteria > Actinomycetota > Actinomycetes > Mycobacteriales > Geodermatophilaceae > CAVRRZ01. The sequence goes on from CAVRRZ010000001.1 coordinate 752,510, forward strand.
CGGCGACGGCGGGCTGCGCTGGTGCGTCACCACCTGGGACCGGCTGGCCAAGGTCGCGGCCCTGCAGAAGACCGGGCACCGCTTCGACGTCGTCATCGCCGACGAGGCGCACATGGTGCGGCACACGACCACCCAGCGGTGGAAGCACTGGAAGGCGGTCTCCGGCGCCGGCCGCGTCAAGGACGCCCCGTTCGTGCTGGCCGCGACGGCCACGCCGGCGCACACGCCGCTCGAGCTGCCCTACCTCGCGCCGGAGTTCGCCGTCGGCCACGACGAGCCGCTGCGGGACTGGTCGGACCTGCCGAAGAAGCTGGCCGCGCACGGGTTCCACGTGGAACGCGGCCGTTACGGCTGGGTCTGGACCGAGGACGCCGACGAGCGACGCGCCGATCTCGCCCGCCTGCACGCCTGGCTCGGCGGGGGGAGCCCGCCCGCGAGCCTGCACCGGCCGGCGCCCTGGGGGGCGGTCCCGGTCGGGGGCGCCCCCGTCGCGCTGACGCCGGCCGAGCGGGCCGCGTACGAATCGGAGTGGCAGGAGTTCCGGGCCGAGATGCAGCTGGCCCGCCGGGCGCGGCAGACCGCCCGCGGGCGGGCGGCGCTGCTGCGGTTCCGGCAGAAGGCAGGCCTGATCCGCGTGCAGGCCACCGTCGACTGGGTCAAGGCGCAGGTGGAGGCGGAGCGGCAGGTCGCCGTGTCCGTGGAGTTCGTCGAGACGGCGGCCGACCCGATCCGCGAGGCACTCCTCGACGCCGGCGTCCCGGTGGCGGGCATCTACGGCCGCGACCGGTTCGATGTCGAGGCCGAACGGCTGCGCTTCCAGACCGGCGCCGCCTCGGTGTGCGTCTTCACGGTGACGTCGTCGATCAGCCTGCACGCCGGTGAACTGCTGCCGGACGGCACCACGGCGGCGCCCCTGCCCCGGGTGGGACTGTTCCACCAGCCTCGGTTCAGCGGCATCCAGGCCCGCCAGGTCACCGGCCGCACGCACCGCGACGGGCACGTCTCGCCGTGGCTGGTCGCCTACGCCGAGGAGACCGTCGAGGAGCAGGTGGCCCGCGTGATGGTCGAGCGGCTGGCGGTCAGCGGCTCGACCGCGGGCGCCGACACCAGCGCGCTGCAGGAGATCGCCGAACTGCTCGACGCCGACTGGCTGCCCCCGGCCACGCTGACGGGGGAGTGACTCACCGGGGCGGGGACGCCGGATCGGGACGCTCGAGCGCGGCGCGATCCCACCCGGCCGTCGTCGCGGCCGCCTCGTACGTGCTCTGCAGGAAGGCCAGCAACGTCCGGTCCGGGTCGGCGGCCGTGCGCACCGCCTCGTACGGCAGCACGAACTCCGCCAGCCCGTCGTCCCAGCGCGCTGCGTCCGGCTCGACCGATCGCGCCCGGTATCCCGGGGGCTCGGGGTAGGCGTAGGCGTAGAAGGTGCCCTCCTCTCCCGGTCCGCCGGGCCAGTAACCGCAGCTGCTCACCTCGTGCGAGTACGCCTCCTGCATCACGTGCGGACCGCAGTGGGGCGCCCCGCCCGGGTGCGGCGGCGCCGTCCGGCCGGAGAACCGCGTGGCCGCCAGGTCCAGGGCACCCCAGAACAGGTGCACCGGGCTGGCCTTGCCCACGAACCGTGAGCCGAAGACGCTGAACACCCGGTGCATGTCCACCAGGGCGCGCCAGAACTCCCGCACGGCCTCGGCGTCGTACGCGGAGTGCACCGTGTCCTCGGCGAACGGGACGGCCCCCGCGATCTCGACCGGCATCGGCCAGATCGGGGTGCCGACGCCGAGTTCGCCGAGCAGCTCGGTGACCTCGCGGTGGAAGTCGGCCACCGTGCACGGTTCCAGCTGCAGCGACCGCTCGGTGCCCTCGACGGTGCCGATGACCAGCCGGGAGGCGACGACGTCGACGTCGATCTGGAAGGCCGGCCCGGTCGGATGCGGCATCAAGGAGGTGGTGAGGCCCCGGGCGGTGACGTAGAGCGGCACGTTCCACCAGTGGTTGAGCAGCGGCGCGTTGACCATGCGGACCTTGCCGAGGACCTGCGTGTACAGCTGCAGCGTGTCGCGGGTGTCCTGCCAGCCGGCGACCGGGATCGCCGGCCAGCCATTTGTCGTCCGCACCCGGCCGCTCCCCTCCTCGCGTCCCGGCGCCAGTCTGGCGCGCCCCCGGCCCGGGCGCGCGGCCGGCACGGCGGCAGGCAGACTCCGGCGACATGGAGCTGCCCGGTTCGCTGTACGTGCAGGTGGACGACGACACCTTCGACGCCACCGACCTGACGATCGGTCCCTGGAGCGACGACGCCCAGCACGGTGGCCCTCCGGCCGCCCTGCTGGCGCGGGCCGTGGAACGAGCCGGGAGCATCGTCGGCGGCCAGGCGTCGCGGCTGGCCTTCGACATCCTGGGGCCGGTGCCGGTCGGCCGGGTGCACCTGGACACCCGGGTGCTGCGCCCCGGACGGCGCGTCGAGCTGGTGGAGGCCACGCTCGACGCGGGCGACCGGCCGCTCATGCGGGTCACCGCCTGGCGCACGCGGACGGCGGACGGCGAGCCGGGTCCGGCCGGGACCGCTCCGCACACTCCTGACGACGGCACCCCCGGCGACCTGCGGTTCTTCCGCCGCGAGGTGGCCTACCACCGGGCGCTGGACTGGCGGGTCGTGCACGGCGACTTCATGACCCCCGGCCCCGCCGCCGCCTGGACCCGGCCGCTGTGCACGCTGGTCGACGGCGAACCGATCACGCCGCTGGAACACCTGCTCGTGATGACCGACGCCTCCAGCGGAGTGTCGTCGGTGCTCGACTGGGCCACGACCAGCTTCGCCAACATCGACCTGGTCGTGGCGCTGCGCCGTCCGCCGACGGGGGAGTGGCTGGCCACCGACGCCGCCACCCACCTCGGCGGAACCGGCACCGCGCAGTGCTTCGCCGCCCTGTACGACGCCGACGGCCTGGTCGGGCGCTCGTCACAGACGCTGCTGGTGGAGCGCCGCTGACGATCCGGCACTTATGGCCATAAGTGCCGGATCGGGCGGGGGGTCAGGGTCGGGGCGCCGGGGGGTCGTCGTCCGCGGCCGCGACCGGCACGCGGGTGACGCCGTCTCCGTCCGGGCCCTGGCCGCCCAGTCGGCGCAACAGCGCGCCGACGTCGAGGCCGGTGAGGTCGCCGGACAGCTGCAGGCCCTGGGCCACGTTGGCCGCGACCGACTTGCCCAGCGCACCGGCGCCGTCGCTGGAGATGACGGTCATCTTCTCCACCGCGGACAGCGGGGCGGCGGCCGCGCCGACGACGTCGGGCAGCACCTTGACCAGCATCTCGAGGATGGCCGCCTCGCCGTACTTGGCGAAGGCCTCCGACCGGGCGTCGAGGGCCTCGGCCTCGGCCTGCCCACGCGCGAGGATGGCCGCGGCCTCCGCGGTGCCCTCCCGCTCGACGGCGTCGGCGATCGCCTGCCGGCGCAGCTTCTCGGCCTCGCCGCGCTTGGCACCCTCGATGGCCTCGGCCTCCGCCAGCGCCGAACGACGGGCCCGCTCACCCTCGCCGGAGAGCTTGGCCTGCTCCGCGGCGGCCTGGGCGGCGGCGATGGTCGCCTGCCGCTGCGCCTCGGCGGTGAGGATCGCCGAGTTCTTGCGGCCCTCGGCCTCCTGCTCCACCCGGTAGCGCTCGGCGTCCGCGGGCCGGCGGACCTGCGTGTCGAGCTGGCGCTCGGTCAGCGCCGCCGTCCGCTCGGCCACCTTCTCCTGCTCCATCAGGACGGCCTGGTCCTGTGCAGCCTGGGCCAGCGGGCCGGCGGCGGCGGCGCGAGCCTTCGCCGCATCGGTCTCGGCGGTGATCTCGGCCTGCTTCAGGGCCAGCTGCCGCTGCGCGATCGCGATCGCCTCGTCGGCCAGCAGCTGCTCCTGCTGCGCGGCCTGGCGGGCCCGCGCCTCGGCGATGCTGGCCTCCTTGAGCACCCGAGCGGCCTCGGGACGACCGAGGTCGGCGAGGTAGGTGCCCTCGGCCTGGATGTCCTGGAGCTGGAACGTGTCGAGCACCAGGCCCTGGCCGGTCAGCGAGGTCTCGGCCTCCTCCGCGACGGCCGAGGCGAACGCGGCACGGTCGCGGATGATCTCCTCGATCGTCAACCGGCCCACGATCGACCGCAGCGCGCCGGCGAGCACCTCCGACGTGAACGTGTCGATGCCCTGCTGCTGGTCCAGGAAGCGCTGGGCGGCCGCCCGGATGGCGTGCTCGGTGCCGCCGACCTTGACGATCGCGACGCCCTCGAGGTCGCACTTCACGCCCTGCTTGGACACCGCGCCCCGGATGCCCACCGGGATCCGGCGGCTGGACAGGTCCATCGTGTGCAGCTTCTGGACGACCGGCAGCACGAAGATGCTGGCGCCCATGACGACCTTCTGGCCCGACATGTCGCGGGAGACGACACCGGCGTCGCTGGTCACCTGCCGGCCCTGCCGCCCGGTGACGATGAAGGCCTGGTTCGGACCGGCCACCTTGATCCGGGACAGGACGAGCAGGACGAGCAGGATGACCAGGGCGGCGATGCCGCCGATGGCGTAGAGCAGGGTCACGTGCGATCGCCTCCGGGCTCGGGCGGTAGGTGGGGCAGGGGTTCGGGTGCGGTCGAGACGACCTCGACGCAGGTCTCGCTGACCGTGTCGGTCACGTACACGGGGGTGCCGTAGGCCAGGGGGTGCTCGCTGCGCGCGGCGAACTTCAGCTGCTGGCCGGCCAGTGCCAGCCGCACCTCGCCGAGGCCGCCGGCGGGCACGGCGGAGATCACGACCCCCTGGGCACCCAGCAGGTGCTCGCGGGTCAGCGTCGCCTGCGTGGGCATGTGCTGCAGCGACCGGGTCAGCCGGATCGCCCCCCACGCGAGGGGGACGGCGACGACCAGGCCGGCGACCAGGGCGAGCAGGACGCCGGCGGCGCCGTCCACCGGCAGCAGCGCGGACGCCGCCGCGCCGCCGAAGCCGACACCGCCGAGCAGGGCGGCGATGGCGGGCACCGAGAAGGGACCGTCGGCGTCGGCATCACCCAGGCCGAGCTCGCCGATCTCGCCGACGACGAGGGACAGCACGAGGACGACCAGTCCCAGCGCGCCGATGGCCAGGAACGCCACCGCGGTCGCGTCCACTGCACCCACCCCCGTCGGTTTCGTACCGACACTCGCAGGCGGGGCCGGTGGGATCAAGCTCGGCTCACCCGCACGGACCACCCCGGGGTGCGGACAATGGCGCGAGACACGGCAGCGGGAGGGGGAGCATGCGGCGGGAACCCAGCGTGCTGCACCTGGACCTCGACGCGTTCTTCGCCGCCGTCGAGCAGCGGGACAAGCCGTCGCTGCGGGGGCGCCCGGTCGTGGTCGGGGGGGTCGGCGGGCGCGGCGTCGTCGCCACGGCCTCCTACGAGGCCCGCGCCTACGGCGCCCGCTCGGCGATGTCCACCGCCGAGGCCCGGCGGCGCTGCCCGGCGGGGACGGCGTTCCTCGGCGGCCGGTTCAGTGCCTACCGGCGGACGTCGGACGTCGTCATGGGGCTGCTCCGGGAGGTCTCGCCGCTGGTCGAGCCCGCGTCCCTGGACGAGGCATACGTCGATCTCGCGGCGGGGGACGGCCTGGACCTGTCGATCGACGGGGTCACCGCGCTGGGCCGTGAGCTGAAGGAGCGCCTCGCCGCGGCCACCGGCGGCGTCACCGGCTCGGTCGGGGTCGGGACCTCGAAGCTGATGGCCAAGATCGCCTCGGACCTGGACAAGCCGGACGGCCTGGTGGTCGTCCGGCCGGGCGAGGAGCTCGACGTGCTGCACCCGCTGCCGGTGAACCGGCTCGGCGGGGTGGGCCCGGCGACGGCGGAGCGGCTGCGCTCGGTCGGCGTCCGGACGGTGGCCGACCTGGCCGCCCGGCCGCTGACCGACCTGGTCGCGCTGGTCGGGCGGGCCCACGGTGCCGGCCTGTACGCGCTCGCCCGGGCCGAGGACGACCGGACCGTGGTCGCCGACCGCGAGGCCAAGTCGGTGTCGCACGAGGAGACCTTCGAGCGCGACCTGACCGACATCGCCGTCCTGGGCGCCGAGATCGACGGCATGGCCGCCCGCGTGGGGAGCCGGCTGCGGGCGTCGGCGTACTCGGGCCGCACGGTGACGCTGAAGCTGCGGCGCTACGACTTCACGACCCTCACCCGGTCGCTGACGTTGCCCCAGCCCACCGACGACGCCCGGCAGATCGCCGCGATCGCCCGCCGGCTGCTCGTCGAGGCGGGCACGGCGGGGGGTCTGCGGCTGCTCGGCGTCGGCGTCTCGGGCCTGTCCCTCTACGCGCAGGGCGACCTGTTCGGCTCCGACGACGAACCGTCGGTCGACGACGTCGCGCTGGCCGAGCCGGTGGCGGACGTCGTCCCGCCGGACCCGGCGTCGCGGTGGTGGCCGGGGCAGGACGTGCGCCACGACGACCTGGGCCCCGGCTGGGTGTGGGGCCGTGGCCTCGGTCGGGTGACCGTCCGGTTCGAGGGGCCGCGCACCCCGCCCGGGCCGGTGCGCACACTGGCGGCCGACGACCCGGCGCTGCAGCCGGCCGAGCCGCCGGACTGGCGGATTCCTGTGGAGGATGCATGAGCGACCACCCGACCTGGCTCCAGCTGACCACCGACGACCCGGGGCACTCGCGCGCCTACATCGAGCGGTTCCGGCGGCTGGCCGAGCAGGGGCAGGACCTCGTCGGCGAGGCGAGGCTGATCGACGCGATGCTGGCCCGCGAGTCGCGGGTGCTCGACGCCGGCTGCGGACCTGGCCGCATCGGCGGCTGGCTGGCCGGCGTGGGGCACGAGGTGGTCGGCGTCGACATCGACCCGGTGCTCATCGAGGCGGCGAAGGAGGACCACCCCGGGCCGCACTGGCTGGTCGGCGACCTCGCCACCATGGACCTGCCGACGCAGGGCATCAGCGAGCCCTTCGACGCGATCGTCTGTGCCGGCAACGTGATGGCATTCCTCGAGCCGTCGACGCGGGTGCCCGTGCTCGAACGGTTCGGCGCGCACCTGAAGCCCGACGGCCGGGCCGCCGTCGGGTTCCAGGCCGGGCGCGGCTACGCCTTCGACGCCTTCCTGGCCGACGCCTCGTCCGCGGGCCTGGCGCCGGACCTGCTGCTCTCGTCGTGGCACCTGCACCCGTTCACCGAGACCTCCGACTTCCTGGTCGCGATCCTGCGCCGGTCCTGATCAGCAGTCGGGGCGCGTCTCGGTGCCGGTGATCGCGAACTCCTCGTCGAGGAGCACGTGCAGCCGCTCGCCGTCCGCGGTCACGATGTGCGCCTCGTAGCCGCCGCCGTTCTCGGCCTCCAGGCGGCGGATGTCGGCGTCGGGGTACTCGGCGAGCACCGCCGCCTCCATCGCGGCCGCGGTGTCGCCGGTGAGCTCCTCCCCGCCGTAGCCGGGCCGGCCGGGAAAGCCGTGCCCGCCGGGCCACCCGTTCTCGCCGAACGGCCCGCGGTCCTCCTGGGTCGCCGTCGGATCGGCTGGCACGTCCTCGGCCGCGCTCGCGGTCACCGTGCCCGCGACGACGCCGCCGGCGATCAGCCCGCTGCCGACCAGCGCGACGGACCGCACCCACGCCCGCCGGCCGATCCGCTCCCTGACGCCTACCGGCCGCCCGTCGTCCGCGAGGGTTGCCTCGCCCGTCCTGGCCGCCTCGCCCGTCCTGTCCTCGTCCATCGCCGGTCTCCTCGCTCGCGGCGGCCCCGGGGTGGGCCGGTCCGGCTCCGAGCATCGGCAGCGGACCTGGCACGGGCCTGGGAGAACGCCACCGATCAGCTGTGCCGCGGTGCCGGGTCGGAGCACCCCAGCGCGACGGTGAGCTCCAGGACGGTCTGCGGGTCCTCGAGGCGCGGCCCGTAGAGCTCCCGCAGCTGCGTCATCCGGTAGCGAACGGTCTGCGGGTGCACGAACAGCTCCGCCGCGACCTTCTCCCGGCGTCCGTGGTGCAGCAACCAGGCCCGCAGGGTCTCGACGAGCTTCTCGCGCGCGGTGGGGCTTAGGTCGTCCAGCGGGGCCAGCACCGCCGTCCGCAGGTCGGCCAGCGCGTCACCGTCGGCCAGCAGGACCAGGTCGGCCAGTCGCGCCTCGGTGTCCAGGGGAGCGGTGCCGGCGGGCGCCAGCCCCAGCCGGAGCGCGCGGACGGCGCGGGCGTAGGAGGACTGCACCTGCGCCCATGGGCGCGGTGGTCCCACGACCGCCTCCCGGCCGTCCAGCGAGCGGAGCACCGCCGGGCGCCGGCGGCCCTCGGCGTCCGGAACCAGCAGGACGACGTGGTCGGACGACGGCCCGCCCTCGGGCATCTCCTCCGTGGCCCGCAGCGTGCGGGGATCGAGCAGGCCCAGGGCCCCCCGGGCGCGGGCCTCGGGCAGCAGGACGGCGGTGAGGGTGCGCGGGGGCACCCAGTCGGCCCGCTCGGCGGCCGCGGTCAGGTCGACCAGCGGCCGCCCGAGGACGAGCAGCCCGGCCAGCCGCTCGCGGTAGCGCTCCCGCACCCGGCCGCTGGTGGCCAGCTCGTCGGCGTGACCGGCCACGCTGGCCGCCGACAGCTGGTCGATGTAGGCGAAGACCAGCTCGGCGAAACGCGCCAGTGACGAGGAGTCGAGCCCGGCGGCGACGGCCGTGGCGCTCATGTGCCGCCACGAGACACGGGCGCCGACGCGGTAGGCGGCCAGCAGGGCGTCCATGGACCGGCCGCTGCGCGCCTCGCCGCGGCCGAGCCGGTAGGCGCCCTCCAGCGCCGGTTCGATGGGGGTGCTCGCATCGGCGCCACCGGTGCGGGTGGCCAGCTGGAGGAACCCGCCGAGGGCCAGCTCGACCGCGTTCTGGATGGCCCGGCCCATCTCCCCGCCGAACGCGTCGGTGTAGCTGGGGACCTCCACCACGATGGTCGCCACCGTCTGCTCGGCCACGGCCGGCAGCTCGGCGCGCATCGCGGCCGCGACCGGCTCCGGGAACGCCGCCTGCTCCGCCATCCCTTACCCCCACACACTTGTTCGCCGGGAACAGAATCTAGCGCTCGATTCACGTCCTACGGGCAGGTGATTGCGCCTCGCGGTGGGAAGGATCGAGTCATGACCGCGACACTCCCACGCCCGGTGCCCGGCCGGCCGGCACTGGGCAAGGTGCGTGACCGGGTTCTCCGGTTCGCCGAGCTGGTGACGACGCCGCTGCTGCCCACCGACTACCTCGACCTCGTCGACCCGCTGCGGTCCGGCGCCGACCTGCGTGGCCGGGTCGAGGCGGTCGTGCCGGAGACGCGGGACGCCGCCACGCTGGTCATCCGCCCCGGCCGCGGCTGGCGCGACCACGTACCCGGCCAGTACGTGCGCATCGGAGTGGACGTCGACGGCGTGCGGCAGTGGCGGGCATACTCGATCACCTCGGTGCTCGGCCGGGCCGACGGCTGCTTCACGATCACCGTCAAGGCGATCCCGGACGGGAAGGTCAGCAACCACCTGGTCCGCCGGATGCGGCCGGGCACCGTGATCCAGCTCGACCAGGCCACCGGCGAGTTCGTGCTGCCGACGCAGCAGCCGGCCAAGGCACTGTTCGTGACGGCCGGCTCCGGCATCACGCCGGTCATGGGCATGCTGCGCAACCGGGCGCACGACGACGCCACCGACGTCGTGCTGGTGCACTCCGCCCCCAGCGCGGACGACGTCGTCTTCGGCGCGGAGCTCCGGCAGCTGGCCGCCGACGGCCGGATCCGGCTGGTCGAGCAGCACACCGACACCGCGGGGATGCTCGACGCCGAGGGGCTGGCCGCCCTCGTGCCCGACCTGCACGAGCGGCTGACCTGGGCGTGCGGCCCGGTCGGCATGCTCGAGGCACTGGAGGAGCACTGGGCGTCGGCCGGCCTGTCCGACCGGCTGCACACCGAGCGGTTCCGCCCCCGCGTCCTGGTGACCGGGGAGGGCGGCACCGTCTCGTTCGCGAGGACCGGCAGCACCGTCGAGGCCGACGGCGCCACCCCGATCCTCGACGCTGCCGAGAACGCCGGCGTCCTCATGCCGAGCGGCTGCCGCATGGGCATCTGCTACGGCTGCGTCCTGCCGCTGCGCGAGGGCGCCGTCCGCGACCTGCGCACCGGCGAGATCACCACCGCGTCCCCCGGGGACGGCGTGCTCGTCCAGACCTGCATCAGCGCCGCCGCCGGCGCGTGCGACATCGACCACTGAGCCGAGTCCGGCTCGACGACCACTGAGCCGAGTCCAGCTCGACGACCACTGACCCACCGACTCGAGGAGCCGGCATGACCGCCCTGCAGAAGAAGCCCGCGAGCCCGATCGCGCACCTCACCGCCGAGGACATCGAGCTCATCGGCAAGGAGCTCGACACCATCCGCCAGGAGGTCGTCGACAGCCGCGGCGAGAGCGACGCGAAGTACATCCGCCGCGTCATCGACGTCCAGCGCAAGCTCGAACTCGGCAGCCGCGCCGCCCTGCTGGTGTCGATGTTCCCGCCGGCCTGGGTGGTCGGCACCGTCGGCCTCTCGATCGCCAAGATCCTCGAGAACATGGAGATCGGGCACAACGTCCTGCACGGCCAGTGGGACTGGATGCGCGACCCGAAGATCCACTCCACGACGTGGGAATGGGACATGGCCAGCCCGGCCGAGCAGTGGAAGCACTCGCACAACGAGCTGCACCACACGTACACGAACGTCATCGGCAAGGACAACGACCTCGGCTACGGGATCATGCGCGTCGACGAGGACCAGCGCTGGCACCCGATCTACCTCGCGCAGCCGCTGTGGAACTTCGTCAACGCCTGCTTCTTCGAGTACGGCATCGCCGCCTACGACCTGGAGCTGGGCAAGAACCTGGCCACCAAGGAGCGGCGGCGCAACCCGGAGTTCCGCGCGGCCGCACGCGGCGTGCTGGGCAAGGTCGGGCGGCAGATCCGCAAGGACTACGTGCTGCACCCGCTGCTGTCGGGCCCCTCGTTCCTGCCCACGCTGGCGGCGAACTTCACCGCCAACGTCGTCCGCAACCTGTGGTCGCACTCGGTGATCATGTGCGGGCACTTCCCCGAGGGCGTGGAGACGTTCGAGAAGCGGTCCATCGAGGGTGAGACCCGCGGCGAGTGGTACCTGCGCCAGATGCTCGGCTCGGCCAACATCTCCGGTTCGAAGGCCATGCACGTCATGACCGGCAACCTGTCGCACCAGATCGAGCACCACCTGTTCCCCGACCTGCCCAGCAACCGGTACGCCGAGATTGCGCCGAAGGTGCGCGACCTGTTCGACCGGTACGGCCTGAACTACCACTCGGCGCCGCTGCCCCAGCAGGTCGCCTCGGCCTGGCACAAGGTCTTCCGGCTCTCGCTGCCCAACGGGTGGCTCGAGGAGACGACCGTGAAGAATGCGCCGTCCCAGCTGGTCAAGCTCTGGCGCATGACGACCGGTGGCCCCAAGGTGCGCCGGTCGCTGCAGGCCCGCGCCGCCTGACCGCGTCCCCCGCCGCCGCCGGACGGGCGACGCCGGACGCCAGGCAGTCTTGAACCCCAGAGGCCCAGAACCGCGTCGGTTCTGGGCCTCTGGGGTTCAGTGGTCCCTCGCGGCGGCGGGCTCTTCGCGCCGGACGAGAGTGTCGAGACGACGCCCCATCACCGCCCCTTCCGGCAGCAATACCGAGAGCTCACGCAGCTCATCGAAGGTGCCCGCCACCAGCTCGGCGAAGGCACCCTCGCCGATGGTCAGCGGCCCGAGGCCGGCGGCGGCGGCGTGGCTCTCGATCGCCAGCCGGACGTCGTCGGCCGACAGGTCCAGGTCACGGACGAGCGCGGACGTGGTCGCCCGTCGCGAGCTCATGCCGGTGAAGGCGCGGCCGCAGCCGCAGCCGCCGTCGGGATTGGCCCGATCGGTCGCGCACACGTCACCGATCAACACCAGTTCTCCCTCCGTCGCGAAGCAGAAATCGCCCGGGCTATCGCCCTGGCCCTGTCGGGTTGCCGTCAGCAGTCGCATCCCTGCACCGTGCCAGTGGGGTGAGACATCTCGGTTGCGGCCTGTGGACGAAGGCTGCTGCGATGTTCCACGTGGATCCGATGGCCGTGCGCGCGGCGTTCGACGACCAGATGCGGCGGAACGTCCCGGCCTCACCCGGAGCCCGGGTGGAGCGGGACGCCCGGATCACCCGGCAGGTCGCGGACGACGGGGCATGGGCGGCGGTGGTGTGGAGCGACCTCTCGCCGGCGGACGCCGACCAGGTCATCGCGGCGGAGCTGGCCCGGGCCGGCGGGGCCTGGTTCGAGTGGAAGCAGTACGCCCACGACCGGCCGGCCGACCTCGCCGACCGGCTGACCGCGGCGGGGCTGGAGGCCGACCCGGCCGAGACGGTGCTGGTGGCCGAGCTCGCGACGCTGCACCTGCCCGTAGAGGCGCCGCCCGGCGTCCGGCTGGCGGTCGTGGACGACGAAGCAGGGCTCTCGGCGATGCTGGACGTGTCGCTCGCGGTGTTCGGCGAGGTGCACCCGGGCACCCGCGACGCCGTGCTGCGTTCACTGGCGCACGAACCGCGCCCGATCGAGGCCGTGGTGGCGTGGGCGGGCGAAGCACCGGTGTCGGCGGGGCGGGTCGAGTTCCACGAGGGCACGGAGTTCGCGAGCCTCTGGGGCGGCGGAACGCTGCCGGACTGGCGGGGACGAGGCGTGTTCACGGCGCTGGTGGCCTGGCGGGCCGAGCGCGCCCGCGAGCGCGGCTACCGGTTCCTGCAGGTGGACGCGATGCCCACGAGCCGACCGATCCTCGAGCGGCTCGGCTTCGTGCCGCTGGTCGAGACCACGCCGTGGATGCGGCCCGGTCAGGCGTGAGGCGCGTCCAGCCAGGCGGGCGCCGACTCGTCCGGGAGCCGCGCCGCGTGCGTCCAGGTCGGTGAGCCGGGCGGGCGGACGACGGTGACCGGCCCCCGCGGGCTCGGGAGGTCGACCAGGTAGAGAGCCGGGTCGATGTCGGTACCGGTGGTCTGCGGCGGAACCCGGCCGGCGGCCAGCAGCCCGTGCGCCGTGCGGGCCAGGGAGAGCTCACCGTGCCAGCCGCCGCCCTGCTCGCGCTGCCCCACCAGGGCCGAGAGGACGGTCGCCGCCGCGAGGTGACCGGTGGCGTGGTCGAGTGCCTGAGCCGGCAGGACACCGGGCGCGCCGTCGCCAGCGCAGGCGTCGGCGATCCCGGTGGCGGCCTGGACGAGGGAGTCGAAGCCCCGCCGGTCGCCCCACGGGCCGGTCGTCCCCCACGCCGACAAGCGGACGACGACGAGGTGCGGGTGCCGCTCGGCGAGCGCGGCGAGGTCGAGCCCGAAGCGCTCGAGCGCGCCCGGTCGGTAGCCCTGGACGACGACGTCGGCGCCGGCCAGCAGCTCCTCGACCGTGCGCCGGTTCCCCGGGGAGCCGAGGTCGAGGGCGACATGTCGCTTGCCGGCACCGGTGTCGAGCAGGCCGCCGAGGTCGTCGGGCCGGGCGGGATCGTCGACTCGCAGGACGTCGGCGCCGTGGGAGGCGAGCGTGCGGGTGGCGACGGGCCCGGCGATGACGCGGGTCAGGTCGAGCACGCGCGGCCGGTGCGGCGCGGGGTCCCGGACGGGGCCGTCGGTCACCCGCTCCAGGCTCAGCAGCGGCTCCCCGGCGACCGCCCGGCCCTGCGGGGAGGCGGCCCACTCCGCCCCGGTGCGGACGGCTGCCGCCGCGCCACCGGCCGCGACGACGGCGGACTCCAGCTCGCCTGCCGACCGGTCGGCGATGAGCCGGCCGACCGAATCGGGGTCGTCGTCGCGGGCGCCCAGCGCGCGGAGCGCGGCCGCCCGGTGGTGCGGGTAGTTGCCGTGCAGCCGCAGCCAGCCGTCGGCGGTGCGCCAGAACCGCGACAGCGGCGCGAAGCCGGGCCCGACCGGCCGGCCGGCGAGCCGCACGTACCGCTCGCTGCGGAAGGCCAGGCCGACGTGGGCGGCGTCGATCCGAACCCGCCCGGCCGGTTGCCCCGCGAGCAGCCGCGCGGCGACGAGCTGGGTGGCGACGGCACCGAGGGCCAGGTCGCCGACCGGCAAGGGACTCCGGAGTCCGGTCGCCCGCTCGACGACGAGCTCGGGAGGGGCCGCCGGAAGCCCCAGCGCCGCCCAGGCCTCGGCCAGCACTGTGAAGGGGGCGCTCCTCACGATGGCAGTCTGCCGTGCGCGAGCGCCGTCAGGTGGCGGCTTCTCAGGTGGCCATGTCCACGAAGCGGCTGTAGTGACCCTGGAACGCGACCGTGACGTTGGCGGTAGGCCCGTTGCGGTGCTTGACCAGCATGATGTCGGCCTCGCCGGCCCGCGGGGACTCCTTCTCGTACATGTCCTCGCGGTGGATCATCATCACCATATCCGCGTCCTGCTCGATACTGTTGTGCACAACGATTCCCTCGGCGACGAAGTTGTGGCCACCGAGAACTGTGCCGTCGTAGACCTCCTCGACGGCGCCCTGCTCGACGGACACGATCTCGTCCCACAGCAGGTCGTTGACCGCCTGCATCTCCAGGTCCGAGTCGCCCAGGATCTCGGCGATCCGGCCGAGCCGCTCACGACTCGGCGCGTGCTTCCACATCGTGCTGCCACAGAAGGCGCTGTTCATCGCTGCGGCGAACGCCCGATGGCTCATCCCCTGCTCCGCAAGGACGTCTCGCACACGGTTCCACACCTCGACGGGGATCGTGTCGACGTTCGGATTGCCCGAAACTCCGCGGACGATCTCCAGCAGCCGCTCTGCCGACTCCCCACGCGCCCCGTGGACACCGATCTCACCGAGGAAGCGGCGCTGGTCGTCGCAGCCGCTGATGTCGAGGGTCCAGCCGTCGCGGTAGCCGGTCTTCTTCACCCGACGGATGCGGCACGAGATGCCGAACCGGAGCAGGAGCCGAGACGCGTCGTCGACGAGTTGCCGGCTGGTCGAGGCGTAGTAGACCCGCCCGCCACGGCCGTTCTTGTTGACCGTGACGGAACCGTCAGTGGCCCACAGATGGCGCAGGAACAAAGCGATCTGCTTCTTGGGCAGGGAAAACACCGGTTCGGGCACGAACTTCTCATGACTGCGAAGGCCGAACAGGCCCAGCTCGTCCAGCCAGGCGGCGATCGGATTTTGCTTGCCGTGGGTCAGAGGGAACGGCGCGCGCAGACGCAGGGTCGTGCATCGGGCCGCCGCGTATTCGTCGCGCACGGCCACGACGCCGAAGTGGAGAGCTGCCGCGGTCACGGCCCTCAGGTTCGCCTCATCGATGGACGCGTAGCGCAGCGGCTGCCGCTTCACGAAGCTGCCGTCGCCGATGAGGTGCGCCAGGAGGACGGCCTTCTCGTCCTCCCACACGGTCATCCGGTCAGGCGCCGGCACGTGCCGCGGGACAGCGATCCGGTCACCAGGCGCGAGCTCCCCGAGGGGGCGGAATCCGTCGAAGGTCAGGAAGGGGTGGTTGGCCGTCGCCCGCACCGTCTTGCCCGAGGACGTGGTCAGCTGCAGCACCGGCTTGCGCCCGGTCGAGAACACGTGAGTGAGGTGCCGTCGGACGTAGCGCAGATTGTCGTCGAGGGACCAGACGGGGACGTCCTTCTCACCGCTCTCGAACAGCTCGCCCATCGTGACCTCGGCACCGGTGTCGGCCCGGAGGATGCGGGTGTCCGCCGTCAGGCAGCCCGACTCGCGAAGGTCGGAGAGCATCGGCTTCTTGTCCTGACGCTGCTCGGAACCACGGTTGAGCTGCGACATGGCGATGACCGGCACCTCGAGTTCCTTGGCGAGCAGCTTCAGGGCACGGGAGAACTCCGAGACCTCCTGCTGGCGGCTCTCGACGCGCTTGCCCGACGTCATGAGCTGGAGGTAGTCGATGACGACGAGCTTGAGGTCGTTGCGCTGCTTGAGCCGCCGCGCCTTGGCCCGGATCTCCATCATCGTCATGTTGGGCGAGTCGTCGATGTAGAGCGGGGCGTCGGCCACCTCACCCATCCGCCGGGCCAGCTTCGACCAGTCCTCGTCGGACAGCGAGCCGGCGCGCATGTGGTGCAGCGGCACCTTCGCCTCGGCCGACAGCAGACGCATCGTGATCTCGTGCTTTGACATTTCCAAGGAGAAGATGCAGGTCGCCTGGTGGTTCTTGACCGCGGCGGACCGCGCGATGTCCAGACCCAGGGTCGAGTTGTGCGTCGGGATGAAGCTGCGTCCGGCCAGGAACAGCGAGTCGGGGGCGTCCACCTGGATGCACCGCACCGGAACGCTCGCGATCGGCCGGACCTCGGTGATGAAGCGGGCGCCGCGCGCGGTGAACGAGCGAGCGCCCCGCTCCTTGTGCACGAGCTTCTTGCGCTCGAGCCGGAACACCTCGTCGTCGGTGCTGAACGTCAACGTGTAGCAGGTGGACGAGTCCTCGGAACGGCCGCGGACGCGCTTGGTGCTCATCCGCACCCGGTGCCCGAGACCGGCGATCAGCTCGCGAGCGTCCTCGGCAAGCCGCCGGTTGGTGACGGCGAACTGCACGACCCCGCTGGGTGCCACGGTGCCGTCGGTGTCGAGCAGCCCGGCGAGGAGCGCGCGCCGCTGCGCCAGCGACGCCCGCAGATAGGTCGTGGGGATGTGCTTGTTGCCGAGGACCCCCAGGGTGCGGAGGCGACCGACGACGGTCCCGGTCTCGTCACGGCACGCCTGGCACTGCGCCATGCCGGAGGACGGTCCACCGCAGTCCGGGCAGGTCGCACGGCGTCCGACGCCACCGCTGGCCCGCAGCCTACCGCCGCAGGTCTTTCCGCAGGTCTTTCCGCAGGTCTGTACCTGCGACGTCCTGGGCACGAACAGCTTGCCGCACATGGGGCACGGGCGCGCCTCAGGCTCGGCGCGGAACGGCAGCCGCAAGGCGTAGCGCCGGTCGACGTTGGTCGGCACCACGACCAGACCGTCGGCCTCGATGTGCATCGCGATCTCGGGGTCCGCGCTGGTGAAGTGCGCCGCCGCAGACGTGCCGTCGCCCAGCCAGACACCGAGGGCGTACGGCGGCAGGGGGAGGTCTGCCTCCGGCAGCTCAAGCGGCGCGCAGTTGGTCACCGAGTGGTTGAGGCCGCCGTCCTTGGTCGCCAGCCGGACGGTACGGGCGATCTCCTCGGTGGTGCGTACCTCGGCGAACGTGCGCTGGTTGCGGTAGCGGTTGTAGCCGGTCGCCGCCTGCTGCGCCGACCGACGGCTGGCTCGGGTCTCGGTCAGCCACTGGTGCTGGGCGTCGGCCACGATCATCGAGCCGTCGGAGAAGTGCACCTCGTAGCAGGGCCGACCGTTCATCACGTCCGTGGCCGCCACGACGGTCGTCGGTCGCCCGTCAGAGCCGAGGACGCGGTCGCCGACGCGGACCTGCCCCATGCTCGTCCAGCCAGACGGAGTAGCGATCGGAGTATCCAGCGCCAGTGCCTTGCCTACACCCGGACGTGCCGCGATGACGATCATCTGGCCGGCCTGTAGGCCGTTGGTCAGCTCGTCGAGGTCGCGGATGCCGGTGGGCACGCCGCGGGCGGTGCCGCCGCGGGAGGCGATCGCGTCGAGCTCGTCCATCGTCGGCTGCAGGATGTCCTCGAGGCGCGAGTAGTCCTCGCTCATCCGCTTCTCGGTGACGTCGTAGATCTCCTGCTGGGCGCGGTCGACGATGTCGTCGACGTCGCCCCGGCCGCCTGCGGCGCCGTAGCCCAGCTGCACGACGCGGGTGCCGGCCTCGACCAGGCGACGCAGCACGGCCTGCTCGGCCACGATCGCGGCGTAGTAGCCGGCGTTGGCCGCCGTCGGCGTGGACTGGATGAGCGTGTGCAGGTAGACCGCGCCGCCCATCTTGGACAGCTGGTCGGTGCGGTTGAGCTCGGCGGCGACGGTGATCGCGTCGGCCGGCTCGCCGCGGCCGTAGAGGTCGAGGATGCAGTCGAAGATGACCGAGTGCGCCGGCCGGTAGAAGTCGTTGCCGTGCAGCACCTCGACGACGTCGGCGATGGCGTCCTTGGACATCAGCATGCCGCCGAGCACCGACTGCTCGGCCGCCACGTCCTGCGGCGGCTGCCGGTCGTACTCCGGCGCCGTCGCCTGCGGCCTGCTGAACTCGTCGGCCACCGCCACCGATGTACCCCCATCTCCTCGCCGGAGGCGCCCCCCGGCCCGCCCGGGTCGGAGGTGACCGGGAGCGATGGCGGGGGAAGCGCCGACCTCGAACGCCTGTTCGGGTCATTGCTACCGCCGGGCACCGACAACTTCGCGCCCGGCGGTAGCTGAGGACGAACCTAGGAAGCGCGAGCACCCCGCGTCCAACACCGCTGTGCACGCCGATCTGCACAACTTGTGGACAAGTCGGTGGATACGTGCGAGTCGACATGTGGAGACGGCGGGGGACAGCCGTGGGACATCTCCCCGTTCCCCCCTCGTCACCTGCGTCGGAACCGCCCACCGGCTGTGGACGGCAGAAAGTCGCCAACTATTTTCGCGATCCACGCCACTGTGTCGGCGGGCCGGTCGCCGCGGTCACGCCACCAGGGTCAACCCCGACGAAGCCCGGTCGCACGACTGGCAGCTGTCCACATGTCGACCGGGCGCGCAGGCCGCCCGGACGGAGTGCCCGCCGGTGAGCGGCCGGGAGCCGCTCACCGACGACGGTCGGTCGTCGGCCGGTCACGCGGGGTTGGGCAGGACGGGCGGCGCCCACAGCTGCCCACGGTGCCGCCGTGCGGCTGCTGGACGCTCCGGACGTCCCCGAGGCACCCTGGGACGTCGCCGGCGAACGGGGGAGCCACTGAACGGCGCGAGGGGCGCAGAACGGCGCGAGGGACGCCGGACCCTCGGTCCGGCGCCCCTCGCTGGTGATGCCATGGAACGGTCCCTCGCAGGCCCCACCGCGAACGTGCGGGCGGTGGGGGCGAGGGGTCCTTTGTCAGTCCGGGACGACCTCGATCGTCACCTGGGTGGCGACCTCCGGGTGCACCCGCACGGTGACGGTGTGCTGGCCGGTGGTCTTGACGCTGCTGGGCAGCTCGATCCGGCGACGGTCGAGCTCCGGGCCACCGGCGGCGGTGACCGCCGCGGCGACGTCGGCGGTGGTGACCCGGCCGAACAGGCGGCCGCCCTCACCGGCACGCGCCGGAACGCGCACGGTCAGCTCGGCGAGCCGGCCGGCGAGCGCCTGGGCGTCGTCGAGCGAGGCCACCTCGCGGGCGGCACGCGCCCGGCGCAGCGACTCGATCTGCTTCTCGGCACCCCGGGTGGCCTGGATGGCCAGCCCGCGGGGCAGGAGGTAGTTGCGGCCGTAACCGCCCTTGACCTCGACGGTGTCCCCGGAGGTACCGAGACCGGTGACCTCCTGGGTCAGGATCAGCTTCATCGTGCTCATGGTCAGCGCGCCGTCGAGGTGTAGGGCAGCAGGGCCATCTCACGGCTGTTCTTCACGGCCACGGCGACGTCCCGCTGGTGCTGGCTGCAGTTGCCGCTGACGCGGCGGGCACGGATCTTGCCGCGGTCGGAGATGAACTTCCGCAGCAGGGTCGTGTCCTTGTAGTCGACGTAGGTCGCCTTGTCCTTGCAGAACTGGCAGACCTTCTTCTTGGGCTTGCGAACTGGGGGCTTGGGCACCGGGTTCTCCAGAAAAGTAAGGGGATGGAACGGCCCCCTCGCAGGGGCCCGCGCCGAGCGGAGCGAGGCGTGGGAGGCGAGGGGGTCCTTTCTCAGAAGGGCGGCTCGTCGGACGGACCGGCGGGCGTCGACCAGGGGTCACTGGCTCCGCCGCCGCCACCGAACCCGCCGCCACCGCCGCCACCGCCGCCACCGCCGCTGAAACCGCCGCCGCCCTCACCGCGCGCGGCGCGGGTGACCTTCGCGGTGGCGTAGCGCAGCGAGGGGCCGATCTCGTCGACCTCGAGCTCGACGACCGTGCGCTTCTCGCCCTCCTTCGTCTCGAAGGAGCGCTGCTTGAGCCGGCCGGACACGATGACGCGCGAGCCGCGGGTCAGCGACTCGGCCACGTTCTCGGCCGCCTGGCGCCACACGTTGCAGCGGAGGAACAGCGCCTCGCCGTCCTTCCACTCCTGCGACTGGCGGTCGAAGGTCCGCGGGGTCGAGGCCACCGTGAAGTTGGCGACGGCCGCGCCGGACGGCGTGAAACGCAGCTCCGGGTCGGCAGTCAGGTTGCCGATGACGGTGATGACGGTCTCGCCGGCCATGGTCAGTGGACCTCGGGCCGCATGAGCTTCGTGCGCAGGACCGACTCGTTCAGGTTCAGCTGCCGGTCGAGCTCGCTGACCGCGGCGGGCTCGGCATCGATGTCGATGACGGCGTAGATGCCCTCGACCTGCTTGTTGATCTCGTAGGCCATGCGACGACGGCCCCAGATGTCGACCTTGCCGACGTTGCCGCCGGACTTGGTGATGACGGTCAGGAACCGGTCGAGGGAGGGCGCGATCGTGCGCTCCTCCAGATCGGGGTCGAGAATGACCATCAGTTCGTAATGACGCACGGAGAACCCCACCTCCTCTGGTCTCAGCGGCCGCAGTGGATCTGCAGCAGGAGGGTCGTACACGCGTCGCGCGCCCCGGCACGTGCCGGAACGCGCTTGTTCCAGGCTACCAGCGCGGCGGACGGCGCCCACGGACCGTCCACAGGCCGCCGCCGGCCGGACCCGGCGACGGCTCGTCGTCAGCGGGAGCGGGAGGCCTGCTGCGTGCGCACCAGCGCTGCGGTGACGGTGGCCAGCGCGACCACGGCGGCCAGCGCCGCGACGGGCACCTGCTGCGCGTTCGACCCGGACGTGGTGGCCAGCTGCTCGCCGGCCCCCTCCTCGTCCAGGGCGCCGCCGACACCGGCCAGCTCGCCGAACACCGGCACCGAGGCGCCGTCGTAGCCACCCGGGAGGCCGCCGCTGCCACCACCGTTGCCCATCGAGCCGGAGGGGACGGAGAAGCGGGTCGGGTCGAAGGCCGCAGCGGCCGCGCCGTTCGAGGCCGCCGCCTTCGGGGCACCCGAGCCGTCGCCGTAGGTGTACGCGCCCGCGTCGATGGGCTCGGGACCCTCGACGCTCGGGGTGCCGCCGTCGGAGTTCCCGCCGGTGCTGCCTCCGGTGCCGCCGTCGTCATTCCCCGTGGGTGGCTTCGGCGCCTCCGGGGTCGGGGCCTCGGGGACCTCCACCGACGGCAACGGCGGCACGTTCACGCTCGGCAGGGTCGGCACGTCGGGGACGACGGTCTGCACCGTGTAGGGGACGGTCACCGGGGCGCCGCCGTCCTTCAGCTTGGTGGCCTTGACCAGGTCGACGACCTGGGCGGCGACCGCCGAGGCGAGCCCGCTCTCGGGCGTGACCGTGTAGGTGTAGGTGATCGAGCCGGCCGTCGTCCGCGGGAACGTCCAGGAGGTCGAGTCGTTCGGGGCGAGCGCGCGCTTCTGGCCGAAGAACGTGACGGCGACATCGGTGCGGATGGTGGCGCCGACCTGGCCCACCAGCGGGACGGACACCGACGTGGCGACCGGGGCCACCTTGTTGACGAAGGTGACCGCGCCCCCGGCGTCGACGCTCGCGACGGGCGGCGTGACGTTCTTGATCTCGATGGTGACGGCCTTCGCGGCGCTCGCGGCCGGCGCCATGGCCACCGAGGCGACCGCCACGCACAGCCAGCCCAGGATCGCCGCGGCGATACCGCGCCGCGCACTCCGACGGATCCGACCGTTCGCCATCTCCGGAAACCTCGCCCTCTCCAACGCCCGACGTCGTGCTCCCCTACCGGGAAGTAACCCCCGTCACGCTGCATCAACGATGATGTGACGCACGAGATACGGGTAAACCTCCGACCACGTTCGATCTAGGGTCGGTTCCGTGTTCCGTCACCCGATCGGTGTCCACGTCGGCCCAGGCCTGACGGCAGAGAACGAGCTCGACGACGGGGGACCCCTGGCCCGGGCCGCCGAGATGGACGCCGACGGCGTCCAGATCTTCCTCACCGACCCGCAGAGCTACAAGGCGCCCAAGCCCCGGCCCGACGCCGACGACCTGCGCGGCAGCGACGTCCTGGTGGTCGTCCACGCGCCGTACATGCTCAACGTCGCGTCCACGAACAACCGGATCCGGATCCCCGGCCGCAAGCTCCTCGACCAGCACGCGCAGGCCTCGGCCGCGATGGGCGCGCTGGGCCTGGTCGTGCACGGAGGGCACGTGCTGGCCGAGGACGATCCGGCGGTCGGCATCGACAACTGGCGCAAGACCTTCGCGCGGCAGGCCGACAAGGGCGGGTTCGCCGTCCCCCTGCTGATCGAGAACACTGCAGGCGGCGGCAACGCCATGGCCCGCGACCTCGACGCCCTCGCCCGGCTGTTCGAGGCCGTCGGCGAGTTCGGCGCCGGCTTCGTCCTCGACACCTGCCACGCCTGGGCCGCCGGCTGGGACCTGGAGACGGCGGTGGACGACGTCCGTGCGGTGACCGGTCGCATCGACCTGGTGCACCTCAACAACAGCCGCGACCCGCACGGCTCGAGCCGCGACCGGCACGCGCCGCTGGCCTCGGGCGAGATCCCCTTCGAGCTACTGGCCGGGGTCGCGCGGGCGGCCGGCGCGCCCGTCGTCCTGGAGACGCCGGGGGACAGCGCCGCGCACGCCGAGGAGATCGCGGAGCTTCGCTCCGCCCTGCAGGACTGACCGGTCCCGGGCCCCGTCCAGGACGCCTCCGGCGGGGTCGTCCACTCCCGGCCAGGACGTGCGGACGACGTCGTCGTCGGGGCGGAGGATCTCGCGGACGACGAGCACCATGAGCGCCACCAGGACGGCGTCGCGCACCAGCACGGCGAGGAAGAACCACTCGACCTCGAGGCCACGGTTGTCGGTACCGAGGTAGTGCAGCATCGTCGCGCCCCACACGAGGGCCTCGGTGAGCTGCCAGACCAGCAACGCCCGCCAGCGGGGGCGGGCGAGCACCGCCAGAGGCAGCAGCCAGAGCGCGTACTGCGGGCTGTAGACCTTGTTCAGGAGCAGGAACCCGGCCAGCAGCAGGAACGCGATCTGGGCGACCCGCGGACGCACGGGGGCGCGCAGCACCAGCCACCCCACCCCCGCGGCCAGCCCGAGCAGGAGGACGGCGACGACCGCGTTGAGCACCGCGGGGGTCTCTCCCTCGGCGAGCGGACCGTCGAAGAGCCGGTGGTCGGTGGCGGTCAGCAGCATGTTCCAGATCGACTCCGGATTGGCCCCCCGCTGCCGGCTGAAGGTGAAGAACCAGGCCCAGTTCTCGGGTGCCAGCACGGCCACCGGCAGGTTCACCGCCAGCCAGGCGACGAATGCGGCGGCGACGGTCCGCAGCCACACCGACAGCCGCCCCGCTCGCAGGCAGAGCAGGAACAGCGCGCCCAGGACCAGCACCGGATAGAGCTTCGCCGCGATCCCCAGCCCGATCAGGACGCCGGCCAGCACCGGACGGCGGCGCGCCCACGCCCACATCCCGGCGGTGGTGAGGGCAACGGCGAGCAGGTCCCAGTTCGTGAAGGCGTGCACGAGGAGCACCGGCGAGAGCGCGACCATCGCCGTGTCCCACGGACGGCGGCCGGTCAAGGGCAGTACCGCGCGGGTGACCAGCAGGGCGCACAGCGACAGCAGCAGGCAGGTGACCACGTAGTAGCTCTGCACCGGCGGCACCGCGGGCAGCAGCGCCACGGCGGAGGCCAGCCCGTCGTACCGGCCCGAGAGGGCGGCTCCCAGCGCCATGAGCGCCCCGGTGAGCACCGGGTACTCGACCCGGGCGTCGAGATAGGGCAGCGCACCCTCGCCCTGCCCGTAGATGCCGAACAGGGGAACGGCGTCGGAGTAGCAGAAGTGGGTGTACTGCCGGGACCCGCTCCAGTCCCCCGCCGCGCACGGCGCCTGCTTGAGCCAGGCGAGCGCGAGGACGAGCACGGTGAAGGCGAGGCAGACGCGCAGCGGCGTCCAGAACAGCGCCCGGCCGGTCTCCGCGTGCCGCCCCCACGGACCGCCGACCGCCTCGCTGGCCTGCCGCACGATCGGGTCCGCCCAGCTCGGGACGACGCGGTCGGGCCGACTGCTCACGCCAGCAGCATGCCGTCGGTCCCCGCCGTCCGCCTCGTCGGTCCTCCGCCCCGTCAGCCGGCCTCGTCGCCCTGCGGCGCGCCCCGGCCGCTGCCGGGAACCGCCGGGACCCCCGGCGCCGGGCGGGGATTCGGGTTGTCCGGGTCGTTGTCGTCGGGATCGGTGTCGGAGAAGACCCCGTCCCCGTCGTTGTCGACCGGAGCCGGCGGATTCGGATTGTTCGGGTCGTTGTCGTCGGGATCGGTGTCGGAGAAGACCCCGTCCCCGTCGTTGTCGACCGGAGCCGGCGGCGGCGGCGGCGAGGAGCTGCTCGCCGGAGGCGGCGGGGGGGTCGACGACCGGGTCGTCGGTGCCGGGGCGCTCGTGGTCGGCGCGGGCAGCTCCACGCCCTCGCCGGTGTCGCCCTCGATCCGCGGCTCGTCGGGCAGGTCCTCGAGCTCGGTGCCCTCGAGCACCGTGTTCATGAACTGCTGCCAGATCGCCCCGGGCAGGCCGGACCCGTAGACGATCCCGCCCGCCGAGTTGATGATCGGGTCCCGCGGGCTGTCGTTGCCGATCCACACGGCGGTGGCGATCGAGGGGGTGTACCCGACGATCCAGGCGTCGGAGTTGTTGACGTCGTCCAGGCCCTGGGTACCGGTCTTCGCCGCCACCTCCCGGCCGCCGGCCAGGCTGCGGTTGGAGTAGCCGGCCACGTCGGTCAGCGCGTAGGTGACGTCGTGCGCGACGTCCTCGGAGATGACCTGCTCGCCGTCGGTCTCCTTCTTCTCCAGCAGCACCCGGCCGGTGTTGTCGGTGACCTTGCGGACGAAGAACGGCTCGCGCTCGACACCACCGGCCGCGAAGGTGGCGAAGCCGTGCGCCTGATCGATCGGTCGCATCTCGTACTCGCCGATGCCGATCGCCGACCCGGTGGTGCCCTCGGCGCCGGTGAGGGAGGTCTTGCCGGCGAGCGAGCCGGACTCCCAGGTCTCGGGCAGACCGGCGATCTCCCGGATCGTCTCGGCCACGGCCTGCGGGCCCACCTCGTAGGCCAGCCCGTAGAAGGTGGTGTTCAGCGACTGCGTCATGGCGTCGCGCAGGGTGCAGGCGGCGCAGCTGGCCCCGCCGGAGTTGCGCACCGGTGCCTCGCGGTCGGGGAAGGTCTGCGGCGAGCTGCCGTCGCGGCGGGCGTCGACGGAGATGCCCTGCGCCAGTGCGGCCGCGAGCACGTAAGGCTTCACCGACGAACCGGGCTGGCGGTAGGCCCGCGCGTAGTCCGTGCCGGTGCCGTTGGGTCCGCCGTAGTAGGCGCGGACGGCGCCAGTCCTCGGGTCGACGGCGACCAGGGCGCGGCGCAGTTCGAGCGGTTCGCTGCGCATGACGTCCTTGACCGCCTGCACGGCGGCGGCCTGGGCATCGCGGTTCACCGTCGTGGTGATCCGGAGCCCCCCGGCCTGCAGCTGCTGGTCGCTGTAGCCCATGGCGCGCAGCTCGGCGAGGGCCCGCTGCACGATCAGACCCTCCGGACCCGAGGGGATGCCCAGGCCGGAACCGGACCGGGGCTTCACCTCCGGGTAGGTCATGGCGTCGCGCGCTGCGGCGTCGAGCCAGCCCTCCTGGACCATGCCGTCGAGCACCAGTCCCCAGCGGTCCTGCGCGCCCTCGGCGTTGTCCTCCGGGTCGTAGCGCGAAGGGCTCCGGATGAGGACGGCGAGGACCGCGCCCTGCTCGGCGGTCAGCTCGGCCGCCGGGACGCCGAAGTAGGTCTGCGCGGCCGACTCGATGCCGTAGGCGCCGCGACCGTAGTAGATGGTGTTCAGGTAGTTCTCGAGGATCTCGTCCTTCGAGTAGTTGTTGTCCAGCTTGATGGCCAGGAACAGCTCCTGGAACTTGCGCGACAGGGTCTGGTCCGCCGTCAGGAACGCGTTCTTGACGTACTGCTGGGTGATCGTGGACCCGCCCTGCGTGGATCCGCCGGTGACGTTGTTCCACGCGGCCCGGACGATGCCGGTGAAGGAGATGCCGGGGTCGGAGTAGAAGTTGCGGTTCTCGGCCGCCAGGACGGCGTTGCGTGCGTCCTCGGACACCTCGTCCAGGCCGACGTTGGTGCGGTTCTCGTCCCCGAGCCGCGCCATCTCGGTGGTGCCGTCCTGGTAGTAGACGAACGTCGTCTGGTCGTTCTGGAAGGAGTCGGGGGAGGGCACCTCGGTGCTCGCGTAGACGACGCCCACGAAGACGCCGAGCAGCACGAGCAGGCCGGCCATGACACCGCCGGCGATCTTCAGCCGGCGACGGCGACGCTGCTTCTTGCTGCGGGCGGCCTTTCCGCGCGGCTTGCCGCTGCCCTTGCCGTTTCCGTTGCCTTTGCCGTTGGGGCCGCCGGGTCCGCGACCGCCACCTCCCGGACCGCGACCGCCACCTCCCGGACCACGACCGCCACCGCCGCCTGCCGGGCGCGCCGGTGCGGCGCCCTGGCGGGTGGCCGTCGTCCGGGCGCGGGTGCCGCCCGCGGGGCGGCGGGCGCCGCCACCTCCGGTGCTCCGGGTGCGGGCGGGAGCCGGCCGGCGGACCGTGCCGGGCGGCGGCCCGACGGGCGAGGTCTCGTCGTGGGATGGCACGCGCTGGTGTCCCTCTCTGGATTCTTCCTGCTCTGTTCCGGGTGGAACCCGAGTCGCAGCGTGGCGTCTTCAGGTGTGTCGGCGGGGGAGGACCCGCCGAAGGGCACGCATCGGTGCGCGACGGTCAGCGGCAGCCGGACCCGCCCGAGGCGACTCCCGGCAGCTACTCCGTGGCTGCGCGGCGTCGATTCCTCCGGGGCTGCCGGCCGGGAACGGGCTCCTGACCCAGGACGTACGAGCAGTCCAGGTGGTTCCATCCGCAACTGCGGCAGACCTCGACGGCGTAGACGGTGAACTCCTCCTGGGCGGCGTCCATACGCGCCAGCTCGACCTCGGTCTTGGCCTGTCCCGCCGTGGGGCCGAGGTGCTCGCCGTACACGTAGTTGACCAGCGTGAGCCGCTCCTTGCGGCACACCGGGCAGCTCACGTCCGTCGTCTGGCCGTGGTACTTCGCGGCCCGGGACAGGTACGGACTGGCGTCGCACACCTCGAACAACCCCGCGCGCCCTGAGTACACGTCGGCAAGGACGGCTCGCCTCTGCAGCGAGTAGTCCACGACGGATCGACGTCCGGGCACGGCGCCAATGTACGCAACGACGGCCTGTCAAGGGCAGTACGCGGCTCCAGGCAGGCAGGACCGTCGTGCGGGTGGGGTCGTCGGGAGGGTCTCCGCGATCGAGCGACGCAGCGGCTCCACGGCACCCGGGACGGCAGCCGGCCGCAGGCGATCCGGGGGTCGCCGTGTCACGTCGGTGCGATCCGGAGGATCGCCGTGTGATCGGTTCGACGTTCACCTGCCGGACACTTCCGGCACCCCGGCCGTCCGCCTTCGATGTATCGTGTCGATACATCGGCGCTCCCGGACGAACGGGGTGACGCGTTCGACGGGCGAGGAGGCGGTGTGCTGGAGTTCGCCATCCTCGGTCTGTTGCAGCAGTCGCCCATGCACGGATACGAACTGCGCAAGCAGCTCGCCCAGTTGCTGGGGGGACTGCGCAGCATCAGCTACGGGTCGCTCTACCCGGCGCTGCGACGCATGCATGCAGCCGGTCTCGTCAGCACCGACGAGCCGGACCGGCACGCGCTGCTACCGGCCGACGCCCCGCCGCTGACCGGGCGCCGGGGGAAGGTGGTCTACACGATCACCGCCGAGGGCAAGGAACGTTTCCACGAGCTGGTCAGCCAGACCGGCCCGGAGGCCTACGACGACGAGAACCTCTTCGGCGTCCGGCTCGCGTTCTTCCGGCACACGGCGGCCGACGTGCGCCTGCGCATCCTCGAGGGTCGCCGGCGCACCGTCGAGCGGCAGCAGGAAGGTCTGCGCGCCTCGATGGCCCGCACACGCGAGCGGCTGGACCGCTACACGCTCGAGCTGCAGCGCCACGGGCTCGAGTCGGTGGACCGCGAGGTTCGCTGGCTGTCCGAGCTGATCGACTCCGAGCGGCGCAACGCGGCAGGCCGCGCCGACCTCGGGGCCGAACCGGAGCACCACAACGGCGGGACCCCCCGCCCCGACTGAAACCAGCGCGACCGGCCCGCCGGTCGCGTCCGCCAGAACGCAGGGCCGTCCGCGGCCCGCACGAGTCGACCGCCTCGCGGTCGGTAGAGAAGGAGAGTCATGGGATCGGTCAAGGTCGCCATCGTCGGCGTCGGCAACTGCGCCGCGTCGCTGGTGCAGGGCGTGGAGTACTACAAGGACGCCGACGAGACGGCGGTCGTACCCGGCCTGATGCACGTCCGGTTCGGCGAGTACCACGTCTCCGACGTGCAGTTCGTCGCCGCCTTCGACGTCGACGCGAAGAAGGTCGGCCGCGACCTCTCCGAGGCCATCGTGGCCAGCGAGAACAACACCATCAAGATCTGCGACGTCCCGCCGCTCGGCGTGACCGTGCAGCGCGGCACCACTCTCGACGGCCTGGGCAAGTACTACCGGGAGACGATCGAGGAGTCCGACGAGCAGCCGGTCGACGTCGTCGCCGCGCTGCGCGAGTCCGGTGCCGACGTGCTGGTCTGCTACCTGCCGGTCGGATCGCAGCACGCGGCGGAGTTCTACGCGCAGTGCGCTCTGGATGCCGGGGTCGGTTTCGTCAACGCCCTCCCCGTGTTCATCGCCGGCACCAAGGAGTGGGCGGACAAGTTCACCGCCGCAGGCGTGCCGATCGTCGGTGACGACATCAAGAGCCAGGTCGGCGCCACCATCACCCACCGGGTGCTCGCCAAGCTGTTCGAGGACCGGGGCGTGCAGCTCGACCGGACGATGCAGCTCAACGTCGGCGGCAACATGGACTTCAAGAACATGCTCGAGCGGGAGCGCCTGGAGTCCAAGAAGATCTCCAAGACCCAGTCGGTCACCTCGCAGGTCGACCGGGACATGGGCGTGGGCAACGTGCACATCGGCCCGTCGGACCACGTGCCGTGGCTCTCGGACCGCAAGTGGGCCTACGTGCGCCTGGAGGGCCGCGCGTTCGGCGACGTGCCGTTGAACCTGGAGTACAAGCTCGAGGTGTGGGACTCCCCGAACTCGGCCGGCATCATCATCGACGCCGTCCGGGCCGCGAAGATCGCGAAGGACCGGGGCATCGGTGGCCCGATCCTCTCGGCGTCCTCGTACTTCATGAAGAGCCCGCCCGTGCAGTACGACGACAGCCAGGCCCGGGACGCCGTCGAGGCGTTCATCCGGGGTGACATCGAGCGCTGAGCGACGCCGCCCCTGTCGGGGCTGCCGGGCCCGCGTCCCTCCGGGGATGCGGGCCCGCGTGCGTCCCGGGCGCTGCTCCGTCCCGACGCGCCGCCC
Source organism: uncultured Actinomycetota bacterium (assembly GCA_963723745.1). Taxonomy (GTDB): domain Bacteria; phylum Actinomycetota; class Actinomycetes; order Mycobacteriales; family Geodermatophilaceae; genus CAVRRZ01. Next base: position 781,964 of record CAVRRZ010000001.1, read on the forward strand.
GGGTCCTGACCCGCTCGATGCCTACGCTGACGCCCATGCCGCCTCGCCGCTCCGCGCTGTCCGCGGTGCTCGCGACGGCACTGCTGGCGTCGCTGGCCGGCTGCACCGGCACCGCGGCAGCCGATCGGAGCCCCGGTGACCCGGTGACCGCGGACGAGGCCGAGTCGCTGGCCCGCCTCCTCCAGCGCAACTACCAGCGAGGGGGCGCCGAGTTCGTGGTCACCGCTCCCTACGACGCGCAGACGGTGCTCACCCTCACCGGTGCGGTCGACTTCCGGCGCGGGCACGGCCGCGCCGAGGCGGTGACCGACTTCGGCGACGAGCGGCCGGACACCAGCGTCACCGTGTTCTTCACCGAGCAGACCGTGTGGGCGGGGGTGCCTGCGCTGCCCGACGTCCTGGTTCGCGCCGGGGCCGAACCTGCCGACTACCTCCGCCGGCCCGCCGCCGGCGACGACGGCGGCACCGCCGCTCTCCTCGACGTGCTCGCCCACCTCGTGCTCAACCTCGCCGAGGCCCGCGCCGACGATCCCGCGGCGTTCCTCGCCCGCGACTGGACCTGGGCGGCACGGCGGTCCATCGACAGCCGGCTCAGCTCGGTGTTCGCCGATGCGGACGGGCGCAGCGTGGCCGTCAGCGTCGCCGACGACCTGCTGCTGCAGTACGTGGCGGCCGTGCCCGGTCACGACTTCGAGGTCACGGTGACGCTGGCCGACCACGGCGCGCAGTCGATCGACCTGCCCGGTGAGAAGAGCAGCGCCGACGCTGCCGACCATCCGCGGCTGGCGCAGCGCCTCGGCCTCTGAGAGCCGGCCTCTGAGAGCCGGCCTCTGACAGCCGACCCGAGGGTCGGCATCCCCCGCTGGGGTCATCCCGGCGGCGCAACGGTGGCCCGGCGGGGGGTGCTCACCCGACCCTGGACGTAGCAGGAGGGGGCGGCCTCTTCCCCAGACCGCCCCCTCCCAGCTCCTTTCCTACCAGAATCCGGGCCAGAAGTCTGTGCTGACGTGGTCTACGTGACGAGAACCGTCGAGCGAGATGCCCGGGACGGGCGGTCCGCCCGGTCACGTCCACGGTCCGGACGGCGCCGTCGCTAGTTCGCGGAGGGGTCCGCGGGCGCGGTGGACAGCACCGCGAGCCGTCCGGTCTGCCGGCCCATGATCTCGCGCCAGAGGTCGGGCCCGGCCGCGTCGCTGAACACGTCCTCGCCACGGCCTGGCACGCACGCCCAGGCCCCCTCGGCGATCTCGGCGGCCAGCTGACCGGGGGACCAGCCTGCATAGCCTGCGAAGACCCGTAGTCCGGAGACCCGCCCGGCCAGCGCCTCGGGGTCGCTGTCGAGATCGACGAGGTGGACCTCGCCGGTAACCGGGCGCAGCCCCTCGACCGTCGTGGCCGAGGTGGCCAGGCAGAGGGCGGTGTCGGTCTCGCAGGGGCCACCGACGTGGAACACCCCGGGCTCCACCGCGAGGTCGCACCAGCCGGGGAGCACGTCGCGGATCTCCACCGCACTCGGGCGGCCGAGGACGACGCCCAGGGTGCCGGTGTCGGAATGGTCGAGCACGAACACGACCGTGCCGGCGAACGTGGGGTCGGCCAGCGACGGCAGCGCCACGAGCAGGCTGCCCGGGCAGACGTCGTCGAGGCACCCGACGGACAGCGCCGGAACGGTGCGCGGACGCCGCCGCCCCGTCGCGGGCCGACCAGGCGGACCGGACTGGGGATCGGGCGACGCGGGCACCGGAGTCATCGCCTGCAAGTGTGCCTCAGGTCCGGCGGCACTGGCGGGTCGAGGCCTTCGCCCCGTGAGCGACCTGGCGGATTCCTCGCACGCGGTGACGCGGCTGCAGGCAACCGGCGCCGTAGGGTGACCGGGTGCCGGCGAAGTCGACCGTTCGCCAGGTCGTGGTCCGCCGCGACTTCCGCCGGCTGCTGACGACGCGCCTGCTGTCGCAGTTCGGCGACGGGGTGTTCCAGGCGGCACTGGCCGGCACCGTCCTGTTCAACCCGCAGCGCGCCGCCGATCCGATCGACGTCGCGGCCGCGTTCGCCGTCCTGCTGCTCCCGTACTCCCTCGTCGGCCCGTTCGCCGGCGTGTGGCTGGACCGCTGGAGCCGCCGCCAGGTGCTGCTGCGGGCCAACGTCGCGCGCGCCGTGCTCGTCGGGTGCGTCGCACTCCTCGTGCTCGGCGGGGTCGCCGGCACCGCCTTCTACGCCGCGGGGCTCGCGGTCTTCTCGGTCAACCGGTTCATCCTGGCCGCCCTCTCGGCCGCCCTTCCGCACACGGTCGACGAACCGTCGCTGGTGTCGGCCAACGCGCTGTCGACGACGTCCGGTGCCCTGGCGACCGTCGTGGGCGCAGGGACGGCCCTGGGCCTCCTCCAGGCAACCGGCAGCGGCGACCTCTCCTATGCGGTGGCGACGGCGGGCGCCGCGCTGCCGTACCTGGCCGCGGCCGCGGTGGTGGCCGGGTTCTCGAGGCGCCACCTGGGCCCGGACCACATGTCGCGCACGCCGCGGCTGTCGGTCGTCGAGGTGGCGCAGGGCATGGTGTCGGGCGCGCGCCACGCGTGGGCCGAGCGGCAGGCCGCCGCGGCATTGGGCGCGATCAGCCTGCACCGGCTCTGCTACGGGTTCCTGACGCTGATGACCCTGCTGCTCTACCGCAACACCTTCGCGGACGGCGGCCTGTTCCCCGGCGGCATGCTCGGGCTGGGCGAGGTCGTGGCGGCGGGCGCGCTCGGCACCCTGACCGGGGCCGTGGTGACACCGTGGGTGGTCCGCCACATCGGCAAGCCGCGGTGGATCACCGGACTGCTCGCCTTCGGCGGGCTGGCCCAGCTCGGCCTCGGCCTGCCCTTCCTGCCGCCGACGATCGTGCTGGCCGGCTTCGCGATCGGCTTCGTCGGTCAGGGCGTGAAGATCTGTGTCGACACCACGCTGCAGGAGACGATCGACGACGACCACCGCGGCCGCGTGTTCTCCGTCTACGACACCCTGTTCAACGTCACGTTCGTGGTGGCGCTGGTGATCGCGGCGTTCGTGCTGCCCCCGTCCGGGATCTCCCACACCGTCCTGGTGATCGTGAGCGCCGTGTACCTCGCGGCGGCCGCCCTCTACGCGCGGTGGAGCGGCCCTCCTACTGCACTCCGCCGGACCACCAGGCGCGGAGCGCCGCCTCCGCCTCGTCGGGGTCGAGCGGACCACGCTCGAGGCGCAGTTCCTTGAGGAACCGCCAGGCCTTGCCGACCTCGGGCCCCGGCCCGATGCCGAGAATCCCCATGATCGCGTTGCCGTCGAGATCCGGGCGGACCCGCGCGAGGTCCTCCTTCTCGGCGATCTCGGCGATCCGGCCCTCGAGCGAGTCGTAGGTCGCCGCGAGCGTCGCCGCCCGCCGCTTGTTGCGGGTCGTGCAGTCGGAGCGGACCAGCTTGTGCAGCCGGGGGAGCAGGTCGCCGGCGTCGGTGACGTACCTGCGGACGGCGGAGTCGGTCCACTCCCCGCGGCCGTAGCCGTGGAAGCGCAGGTGCAGGAAGGTCAGCCGCGCCACCGCCTCGACGATCTCCTTCGAGTACCGCAGCGCGGTCAGCCGCTTGCGGACCAGCTTCGCGCCGACGACCTCGTGGTGGTGGAACGACACCCGCCCACCGGCTTCGTGCCGCCGGGTCGCCGGCTTGCCGATGTCGTGCAGCAGCGCCGCCAGCCGCAGCACCAGGTCGGGCGAACCGGACGACGGATCCGCCTTCTCCAGCGCTATCGCCCGGTCGAGCACCGTCAGCGAGTGGGCGTAGACGTCCTTGTGCTGGTGGTGCTCGTCGATCTCCATCCGCAGGGCGGAGACCTCGGGCAGCACCACGTCGGCGAGGCCGCTGACCACGAAGAGCTCGAGCGCGGCCCGGGGGGAGTCCTGCAGCAGCGTCTTGGACAGCTCCACCTGCACCCGCTCCGCGGTGATCCGCCCGAGCTCCGGCGCCAGCGAGGTCATCGCCTCGATCACCTCCGGCACCGGGGCCAGCCCCAACTGGGCCACGAAACGGACGGCGCGCAGCATCCGCAGCGGGTCGTCGGCGAAGGACTCGACGGCCGTCCCCGGCGTCCGCAGCCGGCCTGCCAGCAGGTCACCGAGTCCGCCGAACGGGTCGGTCACCGTGCGGTCGGGGCCTAGCGACACCGCCATCGCGTTCACGGTGAAGTCACGCCGGGCCAGGTCGTCGACGAGCGAGGTGCCCCAGGCCACGACCGGATTGCGCGACTGCCGGTCATAGCGGTCGGCCCGGTAGGTGGTGATCTCCAGACGGACCCCGTCGACCTCCGCGCCCACGGTGCCGAACTCGATGCCGGTGTTCCACGTGGAACCGGCCCAGCCCCGCAGGAGCTCGAGCACCTGCTCGGGCCGGGCCGACGTCGTGACGTCGAGGTCCCCGGTCGACGGCCGGCCCGTGCCCGCGGCGAGCAGGGCGTCGCGCACCGAGCCGCCGACCAGGTGCACCTCGAAGCCGGCCGCGGTGAAGCGCTCCCCGAGCCGCCCCAGAACGGGGGAGAGATCCACGAGCTCGCGCACGGTCTGCTGAACGGCCGGCGGCAGTTGACTCGGAGGGGTGGTGGACACGACGAGCCAGAGTAGTGCCGTCGTCTGCCCGCTCCGGTCGGGCTCCGCGCTCCGCGTCCGCTCCTCGCTCGACGTCCAGGCCGCCTCCGCGGTCGCTCCGCTCCTCGCTCGTTCCTCGCTGCGATGCTCGCTCCCTGTCGGCGCCCGCCTCGCTGCGATGCTCCCGGAGCTGTCGCCCTCCGCGTCCACCCGGTCGGGCTCCGCGCTCCGGTCCGCTCCTCGCTCGACGTCCAGGCCGCCTCCGCGGTCGCTCCGCTCCTCGCTCGTTCCTCGCTGCGATGCTCGCTCCCTGTCGGCGCCCGCCTCGCTGCGATGCTCCCGGAGCTGTCGCCCTCCGCGCGCTACCCTCTCGACATGGCAGGGACGGGCGGGCGCGGGCGCCCCGGCCGCCGGCTGCGCAGGGTCGACGAGACCTCCGCCGGGGGCCTGGTCGTCGCCGATGACGGGGTGTCGGAGCCGCGTGCCGCCCTCATCGGCCGCACCGACCGCCGCGGACGCCTCCTCTGGTCGCTCCCCAAGGGCCACATCGAGGAGGGCGAGACGCCCGAGGACACCGCCGTCCGTGAGGTCGCCGAGGAGACCGGCATCATCGGCGAGGTCGTGGCTCCGCTCGGCATCATCGACTTCTGGTTCGTCGCCGACGGTCGCCGCGTGCACAAGACGGTGCACCACTTCCTCCTCCGCGCGATCGGGGGTGCCCTCTCCGACGCCGACATCGAGGTGACGGAGGTCGCCTGGGTGCCCCTCTCCGAACTGAGCGGCCGGCTGGCCTACGCCGACGAGCGGGCACTGGTCGAGCGCGCGCCCGCATTGCTGGCCGACAGCGCGTGAGGGCGTCGGCAGCCGGTCGCGCCGGCCGCCGTGCCCACGCCGAACGCCCCCGCGCAACCCGCGCGCGGACGGCGCGGGCGCGGGCCGCCGCGACCGCAGCCCTCGCCGTCGGGCTCGCCGCGCTCCTGGCGCCGCCGGCCTCCGCCGCACCGGCAATGCCCGCCCGGCCGCCCGCCTTCGCCCCGGCGCCCTCGGCCCCGGACGAGACCTCCGACCCGGAACGGCCGCTACGCATCGACGTGGGCCGGCTCGAGCCCCGCACGGTCACCGACGGCGCGACCGTCACGATCAGCGGAACGCTCACGAACACCGGCGGGGGCGCCCTCACCGACCTCGAGGTGCGCCTGCAGCGCGGCGACGCCATGCGCACCCGCGCCGAACTCGTGGTGGCCGACACCGACGTGGTGGCCACGCCGGTGGTCACCGACTTCGAGCCGGTCCGCGGTCGGCTCGAGCCCGGCAGCTCCGTGCCCTTCACCTACTCCATCCCCGCCGAGCAGTTCGGCCTGACCGACGACGGCGTCTACCCGGTGCTGATCAACGTCAACGCGACCGACTCCGACGGGCTGCGTCGTCGGGTCGGCGAGCTCGACACCTACCTGATCCGTCGCCCGTCCGACCCCGACGAACGGACGACGGTGGCCTGGATCTGGCCCGTGGTCGCCGACACCTCGCGCACCGCCGACGGCACCTTCGCCGACGACGACCTGGCCGAGTCGGTCGGCCCGGGTGGCCGGCTGGACCGGGCGCTGGCCGTCATCGAGCGCCTGCCGCGGTCGTCACCGGGAGCCGACGAGGAGCCGGTGCCGGTCCTGCCCGTGACCCTCGCCGTCGACCCGGCGCTCGTGGAGGAGCTGGGGATCATGGCCGCCGGCCCGTACGCGGTCGACGGCGAGGTCGGCGCCGGGGAGGGCACCGACGCGGCGGCGCAGTTCCTCGACCGGCTGAGCGCGCTGGCCGACGCCCATCCCGTCCTCGCGCTGCCCTACGGCGACGTCGACGCCGACGCGCTGGCCTCGGTCGGCCTGACCGACGTGGTCACGCGCAGCCTGCCGGGCACGCCCGAGGGCACGGCCCAGGACCCGGCCGGACCGGACGACGCCCCGGCCCCATCCGCCACCGACGGCACCTCCCCCGCCGGGGAGGCGACGACCGCGCCCGCCGACGACTCCGCGCCCCCGACGCCCTCCGGTTCGCCCGGACCCACCGGCGCCGCGCCCGCCGACCCGGAGGACGAGGGGCGTCCGGTGGGCGCGGGCGCGCGGATCCTGGCCGAGGCGCTCGGGGTCACCCCCGTCACGGACACGGCGTGGTCCCCCGGCGGTGCCTACCGGGCCGACACGGTCAGCACGCTCCAGGCCGGCGGCGTGGACCGGCTGGTCCTCGGGCCGACCGGCGTGGGCCAGGGAGAGCGCGCGGTCGGGCTCCTGCCGGGTACCGCCGGCGCGCACCGCTCGGTCGAGACCCCCGGGGGCACCGTGGACGTGCTGGTCGCCGACACCGCGCTCGGGGCGGTGGTCGACACCGCCGAGCAGCGGGCGGGCGGACCACGGCTCGCCCAGCAGCGCTATCTCGCCGAACTGGCGCTCATCGGCCAGCAGTCCGCCGACGGGGAGTCGCCGACCGTGCTGGTCGCCCCGCCTCGCCAGGTGGACGCCGGACCCGACGGCGCCGGCGCGATGATGGCCGACACGGCCGGCCTGCCCTGGCTGAGGCCGGCCTCCGTCGACGAGCTGCTCGTCGAGGGCCCCGCGGCCGGGACCCTGACCCCCGCCGCGGACGCCGTCCAGCTCGACGGCGAAGGCCTCGCCGACGTCGTCGCTGCCGAGGAGACCCGGGACGACCTGGCGGGCGCCGTCGTGGGTGACCCGGCCGAGGTGCTGCGGTCCTACGACGCCGCCACGGCGCGGTCCGCGTCGGTCAGCCACCGCGCGGATCCGGAGGAGTTCCGCGCCGCGGCGGCGGAGCTGCGCCGCACCATGGCCCGCCTGCTCGAGCGGGTCACCCTGCTGGCCCCCGCCGACGGCACGTACAGCCTCGCCTCCAGCGACGCCCCCCTCGTGCTCACGGTGCACAACGACCTCCCCTTCGCCGTCCTGGTGCAGCTCGACCTGCGAACCCAGGGCCTGCGCGGTGGCATCGCCATCGCCGACATCGGCCCCCAGGAGCTCGCGCCGGGGGAGCGGACGACGCTCCAGGTGCCCACGGAGGTGCGCCAGTCCGGCGGCTTCACGGTCGTCGCGGCCGTGCAGACCCCCGGCGGGACGGCGCTCGGGGAACCGGTGCGGTTGCAGGTGAAGAGCACCGCGTACGGCACCATCTCGCTCCTGATCACCTTCGGCGCAGCGGGGCTGCTCGGCCTGCTCTTCCTGCGCCGGCTGGTGCTGTTCGTCCTCCGCCGGCGGCGGGCGGCGGCCGTCCCGTCCGTGGCCGACCTCGGGGCGGAGCCGTCCGTGCCCCCGACCCGGAGCCCGGTGTGACCGGCCCCGACGACGATCCGCCGCCGCGCCGGGGCGCGCCCCTTCCCCCGTCGCCGTACCGCTCCCCGCCCCCTCAGGAGGCGCCGTCGGCCGACGCGTTGACCCGGCGCCCTCCCCCGCCGCCCGCGGTAGCGCCCCCGCCCCCGCCCCCGCCGCCGCCCGCGGTCGCGCCGCCGGTGCCCCCGCCGGTGCTCCCGGCCCCGCCTGCGCCGGTGCCCCTGCCGGTGCGCGCGCGACCGGAGCTCCCCCCGCTGCCGGACCGGGGCCGGTGGCTGCCGGCCGGTGAGGACACCCAGGTCATCACCCAGCTACCCCCGGTCCCGCATCCCTCCCGCGGGCTGGACGACAGCGCGCGGGACGAGGGGCCCGGCGGCAGCCGGGGCATCCTGCGCGCGGCCGGCACGATGGCGGTCGCCACCCTCGTCTCCCGCATCACCGGCCTGCTTCGCACGATGGTGCTGGCCGCAGCGCTGGGTGTGGGGCTGGTCGCCGACGCCTACAACAGCGCCAACCTGCTGCCCAATGTCGTCTACGAACTGCTGCTCGGCGGGGTGCTGACCTCGGTCGTGGTGCCCCTGCTCGTGCACGCCCAGGAACGCGACCGGGACGGCGGGGTCGCCTACGCCCAGCGGCTGAGCACCGTCGCGGTGGCCGGTCTCGCCGTGGCCACCGCGCTGGCCGTCGTCGCGGCTCCACTGCTCACCGCACTGTTCGGCATCACCGACGACGCCGAGCAGGTCGCCCTGGCCACCTGGCTGGCCCGCATCCTGCTGATCGAGATCGTCTTCTACGGGATCGGTGCCCTGGCCACCGCCATCCTCAACAGCCGCGACGTGTTCGGGCCACCCGCCTGGGCCCCGGTGCTGAACAACGTGGTCGTCATCGCGACCGGGCTCCTCTTCGTCGCCGCGAGCGGCCCCGGAAACCTCACCCCGGCGACCATCGAGCCCTGGCAGGTGTGGCTGCTCGGCGGCGGCACGACGCTCGGCATCGCCGTCCAGGCGCTCGTCCTGCTGCCGCTGCTGGGCCGCGCCGGGGTGCCCGTGCGTCCCCGATGGGGCATGAAGAACACGGGCCTGCGCGAGGCCGGCACGCTGGGCCTCTGGGTCATGGGGTACGTCGCGGTCAGCCAGATCGGCGTCGTGGTGGCCACCCGCATCGCCAACGAGGCAGGCCGCTCCGGTGGCCTCGGGTCCACCGGTTTCGCCTACGCCAGCCTGCTGTTCCAGATGCCCTACGGGATCATCGGCGTGGCCCTGCTCACCGCGCTCCTGCCGCGGATGAGCCGGGCGGCCTCCCGGCACAACCTTCCCGGCGTGGTCGACGACCTGGCGCTCGGCACGCGGCTGTCCGCGCTCGGACTGCTCCCGGTCACCGCACTCCTGGTCGTCCTCGGTCCGTCGCTGGCGGTGGTCGCGTTCGCGCGCGGGAACACCAGCGTCGAGGAGGCCGAGGCCGTCGGCACCGCCCTGGCCGTCGGTGCCTTCGGCCTACTGCCGATGGCCGTGACGCTGCTGCAACTGAGGGTCTTCTACGCGATGAAGGACGCCCGCACGCCCACGCTGATCCAGGTGGGGATGGTCGCCGTCCGCGTGCCGCTGCTGCTGCTGGTCCCGGTCCTCGTCGACGCCGACGCCGTGGTCGCGGGGCTCATGCTCGTCACCAGCGTCACCTATCTGGCCGGCTGGGTGCTCGGCGACGTGGCGCTGCGCCGCCGGATCGGCGGGCTCCGCACCGGGGAGACGCTGCGCGGTGTGCTGGTGGTCGCCGCCGTGTCGGCCCTCGCCGGTCTGCTCGGCTGGGGGGCGCTGCTCCTGCTCGACGATGTTCTCGGTACGGCCGTGGCAGGGTCGCTGGCCCGGCTGGCCATCGGTACCGTGGTCATCGGCGTCGCGACCCTCGCCGGTCTCGTGCTCGCCCGCGTTCCCGAGCTGAGGGAACCCTTGGCCACGATCCGGTCACGGAGAGGCCGCGGATGAGCCGGAGTGGGGCAGGGTGGTGACGACACCGCCGGGGCGATCGCGCACCGGAGGAGGAGACCCGGACAGGAGGTCGGCCGCGGCGATGACGTCCACGACCGTCGGCCTTCCCGACCGGTACCGCCTCCTCGACGAGGTCGGCCCCGAGCAGCAGACGCCCACCGGCGTCATCCGCTGCTGGCGGGCCAAGGACCGCGTCCTCAACCGCGACGTCGCCGTCCGCGTGCACACGCCCGCGGGCTCGGCAGCACACGCCTGGATCACCCGCGCGCTCACCGCCGGCGGCCTGGCCAACCCGGCGCTGGCCATGGTCTACGACGCCTCCGAGGGCAGCGACGACGGACAGGCCGCGGCCTACGTCGTCAACGAGTGGATCGACGGCGAGCCGCTGTCCGAGCGGCTCCCCCGGGGACCGCTCCCCGACCGCGACATCCGGCCGCTGATGCGCCGCCTCGCCGACGGTGTCGCCGAGGCACACCGCGTGGGGCTGGCCGTCGGCGGACTGACGCCCGAGAACGTCGTGCTGCGCCCCAACGGCCTGGTCGGCCTCCGCGGGGTGCCGGCCGCCACGGGCAGCATCGAGGGCGACATCGCCGCCCTGGGGGCACTGCTCGAGGCGTGCCTGACCGGCACGGGTCCCGGTTCCGGCGACGCGCCGCTGACCGGCGCACCCGACCTGGTCGCGCTCGTCCGACGGGCCCGCTCCACCGATCCCGGCCAGGGTCTGTCCTCGGTCGCCGCCATGGCGGCACTGCTGGGCGAGCGTCCCCGGGCAACCGGCACCGGGGGCTCGCGCGGCGACGACGAGGGACGGCGTCGCCGTGGGCGTGACCGCCGCCCCGAATCCGGGCCGGCACAGCGCTCGGTCGACCAGCCGACCCGCGTCGTGCCGCCGGCCGTGCCCTCCCCATTGGGGCAGGCCGATCCCGCCGACGCCGAGTTCGACGCGCCCCGCCCCCTGGACCCGCAGAACCGGCCGCCGGTGCCCAGCACCCGGCCGTCCCCGGTCGCCGAACAGGGCGGCCCGCCGACGGCTCCCGACCAGGAGCGCACGGGACGCCGCGGCGACACCGTGGCCGTCAGCATGCCGCCCCCGGCCGCGACGCCGTGGAGCCCGGCGGGTGCCGACCCGGTACCCGCCGCCGACGACGGACTCGACGACGGCTTCCCCGTCGACCTCGGCGACCGCTACTTCGACGACCGCTACCTCGACGACGGAGGACCGGACGACCGCGGTCGCGACGGCACCGAGCCGGACACGTCCGGCCGTCGCCGGCTCGTCGTCGTCGGCCTGCCGATCCTGGCGCTCGTCGTGGTGGTCGCGCTCGCCTGGTGGATCGGCTCCAGCGTGCTGTCCGTGGCCGACAACGTCGACAACCTCGAGGGATCGACGCCATCGGCGAGCGCGCCGGCCGATGACGAGGAGCCCCCGGACGAGACACCGGCCGCCGGTGGCCCGGTCGACGTGGCCGGGGCGACCGTGTTCGACCCTGGGGGCGACGGCGCGCCCGAGAACGACGACCGTGTGCCGCTGTCCTTCGACGGCGACCCCGCGACGGCCTGGCCGACCCTCACCTACCGGGGCTCGGCGGCCTTCGGCAACCTGAAGGACGGCGTCGGCGTCGTCTACGACCTCGGCAGCGAGCAGGAGCTGGCCGGGGCCACGCTCGCCTCCACGCGGCCCGGCGCGACGGTCGAGCTGCGCGCGGCCCCCGGACCGGACGGCGACCTGGCCGACTTCCCGGTGCTGGCCGAGGGGACGCTCGAGGAGACGACCGAGTTCACCTTCGACGAGGCGGCGACCACCCGCTACGTCCTGGTGTGGATCACCGGCCTCGTGCCCGACGGCCAGGGCGGTTTCACCGCCGACCTCGCCGAGGTCTCCTTCCTCGCCGCCGGCTGACCGGACGAACCGCACGCCCCTCTCGAGGCGTCGACGGGAGAGCCCGGGAATGGGCCCCTACCATCTGGGGTTGTGCCGCCCGTGACGACGAACCAGCCGACACCCGAGCATCCGACGCCGGGCCCCGCGGTCACCACCGGGGTCAACACGGCGATCCCACCCGCCGAGCACGACGGGATCCGCGATCTGATCATCATCGGATCGGGACCGGCCGGGTACACCGCTGCCGTCTACGCGGCGCGCGCCAACCTGCACCCTCTGGTCTTCGAGGGATCGCAGTTCGGCGGCGCCCTGATGACCACCACCGAGGTGGAGAACTTCCCCGGTTTCGCCGAGGGCATCCAGGGTCCGGAGCTGATGGACCAGATGCGCACCCAGGCCGAGCGGTTCGGTGCCGAGCTCCAGCCCCGCGACGTCACCGAGGTCGACCTGACCGCCGAGCCGAAGATCGTCAAGGTCGGCGACGAGGTGCACCGCGCGCACGCCGTGATCGTGGCCACCGGCTCCAAGTACCGCTACCTCGGCCTGGAGAACGAGCAGCGGCTGCTCGGTCGCGGCGTCTCGGCCTGTGCGACCTGCGACGGCTTCTTCTTCCGTGACCAGGACATCGTCGTCGTGGGTGGTGGCGACTCCGCGATGGAAGAGGCCACCTTCCTCACCCGCTTCGCCAAGACGGTCACCGTGGTGCACCGGCGCAACGAGCTGCGCGCGTCCAAGATCATGCAGAAGCGTGCGCAGGACAACCCGAAGATCCGGTGGGCGCTGGGCAAGCAGGTCACCGAAGTGGTCGGTGACAGCACCGTCGAGGCCGTCGAGCTGACCGACGTCGCCGACGGCAGCACCGAGCAGCTGCCGGTCACCGGGATGTTCGTGGCGATCGGTCACGACCCGCGCAGCGAGCTGTTCGTCGGCCAGCTCAAGCTCGACGACGCCGGCTACATCCAGGTGGAGCACCCGACCACGCGCACCCACATCGACGGCGTGTTCGCCTGCGGCGACGTGGTCGACCACATCTACCGGCAGGCCATCACCTCCGCCGGCACCGGAGCGGCCGCGGCGATCGACGCCGAGCGCTGGCTCGCCGAGACCTTCGACGAGCGCTGAGCCCGCTCCACCCAGACCGCATCCACCGGACAACGTCGAGCAGACGAACAAGAGGAGAGACGACCATGGCAGGCAACACCGTGACGGTCACCGACGCCACCTTCGCCGACGACGTGCTGGGCAGCGAGAAGCCCGTGCTCGTCGACTTCTGGGCGGAGTGGTGCGGCCCGTGCAAGATGGTCGCCCCGGTGCTCGAGGAGATCGCCACCGAGCACGCCGACAAGCTCACCGTCGCCAAGCTCAACATCGACGAGAACCCGCAGATCGCCCGTGACTACCAGGTCATGTCGATCCCGACGATGACGGTGTTCCAGGGCGGCAAGCCGGTCAAGAGCATCATCGGCGCGAAGCCCAAGGGGCAGATCCTCAACGACCTGTCCGACTACATCTGAGCCGCAGCCGCTGCCCACCCGGCAGCGGAACCGAGAGCCCACCCGTCCACCCGGACGGGTGGGCTCTCGGTTTTCCGGGCCGGACCGGACCCCGGCAGGCCACCTCCGCGGGCTGGGGCGACAATCGGAGCCACCATGGGAAGCGACCACCGCATGCAGCCGCTCCGACGAGGGGACCGCGGCCCCGCGGTCGCCGACGTGCAGATCTCGCTCCGCATCGTCGGGCTGCTGCCTGACGACAACCCGTTGACCGGCGCCGACGGCGACGGTCTGGAGTCCGTCGAGTTCGACGAGGCCACCGAGCGCGCGGTCCGTCACTTCCAGCAGATCCGCGGGCTGTCCGTCGACGGCCGGGTCGGCGAGGAGACCTACCGCGCCCTCGGGGAGGCGCGCTGGTCCCTGGGTGACCGCGTCCTGCGCTACGACCCCGAGCGGCCGATGCGCGGCGACGACGTCACGAACCTGCAGGAACGGCTGCTCGAGCTCGGCTACGACGCCGGCCGGGCCGACGGCATCCTCGGCCCGGAGACCGAACTGGGCCTGCGCGCCTTCCAGCGCGACTACGGCCTGACCTCCGACGGCACCTGCGGCCCCGCCACCCTGCGGGCGCTGCGCCAACTCGGCCGCAAGGTCACCGGCGGCCGCCCCCAGCTGCTGCGGCAGAGCGCCTCGCTGGTCGAGAGCGGCCCCCACCTCATCGGCCGGCGGATCGTCGTCGACCCCGGCCACGGTGGGGCCGAGACCGGCTACACCGCAGGGGAGACCACCGAGGCCGACCTGGTCCTCGACCTCGCCTACCGGATCGAGGGGCGCTTGGCCGCCGCCGGTGCCAGCGTCTACCTCACCCGCGGCCGGGACCAGGATCCGTCGGACGCCGAGCGCACCGCCTTCGCCAACGACGCCGGCGCCGACCTGTTCCTCTCCCTGCACATGGAGGCGCACACGTCCGAGCACGCCCGCGGCGTGGCCAGCTACTACTACGGCACCGGGTCCGGGGTGTCCTCCACCGTCGGCGAGCAGTTCGCCAGCCTGGTCCGACGCGAGATCGTCGCCCGCACGGGCATGCTCGACCTCGGCTCGCACCCGAAGACGTGGGACCTGTTGCGCATGTCCCGCATGCCGGCGGTGCGGATCGACTGCGGCTATCTGTCGCATCCCGTCGACCGGCTGCTGCTGCTCGACGCCCGCTTGCGCAGCACCATCGCCCACGGCGTCCTGGCGGCCGTGCAGCGCCTCTACCTGCCGGCCGAGGCCGACCCGCCGACCGGCACGTTCGTCCTGCCCGGGAAACCCTGAGGGCACTCCTTACACTGCTGGGGGTGGCCACTCCTCCGCCCGGCCGGCAGGCCGGTCCCGGCACCCCCGGGGCGCTCCCCGATCGCGGCGCGCACCCGTCCAGTCAGCACCCCCATCACGGTGCCCCTGTAACGGCAGGCCACGCCGCACGAGCACCGCACCCGGCGCCGCGGCACCCCCGCCTCGACCCACTGGCCGACCGCTACGCCGCGCGCACGCACGGGATGAAGACCTCGGAGATCCGGGCACTGTTCTCCGTCGTCAGCCGCCCCGAGGTCGTCTCCCTCGCCGGTGGAATGCCCGCCGTCACCGCGCTGCCGCTCGACGTGGTCGGCTCGATGATCGGGGAGCTCGTGTCGGGCATGGGCGCCCAGACGCTCCAGTACGGCTCCGGCCAGGGCGATCCCCGCCTGCGCGAGCGGATCTGCGACGTCATGGCCCTCGAGGGCATCACCGACGCCGCCGCCAGCGAGGTCGTCGTCACGGTCGGGTCGCAGCAGGGGCTCGACCTGGTCACCCGAGTGTTCTGCGACCCGGGCGACGTCGTCCTCGCCGAGGGGCCCTCCTACGTCGGCGCGCTCGGTGTCTTCCAGGCCGCGCAGGCGCGGGTGCGGCACGTCGCCATGGACGACGACGGTCTGATCCCCGAGGCGCTCGAGCAGGCGCTGCTGGACTGCCGCGCGGCCGGTGACCGGGTGAAGTTCCTCTACACGGTGCCGAACTTCCACAACCCGGCCGGCGTGACGCTGTCCGAGGAACGCCGCGAGGCGGTCATGTCCATCGCCGACCGGTACGACCTGCTGATCATCGAGGACAACCCCTACGGCCTGCTCGGCTTCGACTCCGAGCCCCACCGAGCGCTGCGCGCCCGTGACGCCGACCGCGTCATCTACCTCGGCTCGTTCTCGAAGACGTTCTCGCCCGGCCTGCGCGTCGGCTGGGTGCTCGCGCCGCTGGCCGTCCGCGAGAAGCTGGTGCTGGCCACCGAGGCGCAGGTGCTCTGCCCGCCGTCGCTCACCCAGTACGCCGTGGCGCGCTACCTGGACACCCAGCCCTGGCGCGAGCAGATCAAGCTGTTCACCGAGCTCTACCGTGAGCGCCGGGACGCCACCCTGGAGTCGCTGGAGGCGCTGATGCCGGCCGGCACCACCTGGACCCGCCCCGACGGCGGCTTCTACGTGTGGCTCAAGCTCCCGCACGGCCTCGACGCCAAGCTCATGCAGCCACGGGCGGTCAACGCGCACGTCGCCTACGTGCCGGGCATCGGCTTCTACGCCGACGGCGCGGGCCGCGAGTACATGCGGTTGTCCTACTGCTACCCGGAGCCGGACCAGATCCGCGAGGGGGTCCGCCGGCTGGCCCGCGTCATCGAGGCCGAACTGGACCTGCACTCCACCTTCGACAACGTCGACACCGGCAGCTTCCGGGCCGTGCGCCCGCCTTCCATCGAGCGGATCGGGGACTTCCCGGCATGAGCGAGCCCGCAGCAGCATCGGTCACCGACGTCGAGGAGCAGGACGGTCCCGGCTCCGCGCCCGACCCGCAGACGCTGCGCACCGTCGTCCTCGCGGGTGGACTGACGTTCGAGCGCGACGTCAGTCTCTCCTCGGGCACCCGAGTGGTCGAGGAGCTGACCCGCGACGGCATGGACGCCGAGCTGCGGGACGCCGACGCCGACCTGCTGCCCGGACTCGCGGCCGCGCCGGCGGACGCCATCTTCATCGCCCTGCACGGCGCGACCGGTGAGGACGGCGCCCTCCGGGCCGTGCTGGACCTCGCCGGCGTCCCCTACGTCGGCTCCCCGGCGGCCGCCTGCCGGCTCGCCTGGGACAAGCCGGCGGCGAAGTCCGTCGTCCGGACGGCGGGCATCACCACACCCGAGTGGGTGGCGCTGCCCCACAGCACGTTCCGCGAGCTCGGCGCGGGCGCGGTGCTCGACCTGCTGGTCGCCCGCCTCGGCCTGCCGCTGATGGTCAAGCCCGCCTCGGGTGGGTCTGCGCTCGGCGCCCAGAAGGTGTCGCGGGTCGAAGACCTGCCGGCGGCGATGGTCAGCTGCTTCGCCTACGGGGACACCGTGCTCGTCGAGCGGTTCGTCGACGGCGTGGAGCTCGCGGTGTCGGTCATCGACCTCGGGGACGGCCCGCAGGCGCTGCCGGCCGTCGAGATCGCGCCCGCCTCAGGGGTCTTCGACTACGCCGCGCGCTACTCCGCCGGCCTGACGGAGTACCACGCGCCGGCCCGCCTCGACCCGGAGGTGGCCGAGCGCGCCGCCGCCGTGGCGGTGCGCGTGCACGAGGTGCTCGGCCTGGCCGATCTCTCGCGCACCGACGCGATCGTCTCGCCCGACGGCGACGTGCACTTCCTCGAGGTCAACGTCTCCCCGGGCCTCACCGAGACATCGATGTTCCCGATGGCGGTCGAGGCGTCCGGCTCGACCCTGGGCGACGTGCTCGCCCGGCTGATCACCAACCGGGCCGGCCGCCCGCGCTGAGGTCGAACCGGTCGGCGAACCGTCCAGGGACCGTTTGTCCTGTGACGAAAGACCGATCGGGGCTGGAGGAGGCCTCGCTCAGGCCTCCGGACGCCGTCCGGTGATCTCCGGAGCCATCACTCCGATGATCCGCTGGAGGTCGTCCACCGATCCGAACTCGACGACGATCTTCCCCTTCGAGCGACCGATCTGGATCTTGACCTTCGTCTCGAAGCGGTCGGAGAGCCGGGAGCCGAGCTCCTCGACACCGGGGGCGGAGATGTTGCGGGTCCGGCGCTTCGCGGCCGGGCGCTCGGCGGCGGCCATCGCCACCGCTTCCTCGGTCGCGCGCACGGACATGCCTTCCGCGACGATCCGGGTGGCCAGCGCATCCTGCGCCTCAGCGTCGGCCAGGCCCAGGAGAGCGCGGGCATGGCCCGCGGAGATGACGCCGGCGGCGACCCGCGTCTGCACCTTCACCGGCAGCTTGAGCAGGCGGATGGTGTTGGTGACCTGCGAGCGGCTGCGCCCGATGCGGCCGGCGAGCTCCTCGTGCGTGGCGCCGAACTCCTCGAGCAGTTGCTGATAGGCGGCGGCCTCCTCGAGCGGGTTGAGCTGGACCCGGTGGATGTTCTCCAGCAGCGCGTCGCGCAACAGCGCGTCGTCCGTGGTGTCCCGGACGATGGCCGGAACCGCGTCCAGCCCGGCCGCCCTGGCCGCCCGCAGACGGCGCTCGCCCATGATGAGCTCGTAGCGGCCCTCCCCCTCCGCGGGGTCGGTCTTCTCCCGGACGACGATCGGCTGCAGGAGGCCGAACTCGCGCACCGAGTAGGTGAGCTCGTCGAGCGCCTCGTCGTCGAAGACCTGGCGCGGCTGCTTCGGGTTCGGGACGACATCACCGACCGCGACCTCGCGCAGCTGCGCTCCCGGGACCCCCAGGGCACCGTCGGGCGCGGCTGGACGCCCCACCGGCTCCACCGGCGGCACCAGAGTCACCCGTGAGGGGGTCGGATGCAGCGTCGTGCGCGGTGCCGTCGGGGGCGCGTCCGCGGCGGCCGGCCGCCGGTCGTCGTCCGACCGCTCCTCGGTGGCGACCGGCGACGAGGAGGCCGCCGCCGGCGGGGGAGCCGCCTGGGTCTCCGGCGCGGGGGGCGCCGTGGGGATGAGTGCCGCCAGTCCGCGACCGAGACCACCGCGCCGGGTCATGCGCCCTCCTCGTCAAGGGAACTCATGGTGTTCAGAGCTGGGGTGCTCATCGCTGGGGTGCTCAGAGCTGGGGTGCTCGTCGCTGGGGAACTCATCGCTCGTGTCATCGTCGGCGTGCTCACTGCGGTGAACGCGAGGGGTCCGCAGGGACCTCGCTGAACGCCATGGCGGCCACCGGGGGAGCGGCGGGAGTACCGCCCGGGCGCTCGGTCGACGCCGGTGACATCTCCGCACCGCGCTCGGCGAGCTCGCGTGCCGCCTCGACGTAGCTGGTCGATCCGCGGGAGCCCGGGTCGTAGGTCAGCACGGACTGGCCGTACCCCGGCGCCTCGGAGACCCGGACGTTGCGGGGGATCACCGAGCGCAGCACCAACGAGCCGAAGTGCTTGCGCACCTCGTCGGCCACCTGGTCGGCGAGCTTGGTCCGGCCGTCGTACATGGTCAGCAGGATCGTGCGGACGTCGATGCCCGGATTGAGGTGCTGGCGCACCAGGTCGATGTTGTTGAGCAGCTGACCCAGGCCCTCCAGCGCGTAGTACTCGCACTGGATGGGGATCAGCACCTCGTCGCCCGCCACGAGGGCGTTCAGGGTCAGCAGCCCCAGCGACGGCGGGCAGTCGATCAGCACGTAGTGCGGCCGCTGATCGGCCGGGAGGTCGGCGATGTGCCGCTCGATGGCGCGGCGCAGCCGGTGTTCGCGGGCCACCACGGAGACGAGTTCGATCTCGGCGCCGGCCAGGTCGATGGTGGCCGGCACGCAGGACAGGATCGGGCTGGCGGTGGTCGGGTGGACCACGTCGGCCAGCGAGCTGTCGCCGACCAGGGCGTCGTAGATCGACGGGGTGCCGACCGTGTGCTCGACGCCGAGGGCGGTGCTGGCGTTGCCCTGCGGATCGAGGTCGATGACGAGGGTGCGCAGTCCGTACAGCGCGAGCGCCACGCCCAGGTTCACCGTGGAGGTGGTCTTGCCGACGCCGCCCTTCTGGTTGGCGACGGTGATGACCCGGATCCGCCCGGGGGCCGGGAAGGGCTCCTGGTCCGCCGCATGCAGGACACGGGTCGCCCGCAGCGCCTCCATGGCGATGGGGCTGTCGAACTCCGCGGGAGACGCCTGATCGGCGGCCAGGCTGCTGCGCAGCCGCTCGCCCGGGTCGGTCATCGCGGGTCCTTCCTCGCGACCCGTTTCACGTGGAACGGGTCGGGTGGCTGTACCGGTTCCACGTGGAACAGGCCACCGGCTCGGGTGCGTGCCGGTCACCTGGCTCCACGCGTCATGACCACCACGGTAGTGGCAGCCTCCCCCAGGTCTGCACCGACAGCCCGCACGTGCACGTCACACATGCCGGCGCCCTCCAGTTCGGCGACGACGGACGGGAGCTCGGCTACCGTGCGTGCGCCCACGAGCGCTACCAGTCGCGTTCCAGGGCGCAGCAGGCCCCGGCACCACGCCACCAGACGCGGCAGCGGAGCCACCGCGCGGGCGGTCACGACGTCGACCGGGCCCACCGCCTGCACCACCGCGCGTTCCTCGGCGCGACCGCGCAGGACCCGCCACCGGTCGCCCGGGCCGGCGCCGGCCAGATCGGCCACCGCCTCGGTGAGGAACTCCACCCGGCGGGCCATGGGCTCCACGAGGGTCATGCGCAGGTCGGCGCGGGCCAGCCCGAGCGGGATGCCAGGGAGGCCGGCCCCGCTGCCGACGTCGACCACGCGCGCGCCGTCAGGCACCGCCTCGGCGACCGCGGCACTGTTGAGGACGTGTCGCTCCCAGAGTCGCGGCACCTCCCGCGGACCGATGAGGCCGCGCACGACCCCGTCGGTGGCCAACCGGGCCACGTAGCGTTCGGCAGCGGGCAGCGCCGCGCCGAAGACCCGCGCCGCCGACTCCGGCGCCGGTGGGGGGCTCGCCTGCTCCGGAGGAAGAGCCGTCACGCGTCGGGGAGGACCACGACGCGCCGGTTCGGCTCCTCGCCCTCGCTCTCGCTGTGCACGCCGGCCACGCCCGCGATGACGTCGTGAACGACCTTGCGCTCGAACGGGTTCATCGGGGCCAGGCGCTCGGGCTGGCGGCTGTCGGACACCCGCCGCGCCACGGTTCCGGCGAGCGAGGTCAGCTCGGCCCGTCGCCTCGCGCGGAATTCACCCACGTCGAGCATCAGCCGGCTGCGGACCCCCGTCGACTGGGCGACGGCGAGACGAGTGAGCTCCTGCAGGGCCTCCAGGGTCGCACCGTCGGGACCGATGAGGTCGTCGAGCTTGCCCCCGACGATGGCCACCGACGCCCGGTCGCCCTCGACGTCGAGGTCGATGTCGCCGTCGACGTCCAGGATGTCGAGCAGGCGCTCGAGGTAGTCACCGGCGACGTCACCCTCCCGGACGAGCAGGTCGTCATCGGCCGGCGCACGCGACCCACGGGCCCCGTCGGCCCCGGTGGTGTCGGCCGGCTCTACGAGGGCGTCGTCGCTGACGGCGTCGGCGTCCGGCAGGGCCGTGTCACCGCCGGGCTCGGCAGGAGCGGGACTCAGGGCGGCGTCCGAAGTCGTCTCGGCCGTGGCCGCGGTCTCGCCGCCGGTGACGGTCGGCTGCTGTGGGGCACTCACGGGTGGTTCCTCCTACGTCGGAGCGGCGGGGCGCGTGGTCCCCGGTGGTCGATGGCCGGCTGGGCCGACGGTCAGCGTCGTTTGCGCTTGGACTTCGCGGCCGGCGTCTGGCCCGGGGCCTTCCCCTGCCCGGCACCGCCCCGGCCGGCCGGCTTGGCCTGGCCGGCGGCCTTCGTCTGACCGGGCTTGCGCTGAGGTGCGGCCCCACCGCCCGGTGCAGCCGCCGTGCTGCCGGTCGACGCGGCACCGTCCTCGGCTCCCTGCGTCGTCGCGGCCGGCGTCGTCGCTGCCGGGGGGACCGGCCGGCCGCCCTTGGCACGGACAGGCTTGGCCCCGGGCTTCGGGGCGAGCGCGCGCGGGTCGATGGCCGGCTTCTCGGCAGCCGCCTTGGCCTTGGCCGCAGCGGAGCCGGGCGGCGGCGGCATCCTGCGCAGGACGAAGAACTGCTGGCCGAGCGTCCACAGGTTGTTGCTCATCCAGTAGAGGAGCACGCCGATCGGGAAGAAGAACCCGGAGACGAAGAGGGAGGCCGGCATGACGTAGAGCAGGAACTTCTGCACCATCGCGGCCTGACCCTCGACGGGGCCGGAGCGCTTCATGATCTGCTTCTGGGTGAAGAACGTCGTGAAGCACATGATGATGATCAGTGCGAAGGCGACGATGCGGATGCTGAGGTAGCTCACACCCTCGAGGTCGAGCAGGGCCAGCTTGTCGCCGCTCATGAAGAACTGCGAGGAGATGGGCGCACCGAACAGCGACGCCACCGACGCCTGCTCGGTCAGCTCGGTGGACCAGCTGTAGAGGCCCTCCTTGCCGGGGGCGAGCCGCCGCAGCACGTGGAAGAGGGCGAAGAAGATCGGGATCTGCGGCAGGATCGGCAGGCAGCCGGCCAACGGGTTGACCCCGCGCTCCTTGAACATCGCCTGCTGGGCCTGCGCCATGCCCTGACGGTCCTTGCCGTACTGGGCGCGCAGCTTCTGCAGCTCCGGCTGGATCTCCTGCATCGCCCGCTGCGACTTGATCTGCTTGACGAACAGCGGGAACAGGATGATCCGGAGCGTGACGACGAGGAAGACGATCGACAGCGCCCAGGTGATGCCCCCGGCCGGGTCGAGGAAGGACGAGAAGACGTCGTGCCACCTGGCCATCACCCAGGAGATCGCGGTGTACAGCCAGTCAAACAACGGAGGACTCCTCGGAGGTGGCCCGCGGCGGGCCCGGCGGGGTGGGCGGGGGTGAGGTTCCGGGCGCCGGCGGCACGAAGTCGATGCCGCCCGGGTGCCAGGGGGCGCACTTGAGGATGCGCCGCAGCGCCAGCCAGCAGCCACGCGCCGCGCCGTGCAGTTCGATCGCCTCGACGGCATAGGCGCTGCAGGTCGGGGTGAAGCGGCACCGCGGCGGCAACGCCGGACTGACCGCCCGCTGATAGAAGCGCACCGCAGCGAGCAGCGGCCGTCCGGCCCGGCCGATGGTCGAGCTCATCACCGGCCGGTCTCCGGCGTGAGCAGCCGGTCGAGCCCGCGGGTCAGGTCCGCCCGCAGTCGGGCGAAATCTGCGTCGGCGGCCTCGGGCCGGGCACGCACGACGAGATCCGCCGACACCGGGAGCCGGTGCAACTGCTCGGCCGCCGCCGCCCGGAGCCGACGGCTGACCCGATGCCGCGCGACGGAGTTCCCGACGGCCTTGCCGACGACCAGACCGACGCGGGGGGACGAGGAAGCCGCCGCAGTCGAGGACGACCGAGCCCCGTCGCGGGCGACGGGGCGGTCGGGGAGGTAGTGGAGCACCATCGTGGGGCGCCCGGCGCGCCGCCCGGACCGGACGACCGCGGTGAACTCCGGACGCCGGCGCAGGCGTGCCTGCGCGGGCAACACCTCAGGCGGAGAGCTTCTCGCGACCCTTGCGGCGACGGCCGGCGATGATCGCCCGGCCCGCGCGGGTGCGCATACGCAGCCGGAAGCCGTGCGTCTTGGACCGGCGACGGTTGTTCGGCTGGAACGTGCGCTTGCTCACGAGGGACTCCCACTACAACGACTACGACGGTGCGCGCCCGTCGGCGGACGGGCACGCTCAGGGACCGGACTCGCACCGGCCGGGGTGCGACGACCGGGAACGGTCGACCACCGAGGCGGCGCGCAACCGTCCACAGACTCCGACCAGCATAGCCGAGGTCCGGCCGGCACCGGCGACGGGGACGACGCCGACCGGCCATGTTCTCGCCCCGGGGCGGCTCCCCGCACGACGGCGCGCCGTATCGCACCGCTCCACCCACCCGACCGACTCGCCGGTACGTGCACCCTGCTCGTTGCCGGGCTGTGGACGAGGCTGTTAGCGTCGCCGTCGCTCCGCCTCGGACATCAGGGGTTCCGATGCGGAGACCGACCCCGTCGGTCGACCGACCGCCGTGCACCGCCGAATCCCCGAGAACGCCCTCCTGACCTGCGACAACGCCGGCCGGGGCGACTTCGGGACCGGACCGCACACGATCGGCCGTCGGCCGTGCACAGCCTGTGGACACCGGTGTGGACGTCCGCATCCGTCCCATCCACAGGGAGCACGGCCGGACGACGGGCTGCGCAGGAACTGACGGCGGGGGACAGCGCCGAGCGGCCTGGTCCATCCGGACCGGGGTCGACGCAGAGGAGGACGACACGGCATGGCCGATGCCACGCTGGACCTGGCGACGGTCTGGGACCAGATCCGCGAGCGACTGGCGGGCAGCCTGTCCCCTCAGCAGAACGCCATGCTGAACCTGACCCGCCCGGTCGGCCTCTTCGAGGACACCGCGGTGCTCGAGGCACCGAACGAGTTCACCCAGACCGTGCTCGAGTCGCGCATGCGGCGGGTGCTGGCGGAGGCGCTCTCGCAGCGCTACGGCCGCGACATCCGCGTCGCCGTCCAGGTCGAGGACGCCCCCACCGCTCCGCCGCCCGCCGCCGACGACGAGCCGAGGCGCCGGCCGTGGTCGGTGGTGGAGGCCTCCCTGGCCGAGGAGGACCAGGCCACCCGTGAGCGCGCCGACGACGGCCGCAGCGCGTTCGGGGTCCGGACCGACGCGGGCACCCCGCCGTGGGACCGCGACCCGGGCGAGCTGCCGGCGGAGGAGACACCGCCGCTGCGCGCGGCGGCACCGCCCCCGGTGGTCGACCGCGGGGCACCCGAGGACTGGAGCAGCACCCCGTGGCGGGGCGGCGACACCGGTCCGGCCGACTGGGGCGGCGGGCAGGAGGCCGGCGGTGCCGCGGTCCTGCCCTTCGACGTGGACCCGGCCGGCAACGGACGCTCGTCGGGCGGCCGCACCTCCTCGTCGGGTTCCACCGGCTTCGCCGACCGGCGGCCGGGCGGGCTGGACCTGGGACTGAACCAGAAGTACGTCTTCGACAGCTTCGTCATCGGCAACAGCAACCGGTTCGCCCACGCAGCCGCGGTGGCCGTCGCCGAGGCACCGGCGCGCGCGTACAACCCGCTGTTCATCTACGGGGAGTCCGGGCTGGGCAAGACCCACCTGCTGCACGCCATCGGCCACTACGCGGCGCGGATGTTCCCCAACGTCCGGGTGCGCTACGTGAGCACCGAGGAGTTCACCAACGAGTTCATCAACCTGGTGCACTCCGGCCGGGCCGAGGACTTCCGCCGGCGCTACCGCGACATCGACTTCCTGCTGATCGACGACATCCAGTTCCTCGAGCGTGCCGAGCGCACGCAGGAGGAGTTCTTCCACACCTTCAACACGCTGCACAACGCCAGCAAGCAGATCGTGATCACCTCCGACCGCGCGCCGAAGAAGCTCACGACGCTGGAGGACCGGCTGCGCACCCGCTTCGAGTGGGGCCTGATCACCGACGTCCAGGCGCCCGACCTGGAGACCCGCATCGCGATCCTGCGCAAGAAGGCCTGGGGGGAGCGGCTGCAGGTGCCCGACGCGGTGCTCGAGTTCATCGCCAGCAAGGTGCAGACCAACATCCGCGAACTCGAGGGCGCGCTGATCCGGGTGACCGCGTTCGCGTCGCTGAACAAGCAGCAGGTGGACCTGCCGCTGGCCGAGCTCGTGCTCAAGGACCTGATCAGCGACGAGCAGGGGCCGCAGATCACGGCGGCGATCATCATGGCCGCGACCGCCGAGTACTTCTCGGTGACGATGGAGGAGCTGCAGGGCTCCAACCGCAGCCGCACGCTGGTCAACGCGCGGCAGATCGCGATGTACCTGTGCCGCGAGCTCACCGAACTGTCGCTGCCGCGGATCGGCGCGTCCTTCGGCGGCAAGGACCACACGACGGTCATGCACGCGGTCAAGAAGATCACCAACCTGATGAGCGAACGCCGGGCCACCTACACCCAGGTCACCGAGCTCACCGCCCGCATCAAGAGCCGCGCCCGCCAGTAGGACGGGCGGCGGCCGGCGTTGTCCACACCCGGTGGAGAGCACCGTGGACGACGAAGCCCCGGTCGGACCGGCTCGGGCGGCCGGTCACCGGGGTCGACCACGTCGACTGATCGAGAAGTTGTCCCCAGGAATGTGCACAGTCTGGGGACGAGTGAGTGAGACGTGGATCACATTGGGTGACGTGAGCGAGCGGTGCACCGCGGCTCGCCGTCCATGGTCCAACTCCGCCTGACACGCAGCTGACCAGCGAAGACGTCCGAAGAGCACGGCGGTGATCGGCTCCCCACCGTCCCTCACGCTCCGTGACGCCGGCGCTGCGGTCCCGGCACTGGGGACGACCCGTGGGCGGACGGGGGAGAACGGGTGGACTGCGGGCCGACCCGGTGCACAGCCGTCGAGATGTCCACGTGTCGACAACAGGTCCCCCCGTCCCCGCCCACACCGCACCAACAGGGGCATTCGGCACCTGACCTGCGATGAGGGCCTCGTTCCCCAGCTTCCACACCAGTGATGACGAGGATGAGGGAGTTATCTCGGAGAATTCTCGAACCCCAGTCAGGGTGGGGACCTCGCGCCAGGAGGGGCGTCCGGACGAGGCCGTGCGACCGCGAGAAGGCCGCCTGGCACGAGGGGACGGGAGGGGCGCCAGGAGGTCAGCGGGACCCGATCGGGAGACCGGGGTTGCCCCGAGCCCCACCGATGCAGGCACGATGTGCAGCGCACGGGCGCCGCATCGCACTCGCAGACCGCAGCTGCACCGCCCCGCGCACCAGAACGTCGAGGACAAGGCTTGGGGTGGGTCGAGACATGAAGTTCCGGGTGGCACGCGAGGTGCTCTCCGACGCGGTCGCGTGGACCGCGCGCAGCTTGCCGCCGCGGCCGTCGGTTCCGGTCCTGGCCGGGATCATGCTCGAGGTCGAGGCCAACCAGTTGTCGGTCTCCGGTTTCGACTACGAGGTCTCCGCGCGGGCGGAGGTCGACGTCACGGCCACCGAGCCCGGACGCGTGCTGGTGCCCGGTCGCCTACTGGCCGAGATCACCCGCGCCCTGCCACCGCACCCGGTGGACATCACCGCGGAGGGGCCCCGGCTGTCGCTGGTCTGCGGCAACGCGCGGTTCAGCCTGCCGACCCTGCCGGTCGAGGACTACCCGTCGCTGCCGTCGATGCCCTCGTCGGCCGGCGTCGTGGACAGCGACGTCTTCGCGGAGGCGGTCAGTCAGGTCGCCGTGGCCGCCGGCCGCGACGACACCCTGCCGATGCTCACCGGCGTCCGGCTCGAGATCGACGACGACCGGGTGACCCTCGCCGCGACCGACCGCTACCGGCTCGCCGTCCGCGAGTTCACCTGGCGTCCGGAGACCTCGGGCGTCTCCGCCGCCGTCCTGGTGCCCGCGCGGACGCTCGCCGACGCCGCCAAGACCCTCACCAGCGGCCCGGAGATCGTGGTCTCGCTGTCCTCCGGCGGCTCGGGCGAGGGCATCCTCGGCCTCTCCGGCAAGGACCGGCAGACGACGACCCGGCTGCTCGACGCGGAGTTCGTCAAGTACCGGGCGATCATGCCGACGGAGTCGGCCTCGCACGCGGTGCTCCCGGTGGGACTGTTCACCGACGCCGCGAAGCGCGTGGCCCTGGTCGCCGAGCGCGGCACGCCGCTGCGCTGCGAGTTCACCGCCGGCCAGGTCACCCTCCGGGCCGGGGGCACCGACGACGAGGGACAGGCCGAGGAACGCTGCGACGTGGAGTTCGAGGGCGAACCGCTGACCATCGGCTTCAACCCGACGTTCCTGCTCGACGGGCTGGCCGCCGTCCACACCGAACGGGCCCGCCTGGACTTCACCAGCCCGCTCAAGCCGGCCGTGCTGTCCGGGTTCGACGAGCCCGGCGACGACGACCAGCCGGCCGAGCGACCGGGCACCTACCGGTACCTGATCATGCCGGTGCGGCTCCCCGGGTAGCCCGTTCGTTCCTGGGCATGGACGTCGGAGAACGGGTGGATCGACTGTCGACGAGGGGAGTGCAGCCGTGCAGATCGGGCTGATCGGACTGGGCAAGATGGGCGGCAACATGGCGACGCGGCTGCGTCGCGCCGGCCACGAGGTCGTGGGCTTCGACCACTCGCCGGACAAGCGCGACGTGGACAGCCTCGAGGGGCTCGTCCAGGCGCTGCAGGCGCCCCGGGTCGTGTGGGTGATGGTGCCCGCCGGCGAGCCCACGCGGCAGACGGTCAAGGAGCTGGCCGGTCTCCTCGAGCCCGGTGACGTGATCGTCGACGGCGGAAACTCCAAGTTCACCGACGACCAGCTGCACGACGTGATGTGCCGTGAGAAGGGCATCGGCTACCTCGACGTCGGGGTGTCCGGCGGGGTGTGGGGCCTCGAGAACGGCTACGCGCTGATGGTCGGGGGTACCGCGGAGGACGTCGCGAAGGTCCAGCCGATCTTCGACGCCCTCAAGCCGCCGTCACCGGTCGACGAGTCCGGTCAGGAGATGCCCGGCGCGGGCTTCGTCCACGCCGGCCCGGTCGGCGCCGGCCACTTCTCCAAGATGGTCCACAACGGCATCGAGTACGCCCTCATGCAGGCCTACGGCGAGGGGTACGAACTGCTGGCCGCCGTCGATCTGATCGAGGACGTCCCGGGCGTCATCAAGTCCTGGACCCAGGGCACGGTGATCCGCTCGTGGCTGCTCGACCTGCTGGTCCGTGCCCTCGACGAGGACCCGGCCCTGGACGCGATCCGTGGTTACGCCGAGGACAGCGGCGAGGGCCGGTGGACCGTCGAGCAGGCGATCGAGAACGCCGTCCCGATGCCGACGATCGCGGCGTCGCTGTTCGCCCGCTTCAGCTCGCGGCAGGACGACTCCCCGACCATGAAGGCGGTGGCCGCGCTGCGCAACCAGTTCGGCGGTCACGCCGTGCAGGCGGTGCGCGAGCACGAGGCCGAGCGCCCCGCGTGAGAACGGCACTCATGGCCATCAAGGCTCTTCCGGCGTGAGCTGAGGTGTACCTCCGGCACCTCCAGCTCGGGTCCTACCGCAACTGGGACCGGGTCGACCTGGCGCTGGGCCCGGGCCCGGTCGTGTTCGTCGGTCGCAACGGCGAGGGCAAGACCAATCTGGTCGAGGCGGTCGGCTACCTGGCCACGCTCGGCAGCCACCGGGTGTCCTCCGACGCCCCGCTGGTCCGCACCGGCACCGACCAGGCCGTCGTCCGCGCGGCCCTGCGCCGGGACGAACGGGAGCTGCTGGTCGAGGTCGAGATCAACCCCGGCCGGGCCAACCGGGTGCGGGTGAACCGGTCGCCGCTGCCGCGCCCCCGGGAACTGCTGGGCCTCGTGCGCACCGTGCTGTTCGCGCCCGAGGACCTGGCGCTGATCCGCGGCGACCCGACGGAGCGACGTCGCTTCCTCGACGAGCTGCTGGTCAGTCGGACGCCTCGGATGGCCGGTGTCCGGAGCGACTACGAGCGGGTGCTCAAGCAGCGCAACGCGCTGCTCAAGACCTCCCGGCTGGCCAAGGGCCGCGCGCTCGAGACCCTCGATGTCTGGGACGGCCACCTGATCGACCTGGGCGGTCAGCTGCTGGCCGCGCGGCTCAACCTGGTGGCCGACCTGCAGCCGCACCTGGTGCGCGCCTACGCGCAGGTCGCCGGCGAGGGGTCGGCCGCGGCGGCGCTCGGCTACTCGAGCACCGTTCCCGCGGCCGGCTACGGCTCGCCGCTGGGCGGCCGGGAGGACCTGCCGACCGCCGACGAGCTCACCGCCGCCATGCGCGAGCGCGTGGCCGAGCGGCGGGCCGACGAGCTCGATCGCGGGGTCACACTGGTCGGCCCGCACCGGGACGACCTGGTCATCCACCTCGGTCCGGGGCCGGCCAAGGGCTTCGCCAGCCACGGCGAGTCGTGGTCCCTGGCGCTCGGCCTGAAACTGGCGACGTTCGCGCTCTTGAGGGCCGACGGCGAGGACCCCATCCTGATCCTGGACGACGTCTTCGCGACCCTGGACGCCGGACGGCGAGCCGCGATGGCCGCCGTCGCACGCTCGGCGGAGCAGACGCTGATCACCGCCGCCGTGCTCGACGACGTGCCCCCGGAGCTGCGGGGCGTGCTCGTCGAGGTGGGCGGCGGACGGGCCGTGGTCGTACGGGAGGGATCCGATGAGTGACGACGGGCGGCCGCCGCGGCCGAGCGACATCGCCCGGGCCGCGCTCGAGGCCGCGCGCGCCGCGTCCGCGGCCCGGCCGCGGCCGACCCGACGTCGCATCGCGGGTCCCCGCCGCACCTGGACCGGTCCGCGGCCGGGCGCCGACGACCCGCAGCCCTTGGCCCGGCTGATGGACTCGCTGGTCGACGAGCAGGACTGGTCGGCGCACACCCGCGTCGGCTCCGTGTTCGGCCGCTGGGACGCCCTCGTGGGGTCCGACATCGCCGCGCACTGCTCGCCGCAGGGCCTCAGCGAGGGCGAGCTGCTGGTCGTCGCCGAGTCCACCGCGTGGGCCACGCAACTGCGGCTGCTGGCGCCGTCGATCCTGGCCAAGTTGCGGGCGCAGGTGGGCGGGGACGTCGTCACCCGGTTGCGCGTTGTCGGTCCGACGGCCCCCAGCTGGAAGAAGGGGCCGCGCACGGTGCGCGGGTCCCGGGGTCCGCGCGACACCTACGGATGAGGGCCCGACGCCAGGCGGATCGGGCCCGGGAGGACGATCGACGCATGACCAGGGCATCCACCAGGGCATCGACCAGGGCATCCACCAGGGCATCCGGGGCAGGCCGCTCGTGACCCGGCCGGGCGACCGGGACGGGTTCGACGACCGCGAGGGCAGTGGCTGGCAGGAGCCGGCCCACCTCGGCGGCGACGAGGCGACGCCGGACGGGCCGAACATCGCCGACCGGCGCCGGCACCCCCGGGACGACCAGCAGCCCGGGAGCCGGCAGCCCGACGACGAGGCCGCACCGTGGCAGCCGCCCGGCTGGGACCTGCCCCCGGCCCAGCGGCCCGACCCGGGCGCCGACCGCGGGCCCGAGGCGGAGCCATGGCGGGACGCACCTGCCGACCGGCCGGCCTCCGAGGACCAGCGGCAGGCCGGAGGCGGTCCGCTGCCGGGCCTGTTCGGCCGCTCGGCGGACCGGCCGCCCAACGAGTTCCAGCAGACCTTCGGCTACCAGGGCGACCACGTCGGCGTCCAGGCGTGGGCGGTGCAGCACGGCTGGACCGTCTCGGACGGCACGGCAGCCGAGGACGCGCCGCTCGCCGAGCTGATCGCGTCCGCCCCGGCGTCGCGGATCAGCAAGGAGCACCGCGCGGCGGGGGTGCTGCGGGGCCGCGCCGATGCGCTCGACCTCGTCGCCTTCGACGTCGTCTACGCCGACCGCCGGGGGCTGATCCCGCAGTACGCGGTGACGGCGGCGCCCCTGCTCCTGCCGGTGCCCTACTTCCGGCTCTCCCCCGCCCGGTTCTGGCGGCACCGTGTCGGCGGGCTGGTCCAGCTGCCCACGGGCGACCCGGACTTCGACCGGCGGTGGGTGCTCGCGGCGGCGGAGGACACCCCGGAGGTCCGCCGCCTGGCAGCCGACCCCACGGTCCGTGCGCTGCTGCTCGGCACCGACGACGGGGACGAGTTCTGGGCGGCCGCGGGGCACCTCGCCGCCATCCGGCCCGACGGCCACCGCCCCGAGCTGCTCGTCCACCACGCCCGGTTGCTGACCGCCGTCGTCCGGGCCCTCGCGGGCAGCGGCTGACCCTCGGGTGACCGGGCCGGGACGCCGGATGAGCCGGGACGTCGAGCCGGCTGCGGGCGTGCGCGAACTGCTGCCCCTGCTCCGGCCGCACCGCACGCCGCTGCTGATCGGTGCCGGCCTCTCGCTGGTGGCGGCCGCCGGCGCGCTCGCGCAGCCGGCTCTGGTGGGCCGGGTGATCGCGGCGGTCGGCGCGGGCGAGCCGATGCTGCCCGTCGTCGCGCTGCTGGTCCTGGTGCTCGTCGCGGCGGCGTTCGTCGGTGCGGTGCAGCAGTACCTGTTCCAGCGGACCGCCGAGGGCGTCGTCCTCACCACGCGGCGCACACTGGTCGACCGGCTGCTGCGGCTGCCGGTGGCCGAGTACGACCGGCGGCGCACCGGTGACCTGATGTCCCGGGTCGGTTCGGACACCACCCTGCTGCGGGCGACCGTCACCGGTGGGGTCATCGAGATCGCCGGGTCTGCGGTGGTCGCGGTCGGCGCGCTCGTGGCGATGGCGCTGGTCGACGGGTGGCTGCTGCTGGTCACCGTGCTGTCGGTGTCGGTGGGCGTCACGGTCGTCGCGACCGTGGCCCGGAGGGTGCGGGCGCTGTCGCGCAAGGCGCAGGAGGAGGTCGGCGCCATGTCGGCCTCGGTGGAGCGGGCCCTGTCCGCTGTGCGCACCATCCGCGCCAGCGGTGCGACCGCCCGCGAGGTCGCAGTCGTCGGCGACAGCGCGGCGCGGGCCTACGCCGCGGGCGTCAGGGTTGCCCGGCTCGAGGCGCTGGTGTCGCCGGCCGGCTCGGTGGCGGTGCAGGGCGCGTTCCTGGCCGTGCTGGGGCTGGGCGGGTACCGGGTGGCCACCGGCTCGATCAGCGTGGCCGACCTGGTCACCTTCATCCTCTACCTGTTCCTGCTGGTCCTGCCGCTGGGCCAGGCGATCGCCGCGTGGACCCAGCTGCAGACCGGCCTGGGCGCGCTGGCCCGCATCCAGGAGGTGCTGGCGCTCGAGCCCGAGCACGACGATCGGCCCGAGCGGCCCGGTGCGGTCGCCGTCCCGGTGCTGCCGGCGGCAGGGGACCCGACGCCGCTGCTCGAACTGGACGACGTGAGCTTCCGGTATCCCGACGGCACCGAGGTGCTGCGGGGCGTCTCGCTGGCCGTGCCGGCCGGGTCCCGCGTCGCGCTGGTCGGACCATCGGGTGCGGGCAAATCGACGATCCTGGCGCTGGTCGAGGGCTTCTACCCGGTCGACGGCGGCGCGGTGCGGTGGGCGGGCGTCGACGTCCGGGACCTGCCGCGCGCGGCGGTGCGGGCGCGGCTCGGCTACGTCGAGCAGGAGGCGCCCGTGCTGGCCGGCTCGATCCGGGACAACCTGCTGCTCGCCGCTCCGGACGCCACCGATCCCGAGCTCTGGGCGGTGCTGGCCGACGTGGGGTTGACCGGCCTCGTGCGGCGCTCACCGCGCGGACTCGACGTCCCGGTCGGGGACGACGGTGTGCTCCTGTCCGGCGGCGAGCGGCAGCGGCTGGCCATCGCCCGGTCGCTTCTCGCCCGACCGGCGCTGCTCCTGCTCGACGAGCCCACCGCCAGCCTCGACGCCCGCAACGAGCAGCTGCTGCGCGAGACCCTCGCCGCCGCCGCGGCCGACCGCGCGCTGCTCGTCGTGGCGCACCGGCTCTCGACCGTGCTCGACAGCGACCAAATCGTGGTGCTCGACGGCGGACGGGTGGTCGCCCGCGGCACGCACGCCGAGCTGCTCGACGCCAGCCCGCTCTACCGGGAACTCGCGGCCGCCCAGCTCCTGGTCTGACCGCGGCGTCCACGGGCGAGATCTGCACACTCGTACGGATCCCGGCCCGGAAGCGTACGAGTGTGCAGATCTCGGCGTCAGGTCTCGCCGGGCCTCATGCCACGCGGCGATCGGCGGGGGCGCCCCGCTCGGCAGCCGTGCCGGCCTCGGCGGCCCGGCAGATGTTGCGCAGCATGCCGCCGAAGACGATGCCGTGGAACGGGGCGACGCCCCACCAGTACAGCTGGCCCGGCAGGCCGCGTGGGTGGAACGTGGCCCGCTGCCGTAGCCGCGTGCCACCCCCCTCGTCGTGTTCCACGTGGAACTCCAGCCAGGCCAGCCCGGGCAGGCGCATCTCGGCGCGCAGCCGCAGCAGGGTGCCCTCGTCGAGCTCCTCGACCCGCCACCAGTCCACGGCGTCGCCGAGCTGCAGGTCCGAGGGGTGCCGCCGGCCGCGGCGCAGGCCGACGCCGCCGACGAGCCGGTCGGCCCAGCCGCGCACCTCCCAGGCCAGCGGGAAGGAGTACCACCCGGCGTCGCCGCCGATGCCCTGGACGACCCGCCACAGCTGTCCGGGTGGGGCCGACGTGCTGCGGGTCCGCTCGTCGACGTAGAGGCTGCCGCCGGCCCAGTCCGGATCGGTCGGCAGCGGTTCGGACGGCGCACCGGGAACCGACGCCGACGACCACCGGGTGGACACCTCGCGGTCCTTGACCTTCTGGAGCGCGAGGCGCACGGCGCGCTCGAAGTCGAGCAGTCCGTCGGGTGGGTCGGGCACGTACGCGGCGATGTCGTGCTCGCTGCAGACGACGTTGTTGCTTCAGCGACTCGACCAGGTTGCGGCCGAGCGATGCCGGGACCGGCGTGACGACACCCACCCAGTGGCTGGACAGGCCGGGACTGAAGAGGGGCACCCGGATGATCCGCCGCCTCGGCAGCCCGGCGACCGCGGCGAACCGCTGCATCATGTCCTCGTAGGTCATGACGTCGGGTCCGCCGATGTCGAAGCCGCGGTGCACGTCCGCCGGCAGCTCGGCGCAGCCGACGAGGTAGTGCAGCACGTCGCGGATGGCGATCGGCTGGATCCGGCTGCGCACCCAGCGGGGCGTGATCATCACCGGCAGCCGCTCGGTGAGGTACCGGAGCATCTCGAACGACGCCGACCCGGAGCCCAGGATGACCGCGGCGCGGAGGACCACCGTCGGGACACCCGACCCCAGGAGGATGTCGGCCACCTCGGCCCGTGAGCGCAGGTGCCTGGACAGCTGCTCGTCGTCCGGCGTCAGCCCGGAGAGGTAGACCAGCCGGCCGACGCCGGTCCGCTTCGCGGCCCCGGCGACGGTCTCGGCCGTCCGCCGGTCGGTCTCCTCGAAGCCGGAGCCGCTGGCCAGCGCGTGGATCAGGTAGTACAGGACGTCGACCCCGGCGCACGCCTCGGTCACCTGGTCGGGGTCGGTCGCGTCGGCCTCCACGACCTCGACCCGGTCGATCCACGGGTGGTCGCGCAACCGGCGGCGGGACCGGGTCATCACCCGGACCCGGTAACCCCGGTCGAGCAGTTCGGGCACCAGACGGCCGCCGATGTAGCCCGTGGCCCCGGTGACCAGGCAGGTCGTCGCGGCAGGGGAGTGGGCGTCGTCGGCAGAGGTCATGCCCCAGTCTCCGGCCGACACGGGTGCCGCCGCGCGATCGGGTGAGGGACCCGGCCTCGGTTCGACAGGCGGACCGGCACCCACGACGATTCCTCCGGCCGCCCGGCGGACACCGCGGGCACGAGTCGAGGAGGCGCGAATGGCCGACAGCCCGGTCACCGAGGAACGGACCACCGACGGCCAGCCGGCCCTCAAGCGGGTCATGGGCCCCGGCCTGCTGCTGCTGTTCATCGTCGGCGACGTGCTGGGCACCGGCATCTACGCGCTCACCGGTCAGGTGGCCGCCGAGGTGGGCGGCGTGGTGTGGCTGCCCTTCCTCGTGGCCTTCCTCGTCGCGCTGGTGACCGCCTTCAGCTACCTGGAACTGGTCACCAAGTACCCGCAGGCGGCCGGTGCCGCGCTGTACACGCACAAGGCGTTCGGCGTGCACTTCCTGACCTTCATCGTGGCCTTCGCCGTCATGAGCTCGGGCATCACCTCGGCGTCGACGGCCGCGCGCGCGTTCAGCGCGAACTTCGCGGAGGTGGTCGGCCTCGAGGTCGGCGAGGGCATCGGCATCACGTTGATCGGGCTGGGCTTCATGGGCCTGATCGCGGCGATCAACCACCGCGGCGTCGGCGAGAGCGTCAAGGCCAACGTGCTGCTCACCTGCGTGGAGCTGACGGGTCTGCTGATCATCATCGGGATCGGCGTCTGGGCGCTCGGCGGCGGGGAGGGCGACTTCTCTCGCGTCACCGAGTTCGACACCGGTGAGCGCTCGGTCATCGGCGGGGTCATCGCGGCCACCGGGCTGGCGTTCTTCGCGATGGTCGGCTTCGAGGACTCGGTCAACATGGCCGAGGAGACGAAGGATCCGCGGCGGATCTTCCCGAAGGTGCTGCTGCTGGGTCTCGGGCTGACCGGCGTGATCTACGTGCTGGTGTCGATCTCGGCGATCGCGCTGGTGCCGGCCGACGCGCTCAGCGAGGGCGACACCCCGCTGCTGCAGGTGGTGGAGGCGGGTGCTCCCGCCTTCCCGCTGGGGCTGTTCGGCGTCATCACGATGTTCGCCGTCGCCAACTCGGCCCTCATCAACATGCTCATGGCCAGCCGGCTCGTCTACGGCATGAGCCGGGAACGCGTGCTGCCGTCGCTGCTGGGCCGCGTGCACCCGACGCGGCGGACGCCGACGACCGCGATCCTGTTCACCACCGCCCTCGCCTTCGGGCTGATCACCTTCGTCGGTGCCGTGCCGGACCTGGGCGGGACGACGGCGCTGCTGCTGCTCTGCGTCTTCACCGTGGTCAACATCGCGGTGCTCGTGCTCCGCAAGGACCGGGTCGACGCCGACCACTTCCGGACGCCGACGTTCCTCCCGGTCGTCGGCGCGATCGCGTGCGCGTACCTGGCCACCCCGTGGGCCGGGCGCCCCGTCGTCCAGTACCAGATCGCCGGGGTGCTGCTCGCCGTCGGCGTCGTGCTCTGGGCGGTTACCGTGCTGGTCAACCGCCGGTCCGGCGGGCAGACCCCGAGGATGGACCCCTCGCACCTGAGCGGGGAGGGCCCCAAGGGGCCGCACAACTGAACGGGGCGGGACGCCCAGTCGCCGCGCAACGGCGTGTCGGCCCTCGGGGCAACACGGGTGGTGCGGAAGGAGCTCTCAGAGGCGCAGACACGACGTCAGGGCGTGGACGGCGGCATTCCTGTCACCCGGACCGGTAGACTGGACACGAGAAACCGCCAGCAACCGGCCCCAGCGTCGATCTGCGCCCCTGAGGGGGAGCGCCGTTCTGCGCCGTCGTCCCCTCGTCCGTCGGGTCTTCCGTACCGGGAGCCCGCTCTCCGGGTGGTGTCACGAGCACCGGTTGCGCGAGAGGAAGGCCCCACGTGGTCGCACGACCCCAGCCCGACAACGCCTACTCCGGCAGCTCCATCACCGTCCTCGAGGGGCTCGAGGCCGTCCGCAAGCGGCCCGGTATGTACATCGGGTCCACCGGCGAGCGCGGCCTGCACCACATGGTGTGGGAGGTCGTCGACAACTCCGTCGACGAGGCCCTGGCGGGGCACTGCGACACCGTCCGGGTCACCCTGCTCGACGACGGCGGCGTCCGGGTCGAGGACAACGGCCGCGGCATCCCGGTGGACATGCACCCGGTCGAGAAGCGGCCGACCGTCGAGGTCGTCATGACGATCCTGCACGCGGGCGGCAAGTTCGACGGCAAGAGCTACGCGGTCTCCGGCGGCCTGCACGGCGTCGGCGTGACGGTGGTCAACGCGCTGTCCACCGAGCTCGACGTCCGCATCTGGCGCGACGGCACCGAGTGGCACCAGCACTACGCGCTGGCCAAGCCCGGGCCGCTGGAGAAGATCGGCCCGACGAAGAAGCGCGGCACCCAGATCACCTTCTGGGCCGACCCCGACATCTTCGAGACCACGAACTACTCGTTCGACACGATCAGCAAGCGGCTGCAGGAGATGGCGTTCCTGAACAAGGGGCTCACCATCGTGCTGCGCGACGAGCGGTCGGGGCACTCCAAGGCCGAGACCGGGCTGACCGACGGCAACACCGACGGACTGGCGGTCGTCGAGGCGGCCCCCGCCCCCGCGGCGGAGGAGGTCGCGGCCGAGCCGACCGAGATCACCTACCGGTACGACGGCGGACTCGAGGACTACGTCAAGCACATCAACGCCAAGAAGTCCCCGATCCACCGGTCGATCGTCAGCTTCGCCGCCGAAGGCACCGGCAAGAACGACATGCGGATGAGCGTCGAGGTGGCCATGCAGTGGTCCGACGCCTACTCCGAGTCGGTCTACTCGTTCGCCAACACGATCAACACGCACGAGGGCGGCACCCACGAGGAGGGGTTCCGCACCGCGCTGACCTCGATCGTGAACCGCTACGCCGAGGAGAAGAAGCTCTTCAAGGCCAAGGACGAGAAGCTCCAGGGCGAGGACATCCGCGAGGGTCTCGCCGCGATCGTCTCGGTGAAGCTCGGCGACCCGCAGTTCGAGGGCCAGACGAAGACCAAGCTCGGCAACACCGAGGTCAAGGGCTTCGTGCAGAAGATCTGCAACGAGCAGATCCAGCACTGGTTCGAGGCCAACCCGACCGAGGCCAAGACGATCATCACCAAGGCCGCCTCGGCCGCCCGTGCCCGCCGAGCAGCGCAGGACGCCCGCAAGCTGGCCCGCAAGAACCTGCTGAGCAACAACTCGCTGCCCGGCAAGCTGGCCGACTGCCGCTCGACCGACCCGGCCAACTCCGAGGTCTACATCGTCGAGGGTGACTCGGCCGGCGGGTCGGCGAAGTCCGGCCGCGACTCGATGTTCCAGGCGATCCTGCCGATCCGCGGCAAGATCATCAACGTCGAGAAGGCGCGCATCGACCGGGTGCTCAAGAACACCGAGGTCCAGTCGATGATCACCGCCTTCGGCACCGGCATCCACGACGAGTTCGACCTGTCGAAGCTGCGCTATCACAAGATCATCCTGATGGCGGACGCCGACGTCGACGGCCAGCACATCCGCACGCTGCTGCTGACCCTGCTATTCCGCTTCATGCGGCCCCTGGTCGAGGCCGGCCACGTGTACCTGGCCCAGCCCCCGCTCTACAAGATCAAGTGGGGCGGCAAGATCGGTGACGAGTACGTCTACACCGACCGGGAGAAGGACGCCGTGCTCAAGGCGGCCGCCGCCGAGGGCCGCAGGGTCAAGGACGACGCGATCCAGCGGTTCAAGGGCCTCGGCGAGATGAACGCCAAGGAACTGTGGGAGACCACGATGGACCCCGAGACGCGCATCCTCCTCCAGGTCACCCTCGAGGACGCCGCCACCGCCGACGAGCTGTTCAGCATCCTCATGGGCGAGGACGTCGAGGCCCGCCGCAGTTTCATCACCCGCAACGCCAAGGACGTCCGGTTCCTGGACGTGTAGTCGAAGGACCCCCGTGCCCCCCACCGCTCGCACGCTCGCGGCGGGCACCTGCACGGGGGCCACTCGGTGTGCTCCGCCATCCACCGCTTCCGTTCTGGAGAACTGAACCGTGACCGAGACCCCGCCCCGCGACCGCATCGAGCCGGTCGACCTCCAGCAGGAGATGCAGCGCAGCTACATCGACTACGCGATGTCGGTCATCGTCGGCCGGGCCCTGCCCGAGGTCCGCGACGGCCTCAAGCCGGTGCACCGCCGCGTGCTCTACGCGATGTACGACCAGGGCTTCCGCCCCGACCGCAGCTACGTCAAGTGCGCGCGCGTCGTCGGTGAGGTCATGGGTAACTACCACCCGCACGGCGACTCGGCGATCTACGACGCCCTCGTGCGGCTGGCCCAGCCGTGGTCGATGCGCTACCCGCTCATCGACGGCCAGGGCAACTTCGGCTCCCCGGGCAACGACCCGGCGGCCGCGATGCGCTACACCGAGGCCCGGCTCACGCCGCTGGCCATGGAGATGCTGGCCAACATCGACGAGGAGACCGTCGACTTCCAGCCCAACTACGACGGCAAGAACTCCGAGCCCCTGGTCCTGCCCGGGCGCATCCCGAACCTGC
This sequence comes from uncultured Actinomycetota bacterium, assembly GCA_963723745.1. Lineage (GTDB taxonomy): Bacteria > Actinomycetota > Actinomycetes > Mycobacteriales > Geodermatophilaceae > CAVRRZ01. Next base: position 820,896 of record CAVRRZ010000001.1, read on the forward strand.
TGATCAACGGCTCGGCCGGCATCGCCGTCGGCATGGCCACCAACATGCCGCCGCACAACCTGCGCGAGGTGGCCGACGCCGTCTTCTGGATGCTCGACCACCCCGAGGCCGAGCACGAAGAGGCGCTCACCGCCTGCATGGAGCGGGTCAAGGGCCCGGACTTCCCGACCTACGGGCTGATCGTCGGCCGCGAGGGCATCGAGGATGCCTACCGCACCGGGCGCGGCTCGGTGAAGATGCGCGCGGTCGTCACCGTCGAGGAGGACTCCCGCGGTCGCGTCCAGCTCGTCGTCACCGAGCTGCCCTACCAGGTCAACCCGGACAACCTGGCGGAGGCGATCGCCGAGGCGGTCAAGGACGGCCGGCTCCAGGGCATCACCGAGATCGCCGACGAGTCCAGCGACCGCGTCGGCCGCCGGCTGGTCATCACCCTGCGCCGCGACGCCGTGGCCAAGGTCGTCCTGAACAACCTCTACAAGCACACCCAGCTGCAGACCTCCTTCGGCTGCAACATGCTCTCGATCGTCGACGGCGTCCCCCGGACGCTGCGCCTCGACGAGCTCATCCGCTACTACGTCGCCCACCAGGTCGACGTCATCCAGCGGCGCACGCGGTACCGGCTGCGCAAGGCCGAGGAGCGGGCGCACATCCTGCGCGGCTGGGCCAAGGCGCTCGACCAGCTCGACGCCGTGATCGCGCTGATCCGCAGCAGCCCGTCGGCCGACGAGGCACGCACCGGCCTCATGGAGCTGCTCGACGTCGACGAGATCCAGGCCGTCTCGATCCTCGACCTGCAGCTGCGCCGGCTGGCCGCCCTCGAGCGCCAGCGGATCATGGACGAGCTGGCCGAGATCGAGGCCCGCATCGCCGACCTGCAGGCGATCCTGGCTTCGCCCGAGCGGCAGCGGCAGATCATCCGCGACGAGCTCGCCGAGATCGTGGAGAAGTACGGCGACGACCGGCGCACGAAGTTCGTGCCCAACGACGGTGACGTGTCCATGGAGGACCTCATCGCCGAGGAGGAGGTCGTCGTCACCATCACCCGCACCGGGTACGCCAAGCGCACCAAGAGCGACCTCTACCGGTCGCAGCGCCGCGGCGGCAAGGGCGTGATGGGGGCCCAGCTCAAGCAGGACGACATCGTCGACCACTTCTTCGTCGGCTCCACGCACGACTGGATCCTGTTCTTCACGAACAAGGGCCGGGTCTACCGCGCGAAGGCCTACGAGCTGCCCGAGGCCAACCGCACCGCCCGCGGCGCGCACGTGGCCAACATCCTGGCGTTCCAGCCCGACGAGCGGATCGCCCAGGTCATGCAGATCAAGGACTACACGGTGGCGCCGTACCTGGTGCTCGCCACCGCCCGTGGTCAGGTCAAGAAGACCCGGCTCACCGACTTCGACTCTCCGCGGTCGGGCGGGGTCATCGCGATCAACCTGCGCGAGGGCGACGAGCTCGTCGGCGCGGCCCTCATCGACCCCGACTCCGATCTGCTGCTGGTCACGCGCAAGGCGATGTCGATCCGGTTCACCGCCGACGACACGGCGCTGCGGCCGATGGGCCGGGCGACCGAGGGCGTGCGCGGCATCTCGCTGTCCGACGACGACCGGCTGCTGTCGATGATGGTCGTGCAGGACGGCGTCGACGTCCTCGTCGCCACCGAGCGCGGGTTCGCCAAGCGGACCGGCATCGAGAACTACCCGAACCAGGGCCGCGGCGGCAAGGGTGTGCTCACCGCCGACCCGAAGGCCCGCAAGGGTGCGCTGGTCGGCGCCCTCGCGGTCACCCTCGGCGACGAGCTCTACGCCATCACCTCCGGCGGCGGCGTCATCCGGACGCCGGTCAACGGCGTCCGGCACAACAAGGACCGCGCCACCATGGGTGTCAAGCTCATGAACTTGCCTGAGGACGTCAGCATCGTGGCAATCGCGCGTACGACGGACAACGACGAGCCTGCCGCCTAGGCTGGGCTGCAATGACGGCGCGAACCCGGGTCCCGCATCCTCACCGAGGGTGCGCCGGGGCGCGGTCGTCGTCGGACGTGGACGACCGGTGGGGTGCCCGCACGTGGCGCGCAGTGCCGGTCGCGAACACGCGGCGGATGCCGCGGGGGAACGGGAGACTGGCATGAGCGACCGGACGCAGGGTTCGGTGCGCCCCGGCACCCGCACGGACGTCGCGGGCGACGAAGCGGCCCCGGCGACGAGCACTGCCGGGGCCGACAAGCCCGTGTCGGCGACGCAGTCGATCCCCACCGGCCAGAACCGCGCGGTGCAGGGCAACGGAACCGGTGGCGCGGTCCCGCCGTCCGCTCCCTCCGGCCGCCCGGCCGGGAGCGCATCGGGCCCGGCGGCGCGCACGACCGGATCGGCCACGGCCGGCACGGCGTCCGGCAGAACGCCGGCCGGCACCAGTGCGGTCGGCACCAAGGCGACCGCCACCAAGACGGCCGGCAAGGCAGCCACCCAGACATCCGCCAAGGCGCCCAGCAAGTCCGGCGGCCGCGGACCGCGTCGGGCACGGCTGCAGCTGCGGCACATCGACACCTGGTCGGCTTTCAAGATCTCGTTCGTGCTGTCGATCGCGCTGTTCTTCATCTGGATGGTCGCGGTCGGCGTGCTCTACGGCGTGCTCGGCGGCCTCGGCGTCTTCGACAGCCTCAACCAGCTGTTCGGTCAGCTGGGCACGGCGTCGGGGGCCGACGGCGACAACGTCGTCATCACCCCGGGCGTGGTCTTCGGCGCGGCGGCGGTGATCGGCGCGGTCAACATCATCCTGCTGACCGCGCTCTGCACGGTCGCGACGTTCATCTACAACCTGTGCTCCGACCTCGTCGGTGGCCTGGAGCTCACCCTCTCCGAGCGCGACTAGGGAGAAGACCCGTCCTCCTCACCCCTCGCACGCTGCGGGCCGGGCCTGGGGACGGGGGCCATATCCCCGCGTCAATCGATCCGGCCACGGCCAGGTAGGCTGTTCGAGGTTCACGGGCCTGTAGCTCAGACGGTTAGAGCGCATCCCTGATAAGGATGAGGCCGGAGGTTCAAGTCCTCCCAGGCCCACCCGTGTGCCGGTGCCTCCGGCGCCGTGCGGTCCGCCGTCACCGTCCCCACGGTGCGCCGAGCGATCGAGGAGGTTGCGCGTGCTGAAGAAGCTGGCGCTCGCGGCGCTGGCGGCCGGTGCGCTCGCCGCCGTCCGCAAGCGTTCGTCCGGCAAGGCCGAGGCCGACCTCTGGCACGAGGCGACCCGCGGACCCGGCGCCGTCAGCACCCCCACCGCCGGACGCTGAACCGACGACCACCCCCGGGGACGTAGCTCAATTGGCAGAGCACCGCCTTTGCAAGGCGGGGGTTAGGGGTTCGATTCCCCTCGTCTCCACCCACTGATCCCGCCGTCGCCGCCGGGGGTACCGGCACCGCCGGCGACAGCTTCCCGGGTCACGGCGAAACCACCGGGCCGGCACTCCCGCGGGGGCCGACCTGAGCGCCACCACCGGCCGGGTGACCGTCCGCGGCGAGCGGGCGCCCGACCGGCTGCTGTTCGTCGGGTGAGGTGCGGGGCCGCTCAGCGCACGAAGAACCGGTTGACGCCCGAGACGTACCGGTTGCCCGGCTTGTCCGCGTCGATCATCTGGTACTCGTACGTGCCCCGCGCCAGCCCGGTGAGCAGGACCTCGTGGTCCTCGGTGAAGCGGGGGTCCAGCCGGGTGAGCACCGCCTCGGACTGGCGGCCACGGGGCCAGTAGCGCAGCTGGGTGTCCGACGGGTCGTTCGCCGTCCGCCACGTGATCCGGGCCCGGCCGACGCCGGTGCTGACGACGATCTGCCGCGGCGGCACCATGCGCATGTCGGCGACGATGGTGCCGGCGATGCGCTGGGCCACCCGCTCGCGCAACGTCGGCAGCAGCGCGTAGGTGATCCTGCCCGGGCACGCGGTCCGGCCGATGTGCCGGTGGCCGAGGATGTTGGGCCCGGTCCACCGGTAGGAGCCGTTGTCGTAGGTGCTCCAGCCGGTCGGGGAGATGCCCGTGCGGACCGAGAGGCTGGCCAGCAGACGCTCCAGGCTGCGCTGTGCGTGCAGGGTGGGCCGGCGGGCGTCGAAGGTGCCCATCAGCGAGATGCCGATGTTGCCGGAGTTGTGGTTGGCCACGTGCGCGCCCTGGACGACGTTGCCGTGGGCGTCGAAGGCCGGCGGCGTCGCGGTGCTGGTGTCGGTCTGCCGGCCCTCGTAGACCGTGCCGCGCTCGTCGATCAGGAACTGGTAGCCGATGTCACCCCAGCCCCGGTCGATGGCGTGGAAGCGGTAGATCGCCCGGACGGTGGCCGCAGGGTCGGTGTCGTCGTTGGGACCGGCCGTGTGGTGCACCGTGAGCTTCTTCGGTGTGGAGAACGACTGCGGCCACGACTCCTGGCCGCCCGAGAAGCGCAGCATCTCGTTGGCGCCCCATCCGGCCCGCGAGACGACGCCGCCGTTGCTCGTGGTCGCGGCCGTCGTCTTCGCGGTGGTCGACGTCGCGGCGGAGGTGCCGGGTGCCGTCTCGCCGTCGGTGGTGTTGATGGCCACCGACGTGGCGTCCTGCACGCCGGCCGGGACCTTCAGCTGGTAGGCGTCCGCGTCGGAGCCGGCGACCAGGGCGCTGGCGAACCGGCCCTCCTCCTCGATCGCGTCCTCCGGCATCGCCTGCCAGGGCGTCCAGGCTCGGTCGTGCCGGAAGCGCACCGACGCGGGCCCGTGCTCGCCGGTCCAGGTGACTGCGACGTAGTCGATCGGGAAGCCGGGGACGACCGTCCCGGCCCGGACCGGCACCGAGTGCGCCAGCGTCTCGGGCACCCCGGCTGTCGGCGCGGCCGGCGCGGCCGGCGCCGGCACGGCCGGTGGGGCCGGTGGGGCCGCCGCGGCCGGTAGTGCTCCGGCGGCCAGGGCCAGGGCGAGCCCGACCGGAACGACGACGACTCGAAGACCCTGATTCACGGGCGGAGGCTAGCTGCCGACCGGGCCCAGGAGAAGTCGCCTTGCCACGTTCCGTGCAGGTTTCGTCACGGACGGTGGAGTCGACGTCCGGTTCGGTGGCGGCCTGCGGCGCCACCTCATCCGCAGTGGGAGACTCGACGGCGTGACTTCCTCGACCCCCGCCGCGCGGCGTGCCGTCCTGCACACGAACCACGGCGACATCACTGTCGAACTGTTTCCCGACCACGCCCCCAAGACGGTCGCGAACTTCGCCGACCTCGCCGAGGGTGCCCGCGAGTGGACGCACCCCGCCACCCGCGAGCGGACGACCGACCGGCTCTACGACGGCACGGTCTTCCACCGCATCATCTCCGGCTTCATGATCCAGGGTGGCGACCCGCTGGGTCAGGGCTTCGGCGGCCCCGGCTACCAGTTCGGCGACGAGATCCACCCCGACCTGCAGTTCGACCGCCCGTACCTGCTGGCCATGGCGAACGCCGGCCCGGGCACCAACGGCTCGCAGTTCTTCATCACAGTCGCGAAGACGCCGCACCTCAACCGCAAGCACACGATCTTCGGTGAGGTGGCCGACCAGGCCGGCCGTGACGTCGTCGACCGCATCGCTGCCGTGCAGACCGGCCGCAACGACCGTCCCGTGGAGGACGTCGTCCTCGAGTCGGTCGAGGTGCAGCGCAGCTGACGACCGGCCCCTCCGACGGGGGCGCCGGCCCGGAGGGACCGCCGGCGCTCCCGACGACCACCTGCTATCGGCATGCGGACCGGACCACCGGCATCCGCTGTACCCGCTGCGGCCGGCCGATCTGCCCCGAGTGCATGACGCCGGCCGCGGTGGGCTTCCAGTGCCCCGAGTGCATCCGCGCGGGTGCGGCGAGCGTGCGCGCCCCCCGGCCTCGCAGCGGGCTCCGGGCCGCCTCGCAGCGGTGGGGCCTGGTCACCCTCGCGCTGATCGCCGCCAACGTGGCGATGTTCCTGGTCACCGTCGTGTCGGCGGGACTGGCGGGGGAGGACCCCCTCGACAACTTCCGGTCTCCGGTGTTCGTGGCGCTGTCGCAGGCTCCCGTGCTGGTCGACCTCGGCGAGGTGTGGCGCGTGGTGACCGCCGCGTTCCTGCACATCGGTCCGCTGCACCTCGCGCTCAACATGCTCGCCCTTCTCATCTTCGGCTCGGAGCTGGAGCGCCAGCTCGGCCGGTGGCGGTTCGCCGGCCTCTACACCGTCTCGGCGCTGGGCGGCGCGGCCGCCATCCAGATGTTCGGGAACCCGTTCGGGGCCGTGGCCGGGGCGTCCGCGGCCATCTACGGTCTGCTGGGCGCGCTGGGCGTGCTGATGGTGGTCAGGCGGCAGGACGTCCGCGGCATCCTGACCCTGCTGGCCATCAACATCTTCATCAGCTTCCTGCCCGGGGTGTCCCTGCTCGGTCACCTCGGCGGGCTGGTCACCGGCGCGCTGGCCGCCGCGGTCATCGTGGTCTTCCGGCGCCGACCCGCTGCGCAGGCCGCGGGTCTGCTGGCCCTCGGCGTCCTGTGCCTGGTGCTGGCGCTGGCCGTCTCGACCGTGACGGAGGTCGGACTGTGAGCGCCTCCCGCACGCCACGTGCCCGGACCCGGGCGACGGGGCGTGTGACCAGGGGCGCAGCCGGGTACCGCCGGGCCGGGTCACCGACTCCGGAGCGCGGACAAGTCGCCTTGTCCCCAGCCGAGTGCACAGCTGGGGACAGACTCACACGCGTGTAGTTACGCGCGTGGCCGGTCCGTCACAGCAGTACCAGTCGCGGTGTCCCCGCAGGTCAGGGGCGAGCCGGAACGGTCGTTCTCTCCACATTCGGTGGACAACCCTGGGGGTGGAGCGCCATGTCGACCTGTGGACGACGGGTCGATGCTGTGCACAGCGTCCACATCGGCGCGACAGGACCCCCGCACAGCTGACGAGGCCCCCGTCCCGGGTGGGACGAGGGCCTCGTGGAAGGTGGAGCGGGGACCGAGCGTGCGGTCCGCCGGCGCTAGCGCCAGCGCATCGACATGATCAGGCCGGCGACCATGGCACCGAAGCCGATGGCGAAGTTCCAGGCGTTCAACGACACCATGAACGGGATCTGGTCGCCGGCGACGTAGTAGACGACGATCCACATCAGGCCGATGAGCATCAGGCCGACCATGACCGGGGCGTACCAGCGGGGGCTCGGCTTGGCCGCCCGTGCGGCGCGTGACTCGAGAACGTCCGCCGGGGGCGTGTAGACGGACTTCTTGCGCACCTTGGACTTGGGCACCGTGCAGGACTCCCTTCCGACCGGTTCGTCGTCACCGGTCGCAACCGCACCCAGCCTAAGCTCTCAGGCAACCAGCGCGGCGCAGGACACCGGTCGGAGGCCGTCGGGGCCCGCACCGCGGACGCCGACGCGACCCGGGGAGGTGCCGTGGCCCGCAGACCGCTGGCGTTCTCGCGGCCCTCGCCGTGGACGGTCATGGTGCCGGTCGTCGCCCTGGCCGCCGGCCTGCTGTTCGCCACGTCGGGCAGTACCGCGCAGGGCGGCGACCTGCGCGGCGGCGAGATCTCCGAGTTGCGTGGCCTCATACGCCGAGCGCCGGCGTGAGGTGGAGGAGCAGGCCGAGCAACTGGCCGAGCTCCAGGCCCAGGTCCAGGCGCTCACCGAGGAGGCCGCTCGGCGCGACGGCGCCGTCGCAGAGGCGCAGGCCGCGGGCTCGCAGGGCGAGCTGTCCGCGGCGCTCGTCCCCCTGGTGGGGCCAGGCGTGGAGATCACGCTGGACGACGCCGTGCAGACCGCCGAGGGCAACCGTCCCGCCGGCGCGCGCCCCGACGACCTGGTCATCCACCAGTCCGACGTCCAGGCGGTCGTGAACGCCGTGTGGGCCGCCGGAGCGGACGGCGTGGCCATCATGGGCAGGCGGCTGATCGCGACCAGCGCCGTCCGGTGCGTGGGCAACACCCTGCTGCTGCAGGGGCGCACCTACTCCCCGCCGTTCGTGATCACCGCGATCGTCGACGCCGACGCCACGCGCGGCGAGCTGGCCGCCTCGCCGCAGGTCGCCATCCTGCAGCAGGCGGTGGCTGACTTCGGCCTGACCTTTGCGGTGCGAGGACCGGCCCGAGGTGGAACTGCCCGCCTACGATGGTCTCCTGGACATGGAGTACGCGACCGCCGGCTGACCGGTGCGAGGAGGAACCGATCACCGTGTGCACGAGCGGGTCCGCTGGAACGGCGAGCCGATGACCGCCGATGACCGTCCGGTGCTCGTCGTCGACAACTTCGACAGCTTCGTCTACAACCTCGTCCAGTACCTCGGTCAGCTCGGGGTCCGTTGCGTCGTCCGCCGCAACGACGCGGTGACCGTCGAGGAGCTGGCCGACCTCGACGTGGCCGGCGTGCTGCTCTCCCCCGGCCCCGGCACACCCGCCGCCGCCGGCGTGACCGTGCCGATGGTGCGGGCGGCTGCGCAGGCCGGCACACCCGTGCTGGGCGTGTGCCTCGGACACCAGGCGATCGCGGAGGCGTTCGGGGCCGTGGTGGTGCGCGCGCCGGAACTGCTGCACGGCAAGACCAGCGAGGTCGTGCACGAGGGCGCCGGGGTGTTGGCGGGCCTGCCGTCGCCGTTCACGGCGACCCGCTACCACTCGCTGGCCGTCGATCCGGCCACGGTGCCTGCCGAGCTCGAGGTCACGGGGCACACCGCCTCCGGGATCGTGATGGCGGTGCGTCACCGCGAACTCCCGATCGAGGGGGTGCAGTTCCACCCGGAGTCCGTGCTCACCGAGGGCGGCCACCGGATGCTCGCCACCTGGCTGGCCACCTGCGGAATCACCCCCGATCCCGCCGTCCTCGAGGCCGCTGAGGCGGCCGCGAGCCGACTGTCCGCCGCCAGCGCCTGAGCCCCCGGGGAGCCTCGGAGCCGGCTGCCGGCTGCCCCGCCGGCCGACCTGTGCACCGTCACCGGACCGGGTGGCGGAGGTCCGCCTGAGCCGGGCCGGTGATCCGGTTGCAGCGGCCGGTCGACCACTGGCCGGCTGCGCCACCACTCTGCGGTGTCAGTAGGGCCAGGGTCCGGCGTCGGCGGAGAGGCCGGGGTCGCCGGGTGTGGATTGTCGGGACAGGAGTGCCCGGATCCGTGGCGGCACCGGCAGGCGCGGGCCGGTCGTCGAGCTGGCGCACCGTCAGCCCGACCCCCACCGCATCCCCTCCGAAGAAGGCGAGCCGGCGCGGCCCTTCCCGGACCGGCCTCGACCCGGCGCGGCCCGCGGCGGGACGGGGCGAGCGGTCAGCCCGCAGGCTCCTCCGTAGGCGCCTGCACGACCAGCAGGGTGATCTCGGCGTCCGGGGCAACCTCGGTGCCGATGCCCGGCTCGGTACCGGCCACCGTCCCCGGCACCTGACCTGGCTCGCCCTCGGTCGGCACCTCGGTGAAGGTGCCGGTGAAGCCGGCGTCCCGGAGGGCCCGCCGGGCGACGGAGACGGTGTCCCCTGCGATGTCCGGTATCGCGATCGCGCCGGGGCCGCCCGAGACCCGCAGCGTGATCTGCTGGTTCGCGCCTGCCTGGTTGCCGGCCTCGGGGCTGGTGCCGACGACCGTGCCGACCTCTTCGTCCGAGTCCACCGACTCGGTGGTGACGTTGGTCAGGCCCGCTTCTCTGAGCGCCTGCCGCGCCTCGGCCTCGGTGCGGCCGGTGACATCGGGGATCTCGACGGTGCCGTCGGACACGGACAGCGTGATCGGCGCGCCCGGCTCGACCTGGCTGCCTTCGGTCGGGTCGACCTCGACCACGCGACCCTCGGGGTCGGTGGAGTCCACCGTCTGGGTGTTGATGCTGGTGAAGCCCGCGCTCCGCAAGTTGGCTCGGGCGGCCTCGACGTCCAGCCCGACGACGCCGGGGATCGCGATGGTGTCCGGCCCGGCGCCGACGACCAGTGCCACCTCGGTCTCGGGGTCCACCTGCGCGCCCGCGACCGGGTTGCTCTCCAGGACGCGGCCGAGCTCCTCCTCGCTGCTGGGCTCGGTGCTCACCGCGCCGACCACCAGGCCGGCCTCCTCGATGGCCGCCTCGGCGTCCGCCTGCTCCTCGCCGACGACGTCGGGCACCTCCACCTGGGTGGGCGGCGGGGGCTCCTCGTCGCCGGAGGTCATGGCGACCGCCAGGGCGATGGCACCGGCCAGCAGCAGGAGCGCGACGACGGCGACGATGGCGACGATCTTCTTCCGCCGGCGCCGGGCGTCGGCCTCGTCGTCGTCCCACTGCTCGTCGTCGCGGTACCCGAAGCCGCCGGGCGGGGCGCCGATGATCGCGGTCTTCTCGGCGTCGCCCATCACCGGCGTCGCCTCGACCCGCTGCCCGGCCAGCGCCCGGAGCAGGTCGTTGCGCATGTCCGCGGCCGACTGGTACCGGTTGGCCGGGTTCTTGCTCATCGCCTTGAGCAGGATCGCGTCGAGCTCCGCCGGGATCTCCGGGTTGATCGACGAGGGCAGCCGCGGGTCCTCGCGGACGTGCTGGTAGGCCACGGCGACGGGCGAGTCGCCGGTGAACGGCGGGGCGCCGGTGACCAGCTCGTAGAGCAGGCAGCCGAGCGAGTAGACGTCGGAGCGGGCGTCGACGCCCTCGCCGCGTGCCTGCTCGGGGGAGAGGTACTGGGCGGTCCCTATCACCGCGGCCGTCGAGGTCATCGTGGCCGCGGAGTCGGAGACGGCGCGGGCGATGCCGAAGTCCATCACCTTGACGGTGCCCTGCGGCGTGATCATCACGTTCCCGGGCTTCACGTCGCGGTGCACGATGCCGTTGCGGTGCAGAAGTCCAGCGCGCCGCAGATGTCGGCCGACAGGCTCATCGCCCGCTCGGCCGGCAGCCGACCCTCCCGCCGGAGCACGTCGCGCAGGGTCTCGCCCTCGACGTACTCCATGACGATGTAGGGCGTGGCGCCGGTGCCCGTGCGGTCCTCGCCGGTGTCGTACACCGCCACGATGGCGGGGTGGTTCAGCGAGGCCGAGGCCTGCGCCTCGCGGCGGAAGCGCACCTGGAACGACGGGTCGCGGGCCAGGTCGCTGCGCAGGACCTTGACGGCGACCTCGCGGCCCAGCCGCAGATCGCGCCCCCGGTGCACCTCGGCCATGCCACCACGGCCGAGCACCCCGCCGATCTCGTAGCGCTCACCGAGCACCTGCGGCGTGGTCATCGGAGGTCCTCTCGGGCGGTCAGGGCAGGTCGCGCGGGGGCGACACCGGCGGCGAGCCTAACCGCTGGACGGCGCCGACCCGGGACGACGCGGGCGAGCCCGGTCACCCCTGTTCCTCCATCGACTGACCTGCCCCTTCGGTCACAGTCGACTCGCTGGCGGTCTCGGTGGGGGAGGACACGGACGTGCCGGCGGCCGTGGACGTCTGGGTCTCGGTCACCGTCTCGTCGGTCTCGGTCTCGGTCTCGGTCCCGCCCGTCTCGTCCGTCTCGTCCGGGGTCTCGCTCGGGGTGGGCTCGGCGGTCCGGCTCGGCGTGGTCTCGGGCGCCTCGCTGGTGGCGGGCGCCGTCGAGGTCTGCCCGCCGCCACCGGGGGCGAAGGGGGACGCGGCGTAGTAGAGGACGACCTCGTCGCCGGGCTGCAACGTGCCCGGCTCCGACGGGTCGGTCGCGGCGACGTCGTCGGCCTCGAGCGGGATGCCCGCGGAGGCGAGCTGCGCGGCGTCGGCCGCCTCGGTGCTCACCTCGATGTCGGCCGCCCGGAGCTCCGCCTCGACCGCGCGGAAGTTCTCGCCGATGTAGGCGGCCGGGTCGAAGACGAATCCTGCGGCGGTGCCGGCGGTCGGGGAGCTGCTCGCCGAGGTCTGGGTGCCGTCGCGGCCGGAGTCGCCGTCGCCGCCGAAGAGCAGGAACGCGCCTCCCGCCAGCAGCAGCACCAGCAGGAGGGCCAGGCCGATCCACAGCAACCGGCGGTCGCGGCCCCGACCGCCTCCGGGCTCCTCCGCGAGGTGGTCGTCGTCCGCACCCGCGTGCAGCGGCGGCATCGGCCGTCCGGCCGTCCCCGGGCCGGCCGGGACGCCGGGGCCCGTGGCGGGGAGCAGCTGCGTGTGACCGTCGGACATGTCGACGGTGCGGGTGGGGGTGGTCGGCGGGTTGGCGAGCGAACCAGCGACCGCCCCGGCGGCCATGCCGGCCGACACGGCGCCCCCGGTGAGACTGCCTCCGCCTGCCACGCGGTGGATGGCGTCGGCGAAGGCACCGCCGTCGGCGAACCGGTCGGCCGGGTCCTTGGCAAGCGCCCGCTCCACCAGCAGCCGGACGGCGGGTGGCACGTCGGCGGGCAGCGGAGGGGGTGGCCGGTTGATGTGCGCGAGGGCGATCGCGACCTGCGAGGCGCCGTCGAAGGGGCGCGCGCCGGTCAGGCACTCGTAGGCCACGACGCCGAGCGAGTACACGTCGGAGGCTGCGGTCACCTCCATCCCCTGCGCCTGCTCGGGGGAGAGGTACTGGGCGGTGCCCACGACCATGCCGGTCTTGGTCAGCGGTGTGGCGTCCCGGGCCTGCGCGATGCCGAAGTCGGTGAGCTTGACGACGCCGTCGGGCCGGACGAGCAGGTTGCCGGGCTTGATGTCGCGGTGGACGACGCCGGCCCGGTGCGCGGCCGACAGCCCCTCGGCGGACTGCTCGAGCACGTGCAGCGTCCAGTCGACGGGCAGCCGGCCCTCGTCGTGCAGGATCGTGATGCAGCGGCTGGCCCTCGACGAACTCCATGACGAGGAAGGCGAGCTTGCTGCGTGCCCGTCTCGTCCATCGTCTCGCCGTAGTCGTAGACCGAGGCGATGTTGGGATGCGAGAGCGCGGCGGTGTGCCGTGCCTCGTTGCGGAAGCGGGCGAGGAAGCTCGGGTCGCCCGTGTACTCGCTGCGCAGCACCTTGGCGGCGACGATGCGGTCGAGGACACGGTCGCGGGCCTGCCACACCTCGCCCATGCCGCCGGTGGCGATGGCGGCGGTGATCTCGTAGCGGCCGGCCAGCAGGCTGCCGGTGGCCAGTGCCATCAGCTCCCCCGCTCCAGGTAGGCGGCGATCACGTCGCGGGCGATGGGTGCGGAGATGTCCCCGCCCGTGCCGCCGCCGTTGGCGACGAACACGGCGACGGCGATCTCGGGATCGTCGGCCGGGGCGAACCCGATGAACCAGTTGTGGTCCGGGCCGGCGTTCTCGGCCGTGCCGGTCTTGCCGGCGACGGCGACGCCCGGCGATCTGCGCGGCGCGGCCGGAGCCGTTCTCGACGACGCTGCGCATCATCGTCGGTGAGCTGCTCGGCGACGTCGGCGGACACCGCCTCGCTCAGCACCTCGGGCTCGGTCCGGTCGATGACGGTGAGGTCGGGGGCGCGCACCTGGTCGACCAGGTACGGCCTCATCAGGTCGCCGTCGTTGGCTACGGCCGCCGCGATCATCGCTGCCTGCAGCGGCGTCATCACGACGTTCTGCTGGCCGATGGAGCTGACGCCGAGCTGGGCGTCGTCGGCGATGTCGCCGATCGTGCTGCCGGCCACCTGCAGCGGGATCTCGCAGCTGCTCGCCGGTCAGGCCGAACCGCTCGGCGGTCTCGCGGATGCGGTCCTCGCCCAGCTCGATGCCCAGCTGCGCGAAGGCGGTGTTGCACGAGATCGTCAGCGCGTCGATGAGGGACTGCTCCTCGTCGCCCGCGCACGCGCTGCCGCCGAAGTTCTCCAGCTCGGTGCGGGTGTTGGGCAGGGTGAAGACGTCCGGCGCCGGGATCTCGGTCTCGGGGTCGAGACCGTCCTCCAGGGCGGCGGCCGAGACGATGACCTTGAAGACCGAGCCCGGGGGGTAGCGCTCCTGGATCGCGCGGTTGCGGCGCGGATCGACCGGCTGCGCCTCCAGCTCCTCCATGTAGGCCCGGATGGCCGCGGGGTCGTGGCTGGAGAGCTCGTTCGGGTCGTAGGTCGGCGTGCTCGCCATGCCGAGGACGGCGCCGGTCCGGGGGTCCAGCGCGACGACGGCGCCGGTGACCCCTTCCAGTCCGGACATGGCAGCCTGCTGCACGGCCGGGTCCAGGGTGAGCACGACGTCGCCGCCCTGCGGGTCCCGACCGGTGAACAGGTCGGTCAGTCGGCGGAACGTCAGCCGTGGGTCGGTGCCGGCCAGGATCTGCGTTCTCGGCCCGCTCCATCATCCAGTTGCCGTAGATGACCGAGTAGTAGCCGGTGACAGCCGCGTACAGTCGGCCCGTCGGGGTACTGGCGCAGGTACTCGAGCCGGTCGTCGGTCGACACCGAGCGGGCGATCTCGTTGCCGCTGACGATGATCGCGCCGCGCTCCCGGCCGTACTCCTCGGCGATCACCCGGGTGTTGCCGGGATCGTTGCGCAGCTCGTCGGAGCGCACGACCTGGATGTAGTTCACGTTGATGATCAGCAGGGTGAACAGCACGAGCACGCTGATGGCGACCCGGCGCAGGGGGGCGTTCACGGTTGCACCACCTCGGTGGGCGCGTCGCCGAGCCGGGGCAGGGGGGCGGCCTGCGGTGCGGCCGGACGCCGGGCGGCGTCGCTGATGCGCACCAGCAGGGCGACGAGGCCGAAGTTGGCCACCAGCGACGAGCCGCCGTAGGCGAGGAAGGGCGTGGTCAGGCCGGTCAGCGGGAGCAGGCCGGTGACACCGCCGAGGACGACGAAGACCTGCCAGGCGACGGCGAAGGCGAGGCCCGCGGCGAGCAGCTTGCCGAACGCGTCACGCACGATCAGCGACGTCCGCAGGCCCCGCTCGACCAGCACCAGGTACACGATGATCACGGCGACCAGGCCGAACAGGCCGAGCTCCTCGCCGATCGCGGCGGCGATGAAGTCGCTCTTGGCCACCGGCACCTGGTCGGGGCGACCCGCCGCCCAGGCCCGCACCGAACAGGCCGCCGGTGCCCAGGCCGAACAGCGACTGGACCAGCTGGTAGCCGGCGCCGTCCCGGTAGGCGAACGGGTCGAGCCAGGTGTCCACGCGGGCCTGCACGTGGCCGAAGATCTGGTAGGCGATGAGCGCGCCCCCGGCGAACAGGCCGACGCCGATCAGCAGCCAGCTCGACCGCTCGGTCGCGACGTAGAGCATGACCACGAAGATGCCGAAGAGCAGCAGCGAGCTGCCGAGGTCCCGCTCGAAGACCAGCACCAGGATCGAGATGATCCAGGCCAGCAGGACCGGGCCCAGGTCGCGGCCGCGGGGGAGCTCCAGACCCATGACGCGGCGGCTGGCCAGCGCGAGCACGTCGCGCTTGTCCACCAGGTAGGCGGCGAAGAAGACGACCAGGCAGATCTTGGCGAACTCGCCGGGCTGGATGGAGAAGCCGGCCAGGCGGATCCAGATCTTGGCGCCGTTGACCTCGGAGATGGACGCCGGCAGCACCGCCGGCAGGGCGAGCAGGACCAGGCCGACCAGGGCCAGCGTGTACGCGTAGCGCGACAGCGACCGGTGGTCGCGCACGACCAGCAGCACCGCCACGAACAGGGTGATGCCCAGGGTCGCCCAGATCAGCTGGACCGGTGCGTCCTCGCCGGGTGATCGTGCTGTCGATCTGCTCGGCGGCGAGGTCGAGGCGGTGGATGACCGACAGGCCCAGGCCGGTCAGCAGGGCCACCGAGGGCAGCAGCAGCGGATCGGCGTAGGGGGCCCACTTGCGGACGACGAGGTGCGCGACGGCCCACAGCGCGGCGAACCACGCCCCGAACGCGGCGAGCTCCGCCCGCGGCGCCCCGGTGATGGTGACGTCGACGATCGCCTGGGCGACGAGGGTGATCAGCACCGCGAACACCAGCAGCGCGAGCTCGGTGTTGCGGCGCCTGGGCGCCCCGGCGGCGACCGCGCGGGGGTCGGTGGACGGCCCGGTCATCGGCACACCGCCGGCCGGGTACCGCGGCCTGCGGGAGTCACGAGCCCACCTCCCGGCAGGTCTCCCCGGGGACGCCGCTGAGCGTCGTGCGGGGAGCCGCGGACGTCGTGAGCGGGGTCGACGTCGTGGGCGCGGGTTCGTCGGCGGTCCGCTCGGGGCCGGCCGGCGACGACGGGTCGGCCGGCGCCGACGTCCGCGGTGCGGCCGAGCCGGTCGGCGCCGCGGAGGCCGTCGGCGCCGCCGTGCCCGAGGGCTCGGCCGTGGTCGACGGAGCCGGTTCGGTGCTCCCGCCGCCCTCGGCGGGGACCTCGATCTCCCGGCAGACCGGCAGCCGCTGGTCGCGCAGCGCGGAGAGGATGCGGTCGGCGTCGGCGGCGTCGTCGGCGGTGATCCCGCCCGCGCACCCGGCTGCGGGCCGCCGGGGTCAGGTCGCCGACCGAGAGGGAGGTGGCCTCGTCGAGCCGGAAGAGGTCGAGGCCGACGATGGAGACGTCCAGCCCCCGGAAGACGGCCCACCTGCTCGTCCTCGCCGGTGCCGGTCGACGCCCACGAACCAGTGCTGCAGCGCCCACGCGTACGTGCCGATCCCGCCGGCGACGAGCAACGCGAGAACGACCACCGCCACCACGAGGATGCGTAGCGGGCGGCGGCGGGCGGTGTCGCCGCCGCCCGAAGGCGGTGTGGTCGGCGGTGGTGCCGCGGGCGGCGGATCGGCCAGCGCGGCGCGGCCGGCGGCCGACCGCGGATCGACCTGGCGCTGGCCGACGTTGTCGCCGGCCGCTCCGTCGACGACCGGGTCGACGAGCGCGCCACCGCGGCCGCCGTCGTCGACGACGTCGGCGACGATCACGGTGATGTTGTCGGGGCCGCCGCCGCGCAGGGCCAGCTCGATGAGCCGGTCGGCGGCTCGACTGCGGGTCGGGGTCCTTCAGGGCCTCGGCGAGGGTCTCCTCGCTGACGACGCCGGACAGGCCGTCGGAGCAGAGCAGGTAGCGGTCGCCGACGCGGGCCTCGCGCATGGAGAGGTCGGGCTCGACCTCCTGGCCGTTGAGCGCTCGCAGCAGCAGCGAGCGCTGGGGGTGGCTGTTCGCCTCTTCCGGCGGTGATCCGGCCGTCGTCGATCAGCGTCTGCACGAACGTGTCGTCGTGGGTGATCTGGGTCATCTGGCCGTCGCGGACCAGGTAGGCGCGGGAGTCGCCGACGTGGCAGAGCGCGAGCCGGCCGCCGGCGAAGAGGATCGCGGTGAGCGTCGTGCCCATGCCCTCGAGCTGCGGTGACTCGCGGATGACCTCGCGCAGGTGCTCGCTGCCCTCGAAGACGGCATGCGCGCATCGCCTGGAGCATGTCGCCGGACGGGGTGTCGTCGTCCAGGTGCTCGAGCGCGGCGATGACCACCTTGCTGGCGACGTCGCCGGCCGCGTGCCCGCCCATCCCGTCGGCGACCGCGAGCAGCCGGGGACCGGCGTAGACGGAGTCCTGGTTGTTGCCGCGGATCAGGCCGCGGTCGGAGCGCGCCGCGTAGCGCAGGACGAGGCTCATCGGCGCGCCCCCACCGGGACGCCGGCCCACTGCCGGCTGCTGTGCTCCTTCGCTGAGCTCGCGAGCTCGCTCATGTGCGCAGCTCCAGCGCGGTCTGCCCGATACGGATCGGCTGGCCCGGGTTCACCAGCAGCGGACCCTGCACCCGCTGCTGGTCGAGGTAGGTGCCGTTGGTCGACCCGAGGTCCTCGACGTACCACTGGCCGCCCCGATTGGTCAGCCGGGCGTGCCGGGAACTGGCGAAGTCGTCGGTGAGCACGAGCGTGGAGTCGTCGGCGCGGCCGATGAGGATGGGTTGCTCCCCGAGAGTGATCTTGGTCCCGGTCAGCGGACCGGCGGTCACGACCAGGGTGCGGGGTCCGCGCTGACCGCGCTTCTTTCCCGCTGCCGCGCGCGGGGGGACCGATGCCACCCGCCCGGCCCGGCCCCCGAAGAGGTCGGCGCGCACCACGCGGAACGCGGCGAAGATGAACAGCCACAGCAGCAGCAGGAAGCCGAAGCGGAAGATCTGCAGCACGATCTCCGCCGTCACGGCCCCGCCTCGCCGACGCTCGTCGCCCCCGTGCCGGGCCGTGCCCGGCCAGTGCGTGATCTCGCGAGCTCGATCACGTGCCGTCCTGCCGGTAGACCAGGACCGAGTGGCCGATGCGGATGACGTCACCGTCGGACAGCGGCTGCCGGCTGATCCGTCGTCCGTTGACCAGCGTGCCGTTGGTGGAGCCGAGGTCCTCGACGACGGCGGTGCTGCCGTCGAGGACGACGTCGACGTGCTTGCGGCTGACCCCGGTGTCGGGCAGCCGGATGTCGGCCTCGGTGCCCCGGCCGATGACGTTGCGGCCGGTGGTCAGCTCGTGGCGGGTGCCCGGACCGTCGACGACGAGGACGTGCGTGATGCCCGGGCGCGAACCGGCCCGGCCGACCACCGAGGGGCCCTGGCGTCCGGTGTCGGTGGCCACGCGGCCGCGCAGCGGCGGCAGCGGCGGCAGCGCGGGATGGCCGTTGGCGGGGGGAGGGGCGACGCCGACGGCCGACGGCGGCCGCGCCGGGTCGGCCACGTGCGAGCTGACCTCGAAGACGCCCGTGGGCAGGTCGTCGTCGCGCTCGAGGCGGACGGTGACCTTGTCGAAGACCTGGTAGCCCTCGTCTCGACGTGCTCGGCCACCATGTCCGCGAGCTCGCCGGCCAGCTGCTCCGACCACTGCGCCAGGTGCTCGAAATCGATCTCGCCGAGCCGGACCACGTAGACGTTCGGGGCGAGGATGCGGCCCTCGCCGAGGATCGACCGCTGCTCGTCCGCCTCGCGCGGTCAGCGCCTTGGCGATCTCCGCCGGGTGGACCTTGCCCTTGAAGATCCGGGCGAACGCCAGACCGACCATGCCCTCCAGGCGTCGCTCGAAGCGCTGCAGCACGCCCACAGTCGCTCCCTTGCGCTCGGCCCGCAGGCAGATCTGTTCCGGATCACCCGTGATCGTAGCCGGGAGGGACGGTCCCGGCCGGTTCCGAAGGTGCGACGCCCCGGCGACCACCGCGTTCGGCCCACCCGCACCAGGAGGCGCGCCCGTGGGCTGCTAATGTCGGTGCTCGCCAGGGCAAGTGGCGGAATGGCAGACGCGCACGGTTCAGGTCCGTGTGTCCGAAAGGACGTGGGGGTTCAACTCCCCCCTTGCCCACACTTCCGATACGGCCCCGAGGGTTCTCCTCGGGGCCGTCGTCGTTCCTCGGGGCCGTTGTCGTTCCTCGGGGCCGTGTCGGCTCCGGACGTTCCACCCGCGGTCACGACTGCCGATGAATCCGGTATGCGTTCCCGTTCCGTCGTCACCGCGATCGTCACCCTCACCGCGGGGCTGGCCGCGTCTGCGGTCGTCCGTCGCTTCGGCAGCCGACGCCCCCGCTGGGTCCAGGCGGCTCCGCTCGTCGCGGCCGCACCGGTGGCCCAGGTGCTCCCCGCCGTCGTCGAAGCTCCGGCTGCCGACGCGGTCGTGCTGCCGTTCTCCCGCCGGGTGCCGGTGCCGGCCGAGCAGCGCCCGGCTGCGCCCGCCCGCTGCGGCGACAACGGGGGCCGCACGAAGGCCGGCTCGCCCTGCGGTGCCCGTGGCACCGTGGCCGGCCGGTGCCACCACCACCGGCTCGCCGCCTGACCCCTCGACCGTCGAGGGTCGAGGCGGAGGTCAGCCGCCCAGCGGTCGCCGTCCGTCGGCCTCGCCGTCGTTGCCGCCGGTGAGCCGCTGCGCGAGGAGCACCGCACCCCACGGGCCGATCACCCAGATCGGCCAGAAGTAGTGGAAGTCCCAGGACGCCAGTGAGGTCGCGGCCCAGATCGTGACCACGACCAGACCCGTGGTGAGCCAGGCCCGCCACGAGTCGTGGTCCCAGCCGTCCGCCGCGTGCGGCGTGCAGGCGCCGTTCCGGACGGGCTGCGACGATCCCGCCGTCATCGGCGGGGCGGACGGCGTCGGCCGCGGTGCGGGGCCGGGCAGGTCGCTGGTCAGCTCCGCGAGGTCGCCGTAGGTCTTGGCGGCGTAGGCGCGGCCCAGCCGCTCGTCGTACTCGTCGACGGTCAGCCGCCCGGCGGCCATGTGCTCGCCGAGGACGGCGGCGACGGCCTCGCGGTCGGTGTCGGCGGCGCGCAGGTGCGGCTCGGGCATGCGTCCTCCTCGGGTGCCCCAGTGTGACGCGCGCCGGGGCGAGGGTCCACCGCCGGTCGCCCGGTCACGTGCGGCGCACCTCGTGCACGCCGCGTCCGGGACGCCAGGAGGAGATGACGAGCGCGTCCCGCTCGTCGGACAGCGCGGTGAGCACGACCTGCGCTATGTCGACGGCGAACAGCTCGAAGTCGCCGCCGGCCGGGGTGCCGGTGGCCTCGGCGAAAGCGCGCCGTCCCTCGTCGTCGGTGACCTCCACCGCCCGGCCGGAGATCGTGGTGTCCGCCGTGAAGCGGTCGGGATCGTCCGCGCCGGCGTGCAGCGCCATGCGCGGGTCGCCGCGGAGATCGGCGAACTTCACCGACCGGGGCATGCCGGCCAGCCACAGCCGGCCGCCGGCGATCGTCGCCTCGATTCCGCTGACCCGTGGCGCGCCGTCGGCCCGCAGGGTCGCCAGCACCTTGTGCCGGTAGGCGTCGAAAGCCGCGCGGACGCGGTCGGCGAACGCCGGCTCCTCGACCTCGAACTCCGAGAAGGTCGCCATGCGGCGACTGTGCACCCGGCCGCCGACCGGCGGGAGGGGTCAGCCCGCGGCGGGCGCGTGCTCCCCCGCCAGCAGCCGGCCGATCACCATCCGCTGGATCTGGTTGGTGCCCTCGAAGATCTGCATGACCTTGGCCTCGCGCATGTAGCGCTCCACCGGGAACTCGCGCGTGTAGCCGGCGCCACCCAGCACCTGGACGGCGTCGGTGGTCACCTTCATGGCCGCGTCGGTGGCCACGAGCTTGGCGATGCTCGCCTGCCGCGAATAGGGCTTGCCGGCGTCCTTGCGCCGCGCCGCGGCCAGGTAGGTGGCCCGCGCCGACTCGACGGCGGCGGCCATGTCGGCCAGGACGAAGGCCAGGCCCTGGTGCTCGATGATCGGCCGGCCGAAGGCCTCCCGTTCCACCGCGTAGCCGACGGCGACGTCAAGCGCGGACTGCGCCAGGCCCACGGCGACGGCGCTGATGCCGAGGCGGCCGGAGTCCAGCGCGCCCAGGGCGATCTGCATGCCCCGGCCCGGCTCACCCACCAGCCGGTCGGCGGGCACGGGCACGTCGTCGAGCCGCAGGGCGGCCGTGGTCGAGGCGGTCAGCCCCATCTTCTGCTCGGGCCTGGCCGCACTGAAGCCGGGCAGGTCCGGGGTGAGGTGGAAGCACGAGACGGCTGAGCGCCCCCCGCCCGCCGCCCCCGCACGTCCGTCGGCCGGCGTCCGGAGGAACGTCGTGTAGAAGTCGGCGTGACCGCCGTGGGTGACCCACGCCTTCTCGCCCCGGGCGAGCCAGCCGTCGTCCGCAGGCGTGGCCGCGGCGCGCATGGCGGAGGCGTCGGAGCCCGCGTGGGCCTCGGACAGCGAGTAGGCGCCCAGCAGCGTGCCGCCGATCATCTCCGGCAGCAGGTCGCGCTTCTGCGCCTCGGTGCCGACCGTCGCGATGGGGGAGCAGGACAGCGTGTGCACGCTGATGCCGAGCGCGACGCTCGCCCACCGCATGGCCAGCTCCTCGAGCACCTGCAGGTACACGGTGTAGGGCTGGCCTCCCCCGCCGGCCTCCTCCGCGAACGGGAGGCCGAGCAGGCCGGCCGCGCCGAGCGTCCGGAAGATCTCGCGGGGGAAGCGCTCCTCGCGCTCGTACGCCGCCGCGTGCGGCGCCAGCTCGGCGTCGGCGAGGTCGCGGGTGAGCGCCAGGAGGTCGTAGGCCTCCGGGGTGGGCAGTTCGCGGTCGACCGGCAAGCCGGGGCCTCCTCGACGCTGAGGGACTTCTCGCCTGCGAACGGTACCGACGTCGCACCACCCCGTCATTCGGGCCGATGCCCGCTCGCCTCCGAGGTGCGCTCGGACGACCTCACACCCTCGGCCGGCAGACCTCCGGACAGTGCCCCGGTTCGAGCTCCGGGGCTGCCGACGTCCCATTCGGGCCGGTCTTGCGGTGCCATGCTGCCGAGCATGAGGCGGTCCTGGGTGCAGCGTCCATCAGCGGGAGGCTTCGTCTTTCATGCGGCGTTGGTCCTGGTGCTGACGGTGTCGTTCTTCGTCCTGGTGGCCACGACCGCTCCCGAGGACGGCTTCAATTTCGCAGCCGGGCTCATCGGCTTCATCCTCATGGCGCTGGGACTGCCTTGGTCCGTTCCGGTCCTGGCCATGGACCCGTATCGGTGGGACGGACTGCCGCTCGCGGTGCATGCCGGCATCAACTTCGGTCCCGCGTTCCTCAACGTGGTGCTGCATGGCCTGGTCCTCCTCGTGGTCAGCCGAAAGCGGGCATCGGGTGACGAACCCGGATGGAGCCCTCAGGACGCCCACTCATAGGCCGCTGTCGGGTCAGGGCCCCAGTCGACGCATCGGTGGACCGGCGCGATCTCGCCGCGCGCCGCACCGACCCGACCGGGAAGCATGGTCGGCGTGCACGAGAACCCGTGGCCGCCGACCGACCCCACCGAGGTCCGCCTCTCCGCCGGGGACGCGGCGCTCGCCGTCGACCTGCGCGGCGGCGGCCTGCGCGAGCTGACCGTCGGCGACTGGCACGTCCTCGACGGCTACCCGGCCGGCACGGTGCCCCGCGGCCGGCGGGGCGGTGTGCTGCTGCCCTGGCCCAACCGGCTGCGCGACGGCCGGTGGAGCTGGCGCGGGCGCGACCTGCAGCTCGACGTCGCGAGCCCGGGGTCTCCGAACGCCATCCACGGCCTGGTGTCGTGGCAGCCGTTCACCGTGCTCCGACAGCAGGACGACGCGGTGACGGTCGGCGCCGTCGTCGAACCGCGACCGGGCTACCCGTTCCGGCTCGCCGCCGCCCTCGACCACGTCCTCGCGCCCGACGCGCTCACCGTCACGCTCCGGGTCCGCAACGCCGGTACGGACGACGCCCCCTTCGGGGCCGGGATGCACCCCTACCTCTCCTTCGGTGCGACCGAGGACGGCGGCATCGGCGACGCGGAGCTGCACCTGCCCGCCCGTGCGTCCCTCCCCGTGGACGGCGGACTGCCGGCCGGTGGCCGCGAGCCCTTCGACGGCGCGGTCGGGCGGATCGGGGATCGGGCGCTCGACGTGCCGCTGACCGACCTCGTGCGTGACGTCGACGGCTGGGCGCGCGCGAGGCTGCGCGGCCCGGCCGGCCGGCTCGAGCTCGCCGTCGACCGCAGCTGGCCCTGGCTGCAGGCCTACACCGGCGACACGCTGCCCGAGGGCGAGCGCCGGCGCAGCATCGCGATCGAGCCGATGACCTGCCCGCCGAACGCGCTGGCCGACGAGGTCGACCTCGTCGTGCTGGCGCCGGGCGAGGAGTGGTCGGGCACGTGGCGGCTGAGCTGGGAACCGGCGTGACCGCCGACCTGCGCGTCCGGGAGCTGTGGCGCTACCCGGTCAAGTCGCTGCAGGGCGAGCGGCTCGACGTCGCCGAGGTGGGGCCGCTGGGCCTGCACGGTGACCGGCAGTGGGCCCTGTTCGACGTCGACACCGGCTTCGGTCTCACCGCCCGCCGGGTGCCCGAGCTGCTCTTCGGGGCCGCCCGGGTCCGGCCGGACGGCGGCGTCGAGGTGCGTGCTGCCCGACGGCACGCGCCACCACGGACGACGGCGCGCTCTCGGACTGGCTCGGCCGGCGGGTGGCCCTGCGGTCGGTGGCCGAGACCGACGGGCGGCCGCGCTACGAGGGCCCGGACGACGATCTGGCCGAGGCCGTGGGCCCCACTCCCGGCTGGTACCCGTGGCGCGGGGCCGACCTGGCCTTCCACGACGATCCCGCCATCCGGGTGTCCCTCGTCTCCACCGGCACGATCGGCGCCTGGCACCGCGCGCCGGTTCCGGGCCAACGTGCTCCTCGACGGCGCGGGCGAGGACGCGCTCGCCGGCCGGCGGATCGGTCTGGGGGAGGCCCGGCTGGCCGTCGGCGGCGGGATCGACCGGTGCGTCATGGTGACCCGGCCACAGCCCGGCGGCATCGAGCGCGACACCGCGGTGCTCAAGACGATCCACCGCGAGCGGCGCGGTGAGCTCGCCCTCGGTGCGGTGGTCGAGGCCGGCGGCACCGTGCGCCCCCGCGACGCGCTCGTCGTGCTGGACTGAGCGGGTGCAGACGATCCGACTCCGCCCCGGCGAGGACACCATCCGGCTCGGTCAGCTGCTCAAACTGGTCGACGCCGTGCCCACCGGCGCGCAGGTCAAGGACGTGCTGCTGACCGGTGCCGTCCAGGTCAACGGCGAGCCGGAGGAACGGCGCGGCCGCCAGCTGCGCCGCGGCGACGTGGTGCGCATCGAGGGCATGGACGACGTCCGGATCGGGTGACGGTCGGTTCCACGTGGAACCGCGGCGCCCTCGGCCATCTGACAGGCTGGCGGGGCGGAGAGGGACGGAGGGCGACGGTGGCGGCTCGTGAGGCGGTGCGCGGACCGCGCCGCCTGCCGCGGTGGCCGGAGGCCGCCCCGGCCGAACCGGACTTCGCCGCCGTCCGTGCCGAGTTCGACGTTCCCGAGGACTTTCCGCCCGACGTGCTGGCCGAGGCCGACCGCGTGTCCCGGACGCCGGCCCTCCCCGAGCTCGACGCCACCGACCTGCCCCTGGTGACCCTCGACCCCGTCGGCAGCCGCGATCTCGACCAGGCGGTGCACCTGGCCGCGACGGACCAGGGTTACCGGGTCAGCTACGCCATCGCCGACGTCGGGGCGTTCGTGCCGCTGGGCGGCGCGATCGACGCCGAGGCCCGCCGCCGGGGGCAGACGCTCTACAGCCCCGACCGCCGCACACCCCTGCACCCGCCCGTCGCTCAGCGAGGGCGCCGCCAGCCTGCTGCCCGACCGGACCCGGCCGGCGGTGCTGTGGACCATCGACCTGGACGCCGAGGGCGAGCCGACGCGGGTCGTCCTGCGCCGGGCGCGGGTGCGCAGCCGCGCCCAGCTGGACTACGTCTCGGTGCAGGCGCAGGCCGACAGCCGGGACCCTTCCGGAGCCGCTCGCCTTGCTGCCCGAGGTCGGCGCCCTCCTCCAGCGCCGCGCCCGCGAACGGGGCGCGATCGAGCTGGGCACCCCGGAGCAGGAGGTCGTGCCCGGCCCGTACGGCGGCTGGACTCTCGCCCTGCGCGGCGACCTGCCGGTCGAGGGCTGGAATGCGGAGATCTCGCTGCTCACCGGCCGCTGTGCGGCCGCGTTGATGCTCGAGGGCGGTGTCGGCGTGCTCCGGACGCTCCCGCCGGCCAAGCCCGAGGACGTCGAGCGACTCCGGCTGCTGGCCCCGGCGCTGGGGGTCGACTGGCCCGACGGGGCGTCACCCGGAGCGGTCATCGCGACCCTCGACCCGGTCCGCCCGCGGCACGCCGCCTTCCTGGAGGAGGCGGCCGCGCCGCTGCGCGGGGCCGCCTACACCCCCTTCGACGGCGCCCCTCCCCAGCAGCCGCTGCACAGCGGTGTCGCGGCGCCGTACGCGCACGTGACCGCGCCGCTGCGCCGGCTGGTCGACCGGTTCGCGACCGAGGTCTGCCTGGCCCTCTGCGCAGGGACGGAGCCCGATGCCGGCCTGCGGGCCGCCCTGCCCGAGCTGCCCGGCCTCATGTCGGCCTCCGACCGCCGGACGCGCGAGGTGGAGCGCGCCGCCGTCGACGCGGTGGAGGCGTGGCTGCTGCACGGCCGCGAGGGGGAGGAGTTCGGCGCGGTCGTCGTCGAGGCCGAGAGCGGCAAGGGGACGGTCGCCCTCGACGACCTCGCCGTCCGTGGCCGGTGCGAGGGTGCCGGCCTGCGCCCGGGCACGCGGGTGCGGGTGCGGCTGGAGGAGGCCGACGTGGCCGGGCGGCGGGTGCGGTTCGCGCTGTCGGATCCGGGATCGGCGGGACCGTGAGCCGGGTGCCGCACCTCAGCGCCCGGCTGCAGGGCTTCGGGACGACGATCTTCGCCGAGATGAGCGCGCTCGCCCTGGCCACCGGCGCGGTGAACCTGGGCCAGGGGTTCCCCGACTATCCCGGCCCGCCGGAGGTGCTCGACGCCGCACGCAGAGCGATCGGGACGCCGCACGACCAGTACCCGCCCGGCCAGGGCCTGCCCGCGCTGCGGCAGGCCGTGAGCCGGCGCACCGCACGCACCCTGGACGTCGAGTACGACCCGGACACCGAGGTGCTGGTCACGGCGGGGGCGACCGAGGCGATCACCGCGGCCCTGCTCGCGCTGCTCGACCAGGGCGACGAGGTGGTCCTGTTCGAGCCCATGTACGACAGCTATGCCGCCGCCGTCGCCATGGCCGGGGGCGTCGTCCGCGCCGTGCCGCTGCACCCGCCCCTCGAGCATGGCGGCCGGTGGAGCTTCGACCCCGGTCAGCTGCGGGCGGCGATCACGCCGCGCACCCGGCTGATCCTGGTCAACACCCCGCACAACCCCACCGGCACGGTCCTCACCCGCGACGAGCTCGCCGTCCTCGCCGCGCACGCCGTGGACGCCGACCTGCTCGTGCTCACCGACGAGGTCTACGAGCACCTGGTCTTCGACGGCGCGCGGCACGTCTCCATCGCCGCCCTCCCGGGCATGCGCGAGCGCACCCTGGTCGCGAGCAGCGCGGGCAAGACGTTCAACGTCACCGGCTGGAAGGTGGGCTGGATCTGCGGGCCTGCGCCGCTGGTCACCGCCGTCCGTACGGCCAAGCAGTTCCTGACCTTCGTCAACGGCGGGCCCTTCCAGCCCGCCGTCGCCGTCGGGCTCGACCTGCCCGACGGGCACTTCGAGCAGCTGGCCGCCGACCTGCAGCGGCGCCGCGACCTGCTGGTCACCGGCCTCACCGACGCCGGGCTGCGCGTGCTGACGCCGCAGGCCACCTACTTCGCCACGGTCGACGTCCGGCCGGTCCGTCCGGACGGCGACGGCCTCGCCTTCTGCCGGGAGCTGCCCGAGCGGGCCGGCGTCGTGGCCATCCCGATCGGCCCGTTCTACGACGCCCAGGACGCCGGCCTCGGCCGGCACCTGGTGCGGTTCGCGTTCTGCAAGCGGGACGAGGTGCTCGCCGAGGCGGTCGAGCGGTTGCGGAGGATGTCATGACCCGGGTCGCCGCCGTCCAGCACGACATCGTGTGGGAGGACCGGGCCGCCAACCTCGAGCGCCTCGCGCCGATGATCGCCGGTGCGGTCGGGCTCGGTGCCGAGCTGGTGCTGCTGACCGAGACGTTCTCCACCGGGTTCTCCATGACGCCCGGCATCGGGGAACCGGAGGACGGTCCGTCGGCGGACTTCCTGCGGGCGCAGGCGGCCGAGCACGGCGTGTGGGTGGGCGGCAGCTGCCCCGAGATCGCTCCCGGCTGCGACCTCCCCTACAACTCGTTCGTCCTCGCCGGTCCCGACGGCAGCACGCACCGCTACCGCAAGCTGCACCCGTTCACCCACGCCGGTGAGCACGAGCGCTTCCGCGCCGGGGAGACGCCGTTGACGGTCGAGGTCGCCGGCCTCCGGGTCACCCCGTTCATCTGCTACGACCTGCGCTTCGCCGACGTCTTCTGGGCGGCGGCCGCCGACACCGACCTCTACCTCGTGCCGGCCAACTGGCCGAGTCCTCGCCGCCTGCACTGGCAGACCCTGCTGCAGGCCCGCGCGATCGAGAACCAGGCCTACGTCGTCGGCTGCAACCGGGTCGGCACCGCCGGCGACGGCACGGAGCACGTCGGCGACAGCCGGATCATCAGCCCCACCGGTGAGCTGCTGGCCACGGCCGCGGTCGGCGAGACCGTGCTCGTCGCCGACGTCGATCCCGCCGAGGTGGCCGCCACCCGCGACCGGTTCCGGTTCATGGCCGACCGGCGCAGCTGAGGGAGCCGGCAGCACGGGGGCCGGGGCGGCGTCACCACCCGGAGGGGGGAAATCGGGTGGAGTGACTCAAGTAGTCCGCCCGACCTCCCGATCACCGGGACATGAGAGCCCGAGGTGCGTATCCGGTCGGCGCTGCGGCGTCGCGCCGGACGACCCGCTCGGGCACCTCCCGGCTGCTGCAGCTCGCGGCCCTGGCGCTGTCGTTCATCGCCGTCTCGGCGCTGGTGGTGACCTCGTCCCGGGCGGCCTTCGTGGCGCAGAACGACAACACCGGCAACCAGGTGACCGCCGCCTCGGTCGACCTCACCGACACCGACTCCGGCAGCGCGATGTTCGCGAACGTGACCGGCTTGATGCCGGGGGCCGAGGAGGCCCGCTGCATCGACGTCACGTACACCGGCACGGTCGACCCGCTTCCGGTGCGGCTGTATGCCACCGCGGCCCCCACCGGCTCACTGGCGCCCTACCTGAACCTCGTCGTCGAGGTGGGCGCCGACGCCACCCCGGTCTTCGGTGACTGCGCGGGCTTCGCGCCGTCGGGCACCGTCTACTCGGGCACGCTCGCGGGGTTCGCCGCGGCCCATGGCACGTATGCGGCCGGCGCGGCGACCTGGGACCCGGCGGCCAGCCCCGACACGCGCACCTTCCGCTTCCGCCTCTCGGTCCAGAACGACGCCGCGGCCGAAGGGCGGACCTCGACGTTCGGTTTCTCGTGGGAAACGCGAACCAGCTGACGCCGTCCGGAGCCGAGCGGAAGAAGACCTGGCTGCGGACGCTCCTCTACGGCGCGGGCATGGGCAGCATGCTGATCGTCTCGATGGCCTCCAGCCTGTCGCTGTGGATCGGCCTGCCCTGGGCCTTCCTCGGCTGGCAGCCCACCCTCATCACCTCGGGCTCCATGCAGCCGCTCGTCGCGCCCGGCGACGTCGTCATGGTGCGTCCGATCGAGGCCGCGGACCTCGCGCCCAACACCGTGGTGCTCTACGAGCGGCCCGACACCGGGCGGGTGCTGCACCGCATCGTCGAGGCGTTGCCCGACGGGACCTTCCGCACCCGCGGCGACGCCAACACCGTCGACGACAGCGGATTCCTGCACGCCGACCAGGTCCACGGTGCCGCCGTGATCGCCGTGCCGTGGATCGGTCGCCCGTCGTTGTGGCTCGCCCAGCGGGACACGGTGCCCCTCGCTGCCGCTGCCACCGGGCTCGTCTTCGTGCTCGCCCTGGCCCCGCGTGCGTTCGACCCCGCCTACGACCCCTGGGCGGCGGGCAAGCGGGTGCGGCCGGCCGAACTGCTGCTCGGGCGCGTCGGCGGCGACCCCGGCGACCGCCGGTCGTCGGCCGGCCACAGCCTGCTCCCCGACGGCCTGCACGCCGTCGTCCTCGACCGGCTCGCGGCGCAGACCGCCGCTGCGCAGCGCCGGACCACCCACCTCGTCGAAGGCCTGACATGACCTCCCGCGGCGCCATCACCACCGCCGACCGCCGGCTCGCCCCCGCCGGCCGCCGGTCCACCGACCCTCGCTCCGAGGGGAGCCCGGGTCGCTCCCGCGCCGACGACCGACGGGCCGGCGGCCGCTCGGTCGCCGAGCGCGCGTTGCGCCAGATCCGCCTCGTCGCCGTGGCGCTGCTGGTGCTCGGTGGTCTCGGCTACCGCCCGACCCGTGGCACCGACGTCGACCGTCAGCTCGCCCTCGTGCTCGCCGGTGCCGCGGCCGCCACGCTGCTGCTCGTCGTGATGCTGTCGGTGTGGGCGACGAGGGCCGCGGCCGACCAGCGGATCCGCCTCGTGCTGCTCTGCACGCTCGCCGACACGGTCGTCGTGCTGGGCGTCGTCGGCTTCGCCGGCCTGCCGCCGACGTCGCTGGCCCTCGTCCTGCTGATGCTGCCCTTCCTGGAGGCCGCGGTCTGGTTCGGTCTGTCGGGACTCGCGGCGCTCTGGACGGTGAGCTCGGTGGCTCTCGGCGCCTACGTCGTCGTGCTTCCCGAGCGGGTTCCCGAGGACGCGCTGGAGATCGTCGTCGTCGCGATGCCCACCCTCCTGCTGGCCACGATCCCCGTCGCGATGCTCGCCGAGCACCTCGTCGCGCAGGTGGGCCGCCTCGGTGAGGCGCGGGAGGCCGCCGACGACCGTGCCCGGCTGCTGGGCGACCTGTCGGCGATCACCGCCGAGATCTTCCCGCTGGACCGCGACGAGGTGCTCGCCCAGCTGGTCACCGGCGCCGAGCAGCTCGGTGCCACTGACGTCGCAGTCGTCGACCCCACCGCGGAGGAGGGCTCCCGGTGGGTCGCTGCCGGCGACCTCTCGGCGGCGCACCCCGCGGAGCCCGTCGCCGTCGGCGACCTCGACGACGTCGTCCGTCGCGCCCTGGCCTGGGAGCTCCCGGTTCCCGGCGGGGAGCCCTACACGGTGACGGCACAGGTGACCGGACCGGCCGAGGAGGTCGGACGCCGCGTCGAGGCGCTGGACCTGCTCGTCGCCCAGGCACGGGTGGGGCTGGCCAACGCCGTCCTCGTGCAGCAGCTCGAGCGGCTGAAGAGCACCTACGAACTGCAGGCGACGCGCGACCAGCTGACCGGTCTGCTCAACCGCCGCGGCCTGGTCACCCGGGCCGAGCAGCTGCCCGGCACGCTGGGCGTGCTGTTCTGCGACCTCGACGGCTTCAAGGGCGTCAACGACACCCTCGGCCACGCCGCGGGCGACGAGCTGCTGGAGAAGGTCGCCCGTCGGCTGGAGACCGACCTGCGCGCCGACGGCGTCCTGGGTCGCATGGGTGGTGACGAGTTCGTCGTCGTCCTGCCCGAGGCCCCGGCCGAGGAGCTGGCCGCGCTCAGCCGGCGGATCGAGCTGGAGCTGGGCAAGCCGTTCCTGCTCGAGGCCGGCATGGCCCGCATCGGGGTCAGCATCGGCGTCGCTTTCGCGGCACCCGGCGAGCGCGACCTCGACGCGCTGCTCGGGCAGGCCGACCAGCGGATGTACGAGGTCAAGCGCGAGCGCAAGTCCGATCGGGCGGTGACGCGGTGAGCGGCCGACGGGTGCTGCGTGCCGTGTTGCGACTGCTCGCTGCCGGACTCGCGGTCACGCTCACCGTGCTGCTCGCCCGCGAGCCGGCCTCGGGCGCGTTCACGGCAGCGACCGGGGCCGAGGGCAACGAGGTGAGCGCCGCTCCGGACTTCTGCGAGACGCCGGATCCCACGCTGGCGGAGGACAGCTGGGTCGAGCAGCGCAACCCGACCGACGTCAACGTCCTGCACCCGCACATCCATGTGCGTTCGGAGGGCGGCGCCAGGAATCGGCGCGGCCTGCTGACGTTCGCGCTGCCCGGCGTGCCGACGGGATGCCACGTGGTCTCGGCGACGCTGCGGCTCTACAACAGCGCGCCGGCGAGCGGCCGGGTGATCGGTGTGTACCGCGCCGCCCCCGACGCGACGTGGGACATCGGCACCGCGGCATGGGACAACCACCCGGCGCACGTGGGTACCCCGGCGCTCAGTACCGCGGGCGCTGCCGTGGGTTGGCAGACCTGGGACGTCACCGCCATCGTCGGGGACCTGTACGCCGTCGGGAACAACGGCCTCGTGGTGCGCGACCAGGCCGAGGGCGGCGCAGGCGTCACCAACCGCTACGACAGCCGCGACCTCGGCGGCGCCGGGCTCAACGTCGCTACCGATCCCGAACTCCTCGTGGAGTGGGGATAACGATGGGGACAGTGCCGAGGAAACGGCGGCGGCATTTCTCGCTCAACGGTCTGGCGATCCAGATCTCGGCTTTCGCGCTGTCGTTCACACTCGTCGCCCTGCTGGTCGTCGGGTCGTCCCGCGCCGCGTTCGTCGACGAGAACGAGACGGTGACCGGCCGGGTGCCGTCGCCGACCTCGCAGTCCCTTGCGCCGACCCGCCCGCCGGGCGAGCCGGCCACGCCGACGGAGGCTCCCACGCCGACGGAGGAGCCGGCGCCGTCGGAGGAGCCGGTGCCGACGCCGATCCCGCTGCCGGAACCGGGCGAGGAACCCCCGCTGCCGGCGGAGATCACGCTCACCGACGACGCCGCCGGAACGGCGATGTTCGGCGGGGACAGTGCTGCGGCGGGCGTGCTGACGCCAGGCGTTCCTCTCCAGCGATGCATCCGCGTGAGCGTCGACGGTGCGGTCGGCACCGGTCCCGTCGTCCTGTACGCCGCCGAGGCGCGCGGCGCGCTCGCTCCCTACCTCGACATGGCCGTGGAGGTGGGGCCGGGCGGGTCCGGGCCGTTCGGCGACTGCGCCGGCTTCGTCGCCACGTCGACGGTCTTCGCCGGCACGCTGGAGTCCTTCGGTGCGAGCCATGCGTCCTACGACAGGGGCCTGCCTGCCTGGCAGCCGGACGTCTCGGGGGATGCGCGGAGCTTCCGTGTCACGCTCACCCTCCGGGACGACCCCGCCGCAGAGGGCCTGTCGGCCGGATTCGGGTTCTCCTGGCAGATGCGGGGCTGAGCCCGGTCAGCTCTGGTCGAGGACGATCTGCTCGCGCTGGAGACGCTCGCTGACCTGCTCCTGACCGGTCACCACCTCGGTGCGCACGCGCACCCGCTCCACCGGGACGACCTCTACGGTGACCACCGGACGCTCGGCGTGCAGCACGATCTCGTCCGGGAGTCCGCCGCCGGTGTGCCCGCCGGGCGGTACCAGTGCCTCCCCGATGACCGCGGTCGGGTGCTCGTCGCCGAGGGGGACCTCCTCGAGGCGTACCTCCTCGCGGCGGATCGGCACGGTCACCTGGACCTCCTCGGTGACCACGTACTTGACCAACCGCACCCGGCCCACCGGGACCCGCTCGGTGGTGACGCGAAGGCGCTCCTCCGACCGCACCATCGAGCCCTCGCCGGGCTCCTCCGGGGCGCGGGCGGCGGCGACCTCCTCATCGCTGACCGGGACCGGCCCGGGGGGCTCGCTCCCGGGGGTCCCGACCGCCCCGACCGGCACGGTGCCGGTCTGCGTCGGTGACCAGCCCGGCGCCGGAGCGGCGGAGGGATGTGCGGCGGGCGGCTGGGCATCGGGAGCCAGGCCGGCGGCGTCCGCCGGGGACAGGCCGTAGTGGCGGCGCAACCGGTCCTCGACCGAGGCGTCGAGGTGCGCCGGATCGGGCACCTCGGGCGCCGAGGTCACCGCCTCCTTGCCGACCGGCAGCCGCAGCGTGCCGTCGGTGAACGCCGCGCCCGTGGCCGGGACGACGGACTGTCGCGTTCCGAACAGTCCGGTGGTGAGGGCGACCCAGGTGGGCGCGCCCGTCCGGTCGTCGACGAAGAAGTGCTCGACGGTGCCGATCCTGTTGCCATCGGTGTCGTACGCGGTGCTCCCGATGGCGGCCGACACCTCGCGGTCGTCCAGCACGGCCGGTCCTCCTTCTCCTGCGCCCGGTCCTCGCGGCGGCGCCCGGCGGGGGCGTCCGGGCTGGTCCTGCCCAGGCTCGGGCCGCCGTGAACATCTCCGAGCCGGTCCCGGCCGCGTCCGCCTAACCTGGCCGCAGGGCCGGCGTCGTCGCCGGGCCCCACGAGAGCGAGGAGGTCCCCGTGTCCGCCTTGCACCTGGAGGTCGAGCGCAAGTTCGACGTCGACCCCGAGTTCGCGCTGCCCGACCTGTGCGGTCTCGAGGGTGTCGCCGGCGTGGATCCACCGGTCGAGCACCGGCTCGAGGCGGTCTACCACGACACCGACGACCTGCGGCTGATCCGGTCGCGGATCACGCTCCGTCGGCGCACCGGCGGCACCGACGCCGGCTGGCACCTCAAGCTGCCCGCCGAGGCGGGTGCCCGCCAGGAGCGGCACGAGCCGCTCGGCCGGGCGGTCAAGGCACCGCCCAAGGCCCTGCGGGACGTCGTCGCCGGGGTCGTGCGCCGTTCCGCGACGCTGCCGGTGGCACAGCTGCGCACCTCCCGCACCGCCACCGTGCTGCGCGACGACCAGGGACGCGCGCTGGCCGAGGTGGCCGACGACACCGTGACGGCGTCCGCGCCGGCCGCCGAACCCGGCGGGCCCGCGGAGCTGCTGGCCTGGCGTGAGGTGGAGGTCGAGCTCGTCGACGGGGACGAGCAGCTGCTCGAGCGGATCGGCGAGCGCCTCGTCGCGGCCGGCGCCCGCCCCTCGGCGTCGTCGTCGAAGCTCGGCCGGGTGCTGGCCGCCCGGTTGGCCTTTGTGGGCAGCGCCGCGGCCGGCGCGGAGCGCTTCGACCGGAACGCGGAGCGCTTCGACCGGAACGCGGAGCGCTTCGACCGGAACGCGGAGCGCATCGACCGGAAGAAGAAGAGCAAGAAGAAAGGCAAGGCCGGCACGAGGTCCGCCGGTCGGCGGGCAACCGGTGCCGACGTCGTCCTGGCCGCCGTCCGCGCGCAGGTCGAGGCGCTGCAGACCGCCGACCTCATGATCCGGACCGAGCAGGACGACGCCGTCCACAAGTTCCGGGTCGCGTGCCGGCGACTGCGCAGCATCCTGGCCGCCTACCGTTCCGTGCTGCGCCGGGAGGCGACCGATCCGCTGCGCGCGGAGCTGCGGTGGCTCGGCGAGCAGCTTTCCGACGCCCGGGACGGCGAGGTGGCGCTGGCGCACCTGCGGGAGCTGGTGGGCACGCAGCCGCCGGAGCTGGTGCTGGGCCCGGTGGCGGCGCGCCTGCAGCAGAGCCAGGTGCAGGAGCACCAGCGGGGCGCCGAACGGGCGAAGGCCACCCTCGCCGACGGCCGGTACGTCGCGATCCTCGACGCCCTCTACGGGCTGCTCGCCGACCCTCCCCTCGCCGAGGAGGCCGGGACCGAGGCCGGGCAGGTGCTGCGCGACGCCGTCCGCCGGACCGGGCGACGGCTCTCGCACCGCATCGACGACGCCCGGCAGGCCGGCCCGGACGACGTCGGCCATGCCCTGCACGAACTGCGCAAGGCGGCCAAGCGGGTCCGCTACACCGCGGAGGTCGCCGCCGGCGAGCTCGGCCGGCCGGCCACCGACCTGGTCGCGTGCATGGAGCAGGTGCAGGAGGTGCTCGGCGAGCGGCAGGACTCCGAGGTGACCCGCGAGCTCTGCCTGCGGCTCGGCCGGGAGGCGTTCGCCGTGGGCGAGAACCCCTGGACCTTCGGTCGGCTGCACGGTCTCGAAGAGGTCCGCGCCGAGCGCGCCGAGGCCGCGTTCTGGGCGCTGGAGCCCACACTGCATCCGGTCCTGCGCGCCGCGCGGAAGAAGGGCTGATCATCCACACCGAGGAGTGTCGTTGTCCCTGATCGGCCTCCTGGGCTTCGGCACCGTCGTCCTTCTCGCGATGGCGCTGCTGCACGGCTACCTGTGGTTCCGGCTGGTCCGCAGCACCACCGTGAGCGGCGGGCTGCGCCGCCGGCTGACGCTGCTCACGATCGGTCTGGCGCTGCTGCCGTCCCTGGCCGTCCCTCTGGGCTCGGCCCTCCCGATCGAGGCGGCCGGGCCCCTGGAGTGGGTGGCGTTCAGCTGGCTGGGCGTGGCGTTCTACGCCTTCCTCGCGCTGCTCGTCCTGGAGCCGGTCCGGCTGCTGGCCAGGCTGGTCGCGCCGCGCAAGGTCCCGGCAGCCCCGGACGTCCCGGCGGTCGCGGAGGACCGCGATGTCATCGTCGACCCGTCGCGGCGGTTGTTCCTGGCGCGCGGTCTCGCGGTGACCGCCGGTGTGGTCGCCGTCGGCACGGCCGGCACCGGCGCCGTCCTGGCCAACAGCACCCCCGTCGTCCGCCGGGTGCCGATCACCCTGCCCGGCCTGGACCCGGCGCTCGACGGGCTGCGGATCGTCACGTTCTCCGACGGGCACCTGTCGGCCACCTACGGCGGACGCCGGTTCGAGCGGCTGGTCGAGATGGTCAACGAGCAGCGGCCGGACGTCGTGGCCATCGTCGGGGACCTGGTCGACGGCGCCGGTCGAGGACCTGCGGGAGGACGTCGCGCCGCTGGCCGACCTGGTCAGCGAGCAGGGCGTCTACTTCGTCACCGGCAACCACGAGTACTTCGTCGACACGCTTCGCCTGGATGCGGCACCTGCCCACGCTGGGCGTGCGGGTGCTGCGCAACGAGCGGGTGCCGATCCGGCGGGGGACGGCCGCGTTCGACCTGGCGGGCATCGACGACCGCACCGCGGCGAGCTCCGGGAGTACCCGGGCACGGCGCCGACCTCGACGCCGCGCTCGACGGCCGGGACGACGGCACCCCGGTCGTGCTGCTGGCCCACCAGCCGGTGATGGTCGAGCAGGCCCGGGCCGCCGGGAGTGGACCTGCAGCTGTCCGGCCACACGCACGGCGGCCAGCTGTGGCCCTTCGACTACGCCATCCGGCTGGACCAGCCCGCGGTCGAGGGGCTGTCCCGGGTCGGCGACACGCAGCTGTACGTGACGGCGGGCTCGGGGTACTGGGGGCCGCCGATGCGGATCGGTGCCCGGCCGGAGGTCGCCGTCATCGAGCTGCGGTCGCCCCGCGGCTGAGCCGAGGTCAGAGCCGGCGCAGCTCCGCGAGCACCTGCTCGGCCATGTCCTCGAGGCAGGGCCGGCCACCGTCCTCCGCCCAGCGGAGCAGGATCTGGGTGTAGGCCGCCAGCAGCGCGGTGACCGTCACCTCCGCTGTGGCGGCCACTGCGGCGTCGTCCGCGCGTGCCCGGAGGACGTCGAGCACCATGATCGCGGTCATCCGTTCGAACTCCGCTGCCCGGACGCGCAGGGACGGCGTCGCCGCGACGATCCGCCAGCGCTCCAGGACGCGCTCGCGCGCCTCGTTCCCGAAGTGCTGCAGCCACACCAGGATGGCGCCCCTGACCTGCTCGGCGGCGGACAGGTGCGCCGGCTGCGTGGCGAGCAGGTCCTTGATCTGCTCGGGTGAGGGCAGCCCGAGGATCAGGTCCTCCTTGCTCGCGTAGTGCGCGTAGAAGGTCGGCACCGACACACCTGCGGCCTCCGCGATGTGGTTGACCTTGACCTGCTCGTAGCCGTGCTCGGTGAACAGTCGGATCGCCTGTGCGTAGATGCGTTCGTGCGTCTGGCGACGCTTCTCCTCCCGACGGCTCGGGAGGTGGGCCCCGTCACCCATCGTCGTGCGCTCGTGCCGTGACCAATTCGTTCCCCGTTCGTCCGCAATCGTCGCGGACATTACGTGAGCCGGGCCACCGCGGCCGCGATCCGGCACCCGGATTCCGTGTGGCGGAGACAACCCGGAGCATGACGACCAGACGTCTGGTCGGGAAGTACCTTTGACCGGGTGACCAGTCCGGTAGCGGGACCGAAGTACCTCTCGGTCCGCGAGCACCTCCGCCGCCGGGTCTCCGGGCTGCCCGAGCACACGCTCCTCCCACCCGAGCCGGTGCTGTGCGCCGAGTACGGCGTCAGCCGGATCACGCTGCGCCGGGCCGTCGACGGGCTCGTCGCCGACGGTCACCTGGTGCGCGAGCAGGGCCGCGGGACCTACGTGACCCGCCCGGCCATCCGCCACGAGTACCGCGAGAGCTTCGTGCACCGCATCGCCGGCTTCAACTCGGTGATGACCGAGCAGGGCGCCCAGGTCGGCACCACCGTGCTCACCCAGCGGATCGTCCCGGTACCCGCGTCGGTCGCTCCCGAGCTCTCGCTCGAGCCGGCCACGGACGTCGTCGAGCTGGTCCGGCTGCGCAGCGTCGACGGTGCCCCCAACCACGTCGCGCACAGCTTCCTCCCGGCCGACCGGTTCCCGCTGGCCGCGCACCAGGACTTCGGCGAGGGCTCCCTGTACGAGTACCTGCGACGCGAGTACCGGGCCGACCTGGCGCACGCGCGGATCGTCGTCGACGTCGGGACCGCCGCCCCGGACGAGGCGGACCTGCTGCACGTGGTGGCCGGATCACCGCTGCTCGTCGTCCGCACGACCGTCCGCGACAGCGACGGGCAGCCCCTGGTGCACAGCTTCTCCCGGCTGCGGCCCGACGTCAGTCAGGTGGAGTTCGAGGTCTCGGTCGGCGGCCGGTGACGTGACCGACCTCGTCACCGAGGCCGGCGGCACCCGCGTGGTGCCCCAGCCGCCGCGGAGGGTCTGGCAGGCCCTGGCCGTCCTCCGTCCCTACTGCGCCGTCTGCGATGTGTCCTATGTCGTCCGCGGCGCCGGGAGGGGCGCCACGTTCTCCTGCGTGCCCGGTCGCCCGGACGGTGGCACGCCGTCGCCGGCGGCCACGACGGGAGAGATCGTGGCGTGGTCGCCGCCCCGGACGGTCACGACCCGGCTGGACCGGGCGGACGAGAGCTGGACGACGCGCATCGAGCTGGCCGGCACGCCGGACGGCGGCACCCGGGTGACGCTGACCGTGCGTCGCGCCGCCCCCGTGGCCGGTCGGCTGGTCGGCGCGATCCAGCGTCGGGCCGCCCAGCGCCTGGTGGAGAGCACCGTCGCCGCCGAGCTCGACCGGCTGCCCGCCCACCTCGCCGAGATCGGCGACTGAGGACGTCTCATCTGGTGGTCGTCCTCCGATCGGAGGACGCTGTGCGTCAGGCGCGACGAACCGGGGTACGGACGCGTCCGTGATCGACGCAAGGAAGCCGGCGACCTGCCGGCAAGGAGAGCGTCGACGAAGCGAAGGAGAACCACCGTGCTCATCCAGATCCTCGGCCTGATCGCGGTCGGCCTGGTCATCGGCGTACTCGCGCGGCTGATCAAGCCGGGCAAGCAGCGGCTGAGCATGCTCGCGACGGTGCTGCTCGGCGTCGCGGGTGCGGTCATCGGAGGCGTGATCGGCGGTCTGTTCAACGACGAGACCGGAATCTTCGAGCTGAACTTCTGGGGCTTCATCATCGCCGTGGTCGCCGCGGTGCTCCTCGTCGGTGTCGCCGAGGCGCTCTCCGGAGGGTCCCGCCGCTCGGTCCGCTGACCGGACGGGCCGGCGCACCACGACCGGCCGGCACCGACGACGCCCGGTCCCCCGTCGCGGGGGCCGGGCGTCGTGCTGTCCGGCTCACCCCTCCGGGGGATGCCGTCCCCTGCAGCCGTAACCCCGTGCCCCGGTCCTGCCGACTCTCCCCTCATGACCCTCTCGACCAGCATGTACGCCGCGGCCCGGAGTCGTTCTCACGGGCCCACCGCGCCGCTGTGGCACGCGGTCGAGCTGCACCGCCCCACGTCCGAGATCGACGGCGCCTGCGAGCTGACCGTCTGCGGAGCGCTTGCCCGCATCAGCACCGAGGAGCGCTGGCCGATGGCCTCGCGCGACGTGTGCTCGGTCTGTGCCGCGCTGACCGCCCACTGACGCCCTGCCGCCGGGTCGGTGGGGAACCCCGGCGGCAGGCGCACGAACTCCTGACGACGGTCAGCCGCCGGTGAACCTCGGCGCCCGCTTGGCGAGGAACGCCTCGACGGCCTCGGCGTGATCGGCGGTCTGACCCAGCTGCACCTGCAACGTCGCCTCCCGGGCGAGGGTCTCCTCCAGACCGTCGGTGGCCGCGCCGGCGAGTACCTGCTTCACCGCCGCGAACGCCGCCGTCGGCCCGGCCGCCAGGCGGGCGGCGAGCGAGCGCGCCTCGTCGAGCACCCGGTCGGGTTCGACCACCCGGTGCACCAGACCCCACTCCTGCGCCGTCTCCGCCGGGAACGGCTCGGGCAGGAGCAACAGCTCGGTCGCCCGGGACACGCCCACCGTGTGCGCGAGACGCCAGGCCAGCGCCGAGTCGCTGCCCAGTCCGATACCGGTGAAGGCCGTCGTGAACTTGGCGCCGGCCGCGGCCACCCGCAGGTCGCCGGCCAGCGCGATCCCCAGCCCGGCACCCGCGCAGGCGCCGTTGATCCCGACCGCCACCGGGATGCGCAGCGCCTCCAGCGCGCGGATCAGCGGGTTGTACTCGTCCTCGACGACCGACAACGAGAGGCCCGCGTTCCCGCGCAGCGCCTCGACGTGCTGGCCGAGGTCCTGACCGACGCAGAAGGCCCGGCCGCTGCCGGTGAGCAGCAGGGCCCGCACCGAGGCGTCTCCGGAGACCTCCTGCACGGCCGCCAGCAGGTCGCGCCGCGACTCGTGGGTCAGCCCCGGGCGGAGCAGTGTCAGCGTGGCGACGCCGTCCGCGTCCTCCCGGGCCACCGTGTCCGACATCGAGCGTCCACCTCTCCTGCGCGGCCGCCGTCCGGCCGATACGGCGCCCCACCCTGCCACGCTCTCGTCGGGGTCTCGACGGCCGGCGACGGGATCGATGTGTAACCGAGGGCCGATCGGGTCACTCCTCCGGACGGGCGCGCGACGCCTCCGCAACCGGCTGCCGATCAGGACGAGGAGTGACCCACCCCGTGGTCGAACCCGGTCGGACGTGCCTCGGCAACCGGTACGAGCTCGGCAGACTTCTCGCCGCCGGTGGCATGGGTCAGGTGTGGGAGGGCCACGACGTCCTCCTCGGCCGGCCGGTCGCCGTCAAGGTCCTGCGCAGCGAGTACACCGGAGACCCCACCTTCCTGGCCCGGTTCCGCGCAGAGGCGCAGAACGCGGCAGCCCTGAGCCACCCCCACATCGCGGCCGTCTACGACTACGGCGAGGTGACGGCCGAGGACGGCAGCGGCGAGACCCTGGCCTACCTGGTCATGGAGCTGGTGCCGGGCGAGCCGCTGTCCGAGGCGCTGCGCCGCTCCGGCTCGCTGGGCACCGAGCGCACGCTGACCGTCCTGGCGCAGACGGCCGCCGGCCTCGCCGAGGCGCACCGTGCCGGGATGGTCCACCGCGACGTCAAGCCCGGCAATCTCATGATCACGCCGGACGGCGACGTGAAGATCACCGACTTCGGCATCGCCTGGTCCGCGCGCAGCGTCGCCCTCACCCAGACCGGCCAGGTCATCGGCACCCCGCAGTACCTCTCGCCGGAGCAGGCCGAGGGCAAGCAGGCCACCCCGGCCAGCGACGTCTACGCGCTCGGCCTCATCGGCTACGAGTGCCTGACCGGTCAACCCGCCTTCGACGGGGACAACGCGGTCACGATCGCGCTCAAGCAGCTGCGGGAGGAGCCCGAGCCGCTCCCCGACGACCTGCCGGCGCGGGTGCGGACGCTGGTGCACCGGGCCATGGAGAAGAACCCCGCCGCCCGCATGCCCGATGGCGCCGCGTTCCTCGCCGCCGTCGACGCCGTGCGCGCCGGGCGGTCGATCGACCCGGCACCGACGACGGCCCTCGCGGCCTCCGCCGTCCCCGGTCCTGCGGTCGACGGTCCTGCGGTCGCCGGTCCTGCGGCCGCCGGTCCTGCGGCCGCCGGTGCGGCGCGGAGCCGCCGTGCTGCCGGGGCGGGCCGGGTGAGCCGGCCGCCGGATCGGCGCCGCACGCGCGCCGCCGTCGTGCTGCTTCCGCTTCTCGGCCTGCTGGCCGGTGCCGGCATCGCCGCGATGCTGCTGCAGGGTCTGGCCGGTGGAACCGGCACACCTGCCGCCGAGGCCGGACAGCAGCGCGGGGACGCGGTCGTGGTGCTGGTGGAGGACGACTACCTCGGCCGGCCGGCCGATGAGGTCGCCGTGCAGCTCGCGGCGCTGGGCCTCACGGTCGAGCGGGAGCTCGCCCAGCGCACGGATGCCGAACCGGGCACCGTCGTCGGCGTCGACCCGGCCGGCCAGGCCCTGGCCCCCGGCGACACCGTGATCCTGCAGGTCGCCGTCGCGGCCGGTGACGACGGCAGCGGCGGCGCGGGTGGCGGGTCGGCGGGCGCGGTCGTCGCGCCCGACAGCACGCCCGGTGCCATCGGTGACCCGGGTGCCGCCGGCGACGACGACTCCACCGGCGGCGCCGGCCCGGATGACGGCGAGGCGCCCGGTACGGATGCCGAGCTGCCCGCGACCGACCCCGGAGCCGGCAGCGAGGCCCCGGGCACGGGTGAGGGCACCGGCGCAGACACGGGCTCGGGCACCGGCACCGGATCGGGCGAGGGAACCGGCACGGGCACCGACGGGGGCGCCGACGAGGGCAGCGGCACCGATGAGGGCACGGACGGGGGCACCGGCGGCGACACGGGCGGCGGGACGACGACCCCGCCGTCCGACACCTCTCCGGCGGCGCCGTCGACAGCCACCTCGACCAGCCCGGCCAGCACCACGACCGGCTGAGGCCGCCCGCCCCCAGCAACGGGAACGGCGGGAGCGACGTCGCCCAGCAGGCGCCCTCAGGGTCACCGTCGCTCGCGGAACAGTCGGCCACCGAGCGGCCGCCACCGAGCGGCGGTGCGCCCGCGCTGGCAGGTGTCTCCGAGTGCCGTACTCAGCGCTCGGTGCGCGGCCCGATCCACAACGCGCCGCCGGCTGCCAGCAGGGCCGCCGTCACCAGGAACCCGGGGTCGCTCGCCACGATCGGCAGGATCACCAGCAGCCAGAAGATCGCCAGGCCCAGGACCCCGGCGCCGGCCACGCGGGTCGCCAGCGGGGCCGACACCCGGCTCCCTGCCAGCACGCGGGCGGCGAGGGCCAGCAGCACCAGCAGGGTGGCCGCCGTCGCGAAGACCGACCAGAGCGTCACGGCGGACCACAGCTCGGCGGTGCCATGGAGCAGCCCGAACTGCAGCAGCAGCACCGCGAGGGCGGCCAGCCCGATCCCGGCCAGGGCCCTGCGGTCGCGCACGGCGCCGGCGCGGGCGGAGAGCCCTCGGGTCCGCTCGGGCTTCGGGGGCGCCGTCGTCCCCACCCCGGGCAGGCCCGGCACGAAGTCAACCGGCCCGGTGGGGGCGAGGCCGTCGGTCGCCGGCCGGGTGGGCGGGGCGGGGTCGTCGGCCAGCGTGTCGGGCCAGGCCGGCGGTACGGAGGCGGGCGGGGGCACGGAGGCCGGCGGGGGCGTGGCAGCCGGCTGACTGCCCGTCGCGGGTTGCAGCGGATGGACCGGCGGGGGGGTGGCCCCCGCGGCGACCGGCTGCGGCGGACGCTGGCCGGGCGCGGGCGGTCGGGCCGGGCGGACGGCGGCGCCGCTGCCCGTCCGGGGCGCGTCTCCGGGTGCGGGCGGCGGTGCCGGCGCGGGCGTGCCCGTCGGAGGCGCCACCGGCGCCGGCGGGACGACGGGTGCGGGGGTCACCGGCTCCGCCGGGCGGTCGGCCGCCCGTTCCGAGGCGGGGACGACGGGGATCTCCTGCGTCGAGGGGGTGGCCGGGCTCGGGGGAGCCGCGGTGGTGCGGGGGTCCGAGGGAGAGGTCATGAACGTCCTTCTTCCGGTCCGGCGCGGAGGTTTCCTCGCACGGTAGCTGCGGGCCGTGGCCGGTCCGGGGAGGCAGCCGGGCGGGTCCTCCGTCGCGCTGTGCCGGCGGGCGCGACGACCGCACCCGGCAGGCCACCGGCTGGACGCGGACCTGTGCGGTCGAGCGGACCGCCCGGCCGGCTCCTAGGGTCCAGGCGTGGGAGCGCGCGCCGGGATCGTCGTGACCGGTACCGAGGTGCTGACCGGCCGGGTCACCGACCGCAACGGGCCC
This sequence comes from uncultured Actinomycetota bacterium, assembly GCA_963723745.1. Classification (GTDB taxonomy): domain Bacteria; phylum Actinomycetota; class Actinomycetes; order Mycobacteriales; family Geodermatophilaceae; genus CAVRRZ01. The sequence continues at coordinate 864,098 of CAVRRZ010000001.1, forward strand.
TGGCTGGCCGAGGCGTTGCGCCGGCACGGCGTGGACGTCGGCCACGTGGTCGTCGTCGGCGACCGGCCGGCCGACCTGGTCGCCGCGCTGGACTTCCTCGGCTCGACCGGTTCCGTCGACCTGGTGATCACCACCGGCGGCCTGGGCCCCACCGCCGACGACCTGACCGCCGCGCTGGTGGGCGACTGGCAGGGCCGTCCCTCCTCGGTCGACGCCGGACTGGAGCGGCGGATCGCCGAGCGGGTGGCCACCCTGTCGGCCCGGCGCGGCTGGCGGGCCGATCCGGCGGCCACCGCGGCCGGCGTCCGCAAGCAGGCGCAGGTGCCCGCAGGGGCGGGTGTGCTGGAGCCCGTGGGCACGGCTCCGGGGCTGGTCGTGCCGCCGGCGGAGGGCCGCTCCGGGCCGCCGGTCCTGGTGCTGCCCGGCCCGCCGGCCGAGCTGCGGGGCATGTGGCCGGCAGCGCTGGCGCATCCCGTCGTCCGGACGGCGCTGGCGCGGCGCACGGACGTGCGGCAGGAGACCGTGCGGATGTGGGGCACGCTCGAGTCGCAGCTCGCCGCCGTCCTCCGCGAGCACGAGGACCGGCTGACCGGTCTGGAGGTCACCACCTGCCTGCGCGAGGGCGAGCTCGAGGTGGTCACCCGCTTCGATCCCGCGGCCCAGCCCGCCTACGACGCGCTCGTCGGCGTGCTGCAGCGCCGCTTCGCCGACACCGTCTTCTCCCTGGGCCCGTCGCTCGACGACCTCGTGGCCGAGGCGCTGCTGGAGCAGGGGCGGACGGTCGCCACCGCGGAGTCCTGCACCGGGGGGCTCCTGGCCGCGCGGTTGACGGCACGGCCGGGGTCGTCGGCGTACGTGCTCGGGGGTGTGGCGGCCTACGCGAACTCGGCCAAGGAGCGGCTGCTGGGCGTCGATCCGCAGCTGCTGGCCACCGTGGGCGCGGTGAGCCCCGAGGTCGCCGTGGCACTGGCCCAGGGCGCGCGGGCGCGCTTCGGCGCCGACCTCGGCGTCGGCATCACCGGCGTCGCCGGGCCCGGCGGTGGCACCCCGGACAAGCCCGTCGGCACCGTGCATCTGTGCGTGGCGGGGTCCGACGGTGTCGACGTCCGCCACCTGGCGCTGCCGGGGTCACGGGCAGCGGTCCGGGAACGGTCCGTCACGATGGCGCTGCACGTGCTGCGCGCGCTCCTGCTCGGTGGGCCACCGGCCTGAGCCGGCGGATCAGGGCTGGACCGTCACCTGTGTGAACGGCAGCAGCGGCTCGATCTGCGGGAAGAGGACGAACAGCAGCAGCGCACCGACCGCGAGCACCAGCACCAGGGCGCCCAACGCCTTGGCCGGGGTGCCACCGGGCAGGCGACGCCAGATCCAGGTGTACATGTCGAGAGGCGTCCTCCGTTCGTCTCAGCCGCCCAGCGCGGGCGGGCCGTCGGGTGCGGTGGTCTTCGCGACCGGGTCGCCGTCCAGCCGGGCGTGGACGACCAGCCGCTGCTGGGCGGAGTACTTCGGATGGCAGGTGGTCAGCGTCAGGTAGGCGCCGCCGGCCGGCCCGGACGCCGGACCTCCCGGCGTCGGTGAGATGACGTCGACGTCTGTGGGCCGGACGATGCGCTGTCCGGGGATGCCGCTGGCGTCCCCGGTGAAGCTGCCCGTCGCAGGGTCCCCGAGGACCCGGTAGACGAACCAGTGGCCCGCCGTCTCGATCACGATCGGGTCGCCGGGCCGCAGCCGGTCCAGGTCCAGGAAGGGAGCGCCGTTGCCGACGCGGTGCCCCGCCAGGGCCACGTTGCCCTGCTCCCCGGGCATCGCCGTGTCCAGGTAGTGCCCCGGCCCCTGGGCCAGCTGGGTCTCGGCGGTGCCCTCGACGACGACCCGGGACCAGTCGGCGCCGAGCCGGGGGATGTGCACGATCGCGAACGGGTCGCCCACGTCCACCCTGATCGGGCCCGGGGCGACCGGTGCGTCCGGAGCCTCGTCAGCCTCGGCAGCCTCGGCAGGCTCGTCGACCTCCCCGGAGGGCGCCGGAGGCAGGTCTGCCTCCGGCGCCGCCACCGTCGGAGCGTCCGCCCACTGCTGCTGGAGGTCCTCGCTCAGCTCCTGCTGGTGCTGCGCGGCGACCAGGTCGGTCATCCACAGCTGGTAGCCGACGAACAGCAGGGCCACCAGCCCGAACGTGATCAGCGTCTGGCCGATGCCCCGGGCCACCGTCCGCAGCGGGTCGCGCCGCGGGCGGGAGGACGGGTCCTCGCGCTTCCGGGTGGGACCCGGATGTCGATCGAGGTGGAGTGTGCTGCTCACCGGCCGACCCCTGTCTCTGCTCCGTGCGCGTCGCCTGGAGGACGTCGCCTGCCGGGGGTGGCCCGGCAGGCGACGTCCGGGTGGTGCCGGCCCGCCGCCCCAGGTGTCATGGACGGCGGACCGGGGCCCGCGGACCGAATCCGTCAGTCGGTCCTGCCGGAGTTGCCGACGACCGGGTTGTTGCTGTCGGAGACGTCGCCGCTGTCGGCCGTGGCCGAGCTGGTGGCGTCGCCGGTGCGGATCCTCACTCCGGCCTCGTCGTCCCCACCGCGCCGCGGGCCGTTGCTGCCGCCCAGGCCGTTGAGGAAGATCCCCCCGCCGCCGGCGAAGGCGGCACCCTCGTTGAAGCCGGTGTTGGCCGACGAGGAGGCGACGTTGTAGCCGGTGGTGATCGGCCCGGTCTCCACGTTGTTCTCCGTGGTGTTGACCGCGGTGGTGATGTTGACGTTCTCGCTCTTGGCCTCCGCTTCGCTGCCGGAGCCGCGCTTGCCCTTGCCGCCACTGGCGGTGGCGGTGGTGGTGGAGTGGATCGTGCCGGTGGCGGTGGCACTGCCTCCGCCGTTGCCGACCTTGGGGTTGTTGCTGTTCGAGACGCTCCCGCTGGTGGCCTCCGCGGAGCTCGAGGCGTCACCGGTGCGGATCCTCACCTCGGCCTCGTCGTCCCCACCGCGCCGCGGGCCGTTGCTGCCGCCCAGGCCGTTGAGGAAGATCCCGCCGCCGCCGGCGAATGCCACGCCGCGGTTGTCGCCGGTGTTGGCCCAGGAGCTCGCCGAGTTGTAGCCGGTGGTGATCGGCCCGGTCTCCACGTCGTTCACCAGCGTGTTGATCGCGGTGGTGATGTTGAGGTTCTCGCTCTTGGCCTCCGCTTCGCTGCCGGAGCCGCGCTTGCCCTTGCCGCCACTGGCGGTGGCGGTGGTGGTGGAGTGGATCGTGCCGGTGGCGCTGGCACCGCCGCCGCCGTTGCCGACCACGGGGTTGTTCGAGCCGCTGACGTCGCCGCTGCTCGCCGAGGCGGAGCTCGAGGCGTCACCGGTGCGGATCCTCACCTCGGCCTCGTCGTCCCCACCGCGCCGCGGGCCGTTGCTGCCGCCCAGGCCGTTGAGGAAGATCCCCCCGCCGCCGGCGAAGGCGGCACCCTCGTTGAAGCCGGTGTTGGCCGACGACGAGGCGACGTTGTAGCCGGTGGTGATCGGCCCGGTCTCCACGTTGTTCACCAGCGTGTTGATCGCGGTGGTGACGTTGAGGTTCTCGCTCTTGGCCTCCGCTTCGCTGCCGGAGCCGCGCTTGCCCTTGCCGCCACTGGCGGTGGCGGTGGTGGTGGAGTGGATCGTGCCGGTGGCGGTGGCACCGCCGCCGCCGTTGCCGACCTTGGGGTTGTTGCTGTTCGAGACGCTCCCGCTGGTGGCCTCCGCGGAGCTCGAGGCGTCACCGGTGCGGATCCTCACCCCGGCCTCGTCGTTGCCCCGGCCACCACCACGGGGGCCGGTGCCGCCGAGGTTCCGCTCGGTCGGCACGACGATGATCCCGCCGCCGCCGGCGAACGCCTCGCCGTAGTTGTAGCCGCTGTTGGCCGACGAGTCCGCCGAGTTGTAGCCGGTGGTGATCGGCCCGGTCTCCACAGTGTTCACCGTGGTGTTGACCGCGGTGGTGATGTTGACGTTCTCGCTCTTGGCCTCCGCTTCGCTGCCGGAGCGTCCCTTCTTGCCGTCGCCACGCTTGCCGTCGTCGCGCTTGCCGTCGGGCTTCTTGTCGCGGTTGCTGCCGTTGACGGTGGCGTTGGTGGTCGAGGTGATGACGCCCTCGGCGTCCCCGCCGTTGCCGGAGCCGCCGGAGCCGCCGGAGCCGCCGGAGCCGTTGCCCACCGTGGGGTTGTTCGAGCTGCTGACGTCTCCACTGGAGACCTCGGCGGAGCTCGAGGCGTCCCCGGTCCGGATGCGCACCTCGGCCGCGGCGTCCCCGCCGCGGCGCGGTCCGCCGGTGCCGTTGACGCGGTCCAGGACCATCGCCCCGCCGTCACCGGCGGACGCGCCACCCGCGTTGCCGCCGCTGTTGGCCGACGAGGTCGCCGAGTTGTAGCCGGTGGTGATCGGCCCGGTCTCGACGTCGTTGACCGTGGTGGTGGTCGCGGTGGTGATGTTGGTGTTCTCGCTGTCGGCCTCGGCCTCCCCGCCGGAGCCGCGCTTGCCCGACCCGCCGCTGGATGTGGCGGTGGTGGTCGAGTCGATCGTGCCGGTGGCGGTGGCACCGCCGCCGCCGTTGCCGACCTTGGGGTTGTTGCTGTTCGAGACGCTTCCGCTGGATGCGGACGCGGAGCTCGAGGCGTCACCGGTCCGGATCGTGACCTCGGCCTCGTTGTCACCTCCGCTGCCGCCGGCGGACGCGCTGCCGCTGTTGTTGCCGGTGTTGGCCGAGGACGTGGCGGAGTTGCCGCCGGTGGTGATCGGGCCGGTCGACACGGTGTTCGTCGTCGTGGTCTCGGCGGTGGTGACGTTGGTGTTCTCGCTCTTGGCCTGGGCCTCGCCGCCGGAGGATCCGGTGGTCTCGGCGGAGGTCGACGACGTCACGTCGCCGGTGGCGGCGGTGTCGCCGGGATCTGCGCTGGCCACTGCCTGACCGAGGAGCCACATGCCCCCGGACATTGCGGCGATGGCGATGCCGTTGCGCACGGTTCGTTTCATCTGTCGTTTCCCTTGCTGGAGTCGTGCGCCGTCGAGCCATGCCGAGGAGAGACGGCGCACCGGATGGATGGATCGGAGGGGCGGATCGGGGTGGGGACCGTCACTCGGTCGTCGTCTCCCGACGACGGGCCGCGAGGGTGAGGAACAGGCCGGCGCCGAGGGCGATGAGGCCCGCGGTCAGCGGCGTGGAGACCTCGGCCCCGGTGTAGGCGAGCTCTGCGACCGGCTGCTCGGAGCTGAGCACCGGGGGTGCGGACGTCGTCGGCGCGACGACCGGCGTGACCACCGGCTTCACGACCGGCTTGACGACCGGCTTGACGACCGGCTTGACGACCGGCTTGGCCTCGGGGCAGTCCCCGTCCTTCTTGCCGTCGTCGTCCTTCTTGCCGTCGTCCTTCTTGCCGTCGTCCTTCTTGCCGTCGTCCTTCTTGCCGTCGTCCTTGTCCCAGTTGCCGCTGTTCCCGACGACGGGGTTGTTGCTGTTGGTGACGTCGCCGCTGCCGGCGGTCGCGGTGCTGGTGGCGTTGCCGGTGATGATCGTCACCGTGCAGTAGTTGTCGCCGTACTCCGTGTAGCACCAGACGTAACCGGTGTTGTTGCCGGTGTTCGCCGAGGAGTTCGCGGTGTTGCCGCCGGTGTTGATGGCGCCCGTCGACACGGTGTTCGTCGTGGTGTTGGTGGCGGTGGTGGTGTTGGTGTTCTCGCTCTTGGCCTCGGCCTCGCCGCTCCCCTTGCCCTTGCCGCTCCCGCTGGAGGAGGCAGTGGTGGTGGAGTCGATCGTGCCGGTGGCGGTGGCGCCGCCGGTGTCGCCGTTGCCGACTACGGGGTTGTTCGAGCCGTCGACGTCGCCGCTGCCCGCAGTGGCTTCGCTGGTGGCGTCGCCGGTCCGGATCACGACGTCGGCGTGGTTGTCGCCGCCGCCCCCCTCACCGTTGGGCACCGAGAAGGCAGCTGGGTCGGCGTTGCTCTCGCCGCCGCTGACGGACTCGACCTGGCCGAGGTTGTTGCCCGTGTTCGCGTCGGACGTGGCGGAGTTGGCGCCGGTGTCGATCGGGCCCGTCTCCACGGTGTTCGACGTGGTGTTCTCGGCCGTGGTGGTGTTGGTGTTCTCGCTCCTGCCCTCGGCCTCGCCGCCGGACGCGCCGGTGGTGTCGGCCGAGGTCGTCGAGGTGATCTCGCCGGTTGCGGCGGCGGGGTCGGTCGCCGCGTCGCCGGTGTCTGCGCTTGCCACGGCCTGGCCGAGGAACCACATTCCTCCGGCCATCGCCGTAATGGCGATCCCGTTTCGAACGGTTCGCTTCATGGTTTGTCCCTAGGATGTGCGTGCGCGGCATCGAGCCATGCCAAGGAGAGATGACGCGCTGGTGGATGGGTGATGGTGCGGGGCGGCTGCAGCCTGATCCGGTCGTGATGTGCCCCCCGTGGCACACCTGCGGGCAGGCGCCTGCCGCGGAAGCGGCGCGTCAGTCCGGCTGCGTGGCGGGGTCGGTCGCCGCAGAGGCGGGCGATCCCGCCACCGGCGCCGGTCGCGCAGCGGCATGTGCCGCGAGGGAGAGGTCGTACCAGCCGCTCAGGACCGCGGACGTGGGCGCATGGGCGCCGCCGGGCGTGCCTGCGCTCCCACCCTGGCTCGTGCACCCCGAGAAGCCGGTCGGCGCGGTGCCGGAGGGGGCCGAGGGAAGCGGCTTCGGTTCGGGCCGCGTAGCACCCGAGGGGGCCGTGTCGGGCTGCGCGCCGGACGCGGCTGCCGGCGACCCGTCGGTGGACGCGTGGAGCCGGCTGCCCGTGCTCTCGCCGTCGGCGGCCGGATACAGCGGCAGGCCGCAGTCGATCGCGAGGCCGGCGGCGGCCGAGGTGCCGGTGTCGCTACTGGAGATCGCCGCGCTCGTGGTCTGCGCCACGCGGTCGGCGTCCCCGGCGGTCTCGGTCGCCCGGATCTCGGCGGCCTCCGGGGCCTCGGCCTCGGCCTCGGTGGGCGGGGTCGCGCAGGCGTCGTCGGGTGCTGTGTCCGACTCGATGGGGCTGCTCGGGCACGCGGCGTCCGTACTCGTGTCCGCGCTGTCCGCGCTGTCCGCGGCCGAGCCGGCCGTGACGGCGGTGGTCGTGACGGTCGTCGACGTGGCCTCGACCTTCGTGACGCTGCTCGTCCCTGATGAGGTCGTCTCGTCGGAGGCCGTGGTCGTGGTCGTCGTCGTGGTCGTGGTCGTCGTCGCCGACGCGGCATCCGCAGACGCCAGGTTCGCGTCACCGGCGCTGTCGGTGGGAGCGGATGTCGTCGTGGCGGTGGGTGACGAACTCGCGGCTGTCGCGGCTGCGGGTGCCGTGGTGGTCGTCGTGGTGGTCGAGGTCGTGGTCGCCGACCCGCTGCCCTCGACCGATCCCGACGTGGCGTCCGCCGCCGCGGTCGCGTCCCCGGTGTCGGTGGTCGCGGCCTGCGCGGAGTCGCCGGTGGCCGTCGTGGTCGCGGGGGGCTCGTCGGCGTGCGCCGCGAGATCGGAGACGGCCACCAGCCCGGCGTAGACGCCGGCGCCGAGGAAGCATGCCGCCAGCGCGCGTCGGAGCAGCGGCCGGCGACCCGTCGTCAGGCCCCGGCCGTCTCCGATCGACACGGATTGCGGCACGGGGCGGACCGTAGGAAGAATCCCGGGCGCGCCACCACCGGCTTCGTCCCCTGTTGTTTCTGTCGCCGCCATGTCACGGCGTGTCCTCTGCATTAACTCTACCGGGTGAATACGCACAGTATTCGTAATTACTGTGACACCTGTGTGCATCAACCTGTGGTAGTCACCCGGCCATCGGCGTGCGGAGGGGCTTGGCGGACCGTCCGGAGAGTCGTCCCGGGGTCGTACGGTCTGCCCATGGGCGCGACGCACGAGGTGGTGAACCAGGTGCCGCCGCTGGCCGGGCACGACCCGATCGCCGGGGACGCCGCACTCGCCGAGGCCTGCCTCCGGCATGCCGATCGGGCGACGCTGGACTCGCTGTCCGACCTCGGCCGACTCGCCGGTAGTGAGGAGGCGCAGGAGTGGGGGCGGCTGGCGAACGAGAACCCGCCGAGGCTGCGCACGCATGACCGGTACGGGCACCGGATCGACGAGGTGGAGTTCCATCCGGCCTGGCACGAACTCATGCGGACGGCGTTCGCGCACGGGCTCGCCGGGGCGCCCTGGCGGCAGGACCCGGACCGGCCCGACCCCCACGCCCACGTCCGCCGGGCCGTGGGCTACCTCGGCTGGACGCAGGTCGAGATGGGCCACGGCTGCCCGGTCACCATGACCTATGCGGTCGTCCCGGCACTGCGGGCCGCGCCCGACCTCGCCGCCCGCTACGAGCCCGGGCTGACCGCCTCCGAGTACGCGTTCGGGCTCACCGACCCCGCGGTGAAGCCCGGCCTGGTCGCCGGCATGGGCATGACCGAGAAGCAGGGCGGTTCCGACGTCCGTTCGAACGCCACGCGGGCGGTCGCGCAGACGGACGGCAGCTACCGGATCACCGGGCACAAGTGGTTCACGAGCGCACCGATGAGCGATCTGTTCCTCGTACTGGCCCAGCTCGACGAGGGTCTCTCGTGCTTCCTCGTGCCGAGGGTGCTGCCCGGCGGCGAGCGCAACGTGTTCCACGTGCAACGTCTGAAGGACAAGCTCGGGGACCGGTCCAACGCGTCCTCCGAGGTGGAGTTCGACGGCACGACGGGCTGGCTGGTGGGGGAGCCCGGCCGGGGGGTGCCCACCATCATCGAGATGGTCACCATGACGCGGCTCGACTGCGTGCTCGGGTCCGCGGCTACGGTGCGCGCCGCGCTCACCCAGGCCATCCACCACGCCCGGCACCGGCGCGCGTTCGGTGCGCCGCTGGTCGACCAGCCGCTGATGCAGAACGTGCTGGCCGATCTCGCTGTCGAGAGCGAGGCGGCCACCGCGCTGGCCATCCGCCTGGCCGCGGCCGTGGACGGGGGTGAGGTGGCCTTCCTGCGGCTGGCCGGTGCAGCGGCGAAGTTCTGGGTCTGCAAGCGGACGCCGACCGCGGTGGCCGAGGCGCTCGAGGTGCTGGGTGGCAACGGCTACGTGGAGGACTCGGGACTGCCCCGGCTCTACCGGCAGGCGCCGCTGAACTCCATCTGGGAGGGCTCGGGCAACGTGATGGCCCTCGACGTCCTGCGTGCCCTGGGTCGCGGGTCCGAGGCGCTGGCCGCGGTCACCGCCGAGCTCGACGCGGCCCGGGGGGCCGATGCGCGCCTCGACGCGGCGGTGAAGCGGCTGCAGGCCGAGCTCGGCGAGCCCGACCAGCTGCCGGCGCGTGCCCGGAGGATCGCGAGCCTTCTCGCGCTGTGCCTACAAGGCTCGCTGTTGTCACGACACGCCGCGCCAGAGGTCGCCGACGTCTTTTGCGCGACCCGGCTGGACGGCGACTGGGCGCCCGTCCTGGGCACGGTTCCCGCTGGTCCACCGGCCTCGAGACTGGTGGAGCGGGCCGCGATCGCGGCGCCCCGCGGCTGAGGCGGGCCGCTACTCTCGACAATGGGCCGGGTGCGGAACGTTCCGGAGCCGACACCGTCCGGCGTCCGAGCGGGCGTCGTCCGGACCGTGGACCTCCTGGAGCGAAAGAGCGGGCGAGCGTGCAGCCAGACGAGCGCGGCCGGGGGCCCGATCTGCTCTCCTCCCTCCCCGACGCCGTCTACCACCTAGACGCGACGTGGCGGATCACCTACCTGAACGCGGCCGCCCTGGCGATGCTGGGCCGGCGAGCCGAGGAACTCCTCGGGCAGGACGTGCGTGAGGTCTTCCCGCAGATCCGCGGGTCGCTGCTCGAAGCGCGCCTGACCGAGGTGCTGCGCGAACGCGACGCGCGGGTCGTCCAGCACTTCTCCGAGGAGCTCCAGCGCTGGTTCGAGGTGCGCGCCTTCCCCGACGACGACGGTGTGGCGGTGTTCGCCCGGGACATCGACGACTGGTGGCGCGGCGACGAGCGGCGCAACGCCGAGTTCGCCGAGCTCACCGCCGTGCTGGAGTCGCTGCCCGCAGCCACCGTGCTGGTGGGCCGGGACGGGCGGATCGAGTCGACCAACGCGGCCTGGCGGGCCAACGGGAACCTGTTGCGGCAGGACGGGCTCGACCCGGGCGGGGTGGGCGACGACTACGTGGCGGCCATGGCCAGCGGCCTGACCGCGCGCGACCACGCGGCGCTCGCCGAGGGCATCCGGCAGCTGGCTGCCTCGTCGTCCGGCGCGGTGCGGCCGTTCGACTACGACTACGCCTGCCGGCTCGGGTCCCAGACCCGCTGGTTCCGCGTCCAGGCCTCGCGGGTCATGTCCTCCGGCCGGCTCGTGGTCAGCCACACCGACATCACCGAGCGGGTCGAGGGCGAGCAGGTGCTGCTGTGGCAGGCCGGCCACGACGACCTCACCGGGCTGCCCAACCGGTCGCGCATGCTCGCCCTGATCGACGAGGCGCTGGACGAGGCGCTGGCCGCGGCCCGCGCGGGCGGGGTGCACGAGCGCCGCTCGACGAGCACCGCGCTGCTGTACCTGGACCTGGACGCGTTCAAGACGGTCAACGACTCGCTGGGGCACCAGGTCGGTGACGCGCTGCTGGGCCAGGTGGCCCGCCGGCTGCTCGACCAGGTTCGCCCCGGTGACGCCGTGGGGCGCCTGGGCGGCGACCAGTTCCTCGTCCTGGCGCAGGAGTGCGATTCGGCGGAGGCCGCGGCGCTGGCCTTCCGGCTGCAGCAGTCGTTCGCGTTGCCGTTCACCGTCGACGGACTCTCGGTGCCGCTCTCGGTCAGCATCGGTGTGGCGGTCGCCCGGGCCGGCACCCACGACGCGCACGCCCTGCTCAGCGACGCCGACGCGGCGATGTTCGCCGCCAAGGGTCTGGGCCGCGAGCGCGTGCACCTGTTCTCACCGGGGCTGCGCGAGGCTGCCCGGTGGCGGTTGGAGGTGGCCACCCGCCTCCGGGACGACGCCATCGACCAGCTCGTCGTCCACTACCAGCCGGTCATGGACCTCGGCAGCGGGCGGATCGAGGCCGTGGAGGCGCTGGTCCGCTGGAACCATCCCGAGCGCGGCCTGCTCCTGCCCGACGCCTTCCTCGCGGTCGCAGAGGAGACCGGTCAGGTCATCCCGATCACCCGTCGCCTGCTCAGGGAGACCACCCAGCAGGCCGCGGCGTGGGCGGCGCAGGGCCTGGACCTGAGGATGTCGGTCAACGTCAGCGCGCGGCACTTCGCCACCGAGACGCTGGTGCGCGACGTCCGGGTGGCGCTGCGGGAGTCCGGCCTGCCGCCGGAGCGGCTCGTCCTCGAGCTGACCGAGACCAGCGTGGCCGAGGACCCCACCCGCGCCGAGGACCAGCTCAGCGTGCTGCGCGGCCTCGGGGTGCGTGTGGCCATCGACGACTTCGGCACGGGCTGGTCGTCGCTGGCCCAGCTGTTCGCGCTGCCCATCGGCACCCTCAAGATCGACCGATCGCTGCTCGCCGCCGCCGAGCGGGCCTCCGACGCCGACGCCGGTGCGGTCCTCACCGCGATCGTGGCGCTCACCCGCACCCTCGGCATCCGCTCGGTCGCCGAGGGCGTGGAGAACCCCGAGCACCTGCGCATGGTGCGGCAGGCCGGTTGCGACATGGCCCAGGGCTGGCTGCTCGGCCGGCCGATGCCCGCCGCCGACGTGCCGACCTGGGTGCACCGGGTCCACGAGGGCGACCTGCGCGGGGTCTGCGCGCCACCGCACCCGGTCAGCGGACGAGCGCCGGACAGTCCCGCGCCGCCCCGTGGGCGCTGACACCGGCGACCCCGACCGGCCGGTGCGCCGCCGGGTCCGCCGCGCCACGGCGCCCGCGGGACCGCCGGTCAGGGCCCCGGCGTCCGACGGAGGACCCGTCGGCGGGCAGACTGCGTACGTGCTGGACAGCGTGGACGACGACACCCGGATCGACGTGCTCGACGACGCGGGGCCGGCGCCGAGCTCGGCGGCGGTGCAGGTCGAGCAGCGTCCGCCGCTGGATCTGCTGATCTGGGACGCCCCGAACATCGACATGACGCTGTCGACGGTCATCGGCGCCCGCCCCACGGCGGCGTCGCGGCCCCGGTTCGACGCGATCGCGGCCTGGTTCGTCGACGGGGCGGGCGATCCCGAGGCGGTCGACGCCCCCGAGGTGGAGGCGTGCGTCTTCGCCAACATCCCGCCGGTGGTCGGCTCGCTGCAGCGTTGGGTGGAGGCGCTGCGCGGATTCGGGTTCGCCGTCTTCGCCCGCCCGAAGGCGCAGCCCGACGATGACATCGACCAGGACATGCTCGACCACATCGACGTCCGCCGGCACAGCCACCGGCTACGCCGCCTGGTGGTCTTCTCCGGCGACGGGCGCAACTTCGCCGAACCGCTGGAGGATCTCGCGCGGGCGGGCGTCGAGGTGGTCGTCGTCGCCTTCAGCGAGGTGGCCGGCTACGCGATCAGCTCGGACCTGATCGAGTTCATCGACATCGAGGACGTGCCCGGGGCGTTCACCGAGCCGCTGGACCGGGTCCGGCTGGACGCGCTGCCGCCGGACGGCGCCTGGCTGCGTCCGACCCGCAGCCTGCGGGACTTCGTCAGCAGCTGGACCGCCCGCCGTACCAACGGCTGACGCCGCGCCGCACCACCCGTCGGAGGCCTCGCGGCACTCCTGCGAGGCAGGCACAGCGGCGCGTCGGGACGGACGGCGTGCAACCGGCAGGTCCCCGACGGCTACGGTTTGCCGGCGGGCACCGGCCGGACGAACTGCGCTGCCGATGACCCGGCACGAGGAGAGGACGTCATGACCAGCGAGCCCGGGATCGACCACCCCGAGGTCGACAGCGAGGCGCAGATCTCGCTCACCGGCAGGGGGATCACGGTGAGCAGCCGGGTCGAGGCAGCGGACGGCGACGAGATCGTCGTCCGGCCGTCCGTCTCCGACTACGTGGACCAGACCGTCGTCGCCGTCGGCAACGCCGTCGAGGTGCTCTGGGTGCGACCGGAGGACCAGCGCGCCGTGCCCGCCGAGGTCACCTCGGTGCAGCTCGGCGTGGTCATCCGCTGGCAGCTGCGGATCACCGGTCCGGCCGAGGTGACGCAGCGCCGCAAGGCGGTGCGTGGGCGGGTCGTCGTCCCCGCCGAGATCGGCGTGGGCAGCCTGGAGCTGAAGGCCGAGACCGCCGACCTCAGCGAGGACGGCGCCCGGGTCGTCCTCGAGGGCATGGGGCACCTGCCCGAGCCGGGCGAGACCATCGACCTGCGCATCGACCTGGAGGACGGCCCCGTGGCCTGCCGCGCCGAGGTGATCCGCTCGGGGGCGCGTGGCGCGCGCTGGACGCTGTCGCTGCGGTTCGTCGACATCAAGGAGAAGGAGCAGGACCGCGTCCGCCGCTGGGTCTTCCAGGCCCTGCGCGAGGAGCGTGCCCGCCTCAACGACTGAAGGCGCCGCTGCAGGGACCCGTCCGGAGCGCTGGGGCCGGCGGGCCCTCTCTCAGTCGAGCCAGCCGGCACGCGGTGAGCGGGGCTCCGGCAGACGACCGTTGCGCCGCTCTGTCGGCACCTCGCGTCCCGAAGGCAGCTGCGCCCAGACGTGCTTGCGCCCGGGGCGGCGCTCCCACCCGTAGTCGGTCGACAGCTGGGCGACCAGGTGCAGGCCCATGCCGCCCAGTGCGGGGTCACGGTCGACCGCAGGCACCGGTGGCCGGTCCGGCGCCTCGTCGCTGAGGTCCAGCAGCCAGCCGCCCCGGCTGGCGATGATCAGCGCACGGACGTCGCCGCCGCCGTGGCGCAGGGCGTTGGACGCCAGCTCCTCGAAGACCAGGAGCAGGCCGTCGCGGGCATCCTCGGTCGACCCGGAGGCCACGGACGGGTGGCCGATCCGGGCCCGCAGGTCCATGCGGACGCGCGAGATCACCGGCATCGCGTCGAGCTGCCAGTGCCAGATGTCGCCGGGCACCGAGGGCACCGGTGCGACCGGCCAGGCCGTCGGCGAGGGCCGCGACGAGGGTTCTGCGTCGGCGTGCTCGGCCATCGCCTCCCCCTCGTCCGCGCGGGCGCCGCGCAGCTGCTGGCCGCCGTGCGCGGCCAGGCCCCATCCTGACCGAAACGGTCCGGCGCCGCAGAAGGGGCTCCCCCCGCCACGCGGTCCACCAGGCAGACTGGGGTCGTGAACGAGCTGCTGCGGGAGCTGAGCCGGGTGGTCCTGGCCGACCGGCCACTGGAGGACGTGCTCACCGAAGTCGTGACGATCGCCTCCCGGGGCATCCCCGGTGCGGAGTCGACGTCGATCACGCTGATCCGCGGTGAGCAGCCGTTCACCGCGGCGCACCACGGGGACATGGCCCTGGCCGCCGACGAGATGCAGTACCAGCACGGGTACGGGCCGTGCATGGACGCCGGCCGGGGCGGGGTGACCCTGCGGGTCGACGACATGACGACCGAGACCCGCTGGCCCGACTACGCGGCCAAGGTCGCCGCGTACGGCGTCCGGAGCTCGCTGTCGGTTCCGCTGCCGTTCCAGGGTTCCTCCATCGGTGCGCTGAACGTGTACTCGTCGAAGGTCGGCGCCTTCGCCTCCGAGGGGGCGTTCGCCGCGGGTGTCGAGGTGGCCGAGGCGGTCGCGGTTGCGATCGCCAACGCCGACGCGCACGCCCGCGTGGTCGACCAGGCGCACAACATGCGGCTGGCCATGGAGTCGCGTGCGGTGATCGAGCAGGCCAAGGGGGTGCTGATGGCGCAGCGGCACGTCAGCGCCGAGCAGGCCTTCGACCTGCTGCGCGACGCCTCCCAGCGCTACAACCGCAAGCTGCGCGACATCGCGGCGGGCATCGTCGCCTCGACCCAGCAGGGCTGAGCCCGGCAGCGTCGGGAACGCGGTCAGGGCCGGGAGAGTCGGCTGACCAGGAATCGACGGCGGCCGCGCTGTCCACGGTCTCGGCGACGTCCACCGCGGTCGATGCGGAGGAGACCGAGCGGCGGTCGACGAGGGTCTGACCGCGCCCGGCGCCCAGCCCGGTGTCGACGACGACGTCACGCCGGACGGTGCCCAGCGTGCCCGGCACGATGGCCTCGGTCACCGCGAGCGCGTCGTGCACCACCACGCCGTCCACGCCGTAGGCGGTGCGGGCGTTGGCCACGTACTGCTGCAGGATTGCCGCGGCCTGCGCGCCGACCGGGCCGGCGGACGCGAACCGGGCGATCCCCTCGGCCGTCAGCACCGTCGGCAGGGTGACGTCGAGGCCCACCAGCGTGGTGGGCACCGTCGAGGTCAGCACCATGTGCGCCGCCTCCGGATCGGCCCACATGTTGAACTCCGCCGCCGCGGTGACGTTGCCGCCCCGGCCCGCCGAGCCGCCCATGACCACCAGCCGGCCGATCCGCGCCGCGGCGTCCGGGAAGACCCGCAGCAGCAGCGCGAGATTTGTCAGCGGCCCGATCGCGGCCACGGTCACCGGCCGCTCCGAGCTCATCAGCAGGTCGGCCAGCGCCACGACCGCCGGGCGTGGATCGATCGTGGCCGGGGACGGCGGCAGCTCGACCCCGCCCAGCCCCTCGGCGCCGTGCACGTGCCCGGCCCGCTCCGGCTGCGGATGCACGAGCGACTGCGCCGCACCCGCTGCCACCGGCACGTCTGACCGGCCGGCCAGGTGCAGCACCCGCAGCGCGTTCTCGGTGGCCTGCGCCAGCTCCACGTTGCCGTGCACCGTGGTCACCAGCCGCAGGTCGACCTCCGGGCTCGCCAGCGCCAGCAGGATCGCCACCGCGTCGTCGATGCCGGGGTCGGTGTCGATGACCAGGGGAGTCGGCTCGGGCACCGGCGCATCCTCCCAGCAGCGCGGACGGCAGGATCGGGCCATGCCCGCCGTGATCCTCGCCAGCTGCGCCGGAGCCCGCGGCACGGACGACGACGAGCCGTTGCTGCTCGCCGCCCTCACCGACCGGGGCGTCGCCGCGACCGTGGCCGACTGGGCGGACCCCGCCGTCGACTGGGCCGCAGCCGACGCCGTCGTCGTCCGCTCGACCTGGGACTACGCGCCCCGGCGGGACGACTTCCTCGACTGGGCGCGGACGGTGCAGGACCGCACCCGCCTGTTCAACCCGGTCGAGGTGCTCACCTGGAACACCGACAAGCGCTACCTCGCCGAGCTCGCCGTCGCCGGCCTTCCCGTCGTCCCGACCGCGTGGGTGGAGGGGCCGGCGGACGTCGACGCGGCCTTGGCCCGCTGGTCCGGCGACGTCGTCGTCAAGCCCACCGTCTCGGCCGGCGCCCGCGACACCGCACGGTTCGCGCCGGGCGACCCGGCCGCCGCGGCTTTCGC
Organism: uncultured Actinomycetota bacterium; assembly: GCA_963723745.1. GTDB lineage: Bacteria > Actinomycetota > Actinomycetes > Mycobacteriales > Geodermatophilaceae > CAVRRZ01. Next base: position 880,381 of record CAVRRZ010000001.1, read on the forward strand.
CCGGCGCATCCTGGACGGCGGGCGGGCCGTCATGGTCCAGCCCTACCTCGACCGGCTGGACGACGAGGGTGAGTCCGGGCTGGTCTACCTCGACGGGCGGTACAGCCACGCGTTCGGCAAGGGCGCGCTGCTCGCCGGGCCGCCGCTGGGGGAGGGACTGTTCGCCGAGGAGCAGATCAGCGCCCGCACCGCCACCACCGCGCAACGCGACATCGGCGACGCCGTCCTCGACCTGGTGGTGGGGCGCACCGGTACCCCTCCGCTGTACGCGCGGGTCGACCTGGTGCCCGGCGCCGACGGCGGCCCGGTGCTGCTCGAGCTGGAACTCACCGAGCCCAGCCTCTTCCTGGCAACCGACGACGGCGCCGCCGCCCGGTTTGCCGCCGCGATCGCCGCGCGGCTGGCCTGACGCCGCCCGACACGCCGGGCGCGTCGCCGCGTCGCCGGGACGAGCGACGTCCCGGACAGCCATTTTCACGCTCAGCGGGCACCGGCTTGTCGACAAGTGCACGGCCCGGGCGGGGGGTCACCGGGCCGTCCGGACATCCGTCACAACGGTTCGGTCACGCGCCCCGTCCCGGGTGTCGCAGGACGCCGTCGCAGGGCCCGTCCGTCCCTAGGTTTCTCCCTGACCGCAGCACCTTCCCCGGCTGCGGTCACAGACCTCAGGAGGACGCACATGGGCATGGAGCAGGCCACCGCCGCCACCCTGCCGCCGTCCTCGGCCGATCCGGACGCCGGCCTCACCCTCGCCGGCCTGATCGACGTGCTCGACCGGGCCGATGACGTGCCGCTGCGCCGCCGGCCCCGCCCCCGGCGCGCGGCGGTCCACCGCTCGGCCGGCGCGCGCCCGGTCGGCAGCCGCACGGTGGCCGACCGCTGGGACCCGATGCGCACGATGCAGCCGCGCACCGCCACCCCCTCCCGCTCCGGAGGACCACGGCCGGTACCGCTGCGCTCGGTGCAGCCGGCCCCGGCCGCCCGGCCGCCGCTGTCGAGCACGCTGCCGCGACCCGCACCGGCTCCCGCCGCTCCGCCCGCGCCGCCGTCCTCCTCGGTGCCCCGGCGGCTACGGGACCTGCTGCGCGGGCTGACCCGCCGGGCCGCCCTCTGGGGCGCCGGACCGGACGGCGCGTACCTCGCCTGGGGCGGCGCGGCCCCCCGCCGGCCCTATCGCGCGGGCGCCCGGCCGGTCGATCCACCGGTCGTCCTGCGCGAGCTGCCCAGCACCCCCATGATCCCGCCCGCGGCGCCTTCCCCCGCCGCGGCGCACCGTCCCGCTCCCGGATCGCCGGCCCCCCGGCAGCTCCTGGGCAGGGTCCCGGCCTCGTCACCCGGCACCCCACGCACCGGAGCCACCGGACTGCCGGAGTCCCGGGCCCGGGCCCCGGCCGGCATCCGCGGGTCCCCGGGCGCACCCCTCGCGCGGGGTTCGCCCCCCGGTTGGCCGGACACCGGCTGACCACCATGCGCGCCCGCGGCAGCCAGCCGCGAGACGCCGTCCCTCCGCACCGCGACGAGCGCGCCGGTACCGGTCGCCCCCCTTCCCCGGGGTGACCGCCCGCCACTCGGTCGCTACCGCGTACAGCAGCACCCCGGCCGACCTCGGCCGCCCCCTGGTTCCTCCCGACGGTGCACTCCGACCGCCGGACCGGCTTCCTCGTACGACGTCTCGCCTCGACCGACCGCCTCCTTTCAGAGCGCGGTCCCACTCGGAAGGCGCGGACCGTCGCCGACGGACGCCGGCTCCGCCCGACCGGATCCGTCGACGAGGAGAACCCCAGGTCCTGCCGGTGTCCGGCGGACGACGACCCCCCGTCGTCCCCGGACCTCTGACCGCGCAGCGCCTGGCCAGGTGAGGGCACGAGGTGCGAGCCCGCCGCCCCCCGGGGCCGCGAACGGGTGCCGGCCGGTAGCAGACCGACACGGCGGACGGCGCCGGGGAGCGGCGGCGATCGAGGACGGCGTCCGCGGCGGCCGGGCGGCCGGAACGGTCCGTCCCGGCCGCGCCACCTGCGCCTTTCCCCGGTCGACTACTGTTCGACCCGGGCCGACGATCGTCGGCCCCGAACAAACTGCTCCGACCCCGCCTCGAACCACCGGGGCGGGGTCGACGTGTGCCCGTCCCGCCCGACCGGCGGACGAGCCGCCCGCCGGGCGAACGGAAGGACGTGCGACGGTGCACGTACGCCCCGCAGACCTCCCTCCTGGCTCCGACGCCGAGGACAACCACGACTCCGCCGTGTACCGCCTGCGCGCCGAGCTGGCCATCGAGGCCGCCGGGATCGGCAGCTTCGACTACGACCTGATCTCCGGCGCCCTGAGCTGGGACGACCGGCTGATGGACCTCTTCGGCTACGCACCGGACGCGTTCGCCGGCACCATCGACGCCTTCTTCGCCCGGCTGCACCCCGAGGACGTCGAGCGCACCGCCGAGGCCATGCGGACGACGATCGAGATGCGCGGCGACCTCGACGTCGAGTACCGCGTGGTGCTGCCCGGCGGGGAGACCCGTTGGGTGCAGGGCCGCGGACGGGTACTGGTGGACGCCGACGGCACTCCCGTGCGCCTGATCGGGGCCGCGTACGACACGACCCGGCAGCGGCACGGCGACGCCCGGGTGGCGCGGGTGCTGGAGACGATGACCGCGGCGTTCTTCTCCCTCGACCGCGACTGGCGCTTCGCCTACGTCAACGCCGAGGCCGAGCGGGTGCTGCGCCGGCCGCGCGAGGAGCTGCTCGGGGGCAGCATCTGGGAGCTGTTCCCGGCCGCCGTGGGCACGGCGTTCGAGGAGCACTACCGCGGGGCGGTGGAGTCCGGTGAGCCCCGCACGTTCGAGGCGCACTACCCGGCGCCGCTGGAGGCCTGGTACGAGATCCGTGCGTATCCGGGTCCCGACGGGTTGTCGGTCTACTTCGTCGAGGTGACCGAGCGGAAGGCGGCCGAGGAGCGCGCGGCTCGCAGCGCGGCCAGGTTGGCCCTCATCGCGGAGGTGGCCGACGCCCTGTCCAGCGACCTCATGACCCCCGGTGCGGAGGAGATCGCGCTGCAGCGGATCGCCGAGGCGGTCGTGCCGCTGCTCGGCGACTGGTCGGTGGCCAGCTTCGCCGACGAGGACGGCCGTCTCCGCGACGTCGGCAGCTGGCACCGCGACCCGGCGCTGCGTTCGGACGTCGCCCGCTACGGGGAACTGCGGCTGGCCGCCCTGACGACGACGGCCCCGCTCGTGCGCGCGCTGGCGTCCGGGTCGATCATCGTGGTGGAGGACGTGGACGCCGCGGTCGGCCGGACCCTGAACCCCCAGGCCGGCGCCGTGCTGCGACGGCTCTCCCCGCAGACCGCCCTGGCGGTGCCGCTGACGGCGCGCGGGCGGGTGCTGGGCGCGATGAGCATCTATCGCTCGGCCGAGCGGCCCGTGCCTGACGACGAGGACGTCGCCACCGCCCGCGACATCGCGACGCGGATCGCCCTCGCCCTCGACAACGCCCGCCTGGGAAGCCAGCAGCGACGGATCGCCGAGCGGCTGCAGCGCAGCCTGCTCACCGATCCGCCGGTGCTCGACGGCGTCGAGGTCGTCGTCCGGTACGACCCCGCCCTCGAGGCCGCGGAGGTCGGCGGCGACTGGTACGACGCCCTCGTCCAGCCGGACGGCGCGACGATGCTCGTCATCGGCGACGTCGTCGGCCACGACGCCGAGGCGGCGGCGGCCATGGGCCAGCTGCGGGGGCTGCTGCGCGGCATCGCCTACCGGGCCGGCGCAGGGCCGGTCGACGTGCTGTCCGGGCTGGACGCGGCGATGCGCGGGCTGGGCGTCACCGCCATGGCGACCGGAGCGATCGTCCGGCTGGAGCAGACCGCCGACGAGCGGGCCGGCGGCGTCATGCGGCTGCGCTGGTCCAATGCCGGGCACCCGCCTCCGCTGGTGCTGCACGCCGACGGGCGGATCGAGCAGCTGACCGGGCAGCGGCCGGAACTCATGCTCGGGGTCGACCCCGCGGCGGTCCGGTCGGAGCAGGTCACGCAGGTGCGCAGCGGATCGACCGTGCTGCTCTACACCGACGGCCTGGTCGAGGGCCCGGACCTGCCCTACGACGAGGGCATCGCCGCGCTCACCGCAGCGCTGGCCGGCACGGCCGGCCGGCCGCTCACGCAGCTGTGCGACGACCTGGTCGGCCGGGTGCGGCCGGGTCGCCTGAACGACGACGTCGCCCTGGTGGCCGTCCGCATCTCATGACCGGGGGATGAGCGCCCAGACGTGCTTGCAGCCCGCGTCGACGTACCAGCCGTGCTCGATCGCCAGCTCGGCGATGAGGTAGAGGCCCAGGCCGCCCTCGCTGGGATCCCGGCCGATCGCCGGTGTCGGCGGCCGGGACCAGGCCCGGTCGGAGACCTCGATCAACCACGCGTCGGCGGTGGTGCGCACGCTGGCCGTCACCCCGCCGCCCCCGTGCCGCAGCGCGTTCGACGCCATCTCGTCCAGCGCCAGGACCAGGTGGTCGCGTTGCTCCGCCGCCCCGGGGGCCGACTCGGCCGGCACGGTGACCTCGCGCCGCAGTTCGGCGCGCACCCGCGGCAGCTCGGCGACGTCCGAGAGCTCCCAGGACAGGCCGCTCCCGGCGTCCGGCGGGGTCGCGGACGGCCACGTCGGCCCCGCCGCTTGCCCTCTCACGCCGGCAACCCCCCACTTCCGGGTCGCCGTGTGCACGGGCGACCGAACAATGTCGTATGGACCACCCCGTCGCCGCTCAAACCTACTGAGGCCGGAGTCACCGGGGTCGGAGGCTCTCCGGGGCCGGCGGTGACGGGGAGGTCGGCGACGCTCAGTGCATCACGGATGCGCGCGGTCAGCAGCGCGGCGCCATCGGACCGACACCCGATCGGGCTCATCCGACGAAGACCGGGTGCCAGGCGCCCGCGGTGATGCTCACGGTGAGGGCGGTCGCGCAGACCCCGACCGTGGCCAGCACGAAGAGCACGTCGCGGCCGTGCAGCCGAGATCCGCGGGCATTGGTGCGCGGGATCCCGGAGTCGAAGCCTCGGGCGTCCATCGCGGTCGCCAGCCGGGAGCCGCGGCGCAGCGCGCTGACCAGCAGGGTGAACGCGGTGCCGGCGAACAGCCGGGCCAGCGCCACGGGGTTGCGGCCCGCCTCGACCCCGCGGGTGCGGCGCGCCAGCCGGGCCGACTCGAACTCGGTCATCAGCAGCGGGACCAGCCGGAGGGCGGCCAGGGCGCCGTAGGCGAACCGCGGCGATACCCGCCAGTGGATGGTCAGTGCGTCGGCCATCCGCACCGGGTCGGTGGAGGCGACCAGCAGGACGCCGGGCAGTGCCAGCCCGAGCACGCGCAGGGTGAGGGCGGCTCCGGCTCCCGCGGTGGCATCCTCGGCGAGCAGCACGTTCACCACTCCTACCCCGGTCGCGCCCAGGAGCAGCGGCCATGTCCGCAGCCACACGACGCGCGGGCTGGTCAGCCCGGCGGCGGGGAACAGGCACAGCTCCGCGGCGACGAGCGACCGCTGGGGTGACGACGTCCAGGGTGGTCAGCAGTACCAGCGTGACGACGAGGATCGCTCCGAGCTGGGCGACCGGGTTGATCCGCGACAGCGCGACGTCCGGCGCCGTGCCCAGCGTGAGGGACATCACAGCTCGACCCGATCGTCGGCGAAGGTCTCGACGAGGTCGGCGTCATGGGTGACGACGGCGACTGCGCAGCCGGCGGCCCGCTGCTCGGCCAGCAGGGTCACCAGCTCCCGCCAGGTGGCGGCGTCCTGGCCGAACGTCGGCTCGTCGAGTACGAGCACGCGGGGCGAGGTGGCCAGGGCGGTAGCGACCGACAGCCGACGCTGCTGGCCGCCGGAGAGCGTGTACGGGTTGGCGTCGGCGAACGCGGTCAGGCCCAGCCGCTCGAGGAGCGCGTCGGCGGTGACCCGGGCCGCGAACGCGTGCTCGCCCGAGCGCAGCGGCCCGAGCGCCAGCTCGTCGCGCAGCCGGCCGGTGAGGAACTGCTGCTCCGGGTTCTGGAAGACGGTGCCGATCCGGGTCACCAGCTCACCGGCCCGCCAGCGGTGCGGGGCCGGCTGACCCCGTCGCACGCCGTCGGCCAGCACGGGATCGGCGACGACCCGCCCGGTGGTGGGCGCGCGCAGCCCGGCCAACAGCAGCGCCAAAGTCGACTTCCCGGTGCCGTTCGAACCGGTGACAGCGAGCGCCCGGCCGCTGCGGAGGACGGCGTCGGTCGCCGCGAGGGCCGGTACCGGCGCACCGCGGTAGGTGAACCCGGCTGCGTCGGCGGAGAGGAGGACCGGTCCCTCCGCTGCGTCGGGCAGGCGCAGGCCCGTGGCCCGCGGGGTGGGCTGCCAGTCGGGCCCGTGCGCGACGATCCCGCCGTCGACCACCTCCACCACCCGGTCGACCAGCGGCAGCCAGGGCCCGGCGTCGTGGTCGACGACGAGCACGGTGCAGCCCCGGTCGGCGGTCGCGCGGGCGACGGCCGCTCGCACCAGCGCCGCGCCGTCCGGGTCGAGCTGGGCGGTCGGCTCGTCGAGCAGGAGCAGGCCGGGCCTCCGGGCCAGCGCGCCGGCCAGAACCAGCCGCTGCTTCTCCCCGCCGGAGAGCGCCTGGGTGGGCCGGTCGCGGCCGTACGGGAAGCCGACGGCGGCCAGGGCGGCGTCCACCCGGTGCCAGATCTCGCCGGGGGCGACGCCGGCGTTCTCCAGACCGAACGCGACGTCGTCCCCGGCGCGGGTCATCACCAGCTGGGCGTCCGGATCCTGGGCCAGCATCCCGAGCCGATCGCGGGCGGCGTGCGGCATCCGGCCGTCGACGAGGAGATCGCCGGTGGTCTCGATGCCCTCGTCGGAGAGGATTCCCGCGATCGCGGCTAGCAGCGTGGACTTGCCCGCGCCGGATGCGCCGGTCACCAGCACGCGCTCGCCCGGCTCGACCGCCAGGTCGACCGACGCGGAGGGCCCAGGCGCGCCGCGCGGCGTGCCGGATCCCGAGCCCCCGCGCGACGACCCCGACCGGTCGACCGGCCGCCCGCGTGCGGCTCACTCCGGCCGGCAGCACGGGACCTCCGATCGGTTCCCGCCGGCTCAGGCGCGGCCCCGGCCCGCGGCGAAGGAGCTGAGCACCCCGGTGCGGGCCAGCGCCCGGACCAGCGCCGGTCCGCCCAGCCCACAGATGACGACGGTGCTGGCCACGATGAGGCCCACGTAGGTCAGCTTCCAGGTGCCAGCCCACAGGGGGTACCAGTAGAAGAGGTCGAGGGCCGCGGCCATCCCGCCGGCGAGGGCCGCTGACAGCAGCGCCTGCGGCAGGCCGAAGCGGCGGTAGCGGAAGACGGCGTAGCCGGCCTCGCCGGCCGCGCCCTGCAGCAGGCCGTACAGCAGCACCTGCGCGCCCCAGGATGAGCCGAGCAGCGCCGAGACGACCGCCGCGATGAACTCGGCGAAGAGGCCGGCGCCCGCCTTGCGGACGATCAGCGGGGCCACGACGGCGGGCAGCAGCCACACCCCGTACATGAAGGCCTGCGCGGGCGGGAACGCCGTGAACGCGGCCCCGGTGGTGTTCCACAGCAGGCCCCAGGCCCAGAAGACGACGCCGAAGGCGACGCCGAGGACGGCGGTGACGACGATGTCGACGGTGCGCCACCGGACGGGAACGCGGTCGGGGGACGACGAACGGACGGCCTGCTCGGCCATGGATTCCTCCAGACTCCCTGCGCCGGCATGACCCGGATCAGGTTCGAGGGTCTGCGGTTTCCCGCACTCTCAGCGCCGAAGCGCTCCCCTGCTGCGTGTAAGAGCTGTCGTCGAGTTGCGCCGCTCAGACTAGCCCTGCGCGACGCACCCTGGCGGTGGGGGCAGGATCACCGCATGGATCCGGTGGAGCTGGCGGCCGGCCCCTGGCGACTGCGGCCGTGGGGAGTCGAGGACGCCGCTGACGTGCTGGCCGCGCTGAACGACGAGCAGATCCGGCTCTGGAACGGCTCCCGGACGACGACCCTCGAGGACGCCGCGGTCTGGTTGAGCCGGCGGATGAACTGGAGCGCCGGGGATCACGCGTCGTGGGCGGTCGTCGACGCGGGGGACGGCTCGCTGGTGGGCTCGGTCTCCCTGCACTCGATCGACACCGAGCAGGGCGACGCCGAGATCGGCTACTGGACCGTGCCGGCCGCGCGGGGACGATCGGCGGCCTCGACCGTCGTCGACCGGGTCTGCCGCTGGGCGTTCCACACGCTCCCGATCGACCGCATCGAGCTGTGCCACGCGGTCGAGAACGAGGCGTCGGGCAGGGTGGCGGAGAAGGCCGGGTTCACCCTCGAGGGCAGGCTGCGCCGCTCGTACCGCTACGGCGACGGCGTCAAGCGCGACGAACTGCTGTGGGCGCGTCTGGCCGACGACCCCCGCACCCCACCGAAGGAGACCTCATGACCACCGCACCCGGCCCGGCCGGCGCCTCGTCCTCCCTCGCCGACTTCCCCCGGTACCCGCTGCTGTTCGGGCCGTCGCCGGTGCACCGGCTCGACCGGCTGACCGAGCACCTCGGCGGCGCCACCGTGTGGGCCAAGCGAGAGGACGTCAACTCCGGCATCGCGTTCGGAGGCAACAAGACCCGCAAGCTGGAGTACCTCGTCGCCGACGCCCTGGCCCAGGGCTGCGACACCCTGGTCTCCATCGGCGGCGTGCAGAGCAACCACACGCGGCAGGTGGCGGCCGTCGCCGCGCGCGTCGGCCTGCGCTGCGTGCTCGTGCAGGAGAGCTGGGTGGACTGGCCCGACGCGGTGTACGACAAGGTCGGCAACATCCTGATCAGCCGGCTGGCGGGCGCCGACGTCCGGCTGGTGAAGGCCGGCTTCGGGATCGGGTTCAAGGAGAGCTGGGAGACCGCCCTGCGCGACATCGAGGAGCGCGGCGGCAAGCCCTACGCCATCCCGGCCGGGGCGTCGGACCACCCGCTCGGCGGGCACGGCTTCGCCAACTGGGCACACGAGGTCGCCGCCCAGGAGGCGGAGCTGGGCGTCTTCTTCGACACCGTCGTCGTCTGCTCGGTCACCGGCTCCACCCAGGCCGGGATGGTCGCGGGCTTCGCGCAGCTCGAGGAGCAGGGCGCCCGGCCGCGGCGCGTGCTGGGCATCGACGCCTCGGCCAAGCCCGCCGAGACCCGTGCGCAGGTGCTGCGGATCGCGCAGCGGACGGCCGCCGCGATCGGCGTCCGGCGCGAGCTCGGCCCCGACGACGTCGAACTCGACGAGCGGTACCACGCCGGCGTCTACGGCATCCCCGATGCCGCGACCCTGCGCGCGATGGAACTGGCCGCCCGGACGGAGGGGATGATCACCGACCCCGTGTACGAGGGGAAGTCGATGGCCGCGACCGTCGACCTCGTCGGCCGGCGGGAGATCGACCCGTCGTCCACCGTGCTCTACGCGCACCTCGGTGGACAGCCGGCGCTCAACGGCTACAGCGCCCTGTTCTCCTGACGGCGCTTGCGGGGCGGTCCTACGCTCGGGGCATGCTCTTCTCCCGGGCCAAGACGCAGCTCGTGACCGCCGGCGACGCCCTTCCCGGCCGCGACCAGCCGCTGCCGCACGTTCCCGAGGTGCACGCGGTCAACGGCAACCGCATCCAGCCGCCCTTCCCGGACGGCCTGCAGACGGCGGTCTTCGGTGCCGGCTGCTTCTGGGGCGTCGAGAAGGTGTTCTGGGAGACGCCGGGCGTCTACTCGACCGCCGCGGGCTACGCCGGCGGCCACACCCCCAACCCGACGTACGAGGAGGTGTGCTCGGCCCGCACCGGGCACACCGAGGTCGTGCTGGTCGTGTTCGACCCCGCGGTGATCTCCTACGAGCAGCTGCTCAAGGTGTTCTGGGAGGACCACGACCCCACGCAGGGCATGCGACAGGGCAACGACGTCGGCACCCAGTACCGCTCGGCCATCTACGCGCAGGGCCCCGAGCAGGAGGCCGCGGCGAAGGCCAGCCGGGACGCCTTCCAGGAGCGGCTGACCGCCGCCGGCTACGGCGAGATCACCACCGAGATCGCGCCGCTGGGCGAGTTCTACTACGCGGAGGACTACCACCAGCAGTACCTCTACAAGGTGCCGAACGGGTACTGCCCGATCCACTCGACCGGTGTGAGCTGCCCCGTCGGCCTCCCCGGCGTCTGACCCCGCCCCCTTCCGAGGCAATGGAAGCTTTACCCGTGTTCCGGCGCCCAGGACGTAGGTAAAGCTTCCATTGCCTGGAGCGCCCGTGCCCGTTCGAGCCGCCGCTGAGCTCTGGGCTGCCCTGCGGCGGGAGCCGGACGTCGAGGCGCCCGACCTCGTCGCCGTCGACGCCACCGACCGGCTGCTGCTCGACACCGCGGCCGACCTGATCGCCGCCGCCCCGGACGCGGTCGTCGTGGTGGACGACGCCTACGGCGCCCTCACGCTCGGCGCGGTGGCCCTGCACGGGGCCAGCGGCGTCCGGGTCCACCAGGACTCGCTCGTCGGTGAGCGGGCCCTGGAGCGCAACGCCGTCCGGACGTCGCTGCCCGGCACGTTCCGCTCCCTTCCCCTGGGCCCGGAGCTCGCCGCCGGGGCGCGCGTCGTCCTCGTTCAGGCGCCCAAGTCGCTCGACGCCCTGCGGGAGATCGCCGAGGTCGTCGCGGCGGGCGCGGACCCCGACGTCACCGTGCTCGTGGGCGGGCGGGTCAAGCACATGACCCACGCGATGAACGACGTCCTGCGCGAAGCGTTCGACGAGGTCTCGGCCGGCCTGGCGCGGCAGAAGTCGCGGGTCCTGACGGCCCGGGGTCCGCGGCCCGGCCCGGGCTCCTTCCCCCGGCGAGCCGAGCACCCGGACGACGGGCTCACCGTCTGCGCCCACGGCGCCGCCTTCGCCGGCACGAAGGTCGACATCGGTACCCGCGCGCTGCTGGCCGTGCTCGACCGGATGGCGCCCGACGCCACGACCGCCGTGGACCTCGGCTGCGGCACCGGTGTGCTCGCCGTCGCGCTCGCCCGCAGCCGGTCCGGGCTGGCGGTCGCCGCCTCCGACACGTCCGCCGCCGCGGTCGCCTCGGCCCGCGCCACGGCGGAGGTCAACGGTCTGGCCGACCGCATCGCCGTCTCCCGGGACGACGCGGGGGACTCCCTGCCCGCGGCGTCGGCCGACCTCGTCGTCTGCAACCCGCCGTTCCACACCGGTGCCGCCGTCGTGACACCGGTGGCCGACCGCCTCTTCGCCGGGGCGGCCCGCCTGCTGCGACCCGGCGGGGAGCTCTGGACGGTCTACAACACGGTCCTGCGGCACAAGCCGGCGCTGTCGCACATCGTCGGCCCCACCCGCGTGGCGCACCGGACGCCGAAGTTCACCGTCACGGTCTCCACGCGCCGCTGATCCCGGACACGCGAGACACTGGTGGGCGGGGCGCGTGCGGGCCACGCTGACCGTCCATGTCGACGACGTCACAACCCTCGCTGCCGGCCCCGCGGACCCCATCGGCCGCACCGGAGGCCACCGGAGACGCGGCTCCAGACCTGGCCGGACGGGTGATGGCCGCGGCCGTCGGTGCCCTGGAGTCCGCGGCGACGGCGCTGGGTGATCGGCTCGGCTGGTATCGCGTGCTGGACGGGGCACCGGCCACCGCACCCGAGCTCGCCTCCCGCACCGGCACCGATGCCCGGTATGCCCGCGAGTGGCTGGAGCAGCAGGCCGTCGCCGGCTATCTGACCGTCGACGACGTGACCGCCGAGCCCGACGTCCGCCGCTACACCCTGCCGGCGGCACACGCAGCCGTGCTCGCCCGGCCGACGGACCCGATGTTCACCGCCCCCGTCGCGCGCGCGGTCACGGCGTTCACCCACAACGTTCCCCAGCTGATCGACGCCTACCGCGACGGGAGCGGGCTGAGCTGGGCGCAGATGGGGTCCGAGGCACGGGAGGCGCAGGGCGAGGCCAACCGGCCGTTCTTCCTCGGCCCGCTGGTGAGCGAGGTGCTGCCCTCGCTCCCGGAGATCGACTCGACGTTGCGGGCCGGGGGCCGCGTCGCCGACGTGGGGTGCGGCTTCGGCTGGTCGTCGATCGGCATCGCGCAGGGATATCCAGTCGTACGGGTCGAGGGATTCGACCTCGATGCGCCCTCGGTGGCCGGCGCCGTGCGCAACGCAGCGGAGGCGGGGGTGTCCGACCGGGTCACGTTCACCGCCGCCGACGTCGCCACGCTCGACGTCGCCGAACGCTACGACCTCGTCTGTGCGTTCGAGTGCGTGCACGACCTGGCCGATCCTGTCCGGGTGCTCACGGAGATGCGGCGGATGGTGCGGTCTGGCGGCACGGTGCTGGTGGCCGACGAGAAGGTGGCCGAACGGTTCACCGCTCCCGGGGATCTCGTCGAGCGGCTGATGTACGGCTACAGCCTCACCTGCTGCCTGCCCGACGGGCGGTCCGCCCAGCCCTCCGCCGCGACCGGCACGGTGCTGCGTCCGGCAACGTTGGAGCGCTACGCGGTCGAGGCGGGCTTCGGCGGTGTCGACGTGCTGCCGGTCGAGCACGACCTCTTCCGCTTCTACCGGTTGCGACTCGACGAGGGTCCCGCACCGGACGACCTCGCCGAGCGGCGCAACCTCGGGGGGTGACCCGGTGCTCCCGCCGGCCGGCGTTGTAGTCGGTCCAGTCGTTCGGCTGTAGTCGCTCCAGCCTGTTGCCGAAGATCACGGCAGTGGTGGAACTCCATCCGCCCGCTTCCGTCCTGGAGCCCCTCATGGCCGCGTCGCTCTGGTCCGACCGCCCGCTCGGCGTCAAGCTGTCCGCCCTCGTCGTCACCGGCGCGGTGTCGCTGGGGATCTTCGCGGCGATCGCCGTCTCGGCTCTGAACGGCACGGGGGAGCGCACCGACGTCCTGCTGACCACCACGCATGCCACCGGGGCGGCGCTGGAGGCGGACATGATGCACGACGCCGTCCGCGGCGACGTCCTCCAGGCGCTGGTCACGGGCAGCGGCCCGCAGTACGAGGCCGCGGTCGCCGACCTGGCCGACCACGCCACGACGTTGCGCGCGAAGCTCGAGGAGGTCCTCTCCGACCACCTGAACGAGGACGTGGACGCCGCGGTCGCGGAGGCCCAGGTCGCCGTCGAGGACTACCTCGCCTCGGCCGAGTACATGGTCGGACTGGCGGGCACCGACCGAGCGGCCGCCCGCGCCGCCTACCCGCGATTCCTGACGGCGTTCACCGCGCTCGAGGACTCGCTGCCGCTGGTCGGCGAGTCGGTGGCGGCGGCCGCGGCCGACGCGGCGGCGGCCAGCACCGAGCAGCGGCGGACCGCGATCACCATGGCCCTGGTCGTCGCCGGTGCCGGTGTCGGTGTCCTCGCGCTGCTCGGCTGGGTCGTGACCCGATCCGTCGTGCGTCCGCTGCGCCGTGTGACCGACGTCGTCGACGCCCTCGCCGAGGGCGACCTCCGGGGGCGGACCGGCGTGACCAGCAGGGACGAGGTCGGCCGGATGGCCGCCGGGCTCGAGGCCTCGATGACCCGGATGCGGGAGGTCATCGCGGCGATCGGTGACAGCTCCACCACGCTGGCCTCGGCCACCGAGGAGCTGTCCGCCTCGGCGCAGGCCATGGCCCGGCTCGCCGATGAGTCGTCCACCCAGAGCGGCGTCGTCGCCGAGGCGGCCGGCCAGGTGTCCACGAACGTGCAGACGGTGGCGGCCGGCTCGGAGCAGATGGGCGCGAGCATCCGGGAGATCGCGCAGAACGCCAGCGAGGTCTCGCGGGTGGCCCAGCAGGCGGTGACGGTGGCCGACTCGACCACCGCGACCGTGGCCAAGCTCGGGGAGTCGTCGCTGGAGATCGCCGACGTGGTCAAGGTGATCACCGGGATCGCCGAGCAGACCAACCTGCTGGCCCTCAACGCCACCATCGAGGCCGCCCGCGCCGGCGAGGCCGGCAAGGGCTTCGCGGTCGTCGCCAACGAGGTCAAGGAACTCGCCCAGGAGACCGCCAAGGCCACCCAGGACATCACCGCGCGGGTCCAGGCCATCCAGGCCGACACCGAGGGCGCGGTCCGGGCGATCGGCGAGATCTCGCAGATCATCGCCCTCATCAACGACTCCCAGGGCACCATCGCCGCCGCCGTCGAGGAGCAGACGGCGACCACCACGGAGATGAACCGCAACGTCTCCGAGGCCGCGGTCTCGGCCGACCAGATCGCCGAGAACATCACCGCGGTCGCGGCCGCCACGGACTCCACCACGCGGGCCATGGGCGACGCCCGGACCGCCATCGACGAGGTCGCGACGCTCGCGTCCGGCCTGCAGAGCTCGGTCGCGAGATTCCGGTACTGACGCGCTGCCGGAAGCGGTCCGAGATGCGGCGGCGGCGGGGGCTTCCGCCACCGCCGCCCCCCGGGGGGTCGGCAGACCGAGCCGACCCCCCGGGGCCGACCCGCGCACGAGCGGGAGCGCCCGACTGGTCCCGGACCCGGCCGGACGGGCACCCTGGGGTCATGACGACGATGCTCGGCCGACCCGCAGTGCGCCGCGTGCTTCCCTGGGTGGCCGGCTGGCTGGCCCTCCAGGTCGTCGGCGCCCTCACCGGGCTGCTGCTGGCCCGCCGCAAGGACGAGGGCGACGAGAGCAGCGCGAGCATCCGGCGCGTGCGCGTGATGGGCGGCGTGCAGCTGCGCCCGTACTCCGCTGCGCTCTCGCGCGTGCGCCTCGACCTGGTCATGGCCGGCGCCGAGCTCGACCTCACCGGGCTGCCGCACGTGCCCGGCGGCGTGGACCTCACCGTGCACGCGGTCATGGCCGGCGTCGAGGTCCGGGTGCCGGAGGACTGGCGGGTCTGGCTGGAGAGCTCGGGCCCCGGAGGCGTGGCCTGCGACGCGGCGCTGCCCCGCGCGGAGGACCAGCGCTTCGCCGATCTGCGGGTGCACGCCACCGTCACCCTCGCCGGCGTCACGCTGGAGAAGGGCGCGCCCTCGGTGCGCCGTCCCGGCTGACCGGTCAGCAGAACCCGGGGGTGCCCCGCCAGGCCTGCTCGGCCGGGGCGGCGCCCTCGCGGAGCACGGTGCCCTCGATGAGGCCGTACGGCCGGTCGGCCGCGGTGTAGACGACGTCCGGGTTGTCCAGCCCGAACGCGGACAGGTCGGCCAGGAAGTGGTGCCGGTTGGGCAGGGACAGCCGGATCTCGGCCGCCTCCGGCACGGCGTCGAGCGCCGCCGTCCCCATGGCGTAGAGGGTCTGCTGCAGGGCGAGGGAGTGCGTGCCGGCGAACGCCTCGAGCAGGGCGTTGCGGACGGCGCCGAAGCAGGCGTCGAAGTCCAGGTCGGTCGAGGTGTAGCGCCATCGCGCGGTCACCGCGGTGGCCAGGATCCGCTCCCGGGTCTCGGCCAGCGTGGTGTAGCGGTCGCGCGGGAAGCCCCAGAACTCCGATCCGGTCGTCTTCAGGACGACGAGGTCGGTGAGGCCGGCCAGCACGTGTTCCTCGGCGCCGTCCACCGTGACCACCGCTGTCCGGACCTCACCGCCGTCCCTGCGGAAGGAGTGGTCGTGCGGCCGGCCGGCGACGTCGATCCGCGACCAGCCGTAGGACTCGACGCCGATGCGGGCGCCGGTGATCCATGGGTGGGCCCCGGCGAAGTGGCGGGCCAGCCGCAGGCCGAACGCCTCGGGGGAGACCACGCCGTCACGGGCGAAGGCGAGCACGGTGTTCTTCTGGGTGTCGGTGGCCAGCACGTGGCCGTTGTCGCCGGAGGTGTGCGACGCGGTGAAGTCGCCGCGGAGGCTGGAGCTGACGTTCAGGTCGACCAGCGTGTGCTGCGGCGCGCTGCGGTCGACGGCGACCACCCGCACCTCGGCCTTGCCGTACTGGTTGTCCCCGAGCAGGAAGCCCATGGCGGCCACTGTTGCACGTGGAACCTGCGCAGCGGGCTCACGAGCCCCGGTAGGTGGAGTAGGCGAACGGGGCCAGCAGCAGGGGGACGTGGTGGTGCTCGGCCGGCTCCCGGACGGCGAAGGTCAGTACGACCTCCGGGTAGAAGCTCTCGCGCTGCTGCGTGGCGAACCAGGTGCCGGTGTCGAACACCAGCCGGTGGGTGCCTTCGTCGGTGGACTCCTCGGTGAGCCGGCACCGGCCGTCGGCGTCGGTGACCCCCTCGGCCACCATCCGGTCACCGGCCAGCAGCCGGACGGCGATCCCCTCGGCCGGCCGCCCCAGAACCGAGTCGAGCACGTGCGTCGAGACGCTCATGAGTTCACTGCTCCACTCGCGGAGACGAGCTCCCGAACCCGCAGCGCGCTGATCTGGGCCAGCTGCTCGGTCACCTCGGCGCGTTCGGTCTCCTCGTCGTTGGCCAGCCGCCGGCGCAGCTCGGCCAGCATCTCCTCGGGCGAGCGCCCCGAGGCCCGGATCAGGAACACGTGGTCGAACCGCTCCTCGTAGGCCCGGTTGCCCTCGGCCAGCGCGGCCCGCGTCTCGTCGTCCGCACCGGACATCGCGCCCTGCTCGCGCCGCGACGACTCCGCCTCGGCGGAGCAGCCCTCCACCCGGTCGCCGATCCGCGGGTGCCCGGCCAGCGCGACCGACACCTCGTCCCAGGGCAGACCGCGGGCGACGTCCTCGGCCCGGGCGACGAGCGTGTCGACGTCCCGGAACGGCCGCCCCGCCACGAGCTCGGCGGCGAACCGGGGCGCCGCGTTGCACGACCGCAGCTCCTGCACGGCCCGGTCGGCGGGCTGCTCGTTGAAGTCGTCGAGAGCGCTCACCCTGGCAGGATGCCAGCCGTGTCGCTCCCGGACGACGTCTACGCCGAGCTCGACCGCCGGCTGGCCCCGGTCGACGCCGCCCGCGCCGCCGCCTACCCCGGGGAGCGACCCGACCGGCAGCCCGTGCACACCTGCTACGTCCCCGCCGACGCCGTCGTCCCGGGCCTGGCCGCCGCGTGGGGCGCGGCGGCGCTGGCCGCCCTCGACGAGCACGGGCTGCCCGACCTCGGCCTGGACCCCGCGCTGGTCGACGAGGTCCTCCCGCGGGTGCGGGCCAAGCTCGCCGCCGAGCCGGTCGAGGACCTGCGCGTCGACGCCGAGGACGGCTACCGCGGCCCGCCGGACGCCGAGGACGGCGACGTCGAGCGCGCCGCGGCGGCCCTCGCGGCCGACCGGGCCGGCGGCGCGCTTCCGCCGTCGGTCGGGATCCGGGCCAAGTCGCTCGAGGCGCCGACCCGGCGGCGCGGCGTCCGCACCCTGGACCTCTTCCTGGGTGGCCTCGGGACCGGGCGCGCCGTGGTCACCCTGCCCAAGGTGACCGACGTCGAGCAGGTCCGGGCCTTCCTGCCGGTGATCGAGGCGCTCGAGCAGGCGCACGGCGTGCGGCTGTCGCTCGAGCTGCAGATCGAGACGCCGCAGGCGGTGCTCGGTGGCGACGGCGCGCTGACCGCAGCCCGCCTGGTGCACGCCGCCGGACCCCGGCTCGCCGGCCTGCACCACGGCACCTACGACTACTCGGCCGCGCTCGGCATCGCCGCGGCCCACCAGGCGGCCGACCATCCCGCCGCGGACTTCGCCAAGCTGGTGATGCAGGTGGCCGTCGCGGGCACCGGCGCCCGGGCGGTCGACGGCTCCACCAACGTGGTCCCGGTCGGCGACCGAGACCGGGTGCACGCCGCGTGGCGGGTGCACGCGGGCCTCGTGCGGCGCGCGCTGGGGCGGGGGCTGTACCAGGGCTGGGACCTGCACCCGGCCCAGCTCGTGACGCGCTACACCGCCACCTACGCGTTCTTCCGCGCGGCCCTGCCCGCGGCCGCGGCTCGGCTGGCGACCTACCTGGACCGGGTCGACGGCGGCGTCCTGGACGAGCCGGCGACCGCCCGGGCGCTGGCGTCGGTGCTGCTCCGGGGCCTGGACTGCGGAGCCCTCGACGCCGCCGACGTCCGAGCGGCTGGTGGTCCGGACCGGGCCGACCTGGCTAAGCTTGCCGGTCGGCGGCCGGGGGGATCCTGAACGCGCCGCCGTCCGTCGCTTCCTCGCCCTCGGGCGAGGCGGAGAGGGGTCGTCGTGTCCGCGCTGCCCGCCGCTGTCCCGACCGAGGCCGAGCTCGAGTTCGACCGGCAGGTCGACGCCCTGGCCATGACCGGGCTGCCGGCCCTGCTCGACCTGCCGGACGCGTGCTTCCGGGCGCTGCTGGAGCCGTTGCGCGACGTCCTGCCCCCGCCGGACGAGGCGACCGGCACGGGCATCCCGTTCGTCGTCGCGCTTCCCGACCTGCCCGTGCTCGCGGCGCTCGAGGCGGTGCACACGGTCGGCGGCAACGGCTTCACGACCATGGAGGCCGACGACCTCGCCCGCTTCCGTCCGCTGCCGGAGCTCGACGTCCCGGCTGTCCCGTACCTCCTGCTCGACGTGGACACCGGCCCGGACACGCTCGGCCACACGCCGGCCGAGGTGCTGCCCAAGATCACCGCGAACAGCCGCTCACCGCTCACCGTCGCCGAGGGGCTCGCCGTCCTGGTCTCCGACCCCGGGGTGCTGCGGTCGCGCAACTGCTTCTCGCTGCTCGGTTCGCGCTGCGGGGACAAGCGCGTCCCCGCGCTGTGGGTGAGTGCGCGGCGACCCCGGCTGGGCTGGTGCTACCAGGGTGCTCCGCACGCGTGGCTGGGCTCCGCGTCCTGCGGCGCCCGCGTCGCTGCCGCACCGGCGGCCTGAATCAGAAATGCTCCGCCCCGGTCTCAACCATGCGGCACGAGTGTCCGACAATGAACAGGGACGGCCGGATTCCGCGGCCACGACGAGCGAGGGGCCGGTGGAACCTGCCGCGGGGGACAGCCTGAGGGCTGCCGTGCCATCTCCCCGATCGGGGGATCGCAGTGGGTGCAGCGGGGGTGATGGCTCGGTCGGCAACCGGCCGGCGCCCGTGCCGCACGGTCACGCAGCCGCCGTGGTCGACTCCGACGAGGCGCTGCTCGCCGCAGCCGTCCCGTTCGTCGAGGACGGCCTGCGTGCCGGCGACCTCACCCTGCTGTCCTGCCGGCCGGAGATCGCCGACCTCGTGCGTTCGGCGATGGACGGCGTCGCCGTCGAGAACGACGAGCGCATCCGCCTGGCGGGGGTGCGCGCCCCCGACGCCATCGTGGTGACGTTCCGGCACCTGGGCCGGGCCGCCGCCGCCGCCTCCACCGGGCGACTGCGGTTGCTCGGTGAGGTCGAGTTCGGCGCGACGCCGCGCGACTGGCGGGAGGGGGAGCGGTACGAGTCCGCCGTGAACGCCGTCCTGGCCGGTGCCCTGGTGGACGTGCTGTGCCTCTACGACCGCCGCGTGCTGTCGGACACCGTCCTGGCCGGCGCCGCCCGCACCCACCCGCACCTGGTCGTCGACGGCCGGCGCCGGGTGAACCGCCGGTTCCGGGCACCGGAGGAGCACCTGCGCCGGCTGCCCGTGCCCCGGGAGCCGGTCGAGGCCGGCCCGCCCGTCCTCGCCGTGGACGACGCGGTGGCCCTGGCCAACCTCCGCCGCCGGCTGAGGGAGGTGCTGTTCACCCAGGTGCCCCAGCGCGAGCAGGCCGAGGACCTGCACCTGGCGGTCAGCGAGATCGCGGCCAACGCCTTCCGGCACGGGGCGCGGCCGGTGTCGGCCCGGGTGTGGATCGACCGCGAGTCGATCGTCTGCACGATCACCGACCGCGGGCACGGCTACGACAACCCGCTGGCCGGCTTCCGCCCGGCGCACGGCGAGGACCTGGCGCGCGGCGGCATGGGCCTGTGGCTGGCACGCAAGCTCTGGGACTCCGTCGACCTGATCATGGGCACCGACGGGCTGACCGTCCGGATGAGCAGCCGACTGCGCTGACCTGCGCGCTCGTGCCTTGACGCCGCCGATGCCTCACTGCTGAGGTATCGGCCATGGCTTCCGAGGACGCGGTGGACCGCATCCTCGCGCAGTGGGGCCGCGAGCGTCCGGACCTCGACTGCTCCCCGATGGGCATCATCGGCCGGATCACCCAGCTGCAGCGAGAGGTGCACCTTGCGCAGCGGGCCACCTTCGCGCGGTACGGGCTGGATGCCCCCTCCTTCGACGTGCTCGCTGCGCTGCGCCGTGCCGGGCCGCCCTACCAGCTCACGCCCACGGCGCTGATGCGCACGGCGCTGGTGACCTCGGGGGCGATCACCCAGCGCCTGGACCGGTTGGAGGAGCGCGGGTTGATCACCCGCGCCCGCAGCTCCGACGACGGCCGGGCCGTGGTCGTCAGCCTCACCGACGCCGGCCGGCGGGCCCTCGACGCCGCCCTGCCCGACCACCTGGAGACCGAGCGGAAGCTGCTCGACGGCCTGTCGGACGACGATCGCGAGCAGCTGGCCGGCCTGCTGCGCCGGTTCCTGCTCAACCTGGGCCGCGTCGCCCCGGACTGAGCCTCGATCCGCCGCGTCGATA
The DNA here is from genome assembly GCA_963723745.1 of uncultured Actinomycetota bacterium. GTDB lineage: Bacteria > Actinomycetota > Actinomycetes > Mycobacteriales > Geodermatophilaceae > CAVRRZ01. The sequence goes on from CAVRRZ010000001.1 coordinate 900,793, forward strand.
GTTCGGACTTCTGATTCCGCTCAATGATCTTGGTGCGGGTGACGGACGTGCGGAGGTTGCCGGGTTCTGGCCGGCTCTTCCACTTCGGGTCGTTCCTCGCGCCGCGTGCGGCTGGGGTGGTCAGGAGGTGAGGGCGCCCGGTGGGCCGCAGGTGCTGGTGAACAGCTCGGTCCAGGCGTTCTCCCAGGGCCAGTCGCGCGGTAGGTGCATCCGGATTCGTCGGGCGGAGCGGGCCAGCCGGGCCGGGACGGCGATCAGGTGGGCGCGGATGGTGGCGGTTCTGGCCTTGGCATGGAACGTCGAGGCCAGGACGCCGGCGGCGCGGGTGAGGTTGAAGGCGATCGCGGCCAGCACCGTCCAGGCGGAGTTGGCGGCGAACCGGCCCGAGGGCATGTGCGCCAGGGGCCCGCTCTTCACATCGGCGATGACCTGCTCGACGATCGCGTGATCGCGGTGCCCGGCCTCGGCCTCGAGCATCGGCAACGTCGAGTCGGTGAACACCGCGTGGTGGCGGTAGGCGGCGAACAACTCGCTCTGCCCGGCCGGCACCGATTTCGGGTTCAGCCGCTTGACCCGGCGCACGATCAGCCGTGCGCTGATGTGCTCGGCCTTGCGGCGGGAGGTGAAGGCGGTGAATGGGACCTCGGCGACCTCGGCGTCGGAGATCCAGCGGCCCTCGTCGTCGTCCCAGATGGCGTTCGGGTACTTGATCGCCACCCACGCGTCCTCGGGTATCGAGGCGATCGCCTTGCGCACCGCCGGATCCATCCGGGCGGTGATCGAGAAGTGCGCCCCGCCCCGGCGAGCCGCCGCGACGACGTCGTGGTTGTAGAAGGCGCTGTCACAGCGCACGGTCACCCGCCCGGACGCCCCGGCCTTACGCGCAGTGGCCAGCGCGTCGGTGATCAGCCGGGCCGCGCCCCGGGCGGAGTTGGTCGCCCCCTTCCGCAGCCGGGTCGCGGCGATCACCGGCGCCGCGATCGGGGTGGAGATGATCGCCAGCAGCGCGTTGAGGCCCTTGACCTTGGAGTAGCCGTAGCCCACGCCCTGCTTGGCATACCCGTGGGTCTCCCGCATCGTGTCGTCGATGTCGAGGTAGGCGACCTGATCGGCGCCGGCCAGCAGCGGCGCCTGCCTGCTCAGCGCGATCAGCAGCCGGGAGGCGATCGCATCCATCTGGCGGACGTGGCCGAAGGTGAACCCGCGCAGGCAGGTGCCCAGCGTCGTCGGCGCCCGGACCTCGGTGAACAACCGGCCCATGCCGCCGTGACGCAGCAGGTCCATGTCGGTGATGCTGTCCGCGCCGGCGACCATCCCGGCAACCAGCGCCGGGATCTTGACCACCGTGTTCGCCCCGGCCGAGCCCGGCACTGTCAGGTGCTCGGCCACCAGCTCGTGCAGCCCGGCCCGCTCGGCCAACGCCAGCACCGGGGCCAGACCGCCGGCCGACACGAGATTGGGATCGTCGAAAACCGCCGAGACGCTGTGCGAGACTCGCATTTACCGGATGCCCCTGTTGCTCAGTCAGATGGAACCGTCGCAAGTCCCATCATCGCTGGTCACAGGGGCATTCGTCTGTCACGACCTACCGGCGATCCGCAGCCGGCCGGCGGATCGAGGCTGAGGGCCCCCGGCCGCGCGCTTCAGCGCGTGAGCTGGCGTCACCGAGGAGGTGCGGTGGGCTTCGCGCTGTCCCTGGTCATCGGCACGCTGCTGGGACTGGCGATGTGGTGGAGCCGCTGGCTCCGAGCGGCCATCGGGCCGATCGTGAGCGGGCTGCAGAGCCTGCCCTCGGTGGCGTGGGTGCCGGCGGCGATCATCTGGTTCGGTCTCACCAACGCGGCCATCTACACCGTCGTGCTGCTGGGGGCAGTGCCCTCGATCGCCAACGGGCTGCTCACCGGCATGAAGCAGGTGCCCCCGCTGTTCGACCGGGTCGGCCGCGTGCTCGGCCTCTCGGCGTTGGCGCGGACCCGGTACGTGCTCCTGCCGGCGGCGCTGCCCGGCTACCTCGGCGGCCTACGCCAAGGCTGGGCGTTCGCGTGGCGGTCACTGATGGCCGCCGAGCTGATCACCTACTCGCCCGCGCTCGGCCAGGGGCTCGGCCAGTTGCTCAACCTGGGGCGCGAGCTGTCGCAGATGTCCCTGGTCATCACGGCGATCTCGCTGATCCTCGTGGTGGGCATCGCGATCGAACTGCTGCTGTTCGCGCCGCTCGAGCGCCGAGTTCTCACACGCCGGGGGCTCACGATGGGATGACGCCGGCGGGTGGCTTCCGCGCCGGTCAGGGCGCGGGAGCCACGTCGGCTGGACTCAGGTCCGGCCGCACCCGGACGTAGCGCAGCGGGTGCCGGAACACCCCGGCCTGCAGCGCCGCGTCCGCGCTCACCTCCACGACGACGTCGGGCGACACCCGGGTGAGCGGGACCGACAGCCGCCCGCCGCCGAAGCGGCCGGTGCCGATGCGGGCGGGCCACGGGTGGTCGGCGCCGGCGGGGCCGAGGACGGCGGCCAGCTCGGCCGCCTGCCGCGGCGACAGGGGGGAGGTGCGGCCGACCACGACCAGCTCGCCGTCGCGGTACCGCCCGGCCACCAGCTGGCTCGGCCGCTCGAGCGTGCCGATGACCCCGCCGGCCAGCACCTCCGTGGTCTCCCACGACTTGACCTTCAGCCACTCCCGCCGTCCGGGGCGGTAGGGGGTGGTCGCCCCTTTGGCCACGAGACCCTCGACGCCGGCCGCGCGGTAGTCCTCGAACCACTCGCGCGCCTGGTCGGGGTCGGCGGTGACCGGCGAGAGCTGCAGCGGCGGCGACCAGCGCGCGGCCAGCCGCTCCAGCGCGGCCCGGCGGTCGCGCCAGCGCTGCGGCCGCAGGTCCGTGCCGGCCGCGGCCAGCAGGTCGAAGGCGACGTAGGACGCCGGGTGCGCGGTCAGCTGCGGACCCAGCCGGGAGGCCGCGGTGACCATGCGCCGCTGCAGCAGGCCGAAGTCGAGCCGGTCGCCGTTCCAGATGACCACTTCGCCGTCGACGACGGTGCCGGGCGGAAGCTGGGCGATCGCGGCGGTGGCGACGTCGGCGAACCGGTCGGTCAGGTCGCGGCCCTGCTTGGACCACAGCCGGGTGGAGCGGGCGCCGCGGACGATCACCAGGCGGTAGCCGTCCCACTTGGGCTCGTAGCGGCAGCCGCCGGGCAGCGCGTGCGCCGCCGGGATGGTGCGCACCGGCTTGGCCAGGGCGACGCCGACGGGGCCGGAGAGCTCCGGCGGCAGATCGGGCAGCGCAGAGCTGGTCAGCATGCTTCTCCCGGGCGCACCAGGCCGCACTCGTATCCGAGGACGACGGCCTGCACCCGGTCGCGCAGGCCGAGCTTGGCCAGCACCGAGGCGACGTGGCTCTTGACCGTCGTCTCCGACAGCACCAGGTCGGCGGCGATCTCGCCGTTGGACCGGCCGCGGGCCATCGCCCCGAACACGTCGAGCTCGCGTGGGGTCAGCCGGGCCAGCTGCTCCGGCAGACCGGTCGACGGCGGGGGACGGCGCACCCAGTCCTCGATCAACCGTCGGGTCAGCGCCGGGTCGAGCAGCGCGGCCCCCTCGGCCACCGTGCGGACGGCGTGCAGCAGCGCCGACCGCGGTGAGTCCTTGAGCAGGAACCCGCCGGCTCCGGCCTTCATCGCGGCGTAGAGGTGCTCGTCGTCCCCGAAGGTGGTCAGGATCAGCACGCGTGGCGCCGGGTGCGGGCCGGGGCGCAGCAGCGCCGCGGTCGCCTCGAGGCCGTCCATCCCGGGCATCCTGATGTCCATGAGGACGACGTCCGGCCGGTGCCGGGCGACCGCGTGCAGGGCCGCGCGCCCGTCTCCGGCCTCGGCGACGACCTCGATGTCGTCCTGGGCGTCGAGGATCATGCGCAGGCCCTCGCGGACCATCGACTGGTCGTCGGCGATCACCACCCGGACGGTCATGCCGGGTCCCCGAGCGGCAGCACGGCACGGACGCGGAAGCCGCCGTCCTCGCCGGCACCCGCCTCGAGCGTGCCCCCGTAGAGCGCGGTGCGCTCGCGCATGCCGATCAGGCCGTGCCCGGGCCGGCCGCCGGTGGGACCGTGCCCGTCGTCGGTGACCTCGACGCGCAGCGCCTCGGGTGCGTAGTCCAGCCGGACCCGCGCCGATCGGGCTCCGGCGTGCCGCCGGACGTTGGTGAGCGCCTCCTGCACCAGGCGGTAGGCAGCGAGCTCGACGCCGAGCGGCAGGTCGGCCGGCCGGCCGGTGACCTGCACGTCGACCGCGAGGCCGTCCCCGCTCGCCTCCTCCACCAGGACGGGCAGCCCGCGCAGCGAGGGCTGCGGCGCGGTGGCCGGCCGGTCGGCCTCGGCCGAGCGCAGGACGCCCAGCAGCCGGCGCATCTCGCCCAGCGACTGCCGGCCGGTCTCCTGGATCCGCTGGATCGGCCGGGTCGCCGCGGTGGGGTCGCGACCGAGCATCTCCTCGGCGGCCTCGGCCTGCACCACCATCAGGCTCAGCCCGTGCGCGACGACGTCGTGCAGCTCCCGGGCGATGCGGGTGCGCTCCTGGGCCGCGGCCAGCTCGCTCTCGCGTGCCAGGGCCTCCTCCAGCGCGGCGGCGCGGTCCTCGACGGCGGTCAGTCGCAGACCGCGCTGGCGCACGAGGGCGCCGAGCCCGCCGGCCAGGCCGAAGTACACCAGCGGGTACACCACCTCGAACGGCGCCATGGGCACCGTGCGGGCCTGGAGCACCGCGGTGACGACGACGGCTGCGGCCACGATGCCCAGGCCCGCGGCCACCACGCGCGGGCTGCCGAGCCGGGCGAGCGTGTAGACGCAGATCATGGTGGCCACGAACGAGGCGAAGGTGGCCGGCGCGAAGTCCGGGGTGACCGCGGTCTGGGCGACCACGGCGGCCGCGACCACCGCGGTGACCGCCAGCGGAGCCCGTCGCCGCGCGGCCAGCGGCACCACGGCCGCCAGCGCGCACACCGTCACGACCGCCGCGTCCCCGCTCGGCTCGTCGGCGACCAGTTGGACGACGGTCAGCACGCCGAGCAGCGTGGCGACACCGACGTCGAGCAGCGGCTGCACCGCCGTCGTCCGCCAGGTCCTGCGTCCCACCGCCACCGTCACCCCGTCAGGGTGCCGTCCGAGGGGGGCGGCGCACCACCTCCCGCGGTACCCGGTCCCTCGTCCGGGAGGAGGGGGAGGTCGGTCCGGACGGCGGGCGACGCGCGACCGGTCGCCGCGGCACGGTCGGCGTCGTCGATCCGCACCGGGTCGACGTCGGGATCGAGGAGGACTCATGGAACTCGCTGCTCTGCTGCGCACCCCCGTGCTGGGAGCCGGACCGGCCGGGGTGCTGGCCTTCGGAGCGTTCGTCGCGGCGATGGTGGTCGTGGGGGACGACGCGCTCGAGACGTCGCCGATCGCGATCGCGTCGTCGGCGCTGCTGCTCGTGGCGGCTCTGGGGATCGCCGCGGCCGCGGTCGCAGCGCTCAGCCGGCTGCACGAGGCCGGTCGCAGCGTCGCCGGCCCCGCGGTCGCGGCGGTCGGCTCGGCGCTGGTGGTGGGTGGGGTGTGGGCGACGCTGTTCGTGATGCACCCGCTGGCCGCCGAGCAGCCGCAGGCCATGGAGGCGGAGATCGCCGGCATCGTGGTCGGCTACATCGCCTCCTACCTGGTGTTCGCCGTCGGCTGGGTGTGGACGGGTGTGGCCCTGCTGCGCGCCGGTCTGCTCCCGACCGGTCTCGGGGTGTTCCTGAGCGTCGCCGGCGGCCTGGCCTTCGTGCCCTCGCCGGAGCCGGCGCGGCTGCTGCTGATCGCCGTGGCCGCGACCCTGGTGGCCCGTCGGCTCGCCGTCCCCGCCCGAGTGCCGGCCCGGGAGCCCCAGCCGGCCTGACGGCCCGACGAGATCTGCACACTCGTACGCATCGGGCCCCTGATGCGTACGAGTGTGCAGATCTCGACGCGGGGGCCGGCCTGCTAGAGGACGTCGAACTCGTTGAAGGTCGCTCCGCCCGAGAGGGTCGCGTAGCCGGGGCCGCGGTCGAAGAACGGCTCGTCGCCGGTGCGGGCCGCCCGCATCGAGGCCCGCAGGGCGTCGGTCGCCCCGCGGTCGGCCTCGCCGGACTCCCGGACGACGACGCCGTAGTCGGTCCGGGCACCCGCGACGCTCACCTTGTGCCAGGCGATGTCGCGCAGCACCTCGTCGACGGGGCGGTCCAGGGGGTCGCCCCAGCCGCCGCCGCCCGTCGTCCGGATGCGGACGACGGTGCCGGCGGCCAGCGGTTCGGCGTCGGTGAGGGCGTCGACGTCGTGCTCGTCGGGTCCGCCCGGGTCGACGGTGATCCGGAACGGCCGGCCCGCGCGCCCGCCGGCCACCCCCCAGCAGGCGAGGATGGAGCGGTCGGCGATCGACATGAAGTGCGCGTCGCGCAGCACCCGGATGTGCTTCTCGTAGCCGCAGCCGCCGCGGTACCGGCCCGGCCCCCCGGAGTCGACCGCGAGGCCGAGCCGCTCGATCCGCAGCGGGAAACGGGACTCGGTGAACTCGGACGGCAGGTTCCGGGAGTCGGGGACGACGTGGATGGTGTCCTCGCCGTCGGCGTAGTACCGCCCGCCCGAGCCGCCGCCGAGCACCTCGCGCATGAGATAGGGCTGACCGTCGGCGTCGGTGCCGTAGACGCCGGTGTAGCGGATCGTCTCCTGGTCGGCGGGCATGCGGCCGCCGGTTGCCTTGGCCAGCACCCCGGCCAGCACCCCGAGCAGCCGCAGGATGACGAACGTGCGGGCGTTCGTCGGCGCCGGGAAGACGGGCGTCAGCAGCGTGCCCTTCTCGGGGAAACGCATCTCGATCAGCGGTACGACGCCCTCGTTGACGTCGAGCTCGGCCATCCGCTCGGGCGTCTCGGCGAGGTTGCGCAGGATCGGCGCCAGCCACTTCTTCAGGAAGTTGCCGTCGGCGTAGTCGCCGCAGTGGTTGATCGGGCCCTTGGCCTGCGGGCCGGTGCCGGTGAAGTCGATGACGAGGGGGACGTCGGCCGACGAGTCCATCGTCAGCGTGATCCGCTGCCGATGGAGCTGCGGCGGCTCCACCCCGTCGTGCTCGGCGTAGTCCTCCCAGACGTAGGTGCCGTCGGGGATCCGGCTCAGGATCTCGCGGCGGTAGACCGCGGTGGAGCCGGCCAGGATCGCCTCGAAGCAGGCCTCCACCGCCGCGACCCCGTACCGGTCGAACAGCTCGCCCAGCCGCCGCGCACCGGCGAGGCAGGCGGAGCACTCGGCGTCGAGGTCGGCGGCCAGCGAGTCGGGCATCCGCGAGTTGCGGGTCATGATCTTCAGCGCGCTCTCGTTGGGCACGCCGCGGTCCCACAGCTTGATCGGGGGGACCATCAGGCCCTCCTCGTACACGCTGGTCGCCGCGCTCGGCATCGAGCCGGGCACCGCGCCGCCGATGTCGTCGTGGTGGCCGAACGCCTGGATGAAGGCGACGACCTCCTGCTTGCCGGTCTCCGTGTCGGCCGCGAACACCGGCACGGTGACGCACAGGTCGGGCAGGTGGCCGATCCCGCCCTCGGACAGGTAGACGTCGTTGTGGAAGAAGACGTCACCGACCTGCATCGTCTCCATCGGGTAGTCGCGGACGACGGGGTGCACCAGCGCCGAGTACGACCGGCCGGTGAGCTTGCGCAGCTTCCGGTCGTGGATGCCGGCGCGGAAGTCGTGGGCATCCCGGATCATGGGGGATCTCGACGTCCTGCCGATGCGGGTCTCGACCTCCTTCTCGATCGCGGCCAGCGTGCCGCGGACGATCTCGACCAGGACCGGGTCGGCGTCCACCCTGCCCTCGGCGCGCCCCCCGGCGCGGCCAAAATGGCCATAAGGGCCGGTCATGGGGTGGCCTCCCTGGCGAGCAGCAGGTTGCCGTGGGCGTCGACGGTCGCCGCGAAGCCCGGGTGCACGGGCACGGTGGAGCCGAACTCCTCGATGATCGCGGGCCCGGCGACGACGTCGCCGCGGCCGAGCAGCGACCGGTCGTAGGTCGGGGTGTCGATCCAGTCGGCGAAGAACACCGGCCGGGTGCCCGTGACGGCCCGGTCCGTCCCGCCGGTGCCGGCCGGCAGCTCCACCAGGTCGGGACGCCGGATCGGCCCGACCCCGCTGACCCGGAGGTTCACCCACTCCACCGCCTGGCGCGGGTCGTCGGCGAAGTCGTAGCCGTAGAGCCGGCGGTGCGTCTCGTGGAAGGCCCGGGCGACCTCCTCGGCCGCGGCGGCGTCCAGGGCGGCGTCGGTCACCGGCACCCGCACCTCGAAGGCCTGCCCGGCGTAGCGCAGGTCCGCCGTCCGCAGCAGCCGCTGCTGGGCACGCGGGAAGCCCTCGCCGTCGAGCGCCGTCCGGGCCAGGGCCTCGAGGGCGGCGTAGGCGCCGCGCACCCGGTCGAGGTCGAGGTGGGTGTGCCGGCTCACGACCGTCTGCACGTAGTCGTTGCGGACGTCGACCGTCAGCAGCCCGAACGCGCTGACGTTGCCGGGGTTGGGGGGCACCAGGGTGCGCGGGAGGCCGAGGATGTCCATCAGCCGGCAGGCCAGCAGCGAGCCCGAGCCCCCGAAGGTCGTCAGGGTGAAGTCTCGTACGTCGAGGCCGCGCGCGACGGTGACCTGTCTCAGCGCGTTGGCCTGGTTCCAGGCCGAGATCTCGAGGATGCCGGTGGCGGTGCGCTCGAGGTCGAGCTCCAGCCGGGCGCCGAGCTGCCGGAGGCCGGCGGTGGCGTCCTCGGTCGACAGCGGGATCTCGCCACCCAGCAGGTGCGGGGGGATGCGCCCGAGGACCACGTGCGCGTCGGTGACCGTGGGCCGGTCCCCGCCGTCCGGGTAGCACATGGGGCCGGGGTCCGCGCCGGCCGACCGCGGGCCGACCTTGAGCGTGCCCTCGGGGGACAGCCAGGCGATCGAGCCGCCCCCCGCGCCGACGGTGACGACGTCGATCATCGGGATCTTCGACGGGTAGTTCCCCACCGATCCCTCGGTGGTCAGCGTCGGCTGACCGTCGATCACCACGGCGACGTCGGTGGAGGTGCCGCCGCCGTCGCAGGTGAGCACGCGGTCGAACCCGGCGGCCCCGGCGATCATCGCCGCCCCCAGCGCGCCGGCGGCCGGGCCGGAGAGCATCGTGGTGATCGGCTGGTGCACGACCTCCGCCGCCGAGAGCACCCCGCCGTTGCTCTTCATCACGTAGAAGGGCACACCGGGCGCTATCTCGTCGAGCCGGGCGCGGATGTTGCCGACGTAGGCCGCGACGCCCGGCTTCACGGCGGCGTCGACGAGCGTGGTCACCGCCCGTTCGTACTCGCGGTACTCGCGCAGCACCTGGCTGGACAGCGAGACGACGCACTCGGGGTGCTCGGCCCGGAGGACCTCGAGCATCGCCCGCTCGTGCGCGTCGTCCGCGTAGGCGTGCAGGAAGCAGACGCCGACGGCCCGGATGCCGGCCTCGCGGAAGAAGCGGGCGGCGGCACGGGCGTCTTCGACGTCGAACGGACGGACCTCCGCACCGGAGGGGGCGAGGCGACCGCGCACGGTGCGGACGAGGTCGGCCGGCACGATCCGGGGCGGCTTGACCCAGAAGTAGCTGTTGCCGTAGCCGTCGGGCACCGACTGGCGGGCGATCTCGAGAAGCGACCCGTAGCCCTCCGTGGTGATGAACCCGAGCGGCTCCAGCCTGCCCTCGAGCAGCTGGTTGGTCGCGACCGTGGTGCCGTGGCTGACGGCGGTGATCGCGGTGCCCGGCAACCCCAGCAGGCCCAGCACCTTGCGGACGCCGGTCAGGAACCCTTCGGCCGGATCGGCCGGGGTGGAGGGCGTCTTGGTCGTGGCGGTGCGGCCGGTCGCCTCGTCCACGGCGACGACGTCGGTGAACGTCCCGCCGGTGTCGATGCCGAGCCGGACTCGGACTCCCGCCGCCATGGCGAGAAACCTTAGGGGTGAGGTATCCCCGGGCGGAAGCCCGGACGGCGCCGCGCGTGCGGGCCGGCGCGTGGACGGGCCGGAAACGCAGCGATCCCCGCCGGGAGGTCTCGGGCGGGGATCGCGGGGGTGCCGGCCGGGGCCGGCGTCTGGGATCAGGAGCGGTGCTGCAGGTCCGCCACGAAGGAGTTCAGCACCCGCTGGCGGCCGTGCGGCTCGCGAGTGAAGCGGTACGCGACGCCGGTGCGGTAGGCGTCACCGGCCATCGCGCCGAACTCGCCGATCGACCGGACGAAGCGCGGGGTGGAGAAGTGGGGGGAGGGGTGGGCGAACTTCGCCGCGAAGGTGGTCATCGTGTTCTCCGGTTTCTCAGTCGCGACCGAACAGCAGGAGGGCGGGGTAGTCGAGGTCGTTGCGGTGCGCCGCGCGACCGGAGGCCTTGAAGGCCTGGCCCCACTCGCGCATCGAGCCGCGGAAGGACTCCAGGGACTCGCCGAAGCGGCCGGGCGACGGCTTCGCGGTGCGGCTGGTGACTCGGGGGGTGGCGAAGGCGGTCATCTCGGTCTCCTCAATGGGTTCTGCGCTCAAGTTTGTTGACGGCAATATTACGGGAGATCAGAAGTAGTTCGCACGGGTAAAGATGTGACACCAGCCACGAAAAGGCCCATCGGCGCATGACCTGGGCCACAGGTCCCGACCATTCGTGACCTGAGCCACTCGTCGTCGCGTGGTGGCCGTCACCCCTGCTGTGGCGCAGGACACGGGGCTGTCGCCCGAGCTCGCAACGTGTGCGAGGAATGGTGAGAATGGTTCCGTATTAATCGCCCGAGGGCAATTTCGGCGGCAGTCTCAGGAGGCGACGGCGCAGGCGTCGAGGGGAGTTCCGCGACATTCGACGGGCATTTCGGCCCGTTCGCCCAGCGATCGGCGGGGGCGCGCTCCCAGGCCTGCACGGTGACGCCGGCGCGCCGGCCGCCGGGGATCATCGACGCCGCGGTCGTCCCAGGGGCTTGGGGCGGCCGATGCCGATCGCGTAGAGCGTGGCCAGCACGGCGCCCGAGGGCAGCATCCAGACCGGCCATGGGTAGGTGAACTCGCCGCTGGTGGCCGATACCAGCAGCCAGACGACGACGTTGATCGACAGGGCGCAGAACCACAGGATCGACAGCACCCGCAGCGTCATGCCGGCGGCGTCGTCGCTGAACACCCGGCGCGGCGGAGACGGCGGTGGGGGAGGCGGCAGCTCGGGCAGGTCGGCGGTCACCCGCCGCAGGTCGCCACGGGTCTTCGCCGCCCAGACGGTGGTGACCCGCTGGTCGAACTCGTGCAGGTCGAGCTGGCCGGCGCCGACGGCCGCGCGCAGCCGCTCCTGGACCGCGGCGCGCTCGACGTCGGAGACGCGGTAGTCGTCAGGGCGGACCGGCTCGTTCACGTGGCCGATCGTGGCATCCGCACGGCGTCGGCAGGCCTCATCCCGGTATCGACGGCGCGTGCAGGCGTGTCGCCGGCTCCGGCACCACGGGGCGGCCGAAGTGCCACCCCTGACCGCTGTCCACGTCGAGTGCGCGCAGGGAGTCGGCCTCCGCGGCGGTCTCGACCCCCTCGGCGACGACCGTCGCCCCGAGGCCGCGGGCCAGGTCGACCAGCGAGTGCACCAGGGTCGTGAGCACCGGATCGGTGTCGAGTCCGCTGACCAGGCTGCGGTCGATCTTGAGGACGTCGGGCTGTGTGACGACGATGTGCCGAAGCGACGAGAACCCGGCACCGACGTCGTCGATGGCCAGCCTCAGGCCGGCGGCGCGCAACGGGCCGAGGGCGTCGGCGAGGGCGTCGTAGTCGTCGACCTGGTCGTGCTCGGACAGCTCCAGGACCACCCGGTCGAGAGGCAGCTCGCGCAGCAGGTCCGCGCACCCGGGCGTGAGCAGCGTGCCGGGGGACACGTTCATCGCGACGTAGCCCGGCAGGGTGTCCAGGTGCTCGGCGGCGCGGCGCAGGGCCAGCAGCTCGAGGTCGTGGCCCAGGCCCACGCTGTGCGCATCGGCGAAGACGACGTCCGGGGTCGTGGCCCATTCGGCAGGGAAACGGCTGAGCGCCTCGACGCCGATGGGACGTCCGCCGGCCAGGCCGACGATGGGCTGCAGCGCGATCACCGGACCGCCACCGGTGATCACCGGGGCCAGCCGGGTCTCGATGCCGGTGCGTCGCGCGTTCTCCCGGATCTGCGGTTCGATGACCACCGAGGCCGCCGACGCGAGCACCTCCATCAGCGACCGGTCCCGTTCGGTGAGCTCGGCGTCCGAGGTCAGGCCGAAGGCGCAGAAGGTGCCGTACAGCGAGCCGTCGGAGAGCCGTACGGGGGCCGAGACGTAGCTGCGGATCCTCGGGATCTTCGCCGTGGGCAGGGCCATGGCCGCCGGGAAGTCGCGGACGTCGGGGATCACCTCGGGCAGCCGGCCGTCGAGGATCGCCTGGCAGAACGAGGTCTCCTGCTTCTGCGTGATGCCGTCGCGGAACAGGAACGGGATCGACGACTCGACCACCTCGAGGTGCTGCGTGGTCCCGTCCAGCCGGCTGAGGAAGGCGACCGAGAGCCGCAGCGCGCGCTTCGCCGTCCGCAGCAGGTCGGCGATCTGCTCGTCGGCGTCCGTCCGTGACCTGCCCACAGTTGTCCTCCGCATCGTTCCGCTGCAGGTGGCATCGGCCGATCCCAGCCGGAACTGGAGGGGATTCCTACGTGCGGGTGGGGACGTGCAGCGATGAGAACCGCCGCCGGGCGCCACGCCACGGCGGCGACCATGCAGTCGACCGTGCCCCGGCACGTGACGTGCACGAGAGGTGTATCGGCGAGCTGCGGACGGCGGGGTGGCCGTGATGTGATCGGCGAAGGGCGATGTCCTCACGAAGGAGCTCCGTTGGCCGAGGTGCACGGGATCTGCGACGAGCGGTTCGGCGCGGTGGGCGAGGCGCTGGCCGGGCACCTGGACCGAGACGAGGTCGGGGCCTCGGTCGCGGTCGACCTCGACGGCGAGGTCGTGGTCGACCTGTGGGGCGGCTGGCGCGACGCGGCCCGCACGCGGCCCTGGACGCAGGACACGGTCGTCAACCTCTGGTCGACGACGAAGCCGGTCGTGGCGCTGGCCGCTCTGCTGCTCGTCGAGCGCGGCGAGCTGGACGTGTACGCGCCGGTGGCCGACTACTGGCCGGAGTTCGCCGCCAACGGCAAGAAGGACGTCGAGGTGCGGCACCTGCTGTCGCACACGTCGGGCGTCTCGGGTTGGGAGCCGCCGTTCGCCGTCCGCGACCTGTACGACTGGCCCACGGCGTGCGAGCGGCTGGCCGCGCAGCGCCCGTGGTGGGAGCCCGGCACGGCGTCGGGCTACCACTCGAAGAACTACGGGCACCTGGTCGGCGAGGTGGTCCGGCGGATCACGAACACGACCTTCAAGCGGTTCGTCGACGACGAGATCGCCGGCCCGCTCGGGGCCGACGTCCAGATCGGGGCGCGCGAGCACGACTGGCACCGGGTGGCCGACCTGGTGCCCCCGCCGCCGGACGACGAGGACCTCTCCGGCCTCGACCCCCGGCATCCGCGGGTGCTCACCGCCCAGAGCCCCCGCGTCCCCGTGGACGCGGCGGGCTCCCCGGAGTGGCGGCTCGCCGACATCGGCGCGCTCAACGGGCACTCGAACGCCCGCGGCGTCCTCGACGTCCTGAAGGTGATGTCGCTCGACGGCGGGCCGTTGCTGTCGCCGGAGACCGCCCGGCTCGCCTTCGACCAGCAGTCCGACGGCGAGGACCTGGTGCTCGGGACGAGGTTCCGCTTCGGCATCGGCTTCTGCCTCGGCTCGCCGGTGATGCCCTTCGTGCCCGAGGGCGCGCTGTTCTGGCACGGCTGGGGCGGCTCGATGATCGTCATGGACCCCGCCCGCCGGCTGACGGTCAGCTACGTGATGAACCGGATGGGCGGCGGGCCGCAGGGCAACGATCGCACCGAGGACTACGTCCGCGCCGCCTACGCGGCGCTGGGTTGAGCGTGGACCTCGACGACGTCGTCCCCGACCCCGGTCACGTCACCCGCCAGGCGCGGGTGATCCGGGCCGAGCCGTCGGTGGTGTGGGAGGAGCTGCACCGGCTCCGGCTGCGCACCCTGCCGGTCACCCTCGCCCTGGGCGCGGCGCGGGCGCTGCCGGTGCTGCTCGCGGGCAGAGGGTGCGGCGGGCTGGAGCGGACGTTCCTGGACGTCGTCCCGGTGCCGGTGCTGTCCTCGGAGCCGCCGTCGGCCGTGGTGTTCGGCGGGGTGCTCCAGGCATGGAAGCTGTCCGGCGGCGAGCAGCCGCCTCCCCTGGACGCCGCCGGCGTGCGCGCGTGGTCACAGCCGGGGTGGGTCAGGATCGCGCTGGACTTCCGGATCGCGCGCTCCCTCGGCGGCACGCGGCTGAGCAGCGAGACCCGGGTGGCGGCCACCGATCCGGAGTCGCGGCGGCGCTTCGACCGGTACTGGCTCGTCGTCCGCCCCGGCAGCTCCGCGATCCGGTGGGAGGTGCTGACGGCGGTCGCGCTGAAGGCCGAGGCACGGACCACCTGACCGGACCGCCTGACCGGACCGCCTGACCGGGCCGCTCGTGCGGACCCGGGCCGCTCGTGCGGAGATGGGTACATGGCGTGGACCGAGAAGGACATCCCGGACCTGAGCGGGCGCACCGCGGTGGTCACGGGCGCGAACGGCGGCCTCGGCCTCCAGACGGCGCTGGCCCTGGCCGGGGCGGGCGCGCACGTCGTCGTCGCCGCACGGGACCCGGCGAAGACGGCGGCCGCGGTGGCGCGGATCGCGGAGCGGTACCCGGCGGCGTCGCTCGAGGTGGTGCCGCTGGACCTGGGAGACCTGTCGGCGGTGCGAGCCGCTGCCGAGACGGTGCTGGCCCGGCACGACCGCGTGGACCTGCTGGTGAACAACGCCGGCGTCATGGCGATGCCGCAGCGGACGACGGTCGACGGGTTCGAGATGCAGTTCGGCGTCAACCACCTCGGGCACTGGGCGTTGACCGCGCACCTGCTCCCCGCACTCCTGGCGGCGCCGGCCGCGCGGGTGGTGACCGTGACCAGCACGGCGCGGCATCGCGCCCGGCGGCTCGACCCGGCCGACCCGCACATGAGGCGGAACTACGGGGCGTGGGCGTCCTACGCCCGGTCCAAGATGGCCAACCTGCACTTCGGGCTGGGTCTGAACCAGCGTTTCGACCGCGCCGGGCTCGCGGCGCAGAGCCTGGTCGCGCACCCGGGGCTGACCGACACCGACCTGCAGGCGCGGTCGGTGCGGGAGGGCGGCGCGGGCCGGTTGGGTACGTTCTTCGAGGTCATGACGGCGCGGTCGGGGATGACGCCGTTCGAGGGCGCCCGGCCGCAGCTCCGGGCGGCCACCGATCCGCGGGCGAGGGGCGGGGAGCTGTACGCGCCCCGCTTCGGCTCGCACGGTCCGCCCGTCCGCCGTCCGATCCTGCGGCGACGGGACCTGCAGGAACAGATCGACGTCCTGTGGCAGGTCTCCGAGCGCGAGACCGGCCTGCCGGTGCAGGTCCCCGCCGGCACCTCCGCCTGATGCTCATGTGTACCGACCCGCGGACACCGGTCGAGAAGGGCGCCGCATGATCGAGATCCTGACCCCCACGGACGTCGCCCGAGCCAGGGACACCGGTGCCCTGGTCGCCGACATCCTGCGGACCCTCAGGGACCGCAGCACGGTCGGCACGAACCTCCTGGACATCGATCGGTGGGCCGCGGAGATGATCGCCCAGGCCGGAGCGCAGTCCTGCTACGTCGACTACGAGCCGTCCTTCGGGCGCGGGCGGTTCGGCCACTACATCTGCACATCGGTCAACGACGCCGTGCTCCACGGCCTGCCACACGACTGCTCGCTCGCCGACGGCGACCTGCTGACACTGGACCTCGCCGTCTCCAGGAACGGAATCGCCGCGGACTCCGCCATCAGCTTCATCGTGGGCGGATCGAGGCCCCCGGAGAGCATCGCGATGATCGATGCGACCGAACGCGCCCTGGCCGCGGGGATAGCGGCGGCCGGACCGGGGGCCCGCATCGGCGACATCTCGCACGCCATCGGCGCAGTGCTCGGTGCGGCGGGGTACCCGATCAACACCGAGTTCGGCGGGCATGGCATCGGCTCGACGATGCACCAGGACCCGCACGTCGCGAACACCGGACGGCCGGGCCGTGGTTACACGCTGCGCCCGGGGCTGCTGCTCGCGCTGGAGCCCTGGGTCATGGCGGACACCGCCGAGCTCGTCACCGACCCCGACGGGTGGACGCTCCGGAGTGCGACGGGCTGCCGGACGGCGCACAGCGAGCACACCATCGCCATCACCGAGGACGGCGCCGACATCCTCACCCTGCCGAGGCGGGAGCAACCGTGAGGGCGAAGCCGCGCCGGCTCCCGCCGATCAGCGCCAGTAGGTGAAGCGGCGGCCGAGCACGTAGCCGACTGCGACACCGATCAGCGACAGTGCGGCGCCGCCGACCGCGCCGAGGGTCAGCTGCTTCACGTCCAGCGCCCCGGCGGGGGCTCCCGCGCCCGCGAAGACGCGCGGCTCGGCGCCCCCGGCCTCGACGCCCCCCGCCTCGGCCGCCGCCGACCGTGCCGCGGCGATCGGCACGACCCGGCCGGTCAGCTCGTCGTCGACGGCCTGGAAGAACTGCCCGGCCATCCGCTTGGCCACGCCGGTGATCATCCGCTGGCCCACCCCGGCCACCGGTCCGCCGACCACGGCGTCCGCGGCGTAGGTGAGCACCGTCGACCCGTCGTCCGCAGGCTCGAGGGCGATCGTGACCACCGCCTTGACCTGGCCGGGCGCTCCGGCGCCGGAGGCGTGCAGCACGTAGGAGACCGGGCGCTGCTGGTCGGTGAGGCGCACCTCGCCGGCGTAGGTGCCCTTCACGGCGCCGACCCCGACGGCGACGTTCATCCGGTAGTCGTCGTCGCCGACCTGCTCCAGGGTCAGGCAGCCGGGGATGGTCCGGGCCAGCACGGCCGGGTCGGTGATCACCGACCAGACGCGCTCGCGGTCGGCGTGCAGGACGGCGGAGCCGGCGAGGTTCACGGGAGCACTCCGTTTCCGGCGCGGGTCGCCCCGGCCGCGGTCGGTTCGGCGGTGTCGGACCGCATCAGGTCGTACAGCTCGCTGGGCGAGATCGGCATGGAGGTGATCCGGCGTCCGACGGCGTCCTCGATGGCCGAGGCGATCGCCGCCGAGCCGGGGATGACCCCGGCCTCGCCGGCGCCCTTGATGCCGAGCGGGTTGAGCGGCGAGGGCGTCTGCTGGTGGTCGATGACGATGTCGGGCACCTCGGAGGCGAACGGCAGGAGGAAGTCCATGAACGACGCATTCTGCAGCTGCCCGTCGGCGTCGTAGGCCATCCGCTCGTACAGCGCCCCGCCCACGCCCTGGGCGACTCCGCCGTGCACCTGGCCCTCGACGATCATCGGGTTCACCACGTTGCCGCAGTCGTGCACGACCGCATACGTCACGACGTCGATCTCCCAGGTCGCCGGGTCGATCTCGACGATCGCCGCGTGCGCGCCGGAGGCGAACGTCGAGCGCAGCGGCGAGTAGTAGTCGCGGTGCTCGAGCCCCGGGGCGTCACCGGCGGCCACCGGCGGCTTCGAGTCGTCGTGGGTCGCGAACTGGGTCGCCTGCCCGGCCGCCTCGTCGAACGCGTAGCGCAGCGGGTTGGACAGCACGGCGACGGTGCGCAACGGGATCGACGTCCCCGGCACGCCCTTGACCTGCACCAGACCCTCGTCGATCTCCAGGTCGTCGGGGCTGGCCTCGAGCACCTCGGCCGCGATCCGCAGCGCCTTCTCCCGCACGCCGCGCGCCGCCAGGGCGACGGCGTTGCCGCTCATCACCGCGGCCCGCGAGGCGAACGTGCCCACGGCGTACGGGAAGCGGCGGGTGTCGCCGGTGGTCACCTCGACGTCCTCGATCGGCACACCCAGCTCGGCGGCCACGATCTGGGCGAACGCCGTCTCGTGCCCCTGGCCCTGCGAGGTCAGCCCCGTGGCGACCAGCACCTTGCCGCTCCCGAGCACCTGCACGTGCCCGCCCTCGTACGGGCCGGGCCCGGTGCCCTCCACATACATGGCCATGCCGATGCCGAGCAGCCGGCCGCGGGCCGCCGCCTCGGCCCGCAGGCGGTCGGCCTCCGACCAGCCCACCAGCGCGCGCAGCTTGTCGAGCAGGCCCTGGTAGTCGCCCGAGTCGTAGACCACCGGGCGGCCGTCCTGGAACGTCAGGTGGTGGTCGTAGGGAAAGAGGTCCGCCGGGATCAGGTTCCGCTCGCGGACGACGGCGCGGTCCAGGCCGAGCGCGTCGGCGATCCGGTCCATGGTCCGCTCCATCGCGAAGCACCCCTGTGGCCGCCCCGCTCCGCGGTAGGGCGTCACGATCACGGTGTTCGTGTAGACGCTCTCGACCCTCACCCGGTACACCGGGAGCACGTACGGACCCATCAACTGGGTCGCGGTCACGATCGGCACGATGATCCCGTAGGGCGTGTAGGCCCCGTGGTCGTGCCAGATGTGGACGTCGAGCGCCGTCAGCCGGCCCTCGTCGTCGTAACCGGCCCGGATCTCCTGCCGTTGCTGCCGCTCGTGCGCGCTGGAGATGAAGTGCTCGCGGCGGTCCTCGGTCCACTTCACCTCGCGGCCCAGGACGATCGCGGCCATCGGCACCAGCAGCTCCTCCGGCCACGGGTGCACGATCTTGACGCCGAAGCCGCCGCCGACGTCCGGGGCGATCACCTCCACCGTCTCCAGCGACAGCCCGAGCTTGGCGGCGATCGCCGCGCGCACCGACGTCGAGGTCTGGGTGCTGGAGTAGACGCGCAGCGACCGGTCGTCGGGGTCCCACCTGGCGTGCACCCCGCGTCCTTCGAGCGGCATCGCGGCGCTGCGCTCGATGTACTGGGTGAACTCGAGCAGATGTGGCGAGGCGGCCAGCGCGTCGTCGACGTCCCCCGTCTCCTGGTGGTGCACGGCGGCGACGTTGTCGGGGATCTCGTCGTGCACGGCGGCCGTCGCCTCCCGCGCGGCGTCGACCCCGACGACGACCGGCAGCTCCTCGTAGGTGACCACGATCTTCCCGGCCACGTCCTCGGCGACGTATCGGTCGGTGGCCACCACCATGGCGACGGCCTCGCCGACGTGGTTGACCTCGTCCTTCGCCAGCGGGTAGCCGGTGCGCGGTGCGGTGAGCTGCGGATGCGGGATGAGCACCGGCAGCGGCTCGGCCATCGGGCCGGTCAGGTCCTCGTAGGTGTAGATCGCGACGACGCCGTCCAGATCCAGGCAGCCCTCGACGTCGACGTCGACGATGCGGGCGTGCGCGTGCGGGCTGCGCACGAAGGCGGCTTCGAGCGCGGTGTGGCCGATGTCGTCGAGGTAGCGGCCGCGACCGGTGACCAGCCGCGCGTCCTCCCGCCGGCGGATCGGCTCCCCGAACAGCTTCGTGGTCACCGTGAACCTCCCGCGGACGCGGCCTTTATGGCCATATTGGCCGTTCCGTGGGACGCAACCGTTCGCGGTATCAGGGCCAATATGGCCATAAAGGCCGTCATCGGGGGCCGTCCCGCATCGTGGCGGCGGCGGTTCGGACGGCCTTCTTGATGTTGGCGTACCCGGTGCAGCGGCACAGGTTGCCGCCGACGATCTCGTCGACCTCGTCCTCGGTGATCTCCACCGACGGGTCCCGCGCCTCGAGCGCCGCGGTGATCGTCATCAGGAAGCCGGGCGTGCAGAAGCCGCACTGCAGCGCGTGGCACTCGCCGAACGCCGCCTGCACCGGGTGCAGGATCGGCTGGCCCTGGCGGGTGTCGCGGGCCAGGCCCTCGACGGTCCGGATCGAACGCCCCTCCGCCTGGACGGCGAGCATCAGGCACGACCGCACCGGGGCGCCGTCCAGGATCACCGTGCACGCGCCGCACACGCCGTGCTCGCAGCCGACGTGCGTGCCGGTCAGGCCCAGGTCGTGCCGCAGCGCGTCGCTCAAGAGCCGGCGCACCGGCACGGTGGCTTCACGTGGAACACCGTTGACCGTCATCGTGACGGTCCGTTCCGTATCGGCGCTCACGGCGTTCTCCCAGCTGCTTCGAGGGCGGCAGTCACGAGCGCGCGCTCGGTGAGCACCCCCACGAGGTGGCGCCGGTAGTCGGCGCTCGCGTGCAGGTCGGCCTCCGGATCCACCTTGCCCCGCGCCAGCGCGGCGGCGGCGGACCAGTCGGCGGCGTCCGCCGGCGACCCGGACACCACCTCGGTCAGGTCGTGCACCTGGGGCACCGAGCCCACGGAGACGTATGCCGCGCGGACGGCGGCGACCCGCCTGTCGCCGTCCAGTCCGACCACGACGGCGGCCCCGCACACGGCGTAGTCGCCGCGGCGGCGGGCGACCTCCGTGAACGCGGTGCCCGAACGGGGCGGCAGGGCCGGGAAGAACGCCGAGGTGACGATCCCGTCGGCGGGCAGCGAGGTCTCCAGCGGGCCGACGAACAGGTCGTGCCACGGGACGTCGGTGGTCCCGGCCCGGGTCGCCACGGTCACCGACCCGCCGGTGAGCGCGAGCACCGCGGTCATCTCCCCGGCGGGATCGGCGTGGGCGAGGGAGCCGACCGTCGTCCCGCGGTTGCGGATCGCGGGGTGGGCGACGTGCGCCCCCGCCCGGGCCAGCAGCGGCTGCACCCGGGCGGCGGCGTCGTGGTGCAGCACGGCGGTGTGCCGGACCAGCGCTCCCACCCGCACGCCGTCCCCGGTGGCCTCGACGAGGTCGAGGCCGGGCACCCGGTTGATGTCCACCAGCACGGCCGGCGCCGCGAGCCGCATCGAGAGCAGCGGCAGGAGCGACTGGCCACCGGCGAGCACCTTGGCGCCCTCACCCTCCTCGGACAGGACCGCGAGGGCCTCGTCCAGGGTGCCGGGGTCGGTGTACCGGAAGGGAGCCGGTTTCACCGCCCGGGCGCCCCGGGGGTGTCGCGCCGCAGGCGCGCCTGGTCGCCGGTCTGCTCGTCCATCGACGACGGATCGGAGGCCTCACCGGAGTGGCCGAGGGACGACGCGGCCGCCGGATGCGCGCCCTCCCGGGCCAGCGCCGCCTTCATGTCGGCCGGCGCCAGGGCGCGCGCGACGTGCCAGGCGACGACGGCGACGATGGAGCCCAGCGCGATGCCGTTCAGCGAGAAGTCGTCGGTGAAGGTGAGCGTCACGTTGCCGACGCCGATGATGATGCCCGCGGCGAGCGGAACCAGGTTGATCGGGTTGGCGAAGTCGACCCGGTTCTCCTTCCAGATCTTGGCGCCGAGCAGGCCGATCATCCCGTAGAGGACGACGGTGATGCCGCCGAGGACGCCGCCCGGGACGATGCTGATCAGGGCGCCGAACTTGGGGATCAGGCCCAGGGCGATCGCCACGACGGCGGCCACGTAGTAGGCCGCCGTCGAGTAGACGCGGGTCGCGGCCATGACGCCGATGTTCTCGGCGTAGGTCGTGGTCGGGGAGCCGCCGACCGCGGTTGCGACCACGGTGCCGACGCCGTCGGCGAACACCGCCCGGCCCATGACCGGGTCGAGGTCGCGCTTGGTCATCTCCGCCACGGCCTTGACGTGGCCGACGTTCTCGGCGACCAGCGCGATGACGGCGGGGATCACCAGCAGGCTGAAGTTCAGCGAGAAGGTGGGGGTGATGAAGTCGGGCAGGCCGAACCACGGCTCCGAACCGACCGAGTCGAAGCTGATCCGGTCGTGCGGGAAGGCCGTGGCGACGCAGTAGGTGCCCTCGGGCTCGCACGCGTTGCCGTCGGCGTCCAGGAGGTTCGTGCCCGGCAGCCGCGAGGTGATCGGGCCGCTCGTGGCGTCGAGCAGGATCGACAGCAGGTAGCCGAAGACCAGTCCGAGCAGGATCGAGATGCGGGCGATGAAGCCGCGCAGGGCGAGCGAGCAGACGATGACGAACGCCATCGTGGCCAGCGCGACCCACTGGTCCTGCGGCCAGTAGATGCCGGCGGCCACGGGGGCGAGGTTGAACCCGATGAGCATGACGACGGCGCCGGTGACCGCCGGTGGCAGCACCTTGTTGATGACGCCCAGGCCGGCGAAGTGGATCAGCAGGCCGACGAGGGCCAGGACGACGCCCGCGACCAGCAGCGCGCCGACGACGTCGCTGTCGTCGCCACCGCCGGCGCGGATGGCGAAGACACCGCCGACGAACGAGGCGCTCGTGCCGAGGTAGCTCGGCACCCGGTTCTTCACGATGAGCAGGAAGATGATCGTCGCGACGCCGGACATCATGATCGCGAGGTTCGGGTCGAGCCCCATGATGATCGGGAAGACGAACGTCGCACCGAACATCGCGACCACGTGCTGCGCGCCGATGCCGACGGTGCGCGGCCAGGTCAGCCGCTCGTCGGGCGCGACGGCCTCGCCGAGCGGCGGGGCCTTGCCGTCCCCGTGGAGCTTCCAGGTGAACGCCATGCGTGCCTCCTCCGTCGTGCCCCTCCGGGTACGCGCAACGGTGGACCCGACCGGGTGTCGAGCCACCGGAACGGCCGTCACTGTGGCACCCCTCGCTACGTCGGGGAAGTACCTCAGCGCTAAGTCGTCCCAGCCGTGATCTTCCGATGCTTCACCGTCGAGCCGGCCGTGAGTACGGTCGCCCAGGTGGCCGCCCCTCCCGCCCCGTCCGCCCCGCGATCGGTCACGCTGCGCTCCGGGGTCTACGCGGACTCCGTCCGGCTGATGCAGGTCAGCCGCGAGGTCGCGGCCCGCGACGGCGTCACCGCCGTCCTGGTGGCGATGGCCACGCCGCTGAACGTCGAGCTCGCGGTCGGCATGGGCCTGGCCCCGGACGGCGACCCGTCACCCGACCAGCTGCTCGTCGGCATACAGGCCGTGGACGACGACGAGCTGACCGCCGCCCTGGCCGCCGTCGACACCGCCCTGTCGGCGCGCGAGCGCAGCGATGCCGCGGCGCGCACCGTGGCGGTGCGGACCGTCGGCGCCGGCCTCGCCGAGGTCGACGCCGCATCGGCGCTGGTGCTGGTCAGCGTGCCCGGCCCCTACGCGGTCGCCGAGGCCGCGGACGCGATCGCGGCCGGCCGTAGCGTGCTGGTCTTCTCCGACGGGGTGCCGGTCGAGCACGAGGTCGCCCTCAAGCGCGCCGCCTCCGCCGCCGGGGTGCTGGTGATGGGTCCCGACTGCGGGACCGCGATCGTCAGCGGGCTGGCCCTCGGCTTCGCCAACGTCGTCCGGCGCGGTCCCGTGGGCCTGGTCGCGGCGAGCGGCACCGGGGCGCAGCAGGTGTCCTGCCTGCTCGACATGGCGGGGGTGGGCGTCTCGCACGTCCTCGGCGTCGGGGGGCGGGACATGTCCGAGGCCGTGGGCGGCCTGGCCACGCTGGACGCGCTGGGCGCCCTGGACGCCGACCCGGCCACCGAGCGCATCCTGCTCGTCTCCAAGCCGCCGGCCCCGGCCGTCGCCGCCCGCATCGACGAGGCCGGGGCCGGGCTGGCCACGCCGGTGCACGACGCCGTGCTCTCCCCGGCGAGCCCCGACCTGACCGCCGCCGTCGAGGCGCTGCTGGCCGACCTGGGTTCGGCCGTGCCGACGTGGCCGTCGCGCCCCGGTCCCGGGGAGCGAGCCGCCCCCGGCGCCGTCCTCAAGGGCCTCTACTCCGGCGGCACGCTCGCCGACGAGGCGATGCTGATCGCCGCCCCGGCGCTCGGCGACATCCGCTCGAACATCCCCCTGCGGCCCGACCTCGATCTCGACGGTGACCTCTTCGCGCCCGGATCCTCGGTGATCGACTTCGGCGAGGACGCCATGACCGCCGGTCGGGCGCATCCGATGATCGATCCGACGCTGCGGCTGGAGGCGATCGCCGCGGTGGCCGGAGGAGACGAGCCCGCGGTGCTGCTGCTCGACGTCGTCCTCGGGCACGGCGCCGACCCGGACCCCGCGGCGTCGCTCGTGCCGGCGCTGAGCGCCGCCCGCGACGCCGCCGAGTGGCCCCTGCCGGTGGTGGTGGCGCTGGTCGGCACCGAGGCCGACCCGCAGGGGTGGAGCCGTCAGGCGGACGCGCTGCGGGCCGCCGGCGCCGCTGTCTTCGCCTCGAACGCGCAGGCCACCCGGCACGCGCTGGACCTGCTGGGCGCGTCATGAGCGTCCGCGACCTGCTGTCCGCCCCGCCCACGGTGGTTGCGGCCGGCGTCGCCGTCCTGTCCGACGCGCTGCGCGCCCAGGGCGCCGACGTCCGCGACGTCGACTGGCGCCCGCCCGCCTTCGGCGACCCGGCCGACGTGGCGGCCCTGGCCCTCGACCCGCGCCGGGCGGCGGCCAACCGGACGGCCGTCGAGCGGCTGATGGCCGCCGGGTCGCACCTGGTCGACGTCCGCCCGGCGCGTGAGGTGCTCGGCCTCGGCGACCGGACACTTCTGCACGCCGGGCCGCCGATCGAGTGGGCCGACGCGAGTGGCCCGCTGCGGGGTGCGCTGATCGGCGCCTGCCTGTTCGAGGGCTGGGCGTCGTCGGTCGAGGACGCCGAGCGGATGCTGGTCGCCGGCGAGATCGCGCTCGACCCGTGCCACCACCACCGCGCGGTGGGTCCGATGGCCGGCGTGACCAGCCCGTCGATGTGGATGTGGTGCCTGACGGACCCGGTGCACGGCGGGCAGGCGTTCTGCAACCTCAACGAGGGCCTGGGCAAGGTGCTGCGGTACGGCGCCTTCAGCGCCGAGGTGCTCGGCCGGCTGCGCTGGATGCGCGACGTGCTGGGCCCCGTGCTGTCGGCGGCGGTGCGGGGCCGCGACGAGCCGCTCGACGTCAAGGCCGTGCTCGCGCAGATGGTGCAGATGGGCGACGAGGGGCACAACCGCAACCGCGCCGGCTCGCTGATGGTGCTGCGCGACCTGTCTCCGGCGGTCGTGGCGCTGGCGGAGTCGTCCGGCCGATCCTCTGCCGACCTGGCGCAGGTGTTGCGCTTCATCGGCGGCAACGAGCACTTCTTCCTCAACCTGGGCATGCCGTCGGCCAAGCTGGCCTGCGACGCGGCCGCCGGGGTTCCGGGCTCGTCGATGGTGACGGTGATGTCCCGCAACGGGACGGAGTTCGGCATCCGGACGGCGGGCACCGGCGACCGCTGGTTCACCGCCCCGGCCGACACCCCGGTGGGCCTGTTCCTGGGCGACTACGGCCCGGACGACGCCAACCCCGACATCGGCGACTCCGCGATCATGGAGACCTACGGCGTGGGAGGCTTCGCCATGGCCGCGGCCCCCGCGATCGTCCGGTTCGTCGGCGGCACCGTGCCCGACGCGATCGCGACGACCGAGCGGATGTACCAGCTGACGCTGGCCGAGAACCCGGCCGTGCAGATCCCGATCCTGGGCTTCCGTGGCTCCCCGACCGGGATCGACGTGCTGTCGGTGGCCCGCACCGGGTGGCTGCCGCAGATCAACACCGGCATGGCGGGCCGGGTGGCCGGCACGGGCCAGGTGGGCGCCGGGCTCGTCCAGCCGCCGCAGGCCTGCTTCGAGCGGGCCCTGGCCGCGCTGGCCGCGGAGTTCCGCGCCGCGTGACCGGTTCTCAGGCGGGTGAGTGGGGGCAGGCGGCCAGCTTCCGGACGGCGCCTGGGACCTCGGCGAGCGCGCCGACGACCTCCAGGAACGGCACGCGCAGGTCGTAGGAGGCGCAGCCGGCGATCACCCGGAACGTCACGCCGTACCGGTCCAGGCCGAGCAGTCGCACCGTGTCACCCGGGCCGGCCCAGTGCTGCACGCGCCGGCGCAGCCGCTCCAGCGGGGCGGCGGCCGCCGCGACCATGTCGTCCTCGGCCATGGCGACCGGGTCGGGGCGCGCGGCGGTGAACTCCTCCGGCGAGACGTCGGTGCGCCGACCGCAGCCCTCGACCCGCACTTCGGCGACATCGAGGCGCAGCAGGGTTGCGTTCAGACCGACGTCCAGCAGGACGTCGTCGGGGCGGGTGTCGGCGAAGGCGAGCAAGAGCGGGCCGTGGTCGATGTCCGGCACGGGCGTCAGCCACCCCGTGAGCGCGAGCCGGGCGCGCACCGACGTGTGCGGCGTCCGCGGGCCGTGGTCGACGACGCTCAGGCATGCGGGCACGTCGCCGACCGGCGAGGTCCGCACCGCGTCGGCCGCGCCCCCGCGCCGGGGTACCACGACCAGCACCTGTCCCGCCTCCGTCGTCGTCGCGGCGAGCAGCGGGAGATCGCCGAGGCCGAGCGCGTGCAGCGACGCCACCCCACGCGCGGCGACGGTGCGCGCAAGCTCAGGAGCGCTCGGCTGGACGGCGCGCCGCCCTGTGGTCTCTCGGGACTGTCCTGTGGTCATGCGGCACCTCGGGTCAGGAGCGGATGTAAGGTGAGCCTAACCAAAGTCTGGAGGGTCTGTGAACACATCCCGGCCGAAAGTCCGTCGCAGTCGCGCACTGGGCATCCCGCTGACGCCCAAGTGCGTCCGATACTTCGAGGCGCGCCCCTACCCGCCCGGAGAGCACGGCCGGAAGCGGCGGACGCCGAGTGACTACTCGACCCGGCTCCGGGAGAAGCAGCGGCTGCGCGCCCAGTACGACATCAGCGAGACGCAGCTGCGCGCGGCCTTCCAGCGGGCCCGGCGCTCGGGAGGCAAGACCGGCGAAGCGCTGATCCAGGACCTCGAGTCGCGGCTGGACGCCACGGTGCTGCGGGCCGGATTCGCCCGCACGATCTACCAGGCCCGCCAGTTCGTCACCCACCAGCACGTGCTGGTCAACGGCGCGCGCGTGGACCGGCCCTCGTACCGGCTCGGTCCGGGCGACGTCGTGTCGGTCGCCCAGAAGTCGCGGACCAAGGACCCGTTCGTGGTCGCGGCATCGGGCGCGCACGCCTCGGCACCGTCCTATCTCGAGGTGCGGCTCGCCGACCTGATCTGCCGGGTCGACCGCGTCCCCGGCCGGGACGAGGTGCCCGTGGTCTGCGAGGAGCAGTTGGTCGTCGAGTACTACTCCCGCTGACCGGGATCTGCACCCCTGTGCTCAGTCCGTGATGGGCAGGCCCGCCTTCGCCGCGTTGCCGTAGCCGTCGTCGACGTGCACGACCTCGTGGTCGGCGCGGTCGATCAGGCTCGCGGCGATGCCGGCCCGGTAGCCGCTCGCGCAGTGCACCCACACCTTGCCGGCGGGGACCTCGTCGAGGCGGCCGACGATCTCGTCGATCGGGATGTGCGCCGAGCCGGTGATGTAGCCGCCCGCCCGCTCGTCATGACGGCGGACGTCGAGGATCTGCGCGCCCGGCGTCGCGGCGAGCTGCTCGAAGTCGGCGATCTCGTAGGAGCGCAGGGGTGCCTCGTCGGCCAGCGTCGTGACGTCCCCCGTCGCGGCGCCGGCCAGGCGGTCGATGCCGATGCGGACGAGCTGCCGCTGGGCAGCGGCGACCTGTCCGGGGGACTCGCCGATCAGCGTGATCGGCGATCCCCACGGCAGGATCCAGCCGACGTAGGTGGAGAACTGGTTGCCGAACTCGACCGACATGGTGCCGGCCAGATGGCGTCCGGCGTAGGCCGAGCGGCCGCGCAGGTCGACGACCCACTCCCCGGCGCGGATGCGTGCCGCCAGTTCCCCGGGATCCACCGGGGTCGGCGGTGACAGGTCCGGCTCCCCGGGCCCCTGCCGGTTCAGGGGGCCCATGTGCGCGTAGTAGGACGGATAGCCGGTGAGGCCGGCGACGAGCCTGTCGACGAAGGCCTGTTCGTCGGACTCGAGCAGCGCGTCGTTGTGCCGTCGCTCCTGGCCGATGGTGCCCGAGTCCGCGCCCGTCGCCCCGCCCGACGAGCAGAAGCTGCCGAAGCCGTGCGTCGGGTAGAGCGCCGTCTCGTCGGGCAGCAGGTCGGCCAGTCGCCGCGCCGAGTGCCACTGCCTCCGGCTGAGCTCGTCGGTGTGATCCGAGCCGAGGAGGTCGGTGCGGCCGACGCTGCCGTAGAGCAGCGATCCGCCGGTGAACACCGCGGGCGTCCGGTCGCCCTCGTGGATCGCATAGGACAGGTGGTTGTACGTGTGCCCCGGTGTTCCGATCACCTGCACCGTCATGCTCCCGGCGGTCAGCTCGTCACCGTCCTCGACCGGGTGGCGCTCGAACCGGACCTCGTCCCGGGCGGACGTCACGTACGTCGCGCCCGTGCGCCGTGCCAGCGCCAGCCCGCCGGTGACGTAGTCGTTGTGCATGTGCGTCTCCAGGACCAGGACGGTGGGCACGCCGAGCCGTTCCAGGTGGGCTGTCACGCGGTCGACGTCGCGCTGCGGATCGACCACGACGGCGCAGGTGTCGTCGCTGATCACGTAGCTGCGGTCACCCAGGTCCGGGGTCTCGATCAGATCGACGCGCATGCTGCCTCCACGGCTCGGTCGCGCTCGCCCGCTTGTCCGGACATTAGGGGGGGCGACGGGGGTTCACAAGTGGCACAGGTCACACGATCGCGGTCGCCGGGCCTGGGGATGGCGGTGCTCCTCGTGGCGCCGGCAGCGCGGGAAATTGTCCGGACAAGTCTTGATCCCCATCCGCCCCCGGCCGTACTGTCCGCCTTCAGCGGGAGACGCAGATCACTGTCAGGGGTGCCGATGCGGTACGGCTTCGCGATCGACCAGCGCACGTGCATCGGGTGCCACGCCTGCACGGTGGCCTGCAAGACCGAGCACGAGGTGCCCGTCGGGCAGTTCCGCACCTGGGTCAAGTACGTCGAGAAGGGGGAGTTCCCGGCCACGACGCGCGAGTTCGGCGTTCTGCGCTGCAACCACTGCACCGACGCGCCGTGCGTGACGATCTGCCCGACCAAGGCGTTGTACAAGCGGAACGACGGCATCGTCGACTTCGACCGGGACCGATGCATCGGCTGCAAGAGCTGCATGCAGGCCTGCCCCTACGACGCCATCTACATCGACGAGGACACCCACACCGCCGCGAAGTGCAACTTCTGCGCGCACCGCATCGACGAGGACATCGAGCCGGCCTGCGTCGTGGTCTGCCCCACCCACTCCATCTGGGTCGGCGACCTCGACGACCCGACGTCGGGCATCAGCCGGCTGGTCAACGGCAACCCGGTGAGCGTGCGCTCCCCCGAGCAGAACACCGGTCCCAACGTGTTCTACCTCGGGGCCGACCGCGCCGTCCTCGAGCCGCTCGACGCGCCGGTGGACCGCACCTACGTCTGGGCCCAGCCCGATGCCCAGCGGCTCCGGGTGTCGGCGGAGACGCAGGGCAACGCGGTCATGGGCGCCCGCACGACCTACAACACCGCCCACCCCCGGCCCTGGGGCCGGCGGGTCACCACCTACCTGTGGACCAAGGGCGTAGCGGCCGGCGCGATGCTCGTCGCGGCGCTCGCGATGGTCCTCTCCGCCGACCTCGGCGTCCTCGGGACCGTGGTGGCACCGGCCATCGCGCTGGTGGGGCTGCTCGCCACCGCCGTCCTGCTGGTCCTGGACCTGAAGCGGCCCGACCGCTTCCTCTACATCCTGCTCAAGCCCAATCCGAGGTCCTGGCTGTTCCTGGGTGGGGTGGTCCTGGCGATCTGCTCGGCGATCGCCGGGCTCTGGTTCCTCGCCGGGCTGGCCCACGAGCTGGATCTCGTCGACGCCACCACCGCCCTCGACGTGCTGCGCTGGTCGGCGATCCCCGCCGCGGTCATGACCGCCGGCTACACCGGCTTCCTCTTCAACCAGGCCGAGGGCCGCGACCTGTGGCAGTCACCCCTGCTCTTCTGGCACCTGCAGGTGCAGGCGCTGATGATCGGTGCCGGCGCGCTCGCCGTCGCGATGCTGTTCACCGACGCCGCCGCCGGCGGGGAGCGGCTGGTCGTCCGGACGCTCGTCCTGGCGACCGTCGCGCACGTCGCCGTGGTCGCCCTGGAGTTCGGCGGGCGGCACGCCACCCGGCACGCGGCGGCGGCCGCCCACCTGGTCACGCACGGCCCGTACGCCCGGCTGTTCTGGCTGGCCGGTGTGGGCCTGGCGGTGGTCGCCGCGGCCGTGGCCGCGCTCTCCTGGTCCGGTGACGTGCTGATCGCCGCCGCCGTCGCCGGACTGCTGGTCCAGGTCGTCCTGCTCGCCTACGAGAGCGTCTTCGTGCGCGCCGGCCAGGACATCCCGCTGTCGTGAAGGAGCCGTCATGACCACCGAGAGCGTGCTGCCGGCCGTCGGCGACAGTGCCCCGGCCGCCCCCGCGCCTCCGCGACCGGGCGCCACACCGGGCGCCCAGCCGGACCTGCCGGGTGCCCGCACGCACGAGAACCTGCGCAACTTCCCGCCCCCGGACCAGTGGGACTCCTTCGTGCAGTACGACGCGAAGGCCCATCCGCGCAAGGTGCCGCGGGAGTTCATGCTCGTCCCCACCACGTGCTTCAACTGCGAGTCGGCCTGCGGCCTGCTCGCCTACGTGGACAAGGAGGACCTCTCCATCAAGAAGGTGGAGGGGAACCCCGCCCATCCCGGCTCGCGCGGGCGCAACTGCGCCAAGGGCCCGGCGACGATCAACCAGATCACCGACCCCGAGCGGATCCTCCACCCGCTGCGGCGGGTCGGCGCCCGCGGCGCCGGGCAGTGGGAGCAGGTCAGCTGGGACACCGCGCTCGACGACATCGCCGGGCGCATCCGGACGGCGATCCTCGAGGGCCGCGGCAACGAGGTCATGTACCACGTCGGCCGACCGGGGGAGGACGGCTTCGCCGAGCGCTTCCTGATGGCGTGGGGCATCGACGGGCACAACAGCCACACCAACATCTGCTCGGCCGGCGCCCGGTTCGGCCAGACGCTGTGGGGCGGCTTCGACCGTCCCTCGCCGGACTACGCCAACGCCAAGGTCATCCTGCTGCTGTCCAGCCACCTGGAGACCGGGCACTACTTCAATCCGCACGCGCAGCGGATCATGGAGGGCAAGCTCGACGGCGCCAAGCTCATCGTGATCGACCCGCGGATGTCCAACACGGCGTCGCACGCCGACCTGTGGGTCGCCCCCTGGCCCGGCAGCGAGGCGGCGATCCTGCTGTCCATCGCCTCCTACCTGCTGCGCACCGGTCAGATCGACGCCGCCTACCTCGAACGCTGGTTCAACTGGGACGTCTACCTGGACAACGTCCACCCCGGGGCGCCGAAGGACTTCGCGACGTTCCTCGAACGGCTGACCGAGGACTACGCGCGGTACACCTTCGAGTTCGCCGCCCAGGAGGCCCAGATCCCGGTCGCCCGGATCGAGGAGATGGCCCGCCTGGTGGCCGACGCCGACGGCCGGCTCTCCGCGCACCTCTGGCGCTCGGCGGCCGCCGGCAACTACGGCGGCTGGGCCGTGGCGCGGGCGCTGTGGTTCGTGCTCGCGCTGACCGGCAGCATCGGGACCAAGGGGGGCACGAGCCCCAACGGCTGGGACAAGTTCATCCCGCACGGCCCGAACATGCCGCCGGCGGTGGACTCCTGGAACGAGCTGACCTGGCCGGCCGAGTACCCGATGTCGACCAACGAGATGTCCTTCCTGCTGCCGCACTTCCTCAAGGACGGCCGCGGGAAGCTCGACGTCTACTTCAGCCGCGTCTACAACCCGATCTGGACCAACCCGGACGGGTTCAGCTGGATGGAGGCGCTGACCGACGAGAAGCTCGTCGGCCTGCACGTCGCGCTCACCCCCACGTGGAGCGAGACCGCCGAGTTCGCCGACTACGTCCTCCCGATGGGCCACTCGCTCGAGCGGCACGACACGCACTCGTACGAGACCCACGCCGGCAAGTGGCTGGGTTTCCGCCAGCCGGTGGCGCGGGTGGCCGCCGAGAAGCTGGGCCGCCCGGTCGGGGACACCCGCGACTCCAACCCCGGGGAGGTGTGGGAGGAGAACGAGTACTGGTTCGAGCTGTCCTGGCGGATCGACCCGGACGGTTCGGTGGGGATCCGGCAGTACTTCGAGTCGCCCTACCGCCCCGGCGAGAAGGTCACCGTCGACGAGTACTACCGCTGGATCTTCGAGAACCAGGTGCCCGGGCTGCCGGAGAAGGCGGCCGCGCTGGGACTGACGCCGCTGGCGTACATGCGCACGTTCGGCGTCGTGGAGGTCGCGACGGACGTCTACCGGGTCGACGAGCGTCCGCTGACCGACGCCGAGCTCGACGGCGCGACGCCCGACGCGAACGGCGTCCTGCGCAAGCCGGTGACCCTGGACTCCGCGCCTCCGCTGGTGGGCGAGGCCGGTGCGGTGGGCGTGCAGCACGCGGACGGCACGCGCACCTTCGGCTGGCTGTCACCCTCGCGCAAGCTCGAGGTCTACAGCACGACCATGCGGGACTGGGGGTGGCCGGAGTACGCGACTCCGACGTACATCGAGTCCCACGTCAGCCGAGGGAAGGTCCATCCCGAGGAGGGGCAGTTCGTCCTCGTGCCCACCTTCCGGCTGCCGACCCTCATCCACACCCGGTCCGGCAACGCGAAGTACCTCAACGAGATCAGCAACACCCACCCGCTGTGGATGAACGGCCGGGACGCCGCCCGGCTCGGGGTGCAGACCGGCCAGCTCGTGCGGGTCTCCACCCGGGTCGGGCACATCGTCGTCAAGGTTTGGGCGACCGAGGGGATCCGGCCGGGCGTCGTCGCGTTGTCGCACCACATGGGGCGGTGGCGATTGCGCGACGGCGAGGGCAGCCGCTGGGTGACCGGCCTGGTCGACCTCGAGCACCGGGACGGCGTGTGGCACATGCGCCAGAAGCGGGGCGTCGCCCCGTTCGAGTCGTCGGACAAGGACAGCGAGCGCATCACCTGGGACGACCCGGGCGTGCACCAGAACCTCGCCTTCCCGGTGCAGCCGGACCCGTGGTCGGGCGCGCACTGCTGGCTGCAGAACGTGACCATCGAGCCGGCGCACGCCGGTGACCGGTACGCCGACGTCGTGGTCGACACCCGCAGGTCGCGCGCGGTGTACGCCGAGTGGCTGGCGCTCACCCGGCCGAGGCGCGGCCCCGACAACCAGCGGCGGCCGGAGTTCCTCATGCGGCCGGTCAAGCCTCGGCGACGGGCGTTCCGGGCATGACGCGCCTGAGCTTCCGCCGGGGCGGAGCCGACATCGACCTCCCGGCGGTGCGGGACGCGGTCGGGCGGGTCGAGGATCCGGAGATCCACCGGCCGATCGACGACCTGGGCATGCTGGGCGAGGTGACCGCCCGTGCCGGCCGGGTGCGGGTCGAGGTGCGACTGACGACGCCGACCTGTCCGTTGCGGGACGCGTTCGGCGCCGCCGTCACCGCCGCCGTGCACGGGGTGGCACCGGCCGTCGAGGTGGAGGTGGCCTTCGGGGCGCTGGACGAGCGCGCCCGGCGGGACCTCTCCCTGCGCCTTCGAGGCCCCGGGACCGGGGCGATCCCCGTCGTCGCGCCCCGCATCTACGCCGTCGCCAGCGGCAAGGGCGGCGTCGGCAAGTCGTCGGTGACGGCGAACCTCGCCGTCGCGCTCGCCGACCAGGGGCTCGGTGTCGGTCTGCTGGACGCCGACGTCTGGGGCTACTCCGTGCCGCAGCTGTTCGGCACGCGTCGCGCTCCGGTGGCGCTCAGCGGATTGATGTTCCCGGTGGAGGCGCACGGCGTCCGGCTGATGAGCACGGGCTTCCTGGTCCCGGAGGACGAGCCGGTGATCTGGCGGGGCCCGATGCTGCACAAGGCGCTCGAGCAGTTCCTCTCCGACGTCCACTGGGGCGACCTCGACGTCCTGCTGCTGGACCTGCCACCCGGCACGGGCGACATCACCCTGTCCCTGCTCGAGCTCGTGCCGAGCGCCGCCCTGCTCGCCGTGACCACCCCGCAGCCGGCCGCCCGCACCGTGGCCAGCCGGGTGGGACGGATGGCGAAGGACGCCCGGATGCCGATCGCCGGTGTGGTGGAGAACATGTCGGTGGCCACCTGCGAGGCCTGCGGCCACGGCACCGCGCTCTTCGGCTCCGGCGGCGGCCGCCAGCTGGCCGACGAGCTGGGGGTCGACCTGCTGGCGCAGGTACCGCTGGACGTCGCCCTCCGCGAGGCCGGGGACGCCGGTGTGCCCGTCGTCCGCCGCGAGCCCGACGCGCCCTCCGCGTGGGCGCTCACCCGGCTCGCGGCCGACCTGCCCACCGTGCGGCGAAGTCTGGTCGGGGTTCCGCTGCCGCTCAGCGTCGCCTGACCTCGGCCGGGGATGTCGGTCCGGGTGCCCTGCTCGACCGTCCCGCGCCGCCGCCCACCACTGGCGGCGGCGGCGCATTATGCTGCGCCCCTTCCTCACCTCAACCCACGGGGGAGACAAGGAGCACGGCGATGGCCGAGCTGCTGATCCTCGAGTTCTCCACTCCGTCCCCGGTGGAGCTCTACAACCGGGTGAACAAGCTCCTCGGCGTGGATCCGACCACCGGGCGGGGCGACTGGCCCGCAGGCATCATCGACCACCGCGCCGGCAGCGAAGGGGACAGCCTCGTCGTGGTCGAGAGCTGGGAGTCCCGCGAGGCGCAGGAGGAGTTCATGCGCAGCCGGCTGATGCCGGCGTTCGCCGAGGCACACGTACCGCAGCCGGTGCGAGTGACGTGGCTGCCGGAGGTAGGGCACCTCGGTTCCGGCTGACTTCAGCAGCGGAGGGTCGGTCGGGATGCCGCATCCGTGGGCCGACCGGCTGAGCCGGTGCAGCCCGCCAGATCGGGCACCACCCACCCACACGGCCTGCCGAGCCCGGCGTCGCCTGAGTCAGAATTCGGCTATCGGGCGGCCGACCGTGAGTGCGTCCCGGACCCCGTCGTCCAGTGATCGGAACGCGGCGTCGGGCTCAGCGCCCACCGCGTCGAGCACGCTGCTGAAGAAGCAACGGGCGGCCGCCGCCAGGATGACGTCGAGGATGTCGGTGTCGTCCACCCCGAGATCACGGAGTTCGGCAAGGTCGTCCTCGGTCATGCGAGCCGCTCCTGCGGCCACTTTGTCCGCCAGCGCCATGACCGCCCGATCGACCGGTGTCATCGGCGCCGCGGCCGGGGACGTGGCGATGCTCGAGACGGCTACGGGACCGTCGAACTGCTCGGCGAACACCTTGCCGTGCGCGAGAGCGCAGTAGCTCGACCGGAGCCGGAGCGCCGCCGCGATGGTGGCCAGCTCGTACCGGCGCGGATCCATCGACGCCTTGACCGCGCCGTTCAGGGCGCGCCAAGCCTCCAGGACGGCGGGCCGGTTGGCGAACACCCGCGTGTAGTTGGCGACGTAGCCGAGAGTCTCCCGGTCACGGGTGTAAGCGGCCGCCACCTCACCGGCGGCACCGTCCTCCGGCGGGGTCCGGATCCAGCTCATCGGGCGACCGTAGACCCGAACCACTGTCCCGGGAACGGCACGCGGCGCTCAGGTCGAGTGATGAGCGCGCGCATTCCCGCCATTGTTCGGATGGGTGCTGGTATTCGACACGGACGACAGCATCCATCCGCATACCTGCGGTTCCCTCAGGAGGCCGGCCCGCCCGCGGCGTGGGCCAGGTCCATCCGGTACTCGGAGTAGCGCGACCAGTCGGCGGTGACCGCGAAACGGTCCCCGCGCAGCCAGGTGACCCGCCATTCCAGCGGCCGGCCGTCGACGTCGGCGGTCCGTTCGATCCGCAGCGTCCCGACCCCGTCGGGCAGCTGGAGGAGGGCACGGTCGTCGTCGTCCGGAACGCCGGCCGTGAGCAGTTCCCGCCCGCCGGTCAGCCGGACGCCGCAGCGCAGCTCCAACTGGTCGTAGAGGCCGGCGCGGGAGAAGTCGACCTCGCGCAGCGGCGCGGCGACCGACAGGGGCAGCCAGGCTCGATCGACGGCGAGGGGCTCGGCGTCGGCCCAGCGCAGGCGGGCCAGGTGCAGCAGCGGCGTCGTCTCGGTCAGCCCGAGGCGCTGAGCGGCCGAGGCGTCCTCCACCTCCTCCAGCACCAGGACGTCGCTGCGCTGCACCA
Organism: uncultured Actinomycetota bacterium; assembly: GCA_963723745.1. Lineage (GTDB taxonomy): Bacteria > Actinomycetota > Actinomycetes > Mycobacteriales > Geodermatophilaceae > CAVRRZ01. Next base: position 936,753 of record CAVRRZ010000001.1, read on the forward strand.
TGCCGCGCGCCTCCACCTCGCGGAACAGGCTGTAGAGGGCGCCGAGCGGTTGTTCGATCAGCTGGTGCCGGACCCGGGTGGGGCGCCCCCGCCCGCTGTCGAGGACGCCGCGTTCCCGCAGGCGGCGCAGCGCCTCGCGGACGGTGTGCCGGCTCACGTCGTACTCCCGGCACAGGTCGTGCTCCCCGGGGAAGTCGGCGCTGAATTCGCCCGCCCGGAGGCGCCGGTCGAGGTCGTCCACCAGCTGAGCCCACAGGGGCAGCGTGGAACCCCGGTTGAGGCGGTGCGCGAGCGCTCCGTCAGCCGCGGTCATGCGAGGAACCTAGCCGGGAGCCACGGCTCCCACTCAGTTCGTCGGTGACGGACATCGGCGGTGACCCCCGTGGGCGTGGACGGTGAGGGACCAGCCTTCCGCGCCCCGGCGTCCCGCGGAAGACGCCTCCGTGCGGCGGCAGGCGTCGGGCCCTCGTCGCGCGGCCGACCGTCCGCGGCTGTCCGTCATCTCGACCGCGGAGGGCGCCGGCCGTCGTCGTCGAGGAGTGCTGTCGGCGCCGACCGCCGCTCCGGTAGCGGTGAGTTACTGACGCGTACCGGCGTGCGATCCTGTGTCCCGCCAGGAGGCTGCTGGGGACGGCCGCCGAGGACGGTGAGGGGGCGCGCTGAACAGGGACCTGGTTCGGCTGTTCGCCGACGAGTCGGCCACCGACATGCACCGCCGGGTGCTGGCGCACGACTGGGCCGCCACGGCGGCCGGCCCGCTGGAGAGCTGGTCGCCCACGGTGCTGACCGCGGCCAGCACCTGCCTGTCCTCCCGCGTGCCGATGCTGCTGATGCTCGGGCCCGAGCTGGTCATGGTCTACAACGACGCCTACGGCGACATCCTGGGCGCCCGTCATCCCGAGGCGCTGGGTGGCACCGTGCCGGAGGTGTGGCCGGACGTCTGGTCGGAGGTCGCCCCGCGGGTGGACCGCACCTTCGCCGGCCACTCGACCTACGACGAGAACCTCCCCCTCCCGATGACCCGGCGCGGGTTCGAGGAAGAGGCCTGGTTCACCTTCAGCTACAGCCCGGTGCGCGAGCCGGACGGCCGGGTGACGGCGATCCTGGACACGACCGTCGAGACCACGCAGTCGGTTCTCGCCGTCCGGCGGTTGAGCGTGCTGGAGCGGCTGGGCTCGCTGCCCCGCTCGCGCACCGGGAGCGCGACCGAGGCCTGCGCGGCGGCCCTCGCCGTCCTAGGCCGGCACCCCGCGGACTGTCCGCTCGCGGTGGCCTACCTGGTGCGGCGGGACGGCCGGACGCTGCGGGCCGCGGCCGGGCACGGCACCGGTTTCGGGGGTTCCCTCGGGGACGCGGCGGAGACGTGGGTGCGTGAGGCCATCGCCACGCGTGCCCCGGTGACCGTCAGCGGGCTGGCGGCGCAGTACCCGCAGCTGTGCCGGCTGCCGGCCGGCCCACTGGGCGAGGCCGACGTCGACACCGTCGTCACGCTGCCCATGACGCTGGCCGGCCGGGACGGGCCGGTCGGGGCCCTGGTCGTGGGCGTGAGCCCGCGGCTGCGGCTCGACGACGAGTACCGGGTGTTCCTCCAGCTCCTCGCCGGCCACGTCGCCGCAGCGGTCAACGACGCGCGGGCGCTCAAGAGCGACCTCGAGCGGGCCGACGAGCGGTCGGCGGTGGAGCGCGCCCGCACCCGGTTCTTCAGCGACGTCGCCCTGACCCTGCAGCGGGCGGTGCTCGGGCCGACGCGCCTGCCACCGGGCTTCGCGGCCCACTACGCGCCGGCCACGCGCTCCCTGGAGGTCGGCGGGGACTGGTACGACGTCGTCGACCTCCAGGACGGCAGCTACGGGATCGTCGTGGGGGACGTCGTCGGACGCGGGCTGGACGCGGCTGCCGTCATGGGCCAGCTGCGCAGCGCCGGACGCGCGCTGCTGCTGCAGAGCCGGTCGCCGGCGCAGGTGCTCGGTGCGCTCGACACGTTCGCCGCACAGGTGCCCGGTGCTGCCTGCAGCACGGTCTTCTGCGCGGTCGTCGACCCCCGCAGCGGCCGGCTCCGCTACAGCAACGCCGGTCACCTGCCGGCCCTCGTGGGGGACCGTGACGGTGCGGTGCGCCTGCTCGGGGACGCCGCCGGCCTGCCCCTCGCCGTCCAGCAGGAGGGACCGCGACCGCAGGTCGAGGTGACCCTCGCCGCCGACGACACGCTGCTGCTCTACACCGACGGACTGGTCGAGCGGCGCGACGCCGACCTGGACGAGGGCGTCGCCCGGGCCGCCGCCGCCCTCGCTGCGGCCCGCCGGCTGCCGCCGGACCAGGTGGTGGGCGCGCTGACCGGGGAGCTGCTCGTCGGCACCCGTGACGACGACGTCGCGCTGCTGGTCTACCGCCCGTCCGCCTGAACCCGGACGGCCTCGGCGCGGAGCCGGCACCTCCGGATTTTGCTTGACACTTCAATGAAGGGGCGTAGTCTCGACGTGGTTATTTGAAGTCTCAAGCACTGGAAGCCGGCCATGCGCATCGCCCAGCCGGTCGGCTCCATCGGCTGACCGCCCCCTCCAGAAGGAGCATCGCCGTGACCGTCGCCGCCGTCCGCCTCAACCACGCCGTCCTGTTCGTGAGCGACCTCGAGCGGTCGCTGGCCTTCTGGACCGGCGTGTTCGGGATGCAGATCGTGGCCCGGGAGCCGCGGGCGAACGCCGCATTCCTGCGGCTACCGCGCTCGGGCAACCACCACGACCTGGGCCTGTTCGGCCTCGGCGCCGGGGTGCCGCCCCGGCAGCGGGGAACCGTGGGCCTGTACCACCTGGCCTGGCAGGTCGACACCGTCGACGAGCTGGAGCAGGCGCGGCTCACGCTGGCCGAACACGGCGCGTTCACCGGGGAGTCCAGCCACGGCGCGACGAAGAGCGTCTACGGCATCGATCCCGACGGCAACGAGTTCGAGGTCATGTGGATGCTGCCCCGCGCCTCGTGGGGAGCGTACGAGAACGCCGCGCCCGTCGACCGGCTCGACCTGGCCGGCGAGGTGGCGCGGTGGTCGGGAGTCGGCACGGCGCGCGAGCTCGTCCCGCTCGCCGCCGAGGGGTGAGGCCCTGAGGACGGCGGCCTACGCGCGGACGATCGCGGCCACCGGGCCACCACCCGACGGGCCCTGGTGCACCGCGGCCACCGAGACGAACACCGCGGGGTCCCCGGTGACCGACGCCGCCACGCCGCCGACGCAGGCCTTGATCTGCCGGTGCCAGTGGACGTCGGAGTCGTCGAGCATCGCGTTGCGACGTCCGCGGACCTTGCCGTCCGGTGCGGCCTCGCACTTGAGGAAGACGTTGACCAGTCGGTCGCCGAGGTCGGTGGGGTGCGGTCGGTCGGGCAGGTCGAGGCCGGCGTCGCGGATCGCGGCCCAGATGCCGTCCTGGTCGAGGGCGTCCGTCATCACCGAGTGGCCGACCCGGTAGCTGCCGCCGTGGCCACGGGCGTTGCCGACGACGACGATCTGCGCCCGGTCGAGCTCCACGCCCGACGAGCACGAGGCCACCGACGAGTACAGCGACAGGTCGCGCATGACCTGGTCCTGCGTCGGCATCTCGATCTCGCCCAGGGCGACCGCGATGCCCAGCGCCGTCGTCCCGTTGGACAGGTCCATCGAGCCGTGCGGCTCGTCGTAGTAGGTCGTCTGCCCGCGCTCGTGCGCGTCGCGGATCGTGTCGATGGTCAGCAGCGGCGTCTTGGTCTGCACGTAGTGGACGTCGGCCGGGTCGGTGATGCCGGCCTCGGCCATGGCCGCGCGGACGGCGGCGGCCACCTTCTCGACCATGGCGATCCGGCCGATGTCCTCGGGCATCAGGACGTCGCTCATCGCGAACCCGACGGTCAGCCGCGGCTCGTCGGTCGGGTCCACCGCGTCCTCGGGGAGGGTGGCGAAGACGGTGGCGTGCGGGCTGATCACGCCGTCCGTACCGCCGGACCAGACGATGGGGATCTGCTTGACCTCGTCGGCCGAGCGGGTGCCCTTCGCCATGAGCACCTCCCGGAAGGCGCGGTCGGCGATGATCCGCGTGTAGTCGTTGACGCCACCGTTGCCCTCGGTCTTGCCGATGACGGCGACCACCCGGTCGGCCGCCATGACGCCGCCGTCGATGAGCGCGGCCAGTTCGGACGCGTCGCTCACGTTGTGCAGCGGGATCTTGCGGACCTCGATCGGTGCGGGCATGCGCTCACTCCTCTCTCTGCAGGACCGTGCCGACCGCGTCGGAGGTGACGGCGGCGTCGATGTTCTCGAGGGAGGTGATGACGGCGCGGCGTCCGGCCCCGGGGTCGCCCTCCACGAAGCGGAGCACGGCCTCGACCTTGGGCCCCATGCTGCCGCGGGCGAACTCGCCGGCGGCGGCGTGCCGGCGCAGCTCCGCGACCGTGACCCGGCCCAGCGGGCGTTGCGCCGGGGTGCCGAAGCCGACCATCACGTGCGTCACGTCGGTGGCCAGGACCAGCACGTCGGCGCCGAGCTCGTGCGCGAGCATCGCGGCGGTGAGGTCCTTGTCGATCACGGCCTCCACGCCGCGCAGGGCCCTTCCGCCGGGGGAGGGCTGGACGGCATCGGCGTCGACGTCGGTGACCGGGATGCCGCCGCCTCCGGCACAGACGACGACGAACCCGGCGGCGACCAGCGCCTCGATCGCGGGCACGTCGACGACGGAGCGCGGCTCCGGTGAGGCGACCACGCGCCGCCAGCCCTTCACGCCCCGGTCCTCCCAGATCTGGCCGTGCGCGATGAACTGCTCCGCCAGCTCCCTCGGGAGAAACCGGCCGATCGGCTTGGTCGGCTCCCGGAAGCCCGGGTCGCCGGCGTCGACGAGGGTGCGGGTGACCAGCCCCGCCGTGCGCCGGTCCACTCCCCGCCGCGCGAGGGCGGCGTCCAGCTCGTCGGTCAGCGTGAAGGCGATGGTCGCCTGGGTCTGGGCCACGCACCAGTCCAGCGGGACGGGCGGCACCACGTGCGCGGCGAGCTCGTTCTTGACCAGCAGGTTGCCGACCTGCGGGCCGTTGCCGTGGGTGAGGACGACGTCGACGCCGGCGGCGACGACGTCGGCGATGTGACCCGACGCCGTGACGAGCGCGTCGCGCTGGGCTGCGGGGGTGGCCGAGCCGTCGGGTCCGGTCATGGCGTTGCCGCCCAGCGCGATGACCGTCCTCACCGCGCCGACCGTAGCGGCCACTCTCTTAGTGGTGAAGTAGTTCGGCCGTCAGCGGCGCCAGAAGTCGAACCTGTCGCGCCCGGGTCTGAAGCCGGCCGCCTCGACGACGTCGACCGCGAGGTCGAACCGCTGGCCCACCGCGGCGGCCTGGTGGGCGTCGCTGCCGAAGCTGACGGCCGCGCCGCCCTCCTCCCGGAACCAGCGCACCTGGTCGACGGAGGCCAGCGGGCTGCTCGTGTTGACCTCGAGCGCCCGGCCGGTGCCGGCGAGTGCCCGGAACACCGCGCGGTACTCCTCCTCGAACTCCTTCTCGACGTACCGCTCGGATCCGCCCGGCCAGTAGCGACGGGGGAAGTCGACGTGCGCGAGGACCTGGAAGACGTCGCTGGACTCGACCATGCGGACCAGCTCGGCCAGGTAGCGGCGCATCGTCCGCGCGGGCTCGGGATAGAGCAGCCGCCCCACGCCGACCAGCCGGTCGCCGTCGGGGAGGGAGTGCAGCGAGCCGAGGATGCGGTCGACGGGGCCGGCGCGCAGGTGGGCGGCGATGCTCGCCGCGAACAGGTGCGGCTCGCCGGCCTCGACGCCGGACAGGATGCGCAGGTCCGGGAAGCGGTCGCGGCACTCGGCGAGCTCCGCGGCGTAGCCCTGGACGTCGATCGGCTGCTGGCGCGCCGAGTGCCGGTGGGTGAGGCCCTCGGTGGTGGCGCGGTCGTCCTCGGTCCAGACCGTGAAGTCCAGGTGCTCGGTGAACGCGATCGCGGGCAGCCCCTGCGCGATCGCCCGCTCGCACGCCTTGCGCATGGTGGCGGTGTCGGCGGTGTCCCAGGACCAGTGGGTGTGGACGTGGTTGTCCGGGGGTCTGTGAGGTGCTCGACCGCGGGCCTGGGATCGCATCGCCTGTGGATTCTCCTCCCGGGTCCACAGGCTCCGCCGGTCGGTGTCCGCTGTCGGACTCCCTGCCTACTGTCGTGACATGACCACCGCGGCTTCTCCACCCGGCCCGCCGATCGCACCTGCGTCCTCCCTGCTCCCCGAGGCGCTCGAGGTCCTGCGCGAGCTGACCGGCCGCAGCGACGCGGAGTTCCGCGAGGGGCAGGACGCCGCCGTGGCCGCGCTCGTCGAGCGGTCCGAGCGCGCGCTGGTCGTCCAGCGCACCGGTTGGGGCAAGTCGGCGGTGTACTTCGTGTCCACCGCGCTGCTGCGCCGCCGGGGCCGCGGTCCGACACTGCTGGTCAGCCCGCTGCTCGCGCTGATGCGCGACCAGGTCGCCGCGGCGGCCCGGGCCGGCATCCGCGCGGTGGAGATCTCCAGCGCCAACGCCACGGAATGGGACGACGTGGCCGCCCGCCTGGCCGCCGACGACGTCGACGTGCTGCTCGTGTCGCCGGAGCGGCTGACCAACCCGAGGTTCCGCGAGGAGCAGCTGCCGGGGCTGGTCGCGCGGTGCGGCCTGCTCGTGGTCGACGAGGCGCACTGCGTGTCCGACTGGGGCCATGACTTCCGGCCCGACTACCGCCGCATCCGTGACCTGCTCGGCCGGCTGCCCGCGGGCACGCCCGTCCTCGCCACCACCGCGACGGCCAACGAGCGGGTGGTCGAGGATGTGGCGGAGCAACTCGGTGCCAGTGGCGCCGACGGCGGGGCGGCCCCGGTGACCGTCGTGCGCGGGCCGCTCGCCCGCGACTCGCTGCGCCTGGGCGTCCTGCGGCTGCCGTCGGACCGGGCGCGGCTGGCCTGGCTGGCCGCGCACCTCGGTGACCTGCCGGGCAGCGGCATCGTCTACACGCTGACCGTCGCCGCGGCCGAGGAGACCGCGGCGCTGCTGCGCGACGCCGGCCACGAGGTGCGCGCCTACACCGGCCGCCTCGACGACGCCGATCGCAAGGACGCCGAGGAGGCACTTCGGTCCAACTCCGTGAAGGCGCTGGTCGCCACCTCGGCGCTCGGCATGGGCTTCGACAAGCCCGACCTCGGGTTCGTCGTCCACCTGGGAGCGCCGTCGTCCCCGGTGAGCTACTACCAGCAGGTCGGCCGTGCCGGCCGCGCCGTGGAGCACGCCGACGTGCTGCTGCTGCCCGGTCCCGAGGACATCGCGATCTGGCAGTGGTTCGCCACGTCCTCCATGCCGCGCGAGGACCACGCGGCCGCCGTGCTGACGGCGATGGCCGACGGCCGGGCCTGGTCGGTGGCGCGCCTGGAGACGGTCGCCGACATCCGCCGCTCGCGGCTGGAGCTGCTGCTCAAGGTGCTCGCCGTCGACGGCGCGGTCGAGCGCGTGCAGGGCGGGTGGCGGGCGACCGGGCAGCCCTGGGTCTACGACGCCGACCGCTACGCGCGCGTCACGCGGACCCGGGAGGCGGAACAGCGGGCGATGCTCGACTACGCCCGGCCGGTGGACCGGGCCGGCTGCCGCATGGCGTTCCTGCAGGCGGCGCTCGACGACGCCACCGCGACGCCGTGCGGCCGGTGCGACGTGTGCGCCGGTCCCTGGTACCCGACCGAGGTGCCTCCGGCCGCCGCCGAGGCCGCTTCCGCCGCGCTCGACCGGCCGGGCGTCGAGCTGGCCCCACGAGCGATGTGGCCCACCGGCGCCGACCGGCTCGGCGTCGCCGTGAAGGGCAAGATCCCGCCGTCCGAGCAGATGGAGACCGGCCGGGCGGTCGCGCGGCTCACCGACCTCGGGTGGGGGCAGCGGCTGCGGAACCTGCTCGGCGACGACGGAATCGGTGGAGTGGTCGAGCTGGAGGCCCCCGGCCTCGAGGAGGACCCGGACGCCGCGCTGGACGGACCGGTCCGCTCCGTGCCCGGCGACACCCCTCCGGACGACGACCTGGTGCGTGCCTGCGCGCGGGTGCTGGCCGCCTGGGACTGGGCGCAGCGACCCGGAGCGGTCGTCGCCGTCCCCTCGCGCCGGCGCCCGCGACTCGTCCAGGGCGTCGCCGAGGGACTGGCCCGCATGGGCCGGCTGCCCTACCTGGGCACCCTCGACCTCGCGCACGGCGGCCCGACCGGCAGTCCCGGCGGCAACAGCGCCTTCCGCCTGGCCGCGGTCTGGGACCGCCTGGTGGTCGGCCCCGACCTGCGGCGCGCCCTGGCCGAGCTCGGCGAGGTCCCGGTGCTGCTCGTCGACGACCTGGCCGACTCCCGCTGGACGATGACGGTGGCCGGCCGCGAGCTCCGGCGGGCCGGCGCGTCGGCCGTGCTGCCCTTCGCGCTGGCGCTCACCGCCTGATCCGGCTCCCTGTCCACAGGGTTTCGCACACATGTGCGAAACCGGAGTAGCGTGCCCCCATGACGCTCGCGCACCAGCCGTCGATGTGGGATCTCGCCGACGAACCGGCCCTGGCGCCGCTGGCCGGCCGGGTGCAGCGGCACCAGCTCTCCCGGGGCGCCTGGGTCGACCACCTCGCCGGCTGGGTGACGGGCTCGGAGGCGGTCCTCGAGGTGCTCCTCGGCGACATCGGATGGCGCGCCGACCGCCGTCAGATGTACGAGCGCGAGGTCGTGGTTCCCCGCCTGCTGCGGTGGTACGGCGGGGACGAGGAGCTGCCACATCCCGTGCTGACCGACGCCCGCACCGCGCTCGACCGGCACTACGGCCCAGAGCTCGGTGAGCGATTCGTCAGTGCCGGAATGTGCCTCTACCGCGACGGGCGCGACAGCGTGGCCTGGCACGGCGACCGGATCGGCCGCGGCCGATCCGCCGACACCATGGTCGCGATCGTCTCCTTCGGCTCACCGCGACCGCTGATGCTCCGCCCGGTCGGGGGTGGCGCGTCCCTGCGCTTCCCGCTGGGCCACGGCGACCTCGTGGTCATGGGCGGCTCGTGCCAGCGCACCTGGGAGCACTGCATCCCCAAGACAGCCCGCGCGGTCGGCCCGCGGGTGAGCGTCCAGTTCCGCCCCCGCGGGGTCGCCTGAGCCGCGACCGCCCCCTCCGCTCCGACGTGACGGGCGCCTCCCGGGGACCCCGTGCAGACCCCCTCGACGGTCGTGTAATGTTCCTTCTGCGCCGCGCGGCCCGGAAGGGTCGCCGGGCCGGACTCCCGGTCAGGGAGCAACCGGAAACCGGCGCGAGTTGGACACCAAGCCAGCAGTGAAGCCCGAGAGGGTGGAGTTGTTGTGCGTCCGCTCCTTGAGAACTCAACAGCGTGCCGAAAGTCAGTGCCAAGTAATAACCCCGTGCCGGGTGCCTTCGGGTGTCTGGTGGGGATTCCTTTGGTTGATTGATATCGAGAGTGCTAGCTCTCGGTTCTCAGCTGGTATCGAATTCATCTACGGAGAGTTTGATCCTGGCTCAGGACGAACGCTGGCGGCGTGCTTAACACATGCAAGTCGAACGAGGCCCCGCCTTCGGGTGGGTGTTCTAGTGGCGAACGGGTGAGTAACACGTGGGCAACCTGCCCCCGGCTCTGGGATAACTCCAAGAAATTGGGGCTAATACCGGATATGACCGCTGACCGCATGGTCTGGTGGTGGAAAGTTTTTCGGCTGGGGATGGGCCCGCGGCCTATCAGCTTGTTGGTGGGGTAGTGGCCTACCAAGGCGACGACGGGTAGCCGGCCTGAGAGGGTGACCGGCCACACTGGGACTGAGACACGGCCCAGACTCCTACGGGAGGCAGCAGTGGGGAATATTGCGCAATGGGCGGAAGCCTGACGCAGCGACGCCGCGTGGGGGATGACGGCCTTCGGGTTGTAAACCTCTTTCAGCAGGGACGAAGCGAAAGTGACGGTACCTGCAGAAGAAGCACCGGCCAACTACGTGCCAGCAGCCGCGGTAATACGTAGGGTGCAAGCGTTGTCCGGAATTATTGGGCGTAAAGAGCTCGTAGGCGGTTCGTCGCGTCGGCTGTGAAAACCTGAGGCTCAACCTCAGGCCTGCAGTCGATACGGGCGGACTTGAGTGTTGCAGGGGAGACTGGAATTCCTGGTGTAGCGGTGAAATGCGCAGATATCAGGAGGAACACCGGTGGCGAAGGCGGGTCTCTGGGCAACTACTGACGCTGAGGAGCGAAAGCGTGGGGAGCGAACAGGATTAGATACCCTGGTAGTCCACGCCGTAAACGTTGGGCGCTAGGTGTGGGGGCCATTCCACGGTCTCCGTGCCGCAGCTAACGCATTAAGCGCCCCGCCTGGGGAGTACGGCCGCAAGGCTAAAACTCAAAGGAATTGACGGGGGCCCGCACAAGCGGCGGAGCATGTTGCTTAATTCGATGCAACGCGAAGAACCTTACCTAGGCTTGACATGCACGGAAATCTCGCAGAGATGCGGGGTCCGTAAGGGCCGTGCACAGGTGGTGCATGGTTGTCGTCAGCTCGTGTCGTGAGATGTTGGGTTAAGTCCCGCAACGAGCGCAACCCTCGTTCCATGTTGCCAGCACGTAATGGCGGGGACTCATGGGAGACTGCCGGGGTCAACTCGGAGGAAGGTGGGGATGACGTCAAATCATCATGCCCCTTATGTCTAGGGCTGCAAACATGCTACAATGGCCGGTACAAAGGGCTGCGATACCGTGAGGTGGAGCGAATCCCAAAAAGCCGGTCTCAGTTCGGATTGGGGTCTGCAACTCGACCCCATGAAGTTGGAGTCGCTAGTAATCGCAGATCAGCAACGCTGCGGTGAATACGTTCCCGGGCCTTGTACACACCGCCCGTCACGTCACGAAAGTCGGTAACGCCCGAAGCCGGTGGCCCAACCCTTGTGGAGGGAGCCGTCGAAGGCGGGATCGGCGATTGGGACGAAGTCGTAACAAGGTAGCCGTACCGGAAGGTGCGGCTGGATCACCTCCTTTCTAAGGAGCACTGGCCACACATCCCACCTTCGGTGAGGAGCCTGTGTGGTCCAGAGCCGCGCCCGCATCGTGATCGGTGCCCCAGTTCGGGGTGCCGGCGTGTGTGTGGGGTGGTGCTCGAGGGTGGAACGCTGACCAGTTCGGCCGGCTCGCGTGGCGGGCTCCTAGTACTGCTTGTTCCTTCGGGGGTGGGTGTGGAACGGGGTCGGGTGCGTGGGTGGGTGGTAGGCACGCTGTTGGGTCCTGAGGGAACGGGCGACCGTTGTTCCTCGGTTGGGTCAGGGCTTCCTTGTCCTCGTACCGCTTGCATGGGTCCGGTTGGCGCCGGGTGGGTGTGGGTTGGCGGGGGTGTGTGGGGGTGTCTGGTTGTTGGTTGAGAACTGCACAGTGGACGCGAGCATCTTCTGACTCTGTTTTGCAGGGTTTGTTTGTAGGGCCGCACATTCTGTTTCCTTCCGGGGGTGGGGTGTGCGGTGTTTGTTGTGTGCAAGTTGTTAAGGGCACACGGTGGATGCCTGGGCACCAGGAGCCGATGAAGGACGTGGGAGGCTGCGTTAAGCCTCGGGGAGCTGCCAACCGAGCGTTGATCCGAGGATGTCCGAATGGGGGAACCCCGCACCAGTCATGTGGTGTGACCCGCGCCTGAACACATAGGGCGTGTGGAGGGAACGTGGGGAAGTGAAACATCTCAGTACCCACAGGAAGAGAAAACAACAGTGATTCCGTGAGTAGTGGCGAGCGAAAGCGGATGAGGCTAAACCGGTCGCATGTGATACCCGGCAGGGGTTGTGTGGTCGGGGTCGTGGGACGACTCAGCTGGTTCTGCCGGACCGGCGGGGAGTGAGAAAGCGTCGTGGTTAGGGGAAGGCCTCTGGAAGGGGTCGCCGTAGAGGGTGAGAGCCCCGTACCCGAAAGCCTGGCGCCTCCCGAGTTGTATCCCAAGTAGCACCGAGCCCGTGAAATTCGGTGTGAATCTGGCGGGACCACCCGCTAAGCCTAAATACTTCCTGGTGACCGATAGCGGACAAGTACCGTGAGGGAAAGGTGAAAAGTACCCCGGGAGGGGAGTGAAATAGTACCTGAAACCGTGTGCCTACAAGCCGTGAGAGCCGCAGCCGGTTTTGCCGGCACGGTGATTGCGTGCCTTTTGAAGAATGAGCCTGCGAGTTAGCGGTACGTGGCGAGGTTAACCCGTGTGGGGTAGCCGTAGCGAAAGCGAGTCCGAACAGGGCGATCTACAGTCGCGTGCTCTAGACCCGAAGCCGAGTGATCTACCCATGGCCAGGTTGAAGCGCGGGTAAGACCGCGTGGAGGACCGAACCCACCAGGGTTGAAAACCTGGGGGATGAGCTGTGGGTAGGGGTGAAAGGCCAATCAAACTCGGTGATAGCTGGTTCTCCCCGAAATGCATTTAGGTGCAGCGTCACGTGTTTCTTGCCGGAGGTAGAGCACTGGATGGCCGATGGGCCCCACAAGGTTACTGACGTCAACCAAACTCCGAATGCCGGTAAGTGAGAGCGTGGCAGTGAGACTGCGGGCGATAAGGTTCGTAGTCGAGAGGGAAACAGCCCAGATCATCGGCTAAGGCCCCTAAGCGTGTGCTAAGTGGAAAAGGATGTGGAGTCGCAGAGACAACCAGGAGGTTGGCTTAGAAGCAGCCACCCTTGAAAGAGTGCGTAATAGCTCACTGGTCAAGTGGTTCCGCGCCGACAATGTAGCGGGGCTCAAGCACACCGCCGAAGCCGTGGCATTCATGCGTTAGCCCGTCGCTGGTCCTTGTGGCCGGCGGCCAGGTGCGTGGATGGGTAGGGGAGCGTCGTGTGGCGGTGGAAGCGGCGGAGTGATCCAGCCGTGGACGCCACGCGAGTGAGAATGCAGGCATGAGTAGCGAGAGGGGAGTGAGAACCTCCCCCGCCGGAAGACCAAGGGTTCCTGGGCCAGGCTAATCCGCCCAGGGTGAGTCGGGACCTAAGGCGAGGCCGACAGGCGTAGTCGATGGACAACGGGTTGATATTCCCGTACCCGCGAAGGAGCGTCCATGCTGAACCCAGCGATGCTAACCGCCCGAACGCTCGGTGGGATCCCTTCGGGGTGACCGCCGGGTTCTAGCGCGGGACCCGGACTGGTAGTAGGCAAGCGATGGGGTGACGCAGGAAGGTAGTCCTACCGGTGAGTGGTAGTACCGGTGCAAGGGTGTGGCCCGCGGGGTAGGTAAATCCGTCCCGCACGAGGGTGAGGCCTGACGCATAGCCGAATGAGGCGAATGGGATGATCCTATGCTGCCGAGAAAAGCCTCTAGCGAGTTCCGAGCGGCCCGTACCCCAAACCCACTCAGGTGGTCAGGTAGAGAATACCGAGGCGATCGAGCGAACTGTGGTTAAGGAACTCGGCAAAATGCCCCCGTAACTTCGGGAGAAGGGGGGCCCTCTGCTGTGAACGCCCTTGCGGCGGGCAGCGGTGGGGGGCCGCAGAGACCAGTGAGAAGCGACTGTTTACTAAAAACACAGGTCCGTGCGAAGTCGTAAGACGATGTATACGGACTGACGCCTGCCCGGTGCTGGAACGTTAAGGGGACGGGTTAGTGCCTTCGGGCGCGAAGCTCAGAACTCAAGCGCCAGTAAACGGCGGTGGTAACTATAACCATCCTAAGGTAGCGAAATTCCTTGTCGGGTAAGTTCCGACCTGCACGAATGGCGTAACGACTTCTCAGCTGTCTCAACCACAGGCTCGGCGAAATTGCACTACGAGTAAAGATGCTCGTTACGCGCGGCAGGACGGAAAGACCCCGGGACCTTCACTATAGCTTGATATTGGTGTTCGGTTCGGCTTGTGTAGGATAGGTGGGAGACTGTGAAGCGGGCACGCCAGTGTCCGTGGAGTCATCGTTGAAATACCACTCTGGTCGAATTGGATGTCTAACCTCGGTCCGTGATCCGGATCAGGGACAGTGTCAGGTGGGTAGTTTAACTGGGGCGGTTGCCTCCCAAAATGTAACGGAGGCGCCCAAAGGTTCCCTCAGCCTGGTTGGCAATCAGGTGTCGAGTGCAAGTGCACAAGGGAGCTTGACTGCGAGACCGACGGGTCGAGCAGGAGCGAAAGCTGGGACTAGTGACCCGGCACCGGCATGTGGAAGCGGTGTCGCTCAACGGATAAAAGGTACCCCGGGGATAACAGGCTGATCTTCCCCAAGAGTCCATATCGACGGGATGGTTTGGCACCTCGATGTCGGCTCGTCGCATCCTGGGGCTGGAGTAGGTCCCAAGGGTTGGGCTGTTCGCCCATTAAAGCGGTACGCGAGCTGGGTTTAGAACGTCGTGAGACAGTTCGGTCCCTATCCGCCGTGCGCGTAAGAGACTTGAGAAGAGCTGTCCCTAGTACGAGAGGACCGGGACGGACGAACCTCTGGTGTGCCAGTTGTACCGCCAGGTGCACTGCTGGTTGGCTACGTTCGGCAGGGATAACCGCTGAAAGCATCTAAGCGGGAAGCTCGCTTCAAGATGAGGTCTCTCACCGGGTCAACCGGGTAAGGCCCCCGCCCAGACCAGCGGGTTGATAGGCCGGAAGTGGAAGCACCGCAAGGTGTTGGAGCTGACCGGTACTAACAGGCCGAGGACTTGCCACAACCCCCCAACAGGCGGGGCCCGGCGAGCCAGAAACGAAGAAGCCTTCGCGTCCACTGTGCGGTTCTGAACCCGCAACCACACCCGGCCCCTGGCAGGTGTGTGTTTGTCATGTTCACAGCGTTACGGCGGCCATGGCGAGAGGGAAACGCCCGGTCTCATTCCGAACCCGGAAGCTAAGCCTCTCAGCGCCGATGGTACTGCCCTGGAGACGGGGTGGGAGAGTAGGACGCCGCCGGACAACTCTTACCGAAAGGGCCCCAGCCACCAGGCTGGGGCCCTTTCGCATGCCCGGCTGCCCCCGATCGTCCGTCACGAGAATGTCCCGCTCAGCGCGGCAGGCCGTACACCGCGAGGCTGCGTCCGCCGTCCCGGAGCAGCACCGCCGAGTCGTCGGGAAAGAGAGCCGAGCCGGGGTTCGGGGACAGGAACTCGTCGAGTTCGGCGAGCACGCTCGACCGGCCGTCGCGAATGGCCAGCAGGCGGTTCCGGATGTCAGCGGGGTCGTCGGCGCTCAGGTACTCGCCGAGGAGGACGTCTCCGGTGTCGGTGACGTGGGGCCCGCCGATGTACGAGCCGATCTCGCCGCCGTTCTGGGTGAACGTCCTCGTCTGGATCGCGCCCTCCTGGCCGGCCGTCGTCTCGGGGTTCGCGAGCAGCCGGAGCGTGCCCGACGGGTCCCACTCCATCACCGTCTGGAAGGAGGTGATCGCGACCGTGCCCGACGGGGTCGCGGCGATCCCGCTGACCTTCGTCACGGGTGCCGACGTGGCGGGCCGGGGGAAGGTGCCGGGATCCGGCAGCGGGTATGCCTGGCCGTCGCCCTCGCCGGTGCCGACGACCGGCTCCAGCTCGCCGGAGGCCGTCACCCGCGACACGAGGAAGTCGGTGCCGACGAAGACATCCCCGGAATCGCTGACCGTGACCTCCGGCGCGTACCCGAAGCGGAGGGATGCCGAGGGGACGACGACCACGGTCGCCCAGTCGTCGGCGCCGGGCGTTCCCCGGACCAGGCGGAGCGCCGGCCGTTCGAAGAGATACAGCCGTCCCTCGTCGTCCGCCGCGACGGGGAACGCGTCGGCGGCGAGCGGCTGTCCGTCCACCGTCGGGAGCGGGACGGGTTCGCACGAGTCCACACGGAGGTGGAGGAGGCCCGGTTCGGGCTTCTCGGTCGCCCGCGCTTCCTCGTCGTTCTCGTCGACGGGGTTGAGGTCGTAGGACACGACGACGCTGCCGTCGGCGAGGACCGCACCGACGCCGATCGACGCGCCCTGGCGAAGATCGTCCCCCTCGATCACCGTGCGCGTTTCCCCGGGTGCGGGCAGAGGTCCGAGCCTGCACGTCGCTGCGGCCGGTTCCTGCTGCGCGTCCGCGGACGCGCACCCCGACAGCAAGGCAACCGCGAGCGCGGCGGCGGCCGTCCGCCGCCCGGTACAGGTCATGGCGGCATGATGCGCCTCCGACCAGGCCAGGACATGGTTCCGGTCCCTGCCGTTACCCGATCGGGGCCGTGGATTGCGCTACCCAGGTTCCGTGCTTGATCGCGATACAGCGCGGAGCCGGGCTCACCCCGGGAGTCCGTTTTGCGGTGCCCGTCGTCGGGAGCGTAAGTGTGCTGCATGAGTCTCGTCGTCAGGTCTCGCCGCGTCATGCTGCCCGACGGCGAACGGGCCGCCGCCGTCCACACCGAGGGCGGCCGCATCGTCGCCGTGACCGGCTACGACGACGCACCCGCCGGCGCGGTCACCCTCGCGGACGACGAGGCGTTGCTGCCGGGCGTGGTCGACGCGCACGTCCACGTCAACGAGCCCGGGCGCACCGCGTGGGAGGGGTTCGCCTCCGCGACGCGGGCCGCCGCCGCCGGCGGCGTCACCACGATCGTGGACATGCCCCTCAACTCCGTGCCGCCCACGACGACCGTCGAGGCGTTGCACGTGAAACGCGCGGTGGCGGAGGGGCAGATCGCCGTCGACGTGGCGTTCTGGGGCGGCGCCGTGCCCGGCAACGCCGGGCAGCTCCGGCCGTTGCACGACGCCGGCGTCGTCGGCTTCAAGTGCTTCCTGCTCGACTCCGGCGTGCCCGAGTTCCCGCCCCTGGACGACGCCGGCCTGCGGGCGGCGCTGGCCGAGATCGCCGGCTTCGACGGGCTGCTGATCGCGCACGCCGAGGACGCGGCCACCATCGCGGCCGCCCCCGCCCCCGGGGGGACCAGCTACCTCGACTTCCTCGCCTCCCGGCCGCCCGAGTCCGAGGAGGCCGCCATCGCCGGCCTGATCGCCGCCGCCCGCGACACCGGCGCCCGCGTGCACGTGGTCCACCTCGCCGACGGCGACGCCCTGCCGCTGCTGCGCCGGGCCCGCGCGGACGGCGTCCGCATCACCGTGGAGACCTGCCCGCACTACCTGACCTTCGCCGCCGAGCAGGTGCCCGAGGGGGCGACGGCCTTCAAGTGCTGCCCGCCGATCCGCGAGCAGGGTCACCGCGACGCGTTGTGGGCCGGCCTGCGCGACGGGGACGTCGACCTCGTCGTCAGCGACCACTCGCCCTGCACGGCGGATCTCAAGCGGCTGGACGTCGGTGACTTCGGGGTCGCGTGGGGCGGCATCTCCTCGCTGCAGATCTCGCTGCCGGCCGTCTGGACCGGGGCCCGCGAGCGTGGGATCGGCCTCGACCGCGTGGTCGCCTGGATGGCCGAGGCCCCGGCGCGGCTGGCGGGCCTGGGCGGCAAGGGCGCGATCGCCGTCGGCAGGGACGCCGACCTGGTCGCCTTCGCACCCGACGAGCGGTTCACGGTCGGCCGGCTCGAGCACCGCAACGACGTCACCCCCTACGCGGGCCTCGAGCTCGACGGCGTCGTCCGGCGGACCTGGCTCCGCGGCGAGCCCGCGGACGGCGAGCCGCGCGGCCGGCTGCTCGTCCGGGACGTGCGAGAGTGACCCAGCCCACCAGCCCGCCCGCCCGCCCGCCCGCCGCCTGCCGTCAGGGAGCCCGATGTCCGACTGGACCCACCTGCCCGACCTGGCCGGGCGTGCTCTGGGCGGCGCGGTGATCTGCGCCGACGACGAGTTCTTCGCGGCCAAGGAGAACCTGGTCAGGGACGAGCCGCCGGCCGCGCGCACCGAGTTCGGGCACAAGGGCAAGGAGTACGACGGCTGGGAGACCCGGCGTCGCCGATCACCGGGGCACGACTGGGCGATCGTCCGGCTCGGTGCACCCGGGATCGTGGCCGGTGTCGTCATCGACACGGCCTTCTTCACCGGCAACTACCCGCCCCGCGCCTCGCTCGAGGGGGCGGCCGTCGAGGGGCACCCGTCGGCCGCCGAGGTGGAGCGGGCCGACTGGCAGCCGCTGCTGCCGGTCTCCGACCTCGCCGGCGACACGGCCAACGCCTTCGCCGTCGAGTCCGACCGGCGGGTGACGCACGTGCGGCTCGCCATCCATCCCGACGGAGGCGTCGCGCGGCTCCGGGTGCACGGCACCGTGGTGCCCGACCCGCGCCCGCTGGACGCCGGCCCGTTCGACCTCGCCGCCCTCGAGAACGGGGGCCGGGTCAGCGGGGTCAGCAACGAGTTCTTCGGCCGGCCGGCCCAGCTGATCGCGCCGGGCCTGACCCGCTCGATGGGCGAGGGCTGGGAGACCGCCCGCCGCCGGGACAGCGGCAACGACTGGGTGGAGGTGACGCTGGCGTGCGAGGGCAGCGTCGCCCTCGCCGAGCTCGACACGTCCTACTTTCTCGGCAACGCCCCCGGCTCGGCCTCGCTGACCGGCATCGGCCCCGACGGTGAGGTGACGCTGCTGCCGCGCACCCGGCTGCAGCCCGACACCCGGCACCGGTTCGTGCTCGGCGACGCCCCGGGGGTCGATCGGGTGCGGCTCGACGTCTTCCCGGACGGCGGGCTGGCGCGGCTGCGGCTGTGGGGCCGGCCCACCAGCCGCGGCCGCGAGCAGCTCGGACGCCGGTGGTTCGACGCGCTGCCCGACGTCCAGGCGCTGGAGGTGCTCGGCTCGGTCGGCGTGAGCCCGCGGGAGGCGGGGCAGCTCGTCGGCGCCCGGCCGCTCGGCGCGGAGGTGCCCGGCGAGGTGGCCCGGCTGGTGCTCGGCCGATGAGCGGCGGGGTTCCGGCGCCGGTCGATCTGCTCGTCACCGGCGCGGAGATGATCGCCACCGTCGACGACGATCGCCGCGAGATCGCCGGCGGCTGGGTGGCGGTGAGCGGCGGTGCGATCAGCGCGCTGGGGAGGCCCGGTGACCCGCAGCCCGCAGCGGCGCGCACCGTCGACGTCGGGGGCTGCCTGGTCACACCCGGGCTGGTCAACACCCACCACCACCTGTACCAGAACCTGACCCGCGCCTTCGCCCCCGCGCTGACCGGCGGGCTCTTCGACTGGCTGGTCACGCTCTACCCGCTGTGGGCGCGGCTCGACGAGGAGGCGGCCTACGTCAGCGCCTACGTCGGGCTCACCGAGCTCGCCCTGTCGGGCTGCACGACCTCGACCGACCATCTCTACGTGCACCCGCGCGGTGCCGGCGACCTGATCACCGCCGAGGTGCGCGCCGCCCGCGATCTCGGCGTCCGGTTCCACCCCACGCGCGGGTCGATGTCGCTGTCGGTGAAGGACGGCGGGCTGCCGCCGGACTCCGTCGTCCAGGACGACGACGAGATCCTCGCGGACTCGACGCGACTGGTGGGCCTGCACCACGACCGCTCCCCCGGCGCGATGACCCGCATCGCCCTGGCCCCCTGCTCGCCGTTCAGCGTCTCGACGTCGCTGATGACCCGGACGGCCGAACTCGCCGAGCGGCTCGACGTCCGGCTGCACACCCACCTGTGCGAGACGCAGGACGAGGACGCGTTCTGCCTGGAGCGCTTCGGCCGCCGGCCGGTCGAGTACCTGGCCGACGTCGGCTGGATGAGCGACCGGGTGTGGCTGGCGCACGTCGTCTGGCCCTCGCCCGCGGAGGTGCAGCGGCTGGGCGCCGCGTGCGTCGGGGCGGCGCACTGCCCGTCGTCCAACATGATCCTGGGCAGCGGTCTGGCGCCGGTGCGGGAACTCCGCGCCGCCGGGGCTCCGGTGGGTCTCGGCGTCGACGGCTCGTCGTCGGCCGACTGCGCCTCGCTGTGGCTGGAGGCCCGGACGGCGATGCTCCAGGGCAAGCTGCGGCACGGTGCGGCGGCGATGTCGGCGCGGGACGCCCTCGAGGTCGCCACGCGCGGCGGTGCCGCGTGCCTGGGCCGGACCGGGGAGATCGGCCAGCTGTCGGTCGGTGCCTGCGCGGACATCGCCGTCTGGTCGCTCGAGGGCGTCGCCTACGCCGGCGCGCTCAGCGACCCCGTCGAGGCCTGGCTGCGCAGCGGGCCCACGGCGGCCCGGCACACGATCGTCGCCGGGGAGTTCGTGGTCGAGGACGGCGTCCCGGTGCGGGCGGGCCTCGACGAGCAGCTCGCCGTCCACCGCCGCGTCTCCGCCCGCCTCCAGGCAATGGAAGCTTTACCTACGTATTCGGGCCCAGAACGTAGGTAAAGCTTCCATTGCCCCGGGGGGTCGAGGGGCTACAGGGCGGCGGCGAGGGCCTCGAGCTCGTCGGGCAGGACGTCGAGGTGCGGGGAGACGCGCAGCACCGGGCCGGTCAGCTCGCCGGGCGCGCGCTGCTGCTCGATCGCGGTGGTCACGATGCCGTGCTCGGCCAGCAGCCGGGCCCGCGTCGCCCGGACGTCGACTCCGTCGGGCGGGCGCAGGGTCGTGGTGGCGCTCGGCTCGTCCGCGGGCTCGACCACCCGCCAGCCGGCGACCCCGTCCAGCACCGACCGGGTCAGGGCCCCGACGGCGGCCAGGCACTCGTGCACGCGGTCCGGGCCGGCCGCGACGTGCTCCCCGACCGCCAGGACCAGCCCCACCCGGCCCGCGACGTGCGCCTCACCCGATTCGAAGGCCCGCATCGGCGGCACGCCCGCCGGCTCCGGCAGCGCGGGCGTCAGCTCGGCGGCCAGCGACGGCCGCGCGCACAGGACGCCGACCCCGCGCGGCCCGGCCAGCCACTTGCGCGAGGTGGAGTAGACGACGTCCGCCCCGACGTCGGTGCCGGTGTGGCCGAGCGACTGGGCGGCGTCGAGCACCAGCGGCACCCCGGCGGCGCGGCACAGTGCGGCCACCCCGGCCGCCGGCTGGACGACGCCGCGGTGGCTGCCGATGTGCGTCAGGTGCACGAACCGTGGCGGCTCGCCGGCCAGCAGCCGTTCGACGCCCTCGAGGTCGGCGCGCCCGTCGCCGTCGACCGGAACGGGCACCGGACGCAGGCCGAAGGTGCGCAGCTGGGCGACGTTGGGCGCGTACTCGCCGGGCAGGCAGGCCACCCGCGACCCGGCCGGCAGCCGCCAGCCGATGAGCAGCGCGACCAGGGCCGCCTGCGCCGACTCGACGAAGGCGACGTCGGCGGCGGCCATGCCGACCAGCCCGCCGAGCACCGAACGGCCCTGCTGGAGCAGGTCGTCGGCGGCCGCCTCGGCGACGTATCCGCCCAGTTCGGCCTCGTGCCGGGGATGCAGCGCCGTCGCCTCGAGCACCTTGGTGCTCTGCCGGCTGCACGCCGCCGTGTCGAGGTGCTTGCCGGCCGGTCGGGGCCGGGCGGCTCGCCAGGCAGCGCCGAGGTCCTCGAAGGGCAGCGGCGACGTCACCCGGGAGACGCTAGACGTTCAGCTGTCCAGGATTCCGCGGGCCACGGAGACACCCGAGTGCGTCGGGTCGCCGTCCAGGGGCTCGACGGAGACGTCGACGACCGGGTAGGCGTCGAGGTCGATGCCCGGCGGCAGCTCGAGCGTGCTGGTGCCGGCCTTGACCACACCGATCGAGAACATCTCCTGCGCGTCCGGCTCGAGCAGCCAGACCTCGTAGTAGCCCTCGTCGGTGTCGGGCGCCTCGAGGTCGACCTGCAGCAGCCGTGCCCCGTCCCGCTCGATCACCGCGGCGTTGCCCAGCGCGCCGCGGTCGTCGAGGGGCTCGAGCTCGGTGGCGACCAGTTCGTCGCCGGATTCGCGGTCGGACAGGGCCACCGCACCGGCGCCGACGGCGGCACCGACCAGGAGCGAGGCAGCGACGGCCAGCAGCATCCGGCCCCGGCGCGGCCGGAACGGGAGGACGACGCCGTCGACCTCGGCCGGCGCGCCCCGGACGGCGGGACCGTGGGCGGCGGGAACCTGGGCGGCGGGGGGACCTGGGCTTGCCGGCGTGGCGACCACGTCGGCTCGTGGCGTGGTCGAGACCCCGGTGGCGGCGGCGATCGCGCTCCACACCGCGGGCGGCGGTGCCACGGCGCCCGACGGGGCGGCCAGTTCCGGGACGGCGAGGGCGTCGACGCTGCGGCGCAGCGAGGTCACCTCGGCCTGGCAGTCGGCGCACCGCGCCAGGTGCGCCGCGTCTCCCTCGGGCAGGGACTCGCGGAGGGCGGCCAGCGCCAGCGTCTCAGGCGTGCAGTGCGGCACCGTCCACCTCCAATCGTGTCCTCAGGCGTTCGAGGGTGCGCCTGATGTGGGACTTCACCGTGCCCAGCGGAATGCCGGTGCGCTCCGCGATCTGGGCGTGGGTGAGGTCCTCGAAGAACGCCAGTTCGATGATGCCCCGCTGCGGCTGGCCGAGGCGGTCCAGCTCGTCGAGCAGGAGCACCCGGTCGGCCACGGCGCTGTCGAGGGTCGGGGTGCTGCTGGGTGCCGATCGAGCCTCGCCGAGGGCGGCCTCGGCGGCCCTGCGCTGCCGCTCCCGCTTCGCCCACGTGTCGGCGATCTTGTGCCGGCAGATGCCGACCAGCCAGGCCGGCAGCGGGCCGGCGTCCCGGCGGAAGCCGCTGCGGCCGGTCCATGCCGAGACGAAGACCTGCTGCGTGACGTCCTCGGCGTCCGGCCCGGCGCCGAAGGCGCGCACCGCCATCCCGTGGATCTGACCGGCCCAGCGTTCGTACGCCCAGGCCAGCGCCTGCTCGTCGCCCAGCGCGAAGCGCCGCGCGACCTCGTCGTCGTCCGGAGGAGCGGAGCCGCGCGGCGGGGGCACTGCGTCCGTCGCCACGGAGGCGACGTTACCGATCAGGCGCGGCCGGAGGTCGACGGCGCCACTCATCGGAGTGGCTCGGCCACGACGACGACGTTGTCGCGGTAGCTGCGGTACTCGGGGAGGAACGGCCCGCCGCAGGTGATCAGGGTCAGCCGCGGCGGGCCGTCGCGGCGGAACAGGTCGTCGAGCGGGAGGACCTCCTTCTGGAAGACCTCCCGGGCGACGATCCGCCAGCGCGACGTCGTCCCGGTCTCGTCGGTGGTCTCGACGAGGTCCCCGACGGCGGCCTCGCGCAGCGGCGCCAGGGCGCCCAGCCCCTGCTCGGCGTCGTCGACGTGGCCGCCGATCACGGCCGATCCGTCCTCGCCGGGGACGGGACCGAAGCGGTACCAGCCCACGCGGGAGACGTCTTCGGGGAGGGCCATCTGGCCGTCGTCGGCGACGCCCACCGGATCGACCGGCGCCGTCACCCCGAGGCCCGGCACGGACAGCCGGACCGGCGCCGGTGGTTCCGCGGCGGCGGAGGGGGTGGCCGGCCGCGCGGAGACAGGCGGCAGCCGGTCCGGCGCGGGAGGTACCGACGGCCCCGCCGGGGCCGTCAGCACCTCCTCGACCGGTGCGCCCGCCGTCGGGGACGGCCGGGTCACCGCCCACCCCGTCGGCACACCGACGGCGAGGGCCAGACCCAGGACCGCGCCGGCGACGGCGGGACGCATCGCGGTTCTCCTCGGTCGAGCGCGGTCAGCCGCGGTCGGCGAGCAGCCGGCGGCCGGCGATACCGGCACCGGCCAGGCCGGCGATCGACAGCGCGATCAGGCCCGCGGGCATCGTGCCGTCGTCGACCAGGCCCGCGGTGCCACCGGGGACGCCGGAGGGTGCGGAGTGCGCGGCGCTGATGCTCTGGACGGCGAGCTCGAAGCCGGCGTCCTCGGAGCCCCAGGCGTAGACCACGGTGTTCGAGCCCTCGGCGAGCTCGAGGTCGGCCGGGCCGATCGCCACGGTGTCGGTGCCGGCGAGGACGACGTCGGCGCTCACGGTGCCGGCGGGCACGGTCAGCGACTCCTCGTTCGGGTTGGTGAGGCCCTCGATGACCGGGGTGCCACCGGCGCGGACGTCGACCGCGGGCGCGGCGGCGGTGTGCCGCACGGTGACCCGGGCCTGACCGGCCTCGACCTCGGAGGTGTCGTTGACGAACGGCGTCAGGGTCGGGGTGCCGTCCTCGGCGAGGTGCGCGACCGCCGTGGCGTTGGCGCCGGCCGGGATGTCGACGGAGCCCGCGATGGCTGGCTCGGCCGACGCGGGGTCGTCGCCGTCGGCGAAGACCTCGATGTCGTAGGTGCCGGCGGGGAGCTCGAGCGGGTCGGTCAGGGTGCCCGGCTGGAAGTCGGGGATGAGCTCCTCGCCGTTGGCGTAGACGTCGACCACGAGGTCCGGGACGGCGTGCAGGACCGAGACGGTGGCGGTGTGGTCGTCGGCCATGGCGGGCGTGGCGCCGAGGGCGAGCAGGGCGCCGGTGGCGCCGACGGTCAGGCCGACGAGAGCGCGGTTCTGGGACACGGTGCATTCCTTCCAGGGAGGTTGGACTGTCACCGCGTACTTCCGGATGCCCGCGCACCCCGGATGCAGTTGAACGTGGAGCTTTCGCCGGCCCGAGCGGTCTCAGTCCGAGCCGGCGGCGGGCGCGTGCTGCAGGACCAGCTCGCCGCCGCTGCCCGCCACCCGCCGGCGCAGGTCGGCCAGCACCTCCAGGCCCGCCTCGTCGGCGGCGCGCAGATCGGTCAGGTCGAGGGTCACCCGCCGGTGGCCGGTGACGAACAGCGAGTCGGCGGTCGCGCTGAGCAGGTCGGCGCCGAGACGGGTGAGGTGCCCGCTCGCGCGGATCACCCCGACGCGGCGGTCGACGGTCTCGGACAGCTGCCCGGTCACGCGGACCTGCCCACGGCGCTCTCGGTGTGCAGCACGTGCCACAGCCCGGTCCGGTGCAGCAGGTCCATCGTCCGTCGGTTGGCCCCCCGGAGGACGACGCTGCCCCCGCGGGCCCGGCAGGTGCGGTGCGCGGAGAGGAAGCTGGCCACGGCGGGGCTGGACAGGTGCTCCACGTCCTGGAGGTCGACCACGACGCGCCGGGCCCCGGCCAGCAGGGCGTCGTGCAGCAGCCACCGGACGTCGGCGACGCCGTCGGCGAGCAGGTCGTCGCTCAGCCGCACGGTCACCTCGTCGCCGCGCACCTCGAGGGAGCCGGAGGTCGGGGCGGGCGTCGCGGTGCGCATGGGTAGGTCTCCTCGGGCCGGGTCCGTGGGCCGGCTCCAGCCTCTCCGGCGGAGATTGCGAACTCCTGTGACGCGACATTGAGATCGCATGACGCGTCCGCCGCTGCTGTGAGCAGGGATTCCGCGGTGGCAGCATGGTCCCCGTGGCGCTGCGCATCCTGATCGTCGAGGACGACGACTCCATCCGCACCGCCCTGCGCTGGGCGTTGGAGGACGAGGGCTACGACGTCGCCGAGGCACCCTCCGGCGAGGAGGCGATGCGCATGGTGGCGATCGCTCCCCCGGACATGATGATCGTGGACCTGATGCTCGGGGCCACGGACGGGTTCGCCGTCATCCGCGACGTCCGGCGCGAGCACGGCCTGCCGATCGTCGTCGTCAGTGCCCGGGCCGACACGCACGACATCGTCGCCGCGCTCGAGGTCGGTGCCGACGACTACGTCACCAAGCCGTTCCAGGTCAAGGAGATCACCGCGCGGCTGCGCGCGCTGCGCCGGCGCACCGGCAGCGCGCCCGCCGAG
The DNA here is from genome assembly GCA_963723745.1 of uncultured Actinomycetota bacterium. GTDB lineage: Bacteria > Actinomycetota > Actinomycetes > Mycobacteriales > Geodermatophilaceae > CAVRRZ01. Next base: position 962,195 of record CAVRRZ010000001.1, read on the forward strand.
CCGCAGTCCGACGGCGTGGTCCTCGACAAGGACGGCGAGGCCCCGCTGGTGCTGCGGCAGTCCAGCGGCACGGTGCACCGCGGCGACCGGCAGCTCCCCCTGACCCTCACCGAGTTCCGGCTGCTCTGCGAACTCGCCGCCGCCCCCGGCCGGGTGTTCAGCCGGCAGGCGCTGCTGGAGAAGGTCTGGGAGCACGGCTTCTTCGGCGACGAGCGCATCGTCGACGTCCACGTCCGCCGGCTGCGCACCAAGGTGGAGCGCGACCCCGGATCGCCGAAGCTGGTGGTCACCGTGCGCGGGCTGGGGTACCGGCTGGACCCGCAGTGAGGTTCGCCCTCGGACGGCGGGGGCTCCGGGCGCGCATCGTGATGGCCTTCGCCGCCGGGACGCTGCTGGTCTCGGCCGTGCTGGTGATGACCACCTGGCTGCTGGCCCGCAACTACCTGGTGGACCAGCGCGAGCAGGCGATGACCCAGCAGGCCTTCGCCGACGCGAACGTGTTGCGCAACCGGCTCTCGACCGCGGGCGCGGACGTGGGTCAGGTCCTGGGCGAGCTGGTGCCCTCCGGTGGCTCCGACGTCGTCGTCCGCAGCGAGGGGGCGTGGTACTCCTCGAGCCTGGACGTCGGTGGCCGGGACGTTCCCGAGGCGCTGCAGCGCCTCGTGGCCGACGGCGAAGCGGGCACCGCGCGCGTCGCGGCCGCCGGCGGACCCCGCCTGGTCGTCGCCGTGCCGGTGGTGAGTGCCGGCGTGGAGTTCTACGAGATCTCCCGGCTCGACGAGCTCGAGATGGTCCTGCGCACGCTCGCGCTGGTGCTCGGCGCCGGGGCGCTGGTCGCGACCGCGGCCGGTGCCGGCTTCGGCGCGTGGGCCAGCCGGAAGGCGGTGCAGCCGCTGGAGCAGGTGGCCACCGCCGCGACGCGGATCGCCGGCGGCGAGCTCGACACCCGCCTGCCGGCGACCGACGACCCCGACCTGGTGGCCATCATCGCGGGGTTCAACAGCATGGTCGACGCCCTGGCCGCCCGGATCGAGCGGGACGCCCGATTCGTCGGCGACGTCAGCCACGAGCTGCGCAGCCCGCTCACCAGCCTGATCACCAGCGTCGAGGTGCTCGCCACCCGGCGCGACGAGCTGCCGCCGCGGGCGCAGCAGGCGCTGGCCCTCGTCGAGGGCCAGCTCGCCCGTCTGCGCAGCACCCTGGACGATCTGCTCGAGCTCGCCCGCTTCGACGGGGCCGCCGCGCCGGAGACTGCGGAGCGGGTGTCGATGGCCGAGCTGGCCCGGGAGGTGCTGGTCAACGGCGGCCGGCCGGAGGAGCTGCTGCAGATCGATCCGGCGACCGACACCGCGGTGCGTGGCGACAAGCCGCGGCTCGAGCGCGCCGTGCGCAACCTGCTCGAGAACGCCGACCGGTACGGCGGGGGACCGGTGGCGGTCGGCGTGGAGCTGCGCGACGGCTCCGTCGTCCTGACGGTGGACGACGCCGGGCCGGGCGTCCCCGCCGCGGACCGGGAGCGGGTCTTCGAGCGGTTCGCGCGCGGCGTCGGTGAAGCCAGGGGCTCCCTGCCGGGCGCCGGTCTCGGCCTGGCGATCGTGGCGGAGACCGCCGCCCAGCACGGCGGTGCGGCCTGGTGCTCGGAGAGCCCGCAGGGCGGGGCCCGGTTCATCCTGTCGCTGCCGGCCGCGCCCCGGCGCGCTGCGCGCGGATCGCTCGCGGCGCGACCGGAGGTGCCGGCGTGACCGCGCGCCGGCTCCGGGCGGTGGCGGCGGCCGGGGTCGCCGGGGCGCTGCTCGCGGCCTGCGGTGTGCCGACCGGGGATGAGCCCCGGACGATCGCGGCCTCCGAGGTGCCCTACGGCCTGGCCTCGCCCGGCACCGCCAGCTCGAGCCCGTCGTCCGAGCCGCAGCAGGAACGGGCCTGGATCTACCTCGTCGGCCCGGACGAGGCCCTCGTCCCCCGTGGCCGCGACGTCGGCTTCGGCACGCTCGAGGAGCGGCTGGCCGAACTGCTGGCCGCGCTCTCGGCGGGCCCGTCTCAGCGGGAGCGCAACAGCCGGCTGTCGACCGCGCTGCCGCCGGGCGTCGAACTGGCCGTCGGCGGGATCGAGGAGGGCACGGCCACCATCGACTTCACGGGGGTCGGGGAGGCGCCGTCGGGGTTCGAGGGCCGGCAGGCCGTCGCGCAGCTGGTGCTCACCGCGACGACGCTGCCCGGCGTCGAGTCGGTGCTCCTGACCAACGACGGCAACCCGGTGGAGGCGCCGCTGCCCGGTGGTGAGCTCACCGACGAGCCGCTCCTGCCCGCCGACTACGCGGTGTTCCTGATGCCGCCGCCGGCGACGCCCACGACCCGGTCGGCACCCGAGGGGCCCGGGCAGCCGTTCCCGGCCGACACCCGGCCGGACACCGCCACGCCCTCCCCGGGCGCCGCGGTCACCGTCACCGACATCCGGATCGGCCGGCACGAGGGGTTCGACCGGGTGGTGTTCGAGGTCGGCGGCTCCGGCATCCCGGGGTGGGACGCGCGCTACGTGACGGACCCGCGCTCGCAGGGCAGCGGTGACCCGGTCGCGGTCGACGGGGCCGCCGTCCTGCAGGTGGGCCTGACCGGCGTCGGGCTGCCGACCGACACGGGAGTGCCCGAGTACGCCCGCCGCGAGCCGTTGAGGGGCGGCGCCGCGGAGGTGGTCGTCGAGGTGGTCTTCGACGCCACGTTCGAAGGGACCACGGTGTCCTTCGTCGGCGTCGAGGAGCGCACCCCGTTCCGCGTGTACCTGCTGCAGGCGCCGACGCGGGTGGTGCTCGAGGTCGTCGGCTGACGGGCGTGATCGGCCCGGCTGAGCGCACCGGGCGTCCCGGCTCGGCACCGAGGCCGAGCCAGGACGCCGTGATCGGGGCGCCGGCTACCAGGCGTGCCCGACGTCGATCACCAGGTGTGCCCGACGTCGATCACCAGGCGCGCGGCGTCGTCCGAACCGGGCGCGCCGAGCAGGGTGAAGGTGCGGAACGGCAGGCGGGCGCGGACGCCGACGCCGAGCGACGTCCGGCCCTCGAAGGAGCCGGCCCAGCTGACCTGCCGGAAGGTGCGGTAGCCGTTGACGTCGACGACGCGGTTGCGGTTGGCCGGCACGTAGGTGGCGTTGCCGTCCTCGTCGTAGGCGGGCGCGCCCACGACGACCTGCAGGAACGCGCCGCCCGAGAGCGGCACGCGGGCCCCGGAGCCGGCCGAGTACACCGCGCTGACGTAGCGGACGTCGTAGGACGCCCGGGCCGCCGGGCCGCCGAGGTCGATGACCAGCCGGTCGAAGCACGCGTGCCGGCCGGTGCGGACGTCGGTGAGCTCCTGGCCGGTGGCCGAGGACGCCCGGCCCTCCGGTGTGGAACCCCAGGCCTGGTTGCAGGAAGCCGCCACCGCCGAACCGGACGCCGGGGCGAGGACCCCGCCGACCAGTGCGACGAGCCCCGTGAGGACAGCGAGGGTCGTGAGACGGAATCGGAACATGATCGCCTCCAGGGAGCGAGGCCGCGGATCCCGGGTGGACGAGGGCCTCGATGCGGAGGTGTACTCCGGTCGCGACCCCTCGGACGGCGCCGCAACGGACTCTCCGGACAACCGACGTCACCGGTCATGCGGACGTCGCGGCGCCGTCACGATCGACACGGATCCGGCACACTCCGACCCTCCGAACGGGCGGGGCGGGGCGGGAACCGCGGGGCCGGGCGGTAGGAAGGACGGATGGACGGGGAGGCGGCCCAGCGGGCCCATCGGAGCGGTCTGATCCGGCTCGCGGTGTTCGGTGCCGTGGGTGCGCTGGTCGGAGTGGGCGCGGTCGTGCTCGGTCTGGGCCGGTCCGGCAGCGATCGCTGGACCTACCTCGTCCTCGGCGCGGTGATTCTGGCCTGCTTCCTGGGGCTGGCCGGTGCCGTTCTCCGGATGTCCGCCCGGGAGCGCCGGCTGCCACCGGGGCAGGCGGCCGAGGAGCGGGCGGCCCGGATGGCCGAGGCGCAGCGTCGGACGGCCGCCATCGACGAGAAGCGGTGGCTCACCGTGCTCAATGCCGGCATGGCCGTCTTCTGGCTGGTCTACCTGGTGATCGGGCTGTCGAACGGGTCGGTGCGGCAGGTCGCGGTCAGCGGCCTCTTCGTGCTGCTGGCCGTGGGTACGGAGGTCGGCCGGCGCCGGCGGAGGAGGAGGCGGCAGCTCGCCGAGCGCGGGCCCGCCGAGCTGTGAGCCCCCGGGTGAGCAGCGCCCCGCCGAGCGCCAGCGCGAGCACGGCCCCGGCCACCGGCCACGTCCCCGGCATCGCGCCATACGCGCCGACCGCCACGTAGGCGAGCGTTCCCGGCACGATGCCCAGTGCCGTCCCGAGGAGGTGGTCGCGCGAACGGACGGTGGACAGCCCCGCCGCGTACGTCACCGCCGTGAACGGCACCACGGGCAGCAGGCGGGCGGTGAGCACGGCGACGAACCCCCGCCTGAGCAGCAGGGCGTCGGCGCGGGCGAGCCGACCGCGGGTGAGCCTGCCGACGGCGTCCCGGCCGAGCAGCCGGGCGAGCGCGAACCCGGTGACCCCGCCCAGCAGCGACCCGGCCAGCGCCACCGGCACGCCACCGGCGAACCCGAGGAGCAGGCCGCAGGTGGCACTGAGCACGGTGCGCGGCAGCCAGGCCAGGGTGGCGGCAGCGTAGCCGAGCACCAGGACGAGCGGGGCCCCGGCGCCGAACGCACCGACGGTCCCGCGGAGGTCCCCGGCCGACGGGAGATCGACGCTGAGCGCGACCAGGGTGCCGGCGGCGAGCACGACGAGCAACGCGGCCGGACGGAGCAGTCGTCGTCCGGGTCCGCGCACCGGGCCATCCTCCCCGGCTGCTCCTCCGATCGTGCGACGGGCACGATGGGGTGGTGAGCCGACCACGTGATCGGGACGCCGAGGGCCGCGCGCGCAACGCGCGGCCGCGGGACGCGCTCGGGCGCCCGCTGCCCTACGGCTCGACCGGCGAGGAGCGCGCGCCGGAGGGCGTCGTCCGGACGCCGGAGGCGTCGCTGGCGCTGGCTCAGGACCTGCTCGACGCCGGCCTCCCGTTCCACGCGCACGAGGTGCTCGAGGACGCCTGGAAGTCCGCGCCCGAGCCCGAACGGCAGCTCTGGCGGGGCCTCGCCCAGCTGGCGGTCGGGCAGACGCACCTCCTGCGCGGCAATGCCGCCGGCGCGGCCACGCTGCTCGACCGTGGTGCGGCGAACATCGAGACCTTCGCCGCCGCACCTCCGCACGGGGTCGACGTGGCCGGGCTGGTGCGGTGGGCGCGTGCCGGTGGGCAGGGGGCGCCCCGCCTCGCCGGGGCCGGCGGCTGAGGGTCGACCGGCGGTGACTCCGCGGTGCAGTTCCCGCTGTGCGGGATGAATCACCCACGCTTCGGAATGCCGGGCGCGCCGTCGTCCGGTAGAGGTGCGACGATGGACCCGCTATGAGCGCCGACACCGTGCCTTCGACGGGCCCCTCCGCCAGGAACGACGACACCGCCGGGGGGGAGCCGGTCGCTGCGCCGCCGCCCGCTCGCGGGCCGGTGACGTCGGCCTCCTACTCGCTCACCATCCGGCTGACCGCCGACGGTGACCCGGCGAGCATCGGTCGGATCGCGACCGCCGTCGGCTCGGCCGGTGGCGTGGTCACGGCGATCGACGTCGTCGAGTCCCGGTCCGACGGGCTGACCGTCGACGTCACGTGCTCGGCCGCCGACGCCGCGCACTCCGAGGAGATGGTCGACGCCCTCGGCGCCGTCCCCGGGGTCAAGGTGCGCAAGGTCAGCGATCGCACCTTCCTGATGCACCTCGGCGGCAAGCTGGAGGTGGCCTCGCGGGTGCCCCTGAAGACCCGCGACGACCTGTCGATGGCCTACACGCCCGGTGTCGCGCGGGTGTGCCTGGCGCTGGCCCAGCAGCCCGAGGACGTCCGCCGGCTCACCATCAAGGGCAACAGCGTCGCCGTGGTCACCGACGGCTCCGCCGTCCTCGGCCTCGGCGACATCGGCCCGGGCGCCTCGCTCCCCGTGATGGAGGGCAAGGCGGTGCTGTTCAAGCGGTTCGCCGACATCGACGCCTGGCCGATCGCCCTGGACACCCAGGACGTCGACGAGATCGTGCGCACCGTCGAGCTGATCGCCCCCGGCTTCGGCGGCATCAACCTCGAGGACATCTCGGCCCCCCGCTGCTTCGAGATCGAGAAGCGGCTGCGCGACAAGCTGGACATCCCGGTCTTCCACGACGACCAGCACGGGACGGCGATCGTCGTCCTGGCGGCGCTGCGCAACGCGCTGCGCGTCGTCGACAAGCAGCTCGGCAGCGTCCGCATCGTCGTCGCCGGCGGTGGCGCCGCCGGGACGGCGATCGTCAACCTGCTGCTCAACGCCGGTGCCGGCTCGGTGCTCGTGTGGGACCGCGAGGGCATCCTCTCCCCGGACGACGAGCGGCTCTCCGGCGCCAAGCTCGAGCTGGCGCGGCGCACCAACCCCGACTGCGTGCGCGGCGAGCTGCCCGACGCGATCGTCGGTGCCGACGTCTTCATCGGCGTCAGCGCGGCCAACGTGCTGCCGGTCGAGGCGCTGGCGAAGATGGCGCCGAACGCCGTCGTCTTCCCGATGGCCAACCCGACGCCCGACGTCGACCCCGTCCGGGCCTGGCAGTACGCCGCGGTGGTGGCCTCGGGCCGCTCCGACCTGCCCAACCAGATCAACAACGTGCTGGCGTTCCCCGGCTTCTTCCGCGGGCTGCTCGACGCCCGTGCCACGGAGATCACCGACGGCATGCTGGTCGCCGCGGCCGACGCCATCTCCCGCGTGGTCAAGGACCACGAGATCAACGCCAACTACATCATCCCGTCGGTCTTCGACGTCGACGTCGCCCCCGCCGTGGCCGCGGCGGTGGCCGAGCAGGCCCGCCACGAGCCGGGCGTGACGGTCGCCGTCAGCGACGTGGAGAGCCTGACGACGCAGTAGAGCTCCATCGCGATGAGCTCGGCCGACCGCGGAACCACCTGATCGGGGACGGCGGGGGACGCCGGATCGCGCGATCATGGTCGGGTGCCGGAACTACCAGAGGTGGAGGCGCTGGCCGCGTTCCTCCGTGAGAACGCGGTCGGCCGGGTGCTGGCCCGCGTCGACCTGGCGTCGGTCCAGGCGATCAAGACCTTCGATCCGCCGCTGTCGGCGCTCGGCGGGCTGGAGATCACCGGGGCTGCCCGGCACGGCAAGTTCCTCGACCTCGACGTGTCCGGCCTGCACCTCGTCGTCCACCTGGCCCGCGCCGGTTGGCTGCACTGGCGCACCGGCCTGCCGGCCGCCCCGCCCAAGCCCGGCAGGGGCCCGCTCGCGCTGCGCGCCCACCTCGCGCCGCTCGACTCCGACCCGCCGGCCCCCGGCTTCGACCTGACCGAGCAGGGCACCCGCAAGGGCCTGGCGGTGTACGTCGTGAGGACGCCGGCCGACGTCCCCGGCATCGCCCGTCTCGGCCCCGACGCCATGGACGTCGACCGGGAGACCTTCGCGCGGTTGCTGGCCCAGCGGTCGGGACAGCTCAAGGGCTCGCTCACCGACCAGACCCTGGTCGCCGGCATCGGCAACGCCTACAGCGACGAGGTCCTGCACGCCGCCCGGCTCTCGCCGTTCAAGATGGCCAACCGGCTCGACGACGCCGAACTGGTGGCGCTGTACGACGCGATGCGTGCCGTGCTCACCGACGCGCTGGGCCGCCAGCTCGGCCAGCAGGCCGCGACGATGAAGGGCGAGAAGCGCTCCGGCCTCACCGTGCACGCCCGCACCGGGCTGCCCTGCCCTGTCTGCGGCGACACGGTGCGCGAGGTCAGCTTCGCCGACACCTCCCTCCAGTACTGCCCGACCTGCCAGACCGGCGGCAAGCCGCTGGCCGACCGCCGGATGTCCAAGCTGCTGCGGTAGCGCGTCCGGGCGACACTCGACGTCGTGCCCCTCGTGACGTTCGACCTGTTCAGCGCGCTCGTTGATTCCCGCACCGGCGGGTCGGCGGTGCTGGGCCGGCTGGCCGCCGACCGCGGCTGGGCCGTCGACGGCACCCGGCTCTACGACGAGTGGGACCGCCGCAACAAGGCCTCGCAGCGCGACGAGCCGGAGTGGGTCCCGTTCGCCGAGCACTGCCGGCGGGCGCTCGTGGCGGCCTACGCCGACCTCGGTCTGGACGGCGACGCCGTGGCCGACGCCCGCCTGCTCAACGAGTCGGTGGGCGAGTGGCCGCTGTGGCCCGACGTCGCCGCGCAACTGCCGGAGTTCGCGGCGACGCACCGGGTCGGCGTGCTCTCCAACGTCGACGACGCGATCTTCGTCCGCACGCGGGTGGCGCCGCTGGTCGGTGACTCCGCCGTCCTCACCAGCGAGCGGCTGCGGGCCTACAAGCCGGCCCGCGAGCTGTACACCCGGGCGGTGGAGCGGGCGGGTGGGGAGCTGACCCACGTGGCGACGTCCGCTCGCGACGTGCGGGGGGCCGTGGAGGCGGGCATCGCCGTCGTCCGGCTGCGCCGGCCCGGGCACGAGCTGGACCCGGCCGGACCGGCGCCCCGCGACGAGGCGACCGACATCCGCGGCGTCGCCGCGCTGCTCGACTGTCGCTAGTCGCCGGGGCGGCGCAGGGCGCGGCTGAAGCCGCGGGCCAGGATCGAGCTGTTCACGCCCGCGTCACCGTGCAGGTGCGAGTCGGCGGCCGAGCCGACCGCCGACCACCAGTCCTTGACCTCCGGCGGGTCGAGCACGTCGATCCGCTGCCCCGGCAGGGGGACGACGACGCGTGCGCCGCTGCGGTCGGCGGCCGCGAGCACTCGCTGCACCGGCTCGGGCCAGCGGTGGAAGGCGAGGTTGAACGTCGCCCAGTGGATGGGCAGCATCACTCGGCCGCCGAGGTCGCCGTGCGCCCGCACCGCCTCCTCGGGATCCATGTGGATGGCGTGCCACGCCTCGTTGTAGGCGCCGATCGGCAGCAGCGTCAGGTCGAACGGGCCCAATCGGGCGCCGACCCCGGCGAAGGCCGGTGTGTAGCCGGTGTCCCCGCCGAAGAAGACCCGGTGCTCGGGGCCCGCGATCACCCACGAGGCCCAGAGCGTGGTGTCGCGGGCGAAGAACCGGCCGGAGAAGTGCCGGGCCTCGGTGCAGGTCAGCGTGAGCCCGCCGACCGCGTGCGAGTCGTCCCAGTCCAGCTCGACGATCCGCTCGTCGGGCACGCCCCACCGGCGCAGGTGCACGCCGATGCCCAGTGGCACCACGAACGGCGCGGTCGAGACCCGCAGCAGGTCCCGCACGGTGGGCAGGTCGAGGTGGTCGTAGTGGTCGTGCGAGATCAGCACCGCGTCCACCGGCGGCAGGTCGGCCAGCGCCGCGGGCACCGGGTGCAGCCGGGTGGGCCCGAGCAGCGGGGACGGCGAGACGCGGTCGCCCCACACGGGGTCGACCAGCACCCGCCGGCCGTCGACCTCGAGCAGCGCGGTGGCGTGGCCGAGCCAGGTGACGGCCAGCGCTCCCGCCTCTTCCGGCAGCACCGGCTCGGCCAGCGGCACGGGGCCACCGGGCAGGCCGTTGTGCCGCTCCTCGTGCATCTGCCGGAGCAGCCCCTTGCGCGCGCTGGCCGGCGGCATGGCCGGCACGGGGAGGGTGTTGTGGAACTTGCCGTCCGACCACTGCGCCGACCCGGCCACGGTGGGGAGCAGGTCGCGCCGCCTGGCACCGAGGGCGATCGGCAGGCCCCACGCGGCGCGGGTGAGCCAGGTGACCGGGCCGGCGAGGGCGAGCGCGGTCAGAGCGGTACGGCGGACGGCGGACGAGGGCACGTCCTCCAGCATCCCAGCATCGCGCCACGAGGGGCGGACGACGGGACGGGACGTCCCCCGGCGTCCGTGGGCTCGGGACCCTTCTCGGTGGTGGTCTCGGCTGACGCGCGAGTGACCGACCCCCCGCCTACAGTGACCACGGTCACTGTCGATCGAGGAGGGTCCGCCGTGAGCGAAGAGCCCGAACGGCGTCTGCTGACGCCCGAGGAGTACCGGGAGGCCCACGCCTCGCCGGAGTTCCAGCAGCTGAAGAAGCGCTTCCGGGCCTTCGCCTTCCCGATGACCGTGGCCTTCCTGGCCTGGTACCTGCTGTACGTGCTCCTGTCGACCTACGCGGCGGACTTCATGGCCACCGAGGTCATCGGCAACGTCAACGTCGGCCTGCTGCTGGGCCTCGGGCAGTTCGTCACCACCTTCGCGATCACCCACCTGTACGTGGCGCACGCCAACAGGCGCACCGACCCGATCGCCGACGAGATGCGCGAGCGGCTCGAGTCGCACGCCTACGCACCCGGCGCGACCCGCCCGGCCGGAGGTTCCTCGTGACCGACCTGCTCGCCGCCGAGTCCGCCGACGCCACCATCGGCAACCCCTGGGTCAACATCTCCATCTTCGGCGCCTTCGTCCTCGTCACGCTGGCCATCACGTTCCGCGCCAGCCGCAACAACAAGAGCGCCGCCGACTACTACGCCGCCGGCCGCACGATCACGGGGCAGCAGAACGGGCTGGCCATCGCCGGCGACTACCTGTCGGCCGCCTCGTTCCTCGGCATCGCGGGCGCCATTGCGGTCTACGGCTACGACGGCTTCCTGTACTCGATCGGCTTCCTCGTCGCCTGGCTGGTCGCGCTGCTGCTCGTCGCCGAGCTCATGCGCAACACCGCCCGGTTCACGATGGCCGACGTCCTCGCCTTCCGGATGCGTCAGGGCCCCGTGCGCACGGCCGCCGCCATCTCGACGCTGGCCGTCTCGCTGTTCTACCTGCTGGCCCAGATGGCGGGCGCCGGCGGCCTGGTGGCTCTGCTGCTCGGCGTGAGCGGGGACGCCGCAGAGGCGTTGGTCGTCACCCTCGTCGGCGCACTGATGATCTTCTACGTGCTCGTCGGTGGCATGCGCGGCACGACCTGGGTGCAGATCATCAAGGCCTCGCTGCTCATCGCGGGTGCCCTGGTGATGTCGCTCTGGGTGCTGGCCGAGTTCGGCTTCAACCTGTCCGCCCTCCTCGGCGGCGCCCAGGAGATGGCCGTCGAGGGCCGCAACGTGCTCGCCCCCGGGGCGCAGTACGGCGTGGACGGGACGACCAAGCTCGACTTCATCAGCCTGGCCGTCGCGCTCGTCCTCGGGACGGCGGGGCTGCCGCACGTGCTGATGCGCTTCTACACGGTGCCGACGGCCAAGGACGCCCGGAAGTCGGTCGTGTGGGCCATCTGGCTGATCGGCATCTTCTACCTGTTCAGCCTGGTCATCGGCTACGGCGCGGGTGCCCTGGTCGGCGCGGAGACCATCCTGGACGCACCGGGCGCGGTCAACGCCGCGGCGCCGCTGCTCGCCTTCGAGCTCGGCGGCACCATCCTGCTGGGCGTCATCGCCGGCGTCGCGTTCGCCACGATCCTCGCGGTGGTGGCGGGCCTGACCATCACCGCGTCGGCGTCGTTCGCGCACGACGTCTACGCGTCGGTGATCAAGAAGGGCGACGTCCCGCCGAACGGCGAGGTCAGGGTCGCCCGCATCACCGCGGTGGTGATCGGCGCGATCTCGATCGGGCTGGGCATCCTGGCGCTCCGGGCCGGCATCAACATCGCGTTCCTGGTCGCGCTGGCGTTCGCGGTGGCTGCCTCGGCGAACCTGCCGACGATCATCTACACGCTGTTCTGGCGGCGGTTCACCACCCAGGGCGCCCTGTGGTCGATCTACGGCGGGCTGATCATCTGCGTCGGGCTGATCATCTTCTCGCCGGTCGTGTCGGGCACCGAGAACTCGCTGTTCCCGACCGCCGACTTCGCCTGGTTCCCGCTGCGCAATCCCGGCCTGATCTCGATCCCGGCGTCGTTCTTCCTGGGCTGGCTCGGCACGGTGCTGTCCAAGGAGCCGGTCAACGAGGCCAAGTACGCCGAACTCGAGGTGCGTGCCTTCACCGGCATCGGGGCGGAGAAGGCCGTCAAGCACTGAGCCGGCGATCGCTCGTCAGCGCATCTGGTACTCCACTTTCGGGACTCCTGGTGCTCTGCGTCCACCTGTGAGCAGAGCACCAGGAGTCGAGGTGGCAGGTGTCGCACCCGGTGTCGCATCCGGTCTCGGCGGACGGGCCGCCTCCCCGGCCGCCTGGCCGGGTGGTCGCATAGGGTCCGGCGGGTGACTGCGCGGATCGTCCTGCTCGGGGCCACCGGCTACACCGGCGCCCGCACCGCCGAGGCGCTCGTCGGCCGCGGTGCCCGGCCCGTGCTGGCCGGCCGCAACCAGGCGAAGCTGGCTCCCGTCGCCGAGCGGCTCGGTGGTCTGGAGACCGCGGTCGTCGACGTGACCCGCCCCGGCGCCCTCCTGGACCTGCTGGGCCGCGGCGACGTCCTGGTCACCACCGTCGGCCCGTTCCTGCAGCTGGGCGAACCCGCGGTCGAGGCGGCGATCGCTGCAGGCGCGGTCTACCTCGACTCGACGGGGGAGCCGCCGTTCATCCGCCGGGTCGTCGACGTCCACGGTCCCCGGGCCGAGCGCTCGGGCGCGACGCTGCTCACCGCGTTCGGGCTCGACTACGTGCCGGGCACGCTCGCCGGGGCGCTGGCCCTGGCCGAGGCCGGCGGCCGGGCGCACCGCGTGGACATCGGCTACGCCCTCGACGGCGTCTCCGGCCAGGCGTTCTCCCGCGGCACCTTCCTGTCCCTCGGCGGTGTCCTGCTCGAGTCGTCCTACGCCTTCCGCGAGGGGCGGCTGCAGGACGAGGTGCCCGGCCGGCACAGCTGGCGGTTCGACGCCGGCGGCCGCGAGCGCCAGGGGCTCTCGGTCGGCGGCTCCGAGCACCTCACCCTGCCGGGGCTCAGCCCGACGCTGGAACAGGTCGGCGTCCACCTCGCCTGGTTCGGCTCGCTGACCCCGGTCGTGCACCGGCTGGCGCCGCTGTCGGCGCTGGCCGCGCGGGTGCCCGGCGCCCGCGCCCTGGCGCAGAAGGTCACGGACACGGTGGGTCGCCGCATGAGCGAGGGGCCCTCCGACGAGACCGTCGCGCGCGCCGGCACCCGCACCGTCGCCGAGGTCCGAGACCGCGCCGGAGAGGTCGTCTCGCGCGTCGAACTGGTCGGACCGGAGGCCTACGGGCTGACCGCCGGGCTACTGGCCTGGGGTGCCACCACGGCCGCGGCGTCGGGCGTGCAGGGCACCGGAGCCCTGGGGCCGGTGCAGGCCTTCGGGCTCGAGCAGTTGACCGCTGGGGCGACCGAGGCGGGCCTGCACCGAGCATGACGGCCGCGCGTCCGGACGTCGTCGCCTGCGTCGACATCGGCTCCACGTACACGAAGGCGGCGCTGGTCGACCGGTCCGACGGGCGGCTGCTGGCCACCGCCCAGGCGCCCACGACCCTCGACGACGTCGTCCGCGGGGTGCTCGAGGCCACCGCAGGGTTCGGCGACGCGCCCGTGACCGCGTGCTCCAGCGCCGGCGGCGGGCTGCGGCTGGCCGTCGTCGGCTACGAGCAGCTCATCAGTGCCGAGGCCGGGCACCGCGCCGCGCTGTCGGCCGGCGCACGGGTGGTGCACGTCGCGGCCGGCCGGCTCGACGACGCGGCGCTGGCGACGCTGGCCGAGGCCGCTCCCGACGTCGTCCTCCTGGTGGGCGGGACGGACGGCGGCGAGGCGGAGGTGCTCCGCCACAACGCGCGGGTGCTGGCCTCGGCGGACCGGTCCGTCCCGGTCGTCCTGGCCGGCAACGCCGCCGTCCGCGACGAGGTGGCCGCCGTGCTCCGCGGGGCCGGACTGCCCGTGCGCGAGGCCGGCAACGTGCTGCCCGACATCGGCCGGCTGGCACCGGAGTCGGCGCGGGCAGCGATCCGCGAGGTCTTCCTGGCGCACGTCATCGGCGGCGACCGGCTCTCGACCGATCCGCGGCTGCGGCAGTGGGTCCGCGCGGTCACCCCGGACGCCGTGCTGGAAGGGGTGGCCGTCCTCGCTCGTGCCCGCGCCGAGGCCGAGGCGCCCGGCGTCGTCGTCCTGGATGTCGGCGGGGCGACCACCGACGTCTACTGCGTGCCCGACCCGGATGCCGAGCAGGCCGCGCTGGGTCGCGAGGCGGTCGGCGTCCCGGCCCGCCGGCGCACCGTCGAGGGCGACCTGGGGGTCGCCTCGAGTGTCGGCGCCCTGCGCCGGGCCGCGGTCGCCGAGGGCCTGCCGCCCCCGGGCGAGGACCCGCTCGACCTCGGGACGGCGGCGGCGACGGTCGCCCTGCGCCGGCACCTGCGAGCGGAGGCGGCGTACGGCCCGGGCGGGGCCAGCGCGCGCGGCGCCGGGCTGGTCGTGCTGTCGGGCGGGGTCTTCCGGCATGCGGACGACGTCGAGGCGGCGGTCGCGCGGATCGCGGCCGACGGCGGGGGCGCGGGCAGCGTGCTCGACGGCACCGACGTGGTCGTCGACCGCCGCTACGTGCTGGCCGCCGCCGGGCTGCTCGCCGCCGGGAGCCCGAGGGCCGCCACCGGACTGGTCGGGTCGCTCACCGGCTGAAGGTGCCCGCCCAGGGGCCGGACGCCGCCGCGGTGAAGGCCACCACGTCGTCGGCGGCCATGTCGAGCGCGGTGTAGCCCTGCCGGCCGGCGCCCACGCACGCGGTCACCGTGGCCACACCCGCCCGGCGCTGGAAGAGGCTCTGCCGGACCCGCCAGCCCAGCACCGCCCGTCGCTGGAGCACGGCCTGCTCCCGCACCAGCCACCCGCCGCGCACGCTGAACGACCGCGGACCGGCGCGGTGCCCCAGCGACGCGTAGCGGCCCAGGCCCAGCGGGACGCCCAGGACGGTCAGCCCGACGCCCAGCGCCAGCACCCACCACCAGCCGAGCAGCGCGGTGGCCAGCGCACCCAGCGCCGTCACGAGCAGGCCGCCGACCACCGCCCGGCTGATCCTGCGTCGTCGCGCGGCCGGTGGGTGGCGCAGCAGGGGCCCCGGGTCGTCGACCAGCAGGTGCAGCAATCCCTCGGCCTCGGCCTTGGGCCCCAGCGGCAGCAGCTGTCCCCGCCGCCCGGCCTCGCCGAGCCCGGTCACCAGGGCCGCGCTGCGCGCGGCGCCGACCAGCCGCATGCCCAGGCCCTCGGTCAGCGTGCCGCCGCGGATCCGGTCGATCTCCAGCTCGGTGTGCCGGCGGGTGAGCAGCCCGCGGACGGCGACCAGCGAGCCGCCGCGACGCACCAGCCGGAACCGCCAGTTGACCACCGCCGCGCCCACGATCGAGCCGACGACGAGCACCAGCAGCGCGCCGACCAGCGCGGCTGCCAGCAACTGGACGTCGGACAGGTCGGGCCCGTCGACCTCGGGCCGGAACCGCTCCGGCAGCTCCTGGGCCAGCCGCATCAGCGCACCCACGGCGGCCAGCGGCACCGCGAGATAGCTGCCGACGAGCGGGGCGTAGAGCAACCAGCGGTTGTCGAAGCGGGCGATCTCCTCCTCGGCCGGCTCGGTCTCGCCCTCGACCCCGGGGGGCGCGGCCACGACGCGGTGGGCCAGTACCGAGGCCCGCAGCCGGTCGCCCTCGGCGCGGGTGACCCCGTCGATGAGCAGCTCCTCGGCGGCGGTACCCATGGAGCCCGCGGCCGCGTCGATGCGCACCCGCACCAGCCCGAAGGCCCGGTGCAGCAGGGGCGTCTCCACCTCGACCCCGCGCACGCGGTCGTTGGGCACCGTCCGCACCGACCGGGCGAGCAGTCCCCTGGTGACGACGACCGATGTGGGTCCGTCGACGTAGCTGAACCGTGACCACGAGAGCGCCGCCGTGGCCAGCGACAGGAGGGTCACGGCGAGGGCCGCGAGGACGATCATGGTCGTCCCGCCGCCGAGGCCGGTGGCCGCCGCGACCGGGATGAGCACCGGCACGAACTGCCTGGCCTGGCGGAACGTCACGGTGTGCACGAGCACGATGAGCGGCGACGTCCGACGTCCGGCAGGAGCGGGGGGCGGCGGGGCCGGCGGGGGCGCGGCCCAGGTGCCGGGCGGCGGCGCCGTCGTCACGTCGCCTCGTCGCGCACGGCCTCGGCCCGGCGGGCCAGATCGTCGGCCACCCGCTGGGCGACGCCGGCCTCGAGGTGCGGCACCTGCACGGTGCCCTGCGACGAGGCGGTGAGCACCGCGACCGAGGCCAGCCCGAACAGCTGCTGCAGCGCGCCGCGGGTGACGTCCACGGTCTGGATGCGCGCGATCGGGACCAGCGTCCACGTGCGGGTGAGCCACCCGGTGAGCGAGTGGACGGTCTCGGCGGTGACCTCCCACCGGTGCACCCGGTAGCGGATGAACGGCCGCACGCCGATCGCGACGATCGCGTAGCCGACCAGCGCGACCGGGGCGAGCCAGCGCAGCACCGGCATCGGCCCGCCCGCCGACGCCGGCACGAACAGCAGCCCGACGGTGACGATCAGCGCCCACACGGCCGAGCTGAGGACGCCCTGGAGCACCCACAGGCCGATGGCGGAGCGGGACACCTGCCAGGCCGGCTCGCGGACGGGGCCGCGCGGTCCCGGATCGTGTGTCATCGCCGCCCATCCTTCCAGCGCGGACCTGAAGGCCGGCGCCGTCCGTGCCACGATGGGTCGCGTGATGCCGCAGCAGGTTCCGACCGTGCCCGCCTCCGAACTGCCCGAGGACGCCGTCGTCCTCGACGTCCGCGAACCCGACGAGTGGGTGCACGGGCACATCGACGGCGCGACCCACATCCCGATGGGCGACGTCCCGACCCGGCTCGACGACCTGCCCGAGGGTGACCCGCTCTACGTCACCTGCCGCGGCGGAGGCCGCTCGGCGCGGGTGACCGCCTGGCTGAACCAGAACGGCTACGACGCGGTGAACGTCGGCGGGGGCATGGGCGAGTGGGAGGCCGCCGGGCGGCCGATGGTGAGCGAGACCGGCGAGGCGCCCGTCGTCCGCTGACGGCCGAGGGAGCATCGCAGCGACCGCCTGGGGTCAGCCGGGGAGTTCGTACTCGGCGAACTTCTCGCGCAGGGTCTTCTTCGAGAACTTGCCGACGCTGGTCTTGGGCACCTCGTCGATGAACTCCACCGCGTCGGGCACCCACCACTTGGCCACCAGCGGCCGGACGTGCTCGAGGATCTCCTCCTCGGTCGCCGTCTCGCCCTCGTTCAGGACGACGCAGGCCAGCGGGCGCTCGTCCCACTTCGGGTGCGGGATGGCCACGACCGCGGCCTCCTTGACCTTCGGGTGGCTCATGATCGCGTTCTCGAGGTCGACCGAGCTGATCCACTCTCCCCCGGACTTGATCAGGTCCTTGGTGCGGTCGGCGATGCGGATCAAGCCGTGCTCGTCCATGGCCGCGACGTCGCCGGTCCTCATCCAGCCGTCCTCGGTGGACAGCTCCACGCCGGCATCCGGGTTGTAGTACTCCTGCGCGCACCAGGGCCCGCGCACCTGCAGCTCGCCGGTGGCGGTGTCGTCCCACGGCTGCGGGTCGATGGTGCCGGACTCGACGATCCGGGCCTCGACGCCGAACAGCGGCATCCCGGCGCGGGCGCGGCGGTCGGCCTTCGTGGCGTCGTCCGCGTCGTCGAAGCGCGGGTTCAGCACCCCGGACGACGCCACCGGGCTGGTCTCGGTCATCCCCCAGGCCTGCAGGATCGGGATGCCGACCTGCTCGCGGTAGGCCTCGGAGAGCGCCTTGGGCACCGCCGAGCCGCCGCAGCCGATGTCGCGCAGCTTGTGCGGCTTGCCGGCCAGGTGCGGCAGCACGCCCTGCCAGATCGTCGGGACGCCGGCGGTGAACGTGACGCCCTCGTCGACGATCAGGGCGGCCAGCGCCTCGGGCTGCATCATCGCGCCGGGGAACACCAGCGCCGAGCCGGCGGCGGGAGCCGCGTGCGCGATGCCCCAGGCGTTGGCGTGGAACATCGGCACGACCGGCATGGCCGTGTCGCGGACGCCGAGGCCGAACGCGTTGGGCGCGAGCACCGCCATCGTGTGCAGCACGGTCGAGCGGTGCGAGTAGACGACGCCTTTCGGGTTGCCCGTGGTGCCGGACGTGTAGCACATCGAGGCGGCGGAGTTCTCGTCGCGCACGCGCCCGAACTCGACCGGTGACGCGGCGGCCAGCAGCGTCTCGTAGTCGACGAAGCGGTCGTCGTCCGGGATCTCGTTGCCGCCGCCGTCGTCCATGACCACCACGTGCCGGACGGTGCTCATGCCGCCGAGCAGCGGCAGCAGGAGCGGCAGCACGGTGCGGTCGACGAAGACGACCTCGTCCTCGGCGTGGTTGGCGATGTAGGTCAGCTGCTCGGGGAACAGCCGGATGTTGAGCGTGTGCAGCACCCGGCCGGTGCACGGGGCCGCGAAGTACAGCTCGAGGTGGCGCTGGCTGTTCCAGCCGAAGGTGCCCACCCGCCCGTCGGCGCTGATACCCAGGTCGTCGAGGACGCCGCCCAGCCGCCGGGTGCGTTCGGCCCAGTCCGTGTAGGTGGTGCGGGTGACCCCGCCGATGCCGTTGGTCGCGATCGTGGCGTCGCCGTGATGGGTCTCGGCGTGCCGGAAGATCATGTCGATGGTCAGGGGAAAGTCCTGCATCAGCCCGCGCATGGCGCGATCGTGCCAGCGCGGCGGACGGTCCTCCACCCGTCCGCCGACGGCCTTTATGGCCATAAAGGCTGTCAGGGAGTGAGGAGGAGCGGCAGGGTGCGCAGCCCGCGGATGACGAACTCCGGACGGCGGACCGGCTCTCCGCCCAGCTCGAGCCGCGAGGGGCGGGACAGCAGCGCGCCGAAGGAGGCCTGCAGCTCCACCCGCGCCAGCGGGGCACCGATGCAGAAGTGCACACCGGCGCCGAAGGAGATGTGCGGGTTCTCGGTGCGGCCGACGTCCAGGGTCTCCGGGTCGGCGAACACGGCCGGGTCGTGGTTGGCCGACCCGAGCAGCGCGGCGATCTTCTGGCCCGCCGGCACCGTGATCCCCCCGATCGGCACGTCCTCGGTGGCGGTGCGCTCGAACAGCTGCAGCGGCGAGTCGTAGCGCATGAGCTCCTCGATCGCCGTCGGCAGCAGCGCGGGGTCCTCGCGCAGCCGCTGCAGCTGGTCGGGGTTCCGGAGCAGCGCCAGCAGGCCGTTGCCGGTGACGTTGACCGTCGCCTCGTGGCCGGCGTTGAGCAGCAGGATGCAGGTGGTGACCAGCTCGTCCTCGGTCAGCCGGTCGCCGTCCGCGTCGCGGACGCCGACCAGGTGCGAGATCAGGTCGTCGCCGAGGTTCTTCCGCCGCTCGGCGGCCAGCACGCGCAGGTAGTCGACGAACTCGGCGGCGGCCCGCTCGGCAGCCGCCTCGACCTCCGTCGTCCGCCCGTACTCGTACATCTTCACGATCGCGTTGGACCACGGGCGCAGCAGCGGACGATCGGCAGCCGGGACGGCGAGCAGCTCGGCGATGACCTCGACCGGCAGCTGCTCGGCCATCCCGGTGAACAGGTCGACCGGCTCGCTGCCGCCCGAACGCTCGATCATCCCGTCGACCAGCCGGCCGGCCAGCTCGTTCACCCACGGGCGCAGCCGCTCGACGTGCCCGCGGGCGAACGCGGTGCTGATCAGCCGGCGCAGCCGGGTGTGGTCGGGCGGCTCCATCTCCAGGATCGCGTTGCGGTGGATCAGGTTGAAGCTCTCGAACCGCTCTGCCGGGGCCTTGTCCGCCCAGATCCGGCCCAGCCGCCGGTCGCGCAGCACCGCGTTGGCCTCGGCGTGGCCGAACGCCAGCCACAGCTGCAGGCCCTCGTGCCACTGCACCGGCGCGACCTCGCGGGCCCGCGCGAACGACGGGTAGGGGTCGGCGGCGACGGCAGGATCGGTCAGGTCCAGCGGGACGGCGGTGGTCACGCCCGGAGCCTAGAGAAGCGGCCCCAAGCCCCCCACCTACGCTCGGGGGCATGGCCCGCTCCTCGACACGCAAGCGTCCCTCCGCCGCGAAGCCTGCCGCGGACGGCGAGATCAACCCGAAGGCCCCGTGCCCCTGTGGCTCCGGCCGCCGGTACAAGCACTGCCACGGCTCGGGCTACGCCCCGCCGGTGACCCGGCCGTTCGAGGGGCTGCCGGGGGAGACGCACTGGGTCGCGCTGCGCGAGCTGGTGCCGGCCGCGACGGCGAAGCTGCGGACGACGGAGGGCCGCGACGTCACCCTGGCCAGCGTGCTCCCCGGCGGCTCTCCGGCGCTGGTCCGTGCCGACGGCGAGGTCGTGCTGGGCGTCCAGCTGCAGACGTCGTCCGACGACGTGAGCCGTGATCTGGGGACGGCGCTGGCCGCCGCCCTCGAGGCGCCCGCCGGTGCGCCCGTCGACCCGGGCCCGGTCGGCGCCGCGGGTTCGGCCGGGCCGCGCCTGCAGGAGCTGCTCGACGCGGACGCCCCGTTCGAGGTCACCGTGCACGACGACTTCGGATTCTGGCTCGAGGGCACCGGCGCCGGCCCCGAGGCGCAGGCGATGCTCGAGCAGGCCAACCAGGCGATCCTGCCCACGGTGCTGCTCGAGGACCTCGGCGCCGCCTACTGGGTGCGGCCGACCGACGAGCGGGCGCACCTGCGCTGGGTGCGGCCGGAGCCGGAGGAGAAGCTGCTCGACGCCCTGGCCCGCCTGCGCGCCGCGGAGCGGATCACCCTCGGCGAGGGCACCCGGTACGCCGGCGCGTTCCGCGCCCACGGCCTCGTCGTCCCCGTGTGGGACCTGCCGGCCGACACCCCGGCCGCGGACTGGGCCGGGCCGGCGCGGGAGTTCGACGAGCGGCTCGAGCAGGCGCTGACGGTGACCGACCCGCTCACCGCCGACGAGCGCCGGGCCCGCGCGGGGCTGCTCTCCCGCCAGATCACCCTGCGCTGACGCCCGCCGCCCCTCTCCGGGCAATGGAAGCTTTACCTACGTTCTGCGCTCGAAAATGTAGGTAAAGCTTCCTTTGCCTGGGCGCGGGCGGTCGGTTCAGAGCGGGTCGCGGGTGATCGGGCAGCTCATGCACCGCGGGCCGCCGCGGCCGCTGCCGAGCTCCGAGCCGGCGATGCGGACCACCTCGATGCCGGCGTCCTCGAGCGCGGCGTTGGTCACCGTGTTGCGCTCGTAGGCCACGGCCAACCGCGGGGCCAGGGCGAGGGTGTTGTTGCCGTCGTCCCACTGCTCGCGCTCGGCGGTGACCGGGTCCAGGCCGGTGTCGATCACCCGCAGCCGGTCGATGCCCATCGCCTGCGCCGCGGCCACGACGAACGGCCGCGGCCCCGTGACGGTGAGATCGGTCGTGTCGGCGTCGTCGCCGATGCCGTCGGGCGCGGTCACCGTCCAGGCCGACAAGCTGTCGGCGACCGCCGGGTACATCACCATCGCGTCGACGTCGACCATCGTGGCGATGGTGTCCAGGTGCATGGTGGCGCGCTGCTGGGTGATCGGGACGACGAGCACCGTGTGCGCCAGCCCGCGGGCGAAGAGCCGTCGCGCCAGCCGCTCCGCGCCGCCGGGCGTCGTCCGCTCGCCGACGCCGACGGCCACCACACCGGGGGACAGCAGCAGCACGTCGCCGCCCTCGAGGTGTTCGAGGCCCGAGCCGTAGAGCTGCTCGACGCCGGCGAACCGCGGGTGGTGGGTGTAGACGGCGGCGGTGATCGTGCTCTCGCGGTGCCGCGCCGGCATGGCCAGCGAGGTCACGGCGACCTCGTCGCCGACGAAGACCGACGAGTCGCGGGTGAACAGCAGGTTCGGCAGCGGGGGGATGACGAAGTCGCTGCGGTTCATCACCTCGTAGGCCAGCCCGCGGCCGCCGCGCAGCTCGTCGTGGGCGAGGCCGGCGATCAGCGCCGTCGCCAGGTCCTCGGGGGAGAGGTGCGCCAGGTGGTAGGTCGCGGCGCGCTGCAGGGTGGCGCCCAGCCGCGGGTCATCGACGGCGGCGCCGATCAGCTCGGCCCGCGCGGAGGGGAAGGACAGCACCTCGGCCAGCAGGACGTCGAGGTGCAGCACCTCGACGCCGCGGTCGCGCAGCGCCTGGGCGAAGGCGTCGTGCTCCTCCTGTGCGCGGGCCACCCACGGGATGCCGTCGAAGAGCAGCTGGTCGTTGTTGCGGGGGGTGAGCCGCCGGAGCTCCGGCCCGGGGCGGTGCAACAGCACCGTGCGCAACGTGCCCACCTCGCTGGTGGCGCCGACCGCGGGCGGCGCGACGTGCTCGTTCATGGTGCGAAGGCTGGCACAACATCGTCCGGACGGCGGACCCGGCTGGCCGTAGGGTGCGGCCACGGCGCTTCGAGAGGGGTGCGCGATGGACCTGTTCGACCTCACCGGCAAGGTCGCGGTGGTCACCGGCGGCACGCGCGGCATCGGGCTGATGATGGCCCGCGGGCTGCTGGAGGCCGGGGCGCGCGTCTACGTGAGCTCGCGCAAGGCCGAGGCGGGCGACGCCGCCGTCCGCGAGCTCGCCCCCTCGGGCACGGTCACCTCCCTGCCCGCTGACCTCTCGCGCGAGGACGAGTGCCTGCGGCTGGCGAGCGAGGTCGCCGAGCGCGAGGACGAGCTGCACATCCTGGTCAACAACGCGGGCGCGACGTGGGGCGAGCCGCTGGCCACCTTTCCGGCGTCCGCCTGGGACAAGGTGCTCGACCTGAACCTGAAGGCGCCGTTCTTCCTGACCCGGGCGTTCCTGCCGCTGCTCGAGGAGGCGGCCACTGCCGACGACCCCGCACGGGTGGTCAACGTCGGCAGCATCGACGGCCTGCACGTCCCGCCGATGCACACCTACTCGTACTCGGCGTCGAAGGCCGGCCTGCACCACCTCACCCGCGTGCTGGCCAAGGAGCTCGGGCCGCGGCACGTCACCGTCAACGCCGTGGCGCCCGGACCGTTCGAGTCGCGGATGATGGCCGAGACGCTGAAGGCGTTCGGGCCGCAGATCGCCGAGCGGTCGCCGCTGCGCCGCATCGGCCGCCCCGACGACATGGCCGGCGTGGTCGTCTACCTCACCAGCCGGGCCGGTGCCTACGTCACCGGCGCGGTCATCCCCGTGGACGGCGGCATCGCCACGACGTCCTGATGGCCCCGCTGCAGGTGCCCGCCGCGAGCGTGCGAGCGGTGGGGGGCAGCGGGTCCCTTTTCAGTCCGGCAGCAGGACGCCGGGATTGCAGATGCCGTGCGGGTCGAGCCGCTGCTTGACCGCCCGCAGCACGTCCACCCCGAGCGGGCCGATCTCGCGCTCGAGCCACGGCATGTGGTCGGCGCCGACCGCGTGGTGGTGGGTGAGGGTGCCGCCGGCGGTCAGCAGGGCGTCGGTCGCCGCCCGCTTGGCGGTCAGCCACTGCTGCAGCGGGAGCGCGTCGTCGCGGTCGGCGACCACGGTGACGTACAGGGACGCCCCGGTCGGGTAGCCGTGCGAGACGTGGCTCATCACCAGCGGACGGCGTCCGCCGCGGGTGAGCGACTCGCGCAACGCCCCCCGGACGGCGTCGTACACCGTGGGCAGCGCCGACCAGGTGGCCGCGGTCTCCAGTGTCTCGACCATCAGGCCGCCGTCCAGGAGCCTGTCGCGCAGGTACGGCGCCGCGAACCGGTGCTTCCGCCACGACTCCCCGACCCGCCGGCCCACCCGGATGGCGCCGTTGTCGCGCAGCACGGAGCCGGCGGCCCGGCCGCGGGCCTGGACGATCGTGGGCAGCCCCTCCCAGCCGACCACGAGCAGGCAGCCGTCGCCGTGCCGGCGGGTGCGCAGGGTGCCACGCAGCGCCCTGGCGCCGGCGCCGGCGGCCATCAGCAGGTTGGCGCGGGTCTCGTCGGCGTCGGAGAGCCGGACGACGTCGGGCAGCAGGTCGTGTCGCGCCAGCTGCTGCAGCGCCGCCAGGCCGGCCGGCCAGCTGCGGAACGACCAGCCCTCGTACGCCGTCGCCGCCGCCTTCGGCCGCACCCGCAGCCGGAGCTCGGTGATCACGCCGAGGGTGCCCTCCGAACCCAGCGCCAGACCGAGCAGGTCGGGTCCGGCCGCGCTGGCCGGCGGGTGCCCCAGCTCGAGCACGCCGGACGGCGTGGCCAGGGTGAGCCCGGCGACGAGGTCATCGAAGCGGCCGACACCGGTCGAGGCCTGCCCGGCCGAGCGGGTGGCCGCGTAGCCGCCGAGCGTCGCGAACTCCCAGCTCTGCGGGAGGTGGCCCAGCGTGAGGCCCTGCCGGCCGAGCAACTCCTCCAGCGCCGGCCCGCGCATCCCCGGACCGACGGTCACCAGGGACGACGCGACGTCGAGCGACTGGACCGTGGCCATGCGGCGCAGGTCGACGGTGATGCACGGGCGGTCGAACGGGTCGCGGCGGCCCAGCCCGCCGACCACGCTCGTGCCGCCGCCGAACGGGACCACGGTCACGCCGAGTTCCCCGCACAGCGCCAGCAGCGCGGCGGTCTCCTCGGTGCTGCCCGGGGCGGCGACGGCGTCGGGCGCCTCGGAGGCGTCGCCCCCGCGGCGGCGCAGCAGGTCGAGGTAGCTCTTGCCGCCGGCGTGCCGCAGCCGCGAGTCGCGGTCGGTGCGCAGGTTGTCCTCGCCGAGCAGCTCGCCCAGCCGGTTCCGTGCCTCGTCGGGAAGCCGGGAGGGGTTCAGCCGGATCTGGTCCACGGGGACGGCCGGGGTGTCCCGCGGATTCCAGCCCAGCTCGCGGATCAGGTACCGGCGCGCGGCCTTGGGCAGCTCGCGCCCGGCGTCGTCCGCTGCCGGGCCCCAGCCCTGGATGGTCAGTTCCGCCTGGTCAGCCACCGCTACAGTCTGCCGGTGCCCGACCCGGCTGCGATGCCCCTCCCGGGTGCGCTCTCGGCTCCGCGCCGGGACCGCGACCTGGCGGCCGTCGACGGCGGCTCCTTCGACGTGCTGGTGGTCGGCGCCGGCGTGACCGGCGCCGGCGTCGCGCTGGACGCGGCCGCCCGCGGCCTGTCGGTCGCGCTGCTGGAGCGCACCGACCTCGCCGCCGGCACCTCGCGGTGGTCCTCGAAGCTCGTCCACGGCGGGCTGCGCTACCTGGCGCACGGCGAGATCGGCCTCGCCCGGGAGAGCGCCCGCGAGCGGGCGGTGCTCATGGGCCGCACCGCGCCGCACCTCACCCGCGCGCTGCCGTTCCTGGTCCCGGACGTCGCCGGCCGCTCGGTGTCGGCGCTCGCCGCGCTGGGCGGGCACGCCGGTGACGCGGTGCGGATGTCGGTGCCGGGCGGGCGCGGCTCGCTGCCCTCCACCCGCCGGGTGGCGGCGGCCGAGGTCGCGCGGCTGACGCCGGGGGTCTGCGCCGGGGGCGGCGGGGTCGTGTT
This sequence comes from uncultured Actinomycetota bacterium, assembly GCA_963723745.1. Classification (GTDB taxonomy): domain Bacteria; phylum Actinomycetota; class Actinomycetes; order Mycobacteriales; family Geodermatophilaceae; genus CAVRRZ01. The sequence goes on from CAVRRZ010000001.1 coordinate 987,492, forward strand.
CTGGGACGGCCAACTGTCCGACGACGTCCGGCTGGTCGTGGCGCTCACGCGGACGGCGGCGGCGTTCGGGGCGCGGGTGCTGACCGATGCGTCGGTGCGCGCCGTGGACGGCCGGGACGTGCACGCCGTGGTCGACGGGGCCGCCGTCACCCTGCGGGCGCGGGCCGTGGTCAACGCGACGGGGGTGTGGGCGCAGCGGCTGTCGCCGTCCGTGCGGCTGGTGCCCTCGCGCGGGTCGCACCTGGTGCTGCGCGCGTCGTCCGTGGGCTCGCCGTCCGCGGCGCTGACCGTGCCGCTGCCGGGGTCGCGGACCCGCTACGTCTTCGCGCTGCCGCAGCCCGGTGGGCTGGTCTACCTCGGCATCACCGACGAGCCGGTGCCCGGCCCGGTGCCCGACGACGACCCGGCGCCCTCGGCCGAGGAGGTCCGCCAGCTGCTGGAGACCGTCAACCAGGTGCTGGTCAGGCCGCTGACCTCGGCCGACGTGATCGGCTCGTACGCGGGGCTGCGGCCGTTGGTGCTGCCGGCGTCGGCGGGCACCGGCCCGGGCGGCGCGACCGCCGACCTCTCGCGCACGCACCTGCTGATTTGGGACGGACCGGTCCTCACCGTGGTCGGCGGCAAGCTGACCACCTACCGGGCGATGGCCGAGCAGGCGGTCTCCTCGGTCGTCGCCCGGCTGGGACTGCCCGCCCGCCCGTGCGCCACGGGCCGGCTGCCGCTGCTGGGAGCCGCGCCCCGGCCGGTGCTGGCCCGGGTGGCGGCGGCGTCGCGGCTGGTCGACCGGTACGGCACCGAGGCGCCGGTGGTCGAGGCGCTGGGCTCGTCGCAGGTGATCCCCGGGCGGCCGGAGACGGTGGGGGAGCTGCGGTTCGCCGTCCGCTACGAGGGGGCGCGGACGACCGCCGACCTGCTCGACCGCCGCACCCGCATCGGCCTGGTGCCGGCCGACCGGGAGCGGGCGCTCCCGGTGGCCGAGCAGGTGCTCGCGTCGGAGACCTGACGCCGCCGCCCCGACGCCGTTGCGTTGCACGCTCTCCACCCGCATCGCACGCGCTGCATCCCGTGCAATGCGGCAGCAAGCCGTGCAATCCAGGCGCGCTGGCTGGTGGGCACCCGGCGGAGCGTCCTCGGCGGTCAGCGCGCGCGCTTGCCGGCCCGCAGCGACTCCACGGTCTTCTCTATGCGGCCGGCCCGCGTCTCGGGCTTCGTGGCCTCCTCGATCCAGCGCACCCATTCCTTGCGGTGCGAGTAGGCCAGGGCCCCGAACGCCGCGCGCACCTCGTCGTCGAACGCGGCGGCGAGGTCGTCGGGCACGACCACCTCGCGGGGCGCGGCGTCGAGCTCGATGGAGACGTCGACCTCCTCGCCGGCCTCGACGCCGGCGGCCGCGCGGTGCTCGGCGGCCAGTGGCACCCAGAACGCCCCGCCCATGGGCGCCACCGTCGTCCGGTAGCGGTGGCCGCGGACGGTCACCACGACCGGCGGCCGCTTGCCGGCCGCGAACGAGGCGACCACGTCGTCGGGTACCTGGAGCCCGGTCGCCGTCCTGCCGCCGAGCACGACCGTCGTCCGGAACTCCATGGCGGCGCAGCGTAGGGCCGGGCGGCCGCGGCCGGACGACCACACGGCGCGACTCAGTCCAGCGCGCGACGGCGGAAACCGATCAGCGCCGTGGCGCCGAACAGGACCAGGAAGCCGGTCAGGGCCAGCGCGCAGAGCCACAGCGGCAGGTGCGGCAGGTCAGGGGCGAGCTGCGCCCGAAGCGCCTCGCTGACGTAGGTGAGCGGGTTGAGCGCGCAGACCACCTGGAACCAGCGCAGCGAGTCCAGCGACGGCCAGGGGAACTGCGTCGAGCCGGTGAACAGCAGCGGGGTCAGGACGACGGCGAAGACGATGTTGATGCGGTTGGGCTTGACGAACGTGCCCAGGGTCATCCCCATCGCCGAGCCGACGAGCGACCCGAGCACCAGGAATCCGGCCAGCACCGGGACGTCGTCCCAGGTCAGCGGCAGCGACCCGAGCACCCACCAGCTGATCGGGAACATGACGACGGCGGCCACGAGCGCGCGCAGGGTGGCGAAGACGACCTTCTCGACGGCGACCAGGTTCGTCGGCAGGGGGGCGAGCAGCCGGTCCTCGATCTCCTTGGTGAACGAGAAGTCGATGACCAGCGGCAGTGCGGTGTTCTGCAGGGCGGTGAGGAACGCGGCCAGGGCCACCACGCCCGGCAGCAGTACGTCGGCGTACCGGTCGGTGGTGAAGCCGAGATCGACGAGGACCTTGCCGAAGACGAACAGCAGGAAGACCGGCTGGAGCACCACCTGCAGCAGGAACGGCACGAATTCGCGGCCGGTGACGAACAGGTCGCGCATCAGCAGCGCGCGGAAGGCGCGGCCGACGTCCGGGGCCGTCGGGGACACCTGGGTCATCGACACCTGGGTCATCGCAACTCCCGGCCGGTGAGCGACAGGAAGACGTCCTCGAGGCTCGGCTCGCCGATGCGGACGCCGGTCAGCCGGGCCCGCCGGGTGCCGAGCACGTCGGACACCGGCCCGACCAGCGCGGCGGCGTTGCCGGAGACGTAGAGGCGGGCGCGCAGGCCCTCGGCGTCCTCGACCGGCTCCACCCGCTCGGCCAGCGGGGCCAGGGCGGCGAGCACCGCCTCGTCGGTGTCGTCGTCCGCACGCTCGACGTCGACCTCGAGTGTGGCGCTGCCCGGCAGGGCCCGGGTGAGCGCGGCCGGGGTGTCCAGGGCGAGCAGCCGGCCGCGGTCCATGATGCCGACCCGGTCGGTCAGCGCCGCCGCCTCGTCCATGTCGTGCGTGGTGAGGACGACGGTGACACCGCCGGCGCGCAGCTCGCGGATCCGGTCCCAGACGAACAGCCGGGCCTGCGGGTCCAGGCCGGTGCTCGGCTCGTCCAGGAAGACGACCTCCGGCGCGTGCATGAGCGCCCGCGCGATCAGCAGCCGCTGCGCCATCCCGCCGGAGTAGTCGTCGACCTTGTCGCCGCCGCGGTCGGCGAGGCCCAGCCGGCCGAGCAGCTCGTCGGCCCGCCGGTTGCGCTCGGCCCGCCCCATGCCGTGGTAGGCGGCGTGGAACACCAGGTTCTGCCGCGCGGTCAGCGCCCGGTCGAGGTTGGACCGCTGGGGGACGACGGACAACCGGCTGCGCGCGACGACCGGGTCGGTGCCGACGTCCACCCCCGCCACCGACGCCCGGCCCGAGGTGGGCAGCACGCGGGTGGTCAGGACGCCGACCGTCGTGGTCTTGCCCGCCCCGTTCGGGCCGAGCAGGCCGAACACCTCGCCGCGGCGGACCTCGAAGCTCACGCCGTCGACGGCGTTGGTGGGACGCCCCGGATAGCGCTTGACCAGGTCGGTGACCTGCACGGCGGGGACGACGTCCATCTCCGCGCCATCGTCCCACCCGGGCGCCACCCGATATCGGCGCCGGGCGATCAGGTGAGCGCGCGCACCGTCTCGACCACCGCGAACACGGCGAAGACCAGGAACAGGCCGGCGGCGACCCGCCGGATCAGCGCGATCGGCAGCCGGTCGGCCAGCTTGGTGCCCAGGAACACCGCCAGCCCGCTGACCACGAGCAGCGCCGCCCACGCGCCGACGAAGACGCTGAGGGGGTCGTCGTAGCGGGCGGCCAGGCCGGCGGTGGCCAACTGGGAGAGGTCGCCCCATTCGGCGGCGAACAGCACGCCGAACGAGATGGCCGCGACGCGGAAGAACGACGTCCCCTGGCGGCTCTCGTCCACCTCGGCCTCCTCGGCGCCCGCGCCGGCGCTGCGCCAGAGCAGGACGGCGCCCACCAGGAACAGCACCGCCACCACCCCGCTGACCAGGGCATCCGGGAGCAGCGACAGCAGCGACCCGGCGGTGACCGCGATCGCCACCTGCAGGCCGAACGCCGTGCCCACGCCGACGAACACCGGCAGCGGCGGGAACCTCGTGGCCAGCACCAGCGAGGCGAACAGCGTCTTGTCCGGCAGCTCCACCGGGAGGACGAGGACGAAGGCGGTCAGGACGACCGAGAGGGCCACGGGATCTTTCCTTCAGTCAGGCGCCACCAGCCGGATGCGGGCACGCCTCCGACCGGAAGCCGCACGGGCTCCGATCGAAGGTCTCGCCCACCCACATCGGTTCGTGGGCCCGCTGACCGGGCACCCGGAGGCGCCAGCATGTCGACCAGCGGTCGGGGGGCTACTCCCCTTCGTGAGGTCAGACCCTAGCAATCCGGGTGCGGCCGTCGGACGGCGCCGCTAACCTGCCCGCCATGCCGTTCGGTTGACGCCGTCCCCGTCGCACCGCGCTCCCGCCCGCCGCCCGGCCGCTGGCCCGGCTCGCCGTGGGCTGGGCCGCGCTGTCCGAGCTCGTGCCGTACTACCCGCTGTACGCACTGCTGTTCCTCGACACCGGGCTCTCGGCTGCCGAGATCAGCCTGCTGTTCGCGGTCTGGTCGGTCACCGGGTTCGTCAGCGAGATCCCCGCCGGCGCGCTGGCCGACCGCTGGTCCCGCCGGGGCGTGCTCGTGGTCGGCGGTCTGCTGGAGGCGGTGGGCTTCGCCGTCTGGACGGCGGCCCCCGCGTTCTGGGCCTTCCTCGTCGGCTTCGTGCTGTGGGGCGTGGCCGGCGCGCTCTGGTCGGGGGCCGCCGAGGCGCTGGTGTACGACGGGCTGGCCGCGGTGGGCGCTGCGGACTCCTTCGCCCGGGTCAACGGCTCGATGACCGCCGCCGAGTTCCTCGTCCAGGTGCCCACGGTGGCCGCGGCGTCCCTGTTGTTCGCCTGGGGCGGCTACGCGGCGGTCGGGTGGGCCAGCGTCGTGGCCTGCCTGGCGGCGGCCGCGCTGGCGCTCCGCTTCCCGGAGGCGCCGCGGGCCGACGACGGCGAGCACCTGCTGGCCACCTTGCGTGCGGGCGTCTCCACCGCCGTCCGGACGCCGGGGCTGCGCGTCGTCGTCCTCGCGGTCGCCCTGCTCGGGGGGCTGGACGCGGTCGAGGAGTACTTCCCGGTGCTGGCCTCGGACTGGGGCTGGCCGACGACCGCGGTGCCCTTCGCCGTCCTGGCGATCTGGCTGGCCGGCGCCGCCGGTTCGTGGCTCGGTGGCCGCGCCGAGCACCTGTCGTCGTCCGTGCTGCTGGCCGGCCTGGTGCTCGGCGCGGGTCTGCTCGCCGCCTCGGCGGCGTGGGCGCGTCCGGCGGCGCTGGCCGCGGTCGCGGTGTTCTACGGCCTCTACCTCGCGGTGCTGGTGATCGCCGAGGCGCGGCTGCAGCACCGGATCACCGGCCCGCACCGGGCGACGGTGACCTCGGTGGCGGGGCTGGGCATCGAGCTCGCCTCGCTGCCGGTGTTCGCCGCGTGGGCGATCGGCGGGCCGTTCGCGGTCGCCGTCGTCGTCCTGGCCGTCGTCCCGCTGGTCGCCGCGGGTCTGCGACTGCCGGCCCGCGTCCCCGACTGACGCCGGTGCCCCGCGACGGGCGGATCATCCCGCGGGGGTCACGGGGTAGGCCGCCTCGGCAGCGGCGGTGGCCGCGCGCAGCGCCTCCTTCACCGGGATGCCGAGCTCGCCGGCCAGCGCGGCGACGTCCTCGTACTCGACGCTCACGTTGACCACCCGGCCGTCGGCCACAGCGACCTTGACGCCCACCCGGCCGCCGAGCACCTCCACCGACGCCGACGCGCGCTCCAGCGCCACCTTGCCCACGGGCACGACCCGCAGGCCGATGGTCGAGGTGGTCGCGAACACGGCCGCCTGCACCTCCGGGACGACGTCCGGGCGGCACAGCGCCGACAGGGTGTGCGCGGCCCGCCCCTTCTTCATCAGGATCGGCGTCAGCCACGCGTCCGACGCCCCCGCCGCGAACAGCGCGTCGAGGACGCCCGGCCACAACCGTGGGTCCAGGTCGTCGACGTTGGCCTCCAGGACGACGGGGCCCGCCGTCGCGGCTCCCTCGGAGGGCGCACCCAGCACCAAGCGGACGAGGTTGGGCAGCTCCGCCGGGTCACGCCCGCCGACGCCCACGCCCACCCGTTCGACGCGCATCGTCGGCAGCGGGCCCCAGTCGGTGACCAGCGTGGCCAGCAGGGCCGCGCCCGTGGGGGTGCACATCTCGGCCGCCACCGGACCGGCGGCCACCGGCACGCCGGTCAGCAGTTCGAGCACCGCCGGGCCGGGGATCGGGACGACGCCGTGCGCACCGCGGGCCGATCCGCTGCCGAGCGCGACCGGCGAGGCGGTCACCGCGGTCAGGCCCAGGTGCGCGAACCCCGCGACCACGCCCACCACGTCGGCCAGCGCGTCCAGCGCCCCGACCTCGTGGAAGTGCACGTCGTCCGCAGGGACGCGGTGCACCCGGCCCTCGGCCTCGGCGAGCCGCTCGAACACCTCCAGTGCGCGGTCGCGGACGGCGACCTCGAGGACCGACGACCCGAGCAGGCCGCGCACGTCGGCCCAGCTCCGGCGGACGTCGGACGGCGGGGCGTGCACGTGGACCCGCGTGCCGCCCAGGCCGTGCCGGGCGGCCGGTTCGGCGGTGAGGAGCACCCGCTCGACCGGCAGCGCGGCCACCGCCGACGACAGCACCTCGAGCGGCACGCCGGCGTCGACGAGTGCGCCCAGCAGCATGTCGCCCGACGCGCCCGCCGACAGGTCCAGCCACCCGATCACGCGCGCCTCCTCGCCCGCTGTGGCGCGTTGATCATCGTCGAATGGCTGTCCGACACGCGGGTGGGCCCAACCATTCGACGATGATCAACGCGAGAAGCGGGTCAGGGGCGGGCCGCGCGCCTGGCCACGCGGGCGGCGAACACGCCTGCCGACCAGCCGTCGTCCAGGGCCCCGACCGCCACGCCCGGGGCCGGGGCGCCCAGCATCGCCAGCACCGACCCCAGCCCGGCCAGCCCGCCCGGGCGGCCGTCGGACACCGGCACCGCGAGCACCGGCACGTCGGTCAGCGCGCCGAGCACGGTGGCGAGCGCCGGTTCGGCGCCCGCGACCACGACCAGGCAGTCGACGTCGGGCAGCTGCGAGGGGTCGGCCAGCAGGGTGCGCAGCCGCGAACCGGCCTCGACCCGGACGACGGTCGTCCCGGCGACCCGGGCGACGAACGCCGTCTCGGCCGCGACCGCGTCGCTGCCCACCACGCCGACCCGCCCGGCCGGCTCGGGCAGCGGGCCGACGGCGGCGGCCATCGCGGCGGCGTCCATCGTCGTGTACGCGTCGTGCTCGGCCGCGAGTGCGACCAGCGTCTCGGGCGTGGCCCGCAGGACGACGGTGGCGCGGTCGGGGTGCTCCCGGCGCGACTCGCGGACCAGGGCCAGCACCTGCTCGGTGCCGCGGCCGGTGCCCCAGACCACCTCGGGCTCCGCCGTGGGGGCCTTCGCGGTCGGCGTCGTGGGCAGCGGGATCGAGGTCGCGACGCCGGGGACGGTCGGGCCGAGCAGCGGCTCACCGGGGCGCTCGACGCCGAGCGGCGGGTCGACGAGGAGCGGGGCGAAGCCGTCGTCGACGGGGCGGGCGTCCGGCACGTCCGGAACGGTAGCGGCCGCCGGTGGCTCGACCGGGGCGGCGGGCGGGGGGCCGAAGATGCTGTCCAGCGGGCTGGCCGGCGGCGCCACCGCCCGGGTCTGGGTCACACCCGAGAGCCGGACGACGCGGTCGCGGCCGCTGCGCTTGGCGTCGTAGAGCACGCCGTCGGCGGCGGCGAACAGGGTGCGCCGGTCGTCGCCGCGGGCGGCCGACGCGATGCCCACGCTGATCGTGACCGGCGCGGGCAGCCCCAGCGAGGCCCAGTCGAAGGCCGCCATCGCCGTCCGGCAGCGCTCCAGGGCCCGCTCGGCCTGCTCGGCGGTCGTGTCGGGCAGCAGGATGACGAACTCGTCGCCGGCCCAGCGGCACACCTCATCGGTGTCGCGGCACCCGGCCACCAGCATCTCGCCGACCCGGCGCAGCACCTCGTCGCCACCGGCGTGGCCGATCGCGTCGTTGACCTCCTTGAACCGGTCCACGTCGACGACGGCCAGGGCGGGGGCCGCGCCCGCGGTGAGCAGCCCCTCCAGCCGGGCCTCGGCGTAGCGCCGGTTGGGCAGGTGGGTCAGCGGGTCCTCATAGGCCTGGCGGCGCAGCTGCCCGGCGGCGCGCTCGGTCTCGAGCAGGCTCTTGCGGCGGCCGAACAGCTCCACCCACCGGGTACGCCGCTCGTCCACCCGGTCCAGCTCGTCGGCGAGGTAGGACTGCAGGTAGGGCAGCGCCCGGCCGGCATCGTCCAGGTCGGCGTGCAGCGTGCACAGCTCCCGCAGGGCGGCCCGCCGCATGCGGGGCAGCCCCTGCTCCGTGGCCAGGTCCAGGGCGGCGACGAGGTGCTCGTCGGCGGCCTTGCACTCGCCGTCCCGGCGCAGCCCGCGGCCCAGCGCCAGCTCCGCCGACGTCAGCAGCGAGGGGTCGGACGTCTCGCGGACGGCGTCCTGCAGCAGCTCGACCGCAGCCCGGTGCTCGCCCAGCCCGACCATGGCCCAGCCCTGCAGCACCTCGGCGGCCCGTCGTCCCGGCGCACCCGGCCGGAGCAGGTCCAGGGCCGTGGCCGCCAGCGTGCGGGCCTCGGCGAAGTGCGGGGCGGCGTCGTCGTCGGCGGCGTCGTCGAGCAGGGTCTCGCCCACCTCGGCGCACAGCTCGCCCAGCCGCGTGGCGGTCGCCGCCACGAGCAGCCGCGGATCCCCGTCGTCCGGCCCGCGGTGGGCCGGGTCGTCGGCCGTGGCCCCCGCCCCGACGGCCCCCGCCCCGACGACTCTCGCCGTCTCGTACGCCCGGCGCAGGTAGTCCAAGGCCAGCGGCATGAGCTCGAGGTCGGCGAGCACCCCGGCCAGCGTGTCCAGGGTGTCGACCAGCAGGGCGGACGGCGCGAGCGCGGGGTCGAGCAGGCTGGCCGCCTCGACCGCCTCGTCCATCGCCGCGTCGATCCGGCGGGAGAGCAGCTCGATGCGGGCGTGCCGGGCCAGCCCGGCGGCGCGCTGCAGGTCGTCGTCCGAGGCGTCGAAGGCTGCCTTCGCCGAGCGGACCAGGGCGATCGCGAGCGCGGCGTGGGAGGCCTGCTCGCTGCGCGCGTCCTCCGGGTCGGCGCCGCCGTCGATCAGGTCGGCGACGCCGGCGTGCAGGTCCAGCGCGGGGGCGGCGGTCTCGTCGACGGGCTCGCCCACCAGGGTGAACCCGGCCTTGCGCAGCCGGCGCACGAGCAGTTCGGCGCGCAGCGTGTCGGCCCAGGCCTTGCCGAGGGCGCGGTGCGGGTCGTCGTCGGAGGGGTCGCCCGGGACGACGTAGGGCGAGGACTCCCGCTCGACACCGGCGAGCAGTTCCTCGGCGTCGTCGAGCTGCCAGTTCGCCAATGCAGCAGTCACCCGATGGTGCAGGGCTCCCGGTGGCACGACCGCACTGTGCATGTCGTCGATGCGCGTGTCGAGCAGGCGGGGGCGGCCACGCCGCTTCCTGTCCGTCGTGCCCCACCTGCCCCAGCCGCGTCCCTCGGTCATGCCGGTTCCGTCCCGGGCGGTCCCCCGGGAGCACCCGGTGCCCGCACCCGGTTGCGGCCGCTGCGCTTGGCGGAGAACAGATGGAGGTCGGCGGTGTCGAACAGCGCCCGCCATCCACCGGGCCGCTCCTCGTCGGTCGCCGGGGCGCCGGCGACGCCGATGCTGACGGTGACCGGCTCCGGCATCTGCAGGTCGCGCCAGTCGGCGCCGGCCACCGCTGCGCGCAGCCGCTCCATCACGACGACCGCCTGCTCCTCGGTGGCGGTCGGCAGGACGACCAGGAACTCGTCGCCGGCCCAGCGGTACACCTCGTCGCCGGTGCGGCAGTGCTCGCGCAGCAGGTCGGCCACCCGGCGCAGCACGGCGTCGCCGTGGCTGTGCGAGGTGTCGTCGTTGACCTCCTTGAACCGGTCGACGTCGACGACCGCCAGCGCCAGCGGCTCCTCGCCCAGCTTCAGGGCACCCAGCCGGCGCTCGGCGCTGCGTCGATTGCCGAGGCCGGTCAACGGGTCCTCCAGGGCGTGCCGGCGCAGCATCGCGGCCTGCCGCTCGGCCTCGCGCAGCCGGCTGCGGCGCACGAACATCTCGGCCCACAGCTCGCGCCCGCGGGCGTGCGCCCGGCCGGTGTCGGCGCGGTAGGCCTCGAGCCAGTGCAGTGCCTCGGCCGGGCGGCCCATGTCGGCGGTCAGCCGGCCCAGCTCCAGCAGGCACTGCCGGTAACGACGGCGGTCGCCGACGGACACGAACGCGCCCGCGGCGTCGACCAGCAGCTGCACGCCCTCCTCGGCGTGCGTGCCCGTGTCGCGTGCGCTCAGCCGGGCGAGCAGCCGGCCCAGCACCAGGTCGGTGAAGCCGCGCAGCCAGACGTCGGCCTCCTCGTGCACCCGCCGGTGCACGCGGCGCAGCGGGCCGAGGGCGTCGTCCAGGTCGCCGGCGCAGGCCAGCGCCCACGACTGGACGACGTCGAGCAGGTCCTGCGTGCGGGGCTCGGCCTCGTGACCCAGGGCCCGGGCGTCCTCGGCGTACCGGACGGCGGTGCCGGCCAGGGCCTGCGCGCGCTCGGTCTGCCCGCGGCGGTGCAGCGTCTGGGCCAGCTCGGCGTGCTGGTGCGCCGAGAGCAGCAGCATCCGCCACTGGTCGGCCAGCGGGAGCAGTTGCGCCGCGACCGCGGAGCCGCGGACGGCGTGGTCGACGGCGAGCTCCTCGAGGTCCAGGCCCGAGAGCGTCAGGGACAGCCACCGGTGCGCCTGGTGCAGCGAACGGGTGGGGATCGGGGTGGCGTGGGTGGGCGGGGCCGAATCGGTCAGCAGGCTGGCGTCGACGGCGAGCAGCATCGCGGAGTCGACGTGGTCGGCCGTGACCTCGACGTGCGCCAGATAGGCCATGGCCAGCGCGGTCTCGGCGGTGGGCGGGCACTTGTCCAGCGCCTCGCGCGCGGCCGCCACCTCGGCGGAGGCCGCCTCGACGTCCCCGTCGTGCATCGCCCGTCGCGCCGACAACGCGTGCCGCCAGGCCACCCAGCACGGGTCGTCGTTCTCGGCCAGCGCCTCGTCGGCCTCGTCCAGCAGCCGGAGGAGGGCGGCGGCGTCCTCCCGCTCGCTCACCGCGAGCAGGCGCCACAGCGCAGCCTCGAGGTCGCCTTCGGCGACGGCTGGGCCGCGACTCACGAGATCCTCCAGACGAGTACGGGTCCCGACAGGGCCGGCCGGCCCTGTCGACAGCGAGGCAGCTTCCCCCGGGTCGACCACGCAATCCGACCCGCCCGCACTACCCTCGCCGGGTGTCCGGAATGCCAAGCAGCACGCCACCGACGCGGTTCGCCTATCTGGGGCCCGAGGGTACCTTCGCCGAAGCGGCCCTCAGCAGTGTCGCTGCCTCCTCGGAGGGAGCCCGATACCCCCAGCCGAGTGTCGCCGCAGCGCTGACCGCCGTCCGGTCGGGTGACGCCGACGCCGCGCTGGTCCCGATGGAGAACTCCGTCGAGGGCTCGGTTCCGGCCACGATGGACGGCCTGGCCGACGGCGACCCGTTGGTGATCATCCGCGAGGTGTTCCTCGAGGTGGCCATGACGCTGGCCGTCCGGCCGGGCACGTCGCTGTCCGACGTCCGGACGGTGGTCTCCCACCCGCACGCCCTGGCGCAGTCGGCCGGGTGGCTGGCCGCCCGGGGTCTTTCGACCATGCCGCTGCCCTCGACGGCGACGGCCGCGCGCGCCGTCGCCGACGGCGAGTACGACGCCGCCGTCTGCGCGCCGCTGGCGGCGCAGCGCTACGGCCTGGAGCGGCTGGTGGACGACGTGGCCGACCACGCCGGCGCCGTCACCCGCTTCGTCCTGGTCGCGCCGCCGGGTGCGCTGCCGGCGCCCACCGGCAACGACAAGACGTCGCTGGTGGTCGTGGTCGGCGACCGCACCGGCGCGCTGCTGTCGCTGCTGAGCGAGTTCGCCGTCCGCGGCATCTCGCTGACTCGCATCGAGTCGCGGCCGCGCCGCGAGCGGCTGGGCGTCTACTCCTTCTCCCTCGACTGCGAGGGGCACATCGCCGACCGGCGGGTGGGGGAGGCGCTGGCCGCGCTGCACCGGGTCTGCGAGGACGTGCGGTTCCTCGGCTCGTACGCCCGGGCCGACGGGCGGGACAACAAGCAGGTGCCCGCCGACGCGGGCGACGCCGCGTTCGCCGAGGCACAGGCCTGGCTGCAGCGGCTGCGCAGCGGCTCAGCGTGAGGTGATCATCGTCGAACGGTCGTCCGCGTCGGAGGGGCGAGCAGCCGTTCGGCGAGGATCTTCCTGGCCGCGGGCGAGGCGGCTGGGCCACCAGACCCGGTCGCCGATCAGGTACACCGCCGAGGGCACCACCAGCGACCGGACGACGAACGTGTCGAGCAGCACGCCGAACCCGACCAGGAACGCCAGCTGGACGAGGAACAGCAGCGGCAGGACCGACAGCGCGCCGAAGGTCGCCGCCAGCACCATCCCGGCGCTGGTGATCACGCCACCGGTCACCGCCAGGGCGCGGAGGACGCCCGCCCGCGTGCCGTGGCGCATCGACTCCTCGCGGGCGCGGGTCATCAGGAAGATGTTGTAGTCGATCCCCAGCGCGACGAGGAAGACGAACGCGATCAGCAGGATCCCCGGGTCGCTGCCCGGGAAGCCGAACACGTTCTCGAACAGCAGGGCCGCCACGCCCGCGGTCGCGAGCACGCTGAGGACGACGGTCGCGACGAGCAGCAGCGGGGCCACCAGCGACCGCAGCAGCAGCGCCAGGACGAGCGTGATCACGATCAGCACCGCGGGGACGATCACCCGCAGGTCGCGGGCCGCGGTCTCGCGGGCGTCGAGGTTGGCCGCGGTGTCGCCGCCGACCAGCGCCTCGGGCGAGGCGCCGTCGATCGCCGTCCGCAGTTCCTTGACGGTCTCGATGGCCTCGACGCTGTCCGGAGCCACCTCGAGGGTGGCGTCGAGCCGGACCTGGCCGTCGACGACGACCGGCGGCTGCCCCGGCAGCGGGACCGCGGCGGCCCCGGTGAACGGCGCGACGGAGGCCACCCCGTCGACCCCCTCGGCCGCCTCCCTGACCTCCGGCCAGGCGTCCTCGGGCGTGATGATCACCGTCGGGCTGGCCACGCCGGCCGCGAAGTGGCGCTCGAGCGCCTCCTGGCCCTCGACCGCGTTGGACTCGCCCTGGATGGCGTCGGTGAACGTGATGCCGGAGGCGTCGTAACTGGGCGCGAACACCGCGGCGGCGACCAGCGCGAGCGTGCTCAGGGCGAGGACCCGCCGCGGCCGCCGCCCGACGAGCGCCGCGACCCGGTTCCAGCCGCGGCCCTGCTTCGGCTCGACGCCGTACTGCGGGCGGAACGGCCAGAACGCGGCCCGTCCCAGCAGCGTCAGCGCGGCGGGCAGGAAGCTCAGCGCGGCGATGACCGACAGGGTCACGCTGACGGCCGAGATCGGGCCGAGCCCGCGGTTGGACGCCAGGTCCGAGAAGAGCAGGCACAGGACGCCGAGGACGACGGTGGCACCGGAGGCGACGATCGGCTCCCACGAGCGGCGCAGTGCGATGCCCATGGCCTCGTACGTCGACTCGTGCCGGCGCAGCTCCTCGCGGAACCGGGCCACCAGCAGCAGGCCGTAGTCGGTCGCCGCGCCGACCACGAGGATCGCGGCGATGCCCTGGCTCTGCCCGTTGACGGTGATCGTGCCGGCGTCGGCGAGCAGGTAGGCGACCGCGTTGGCCGCGGTGAGCGCCAGCCCGGCCGTGCCGATGACCAGGAACGGCAGGATCGGGCTGCGGTAGACGATGAGCAGGATCAGCAGCACGACGCCGAACGCGGCGAGCAGCAGCAGGCCGTCGATGCCCGCGAAGCCGTCGGCGAAGTCGGCGAAGATCCCGCCCGGGCCGGTGACGAACGCGTCGGTGCCCTCGACCGGGACGACCTCGCGGAGGTCGGCGACGACGGTCACGATCTCGTCCCCGAGCTCGGGGGACAGCGGCAGGAAGACCTGGACCGCGGCGCCGTCGTCCGAGGTGATCAGGGGCGACGGGTCGCCGGCGACGGCGTCGCCCGCCACCCGGACGGCCTCGTCGACGCGCTCGCCGATGACGCCGAACGTTGCCTCGTCGATCCCGTCGGGGTTCTCCCACAGCAGGACGGCGGGGATCGCCTGGGTCGGCTGGAACCCCTGTTGCAGCTCCAGGACCCGCGTCGACTCGGCGCTGTCGGGCAGGAAGGACGTCGTGTCGTTCTCCTGGACGCCGGTCAGCTGGCCGCTCAGGCTGCCGAGCGGCGCGGCGGCTCCGAACCAGGCCAGGAGGACCAGCGCGGGGAGCAGCCAGCGGAGCCGTGACATGGCGGGGTGTCCTTCGGTCAGCAGTTATCTCGACGGCCGAGAGATTATCGGATGACAGACTGTCGCCGTCCGTCGGAAGGGAGGCCCGTGTCCGAGCCCGTCGACCGTCAGGAGCTGGCCCTCCTCCTTCGCCGCCTGACCGTCGAGCTGGATGCAGTCGGCCAGCGATTCGCCGAGCTGCACGACCTCAATCGCACCGATGTGCGGGCCCTGGTCGCGGTCATGGACGCCGCCCGGCGCGGCGAGGCGCTCACCGCCGGTGGCCTCGGCGAGGCGGTGGAGCTGCGGTCGGCCTCGGTGACCGCGCTGCTGGACCGGCTCGAGCGGGTCGGCCACGTGCGCCGCGTGCGCGACCCGAGCGACCGGCGGCGGGTGGTGCTGCACATGTCGCCCGCGGCGATGGCCGCCGGCGCGGAGTTCTTCGGGGGGCTCCAGCGCGACCTGCAGGCGGCGATGTCCGCGTACTCGGACGAGGAGCTGGCCGTCGTCCGCAGGTTTCTCTGCGACATGACCGAGGTGATCGTGGCGCACCAGCGCCCGGCGGATCAGCCGTGATCAGCGCGCGCGCAGCTGCTCGACGATCCGGCGGGTGACGGGGACGTCGACGCCGTGCCGGTCGGCCGCGCGGAGGACCGCCCCACCGATGGCCTCCAGCTCGGTGGGCAGGCCCGCGGCGGCGTCGCGCTGCATGGACGACGTCATGCCCGCGGGCACGCCTTCGATGAAGCCCCAGGTGGCGTCCGGGTCGGCGGGTGCCCCCTCGGCCCGCGCGACGGAGGCGACCTCGTCGACCACCGTGCGCAGCTCGTTCCCCCGCCGGTCGCGGACCGTGCCCAGGGGCTCGGCCATGTCGGTGGTGAGCAGCGCGACCGGTGCCAGGAAGCAGAGCTTGTCCCAGAGCAGGCGGGCCTCGTCGGCCCGGACCTGCACGTCGGCGCCGGCCGCCACCAGGGACGCCGCGAGGTCGTCGGCGCCCGGGCCGAGCTTCACCGCGCACAACTGGCCCTCGTGCCGGTACTCGCCCGGGGCGGTGCGGCTGGCCACGACCTGGATCGCGCCGGCGACCGTGCGGGCCTCCGGGTAGCGCTCGCGCAGCAGCGCCAGGTGCTCGACCCCGTTGAGCAGCGGCACGAGGACGGCGTCGCCGAGGACGTCGGCCGGGAGGCGCTCCAGGGCGTCGTCCAGCTGGGTGGCCTTGACCGCGACGAGGCAGGCGTCGATCCGCTCGCCGAGCCGCTCGGCCGCCCGGGGGTGCGCGGTCAGCGCGCCGAAGCGGTCGCTCTCCAGCCGCAGCCCGTGCTCGGCGAGGTGCGCGGCCGTCTCCGGCCGGGCGATGCAGACGACGTCGTGCCCGGCGCGGGACAGCAGCGTCGCGAGCAGCCCGCCCACCCCGCCCGGCCCGAGAACCGCGATGCGCATGCCACCTACCCTGCCTCAGAGGTAGAGGCCGGTCGACTCCTCGATGCGCTCGGCGGCCACGGCGTGCACGTCGCGCTCGCGCAGGATGATCAGGTCCTCGCCGTGCACCTCGACCTCGTGCTGGTCCTCGGGGGAGAAGAGCACCTGGTCGCCGACCTTGACCTGGCGCACGTTGCCGCCCACGCCCCGCGCCTCGCCCCACGCCAGCCGCTTGGCCATCTGCGCGGTCGCCGGGATGAGGATTCCACCGCTCGAGCGACGGTCGCCGTCCTCCTTGCGCAGCGCGACCAGGATCCGGTCGTGCAGCATCTTGATCGGCAGTCCGCCGTTCCTGGCGGAGGGGGCGGCGGCGTCGTCCGGAGGCACGTCCGGAACGCTACCCGCCGCCCGAGCTCCGGCACTTATGGCCATAAGTGCCGGAGCTAGCCCCAGCCGAGCTCGTGGAGGCGGTCCTCCTCGATGCCGAAGTGGTGCGCGATCTCGTGGACGACGGTGACCAGCACCTCCTCGACGACGTCCTCCTCGGTGGCGCAGATGTCGCAGATCGCCTCGCGGTAGATCATGATCCGGTCGGGCAGCGCCCCGCCGTACTCCCAGCCGCGCTCGGTGAGCGCGTAGCCCTCGTAGAGCCCGAGCAGGTCGGGTTCCTCGTCGTTGCGGTCCTCCACCAGGACGACGACGTTGTCCATGAGCGCCATCAGCTCGGCCGGCACCTGGTCGAGGGCGTCGGCGACCAGCGACTCGAAGACCGGCAGGGGGAGCGGTCTCACCAGCTGGTCGGCAGCGGCCGCCCCTCCTCGTACCCGGCCGCGCTCTGCACCCCCAGCACCGCGCGCTCGTGCAGCTCGTCGACCGTGCGGGCGCCGGCGTAGGTGCAGGAGGACCGGACGCCGGCGACGATGCCGTCGATGAGGTCCTCGACGCCGGGTCGCAGCGGGTCCAGGTACATGCGGGACGACGAGATGCCCTCCTCGAACAGCCCGGCCTTGGCCCGCTCGAAGCCCGACGCGGTCGCCGTCCGGGCCTTGACCGCGCGTGCCGAGGCCATGCCGAACGACTCCTTGTACTGCCGGCCGTTGCCGTCGTCGTGGATGTCGCCGGCCGACTCGTAGGTGCCGGCGAACCACGAGCCCACCATCACGTTGGCCGCGCCCGCCGCCAGCGCCAGCGCCACGTCGCGCGGGTGGCGCACCCCGCCGTCGGCCCAGACGTGCTTGCCCAGCGCGCGGGCGGCGTCGGCGCACTCCTCGACGGCGGAGAACTGGGGCCGGCCGACGCCGGTCATCATCCGCGTGGTGCACATGGCGCCCGGCCCGACGCCGACCTTGACGACGTCGGCGCCCGCCTCGATCAGGTCGCGGGTGCCGGCCGCCGTCACCACGTTGCCCGCGACCACCGGGGTGGTGCCGGCCACCGAACGGGCGGCGCGCACGGCCTCGACCGCCTTCTCCTGGTGGCCGTGCGCGGTGTCGACCACGAGCACGTCCACGCCGTGCTCGAGCAGCGCGCGGGCCTTGCCGGCCACGTCGCCGTTGATGCCGACGGCGGCGGAGGTGAGCAGTGCGCCGTTCGCGTCGACGGCGGGCCGGTAGATCGCCGACCGCAGGGCGCCCTTGCGGGTGATCACGCCGACGAGCCGGTCGCCCTCGACCACGGGCGCGGCGGAGACCCGCTCGTCGGAGAGCACCTCGTAGATCTTGGGCAGGTCGGTGCCGGCCGGCACTGTCAGCGGGTCGGTGGTCATGACCTGCGACAGCTGGGTGAACCGGTCGACGCCCTGGCAGGCGCCGTCGGTGACCACACCTCGGACGGCGCCGTCGTCCGAGAGCACCACGACGATCCCGTGCGCGCGCTTGGTCATCAGCGCCAGCGCCTCGGCCACCGTGGACGTCGGGGTCAGCGTGATCGCCGTGTCGTAGACGGGGTGCCGCTGCTTCAGCCAGCCCGTCACCTCGCCGATCACGTCGACCGGGATGTCCTGGGGCAGCACGGCCAGGCCGCCCCGGCGGGCCACGGTCTCGGCCATCCGCCGTCCGGAGATCGCCGTCATGTTGGCGACCACGATCGGGATCGTGGTGCCGATGCCGTCGGGGGTGGTCAGGTCCACCTCGAGGCGGGAGCCCACCGTCGAGGAGTTGGGCACCATGAACACGTCCGAGTAGGTCAGGTCGTGGGTCGGCCTGTTGTCGCCGAGGAAACGCATGACACCAGTGTCCCGCAGCCTCGCCCGGACCGAGGCAATGGAAGCTCTACCCCTGTCCAGGGGCGCTCTGGCGGGGGTAAAGCTTCCATTGCCTCGGCGCGGCGGGGTCCTGGCGGGCGGCCCACCTACGATCGGGGGGTGATCGACCTCCGACTCGTGCGCGAGCACCCCGACGTCGTCCGTGCCAGCCAGCGCGCCCGGGGGGCCGACGAGTCTCTGGTCGACGCGCTCCTGGCCGCCGATGCCGCGCGCCGGGAGGCGGTCAAGCGGGCCGACGACCTGCGCGCCGAGCAGAAGTCGGCGTCGCAGGCGGTGAAGAAGGCGACCCCGGAGGAACGCCCCACCGTCCTCGAGCGGGCCAAGGCCCTCGCCGCGCAGGTCAAGGAGGCCGAGGAGGCCCAGCGCGCGGCCGACGCCGCCCTGCGTGCCGCGCACCTGAAGCTCGCCAACGTCGTCCACGAGGACGTCCCTCCCGGTGGTGAGGACGACGCGGTCGAGCTGCGCCGCGTCGGCGAGGTGCCGGCCTACGACTTCGCCGTCCGCGACCACGTCGACATCGGCGAGGCGCTGGGCGCGATCGACCTCGAGCGCGGCGCCAAGGTCTCCGGCGCGCGCTTCTACTTCCTGACCGGCCCGGGCGCGCTGCTCGAGTTCGCGCTCGCCCAGCACGCCATCTCGCGCGCGGTCGCCGCCGGATTCACCCCCGTCGTCGCGCCCGCCCTGGTGCGGCCCGAGGCCATGGAGGGCACCGGCTTCCTCGGCGAGCACGACGAGGAGGTGTACCGGATCGAGCGGGACAACCTCTACCTCGTCGGCACCTCGGAGGTCGCGCTCGCCGGCATGCACGCGGGCGAGGTGCTGGATCTGAGCAAGGGCCCCAAGCGGTACGCCGGCTGGTCGTCCTGCTACCGCCGTGAGGCCGGCTCCTACGGCAAGGACACCCGCGGCATCATCCGCGTGCACTGGTTCGACAAGGTCGAGATGTTCAGCTTCACCACCCCGGACGAGGCGGCGGCCGAGCACCGGCGGCTGCTGCAGTGGGAGGAGGAGTTCCTCACCGACCTGGAGCTGCCCTACCGCGTCGTCGACATCGCCGCCGGCGACCTCGGCACCAGCGCCGCCCGCAAGTTCGACATCGAGGCGTGGTTCCCGTCCCAGGGCACCTACCGGGAGCTGACGTCGACGTCGGACTGCACGACCTTCCAGGCGCGGCGGCTGAACATCCGCTTCCGCGACGCCGACGGCAAGCCGCAGACGGCCGCGACGCTGAACGGCACGCTGTGCGCCATCGCCCGGACCATCGCCTGCCTGCTCGAGGTGCACCAGCGCGCCGACGGCTCGGTCCACGTGCCCAAGGCGCTGCGGCCCTGGCTCGGCGGCGTCGACGTCCTGACCCCCGGGATGACGCTCGCCGCGCCGGTCGCCCCGCCGTCGGCATGACGGAGCAGGCGCCCCGCGCCCTCCCGCACGCCGCCCCCGCTGCGGACGCCGACCGCGTCGTCCCGCCGCCGCGCCCCGACGGCTGGCGGCCGCGGCTGGTCGCCACCGACCTCGACGGCACCCTGCTCGACTCCACCGGCTCGATCACCCCCCGCACCCGCGCGGCGCTGGAGGCGTGCTGGGAGCTGGGTGTCCCGGTGGTCGGCGTGACCGGGCGCGGCCCGCGGCTGCTCGACAGCGTCCGGGCCGCCCTCGCCGGCCGCGGCATCGCCGTCCTCGCCCAGGGCGGCTACGTGGTCGACCTCGACCGCGACGAGGTGCTGCGGACGATCGGGCTGCCGCGGTCGCACGCGCAGTCGGTCATCGACGTGATCGAGTCGGTCGCCGGGGATCTGGTCGTCGCGGTCGAGGACGCCGCCGAGCAGGCCGAGGCCCGCCAGGCGCCGTCACTGCGGGTGCAGCACGGCTTCGACTGGCCCTATCCCGAGCCTGCGCACCTGCTGCCCAAGCACCAGGTGCTGCCCCCAGGGGCGGTGCTCAAGGTGTTCCTGCGCTCGTCCCGGCTCGACCAGGACGAGCTGCTCGCCCTCGCCCGTGAGCTCGTCGACCCGGCCCACGCCGAGGTGACCCACGCCGGCCTGGGCTTCATCGAGGTGCTGCCGCCCGGCATCACGAAGGCCAGCGGCCTGGCCGTCGCGCTGGACCGCTACGGGGTCGGCTTCGGCGACGTCCTCGCGTTCGGGGACATGCCCAACGACGTGCCGATGCTCACCGCGGTGCACCGGGCCGGCGGCCGCGCCGTCGGCGTGGCCAACGCGCACCCCGCCGTCCGCGGCCTCGTGCCGCACCTGACCAGCGGGCACGACGCCGAGGGCGTCGCCCGGTATCTCGAGGCGGTGCTCGGTGTCTGACTGGCGGCCGAAGCTCATCGCCACCGACATGGACGGCACCCTGCTGCGCTGGGACGACACGGTCAGCGACGCCACCGTGGCCGAGCTGGCCCGCTGGCGGGCCGACGGCGTCCCGGTCGTGCTGGCGACCGGCCGCCCGCCGCGGTGGATGCGCCGGATCCGCGAGGTGGTCACGACGGGGACGGCGGTCTGCTGCAACGGCGCCGTCCTGCTCGACCTCGAGCGGTTCGAGGTGCTGCAGGAGGAGGCGCTGCACCCGCCGACGCTGCAGGAGATCACCGCCGAGCTGCGCCGGCACCAGCCCGACACCTGGTTCGCGGTGGAGCACGGACTGCACTTCCGGCACGAACCGGTCTACAAGCCGCGCTGGGACGTCGATGCGCCCGGGGTCAGCGAGGCCACCCTCGACGAGATGGTGCGGACGCCGGCGGCCAAGCTGCTCGCCCGCCACGAGCGGCTGCCCCGGGACGAGTTCGTGTCGCTGGTCGAGGACGTCGTCGGCGACACCGCGACGGTCACGCACTCGTCGTCCGACGCGCTGGCGGAGATCTCGGCGCCCGGGGTGACCAAGGCCAGCGGGCTGCAGCAGGTGGCCGCCGAGCACGGCGTCGACCCGGCCGACATCGTCTACTTCGGCGACATGCCCAACGACCTCGCCGCCTTCGACTGGGTGCGTGAGGCGGGCGGCCGGGCGGTGGCGATGGGGCACGCCCACGAGGACGTGCTCGCCGCGGCCACGGACGTCACCGGCACGAACGAGGAGGACGGCCTCGCCGCCTTCCTCCGCGCCCTCTACTAGCAGCCCTCCCTAGAAGTTGATCATCGTCCGCGTGCACGGGACGCGCGCGGACACGCCGGCAGGCCGGGCACGCAGACGATGATCAACTCGGGTGGGTCGCGGGAGTGAGCGCGCCGGGGCGTGTCGATGACTACAGGTACTGGCCGCCTGTCGGTCGGTGTTCGGGCTGGCCCGGGGCGTGCCCGCCGGGCAGCGCCTTGCGCCGCATCTCCTCCAGCTGCGCGCGGGCGGCCATCTGCTGGGCGAACAAGGCGGTCTGGATGCCGTGGAACACGCCCTCGAGCCACCCGACGAGCTGGGCCTGGGCGATCCGCAGCTCGGCGTCGGACGGGGTCTCGCCCTCGCTGAACGGCAGGGTGATCCGCTCCAGTTCCTCCCGGAGCTCCGGCGCCAGACCGTCCTCGAGCTCCGCGATGGACTTCGCGTGGATGTCGCGCAGCCGGTTGCGGCTGGCCTCGTCCAGGGGCGCGGCCCGCACCTCCTCGAGCAGCTGCTTGATCATCGTGCCGATCCGCATCACCTTGGCCGGCTGCTCGACCATGTCGGTCAGGCCGCCGGCCCCGTCGTCGGGGTCGGACCCCTGGCCCAGGCCCTGCGGCATCGGCATCGTGCCGACGGGCCGGCCGTCGGGGCCCACGACGACCACCTGCTGCGGATGCTCGTTGTCGGTACCGGGTGCGCTCATGCGCTCCATCCTGCCCCGGTCCACCGACGTCCGTTCGCGGGGCAGGTGAACCGCCGGTCGGGTGGCATCCGTGATGCCAGGTGAGCCGACGGAGGGACCGACGATGCGGACGACCGGCTACCCGGCGCTCGAGGAGGACCCCGCCCCGGCCCCCGACTGCTCATACTGAGCCGTGGCCGCGACCCGGCAGGAGAAGGGTCTGCGTGCGCTCTTCGACGCGCACGCCGCGGTCCTGCTGGCCTACGCGCTGCGGCTCACCGGCGGCGACCGCGCCCGTGCGGAGGACATCGTGCAGGAGACCCTCGTGCGGGCGTGGCACAACATCGACCGGCTCGACGACGCCGACCGGCCGGTCCGCCCCTGGCTGTTCACCGTCGCCCAGAACCTCGCCGTCGACGCGCACCGGGCACGCCAGGCCCGGCCGATCGAGGTCGGCGCCGACGCGCTGGTCGGCGTTCCGGGGCTCGACGAGGTGGAGGTGGCGCTCGACCGGGTCGTCGTCGCCGACGCCCTGGCGTCGTTGTCCCGCGACCACCGGGCGGTCCTGGTCGAGACCTACTACCGCGGCAGCTCGGTGCGCGAGGCGGCCGACGCGCTCGGCATCCCGGCGGGCACCGTCAAGTCCCGCTGCTACTACGCGCTCAGGGCGCTCAAACTGGCCCTGGCCGAGCGGGGGGTGACGACGTGACCTGCGAGCGGGCGCCGTCCTACCTCGGCGCCTACGTGCTCGGCGGGCTCGAGCCGGACGAGCAGCGGGCAGCGGAGGAGCACCTGGCCTCGTGCGCGGAGTGCCGGGACGAGCTCGCCGCCTTCCGTGCGCTGACCGCCCGGCTGGACCAGGTGCAGCCCGACGACCTCGTGCCGGTGGTGCCCTCGCCCGACCTGTACGCGCGCATCGCCGCGGCGGCCCGCCCCCGGTCGCGCCGTCCGCGCCTGCTGGTCGCGGCGGCGGCCGCGGTGCTGCTGGTCGCCGGGGGAGCCACCTGGGCCGCCGTCCGCGACACCGAACAGGTGCGGACGGCGTCCGCCGGCGCGATCGAGCTGTCCGTCGCCGCCGACGGACACGACAGCGGGACCGCCCTCGACGTCACGGTGATGGGGCTCCCGGCCGGTGAGGACTGCCGCCTGATGGTCGTCGACGCCGACGGCACCTGGTACGAGGAGGGCGCCTGGACGACCTACGGCGGTGAGGCGTCCTACCGCGTGTGGACCGACGTCCACCTCGGTGCCCTCGCCGACGTCGTGCTCGTCGACGGGGCCGGCGACGAGCTCGTCCGGGTGGGGTTCGCGGACTGACGGCGGAGGCCGGGGCAGCCCGGCGGACCCCGGCCGGGGCTAGGGTGCGCAGCGTCGCGTGATCACGCGACGCAGGGACGGGGTCCAGCCGCGGAGCCATCGCAATGACGAGCCCGGGTCGGCGCTTCCGCGTCCCCGTGCGGCTGGTGCTCGTCGTGGCCGCGGCGTACGCGGCCGGCTCGGTCGTCGCCTTCGCCCTCTTCGAGGCCTCGGCCGTGGGCCCGGTGTTCTTCCCGTCCGCCGGCGTCACCCTCGCGGCGCTGCTGCTGAACCCGCGCTCCCGCTGGCCCTGGGTGCTGGGCACGGTCGCGCTGGTCGAGGCGTCCGTCGACGTCCTGTACGGGCTCCCGTCGGCGTCCGTGCCGGGCTTCGTGCTGGCCAACACCGTCGAGCCGCTGGTCGGCGCGTCCCTGATCCGGCGGTTCGGCGGCCCGCTCGACCTCCGCCGCCGACGCGACCTCGGGCGGTTCGTCGCCGGGGGCGTCGTGGCCGGACCGTTCGTGGGGGCGCTGATCGGCGCCACCACCAACGCGCTGGTGTTCGACCGGGTGTGGCTCGGCGCGTTCTTCTCCTTCTGGGCCGGCGACGGCCTCGGCGCGCTGGCCGTCGGTGGTGCGGCGCTGGCCTGGCGCGCGGGCGGGGTGCCGGACGGGCCGACCATCGCTCGCCGGGTACTGCTCGCCCTGCTCATGGCCGGCGTCACGGTGGTGGCGTTCTGGCCGGAGTACGTCCCGATGGCCTACCTGACGCTGCCCGTGCTCTTCGCGTTCGCTTTCCGTTACGGCGTCCCGGTGGTCTCCGCCGCGGGCCTGGCGATGACCCTCACCGCCAATGTCATGACCGCGGCGGGCAGCGGGCCCTGGGCGGCGCTCGCCGGTGTGCCGAGGCTGGAGTCGGCCGCGCTGCAACTGTTCCTCGCGGTGGCGCTGCTCGGGGCGTGGCTGCTCGCCGTGGAGATCGGCGAACGGAAGAGCGCGGACTCCGCGTCGCGGCAGGAGGCCGCGGCCCGTCGGCAGGTCGAGGCACTGCAGGACGTCACCGCCGGCCTGGCGACCGCCGCCACCTCCGAGGCGATCGCCGAGGTGATCGTGCAGCGGGGGATCGGGATGGTGGCCGACTCGGGCGTGGCCGGGCTGGTCGCCCCGGGCGCCCGGGTGCTGCGGACCTGGAGCACCTCGGCGACGGGCCCGCCCCACCGGGTCGACGTCCCGCTGGACGCCCCGTCCCTGCTCGCGGCGGCCGTGCGCCGCGGGGCGCCGGCCTCCGCAGGAACACCCGCCGAGCTGGCCGCCTACGCCGAGGGCGTGGCCGTGGGGCCGGTACCCGGCGTGCACGGCGGGCTGGCCGTGCCGGCCCGGCTGGACGGCGAGACCGTGGGCGGGCTCGCCTTCGGCTTCACCGACGGCGCGGCGGTGGACGACGACGTGCGCGCGCTGGCCGGCACGCTCGCCGAGCTGATGGTGCAGGCCCTGCGGCGGGCCCGGCTGTACGAGGCGGAGTCGGCGGCGGCACACCAGCTCCAGCAGGCGTTCGTGCCGGCCGTGCCCGACCGCCTGTCGTCGGTGCTGATCGGTGGCTGCTACCGGCCGGCCGACCAGCAGCACGACATCGGCGGCGACTGGTACGACGCGTTCGCGCTGCCCGGTGGACGGGTCGGGTTCGTCGTCGGTGACGTGGTCGGGCACGACCTGCCCGCGGCCGCCGC
This sequence comes from uncultured Actinomycetota bacterium, assembly GCA_963723745.1. Lineage (GTDB taxonomy): Bacteria > Actinomycetota > Actinomycetes > Mycobacteriales > Geodermatophilaceae > CAVRRZ01. The sequence goes on from CAVRRZ010000001.1 coordinate 1,012,334, forward strand.
GATGGGCCGGCTGCACACCGCACTGCGGGTGCTGGCGGCGGGCGCCTCCGGTCCCGGGCAGGTGCTCGAGGCCCTCGACCTGGCCGCCGACGACATCCCCGGGTCGGCCCTGGCCACGATCGGCTACGGCGAGTTCGACCCGGTCGGCGGGGTGCTGCGCTACGCGTGTGCGGGCCACCCGCCGCCGCTGCTGATCCAGGACGGCCGGGCGGAGTTCCTGCTGGAGGGCCGGTCCCGCCCGCTGGCGACCGGGGAGGGCGCGCGCTTCGAGGCCACGGTCCGCGTGGAACCGGGCGCGATGCTGCTCTGGTACTCCGACGGCCTCGTCGAGCGGCGGGACAGCGATCTCGATGTCGGGTTCGACCGGCTCGCCGCCGTCGCGGGCGCGCTCGAGGGCGCCGACCCGCAGGACTGGTGCGACGTCGTCCTCGACCGGCTCACGGGCGGCCGCAGCCTGGACGACGACGTGGTCCTGCTGTGCCTGCGGCTCGAGCGCGCCGTCGGGCCGGTCACGCCGCTGCGCCCTCGGTGACGAGCAGGACCTTGCCGACGTGCCGCGACTCCTCGACGATCCGGTGCGCCTCGGCGGCCCGCGCCATGGGCAGTCGCCGGTCGACGATCGGCCGGACCGAGCCACGCTCGACGTCGGGCCACACGTCGTGCCGCACCGCCGCCACGATCTCGGCCTTCCCCCCGGGCCCGTCCGGGGGCCGCGACCGCAGGGTGGTCGCGAACAGCGTCTGCCGCCGGGCGAGCATGCGGCCGAGGTCGATCTCGGCCTTCGTGCCGCCCTGGAGGCCGATGACCACCAGGCGCCCGTCGGTGTTCAGGGCGGCGAGGTTGCGGGCCAGGTACTTCGCGCCCATGTTGTCGAGCACGACGTCGGCACCGCCGGCGGCCTTCAGCACCTCGACGAAGTCCTCGTTGCGGTAGTCGACGGCCCGGTGCGCGCCCAGCTCGCGGCAGAGATCGAGCTTGGCGGCGGAGCCGGCGGTGGCGAACACCTCGGCACCGGCGCGGGCGGCCAGCTGGATGGCCATCGTGCCGATGCCGCCGGCCCCGCCGTGCACCAGGAACCGCTCGCCCCGCCGCAGCCGCGCGGTCATGAACACGTTCGACCAGACCGTGCAGGTCACCTCGGGCAGCCCTGCGGCGGTGACCAGTTCGACGCCGGACGGCTTGGGCAGCACCTGCCCGGCGGGGACGACGACCTTCTCCGCGTAGCCGCCTCCGGCCAGCAGCGCGCACACCTCGTCGCCCCGGGCCCAGTCGGTCACGCCCTCCCCGACCTCGCTGACGATGCCGCTGCACTCCAGGCCCAGGATCTCGCTGGCGCCCTTCGGTGGGGGGTAGTGCCCGGCGCGCTGCAGCAGGTCGGCTCGGTTGACCGCCGAGGCGACGACGTCGATCAGCACCTCGCCCGGCCCGCACACCGGGTCGGGCACCTCCTCCCAGCCGAGCACGTCGGGACCGCCGGGCTCGCGAACGGTGACAGCACGCATGCGCCCACCCTGCCCGCGATCATGGCGCTGTGACCACTCGGGGTGTGCGCGGGGTGGTCCGGCGCCATGATCACCGGGCCGCTACCCGAGGCGCTCCTCCAGGTGCACGGTGACCGGATCGCCCGCCTGCTTCCCGATCGCCGTCCGGACGTCGGTGCGCACCGGCAGCTTGTGCGTGCCGTCGCCGAGCGCCATGAACGAGCTCGCGAACGGGTGCCCGTCGATGGTGCCGCGCACCTTGACCAGCCCGCGGGTGCCGAAGAACTCCGCCGATCCCGGCATCTGCACGTAGGTCCAGCCGCCCGTGCTCGGGCTCTGCACCAGGTCCGCGGTGAACTCGACGTCCAGTGGGCCCGGCCGCTGCGCCGTCGGTCGGTCCATCGCCGTCCCCTCTCGTGGAGCGTGTGAGGGGTAGACGCCGGCGACGGCGGCAAGTCATCGCCGCCGGGTCAGAGGGACTTGAGGTTCTTGCGCAGGATCTTGCCCGCGGCCGACTTGGGCACCTGCTCGATGAACTCCACGAAGCGGATCTTCTTGTGCGGTGCCACCTTCTCGGCCATGTAGGCCATGACGGCGTCCTCGGTCAGGTCCCACCCCGGCGTCCGGACGACGAAGGCCTTGGGCAGCTCCTCGCCGCTCTCGGCGTCCTTGACGCCGATGACCGCGGCGTCGGCGATCTCCGGGTGGGCCAGGAGCACGGCCTCGAGCTCGGCCGGGGCCACCTGGTAGCCCTTGTACTTGATCAGCTCCTTCACCCGGTCGACCACCGTGTAGCGGCCCTCGTCGTCGACGACCGCCACGTCGCCGGTGTGCAGCCAGCCCTCGGCGTCCACCGTCTCGTCGGTGGCCTGCTGGTTGTTCAGGTAGCCCTTCATGACCTGCGGGCCGCGGACCCACAGTTCGCCGCGCTCGCCCGGGGCGGCGTCCTCCCCGGTGGCCGGGTCGACCAGCCGGCACTCGGTCAGCGGTAGCGCGTAGCCGACCGAGCCCTTGGGCACCTCGCCGCGGGCGCCCGGTGGCTCCATGCCGGCGTCCGGTGTGGAGTGCGAGACCGGGGACAGCTCGGTCATGCCGTAGCCCTGCGCGATCGTGACGCCGTCCGTCGCGCCCTTGCGCAACCGCTGCTCGGCGGCCCTGGCCAGGGCCTCGTCCAGCGGCGCGGCGCCGGAGGTGATGGTGCGCAGGCTGGACAGGTCGAACGAGTCGACGATCGGGTGCTTGGCCAGCGCCAGGACGATCGGCGGGGCGACGAACGCGCGGGTGATCCGGTGGTCCTGCAGCGTGCGCAGGAAGTCCTCGAGCTCGAAGCGGGGCAGCGTGACGACGGTGCAGCGCAGGGCCAGGCCCAGGTTCATCAGCACGGTCAGGCCGTAGATGTGGAAGAACGGCAGGACGGCGATCACGCGCTCGTCGCCCTCGTGCCGGTTCATGATCACCTGGCTCTGCAGCACGTTGGCCACGAGGTTGCGGTGGGTGAGCATGACGCCCTTGGGCAGCCCGGTCGTGCCGCTGGAGTAGGGGAGGGTGACCAGGTCGTTCGCCGGGTCGATGTCCACCTGCGGGCTCGGGTCCTGGCTGCCGAGGAGGTCGAGCAGCGAGGCGTGCCCCTCGGCGCCGTCCATGACGATGATCTCGTCCAGCGGCGCCTTCTCCACGGCAGCCGTGGCCCGGTCGAGGAACGGGCTCACCGTGATGAGCACCTTGGCGCCGGAGTCCTTCAGCTGGAAGGCGATCTCGTCGGGCGTGTACAGCGAGTTGATCGGCGTGCTGACCAGGCCGGCGGCGGCGATGCCGTGGAAGACCACCGGGTACCAGGCGGTGTTCGGGCTGAAGATCGCGACGACGTCGCCCTTGCGCAGGCCCCTGGCGTGCAGCGCGGCGGCGACCCGGTCGACGTAGGCGGCGAGCTGCCCGTGGGTGATGGTGTCCCCGCGCATCCCGTCGATCAGCGCCACGTCGTCGGGGTGGTCGGCGTTCGCGCCCAGCACGAAGGCGGGCACCGACACGTCGGGGATCTCGATGTCGGGGTAGCGGCTGGCCAGCGCCACGGGGCGGTCCTCCTCGAACGGTCGTGTGTGGCGCCAGTCTCACACCGGCGGTGCCGCAGGTCACATGCGGGATGCCGGCCGGTCCGTCAGCGTGGCCAGAGCACCGACTGCGTGCACCGGAACAGCGCGATCACCTTGTCCCGGGTCTCGTCGCGGACGACGGCGTCCCAGACCTGCGTCGTCCGCCCGGCGTGCACGTTCGACGCCACGGTCGCGATCCGGCCCTCCCGGGCGGTGCCGAGGTAGTTCGCCTTCAGCTCGATGGTCGTGAAGCCGGCCGCGCCTTCGGGCAGCAGCGCGCGGGTGGCCAGCCCGCAGGCGGTGTCGGCCAGGCCCACGACCGTCGCCGCGTGCAGGTAGCCGTTGGGCGCGAGGACCTCGGGGCGGACGTCGAGGTGCGCGGCCAGCCGGCCCGGCTCGTGCTGGTCGACGACCAGGCCGAGCAGGCCCGGCAGGGTGCCGGGGAGGAGGGCGTTGAGCTCGTCCGCGGACAGGAAACCGGTGGCGGCCATGCCCGCGACGCTAGCGCCGTCCGCCCCGGAGCCGCGGCGCGGTGCCCGGAGCCGCGGCGTGGTGCCCGGAGCCGCGGTGTGGTGCCCGGAGCCGCGGTGTGCGGCGGCTCCGGGCACGCTGGGGCGGCTCCGGTCTCGTCAGCCGCGAGGCGCGTTCTCCCACAGGCCGATCACGTTGCCCTCGGGGTCGGTGAAGTAGGCCGCGAAGCCCATGTCGCCGACGGGAGTGCGGCCGCTGACCGTCTGGCCCCCGAGCTCGCCGATCCGCGCGAGGACGGCGTCGATGCTGTCGACCCCGATCGTGATGACGGGTCCCGTGGCCGCGCCGTCCGACCGCGCGTACATCCCGCCGTTGATGTAGCCCGGCTCGGTCGGTCCCTGGTCACCGCTCGGCCCGGTCGACACCATCGTGTACCTCATCTCCGGCATCTCCATGACCTGCCAGCCGAAGATCTCCTTGTAGAACCGGCGCGCGCGGTCCCCGTCGTCGAAGGGGATCTCGAAGTGCACGACACGGTCGCTCATGACGCCACCTCCGTGGTGCTCGGCGTGGTCCGGACGGCGGCGACGCTAGACCGGTCACGGCGCCCCGGAAACGGGTGTCGGCGCGCCGCTCAGGCCAGGCCGCGGGTGGTCCGCGCGGGCGGGCGCGCGCCCTGGATCGAGGCCACCATGTCCAGCGTCTGGCGGGTCGCCGCCACGTCGTGGACGCGGAACACCCGGGCGCCCAGCCACGCGCTCACCGCGGTGGCGGCGAGGGTGCCGGTGAGCCGCTCCTCGAGCGGGACGTCGAGGGTCTCGCCGACGAAGTCCTTGTTGGACAGCGCCACGAGCACCGGCCAGCCGGTGTCGACCAGCTCGCCCAGCCGCCGGGTGGCCTCCAGCGAGTGCCGCGTGTTCTTGCCGAAGTCGTGGCCCGGGTCGATCAGCACCCGCTCGCGGTCGACCCCGGCCTCGACCGCGGCGGTGGCCAGCGCCGTCGTCCGCCGCACGATGTCGGCCACGACGTCCTCGTACTGGACGCGGTGCGGCCGGGTGCGCGGGGGCAGCCCCCCGGCGTGCGTGCACACCAGCCCGGCCCCGGCCTCGGCGGCGACGGTGGCCAGCAACGGATCCACGCCGCCCCAGGCGTCGTTGACGACGTCGGCGCCGGCCGCCAGCGCCTCCCGGGCCACCGACGCCCGCCAGGTGTCGATCGAGATCGGCAGCGTGGGGTGCGCGGCCCGGACGGCGGCGACCAGGTCGACGGTGCGGCGCACCTCCTCGGCGGGGGAGACCTCCTCGCCCGGGGCGGCCTTCACGCCGCCGACGTCCACCATGTCCGCGCCCTCGTCGACCACGCGCGCCACCCGGTCGAGCGCGGCGGCCAGTTCGTAGGTGGCCCCGCGGTCGTAGAACGAGTCCGGCGTCCGGTTGACGATCGCCATGATCGCGACGGCGCCGTCCGGCACGTCGAGGGCACCCAGGCGCAGCAAGCCCGTCCTCCGATCCGGCGCGGTCGTGTGGTGGAGTCAGGAAACCAGACGAGGGGGCGGGGCGAGGGAGGGGACGAGGACATGGCGCAGACCACGCTCGACGGGGTGGAGGGGGTGCTCGCCGCGGTCGGGCAGCACCTCGGGCACAGCGAGTGGCTGGAGATCACGCAGGAGCGGGTGAACCAGTTCGCCGAGGCGACGGACGACCACCAGTGGATCCACGTCGACGTCGAGCGCGCGCAGCGGGAGAGCCCGTTCGGCGGGCCGATCGCGCACGGCTACCTGACGCTGTCGCTGGTGTCGTCGATGGTCGGCCAGATCGTGGACGCCACGGGCTTCCGGATGGGGGTCAATTACGGGGCCGAGAAGATCCGCTTCCCGGCGCCGGTGCCGGTGGGGGCGCGCATCCGCGCCTCGGCGACGCTGGACGAGGCCACGCCGTTCGAGGGCGGCGTCCAGTTGAACCTCGGCGTCACGATCGAGATCGAAGGCGGGTCGAAGCCGGCGCTGGCCGCCGCGATCCTGTTCCGCCGCTACGTGTGAGTCGCCCTGCATGACGGAGGGCCGCCGGGTGAGCGATCACCCGGCGGCCCTCCGCGGCAGTACCGATCAGACCGGGACGGAGCTCGCGGCCTTCTTCAGGTTCGAGCCGGCGGTCACCTTCACCGTGTTGGCGGCCGGGATGTCGATCGACTCGCCGGTCTGCGGGTTGCGGCCGGTGCGGGCCGAGCGCTGGGTGCGCTCGACGGTCAGCAGACCGGAGACCGCGACCTTCTCGCCACGGGTGATGGCGTCGACGAGCTCCTCCTGGAGGCCGGCGAGGACCGAGTCGACGGTCGAGGCCGGCACGTCGGCACGCTTGGCGATGGCGGAGACCAGTTCGGCCTTGTTCATGAGCTTCCTTCCGTCGGTGGGGCACTTCTCAGGGCCCGGCGTGCTGCCGGTTCCCTGCCCGGAGGCGGCGGGGCCGCACCGGGACATCCTGGGGTCTGCGCACGGGGCGCCGACCGCGGGGGTCCGCTGCTCGGCGAGCCCGGACCTCCGGCACAGTGCCACTGTGGCCCGGGATCCGGCCACCCGGGGGGTCGAATCGGCCCGGACGACGGCACGCGGGCCACTCCAGCCCCAGCGGGCGGGGGCTGCGATCGGTGCCTAGCGTGGGGGCATGCCGCAGCTCCCCGGGACCGAACTGATCGTCAGCGACCTGTGCCTCGGGGGCAACGTGTTCGGGTGGACCGCCGACGAGCCGACGTCCTTCGCCGTCCTGGACCGGTTCGTGGACGCCGTCCCGAGCACGCTGCAGCCCTTCGTGGACACCGCCGAGATGTACGGCGCCGGGCGCTCCGAGCAGATCATCGGCGCGTGGATGGACGCGCGCGGCTGCCGGGACCGGGTGCTCGTGGCGACGAAGGCCTCGCCGATGGACAAGGAGCGCCCGTTGTCGGCGCCGGAGATCCGGGCGGCCGCGGAGCGGTCGCTGCGCAACCTGCGGACCGACCGCATAGACCTCTACTACGCGCACTACGACGACCCGTCCACGCCGCTCGAGGAGACGCTGCAGGCCTTCGAGGAGCTGGTGCGCGAGGGCGTGATCCGCTACTACGCGGCGTCGAACTACTCGGCGCAGCGGCTGCGCGAGGCGTTCGAGACCGCCGACAGGCTGGGCCTGACCGGCTACGTGGCGCTGCAGACGCACTACAACCTGGTGGAGCGGCCGGTCTTCGAGGACGACCTCCGGGCCGTGGCCGCCGAGCGCGGCGTCGGCGTCCTTCCGTACTTCGGCCTGGCGAGGGGCTTCCTGACCGGCAAGTACCGGGCGGGGGAGCGGGTGGACTCGCCGCGGGCGGAGAAGGCCTCGGCCTACCTGGACGAGCGCGGCGACCGGGTGCTGGCGGCGCTGGCCGAGGTGGCCGGCGCCCACGGCGTGCCGGTCGCGGCGGTGGCGCTGCGCTGGCTCGCCGAGCAGCCGACGGTGACCGCGCCGATCGCGAGCGCGCGCACCGTGGAGCAGCTCGCCGACCTGCTGCCGATGCAGGATCTGCGGCTCACCGACGAGCAGCTGCAGGCGCTGACCACCGCGTCGGAGGCCTAGGGCGTGTCTCCTAACCGGGTGGCCTGCGGGGCGGCAGGCTGGCGGGGTGTCGCGGATGAGGTCGCTGTCGGATGGGGCCTGGGCCCTGGTGGAGCCGTTGATGCCGGCGGCGTCGGGAAAGGGCGGTCGGCCGTTCGCCGATCACCGGCGCACGGTGGAGGGAATTATCTGGCGGTACCGGACGGGGACGCCGTGGCGGGATCTGCCGGCGGAGTTCGGGCCGTGGCAGACGGTGTGGAAGCGGCATCGCCGCTTCGCCGCTGATGGCACATGGGATCGGGTGCATGCCGCCCTGCTGTCCGACGCCGATGCTGCCGGGCTGATCGACTGGGACGTGTCGGTGGACTCCACGATCAACCGCGCGCACCAGCACGCGACGAACACCAAGCGGGCCACAGGGGGCCCCGGAGAACTACAAGAATCTGCTCGACGAGCCAGATGATCATGCGATCGGGCGGTCCCGCGGCGGCCTGAGTAGCAAGATTCACCACTTGGTTGATGGGCACGGGCTGCCCCTGGTCGTGCTGGTGGGCGCGGGCCAGGCCGGTGACGCTCCGATGTTTCCGAACCTGCTGCACCACCTGCGGGTGCCTCGGATCGGCCCCGGGCGGCCACGGACACGGCCCAACACCGTGGCCGGGGACAAGGCCTACTCCTCCCGCGCCATCCGCAGCCACCTGCGTGAGCGTGGCATCGGCGCTTGCATCCCCGAACCAGATGACCAGAAGGGCCACCGCAGGCGTCGGGGTAGGCGCGGAGGGCGACCACCCGCCTTCGACGCGCAGCGCTACCGCGGACGCAACGTCGTCGAGCGCGCCTTCAACGACGACAAGCAGTGGCGGTCCCTGGCCACTCGCTACGACAAGCTCGCCGTCGTTTACCGGGCCGGAGCAGTCCTGCGCGCGGTCACCCTCTGGCTCAAACGGTTAGGAGACACGCCCTAGCCGCGCCCGGGCGCGAGCGGCGCCCCGGTGCGCCCAGGTAAAGGAAGCTTTACCCCCGCCACGGGGCCGTGGACGTAGGTAGAGCTTCCTTTACCTGAGGAGGGCGGGGTTCTCTGTCAGTGGATGTGCGCGCGGACGGCGGAGACGAGCTCCGGCGTCACGTCGGTGACGCCGTGGTCGGCGGCGGCGTGGCCGGCGACCTGGCTGAAGATGCCGTTCTCGTCGGCGGCGGTGAACCGGGCGCTGCAGCCGGGGATGACGTCCCCGCAGGCGAAGGTCTTCATGGGCGGACTCCTTGTCGGTGGAACGGACCGGCCGCCCGTCGCGGCCGGGGCTGGGGGCGCTCAGCGGCTCCCGCGGGCGGCCGAGGCGGAGGCGAGGTCCTCGACCCGGAGCAGGCCGACGACGGCGCCGGTGGGGTCGGTGCAGAGCACCGGGTCGAAGCGGTGTGCCGGCGGTCTGGTGAGGGCGCGCTGCAGCGTCTCGGTGACGTCGGCCGACGGGTGCACGCGCAGCGAGACCGGCGCGGTGTAGACCTCGTCGGTCCGCGGGTCGCAGAGCACCATCCCGACCGGTTCGCCGAGCGGGCCGGTGAGGACCGAGGGCGGGATGCCGTCGCGCTCGGCGGCGGGGATCTGCCGCACCGGGCGCAGCAGCGAGGCCACGCTGTCGGTGAGCCGCACGCGGGCCACCTGCGCCCGAACGAGCTCCTGCACGTCGGCGGCGAGCGGCCGGAACTCCGGTGCCGGACGGGCGAGCACCCAGCCCTGCCCGAGCGGGACGCCGAGCCGGATGAAGGCGGCGAGCTCCGCGACGGTCTCCAGGCCCTCGGCCAGCAGCCAGGCGTCGATCCGCCCCGCGAACTCGCCGACCATCTCGGCCAGGGCCACCCGCACCGGGTCGGTGTCGGCGTCGGTGACCAGCGCCCGGTCGAGCTTGACGATCTGCGGCCGCAGCGCCGCGAGCTGCTGCAGGCCGGAGTAGCCGCTGCCGGCGTCGTCGAGGGCGATGAGCGCGCCGCGGGCGCGCAGCTCCTCGGTCTGCCGGTGCAGGGCGGCCAGGTCGTCGACCGGCGTGTGCTCGGTCAGCTCCACGACGACCCGCTCCAGGCGCGGTCGGGTGGCGAACGCCTCCTGCACGGGCGCGGTGCCGAGCAGGTGCGGGCTGACGTTGACGGTCAGGAACGTGTTCTCCGGCAGCTCGGGCAGCCGGGCGAGGGCCTGGTGGACGGCGAGCGCCTCGAGCTCGGCGGCGATGCCGGCCTCCGCGGCCGCGGCGAACCAGACGTCGGGGCCTGCCGTGCCCGGGAAGCGGGCCAGTGCCTCGTAGCCCGCGACCGTCGCGGCGGCCAGGTCGACGATCGGCTGGAACACCAGGGTGAGGTCGCCGGGGTCGGCGAGCAGGGGGCGGCAGTCGGGGAGTGTTCCTGTGCGCGTCCCGATCATGGCAAGGTGATCGGCTGGTCCGGGGTGCCGCTTGAGCGGGAGGAGTCACTCAGGTGGGGGGCTCCCGGCACCCGACACCGATCGGGACGGTCACGGTCCGGCAGCGGGGCGTGACAGCATGGGCTGTTCGTTCGTTTCCGTCTCGGAACCCGTTCGGCACACGAGGGAGGGGTGAGGGCGATGCCCGCGTCGGCGGCATGGGGCGCCTCCGGTGACCCCCTGGCCGACCCCATGCGGATCGCCGCAGCCCGCAGGCTCATGCTCGAGGTGTCCGGGCACGCCGCCTTCGACCGGCTGTCGGGCCTGGCCGCGCGGCTGGTGGGCGCCGGGCACGCCAAGGTCACGCTGTTCACCGACGAGGACCGGGTCATCGGCGGCTACGGGCTGCCGGAGGGGGTCATCGGCGGCCCCGCCCTGCTCACCGGCGCGCTGTCGGCGATCACGATCCGCCAGGCCGCGCCGCTCAACGTCCCCTCCGCCGCCGACGACCCGGCGCTCGCCGCCCTGCCGGCGGTCACCTCCGGCCAGGTGCGTGCCTACCTCGGGGCGCCGCTGATCTCGGCGTCGGGCCACGCGGTCGGCGCCCTCGCCGTGTACGACCCCGTCCCCCGGAACTGGACCGACGACGACGCTGAGCTGCTCGACCAGCTGGCCGCCTCCGTCGTGGCCGAGCTGGAGCTGTCGGCGGCCCGGTCGGCCGTCGGCACCTCCCTGGCGCGGCTCGAGGTGGCCCTGGAGGCGAGCTCGGTCGGCATCTGGGAGATCGACCTGCGGACCGGCCTGTTCGACTGCGACGTCCGCTGCGCGGCGATCTTCGGGGTCGAGGGGCCCGTCGTCGGCATGATGATGGAGCGGCTGGTCGACGACTACGTCCATCCCGAGGACCGGGAGCTGGCGCGGGAGTCGATCGCCGAGGCCGTCGTCGCCCGCTCCCAGTACACCGTCGAGGTGCGCAACCGGCGTCCGGACGGCGAGGTGCGCTGGACGGTGTCCCGCGGGCGCGTGGTCGTCGGTTCGGACGGCCAGCCCGAGCGGATCCTCGGCACGGTGCTCGACGTCACCGAGGCGCGCGAGGCCGCCGACGCCCGGCTGGTCGCCATGCGCCGGGCGACAGCCATCGCCGAGGTCGCCGCGGAGATCGCGCACGCCACCCGCATCGACCAGCTCGCCGACATCACGCTGCGCGGTGCCCAGGTACTCGACGCCGACTCCGGTGGCATCGCCGTGTTCGACCCGATCGACGGCAAGCTGCGCGTGCACCTCGGACGACGGCTCGTCGACGCCGTGGTCGCCGAGATCCACGAGGCGCTGCCCCCGGAGGGCATCGTGATCGAGCTCGACGACTCCCTGCCCACCCAGCACGTCGCCCGCACCGGTGAGCGGATCCTGATCACCGACGCGGAGAGCGCGGCCCGGCGGTTCCCACGGATGGCCGAGATCAGCGAGGTGTTCGGCGTGCACGCCCTGGCCGCCGTCCCGCTGCGGATCGAGGGCTCGCTGCTCGGCAGCTTCGTGGCCACCTGGAACCAGGCGCGGGAGTTCACCGACGACGACATCGGGCTGCTCGAGGGGCTGGCCGCGCAGATCGCGCTCAGCGTCTCGCGGTTGCACGCGGCGCAGGAGCGCGCCGCTGCCGAGGCGGCGATGCGGCTGGCCAACCAGCGCCTGCAGCTGCTCGCCGAGGTCGGCCGCGTGCTGTCGGGCAGCCTCGACATCGCCGCCCAGATCGAGCAGCTCGCCGACCTCGTCGTCCCGGAGCTCGGTGACTGGTGCTGGGTCGTGGTCAACGACGAGCAGGGCCGGCTGTACGGCCTGGCCTCGGCGCACCGCGACCCCGCCCGCCTCGAGGAGGTGCAGGACTACGTCCGATCGATGGTCTCGGTGATGACCGAGCAGTCCGCCGCCCGCGTCGTGACGACGACGGGGCGGCCGCTGGTGCTCGCCGAGATCCCGGACGACGTCATGGCGCAGGCCATCCCCGACCCGGACGTGCGCGCGGGACTGGTCCGTCTCGGCGCGGCCGCGGGCATGGTGGTGCCGTTGGAGGCGCGCGGGCAGACCCTCGGCGCGCTCGGGCTCTTCTCCGGTGCGGAGCGCGGCGCGCACACGCAGGTGGAGGTCGACACCGCCGTCGAGATCGGCCGCCGGGCGGGGCTGGCGCTCCAGCAGTCGCGGCTCTACGGCCAGCAGCGGGCGCTCGCCGACGCCCTCCAGCGCAGCATGCTCACCGATCCGCCGCGGCCGGAGTGCTGCGAGATCGTCGTCCGGTACGTGCCGGCCTCGGCCGGGGTCGAGATCGGCGGTGACTGGTACGACGCCTTCCAGCAGCCCTCGGGCGAGGTCGTGCTGGCCATCGGCGACGTCGTCGGGCACGACACCCGCGCCGCCGCGGCGATGGGCCAGGTGCGCGGCCTGCTGCGCGGCATCGGCTACGCGAGCACGCACACGCCGGCCGCCGTCCTGACCGAGCTCGACCTGGCCGTCGACGGGCTGCAGCTGGACACGATGGCGACCGCGACCGTCGCCTCGCTGCGGCCGGCCGACGGCGGCGGACAGGTGCTGTGCTGGTCCAGTGCCGGGCACCCGCCGCCCGCGGTCGTGTCGCCCGACGGGAGCGTCCGGCTGCTGGGCGGCGATCACGCGGACCTGCTGATCGGGGTCGCCCCCGACCAGCCGCGCCACGACCACGAGGTGCTGCTCGAGCCCGGGACGACGGTGCTGCTCTACACCGACGGGCTCGTCGAGCGCCGCGACCGCGGGATCGACGACGGCACGACCGAGCTGGTCGAGGTGCTGCGCCGGTGTGCGGGCCTGTCGCTCGACGAGATGTGCGACCGACTGCTGGCCCGCATGTTCCTGCCCGACGCCGAGGACGACGTCGCCGTCCTCGCCGTCCGCCTCAGGTCGAGTTGATCATCGTCTGCGTGCGCGTCCGGACGGCGTGTCCGCCCGTGTCGCGGGCACGCAGACGATGATCAACTCCTACTGGGCGGGGGCGACCTCGAGGTCGGTGGCCGTGGCGTCGGGGGTGCCGGTGCCGGTGACGGTCCGCAGGCGGGCGTCCTCCGCGGCCATCGCCTCCTGCCGCTGTGCCTCCTCCTCGAGGATCTTCGCGGCCTTCCACGCCTCCGGGATGCCGAAGGCGTCGACCAGCGTCACCATGTGCGGCCGCAGCTGCTTGAGCAGCGCGTTGATCGCCGCCGTCACCGCCTTGGCGCGGTTCGGGGTGAGCCGGCCGTGGGACATGAACCAGGAGGCGTCCTGCTCGATCGTGGTCAGCGCGTAGAGGTCGCACACGGCGTCGAGCACTCGCTTGACCGCCGGGTCCTCGGTCTTGTCCACCGCGTCGACGAACGCCTCGAGCACCACCCGGTCGATGTGCGCGGTGGCCGTCTTGAGCACGTGGTCCTGGACGTCGTTGAACATGTCGAAGGGCGCCATGCCGTCGGTCGTCGAGTTCTTGCGCAGCCGCTTGATGGCGCCCTCGAGCACGTGCTTCTCGCGGTCCTCGAGCATCTTCAGCTGCCAGCCGCGGTCGAGCAGCGGCACCTCGTCGTCCCGGCCCGGGACGGCGTCGACCAGCCGCTGGATCAGCCCACGGGCCGCCGTCCGCTCCAGCACCGTCTCGCGGACCATGTCGGCGACGAAGCCGACCTTGCCCCAGCCGTCGAGCGACCCGAACGCGTCGCGGTAGCCGGTGAGCAGCCCCTTGGCCACCAGCTGCAGCAGGACGGTGTTGTCGCCCTCGAACGTGGTGAACACGTCGGTGTCGGCCTTGAGGTGGGGCAGCCGGTTCTCCTGCAGGTAGCCGGCGCCGCCGCAGGCCTCCCGGCACATCTGGATGGTCGCCGTGGCGTGCGCGGTCTGCGCCACCTTGAGCCCGGCCGCGCGCGACTCGAGCTCGCGCTGCGCCTCCTCGTCGACCTCCTCGCCGTGCACGTGCACCCGGGTCTGCACGTCGTGCAGGCTGCTGACCAGCTCGCCCTGCGCGAAGTGCAGCGCGTAGGTCCTGGCCAGCGCCGTGAGCAGCTCGCGCTGGTGCACGAGGTAGTCGTTGATGACGATCTCGCGCTCCTCGCCGGGGGCGGCGAACTGGCGGCGCACCTCGCCGTACCGGACGGCGATGTCGAGCGCCAGCTTGGTCGCCGACGCCGCCGCCCCGCCCACGCTGACCCGGCCGCGCACGAGGGTGCCGAGCATGGTGAAGAAGCGGCGGGTCTCGTTCTCGATCGAGCTGAAGTAGGTGCCGTCCTCGTGGACCTGGCCGTAGCGGTCGAGCAGCGCCTCGCGCGGCAACCGCACGTGGTCGAAGCTCAGCCGGCCGTTGTCGACGCCGAGCAGGCCGGCCTTCGCGCCGTCGTCCCCGATCGTGACGCCCTCGCAGGGTGTGCCGTCGGCGTTGCGGATCGGCACGATCCAGGCGTGCACGCCCCGTCCCTCCGGGGCCTCGCCCCTGGTGCCGGTGATCAGCTGGGCGAAGACGACGGCGGCCCGGCCGTCCTGGGCCGCGTTGCCGATGTAGTCCTTGCGGGCGGCCTGGTGCGGGGTGTGCAGGTCGAACGTCTGCGTCTCGGGGTCGTAGGTGCACGTCGTCCGCAGCTGCTGGACGTCGGACCCGTGCCCGGTCTCGGTCATCGCGAAGCAGCCGGGCAGCTCGAAGCTCATGATCGTCGGCAGGTACTCGGCGTGGTGCCGTTCGGTGCCCAGCAACTGGACGGCGCCGCCGAACAGGCCCCACTGCACGCCGGCCTTGACCATGATCGACAGATCGCCGTAGGCGAGCATCTCGATCGAGGTGACCGAGCCGCCCTGGTCGTCCTGGCCGCCGTACTGCTTCGGGAAGCCGAGCACCGCGCGGCCGGACTCGGCCAGCTTCGCCGTCGCGCGGGTCACGCGCTCGCGGGCCTGCGCCATCGACTCGCCGTAGACCGGCAGGAAGTCCTCGTCGCTCAGGTTCTCGCGGGCGTCGCGGCGCACGTGCGCCCAGCGCCCGTCGAGGATCTCCTGGATCTTCTTCGGGTCGACCGACGGGGGAAGGGTGCTCGTCATTGCTCCTCCTCGGGAGTCCTCACGACGCCGGAGAGTCCGGCCCAGGCGAGATCGGTCAGGTGTGCGGCGAG
This sequence comes from uncultured Actinomycetota bacterium, assembly GCA_963723745.1. Classification (GTDB taxonomy): domain Bacteria; phylum Actinomycetota; class Actinomycetes; order Mycobacteriales; family Geodermatophilaceae; genus CAVRRZ01. The sequence continues at coordinate 1,027,472 of CAVRRZ010000001.1, forward strand.
ATCGCTGCGCAGCATGGGGCGTTCGGCACGCAGCCACCAGTCGGCGGCCGAGCGGACCAGCCCGACGACGCCGTGGCCCCAGGGCGCCGCGGGGGTGACGTCGGCGCCGGCGCGCTCGAGGGCGGTCGCGACGACGGCGGCCGCCTGGTCGCCGACGAGGTCGGACAGGGTGGTGATCGGGTCGCCGTCCGCAGGGGACGACGGCTGCCGGGAGACGACGAACCGGTAGACCTCCGGGTCGGCCTCCAGGAAGGCCAGGTAGGCGTCGATCGCGGCCGCGAGCATGCCGCGCGGGTGCTCACTGCTCTGCATGGCCGCGCGCAGGGTGTCGGTGAGCTGCCCGGCGACCCGGGTGCAGACGGCGGTGTGCAGCTCCCCGCGGTCGCTGAAGTGCCGGTAGACGACGGTCTTGCTGGTGCCTGCGGTCGCGGCGATCTCGTCCATGCCCACGCCGGCACCGTGCCGGGAGACCGCCGCGAGCGCGGCGTCGACGAGCTGCTCGCGACGGGCCCTGCGGTGCTCGTCCCACCGGGAATCGCGCCGGTCCCGGGCACGGTTCGGGTCGCGCCGATCGCCGGAGTGCGTGATCTTGGCGTGCGACGAGCTTCTCACCGCCTCGACTTTCATGTGTCAGACGGTACCGGGTACTGTCGGTACCGGCCAACGCAACCGACCCCGGAGGTCCCCATGGCTCGCAGCACTTCCGCACGCCGCGCCGCGATCCTCGGCGGGAACCGCATCCCGTTCGCCCGCTCCAACTCCGCCTACGCCCAGGCGTCCAACCAGGACATGCTCACCGCCACCCTCGACGGGCTGGTCGCCCGGTTCGGTCTGCAGGGCCGCCAGCTGGGCGAGGTCGTCGCCGGCGCCGTCCTCAAGCACGCCCGCGACTTCAACCTGACCCGCGAGTCGGTGCTGGGCTCCCAGCTGTCGGCCGCCACGCCGGCCTACGACGTGCAGCAGGCCTGCGGCACCGGCCTGGAGGCGGCCGTCCTGGTCGCCAACAAGATCGCGCTCGGCCAGATCGAGTCGGGCATCGCGGGTGGTGTGGACACGACGTCCGACGCCCCGCTGGCCGTCAACGACGACCTGCGCCGCGTGCTGATCGCGCTGAACAGTGCGAAGACGGTCCAGCAGCGGCTCAAGGCACTGGGCGGGCTGCGGCCGGGGCACATCGTGCCGGACATCCCGCGCAACGCCGAGCCGCGCACCGGCCTGGCGATGGGCGACCACGCCGCGATCACCGCCGAGAAGTGGGAGATCGGCCGCGAGGAGCAGGACGAGCTCACCGTGCGCTCGCACCGGAACCTGGCCGCCGCCTACGACCGCGGCTTCTTCGACGACCTGGTCACGCCGTACCTGAGCCTGACCCGCGACCAGAACCTGCGGCCGGACTCGTCGATCGAGAAGCTGGCGAAGCTCTCGCCGGTGTTCGGCGGCGAGAACGGCACGATGACCGCGGCCAACTCCACGCCCCTCTCCGACGGCGCCTCCGCCGTCCTGATGGCCTCGGACGAGTGGGCATCCGACCACGGTCTGCCCGTGCTCGCCCACCTGGTCGACGCGCAGACGGCCGCCGTCGACTACGTGCACGGCGGCGAGGGCCTGCTGATGGCGCCGGTCTACGCCATGCCGGTGATGCTCGCCCGCAACGGGCTGACCCTGCAGGACTTCGACTACTACGAGATCCACGAGGCGTTCGCCTCGACGGTGCTCTCGACGCTCAAGGCGTGGGAGGACGCGGCCTTCTGCAAGGAGAAGCTGGGCCTCGACGCGCCCCTCGGCTCGATCGACCGCTCGAAGCTCAACGTCAACGGCTCGTCGCTGGCCGCGGGCCACCCGTTCGCCGCGACCGGCGGGCGGATCGTCGCCTCGCTGGCCAAGCAGCTGCACGAGGCCGGCCCCGGCAAGCGCGGGCTGATCTCGATCTGCGCCGCGGGCGGCCAGGGCGTCGTCGCCATCCTCGAGTCCTGACGCCGGGCTCGAGCCCCGGCCTTTATGGCCATAAGTGCCGCCCGCCGGCCGGCCGGCGGGCTCGAGCCCGGCACTTATGGCCATAAAGGCCCCTCTCGGAAGGATCTCCACCTGTGAGTGACTGGTACCGCGACTTCGCGAACTCCGGGGTGGGCACGACGCTCACCACGAAGCTCGGCCTGCCCCGCCCGGCGGTGCTGCGCCGTTACACCCCCGGCGACCCGCTGCTGCCCGGCCCCGCCGTCATCGGCTCGGCCGGGGAGGGCCGGCTGCGTGCCCGGCTGACCGAGATCCTCGGCGACGCCGGGGTTCCGGTGCAGTCGCCGGTCACGGTCGACGGCGGTACGGACGGCGAGCGGCCGGCGGCGGTGATCCTCGACGCCACCGGGCTGCGGACGCCGGCCGACCTGACCGCCGCGCACGACTTCCTCGCCCCCGCGGTGAAGCGGCTGGCGCGGACCGGCCGGGTGCTGGTGCTGGCCGACCCGCCGTCCGACGCCGACGGGCCGGCGCAGGCGGCCGCCCGGCAGGCGCTGGACGGACTGGTCCGTTCGGTGGCCAAGGAGCTTCGCAACGGGTCGACGGCCAACCTGCTCTTCGTGCCCGAGGGCGCCGAGGCGGGGCTGGCCAGCCCGGTGCGCTTCTTCCTGTCCGGCCGCTCGGCCTACGTCGACGGCCAGGCCGTGACCCTGTCGCCGGTCGACCCGCCGGCCGGTGAGGACCACGAGAAGCCGCTGGCCGGCACCGTGGCCGTCGTCACCGGGGCCGCCCGCGGCATCGGCGCGGCCATCGCCAGGGTGATGGCCCGCGACGGCGCGCACGTCGTCGCCGTCGACATCCCGGCTGCGGGGGAGTCGCTGACCCAGGTGGCCAACGAGGTGGGCGGCACCGCGTTCCAGCTCGACATCACCGCACCGGACGCCGCGCAGCGGCTGATCGAGCACCTGCGGGAGCGGCACTCCGCGGGTGGGGACGGGTGCGTGGACATCGTCGTCCACAACGCCGGCATCACCCGCGACAAGCTGCTGGTCAACATGGACGCCGCCCGCTGGAACTCGGTCATGGCCGTGAACCTGCAGGCGCAGCTCGACATCACCCAGGCGCTGCTGGACGCCGACGGCGTCCTGAAGCCCGGTGCGCGGGTGATCGCGGTGAGCTCGCAGTCGGGCATCGCCGGCAACCGCGGGCAGACCAACTACGCGGCGTCGAAGGCCGGTGTCATCGGCATGGTGCGCGCGTGGGCGCCGGAGTTCGCGCGGCGCGGGGCGACCATCAACGCCGTCGCCCCGGGCTTCATCGTCACGGAGATGACGGCGACGATGCCGCTGGGCACCCGCGAGGTCGGCTCGCGGATCAACTCACTGCAGCAGGGCGGCCTGCCCGAGGACGTCGCCGAGACCATCGCCTGGCTGTCCCAGCCCGGGTCGTCGGCCGTCAACGGCCAGACCGTGCGGGTGTGCGGCCAGTCGATGCTGGGTGCCTGAGAAGGGGGGCCTGATGTCTCGCACCGAACTGGACCGCGCACCGAACCTGCCCGCGCTCTTCGCCCGGGCCGCGGTCACCGCCCGCGGCCGCGGCGGCGACCTGCCCGATACCCGGCTGGCGCGCAGCGGTGTGGACGTCGACCCCGCGGACCTGGCCGCCTACGCCCGGGTCTGCGGGTTCGGGCTGGCCGACGTCGTGCCGCCCACCTACCCGCACATCCTCAGCTTCCCGCTGCAGGTCGCGCTGATGAGCGACAGGGCGTTCCCGCTGGCCCTGGTCGGACTGGTGCACGTGCGCAACCGCATCGACGTGCTGCGGCCGATCGGCACCGGCGAGACGCTCGACGTGGAGGTCTGGTCCGAGCGGTTCGCCACGCACCGCTCCGGCGCGACGGTCGACCTGTGTGCCTCGGTGTCTTCCGGCGGAGAGGAGGTCTGGCGGGGGCGCTCGACGTATCTCGCCCGCAAGGCGCAGGCTCCCGCCGGTGCACCGGAGTCCGACACCGACGTCCGGATCGGCGAGCTGCCCGACGGCGCCATCCGCTGGCGGGTGGCCGACGACACCGGACGTCGCTACGCCAAGGTCTCCGGCGACGTGAACCCGATCCACATGTCCTCGCTGACCGCGAAGGCGCTGGGGTTCAAGCGCGCGATCGCGCACGGCATGTGGGTCAAGGCCCGAGCGCTCGCCGCGCTCGAAGGCCGGCTGCCCGAGGCGATGAGTGTCGACGTCGCGTTCCGGAAGCCGCTGTTCCTGCCGTCCACCGTGACGCTGGCGACCGCGCCGGTGCTGCCGGGTGGCTGGGACGTCGCCGTCCGCAACGCGAAGGCGGGCACCGAGCACCTGGTGGGCACGATCCGCCGCTGGACGGAACGGGACGGGCTGTAAAGCGACTATCGCTAGTTCCGCGAAGTAATTTGGTGGGGATGTCTCGTGCATCCCACAGCCCCCTGACCTGCGAGTATCCCCAAACATCACGAAAAGATCACGTGGTGCACCATCGCCGTCGCCGGGCGTGGCGGACGGCGGGGCGTGGCGGAGCACGTGATCCGCTGCTGCCCGCGTCCGGCGTCCGGGCGTCCGAGCCCGGCGCACCGGGCACATGGTTTCGGGGGTCTTCGTGCAGTCCACGTCTCCGCTCCGTCGTGCTGCAGGCCTCCTGGCCGCGGGCACGCTGGGCATGTCCACAGCAGTTCTCGGCCTCGGCGGGGTGGCGCACGCCGCACCGCTGGAGGCCTTCTCCGTCGGCACCGATCCTTCGGAGGACGTCGTCGTCGACGGCGACTGGACCGTGCCGGCCGGCTACTGCCAGATCGACTGGACCCTCGCCGGAGCGGGCGGCGGCCGGTCCAGCGACAACAACGAGGGCGGCTACGGCGGCTACCTCGAGGTGACCACCCCGGTCACGCCCGGCGACGTGCTCGCCATCACCGCCGGCGGCGCCGGCGGCAACGCCGACGCCACCGCTGGCGGCGAGGCTGGTTCGGGCGCCGCGGGGTATGCCGGTGCCGCCGGTCAGATCGGAGAGTACGCAGACCTCAACGGCGGCGGTGGCGGCGGCGCCTCCACCGTGATCGGCGCAGAGGTGTCCCTCGTCGCCTTCGGCGGTGCCGGCGCTGCGGCGTCCGACGCGAACGGCGGGGCCGGCGGGGCCGGTGGCGGCGGCACGGAGAACACCGTGACCTGGCCCGACTCCTCCGTCGACTACGACGAGGTCGGCGGGGGTGGTGGCGGCGGCTACGTCTACGGCTGGGTCACCCCCTGCACGCTGCCCCCGCCGGCACCCACCGGGCTGTACGGCAGCGCCGGTGACGCCTCGCTGACCGTGGCCTTCGAGCGGGTCTGGAGCGAGGGCCCCAACGGCAGCGACGCCGACTCCTGGGAGTACAGCCTCAACGGCGGTTCCACCTGGGTCGCTGCCGACACCACGGAGTACTACGGCACCTTCGAGTTCACCGTCTCCCGACTGACCAACGGCACCACCTACGCGGTCCGGGTGCGGGGTGTCAGTGACACCGCCGGCCCGGGTGCCGCCAGCTCGGCGCTGCACCTCACGCCCGCCAAGCCCATCGGCGCCCCGACCGGCGTCGTCGCGAAGGCCGGCCCCTCGTCGGTCACGATCACCTGGTCCGCGCCGACGAGTGCCGGCAGCTTCCCGGTGGCGAGCTACGTGGTCGGTTGGAGTGGCGGCCAGATGGGCGGACCCGCCTGCGAGTCGGTCCCGGTGAGCGCCGAGCGGGTCTGCGTCTTCCCGGCCCAGCCCGGTAACACCTACTCGTTCTCCGTCTGGGCGGTGGACACGAAGGGCAACGACGGACTCCCCTCCGCGATGGTGTCGGCGGGCAAGACCCCGGAGCCGAAGCTGCCGGCGACCGTGCCGGCCGCCCAGGGCGAGCTCGAGGTCCCGGCCGATCAGCAGGGCCCGATGGCCGTCGGCACGGAGATCACCCTGCGCGGCACCGGCTACCTGCCGTTCTCGACGGTGACCGTGGCGATCTACTCCGAGCCGCAGGTGCTCACCTCGGTCGTCACCGACGCGACCGGTAGCTTCGAGGTGACCGTGACCATCCCCGAAGGCCTGGCCAACGGCGACCACACCCTCGTGGCCTCCGGCGTCGACCCCGACGGGAACGTCCGCTACCTGGCCCTCCCGGTGACCGTCACCGGCGGCATCACGGGTGCGGGCGGCCTCGCCTACACCGGCTTCGACATCGCGGCTCCGCTGACCGGCGGCCTCGCCGCGCTGGCCGTCGGCGCCGGGCTGATGGTGGTCTCCCGCCGCCGCGCCGCGGCCTGATCGGAGGAATCGACATGGACGACGAGACCGCCGGGCGCCACCGGGGATCGTGGTGGCGCAGGATCACCGGGGCTCTGGGCGAGCTGCTGGTGACCGGCGGTCTCGTCGTCCTGCTGTACGTCGTCTACGAGGTCTACGTGACCGACTGGATGACCGCGCAGCGCCAGGAGGAGCTCGGCGAGCAACTGCTCGCCGAGTGGCAGGACCTCGACGTGGCGGCCGACGACCGCAGGACGGTCGACCTCGGCGACGGCCTCGCCGTGCTGCACGTCCCGCGGCTGGGCGAGGACTACCGCCGCGTGGTGCTGGAGGGCACCGAGGAGGCGCAGCTGTCGCAGGGCCCCGGCCACTACGTCGGGACGGCGCTGCCCGGCGACGTCGGCAACGTGGCCATCGCCGGGCACCGCGTGGGCAAGGGGTCGCCGTTCCTGGAACTGGACCTGATGCAGGCCGGTGACCCGATCGTCGTCGAGACCGCCGACAGGTGGTTCGTCTACCGGGTGCTGGGCGACCCGACCAGCGGCGACCTCGCCGCGGACCCCAGCGGGATCCCGGGCATGCAGATCGTCCACCCCTCCGAGGTCGACGTGATCTCACCGACGCCGAACCAGGCGCCGGATGCCGCCGGCACGGGCAGGTACCTCACGCTGACGACGTGCCATCCCCGCTTCTCCGCCGAGCAGCGGCTCATCATCCACGCGGAGCTCGAGGGCGAGGGCGTCAGCAAGGCCGACCTCCCGGCCGGCCCGCCCGAGCTGCAGGGCTGAGAGGGGTCGACGTGTACGGCTGGATCTGGCGGCACCTGCCCGGCGGCACGGGGCTGCGCGCCCTTCAGTCCGTGCTTCTCGTGCTGGCGGTGGTCGCGCTGCTGCTGTTCGTCGTCTTCCCGTGGGTCGCGCCGTACCTGCCGTTCAACCAGGTGACCGTCGACTGACGGTCGCTCGGGTCACCGGGGCTTCGGCAGGCCGACCCAGCGCGGGACGCGGTCGCGGTACTCGGCGTACTCGGTGCCGAACTTCTCCTCGAGGCGCTTCTCGTCCTTCGCGGCGCGCTGGTCGTACCAGGGGATGCGGGCCGAGGCGATGGCCAGCGCGAGCGGCGAGCGGGTGACCAGCGTGAGCCCGGCCAGATAGATCATGTGCCCGAGGTACATCGGGTTGCGGGTGTAGGCGTACGGGCCGGTGTCGATGATCCGCTCCGGAAAGCCCTGCGACATCCCGGGCGGCCCGCCCGCGTGCCGGATGCGGTAGCGGCCGGAGAGCTTGTAGGTGAGGAAGCCGGCCAGCATCACCGGCAGCCACTGCGGCCGCAACGGCCGGCGGGAGATCGCCTGCTCGGCCAGGACCGCCGCGGGGAGGACGACGAGCGTCCGGGTGGAGTTGCTCTCCAGACTCAGCCGCATGGTCAGACCATATGACATCCGCCACCTTCGGCCTTTATGGCCATAAGTGCCGGTCGGGGGTGCGGATGACGGCGATGTGACGGTCTGGCAACGATCCCGCCCAGGGCCGTTCTCGGGTGGCAGGCGGCGCGGGGCCAGGGAAGTGTCGAGGAGCTAGCTGTCGCCCAGCCCGCCGGAGGATCCCCCGTGCGCCCCACCCGAGTCCTGCCTCTCACCGCTGCCGTCCTGCTCGCGGTCGGTGCCTGCTCCGGAGGCGGCGAGAGCGTCGACACCGGCACCGGAGACGGCGGTGGTGGTGGCGGCGGGGGCGGCACGCTCGTCGCCGCGGTGGCGGCCCAGCCCGATCAGCTCGACCCGCACGTCACGACGGCGTACCCGAGCTTCCAGATCCTCGAGAACGTCTACGACACCCTCGTCGTCCCCAGCGCCGACGACCTCACGATGGAGCCCAGCCTGGCCGAGGACTGGGAGACCAGCGAGGACGGCCTGACCTGGACCTTCACGCTGCGGGAGGGGGTCACCTTCCACGACGGCAGCGAGTTCGACGCCGCGGACGTCGTCTACTCCTACAACCGGATCATCGACGAGGAACTGGCCAACGCCTACCGCTTCGCGACCGTCGAGAGCGTCGAGGAGGTCGACCCGCAGACCGTGGAGATCACGGTCAGCCAGCCCACGCCGAACCTGCCCGCGCTGATCGGCGGCTTCAAGGGGATGGCGATCCTCCCGGAGGGCGCCGCGGAGGAGTTCGACCTGACCACCCAGGCCGTGGGCACCGGCCCGTTCGAGCTGGAGAGCTCCGGGGCCAGCGCGACGGTGCTCACCGCCTACGACGACTACTGGGGCGGCGACGTCACGGTCGACGGTGTGGAGTTCCGCTACATCACCGAGCCGGCCGCGGCCCTGACCGCGTTGCAGAACGGCGAGGTGCAGTGGACCGACAACATCCCGCCGCAGCAGATCGAGGCGCTGCAGGGTGACGACCAGGTGGAGCTCGCGACCACGCCGAGCGTCGACTACTGGTACATGTCCATGAACTACGACGTCGAGCCCTTCGGCGACCGCGACGTCCGCCGGGCCATCGCCACGGCCATCGACCGGGACGCGGTCACCGAGGCGGCCAAGTTCGGGGCGGCGCAGCCGAACCAGACGGCGATCCCCGAGGACAGCTTCTTCTACACCGACTACGCGCCGTTCGAGACCGACGCGGACGAGGCGCAGCAGCTGCTCGCGGACGCCGGCGTCGAGACCCCGATCGAGATGGGCCTGATGGTCACCGACGAGTTCCCCGAGACGGTGACGGCTGCCCAGGTGATCGCCAGCCAGCTCGAGCCGATCGGCATCGAGGTCGACGTCCAGAACGTGGACTTCGCGACGTGGCTGGACCGGCAGGGTCAGGGCGACTACGACGCCTTTCTGCTGGGCTGGCTGGGCAACATCGACCCGTTCGACTACTACCACTCGCAGCACATCACCGACGGCTCGAACAACTACCAGGGCTACAGCAACCCGGAGGTCGACCAGCTGCTCACCGACGCCGCGACCGAGACCGACCAGGACGCCCGCAAGGAGCTCTACGACTCGGCCGCGCAGCTGATCGTCGACGACGTCTCCTACCTCTACCTGTACAACCCCGACGTCGTGCAGGCATGGGCTCCGGGGATGTCGGGCTACCAGATCCGCGCCGACAAGGCGATCAACTTCGAGACGGTCACCCTGCCCTGACATGACGGGGTACCTGCTCCGCCGCACCGGGCAGTCGGTGGTGGTGCTCGCCGGGGTGAGCGTGCTCGTGTTCACCCTGGTGCACCTCGTCCCCGGCGACCCGGTGCGGCTGGCGCTGGGCACCCGGTTCAACCAGGACACCTACGACGCGCTGATGGCGCGCTCGGGCCTGGACCAGCCGCTGTTCCAGCAGTTCTTCACCTGGCTGGGCGGCGCGATCACCGGTGACCTCGGCGTCAGCTTCCGCAGCGGCGAACCGGTGACGGTGCTGATCCTGGAGCGGCTGCCGGCGACGGTGACGCTCGCCTTCGCCGCCCTCCTGGTCGCGCTGCTCATCGCCATCCCGCTGGGCACGGTGTCGGCGCTGCGGCCGCGCTCGTTCGTCGACCGCGTGGCCACGGTGATCAGCCAGTTCGGCATCTCGGTGCCCGACTTCTGGATGGGCATCGTGCTGATCCTGGTGTTCGCCGGCACGCTCGGCTGGCTGCCCAGCGGCGGGTACGTGCCGCTCGCGGAGGACCCGGTGGGCTGGGCGCAGCGGCTGATCATGCCGGCGGTCGTCGTCGGTGTGGTGTCGGGGTCGGTGATCACCCGGTTCGTCCGGTCCAGCGTGCTGGAGGCGCTGGGCTCCGACCACGTCCGGACGGCGGAGGCGAAGGGGCTGCCCCGGCGCCAGGTGCTCGGCTGGCACGTGCTGCGCAACGCGCTGCTGCCGCTGGTCACCGTGATCGGCGTGCAGCTGGCCTACCTGCTCTCGGGCGTGGTCGTGGTCGAGATCGTGTTCGCCTGGCCCGGTCTCGGGCAGCTCGCGCTGCAGGCGGTGGAGGCCCGCGACTACCCGGTCCTGCAGGGCGCCATCCTGCTGTTCGCGGTGGTCTTCCTCGTGATCAACCTGGTGGTCGACCTGCTCTACACCGCCATCGACCCGAGGATCCGCAGGTGAGCCGGTGAGCATCCAGCCCACGCCCGCACCCACCCCGGGCACCGAGCCCCCCGCCGAGCCCCCCGCCGGGCCCCGCGCCGGGACGCCGTCCGAACCGCCGTCGGGCGCCCCGTCACTGAAGCCGGCCACGCCGCGCTGGCGGGAGACGCTGGGCCTGCTGGCCCGCAACCCGACGGCCGCGGTCGCCGCCGTCGTGCTGCTGCTGATCATCCTCATCGCGATCTTCGACGACCAGCTGGCGCCACAGGGCCCCAACGAGATCGACGTCGCGGCGCGGCTGCAGCCACCGAGCCTCGAGCACTGGTTCGGCACCGACGACCTCGGCCGCGACATCCTGTCCCGGATCATCCTGGGCGCGTCGGTGTCGCTACGGGTCGGTTTCCTCGCCGTCGGCATCGCGCTGGTGGTCGGCGCGACGATCGGGCTGCTCGCCGGCTTCTACGGCCGATGGGTGGACGACGTCCTGATGCGGATCATGGACATGCTGTTCGCCTTCCCGGCGGTGCTGCTGGCCATCGCCGTGCTCGCCGTCCGCGGGCCGGGCTCGGGCAACACCGCGCTGGCGATCGCGATCGTCTACGTGCCGATCTTCGCCCGCGTAAGCCGCGCCAGCGTGCTCGGCGTCCGCGAGGAGGTGTACGTGCGCGCCTCGCGGTCGGTCGGCGCCAGCGACTGGCGGCTGCTCACCCGGCACGTGCTGCCCAACGCCGCGCCGCCGATCATCGTGCAGACCTCGATCAGCCTGGCCTTCGCGGTGCTGGCCGAGGCGGCGCTGTCGTTCCTCGGCCTGGGCACCCAGCCGCCGAACCCGTCGTGGGGGCTGATGCTCGCCGAGGGCCGCGGCTACATCGACCTGGCCTGGTGGATCGCGTTCTTCCCCGGCATGGCGATCTTCCTGACCGTGCTCTGCTTCAACCTGCTCGGCGACGGCCTGCGCGACGTCCTGGACCCGCGGCAGCGGACGCTGATGAGCGGGGGTGGCCGGTGACTCCGCCGCTGTTGGAGGTCGAGGACCTGCGGGTGCGGCTGCGCACACCGCGGGGCACCGCGCACGTCGTCAACGGGCTCAGCTACTCGGTCGGTGCGGGCGAGACCGTGGCCGTCGTGGGGGAGTCGGGCAGCGGCAAGAGCGTCTCGGTGCTCGCCCTGATGGGGCTGCTGCCGGCCCGGACGGCGACGGTGACCGGTCGTGCCGTGCTGCAGGGCGAGGACCTGCTGTCCATGCTCCGGGAGCGGCTGCGCCAGGTGCGCGGCCCGGGCGTCGGCATGGTGTTCCAGGACCCGATGACCTCGCTCAACCCGGTGCTCACCGTGGGCCGGCAGCTGGTCGAAGGGATCCGGGCGCACACCGACGTGAACAAGGCAACCGCCCGCAGACGGGCCGCCGAGCTGCTCGGCGAGGTCGGCCTGCCCGACCCGGTCGGAGCGCTGGACCGCTACCCGCACGAGCTGTCCGGCGGCATGCGGCAGCGGGTGATGATCGCGATCGCGCTGTCCAACTCGCCGGCCCTGCTCATCGCCGACGAGGCCACCACCGCCCTCGACGTCACGGTGCAGGCGCAGATCATCGACCTGATCGAGAAGCTGCAGGCCGAGCACGGCACCGGCGTCGTCTGGATCACCCACGACCTCGGCGTCGTCGCCGGCATCGCCGACCGGGTGCTGGTCATGTACGGCGGGCGCTGCGTGGAGGACGGGACGGCGGACGACGTCCTCGAGCGCCCCCGCCACCCGTACACGCGGGGCCTGCTCGGGGCACTCCCCGACCTCGCGCAGGCGCGCACGGGCGGCGAGCCCGTGGAGCTGGCCACCGTCCCCGGCACCCCACCGCCCCCGACCGACCTGCCGCCCGGGTGCGTGTTCTGGCCGCGCTGCCCGGTGCGCAGCGACCCGCGCTGCGAGACCGAGCAGCCACCCCTCGTCGAGGTCGGCGACGGCCTTTATGGCCATAAAGGCCGCGAAGGTGGGCTGCCGCACCGGGCGGCGACGTGGTGCGAGGAAGCGCCGTGACCGACGACGTCCTGGTCTCCGCGCGCGGCCTGGAGGTGCACTTCCCGATCCGCTCCGGCGGGATCCGCCGCCGCCAGATCGGTGCGATCCGGGCGGTGGACGGCGTCGACCTCGACATCCGCCGGGGCGAGACGCTGGGCCTGGTCGGCGAGTCCGGCTGCGGCAAGTCGACGCTCGGCAACGCGCTGCTGCGGCTGGTCGAGCCGACCGGCGGGCGGATCGAGTTCGACGGAACCGACGTCACGACGCTGGGCAAGCGGGAGCTGCGCAGGTTGCGCCGCCGCGCCGGCATGGTCTTCCAGGACCCGTTCGCCTCGCTGGACCCGCGTCGCACGGTCGCGCAGACGGTGGCCGAGCCGCTGGAGGTGCACGGCCTGCGCGACGGCAAGCGTGCGCGCGCGCAGCGGGTGGGGGAGCTGCTCGAGCTCGTCGGCCTCGACCCGGTCGTGGCCGGGCGGTACCCGCACGAGTTCTCCGGCGGGCAGCGCCAGCGGGTCGGCATCGCCCGCGCGCTGGCCGGCGAGCCGGACTTCCTGGTCTGCGACGAGGCGATCGCCTCCCTCGACGTCAGCGTCCAGGCCCAGGTGCTCAACCTGCTGCGCCGGTTGCAGCGGCAGCTGGGGCTGACCCTGCTGTTCGTCTCGCACGACCTGTCCGCCGTCCGGCACGTGGCCGACCGGATCGCGGTGATGTACCTGGGGCGGATCGTCGAGATCGGGCCGGCGTCCGCAGTCGGGTCCGAGCCGCAGATGCCCTACACGCAGGCGCTGCTGTCGGCGGTGCCGGTGCCGCACCCCGCGCTGGAGCGCAAGCGCGAGCGGGTGGTGCTGACCGGCGACGTCCCGTCGCCGGCCGCCGTCCCCAGTGGCTGCCGGTTCCGCACCCGCTGCCCGTACGTGTTCGAGCCCTGCGACGACGTCGACCCGGCGCTGCAGCCGGCCGGCGCGGAGGGCCAGCTGGCCGCCTGCCACCTGCACGGCGTCGTCGGCCGCCCGGTGGAGACCTCGACCGTCACCCCGAGTTGATCATCGTCTGCGTGCGCGGGACACACGCCGACACGCCGCGGAGCCGAGCACGCAGACGATGATCAACTGCGGGCGGAGACCAGGCGGGGGCGGGCGGCAGCCACGCCCACGGCGGTCTGCGCGACCACCACACCGAGCAGCAGGAGCAGGCCGGCGAGCCAGCCGCCGGTGGTCTCGGTGAGCACGCCGACGGCGACCGGCCCGCTCGCGGCGAGCAGGTAGCCGGCGCTCTGCGCGGCGGCCGAGAGCCGGCCGGTCTGCCCGACGTCGCGGGTGCGCAGCAGCACCAGGGTCATCGCCAGCGGGAACGCCATGCCGGTGCCCAGGCCGTACAGCAGGGCCCACAGCAGGGGTGCGGACGACGGTGCGAGCAGCAGCCCGGTCAGCCCGACGGCGGTGGGCACCCCGGTGGCGACGACCCAGCCCACCTGGCTGCGCCCTCGGGCGGCCAGCGTCGGGACGATCAGCGACGCGGGGGCGCCGAGCACGGCGGCTCCCGCAGTCAGCGCGCCGGCGCTCACGGCGGACAGCCCCGCCTCGGCCTCGAGGATCTCCGGCATCCAGGTGAGGAACCCGTAGAACGACAGCGACTGCAGCCCGAAGAAGCCGGTCACGGCCAGCGCCACCCGGTTGCGCAGCATGCCGCGCCGTTCGGCCGGTGCCGGGACGGGGACGCTCGACCCGAGCCGAGCCCGGGCGAACAGCGCCATCGCGATCAGTGCGGCGAGCGACGGGAGCGCCCACACCGCCAGACCGCGCAGCGCGCTGCCGCCGGCCAGCGCGGCGAACGGCTGCGCCAGCCCGGCGCCCGCCGCCGCGGACAGCGCCATCGAGGCGGTCACCAGGCCCACCACCCCGGCGGCGCGGCTGCCGTACTCGGCCCGGGCCACCGCCGGCAGCAGCACGTTCGCGACGGCGATGCCGGCGCAGAGCACCACCGTGCCCGCGAACAGCCCGACCACTCCGGCCAGGCGCAGCCCGATGCCGACGACCAGCAGCACGAGCCCGGCCACCACGGCGCGGTGCAGCCCCAGCCGGCCGGCCAGCGCCGGCGCGAGCGGGGAGAGCAGCCCGAAGACGACCAGCGGCAGCGAGGCGAGCGCGGCCACCGCGGTCAGCGGCACGGCCACCTCGGCGCTGAGCTCCCGCAGCAGCGGCCCGACGGCGGCGAACGGGGCCCGGAGGCACAGCGCGACCAGCACGACGACGACGGCGGGCGCCACCAGGCCGAGCCGGAGACGACCGCGGTCCGGCGATTCCTGCACGCATCCCCCCGTCGACCTGTCCCGGGCATTCTGCGCCGCCCCCTCCGGTGCGTGATCGCCAGGGCATCCATGCAGGTCGCGGGCGCAGATGCTCATCCAGGTGTGGCGCAGGGTGCAGGACGTCGAAGCCCGTGGCCACGGGGGCTCGGGTCAGGACGGCGCGATGCGGTCGTCCACCACGTAGGCCGGCCCGAGGACGCCGCGCAGCTCGGCCATCACCGCCCGGTAGGCGGGCAGGAACGCGTCCCACGCGCTCTGCACCGACGGCAGCTGCGGACCGCCGAGGTCGGGATGGCCGGCGTCGTACTGGACCAGCAGGTCGGCGACCCGGCGGGCCAGTGCCACGGGGATCGGCAGGTCGAAGTGGTCGACCGGGTAGTCCCACCGTCGCCTCGTGCGGTCGTCGGCGGCCCAGAGCAGATGACCGGACCCGGGGTCGAGCATGGCCGTGAGCCGGTACCGCGGGTGCCGGCCGACCGGCGGACCGCCGCCCCAGGTGATCGGGGTGGGCAGCGCCCCCGAGAGCCGGTCCAGTGCCGAGGCGATGCCGTGCTCGTCGACGTCCGAGTGCTCCCGGAAGCCAGGGACGAGCCGGGTCACCAGGACGCCCACGGCCCAGAGGACGTCGAGGGGAGTGACCTCGCCCGCGTCGAGCCTCTCCCGCCAGACCGCTGATGCACTGCGCGCCTCCACCGCGGCGCGCGCGAGGTCGGGGGCGCGGCCCGACCCGGGGAGCAACGACGCGGAGCCGTCGGTCGCCACGGCGTCGCCCCAGGCCAGCAGCCGCTCCAGTCCCGGGCCGGTGTCGACGACGCCCTGGGCGGCGCGGCGGACGGCGGCGACGTCCCAGGCGTCGATCGGCTCGGCCGCTGCGGGGTCCAGCAGGTGCGGGGCGCCGTCCAGCAGGTCGACGGTGGTGACCACGAGCCGGTCCACCACCGGCACCGGATCCCCGCCGGCGGCCGGCGGTGGCCGCGTGTCCGCGGCCCCGCAGACCACCACCGGTGCGGCGGGCCCGGGTGCGGACGGCGGTGGCGGCGCAGAACTGTCGAGCTCGAGGTCCCGCAGCACCTCGTCGAACAGGCCGGCGTAGCGCTCGTGCGCGGTGGCCGGGGTGGTCGCCGTCGCGGTGAACCCGGTGCCGGACAGGGCCAGGTAGATCTGGTGCTGGACGACCCGCACCCCGTCGGGCGGCACCCACGAGAACAGCCGCAGGTACGCGACCCCCGTGCGCAGCGGCAGCACGGTGAAGGCCTGCTCCTCGTAGCCGGGGAACTCGCGGCGCAGCAGGTCGCCCTGGACGGCGGCGTACCGCCGGGTGTCCAGGGTCGGGTCCAGCGGCTCCCGCGAGACGATCACGTTGGCCTGTCCGTCGGGCGCCAGCAAGGTGAACGACTCCTTGACGAACCATCCCGCAGGCACCGGCGCGCGCAGCCGGCTCCGGGTCCACTCGGCGGTCACGGCAGCGGTACCGCGACGAGGGAGCCGAGCATCGCGTAGGTGAACCCCGTGTCGGCCTGGCCGGGCGTGACCAGCCGGCCGGTCCGCAGGTCGAGCAGCGGCGACTGCGGCAGCGTGCAGCGCACGACCGCGGTGCCGTCGTGCACGGCCAGCAGGTGCGCCTGCCCCTGCACGCGCAGCACCGGGTGCAGCGGTCCGCCGTCGGTCACCGTCCCCAGCACGCCCGGGTCGGCCCACGACGAGAGCGCGTACCAGCGGGCCCCGGTGCGCTCGTCGAACGCCCGGCTGACCTCCGCGTGCGCGGGGAGGTCGGCGACCATCCGCAGGGGGGCCGGCCCGGCCGCCGGGTCCCACTCGAGCACCCGGGTGCGACGCCCGTCGACGTCGGAGAGCGACACCGCCGGCACCGGGCCGGGCAGCCAGCGGGCGGTGACCGCGGCGGGGCCACCGGCCCAGCGGACGCCGTCCACGACCGCCCCCGCGGCGTCGCCGGTGAGCACGTGCGGGCCGTGCTGGAGCCGGCCGGTCACGAACGGCGGGCCGTACAGGAGGCTGCGGTCGAACCGGCCGGCCGCGTCGACGACCACCTGCGCCAGGCAGGGCTGCTCGTACTCGTCGACGGTCGGGACGGCGAACCAGACCCCGGCACCTGTCGAATCGGCGGCCGCGACGCCCGACCAGACCGGCAGGCGTCCGTCCGGACCGGGGGGGCGGTGGATGCCGCTGACCGACAGCTCCATCGAGCGCCACGTGCCCGCCTCGGGGCCGACCAGCTCGAGGCGGTGCAGCCCGTAGCGGTGCACGACGGCGCCGGTGCGCAGCGCCGCCTCCCCCGCCCGATCGGGGGCCTCGCCCGGTGCGACCGGCGTCGACACCAGCACGTGCACCGCCCCGGGCCCGGGTTGCACCGCGATGCTGCCTCCCGGCGGGAAGGTCGCCCGGTGCCGCACCGCCAGCTCGGCGTCGAACACCGTGAGGTCGTGACCGGTGAGCACGGCCACGCCGTCCCGGTGGACGGCACAGCTCTCCGGCGGGCCCGGCAGGTCGGCGACCCGGTCGGGGACCGCGGTCCCGGGCGGGAAGCGGCGCAGCTGCCAGCGGGAGTCGAAGTCCACGCAGCAGGCGACCACACCCCGGTCGGTGCGCCCGCTCGCGGTGACCATCGGCGCGACCACCCGGTGCTCCCGGTCGAGGTCGACGACCGGCAGCGGTACCGGCCACGGTCGCGCGCCCGGCAGTCGCACCAGGGTGAACGGGGGATCCCGCTGGAGCAGCTCCTCGGGGAGGTCGGGGGCCGCATCGGGCCGGGGCGGCAGGTCCGTGACCGGGCCGGCGTGGACCGACACCAGCCGCCCGATGGCCCGCAGCACCGCGCCCGGCCGCGGGAGCGCGGGGTGCACCTCCTCGGCGAAGCAGACGTCGAGCACCAGGTCGCCGGTGTCCACGGAGGCGACGGCGAAGCTGCGCCCGGTGCGGGAGGAGAACCGGCGGTCCGCCGTCCGGACCACGCCGGTGACCACCACCCCCGCCGGATCGGCGACCACCCCGGCCGCGTCGTCGGCGAGCCCGACGGCGGTCAGGCCACGGGGCGCCGTGTGCTCGGCCGCCCGCCAGGCCTCGACGGTCGGGTGCGAGAGGACGTAGGTCGCCAGGGCGGCCGCGCGCAGCCGCAGCGGCCGGCCGCGGCGCACCGCGTGCACCGTGTGGGCCAGGTCGACCGGCGCGATGCCGATGCGCTGCCGCGGCCGGCCGTGGGCGTCGAGGAGCTCGGCGACCAGGCAGGAGCGCCAGCGGTCGTCGCGGTCGACGGCGAACTCGACCGGCAGCACGGTGATCGTCGTCCGGGCGAGCCAGCCGGGGGCGGCGTGCTCGGCCCCGTCGGAGCCGGTGGTCAGCCCGAGCACCGCACCGCTCGGGTCGCAGTCCAGCCGGAACGTGGTCTCCGCCGCGGTCGGGTGCAGCGGCAGGCACCGGTTGCGGACGTCGACCAGGTGCGCGGCGAGGTCGTCGTCCGTACCGCCGACGCAGGCGTACGTGCGATCCCGCTGGTCCTGCACCTGCGCCTCCCGGCCCCCCGCGAGCCCGGCGTCGCACCGGGAGTGCCGGACAGCATGGAGGTCGAGCGGCCGCCGGGCAACGGGGAGCCGTGCGACGCTAGCCTCGACCCGCCAGGAGGGCTCGCCTAGTGGCCGATGGCGGCGGTCTTGAAAACCGCTAGGAGTTCACAGCTCCTCGTGGGTTCGAATCCCACGCCCTCCGCTCTGTGATGTCGCACGACATCGGCACAGGTGTCCCGTGGCGCACGGCGCCGTCCCGGTCACGTGGGCCGAAATGCTCGGGACGCCGGACCCATGCGCCGGGACGCGGTCGAACTCCACGCTGTGCCGCATGACTCAGATCCCACGCCACGTGCTCGTCCCCTCCGCGCTGCTCGCCGGGCTCTGCCCGTTGGTCGCCAACACCATCCATGAGGACGAGGGCGGCGACGGTGCCCGCATCCTCGCCGCTGCCGCCGAGGGACTTCCGCTCGCCGGTCACGTCTCGCTGGCGCTGTACCTGCTCGGCTTCGTCGCGCTGGTCGTCGTCCTCGCGGTCCTGGCTGCCGGGATCGCCGCCCGCACCCCGGTGCTGGCCGGGGTTTCCGCGATCGCGGGCGCGGCCGCCGTGGCGGTCAAGCTGGCCGAGGCGCAGACCGGCATCGCGCTGCGCCAGGCGGCCGACGTGGTCGACCCCGGCACCGCCGAGGTGCTGGTCGGGATCGACGGCGCGGGCTTCACCGTGCACGGCCTGCTGTTCTCGCTCGCGCTCGGCGCCGCGGCGCTCGGCCTTCTCCGCTCCGGCCTGCTGCCCTCCTGGCTGGGCTGGTGGGGAGTCGTCATGGGTGGGCTCGGTGTGCTCAGTGCAGCCGTCGGCGTCGTGTGGGCGCCGAACTACGTCCCCATCCCGTTCCTGCTGCTCCTGCTGTGGCTGGTGACGCTCGGCATCGTCGGCACCCGACGGCCGTTGGCCGGCGCTGCACCGACGACCGTCGCGGCGACCTCACAATGACCGCGTGACAGTCCGCCCGGGGTCCGGCACCGACCGGGGAGCCACGGCCGCCACCTGGTGGCCGTGGCTCGTGCTGCCGGCGGGCGCCAGTGCGCTGGTGGCCTCCGGGCTGCTTCTGGGTGCGGCCACCGGCGCACCGCTCACCTCCGACGTCGAGGCGTTCGTCAACGTGCCGCTCGCCCTCGGCTTCAGCACCGTGGCCGCCGGGATCTGGGCCACCCACCCCGACACCGCCGGGCTGCGCCGGCTCGGCGTCCTCTACACGGTCGTGGGTGTGGCCTCCGCGCTCGTCTTCCCGACCCACGCGTGGGCGCACGCGGCCGAAGGCCCGGGCAGCGATCTGACCGGGGGGAGCGTCGCGGCATGGCTCGGGGACTGGGTGTGGGCCCTGGGCGCGCCGCCGCTGCTGGCACTCGGCCTGCTGCTCTACCCGGACGGGCGGCTGCCCGGCCGACGGTGGTGGCCCGCGGCGGCGGCGGGGCTCGCGGCCGTCGTCCTGCTCGCCGGCGGCCACGCCCTCGACGCGCTGCCCGGGTCCGACTCCCCGGTGTGGTCGACGCTGGCGGGGGTGGGGTTCCTGCTCCTGGTGGCCTCCGCCGCGGCCGGCCTCGCCGCGCTGGTGCTCCGGATGGTGCGGGCGCCGCGAGGCAGCGACCTGCGCGGGCAGATCGGTGCCTTCCTGCTGGCCGGGGGCCTCGCGATCGTTGCCGCGGTCATCCCGGACGGCGACACCGCCACCCATCTTGCGCTGTCCCTCGCCGCCGGGGTCGCACTCCCCGCAACGGTCGCCAGCGCCGTCGTCCGGCACCGGCTGCTCGACCCGCAGGCCGAGCTCGTCGCCCGCCTCGACGCGGTGACGGCGGCCCGCACGAACCTGGTCACCGAGCGGGAGGAGGAGCGGGCGAGCCTGCGGCGGGAGCTGCACGACGGGCTCGGACCGTCCCTGGCGGCGATCGGCCTCGGCATGCGCAGACTCGAGTCGTCGCTGGCCGATCCCGCGGACGGTGCGCTGGTGACCACGCTCGCCGACGAGGTGCAACGCGCTGTCGTCGAGGTCCGCCGCATCTGCGAGGGACTGCGCCCGGAGGCGGTCGACGAGCTGGGCTTGGTGGCCGCGGTGACGGCGGCCGCGGACCGGCTCGGCTCCCTGGGCGGGCCCGCGGTCACCGTCTCGGCTCATCCGCTGCCCGCGTTGTCCCCGGCGCAGGAGGTCGCGGCGTACCGCGTGGTCATGGAGGCGGCCACCAACGCGGTCCGGCACGCCCAGGCCGGCACCGTCAGCGTCCGGCTGTGCTGGGAGGACGGGCTGGTCGCCGAGGTGGAGGACGACGGCGCCGGCATCGTCGACGGCGCCCGGCTCGGCGTCGGCCTGCCTGCCATGGCCGATCGCGCCGACGAGCTCGGCGGCCGGGTGACCGTCGCGCGCGGGCCGGCAGGCGGAACCCTCGTGCGGCTCTGGCTGCCCGGAGGGCAGGCGTGAGCGGGGGACCGGCGTGAGCGGGAGAAGGGTGCGGGTCGCGGTCGTCGAGGACCACCCCCTGTACCGGGACGCCGTGGTCGCCCTGGTCGACGGCTTGCCCGATTTCGAGGTCGTCGGCGCCTACGGCGACGCCGACGCCGCCCTGGCGGCCGCGGCCGACGACCCGCCGGACGTCGTGGTGCTCGACCTCGCCCTGCCGGGCACCGACGGCATCAGCGCCCTCGCCCGGTTCGGTGCGCTCACCCCCGCGCCGCCGGTGCTGGTGCTGACGATGAGCGAGGACCCTCCCGTCCTCGCGGCCGCGGTGCGCGCCGGTGCACGCGGCTACGTGGTCAAGGGGGCCGAGCCCGGCGACATCGCCCTGGCCCTCCAGGGAGTCGCCCGCGGCCAGGTGGTGTTCGGTGCCGAGGTCGCCCGTGCGGTCCTGGCGCAGGCATCGGGACGATCGCGCACCGGGCCGGCCGCGGCCTTCCCCGGACTGACCACCCGGGAGCTCGAGGTGCTCGATCTGCTCTCCCGGGGCCGGAGCAACCACCAGATCGCGACGGCGCTGTTCCTCAGCCCCAAGACGGTGCGCAACCACGTCTCGGCGGTGCTCGGCAAGATCGGGGCGGCCACCCGCGCGGAGGCGGTGGCGCTGGCCCGCGACAAGGGCCTCGGCTCCGACTGACCCGCCCGGCTTCAGAACCTCGCTGCGATACGGATATCGGCGGTTATCCGCGCATGGATAGCCGCAGATATGCGCATGAGGGCGCAATCCACCCGGCCCCGGAGCGGCCCGATGCGGTCACCCTCGACAGCCGTACTCAGCGGAAGGTGACCGACTCCCCGAACAGACCCGTCAGGATCGCGCGGATGTTGTCGACGAGGGTGCGCTCGGCGATCGGGTCGATCATCGGCGCGAGGCTCGGCATGCCGAGGTCGAAGGACGCCGTGAAGTGCACGCGCGCGCCGTCGTCCGCGGGGTCGACCGCCCACCTGCCGGTGAAGACGGCGAAGTCGCCGTCGGTCTGCGCGAAGGCGATCCGCCGGCCGACGACGTCGACGGTGTCGCGCTCGGTCCAGGCCAGGACGCCGTTGCGGAAGTTGACCTCCCACGCCGAGTCGAACACGCTCTCGCCGACGGCGGTGATCACCACCTCGCGCACCGTCTCGGTGAACCGCGGGTAGGTGGCGAAGTCGGCGACGGCGACGAAGACGCGGTCGGCGTCGGCGCCGGGCACGGTGGCGGTGACGGAGACGTCGGGCACGGTCAGGCGCCCCGCTCCGGCGCGCGGGCGGCCAGCGCGGACGCCGCGGCGGCGATCGTCTCGAGCACCCGATCGGCCTCGGCGTCGGTCAGCACCGCCGGTGGGGTGAGCCGGACGACGCGGTGCGCGTTGAGCGAGTGGTTGGCCAGCAGGCCGCGATCGAGCAGGTCCAGCACGAGGTCCAGGGCGAGGCCGGGGTCGGAAAACTCGACGCCGAGCAGCAGCCCGGCCCCGCGGACGTCGGTCACCCGGTCGCCGAGCGGCGCGACGGCGGACGGCAGGTCGCGCAGCAGCCGCGCGCCCAGTTCGCGGGCGCGGTCGACCAGGCCCTCGTCGCGGATCGTCGTCACCGCTGCCGTGGCCGCGGCCATCGCGATCGGCGAGCCGGCGAACGTCGAGGTGTGCAGGAACGGGTCGTCGCTGAACGGCTTGTAGGCAGCAGCCGTGGCGACCATCGCGGCGACCGGGACGACGCCGCCGGAGAGGCCCTTGCCCACCAGCAGCACGTCCGGCGTCACGCCGTCGCGGTCCGCGCCCCACCAGGTGCCCAGCCGGCCGAGTCCGGTCTGCACCTCGTCCAGCACGAGCAGCGCCCCGTGCTCGGCGCAGAGGGCCGCCACGGACGTCAGGTAGCCGGCCGGGGGGACGACGACGCCGCCCTCGCCCTGCACCGGCTCGACGACCACGCACGCGTCCGGGGTGCACGCGAGCAGCGCACCGAGCGCGTCGGCGTCGCCGAACGGGACGTGCGACACCGACGGCAGCAGCGGCCGGAACGGCGCCTGGTACAGCTCGTTCGCGGTGAGTGCCAGCGCGCCCATGGTCTTGCCGTGGAACCCGCCCGTGGTCGACACCAGGGCGCGCTTGCCGTGCGCCCGGGCCAGCTTGATGGCCGCCTCGGTGGCCTCGGCGCCCGAGTTCACGAAGTGCACGTACTCCAGGCCGGCAGGGGCGACGGAGGCGAGCGTCGCAGCGGCTCGCGCGACGGTCGGCTCGAGCATCAGCCGGGTGGCCATCGGGTGCCGCTGCACCTGGTCGACCACGGCCGCCACGACCGCCGGGTGCCGGTGGCCGAGCAGGAAGACGCCGTACCCGCCGCAGTCGAGGTAGTCGCGGCCGGCGGCGTCGGTGACCGTCGACCCGGACGAGGACACCTCGACCTGCCCGCCGGTGAGCTCGGCCAGCCGGGCGCGGCCGCGGCTGACGTGCCGGCGGTAGCCATCGACCACCGCACGGGCGTCGAAGGTCACGCGGCCGCCTCGTCCTCGCGCTCCCGACGGGCGCGGCGCACCTGCGGCAGCCGCTCGGCGACGTCGCGCACCGACGCGGCGATCGCCGCGTCGATCGACCCGTGGGTCAGCGCCGGCGGGCCGCCGGGAAGGGCGCCCAGCGACGAGGGGAACTCCGGGGCGCCGTCGAACAGCGCCGACATGGCCAGCAGGTCGTCGAACCTGCGCCGCTCGCGTGCGGGCAGCGGGTCGATGAACACCGGCCGGACGAGCCGCTCCACCATGTCGCGGGTCACGAAGCGCGGCGGGTCCGACGGCAGTCCGTAGGTCTCGGCGACGTCGAGGCAGGTGTCGACCAGCGTGGCCAGCGGCTGCGCGGCCGGGCCGGAGGTCAGCCAGAACTCGCCGCCGGGCAGGCCGGCGTCGACCAGGGCGGCCAGCGCACGGGCGACGACGTCCACGGGGACGACGTCCACCCGGGTGTCCGGCGGCACCGGCAGGATCGGCACCTGGTTGCGCAGCAGCCCGCGGATGACGCCGTGCAGGCCTTGATAGCGCGTCATGGCGCCGGTCAGCGAGTCGCCGATCACCACCGACGGGCGGGCGATCGTCGCGGCCAGGCCGCTGGCCCGCACCAGCGCCTCCGCCCGCCGCTTCGACGACAGATAGGGCACGGGGCTGGCGCCGGCCTCCCACGTGCTCGATCCGCGGGCCTCGGAGGTGAGCTCGCTGCGCGCGACGAAGGCGGTGGACACGTAGAGCACCCGCGCGCCGGCCTCGGCGGCCAGGTCGAGCACCCGGCGGGTGCCCTCGACGTTGAGGGCGCTGGTCGCGGGCTCGCCGACCCCGAAGTCGGTGATCGCCGCGGCGTGCACGACGGTCGTCGTCCGCTCGACCAGGCGCCGGTAGGTGCCCTCGTCCAGACCCAGCCGGGGCAGCGTCAGGTCGCCGCGCACGGTCGCCGGACCGTCGAGCTCCGCCCGGTGCGTCAGCGCGACGACGTCGTGTGCGTCCAGCAGCGGCAGCAGGGCGCGGCCGATCACTCCGGTCGCCCCGGTGAGCAGCAGACCGGCCCGCTGGTGCATCCGTGCAGAGTAGCCAGCGGCCTTCGGTGGGCGTCGCCGTTCCGGGTCGGGTATCAACCGGCCAGCAGCGTGGCGCGGCGGAGGACCCGTCGCGGGCCCTCTCCCGTCGCCTCGATCAGGCGGTCACCGCCGGAAGCAGGTGCACTTCGACGACCAGGTCGGCGGTCGCGAGGACGTCGACGAGGTCGCGGGGGACGTCGACCACGTCCAGGAGCGTCCCGCCGCGCCGGTACCGGACCGTCACCGGCAGCACGACGCCGGCGTGGGGCGGCACGACCGGGGCCGGCGCGCCCAGCAGCGCGTGCTCGGCCAGCGGGACCCACCCGGCCACGCCGCGGGGCACCGCCGTGAGCACCGCGAGCCGGTCGACCCGACCGACCGAGCCGCTGACCACCAGCTGCCCGCCGGTGCGCGGCCAGGGCACGGCCGGAGGCAGCACGCGCACCCGGACGCCGAGCGCGGTGAGGATCCGCGCCGCGCCGCAGACCTGGGCGCGGCCGCGCCGGCGGGTGGCCTCGCGCGGCACCAGCGCCGTCCGGAGGCCGGCTCCCGCCATGGCTCCGGCCACGCGCAGCCGACGGTGCGGGCCGCCGATGCGGCGGTCGTGCAGGCGGACCTGGGTCATGGCGTCAGGGTGGCGGCCGGACATGGCGGTGACGTGACGGTCGGGTCGACGACGTGTGACGTGTGGGCGAAGGCCGCCGGACGAGGAGGAGCGAGCCGTAGGTCACGCCTCGGTGTCAATCGGTCTACTGGTCTTACCAATTGCCCCTTCAGTGGTTATGGTCCTCGTCACACGCCGGGATGATCACCCCGGACGTCACAGCAACGACTTTCTGGAGTGGATGCATGACTCGAAGCAACGGACGCCGGAGCAACATGCGGCGGGCCGCGGTGCTACTGCCGGTTGTGGGGCTGCTCGCCGCAGCCTGCGGCGGCGACTCGGACGACTCGAACGACACCTCCGCCTCCGGCAACGGTGGCGACGCCGCCGAGTCCTGCTACGAGGGCGAGACGGTCACGTTCGTCGTTCCCTTCTCGCCGGGTGGTGGCTACGACGTCATCGCGCGCGGCATGCAGCCCTTCCTCAAGGACGAGCTCGGTGCCAGCACCGTCGTGGTCGAGAACGTCACCGGCGCCGGTGGTCTCACCGCCGCCAACAACCTGTTCAACAAGGCGCCCGACGGCCTGACGTTCGGCATCTTCGCCGCGCAGGGCATCGTCGGCTCGGCGCTCGCCGGTGCCCAGGGCGTGCAGTACGACCCCGAGGAGTTCACCTACGTCGCCCGCATCGCGGAGGACGCCCGCGTCCTGCTGGCCAGCCCGGACAGTGGCATCGAGACGCTCGAGGACCTGCAGGCGTTCGGCGAGTACCAGTACGCCACCGCCGGTGTCGGGGCGTCGGACCACATCGACGCCAACGTCGTGCCGACCATCCTCGGCATCGAGGGTGACACGCAGATCGTGACCGGCTTCGAGGGCTCCTCGGAGACGGAGCTCGCCGTCACCGCCGGCCAGGTCGAGGTCGGCTCCGGCACGCTGGGCACCCGCATCAACGGCATCGAGAACGGCGACCAGATCCCGCTGCTGCTGATGGGCCGCGAGCGCGACGAGTCGCTGCCCGACGTGCCGGCGCTGCTCGAGCTTGAGCTCGACAACCCGGACCTTGCCGAGGCCTACATCGGCCTCCAGGAGGTCGGCCGCTCGATCTTCGCCCCTCCGGGGATGGAGGAGAGCTGCCTCACCGAGCTGCAGGACGGCATCCGGGCGACGCTCGAGAACGAGGACTTCGCGGCGTCCGTCGCCGACAACGTCGACGTGCCGTTCGAGTACGCCGACGGCGACGAGCTGCGCTCGGCGGTCGAGAACGTGCTCGGTGCGCCCGAGGAGCTGGTGGCGCTGCTCGAGAACGCCTACGCCAACCAGTGATGCACGAACCCGGGTGAGCTGACCGCTCGACCGGGAGGACGGGGCAGGGTCGCAGCCGACCCTGCCCCGTCCGCATGTCCGCCCCCTGAACGGAAACGGAGAGTCGCCCCGTGGACCTGCGCGCGCCGAGGACCGTCTACGACGAGATGCTGCTGGGTGCCAGCGACCTGCACGCGCACGTCGATCTGGAGTTCTCGCGCACGCGGTTCCGCAAGGCGATGCCTGAGTGGGAGTGGTTGCACCGCGCCGAGCAGGCCGGCTTGCGGGCGGTGCTGCTCAAGTCGCACCTGTGGCCGACCGTCACGTCCGCGGCGGCGCTCGAGCGGCTCTACGCCGGTCGCGTCCACGTGGCCACGAGCATCACGCTCAACCCCATGGTCGGCGGGGTGGACCCGTGGGCCGTCGAGGCGGCCGCCGAGATGGGGGCCTCGGCGGTGTTCATGCCGACCTGGGGCTCGGCGAGCGATCGCGAGCACGGCGGCTTCCACAAGCGGCTGGCCGAGTCGTTCGAGCACTTCGACCCGGCGCGGCTGTCGGCCACCGCGATCGTCGACGACGCCGGGGCCCTGATCGCTCCGGCGCACGAGGTCCTGCGGCTGTGCCACGAGCGCGGGCTGATGCTCTCGACCGGGCACATCGGCTGGCGGGAATCGCTGGCGCTGGCCCAGGAGGCCAACCGGCTCGGCTTCGAGCGGCTGGTCCTCGCCCACCCACTCTCGGTCTCGGTGGACGCCCCGCACGACGCCGTCTCCGAGATCACCCGGCTCGGTGCCTACGCCGAGTTCTGCTGGCCGACGGTCTCGCCCGGACGCCGCAGCCCCGCCGAGGTGATCGGCCTCGTCCGCGAGATCGGGGCGGCGCGCACGATCCTCACCAGCGACTACTTCGGCGGCGCGGGGCCCTCGCCGTCCGACCTGCTGCGCATGCTGGCCGGTGTCCTCTACGACAACGGACTGTCGACCGACGAGATCCGCACCGCCGCCGTGACCAACCCCGCCTTCCTCCTCGGCCTCGACGGCCGTTAGTGCACGAATGGCCGGAGCGTCCGGCCGTTCGTGCACGAATGGCCAGGTCGGCGCCGAGCCGGTGTTGACCGCGTCACACCGGCGTGCCTATGGTCTGACCAACAGTCCAATGCCGCCCCAGGGGGTCCTCAGCGCGTGAGCTCGCAGCCCGTCGTCGAGACCGCCCAGGTCGAGCTGCTCGACCGCAGTCGCCACCCCGACGGGCGCAGCGCCACCCTCGACCCCGCGCTGACCGCCGCACTCGGACTGGGGGCCGGTGACCGGCTGCTCGTCCGTGCCGGCGGCGGCCGGGCGGCCGTCGTCCGGCTCGAGGCCGCCCCGCCGGAGGACGACGGCAGCGACGTCGTCCGGCTGGACGCGCTCACCCGGCGCGCCATCGGCGCGCGGGTCGGTACGGACGTCGAGATCGAGGCCGCCCGCCCGGCCGAGGCGGCCCGGGTGCGGCTCGACACCTCCGCACCGGTCGACCGGCAGGTCCTCCGGACGGCGCTGGCCGACGTCGCCCTCGCCGCCGGTGCCGCGCTCGCCCTCCCGATCGGTCCGCAGGGCAGCCAGGTCGTCGTCCGCGTGGCCGAGGGCGAGGGCCTCGTCGGCCCGGCGACCGAGCTGCTCGCGGAGCCGGCCGACCTCAAGGAGCTCACCCACCCCGTCAACGCCGGCCTGGCCGACGTCGGCGGGCTCGGCACCGCGGTCGACGAGCTGCGCGAGGTCATCCAGCTGGCCATCACCCGGCCCGAGGTGCTGACCCGGCTGGGCATCACGCCCGCGCGCGGCGTGATCCTGCACGGCCCGCCCGGCAGCGGGAAGACGCTGCTGTGCCGCAGCCTCGCTGGCGAGCTGGACGCCGCCTTCTACTACATCTCCGGCCCGGAGGTCGTCGGCAGCCTGCACGGTCAGACCGAGGAGAGCCTGCGGGCGGTGTTCGCCGACGCGGCCGACCACGCCCCGGCGATCATCTGCATCGACGAGATCGACGCGCTCACCCGCAACCGGCGCGCGCTGTCCAGCCACGCCGACCTGCGCGCGGTCGCGCAGCTGCTCTCGCTCATGGACGGCCTGCGGCGGGCGAAGGGCGTCTTCGTCGTCGGCACCACCAACCAGGTCGAGCTGATCGACCCCGCGTTCCGCCGTCCGGGCCGGTTCGACCGCGAGATCGAGATCGCCGAGCCCGACGAGCGGGCGCGGCTGGAGATCCTCGCCGTCCAGACCCGGTCGATGCCGCTGTCGGCCGACGCGCGGGACGTGCTGCCGGAGCTCGCCGCCGCGACCGTCGGGTTCAACGGGGCCGATCTCGCCGCCGTCGCCCAGCGCGCCGGGTTCTCGGCCCTGCGCCGGATCACGCACGCGGGCGGCCTCCGCGGCGCCACCGCCGCCCTGGACACCAGCGAGGCGGTCACCGCGCAGGACCTGCGCGACGCCAGAGCGGCGGTCCAGCCCGCCGGCGTCCGCGACTCGCACTTCGTCACCCTCGCCCCCCGCACCCTGGCCGGGCGGACGCCGGCCCTGGACCGGCTGCGCCAGATCAGCGCGGTCGCTCTCGGGGCCGAGCCGGCGAGTGGCTCCGGCGTGCTGGTGACCGGCCCTAGCGGCGTCGGCAAGACCGCCACCGTGGCGACCCTCGCCCGCGACCTCGGCCTGCGGCTGGTCGTCGTCACCGGGCCCGAGCTGGCCAGCCGCTGGCTCGGCGACACCGAGGAGTCCGTCCGCGGCCTGGCCAAGATGACCAAGCGGATGCGCCCGAGCCTGCTGCTGCTCGACCACCTTGAGGCGATGGCCCCGCGGCGCACCGAGGGCCGCGACCCCGGCGACATCCGCATCGTGGGTCAGCTCGCGGCGATCCTCACCGAGCTGACCAGCACCGAGGGCGTGATGGTCGTCGGCGCCACCTCGCGGCCCGAGCTCGTCGACGACCTGGTGCTCGGCGCCACCGGCCTGCGGCTGCGCGTCGACGTCCCGATGCCGGACGACGACGACCGCGCCGCCGTCCTCGCCGCCCGCCTCGCCGACGCCGGGGTGGACCTCCCGGACGACGACGTGCGGGCCCTGGCCAAGGCCGGCGAGGGCCTGACCCCCGGCGACCTCGTGCTCGCCACCGAACTCGCGATCTCGAGCGGCCGGCCGGTCGCCGACGCGATCGCCTCTGAACTGACCGCACTTTCCCGGGAGGACCGGCGATGACCGACCAGCGGATGCGCAGAGCAGCCGAGCCCGAGCCGGAGGAGGGCGACACCCGGCTCTACGAGCCGATGATCTACGAGCACTCGTTCAAGGTGCACGACCGCATGCGCAACGGCCGGGTCGTCGTCCGGGACGGCGAGCGGCAGTGGGACATGCACCGCCAGGCCAACTCCAAGCGGTACATGTCCCCGCTGGAGCCCGACCTGCAGGACACCTGCCTGCAGAGCTGGGAGATCTTCCGGCAGGTGTTCCCGGAGCGCTCGGGCCGGCACCGCCACCAGGGCGGGCTGGTGATCTTCATCCTCGCCGGCAAGGGCTACTCGGTCTACGACGGCGAGCGGCACGACTGGGAGGCCGGCGACCTGCTCCTGCTGCCCATGACGCCCGGCGGCATCGAGCACCAGCACTTCAACACCGATCCCGAGCAGCCCGCGGAGTGGATCGCGTTCATCTACTGGCCGTTCTTCGACCACGGGGGGTGCGAGATCATCCAGATCGAGTCGTCGCCGCTGTACGAGGCCTACATCGCGCGCAAGCAGAACCAGGCCCAGTCGTTCCGGGCGGGTGAGTGACCGTGGCAAAGGAAGCGATGCCTACGTCCGAGGGCCCTGAGGCGGGGGAAAAGGAAGCTTTGCCTCGTCCCAACCGGCTCGGCCGGCTGATCGACCTCCGCGACAAGCAGCGGGCGCAGTACTCGGCGGGGCAGTCCGTCGTCCGTGGCGCCGACCTCCCCTGGGAGGACAACGAGCTCGGCCGGCAGAAGTGGTACATGCACCCGGACATGACCGAGAACGCGCTGTCCTCCCTGTTGTTCTGGGTGCAGGAGCTGCCGCCGGGCGGCAAGAGCGGGCGGCTGTTCTACCAGGGCGGCACGGTCGGCTACGTCTGGGTCGGCCGCGGTTACACGCTGATCGACGACGAGCGGCACGACTGGGCGAAGGGCGACGTCCTCAACTTCCCGGTGCGCACCGACGGCATCACCGTCCAGCACGTCAACCTCGACGAGGACGAGCCGGCACGGCTGCTGTTCACCGAGCCGGACCTGACCCAGGCGCTCGGCGTCGATCGCGGCAGCGGCTTCCAGCCACTCGCCGAGGGCGAGGAGCCGCCCCGGCCGGACGTGGACACCACCCTGAAGCGAGAGGGCTGACATGGCCGACGGCGAGGGGCGCGTCTTCGTCCGCGAGCTGGTGTCGCAGACCTACGGCCTCGACGAGTTCCGGCAGCGCCAGCTGGCCGCGCCCCGGGTGCGCAGCCCGAAGGACGACGTGTCGATCCTCGGCAAGGCCGGCTACACCGAGGGTCAGGACGCCTGGTGGCGGGTGGGTCCGGGCGACGACCCGTTCTGGACGCAGACGCTGCAGGTGCACCTGGTCGAGCTGCCCGCCCGCGGCGCGGCCAAGGGGCACGGGCACCAGAACGAGGCGCCGTTCTACATCCTCGAGGGCGCCGGCTACGAGATCCACGACGACCAGCGCTACGACTGGACCAAGGGCGACCTCGTCCTGGTGCACACCGACTCGGTGCACCAGCACTTCAACCCCTACGACGAGCCCGCGCTGACCCTGGTCATCAAGGCCAAGTCGACCTGGCTGTTCGCCGGCCTGATGCAGCAGGGCTCGCGCAAGGAGTTCGACGACGACCGGTACGGCGAGCGCCAGGACTGGTCGCAGATCTGGTCGCCGGGAGTCACCAGCCGCAAGAAGATCGTCGGCAAGGACGACGCGCAGTGGGAGCTGACCCCGCTGGGCCGCAAGCGGGTGCTGTGCGGGCCGGAGCGACCCGACGTCCGCCAGTTCTCCGCCGACGTCTTCGAGCTCGACATCCCGGCCGGGAGCCGGTCGGGCAAGCACTGGAAGATGGCCGACGAGATCATCTACGTGGTCGAGGGGGCGGGCTACTCGCTGCACTGGGAGGTGCAGGCCGAGATCGCCGAAAAGTACCACGCGCGGATCGCCGTCGAGCCCACCCGGCACGAGATCGCCAAGGGCGACACCTTGTACATCCCGCAGAACACCGTCGTCCAGCATTTCGCCGCGGACGGCTCGCCGCTGTTCCTGCTCTCCGCGCAGAACCGGCTGTTCAAGCACTTCGGCTACGACCGCGTCCACTACGTCGAGCCGGCCCCCGAGTACGCCGCGTCCTGACCCCGGCCTTTATGGCCATAAAGGCCGGGCACCTGGCGGGTGGGTGGGCTAACGGTCTGTTGGTAGGACCAAGAACTGTGTAGCCTGGCTCACGATTCCGCAGGGCGCCCAGTCCGCCGGTCCGTGTCCCGAGATCCCCTGGAGGACCCCGCCCCATGACCGAAGAGCGCGCCACCGCCGGAGTGGTCGGACTGGGCGCCATGGGCCGCCCCGCGGCCGAGTACCTCGCCGCCTCCGAGTTCGGCACCTTCGCCTACGACCTGGACGACGCGGCGCTGGCGGCCATCGAGAAGAAGGGCGCGACGCCGACGGCGTCGCTGCGCGAGCTCGCCGAGCGGTCCACGGTGGTCTTCGTGTTCGTCCCCTCGGACGACGACGTCCGCAGCGTCTGCCTCGGGGACGACGGGCTGGTGGCCGGCGCGCAGCCGGGGTCGGTCGTCGTCATCTGCTCGAGCGCCCTGCCCGAGACCTGCGAGGCGATCGCCGCGGCCGGGCGGGACAAGGGGGTCGACGTGCTCGACGCCGCGCTCACCGGCGGCGTGCGCGGCGCGGAGGCCGGGGAGATCAACCTGCTGGTCGGCGGCGACGAGGCGGTGCTCGACCGCGTCCGCCCCCTGCTCGGGCCCTGGTGCGGGAGCGTCCACCACCTCGGCGGC
This sequence comes from uncultured Actinomycetota bacterium, assembly GCA_963723745.1. GTDB lineage: Bacteria > Actinomycetota > Actinomycetes > Mycobacteriales > Geodermatophilaceae > CAVRRZ01. The sequence continues at coordinate 1,059,586 of CAVRRZ010000001.1, forward strand.
CTCGGGGCCGGTCAGGTCGGCAAGACGGTCAACAACCTGGTGCACTGGGCGCAGATCTCGGCGATCAACGAGGCCCTGCGCTTCGGCCAGCGGCTCGGCGTGGCCCCGACCAAGCTGCGCGAGGCGCTCAAGGACGGCCCGACCGACAGCCGGACGCTGCGCGAGATCGAGCAGATGCGTTTCACCTGGCACAAGAAGGACCTGGCCAACGCGTTCGCCATGGCGCAGACCGTCGAGCCGCCGATCGAGCTGCCGGTGGCCGCGACCGCCCGCGAGCAGATGCTGTCGATCACCGTCGACTCGGTCGCCGCCCTGCTGCGCGACGAGACGCCCGCCGAGAAGCAGGAGAACGCCTGATGTCGCAGTACCGCGTCGCCGTCGACACCGGCGGCACCTTCACCGACTTCGTGTACCTGCGCGAGGACACCGGTGAGCTCTCGATCGCCAAGCGGTTGTCCACCCCGCACGACCCGTCGGTGGCGATCATGGAGGGCGTCGAGCACCTGCTCGGCCGCTCCGACGCCGAGGGAGTCACGTACTTCTGCCACGGGACCACGGTCGGCACGAACGCGCTGCTCGAGGAGAAGGGCGTGCGCACCGGCCTGCTCGTCACCGAGGGGTTCCGCGGCATCTACGAGGTGATGGAGCAGTCGCGGCCGCACGGGCCGGCGCTGTTCGACCTCAACTACGCCAAGCCGGCGCTGCTCGCCCCGCAGAGCCGCACCGGTGAGGTGCGGGAGCGGGTCGACTACCGCGGCGAGGAGCTCGTGCCCCTCGACGAAGAGGCCCTGCGGACGACGCTGCGCGGGCTGGCCGGCGAGCAGATCGAGTCGATCGCCGTCTGCCTGCTGTTCAGCTACCTCTACCCGGCGCACGAGCAGCGGGTCCGCGAGATCGTCGCCGAGGAGCTGCCCGGCACGGTCGTCTCGCTGTCCTCGGACGTGCTGCCGCAGATCCGCGAGTACGCCCGCCTGTCGACGACGGTGGTCAACGCCTACCTGCAGCCGATCCTCGAGCGCTACCTGCACAACCTGCGCACCCGGCTGGTCGAGGTGGGCGTCACCACGGCGCAGGCCTACGTCATGCAGTCCAACGGGGGGACGGCGACCTTCGACAAGGCCGCGCAGAAGGCGGCCGCCACGCTGCTGTCCGGCCCGGCCGGCGGGGTGACCGCAGGCGCGCGGCTGTCCCGCATGTGCGGCGTCAACAACATCATCACCTTCGACATGGGCGGCACGTCCTGCGACGTCGCCCTGATCGAGGGCGGCGCGCCGCGGCTGACCAACGGCGGGCTGATCGCCGGCCGCCAGGTGGCGCTGCCCAGCCTCGACATCGACACGGTCAGCGCCGGAGGCGGCACCCTCGCCGGCGTCGACGCCCAGGGCGTGCTCAAGGTCGGCCCGGACAGCGCGGGCTCGGTGCCCGGTCCCGCCTGCTACGGCCGCGGCGGCACCCGCCCCACGGTCACCGACGCCAGCCTGGTGCTGGGCTACCTCTCGGCCCGGTCCCGGCTGGGCGGCTCGCTGGCGCTGGACACCGACGCCGCGGTCTCCGCCGTCAGGGAGCACGTGGCCGACCCGCTGGGCATGGACCCGGTCGACGCGGCCAAGGGCATCGTCGACATCGTCAACATCCAGATGGAGGAGGCCATCAAGGGCATCTCCACCATGCGCGGCTACGACCTGCGCGACTTCACCCTGGTCGGCTTCGGCGGCGCGGGCCCGGTGCACACCGCCGCGATGATGGAGGACCTGCACATGGCCGGGGCGCTGATCCCGGCGCACCCCGGCGTGCTCTCGGCGCTGGGCCTGATGATGGCCGACGTCCAGCACGACTACGTGCGCTCCCGGCTCGACGCGCTCGACGAACTCACCGGGCCGGACATGCTGGCGATCGTCGACGACCTGGTCGCCGCCGCCCGCGCCGACCTCGCCGACGAGGGGTTCGCCGACGAGTCGGTCGAGATCGACTACACCCTCGACATGCGCTACCGCGGCCAGGGCTACGAGGTGCCGGTCAAGGTCTCCCGCAGCGCGCTGGAGAACGGCGACACCGCCACGATGCGCAAGGCCTTCGACGCCGAGCACCTCGACCGGTTCGGCCACGCCGCCCCGGAGGAGCCGGTGGAGGTCGTCTCCTACCGGGTCACCGGCCGCGGCCTGGTGCCCGAGGTGAAGCTGCTCGAGCACGAGCCGGTCGGGCGGCCGCTCGCCGAGGCCCAGGTCGACACCCGCGCGGTCCGCTTCGGCGACGCGACCGTCGACACCCCCATCTACGCGCGCGAGCTGCTCGACGTGGGCGTGACGTTCACCGGCCCGGCGATCGTCGACCAGGAGGACACCACGGTCGTCGTCCTGCCCGGGCAGCACGTCGAGGTCGACCGCTGGCGCAACCTGCGCATCTCGCCGGCTCCCAAGGCCCAGGAGGCTGCCAAGTGAATGTCGCCCCGGTCACCTTCCAGGTGCTGCGCGCCCGCCTGTCGGGCGTGGTGCAGGAGATGCAGTTCTCGCTGTTCCGCACCGGGTTCTCCACGATCATCCGCGAGTCGCAGGACGCCTCGTGCGCGTTCCTCGACCCGCAGGGCCGGGTGGTCGCGCAGCACGTCGTCCTCCCGCTGCACATCGGCGCTTTCCCGGCCTGCACTGCCGCCGTCCTCCGCGACTTCGGCGACGACCTGCGCGAGGGCGACGCCTACCTGATCAACCACACCTACGAGGGCGGCAGCCCGCACGCGCCGGACTTCTTCGTGATCTGCCCGGTGTTCGTCGACGGCGAGCTCCTCGGGTTCGCCGCCTCGATGGCGCACAAGGGCGACATCGGCGGCCCGGTGCCGGGCAGCTGCTCGGCGTCGGCCACCGAGATCTACAACGAGGGTCTGCACATGCCCGCCGTCCGCTACCAGCGCGACGGCGTGACCAACCGCGACATCGAGGCGATCATCGCCGCGAACAGCCGCACCCCCGAGGTGGTGCTGGGCGACACCCGCGGCCAGCTCGGCTCGGTGCGGGTCGGCGAGCGTCGCCTGCACGAGATCGCCGAGAAGCACGGCCTGGCCGAGATCCGGGGCTACTTCGAGGACGTGCTGGCCGTGTCCGAGCAGCGAGTGCGCGACGCGCTGCGGCAGTGGCCGGACATGGAGGTGTCGGCCGAGCGGTTCGTCGACGACGACGGCATCGACCTCGAGCACTCGTTCCGGCTGCACGTGACGGTGCGCAAGACCGGCGACCGGATCGAGTTCGATTTCACCCAGAGCGACGACCAGACCCGCGGCCCGGCGAACATCCGCCCGCCGCTGCTGCGCGCGGCGTGCGCCTACGTGGTCATCGCCCTGCTGGGCCCGGACACCTACGTCAACAGCGGGCTGCTCGACGCCATGGACATCACCACCCGTCCCGGCAGCGTCGTCGACCCGCACTTCCCGGCGGCGGTCAACACCTACAACCCGACCGTGCACGCGGTGGTGGACGCGGTGTTCGACGCGATGAGCGCGATCGTGCCCGGCCGCGGCCGGGCCGACGGCTGCGCCAGCCGGTCGTTCGTGATGAGCGGCGGCCGCGAGCCCGGCACGAAGAAGTACGTGCAATACGAGATCTTCGGCGGCGGCACCGGCGCGCTCAAGGACCGCGACGGCGTCAGCGGCTCGTCGGTCAACCACACCAACGGCAAGATCGCCCCGATCGAGATCGTCGAGAGCGAGTACACGGCGCGGGTGAAGCGCCTGGAGCTCATCCCCGACTCCGGCGGCGCCGGCCGGTTCCGCGGCGGCCTGGGCATCCTGCGCGAGTACGAGGTCGTGGAGCCGGCCCGGTTCTCGCTGCGCTCGACCCGGCACAAGGTCGCCCCCCTGGGGGTGGACGGCGGCCACCAGGGCCGGATCGGCCGGCTGACGGTCAACCCGGGGACGCCGGGGGAGCGGGTGCTGCCCTCGCGGTACTCTGACCTGCCGCTCGAGCCCGGCGACACCTTCCGGCTGGAGACCCCCGGCGGCGGTGGCTACGGCAACCCGCTGGAGCGCGACGTCGACGCCGTGATCGCCGACGTCGCCTCCGGCTACGTCTCCGAGGCCTCGGCGCGGGAGGACTACGGCGTCGTGGTCACCCGCGACGACGCCGGCCCCGTGGTGCTCGACCGCCCCGCCACCGAGCAGCTCCGCTACGAGAAGTCCCAGAACTCGCCGGTGCCCGTGCCGGCCCTCGCCCAGGAGGTAGGCGCCGAATGAGCTCGCTGGCCGGAAAGGTCGCCGTCGTCACCGGTGGCGGTCGCAACGTCGGTGAGGCGATCGCCGTCCGCTTCGCCCGCGAGGGCGCGAAGGTCGCCGTCGTCGACCTCGACCGCGACCGCGCGCAGCACACCGTCGACCTCGTCGAGAAGGAGGCGCCCGGCGCGGGTGCGGCCTTCGTCTGCGACGTGTCGGACAAGGACTCGGTCCAGAAGATGGCCGCGGCGGTCGTCGAGACCTTCGGCGGCGTCGACGTCCTGGTCAACAACGTCGCCATCACCGACCGCGGCGCCACCGTGCTCGACCTCGACGAGGACGAGTGGGACCGCGTGCTCAAGGTGACGCTCACCAGCGTGTTCCTGTGCACCAAGTACGTGGGCAAGGCGATGGTCGAGACCGGCCGCGGCGGCTCGGTCATCAACATCGGGTCGACGTCCGGGTACCGGGCACGGCCGAACGCCACCGCGTACCCGGCCGCGAAGGCCGCCGTCATCAACCTGACCCGGTCCTTCGCCGCGCAGCTGGCGCCCTACGGCATCCGGGCCAACTCGGTGACGCCGAACAAGGTGGGCTCGCCGGTCGGTCAGGACGTCGAGCCCGAGGACCGCAAGCGCAGGAACCTCGTCGGGCGAGGCGCGCAGCCGGTCGACATCGCCAACGCGGTGCTGTTCCTGGCCTCCGACGAATCAGGTTTCATCGACGCCACCGACCTGCTGGTCGACGGCGGCGTGCTGCACGGACCGATGGACTGACGGGAGTCGAGCATGAGGTTCTCCAACGTCGGCGGTGTCCAGGGCTTCGGCCCGATCGACACCTCCGACAACTACCAGCCCTTCGACTGGGTCTGGCAGGCCCGCGTGTGGGCGATCAACAACGTGGTGCCCACGCGCTACGGGCACCGCGGCGACGAGAAGCGTGACCTGGGCGAGCAGTTGCCCGCCGAGGTGCAGATGAGCCAGGGCTACTACGAGCGCTGGCTGACCCGGCTGGAGCAGATGCTCGTCGAGGACGGCGTGCTCGCGCCGGGTGAGCTCGACGCGGAGGTCGCGAAGGTCGAGGCGCAGCTGGCCGAGTCGGGGGGAGGTCACCGGGAATGGCACGAGGAGAGCGGTTCCGCCCAGCGTTGGGCGACCACGTACGAGTGAGCACCGCCGACCCCGACGAGTTCCGTCGGGTGCCGGGGTACCTGCGCGGGCAGGTCGGCGAGGTCGTGGGGGAGTGCGGCGAGAAGCCGCTGCCGCGGGGTTACGGCGTCGGCGAGATCTTCGACGAGCCCGAACCGGTGCTCGTCGTGCGCTTCGATGCCGAGCAGATCTTCGGAGAGACGGCTCGCGGCTCCTGGGTGCACGCGGACCTGTGGGTGACCAACCTGGAAGAGGTGTCATGAGCGACGCGAAGAACGACCGCATCAACCGCCGCGTGGCGGTCCTGGAGCGGTTGCTCGAGGAGAGAGGCGCGCTCGAGCCCGGTGAGCTCGACGAGCGCATCGACCGGTTCGTGGAGCGGGCGATGCCGCTGAACGGGGCGCGCCTGGTCGCCCGGGCCTGGCTGGACGAGGGCTTCAAGAAGGCGCTGATGGAGGACGCCGGCTCGGCCGCCGCCTCCCTGGGCATGCCGGTCGCGCCCAACGGCCACGACGAGGTCGACCTGCGGATCGTCGAGAACACCGCGGACGTGCACAACGTCATCGTGTGCACGCTGTGCTCCTGCTACCCGCTGCGGCTGCTGGGCACCCCGCCGACCTGGTACAAGGCCGCGGCCTACCGGTCCCGGGTGGTGCGCGAGCCGCGTGCCGTGCTGGAGGAGTTCGGCCTGCACATCGACGAGGACCGCACGATCACGGTCTGGGACTCGACCTCGCACGTGCGGTACATGGTGCTGCCCCGCCGTCCGGAGGGCACCGAGGGCATGAGCGAGGACGAGCTGGCCGCACTCGTCCGGCGGGACGCGCTGATCGGCGTCGCCGAGGTCCCCGCCCCGGTCCGCGCCTAACCAGAATCCGGCCCTTATGGCCATAAAGGCCGGTCGGGGTTCGTGTCGGCCCGATCGCTGATCGTGAGAGGCCCAGAGCCGTGTCGGTTCTGGGCCTCTCACGTGCGGTCGAACCACCCCGTCGCGTTCGGCGGCGCGATGCAGCCTCGGATCCGGGCAGTTCCGCTATCGAGATCGCATCGCAACCGAAGGCATCCTCCCGGTGCCTGTCGAGGTGTTGACCCTGGCTAATGATCTCTGCCACGATTGGGTCAATGGTCAGTCCGTTCCGCTCGCCAGGTCGCAACGTGCGGCGAGCGGGCGCGGAGATCCCCTCACGGCACTCCCGGGAGTTCACCCATGCCTGACGGCCGAACCCGCACGGTCTACGACGAGCTGCTCGTCGGCACCGTCGACCTGCACTGCCACGTCGACCTCGAGTTCTCGCAGCACGCGTTCCGCAAGGCGCTGCCCGAGTGGGAGTGGCTGCCGCGGGCCGAGGCGGTCGGCATGCGCGGCGTCGTCCTCAAGTCGCACCTGTGGCCGTCGGTCACCGCCGCGCCGTTCCTGGCCCAGCTCTACGTCGGCGAGGTCGAGGTGCACACGAGCATCACGCTGAACTCGACCGTCGGCGGCCTGGACCCGTGGCCGGTCGAGGCCGCCGCGCAGATGGGAGCCAGTGCCGTCTTCTTTCCCACCTGGGGCTCGCGCAACGACCGCGAGCGGGGCGGGTTCCACCGGCGGCTGGCCGAGCACTTCGCCACGTTCGACGCGCAGCGCCTGTCGACCCTCACGATCGCCGACGGGTCCGGCGGGATGATCGATGCCGCGCACGAGATCCTGCGGCTGGCCGCCGAGTACGACCTGATGCTGAGCACCGGCCACCTGTCCACGCAGGAGGCGCTGCTCCTGGCCGGCGAGGCGAAGAAGGTCGGCTTCGACCGGTTGGTGTTCGGCCACCCGCTGTCGGGGTCGATCGGCGCCTCGCACGAGGCCGTCGAGGAGGCCGCGAAGCTCGGCGCGTTCATCGAGGTGTGCTGGCCGACGATCTCGCCGGGCCGGCACGACCCGGCGGAGGTCGTCGCGCTGATGAAGCGGGTCGGCGCCGAGCACTTCGTGCTGACCAGCGACTTCTTCGCCGGCAACCAGCCGGCGCCCTCCGACCTGATGCGCCTGCTCCTCGGCGTGCTCCACGACTCCGGCCTCTCCCAGGAGGAGATCCGGCTCGCCGCGGCCAGTAACCCGGCCGCGCTCCTCGGCATGACCGCGATGGCGACCTGATCGCGGCCCGGCCGATCGACCCCACCCATTCCCGACCTGAAACGGACATGATGAAGCAACGCACCCCCCGATCCGGCGCCGCGGTCCGCGCGCTGGTCCCGCTCGTCGGCCTGGTCGCCGCCGGCTGCAGCAGTGGCGACGACGGAGCTTCGGCAGCCGGAGACGGCGCGGCCGAGGGCGGCTCCTGCTACGAGGGCGAGACCGCCACGTTCGTCGTCCCCTACGCGCCCGGCGGTGGCTACGACACCATCGCCCGCGCGGTGGCGCCGGCTCTGGAGGACGAACTCGGTGCCACGGTGGTGGTCGAGAACCAGCCCGGGGCGGGCGGCCTGACCGCGGCGAACACGCTGTTCACCGAGGAGGCCGACGGGCTGACTTTCGCGATCCTGCCCAGCGTCGGCATTCTCGGGGCGTCGCTCGCCGGCGCGGGGGGCGCCGCGTTCGACCCGCTGGACTTCAGCTTCGTCGCCCGCGTCGCGGCCGACGAGCGCCTGCTGACCGTGAGCCCGTCGAGCGGGATCGAGACCCTCGACGACCTCCTGGACAAGGGCGACGTGCGGTTCTCCAGCACCGGCCCCGGAGGCGCCGACCACGTCGACGCCACGGTCGTGTCGGCGATCTTCGGCCTCGACGGCGGAGTGGTCAGCGGCTTCGCCGGCTCGGGGGAGACCTACTTGGCGGTGACCTCGGGTGACGTGGACGCGGTGATCAGCAGCGTGGCCGGCCAGTTGTCCAACGTCGCCGCCGGTGACCTCCTCCCGGTCATCTCGGTGGGGGCGGAGCGGGTGCAGGACCTGCCCGAGGTGCCGGCGCTGCTCGAGTTCGAGCTCGACGAGGAGCAGCGCGAGCTGGCCGAGGCGCATTCGCGGCTGCAGCAGGCCGGACGCGCCGTCGTCGCCCCGCCCGGCGTGCCGGAGGCCTGCGTCGGCGAGCTGGAGGCCGCCTTCGAGGCCGCGACCCAGGACCCGGAGGTCCTGGAGCTGCTGGCCCGGTCGGACGAGCGGCTGTCCTTCCTCGCGGGCGATGAGCTCGCCGAGGTCTACCGCACCGTGCTCGAGGAGTCGCCGGAGCAGTACGTCGAGCTGCTGAGCGAGGCCTTCGCGGGCCAGTGACCGGTCGGCCGGGCGGGCGTCCAGCCGCCCGCCCGGCCGCCGCCTCGACCTTGTGTCGTACCGCACAAAGAGCATATGGTCCTACCAATGATCCTTAGGTCGGCGAACGGTCGACGACACGCACCGGATGACCAGCACGGACGAGACAGAACGGTGGATGCATGACCCAGGAAACCCAGGTCCCCTTCCGCGGAATGCTGATCGGCGGTGAGCTGGTCGAGGCCACCGGTGGCGCGACGCTCGAGTCGGTCAACCCGGCCACCGAGGAGGTCATCGGCCGCGTGCCGGACGCCTCCGCGGAGGACGTCGACCGCGCCGTCCAGGCCGCGCTGCAGGCCGGCCAGGCCTGGCGGGAGCGGCCGTGGCAGCAGCGCGCCAAGGTGCTGCGCGAGTACGGCCGGATCCTCGAGGAGAACCTCGAGGAGCTCGCGCACCTGGACGCGATCGACTCCGGCAACCCGATCAGCAGCATGCGCGCCGACGTGCAGGGTGCCGTCGGCGAGATCAACTACTTCGCGGGCATCGCGGGCGAGACCAAGGGGCGCACCGTCCCCAGCGGCCCGGACGCGCTGACCTTCACCGAGTTCGTGCCCTACCCGGTGGTCGCTCGGATCGTGCCGTTCAACCACCCGATCAAGTTCGCCGCCGCGAAGTCGGCCGCGCCGCTGGCCGCCGGATGCCCGGTGATCGTGAAGCCGGGCGAGCAGACGTCGCTGTCGGCGCTGCGGTTCGGCGAGCTGGTCAAGGACCTGTTCCCGGCCGGCGTCTTCAACGTGCTCACCGGCAACGGGGCGACGGCGGGGGCGGCGCTGGCCGGTCACCCGCAGGTGCCGCGGGTCGCGTTCACCGGCAGCGTCGCCACCGGTCAGCGCGTGGCCGCGCTGGGCAACGAGCAGATCAAGCACCTGAGCCTGGAGCTCGGCGGCAAGAACCCGCTGATCGTCTTCCCGGACGCCGATATCGCCACCACGGCCAAGGCCGCCGTCGCCGCGATGAACCTGGCCCGATGCATGGGCCAGTCGTGCGGGTCCGCGTCGCGGATCTTCGTGCACGAGAGCGTCAGCGACGAGTTCCTGGCCAACCTCGTCGACGCCGTCAGCGCGCTGAAGGTCGGCGACCCGATGGACGACGACACCGACATGGGCCCCCTGGCCTTCCGGTCGCACTACGAGAAGGTCACCGGCCTGATCGCCAGCGGCGTCGAGGACGGCGCGAAGCTGCTCTACGGCGGCGGTCGCCCCGCGGGCCTGGACACCGGCTTCTACGTCGAGCCGACCGTGTTCGCCCAGGTGGACATGGGCATGCGGATCGCCCGGGAGGAGATCTTCGGCCCGGTCATGAGCGTGCTCACCTGGACCGACTACGAGGACATGCTCGAGCAGGTCAACAGCCTGCCGCTGGGCCTGACCGGCAACATCTGGACCAACGACATCTCGCTGGCACTGCGCACGGCGCGGCGCATCCAGTCGGGCTACATCTCGATCAACGGCACGGGCAAGCGCCCGATCGGCTCGCCGTTCGGCGGGTTCAAGCAGAGCGGCATCGGCAAGGAGAGTGCATTGGACGAACTGTTGAGCTACGGCCGTGAGCAGTCGGTGACGGTGACGCTGCGATGACCGCCGTCGAGAAGGACCGGTCCATCGCGGACGCCGTCGTCGTCATCACCGGCGCCGCGCACGGCATCGGTGCGGCCTACGCCCGTCGGCTCGTGGCCGACGGCGCCGCCGTCGTCGTCGTCGACCTCGACGGCGAGGGTGCGGAGAAGCTGGCCGCCGAGCTGCGCGACGGCGGCGGGCGGGCGCTGGCCTTCCGCGCCGACGTCTCCAGCGAGGACGACCTCAAGTCGATGGTCGACGCGACCCTCGCCGAGTTCGGCACCATCACCGGCCTGGTCAACAACGCCGCGGTGTTCTCGGTCGTCCCCATGTCGCGGGCGCCGTTCGACGAGATCTCGCTCGACGAGTGGGACCTGATGATGCGGGTCAACGTCCGCGGGACCTGGCAGGTCTCCAAGGCCGTCATCCCGGCGATGCGCGAGGCCGGCTACGGCAAGATCGTCAACATCTCCTCGGGGACGGCGCTCAAGGGCTCGGCCAGCCGCATCCACTACGTGTCGTCGAAGGCGGCCATCCTCGGGTTCACCAAGGTGCTCGCCCGCGAGGTGGGCGGCGACGGCATCCGGGTCAACTGCGTGGCGCCGGGCAGCACCCTGTCGGAGGAGTCGCCGGACGAGTCGACGATCGCCTACCGCAACACGCAGGTCGGCGGCCGCGCGATCCAGCGGGTCATGCTGCCCGACGACGTCGTCGGGGCGGTGCGGTTCATGCTCGGCCCGGAGAGCGACTTCGTCACCGGCCAGACCCTGGTGGTCGACGGCGGCAGCCACATGCACTGAGCGTCCGCGCTCGATCGTCCGATCACCCCGGGCCGGGGCTCCCCCCGGCCCGGGGTTCGACCTGCCTGAGGAGCTTCGTTGCAGCCAGACCGTCTCCACCCCGACCGGTCGGCGGTCGTCGTCATCGATGTGCAGAACGACTTCTGCCATCCGGACGGCGTCTCGGCCGGTCTCGGCAAGGACCTCTCCGGCGTCGAGAGCGCCGTTGCCCGCCTGGCGGACTTCCTCCCCGCCGCGCGGGCGGCGGGCGTTCCGGTCGTGTTCGTGCGCAACCTGCACTCGCCGGGCAGCGACACCCCCGAGTGGCTCGCGCGGCACCCGAACCCGGGCCGGGCGCAGACCTGCCAGGTCGGCACCTGGGGTGCGGAGTTCTACGGCGTCGCCCCGGTCGAGGGCGATGTCGTCGTCGACAAGCACCGGTACAGCGCGTTCACCCGCACCCGGCTCGAGGAGGTGCTCGAGGGTCTGGGCCGGCGGTCCCTGCTGTTCTGCGGCGTCGCGTCCAACACCTGCGTGGAGACCTCGCTGCGAGACGCCGTGTGCCGTGACTTCCTCGCCACGATGGTCGAGGACTGCAGCGGCGCGTACAGCCCCGAGGCGCACCAGCGGGCGGTCGTGTCCGTGAGGTCGGGCTTCGGGCTCGTCGCGACCAGCACCGAGATCGTGCGGGACTGGGCCGCCCGAGGGACCATCCCGTCCGCGCAGACGACAGGTTCGTGAGCCTGGTCTCATCCCAGTGGCGCAATGGCGCCGTAATGGTCTGACAACAGACCGGCAACCCCGCTATCGGAGCGTGAGCGTCGGCCGGGCGGGTGTCCGCCGGTACCGGCCGCCGAACAACCCTGCCCAAGAACGAACAGGAGTGTGTCCTTCCATGACAGACAGCACGCGAGGTCGGCACCGCGTCATCACCGGTGCGCTGCTCCCGATCGGCCTCCTGGCCGCCGGGTGCTCCGGCGGTGACGGAGGTGCCGCCGCGGCGAGCAGCGAGTCCTGCTACGACGGCGAGCGGATCACCATCGTCGTCCCGTTCAGCCCCGGTGGCGGCTACGACCTGATCGCCCGCGCGGCGGCGCCGGAGATCGAGGAGCGGCTGGGCGCGACCGTCGTGGTCGACAACCAGCCGGGCGCGGGAGGTCTCACCGCGGCCAACAAGATCTACGTCGAGGACGGCTCCGCCACGACGTTCGGCTTCTTCGCCGGGCAGGGGATCCTGGGCGCCGTGCTCGGCGGCTCCGCGGGTGCCGGCTTCGACGCGGCGGAGTTCACCTACATCGGGCGACTGGCCGCCGATCCGCGGCTGCTGGTCGCCAGCAAGCAGAGCGGTCTGACCGGCACCGATGACCTGCAGGCGGCCGACAACATCCGCTACGCCACCCTCGGCGTCGGCTCGGCCCCGTACCTCGACGGGATCATCCTGGAGCGCGTGCTCGGTCTGGACACCGAGCTGATCACCGGTTTCGAGGGCACCGGTGAGGCGGAGCTGGCGGTGACCTCCGGCCAGGCCGACGTCACCAGCAACTCGGTGGCCACGCAGCTCCCCGGGGTCGAGCGCGGCGACCAGGAGGCCGTGCTCGTCATCTCCCACGAGCGGGTCGAGGAGCTGCCCGACACCTCGACCCTGCTCGAGGCCGACCTCGGCGACGACGAGCGCGCGCTGGCCGAGTCCTACCTCCAGCTGCAGGCGATCGGCCGGGCGCTCATCGGCCCTCCCGGCATGCCGGCGGACTGTGTGGCCGAACTCGAGACGGCGTTCGGCGACACGCTCGGCGACTCCGAGTTCCAGGCGGAGGTCGAGCGGCAGATCGACGTGCCGCTGGAGTTCCTGCCGGGCAAGGACCTCGAGGCCATCGTGCAGGAGGTCCTGAACGCGCCGGAGGAGTTCACGGCACTGCTCGAGACGGCCTACGACGGCGCGTGACCCTGTTCTGAGTCGGTCACTCGGCCCGGGGCGCCGCCGCCTCGGGCCGAGGGGATCGGGGCCGGCCTGGGGCGGCCCCCGTCGGTGCGGAAGGCGTTCAGACGCCGGTGTCGACGAACTGGGCCAGGACCTTCTGGCGGTCGCTCCTGGTGCCGGCGCGGTCGTAGGCGCGGCTGGTCTCGACCGAGCGCGCGACCAGTGCCGACCAGGCGGCGACGCCGTTGCGCAGGCGGGTGGTCAGGGGGGCGCCCGTGGGACGCAGGTGCAGGCGCTCGAGGCTGAGGACGGTCATCGTGGTGCTCCTTCGGATCGGTGGTGCTCACCCTGTGCAGCACCACGTGAGGTCATTAGCTTCCCTCACTATCGGTGATGCCGCTCACCCCTTGACCTGCTCTTTCGCGGTAGACGACCATGACGTCTTCGGACTGGAGGTCCCATGGCAGAGATCGTCTCGATCGTCGGCACCACCCACCTGCCGTTCTGGCAGCGGCGGACGGCGGTGCCGGAGGACGAACTCACGCCCGACGGACGCAACCTGCTGGCCTGGTCGGCGAGGGTCCAGGAGCACATCGCCCGGACCGACCCGGACGTCGTGGTGATCGTGGCCAGCGACCACTTCCACCAGTTCTTCGCGCACAACATGCCGCAGTTCGTGGTCGGCCGGATGAGCTCGTACGAGGGCACGTTCGCCAACGAGGCGCGCGAGTTCGACCTGCCCCGGATCACGCTCGGCGGCAACAAGGCCCTGTCCGACGACCTGATCGAGTCCGGCTTCGAGCACGGCTTCGACTTCGCGTTCGCCGACGAGATGCGGCTGGACCACGCCTGCGTCGTCCCGAGCCTGATCTGCCAGCCGGCACTGGACATCCCCGTCGTCCCGGTGCTGTCCAACTGCGGCGTGCCGCCGATCCCGACCGGTCGGCGGTTCGAGGCGCTGGGACCGGCGTTGCGCGCCGCGATCGAGGGGTCGACCGCGGCGCAGCGGGTGTCGGTCGTGGTCAGCGGCCACCTGTCACTCGACGTCGGCGGCCCCGAGCAGTTCGCGTCGGCCTCGATCGACCCCGAGTTCGACGAGCTGGCGATGACATGGCTGGCCGATCGTGACTTCGACGCCCTGGTCGCCGGCTCCACCTACGAGCGGTTGATGCAGCACGGCAACAACGCCCTGCAGTTCCTCAACATGATCACCATGGCGTCGCTGCAGCAGGACATGGACCTCGTGTACGTCGAGGCGATGCAGCGCCAGGGCTCGCCGATCCCCTGCTTCATCTATGAACAGGCCGCCTGAGCGCCCCGGCCCTCGGCGCGCGGCAACGGCAGTCCTGTCGGCGGCGATGGCGAAGCTGCCGGTCTCCCCGCCTATCGATGCCCGGCACCTCTGTGCCCTGCCCACCGCTGTGGGCAGGGCGCAAGCGCCGAAGCGGCAAACCCACGAGGGCCGTCACCACATTGCCCGGCTTCTCAGCGCATTGCACGCCCTGCAACGCGTGCATCGCCCGAAGAACCCGTGCAACCCGGGGCCCCCGGCGGCCCTGCCGTGGTCCTCAGCCGGTGAACTCGGGGAGCTTCGTCTCGAGCCAGCGGGTGGAGAACCGGCCGGTGGCGACGTCGTCCTGGTCGAGCAGCCAGGAGTGGAAGGGGATGGTGGTGGCGACGCCTTCGACGTGGAAGGTGCGCAGGGCGGCTTGGGTGCGTGCGAGTGCCTCGGCGCGGTCTTTGCCGTGCACGATCAGCTTGCCGAGCAGGGAGTCGTAGAAGGGTGGGACGAGGTAGCCCTCGTAGCAGTGGGTGTCCAGGCGGATGCCGGGGCCTTCGGGGGGTTCCCAGCGGGTGATCCGGCCGGGGGAGGGCGCGAAGTCGCGTTCGGGGGATTCGGCGTTGATCCGGCACTCGATGGCGTGGCCGGTGAAGGTCACTTGTTCCTGGGTGAGTGGCAGGAACTCGCCGGCGGCGACCTGTAGTTGCAGGCGGACCAGGTCCAGGCCGGTGATGGCTTCGGTGACGGGGTGTTCGACCTGGATGCGGGTGTTCATCTCCAGGAAGTAGTGCTCGTCGCGTTCCTCGTCGTAGAGGAATTCGACGGTGCCGGCGTTGAGGTAGCCGATGGAGGAGGCCAGCAGGACCGCGGAGGCGCGGATGGCCTGGGCGGCGTGTGCGGGGATGGCCGCGGCGGGGGCTTCTTCGAGCACCTTCTGGTAGCGGCGCTGCAGGGAGCAGTCGCGTTCGCCGAGGTGCAGGACGGTGCCTCCGCGGTCGCCGATGACCTGCACCTCGATGTGCCGGCCGGTGGTCACGTACCGCTCGAGGTAGAGGGTGGGGTCGCCGAAGGCGGCGGCGGCCTCGGCCGAGGCGCTGCGGAAGGCGGCCTCGAGGCCGGCCTGGTCGTGGACGATGCGGATGCCGCGGCCGCCGCCGCCGGCGGCGGCCTTGAACAGCATCGGGTAGCCGATCTGGGCGGCGACTGCGGCGGCGTCGGCGAAGGCGGCGATCCGGTCGGTGCCGGGCACGAGTGGCACGCCGGCCCGCTTGGCGGCCTCGCGCGCTTCGAGTTTGTTGCCCATTCCGTGCACGGTCTGGCTGCGCGGGCCGACGAAGGTCAGGCCCTCTTTCTCGCAGGCCTGGGCGAACGCGGCGTTCTCGGCGAGGAATCCGTAGCCGGGGTGCACGGCGTCGGCGCCGGTGCCCAGTGCGGTGGCCAGCAGCGCCTCCTTGTTGAGGTAGCTGGCGGCGGGTTTGGCCGGGCCGATGCAGACGGCGCGGTCGGCCAGCCGGGCGGCCAGGCTGTCGCGGTCGGCGGCGGAGACGGCGACGACGGACTCCAGGCCCAGGGACCGGCAGGCCCGCACGACCCGGACGGCGATCTCGCCGCGGTTGGCGACGAGGACCCGCTTCACGCCGGACGCAGCCGGAACAGCGGCTGCCCGAACTCGACGAACTCGTCGTTGCCGGCGAGCACCTCGACCACCTCGCCGGAGGCGGGTGCGGTGACGCTGTTGAACATCTTCATGACCTCGACCAGGCCCATGGTGGCGCCCTCGTCGATGCGCGACCCGACCTCGACGAACGCCGGCGCACCGGGCTCGGGGGACCGGTAGAACACCCCCACCATCGGCGCGGTCACCTCGATCAGCCCGTCAGCGACCGGCGACGGCGCGGCCGGCGCGGCCGGAGCGGCCGGAGCGGCCGGAGCGGCGGCGACGGGGGCGGGCGGCGCCGGGGGAGCCGGCGCCGGCGCCGGGGGAGGGGCCGCCGTCCGGGCCGCGACCGTCGAACCGGACCGGTCGGCCACGATCCGCGTGCCGCCCACCTCGACCTCGAGGTACTCGACGTTCGACCGCTCGAGCAGGTCGAGGATCGCGGCCACGTCGTCGTGCGTCAGCTCCACAGGGTTCCTCTCGTCGGGCGCGCTCACTGCGGAGCACCCTTGCGCATGGTCAGGTTCAGGCCGGGCTGCGCCAGCGAGACGAACGTGTGCTCGTCGTCCTCGGCCAGTCGCCGGATCAGGTCCAGCAGCGGGGCGTCGGACGACGACGCCGGCGGCCGGAGGTCGCGCACGCTGCCGACGACGTCGACCGCGTCGTCGCCGACGATGCTCATCAGGATCAGGTCCTCGTCGGGGGTGTCGCGGCCGTACTTCTCGCGCAGGTCGGCCAGGGTCAGCCGGGGCGCCTCGTACGCCTCGATCTCCCGGGCCCGCGGGCGGGACAGGATCTTGTCCCGGACGTCGGGATCCATGCCGGAGATCGCCTCGTCCCCGCCGTGCCGGCCGAGGGCGTACTCGATGGTCTTGTCGGTGACCTGCTTGTAGCGCTCGCCGACGATCACGTTGATCGCCGCCTGGGAGCCGACGAACTGCGACAGCGGGGTCACCATGATCGGGTAGCCGAAGTCGGCGCGGACCCGGGCGGTCTCCTCCAGCACCTCGGGCAGCCGGTCGGCCACCCCGGCCAGCTCCAGCTGGTAGCGCAGGTTGGAGATCATCCCGCCGGGCACCTGGTGCCGGTAGAGCCGCTCGTCGTACTCGTAGGGCGCCCCGATCTGGAAGCCCTCGCGGCGGGCGATCGCGGTGAAGTGCTCGGTGGCGGCGTGCAGCACCTCCTCGTCCACGTCCACCTCGTAGCCGAGCTCGCGCAGGTTGGCGGCCACGTTGTAGACCGAGGGCTGGGAGTTGGCGTTGGCCAGCGGCGGCACCGCGGTGTGCACGTAGCGCACCCCGGCCTTCACCGCCTCGATCGCGTTGAGCGGGCCCAGGCCGTTGTTGCAGTGGCCGTGGAACTCCCACGGGATGTCACCGGCGGCGGCCATCATCTGCGGCAGCAGCGTGCGGGTGCGCTCGGGGGTCAGCATGCCGCTGACGTCCTTGAAGCACAGCCGGTACGGCGCGATGGCGCCGGCCTCCTTGGCCTTCTGCACGAAGTACTCGTCGGTGTGCTTCGGCGAGACCGAGTACATGACGTTGATGACCGGCGTCATGCCGAGCTTCTCGAAGCGCGGGAGCTGGCGCGCCACCACGTCGAAGTTGTTCCAGTTCGACCCGGTGCGGGTGTACCGGATGCCGAGGTCGACGGCCTTGGAGATGAGCAGCTCGCCGACCTCGGGGACGACGGCGCCGCTCATCGACGGCCCGTCGATCGGCCCGTGCCAGCGCAGCGGGGTGTTCTTCGCCGCGGCCGCCCCGTACCGGATCCACGCCCAGGGGCTCTCCTTCAGGTGCCGGACGAACTTCTTCAGCCGGCTCCCGGTGGCGATGAACTCCATCGAGTCGAAGCCGGCGGCGTCCAGGTGCGGCATCGCCGGCAGCATGTGCGCCGTCCGCATGTTCATCGCCCACAGGCTCGCCTGACCGTCGCGGATGGTGGTGTCGACGAACCGGACCGGCTCAGCCACCGAGAACCTCCTCCGTGTGCTCGCCCAGGTAGGGGGCCCGCCGGACGGCGGGCAGGGGGACGCCGCCGAACAGCGCGGGCGGGCGGATCTGCGGCATCGCGCCCACGTCGGGCTCGTCGAGGACGTCGATGATTCCCAGGTGCTGCAGCTGCGGGTCCTGCAGCGCCTCGCTGACGGCGTTGACCGGGGCGCACGGGACGCCGTGCGACTGCAGGATCTGCAGCCACTCGTCCCGGTCCCTGCCCGCGAAGATCGGCGCGAGCTCGGCGCGCAGCTGCTCGTAGTGCTGCTGCCGGCCGCTGCGCTTCTCGTACCGCTCGTCGGTGACCAGTTCCGGGCGGCCCACCGCGGCGCACAGGCCCTCCCAGAACTTGGGCGGGGAGGACATGTGCACCAGCACCTGCCTGCCGTCGCGCGTCGCCCAGACGTAGGCCTGCGAGCTGTGCGGCCGCAGGTACGGCGTCTCGTCGCGGCCCTCGACGACGTTCTTGGCGACGGCGGAGTGCAGGAAGTGCACCAGCGCGCCCAGCATGCTGATCTCCAGGTGCTCGCCCCGGCCGGTCCGGTGCCGTTCGTGCAGAGCGGCCAGGACGGCGAAGGACGCCGAGTGCCCGGTGATCGCGTCGGCTAGTGCCGGGCCGCGCAGCCGCGGGTCCTCCGGGTCGAGCAGCAGCCCGGCCAGCCCGCTGTAGCCCAGAGCGACGCCGTCGTAGGCCGGCATCGCCGCGTACGGGCCGGAGGAGCCGAAGCCGGAGATGCTGCAGTGGATCAGCTCGGGCCGCAGCGCGCTCAGCACGTCGAACCCGATGCCGAGGCGCTCCATCACCCCGGGGCGGAAGTTCTCGACCAGCACGTCCGCCGTCCGCACCAGCTCCAGCAGGTGGGCGCGTCCCTCGTCGCTCTTCAGGTCGAGGACGACGCTGCGCTTGCCGCGGTTGAACGCCACGAAGGTGGCGTTGAGGCCCCCGGACTCCCACTTGCGGAACGGGTCGCCCGACGGCGGCTCGACCTTGACGACGTCGGCGCCCAGCTCGGCCAGCAGCACCGCCGCACACGGCCCGGAGATGTAGGAACCGAGGTCGAGCACGCGAACGTCGCGCAGCGGCAGTGGCCGGGGAGCGCGGGACGGCGTGGTGGACATGGGGGTCATGTGACGTGGACCCTAGTGGCCCAAAAGTCTTTTGGTAAGACCTATGGACCATCATCCGTTCGCATGCTTGAGTGGACCCCTTCACCATGACGCGGACCACACCGGTGGTCCGTCCGCGCGTCATTCCGGGGTGCCCGAGGAGGCCCAAAATCGTGACCGAGCCAGTGGCGCACTGCTGGGACGACGTGGTCGGCCCGGACGAGCGCCTGATCGCCAGCCGCTACGACACCCGCCGTCCGTTCGGCGAGCGCCCGGCCCTGCTGATGATCGACTGCTACGCGAAGGTCTTCGGCGACCGCCCGCAGCCGCTGGCCGAGGCGATCGACGAGTGGCCGGCCACCTGCGGCCCCAACGCGTGGGACGCGCTGCCGTCGCTGGAGAAGCTGCTCACCGGTGCGCGCGAGGCCGACATCCCCGTTCTCCACACGACCGGGGAGGCGCGGCCGGGGTCGCGCCTCGGTGCGGCCACCCAGCGGGCGCGGGTCGAGGGCGAGGACGACCTCGTCGGCTACGAGTTCATGCCGTCGCTGGCCCCCGTCGATGGCGAGCTCGTGGCCCGCAAGGCGCGCGCCAGCGCCTTCTTCGGCACGCCGGTCACCACCTGGCTGCGCCAGCTCGACGTCGATACGCTGATCGTGGCCGGGGAGTCGACCAGCGGCTGTGTGCGTGCCAGTGTCGTCGACGCCTACTCTCACGGCCTGAAGGTCACCGTCGTCGAGGAGGCGGTCTTCGATCGCAGCACGCTCTCGCACAAGGTGAACCTCTTCGACATGAACCTCAAGTACGCATCGGTCCGGCACCTCGACGAGGTGCTCGGCCACTTCACCGGAGTCCGTCGGCACGTGCAGGAGGTCGTAGGTAGCTAGCTCTCCCTGGCCGCCGCCACTGACGATTCGTCTCTTACCGGGCTTCTCGCCCCAGCTGACGCGTACCGCCCGACCAGACTGAGGTTCTTCCGCATGCTCGAAACCTTCTTCAGCAGTTTGCTGGGACTTTTCGATCCCCTGACCTTCGTGACGATGCTCGCCGGCATCGCCATCGGCTTCGCCGTCGGCATCCTGCCCGGCCTGGGCGGATCGGTGTCGCTGGCACTGATGCTGCCCTTCACCTTCTACATGGAGCCGGTGCAGGCGTTCGCCTTCCTGCTCGGCATGTACGTGGTCACCTCGACCACCGGGGACATCACTTCGGTGCTCTTCGGCGTGCCCGGCGAGGCGACGGCGGCAGCCACCGTCCTCGACGGCTATCCCATGACGAAGAAGGGGCAGGCCGGCCGCGCGCTCGGTGGCGTGCTGCTCAGCTCCACGCTGGGCGCGCTGATCGGCGCCGTGGCGCTGGCCCTGTCCGTGCCGATCATGCGGCCGCTGGTGCTGGCGCTCGGCCCGCCCGAGTTCTTCATGCTGACCCTGCTGGGCCTCAGCTTCGTCATCGCACTGTCGGGCCGATCGATGATCAAGGGCCTGATCATGGCCACCGCCGGCTTCATCATCTCGATGGTCGGCCTCGACCCGCAGGCCGGCGTGCCCCGGTACGCGTTCGACACGCTCTACCTGTGGGACGGCATCAACCTCGTCGCCCTGGTCGTCGGCCTGTTCGGTGGCGCCGAGCTGCTGCAGCTGATGCTGAGCAAGGCGAGCATCGCCAAGAAGTCCAACGCCGACGCGTACGCCGGCATGGGCCAGGGCATCCGGGAGACCTTCAAGTACTGGACGGTGGTGCTGCGCTCCAGCCTCATCGGCATCGGGATCGGGATCATCCCCGGCATGGGTGGCAGCGTTTCCCAGTTCATCGCCTACGGCTCCGCCCAGCAGGCCTCCAAGCACCCGGAGGAGTTCGGTAAGGGCTCGATGGAGGGCGTGCTGGCGGCGGGTGCCAACAACAACGCCAAGGACGCTGGCTCGCTGATCCCGACCATCGCCTTCGGCATCCCGGGCAGCGTCTCGATGGCGGTGCTGCTCGGCGCCTTCATCATCGCCGGCATCCAGCCGGGCCCGGAGATGCTGACGACGCACCTCAACCTCACCTTCTCGATGGTGTGGATCATGGTGGTGGCCAACATCATCGCCGTCATCGTGTCGCTGCTGCTGCTCAAGCAATTGGTGAAGTTGTCGTTCCTGCGGGGCACGTGGCTGGTGCCGTTCCTGCTGATCCTCCTCTCGATCGGCGCCTTCACGGCCAACAACGCCTGGCAGGACATCGTCGTGATGGTCACCGCCGCGGCCTTCGGCGTCATCTGCATCCATTGGGACTGGCCGCGGGTGCCGTTCCTGCTCGCCGTGGTCCTCGGATCCATCGCCGAGCGGTATCTTTTCCTCTCCTACTCCCTGGACGGCTGGACGTGGCTCACCGACCCCATCGTCGTGGGCGTTGGCGTGGTGATCGTGATCGTGCTGCTCGGTTCGCCGTTGCGGGCGGCGCGCAAGCGGCGCAAGGCCGCCGCGCTGACCGGCCAGGCTGAGAAGGCGGACGTGGCCCAGTGACGACGACGGTGGAGAATCCAGTGGCTGAGAACGACAAGACCACCCGCCGCGGACCGCGGCTCGGTGAGTGGTTCATCGCCGCCGCACTGCTCGCGTTCTTCGTGTTCGGCTACCTCGCCGCCCAGGCATGGCCGTTCCGGGCGGCGCTGTTCCCGCAGATGGTGTCGGCCCTCGGGTTGTTCCTCGTGGTGCTGCGCTTCGGCGGGCTGATTCTGCAGACCATCCGGGGACGGCGGGTCGTCGACGCCGTGACGCCGGTGCAGGCCAAGGTGGCACAGTCCCTCGGCGTCCAGCCCGCGGACAGTTCCCCGGAGGCGCAGCAGGTGCGGGTTGCGGCGCAGGCCGCGGACACGCCGCAGGAGCCGCAGAAGCTCACCGACCTGGCGATCATCGACGAGGAGGCCGAAGAGGACGAGAGCATGGAGTACGTCTTCGCCTCCGCCGGCGGACGTGCCTGGGCCGAGGCGCTGGCCTGGATTGTCCTGTTCTTCGTCGGCTTCTTCGTGCTCGGCGCCTTCATCACCGTGCCGCTGTTCGCCCTCGTCTACCTGCGGGTCGCGGGTAAGGCGTCGTGGCTGGCCGCCGCCATCTACGCCGCCGTCGTCGGGCTGATCATCTACTACGTGTTCCGCGAACTGGTCTACATCCCGTTGCCGGTGAGCGTCTTCCCGTTCCTCGAGATCTGACGCCCGCGCGACAAGATCTGCACACTCGCACGCCTCGGAGTCCCGATGCGTGCGAGTGTGCAGACCCCGTCCGTTCCGTGGGCGAGCTTCGCGGGTCGTGCCATCAGCCGCTGGGGCTGCGCGGCAGGGTCGCCTTCTCCTGCTCGTAGGCGTCGTCCATCGCCGGCACCAGGCCGTTGCCGGCCAGTGCCTGCCGGAACGTGTCCCGCACGTAGGCCGATTCGTCGGCGTAGTCGATCTGGCCGCCGCCCAGGCGCCGGCTGATCCACGCGACCGGCACGCCTTGGCTGTTGCGGGTGGAGACGCCCTCGTGCTTGAGCGCCAGGTACCGGGCGGGCCGCCTGCCGGTGTTGAAGTGCTGGTGGAACCACATGTTCGGCGGCACGATCAGCGTGCCGGGCCGCCAGTCGTAGCGCCGCGGCTGCTCGCCCTCGGGCCACATCAGGCTGTAGCCCTCGCCGGACAGGATGATCACGTGCGCCCCGGGGCCGTGCTGGTGCGCCTTCTTGTAGGTCGCCGTCGGGAACTGCGAGATGTGGCTGTTCAGCGAGCCGCGGGCCAGGTTGAACCGGATGTGGCCGCCGCCCGCGCCGCGCTCCCGCGCCTCGATCAGCGGCAGGTCGACCACGTCGGCGACGAAGTTCGTGTCGAGCAGCAGGCCCTTCTGCTCGCCCCTGGGCGCGAAGTAGTCCGGCTCGCCGGCGAACCGCTTCGGGAAGTCGTGCGCGGTGCCGAAGACGAAGTCGACGTCGTCGTAGAGGTTCATCATGGGCGGCAGGTTGCTCGTGGCGACGAAGCGCGCGGCCTGCGTGCCCGACCCGTTGAAGTGCTGGTGGTGGGTGTTGAGCGGGATCCCGAACAGCGCGCCGGGGCCCCACTCGAAGGTCGCCTCGTCGCCGGCGTCGTTCCAGACCCGGGTCGAGCCGTGCCCGGAGAGGACCATGACCATCTCCTCGAACAGTTGCCGCTGCGGTGCGAGCGCGCCGCCGGCGGGGATCTCGGCGACGTAGCAGTCGTTCGTCGTCCGGCTGGCCTCGTGGTTGATGAAGACGCCGCGGCCGCCACGCCTCGCCCAGTCCTTCAGCTCGACGGTCCCCAGGTCGGGCACGTAGTGCGCGGCGATGATGTCCAGCCCCTCGCCGGCCACCCACCGGGTGTAGGGGGTGTCCTTCTCGGTGGCGAACTTACCGGCGAGGTCGGTGCTGACGAGCGCGTCGGAAGCCATGGAGTCAGTCCCGGGGATCGTTGGTGAACAGCAGTGACTTGATGGTCACCGGCACCGTGCGGGAGGGATGCCGCACACGGCCGATGTCGATGTAGTCGAAGTCGCGCAGGCTCAGGCCGTCGACGACCAGCAGCCCGCCGGTCAGGCCGGCCTCGTCCCGGAGCAGCCGGCCCAGCGTCATGGCCACGTCGCCGTCGAGCATCACGTAGACCGGCCGGCCGGCGTCGATCCGCTCGGCGAGGCCCTCGGCCACGCCGCGGGCGAACGCCGACAGCCGCGAGTACTCGGGCAGCCCCGACCAGCCCAGCGCGAGCGCCACGTCGCCGTCGGCCACGTCGGTGTCCAGCGCCTTGAGGTGCCGGCGGATCGCCTCGGCGACCTCGCCGGCGCAGACGTCGTCGGCGAGCTCGTAGACCGGCTTGACCACCTGCAGGTTGCGGCGGGGGAGCAGTTCGTCGGGGTCGGAGATCCAGCCGGTGTTGCCCGACAGCTGCACGCTGTACTCGCTGGCGCCGAGCGCGGTGGCGCGGATGCACTCGCCGGCCGGCAGCAGCCCGAAGGGCAGCGCGCCGGAGTCGACACGGCGGCGGATCGCCCGGCCGAGCGGGGCGCCGAGGTCGCCGAAGCGCCGCGTCTCCCGGTCGTAGACGTACTCGGCGACGCCGCCGGAGAACATCATGCCGGCGATGTCGCCCAGCGGACCCAGCGGGTCGGTCAGGTAGAGCTCGGCCACGTCGTCGGGAAGGCGGTCGTCGGGAAGGCGGTCGTCGGACAGGCGGTCGTCCGGCAGCGGGAGAGCGGCGGTGAGGACGGCGACCAGCCGGTCGGCCATGTGCTCGGCGACGGCGGAGACGTCGTCGTCCGACGCCGGGCCGCCGAGGGCCCACTCGTACCCCGCGTGCCGCGCGTGCCGGGCGCCGGCCGGGTCCAGGCGCACCAGGCGGCCGGACTCGACGACGGCCAGCCGGCCCCCGACGTGCACCGCGGCCGTGGCGACGACGCGGCCGCGGTCGAGCACGGCGAGCTTGGTGGTGCCGCCGCCGATGTCGACGTTGAGGATGCGGCAGTCCCGGTCGTAGGAAGCCTGGGCCGCGCCGGAGCCGTAGGCGGCCAGCATCGCCTCCATGTTGTGCCCGGCGGTCGCCGTCACCAGTTCACCGCCGCGCTCGGCGAGCACGCCGGCGATGGCCGCCGCGTTGGCGCGGCGCAGCGCCTCGCCGGTGAGGATGACGACGCCGGTGTCGATGTCCTCCGGGCCGATCCGCGCCTGGCCGTAGGCGTCGTCGATGATCGAGCCGAGCGCCTCGGCATCGATGGCCTCGTTGCTCGCGTACGGGGTCAGCGCCACCGGCGAGCGGTAGACGGTCTCCCGGCGGACGACGATGTAGCGGCTGGTCAGGTCCTCGCCGATGCGGCGCAGGTGCAACCGGGAGAAGACCACCTGGGTGCCCGACGACCCGATGTCCATGCCGACGCTGTGCAGGGTGACGTTGTCCTGCTGCCAGATCGGGTTGTCCTCGAGCGGCAGGTCCTCGTCGTCGGAGTCGTGGTCGTGGTCGGGCGTGTGCGGCGAGTACACCGGCTGCGGGGCGGCATGCTCGCGGCCGTAGACGGGCTCGTCGTCCCCGTGGGCGTGGTCGTGCGGGCCGTCGGGCGCGTGGTCGGGCGCGTGGTCGTGCGGGTGGTCGTGCGGGTGGTCGTGCGTCACCGGAGAACTCCTCGAAACGACGACGTGCGGCCCGCCAGCGAAAGGGCGGACCGCACGTCGGGGTGGGACAGGGGGAGGATCAGGCAGCCGGCTTGGGCGGCAGGTTCTCCTGCTCCTGCTCGTACGCCTTGTCCATCTGCGGCTCCAGGCCGTGCTTGGCCAGGGCCTCCCTGAACGTCTCGCGCACGTAGGACGACTCGTCGGCGTAGTCGATCTGGTCGCCGCCGATGCGCTGGCTGATCCAGGCCTTCGGCACACCCTGCGCGTTGCGGATCGACACGACCTCGTGCTTGAAGGCGAGGTAGCGGGCCGGCTCGGTGCCGGTGTTGAAGTGCTGGTGGTACCACATGTTCGGCGGGACGATCAGCGTGCCGGGGCCCCACTCGTAGCGGGTCGGCTCCTCGCCCTCGGGCCACATGAGGCTGTAGCCCTCGCCGGAGAGCACGATCACGTGCGCGCCCGGGCCGTGCCGGTGGCCCTTCTTGTACGTGGCCGTCGGGAACTGCGAGATGTGGCTGTTCATCGAGCCCTTGGCCATGTTGAAGCGGATGTGGCCGCCCCCGGCGCCGCGCTCCTTGGCCTCGATCAGCGGCAGGTTGACCGCGTCGGCGACGAAGTTGGTGTCGAGCAGCAGACCCTTCTGCTCACCCTTCGGCGCGAAGTAGTCCGGCTCGCCGTTGAAGCGCTTCGGGAAGTCGCGCTGGGTGTTGAAGACGAAGTCGACGTCGTCGTACAGGTTGATCGTGGGGGGCATGTTCGTCGTGGCGACGTACCGTGCGACCTCGGTGCCCGAGCCGTTGAAGTGCTGGTGGTTGGCGTTCAGCGGGATCGCGAACAGCGCACCCGGGCCCCACTCGAAGGTGACCTCGGCGCCGGAGTCGTTCCACACCTTGGTGGAGCCGTGCCCGGAGAGGACCAGGATCATCTCCTCGAACAGCTGGCGCTGCGGGGCGAACTTGCCGCCGGCCGGGATCTCGGCCACGTAGCAGTCGTTCGAGGTACGGGTGGCCTCGTGGTTGATGAAGACGCCCTTGCCGCCGCGGCGGGCCCAGTCCTTGAGCTCGACGGTCTTCAGGTCCGGCACGTAGTGCGCGGCGATGATGTCCAGACCCTCGTCGGCCACCCAGCGGGTGTACGGGGAGTCCTTCTCGGTGGCGAACTTGTTGGCGAGATCGGTGCTGACGAGCGCGTCCTTGGCCATGCGGGGCCTTCCTTCTCGTGCGGACGAGGGCACCCGCACTCGGCGGGCGATCGGGCCGCGGGCAGACCCCGGCCCCGTTGGTAGGACCATAAGACCACAGTGTGACGCGCGTCAAACAACGCCCTGCCCCCTGCGGCCTTTATGGCCATAAAGGCCGCACGCCGGTGGCGAGGTCGTCCGGTCACTGGTTCGCGTAGGCACCCTGCAGCAGTTCGCGGTAGGCGCCGGGGGCCTGGAGGGCCGAACGGACGACCTCCAGCAGGTCTTCGCCGGAGGTGTACTCGATCGGGTAGTAGGCCTTCGCCATCGCGTCGACGAACTCCTGGTCGGCGGCGACCGCCTCGAAGGCGGCCTGCAGTTCGGCGTTGCACGCCGTCGGGACGCCAGGAGGCGCGAGGACGACGAACCCGGTGGACTGCAGCAGCGTGTGCGCCTCGGCGAGGGCCCGCTGCTCGTCGTCCAGGTCGAGTTCGAGCAGGGCCGGGACGTCGGGGAAGGCCTCGTGGCGCTCGTCGGCGATGATCAGCACCGGGGCCAGGTCGCCGTTCTGCATGGAGTCCATGCGGCTGGAGACGGTGCCGCTGGCCAGGTCGGCGTCGCCGCTGGTCAACGCGAGACCGGTGTCCGAGCTGCCCTCGTAACCGGTGACGATGCCGGCGTCCAGGTCGAGGACGGGGATCAGAACCGTCGCATCGACGTGGTCCGATCCGCCGGGGCCCGCGCTCGCGAACTTCAGCCCGCCCGCCGCCTGGAGCTCCTCGACGGACCCCACCGAGCCCTGCGGCCCGGTGACCAGCACCCGGTCGTCCTCGACCAGCCGGGCCACGTAGGTGAAGTCCTCGATGTCGAAGCGGGCGCCCGCGGACTCCCCCAGCACGGCGCCGGTCAGTCCCTGGCCGCTGAAGAAGCCGATGGTCAGGCCGTCGGGCTGGTCGGTGTAGATGGTGCTGGCAGCGGTCAGCCCGCCGGCTCCGGGTTGGTTCTCCACGATGACCGTGCCCCCGAGCTCGTCCTCGAGGTAGGGCGCGGCCGCGCGGGCGATGATGTCGAAGCCGCCGCCGGGGCCGTAGGCGACGACGAAGGTCAGGGTCTCCTTGGCGTAGCAGGACTCCTCGCTGCTCGCCTGTTCCTCGTCTCCGCTCGCTCCCCCACACGCGGTGGCGAGCAGGCCTGCGGCCGGCAGAAGTGCCGCCCAGGCGGTGCGCCGACGGTGCGCGTTCGTGTGCTCTCCCATGTGGATCGTCCCCCCGGTCGATCGGATGCCGCTGGGTGCGCGAAAGGGAGAAAGTTAGCAGAGGTAGTGATTGGTGTCACAGCGACAGGCGAAGACGGCGGGCGGCGAGGCGCCCCCCTGCGGCCTTTATGGCCATAAGCGCCGGACGGCGGCGCCGGACGGCGGCGGCGAGGTGCCCCCCTGCGGCCTTTATGGCCATAAGCGCCGGACGGCGGCGGCGAGGGCCCGGGCGGTGAGCCGGCCGTCGGCCAGCCCGAGGCGGACGACGTCGTCGAAGACCGGCTGCGCCGCCGCGGCGGCCCGGACGGCGGCGTCCATGACCCGGGGCGCGCGCGAGAGGTGCGAGGCGACCGTGAGGTGCCGCAGGGTGCGGCCGAGCCGGGCCCGCAGCGCCCGTCGGTAGGCCGATCCGGAGCCCGAGCCGCGTGCCGCCGCCGCGCCCGCGAGCGCACCCGAGAGCACCGCGTAGTAGATGCCCTCACCGGTCAGGGGGTTGATCAGCCCGGCCGCGTCGCCGGCGAGCAGCACCCGCCCGTCGGGCTGGCGGGGACGGCCGGTCGACAGCGGCAGCCGGTGCGCGCGCAAGCCCGACGGCTCGACGCCGGGGAGCAGTCGGTGCAGCCCCTCGACCAGCCCGGCCCGCGTCACCCCGCCGCTGACGAGTTCGCCGTAGCCGACGTTGGTGCGACCGTCGCCGAGCGGGAACGACCACGCGTAGGCCGGCCAGCGCTGCGCCGTCGTCCGCACCACCTGGACGCCGTCCTCCGCGTCCGGCGCGTACCCGCGGATCGCGACGGCGACCCGGTCGGGGCGCTGGGCCGGCACGCCCAGTGCGCGCCGCACGACGGACTCGGCGCCGTCGGCACCGATCAGCACCGAGGCTGTGACGGACCCGTCCACCTCCACCGCGCCGGCACCCACGACGATCCGGCGCACCGTGCTCCGCCGCAGCTCGGCGCCGGAATCGAGGGCCGCGGCGACCAGCCGCGCGTCGAACACCAGCCGGGGCACCACGGACGCCGGCCGGTGCATCGCCCGCTCGACGACTGCGCCGCCGGGCCCGTGCAGCCCGCAGCCGCGGCACCGGCGGGAAGCCGTCGGCGAGCCCGTGCACCCCGAGCGTCGCGAGCACGTCGAGGGCCTCGGGCGCGATGCCGTCACCGCAGACCTTGTCCCGCGGGAAGTCGACGCGGTCGACGATCAGCACCGAGCAGCCGGCCCGCCGTGCCGCGAGCGCCGCGGCCGCGGCGGCGGGGCCGCCGCCCACGACGACGACGTCGAACCGCTCCATCCCTCGACGCTACGGGCCGTTCGTCCACAAAGGGCCGGGAAGACCCGGCCGTTTGTCCACAAAGGGCCGGGAAGACCCGGCCGTTTGTCCACAAAGGGCCGGGTCAGGGGGTGGTGCGGGGGGCGGTCCACTTGCGGGGCGGGTGCTCGTAGGCGGCGACGAACGACAGCAGCTCCGCCGCGGACGACACCACTCCGAGTGCGTCGAGCCGGCGGCCGTCGAGGTACCCGTCGTCGACCATCCGCCGCAGCTGGGTGAGCAGCGGCTGCCAGAAGCCGTCGACGTCGAGCAGCGCGGCCGGTTTGGCGTGCAGTCCGAGCATGCCCCAGGTCCAGGCCTCGAACAGCTCCTCGAGCGTGCCGGCCGCGCCGGGCAGCGCGACGAACGCGTCGGACAGCTCGGCCATCCGTGCCTTGCGCTCGTGCATGGAGTCGACGACGTGCAGCTCGGGCAGGCCGGGGTGCGCGAGCTCGTCGTCCACCAGGTGCTGCGGGATGACGCCGACCACCTCGCCGCCGGCGGCCAGGGCGGCGTCGGCGACCACGCCCATCAGGCCGACGTGCCCGCCGCCGTAGACGATGCCCACCCCCGCGCCGGCGAGGTCGGCGGCGAAGGACGCCGCGGCGGAGCGGTGGGACGGCGGTCCGCTCTGGGACCCGGTGAAGACGGCGACGCGCACGCCCCCGAATCTAAGGTGGCGGCGTGCGCTCCCCGACCGACGGCTGGACCTGGTGCACCCTCGGGCACCGGCACTGGGGTCGGGCCGGGGCCGCGGGGCTGCTGCTGCACCGCGAGGCCGTGGACGGTCCCGAGGTGCTGCTCCAGCACCGCGCGCACTGGTCGCACCACGGCGGCACGTGGGGCACGCCGGGCGGCGCGCTGCACGTCGGCGAGGCGCCCGAGGACGGCGCTCTGCGCGAGGTCCGCGAGGAGCTCGGGCTCGACCCCGACGACGTCGTGCTCGGTGACCGGTCGGTCGACGACCACGGCGGCTGGAGCTACACCACGGTGTTGGCCCGCCCCGTGCGCCGCATCGAGGTCGCCGACCTGCGTCTGGACGGCGAGAGCGCGGGCGCGGCGTGGGTGCGCTGGACCCTGCTGCACGAGCTGGACCTGCACCCCGGCCTGGCCGCCTCGCTGGCGCGGCTGCACCCACTGCTCGTCGGCTGACCCGCGACCGGCCTTTATGGCCATAAAGGCCGTCAACGGACGGTGGCGACCAGGGCGCGGTGGTCCCCGACGTCCAGGTGCACCGCGGCGCCGTCGTCCGAGCCGAGCCGGCCACCGACGGCGAGCAGGTGGTCGAGCTGGACCCTCGGCGCGTGCGCCGGAAAGGTCGGCGTCCGGACCAGGGGCGCGGCGCCCAGCAGCCGGGCCGGCAGCGCGCCGGGCAGGTTGAGGTCGCCGGCCAGCACGACCGGCCCGGGCAGGCTCGCCGCCCACCGGCGGATGCGGCGCAGCTGCCGGACCGAGGTGGCCGGCGAGAACGACAGGTGCGCCGAGATCACCGTCGCTCCGTCGAGCACCGCCGCGACGGCGACCCTGGGTTCGTCGGGGAACCACCACCAGCGCAGCCGCCCGGTGCGCGGATCGGCGGCTCGTAGGGGAAGGCGGGCGCGGCCGGCGCCGAGCGGCAGGATCGCCCAGCGACGCACCGGACGGCGGCTGACCAGTCCGATGCCGTAGGCGGGGCCCTCGACCGTCGACCCGGGCCCGCGGAGGGCGGGCGGATCGACCGGCCGCCAGCTCCGGAAGGGGTCGGGCGTACCGCTGACGGTGGCCGCCATGCGCCAGTCGCCGCCCAGCCCCGCACCGACGGCCGCAGCCTGGTCCACGGAGTGCGAGCGGGGCTGCCCGGCGTCGAGCTCCTGGACGGCGAGCACGTCGACGTCGAGGCCGCCGACCGCGTCGCGGAGGTCGGTCTCGGTCAGCGCGGAGCCGTGCGCACCCCGGCCGGAGGCGAGATTGAGGGTGCCGACCCGGAACGGATCAAGATCGGCCACGACGCGACGGTACGCGGGCGCGCGGGCGGGGTAGGGGCGTGCCCGAACCCGTGGCACCACCTGTCGTGAAGGAGCCGGCCGTTGTCTGCGCGCCCCCGCCACCGTGCGCCCGAAGAAGCCGCCGCGCCCCGCCGGCCGATCGCAGCCCGCGCTCGGACCGCACTCCAGAAGCGGCGCACCGGCGTCTTCTGGTTCCTGTCCGTGCTCTGCGCAACCCTGCTCGTGGCCGCCCCGGTCGCGATCTTCCTGTCCAGCGTGCCGGCCCTCGGCTCGGACGGCGGGACGGCCGAGGGCGGCCCCGGCGGCTCGACCGACCCGGACGACCCGGACGGCCTGGACTTCGAGCCGCCGGTCATCGGGGCCACTCCGCCGGCGCTGAGCACCCAGTCGTTCCGCAGCCCCACGGCCGGCGGCCACGGCGCCGGTGACAGCGACCTCCGCGGCGGCGCCGGCAGCGGCTCGACGGACGCGGTGGCCGGCAGCGGGTCCGGCGGCAGCGGGTCCGGCGGCGGTGCCGACGCCGATTCCGGTGGCACGTCGGGCTCCGGTGGTACGTCGAGCTCCGGTGGCGCGTCGGGCTCCGGTGGTGGCACGGCTGCCGGGCAGCCGGCGGGCAGCGGCGGCTCGGGCGGCGGCAGTGGCGGCAGTGGCGGCACCGGTGGCGGTGGCACCGGCGGCGGGACGGGTGGCGGTGGCACCGGCGGGACAGGTGGCGGTGGCGGCTCGACTCCTCCCCCGGCCGCGCCGCAGCCCTCTCCGTCGGAGCCGTGCGTCTGCGAGGACCCGATCGGCACCGTGACCAAGCCTCTCGAGCCGGTCACCAAGCCGGTCGAGGAGGCCGCCGGCACCGTGACCAAGAAGACGACGGAGACGACGGGCGAGCTCACCGGCGGGCTGCCCTGAGCGGCTGACCTCCGCCGTCCCGGTTAGGTTGCCTGCATGCCTGCCAGGGACGACGTCTCCGAGATCTTCGACAGCGCCGCGTGGCACCCGGTCGAGGGGTTCGAGTTCACCGACCTCACCTACCACCGTGCCGTCGACGCCGGCGTCGTCCGCATCGCGTTCGACCGCCCCGACGTCCGCAACGCCTTCCGGCCGCAGACCGTCGACGAGCTGATCACCGCGCTCGAGCACGCGCGGCTGTCCACCGACGTCGGCTGCGTGATCCTCACCGGCAACGGGCCGAGCCCCAAGGACGGCGGCTGGGCGTTCTGCTCGGGCGGCGACCAGCGGGTGCGCGGGAGGTACGGCTACGAGCACGACAAGGGTCGCAGCAGCGGCCGGCTGCACGTCCTCGAGGCGCAGCGGCTGATCCGGTTCATGCCCAAGGTCGTGCTCTGCGTCGTGCCCGGGTGGGCCGCCGGTGGCGGGCACAGCCTGCACGTGGTGAGCGACCTGACCCTGGCCAGCGCCGAGCACGCCCGGTTCAAGCAGACCGACGCCGACGTCGGCAGTTTCGACGGCGGCTTCGGCTCGGCCTACCTCGCGCGGCAGGTCGGGCAGAAGTTCGCCCGCGAGATCTTCTTCCTGGGCGACGAGTACTCGGCCGCCGACGCGCACCGCATGGGCATGGTCAACCGCGTCGTCCCGCACGCCGAGCTCGAGGCGACCGCGCTGGACTGGGGCCGCCGGATCGTCGCCAAGAGCCCGACCGCCCAGCGGATGCTCAAGTACTCGTTCAACCTGATCGACGACGGGCTGGTCGGGCAGCAGTTGTTCGCCGGCGAGACGACCCGGCTCGCGTACATGGCGGAGGAGGCGGTCGAGGGCCGGGACGCCTTCCTGGAGAAGCGCGCCCCCGACTTCGGCCGCTTCCCGTGGCACGTCTGAGAAGCACCCTGGGGAGGACTGCATGATCGTCGAGGTGGTCGGTGGAACCGACGAGGTGCCCGAGGCGCGGGTGGTGCACGTCGACGACGTCGGCTCGGTGCACCTGGCGCTGGGGGAGGTGACCGACGACGAGGCGCGCGACGTCCTGGCGCGGGCGGGGCTCGGCCGGATGCACGACGACGGCAGCGCGACGCTGGACGTCGCGGCGCTGCGGGCGGCCTCGGAGCCCCGGGCCACGACCCCGGGCTGGAGCACCCGCTGGGACGCGATGATCGCCTCCGCACGGAGCGAGGGGCGGCTCTCGCCGGACGGCGCCGGCCTCACGGTGCCCGTGGAGAGCGCCGCGGGGGGATGAGAATCCCACCTCGGCATTGAGGTCTGACCATTCGCCGGGCAGAATGATTCGATGGCCACGACGATGGAGTCCGCCGACCGATGACCGGAACCCCCGGACGACCGCTGAGTGCGGAACTGTCCGAACAGCTGCTCAGCGTGGCAGTGGACATCCTGGCCGACGAAGGCTGGAGTCGGCTGAACAGCGACCGCATCGCAGCCCGGGCGCGCGCCGGCAAGGCAGGCATCTACCGCCGCTGGCCGTCCATGCCGGTACTGGTCCGCGACGCGGTGGGGCGGTTCACCCTGGTGCCGATGCCCGCGGACGCCGGCTCGCTGCGCGCCGACCTGGCCGCGCTGCTGGAGCGGTGGGAGCGGCCGCTGGACCGCGAGGAGCGGGCGGTCGCGAGCATCGTCGGCGCCGCGCGGCACGACGAGGACCTGCGCGCCGGGCTGGAGACGGCCCTGGTGCAGCCGCTCACCGCGGCCGTGACCGAGATCGGCGAGCGGGCGGGCCGGCGCGGACAGCCGGTGGACCCCGTGCGCCTGGCGCTGCTCGGCTCGGTGCTGGAGGCGTTCTGGTGGCAGCGCTTCACGGCCGCCGGTGACGGTGCGATGCGGCCGGAGCAGGTCGACAGGGTGATCGACGAGGTGCTGCTGCCGGCTGCCGCCGTGCCGGTGGGCGAGCGCGAGCCCGCCGTCGTCTGATCGTCAGGCGGCGGAGCGCGAGGGGCAGCCGAGCCCCGCGGGCGCGATCGTCAGGCCCCGCTCGAGGTCGTCGAGCACCCGCATCGCGAGGACGACGGCGGCCCGGCCGTCGGCGGTCCGCTCCCGGGCGCGCAGGTCCAGCACGATGGTGCGGACGGCGGTCAGCCACGTGGCGGCGGTGATGTCGGCGGCCAGCCGGTCCGGTCCGTCGGGCAACCTCCAGACCGCCGCGAGCGCGGCGCCCAGGTGCCCGACGGACGTCTCGTGCAGGCCGCGCTCGTGGGCCAGCAGGGCCGGGGATTCCTGCTGCACCTCGAGCATCCGGCGCTCGCCCCTGGCGACGACGTCGCGCGAGAACGCGTCGACGACCCCGATCAGGTAGTCGCGCAGGGCGCGCAGCGGTGGCACCTCGGGTGCCCGGTCGCGGACGGCGTCGGCCGCGCCCGCGCCCCACGGCACCCGCTCGGCGAAGAACAGTTCTTCCTTGCTGGCGAAGTGGTTGAAGACCGTCTGCACCGAGACGCCGGCCGTCGCGGCGATGTCGATGATCGTCACGGCCTCGAAGCCGCGCTCGGCGAACAGCTCCTGCGCGGTCGTCCGGATCAGGGCGCGGGTGCGTGCCTTCTGGGCGGCGCGAGGGCCAGCGTTGTCACCCATTGCGACAGAGTAACAACGGTCAGTAGCGCCCTCCATTCCGGCACACGGAACTCAGTTTCTGCTGCCCGGTGGAGCCGGCGAGTCTGCCGGCCGGTCCGCCCCCCAACCGGCCGCCCGGTCCGCCGCCCCGTCCGCCACCCAGTCCGCCACCACGGCCCGCGCCCACGAGTCGATGAGCACCGGCAGATCGATGACGTCGAGGTCGGCGGCGACGTCGCCGATCGTCATCTGCCAGGCCGACGGCGGGGGCGGCGGCGGGTCGTCGGGCAGGCCGAGCCGCCGCAGCGCCGTCCGCAGCCGGTCCGGGTCGCCGGCCGACGGGTGCTGCGCGTCGTAGGCGTCGTCGGCGAGGCGCACCGTGGCCGCCGCCGTGGCCGCCGCCGTGCTCTCCTCGCGCAGCCCGTGCAGCGTCACCTCGAACAGCCGGGCGCACGAAGGCGCGGCACCCGGGTGCGGCCGTTCGGGCCGGCCGCCGGACACCAGGACGACGCCGCACCCCGGGCAGGCCGACGACACGGTCACGGGGTCGGTCGGTGGGGGAGGCATCGACCCGATGGTGCCCCACCCGGGCCTCGTCGCGACAACGCTCGCCCGACCCGAGCTCTCTCGCGGTGACGCTCGGGGTTGGGACGGGGGGCGCGTGGGCAGCCCCGGCGGCATGAGTTCTGCTGCCCGCATCGCGGTCGTCGACGTCGACGGCACCCTGGTCGACACCAACTACCACCACGCCCTGGCCTGGTACCGGGCGTTCCGGTCGCTGGGGGAGACGTATCCGCTGTGGCGGATCCACCGGCTGATCGGCATGGGCGGCGACCAGCTGGTGGCCGCGCTCGGCGGCGACGAGGCCGGACCGCGGCCGACGGTCAGCCGGCCGAGCGGGCGCGGTACTCCGCGACGGTCGCCATCGGCGGCCGCTCGTCGACGGCGACCGCGCGGCTGCGGGGCACGAAGCCGGTGCCGTCGTGCCGGAACTGGGTGAGCAGCCCGGACGGCGACGAGGCGCCCGCGCGGGCGAGCACCGTGGACACCACCTCGCCGGCCATGGCACCCAGGGCCTCCTGCGACTGCGAGGTGTGCCGGCGGACGCCGAGGTCGACCTGGGCGAGCCCGCCGAGGCCGGCCACCCCGAGCAGGTCGACGAGCAGGCCGACCTCGACGCCGTAGCCGGAGACGAACGGCACCTGCTCGAGCACCTCGCGGCGGCCGGCGTACTCGCCGCCCAGGGGCTGGACGAATCCGGAGAGCTCGGGCCACAGCGCGTTGAGCAGCGGGCGGGCGGTGAGCTCGGTGACCCGCCCGCCACCGGCCGGCACGCTGCACCCGTCGACCTCCAGCGGCCGGGTGTAGCAGCCCTTGACGTAGGCGACCGTCGGGTCGGTCAGCAGCGGGGCGAGCAGGCCGGGCACGTAGTGGGTGACGTCGCCGAGCAGGTCGGCGTCGAGGAAGACCAGCAGGTCGCCGGTGGTGACGGCCAGCGACTTCCAGAGCGCCTCGCCCTTGCCCGGCCGGGTGCCGTGGGCGGTCAGCACGTCGCGGGTGCGGACGACGTCGGCGCCGGCGGTGCGGGCGACCGCCGCGGTCGCGTCGGTGGAGTCGGAGTCCATGACCACGATCTCGTCGACCAGGGGCGTCTCGCGCATCCAGCGGGCGCGCAGGTCCGCGACCAGCCCACCGACGGTGGACTCCTCGTCGCGGGCGGGCAGGACGACGCTGACGGCGTGCCGGCCGCGGCGCTTGGCGCGCAGCAGCGCGTCGAGGTCGATGTCGTCGGCCGACGTGGTCCGGCTGTCGAACCAGGCGCGCGCGTCGGGTCTCATCGCCCCACTGTCGATCACGGTCGTGCGTCGCGCCAGGGTGACCCCTCGACGTTCACGCGGATGTTCCCGCCGGGTCACGTGCCAGCGCCGCGCGGCTGTCCGGCCCGGGCTCGGCCGAGGGCTCGGGCACGGGATGGCCGAGGTCGGTCAGCCAGCCGCGGAACACCCGGTGCAACTGCTCGGCGCCGACCACCTCGCCGGCTGCGGCGAACGACCGGGGGTGCGCCAGGAACCCGGTCGCCTGTGGCCCGCCGAGCCCGCCGTGCGAGCCGACGTGCGGCTCGAACGCCGACGCCTCGTCGGTGTCGGGGTCGTAGCGGCTGTTGATCATCAGGTCCGCGCAGGAGGGGAACGACGACGTCCGGGCGACCAGCCTCGCGGCGTGCACACCGTAGGGCTCGAGCGGGTCGGCGCCGATGACGACGCCGCTGTCGAGCCGGCGCAGGCCGTCGCGGCCGAGGACGACGGGGCCGTGCTCGAGGGAGTGCACGAGCACGAACCCGACGCCCGGGTGCTCGACCAGGCCGGGCAGCAGGCCGGGCCAGTGCCGCTCGACGACCTCCAGCGGCACCCGGCCCGGCAGGTCGGCGAAGGAGACCTGGGCGGTGTGGCCGGAGACGACGCAGACGACGCCGGGCGCGACGCGGGGGACGGACCCGGCCGCGGCCGGGGGCGGCTGCTGCACGGCGTCGTCGGGCAGGCGCGCGCGCAGCCGCCGGGCCACGAGGCCGCTCTCGGCCGCGGCCGCGGTGACCTGCCACCCCTCCGCCGTCCGCCGGCTGCCGGACCCGGCCGAGGGCTTGCGGGCCGCTTCCGCCGCCGCACAGCCGGCCCACGAGCTGCTCGATCGTCTCGCCGAACCGCTCGGAGAAGGCCTCGCCCTGGGTCTGCCCGTGGTCGGAGAGGCAGACCAGGTGGTAGTCGCGCGGCGCCAGCGCGGCGGCCCGGTGCAGCCGGCCGATCTGCTGGTCGATGCTGCGCAGCACCTGCAGCGTGTCGAACCGCTCGACGCCGGAGTGGTGGGCGACCTCGTCGTAGCCGAGGAAGTCGGCGTAGACCACGGGCCGGCCGGCCAGCATGTCCTCGAGCAGGGCGGAGGTGACGATGTCGCGGGCGATGACCGTCGTCCCCGGCCGCGCGAGGGGGTAGATGCCGCCGCGGGAGATGCGCGGGCGGACGTCGGCCCGGCGCTGGGCGGCCGCGGCGGCCAGCTCGCGGTAGACGTCGACCAGCGCGACCCCGAGCGTGCGGACGGCGTTCACGGGGTTGGCGAAGTAGGCGTAGTAGCCCGCGCCCACCCGGTCGCGCCGGCGGCCGACCCGGGAGCCGCGGGGCACGACGTGCGACAGCGCGCTCATCGTCAGGCTGACGTGGGCGGCGTCGCCGGTGAACAGGTTGCCGCGGCCGGCGCCGTCGGGAGCGAGCAGCCCGCGCCCGTCGGAGTGCCGGCGCTCCAGGGCGGCGGCATCGTCGGGCGAGGACACCCGGATGACCTTGTCGCGCTGCTTGTCGTACCAGCGGAAGCCGATGACGTCGTGGTTGGAGCCGTGCAGGATGCCGAGGACCGCGGCGCCGGTCTGCGAGCTCCAGTCGGTGTGCCACGACGTCAGCACGTGGCTGCCCGAGCGCAGCCAGCCGGCGAGGGTCGGCATGGACCCGTCCCGGACGGCGCGGCGCGCGGTGCCGTGCCCGAGCCCGTCGATCTGCAGGAAGAGGACGCCGGGCGGCCACGGCCGGGGAGGGGAGGCCCCCCGGCTCCGGCGCCGGGCGCGGCGGAAGAAGACCTCGTCCTCGTCGACCGCGAGCGCGGAGCTGATCCCGCCCGCCACGGCCGCCATGGCCACGGCGACCGCGACCGCGGTGCCGAAGCTGCTGATCACGACGCCCGGGATGGCGGAGAACAGGGCGAGCACGCCGGCGCCCATGAGCAGGAACCCGCCGAGGCCCAGCGTGAAGAAGGCCAGGGGCAGCGCGACCCGCATGACGAGCGGCCACAGCACGGCGGCGAGCAGGCCGAGCAGCAGGGCGGCGACCGGCGGATGCCACCAGGCGCGCATCGCGAAGCCGCGCAGGGCGCCGTCGAGCACCGCCAGCGCGGCCGTGGCGACCGCCCAGACCAGCACGACACGGGCGAGCGTGCGGCCGGTCTGCAGGATCCGGCCGGCGGCGGGTCCGGTGGTCATCGGCGGGTCAGCCGGTCTCGCAGGTCTGCTCGGCGACCTCGGCGGGGCGCTGGTCGCGGCGCCGCCGGGAGCCGACGAGGTTGAGCACGGCGCTGACGACCAGGACGAGCAGCGTGGCGATGAGCGTGGCGATCAGCGGGGAGTCGAAGATGCCGCCGCTGAGCACACCGAGGCTGGCGTAGGCGACCGCCCAGAGCGTGGCCGCGGCGACGGTGGCCGGCACCAGCCGCCGCCACGGGTAGCTCAGCGCCCCGGCGGCGAGCAGGACGGGGATCCGGCCGGCCGGCAGCAGACGACCGATGACGACGATCTGCCAGCCGTGCCGGCGGAACTGGTCGCGGACCTCCCCGACCCGCTCGCGGCTCTGGTTGCGGGTGAGCAGACCCAGCGCCCTCGGCCCGCCGGAGCGGCAGACGGAGAAGGTGACGAGGTCGCCGATGACGGCGGCCGAGATCGCGAAGGTCAGCACGACCGGCAGGGCGAGGGCGTCGCTGGTCATCGCGAAGGCGGCGGCCGCGCCCACGACGGCGCCGGTGGGCACCACGGGGACGATCGACCCGAGCAGCACGCCGAGGAACAGCAGCGGATAGCCGATGGAGGTGCCGTCGGCCAGCCCCGCGGCCAGCGTGCTGGGCGCGCTCACGGCGCACCGGCCGGGCAGGCCAGCGGCACCGGGGAGCCGGGCTGGGCCACGACGACCCGGGTGTCGAGGCGGCGGTCGGCCACGGCGGCGGCGAACTCGTGCGGGGGCTCGACGAGCAGCCGGCCCATGCGCGACCCGAGCCGGCCGGGCAGCCGGGTGCCGGCCAGCGCGAGGGTGCCCCAGTGCACCGGCACGGCCACCCGCGGCCGGATCCGGGCGACGGCCTCGGCCGCCCGAGCCGGGTCGAGGTGGCCCGGCCCCAGGGTGGGCCCCCAGCCCCAGACGGGGAGCAGCGCGACGTCGATCCCGCGCGGGGCCAGCAGCCGCATGCCGTCGAAGAGGTCGGTGTCGCCCGCGACGTAGACGCTGGCCCCGGCCCCTTCGATCAGGTGCCCGAGCGACTCGGTGCTGGGGCCGTGGGTCAGCCGCGGGCCCCAGCGATGGCCGGTGTGCTCGGCCCGGACGGCGGTGACGCGCAGGTCGCCGTCGGCGAGGGTCTCGCCGGCGGACAGCTCGTCGACCCGCCGGAACCCGTGGCGACGCAGCCAGCCCGCCCCGCCGCGGGGCACCACGATGCGCACGTCGTGGCCGAGCATGCCGAGCGAGGTCGGGTGCAGGTGGTCGCCGTGCAGGTGGCTGATCAGCACGAGGTCGACCCCGGCCCACTGGGTCGGGTCGGGCACGGGCACCACGCGCCGGAGCGGGCCGACGCGGGAGGTGAGCAGGGGGTCGGTGAGCACGGTGCGGCCGGCCAGCTCGACGCGGACGGTCGAGTGGCCGAGGAACGACAGCTCCGGGGCGCTCACGCGGGCCAGTATCGACCCCGCAGGTGTCAGGTCGAGCGCGTTCGCGCCGCTTTCAGGGCAAACCCTGAGCGACGTCCGGGAGGCCCGCTCGGAGTTGATCATCGTCCGCGTGCCCGGGACACGGCCGGACACGCCGCTCGGCAGAGCACGCAGACGATGATCAACTCTGGAGGGCGGCGGCGGGGGCAGCGGCGGCGGCGGTGGGGGCGGGGGCGGGGGAGGAGGGGACACGCGGTGATCAATTCTGGGGGGCGGTGGCCAGGCAGTCGCGCCACGAGCCCTCCGCCAACCGGTCGGCCTCGATCGGGCGGGACAGCGCGAAGCCCTGCAGGTACCGGTGGCCCATGTCGCGCAGCAGCGCCAGCACGGGCAGGGACGTGACGCCCTCGACGACGACGGGCAGGCCGAGGCTGGTGCCGATCTCGAGCACCGCCCGGCACAGCGCCCGCGACTGCGGGTCGTGCTCGAGGCCGGCCAGGAAGTGCTGGTCCATCTTCAGCACGTCGACGGGCATGCCGACGAGGTAGGCCAGCGACGACCAGCCGGTGCCGAAGTCGTCGACGGCGATGCGGACGCCGAGGCGGCGCAGGGCGGCCAGGTCCTCGATGACGTGGGCGTCGTCGAGCAGCACCGACTCGGTGATCTCGATGGTCAGCCGCGAGGGCCGCAGTCCGCTGCGCTCGAGCGCCGTGATGACGTCGGGGACGAGGTCGCCGCTGCGGACGTGCCGCGCCGACACGTTGACGGCGACCGCCACGTCGTCGCCGGCCAGGCCGGCGACGGTGGCGCACGCCTCGCGGAGCACCCACCGACCGAGCTGGCTGATCAGCGGCGTCTCCTCGGCGAGCGGGACGAACTCCACCGGCGAGATGTCGCCGAACTCCGGGTGCCGCCAGCGCATGAGCGCCTCGACCGACACGGTGCGCTGCAGGACGACGTCGACCACCGGCTGGAACACGAGGCGGAGCTCGCCGCGCTCCAGGGCGCCGTCGAGGTCGGCGCGCAGGGTGCTGCGGCGGTCCTCGGCGTTGCGGAGGGCGTCGTCGTAGCGGTGCACCGAGCCCTGGCCGGCGATCCGGGCGCTGCGCAGCGCCAGGTCGCCGTGGCGCAGGGCGTCGCCGGTGTCCACGTCGGTGGACAGCCGGGTGACGCCCGCGGACGCCGAGAGCCGCAGGGTGCCCGAGTCGGTGGCCAGGGGCCCGATGTCGGCGACCAGCCGGGCGGCCACGACCTCGGCGTCGGACACGCTGCCGTCGACGAGGACGACGAAGTCGCCGTCCTTGCCGCGGGCCAGCCAGTCCTCGCCGCGCAGCAGGCGGGTGAGCCGGGAGGTGAGCGCGCGCAGCACCGCCGCCTCGGTGGCGGGGTCGCGCCGGACGACGTCGAGGCCGTCGACGCCGACGAGCACGAGCGAGTACGGCCGGTCGCCGGCGGCGCGCTGGACGGCGGCGAGCCGCCGCACCAGCGCGGCCCGGTTGGGCAGGCCGGTGACCGGGTCGGTCAGCGACAGCTCGAGCAGCTCCGAGTCCAGGCCCGGCACCGTGGGGCGGACGGTCACGTCGCGGCAGTACAGGACGACGGAGGCGGCGTCGGGGTCGTTGCGCAGGTCGCGCACGGTGGCCTGGACCAGCCGCCAGCGCCCGGCGGAGTCCCGGACGCGGGCGGTGCGGACGGCGTACTCGTCGCGCGAGCCGGTGCCGGCGAAGGTGGCGCGGATCGCGGGGGCGTCGTCGGGGTGGATCACGTCGTGGAAGCGGGCGCCGACCATCTCGGCCCGCGCGTAGCCGAGCATGTGGGACATGCGCTTGGAGGCGTAGGTGATCCGCAGGTCGCGGTCGAGGATGACGATCGGGTCGAGGCTGCTCTTGAGCACGCTG
This sequence comes from uncultured Actinomycetota bacterium, assembly GCA_963723745.1. Taxonomy (GTDB): domain Bacteria; phylum Actinomycetota; class Actinomycetes; order Mycobacteriales; family Geodermatophilaceae; genus CAVRRZ01. Next base: position 1,101,204 of record CAVRRZ010000001.1, read on the forward strand.
CGCAGGTGCCCCTGGCTGCGACGCAGGTCCGCGGCGGTGCGCCGGGCGCGCTGTCCGGTGACGGCGAGCAGCGCGAGCAGGACGGCGAGGCCGCCGAGCGTGACCGCGACCGGCAGCGGCCGGTGCGGGCCGAGCAGGATGCCGACCGCGGCGCCCGCCGCCGTGCAGGCGGCCAGCGCGACGGGCAGCGTCGTGTCGCCCACGGGAGCTCGCCGGCGCCGGGCCGTGGTCACGGGTGCAGCCGGGGCGGGTCCCGGCTGCCGGAGGGGCGTGCTCGTCACCTGCCTCGTGTCGGCTCGCTCCGTCGCTCCCTGTAGCCCGGTGCGGCGCATCTCACCCGGAAGGAGCTCTCGCCGGGTTCACCCGATCGGGCGACAGCGGCGGGCGTCGTCGTCCGATGGTCGTGTTTCGGTTCTCCCTGCGCCACCTATCCACCCGAGCATGACCGGTGTGGTGCTCACCGTGGTGGCGGTCTGGCTGGTGCTCTCCGTGCTGGCCAGCGCCGCCTGCGCGCTGGTCGCCCGCGGCGGCCTCCGCGAGGACCTGCACCGCCTCGACGGGCACCGGCTCGCCGCGGGGCGCGAGCGGCTCGTCGCCGGCATCCCCCGCCCCCGCTGAGCGGCCGACCGCGGCGGCGCCCTGTTCGCCGTGCCGAACCGGTTCCGGGGTGGCAGAGTTCCCGAGGGTGAAGACCTGGCTCGATTCCTGGCCGGTGTACCGCCAGCTCACCGGCAGCGACCCGCTCGGTCGCGGCAAGGCTGTTCGCAGCAAGCAGACCGACAGCCTCCGGCCCCGCACGGCCACCGCCGACCGCGTCGTCCAGAGCGTCTGCCCGTATTGCGCGGTCGGCTGCGGCCAGAAGGTCTACGTCAAGGACGAGCGGGTCGTGCAGATCGAGGGCGACCCGGACTCGCCGATCAGCCGCGGCCGGCTCTGCCCCAAGGGCAGCGCGAGCAAGCAGCTGGTCACCAGCCCGACCCGGGTCACGACGGTCCGGTACCGCCGTCCGTACGGGACGGAGTGGGAGGACCTCGACCTCGACACGGCGATGGACATGATCGCCGACCGGGTGCTCTCCGCCCGGGCCAAGCACTGGCAGGACAGTGACCGGGAGGGCCGCAGGCTCAACCGGACCATGGGGATAGCGAGCCTCGGAGGGGCGACCCTCGACAACGAGGAGAACTACCTCATGAAGAAGCTGTACAGCGCCCTGGGCGCGATCCAGATCGAGAACCAGGCGCGCATATAGCACTCCTCCACGGTGCCCGGTCTGGGTGCCTCGTTCGGACGTGGCGGCGCCACGAACCCCCAGCAGGACCTCGCGAACTCCGACTGCATCGTCATCGAGGGTTCGAACATGGCCGAGTGCCACCCGGTGGGCTTCCAGTGGGTGACCGAGGCCAAGGCGCGCGGCGCCAAGGTCGATCCACATCGACCCGCGGTTCACCCGCACCAGCGCGATCGCCGACCTGCACGTGCCGCTGCGCGCGGGCTCCGACATCGCCTTCCTCGGCGGGCTGGTCAACCACGTCCTGCAGCAACGAGCAGTACTTCCACGAGTACGTGCGTCGCCTACACGAACGCCGCCGCGATCGTGAGCGAGGACTTCCGGGACGCCGAGGACCTCGACGGCCTGTTCTCCGGCTACGACCCGGAGAAGCGCATCTACGACCAGGACGTCCTGGCAGTACGAGACCGCGGCGCCGGCGACGGCATCCGCGAGGACGACCCGGCAGGAGGCGCGGGAGCAGGAGCGACTCTCGCAGCAGGAGTCGGTCAAGCGCGCCGACCAGGCCGAGGCCGCCGGCTCCGGCGGCCCGCCGCTGCCGGCCAAGGCCGAGCGGGACGAGACCCTGCAGCACCCGCGGTGCGTCTTCCAGATCCTCAAGCGCCACTACGCCCGGTACACGCCGGAGATGGTCGCCGAGGTCTGCGGCATCGAGCCGGAGGTCTTCGAGCACGGTCGCCGAGTGGGTCACCGGCAACAGCGGCCGCGACCGGACGACGGCGTGGGTCTACTCGGTCGGCTGGACGCAGCACACCGTCGGCGCGCAGTACATCCGGACGGCGGCCGATCCTGCAGTCGCTGCTGGGCAACATGGGCCGGCCCGGCGGCGGCATCATGGCGCTGCGCGGGCACGCCAGCATCCAGGGCTCCACCGACATCCCGACGCTGTTCAACCTGCTGCCCGGCTACCTGCCGATGCCGCACGCCCACCAGCACGAGTCGCTCGACGACTACGTGCGCCGACGCCGCCGGCACCGGCGGTTTCTGGGGCAACAAGCGCGCCTACATGGTCAGCCTGCTCAAGGCCTGGTGGGGCGACGCGGCGACGGCGGAGAACGACTTCTGCTTCGACTACCTGCCGCAGGATCGACGGCGACCACAGCTCAGCTACCGCACGGTCAGCGACATGATCGAGGGCAAGGTCTCGGGCTACTTCCTGGTGGGGGAGAACCCGACGGTCGGGCACGCCAACGGGCGCATGCAGCGCTTCGGCCTGGCCAACCTCGACTGGCTCGTCGTCCGCGACCTGCAGATGATCGAGTCGGCCACCTTCTGGAAGGACGGCCCGGAGATCGCTACCGGCGAGCTGGTCACCGAGCAGATCGGCACCGAGGTCTTCTTCATGCCGGCGGCCACGCACGTGGAGAAGGAGGGCACCTTCACCCAGACGCAGCGGCTGCTGCAGTGGCGGCACAAGGCCGTCGACCCGCCGGGCGACGTGCCGCAGCGACCTGTGGTTCTACTTCCACCTCGGCCGCCTGCTGCGGGAGCAGCTGAAGGACTCCACCGACCCGCGCGACCGGGCGCTGCTCGACCTGACCTGGGACTACCCGACCGAGGGCGAGCACGACGAGCCCAGCGCCGAGGCCGTGCTGCGGGAGATCAACGGCGTCGGTCCCGACGGCCGGGCGCTGTCGAGCTACATGCAGATGAAGGACGACGGGTCGACGACGGGCGGCTGCTGGATCTACTGCGGCGTCTACGCCGACGAGGTCAACCAGGCCGCCCGCCGCAAGCCCGCACGGCGAGCAGGGGCCGGTCGCGCTCGAGTGGGGCTGGGCGTGGCCGCTCAACCGCCGCGATCCTCTACAACCGCGCCTCGCGCCGACCCCGACGGCAAGCCGTGGAGCGAGCGCAAGAAGTACGTGTGGTGGGACGAGGAGGCCGGCGCAGTGGACCGGCATCGACGTCCCCGACTTCGAGGCGACGAAGCGCCCCGACTACGTGCCGCCGGACGGCGCCAAGCGCGCAGGACGCGATCGGCGGCGCCGACCCGTTCGTCATGCAGAGCGACGGCAAGGCGTGGCTGTTCGCGCCGAAGGGGCTGACCGACGGGCCGCTGCCGACGCACTACGAGCCGGCCGAGTCGCCGGTGGAGAACGCGCTGTACGGCGTGCAGGCCAACCCGACGCGCGAGGAGATCCGGGCGCCGTGGAACCGCGGCAACCCGGTGCGCAGCGAGGTCTTCCCGTACGTGTTCACCACCTACCGGCTGACCGAGCACCACACCGCCGGCGGCATGAGCCGCACGCTGCCCTACCTGGCGGAGCTGCAGCCGGAGTTCTTCGTGGAGGTCAGCCCCGAGCTGGCGGCCGAGCGCGGGCTGGACCACGGCGGCTGGGCGACGCGTGGTCACGTCGCGGGCGGCGGTGGAGGCGCGGGTGCTGGTCACCGAGCGCATCCGGCCGCTGCGGCTCGGCAAGGGGCAGGTCGTGCACCAGATCGGCATCCCGTACCACTGGGGCGAGCGCGGCATCTCGACCGGCGACTCGGCCAACGACCTGCTCGGTGTGGTGATGGACTCCAACACCCACATCCAGGAGAGCAAGGCCGCGACCTGCGACATCCGGCCCGGGCGCCGGCCGCGCGGCCCGGCGCTGGTGGAGTTCCTGGAGGACTACCGCCGGCGGGCGGGCGTCGAGTCGGGTTCCGTGCCGGTCGGGGGCCGCGCCCCGGTGGAGACCTGATGCGCTCAGAGCCCGAGCACCAGCCGCAGCCCGTCATCCACCTGGCGCATGAGGGCGACGGGAAGCTCACCGACGCGCGCCTCGAGTTCGTAGCGGTTGAACGTCGTCAGAGTGCTCACGTTGATGACGGAGTCGCGCGACAGACCGGTCAAGGCTGCGGGCAGGAACACGTTGCCCGGAAGCCGGGCGAGGTCGGTGTTGGAGCTCACCGCGACGACCATCACGGTGGCGAGCCGGCTGCGGTTGAGGTTTTCGGACTGCACCACGACGACGGGCCGTCGCTTCGCGGGCCGGGAGCCCGCGGGAGGGCCGAAGTCGGCCCAGTGGATCCCCCCGCGTCCGATCACCACTCGTCGTCCGCGGTCAGTTCGAGAATCATCCGGCGACCGTGCTCCGTGACGTCCCGTTCGAGATCCTTGTCGACGGCGCCGGCGGCGATGGCCGCGTTGATCTGGGCGGTGATGGATTCACCTTCCAGTTCGTCGAGATACCGCTTTGCGGCCCGGGCGAAGAACTCCGAGCGGCTGATACCCAGCTCCGCTACCTGCTTCTCGACCCGCTCGAACGTGTCGTCAGGGACTGAGATGGCCGTCTTCATGAACGAGAGTATGACCCGGTATAACCGGCTCGGCAAGGAGGCGTCATGACGACGGTGAGCTCGGCGAGCCCGGCATTCACGGGCAACGATCCGGCCAACCGGCTGTTCGGGCCGCTGCCCGACGTGAGCGGCGAGGCCGGCTACGACGCCGACCACCCGCCGCGGGTCGGGCTTCTTCACCGACACCTCGGTGTGCATCGGCTGCAAGGCCTGCGAGGTGGCCTGCAAGGAGTGGAACACGCTCCCGATGGACGACGCGCACGGCGTGCGCGACGTCATCGGCCTGTCCGGGATGTCCTACGACAACACCGGCCAGCTCGGCGCCAACTCCTGGCGGCACGTCGCGTTCATCGAGCAGGCCCGCCCCGTCGACCTGCCGATGCCGACCATCGGCCTGCCCGGGCACGTCGGGAGCGCCGGCCGACGGCACGGGCGACGGCCTGAGCGGCGCAGTCCAGCGTGCTCAACGCCGAGGCGCTGGCCGAGTTCGACCCGCAGACCGGGCAGTCGGGCGACCGGCAGATCCGGTGGCTGATGAGCTCCGACGTCTGCAAGCACTGCACGCACGCCGGCTGCCTCGACGTCTGCCCGACCGGGGCGCTGTTCCGCACCGAGTTCGGCACCGTCGTCGTGCAGAGCGACATCTGCAACGGCTGCGGCTACTGCGTGCCGTCCTGCCCGTACGGCGTGATCGACCAGCGCAAGGGCGACGGCCGGGTCTTCAAGTGCACGATGTGCTACGACCGGCTGACCGACGGGCTGATGCCGGCCTGCGCCACGGCCTGCCCCACGCAGTCGATCCAGTTCGGCGACCTCGACGAGCTTCAGGCGCGGGCCGACGCGCGGCTGGCGACCCTGCAGGCGCAGGGCGTGGAGTCCGCGCGGCTCTACGGGCGGGACGAGAACGACGGCGTCGGCGGCGCCGGCGCCTTCTTCCTGCTGCTCGACGAGCCGGAGGTCTACGGGCTGCCGCCGGACCCGGTCGTGCCCACCCGCGACCTGCCGGCGCATGTGGAAGTCGGCGGGCGAGGCCGCCGCGATGATCGTCGGGGTCGCGCGTCGGCCGTCCTCGGCTCGCGGAAGGGACGCCCGTGACCGCCGGGACGCCGGGCGGCGGCTGGCGGCGGGCCGACGGCCCGCCGGCCCAGGGCCGTCCACAGCAGGGCGGGGAGAAGCGGCGGCGGCGCAGCGGACGCCGGGCCGTCGGCGAGGTCGCCGATGGTCGACGACGCCGAGTTCACGTCGTACTACGGCCGGCCGATCATCAAGGCGCCGGTGTGGAAGACCCCCGACGTGCCGCTGTACCTGTTCCTCGGCGGGGCCGCCGGGTCGTCGGCGGTGCTGGGCGCGCTGGCCGACCTGACCGGCCGGCCGGCGCTGACGCGGTCGTCGCGGCTGGTCGTCGGGCGGCGGCGTCGATCGCGTCGGTCGGCTGTCCTGGTCCACGACCTGGGCCGGCCGGAGCGGTTCCTGCACATGCTGCGGGTGTTCAAGCCGACGTCGCCGCTGTCGGTGGGCTCCTACATCCTCGTCGCCGTTCAGCGCGGCGGCCGGGGCGACGGCGGCGGTGGAGCTGCTGGGCTGGTTCCCGCGGCTCAAGCGGTTCGGCGGCGATCGTGTCGGCGCTGTTCGGCGGGCCGATGGCGACCTACACCGCGGTGCTGCTGGCCAACACCGCCGTGCCGTCGTGGCAGGAGCCGGGCACGGGAGCTGCCGTTCGTCTTCGCCGGCTCGGCGATGGCCGCCGGCGGTGGCATCACGATGGCGTTCACGCCGGTCGGCGAGGCGGGCCGCCGCGCGCAAGATGGCCGTGGCCGGGGCCGCGATCGAGCTGGCCGCGATGCACCAGCGTCGAGACCGGCCACGGCATCGTCAGCGAGCCGTACCACCAGGGCAGGGCCGGGCGGCTTCGTGCAAGGCGGCGAAGGCGTGCACCGCGCTCGGGCGCCGGGCTGGCACGCTGCTGGCCGGCCGACGGCGGGCCGGGGCGGTCGCCTCGGGCGCGCTGCTGGCCGCCGGCTCGCTGCTCACCCGGTTCGGCGTCTTCGAGGCCGGCATGGCCAGCGCGCGGGACCCGAAGTACACCGTCGTCCCCCAGCGCGAGCGCATGAACGCCCGCGACAGCGAGGTCCGTTCCGTCATCCGCTGAGTGCCGCCGCCAGGACTCGCGTGCGGATGCGCCACCTCCTTCGCCCCACCCCTACGATTGCTCCGCCTCCGGCCATCAGTGGACACATGGCCGGAAGCCGCCGGACCGGGCGGCGGGAGTCGTGACCGCTTCCGGAACCCTGGGCGACGGGCACCCGTTGAGCCCGGAGGCGAGTGACGCCAGACCCGTGATCCCACGTCGAAGAGAGACATGAGCACCGACCACTTAGCGCCGGCCACGCACCTCGAACCCGCTGAGGCGGTGCGTGGCCGATGACAGAAGTCCTCTCCCTGCTCCTCGGCGTGCTGGTCGTCATGGGCATCACCGTGGCCACCGGCTACTTCGTGGCCCAGGAGTTCGCCTACATGGCGGTCGACCGGTCGCAGCTCAACGCCCGCGCGGCGGCCGGTGACGCCGCCGCGAGGCGGGCACTGCACGGTCACCCGCCGCACCTCGTTCATGCTGTCGGGCGCCCAACTGGGCATCACCGTCACCGGCCTGCTCGTCGGGTACGTCGCCGAGCCGCTGATCGGAGAGTCGCTGGGCGCCATGCTCGGCGGTGTCGGCATTCCCACCGCGGTGAGCCTGGGCATCGGCGCCGTGCTGGCGCTGCTCTTCTCGACCTTCGTCCAGATGCTGTTCGGCGAGCTGTTCCCGAAGAACCTCGCCATCGCCCGCCCCGAGCCCGTGGCCCGCTGGCTGGCCGCCTCCACCGCGCTGTACTTGAAGCTCTTCGGCTGGCTGATCCGAGTGTTCGACGCGTCGTCGAACCTCCTGCTGCGGGCCCTGAAGATCGAGCCCGTGCACGACGTCGAGCACGCGGCCACCGCCCGCGACCTCGAGCACATCGTCGAGGAGTCCCGGGAGAGCGGCGACCTGCCGGTGGAGCTGTCGATGATGCTCGACCGGATCCTGGACTTCCCCCGCCGCACCGTGGAGCACGCGATGATCCCCCGCTCGCGGGTGGACACGGTGGAGGACGTCGACACCATCGGCCAGGTGCGCGAGCTGATGGCGACCGGGCACTCCCGCTACCCGGTGCTGGCCGAGGACACCCAGAACGTCGTGGGCGTCGTCCAGCTCGCCGACCTGTTGGCTACCACCGAACCCCTCACCGCACCGGTGACCGTCATCACCCGCCCGGCGCTGGTCGTCTCGCACCTCACGCTGCTGCCCGACGCGCTCCGCCAGCTCGACGAGTCGAAGAGCCAGCTGGCCTGCGTGGTCGACGAGTACGGCGGATTCGCCGGCGTGATCACCCTGGAGGACCTCGCCGAGGAGTTGGTCGGCGAGATCACCGACGAGCACGACGAGGCCGAGCCCGAGTACGTGCCGGTCGAGGGGGACGGGATCTGGGAGATGTCCGGCGACGTCCACGTCGACGAGGTCGAACGCGCCCTCGGCACGGACCTGCCGCGAGGTGACTACGAGACCGTGGCAGGCCTGGTGATCGCCCACCACGGCGGGCTACCCGAGGAGGGCACCCGGTTGGAGATCGAGCTGCCGCCCGACCTGGGCGACCTGGCTCACGAGGGCAAACCCGTGCCAAGGCGCCTCGAGCTGGAGGTTCTCGCCGTCGACCGCTACGTCCCGTCCCGGGTCCGGCTCGTGCTGCCCGAGGTCGTCGCCGCGGCGCAGGCCGCCGGCGACGAGGAGGTGGCCCGATGACCGACAACCCGTGGATCGTCGTCCCGGCGACGATCGTCATCGTGGCGCTGAGCGCCTTCTTCGTCGCCGCGGAGTTCGCGCTCATCGCCGCCAGGCGGCACCGCCTCGAGGACGCAGCGGCCCGCAGCCGCTCGGCCCGGGCGGCGCTGCGCAGCGCCTCGGAGCTGACCCTCCTGCTCGCCGGGGCGCAGCTCGGCATCACCGCGGCCACCCTGGCGCTGGGCGCGCTCACCAAGCCCGCCGTCCACTACTGGCTGACGCCGCTGTTCCAGAGCTGGGGGCTGCCCCAGGTGGCCGCCGACGTCGTGGCGTTCGTCCTCGCCCTGGTGATCGTCACCTTCATCCACCTGGTCGTCGGTGAGATGGCCCCCAAGTCGTGGGCGATCGCCCACCCGGAGAAGTCGGCCACCCTGCTCGCCCTGCCGATGCGCGCGTACATGTGGGTCTTCCGGCCGGTGTTGAAGACGCTCAACGAGGCCGCCAACGGGCTGCTCCGCCGGGTGGGGGTGGAGCCGGCGAACGAGGTGGCCGCGGGCCAGGACCCCGACGCGCTGCGTCATCTGGTGGAGCATTCGGTCAACGTGGGCGCCCTGGACGCGCGCTTCTCGGCGCAGATCTCGGTCGCGCTCGAGCTCGAGCGGATGACCGTGCGCGACCTGCTCCGGCCCGGCTCCCGGCCCACGGGCGTGCCCGCCGCCGCCACGGGCGGGCAGGTGCGGGCGGTGGCGCGACGGACCGGCCACCTGCGGATCCTGCTCGGGGTCGGCAGGGGGGAGAAGATCACCGGGGTCGTGCACGTGCGCGACACCCTCACCGCCCCCGACGAGGCGCGTGCGGCGGACTTCGCCCGCCCGGTGTTCTCCCTGGACGCCGGCACGACGGTGCACGCCGCGCTCAAGGCGATGCGCGAGACCCGCAACCATCTCGCGCTGGTCACCGAGGCCGGCTCCGTCGTCGGAGTGATCACGCTGGCCGACGTGTTGATCCGGCTCTTCCCGAAGGCCATCGCGACGACGGCCTGACCGGCGCCGCCCGGGAGTCGCACCCGGCCGTTCGTGGACGAACGGCCGGGTGCGGCCTCGCGAAACGGCCGGTCCGGCTCCGGGTGACCTAAGGAGGCTGCTGAACATGTCGGCGTGGCTGCCCGGTGTGATGAGGGTCGGGAGAACGATTCGGTCGTGCAGGGGACTTCCCACCCTCGATGCGCGGCCCCCAGCCGGTGTCCGCCTCGTGGGTGAGGACGACGGCCGCTCTGAGGTGCTTCGAGCTCGTCACGCACGCCCGGGGCGAGCTCCCAGTTGATCGTCGCCTTGGGCACGCCGCTGTTCGTCGACGTCCCGTGGTGTTGCACTCATGCTGAACCCGCCGGCGTCGATCTGCCGGTTGATCTGCGACCGGATGGGCGCCGTTGTCGCGATTGTGGCCGGGGTCGAGCACGACCGTGCGCCCGGTCAGCGGTGACGGCGGGGTCGGGGCGGGACGGTGACGAGGCGGGGGGTGCGGCCTCGGCGGCGAACGTGGACAGGAGCAGGGCCAGATCGAGCCAGGCGGTGTGCGCGACCGGGCGTCCCGGTCACGCGCGACAGCTCCTCGCTGGCGGCGGGCGCGCGACGGGTGTGTCGCCAGTCTGCGTGCGTCGTCGACGCGCCGGATGTCCCCTTGGGCGTGTCGGGGCGCGCGAATTCGGCTTGCGCGGACGGCGCTGTGCGGGAGCATTTCGGTGTCGATACTTCACGGCCGCGCCCACCTCGACCGGGGGCGCGATACGAGTTGCGGCTGGTGCGCGCCGACGACCCGGACGACGTGGTCTTGGTGCGCAGCCGGCACCGGTTTCGTGCGCTCGCGGAGCTGAGCCTGCGGCTCGAGGCGGACCACACGGCCCTGCTCAAGGGGCTCCGGCTGATCGTCGTCGACCGGTGGCAGGAGTAGCGGCTGACCGCGCGCAGCACACGTCCGGAACCGGACCGAGGGCGCGGACGAATTGCGCCGTCGGCACGGTGCCGGACGGGGTGGCTCAGGGACGAGGTGGCGCTACAGCAGCAGTGGGGCGCCGATGAGGATCTCGGTGCCGTCGGGGGGTAGGTGTGCCATCGGCCGTGGGGATCTCGTTCGATCCGGAGGCCGTGGTGGACCTTGCCGTGGTGCTTCGCACAGGAGGGTGGACTTCTGCAGGCTGGGGTGTCCGCCATCGAGCCAGGGTCCTGATGGGCCGACCGAGCACGTTCTCCCCGGAGTTCCGGGAACAAGCCGTGGAGCTGGTCCGAGCGACCGGCAAGACGATCGCCGAGGGCGCTCGTGACCTGTCGATCAACGACACGACGCTGGGCAACTGGGTCGACCGCGCCGAGCCGGACAGCAGTGGCCTGCTGCCGCTGACCGCCGAGGAGCGGGCCGAGCTGACTCGGCTGCGCCGGGAGAAGGCCAAGCTCAAGACCGAGCGGGAGATCCTGAAAATAGCGGCGGCCTTCTTCGTGACGGAGTCGATGAGGTGACGCGGTTTGCCTTCATCGACCGGGAGAAGGCCTGCTACGACGTCGCCGCGCTGTGCCGGCTCCTGAAAGTCAGCCGCTCAGGCTTCTACGACCATGGCGGTGCACCGCCGCGGCGGTGCGGTGCCCGGCGTCATCCACCACAGCGACCGCGGCCCCGGACAGCCGCTGGTGGTTGCGCAGCCAGGAGGCGGTGGACTTGAGTCCGTCGCGGTCCACCGCCTGGGTTAGCTCCGCCCGGCGCGCCCGGCGCGCCCGGCGCGCCCGGCGCGCCCGGCGGGCCAGCGCGGCGTCGATCTGGTTGCGGGCAGCGATCAGGTCATCGATGCCGTCGAGCAGGTCGGCGTCGGAACAGGCGTACAGGTCCTGGTCGGTCAGGGCGGGGCCGAGCGCGTCGAGCACCGATGCCAGCTCGCCCACGACACCTCCTGCCTATCCGAACTCTTCTTCGAATGATGCGCGCACGGAGTCGTCCCGCAGTGCATAACTCCAGGTCAGCCGGCCGCGCGGACCGGGTGCGACTGTCCTGGTCGGAGTCGAGGGCCGTCTTGCACGCCGGCGGCATTCGTGGACGAACCGCCGCCACCGGACGGTCACCCGACGGAGGCATCCGCATTCCGGCGCATGCGGATGTCCTCTGCATGCGCCTGGATGCGAACGACGGCCTCAGCCAGCCGCTCGATCTGCTCGTCGGTCATATGCGAGTACAGGGGCGGGGTCAGCACCCGGTCGGCGATCTTGTCGGTGACCGGCAGCTCGCGCTCGGTCGGCACGTACGCGTAGGCCTTCTGCCGGTGGATCGGCGGGAAGTAGTAGCGGCGCGAGTCGGCGCCCTCCGCCTTGAGGGCCTGGCCCAGGGTGGCGGCGTCGATGCCGAAGAAGTCAGGGTCGAGGACCAGGGTGAGGTCCTTGTACGTGGACACGTCCCCCTCGTCGACGTGCTGGAAGCTCAGCCCGGGCAGGTTTCCGGCGACGCGGCGGAACCGCTCGACGAGCTCGTTCCGGTAGGCGATGCGCTCGTCGAGCCCCTCGAGGGAATTGAGGGCGACCGTCGCGTGCAGCTCGGACATCCGCGCGTTGAGGCCGGGGAACTGGCAGTCGTAGTTGCCCGGGTTGCCGTAGTCGCGGCCGAGGCGCAGCGCCGCGGCGAGGGACGCGTCCCGCGTGGTCACCAGGCCGCCTTCTCCGGCGACCGCGACCTTGGTGGGGCTCAGGCTGAACACCTCGGCCGTGCCGAACCCACCGACCGGGCGCCCACCGCGGCGGCTGCCCAATGCGTGCGCGGCGTCGAAGACGAGCGGGATGCCGGCGCGGTCGGCCACGGCCTGGAGTGACTCGACGTCGCACGGGCGGCCGTAGACGTGGGTGGCCGACATCGCGGCTGCCGCCCCGAGCATCTCCTCGGCGGCAGCCGGGTCGAGCGTCATCGACGACTCGTCCACCTCGGCGAACGCCGGCGTACCGCCCGCCCAGACCACGGCGTGCGCGCTGGCGGCGAAGGTGAAGCTCGGCATCACCACGTGACCGGAGACGCCCAGCGCCTGGTACGTCAGCATGAGGCCGGCGGTGCAGCTGCTCACGGCGACGACGTGCTCCACCTCGCACCGCTCCGCCACCGCCTCTTCCAGGCGGCGGACGGCGGGGCCGTTGGTCAGCATCCCGCTCTCCAGCACCTGCTCGAGCCGGCGGGTGAGGCCGGGGATGTCGGGCAGCGTCGGGCGGACGAGCGGCAGGCCGTCAGGAAAGGCGGGGGTGCCGCCCAGCAGGGCGGGAAGGTCGTTCGTCATCGGTGCAGCGGCTCCCGGATCGAGGAATGGACGGGGGACATTCGTCGCCGACGCATTTCATCGAGCGTCGGGAGGCAGAGCAGGACGAGCAGGAACGGGTAGACCAGCGAGCGCTGCCGGGCGAGCAGGCCGAAGTTGCCGAAGGTGGAGAACCCGATCACGAACAGCGTCGTGTACACCAGGCAGAGCACGATGTACGGCCGGCCCGACTTGAAGACCCACACGTTGCGCAGCCGCTTCCACGACAGCATCGCGAAGACGAGGAGTGCTGCGGTCTCCAGCGACGTCGCCAGCGCTTGGAGGTTCGAGGCCTCCCACGGGAACGGTCGGAACAGCACCGTCACGAAGGCGGCGGGAAAGTCGACCGGGGAGCGGACACGTTGTGGGGTGAACTCTGAGCCGCCCTCATCGGTGCGGGTTCCGGTGGTGTCGAGCACCGTGCCCACCGATTCGGCGGTCACCGACTCGAGAGCGAAGAAGTCGCCTGCGCGACCTGCGATCACCACACCGGCCACGGCGAGCACGGAAAGTGTGAGCGTCCGGGCCAGCGGCGTCAGCAGCGTCCGGCGAACATCTCGACGGAATAGGAAGGCCGCGACGATGCCGACGAAGACGATGGCCGTCATGTGCGGGCGGACCATCGCAGAGCCGGCCAGGCCCAAGGCCAGCGGCATGGTCGATCCACGCGTGCCGGTGAGAAGGCGCGCCGCCCCGAAGGTGGCCAGTCCCAGGCACAGGCACATCCAGGCTTCCTTGCCGATGCCGCTGGGCCAGAAGACCAGCGACGGGAGCAGGAAGACGAGCAGCGCGTAGCGCCGGTGATCGGCACGCGGCATCGCGACGCGAAAGGCGCGGTAGAAGAAGTAGAGACCCCAGAAGCCCAGCCAGGAGAAGACGAGGTAGCCACCGAGCAGCGTGGGCCCAGTGATCGTGTACACCACGCCGGTGAGCACTTCGGTGAAGCGGGTACCTTCGAGTCGCCCAGCCAACGAAATGGCGAAGTCGCCGTCCCGGAACTGTTGGGCGACCAGGGTGCCTTCTGCGTCGTATCGGGCCGCGTCGGCCGATCCGCCGTACAGAACGAAGGCCACGGCCCACCGGGCGAGGCCACCCACCAACTTGAGGCCGTAGGCAATGCCGATGAGCCGCCGCACCCACCCGTCGTCGTCGGTTCGCATCGCTCGCACGAGCAGTGGCCAGCTGAGCAGCAGGAGGGCCGGTCCGACGATCAGCGCACCCCAGAGGTCGTACCTGGTGCGGGCCATGGCTTCGGTGAGCAACCAGGCGTAGACACCCACCATGACGAGGCCCGTCACTGTGGCACCGGCGGCAGAGGACACCCAGGTCCGGTCGGCCACCCGGGCCACGACATCGCCGACCCGCCGGGCGAGTGGCTCGTCGTGAGCCGTGCGGTGCTTCACCACCGAGGCGCCGTTGGATCTTCCGGAGGGTTGCGCTCCGGTTGGGAGGGCGCTGGCTTCATCGCCCCGTGCCGCCGGCGGGAGCTTCTGTCGTTCGCCGCATCCGCTCGGAGTTGGACGAGCCCGCCCCCCGCGATGGGAATCGGCTCAGCGGCGCACCGCTCGAGCGCCAGCCGATCAAGGCGACGCCGACCACCGGCACGCGCATGCGGGCGAGCAGGTCGCTGGCCCGGGCGACCTGCTCTCGCGTCGGTCGGCCACTGCGACAGGTGATGAGCACTGTGTCCACGTACGGCATGAGGTCCATCGCGTCGTTGCCGAGCAGCATGGGCGGGCTGTCGATGATGACGACGTCGGCCAGTCGCCTGGCCTCGGCCAGGAGACCTGCCACCCTCGTCGGGAGACCGGGGGGGTGGTCGATCATCGTGCCCGCGGTGACGAGCCGCACACCTTCGACGGCGGTGGGGCGGGACAGGGCGAGCAGCTGCTCTGGACCGTCCTCGGCGTGGATGAGATCCGACAATCCCGGCCCGTTCGGCACGTCGAGGAACCGGTGGGCGTCGGGGCGACGGAAGTCGGCGTCCAGAATGAGGACGCGCCGCCCCCCTTCGGCCAGGGCTGCGGCGAGGTTGACCACCGACGTCGTCTTGCCCTCACCAGCTCTCGCGCTGGTGATGAGGAGGACCTGGGGCGGCTTGCGCCCAGCGGAAGCGGCATCTGTCGCGGGAGCAGTGTCACCCGTCCTGAGTGCCTTGCTCGGTAGCAACATCACGTACGACCGGAGAGATCGGTAGGCCTCCGCCGCAACCGAGGCAGGGTGGTCCACGACGACGACGGAATGTTCGCCGCGCTTGGAATGACCCGTTGGCGGCACCTCCGCCAGGACCGGCACACGGTAGACGGTTTCCACGTCGTCGCGATCCCGCATGCGTGTGTCCAGACGTTCAACGACCAGCGCCAGGGCACAGCCAAGGATCAGGCCGATCGCCAGGCCGAGGACGAGCCGTCCTCCCGGAGTCGTCGGGCCACGGATGATCCCCTGGTCCGCCGGCTGCAGGACGGCCGGCTGAAGCAGTTCGAACTGCCCCACACCCCCCGAGCGCGCACGCACCTCGGCGAGGGTCTCCTGCGCGAACGCGTCGACCAACTGGAGTGCGTAGTCCCGGTTCACCGATGTCATGGAGATGTTGACCGCGCCGGTGTCGGCGTTCGCTACCACGACCAGTGGGCGCGACAGGTTCGTTGGCTCGTCGGTGTAGCCGAGCTTCTCCGCAACCGCGACCGGGACCGGCCCGGTGGTTACGAGCAGCGCGGTGAAATCAACCGTACGAGGCGCGTCGGCCTGGATCAGCGTCGCGCTCGCGGTGGCGGGGTACGAGCTAGAGACCAGGGCTGCGTTCGTCAGGCCCAGGACGACGACGACGATGGCGCCGAGGATTCCCGACGCCACGATGACTTTCCACCGCCGCCGCAGCACCTTGAGATACGCCGTTGACTCCACTGGTTTCCTTCCGTTCGGGGATCGCGGCTCAGAACAACTCGAGGTCGCCGAGTCGCATCGCCCAGTTCTCGCGACGGCCGATGTCCGGAAGGTCGTCCGGCGAGCACAATTTCCGGGCGGTCATGGTAAGGCCCGATCCCGGCAGGCGTAAGAATCCACTCAGCCGCACATTGCTCAAGAGAATGCTGTCCGACGGGACGACCGTCGCGACATGATCTGCCCCGACGTGGGCGACCTTGCGCAGGAGTTGACGCACGGCCCGTGTGTCGCCGGGGCGGGTGATGACCTCTGCCAAGGTGAACTCGTCGAGTGCGCCGCGGGCGCGCATGCGTCCGATGGCCAAGCCACGCAGGTGTGCACCGTCGTGCACGGTGACGAACCGATAGTCCAGGCCCGGTGGGCCGGCATAGCGCCAGGCCAGGTAGTCGGGCGTGCGGCGCGTCGTCAGCCGGGGGTCGCGCTGCCGGGCGGTCTCGACGTCCCCCAGGAGTTGGTCCAGGCCGGCCAGGACCATGAGGTCTGCGGCGGGCGACGTTCCTGAAGCGAGGCGCCCGGCGGCCCTGGAGGGCAGAGCTGTGCGCGACCGCCGCGCGTGACGGACGAATCGGAGCGGGCGGACGGGACGGATCCGGACCGGCAGGTCGTCGACGACGGACCAGCCCATCTTCAGGTAGCCCGGCCGGCTCTGGTCGTTGGGCGTGTTGAACACGAGTGAAGCGTCGCGGGCGGCGACGTCCACAGCCTCGAGGGTCAGGCGTCGGAAGATGCCCAGGCCCTGGTACTCGGGATGGGTTGCCGTGTCGACGGCGCGTACGGCACGCACGGTCCGGCGTCCGCTGCCCAACTCCCAGCGCATGAAGGCGCGTAGACCCACGACCTGGCCGCCTGACTCGGCAACCAGGATGACGGACTCGCCGAAGGGATTGTCGAGGTGCTTCCAGGAGAAGAAATCGGCATCCCGCCGCCCCGTGGGCCCCCCGGCGAGGCAGGTCTCGAGCAGACTCAGGCAGGCCGGTACGTCGTCGCGACGGAATGGTCGGACGGCGAGGGACTCCTGCTGTGTCGTCATGAGGCTTCGTAGATCTGCTCGATACGCCGTACCGCGCGGCGGACGTCGAACGCCTGAGCGCGCTCGATCGCGGCGCTCGACATCTGGAGTCGAGACGTGTCGTCGCGGAGAATCTCCTCTACAGCGGCGGCGAGAGCGGCGTCGTCGCCGGGGTCGACGAGCAGGCCTTCCCGGCCGTGGGCGATGACCTCAGGCATGCCCCCGACGGCGGTCACGACGGCCGGCAGCCCGGCCGCGAGCGCCTCGACCAACGCGATCGACAGGCCCTCGAACCGGGACGAGAGCACGAACACGTCGAAGGCGGGGAGCAGGTCAGGCACGTCGTCCCGCATGCCTGTGAAAAGCACGGCGCCGTCGAGGCCGAGCAGCCGGCACTCGTTCTCGAGCGCCGCACGCAAAGGACCGGTGCCGATGATGACCAGACGCGTGTCCGGCCGCTTGTCGTGGATCCGGCGGAACGCCCGCAGCATCGTGTGCTGGTCCTTCTTCGGCGTCAGGTTTCCCACGGTGCCGAGCACGGTCGTCTCGTCCGGGAGGCCGAGGAGCCGACGGGCAGCGCTGCGCGAGCGCTCGACTCGAGGGACGTCGAGATCGATGCCGTGAATCAGCACCTCGACAGGTGGTAGCGCCCGCCGGTGAGGAACCCACCGCGGATCGATGCTGTTGGCGACGGCGTGCGAGACAGCGATGACGTGGTCGTTGAGTGCGTACGTGGCCCTGTTCGCCGCGAAGGTGGGCCAGCGGTAGCGGTGCCACGTGTTGTGCTCCGTGTGCACAATCCGTGGCGCATTCGGCCGAAGCCCCAGGCGCGCTGCCACGGCGGGTACCGGCATGTGGGTGTGGATGACGGCGAATCGACCGGACTTGACGAGCTTGCGCATCTGCAAGGGCCACGAGGCGTCCACCCGTCCACCGCGGCCGATGCAGTGAGTCGGGATGCCGGCCGCGGTCAGTTCTCCCACCAGGGCGTCCTTGTGAGGCAGGAGGTAGGCCACCTCCACGTCGAAGCGGTCACGATCCAGTGACCGTGCGCAGGACACCAACAGGCGCTCGGCACCGCCGCGTCCCAGCCCCTTCGTGAGCCACAGCACCCGCGTGCGGGTCACGCCCGCCTCGCCAGTGCGCTACGAATGCCTCGCCAGGGGACACCGGAGCCGCCGCCCGTCCTCACTCGCCGCTCGATCGGCCGGCGGGACTCCATCGTGTGGTTGTCGGCCCACACCGACAGGGCGGTCACGTCCGCTATGGCCAATCGGCGCCACGTGTGACGGACCGCCCGCGCCAGGATCTGATGAGCGCGCCAGGCCGCCGCGAGTTCCATGAGTTGCGGTCGACTCCATCGACCGAACAGGACGATCTCGACCACGTCGCGCTGCGCCATGAGTGGCGACGGTTCATCGCTGTCCAGGGCAGCGCGGAACGAGGCTTCGAGCAGGCGTATCTCGCGCCCGAGTGCTCTGCACGTGCTGTCGCCGATGCGCAGCGGCTGCGAGTCCGACCACAGCTGGGTCTCGTCGACGACGACGCCCCCAGGCACGCCCTCGAGGGATGTCTGCAACCGCAGTGGCACGTTGGCCGGCCCGAGCATCGTCCTCCGCCGGCCGTGGCCACTGGGGTCAATGCGCCATCCCGCCCGGCCGAGCGCGGTGACCGCGTCCTGGATCTGGCACGTACGGACCAGCAACTCGAGGCCGTCGAAGGTGCGCATCGCAGGGGCGTGGTAGTCGAGGAGTGCGATCGCGCTGTCGCCGAGGACCCTCGAGTCGATGCCCGCCTCCTTGAGGATCCCGACGGCGGTGAGGAGGGCGTGCTCGGCCTCGAGACACCGCGTCATCTCCTGCCTGTGCAGGTCGACGAGGCGGGACATGGCCGTCTGGGGGAGTGCGAGCTTTCCGGCCCGTGCCGACGCGAGCGCGACCGCGGTCATCCGCTGCTCCGCGACCGCGGACAGGAGTTCCTGTGCATCCCGCTCGCCGAGCTGATCGCGCGGCGGCTCGTGGAGCGATCCCGGCAGGCCCTCGGCCGCGATCGACACGAGCGCTGCATCGACATCGGCGCTCATTCGGTCACCACCTCGATCGCCCGCCGGCTGCGGAGGCCCGCCAGTGCGGCCACGATGTCGTCGAACAGCTCGTCATCGGTCTCTCCGACGGTTCTGGCTGCTGCGAGATCGGTGAGCGTGCCCACGGGTACGGTCCCTGTGAGCACGGAGAAGATCTCGGCCTCCAAGCCGGTGAGGGCCACGACCTCTGTGCCGTTGTGGACGAGGTAGCCGTCGTCCGTCGGGCGGACGAGCGTGCCTGGCCGTCGCCGCACGATCGCGTCGGTACCGCGCGTGAGTTCGGAGGTCACAGCCGGACCACCGAGGTGCCGCCGCGACCCATGGTCGCGTTGCGGGCGTCGAACAACAGGGTCGCCGTGTCGGCCAGTGCGCCCACGTCGTAGGAGGAGTGCGGCGTCAGCAGCAGCACGGCGTCCGCCGAGCCGACGGTGGCGGTGGTCAGCGCCGTTCTCTTCAAGGACAGCCCGTCCTGCCGGATCTCCCGCACGAACGGGTCGTGGAAGCTCACGCGCGCTCCCTTGCGGGTCAGCCGGGCGAGCACCTCGATGGCGGCGGACTCCCGGAGGTCCCCGACGTCGGGCTTGTAAGTGACGCCCAGTGCGAGAACGGTCGCCCCGCGGACGGCCTTGCCGTGATCGCCGAGGGCCTCGACGATCCGGCTCGTGACGTACGCGGGCATGTGCGCGTTGAGGTCCTGCGCCGTTTCCACGAGCCGGAACGGCCGCCCTGTGTCGCGGCGTGACTGCCAGGCCAGATACGTGGGATCCAGCGGGATGCAGTGGCCACCGACGCCCGGCCCCGGGTAGAAGGGCATGAACCCGAACGGCTTCGTCGCCGCTGCGCGGATGACCTCCCACACGTCGATGTCCTGCTCGGCGCAGAGGGTCGCCAGCTCGTTGACGAGGGCGATGTTGACCATGCGGAAGGTGTTCTCGAGCAGCTTCGCCATCTCGGCGGCGCGGCAGCTCGACAGCACGGACACCTCGTCGACGAGCTGCGAGTAGAAGAGGCCTGCCGTGGCGGACGAGGCGCCGTCGATGCCACCGACGACGCGGGGCGTGTTGCGCAAGCCGTACTTCACGTTGCCGGGATCGATCCGCTCCGGCGAATACGCCAGCAGGAAGTCGCGGCCGGCCCGCAGGCCGCCCGCCTCGAGCAGTGGCCGGAGCACCTGCTGTGTCGTCCCCGGGTACGTGGTGGACTCGAGGATCACCAAGCTGTCGCGCCGTAGATGCGCTCCGACCGCCCGTCCCGCGTCCTCGATGAAGCGGAGATCGGGCCGGTGCTCCACCACCGGGGTGGGCACGCAGATGACCACGACGTCGCACCCGGCCAGGACGGCGGCGTCGGATCCGAAGCGAAGGCGGCCGGTGTCCACCGCGGTGGCGAACAGCGCGTCGTCGACACCGGGCACGACGTTGCGCCCGGCTGCCAGGGCGGCGACCCGCGCTTCATCGATGTCGACCGCGTGCACGTGGAACCCGTCCACGGCTGCCGAGGCGGCCAGTGACAGGCCGACGTAGCCTTGCCCGACCACTCCCACGACTGCGGTCGTGCGCTCGATCCGTCGCTGCAGTGTCTGCCTTCTCACCGGCTGTGTCCGTTCGTGAGGGCCGCTGGGGCGGAGTCCGGCGCGGGGGCCGGCCCGGGGACGAGCGCGCCCGGGCGTCGTGGACGCGACCCACCGGAGCGGATGTCGATGAGGTCGGCGAGGTCTTGATCGACCGGGGTTTCGTCGACGACGAAATTGAGGCCGACCGCTGTGGCGTCCGACGGGTGGAGCAGCTCCTGGCGGATTGCCTCCGCATCGTCTTGATCCGCGAGGCGGCACAGCCGGGCGACCCGTTCCGCGAGTCGCTCCCGGCCCGGAAGGACCGGTTCGAGCCGGACGATGCTCGGGTGGTCGGTGGGCAGCTGCACCTCTTCCGGGATGTGCAGCTCCTCGTGCAGCTTCTCACCGGGACGCATGCCGGAGATGCGGATCTCCACGTCAGTGCCCGGCCGGCGGCCGGAGAGCCGGATCATGCGCTGGGCGAGGTCGAGAATGCGGAGGGGCTGCCCCATCTCCAGCATGAACAGCTCTCCGCCGGAGCTCATCGCGGCGGCCTGCAGGACCAGCTGGACCGCCTCGGGGATGGTCATGAAGTAGCGGGTCATCCGGGCGTCGGTGACCGTGACCGGCCCCCCGCCCTGGATCTGGCGCGAGAACGTCGGGATCACACTGCCGCGGCTGCCGAGCACGTTGCCGAACCGGACGCCGCACCAGGCTCGCCCGGTGGCCGCTGCCTCGGTCAGGACCAGCTGCTCGGCGACGCTCTTGGAGGCGCCCATGACGCTGCTGGGGCGGACCGCCTTGTCCGTGGAGATGAGCACGACATGGGACACGTCGGCACGGTTCGCTGCCTCGATCAGGTTTCTCGTGCCGACGACGTTGGTCATGACCGCCTCGCTGGGCGCGGTCTCCAGCATCGGCACGTGCTTGTGAGCGGCGGCGTGGAAGATGACGTCGAACCTGTGACGCTCCAGGACGCGTCGCAGCCGCGCCGCGTCGCGGATGTCGACCAACTCAGGCACCGCCGTGTGGGGCAGCGTGGCGAGCACGTCGTGCAGGTGCGTCTCGTCGTGGTCGAGGAGGACCAGGAGATCGGGAGCCGCCAGCGCCACCTGACGGCAGATCTCCGATCCGATGGAGCCGCCGGCCCCGGTCACGAGAACGCGGCGGCCTTCGAGCATGGCCGCGACCCGCGCGGAGTCGGTGGCCACGGGTGTCCGGCCGAGGAGGTCCTCGATGCGCAGGTCACGCACGTCCTGGAGGCGGAGGCCAGAACGGACCAGTTCGTCCCCCGTCGGAAGCACGCGCAGTGCAACTCCGGCGGCGTCGGCCACACCGGCGATGCGGGCGACGGTGGACGGAGTCGCGTCGGGATCCGCGAGAACGATCTGATGAGCTTCGACGTCGTCCAGTAGACGCGGCAGATCGTCGAGGCCGCCGTGCACGCGGACGCCGTGCAGGGCCCTGCCCCAGGTGCGCGGGTCGTCGTCGACCACCGCCACGGGGACGAGGCCGCTGTGCTCGTGCACCTTCATCTGGCGGATCAGTTCGGCGCCGGATCGTCCAGCGCCCACGATGACCACGTGCAGGCCCGATCCCGGCTCGGGTGTGGACGCCATCGTGCTCCGCCGGAAGGAGACGAGCCTGGTTTGGAAGCGCGCCAGGCCGACGAACATGGTGGCCACCAGGCCCGCGACCACGGCCACGGTCAGGGGGACCAGGCGGTAGAACGTGTCGAGCAGGAGCAGCAGCGCCGTCGCCAGTCCGCCTGCCAGCAGGACCCGGCGTGCCTCCACGATGCTGGCGTACCGCCACAGCTGCCCGTAGACACCGGCCACGGCGTTCGCGCAGATGAACGTCGCGAGCGCGATGGGGAGAAAAGTGAGCAGGCCCGTCCATGCGTCCGGGCTCACCTGGCCGTCGTAGCGGAACAGCAGGGCGAGCGTCATCGCCGCAGCCAGGATGACCGCATCCTGGATGATCAGGACCGGAGCGGGGCGAGTGCCGGCCAGGCGGCGGATGATCCGCAGCAGGACGGCATCGTCCGTGGTGCGAGCAAGCGGGAAAGCCCCCATGCGGTCTCCTAGGTGGAAAACCAGTACGTCCCCGTCACGCTGCGTTACAGCAGGTGCCCTGTCTCGCGGTGACGGGCGAGGACGCTAGCGAGGGCAAGAGCGCTGGCCAACCCCTCGTGCGCTCACTCGAAGAACTACTTTCTGCCACTGTCAAGCGCGAATCGAGTAACCATCGATCGGCTTCGGCAGGTCTGGAGCGTCACGCGCTGCGAAGGGGCTGGCGCAGTCGCGATCAACGGCTAGGGTCCCGCCCGTGGGCGCCGGGTCGAATCGCCGACGGCTCGGAGTTCCCGATGACAAGCGAGGGAAGTGCGACGCGTGACGAGTGACGGGGGAACTTTCGACGGGCTTGTGCCTGAACGGCGCCCATCTGCGCCGGGCGCCGGCTCCCCTGCGACGGACGACGCCGGCACCGCTCGGCTCGCGAACGCGGTGGGCGATCAACCGGCAGTGAGCCGATGACACACGTGGTCGGACCAGGGAGTGGCCAGGCTGCACGTCGGCGAGTGAAGCGGCTGCTGGGCGCGATGCCTCGACGAGGTGGCAGTGGCTGCACGCTGTTGATCTATCACCGCGTCGGAGGTGGCTCCCCGGACGAGCGAGACCTCCGTGTGCGCGATTTCGAGGCACAGCTGGACGTGCTTGCCGATCACGAGGTGCTCGGCCTCGATGCGGCTCTCGACCGGCTCACTGAAGGCGATGCGTCGCCCTCGGTCGTCCTCACCTTCGACGACGGCTTCCGCGACGTGTACGAGCACGCCTGGCCCCGGCTCAGGGCCGCCGGACTGCCCTTCACCCTGTACCTGGCCACCGGGTTCATCGGGGGAACCATGCACTGGGACGGGTCGACGGCCAAGGCGGCCGGTCCCGCGTTGAACTGGTCCCAGTTGGCGGAGATGGCGGCGTCAGGTCTGATGACTCTCGGTGCGCACACGCACGACCACGTGCGCCCAGAGAGGCTGGACATCGATCAGCTCGAACGCTGCGACGCTGTGCTCGAGAACCGCCTGGGCGTGCGGCCCCGACACTTCACCTATCCCTGGGGGGTTCGGGTGCCGCGCATGGAAGGCGAGCTGCGGCACCGGTACCGCTCGACCAGCACCGGTGAACTCGGCCGGAATCAGCCCGGTTGTGACCTCACCGCCCTGCGGCGTGTCCCGGTCCGTCAGACGGACCCCATCGAGTTCTTCCGGGCGAAGCTGAGCGGCGGGCTGTGGCCGGAACGCACTTACGCCCGCTTGGTGAGCCTGGCGAAGGCAGGTGGGCTCAGTGCCTGACCTGCCAACCCTGAGCGGCCCCGGAGGGCGGCCGCTGCGGGTCGGTCACCTGACCACGGTCGACATGAGCCTCGCGCTGCTCCTCGCGCGCGAGCTTCGTGCCGACGTCGAGGCCGGGCTGGAAACGTTCGGGCTCAGTGCGCCTGGCCGGTACGTGCCCGAGGTCGAGAAGCTGGGCGTCACGCACGTGCCGCTTACGAATCTCACGCGCTCGTGGCATCCCGGCATGGATGGGCGAGCTTTCCGCGAGCTCCTCCGGGCCCTGCGGGAGTTGCGCCTGGACATCCTGCACACGCACAACCCCAAAACCGGAGTCATGGGGCGGCTTGCCGGGCGACTCGCCGGCGTACCCGTGGTCGTCAACACCTGTCACGGATTGTGGGCCGGATCAGGTGATCCGTGGCCGAAGCAGGCCATGGTGCTCGCGTCCGAGGCGCTCGCCGCTCAGTTCTCGCACGCGGAGCTGTACCAGAACGCGGCCGACCAGCGGCGGCTGCAACGTTTCGTTCCGGCTCACCGGTCGCACGTTGTCGGCAACGGCATCGACCTCGACCGGTTTCGGCGCGACCAGTCAACCCGGGCCGCAGTCCGCGCGGAGTGGGGCATTCCTCCTGAGTGTCTGCTGATCGGTGCAGTGGGCCGCCGGGTGGCGGAGAAGGGCATCGCGGAGTTCGTCGCAGCCGCCCGACGGCTGCAAGGCCGGGCACGCTTCGTCTGGATCGGCCCGGAGGACGCCGACAAGCCGGACGCCGTCTCCAGCGAGGACACGGCTGTCGTGTGGGTGTCCGAACGGGGGGACATGCCCGCCGTCTACTCCGCGCTCGACGTCTTCGTGCTGCCCTCGTATCGGGAGGGCTTCTCGCGGTCGTCCATGGAGGCGGCCGCGTGCCGGCTGCCCATGGTGCTCACCGACATCCGAGGGTGCCGCGAAATCGGCGTGCACGACGAGCACCTGGTGCTGGTACCCCCGCGCGATCCGGATTCGCTCACCGCTGCGATCACTCGCCTCTTGGATGACGAGAGCCTGCGTGAACGGCTCGGCGGCGCGGTCGAGCAACGCGCGCGGGTTGCGTTCGACCAGGTGCAGGTAGCGGACTGGTCGTTGCGGACCTACGTCGCAGTGGCGCACCGGCGCAACCTCGGCTGGTCGCGAACGTGATCCCAACACTACGTGCCTATCGCGGCGGGGAGGCTCTGCGGCGGTCGGTGGACGTCGTTCTCGCGATGATCGTCGTCATAGGCGCGAGTCCGGTGTTTGCCGTGGCAGCGTTGTTGGTGCGATGGCAGCTGGGTCGACCGGTCCTCTTCCGTCAGCAGCGGAGTGGACTGCACGGCAAGGAGTTCACGATCCTCAAATTCCGGACGATGCGCGACGAACGGTATCCAGGCGAACCTGACCCCGACCGCCTGAACACCTGGGTCGGAAGGGCTCTCCGGACTACGAGCATCGACGAGTTGCCGCAACTTTGGAACGTGCTCCGCGGGGACATGGCACTGGTCGGCCCGCGCCCGACGCTCCCCGAGCAGGTGCGTCACTACAGCGATCGTCAGCGGGGGCGACTCGGTGTCCGGCCCGGAATCACAGGCTGGGCTCAGGTGCAGAGGCGGAACAGTGTCGGTTGGCCTGAGCGGATCGAACTGGACCTGTGGTATGTCGAGAACCGTGCGTGGACTCTAGATGCGCGCATCGTCCTTCTGACCGTCCTCAGAATTCTCTGCCCCAGTGGCGTGACAGCACCGGGTGGTGTCAATCCAGGGTTCGTGCCGCCTGCCTTGGGACATGAGAATGACGACCGCCCGCTCTAGCCGCCGTTCGACGGCCGTTGCGTCCCGCGGTGGCCCTCTGTTCACAGGAGGGCCGCCGTTGTGCCGAGCATAGTGTCGTGGCGGCCAAAGAAGCCTGGCAGCCTGCTGCGCAACAGCGCTACGTATGCGTTCGGGGACATGCTCGAGAAGGCGATCGGTCTCGCCATGCTGCCCGCCTACGTGTACTTCTTGACGCCGGCAGACTTCGGTGTCATCGCATTGGTGGGGGCGGTGACAGGCCTCGGAGGCTCGGTTCTGAGCTTAGGCATTTACCAGTCCGTCACCCGGTACTACTACAACCCGCCGCGAGCATCCGACGGGCCGGGGGTCGTGGGCACCGCATGGCTACTGCTCATGCTCGTGCCGGCGTTCTGTGTATCGGTTCTTGTGCTCTTCGGAGAACCGGTATTCCGGTTCCTCTTCGAGGGGCCCGCCGTTCTCGTCTACGGGGCTTTGACCATATTAATCACTTACTGCAACGTAGCGTTCATCGAGATGGCGCTGGCTGCTACGCGTACCAAGGCATTGGCACGAAAGTACGTGACAGTCGTACTTCTCCGAGCCAGCCTGACGGCGCTCCTCTCGTTGGCGCTGTTGATCACGGTGGACTCGGTCACCGCTCTGGAAGTGGTCATCGCCCAGGCGGTCGCGACGCTCCTCTGCGCGCTCTACAGCGCATATCTGCTCATTCCCCATGCCCGGCTTTCTCGCAAGCTCGCAGGAGCGGCGCCCATCTTGCGATTCGGACTCCCGCTGATGCCGCTCAGCGCCTCCCAATGGGCCCTTCGCATGCAGGACCGACTCCTGCTGAACAAGTTCGCGAGCGTCGACCAGGTAGGCGTGTACGCGGTCGCTCAGCGACTGGCGAGCCCCATGCAGATCTTGATGGGGGCGGGACTGCGCGCCCTCCTGCCCATACTGAGCAAGGCGGCGAACGGTGAAGGCGGAGACGAGGTCAGATCCGCAGTCGTGCGGATCTTCGGCGCGGGCACGCTCATCTGTCTCTTCGGGTCACTGCTGGCACCCGTGATCTCACGATCGCTGCTTCCGTCGGCCTACCACTCAGCAGCCGGCCTGACCATGGTCCTCATTCCGGGTCTGTTCGCCGCCGCCGTGTTCCACTTGGCGTCGAATGCCATCGCATTCTATGCGGGTAGAACCTATCGGGTCACCGCCTTGACGATGGTGGCCGTCGGTGCGAACGCGGCCTTGAACGTAGTGCTGATTCCTTGGCACGGCGTTCTTGGTGCCTCTCTAGCCGCACTCGTCACATATACGGGCTTGGCGGTCGTAGCGTGGATTCTGAGTCCGTTACCTGAACTCCTTGCCGATGTGCAGCCCTGGCTGCTGCTGGCGGCACTGAGCACCGGCGGTCTGCTGGCATGGGGAGCCTGGCTGAACAGCCTCTCTTCCTCGGGGCGAGTAGACGGCTTTCAACTCGCGCTGGGCTTCGTCGGGGCCCTGATTCTTCAGGCACTGCTCGTGGTGTTCACCATCATCAGGACGGGGACGAGATGACGAATCTGTCGGAAGGTCGTGTCGGAGGGGTCCTCGTCACGTACAACCGTCCTGACGAGTTGGACGTGTCCGCGCGCGCATTGGCAGCCCAAACGCATCCCGTATCGACGCTCATCGTCGTCGATAATGGCACGGACAACCGTGCGACGCAGCAAGTCCTTGCCGGCGTCAAATGGGGCGACACGCACGTGGTTGTCGTACACGCTCCCGAGAATCTAGGGCCTGCCGGCGGTATCGCTGCGGGTTGCCGGGAGCTGGATGCTGTCGACCCCGTGGAATGGGTCTTGCTATTGGACGACGACGATCCACTACCGGGGCCGAACGTGCTGAACGACCTGTTGGCGGCCGCGGTTCAGATCAGTTCGTCCGATGCAGCCTTCGGCGGAATCGCGATGAAGGGCGCCAGATTCCACTCCCGCTCGCTACGCACGCGGGGCGTACCGCTCACGGGAGAAAAGTTCGTGTCGGTCGATCATCTACATGGTGGATACGCGCCGTTGTACAGCCGGGCGGCACTTCGGGACGTCGGAGAATTTGACGAGAAGCTGTTCTGGGGCTTCGAGGAGCTCGAGGCAGGGTTGCGGTTGACCGAGAAAGGATGGAACCTTTACATGGCAGTAGCGATGATGCAGGCGTACCCCCTGCCAGCCAAATATCAGGGTCTGAAGAATCGTCCGGGGCTCGCGCTGTCCGGACCCAGCCCTGAGGCGTACTACAAGCTTCGAAACCTGACGTATGTCGGTTGGCGGCACGCATCCCCGGTCAACGTAGTTGTCGCACTCCTACTTCGCGCCGTTGTCAAGCCATTGGCCAATCTGGTCGTCCGGCCGGGTGTGGCGATGCGCCGGCTGGCGATGAACGGACGTGCGGTGTTCGACGGATCCGTCGGACGCATGGGTCGGAGGTGCTGATGTCGGGCTTCGGCGGAGCAGCAGATTCAGTCTTCATCGTCGGATGCGGTCGGTCGGGGACGACCTTGTTGTACGAGTTGTTGGCGACTCACCCGGCATTTGCATGGCCATCGACATGGACGGATCGCACACTCCAGCCTTCACTGGCGGTGCTGAATGAGGTGTTTCGACGCAGTCGCCGCGGATCGACATCTCGTAGGGGAATACCGCGACCGTCCGAAGCCTACCGTTTGTGGGACGCTTCCATGGGGTCACACGGAGGAGCGACGGGAGGCATCTTGTCGCCGGAGGATGTGACGGGCGAGCAGATCTCAGGGGCGAGGGCGATGGCGCAATCTCATCGACGGTGGTCGAGAAGTCCCGTCTTCCTGAACAAGAACACTCGTAACACGAGGCGCATCGCAGCCTTGGACGCGATCTTCCCGGACGCCGTATTCGTCCATGTCCTCAGGTCGCCTCTCGACGTGGTCAGTTCGCTGCTCGCCGTGGCGTGGTGGCCGGAGTTGCGCCTCTGGAGCCATGCCGGAGAGATGCCGGGAACCCGGCCACCCGATGAGCAGGCCCGCATGGCTGCCGAACTGTGGGTGGAGGAGACACAGGCGGCGGTGAAAGCGGCGGCTGGGCTCCCTGGTGATCGCTACATCGAGGTGCACTACGAGGACGTTCTCGATGACCCCCGGGCGGCGATCGCCGCGGTTCTGGCGCGGCTGAGCCTGGACATGGCTACGACGACGGAACGGGCACTGAATCGCTTGGCTATCCGCCAGACGAAAGGTAGCTACAGGACCCGGCTGACCGCGGGCCAGCAGAACGCTGCCTGGGAAGTAGCCCACAGCGTTGCTCATGACCATGGGTACGCGAGTGACTCGCCGAACCGCTGAGCCGGCGGGCCGGTCCCTCACTCTCCACACACGCGTCCGTCGCTCGGTCGGCCGCCGGTTGCGACTGTGGTTTCTGACGGCCACCGACTTGATGTTCCGGGCGGCAGCAGTGTTGAGGCTGCGCCGCTCTGGTGACCGCAAGCGTGTGCTTCTGGCTGCTTCGAATGTGTTGATGGCCGGTTACGTCGTTCGACTGTGGCGCACCATTGCAGATCTCGACGGCGTCGATGCGTGGATGACTCATCACAGGGGTGTAGAGGCAATATCAACTTCCGGCGAACGCATCGTGGATGTGCTCCCTCTCTGGAGAGCACGCGTTCGCCGGTGGGATTTGATCTTGATGGCCGATCATATGCCACTGGACTTCCCTCGCTCGATTCCGAAGGTGATAGTTCCCCACGGCCCCGGCCCCTCGCGAGTCGTACGCGGCGGTAGCTACTACTACGACCGGGAGCGTGTCTTCTGGCCGGACGGAGAGCCCGTCTACCGGTTTATGTTTGACACCAGTGAGAGCGCGAAGGCTCGCGCCCTGACCTGGGTGCCAGAGTACGGTGATCGCATTGTAGTAGTTGGCGATATGCATGCGGATGAGCTCGTTGCGG
This sequence comes from uncultured Actinomycetota bacterium, assembly GCA_963723745.1. Classification (GTDB taxonomy): domain Bacteria; phylum Actinomycetota; class Actinomycetes; order Mycobacteriales; family Geodermatophilaceae; genus CAVRRZ01. The sequence continues at coordinate 1,130,545 of CAVRRZ010000001.1, forward strand.
CAGGCCAGCGTGCTGATCAAACGCGGCGTCTCATGGGGATCGGGGAGCGCACGCTGGTAGGTGTCATGTCAACGTGGGGTCCACACGGTTTGATGTCAACGCTCGGGGAGCCGCTCATACGCGAGATCCAACGCCTGGTGGAGGAGGCTGATTTTGCGTTCGTGTTGACGATGCACCAGAACATGTGGGACGCATCGCGATGCGGCACTTCGCGTTGGGCGGACCTGCTCGACGATGCGGAGTCGGAGTTCATCAGGGTGCTCCGTCCCGGAGAGGGCAACGCCGTCCTTCTTGGCGCATGCCATATGGCCTTGAGTGATCACACCTCCTTGGCGATGACCTTCTCCAGTCTTCGGCGCCCCATAATTCCGGTGGCAGTACCGGCTGAGATCGTCGGCGAGGGCACCTTCGCTCATTGGCTTTTGTCAAACCGCAAGCCTGTCCGCGAGATGGGAGAGCTGCGCGGCGCCCTCGCGGCGGCAAACACGATGTACGCGTTGGATGGCGCTCCCATCGTCGTCGACCACCTGGGCCAGAGTGCGGCACTTGTCCGCGACGCACTCGGCCGCGCATTGGGCGAGCCACCTATAGCGGCTCTTCTTACTTGAGGTGGGGGCTGGTCAGCCCGCCGGCGATGAGCAGCATGCGTAGGCGGTAGTTGTCGCGGTTGCGGAAGCCGCGGGCGATGCGACGGTGGAGCTCGATGAGGCCGTTGACGGCTTCGGTGCCGCCGTTGCTGGCGCGGCCGGTGTCGAAGTAGGCCAGGAACGCCTCGCGCCACTGCTTCAGCGTCCGGCCGAGGCGGGCGATCTCGGGGACTGGGCAGCTGGGGAAGGAGTCGATGACCTTCTCGGCGATCTGTCGGCCCTCGGCGGTGTGCTCGTGCCGGTAGGCCGAGCGCAGCTGCTGCGCGCACGACCAGGCCAGCCAGACCGCCAAGTGTCGGTCGTCGGCGTCGAACGCGGCGTGCAGTCGTTCCCACTGCCGGTCGGTGAGGTTCTCCGCGCCGGCTCGCAGGGTGTTCCGGATGCCGTAGAGCGGGTCGTTCTTGCGGCCGCGGTGGCCGTGGATCTCCTGCTGGATGCGGCGCCGGCAGCGGTCCACGGCGTCGGTGCCGAGCTTGACGACATGAAACGCGTCCAGCACTGCGGTGGCGTCCTCGAGCTGGTCGTCGATGGCGTTCCTGTAGCCGTGGAACGGATCCAGCGTGGCTACCTGCACCCGGGCCCGGAACGCGTCGCCGCGTGCGGTCAGCCAGTCGGCGTAGACCTTGCCCGACCGCCCGGGTACCAGGTCAAGCAACCGGGCGCGGACCCGTCCGTGCTGGTCACGGGTCAGATCGACCATGCCGGTCAGCTCCTTGGGGCCGCGACCACCGTCCTCGACCGGCTTGGTCGAGACGTGGTGCCAGATGTGCTCGTCCACGCCCAAGGCGGTGACGTCGGCGAAGCGCGCCTCATCGGCGGCCATCTCCTCCAGCAGCGGCTTGACCGTCCGCCACACGGTGCGCCAGGTCGTGCCCAGCTGCCGGGCGATCCCGGCGACCGAGGCGTGCTCGCGGCGCAGCTGACCGACCGCCCACCAGGCTGCCCGGGTGGTGAGCAGCGCCCGTGGCCGGGCGAGGTCGGCGTGCTGCTCGGTGAACGCCTTGCCGGTGCACTCGTCCTCGGCGCAGCGCCAGGTCCGCTTGCGCCACACCAGCTCGACCGGGCGCCCGAAGCAGGGCACGTCGATCAGGACGACGTCGCGGCGACCGTGGCTGCCGACCAGGACGCCACAGGCCAGGCAGCCCATCGGCTCCGGTGCCGACTCGACCACCACCTGCACCCGGCCGGGCTGCTCGGCGACCTCGATGACGTGGAACCCGTCCAGGCCGACGAGCAGATCACAGCGGTCGCAGTAGGCGGAAACAGGACGTGAGCGCGCGCGAGCGCACGCCGTAGGCTCGGACACCGTCGAGGCCTTCCGGAACGGGTTGCTTGGTCGCTCCCGATCTTGGAAGGTCTCGACCCCTTCCCGGCCTCAGCTCACCCGCGCGAGTTCCTCACACCCACCTCAGGTACGAAGAGCCCCTATAGCGGGACGTCGATCTTGACGGGGAGAAGGACATGTTCCGTCGCTTGGCGGGATCTCCCGCACAACTTCAACCCGCGCGGCGCACCATGCCCCGGGCCAGGTCGCCACGGCGACCTTCGACGGACGGCGCGCAGGTGGCACTCCCGCCACCGCGGGCCTGAAGTCAAGCTCAGCTCGCAGGATATCCACGGGTAGCGGGCCGACTCAGCAATCCGCATGTAGTGCTCGTCAGTGGTTGCTCCGGCAGGCGCGGCTACGCCGTTGACGAGTCGGCAGACGGCAATGTGTGGGCCTCCGGGCGGGAGGGTTGACCATTGCTGCCACCTGGCTTTGCACGACTGATGCAGCTCGATCGCTGACCGCGGCTGCTCTCGCTGCGCCACCGGAGCCCGGCTCCACGCCGAACGGCTGGCCGTCCCCAAGGGTGAGGACCTTCAATGAGCAGGTCTGGGGGCTTTCAGCTGAGCGCCGCCAGGGGTCTGCCGCTGGGCGTCGGATCTTCGGTGGTCACCTCCCCCGGGGTAGGCCTCGGCGCTCACCGGGTCCGTCGCACACAACCATGGTGGACGCCGCTGTCGGGGGACGACTACCGGCGTTCACAATGGCGGCGAGATCTACACCAAGACCGCGCGTCCGTTGAGATACTCGCTGCGGTCGATGCGGCTGAGGCGCCAGGGCGGAGGTTGTCCGTGCAGAGCAGGGCGTGGTCGATAAATGCGGCGGCCATGAACCCGTCGACTCGCGTTCCAGGTGCGAGTCGTGCTCCGGTGTGAGCCACGGCGCCACCCCTGTCTGCGTAGGTGATCAGTCTTGACCCATGTGGCAGATTTCGCTCGTAGCGTTGCGGCCAGTGGGCTGAGCCACACCGACGGCGTGTGGCCAGACGCGCCGCTGGACGAGGGCCGCTGGGGCGAGTTGCTCGACGTAGTCCGGGAGCAGCGGCTCGCCGGGTTGCTGGTCCATGCGATCTCCAACCGCAGCCTGCCGGCAATGCCGTATCAACTGGCCCAAGCACGCACTGAGCACTTCATTGCGACAGCACGCGTCGTCAGCATCGAGACGTCGATGCTGCAGGTCGTCGGCCAGCTGCGGGAGGCTGGCGTCGACGTTCGCGTGCTCAAAGGGTCAGCAGTGGCCAACCTCGACTATCCCGACCCCGCGCTCCGTCACTTCATCGACATCGACCTGCTCGTTCGTTCAAGTCAGTTCGACCGGGCTGTCGCCGCACTCACGGCCGCCGGGCACGTCCGCCGCCATCCGCAACCCCGGGCTGGCTTCGACCGTCGATTCAGCAAGGGGACGAGCTTCATCCTGGCCGGACGACTGGGCATCGACCTGCACCGAACGTTCGTCATGGGTCCCTTCGGACTCCGTGTGCGCCTCGAAGATCTCTGGGGGCAGGGCGACAGCTTCAGTGTCGGCGGCATCGAGTTGCTGGCGCTGGCCCCGGAACTGCGCTTCCTCCACGCGTGTTTCCATGCCGCGCTGGGCGACGCCGTTCCGCGACTGGTCCCCCAGCGGGACGTAGCTCAGATGTTGCAGAACAACGGCTTGGACCTCCGTCGGGTCGAGGAGCTGATGCATGACTGGCGGGCGGAAGCCGTCGTCGCACGTGCCGTGAGCCACGCCTGGCACACCTTGCGCATCAGGGATTCGTCGAAGTTCGTCGAATCGGCTCTGGGCTACCGGCCTTCGTCGCGGGCGGCCAGAGAGCTGGCGTTGTACTCGCACCACGAGGGAAGCTACGCCCGCAAGTCTTTAGGAGCCCTCCTCGCCGTCCCCGGGCTTCGTAGCAAGGCCGCCTTTGCCCGTGCACTCGCGTTCCCCGACCGGAGTTATGTGGCGGGACGGTACAGCAGCGCCTGGGGGCGCTGGTGGAACGCGCTGCGATCAGCGGCCGGCCGGAGGGCGCCCGTTCGAGGGCCCTTCGCTGGGGGCAACGACCGTCGTTGACAGGTGCGGGTTTCCGGTCGCGACGCGGTCCCGGTGAGCCTCACTGCCGCATGAAGTGATCACGAGGCGGGCCTGACACCTTGCCGCTCATCCGCGTATCAGGTGCCAGGCCCGTTTCCTCAGGTCATGAGAACAGTCCGCCGTTGAAGTCGCTCGGCGTGCCTGCAGGGTAGTCGTCGTCGAGGTTCCCGGCCATACTGCCGGCGAGCGTCAACTCACGCACCGACCCCAGGACCTCGAAGGTCGGCGGTTCGTATGCTTCCATGTTTTTGGCCCCTCCTGTGATGGCCCGAGAACGGATCGTCTCAGGCCGGTTGAGACTAGGGGACAAGGGTTCGACATCACCATCCCTTTGCCGCTCGTGGAGTCGATAAGTGTGCGACTCGGTGGGTCTTTTGTCCTGACTTTGATCAGGGCTGCGTGATCATTCCTACTGCGGCTCGTTGAGCTGCGGGAACGTTCTGGGCTCGGCGCGGTTTCACGCACTAACCCGGATCTTTCGTGATCTTGTCCGGTGTGATCGTCGTCGGGGTTCTTGTCCCGCGTGGGCTTGAGGATCGCATCGGGGTGTGACGGTTCGCCCGAGGTCGTTCGGGTGGGCGCCGGTTCCACTGGCCGGTCGGGTTCTCGGGTCGTCGGGGTGGGGTTCCGGCGGTCAGCCGGTCGCGGCGGCCGGTGGTGGGGCGGTCAGCCGGGCGAGGGCGTCGAGGGCGGCCAGCACGAGCGCGGTGAACGGCGCGGTAGCCGCGAGGTGCAACAAGCGTCGGCGTCCGGTGCGGGCGACTCGGGCGGGGATGGAGAACAGTCGTAGCCGCAGCTTCTTGGGTTCCCACCGTCGGGCGGCCTCGTGGCCGGGGTGGCCGGTGAGGGCGAGGGTCTGCATCCAGGCGGTGAGTTCGCAGGCCAGTGCCACGATGGCGCACCAGATCTGGTTCTGGGCGAAGTCGTGCAGCGGGAGGTTGGTCAGGCCGGTGTCCTTGGCGCATCGGATGCGGTCCTCGCAGCGGGCTCGGCGGCGGTGGCGCAGCTCGAGGTCGGCGAGCTGGCCTCTGGTGGTGTTGGTGACGAACGCGGTGATCCGTAGTCCGTCGAGGTCGGTGATGCGCAGCTGCGCGCCGGGGTGCGGGCGTTCTTTGCGCACGATCAGCCGCATCCCGTCCGGCCAGGAGCCCAGCTCGAACAGGTCGGTGACCTCGGCGACCCAGGCGCCGGGCCGGAGCTGGCCGTCGGCGTCGTAGGCCGGGGTCCACACGTGCTCGGGGATCGTCGCCAGCCTGGCCTGGATGCTGGGGAGGTCGCCGGGCAGGGAGAACCCGACCGAGTACGAGAGTCGGCGGCGGGTCAGCCAGGCCAGCAGCTCATGCGTGCCGCCGGCGCCGTCGACCCGGATGAGGACTTTCTTGCCGCGGTCGTGCCCGCCGGGCAGCTGTGCCAGCGCCGCTTTGAGCACCGTGAGGTGGTCGGCGGCGGTGTTGGAGCCGGCGTTGCCCTTGCGCAGCGCGAACGCCAGTGGTTCCCCGGTGCCGTCCTGTCCGTGGTCGACGAACGCCCACAGCGGGTGGAAACCGAAGCCGCGCTTGAACGTCGGCGCCGCCGCTTCCTTCTCCGAGTGCGCCGTCACCAGCGTGGCGTCCACGTCGATCACCACCGGCCGGTGAGCGTCCGCGGCGTGGTCAGGGGCGTGCTCGCCGGCCAGCGCCCACGCCTGGGCGCGGGCCGTCGCCCGGGCGGTGTTGATCGCGGCCAGCGCTGCCGTGACGTCAGCGGCCAGCGCGTCGATGCACCGCGACACCGTCGGGTCCGAGGCCACCGGGCCGAACACCTCTGGGCAGGCGCGGAGCTGGGCGATGTCGGCCAGGCAATCCCCACCGATCGCCAAGCTCACCGCAAGATCGAGCACGATCTTGCCCGGGTCGTGGATGGCCAGCGGCTTGCGCCACGGCGACAGCGCCTTCGACAGCGCGGCGGTGAGACCGACGGTCTGCGCCGTCCTCAGCAGCAGTGTCGCCCCGGCGTGCGGCACCACGCTCGACCCGCCGCCATCCACTGTCAGCGCCGGGTACGGCCCGGTAGTCTTCTTCACCAGAAAGGTGCTCCAGTTCCTGCGCGATCATGACCCTCGACAAGTCACATCGTTGCAGTTCAGGAGCACCTTTCCTACTTCTGGAGCCGACCGATCACGGACCGGTGTGAAAGCCCCGGGCTAACGGGGTCGGCCTAGGGTCGGGGTGTGGCGTTCATCCGGCGGGTGCGGACCGCCTCGGGGGCCACGGCCGTGCAGATCGCTGCGTACCGGGCTGGGCGGCAAGAGATCGTCAAGCACGTGGGGTCGGCGCACACCGACGCCGAGCTCGGGGTGCTGATGGAGCGCGCCCGGGAGCTGCTGGGCGACCCGGCCCAAGGTGTGCTGGATCTGGGGATCGAGCCCACCCCGCGGGTGCTGCCGCTGGCCGGGGTCCCGGGCGGTCAGGGCGTGCTGCCGGCGATGCCGGCGCCACCAGCCCGCCGGTCGGCGGCTGTGCGGGACAGCGGAGGCCGGGTGCTGGCGACCGGGTCACGGCTGTTGTACGACGCCCTGCTCGGGGTGGTCACCGCGCTGGGGTTCACCGCGGCCACCGATGAGGTGTTCTGCGATTTGGTCATCGCCCGGATCGTGGAACCGACATCACTGCTGGACGCCGGACGGGTGCTCACCGACCTGGGGCGCCGGCCGGCCAGCTACCCGACGATGAACCGCACCCTGCGGAAAGCGGTGAAGGGCGGCTACCGGGATCGGGTCGCGGCGGCGTGCTTCGCCCGCGCCAGCACGGCCGGGGATCTGACCTTGTGCCTCTACGACGTGACGACCCTGTACTTCGAGGCCGAACACGAGGACGACCTGCGGAAAGTCGGCTACTCCAAGGAACGGCGAGTCGACCCGCAGGTCGTGGTCGGGCTACTGGTTGACCGTCAGGGTTTCCCGCTGGAGATCGGCTGCTTCCAGGGCAACAAGGCCGAGACCAGCACGCTGATCCCGATCATCACCCAGTTCACCGAGCGGCACGGCCTGGCCGACCTCGCGGTCACCGCCGACGCCGGCATGCTGTCGGCGGCGAACCTGACGGCGCTGGACGAGGCGCCCGTGCGGTTCATCGTCGGCTCGCGGGTGACCCGGGCGCCGGCGGATCTGGAGTCCCACTTCCACTGGCACGGCGATGCGTTCACCGATGGCCAGGTCATCGACACGATCACCCCCAAGACCGGCCGCGCCAAGGGCGGGAAAGTTGGTGACAACGACACCGCCCGCCGAGCCGAACCCGTCTGGGACCCGGTCCGCCACGACCGGTCGTGGCGGGCGGTGTGGGCGTACTCGGCCAAGCGCGCAGCCCGGGACCGCAAGACCCTCGCCCTGCAGGAGGCCCGGGCGCGGGAGGTCGTCGACGGCGAACGCGCGACCCGCACGCCGCGGTTCGTCAAGACCAACAACGGCGCCCGATCCCTGGATGAGAAGGCGCTGGCCAGGGCGCAGAACCTGGTCGGGCTGAAGGGCTACGTCACCAACATCCCCGCCGCCGTGATGCCCGCGACCGAGGTGATCGGCAGCTACCACGACCTGTGGCGGGTCGAGCAGTCCTTCCGGATGAGCAAGACCGATCTGCGGGCCAGGCCGATGTTCCACCACACCCGCGACGCCATCGAGGCCCACCTCACCGTCGTGTTCGCCGCCCTGGCCGTGGCCCGCGAGGTCCAAAACCGCACCGGCCTGGCGATCGGCAACGTGATCCGCCAGCTGCGGCCGCTGCGCTCGGCCACGGTCGCGATCAACGGCGCCACCCAGACGTTCCACCCCGCCGTTCCCGCCGCTCAGCGGGCCATCCTCGATGCGCTACCGCAGGCCGAAGTCACGCACTAAGCAAATGATCAAAGTCGGGTGGAGTCGATAAGTGTGCGACTCGGTGGGTCTTTTGTGGGTGGTCCCAATTGGTGCGTACTTCCTTACGCAGGGTGCGCGTCAAGAAGCGACTGCAGTGATGTCTCTCGGGGGCCCCGCACCCTCCGCTGCGACCCGCCTACCCAACGTTCCTAGACTTGCGACTCCGAGTCGGCCTCCGACCGGCGAAGAGGGCGGTCGAGGAGACGCTCTATGTGATCGAGAAGTGCGGGTACGAGGGCCGGAGAGAAGGGGGGCCCCCAAGGGAGTCGAACTTCGAGAACCGGTGTCTCCTGGCAGAAGGCCGCCAGGAGGTAAAACTGCTGCTCCTGGGTCACTGCGTCCTGCCAGCCAAGGATTCGCGGAAACCGAAGTAGACGTCGTAATGCGATGAAGGGCTCGAGTACTCGAACTTCAGGTTCTGCTATTCCCCTGTCGGGGAATGGTATGACGCAACAGTGCAGTGGTACTGGGGGACCCAGGGCGCCGCCGGTGGCGAGCGCGGTGCGGCCGTCCGCCGTCACACGGCTCGCGAGGGGCGACTGCTCGGCCAGGCTTTGCGCAGCCGGGCGCAGGCGTAACTCCGTGCTGCCTGGCCAGACCATTGGTGCGCCTGCCTCGCTCAACTCTACTCTCAGGACATCGTCGGTAATGGGGAGATAGCCAGCTGCCAGGCCCAGGGCCGCCATCGTCGATTTGCCCATGCCAGATCGGCCCACGAAGGCAAGCGCTCCCTCTCCGATCCTCAAGGCGCTGGCATGTAGCACGAGATGGCCATCGAGTAGCATGCGCGTGGCGATGAGTGGTCCCGCTATGAGGATCGAAAGGAGCGCGTCGTCTGCATCGGGGTCGAGGTGTACCGTTAATTCTTCCATGCGTGGATCGGCTACGAACTCGGCCGTCGAATGGAACCTAAGCAATACTTGCTCCTCGCACTTGGTGAACCTGTAGTACGTGCGATGAGAGTCGTCTGAGTGCTCGGCGATGACGTGTCCACTTGGCCCATCGATCGGAACTCGCCGGCGCTCGCCGAGGATCAGCCTCATGGCATCAGGCTCATTGGCCGAGTTGGTTGCAGGCAGGATGAGCGGCACGTTGGACTCGACTGAATATCCGTGAAAGCCGTAGGTCAGCATGCGGTGCCGCCAAACTGTGCGAATTGTGTCGAACTTGCGTCCAGGCTGTGGCCTTCGATCTCTAGCCAAGAGTGCGCACGAACGGCGCCATCAGGATCGAGGGCAACACCGAGCCGCAGCACCGGACCAAGCTCTCTGAGGCACCAGCCCATGATCAGGCACCGCCGTAGACAAGTGTCGCCGTAAGGCCACCGTCGCATGACTGTGTGCATCGCCGCTGCTCGTGCACGTGAGCGTTGAGGGAGTCGGAGATGTGGACTGTGGCTCTGGACATCCGATGTCACGTCCAGGCGCGTGCCGCAAGCCTTCGCCAGCCGAGGGAGTGGCATGAAGCGGAGCCCCAACTCGATCAAGCTGGCAACCGCAGCTATCCGCAGCACCTCGACCCCATGGCGGAGGCATCGCCGCCACCTAGGCAACGTGACCGTCCGCGGATGTGTGTTGAGCCAACCACGCCTCTTGCAAGAGGCTCAGTGATCGAGAGTCGGGGCGCTCGGCCAGCCACTCCATGCGCAGGCGATCAGCATCAACCCGGGTGTCGTCCACGCCCGCGCCGTTCCAGTCTTTGGCGAAGGCGCGGACCGATGGCCCGAAAAGTTGGCGGTTGAACGTTGCCTTGGAGGTACGACGGAGAACCGGTTCGGGCAGCACATCGCCGAAGAGCGCCCGCATCGCCGCAGTACGCCCGGGCAGGCCAAGCCGACCGCCCCATGCCGAGTACGCGGCGAGAAAGTCGATCGACGCAAATGGGCTCAATGGCTGAACGCCGTAAGCTTTCCAGATCGCATTGACGCTGGCGAAGCCGATCGCGGAAAACCTCGTACGCGGCAGCGTCATCAGCGCCGCGTCCCACCGCAGCGGATCGAGCTTCACCTCCTGTGCTGCCCGGCGTCGACTCTCCGAGGCGAGCCCCGGCTTGAGCCACGAGGGCACTGACATGCGGCGACGCCTCAACTCTCCCCTGATGTAGGCGGGAGCAACAGCCTCGACGGCTGCGCGCCAGGCTCGGCCACTCACCATTCCGCGATGCCGTATCACGTAGTGGAGGGCTGTGGCCCGGTGTGGGCCGAGGACCCAGTCGCCGGGCTCCCCACCGATCAACGTCCCGCCGCGGGCGTGCGTCACCCTGGCCCCGGCCCGGGCGGCAGCGGGTGGAAAGACGTTGTGACCGACCGCCCGCACGACTTCGGTGGACCAGCTGCTGAGCGCGTCCGCGGTGTCGGTCGCATCCAGAATCAGCCACTCTTGAAGGTTGAGGTGTCGGACGACGAGTTCTTGCCAGTCGGTCTCGTCGGCGTCGGGATCGTTGCCATACCGGGACGTCAGAGGAATAGGCGTATCAAGGCCGTGCTTGCGAGCCACATGAACGGTCAATGCCAGGAGCGCCGACGAATCACGGCCCCCTGAGAATGACACGTATGTGGGCCCAGCCTGTAGAGCCTTCAGCACGAGCGACTCCAGGACGGCGCGAGGATGCTCGTGTGGGCGGTGGTTGAGGGAGGCGGGGCTCTTGCGCGGGTCTTCCAGCTTCCCGAAGGGCCATCCCCACGCGAGTTCGTCTCCGGCGAGGCCGATGACATTCCGGAGTTCGTTCGGCGCCACCATCGCGGCCGTCATCGGATGAGGAGGCCTGCACGGTCTAGGCGATCGATGAACTCGTCAACGTCGGATCGAAGCGCTTCCCGGTCCGCTGAGAACCGCTCGCCCAACCGGTCGACCAGTTGGTCTTTGGAGAGGTCACCTGTCTGCAGCAGGTCGAGAATGGCGGTGCCGGCCCCGCCAACGGCGAAGTAGGTAGAGGATGTGAGGTCAAGAATCATCGTCTTTCCCCCGACCTGGCGTGTAGCCAGCCCCTCATTGCGCAACCGCATCAACGCTCACCCCATGTCCGCGGCGGGGCATGGCCCAGCCCTCGTGTCGCGTGCTACATGATCTTTTCTGAGGTCCCACTTCCTTCTGCGGAGCCTCTCCCACGACCACGTCTCGCGGAAGGCCTACGTGCATGGCCTCGGTTGGTAGGCGTGGAGCGCCGCTGAGGTGGGATGCGGACACCTCACGCATGCCTACGGCTGTAGGTCACAAGTACGCCCGCGCCTGCAGGGTGAAGAGTTCGGCGTACAACCCCCCCAAGTCCATGAGTTCGTCGTGGTCGCCCGCCTCGATCACGCGGCCCTCCTGCATGACGTAGATGAGATCAGCGGAACGAACGCTCGAGAAGCGATGCGAGATGAGCACGGCCGTCCGTCCCTGGAGAAGGGCTCGCACGTCGTCGAACAACGCATGTTCGGCGCGGGGGTCGAGCGCCGCCGTCGGCTCGTCCAGCACGACCAGCGGTGCGTCGCGGTAGAGAGCACGGGCCAGCGCCACCCGTTGCCACTGCCCGCCCGAGAGATCGACGCCGTCGGTGAACTCCTTGCCGAGCAGCGTCTCGTAGCCCTCCGGCAGCTGCTCCAGAAAGGTCGCGGCCCGGGCCCGGCGGGCGGCATCCAGCATCCGGAGCCGGTCCGTTTCCCGCTCGGGACTGCTGAGGTCGATGTTCTCACGGGCCGTCAGCTGGTAGCGGACGAAGTCCTGGAAGATCACTGCGACGCTGCGGCGCACGGCGTCGACGTCCAGGCCACGCGCGTTCTGCCCGTCCCACCGCACCTCGCCGCTCGTGGGTGGGTACAGGCCGGCCACGAGCTTGGCGAGCGTGGTCTTGCCCGAGCCGTTCTCGCCCACCAGGGCGACCACCTTGCCTTGGGGGATCGTGAGCGAGACGCCGCGCAGCGCCTCGACGGAGGTCTCCGGGTAGACGTAGTGCACGTCGTCGACCACCACGTCTCGGACGAGGGCGAGTCCGCCGGTTCCGGTGTCGGAGCCCGGCTCGACCGGCGTGCGCAGGAAGTCGGCCAGGTCGGCGAGGAACGTCGAGGACTCCAGCAGCGTGCCGACCGAGCGGAACAGCTGCTCGAGCCGGCTGCTGACCAGTCGGACGCCGAGCACGGCCGCGCCCGCTTCGGCGAGCGTGACGCGGTCGACCGCCACCAGCCAAACCAGGAGGATCAGTGTGGCAGTGAGGGCGATCGCGCCGACGATGACGATGGCCATGGCGTAGCGCTGGCGCCGGCGCACCTGGTCACGCAGCATGGCCAGGAACTCGCGGCTGGCGTCCTCGTGCCGGTGTGCCAGCGCCGAGGCGACGCCGAAGGCGCGCACCTCTTTCGCCTCCAGCCGCCCGGTCAGCAGTTGGCGCAGATAGTTGCGTCGCCGGTATACGGGGGCAGCCCGGGTGACGTAATGGAATTCGGTGTGGCTGGCTCGGCGGCTGAGCAGCACCGACGGGACGCCGGCGATCACGAGCACCGGGACGAGGAGCGGCTCGACCGTCAGCAGGGCACCCAGCAGGGCGACCGTGCCCACCGCGCCCCCGAAGAGACCGAACAGACCGGTGGCCACCGCGGCGGGCTGAGTGACGGCATTGTTCTCGACGCGCTGCAACCGGTCGAAGAAGGTGGGTGACTCGAACGATTCGAGGCCGACGCGGCCGGTGACGCCGATGACCTGATTCCAGACGGTGCGCGAGGTCTCTTCGCTCAGCAGCCGCTGGTGCTGCCCCTGCACCGCTGACGCCGCGCCCGACAGCGCCGTCACGACTGCGAGCGCCGCCAGCGCCGGTGCGAGCTGCCGGGCCGTGTCCGCACCGTCCCCGGGGGCGGCGAGGATGCCGTCGAGCACCCACTGCCCGACGACGACCAGAGCGGCAAGGCTGAGCGCCCCGACGATCTGCCAGGCAGCGGAGATCAGGAACGTGCGGCGGTCCGATTGCCAGGCCAGTCGCACCGCGCCACTGAGAAGTCTGGGCACGGAGCGCCATGGGGTGGCAGCCGCGGCGCCCTGCACCTGGGTCATGGACGGCAACCCGAGTGCGGGTCGTCTCCCACGCCGTCATCGATGCCCGCCACGGCGGGGACCATAATGCGGGATCCGGTGCCGCAACACCTGCTCGGACGCCGTGCAGCAAGATTCGGCGCATGCAGCACTACGTCGTCGGAGCCGGTGGACTTGGTCGCGAGTCGCTCGACGCAGCCATGGCAGCGGGGGTTCAGGTGACCGGTTTCCTGGACGAGGGCAGAGCCGGTGACACCATTCGGTCGCTTCCCGTGATCGAGCCGGGTGCCGCGCCGCCGTCCGCCGGATACGTCATCGGGATCGCCAACCCCTCGGTGCGCCGCCGGTTGGCCGCGGAACTGGATGGCAGGGGCCTGCGGCCCTTCACCCTGGTGCACCCGCGGTCCGTGGTGGCGCCGGAGACGAGCCTGGCACCCGGATGCCTGGTTCTCGCGCAGGCGCACGTCTCCAGCAGTGTCACCGTCGGCGCGCATTCGCAGGTTCAGTACAACGCCACGGTCGGCCATGACGCCGTCATCGGGCAGCGAGTGACCGTCCTGCCGGGCGCCAACATCTCCGGAGCGGTAGTGCTGGAGGACGACGTCACCATCGGCAGCAATGCCGTCGTCCTCCAGGGCCGCACCGTCGGGCGGGGCGCGTTCGTGGGGGCCGGCGCGGTGGTGACCCGCGATGTGCCGCCGGGGGTGGTCGTGGTGGGCTCCCCGGCCCGCCCGCTGGTTCGCTGACTCGTCCGGTGTCGCTGGAGAGGACGTCTTCGCAGGTCAAGCCCTTCCCGGATGGCGGGCCCGCCGCTAGCGTCCCGCCTCGTGCCCAGGCCTGTCGTGAAGATCGATCCCCAGGTGGTGTTCCGCCGGCTCGACGACCAGATGGTCCTCGTGCACCTGGGCACCAACCAGATCTTCGAGCTCAACGAGACCTCCGCCCGGCTGTTCGAGCTGTTGGCCGACCACGGTGACGTGACGGCGGCGACCCGACGACTGGTGGAGGAGTTCGCCGTCGACCCGGCGGACGTCAGCAAGGACGTCGACAGGACGCTCGCCGTCCTGGTCTCCGAGCGGCTGGTGACCCAGGTCGACGGTGTCTGACCGCGCCGTCGACGAGCGGGCGTGCGCACCCGGCACGTGGGTGCTGGTGGTCGACCCCCGCGGGGGGTGCTCGGCGGTGTCGCGGTCCGCCACCGTGCGGGACCTGGACGTGGCCGCCGAGACGAGGGCTCTCTCCCTCGTGCACGGCCGTTACTACGGCCTCGACGACGCAGGGCCGGGCGGGCAGGCGGCTGGCCTGCTCGCGGCCCACCGGCGCGAGGGCCTCGGCATGCTCCGGGGCATCGGAGGGTTCTTCTCGTTCGCGATCTGGGACCGCCCGAGCGAGACGCTGATCTGCGGGCGCGACCCGCTCGGAATCCACCCGCTGTTCTGGACCCGGACCGGCGCCGGCCTGATGCTGTCGCCGTCCCTCGACACCCTGGTCCGCCAGCCGGAGGTCCCTCGGCGGGTCAACCGGGCGGCCATCGCCGACCACCTCCGGCACCACTGGCCGCGGCCCGAGGAGACGGTGTTCGACGGGATCTCCCGGGTCCTGCCCGGGCACTGGCTGCGCGTCCGCGGCGGGTCGGTGACGACCGAGCGGTACTGGGATCCGCTGTTCCCCGGCAGCCATCCCGAGTGGATCGACCACGCGGACCTGGCACGGTTCGACGAGCTCCTCGACCGATCGGTCCAACGCGCCGTCGACGGCCGCCGCACCGCGATCTATCTGAGCGGGGGACTGGACTCCGTCTCGGTCGGCGCTCTCGCCTCCGACCGCGTGAGCCGCGACGGCACGTCAGCGCCGCTCGCGCTGTCCCTCGCCTTCCCCGGGCCGGAGAACGAGGAAGAGATTCAGCGGGGCGTGGCTGACCGGCTCGGGATGCCGCACCTCGTCGCGACCTTGAGCGGGGCGCTGGGGGGCGACCGGCTCGTGCATGCCGCCGTTCACCGCGGCTCGGTGGGTGCCCCTCTCCAGAACCCCTGGCTGCCCGCGTATCGGTGGCTGGCCGGCCAGGCTGCCGGCCGCGGGTGCGACACCGTGCTCACGGGTAGCGGAGGGGACGAGTGGTTGACGGTGACCCCGCTCTACTCGGCCGACCTGATCCGCACCGGTCGCCTGGGCGGCCTCCTCCGGCTGGGCCGGACGCAGGCCCGCTCGTACGACCTGTCGCCCCTCCCGCTGGCGAGGAGCCTGCTGTGGGACTACGGGCTGCGGCCGCTGGCGGTGCACCGTCGAGCCAGCCTGATGCGGCGCTTCACACCGGAGAGGTATGCGGCGCGGCGGTACGAATCGTTGCAGTCGTTGCTGGCCCGACGTCCCTGGCTCGTGCGGGACCCGGACCTGCGGGCTCAATTGCGCAGTCGGGACGCGGATTGGGCGCGTGGGCCGAGTGCGGACCACCTGCTTCCGCTGTCCGGGCCTCGGGAGTACTTCCGCGAGTGCCGGAAGGCCCTCGAGCACCCGCTGGTGTCCATGGAGGCCGAGGAGGTCTTCGAGTACAGCGCCGGTGTGGGGGTCCAGGTGACCCATCCGTACTGGGACACCCGGCTGGTGGAGTTCCTGCATGCCACGCCCCCCGAGCTGCTCAACCACGACGGCCGCGCCAAGGCTCTGATCCGGAACACTCTGAGCCGCCGCTTTCCGCACCTCGGGTTCGAGCGTCAGCGGAAGGTCGTCACCGCCTCCTTCTTCGGGAAGACCGTCGTGCGCGAGGCGCCGACGGTCTGGCGGGAGATCGGCGGCATCCAGGCCCTCGCCGACGCCGGGATCGTCGACCCCGAGGTCGGCGGCGCGCTCTACCTGGAGCGCCCCGTCACGCCGCACCCGGCGACGACGCTCACCGACCCCATGTGGGAGCTCCTGACCGTCGAGGGCTGGCTGCGACGCCACATCTGACCGGCGGCGCCACGGTGACCTGCACGGATGGCGCGCCGATCCGTTGACCGGCCCGGGTGATCTCAGTACCGTCCGCGCGACCGGAGCACGAAACCCCAGGTGAAGAGGTAGTCCCATGGACGAGCGCAAGCCGTGGTCGCCGATGCAGATCGAGCGGATCGGAGACGTGGCCGACGTGCTGCGCATGCCGGGTGGCGGCAAGCTGAGCGCCGCCGGCGGCGACCCTGGTGACCCGAGGATCCCCAAGGGCATCTACAAGAAGAAGTGGAACTGACGTCGCCCGAAGGGCGCCTCGCAATCCACTCCCTCCGTCTCACCACCTCGCCGACGCCCGCGGGCGACGATGCACCACCACCCCCGGCGTCGGCCGAGGTGTGGCGAGACGCGGACGGCCGGTTGAGCGCCACCGCCTGGGCCGTCCCGGGCGGGCGGGTGCTCGTCGTCCCGAACGTCGGCCGGTTCACCTTCGTCCGCGGTTCGGACGACGTTCGGCTCGATCCCGAACCGGGCGTCGCGGACGACGTCGTCGACGACGCCTTCCACCGCATCGCCCTGCCCCTGGGGCTGCAGTTCCACGGACGGCAGGTGCTGCACGCCAGCGCGGTGACCGTGGCCGGCGGTGTCGTCGCGCTGTGCGGGGCATCGGGCGCCGGCAAGTCCACTCTGGCGTTCGCGCTCAGCCGACGAGGTCATCCGCTGTGCGCCGACGACGCGGTGGCCTTCGACCCTGCGACCTGCCCCGTCATGGTTGCCTGCATGCCCTTCCGGATGCGCCTGCGTCCGGCGTCCGCGGACTGGTTCGACGCTCCTGAGTTCCTCAAAGGGCTGGAGCGCGGGTCCGACTGGCAGGAGGGCGCGCGGGCGCCGTTCCGAGCGGCCTTCGTGCTGGAGCAGGAGCCCGACCCGGACGGTCCTGACGTCTGCGTCCGGCGGATACCGGCGGTGGACGCATTCGGCCTGCTGCTTCCGCATGCCTACTACGCGGGACTCGACGACCCTGGCGCCAACCGGTTACTGGTGTCGGGCTACTTCGACCTGGTCGAGCGGGTGCCCGTCTTCTCACTGCGCTACCGCCCGGCCCTGGAAATCCTCCACGACGTCACCACTGCCGTGGAGACGACGGTGGCGTCTCTGTGAGAGCAGGCGTCCTCCTCCGCTCCCTCCGAGCCGGCCTCCGCAGCCCCGTCCGCGCGTGGCTCGCAGTCCGCATGCTCGGGTGGGCGCTGGTGCTGCCCCTGCTGACCCGGCGGGTGCCGCTGGACCGGCTCGTCTCAGTCATGTGCATGGGCGCGGGGCGCCGCGGGACGCCCGGTGCGGCGGTCACCGCCGCCGACGTCGCCGGGATCGCCCGGTGGGCTCACCGGTTCGCCCGTGGCGCCCGCGGCGACAACTGCCTGCAGCGAAGCCTGCTCGTCTACCGCCAGCTCGCGGCGATCGGTGTGGAGCCGGTCCTGCGGATCGGAGCGCGACCCGGCGGCGAACGCCTCGAGGGACACGTGTGGGTCACCGTCGAGGACGTCCCCGTGCACGACCAGCCGGAGGACCTGGCCGGCTACGTGACCCTCACCGCCTACGGGCCGGTCGGACGCCGGGGTGTCCCCACATGAACGGTCCCGTCGGAG
The DNA here is from genome assembly GCA_963723745.1 of uncultured Actinomycetota bacterium. Lineage (GTDB taxonomy): Bacteria > Actinomycetota > Actinomycetes > Mycobacteriales > Geodermatophilaceae > CAVRRZ01. The sequence continues at coordinate 1,148,058 of CAVRRZ010000001.1, forward strand.
CAGCGGTCAGCCGGCCACCCGGTACGGGCCGATCGCGCCCTCCTCGACCGACGCGAGCGCTGTGCCGGCTCCGGAGACGAAGGCCGCGAGGACGACGACGAACGGGAACGACGCGACGTAGTCGACCGAGGCGTGCAGGGCGAAACCGATGGCTGCCGCCGCCGACACGAGCGCGGCCGCTGGCGGGTCCGCGACAGAACCGGTGACGAACGGCCGAACCGCCATCCACATCAGCAGGCCCAACACCGCCAACGCGCCGACCCAGCCCGTCTCGGCCGCCCACTGCAGGGTCACGGAGTGGGCCTCTTGGGTGTCGAGGTCCAGCTGCGCCGTCTCACTGGCCGCCGGAAAGCGGCCGAAGCCGACGCCCGACAGGGGGTTGTGGAAGCTGATCTGCACCGCGTCGTGCCACAAGTCGAGCCTGCGGTCGCTCAGCGACGACGCGGCAGCCGACTGGGCGGCCGATCGCTCGGTGGCTCCCGGCCGGTAGCTCACGGCGAGGACGAAGACGGCCAGGTGCGCCAGGAGGACGACGACGAGCGACGCGGTGGCGCCGACTCCGCGTGAGACGTCGCGCCTGCCCGACCCCACCTTGGCGGCGACCAGCACGAGGGCGCCCGTCAGCAGCCCGGCCAGGGATCCCGTTACCGCTGTGACGAGGACGAGCCCCACGGCGGAGGCCAGCGCGGCGGTCCGCCACTCCTGGCGTGTCACGGTGACAGCGGCGAGGGCAGCCAACGCCGCGGCCTGGACGTAGAGCGCCGCGTTGGCGTTGGCGTAGCCGAGCGGAGGGGCGATCGGGTACCCGGAGAGGGCGCCCTCCTCCAGGAGGATCAGCAGTGCGATGGAGCTCACCACGAGGGCGACAACGACTTCGAGCACAGGGGCGAGCAGCCGCCCCAGCACGTGTGCCACGGCAGCCGCCGCGAGCATTGCCACCACGGCACGCGCGTCGCCGTCGCCGGTGATGACGACGGACGCCGACGCCGTGCCGATCGCCGTGACGACGAGCAGGAGCCCGACGGCGTCGGCCACGCGGGCCCGGGTCACCCGGCCGGCACCGCACCGCCCACGGGCGCCGCGGATGGGTTCAGCGACTCGAACCAGGCGACCGTTCGCTCGAGCCCGGTGTGCAGGGGCGTGGGCGTCAGGTTCGGGAAGAGCGCGCGGAGTCGGCTGTTGTCGGCCTGTGAGTGGGGGACGTCGCCGGGCCGCAGCGGCTGGTGTTCGACCTCCAGCGGCCGGCCCAGGACGTCCTCGAGCACGGCGATCGCCTCGAGCAGCGTGGTGCGCGTGCCGAAGGCCAGGTTGACCGGGTCGGTGGAGGAGACGCGTGCCAGCACGGCGTGCGTCAGCACCTCGGTGACGCTCTCCACGTAGGTGAAGTCACGGCTCTGCGTCCCGTCGCCGTGCACCGGCAGGGGGAGGCCGGCCAGGGCCGCGTCGATGAACGCGGGGATGACGGCGGCGTAGGCGTGACCCGCGGGTTGGAGCGGGCCGAACACGTTGAAGAACCGGAACGGCAGCACCTCCATGCCGTAGCACGCGGCGTGGGACAGGGCGTAGCTCTCGGCGGCGAGCTTGCTGACGGCGTACGGGCTCATCGGTTCGCAGCGGAGGTCCTCGTGCTTGGGCAGCCGGGGGTTGCGGCCGTACACGGACGACGACGACGCCAGCACGACGTGCGCGCCGCCGGCTCGCCGCGCGGCCTCCAGCACCTCGAGCGTGCCCGTCGCGTTGGCGGCGTGGCTGGCCATGGGGTCGGCCACGGAGCGGGGGACCGAGGGGATCGCAGCGAGGTGGACGACGGACGCCGCCCCTGCCATCACCTCGTCCAGCAGAGCGCGGTCGAGGATGCTGCCTTCGACGAATTCCGCGTCGACGCCGTCGAGATTGTCGCGCCGGCCCGTGGACAGGTCGTCCAGTGCGGTCACCTGCACGCCGGGATGTTCGGACAGCTCGCGGCAGAGATTCGCGCCGATGAAACCGGCGCCCCCCGTGACGACGACCTTCACTCGCTTCTCCCTCGTTCCTGCGGGCCACCCACCGTAGGGCGTGTCCGGTGCCCGGAGAAGGTGTTCGGCGGCGGATGCGGTCAGCCCACCAGCGTCGCTCGGGCAGTCGCGCGGGGGCCGCCGTACGTCGTCTCGAGCGCCCTCTCCATGGCGGGGAAGCGGGCGTAGAAGTGGATGCGTGCCACGGCGTCGGCCAGGCGGTGCATGTGGCCCCGCGTCATCTCGCTGTAGAGCGGCAGCGTCAGCACGCGCTGCGCCATCCGGTCCGTGACGGGAAGGGCGCCGCTCGTCGACGATGCCGCGTAGGCACGCTGGCGGTGGACGGGCGGGTGGTAGTACCGCCGGGAGTCGACGTTCTCCTGCTTCAGGGCCCCGCCGAGATCCGCGGCGTCGAGACCGAACAGGTCGGGGTCGATGACGAGGGTGAGGTCCTTGTAGGTCGAGACGTCGGACGCGTCGACGTGCTGGAACGACAGTCCGGGCAGGCCTTCGGTCGCGGCCTCGAAGGCGACGACGAGCTCGTTGCGGTGGGCGATGCGCTCGTCCAGTCCGTGCAGGGAGGCGACGGCGACGGCGGCGTGCAGTTCTGACATGCGGGCGTTGAGCCCGGGGAAGCGGCAGTCGTAGTTGCCGGGGTTGCCGTAGTCGCGGCCGAGGCGGACGGACTCCGCGAGCGAGGCGTCGCCGGTGGTCACCACGCCTCCCTCACCGGCCACGGCGACCTTGGTGGGGCTGAGGCTGAACACCTCTGCCGTGCCGAAGCTCCCTACCGGCCGGCCCCGGCGGCGACTGCCCAGGGCGTGTGCCGCGTCGTAGACGATGGGCAGTCCGGCGCGGTCGGCCACCGCCTGCAGCGCCTCCACCTCGCACGGGCGCCCGTAGATGTGCGTCGCCGACAGTGCGGCGGCTCCGTCCGCGAGCCGGGCGGCGTCCGCCGGGTCCAGGGTCATGTTGTTCGGGGCGACGTCGGCGAACCGTGGCGATCCGTTCGCCCACACCACGGCGTGCGCGCTCGCGGCGAAGGTGAAGCTGGGCATCACGACCTGCCCGGAGACGCCCAGGGCCTGGTACGTGAGCATCAGGCCGCTCGTGCAACTGGCGACCGCGACCGCGTGCGCGACGCCGCAGCGCTCGGCGACGCGCTCCTCGAGTTCGCGGACGACGGGACCGTTGGTCAGCACCCCGCTCTCGAGAATGGCGGCGAGCCGGCGGCTGAGCCCGGGGACGTCGGGGATGCGCGGCCGGGCCAGCGGCAGACCTTCGGGAAACGCCGGACTGCCACCGAAGGCGGCTGGAAGCGTGAGTCTCATCGGCGGCGCCACCTCTTCCATCCCTCGTGATGAGGCGCCGCCGCGCCGGCGGCCTCCCCGTTCCCGTGGGCAGGCACCCTAGGGGCTCTCGGACGCGATCGGGCAGGAAATCGTCTCCGCGAGACATCGAACGACAACGGCCCGGACCGATAGCGCCCGCCCGGCGGCACGGAGGCCGCCGGGCGGGCGCAGGCGCGAGCGCGATCAGCTGGTGGTGAACGTCCACCTGGTAGTTTCCATCGGGTTGCCGGCCTTGTCGGCTCCTCCCGGTTCCTGGTGAACACCCCTCTCAACGGTAGAGTTCACCAGGAACCGGAAGAGCCGCCAAAGCTGCCGACGTCGGAGTAGGCGAACCGGCCGGCGTCGACGCGCTGATTTGGGCCGGCGCCATGCTCGTCGCCCGCAGCTACGAGCGGCGCTTTCTCTGGATCGGCCGGAGGAATTCCGCCGCGTCTTCTTCGCCGCCGTGGTCATGCTCGCCACCATCGGCACCGTCTCCTGGGCGTTCAAGCTCGACGTCGCCCGCGGCTTCGTCGTCCTGGCACTCCCGCTGGCCACCGGTCTGACCCTGATGCAGCGCTACGCGCACCGCCGATGGGTGCACCGCCAGCGCGGCCGCGGCCGGTTCCAGCAGACGACCCTGCTGGTCGGGCACCGCGCTGCCGTCGCCGACCTCGACTCCCAGATCGACCGCGAGGCCTCCCACGGCTACCGCGTGGTCGGCTGCTGCCTGCCGGTCTCCAGCCAGAACTTCGCCAGCGGCGCCTTCAACGGCCTGCCCGTGCTCGGGGGGCTCGACGAGGTGGCCGACGTCGTCAAGCGGTACGAGGTCGACACGGTCGCCGTCCTCCCGTGCCCGGAGCTCGACGGCGTGACGCTGCGCCGGCTTGGCTGGGCACTCGAGAAGACCGACGCCGAGCTGCTACTGGCGCCGGCCGTCACCGAGGTCGTCGGCACGCGCGTCGCCATCCGCCCCGTCTGCGGGCTCCCGCTGCTGCACGTGGAGCGCCCCGAGCTGACCGGCGTCCGCCGGCTGGCCAAGGAGGTCACCGACCGCACCGCCGCGTTCTTCGGGCTTCTCTTCTTCGCTCCGGTGCTCCTCGGCCTGGCGCTGGCCGTGAAGGTGACCAGTCGCGGCCCGGTGTTCTTCAAGCAGGAGCGGGTGGGCAAGGACGGCCAACCGTTCACCATGCTCAAGTTCCGCAGCATGGTCGCCGGCGCCGACCGCATGCACGAGACGCTGGCGTCGTCCGGCAACGACGGCAACGGAGTGCTCTACAAGAGCAAGGCCGACCCGCGCGTGACCCGCGTCGGCAAGGTGCTGCGCCGCTACTCCCTCGACGAGCTGCCCAGCTGATCAACGTGCTCCGCGGGGACATGTCGCTGGTCGGGCCGCGGCCGCCGCTGGCCAGCGAGGTCGAGCGGTACGGCTTCGACATGCATCGCCGCTTCCTGGTCAAGCCCGGCCTGACCGGCCTGTGGCAGGTCAGCGGCCGCTCCGACCTGTCGTGGGACGACTCGGTGCGCATCGACGTCCGGTACGTCGAGAACTGGTCGTTCACGTTCGACCTGATGATCCTCTGGAAGACCGTGGGCGCCGTCGTCCGTGGCTCCGGGGCCTACTGAGCTGGGAGAATGAGCCAGTGATCCGTCACTGGTCCGGGGGCCCGGCGTTCAGCGTGCTCGTGGTCTGCACCGGCAACATCTGCCGCTCCGCGCTCGCGGAGCGGCTGGGTCGCGCGTACCTGGCCGAGACGCTCGGCGACGAGGCGAGCGCCGTCCGGATCGTCAGCGCCGGAACCCAGGCCGTCGTCGGGTCGGCGATGCACCCCGACAGCGCCCTCGTGCTGCGGGGCTTCGGGGCCGAGCCCGGTGACTTCACGGCCCGCCAGCTCGCCGAGGCGCACGTCCGTGAGGCCGACCTCGTGCTCACCATGACGCGCGTGCATCGGCGCCAGGTGCTGAACGAGTCGCCCCGCGCGCTGGCGCGGACGTTCACCCTGCTCGAGGCCGCCGATCTGCTGTCACGGATCGACGAGGACCTGGAGCTCTCGGGGGACGAATTCGCCGAGCGCGCCCGGAGCTTGGTCAAGGTTCTGGCATCGGCTCGCTCCCGCCGGCAGACCAGCGACGCCGACGACGTCGCCGACCCGATCGGCCGCCCGGTCGAGGCGCACCAGGAGGCCGGCGACGCCATCGTGGCCGGTCTGCTCCCGCTGCTCGGCAGGTTTGCTGCGCTGAAGGACGACTCGTTGTTTCGCGCCGCCTGACGCAACCCGGGTGAGCGCGCGCCCGTTCTCTGTTGTCTCAGCCTGCGTCCAGCTCCTCGTCCATCGGTGTTGCCGACGATGGCGAGCACCCGCCCTCGTCCAGGCCGCCTGGACCGCCGTGAACGTGCGGACCTCGACGGCTGGCCAGCATGCTTCGGCGGCAGCTCGCCGAGCAGGAAGCCCGGATGAATCAGGACGCCCTGACTCGCCCTTGAGTGGCGGGCGTCAGGCCGTCGTCCGCCGCTTGAGCTCCTCGAGACGGCGCTCCTGATCGGCGTTCACTGTCCGCTCGCGCAGCACAGTGTTCTCCGCACGCAGTAGCTCCACCTCGGCCTGCAGCTCATCCACGGTGACCGCGACCACCTCCGGGACCGCACAGGGTGTTCCGGGCATCATGTTTCCGCAAGGCCTCTCGTCCTGTGGCGCTGAAGACGATTCGCCGGGGTGAGGACTACCGTTCGCGGGGAGCGATCTCGCAGGGTTCCGACCCGCGGTTGGGATCACCAGTCGATGCTCTGACCGGGCCGCTCAGTGCCATGTCCAGCTCGGTTGGGGCACAATTGGTTGCTGAGGGAACCAGGCGAAGAGGACGTGCCACCCGCGGTGGTCGTTCTTCTCGAGCCGGAAGCCGCCCCGCTCCACGAGATCCGGGCCGGTGGGTACGACGTCCTGGGTGAGTTCACGCGCGCGGTCGATGGCCTCGGCGTCGTCCGCGGCGACGAAGTCCTCGAGAACGGTTGCGTGACCGGCGAGCAGTCGGTAGCTCGGCATGGGCGGGTCCTTCGCAGAAAGGCTGCTCCCGGGCAGCCGTCCACGGCCCGCATGCGGTTCCGCGACAGAAGTCAGCGCTGACGAGACTCGAGAGGAGTAGACAGATCACGGCGGCGCCGTCTCCACTGCCCTTGGCGGCGGCGTCGTCCAGCGCACCGTAGGTACTACCGGTCAGTAAGCAGACCGCGGGAGCATGATTGTGGCCCATCTCACATAACGCGCGGGACGTCGCGCTCGACGGAGCTACCGGCAGACCAGCGTTCCCTGCTCGCCGTGCGGCGTCCGACACGTTCCACCCACAGCGGAGCGACCGGAGGTCACCACGATTCCGCGAAGGCAGGCCGACGCACCGTCGGTTCGGCCCCCCTCGCGCCGCACCGTCAGGTCGAACCGTTCGGGTCGGTCGGCACGAAGCCGTCCTCGACCGCGCGCCGGTAGAGCTCCAGCCGGGTGCTGACCGGGCGGTCGACGGCGGCGTACTTCTCCTTGATCCGCCGCAGGTGCGTCTTCAGCGTCTCCGCCTGCATGCCGAGCTGCCGCGCGACCGTCGGCAGCTTCGCGTCGGAGCTCGTGTACCGGATCAGCACCTCCTGCTGCCGGTCCGACAGCTCCGGCCGCCGGCTCACCGCGCCCGACAGCCCGATCAGCATCTCGGCCGAGATCGCCTCGTCACCGGCCACGATGTCTCGGATCGCGGCTGCCACCTCCGTGGTGTCCCGCGACTTGTTGAGGTACCCGTGCGCGCCGGCCTGCACGGCCTCGAGCAGCAGCGCGCCCTCCTCGTAGGCCGAGAACAGCAGCACCCGCGCCCCGGTCGAGCGCACCGCCAGCACGTTGTCCCGCGGCCGGCTCCCGTCGCGCAGCTGCAGGTCGAGCACCACGACGTCCACCTCCACGCCCAGCGCGAGAAACTCCTCGACCGTGCGCGCGCTCGCCACCACCGCCATGCCCTCGGTCTCCGGGCGCAGGTCGGCCGCCAGGCCGCGGCCCACCACGGCGTGGTCGTCGATCACCGCGACCCGCGGCAGCTCGCGGGCCGCGCCACTCGCGTCGTCCGCCATCAGTCCTCCTCCGGCGCGCAGCGGGTGCCGGGCAGCCGGAAGGTGACCCACAGGTCACCGTCCACCAGCTCGGCGCGATCGACCAGCGGCGTCGCCGATCCCGGCGCGGGGGTCTGCGCCGGCGCCGCGTGCAGCACCAGGGTCAGCAGCACGTCGTCCCCCGCGCGCAACACGGTCGCCTGGCCCTCGCCGCGCCAGCCGCTGTCGGTGGCCGCGGTCAGGCGCCGGTCGAGCTCGGCGAGCAGCGCCGTCCGCAGGTCGTCGGGCACCGCGTTCCGGGGCAGCGTTCCCCGGACGGCGAGGTCGACACCCAGGCCGCGCAGCCGCACCGCGCGGTCGACCAGGGCGGCGAGCAGGTCGTCGCCGTCCCCCTGGGTCAGAAACGCCCGCAGCAGCCGCGCGTCACGGCGGCACAGCCGGCGCACCTCCGGCCGGCCCGGGTCGAGCCGGCCGTCGGCCAGCCCGCTCAGCGTCTCGGTGACGATGCCCCGCACCGCCGGCAGCAGCCGCCGGCGCTCGGCCGCCCGCACCTGGTGCGCCGAGCGCGCGGCCAGCAGGTTCTCCTCGGCCTCCAGAACCTCCGCCGCGATGGCCGCGTGCCACCGCAGCGCCGCGACGAAGACCAGACCGGCCACCACCAGACCGACCGCCATCGCGCTGTTGGCCACCGCGGTGACGCCGCACGCCCGCCCGGCCGCGTCAGATTGGGCGGCGAGCAGCAGCCACGAGCCGATGAAGGCCGCCACCGCGACCACCGCCTCCCGCGGCGGGCGCAGCAGCGTGACCACCAGGCAGGAGATCAGCTCGCCGCCGCCGCTGAAGTGCGCGTAGCCCATCGACGCACAGCCCTCCAGCGGCAGCCCCGTGAGCAGCAGCACGGCCGCGATCCGGACGACGAGCACCGCCGCCACCCAGCCCGGCAGCGTCGGCCGGCGCAGCAGCGTTCCGACGACGAGGGCGTCCACCGCCAGCGCGATGGCCAGCGCCACCATCTGCGGCGTCGGATCGTCGTAGCTGCCGCGCTGCACGGCGAACGACAGCAGCTGCGAGACGCCGGCCACCGCGGTCAGCCCCAGCGCGCCCCGCCGGGGACCCTCCACCGACCACAGGGGCGGCACCGGCCGCGCATCGGGCGGCGCGGAGGGCGACAGCTCCAGCGTCACCGTCGTCTCCGCGCCCGGCGCGCTGTCCACCCGCGCCGCCCCGCCGATCTCGCGCAGCCGCGCCGCCATGCCGGCCAGGCCCAGACCGGCGCCCCGCTGCGCCGGATCGAAGCCGCGGCCGTCGTCCCCGACCGTCACGGCGACCCGGCCGCCGGTCGTGCGCACGGCCACCCGGGCACCGTCCGCGCCGGAGTGCTTGAGCACGTTGACCAACGCCTCTCGGGTGGCCAGCACCAGCGCGTCGGCGTGCACCGCCGGCACCGGGCACGGCGCCGCGTCCAGCCGCACGGCGAGCCGGTCGAACAGCGGCGCCTGCGTCATCGAGCGCACCGCCGCGGCCAGGTCGACCGGGGCGTCGTCGCCCGGGCGCTCGAGCTCGTGCAGCAGCCGCACGTCGCGGCGCAACTCCGCCCGCAGCGTCTCCGGATCGGCGCTGCTCAGCCAGCCGGCGCCGATGCCCGACAGGGTGGTGAGCACGGTGTCGTGCAGGTCGGTGCGTGCCGCGGCCAGGCTGTTCTCGCGCACCCGCCGTGCCTGCTCCGCGCGCCGGTCGGCCAGCAGGCCGCCCACCAGCTCGCCCACCTGCCGGCTGCTGCGTGCCAGCGCCACCGCCACGAACCGGGCGCCGACCACGGCCGCCGCCGCGGTCAGCAGGATCTCCGCGTAGTCACCGGCGCCCGCCGCCCACGGTGGCCCCAGGTCCCACCAGGCGTGCCGCAGCCCGAGGCCCAGCGCCGCCGCGCCGGCCGGCAGCGGGCGCAGCACCAGACCCGCCACCAGGCAGGCGCTGCCCATCAGCGACACCGCCGGGTTCGACGGCGTTCCGGGCGTCGTCGACAGCACGTCGAACGCGACGATCGCCGCGGCCACCGCACCGAGGCCCACGCCGGTCAGCACCCGCAACGCCTGCGGACGGCGTACCGCCGCGGCCGTGGTCACTCCGGCCACCACCGCCATCACGAGGATGACCAGCAGGAACGCCGGCACGTCGTAGCGGCCCGGCCCGAGCAGGATCACGACCGGCGCGGTCGCCAGCCACGCCCACGCGATCAGTGCCGACGCCTGCGCCAGCGCGCGCGAGACCACCTGACGCGGCAGCTCCGTGCCGGCCGGCTCGGCACGCGGCGACGGCAGCAGGGTCGGCAGCGAACGGTCGAGCAGGGTCATGGCCCGACCGCCCCCGGGACGGTTCGACCGCCGCCGACCCGGCGGTCGCTCGTCCGCTGCATCGGCCCCCGCCGGCGATGATCCGGCCCCCGCGGCCGGCTGCCGGATCGTGGCACGGTCGCGCGCGCGTGCGGTGGGATCGGCGCACGTGTACCCCGGGTGTGGGACGCGTGTCGGCCCCGCCGTCCGTTGCCCGGGGCCATCGGCTCGTGTTGCATCCGGCACGTCGGCGTATCCGTCGAACGGGGGAGTGGGATGGGGTCGAGCGTGCCGCGCCGGGTGGTCGTGGCCTCTGCGGGGGTGCGCCTCATCCTGCTGGTCGGGTGTTCCGACGACGTCGGCGGCAGGACGGAGGCGTCGTCCTCTGACGCGCCCGCCTCGTCGTCCGCGGCGCCGGAGGCCTCCGCCGACCCATCGGCGGAGGCGCCGCCGCCGGAGAGCACCGAGATGCCCACCCGGCCCTCCGCGCAGTTCGCCTCCGGCGGCGGCAGCTGAGACGACGCGTGCTCGTTCATCGACCCGGCGTACCTCGCCTCGCTGGGGGCGAGCGGGAGCGCGCTGGCGCAGAACCGGGGTGACTACCCGGAGACGCTGGTCGACCGAGGCGTGTGCGACGTCCGGCTGCCCGGCGGTGGCTTCGTCCTCTCGGTCTTCGAGTTCACGTAGCCGAGCCTTGCCGCGGCCATGGGGACGCCGGCGACGTACGAGCAGGACTCCACGACGGCGCACGAGGTGGCGGTCGGCGACCAGGGCGTCCTGGTGCTGAACCGGATGAACGGCAGCATGCTCCGCGAGGCGGTGACCGGACCCGTCGCGGTCAGCGTCACCTGGAACGACGGCGACCACTCACCGCGCCAGGCGCAGACCGCGGTCGATGTCGCCGCCCAGGCGCTCGCCCGGCTCCCCGGCTGATCCTCCGCCGTCCGCACCCGGCCGTTCGTCCACACAGGCCGGAAGGGTGCCGGACGTGGGATGACGGCGTACGGAATCAGCGGGTGGCGAGGACGCCGGCCTGACCGCTGAGCCGCGGGGAGCGGGCGGGGAAGAGCTCGTTGAGCAGCGTGCGCAGCGCGGTGGCGATCGTCTGCGCGACCTGGTCATGAACAGAGGCCTGTCGGCCGATCGGGTCGAGGACGTCATCGGTGTCCGAGGCCGTCCGCCGGGTTCGGCCGGCGTCCAGCCGGAGGCCGAACTCGCGCACCCGCTCGTCGAGCGGCAGCGGCCGAAGGTCGCGGACATCGGTGCGCGACAGCAGGTCGGCCGCCTCCAGCAGCGTGAAGGTCCGCCGCAGACCGCGCGGCGCCCGCTCGAGCACCTCGTTGCGGTGCCCTGGTCATCGTGAGCACGAGGTCGGCCCTCGCCAGGTCGTTGGTCAGCGGCGTCGACAGCAGGTCGGCGGGGTCGCCGCCGAGCGCGGTCAGCGCGGCGGCACTGTGCCGGTCCATCGGCTCGCCGTCCGGCGCGGCGGTGCCGGCGCTGGCGATCTCGACGTCGGTCGTCCCGAACTGCTTCAGCCAGCCCTCGTCAGCCCCTCGGCCCGCGGCGATCGGCACAGGTTGCCGGTGCAGACGAAGAGCAGGCGCATCCGGACGACGCTAGGTGCGGCCCGGCTACTCTCCGCTACTCCCGGGCCTGCGGTGACTCCAACGGGGGAGGTGGGACGGACGGGACCGTCCCGTCACATCCGCCGGCACGGCTGCCGATGTTCATGTCCTATGTGGCTTGTTCTCGCCGTCGTGCTGGCCGTCGTCGTGGGCCGCGGCGTCCGCCTGGCCGTCCGGCGCTCGCCGGGCACCGGCGTCGAGTCCGTGCTGACCACCGCTTCGCTCTCGCTGGTTCGCTGACTCGCGTCCGAAACGTGCAGGGCCGCGGGGTCGGGCCGGAACCCGGTCATCGGGCTCAACAGTGGCCGGTGACGAGGCCCGCACCGGGGCCCACCGCCGCCGGCGCCACACCCTCGCCAGTGCTGCGCTGACGGAGTCCCCTGATCATCTGGCGTCGCTCTCGATGCCGGCGGGCGGGCCGAGCCGCCTGCCGGCCAGGCGCCGGCCGAGCTGGATGGAGGGCGTCTCCACCAGCCGGTACAGGGCCCAGGAAACGAGCAGCAGCGCCGTCACGTACAACAGGCCCGCAAGCGGGTTCGTCGGCGCGAAAAACGCCAGCACGACTCCGTACACCGCCGGATGCACCAGGTAGAGGGAGTAGCTGATCCGGCCCAGCCAGGTCATCGACTTCGGGAACCGCCGGCCGCGGAGCAGGAAGAACCCGCCGAAGAGGGCAAGCCCGCCGAGGTAGGACAGGGCGTAACCGGTCGGGGTCCACTGCACCGGGCCGAGCACGGTGATCTCCGGCGGTGGCGCGAACACCGCGAAGTTGACCCATGACGTCGCACTCAAGGCCGCGACGCCTGCACCGAACAGCGCAGCCAACGACCGGGTCGTCAGCATTCCGCGTTGCCAGCGGTATACCGCCTGCCCCAGTGAAGCGGTGAACAGCAGCAGCGGCACAGTGATGGGCAGGTCCGTAAACCCGACCGCGGGCGCCACGCAGCCGGCCAGGACGAACGCGGCCAGCCAGCCATATCCAAACCACACGCCCCACGGCAACCGGCCGAAGCGGCGCAGCGCGCTGGACTGGACGTAGAACATCAGCTCAATCCCGAGCGTCCAGGCCGGCGCCACGATGTTCGGCATCAGCAGGAACAGCTGGATCATCAGCACGTTTACTGCGAGGACCGGCCACCCGCCGTCCGGCATCGGCCCCAGCGCTACCGCCCCCAGCGCAAGGATGATGACGATGTTGGTCCAGTACGACGGGAACAGGCGGAAGAACCTGGCCGTCCAGAAGGAGCCGAACGTCGCCCGCTCGAGGCTCATCGGTATCACGTATCCGCTGACCAGGAAGAATGCGACGACGCCGGCGCGGCCGGGGCTGAAGTTCTCGAACGTCCACGGCATGTACGACGGCGTGGCGATCTCGACGTAGTGCCCGGCGGCGACCGCCGCGGCGGCGATTCCGCGTAACGCGTCGAGGTAGTCGAGGCGACCCGTGCGCACCTCCGGTCGCGCTGTCACTGCCATGCGTCCGCTCCCATTTCCTGCGTGGTGATGGCCTCGGACAGTAACCGGCCCGTCGCTCGGCGCCGTGTCTGCGCGGCGGGCGCCGTCTACATCTGACACCGCTGGGGCAGCGCGCTACTGCCCGGGCACGAGAGGCGCACGTGAACGCCGCGCACGCAGCCACCCGCCGGGACGGCCCCGAGCGGCGTTACGGTGACGCACCGAGGATGTCCGGCCGTCTGTCCGCGCTGGAGTTCGTGCTGACGACGGAGGCGGTGTGCTGGGTTCCCTGAGAGTCGGGCCCCGCCTCGTCGCGATGGCCCTGCAATCTCTCGCGGTCGCGATGGTCCCGCTGGTCGTGACTGCGTCGGATGTGGCGAGACACCAGGCCGGCCTCAGCCTGATCGCGCTCGGAACCTTCCTGGCCGGTTGGGAGCTCTACATCCTGACGACGCCCCTCATGCGGAACGGGGTCTCCGACCACCGGCTCCTGGGCCTCAACGCTCCGACGCAGTTCCTCGTCGCTGCCCTCCTGACGGTGCCGATCACCTACCTGGCGTACACCACCAGCAGTCTCATGTTGCTCCTCCTGACGTTCTCGTGGTTGGTCTCCAGCCTCTTCTCGCAAGAGGCCACACGACTGCTGTACGCCCGAGGGGCGGTGGGTGCGGCGGGTTCGATCTTCCTGATCCGACCCTGCGGGCCCCTGCTGCTCATGGTGACGGCCCTTGCCTCAGGACGGACGGTCACCCTGGAGGCGCTCGTCGTCGCGTGGTCGGCGACTTCGATCGCCGCCATGGTGATCGGGATCGCCCTCACCCGTGCCAGGACCCCGGTCGAGGGACCAATGAGCACGAATCCGCGTCGGCTCGATCTGTTCCTCGGGGCTCTACCGTTCATCTTCTCGGGCATCGGTGTTCGAGTCGTGCTCGTCGTCGAGGCCGTGGCGCTCGCGCAGCTCGCGGATTCCCGGCTCGTAGGAATGTTGGCTGCAGGGATCGTCGTGACGGCCGGCATCCAGGCGTTCTACGACGCGCTGGTGCTGATACCGCTGCAGGGCCGACTGCTGGCGGCCGGTGACGCAGCACCGGTCCTGCGGCTCATGTGGCGTCAGACCCTGGTCTTCACCGCCGTCTCGGCGCCATTGGCGTTCGTCGCCGCTGAGGTGTTGCGTCGCATCTGGCAGTTTCGGTCGTTTCCGTACGGCGCCTGGTCGCTGCTGCTCCTCGCTGCCCTCCTCCTGGTGGCGTCGTCCCCATGGCATGCTCGGCTGCTGAACGCGCACAGAGGTCGGCGGCTCGCCTTGTGGGCCTCCGTCGGTGCGGCCGTGGCCGTGGCTGGAGCAGCTATCGCCGTCCTCTCGGAATCTGTTCTGCTCGTCGCCGTCGCCAAGCTGGTGGCGGCCGCATGTCTGTTTCTGGGACGAATGCTGGAGGTGTGGAGACTTGACGGTCGTCTTTCTCGCCAACTTTCATAAGACAGCCTTCTTCGCTGCTCTGGCGAGAGAATTGTCCGACGGCGGCATTCCCTGCGAGATCTGGGCGCTCGACGCCCGCCATCGCCTCACCCGGGCCGGCGTCCCGGGCGCGGTCCGGATGATCGATCTGTCCGTTGGCGAGCCGCGGTCGTTCAGGTCGACGGCCATCTCCTCGCACACCGGCGTAGACATCCTCACCTCGCTGGACGTGCCGCTCGGCTTCCTCGTCGCGGCCGACAGACTGCTGCGCGAGCGTCCGTGGACCTGGACACTCGGGTGGCTCGAAGCCGTCGTCTCGAAACTGGAGAGGAACCTCGCGCGGGCGGCACCCCGGTTGGTTGTCGGGGAGGCCACGTGGACGTGGGAGGTGCTCTGCGCCGCGGCGGCGCGGGCGCACGGAATCCCATACGTGGTCCCGCACACCGTGCGGATCCCGGACGATAGGTTCGCCTTCTTCGAGGGTGTCCAGCAGGCGAATCAACTCGGGCCCGAGGACGCCGACGAGGCCCGCCGGGTTGCCCGGGACGTGCGCCACGCGTGGCTCGAAGGACGTCGGAAGCCGTACTACTTCCATCTCAACAACAAGGCGCCTTCGCTGGGGCTCGCCGACGCGTCGAAGGCCGCGCTCAAGTCCTACGACGCCGTCTCGTCGCATCCGTTCAACACCACGCAGGCGCGCGTGCGCGACTACCTGGGGGCCCGGGGGCCGATCGGGCAGGTCGTTCGGAATCGGGGCCTCATGCGGTGGTTCGACACCTCGGCCCTGCGGGAGCCGCCGTCAGAGCCGTTCGTCTTCCTGCCGCTGCACAAGCAGCCCGAGGCGTCGATCGACATCCTGGGATGGCAGTACCGGGATCAGATGGCGCTGGTCCGGTCGGTCGCAGAGGCGGCGGGCAGGCTCGGTCTGCGGACGATGGTGAAGGAGCACTCGAACGCCCTGGGCGACCGCAGCCTCGCCCGGCTGCAGGAGGTGGCGAACCTCCCAGGCGTCGCGATGGTGCATCCGCAGGCCGACGCATGGCTCTGGTTGCATGCCGCGTCGGCCACGCTGACCGTCTCCGGCACCGTCGCCTACGAGGCGGGGCTCCTCGGTCGCCAGGCCCTGACGCTCGCGCCGATGTTCTTCGACCGCCTTCCCACGGTCACGCACGTGCCCGGCCTAAGCTCACTCCCGGACCTGCTGGCTCGCGCCGCGACCGCGGGCCCGGCGAGGCCGGAGGACGTCGACGCCGGACTCGAGCAGATTCTCGCCAAGACCTACTCGGGCCGGATCGGTGACATGTTGACAACTCCTGCCGTAGGTGCCGTGGACAACGTCGGGAACGTCGTTGCAGCGATGCGCCGGCTCCTGGAGGGCTGACCCATCGCAGTTCTCGTCCACCCCCTCCGGCTCCTCCTCGCACCGTGGCTCCTGTGGGTGGCGGCCTGGGCCCTCGGCCCGGTCAGCTACGTCGACACGATGAGTTCAGCTGCCAAGACGTGGTTCCTCGCGGGGGTCGCGGCCATGGGCGCGGGAATCATTGTGGGCTTGTGCGTGCGCGTGGCGGGCGCGCAGGCCGAGCCGCTTCCCGATGCGCGGCGTCGTCAAGTGCTCCGGGTGCTCGTCATCGGTGCGTGGGGGGCGCTGCTGCTTCGTTACGCCGACCTGCTGGGACGGGGCTACCTTGAGTACGGAGGAGCGACGGAGTACCGACTGGCTGAGCAGGGTCTCGGGGGAAACCTCTCGCCTATCGGCATGGTGTCGGCCACTCTGTTCCCGCTGACGGTCGTTGCGGCGGTGGTTATCGTCCTGCTCTGCCCAAAGGGCAGCGAGGGGCGAAACATCTGGCTCACGCATGGTGCCTTGCTCGCCGCCGGTTTCGCGGCCTACGGGATGCTGCGGGGCGGTCGCACCCACCTGGTACTCCTGCTGCTCTTCCTCGTCATCTGCACGGGTGCTCGAGTTCTCCGCCTGGCGTTCGGCTCAGCCGGTCATGCCGCGGCCTCCGTTGTCACCGTGCTCGCCGCAGTTCTCTACTCGGCTTCGCTACTCATCGACCGCAACCGGCTGCAGGGGTTCTCCGACTTCGGCGCCTTGCAGTACCTGCAGACCGCCCACGGGGCGATTCCCGACCCGTGGGTGATGCGGGTGGCTGCACAGTCGGACGCGGCCGCGTCGGTGCTCTATCCCTTTGTGTCGACATCTCATTATTTCGTCCACGGCGTCTTCGAGTACGGCTCGGTGTACGAGCACCAGAGGCAGGCTGCCGCCGGATACGGTGGCGTGCAGTTTCCGTACCTGCAGGGCGTGCTGGACACCTTCGGCCTCGGCGATGCTCCGAACGCTGTGCCGGTCAGGGGCGTCTACACCACCTTCTTCGGTAGCAGCTACGCCGACTTCGGCAACGCTGCGCTTGCCTGGGCCTTCGCCATAGGTTTGGTGTGCGGCGTCGCGTACCGCTTCGGTGAGCGAGGCTCCGTCATGGGACGACTGGTATTCGGACTCTCCGGTTCGATCATCGTGCTGGCACCGTTCTACAACGGGGTGCAGATCGGCGGCACCGTCTTCCTCATCGTCGCGGTGATGCTCGCGTGGCCTCTCCTCAGACGTCTGCGGGCGCAGCCGCCGGCGGCGCATCGTCTCGAGCACGAGGCACGGGGTGGGAAGTTCGCCGGCTATGGACGGGCGGCTCCTCGAAGAGAACCCGACCCCGCCGGCCACCCGTGGTCCGGGACCGACGAACGCACCCTTGTCGGGGACCGCCCGGTCACCGTCAGAGGTGCGCCCCTACCCACGTCCTGACGCGGTCCGCGAAGACGGCGCGGCTGAAGCGCTCAGCGGACTGACTGCACGCCACAGGATCCAGCCCGCGGACCATTTCGACGCCGGATGCGTAGGCCTCCACCGCGTGATCATCAACGAGTTGACCGGAGACACCCGGTATCACTGTCTCCAGCGCCCCGCCGCGGCCGAGCGCGACGACGGGAGTGCCTGCCGCCATGGCCTCGACCGGGATCATCCCGAAGTCCTCGTGGGTCGGGAAGACGAATGCCGACGCTCCGCGCAGTAACTGGCGCACCACCGGCCTGCTGGGTGCTTCGACAATCGACACCGGGACACGGGCCTCCCGGGCGACGGCCCTGAGGTGCTCGGCTAGTGGGCCGCTTCCTGCAATGACCGCGGGCATCCCGAGGCGCTCCGCAACACGGATGACGACGTCGTGGTTCTTGTACGGAATCCACCTGCCCAGTCCGAGAAGGAACTCGGCGGGCATGTCGATCGCGGTCTCGGTGTCCGCTTCACGGAAGTACCCGGTGTCGACGGGGGGGTGGATGACCATAGCGTCGCTCCCCCAGTACCGGCGGATCCGATCCGCGACCTCGGCACTGTTGGCGGCCACTCCGGTCAGTCTGCGGACTGCGGACCGGTCGTACTTCTTCAGCAGCTGACGGGCCGGGGCCAGTGCTGCGCCGGCGCCACGCCCGTCGATTTCGGGAGACCAAACGTACCTCGCCGGACTGTGGACGTAGGCGAGGGACGTTCCTCCGACGGTCAGCCGGTTGCTCGCCGCGAAGGCATGATGTGACGTGACGACGAGGTCGTAGTCCTGCTTTCCCAGTGCTCGCCACGCAAGAGGCATGAGCGGAAGAGTCAGCCCTCGTCGGGACCTCAGCGACGGGCGGTCGAGCAGGGTGGTGTGGACGGTCCGTCCCCCGAGATCCAAGCTGACCCCGGGGTCGTAGGACAGAGCGTACAGGTCGGCATCTGGCCAGAGCCCGGCGAGCTGTTCGAACACCTGCTCGGACCCGGCGCGCGAAGAGACCCACTCGTGAACCACGGCTACCCGGGGCGCTGAAGGCGCGCCAGGTCGTGTCGGACTCGCGGTCAAAGACGGCCCCCATGTGATTCCAGCGACGGCGACACCAGCTCCGTCCGCAGTACTCGGCTGTGGGTGCCCAGGTCGGGCCCGCCCGCCGGTTCCGGTCGAGTATGCCCTTCACAACCTCACCGATCGGTCGACCCGGGGGGGCAGAGGCGCTGCATGCAACCCCGTCTGCCTCACGAGCCGCTTTCCGGCGCACGTGGGGTGCCGCTCCCGCGAATCAGTGCCGACCCGAGCTAGCCTCGGCCGGATCGCATGGGGGCGGCGCCGCCGTCCGCGCTGCGGGAGTTTGGGAATGCGGAGGCAACCGTGGACGTGAAGGACATCCTCCCCGCCATCCGAGGTGGGTGGTGGCTCCTGATGCTGGGCCTTCTGCTCGGCGTCGGGGGTGCCGGAGCGATCACGTGGCAGGCGACCCCCATGTACACGTCGACCACGCAACTCTTCGTCTCGACGACGGGCACCAGTGACGCCACGACGGCCCTGCAGGGCAACATGTTCACGCAGCAGCGGATGGCGTCCTACGTGCAGCTCCTCACCGGGCCGAAGCTCGCCGAGCGGGTGACGACGGCGTTGTCCCTGGATGAGTCGCCCGCCGAGCTCTCCGCCAGCATCGCCGCCACCGCAATGCCTGAGACCGTGCTGCTCAACGCCACGGTCACCCGGCCGTCCCCGGTGGAGGCGCGGGACATCGCCCAGACGCTTGGAGAGCACTTCTCGCAGATGGTGACCGAGTTGGAGACGCTGGAGAGCGGTACCGCCTCGGCGGTCAAGGTCACCATCACCGCGCCGCCTCAGATCGCGGATGAACCTGCCTCCCCCCGGCCGGTGCGCAGCGTCCTCATCGGAGCGCTGCTGGGGCTGTTCGCCGGAATTGGGGCGGCCTTGGTGCGCGCGCGCCTGGACAACACTGTGAAGACGCCTGAGAGCGTGCAGCAGATCGCGGGGGCGGGCGTCGTGGGCGCGCTCGTCGAGGACGGGGCGGTGCAGCAGGGCCCGGCCACCGACGAGGACAGCTACTCGGAGACGGCGGAGGCCTACCGGCAGATCCGCACGAATCTTCAGTTCATCGACGTCGACAACCCGGCGAAGGTGATCGTCGTGACGAGCTCCCTGCCAGGCGAGGGAAAGACCACGGTCGCGGTGAACCTGGCCGTCGTCCTGGCCCAGTCCGGGGCCCGGGTCGCTCTCATCGAGGCCGACATGCGACGCCCTCGGGTGACCCGGTACCTGGGCATGATCAGTGGCGCGGGCTTGTCGAACGTGTTGTCGGGCGCGGCCTACCTCGACGACGTGCTGCAGCCCTACGGCGACGGACAGCTGTCCGTCATGGCCGCCGGACCGATGCCGCCCTACCCGAGCGAGATGCTCGGCTCGCAGCAGATGCGCGGGCTGCTGGATGCTTTGCGGGAGCAGTACGACTACGTCATCCTCGACGCGCCGCCGCTGCTGCCGGTGACGGACGGCGCCGTGCTGTCGGTGGCCGCGGACGGCGCCATCGTCGTGGCGCGGCACGGCGTCACCACGCGGGCCCAGCTGCAGCAGGCCACCTCGGACCTGCGGCGCATCGACGCGCGGCTGCTCGGGGTCGTCCTGAACCGGATCCCGGCCAAGGCGGCGTCCGGCTACGGCTACGGCTACCAGTACTCCTACGCCGCTGTCGCGGAGACCGAGGATCCCCGTGGAGCCCGGCGGACCATGCCGGTGCACACCACGACGTTCGCACCGATCCGGGACGACGACCGTCCGCTGCACTACACCAGTCGCTGAGTGAAACGGCCGGCCGTTCGCCCGAGGCGACCGGCCGGCCGAACTGCTGCGCGGAGTGATCGCGACGCGGCGACCCCGTGGTCCGCCCCCCGGCGGACTCAGCAGGATGAACCGCTGGGCAACCGGAACTGCCCGGATGGCCTGCAACGCGTGGTGACGCGCGGGGACGGGCGAAACTGCGCCCGAACGAGGAGATGCCCCACGGCGTAGCTGGCTATGGGTCCCGTGTCATAGGAGGTCCCAGGTCAGCGCCGTTCCGCGGGGGACGTCCGTGGCGAATCGTCGCCCGATGACGATTCGCATCTCATCCGGAGCCAGACCGCCGGCGGGGCGGATCGATCGCACGTTCGCGGGGCTGACCACGTCGCCGGCACGGACGTCTTCGACGACGTAGAGCGAGCGACGCAGCCGTCGGCTCTCCTGCTCCCCCGGTAGGTGGCCCAGTCGCGGACTGCCGAGTGCTTCCCAGGCGACCCGGGTCTCCGTGACCAGCGAGCGCAGCTCGGCGGGCTCGAGGGAGAAGTCGGAGTCGACCCCGCCGTCCGCGCGCTCGAGGGTCACGTGCTTCTCGATCGCGCACGCGCCCAACGCCACCGCGGCCACGGCGGTGCCGATGCCCATCGTGTGGTCGGACAGCCCGACGGCGACGTCCCAGGTGTCGGCCATCACCGGGATCCTGCGCAGGTGCGACTCCTTCGGCGAGGCGGGATAGGACGACGTGCAGACCAGCAACACCAACTGGTCGTTGCCGGTCTCGCGGACGGCGCGCACGGCGGCGTCGATCTCGGCGATGTCGGCCGCACCGGTACTCAGGATCACCGGCTTGCCGGTCTCGGCCACCCGGCGGATGAGGGGCAGGTCGACGACCTCAAGGGAAGCGATCTTGTACATCGGCGCGTCGAGGGACTCCAGGAGCTCGATGGCCGTGGGGTCGAATGGGCTGGAGAACGGCAGGATGCCGTGCGACCGGATGCGGTCGAACAGCGGCTCGTGCCACTCCCACGGGGTGTGTGCCAGCTCGTACAGCTTGTAGAGGTTCTGGCCCGCCCAGAGTTCGTGATCCCCCGAGACGCGGAAGGCCGGGCCGTCGGCATCGATAGTGATGGTGTCGGCACGGTAGGTCTGCAGCTTGATGGCCTGTGCCCCGGCCTCGGCGGCGGCATCGACGATGTCCAGGGCCCGTTGCAGGTCACCGTTGTGGTTGCCGGAGATCTCGGCAATGACCATCGGCTGGGCGCCGGGTCCGATCTGGACGCCGTCGACGGAGACGCATGGGCGGGTGGCGGTGTAAGGAGGGGTCATCGGGAGGTCACGGAGCCTTCCTCGGTGTGACGGCGGAGCTGCGTGCATCGTCGCTCCTCGAGCGGAGCCGAGTGCTACCCACTGGTGGTGCACAGAGAGCGGTCGCTCTTGGGTGCAGCCGCACCGTACCTGTCGGCGTCGGTTGCTCCGGGCAGGGAAGGTCGCCGGTGAGCCGTGGTCAGGGTAAATCGATCGGGCGACCACACCGCCGTCGACGTGTCGAGCGTCCCGTCAGGATGCTCTCGAGGACGTCCAGACGAATTGATCCATGTCCGACTCTACGGAGGAGGTCTCGTGGTAACCGGCACGGAGGAAGAGCCGCCGGGATCCGGGATTGTCCGGTTGTACGAAAGCGACGATCTCCCAGGTGTCCGGTTCGGCCAGCCTCAACCACTCGTCGGACATCCGAAGGGCGGTGCATCCCACGCCCCTACCGCGCATCAGCGGGTCGACCGAGATCGAGATCTCCCACCGAACCCCCGCCGCAGTACTACCTTCCAGCCGGTCGTATCTCGCCGTGGCCACAGGGAGTCCGTCCGCGCTCTCCACGATCAGCAGGTGGCGGCCATCGTCCTCGAGAACGCGGTTGAGCCAGGCACGGTGCGCGTCGAGGTGGATGACGTCACCGTTTCGCGACCGCCGCCGCACCTCCGGATCGTTCCGCCACTTCAGCAGCAGGTGCGCATCGTCCTGCGTCGCGGGACGCACCCGCAGTTGCACCGACGAGTCCTGCCTGGTCATGTCGGCTCCTTAAATCCATGGCTGGCTCCCTGCGTGAGCACGGTCGCCACGCGATCCGCCCCCTGTCCGTCGGTGACCGCCGCGGCGCGCTCGGCCACCGCCCGCAGAGTCCCAGGTCCGGTCGCGGCTTCCCTCAGACGGTGGGCGAGCACGTCTACGTCCCTTACCGGCACACGCCCCAGGGCCATGATGGCTCCACGCCGGACCATTTCGTCGTAGGCGGCGTGCTGGTTCGCCGCGACCGCGACGACTGCGGCCGGCCGGGCCAGGCAGCAGATCTCCCACAAGGTCGAGCCGCCCGCGGACAGCACCAGGTCGGCCCTGAGCATCTCGTCCACCACGTTGTCGACGTAGGGCAGCACTTCGACCCCCGGGAAGGCCTCACCTCCACCCGGGACTACGGCGCGGACATGTGCTGCCGGAAAAGCCTGTCGTGCTGCCCGGGCGGCCGGAACCGCCATACCGGTCGCGTCGGTCCCCCCGAAGAGGACGAAGACACGCTGCGGAGGTCCGGTGAGGCGTGCGAGGCTCGCGAGGCCACGTTCTCGGTTGTGGGCGAAGCCCGGCCTCAGCAAGGCGTACCGCGGTCCCCGGAGGTGCCGGGCAACACGGGGGTAGCAATGGGTCTCTGCCCCGGCATTCTGGTTGACCACGAGGTCAGCGGAGAAGTTGCGGGCGCCGTCGTCATCGATGACAGTCAACTGGCTGCCGGCGGCCCGCACACCCGCGTGCAGCGCTTCGATCCAGGCGCCGTCCACTCGGTAGGTGTCCAGCACGACGACGGCGCCGGTCCCGGCGGCAGTCACGATGTCGGCCGTCCGTGGCTGCCCCGTGATCTCGGACCACCCCGCGTCGCGTACGCGGTCTCGGGCGGCCGACAGGCTGTCCGGGGGCATGAAGAAGTGGACGGCGATGCCCGCCGGGCTGAGTGCCTCCGCCAGTGCCATGCATCGGACGAAATGGCCCAGGCCGGTATTCGTCGAGGCATCACAGACGAACAGCGCTCGCCGTGGAACCTGCGCCGGCGCAGCAGCGGGAGGCGACACGACGGCTCAGCCTTCCTCGAGAGGCTTCTGCTGGACCTCGGCATTCATCGCCACGAGATCCGGCCGCTTCCGCAGCAGTGAGACCACCTCTCGCCAGCTGGGCGGACGATCGCCCAGTTCCGCGACGACCGCCTCGATAAGCGCGGCGTCGAGCGGTGTGTCCAAAGTGACGCGCAGATCGTCGGCCGGGGGACGGACCACTACCCCTGTGACGCGATAAGCGTCCGGGTGTGCATAGAGCCCGGACGTGACGTGCGTGCGGTGGTACCCGTGAACTGTCCGGTCAACGCGTCGCAGCGCATCGACGGTGGCGAGTTCGACATCGAGCCCACGGGGCAGGCTCCGGACCAGGGTCGTGGAGACGTAATCCGTAGCGGCGTCGGCACGCCACAGCGCCACCGTCTGCGAGATCAACGAGGGATCGAGGAGGGGGCAGTCAGCAGTCAGCCGCACGATCGCGTCACAGGGATGCTGGTCGGCGGCGAGCAGGAAGCGGGAGAGCACGTCGTTCTCCGAACCGCGCACCACCTGTACGCCAAGTTCCAGCGCCTCTGTTTCGACGGCGTCGTCCGCCGGGTCCGTGGACGTGGCAACGACCACGGCGTCGATTCCCGCTGCGCCGCCCGCGGCACGCAGCACCCAACCGAGGACGGATCTCCCCGCTAGGGGGCGGAGCACCTTTCCGGGCAGTCTCGTCGATCCCGTCCGTGCCTGGATGACGGCATTCACCCGCGTTCGTGACAAAAGGGGCTCCTCGGGGGTTACGGGTCGGGAGTGACTCGGGCGCGACGGTTGCCGCCAGTGACCGTGGCATCATCTCCCGGCAACGGGGTGGAGGTTGTCGTGCACAGCCTGTCCCACGAAGTCCTCAGCACGACGTCTCAGCGTGAAGGAGCCGGCATGTCCGTCCTTGAGCAGTCCTCGATCCTGGTGACGGGAGGTACGGGCTCGTTCGGAAAGACGTTCCTTCGCCACGTGCTCGACAAGGAGAACCCGAAGCGACTGGTCGTCTTCAGCCGCGACGAGCTGAAGCAGCACGAACTCCGCCGGTTCTTCGGCGACGACCCGCGGCTGCGCTGGTTCATCGGCGACATCCGCGACCGCAGCCGTCTCGAGCGCGCAATGCACGGCGTGGACTACGTCGTGCACGCGGCCGCCCTCAAGCAGGTGGACACCGCCGAGTACAACCCGTTCGAGTACGTGCAGACCAACGTGTACGGGTCGCAGAACGTCATTGAGGCGGCCATCGACCAGGGCGTGCAGAAGGTCGTCGCGCTCTCGACGGACAAGGCGTCCAGCCCGATCAACCTGTACGGGGCCACCAAGCTGTGCGGCGACCGGATGTTTGTCAGCGCCAACCACTACGCCGCGCACCACCCCACGCGCTTCGCCGTGGTGCGGTACGGCAACGTCATGGGCAGCCGCGGCAGCGTCATCCCCGTCTTCCGCGACCTCGCCGAGCGCGGGCAGTCGCTGCCCATCACGGACAAGCGCATGACGCGCTTCTGGATCACGCTGCCGCAGGCCGTCCAGTTCGTGATCGACTCGTTCGACCAGATGCACGGCGGTGAGCTCTACGTCCCGCGGATCCCCAGCATGCGCATTACAGACCTCGCCGAGGCGGTGGCCCCGGGCTCTCCGATGCACGAGATCGGCATCCGTCCCGGCGAGAAGCTGCACGAGGAGATGATCGCGCCGGACGACTCGCGGCGGACACTTCGACTGGGCGATCGGTACGTGATCATGCCGTACGTCGCCGGTTGGGGGTACGAGCCGCCCACCGGCGGGGAGCCGGTGGAGGACGGCTGGGCCTACCAGTCGGACAGCAACGACCTCTGGCTGAGCGTCGAAGAGCTGCGCGACCTCGTCGACCGGTTCGCCTGAGCCGGGGGTTGTCGGTGCTTCCGTACGGTCGCCAATCCATGGACGACGACGACGTCGAGGCCGTTGTCCAGGTCCTCCGTAGTGACTGGCTCACCACGGGGCCTGCCGTCGAGGCCTTCGAGCGCGACCTCGCCTTCCACGCCGGCGGAGTGCCCGCCGTGTCGGTCACTTCGGGCACGGCCGCTCTGCACGTGGCCTACGCCGCGGCGGAGGTCGGACCCGGCGACGAGGTGGTCAGCAGTCCCCTGACCTTCGTCGCCACCGCGGCAGCGGCGACGCTCCTGGGAGCCACGGTGGTGTTCGCCGACGTCGATGAGGACACGGGCAACCTGGACCCGGCGGCGGCAGACGCGGCCGCGACGTCGCGCACCAAGGTGATCGCGACAGTCGACTACGCCGGGCTTCCCGGGGAGATGGACGCCCTCGCGAAAGTCGCCTCCAGCGCAGGGGCACTACTGTTGGAGGATGCCGCCCACTCGATCGGCGGGCTCTGGCACGGCCGGCCAGTCGGCACACTGGCTGACCTGACGACGTTCTCTTTCTTCCCGACGAAGAACCTCACGACCGCCGAGGGTGGCGCGGTGGTCAGCCCGCACAGCGATGTCGTGGAACGTGCCCGAAGGTTCAAGAACCACGGCCTGGTGCGGGACCGGGCGCTTCAACGCACGCCGGACGAGGGGCCGTGGCATCAGGAGGTGCACTCCTTCGGGTTGAACTACCGACTCCCCGATGTGCTGTGCGCGTTGGGGTCCTCGCAGCTGCGTCGGCTGCCCCGATTCGTTCGGCGCCGCGCGGAGATCCACGCCCGCTACGACGCAGGCCTGGCCGACGTCCCTGGTGTTCGCACACCGGCGAGGCGTCCGGGGGTCGAGCCGGCATGGCACCTCTACCCGCTGCGGGTGCGTGACGGTCGCCGCCGCGAACTGTTCGAGCACCTGAGGGCCGCCGGCATCGGGGTGCAGGTCAACTACATCCCCGCCTACTGGCACCCCGTGTTCGAGGACCTCGGCTATCAACGGGGGATGTGCCCGAACGCCGAGGCCTACTACAGTGAGGAGATCTCGCTTCCGCTGTACGCCGACCTGACCGATGCGCAAGTGGACTTGGTCATCGAACGGACCCGCGCCTTCTTCGGCGCCTGAACCCCCGCGGTTGTCCCGCCGGCTCCACGGCCACTCCTGCCGTGGGGCCGGCGACAGTCGCTAGGGATGGGGCACACACCTCTACCCAGGTCTGAATCGTCGGCTGCGCGGAGCATCCGGACGTGGACAGCCCAGCCTCATGCGACAGCGCCGTCGGCCCAGCTCTTGTCGTTCCTGTGTAACGACTCGGCGCGTTGTGCCGTGTGTGTTCCGTGTCCCGCACCGCTGGGGGAAGCGTCACCTGGTGGCGGTGGCAGGTTGAACGACCGGGATCAACTCGGACGCCATGAACTTGTGGCCAGCATCGGTCGGCGAGATGCCGTCGGCGGCGACGTGCCCGGCTGGCTCAGCAAACCAGCCGTCGGCCAGTGGGTCGACGAAGGTGGCGCCAGCCGTGGCGGCTGCCTCTTGCACCGCGTCGCGCAGCGTATACAAGTCCATCGGTATCTCGGCGTTGCTCCATGCCGGCCCCACGACCACCAGCTGCGTGTCGGGCGCCGTGGATCGGATCGCGTCGAATGTCTCGGCGGCGCCTTCGGCGACGGCAGAGGCCGTCGCGCCGAGGTCGTTGCGGCTGCCGAAGACGATCGTGATGTCCGCCTCGGGCACCGGGTTGGCCGTCGCGATGTCCGCGAAGTCTTGACCGGTGAGCCCGAGAGCTTCGAACCCCGCCATTGAGACCGCGTGCAGCTGGAGCTCGCCGTCGATCGCTGCGGCGAGCCGCGCCGGCCATCCGCGCTCGCCGGCGCCACCCTCGGACGATCCAGCCGAGTAGCCGTCGCCGTACACGGCCACTACGGGCGGTTCCGCTGCCGGCGACGAGGTCGGGGCAGGCTCCTGCGTACTCGTCGATACTGCGCCGGACGGCGTTGCGCCGGACGCGCTGGTCGTGGCCCGCGAGGCGACGAGCGAGGGCTCAGCGTGCACGTCCTCGGACTGCATTGCCATGTGGGTGAACAACGCCGTGTTCGCCAGCGCCAGGGTGACGAGCGCGGCAATGGCCGACTTGGGCGGGCGTTCGAGTCCGAGCACGATCCGAACCTACCGTGGGTGAGGGGGGCTGCACGATGGGTGAGAAGAGAGTTTCTGTCCGGGTCAGCGCTTGCGCGTGGCCGCCAGGGACGGCGGCGGCGGCGGCAGGGCATAGCCGCCGGGTCGCTCGTCGAGTGGTAGGGCGGTCGGTGCCGGAGCGAACAGCACCTCGGCAAGAGGCTGGAGCTTACGCGCGATACGCGCGGCCACTTGCTCGTGGATGTTGCCGGACTGGCCGATCGGGTCGAAGACATCGTCGGCCTCCACCGGCCGACGTCGGGCCCGACCGGCGTTGAGTCGCTCCGCCAGTTCGGCGGCGCGCTGGCCGAGTGGCAGCTGCCGGATGCCGGTCAGGTCGGCACCGGACAGGAGGTCGGCCGCTTCAGGCAGCGTGAAAGTCCGGCGCAGCGCCCGCGGGGCCTGGGCGAGGACGAGCCGACGATGCCGCCGCGTCATCGTCAGAATGAGATCCGCGCCGTAGACCATGGCCGGGGTGACGGTTCGTGCGGTGAAACCCGCCGGGTCGCCGCCAAGCTTGTGCAGGGCGGCGGCGCTGCGCGCGTCCATGCCTTTGCCGTCGAGCGCCTCGGTTCCCGCGCTGCGGACATGCACGGCAGCAGCGCCGGGTCCGAGGGCGTCCTCGGCCAGCGCGGCGGCCAGCCGCTCGGCGAGTGGGGACCGGCAGATGTTGCCCGTGCAGACGAACAGAAGACGCATACCCGGACGTTAAGAGCAGCAAGCGCCAAGTCGGAGGAGGTCATCGGCGCGCCGGCCCCACTGGTTCTGGTGAGCAACGTGTGACAACACCGTCGGTGGAGCGCCGGCACAGCAACGGCGATGCGATGGACCGCCGTTCGTCTGCCACCCCCGCAACCTGGGCGTTGTTTCATCCCCTGCGTTCCAGCCGCCACAGACGCAACAGCGCGTGACCGTCGGGACAGCGGAGTTTCGATAGAAATGCCGTGCGGACGCATTGCCGCGTCGATCGCACGGGGGTGGGGGTCGCTTGAGCGCAACAATGGATGTCACGTCCGCGGCTGAGCGATGGGACGACCTCGTGCCGGCGCCGCTGTCGCAGAGTGGCCGGAGCGCTCTGGCTGCTATCCCGCCGCTCCCGGGTGATGCAAGCACCACGGGGCGTGACTGGCGGCGGGCCTATGTTCGCCGACTGATCGTCGGCGACCTGCTCTGCTCTCTCGTGGCGGTGGGTGTCGGCCTCGTCGTCAGCTTCGGTATCGGTGCATCGTCGGAGACGGTCCAGGTCGCGGCCCTCTGGGTCGCCTGCTGCCTGCCGCTGATCTGGCCCCTGTCGATGCTGCTGGCCGGCACCTACGACCAGCGGTTCCTTTGGGTGGGCGCAGACGAGTTCTGTCGCGTGTTCTGGGCCGCCACGATGCTGTTGGCCGCGGTCGGCACGATCAGCTGGGCGCTGAAGCTGGAAGTGGCACGCGGGTTCGTCGTCGTCACGCTGCCACTGGTCATGGTGCTCACTGTGCTGAGCCGTTTCGCGCACCGGCGCTGGCTGCGGCTGCGCCGCAGCCAAGGTCGCTTTCCCATGAACATCGTGCTCGTCGGCGAAGCCGAGGGACTGCACAGCTTGCAGCGGCGGATCGAGCGGATGGCGTATCTAGGCTACCGCGTCCTCGGCTGCTGCGTGCTCGACGACGGGGACCGCCGAGCGGTCTTGGCGGCCGGTTCGCTGCCCGTTCTCGGTGACATCTCGGAGACGGCGAGCGTCGTCCGGCGGTACGGAGCGGACGCCGTGGTGGCGCTGCCGGCGGGGAATCTGAGTGGTGACCAGCTGCGCCGCCTCGGGTGGGCTCTTGAGGACACGGACGCCGACCTCATGCTGGTCCCCGCGGTGACCGAGATCGTCGCCCCGCGGGTTCGGTTGCGTCCGCAGTTCGGGCTGGCCAGCCTCCTCGTCGAGCGCTCGAACGCGGCCGGCGCTCCGAGGCTGGTGAAGGCTGCGCTCGACCGGACCATCGCCGTTCTCGCCGTCCTCCTCCTCTCGTGGGCCTTCATCGGTATCGCCCTGTGCATCAAGGCCACGAGCCGCGGGCCGGTGTTCTTCGGTCATGAGCGGATCGGGAAGGACGGTCGGCCGTTCCGGATGCTGAAGTTCCGCAGCATGTACACCGGGGCGCACGAGGAGTTCGACGCGCTCCAGGACCTCAGCGACGGCAATGCCGTGCAGTTCAAGATGCGCCGCGACCCTCGGGTGACGCCAATCGGGCGCTTCCTGCGGCGCTTCTCCGTCGACGAGCTGCCGCAGTTGTTCAACGTGGCCGGCGGCAGCATGTCGCTCGTCGGCCCGCGCCCGCACGTCACCCGCGAGGTCGAGCAGTACGACGAGGACATGCGCCGCCGCCTGGTCGTCAAACCCGGCATGACGGGCCTGTGGCAGGTGAGCGGTCGCTCGGACCTTTCCTGGGAGGACTCGGTCCGGGTCGACGTGCGCTACGTCGAGAACTGGTCGCTGCCGCTGGACCTGATGATCATCGCCAAGACGGTTCGTGCCGTGCTCAAGGGCTCGGGTGCGTACTGACCGGGACCCGGCTGGTGCCCTTCACCCGGGTGAGGCTCCCGGGATGGATGTGACGGAGCGGTTCCGTCAGTCCGTCCGGCTGCCGATGACATGAACGTGTGGTTCTGGATCGTCGGTGGACTCGCCGTCTGGCTGGGCGTCGCGGCGCTAGTCGCCGTGATCTTCGGTCGTGGGGTGCGCCTGGCCGACGAGAGGTCCTTCGGTACCGGCGCCAGCTCCACCCCGTCCGCCCCGGCCGGATCCCGGGTGACCGGCGGCGCTGCGGTACGACGTCGTCGGCGCGCGGTGCCCCTGCCGACCGTCGGACTGGTGCTCATGGTCATCGCCCTCGGCCTGGAGACCGCCGGCTTCGTCACCCAGCTCACCGGAGTCCGTGGCACGGTGGCCGTCGCCCTCTCGATGGACGGGCCGCACTCGATCCCGCGGCTGTTCGTCGCGGCGGTCTTCGCCGCGGCGGCTCTGGCCGCGGTGGCGGGAGCGGTGGCCGATCCGGCGCGGCGGTCCTGGTGGCTGGCCGTCGGACTGGTCGCGGGCCTCATCGCGGCCATCAAGGCCGGCAACACGGTGCACTCATCAGCGATGACCGCGGTGTCGGAGGTCCTGGGACGGCCGACGGCGGTGCTGCTCACCGCAGTCCTCGCCGCCCTGGTGCTCGGGGGTCTCTGGTGGCTCAGCCGGCATGACCGGCGCGACCGTCGCCGCGTCCTGGGTGCGCTGTCGCTCTACGCTGTCGGTTCCGTCGCCCTGTCCGCGGTCGCGGAGGGGATCGGCGACGAGCTGTGGACCCTCACCGCCACCTTCGTGGAGGAGTCGTTCGAGGCGGTCGGCGGCGTCGCGTACCTCCTCGCCGTGCTTGTGGGTGTGGCTCCGCACCTCGTCCTGCCACGGGCCTGGCCGCTGCGCCGTCAGACCGACGTGCTGGCCAAGGAGCAGACCGATCAGCTGCTGGGTGCAGCCGCTCGGACCGAGCTGCCCCGGCACGGCTGACGCGCCTCGGGAGCGCCGGAATCCGGCGGCCGGTGGTCGGCGGGCGCCGCTCGGGAGGGGGCAACACTCGCCACTTTCGTCACGGCAGCCGCCCGTAACGCCGGAGCCCCATCCCCGTTCGAGTCGTACCGCGGGATCGCCGCAACCGGTCCTAGCCTCCGAGATCGACACAACTCTGAAGGGACGAGCGTGACCACCAGCTCATGGCAGGACGAGAAGGATCGGACCGACTGGGACGACCGGACCCTTCCCTTCGTCCTCCCCGGTGACGACGGCCCGGGGTTCTACGACGACGACATGGCCGCCAACGACCGGCGCCCCGACGCCGCGCCGACCGACTCGCGGCCAGTGCGCTCGCGCCGCGGCCTGAAGATCGCGGGCGCCGCGATGCTCGTGCTGGTCCTGCTCCTGGGTGGCGGGATCTGGTACCTGGTCGAGCGCTATGCCGGCAACGTCGAGCGGGTCGGTGACGTCTTCGCCGACATCCCCGACGCGAGCCGTCCGGCTCCGGCGACCTCCGCCGGCGGGACGCCGGTGACCTTCATGCTGGTCGGGTCGGACTCCCGCGCGCAGACCCCCGACGGGGAGGCGCCGGGCGCGCGGTCGGACGCGATCATGCTGGCCCGCGTCGCAGGTGACCGGGAGTCTGCGCAGGTCATCTCGATTCCCCGTGACTCCTGGGTGGACATTCCGGGGTACGGCATGAACAAGATCAACGCCAGCTACGCCTATGGCGGCCCGTCGCTGCTGATCCAGACCGTCGAGCAGCTGACCGGCGTCCGCGTCGACCACTACGCGGCCATCGACTTCGACGGGCTGATCC
Organism: uncultured Actinomycetota bacterium; assembly: GCA_963723745.1. Lineage (GTDB taxonomy): Bacteria > Actinomycetota > Actinomycetes > Mycobacteriales > Geodermatophilaceae > CAVRRZ01. Next base: position 1,179,489 of record CAVRRZ010000001.1, read on the forward strand.
AGCTCACCGACGACCTCGGCGGGGTCGAGGTCGAGGTCGCTGAGACGACCCAGAATGGGCCGTACACGTTCCCGGCCGGCACCAATCAGCTCAACGGTGACCAGGCCCGGTGGTACCTCGGGCAGCGCTACGGGCTGCCGGGCGGCGACTTCGACCGCGTGAAGCGTCAGCAGCAGTACCTGCGGTCGATGTTCGGCAAGCTCCTGAGCTCGGGCGTCCTGGACGACGCGGGCACGATCGACGACACGCTGCGGACGATCACCTCGTCGATCGCGGTGAGCGACAGCCTCGGGACGACGGACATGATCAGCCTCGGCTACTCGCTTCGGGGCGTCACTGCTCCCGCTGTCCAGTACTTCACCGCTCCCGTGCTCGGCACCGGTCGCGAGGGACAGGCGAGCGTCGTCTACCTGGACGATACCGACGCCGAGCGGATGTGGGAGTACCTGCGTACGGACTCGCTGAGCCCCAACGCCGCCGAGTTCGCCGACGAGGCCCTCGGCGAGACCCCGCGCTGATCATCCCGGCGACGGACGCTCAGGAGCGGTGTGCCATGGGCGTCCCGAGCGTCTCCATGTCCCCCGGCTCGCCGGCGGGGTCGCTCACCGAGGGGCGACGCAGGTCACGTTGCTGAGCTGCTCCGCGCCGCCGTCGACCACGTTGTCGCAGTGCACCGTCGTGGTGTCCCGGATCGCCCGGGGCCCCGCCACGTTGATCGCGAGGCCTCGCACGTCTGCGGCGCGGTTGCCGGCGAAGACGTTGTCGCGGCCCCAGCCGTCGACGAGTTCGTGCACCTGGAAGCCGTCCTCCGCCGACGCGGTGCCCACGTTCCCCTCGACCGTCCAGCCGTTGCCCTTCACGTCCACCCACGAGTCGGCCTCGACCATCGCCGAGCCGTCGAAGGTGTTGCCGCGCAGCACGCCCCCTCTGGTGCCCTCCTTGATGTCCACCGCCTCGGCGGTGGTGCCGGCGATGTCGTTGCCCTCGATGAGATTGCGGTCGCTGCGGTCGGGGCGGCAACTGGTCCACTGGCACCAGTTGCGCCCCGACGTGCCGATGTAGATGCCCTCGCCGAACTGCGGCTTGCGCAACCCGGTGTCGCGGATCGTGTTGCCGACGACGGCGTTCTCGGTGCTGTGCGTGCGCAGGTGGATCGCCTCGTCCCCGGTCGAGGTGACCAGCAACTGCTCCAGACGGATGCCCTGTCCGGCGTCGACCATCACACCCTTCTTGCCGCCGGTCACGGTCAACCCGCTGACCAGCCAGTGCGCGGCCCCGCGCAGGTGCAGGGTGTAGTCGCCGTCGATGTCGCCGCCGTCGAGCACCGCATCGCGACTCCCGCACAGGTGGATCGGGTTGTCCTCGGCTGCCTGGGCGGACGCCACGAAGCTCCCCTCGTACCGGCCGTCGGCCAAGCGGATGACCTGGCCGGGGCGCGCGCTCTCCAGCGCCCGCCGCAGGCCCTCGGCGTCGGTGACCTCGACGACGTGCCGGCCGTCGCACCCAGCGGGGGACGGGCCGGGCTCGGTCGGTGGGCCGGGGATCGTGGGCGGGTCGCTCGCGGTCGGTGGGGCGTCGTGCGTCGCCGCCCCATCCGCCGGGGAGGTGGCGGGCGCGGAGCCGGTCGTCCCCGCCTCGTCGTCCCCGGAGGTGCAGGCCGAGAGCGCGAGGAGGACGGCGCCGGTCACGGCCGCGGCCCGGCGGCGCAGTCGGCCGCGGTCGGCGGCCACGCGGGCCCCGGGGACCGCGTCGGCTCCTCTCATGCCGGTTCCCCTCTACGGGGCGGGCCGGCCTGCACGTGGAGCGCCGGTCGGTGCGCCCGGGGCGGGACGTCGGGATAGGGAACGCGGACGGGCGCCACGGGGGAGCGGCGGGCGCGCAGTCCGAGCACCGCCGGCATGCCGAGGATCAGCACCCAGAGCAGCAGCATCGGGTGGTTGGGCACGAAGTTGGCCCAGTACGTCCAGTTGTCCCGGTCCTGCGCCCAGCCGGCGAGGTCGTTGCTCGCGATCTGCACCGGCGCGTCGTCCGCGAGCCGGTAGGCGTCCAGGCCGCTGGGCCCGCGACCGGCGATGGTGTTGCCCTCCACCGCCGAGCCGTCGGCGTCGCCGACCACCGAGATGCCGTGCCGGGACGCTCTGGAAACGGTGTTCCGGACGACGGTGGCGGTCGCGTCGCTCACCCGGATCCCGGTCTCGCCGCCGACCACCTCGTTGCCGTCGATCGTCGCCCTGCCCCCCTGCACGGAGATGCCGAACCGGTGGTCGCCGCTGACGACGGTCCCTTCCACACTCGTCGATGCACCGGTGTCGGCGAGCACGATGCCGTCGCGGTTGCCCGACACGTGCGTGCCGCGCACGGCGACGGCGTGCGCGTCGACGATGCGCAGCCCGGCTCGCCCGTTCTCCCGCAGCAGCCCGCGGGAGATCGACACGTCCCCGTAGCCCCGCAGCGAGGCCCCGCCCGTGGTCAGCCCGTCGGCGAGCGGCGTGCCGCTCACGAAGATGCCGTAGCGACCGTTGTCCCCGGCAGTGACGTCGGTGTAGCTGACCTCCGCCGACCCCCGGCCGACGGAGAACCCGTGCCGGCCGTTGCCGCGGGCGGCCGAGGTGTGCACCGCGGCGTCCTCGGTTCCCCGGTGCAGGGCGAGCCCGTCGACCAGGTTGTCGGCGAAGGTGGCGCCGGACACCGACAGGTCACCGGCCCGGGAGGCGAAGACCCCGTAGTGGCCGTCGTGGAAGGACGAGTGTGCGATCTCGCCGGTGGCTCTCGTCCGCGAGTTCCCGGTCCAGGCCACGCCGCCGGTCCGGCCGGCCCAGAAGCCCAGGTGGGCGACGTCCGTGTGCCGGATCGTCATCCGCCCGCTGACGTTGCGGATGTAGGCCCGGCCGTCCTCCGCCCGCTCGTCCGGGCCGTCGACGTCGGTGTCCCAGCTGCTCACCGCCAGTCGTTCGCCCTCGATGCCCGACAGCGTCAGCTCGGCCTTCCAGGCCACGAGTGAGGCGAAGCCATCGGCGCCGCTGCGGAGCCTGAGCTCCCGTCCGGGCGCCCGGACGGACAGCTGCGCACCGGGCGCGACCAGGACGTGGTCGTTCAGCAGCACGGTACCCCCGGGCCCTACCCGTGCCGCCCCCAGCGCCTGCAGGTCGTCCAGCCCGTAGGGGAGCCCCCGCTCGGTGAGCACCAGCGTCACGACGCCGTCCAGGGTCACCCGGTACGGGGGCGATCCGGACCGGACCGACGAGACCAGGGTGAGCAGCCGGCTGTCCTCACCGGCGAGCAGGGCGTTCTGCTGCTCCGCCTCGGCGAGCACGGTGCCGGCCGGGCCAGCGCTCGCGCGGGGCGTCGGCGCGGCGGGGGCGGGGTGCGTGCCGACCAGCGGGCCGGTGATCAGGGAGACGGTCAGCACCGTCGCCGCCAAGGCGCACGCGGCGAGCAGCCGGGGGGCACCGACCGATTTCCGGGCGGCCACGCTCACCCCTGCACAGCGGCCGGGACGGTCGCCGGGCCGAGAGCCGGGCCGATGGGCGGGCCCGTTGCTGGGCCGATGGTCGGGCCGGTCGCCGGGCCGGTCGCCGGGCCGGTCGCCGGGCCGGTTGCCGTCGCCCCCGCCGCCAGGCTGGCCTCGTCCTGGCTCTCGCCGCCGGTCAGCTCGGAGCGGCGGGTCAGCCAGCCCTGCCGGTTCATGGTGAACAGCGCGTACGTCTTGATCGGCAGTGCGATCAGCGCGATCACCAACGCCACCAGCGGCAGGATCAGCAGATCCGACGGGTGGCGCTGCAGGTGGCTCGCGCTACGGATCGCCCGCCCCACCACCACCCAGGTAAGAGCCAGCCCGAGCGCCTGCCCGCCTCGGCCCGAGAAGCCGGCGCCCACCACGTAGTAGACGGCGGCGAACATCGTCACCGGGGTGAACAGGATCTGCAGCACCGTGATCTGGCTGACCAGCGGCACCCGCCACAGCCAGCCGTTCCAGGCCGCGGTGAGGTAACAGCGGTAGGAGTTGCGGCTCCAGCGAACGCGCTGCTTGCAGAATGCGCGGAACGAGTTCGGGAACATCGACAGCGCACGGGCGCTGCTCTGGTGCACCGTCCGGTAGCCGCTGGCCAGCACCAGCCAGGTCAGCCGGCCGTCGTCGCCGGCGACGCAGCGACGCCCGAGGAAGAACTCGTGCTCCAGGTGCTCCAGGACGGGCAGGACGGCGCTGCGCCGGTAGGCCGCCGTGCGCCCGGAGACGCACACCACCGCGCCCGCGCGAGACGTCGCGGGCACGTAGTCGAGGTAGCGGAGATCGATGATCCAGTCGGCGACGCGTCGCCAGATGCTCGACCGGGGCAGGTAGACGCTCTGCCGCGTGCCGACGGCACCGACCGTGGGATCGGCGAACGGCATCTGGACGGCGCTGAGCAGCCCCGGCAACCAGCACGTGTCCGAGTCGCAGAGCACCAGGATCTCGCCGGTGGCGGCACGGATGCCGACGCCGAGGGCCGAGCGCTTGCCCTCGTGCGGGAAGGAGATGGCCGTCAGCCGAGGGTCCTGTCGGGCCGACAGCCGGGTGAACGCCTCTGTGTCGTCCACGTCCAGCACCACGATCACCTCGGTCGGGCGCTGGGCCAGCCAGCTGTCCAGGCAACGGTCCAGCACGTCCGGGTCCTCGCGGAACGAGGGCACGACGACCGACGTCGTCGTGCGGAAATCGTTCACCGTCGAGCGGTAGCGGCACGACAGAACCTTGCGGAACAGCCAGATGGACCAGGACAGGACCCCGACGACACCGATCGGCAGCAGCAGGTGCCAGTCGCGGGCGATCACGGACATCACGTCGGACACGAGGGCAACTCCCGGGGGTTCCACCGACGGTGTCGCGGGATGCCGCGTCGTCGTTCGCCGGTGCGCGGGACGAATCCGGACACTGCGGGGCGGGGCCGGCTGCGGCCCGCCGTGTTCGGCCCTCGGGCTGTCTCCTTCGAGGCGCGAGGGCGCCCGCACCCTGGTGCGGACCTGGATCGGTACCCGTACCCGACCCGTGACTCAGCGGACGGCATGGTGCCGTATCGGTCACTCTGCGCGCAGCCCCCATGCGTGCGGTGCGTCCACCCCCGTGCGCGCGGCGCACCCGTGTCATCGCGCTGCGCACCAGCGCGCTGACCCTGCGCTGTGCAATCCCGAGTGGCCCCTGCCGGGCCCCTCTTCGCGCCGGCTCCTCTCTCAGCTCAGCGGGGAGTGTCCGGCAGGGCCTCGTCCTCGAAGTCGTGCGCGTTGGCGCCCAGGGAGTCGGTGCGCAGGTACTCCCACATGCTGCCGGCGGCGACCTCGTTGAGGTAGACGACGCTGGCCGGTCCTTCCATGCCCGTGCCCTCGACCGGCACGGTGAAGAAGTCGACCTCGTCCTGCGTGAGGTTCCGCATCGAGTAGGCCAGGCGCACCATGTCGGTGTTGCCGAGGCTGTCGCTGACGGCCACCGAGTCGGTGACCGTGCGCAGCGTGCTGTCGATCCGTCCCACGCTGCTGAACGTCTCCGAGCTGATCATCTTGTCCAGCACGGCCTTCATGAACTGCTGGTGCCGCTTCACCCGGTCGAAGTCACCGCCGGCCAGGCCGTAGCGCTGGGCCAGGTACCAGCGCGCCTTCTCGCCGTCGAGGGTGTTGGCGCCCTGGGTGAAGGTGTACGGGCCGTTGCGCGTCTCCTCGGCGACGACCACGTCCACCCCGCCGAGGTCGTCGGTCAACTGGATCAGCCCGTCGAAGTCGAGCGCGGCGAAGTGGTCGACGCGCACACCGCTCATCTGCTCGATCGTCTGGATCAACAGCGAGGGGCCGCCGAACGCGTACGCCGCGTTGATCTTGTTCATCCCGCGCCCGGGGATCTCCACCCAGGAGTCGCGGGGGATCGAGATGACCTGCGCGCTCTGCCGGTCGGCGCCGATGCGGGCCAGCATGATCGCGTCCGAGCGGGCGTCCGGCAGCTCGCCGTCCGCCACGTCGGCCCGGGTGTCCGACCCGATCAGCAGGAACGTCACCGGGTCGCCGTCCACGCCCGGCTCGGTCGGCTGCGCCGGCTCCGGGCGCGACTCGTCCGGGACGTCGGCGAACACGTCGCCGAGCCGCTCGACGTTGCCCGCGTACCGCTCGGTCAGGTACCAGGCGCCGCCGCCGATGAGCAGCAGCAGGACCAGCAGGGCGACGCCCACGCCGATCAGTACGCGGCGCACGCGACGGCGGCGGCGGGCCGGCGCGTCCTGGGCCTCCTCGGCGTCCGGGTGCGCGTCGCCGTCCGCGAGGAGCAGGTCCGGCTCGTCCGGCTCGACGGTGGACCTACGGCCACTCCGCTCGTCGGTGCTCATGGCGACCCCCGTCTGCCGGACAACGGCTTCCGAGGGTATGCGGAGAACCTCCCCCGCGGGGAGGTTCCTACCCGACCGGGGGAAGGCGGTCAGTGCCGCCAGGCGCCGCGGGAACTGGGCTTGCGCTCGCTGGAGGGGACGCAGTCGCCCACGGCGCGCCGGCCGGACGGCGGCGGCGGGGTCAGTTGCTCGACGGCCGGAGTGTCCGTGGGAGTCGGGATCCCGGCGTCGGACTCGTCGGGCGCGTGCAGCGGATCGAAGACGACGTTGGGGCGCAGCGCGTCGCGCTCCGCGACCAGATGCTCGGCGGCGCGCTGCTCGGCGGCGCGCTGGTCGGCGATGCGGATCGACCGCCCGATCACCAGCGCGGCGAGGACTGCGCACAGCAGCCACGCCCCGACGGCGACCAGGACCCAGGTCATGGCGACCTTCTTACGGTCTGGGCCGGCTCCGGCGCGGGACCGGCACGGATGGGCGGTGCGGGCGTGACGCAACGCCCTCGAGTGTGCTCCTGAGTCGCGTGAGGTGGACGGGGACGCCTCGGCACATGTGGGAAAACTCGGGCGGAGGGATGGACTTTCGGCCCGGTCGGTGGTGCGTCCGGAGCGCCCCGTCAGCGGCCGGTCACCCCTCGCCGTCACGCCGGACGGGTGAGAGCAGGTTTGGTGCGGTGTCGGGGGCAGGCCGTACCGTCCTCGCAGAACGGGACCGGAGGAGTTCCGGGCAGGGGCGCGTCACACACGGGAGCACGAGCAATGCGGATCTCGGTCATCGGCTGCGGTTACCTCGGTGCCGTCCACGCGGCGTCCATGGCCGAACTCGGCCACGACGTCGTCGGCCTCGACGTCGACGCCGCCAAGATCGCCTCGCTGTCCGAGGGCCGGCCGCCGTTCCACGAGCCCGGGTTCTCCGAGCTCCTGGCCCGCACCCTCGAGTCGGGCCGGCTGCGCTTCTCCACCGACTTCGCCGACGCCCGCGGGGCCGTCGTCCACTTCGTCTGCGTCGGCACCCCGCAGAAGCGCGGCGAGTACGCCGCCGACCTGCGCTACGTCGAGGCGGCGACCGAGTCGCTGCTCGACGTCCTCAGCCCCGGCGACCTCGTCGTCGGCAAGTCCACCGTCCCCGTCGGGACGGCGGCCCGCCTGGCAGACCTGGTCGAGGCCAAGGTGCCCGGCGCGATGCTGGCCTGGAACCCGGAGTTCCTGCGCGAGGGCTTCGCCGTCCAGGACACCCTCGAGCCCGACCGGCTGGTCTACGGCCTTCCGGCCGGTGCCGACGGCGAGACCGCGCGGGCGATGCTCGACGAGGTGTACGCCGAGATCGTCGCCCGCGGCACCCCGCAGGTGGTCACCGACTACGCGACGGCCGAGATGGTGAAGACGGCGGCCAACTCCTTCCTGGCCACCAAGATCTCGTTCATCAACGCGATGGCCGAGCTCTGCGAGGCCACCGGTGCCGACGTCAAGCAGCTCGCCGACGCGATCGGCTACGACGACCGCATCGGCCGCAAGTTCCTCAACGCCGGCCTCGGCTTCGGCGGCGGCTGCCTGCCCAAGGACATCCGCGCCTTCATGGCCCGCGCCGGCGAGCTCGGCGCCGACCAGGCGCTGACGTTCCTGCGCGAGGTCGACAACATCAACATGCGCCGCCGGATCCGGATGGTCGAGCTGGCCCGTGAGGTCTGCGACGGCTCGCTGCTCGGCAAGCGGGTCGCGGTGCTCGGGGCGGCCTTCAAGCCCGACTCCGACGACATCCGCGACTCGCCGGCGCTCAACGTGGCCGCCCAGCTGCAGCTGCAGGGCGCCGTCGTCCTGGTCGCCGACCCGGCCGCCGTCGACAACGCGCGAAAGCTCTGGCCTCAGCTCGACTACGCCGACACCCCGGAGGAGGCGGCGGCCGGCGCCGACGCCGTCCTGCTGCTCACCGAGTGGAAGCAGTACCGGTCGCTGGACCCCGTCGCGTTCGGCGAGGTGGTCAGGCAGAAGCGCGTGCTCGACGGCCGCAATGCGCTCGACCGCGAGGCGTGGGTCGCCGCGGGCTGGACCTACCGCGCGCTGGGCCGCCGCGCCGGCCAGTAGGGCCCTCGGATCGTCGCCGCAACCGCGCGAACGGTTCGGCGCATTTCGGCGTCCGGGCGCGTACGGTCGTAACTGGCGAGGCCTCGGTCAGCCTGATCAGCCACGACAAGCCGACCACGATGGTCTACACCGGACCCTTGGCGCTGCACCTCGACGACGTGCAGTACGGCAACGGCGACGGACCCTGCCTGCACGCCGCCGCCACCGGTGAGACCGTCGAGGTCAAGGACGCGAGAACCGACGATCGATGGCCCGACTACATGAATCAGGCCGTCCAGGCCGGCAGCCTCAGTTCGCTGTCGCTGCCGCTCGGGACCCCCGAGACGCTCGCGGCGGGGTTGAACGTGTACGCCCACGAGGCCGGGGCCTTCGACGACGCGTCCCGCCGGGCGGGGGAGCGCTTCGCCCGCTTCGCGGGGGTGGCGGCCGCCAACATGCACGCGTACGAGAGCGCCCGCGAGCTGGCGGACAACCTGCAGAGTCGCGGGCGGTCATCGACCAGGCCAAGGGCATCCTCATGGAGCGGCACAAGCTGGACGCGCCGAGGGCCTTCCAGCTGCTCGCCCACGCGTCGATGGCGACCAACCGCAAGGTGCGCGAGATCGCCGGGCACCTCGTGCGCACCGGCGAGCTGCCGAAGCGACCGCCGCGTCGCTGACCCGCACGCTGGTCGACCGCCGGAAGCCACGAGAACGTCGCTGCACCCCCGCCTCCAGCCGCCCGGAGCGCCGGCTCGCGCCTCCCCCGGGGTGGTGAGAGAGGGGGTTCGGACGCCGTTTCTGCAGGTAGCGTCGCCGTGACCGGGTGTCACCTGACCCGGTGACACTGCCGAGGGGGAAACGGTCGGTGACGAGTAACGAGTACCGCTTCAGCATCGTCGTGCCCACGTACGAGCGGCGCGACGTGCTGACCGAGAGCCTGCGCTCGCTGGCCCGGCTCGAGACGCCGTGGCCGGTCGAGCTGCTCGTCGTCGTCGACGGCTCCACCGACGGCAGCGCCGAGGCCGCCCGCGCGATCGAGGCGCCGTTCCCCGTCACCGTCGTCGAGCAGGCCAACGCGGGTGCCGCTGCCGCTCGCAACCACGGCGCCGCCCTGGCCCGAGGCGAGTACCTGCTCTTCCTCGACGACGACATGACCGCCGACCCGCGGCTGCTCGTCGAGCACGACGCCGCCCTGCACCAGGGCGCCGACGCCGCGGTCGGCCACATCCCGCTGCACCCGGACTCCCCGCGCACCCTGCTCACCCCAGGCGTCGAGCGCTGGGTGCGGCTGCGCCACGAGCGGCTCACCCGCACCGAGGGCCAGCTCGCCCTCGGCGACCTGCTCACCGGCCAGCTGTCGGTCCGACGCGAGGTCTTCGCGGCCAACGGCGGCTTCGACGAGGAGTTCAACGCCGCGGGCTCCTTCGGCGCCGAGGACACCGACTTCCTGCACCGGCTGCTGCGCAGCGGGGCCGCCGTCCGGTACGCGCCGGGCGCGGTCACCTGGCAGCGCTACGTGGTCACCCCCGACCAGTACCTGCGGCAGTGGAAGCAGGGCGGCCGCGCCGACGCCGTGCTCACCCGCAAGCACCCGGAGCTGGCCGGCGAGATCGCCGCCCAGCACGGGGCGTCGTCACCGGTCGGCCGGCTGCTGCGCCGGGTCGCCCCGCACGTGCCCGCGCGGCTGGGCACGGCCCTGGCCGCGCCGGTCGTCGCCCGCGCCCGCCGCGGGAGCACCGACCTGCTCACCCGCTTCGCGTTCGCCCGCGTCCGCGACGCCCTGTACTGGCGCGGCGTCGCCGAGCTCGGCGGGCTGACCGAGCCGGGCGCCCCGTCGGTCCTGGCCTACCACGCGATCGCCGACGTCGACAACGCCGCGATCGGCGCCTGGTGCGTGCCGCCCGCCGACTTCGCCGCGCACCTCGACGCCCTCACCGCCGCGGACGTCCGCTTCGTCTCCCTCGACGACGTGCTCGCCTGGCTCGACGGCTCAGCCGACCTGCCCCCGCGGGCCGTACACCTCACCTTCGACGACGGCTACGCCGACCTGCTCGCCGTCGCCGACGTGCTCGGCGCCCGTGGCATCCCGGCCACCGTGTTCGCCGTCGGCGGGCAGCTCGGCGGCTGGAACGAGTGGGACGTCGCCCGTGGCGCGGCGAAGCTGCCGCTGCTCGACGTCGACGGGCTGCGCGAGCTCGCCCGCCGCGGCTGGGCGGTCGGCGCCCACTCGGCCACCCACGCCCACCTCGTGCACCTCGCGGACGACGACCTGCGCACCGAGCTCGAGCAGCCGCTGCGCGCGCTCGCCGGAGTACCGGTCACCCCCGTGCTGGCCTACCCGCACGGCGAGCACGACGCCCGCGTGCGCGCGGCCACCCGGCGGGCCGGCTACACCGCGGCCTTCGCGCTCGAGGGCCGCCGCCCGACGTCGCGTGCCCGGTTCGCGCTGCCGCGGGTCGAGGTGCGCCGCGACACGACGCCCGAGGCCCTCGTCGCCGCCGTCCTGACCCCGGACAGCGGACTTTTGTCCACGAAGGGCCGGTACGGGGCGCCGTGGCACCCCGGCCGCGAGGTCGAGCGCGAGCTGCGCGGGGCCGCGCGCGCCGTCCTGCGCGCGATCGGCCGCCGATGACCGCCCCGGCCGAGGATCGGACGACGGCGCGGGACGCCGCCGTCCGGACCGCCATGTCCGGGCTGTTCGGCCGTGACTCGCTCTACCTGCTGTTCTGGTTCCTCCAGGTCGTGCTCGCCGCGCTGGCCACGCCGATCGCCACCCGGCTGCTGGGCGCCACCGAGTTCGGCACCTGGTCGGCGGCCAACGCGCTCATGCAGGTGCTCTACGTGCTGGGCGGGCTGGGCCTGTCGGTCGCCGTCCAGAAGTTCTACGAGGACCGCGGGCCCGACGCCGCCCGCCGGCTGGTCACGCTCACCGGCGTCGCCGCGATCGGCGTCACCGTGGCCGCCGACCTGACCGGGTCGCTGTGGAGCGGGCCGCTGGGGTTCGGCGAGTACGAGGGCGCCGTCCGGCTGGCCGTGCTCTGGGCCGGCACCTCGGCGCTGACCGCGTCCGTGCTCGCCCTCCTCCGCAGCCAGGACCGGCTGGGCGCGTTCAGCGTCGTCAGCCTGCTGCAGTCGGTGGTCGCCGAGGTCGCCAGCCTGGCGCTGCTCGTCGTCGTCGCACCGACCGCCGAGGCGTTCGTGCTCGGCCGGCTCGTCGTCCAGGTGCTCGCCGTCGCCATCGGCCTGCTGCTCGCCGGAACCCGCCGGCTGCGCGCCGCCGACCTGCCCATGGCACGGGCGGCGCTGGTCTTCTCGCTGCCGCTCGTGCCGGCGATGCTCGGATCGTTCGTGCTCGGCGCGTCCGACCGCTTCCTGATCCAGGCGCAGCTCGGGGAGACCGCCGTCGCCCAGTACTCGGTGGCCTACAACATCGCGGCGCTGCCGATGCTCGTGCTCAGCGTGCTCAACTCCGTCTGGCTGCCGCGGTTCTTCGCCGCCGGCGCCGACGGCGACGCCGTCACCACCGCCAGCCGCGACGCGCTCTACCGGCTGCTCGCGCCGGTCATGGTCGGCCTGTCGGTCGCCGCGCCGCTCGTGCTGCGGGTCTGGGCGCCGCCGTCCTACCGGCCCGACGAGCTGCTGCTGATCACCGCCGTGATCGTGGTCAGCGCCCTGCCCTACACCGCCGGCCTCTCCGCCACCCGCGTGCTGCTGGCCGCCGCCCGCACCCGCACCGTGGCCGTGGCCGCCGTCGTCGCCTCGCTGGTCAACATCGCGCTCAACCTGTGGTGGATCCCGGTGTGGGGCGTGCTCGGCGCCGCCCTCGCCACCGTCGCCGCCTACTCGCTGCAGCACCTCATCCTGCTGCTGCCCACCCGCGGCCGGCCGTTCAGCACCACGTACACCGGGCTGGCCCAGGCTCTCGCGGCCGGCGCCGTCGCCCTCGCCGTCGTCCTGCTGCCCACCGACCCGACCGGGCTGCTGCTGCGCGCCGCGCTCGGCCTCGCCTGCGCGGGCTGGTTCGCCCGTGCCTACCTCGGCATCCGCGCCCGATCCACGGAGGCTTCGCCATGACCGGTACCTGGTGCTGCGAGTTCGAGCTCACCACCGGCGCGCTGCGCGCCGTCGTCCCGCAGGGAGACCAGCCCACCGCGCGGGTGCTCGTGCGCTCGGCCGGCGACCCGCTGGGCTACCTCACCGTGCCGGCCGACGCCCTCGACGACCTGGGCCCGGCCGCCCGCGCCGCCTTTCCGGCGCGGCCGTCCCTCCCGCCGGTACCGACCGACGATCTGGTCACCGTCGTCGTCTGCACCCGCAACCGGGCCACCCAGCTGACCGCCTGCCTCGACCGGCTGCGGCAGCTCACCTACCCGCGGCTGGAGATCGTCGTCGTCGACAACGCCCCGGCCGACTCGAGCACCCGTGACGTCGTCATCGCCGTCGCCCGGGACGACGACCGCTTCCGGTACGTCGTCGAACCCCGGCCGGGGCTCTCCCGCGCCCGCAACGCCGGCCTGGCCGAGGCCCGCGGGCGCTACCTGGCCTACACCGACGACGACGTCGCCGTCGACCCCGACTGGATCCAGGGCCTGCTGCGCGGCTTCGGCCGGGCGCCGTCGGTCGGCTGCGTCACCGGCCTGGTCGCCACCGCCGACATCGCCGGCGCGGCCGAGGAGTACTTCGACGCGCGCGCCGCCTCCTGGTCCACCCGGTGCGAGCCGCTGCTGTGGACCCTCGCCGGCTCCGGCTCCGGCTCCGGCTCCGGCTCCTCCGACGGCGGGGACCCGCTGTTCCCGTACTCGCCGGGCGTCTTCGGTACCGGCGCGAACCTGGCCTTCGACCGCGCGCTGCTGGTGGAGCTCGGCGGGTTCGACGAGGCCCTCGGCGCCGGCACCCGCACCCGCGGCGGCGAGGACCTCGACATCTTCGTCCGCGTGCTGCGCGCCGGTGCGGCCCTGGCCTACGAGCCGGCCGCGCTGGTCTGGCACCACCACCGCGCCGACCGCGACGCGCTGCTCGGCCAGATGTTCGGCTACGGCACCGGGCTGTCGGCCTTTCTCACCAAGTGCCTGCTGCAGCGCGACACCCGCCGCGAGGTGCTCGGCCGGATCCCGCTCGGCCTGCGCCGGATGGCCGGCATCCGCACCCAGACCCGCGAGCGGCTGACCGAGCCGGCCGCGGCCCCGCGGGGTGCGCTGCTGCGCGAGTTCGCCGGCTTCGCGGCCGGGCCGTGGCTGTACCTGAGGGCGCGGGCAGCGCGGTCGTGAGCGTCGACGTCGCCGTCCGGCCGGCCCCTGGGCAGGCCGCGCCCTCGCGCACCCGCTGGGCGGTGCCCCTGGTCACGGTGCTGCTCGCCGGGCTGTGGCTGGTGTCGCTGCGCGACGTCCGGCTGGATCGGACCGGGGGCTGGGGACTGCTCACCGCGCTGCCGACCACCTGGTACGCGGCCTTCGCCGGCACGGTGCTGGTCTACGGCGCCGTGCTGCTGTCCCGCCGCCGGGTGACGCATGCGCTGGCCGGCTGCCACCTGCTGCTGGTGCTGATCCTCTTCGGGACGACGTCCGCGGTCTACGAGGCCCCGCGCTACCCGTGGACGCCCAAGCACGCCGGCGTGGTCGAGTACCTGCTCGAGACCTGGTCGGTGGACCGGACCATCGACATCTACCACAACTTCCCGGGCTTCTTCTTCGCCGCGGCGGCCGTGCACGAGGGCACCGGCATCGAGGTGATGACGCTCGCGCAGTGGGCCCAGCCGTTCTTCGCGCTGCTCACCGCGGCCTCGGTCTACTGGGCCGTGGGCGGGCTGTCGGCGTCCCGCCGCGTCCGCTACGGCACCGCGCTCATCACCACGCTGGGCGACTGGATCGGGCAGAACTACTTCGCCCCGCAGGCGCTGGCCTTCCCGCTGGCGATGGTCGTGATCGGCGGGCTGCTGCGCTCGGTGCCGGCCGGCGCCGAGGGCCTGCGCTGGCGGTGGCTGGCCGACCGCATCCCGGCCGGCGACGACCCCGACCGGCCCCGGCCCAGCCGGTTCTGGACCTCCCGCGGCGGCGCGCTCGCCCTGGTCGCGGGGTTCGCAGCGGTCGCCGTCACCCATCCGCTCTCGCCGTTCATCCTGCTCGCCCAGGCCGGCCTGATCGTGCTGCTCGTCCGGCCCGCCCGGCCGTGGCTGCTCGCCGTCTTCGTCGTCGTCGAGGCCGTCTGGCTGGCGCAGGCGTGGCCGTTCCTGTCCTCCACCTACGACCTGTTCGAGTTCGGCCTGGCCAACGCCCAGCCGCCCGAGGCCGCGCTGGTCGAGCCCTTGCCCGGCTACCGGACGGCGATGTGGGCCGCGCCCTCGCTGATGGCCGTCGTCGGGCTGCTCACCGCATGGACCGTGCTCGCCGTCGCCGTCCGCCGCAAGCGGGCCGACCGGGTGCTGCTGCCGGTGGCGCTGGCGTCGGTGCCGATCGCGATGGTGCTCGCCCAGTCCTACGGCAACGAGGGCATCTTCCGGGCCTACCTGTTCGCGCTGCCGTGGATGGCGTTCGTCGTCGCCCGGCACCTGCTCGACGCCCGGCACCGCTGGACCCCCGGACGCCGGCTGGTCGCCGCCGTCTCCACGGTGCTCGTGGCCGCGCTGACGCTGCCGGCCAACTTCGCCGGGGAGCTCAGCCACCGGGTCGCGCCGTCCGACCTCGCCGCCGACGTCTGGTTCGAGACGCACACCCCCACCGGCTCGGTGCTGCTGCCGTTCGTGTCGTCGTTCCCGTTCCGGGCCACCGCCCGCTACCCCGACCACCTGCCCGCGGCCGTGGCCGAGGTGCCCGGCGTGGTCGACGTCCCGGGCTTCTCCGCCGCGGCGCGCGACGCCGCGACGCTGGTCCGCTTCACCGAGGACGCGTGCTGGGAGCAGGTCGGCACCGCGCCGGTCTACGTCGCGCTCGGACCGTCGGCGGAGGACAGCCTGCTGCTGTTCGGCACGATGCCGCTGTCCACCTACGCCGAGTACGCGCGGCTGCTCGAGACCGACCGGGCCTTCGAGCTGGTCTTCCGCGAGGGGGCCACCAGCCTCTTCGAGTGCCGCCCCTGACCCACCCCCGGCCCTTTGTGGACAAACGGCCCCGTACCGGGCGGGGAGTTGCCTACCGAAGCCGGCCGTTTGTGGACAAAGGGCTGCTACGGACGGGGGGCGAGGCGCAGGCGCAGGCGCATCGCGGCGTAGCTCGCGGCGGTGAGCAGCGTGCCCTCGACGATCGCGTAGGCCCGCCCCGGCCCGGCGAGGTCGCCGCGCAACGGGCCGGCCAGGCCGCGCAGCACGCCCCGGGGGAGGGTGCGCAGCACGTACGTCCGCTCCGTCGACAGCGCCTCGTCGCTGCCGGCGATCCGGCTGACCAGCGCCTTCGACCGGCCCTCGGCGCGGCAGCGGCGGCGGAAGTAGCGGCGGGTGACCCGGTCGGGCGTCACCGTGTGCGCGACGGCGGCGTCCGGCTCCAGCAGCACCCGCCCGCCGGCGACCGACCGAGCCCGGATGGCGAACTCGGTCTCCTCGCAGCCGGCCGCGTCCTTGCCCAGGCGGCCCATGGTCGGGTCGAAGCCGCCCGCCGCCGTGAACACGTCGCGGCGGAAAGCCATGTTCGCCCCGATCGGGTTGCGGATCTCCGCCCGCCCGGCCGGGAGCCCCGCGTACGAGCAGCCGACCACCCACAGGAACTCGTCCGGGAACCACGACGGCCGGGGTGCCCGCCAGTTAGGCAGCACCCCGCCGCCCACGCCGATGACCCCGGGCTCGAACGCGTCGAGCAGCCGCTTGGCCCAGTCGCGGTCGGCCGCGGCGTCGTCGTCCAGGAACGCCACGACGTCGCCGGTCGCGGCGGCCACGCCGGTGTTGCGCGCCCCCGACAGGCCCTGCGGACCGTCGGAGGCCAGGCAGCGCACGTCAGGGAAGGCCGTGCGGGCCCGGTCGAGCAGGTCGTCGTTGTGGTCGCTGACCAGCACGATCTCGTGCGGCGGCAGCGTCTGCGCCTGCAGGCTCGCGACCGCGGCGACGATGTCGTCCCAGCGGTCGAGGGTGTACGCGCAGATCACGACGGTGAGCGTGCGCGGGGCCGGGGAGGTCGCCGCGTCGCTCACCCGAGGGAGCCTACGGGCGGTCGCCGCCGGATCCGGTGCAGCGCGCCCGGCCGTGTCGGCGTTGACGTCCGGGCCGCCGCGGGAGAACCTCGGCCCGCCGATCCGCGGACAGGAGGTGCTCGGTGACCGGTACCGCCGGGCCCGTCTGCTCGACCTGCGGCCACGACCGCCGCGCGCACGAGCACTACCGGGCCGGAACCGACTGCGCGCTGTGCGACTGCCCGCGGTTCAGCCGGCCGCTGCTGCGCCGCCTCCTCCGCCGCTGACCCCCCGTCGAGATCTGCACACTCGTACGCATCGCGGGCCCGATGCGTACGAGTGTGCAGATCTCGTCGCGATCAGGGGCGTTCGCGGCGGGCGGCCGCGACGAGGGCCAGCACGGCCAGCACGACCAGCACGGCCAGCACGGCAAGCAGGGCCAGGGCGAACAGGTACGCCGGGTAGGGCACCTGCACGTTGCCGTCGGCGAGCGGCCACAGCAGCGGGACGCCGGGGCCGGTGGCCAGGTCGCGGCCCAGGTGCAGCGCCACCCCGACGGCCAGCCCGAGCGCCGGGCGCAGCACCAGGCCGAGCAGCGCGAGCACGCCGACCGTCAGCAGCGAGTGGGTGACCGGCCGGCCGCCGTCGGCGCCGGTCATGCCCTCGGCGCCGAGGTAGAGCGGCAGGTGGTCGAGGTCGATCAACACCGCGCCGGCCAGCACCCAGCCCCACCACCGGCGGGCCGGGCCGGTGCAGGCGAGGGCGAGGTAGGCGGTGAGCAGGTGGGCCGGTTCGTCGAGCAGGCCGACGACGGGCACCGGCCACGGGCCCGACCGCTGCACGGCGTCCAGCGCGACGATCAGCAGCAGCGCCCCGACCGGCAGCAGCGCCCCGACCGGCAGCAGCGCCCCGACCGGCAGCGCCCACGACCGACGGGTACGGACGGCGGAGCGCATCCGCCGTCCGTACCCGTCGTGCGAGGCCGAGCCCTCAGCGACCGTCGGCCGCCCGCATCGCCATGAGCGCGCGGGCCAGCGGGCCCGGGTCGTAGCCGAACTCGCCGGTGAGCGCGGCCGGGTCGCCCTTGGCCGTCAGCCGGGTGCCGGGCGCGGCGTCGACCGGCTCGATGACCCGGTTGCCGTGCATGCGCACCGGCAGCTCGATGACGGGAGCCAGGTCTCGCGGCTCCGTGCGGATGATCTCCACGTCGCGTCCCTTTCCGTTGAACCGCTCGACCAGCAGGGCCCGGAGGACGCGAAGACCGTCCCGCCAGGTGTTGAGGTTGCTCTGACCGTGGATCCGCTCGGACTCGTAGCTGGGCACCTCGGTGATGCGCAGGCCGGCCTTGGCGATCCGGGTGTTGATCAGCGTCTCGATCTCGAAGCCGTCGCCCCACAGCTTGGCGCGGCTGCCCCGGTCGCTCGCGTCCAGCTCCAGCGCCGGCAGGCAGTGCGTCCAGAACGCGTTGTAGCCGTAGCAGAGGTCGGTGTACCGGGTGCCGAACAGGGTGTTGGCGATCCGGTTGAGCCAGCGGTTGCCCCAGGCGCGCAGCCGGGTGATGTCGCCACTGCCGCCGCCGTCGGCGAACCGGGTGCCCTTGGCGAAGTCGGCGCCGTCGACGAGCGCGTCGACGAAGGCGGCGATCTCGCGCGGGTCGGCCGAGCCGTCGG
The DNA here is from genome assembly GCA_963723745.1 of uncultured Actinomycetota bacterium. Classification (GTDB taxonomy): domain Bacteria; phylum Actinomycetota; class Actinomycetes; order Mycobacteriales; family Geodermatophilaceae; genus CAVRRZ01. The sequence goes on from CAVRRZ010000001.1 coordinate 1,197,653, forward strand.
CGTCCAGCATCACGACGACGTCGCCGGTGACGGCGGCGAAACCGCAGGCCATGGCGTTGCCCTTGCCGATGCGGTTCTGCTCGACGATGACGACGTCCGGCCGCAGGAAGCGGGCGACCTCGACGGTGTCGTCGACGCTGTTGCCGTCGACGACGATGACCTCGTGCACGTCGTCGGGCAGCAGCCCGAAGACGTAGGGGAGGTTCTTGGCCTCGTTGTACGTGGGGATGACGACGCTCACCCGGGGCCGCACGTTGCGCGGGACGAATGGCGTGATGGTGGTGTCGGGCATGCCCGGAGTCCTCTCAGCGAGAACGGGTCCGGTTTCGCCTCTGCTCGCCGCCGGGCTCTGGCGACCAATGCGCCCGGCGGGTCATCGCTTCCCCGTGTATCGATCACTTGTCGTTCTGCCTGTTCCGGCGGCGGTGGTGCAGGTCCGTCGCCTGACGGCGTCACGTCCGTGTGATCGCTCGTCCCCCTCACGCATTGTCACGATCCGTCGCGAACAATGCGTGCCAGGAACCTTTCTACGCGCTGTTCCGGGGGGAGTCCAGCGCTGGGCGGCACCCTTTAGGGGGAAATAGTCACTCTGCGCTACGGACGACGGGGCTCAGTCCCTCGTCCAGGCGAGCAGGTCGTCGGCGGTCCTGGTGTTGATGACGCGGCCGGGCTCGACCCCGCACTCGACCGCCCGCTCGCAGCCGTTGCCCTGCCAGTCGAGCTGCCCGGGTGCGTGCGCGTCGGTGTCGATGGCGAACTCGCAGCCCAGCTCGTTGGCCAGGGTGAGCAGCCGGCGCGGGGGGTCGAGCCGCTCGGGCCGGGAGTTGATCTCGACGGCGGTGCCGAACTCGACGCAGGCGGCGAACACCGCCTCGGCGTCGAACGTGCTCTCCGGCCGGGGCTTCTGCGTGCCGTTGCGCTGCCGCCGTCCGATGACCAGCCGGCCGGTGCAGTGCCCCAGGACGTCGGTGTGCGGGTTGGCCACCGCGCGCAGCATCCGTTCGGTCATGGACTTCGCGTCGGCGCGCAGGTCGGAGTGCACGCTGGCGACGACGACGTCGAGCCGGCCGAGCAGCTCGTCGGTCTGGTCGAGGCTGCCGTCGACGTTGATGTCGCACTCGATGCCGGTGAGGATCCGGAAGGGCGCCAGCTCCTCGTTCAGCCCGGCGACGACGTCGAGCTGCTGCTCCAGCCGCTCCGCCGTCAGCCCGTTGGCGACGGTGAGCCGCGGCGAGTGGTCGGTCAGCGCCATGTACTCGTGGCCCAGCGCGATCGCGGCCTCGGCCATCTCGCGGATCGGGCTGCCGCCGTCGGACCAGTCGGAGTGCAGGTGCAGGTCGCCCCGCAGCGCCGCCCGGAACTCGGCGACGTCGTCGGCCAGCGGGCACCAGCTCGGCGTAGGCCTCCTCCAGCTTCGCCAGGTAGTCGGGCACCTCGCCCTTGTGCGCCTGCACGACGACGGCCGCGGTCTTCGGCCCGACGCCCTTGAGGTCCTTGAGGGTGTTCGTGCGGATCTTGAGGTCGAGCTGCTCGGCGGCCGAGGCCGTCGACGACCGCCGCCGCGGTACGGAAGGCCTGCACCCGGTAGCGTGGGCTCGCGGGCGCGCTCCAGCAGGAAGGCGATCCTGCGGAGCGCGGCCGCGGGCGTCAGGTCCGTGCTCAGCGTCCGGGTCCTACTTCGTGGCCTTCTTGATCCGCTTCTCGGCCTGCTTCTGGGCCTTGGCGGCGCGCTTCTGCGCCTTCGCGAAGCTCTTCTCCGTGGCGTCGGCGGCTTTGCCGGCCGCCCGCCGGGCCCGGTAGCCGACCGACGGCTTGCCCTCGGTGTCGACGGCGGCCAGCAGCAGCCCGCCGAGCATCCCGGCGTTCTTCAGGAAGTTCGAGATCTGGCCGAACCGCTCGGTCGGGTCGGTGTGCTCCCAGAACCGGTGCCCGGCCAGCGTCGTGGGCACGAGCGAGCCGGCGAGCACCAGCGCGGTCAGCCGCGGCATCCGGCCGAGGCCGAACAGCGTGCCGGCGGCGACCTTGACCGCCGCGTCGGCCTTCACCCACTGCTCGACGTCCCTGGGCAGCTGCACCGGCAGCTGCTTGTCGGCCGCGCCGGCGACCTTCTCCACGATGGGGCGGGCGCCGGGCACCCGGTCCTGCGGCTTGCGGAGCGTGCTGATCCCGCCGTAGACGAACGGGGCGGCGAGCAACGGCCGGGCGATCCGGCGGACCAACATGGCGACCTCTTTCGTCGAGCAACTGGATGTCGGGTCGTGCTGTGCCCCGGTCGCGGCCCGGGCAATCGACTGACCTGGACCGTAGCGATCATCGCCACAGGTCGCCCGGGGAAGAGGCGGTACCGCCGTCCCGGCGCCGTCGTCCGAACGCGGCCGTCGCCAGGGCGACGACGGTGCCGATGGTGAGGCCGGCGACGACGTCGCCGGGGTAGTGCACGCCCACGTGCACCCGGGAGTAGCCGACGCCGACCGCCAGCGGCGCGAGCACGGCGCCGACGGCGGGCGCCTCGAGCGCGACGCCGGTCGTGAAGGCGGCGGCCGAGCTCGAGTGCCCGCTCGGGAACGACAGGCTGCCCGGCGCCCGGCGCAGCTGCCGGTGCGTCTGCAGTTGCGCCAGGTCCGGCCGCACCCGGCCGAAGAGCCGCTTGAGGACGGCGTTGACCAGCAGGCTGGACAGGCCCTGCGCGGCGACCCCGCGGACGGCGGCGCGACGCAGCCGGCCGGGGCGCAGCGCCAGCAGTGCGGCGATGCCCAGCCAGAGCTTGCCGTGGTCGGCGGTCACCGACAGCCGGCGCAGCCAGCGGTCGGCGGGGGACGACGGCAGCGCGCCGACCCAGGCGTGCAGCCGTCTGTCCCACATCCGCATGTGTCCCCGCATGCGCCCCGACGCTAGGGGATGGGGCGCGTGCCGGCCTCCGCGGGGAAATCCGGCGGGCGGTGGCCGGCGTGGGCGCGCCCGGCGTGGGCGTGGCCGGCGTGGGCGCGGCCGGCGTGGGCGCGGCCGGCGTGGCGCGCCGGTATGCGGATAGTGGCGGCTACCCGGTCGCCGGCGGCAGCCGATATGCGGATAGTGGCGGTTATCCGGGTGCCGGGTGCCGGGTCAGGACTTCTGGCGGGCGCGGTAGGCGGCGACGGTCGAGCGGCTGGCGCAGGTGTTCGAGCAGTAGCGGCGGCTGGCGTTGCGGCTGGTGTCGACGTAGACGTTGTCGCAGCCCTCGGCCGAGCAGACGTCCGAGCCGCTGCCAGCCGTGCTGGGCGACCACCGACGACAGGCCCATCGCCACGGTGGTGGTGAGCTGCTCGAGCGCGGGGGAGTCAGGGCCGGCGTAGTGCAGGTGCAGGTCGCCGTCGTGGTCTGTCGCGTAGGGCTGCGGATGGGCCAGTGCGAGTAGTTCGTTGAGCCGGGCGATCACGTCGGCCTGCGTCCCGGCCAGCGCCACGGCGCGGATGAGGACGGCGACGTCGGCGACCTGCCCGGACTCCGCCTCGGTCAGGTCGAGCGAGGACGCGGTGGTGAACCACTCGTCGTGCGCGCGCAGGAAGTCGCCGGCCCACTCCGGCTCCGACCGGTCGGCATTGGCCAGGTCGATGGCCAGCTCGACCGCGTTCGACCCGTAGGTGTCGTAGTCCATTTGACTCCCTACCTTCCGGTCTCTACTCTCATGTAGGTGGTCAACGCGCCTTGACCACCTACGTCATCCCTGCAAGGTACTTGGAAGTGCTGTCGTGCGTCGCGTACCTGACCGTCTGGCGGCTTCCGTCGGCGCCGGTCCTGCTGCTGGCCGGGTTCGCCGGTCGGCTGCCCTCGGCCATGGTGCCGCTGGCGCTGCTGCTGATGGTGCAGGCAGCAGACCGGGTCGTACGCGGCCGCCGGTCTCGCCGCGGCCACCCTGGGCATCGCGATGGCCGTGATGGCCCCGGTGCTCGGCCGTCTCGCGGACCGGCGGGGCGCCCGCGTGGTGCTGCTGGTCGAGGCGGTCACCTATCCGGCGCTGCTCGCCGTGCTCGTCGTCGTCGTGCTGAGCGGCGCCCCGCTGGAGCTCGTCCTGCTCGCCTCGGCGGCGACCGGGGCGTCGACTCCGCTGGTGTCGGGCACGGTCCGGGCGCTGTGGTCGCGGGTCGACCCCGCGGTGCGCCCCACCGCCTACGCGCTGGACGCCACGGCCACCGAGTTCGTCTTCGTCGCGGGCCCGACCACGGTCGCCGCGATCACCGTGCTGGGGTCTCCGGCGCTGGCGGTCGCCGTCGCCGGGGTGCTCGCCGTGGCCGGCGCGCTGGCGATCGCGCTGTCCGGCGCGATGCGCGCCTGGACGCCGAGCCCCGCCGTCCGTACCGGGTTGCTGTCGACGGCGCTGGCGCCGGGCATGCCCCGGATCCTGGTGAGCGGCTCGGCGCTGATGCTCGGCTTCGGCGCGCTCGAGGTGGCCGTGCCCGCCTTCGCCGACCAGGCCGGGGCGCCCGGTCTGTCCGGCGTGCTGCTGGCCGTGTGGGCGCTCGGATCGGTCGCCGGCGGCCTGTGGTTCGGGGCTCGCGTGGTCTCGGCCGGGCTGCCGCGGCAGTACCGGTGGGGGTTGCTCGGCGTGACCATCGGCATGGTGCCGCTCGCCGCGGTGTCCAGCCCGTGGGTGCTCGGCGTGCTGCTGTTCCTCGGCGGGACGGCGATCGCCCCGACGCTCACGGTGCAGAGCTCGCTGGTCGGCTCGATCGCGCCGTCGCACGCGACCACCGAGGCGTTCACCTGGCTGTCGACCATCGCGTTCGGGGCCTCGGCGATCGGGGCGGCCCTCGGCGGCGCGCTGATCGAGGGCTCGGCGGGGGTGACCGGTAGCCCTCGTGCTGGCCGCCGTCGGGGCCGCGCTGGCGGTGGCCGCGACGCTGGTGCCCGGGCTCCGGCGTCCGGTGCTCCGGGAGCCGGTCGCCGCCTGAGGCCGGGCATCGCCGCCTGAGCCCGCGCATCGCCGCCTGAGTCCGGGGCCTCGCCACCCGAGCCGGGGTGGAGGCGGGTCCGGCCCCCTCGGACCGAGCCGCGGGCCGCTGGTAGTCTTCCTCCTCGGTGGTTCCGAGCGACTCGGGCCCCGGGAGGCTTCGCCTAGTCCGGTCTATGGCGCCGCACTGCTAATGCGGTTTGGGTTAATCCCCATCCCGGGTTCAAATCCCGGAGCCTCCGCGCACGACAACTGAACACACGCACCCGTAGCTCAACGGATAGAGCATCTGACTACGGATCAGAAGGTTAGGGGTTCGAATCCCTTCGGGTGCACGTCTGGTTGAGACACCGACCTGCGCGCTTCCCCGACGGGGGAGGCGCGCAGGTTCGTTTCCGGGCCCATGGGGGCGAGGGCCGGAGCCTCAGGAGCGATGCACACCCGACTGCTGTGCCGGGAGCAGAGTTCCGGCGACGAAGGTGGTGACCCCCAAGAGCAGGGCCACCGACAGCGTCGTCGAAACCCACCACATGGCCACCCCCGCGATCAGCGCCGGAATCAAGGCCCACGGCGCGCGCTTCCGGACTCCCCGCCAGTACGTCGTCTCCCTCGTCACGCCTCGGGACGCTAGCGCCTTGCCTCGTCCCGGCCTCCCTGTGCACGCCAGGCTGCCCGGGCGGTTCGGTCCACCAGCGGGTGGTGGCGGCGACGTGCTGCCACCATCACCACCGTGACGAGCGCGATGACTGTGGTCGTAACGCTCCTGCTCGGCCTGGCGGCGCTGGCCTTGTGGGCGCGGCGTCGTCGGTCGCGCCGCTGACCGGGACGCTTCGCCTGTTGCGTGCGCCGTCGCCCAAGCTCAGCGTCCTCGTCACGTCACTGACGGTCTGGCGTCATGGGCTTTCCCTAGCGTCGCCGCATGCGTTCCTGGCCGCTCCTCGCCTCCGCTCTCGCGCTCGGCCTCGCCGCCGGTTGCGCCGACTCCCCGCCGGACGACGCCGCCGGTGCGAGCACACCACCGGCGGCTGACAGCAGTGCTCCGTCGTCCAGCCCGTCCACCGGTGCGCCTGCTACGGACGACGACCGCGGGACCACGTCGGTGCAGGTCTTCTTCAACCGCATCGACGGGTCGTCCTGCAGCGTCGTCGAGGCCGTGCCGCGGGAGGTCCCCGAGACCGAGGCGGTCGCCACCGCGGCACTGACCGAGTTGTTCGCCGGTCCGACAGCGGAGGAGGAGCAGCGCGGGCTGTCGTCGCTCTTCGACGCCGTCACGGAGGACCTCCTCCGCAGCCTGCACGTCGCGGACGGCGTGGCCTACCTCGACCTCGACGGATCCTTCCTGGACCTGGGCAACGCCAGCACCAGCTGCGGCGGCAGCGCCGTCATGGCCTCTGTCGAGGCGACCCTGGAGCAGTTCGCGACCGTCGACGAGGTCCGCTACGCGGTCGAGGGCGAGCCGCGCGCCTTCTACGACTTCCTGCAGATCGGCTGCCCGACGCCGAGCACCACCGGCGACCGGTGCGACCCCGATCCCTTCCAGCACTGACGGCAACCCGAGCGAGAGCGTGCGCGTCGGTCGTCGACACCGGCGTCCGGCGGGAGCTGGGCCGGTGACAGACGTCATGACGAATCGCCGTCCGCACGCCCCCGGATGCCGCCGGGCGCGGGGGACGATGGATCGGCCGCCTTCCCCGACGTCAGGCACCCGCATGCGCTTCCTCTTCCGCCCGCCCGCTGCCGAGGCGGCCGGCCTGCTCGCGCTGCCCTGGACGCGCCCGCTCGAGGAGTGGCCCGACGACGTCGTCCTCACCGTCCCGCAGCGGGGCATCTCGCGGCACGTCGTCCGGTTCGTCGTCAGCGAGGGGCAGGTCTACGCCCTCAAGGAGATCGACGAGCGCCTGGCCCGCAAGGAGTACCGGCTGCTCGGCGAGTTCGCGGAGGAGGGCCTGCCGGCGGTCACCGCGCTCGGCATCTGCGTGGACCGGCCCGACGACCAGCCGGCCGTCCTGGTCACCCGCTACCTCGACTACTCCGTCTCCTACCGGTACCTGTTCTCGACGCCGCGCGGGGAGCAGTCGGCGCGGCAGCTGACCGACACCATGGTCGAGCTGCTCGTCCGCCTGCACCTGGCCGGCGTCTTCTGGGGCGACTGCTCGCTGTCCAACACCCTCTTCCGGCCCGACGCCGGCGAGATGGCGGCCTACCTCGTCGACGCCGAGACCGTCGAGCGGCACCGCACGCTCAGCCCCGGCCAGCGGCTCTACGACGTCGACCTCGCCGCCGAGCGGGTGGGCGCCGAGCTGCTCGACCTCGACGCCGGCGGCCTGCTGCCGGCGGGCATCGACCCGATCGAGCTCTCCGCCGGCCTGCGGCCGACGTACACGGCGCTGTGGGACGAGCTCACCCGCGAGGAGTTCCTCGCCCCCGACGAGCAGAGCCGGCGCATGGCCGAGCGGCTGCGCCGCATCAACGACCTGGGCTTCGACGCCGGTGAGGTCGAACTGATCACCGCGGACGACGGCGCCGCGCGGCTGCGCGTGTCGACCCGGGTCGCCGAGCACGGTGGCAACCGTCGCGACCTGCTCCGGCTCACCGGACTCGAGGTCGGTGAGAACCAGGCCCGGCGGCTGCTCAACGCGCTGCGCAGCCACCGCGCCCACCTCGAGCAGCGGGACGGCGAGCCCGTTCCCGAGACGATCGCCGCGCACCTGTGGCTGACCGACGTCTACCTGCCGGTGGTCGAGTCGATCCCCGCCGAGCTCCTGGGCCGGCTCGCGCCGGCCGAGATCTTCCACGAGATCCTCGAGCACCGGTGGTTCCTGTCCGAGCAGGCGGGCCGGGACGTCGGCACCGCCGCGGCCGCCGACTCCTACTACGCGACGGTGCTGGCCCGGAGCGCCCCGGAGGTCACCAGCCCCACGGCGGTGCTCGGCCTGCTCGCGCTCTGACGCAGTCCTCGGTCGGGCGAGCGGGCACATGAAGAACACGTTGCGATCGTCGGTATCGCGCGTCCGGGGTGCACCGTGCCGGGAAGTCCGAGCGTGGCCCGCCGCCCGGCGGGCCGTCGACCCGACCCGCCGGGGAGGACCTCCGTGCCCACCGCCGCCCGCCGCCGACCGCTCGCCGGGACCCGCGCATGAGCCGCTGGGACACCGCCGAGGGGCTGGCCCTGCCCGGCGTCGAGGTGCCGCCACGGCGGCGACGCCGGTGGTGGGCGCCGATCGTGCGGTTGCTCGCGCTCTGCGTCGCGACGGTCGTCGCCGGCGCGCTGGTCGCGGGCCTCGCGCTGCCGTGGGTCGGCGGCGCGGCCGCCGTCGGCCGCACGGGCGCGCACCTGCTCAGCCCGGCGGCCACCGACGCCGTCGACCGGACGCCGGCCGGCAACACCCGCATCCTCGCCAACGACGGCACGCTGATCACCGAGCTCTACCGGCGCAACCGCACGGTGGTGTCGAGCGAGCAGATCGCGCCGGTGATGAAGCAGGCGCTGGTCGCCATCGAGGACGCCCGCTTCTACGAGCACGCCGGCGTCGACGCCCAGGGCCTGGCGCGGGCGCTGGCCCGCAACCTCGTCGCCGGGACGGTGGTCGAGGGCGGCTCGACGATCACCCAGCAGCTGATCAAGCAGGTGCGGCTGCAGGCGGCCGAGACCGCCGAGGAGCGCCGCGACGCCACGCGGGAGGACCTGGGCCGCAAGCTCTCCGAGGCCCAGCTCGCCATGGGACTCGAGCAGCGCTACAGCAAGGACGAGATCCTCACCCGCTACCTCAACCGGGTCTACTTCGGCGCCGGGGCCTACGGCGTCGAGGCGGCGGCGACGACGTACTTCGGCGTCCCCGCGGCGGAGCTGACCGTCGCCCAGGCGGCCACCCTCGCCGGGCTGGTGCAGAGCCCGTCGTCCTACGACCCGTTCACCGCGCCCGAGCGGGCCACCGCGCGCCGCGACGTGGTCATCGGGCGGATGCTCGACCTCGGCATGGTCGACGCCGCCACGGCGCGGGAGGCGCGGGCGGAGCCGGTGCAGGTCGTGGCGGGCGGCCGGGCCCCGAACGGCTGCGTCGAGGCGCGGATCGGCGGCTTCTTCTGCGACTACGTCGTCGACTACCTGACCGGCACGGTGGGGTTGACCGCGACCCAGCTCGAGACCGGCGGGCTGACCGTCCGCACCTCGCTCAACCCCGAGTTCCAGCGGGCCGGTGACGCCGCCGTCCGCGAGGCCCTGGCCACCGACGATCCGCGGGCCGGCATCTACACGGTGGTGCAGCCGCGCACCGGCCGGGTGATCGCCATGTCGGTCAACCGCGAGTTCGGTCTCGACGGGGACGACCCGCGGCAGACCACGGTCAACCTGCACCTGGCCGCGGGGCAGGGCACCGGCTCGACGTACAAGGTGTTCACCGCGGCCGCGGCGCTGGCCAGGGGGTTCGGGCTCGACCACGTCATCCGCACCCCGGATCCCTACGTGTCGCGGGTGTACGAGGGGCCGTGCCGGGGCCGGGACACCGACGGCAGGTACTGCGTCCGCAACGCCGGCAGCTACCCGGAGGAGCTCACGCTCGAGAAGGCGCTGTACCGGTCGTCGAACACCTACTTCCTGGCGCTGTCGGACCAGCTCGGCAGCGTCGAGGGTCCGGTGCGGATGGCCCAGCGGCTGGGCCTGACCTCGCTCGACCCGGTGGCCGACCGGATCGTCGCGCAGAACCGGGGCTCGTTCTCCTTCGGCGCCGAGGCCACCAGCCCCCTCGCCCTGACCAACGCGTACGCGACCCTGGCCGGTCGTGGCACGCGGTGCGCGCCGTCCCCGGTCGACGAGGTGTTCGGTCCCGACGGCGAGCCGCTGACCCGCGAGGACGGCAGCCCGCTGCTGCCGCAGGACCGCTGCCAGGGGGTGATCTCCCCGGGCCTGGCCGACGCACTCAACCTCGCGCTGCGCAAGGACGTCATGCCCGGCTTCGCCGGCCAGACCGGCTCGGCGGCCCACGTGCCGGGGCGCCAGATCGCGGGCAAGACCGGCACCTCGCAGGACCGCTACTCCGCCACCTTCGTCGGTTACCTCCCCGGCCTGACCGCGAGCGTGATGGTCTACGACCCGCAGCGGAACCGGGACGTCGGCAGCTTCGGCGGCGGCATCCCCGCGGGCATCTGGCGTGACGCGATGGCGCCGATCCTGCAGTGGTGGCCCTCCGAGCGGTTCGTCCAGCCGCCGGCGGCGTTCGTCGAGGGCTGGCGTCCCGAGCCGGAGAGTGCGGACGACGACGCCGAGCGGCCGGGCGCAGCTCCTCGCTGATCGCTCCGGGGCAGGGACGGACGTCCCGGCGCGGCCGGGGTCCTTGCGCTCTGTCGCCGCGCCGGACGGCGGTGCACCGTGTGTTCCTGGTGCCCCTCCGCCTCCGCGGTCGTGGGCACCTCGTGGTCCCTGGACGGGGGTGCGCGGGTGAGCCGGTGGGAGAGCGCCGAGGGGCTCACCCTGCCGGGCGTCGACCGGGAGCCCCACCGTCGGCGGCGTTGGTGGCGCCCGGTGGTGGACCTGGTCGGCCTCGCGACGTCGACCGCGATGGCCGGCACGCTGGTCGCCGCACTGGCGCTGCCCTGGCTGGGCGGCGCGGCCGCGGTCTCCGGCCTGGCCTCCGACGTGCTCCGACCGGCCGAGGCCGACGTCCTCGACCGCCATCCGGTCCGCAACACCACGATCTTCGCCGCCGACGGCACGGTGATCGCCGAGATCTTCACGCACAACCGGACGCCGATCCCGAGCGAGAAGATCCCGCAGGTCGTCAAGGACGCGCTGGTCGCGATCGAGGACGCCCGGTTCCACCGGCACGGCGGCGTGGACGCCGAGGCGCTGGTGCGGGCCTCGGCCCGCAACCTGATCGCCGGCACCGTGGTCGAGGGCGGGTCGACGCTCACCCAGCAGCTGGTCAAGCTGGTCCGGCTGCAGGAGGCCGGCACACCCCAGGAACGGGCGGCGGCCACCGAGGAGAGCCTCGCCCGCAAGCTGTACGAGGCCCAGCTGGCGATCGGGATGGAGCAGCGGCTCAGCAAGGACCAGATCCTCACCCGCTACCTCAACCGGGCCTACTTCGGCGCCGGCGCCTACGGCATCCACGAGGCGGCCGAGCGCTACTTCGGTGTCCGGCCGCTGGACCTGACCCTCGGCCAGGCCGCGACCCTGGCCGGCCTCGTGCAGAGCCCGGCGACGTTCGACCCATTCACCTCTCCCGAGCGGGCCACGCTGCGGCGCGACGTGGTCATCGGCCGCATGCTCGACCTCGGCCTGGTCGACCGTGCCGCGGCCGACGAGGCGCGGCTGCGCCCGGTCGATGTGACCCCGGGGCCACCCCCGCCCCGCGGCTGCACGGGCGCGAGGATCGGCGGCTTCTTCTGCGACTATGTGCTGCAGTACGTGCGCGGGCTGGGCGTCACCGACCGGCAGCTGCACACCGGTGGCCTGCACATCCACACCACCCTCGACCCCGCCGTCCAGAGCGCCGGGGACCGTGCCGTCGTCGCGGCGCTCGCCCTCGACGACTCCCGGGCCGGTGTCTACAGCGTCATCGAGCCCGGCACCGGCCGGGTGCTCGCCCTCACGGTCAACCGCATCTTCGGCCCGAACCCGGCCGATCCGCGGCAGAGCACCGTGCCCCTGCACCTGGCTCCCGGCCAGGGCACCGGCTCCACCTACAAGATCTTCACCGCCGCGGCCGCCCTGGCGCGCGGCTTCGGACTCGACCACGTGATCACCACCGCCGACCCCTACGTCTCCCGCGTGTACCGGGACGAGGGCGAGCGCTACTCCGTGCCCAACGCGGGCACCTACCCGCGGCGGCTGACCCTCGAGCAGGCGCTCTACATGTCCTCGAACACCTACTTCCTGGCGCTGGAGGACCAGCTGGGCAGCGTCGCGGGCCCGGTGCGCATGGCCCAGCGGCTGGGACTGACCTCGATCGACCCCATCGCCGACCAGGTCATCTCCGAGAACCGCGGCTCGTTCACCTTCGGCACCGAGGCGACCAGCCCGCTCGCGCTGGCCAACGCCTACGCGACCCTGGCCGCCGGAGGCATCCGCTGCCGGCCGACCCCGGTCGCGCGGGTGCTCGGGCCGGACGGCGAGGAGCTCACCGCCCCGGACGGCGGGCCGCTGCTGCCGGAGGACCGCTGCGAACGGACCCTGGACCGGGGGCTGGCGAACACCCTCAACCAGGCGCTGCGCAAGGACGTCGAACCGGGCTACCCGGGGCAGACCGGCTGGCGGGCGTGGGTGCCCGGGCACCAGATCGCCGGCAAGACCGGCACCTCGCAGGACCACTACTCGACCGCGTTCGTCGGCTACACGATGCAGATGGCCGCGAGCGTCATGGTCTACAACCCCATGCGGAACCAGGACGTCGGCGGCTTCGGCGGACGGATGCCGGCGATGATCTGGCACGACGCGATGGCGCCGGTGCTCGCCGACCGGCCGCTCGTGCCGTTCCCGCCCGCGGACCCGCGCTACGTCCAGGGCACCCGGGGCCCGGACCCGCGGACGCCGTCCGCAGCCGGCTGACCTGCGCGTGGGAGGGAGGACGTGGGGGCGGGGGTGCCGGTCCTGACGGTCTGGCCGCGTTGGTCGGTTCTCCCAGCGATGGGAGACCACTCGTAGCCGGCTACCCCCGCCCCACGTCCCACTGTGACTCGCGTCACTCGACGGGTCAAGTCGGCCCGGCGTGTCGTCTCAGGCGCGCCGCAGGACGGCGGGGGAGAGCTGCTGGACCGCCGTGTGTCCGGTCAGCCCCAGCGTCAGGTCGAACTCACCGAGCACGTCGGACACCACCTGACGGACGCCGTCCTCGCCCGCGAGGCCCAGGCCCCAGGCGTAGGGCCGCCCGAGCAGCACCGCCCGCGCGCCCAGCGCGACCGCCACGAACGCGTCGGCCCCGGAGCGGACGCCGCTGTCGAGCAGCACCGGCGCGCGGTCGTCGACGGCGGCCAGCACGTCGGGCAGCGCGTCCAGCGCCGCGACCGACCGGTCGACCTGCCGGCCGCCGTGGGTGCTGACCACGACCCCGTCCACCCCCTCGTCGAGCGCCCGCCGGGCGTCGTCGGGGTGCAGCACGCCCTTGAGCAGGATCGGCAGTCGCGTGCGCGCGCGCAGCCAGGCCAGGTCTGCCAGGTGATCGAGGGTCGGGAGTAGATGGACAGGAACGTCTCGACCGCGGCCCGCGGCAGCGGGGAACGCAGGTTCTCGAGCAGCGGGCCCGGCCAGGCGCGGGCCATGCCGACCAGCGCCCGGACGGCGGCCACCGTCGGCCGCGGCTGCCGATCGCGCGGGGCAGCGGCCGCCGCCCGCTCCTCGACCAGGCGGCGGAAGACGGGGTCGGAGGTGTACTGGGCGATGCCCTTGCCCAGCGCGAACGGCAGGTGTCCGAGGTCGAGGTCGCGCGGCCGCCAGCCCAGCATCGTGGTGTCGAGGGTGACGACGAGCGCGTCGCAGCCGGCCGCCTCGGCCCGGCCGAAGAGGCTCTCGACGAGCTCGTCGGACGTCGACCAGTACAGCTGGAACCAGCGGGGCGAGTCGCCCATGGCCGCCGCGCAGGTCTCCATCGACACCGACGCCTGGTTGGAGAACACCAGGGGCACGCCGAGCCCGGCGGCCGCCCGCGCGACGGCGAGGTCGGCCTCGGGGTGCACCAGTTCGAGCGCCCCCACCGGGCCGAGCAGCACGGGTGCGGGCAGCCGGCGTCCGAACAGCTCCACGGAGCTGTCGCGGTCGCTGACGTCGCGCAGCACGCGCGGCACCACCGACCACCGGTCGAAGGCGGCCCGGTTGGCCCGCTGGGTCGTCTCGCTGCCGGCACCGCCCGCGACGTAGGCGTAGGCGCGTCGGGTGCAGCGCCTGCCGCGCCCGCCGCTGGAGTGCGCGCGCCGCCGTCGGCACCGAGGGGCGGCGGCCGTAGACCCCCGCCCGGTAGACCTCGTCCTGCCTGCGTCGTCCGGCTCCCGCTGTCGTCACGCGTCGCACCGTAGCGGCCGCGGCCGACACGCCCGGGCGACCAGGAGTTCTCCGGCCGTTGGCGGTTTTCGCCAAGCCGGCGCGACACGCCGGGAGACACGCCGCAGGACCAAGGTCACTGGCGGAAACCGGCCCGTTACGGCTTCATGATGGGAGCCGCCAGGGCCGGAGGGGGAATCCGGTCGGGCGAGCAGCACCGAGGGGGACGCCCGTGCCGACACGGACGCCGAGCGCGCACGCAGCCACCGAGCCGACAGGCCGGGCGGCGCTGCTGCTGACCCTCGTCGCCGGAGTGCTCGCCGCGGGAGTGGCCGCGGCCGGCCCGGCAGCCGCCGTCGACGACCCGACCCGCCCCGACGCCCGGGTGACCCACGGCCCCAGCTGCCGCCCCGGCGGTGTCGTCGTCGAGGTCGTCGCCGGCACGCGGCCCTACGCCGTCACCCTCGCCACCACGCGCGCCCCGGCGGGGGAGGACTCCGTGGTGATCCAGCCCGGCGAGCGCGCCGTCCTCGCCACCGGCGACGTCGCCTGGGGCGAGACGATCGACGGGTACCTCGAGTACACGGCCCTCGACGGCGCCGGCGGCAGCCACGTCGACGACCTCGAGGGCTACACCTTCACCCGCCCGGCCGAGGAGGACTGCGCGGCGATCATCGCGCCCGCGGCCCCCGCGACCGTTCCGATGGCGCCGCCCGGCCGGGACGGAGCCGCCCCGCAGGTACCCGACGGGACCGTCGTCGACCCCGACGGTTCCGACGCCCTGCCCGCCGGCGACGACGCGGGCGACGAGGGCACCCGATCGGGGACCGACGTCCTGCCGCCGGCCGGTGCCTCCGGGCGCGCGTTCGGCGACGGCGGACAGGGAACCACCGCGCAGGGCGGGACGATCGCCGCTGCGCCCGCCGTGTACGGGCAGGACGCCTCACCGGCGCCGGTGTTCGCCGCCGCCGTGGCGCTGTTCGGCGCCGCCGGAGGCCTGGTGGCCGTCACCGGCCGCCGCGAGTTCCGGTTCCGCCGTCCGGCCAGGAATGCCTGACCGCTCCACGGAAGCCGCGACCGGCTCCTGCGAGCTCTGCCGCGAGGACGCTCGCTAGCCGCGCTGGCGGAGGGCGTCGAAGAGCACCTGCTGCAGGTCGGTCTCCTCCACCGCCGAGTACGCGGCGCCCCCGGTGGCCTCCGCGATCTGCTCGAGCGCGCCGAGGTCGGCGTCGGGGCCGAGCGCGATGCCGATGACCTTGACCGGGCGGTCGGGGTCGGCCTCGTCCCGCAGCCGCTGCAGCAG
Organism: uncultured Actinomycetota bacterium; assembly: GCA_963723745.1. GTDB lineage: Bacteria > Actinomycetota > Actinomycetes > Mycobacteriales > Geodermatophilaceae > CAVRRZ01. The sequence goes on from CAVRRZ010000001.1 coordinate 1,212,851, forward strand.
CTCCTCCAGCGCCAGTCCGTCGTCCTCGTTGGTGCCGTCGGTGACGATGACGACGCTGTTCACCGCCTCGGCGTCGTAGCTGTCCCGCGCACTGCGGACGGCGGCCAGCGTCGTGTCGTACAGCCCGGTGCCTCCGGGCGTGAGCCGCGACGGCAGGGTGTCGAGCGCGGCGTCGAGGAGCTCCTCCTGCGAGGTGCCCTCGACGAAGGTGTCCAGCGTGCGGGTGGGCACCACCGTCTCCCAGTCACCGTCGGCGAGGTCGACCGCGAAGAACCACAGCCCGATGGCGGAGGTGTCCGGGAACAGCGGCAGCGCGCTCTTGGCCGCGTCGCGGGCCAGGGTGGCGCGGGTGCCGCCGCCGACGGGCGCCTCCATCGACGTCGAGACGTCGACGACCGCGAGCAGCCGCGACGGGGTCGCGAGGCTGGTGATCCGCGCCAGCAGCTCCTGCGTCGCGGCCGGATCGAGGGCGAGCGCCTCGGGCGCCTCCTCGCGGGTGCCGGTCGCCTCGCCGGCGCCCTCGAACGCGGTGCCGTCGTCGGTGCGGAACCCGGCACGATGCACGGCGTCCCTGGCCGCCTGCGAGGTCAGCGCACGGACGACGGCGTCGACGGCGGGCCGCTGCTCGTCGGCCGCCTCGCCCACCCGAACGACGGGGTAGTCGAGCACCGGGGAGCCCTCGCTCGGGTACACGGCGACCAGCGACGGGTCCTCGACGTCGCGGTTGGTGGCCACGACCTCCTGCTCGCTGACCGGCACCAGCGGCGCGTCGGCCTGGTCGGCGGCGCCGGCCGCCAGGGCCTCGTCCGCGGCGATCGCCGGACCGCGGGCGGCGGCCAGCACGGCCTGCACCACGGTGTTGTCGGCCTCGACCCCGCCGCCCAGCGAGCTGCGGACGGCGGCCAGCGCGGCCAGCCCCTCCGCGCTGGTGGCCAGGTCGGGCACGGCGAGCGGGCGGTCGGAGGTGAGCGCGTCGCTCCAGCTGGGCGGCTCGTCGGCCCAGCCCAGTTCGTCGACGGCCGCGCGGCTGGTGGCCAGCACCACCGGCGAGGTGGCCATCGAGCCCGAGCCGTCGACCGGGGTGTCGGACACCCGGGCGGTCCACAGCGACGAGTCGGGCACCCACACCTCGGGCAGGCTGCCGGCCTCGAGGGCCGCGATGTCGCCGACGGTCTGCAGCGGGCGCTGGCTCGTGACCGTGGCGACCGCGCACTCGCCGTCGGTCAGCACCTGCGGCTCGGCCAGCAGCTCTGCGGTGAGGTCGGCGATCTCGGGGGCGACGGTGACGCGCACGGCGCGCTCGGTGCCGCAGTCCCCGTCGTCGCCGCCGGCGAGCCACCAGACCAGGCCGCCGGCGACCAGCAGCAGGGCGATGCCTGCGGCGCCGAACAAGAGGTACGGGGACCGGCCGGTGCGGTTGCCTGCGGAGGGATCGGCGTGGCGGCCCATGCTCGCTCTCTGACGTCGGTGCAGTTCTGGTCAGGGCGCCCCCGCAGGCCCGTCCGCTCCAGAGTAGATGTGCGCCGTCCCGACCCAGGCAATGGAAGCTTTACATACGTCTGAGCGCCCGAGACGTAGGTAAAGCTTCCATTGCCTCAGGTGGTGCGGGGCTCAAGCGGCGGCCGATCAGTCGCTCGGCCGACGTGGTCGAGCCCTACTGCAGGTAGTTCTCGACCTCCGTCGCGGGCCTGGTCTCGGCCTCGTCCGGGTCCTCGCCGTACTGCCGCTTGGCGCGCCGCTGGCGCAGCAGGTCCCAGCACTGGTCGAGCTGCGCCTCGAGCTGGGCGATCCGCGCGCGTTCCTCGTCGGTGTGCTCGTCGTTGTCGCGCAGCCGGTGCTCCTCGTCGACGAGGGCGTGAGATGCGGCTGAGGATGTCGTTCTCGTCCATGCCGCGGATGCTGCCCTCCAGGGGCACCCGTAAACGGCTCAGGCGCCCCGGTCGGGCACCCACCCCTCGACGAAGGCGGCCAGCCTGGTCGGGTGACCGCGCCGCCGGCGCGGCCGAGGGCCAGCAGGGCGGCGCGGTCCAGCGGCACCCGGACGGTGCGCCGGTCCGGGGTGAAGGTGCGGACGGCGTGGCCGGCGGCCACCAGGTCGGGCCAGGGGCGGGCCAGCTGGCGCTGCACGCGGTCGAGGGCGGCGGCGGTCGGGCCGGCGTTGCCGGTCGACCATCGCGGTGACGAACGCGGGGTCGCTGCCGATCACGCGGGTGCCGTCGCGGAAGCTGCCGGCGGCCAGCGACAGCGCCAGCGGGCCCGGCCTCGCCGGCGGCCGCGGCGAGGGCGGCGGCCAGCAGGTGCGGCACGTGGCTGATCGCGGCGACGGCCTCGTCGTGCTCGGCCGCGGTCACCGGCACCACCTCGGCGCCCACCGCCAGCGCCACCTCGGCGACCCGCAGCCAGCGCGGCAGCTCGGTGCCGGCCTCCAGGCAGACGCGCCCACCGGGCGCCGCGGAACAGTTCCGGGTCGACGGCCTCCGGGCCGGACCGTTCCGTCCCGCACATCGGGTGGCCGCCGACGAAGCGGCTGCCGAAGCGCTCGCCGAGCTCGGCGACCACCGCGGCTCTTCACCGAGCCGAGGTCGGTGATCGTGGCGTCGGGGTCGACGGTCAGCCCGTCGAGCGCGCGGCCCATCTCCGGCAGCGGCACGGCCAGGACGACGACGCCGGCGAGCTCGCGGGTGATCCGGACCCCGCGGGCCTCGGCCGCGTCGCGGGCCGCCGGGTCGACGTCCCAGCCGGACACCTCGCGGCCGGCGGCGGCCAGTGCGGCGGCGAGCGAGCCGCCGAGCTGGCCGAGCCCGACCACGGCGACGGGCGGGAGTGGGCATCGTCGGCACCGGGAAGCCGGTCATGCCGTCGTCCCCGGTTCGCCGCCGGCCCACGGTCGCTCCGTGCGGAAGACCCGGGCGAGCGCGGTGGCGACCAGCCGGCCGTCGTCCGTGCGGGCGTCGATGCGGTAGACCGCCGTCCGGCTGCTGCGGTGCACCTCGCTGCCTTCGGCGGTGAGCCGGTCGCCGGCGCGGCCGGCGGCGAGGAACTCGGTGTGCACGTCCTGGGCGATCGCCACCGTGCCGTGGCTGTTGCTGACCGCCGCGTGCACGACGTCGAGCAGCGCCATCGTGGCGCCGCCGTGCGCGGTGCCGACGGCGTTGAGCTGCTCGGGGCCCACGGTCATGGACGCGCGGGCGTAGCCGGGGCGGACCTGCTCGAGGGTGATGCCCAGGTGCGCGGCCAGGGGATCGGCGGCCAGCTGGGCGAACAGTCGGCATCGATGTCGGCATCCCCGGCGGCGTCGGCCATGATCAGAGGTTATGACGCCGCGGTCGTTCCTCCTCACGCCGGAACTCGCCGACTACGTGCGGGCGCGCTCCGAGGCCCCCGGACGAGGTCGTCGCCGACCTGCTGGCCGAGACCGCCGCGCTGGCGAGCGGGGCGCGTCGCCGGCAACCTTCCAGATCGCCGCCCGAGCAGGGCGCGTTCATGCAGCTGCTCACCGCCGCGCTCGGTGCCCGGACGGCGATCGAGATCGGCACGTTCACCGGCTTCTCGGCGCTGTGCATCGCCCGCGGCCTGCCGGCCGACGGTTCGCTGCTCTGCCTGGACGTCAACGCGGAGTGGACGGCGATCGCCCGCCGGTACTGGGAGCGGGCGGGGCTCGCCGACCGGATCGAGCTGCGGCTCGGCGACGCGCTGCGAGACCCTGCGCGCCGCTGCCGGAGGTCGAGACGTTCGACCTCGCCTTCGTCGACGCGGACAAGACCGGCTACCCGCCTACGTCGAGGAGCTGTACCCGCGGATGAACCCGAACGGGGTCGTCCTCCTGGACAACACGCTGCGCCGCGGCAAGGTGCTCGACCCCCGGACGCGACGACGACCACGCGGTCGCCGGGCTGAACGCCGGCGCTGGCCGCCGACCCGCGGTGGGAGACGGTGCTGCTGCCGCTGGCCGACGGGCTGACCATGCTGCGCAAGCGATGACGGCCGGCGACGCGCGCCCAGCTTCGCCGTCCGGGTCGAGCCGGGCCGGTGACCGCTGGCGGGTGGAGCTGCTTGCCGAGGACGCCGGTGACGAGCTGCCGGTGCTCGAGCGGGCGCTGGGCGAGGCGGGGGCCGACGGCTGGCCGCCGCCGTTCGTGCTGGTGGTCGACTCGCGGCTGTACTTCGTCGTCCTGCGGCACGGGCCGGGCGGGATGGTGCGGGCGCTGATCTCCGACGCCACGATGCTGGAGTGGGTGCTGGCCGCCGAGGTGGTCGAGCGGTACGGCATCGGCGTCGACACCGAGGGCGCCTTCGACGACGACGAGACCGGCTGGCCCGGCGGTGACCTGGACGTGTTCGCCGACGACGGGCTGCCGGCCGAAGAGCTGCGGGCGATCGTGACCGCCGACGACCTCTGGGCCGACGAGATGGTGCAGCGGATCGCCGTGCGGCTCGGGTTCGCCGACGAGCTGGCCGCGGCGGTGGCGCCGGTGACCGTGTCGGCGGTGGTGTTCGACCTCGGCGGGGTGCTCACCGAGAGCCCGATGACGGCGTTCGCCGCCTACGAGGCCGAGGCCGGGCTGCCGGACGGGCTGATCGGCGGCTGAACTCGACCGACCCGGACACCAACGCGTGGGCGCGGTTCGAGCGCAACGAGCTCGACGTCGCCGGGTTCTCGCGCGGCGTTCGAGGCCGAGGCGCTGGCCGCCGGGCACCGGGTCGAGGCGGCCCGCGTGCTCGCGGCGCTCGCGCGGCGAGCTGCGGCCGGCGATGGTCGCCGCCGTGCGGCGGCTGCGGGCCGCCGGGCTGCCGCTGGCGCTGCTGTCGAACAACGTCGCCCCGATGGAGCGCACCGGTGCGCTGGGCGACCTGCTGGCGCTGTTCGACGCGGTCGTGGAGTCGTCGGTCGAGGGCGTGCGCAAGCCGGAGCCGGAGATCTACTGCCGCGCGCTGACCCGGCTCTCCGAGGCCGTCGGCCGGCCGAGTCGCGGCCGCGGACTGCGCCTACCTCGACGACCTGGGCATCAACCTCAAGCCGGCCCGGGCGCTGGGGTTCCCACGATCAAGGTGGTCGACCCGGCGGCCGCGCTGGCCGAGCTGTCCCGGCTCGTCGGCTTGCGGCTGGACGAGGCCGCCGCGTGACCCGCGCCGCCCGCAGCCTCTCCCCGGCATCCTCGTGCTCTGCCTCCCCCTGTAAGCAGAGCGCCGGCTTCCGGGATCGGACCCCGATGACCCCCGACGTCGACGCCGCGATGGGGCGGGCGCTCGAGCTCGCCGCGGCTGCGCAGGAGTGGGGGGACACGCCGATCGGCGCCGTCGTCCTCGGGCCGGACGGCGCGGTGCTCGCCGAGGCGGCGAACGAGCGGGAGAAGCGCGGCGACCCGACGGCGCACGCCGAGGTGCTGGCCCTGCGGGCGGCCGCGCGGGTGCACGGCGACGGCTGGCGGCTCGGCCGGCTGCACGCTGGTGGTGACCCTCGAGCCCTGCACGATGTGCGCCGGCGCGAGCGTGCTGGCCCGGGTGGCGCGGGTGGTCTACGGCGCCGACGACCCGAAGGCCGGGGCCGCCGGCTCGCTCTGGGACGTCGTCCGCGACCGCCGGCTCAACCACCGGCCCGAGGTGACCGCGGGGCGTGCGCGCCGAGGAGTCCGCGACGCTCCTACGCGCGTTCTTCCGTGCCCAGCGGGGCCTGTAGTCTCTTCGGCGGTGGCGTGTCCGAGCGGCCGAAGGAGCACGCCTCGAAAGCGTGTGAGGGCAACCCCCTCCGTGGGTTCAAATCCCACCGCCACCGCTCCAGAAGCAGACGGCGGCGTCCGCGCGGGAAACCGCCCGGACGCCGCCGTCCGTGGTTTCGACGTTCCCGCGCCGGTGCGACAGGATCCTGGGGCATGAGCGAGATCCGCCTGGTGGACACGACCTTGCGCGACGGGCAGCAGAGCCTGTGGGCGTGCCGGATGCGGACGGAAGCCATGCTCCCGGCGCTGGCCGACCTCGACGCGGCCGGCTTCGACGCCATCGAGTTCGCCGTGCCGACGGCGCAGTTCCCGCGCGCCGTCCGCGACCTGCACGAGGACCCGTGGGACTGGCTGAAACTCGGCACGGCTCGCGTGCGTGACACCCCGCTGCGCCTGCACGGCGCGGCGAAGTCGCAACTCACCCACGTGCCGAGGTCGGTGCAGCAGCGGTTCCTCGAGATGCTGGCCGGCCTGGGCGTCACCACGGCGCGGACGTCGAACTCGTGGAACGACTACGACGAGCTGGCCCGTCACGTGAGCACGCTGGCCTCCTGTGGCATCAAGACCGTGGTCAACCTGATCTATTCGGTCTCGCCGCGGCACACGCTGGAGTACTACGCCCGCAAGACCCGCGAGGCCGTCGCCCTCGACCTCCACCGGCTCTGCTTCAAGGACGTCGGCGGGTTGCTGACCCCGGAGGCGGCGCGCGAGGTGTTCCCCGTCGTCGTCCAGAACGCCGGCGGCGTGCCGCTGGAGTTCCACGCGCACTGCAGCAACGGGCTGGCCCCCTATGTCGCGCTGATCGCCGCCGAGCACGGTTTCGAGTTCATCCACACCGCGATCCCGCCGCTGGCCGACGGCGCCTCGCAGCCCTCGGTGTTCACCATGGTCAGCAACCTGCGGGCCCGCGGGTTCACCGTGGACGTGGACACCGGGCCGCTCGAGCGGGTCAGCGAGCACTTCGCCCGCGTGGCCGAGGCCGAGAACCTGCCGGTGGGCCGGCCGCTTGCCTACGACGAGCTGCTGTACCGGCACCAGGTCCCGGGCGGGATGATCTCGCACATGCGCTTCCAGCTCGGGCAGCTGGGGCTCGAAGATCGCCTGCCCGAGGCGCTCGAGGAGGTCCCACGGGTGCGCGCGGACCTGGGCTACCCGATCATGGTGACCCCGCTGTCGCAGTTCGTGGGGAGTCAGGCGGCGCTGAACGTGGTCACGGGGGAGCGCTACGCGGCCGTCGGGGACGACATCATCGACTACGCGCACGGCCACTGGGGGCGCGAGGCGGTCGAGCAGATGGACCCGGAGATCCGGGAGCGGATCCTCGACCGTCCGCGGGCGCGGGAGCGGGCGGTGAGAAAGGTCGACGAGCCCTCGCTGGAGGAGGTGCGGGCCCGGTTCGGCGGCGCGGTCTCCGACGAGGAGCTGATCACCCGGGTGTTCGCGGCCGTGGGCACGAAGGAACTGGACTTCCGGCCGGTGAACCCGCACGTCTCGTACGACGACGCGCTGCCGGGACGACGGTCGTTCCTCGACCTGCTGCAGAAGGTGTCCACCGACTCGACGGTGCGCCGGTTCGAGTACGAGCAGGACGGCGCCCGGATGGTGATCCGGAAGTGACCCGGCCGCCGTTCCTGCGTCTCAGGAGCGGCTCTGGATCATCTCCACGAACTCGTCCTCGTCGAGGACGAGCCGCCCGTCCCGCTCCACGAACGTGAAGCGGTGCCGCTCGACCTGGGTCGTCCCGTCGGGGTAGTCGAACTCCATGACCGCCGTGACCGTGTCGCCGTTCTCGGCCTCCACGTCGTCGATCGCGACGTCCTCGAACGCCCCCCCAGTACTCCCGGAAGCCCTCGAGGCTGATGGAGCTCCGCAGCGTGTCGCCGGCCTGCTCGTAGGCGGCGTCGGGATCGTCGAGCACGAGCTCGTGGTACTCGTCGAGATACTCGTCGGCGTCATCGGCCTCCAGGCCGAAGCGGGTCTCGGTCCCCCCGTCGCCCTGGTCGCCGCCGTCGCCTTCGTTGCCGTCTCCAGTGCCGGTGTCGGCGGTGCCGGTGTCGCCGGTGTCGGTGTCGCCGGTGTCGGTGTCGCCGGTATCGGAGCCGGTCGCGCCGTCGGTCGGGTCGGCCGGCTCGGAGGTACCGGGACCGTCCGGGGAGGCCGAGGTGCCGTCGGGGTCGCTGAGCACCAGCGTCCAGAACACGACGAGTCCGGCCAGCACCGCGACCACCGCGGCGGCCAGCACGGCGGTCTTCGGGATGCGCCGGCGCCGCTCGTCGCCACCGGGCTCGGGGGGCGCGACCACGGGGGGCGGGCCGACCCGGGGAGGTGGGGTCCGCTGCGCGGCCGGCTTGGCCGGCGCCGGCGCCGGCGGGGGCGATGGCGGTGGCGTGGGCGATGGCGGGGGCGATGGCGTGGGCCGGGCCTGCTCCGCAGGCTTCGGCTGGTCCGTCCGCCCCGGCGGCTCGGCCTGCTCGGGCGGGGTGTGCCGCGCCTCGTCGGCGGCCGCGGCGGCAGCCCCCATGGCCGCGCCAGCAGCCGCGCCCGCGGCGGCCGCGCCGCCGGCGCCGGCGCCGGCGGGAAAGATCGACGTCCGGTTGCGGTTCGACGAGGCGACGTCCGTGCGGGCGGTGAGCACGGTGGTCGTGTCGCCGTCCTGACCCGCGACCAGCGCTGCCAGGTCGTCGCGGACCTCGGTCATCGACGGCCGGGCCGTCGGGTCCGACGAGAGCATGCGCAGCAGCGGCGCGGTGAGCGCCCCGCAGCGCTGCGGCGGGTTGATCCCCCCGGCCGCGACCCGGTAGAGCTGCTGCAGCGAGTTGCCGGCCATGCCGAACGGCGGCTCGCCCTCCAGGCAGGTGTAGAGGGTGGCGCCGAGGGAGAACACGTCGGCGGCGGGGCCGGGGTCGAGGCCCTGCGCCACCTCGGGCGCGAGATAGGCCGGCGTCCCGGTGATCTGGCCGGTCTGGGTGAGCGTCACGTCGCCGCTGGCGTGCGAGATGCCGAAGTCGGTGATCTTGACCAGACCCTCGACCCGACCGCCCTGGCCGATGAGGATGTTGGCCGGCTTCACGTCGCGGTGCACGATGCCGGCCGCGTGCGTCGCGGCCAGGGCGTCGGCAACCTGCGCGCCGATCTGCGCGACCTGGTCCACGCGCAGCACGCCGTCCTCGGCGAGCACGGCCGAGAGGCTGCGCGACGGCAGGTACTCCATGACCAGCCACGGCTGGCCGTCCTCCAACGCGACGTCGTAGACCGAGATCGCGTGCGGGTGCGACAGCCGCGCGGCGATGCGGCCCTCGCGCATGGCCCGCTCGCGCTGGTCCCGCGCCGCCGACTCGTCTGCTCCGGACGGCGGCAGCACCTGCTTGACCGCCACCTGCCTGCCGAGCCGCTCGTCGCGGGCCAACCAGACCGCGCCCATCCCGCCGCCGCCGATGCGCTCCTGCAGTCGGTAGCGGTCGGCAACCAGGCGGTCGGACTCACTCACCTGTCGGTCAGACCGCCGAGGGGGCGCCGTAGCGGCGGGCGTACTCCTCCTGGGCGCCGGCCGGGAGCGCGTCGTACAGGTCGCGCAGCTCCTCGACCGACTCGGGGGAGAGGTCGTCGAAGATCTGCTGCCATGTGGGGGCCTCGTCGTAGCTGCGGGTCAGCAGCAGCTCCCAGGCCTGCGTCTGGCGGTCGCGCTTGCTCCGCTCGGCGACGAACTCCGACAGGTAGCGGTCCTTGGCCGCCGCCTTCTCCTCACGCGTGGCCCCGGCCGGCAGCGCCGCGGGGTCCCCGCCCTTGAGGACGTCGACGATCGCGTCGACCACGTCCGGTCGCACCGTGCTCGATTCGCTCATGTCCTGCCCTCCCTCTTCGGCGACCCGGCTGCTCGAGTTCGCTGTCGATTGCCCGACGCCTCGCAGCATGCCGCACCCGGCCGCGACCGGCTCCCTGGAACACGTGCCGGGGGACAACCCGGTTCAGGGTGCCCGGTACCATCGCAGAGCACTGGAGGATTCGCCTAGTGGCCTATGGCGCTCGCTTGGAAAGCGGGTTGGGGGCAACCCCTCGGGAGTTCGAATCTCCCATCCTCCGCAGAGGCACTCCCGAGTTGATCATCGTCGGCGTGCACGGTTCTCCGGCGCGTCTGCGCGTGTCCCGTGCACGCAGACGATGATCAACTGTGTGGGGCGGTGCGGCCGAGACGTCAGGCCCCCGGAAGCGCGGCGGCGTCGACCACCGGCTCGGCAGGCCCCGCCTTCAGCATCCGGTGCGCGTAGAGGCCGGCGACCGCGCCGAGCACCAGGACGCCGCCGGCCAGCGCCGCGGGCAGCAGGCGCTCGCCGAGGACGACGGTGGCCAGGACGGTCGCGCCCACCGGTTCGAGCAGGGTCACGATGGCGGCCACCGCGCCGGGCACCGTCTTGAGACCGGCGAAGAACAGGGCGTACGCCAGCGCACTGGGCACCAGCCCCAGATAGATCAGTACCGCGAGCGCTCCCGGCTCGGTCGTGAAGCGGATACCCACGGCCAGGGCGACGGGAGTGAGCAGCAACGCGCCGCCGGCGAACCCGGCCAGGGTCACCGGGACGCCGGCGGGTACGCCGGTACCGGCCAGCGTGACGACGGCGTAGCCGAGCGCCGAGCCGACCGCGGTCAGGGCGCCCAGCAGCACCGCCGTCCCGGAGTCGGCTCCGGCCGTGACGCCGACGAGCAGCACGAGGCCGAGCAGCGCGACCGCGAGCGCGACCCAGGTGGCGCGGTCGGGATGTCCGTGGCCGAGCACCGAGCCACCGACGGCGATGAGCAGGGGAGCGAGGCCGAGGGCGACGAGCGTGGCGATGCTGACCCCGGCCGCGGTCACGGCGGCGAAGTAGGCGAGCTGGTAGGCCGCCAGGCCGGCCCCGATCAGCACCAGCCGGACGGCGATGCCGCGGGTCATCGGGACCGCGGGACGACTGGCGCGACGCCGGCGGGTGACGAGGTAGCCGATCAGCAGGGCGAACGCGCCGATCGCCATCCGGTGCCAGGCGATGTCGAGAGCGCCCAGGTCGCTGCGCTCGGCGACGATCGCGCCGCTGACGCCGGAGGTGCCCCAGCACAGCGCGGCGAGGACGACGAGCAGGAAGCCCCGGCGCGATGCGGTCGCGGCGGGGCGCTCGGAGGACAGGGTGGTCATGGGCTCGCGGAGCGTATCCGGGCGCTCGACCGGGGAGCGATCGACTTCCTCTACAGTGGACGCCGACCCCTCGTGTGGCGTCACCCTGTGAACCTCCCCAGGGCCGGAAGGCAGCAAGGATAAGCGGGCTCTGGCGGGTGCACGAGGGGTCCCTTATTGCCCGGGCCTCCCCGCCGAGCCCCGGCCTCCCCCGTCGAGCCCCGGCCTTCCTCGTCGAGATCTGCACACTCGTACGCATCGAGGCCCCGAACCGTACGAGTGTGCAGATCTCGCGGTTCACCAGATCTGGTCGGCGAGTTGAACCAGTCCCGGCAGCAGTTTCTCGGTGTCCTCGGCGACGTAGAAGACCCACCCTCCGGCGCCGTCGGCGTCCTGGACCTTGAGCTCCCAGCCGCCCGACCGGTGTGATCCGCAGGCCTTCTCCACCTCGACCGCGGGCGACCACCCCGGCACCGGTGCCGCCGGGCACAGGATCGCCCGTACGGGCGGTAGTTCGGGGTAGTACCGCATGGAGGCGCTGACCGCTGACGTGCCCGCGCCCTGCGACCACACGCAGCCGGTCGTGACGGGGTCGCCGGGTTGCAAGAGGTCGCCGTCATGACCGAAGAGGACGACGTCGGGACAGCCGGCACCGTCCCGAGGGGCGCCGAGCGAGAGAGCCGGGGACAGCTCGGCGATCTTGGCGGCCATCGCCTCGGCCTCCGCCACCCCGTCGTCGAACGCGATGGAGGGATCGGACGGGGTGCCCGGGTCGGCAGGAGTCGTCGCGAGCCCGTCCTCGACGATCCGCCACAACTCGGCGAGGGTGCCGGTGCCGGTCCCGAAGGCCTCCGGCAGCTCCGAACCGACCGCGGACGTGAGCACCCATGCCCCGGTACCGTCCTCGTCGACCAGGGTCAGGGTCCACGTGTTCTGCGAACCCTCGCACCGCATCAGCGGATCGAAGGCGTCGTCGTCGAGCACGGTGGCCCAGGAGCAGCCGTCCTCCGCCACACGGCCGTCCAGCTCGCGGAGCACGCTCTCCGTCGTGGCGCCGGAGGCGGCGTGCAGGGACAGGTCCAGGCGCTGTTCGGCCGGCGTGCTCCCGGTCTCGTCGGTAGACCACGCGCAGCCGGTCAGCGTGCCGCGGCCGGCGTTGATGCCGTCCGGCTTCACCTCGAATATTCCCGTCGCCCGGCCGAGCGCCTCAGCGGCGTCCGGGCACGGCAGGCGGACCTCGGGGTCCGGCAGCGTGCCGTCCACCCCGAGCCGGCTCAGTCCCGCCCGCATCGCGTCCACGAACTGGCGCAGGTCCTCGGCCGCTCCCTCCGGTCCCTCGGAGGGCAGCGCGGCCGGGCCCTCGACGGGTGACGTCGGCGGTGGGGTGGCGACGTCATCCCCGGCCGGGGCCGACAGGAGGTTCACGACGGTGGGGACGCCGATGGCCACTGCCGCGACCGCCGCGGCTGCGCCGGCGATGCCGAACCGATTGCGCCGCTGCCGGCGGTGCTGTGCCCGGGCGCCGGCAACCTGCGCGTGCGGGTCGGCGTCCGGCGCCAGGTCGTCCGCGAGCGCGCTGAGCCGCCCGTGCAGGTCGTTCACGCGGTCCTCCCGGGGGTCGGTGCGGTCTCCGGTGCGAGCGCCGCGCGCAGCGCGGTCAGCCCCCGGGAGACGTGGTTGTTGACGGTGCTGATCGAGCAGCCCATGACGCGCGCGGTCTCGGCTTCGGAGAGGTCCTCGAAGTACCTGAGGACGACGGCCGCCCGCATGCGCGGCGCCAACTGGAGCAGCGCCCGCCGCATCTCGTCGCGGTCGGCGTGCGCCGCCTGGGAGTCGTCGGTGCCGCGGTCGGAGACCACCTCGGTGACCCGCTCGGTGTTCAGCAGCCGACCGCGCCAGCTCAGGTGGCTGTTCACGAGGATCCGGCGCACGTAGGCGAGAGGCTCGTCGGCCTGCCGGACCTTCGACCAGGACCCGTAGGCCTTGGCGAGCGTCGTCTGCGTCAGGTCCTCGCCGTGCTGCCGATCGGCGGTCAGCAGGCAGGCGGTGCGCAGCAGGGCGGCGCCGTGGGCGACCACGAACGCGGTGAACTCGTCGTCCCGCTCATCGCCCATCGGCCCTCCCGTGTCCGCCTCCACCCTCTATGACGTCGGAGGGAGTGCGCCCGGCCCCAGTCGGAACGATCACGAACCGATAACGTCTGGCTAGCCCACCCGGTGGCCGCAGTCGTCCACGACCATCGCGGAGTCCGGGTCGTCCACCTGCCGCTGCAGCGTCACGAGGTCGGGCGTCGCCGCGGTCAACCGCTCGGCGTCCTCGGGCGGCAGCAGCGGCAGATCGAGCTCGCCGTCGTGCGACACCTGCGCGACGAACATGCGGCCGAGCGGTTCGAGCACCCCCGGGTCCTCGTCGGTGCGTATCGGCCGGTCCAGGAAGACGACGACGCGGCCCAGCGCGGGCAGACCCTCCGCGGCCGTCTCCACGGTGGGCAGGAAGTCCCAGTCCGACGCCGCGCCACGGACGTGGAACAGCACGGGCACGGCATCGCGCCCGACCTCACCCGAGACCACCGCCTCCACATCTAGGTTCGCGATCACGGACCGGTATCGCGCCTCCGGGTCATCGAAGGGCACGGGGACGTCGTCCGGTCCGTCCAGGGTGGCGACGACGAAACCGCGGCCCGGCTCGATCCCGGTGAACCGGCCGACGACCACCGCCTCGACCAGTGGGTGGTCGCCCTGCCAGCGGAAGGTGCTGGTCGATGACAGTTCCCCGAGGGACTGCAGCGTCTCGTGCAGAGGAGGACCGCAGGTGCTGGCGCCCGCGTCCGCGTCCCGGTGGGCCAGCGCGTCGACCAGCCGTTCTTCCGGCGACGGCCACCAGAGCGGGCGGCTCACGACGACGACGGCCGCTGCGACGACGGCGAAGGCGAGCACGAGGACGGCGCGGCGACCCCGGCGACGGCTCGGCGCCTCCGATCGCTCTGCCGCATGGGTGCTCATCCGGCAGAGCCTGCCCGAGGTTGCGGCTCCTTGGGGTATCGGTGGCGTAACGGAGGAAGTCCGCCGTCCGCGTCGAGATCTGCACACTCGTACGCATCGAGGCCGCGAACCGTACGAGTGTGCAGATCTCGACGAGTCGCCACGAGGCGCACGGACCGTCGGCGGGGGCACGTAATGTCGCGGCGTGGCCCTGGCTCTGTACCGCAAGTACCGCCCGGCGACCTTCGCCGAGGTGGTCGGGCAGGAGCACGTCACCGCGTCCGCTGGTCAACGCCGTGGACGGCGGCCGGATCAACCACGCCTACCTGTTCAGCGGCCCCCGCGGCTGCGGCAAGACGTCGTCGGCGCGCATCCTCGCCCGCTCGCTGAACTGCGAGCAGGGCCCGACGTCGCACCCCTGCGGGGTCTGCGGCTCGTGCGTCGCCCTGGCGCCCGACGGGCCCGGCTCGCTCGACGTCATCGAGATCGACGCGGCCAGCCACGGCGGTGTCGACGACGCCCGTGACCTGCGCGAACGCGCCTTCTTCGCGCCGGTCAGCAGCCGCTACAAGGTCTACATCATCGACGAGGCGCACATGGTGACCACGCAGGGCTTCAACGCCCTGCTGAAGGTGGTCGAGGAGCCGCCGGAGTTCCTCGTCTTCGTCTTCGCCACCACCGAGCCCGACAAGGTGCTGCCGACCATCCGGTCGCGCACCCACCACTACCCGTTCCGGCTGGTTCCGCCCACCACGCTGCGGCAGCTGCTCGAGAAGACCTGCGAGGCCGAGGGCGTGCACGTCGAGCCCACGGTGTTCCCGCTCGTCGTCCGCGCGGGTGGCGGCTCGGTGCGCGACTCGCTGTCGATCCTCGACCAGCTGCTCGCCGGGGCCGGGCCCGGAGGGCGTCACCTACCGCACCGCCGTCGGCCTGCTCGGCGTCACCGACGACGCCCTGCTCGACGAGACCATCGACGCGCTCGCCGCGCACGACGCCCCGGCGGTGTTCCGCGCCGTCGACCGCGTGGTCGAGGCCGGCCACGACCCGCGCCGGTTCGCCACCGACCTGCTCGACCGGCTGCGCGACCTGATCGTGCTCGACGCCGTTCCCGACGCCGGGGGCAACGGGCTGCTCGACTGCCCGCCCGACCGGCTCGACCTGATGAGCCGCAGGCCAGGGCGCTCGGCTCGGCCACGCTGTCGCGGATGGCCGACACCGTGCACGAGGGCCTCACCGAGATGCGGGGGACGACGGCGCCGCGGCTGCTGCTCGAGCTCGTCTGCGCCCGCATGCTGCTGCCCGGCGTCGACGACTCGGCCGCGGCCACGCTGCAGCGACTCGAGCGCCTCGAGCGGCGGATGTCGATCGCCGGCGAGCACGCGGGGCGCCCGCTCGCGGAGGCCCCGGTACGCGAGTCCGTGCCCGCGCCCGTCGAGGAGTCCAGGCCGCCGTCGGCACCGGCACCGGCACCGGCACCGGCCCCGGCACCGTCCGGGCAGCGCTCGGGCTACGTGCGCCCGTCCCAGGCCCGGGCCGAAACGGTGCAGGCCCGAACGGAGCAGCCCCCGGTTCGGACGGAGCAGCCTCCGGCTCGCGAAGACCAGCCGGCGCCCGCGGTGGAGGCCGCACCGGCAGCGAAGGTCGTCCCCGCTGCCGACGACTGGCCCGAGACGGTTCCCCCGGGATCGGGGGCCGCGCGCACAGCCGCCGCCCGGGCGTCTGCAGCAACCCCACCCGCGGCCCCGCCCGCAGCCGCACCGGCCGCTTCGCCGGCCCGCCCGGCGGCGTCCGAACCCGACATCCCGCTGCCCGCCCGAGCCCACCGACGACGAGGACTGGCCGCACCCGGCGAGCCCGGCCGCCACACAGGCCGCGGCCGCTCGGGTCGAGCAGCCCCGCGAGTCGTCCCCGCCTCGGGCGGCCGCCGAGTCCTCGCCCGTCCCGCGCGGCGGAGAGCCCATGCCCGTGGTCTCGGCGAACCCGCCCGACGGGGCCAAGGACGGCGAGCTGACCACCAGCGACGTCCGCCGGGTCTGGCCCGAGCTGCTCGCCGTGGTCAAGCGGCACAAGCGCACCACCGAGGCGCTGCTCAAGAACGCGCAGGTGCACGACCTGAACAACGGCGTCCTCACGCTCTCGACGCCGTCGCCCGCGCTGGCCCGCCGGATCGCCGACGACCTGAACAAGGACGTGCTGCGGGAGTCCCTCAACGAGCTGCTCGGCGTCCGGTGGCGGGTCGACGCCGTCGTCGAGGGCGCTGCACCCGGCGGCCGGTCCTCGGGTGCCGCGCCCCCGAGTCCCGAGGTGGCCCGTGCCGCGCAGGCCGCTGCCCAGGCCGCGGCGCAGGCGGCTGAGGAGCGCGAACTGCTCGCCGAGCGCGCGGCCGAGGCGCCCGGCAGCGGTCGCGAGCCGGAGCCGGCCGTCGACCCCGAGCAGGCCGCCCTGTCGCTGCTGCGCAGCCAACTCGGCGCCCGGCCCGTCGAGGACTGACCGGCTCCCGTCGCGGGTGGGGCCTACTCTCGACGGCATGTTCCCCGGTGGTTCGCCCGACATGGCACAGCTGCTCCAGCAGGCGCAGCAGATGCAGCAGGATCTCGCCACGGCGCAGGCCGAGCTCGCGGAGGCGGAGGTCACCGGCTCGGCCGGCGGCGGACTGGTCACCGCGACCATGACCGGCACCGGCGAGCTGACCGCCGTCACCATCTCGCCCGAGGCCGTCGACCCCGCCGACATCGAGACGTTGCAGGACCTGGTCGTCGCCGCCGTCCGCGACGCCAAGCGCTCCGCCGACGACCTCACCGCCGCGAAGATGGGCCCGGTCACCGGTGGCCTCGGCGGCGGCCTCGGGCTGCCCGGCCTGTAGGCCGCGGCCCGGGGGATAGAGGAGCACCGTGTACGAGGGCGCCGTCCAGGACCTCATCGACGAACTCGGCCGCCTGCCCGGCGTCGGGCCCAAGAGCGCGCAGCGCATCGCGTTCCACCTGCTCGCGGCCGAGTCCGCCGACGTCGCCCGGCTGATCGCCGCGCTGACCCGCGTGCAGGAGGAGGTCCGCTTCTGCGTGACCTGCTTCAACGTCGCCGAGGCCGAGCAGTGCCGCATCTGCCGCGACCCGCGGCGCACCGACGACGTCATCTGCGTGGTCGAGGAGCCCAAGGACGTCGTGGCCATCGAGCGCACCCGCGAGTTCCGCGGGCGCTACCACGTGCTCGGCGGCGCGATCAGCCCGATCGAGGGCGTCGGCCCCGACGACCTGCGGGTCAAGGAGCTGATGACCCGGCTGATGAGCGGCACCGTCACCGAGCTGATCATCGCCACCGACCCCAACCTCGAGGGTGAGGCGACCGCCGCGTACCTGGCCCGGCTGGTCGGCCCGCTCGGGCTCGCCGTCTCGCGCCTGGCCAGCGGCCTGCCCGTGGGCGGCGACCTGGAGTACGCCGACGAGGTCACCCTGGGCCGCGCGTTCGAGGGCCGCCGCCGCATCGACGCGTGACGACAGCCCCGGGAGCATCGCAGCGAGGGACGAGCGAGGAGCGGACCGGGGCGCGGAGTCACGCCGCAGGTATCGCGTAGGGCCCACTCCGATCGGCGCCGCCGCTCCTGCCCCCCGTCGTCGGCCCGCTCTCGCGCCGTTGCCTGCGTTCTTGCGCGCGTGCACGCGCGCAAGAACGAGGGAAGCCGCGCGACGGTCGAGGATGCGAGGTCGCCGTCTCCCGCAGGTCACGAACTGGTGTCGATGCATCCGCGGGCCGATGTGCCGGGTGAGGCGTCGTCCTAGGGTCCGGTGAACATCCGTCGACGTTCCGGAATCGCAAGTTCCCGGCGTCCGCGGCCGTCCGCTCCGGAGCATGTCCGGACCGAGGACCGAAAGAAGGCAGGTTTTCCGCGATGCAGCGTCGTACCAGTCGCGTGCTCGCCGCCACGGCGGCCACGCTGACCGCAGTCACCCTGAGTGCCTGCGCTTCCAGTGACCGGGAATCCGACGAAGAGGACGGCAGTGGCGGCGGTGAAGCCCAGCAGGGCGGCACCCTCGTCTTTGGCGCCACGGCAGACCCGTCCAACCTCGACCCGGCGTTCGCCAGCGACGGTGAGACGTTCCGCGTCCTCCGGCAGGTCTTCGAGGGGCTGCTCACCACCGAGCCGGGCGGCGTGGAGGCCGTGCCCGGCCTGGCCGAGGACTACGAGGTGAGCGAGGACGCCCTCGAGTACACCTTCACCCTGCAGGAGGGCGTGACCTTCCACGACGGCACGGATTTCAACGCCGATGCCGTGTGCTTCAACTTCGACCGATGGCACAACTTCACCGGTCTGGCCCAGAGCCCCAGCGCCTCGTACTACTACCAGGCGGTCTTCGGCGGCTTCGCCGACAGCGACGACCCCGGCATCTACGAGAGCTGCGAGGCGGTCGACGAGACGACCGCCGTGATCCGGCTGAACCGGGTCACCTCCAAGTTCCCGGCCGCCCTCACGCTGCCGGCCTTCTCGATGCAGAGCCCGACGGCGCTGCAGGAGTACGACGCCGACAACCTGTCAGGCAGCGAGGAGGCCTTCACCTACTCGGAGTACGGGCTCGAGCCACCCGACCGGCACCGGCCCGTTCGTGTTCGAGAGCTGGGACCGCGGCGACGGTGAGGTCACCATCGTCCGCAACGAGGACTACTGGGGCGAGCCGGCGCTGCTCGACGAGATCATCTTCCGATCGATCGCCGACTCGAACACCCGCCGTCAGGAGCTCCAGTCGGGCGCGCTCGACGCCTACGACTTCGTGGCCCCCGCGGACTACGAGACCCTCGAGGGCGAGGGCGCCCAGGTGCTGGTGCGTGACCCGTTCAACATCCTCTACCTGGCGATCAACAACGGGAACGTCGAAGGCAGCAATGCCAACCCGGCACTGCAGGACGAGCGGGTGCGGCAGGCGATCGCGCACGCGATCGACCGGGAGACGATTGTCAACTCGCTGCTCCCCGAGGGCGCGGAGGTGGCCACCCAGCACATGCCGCCGACGGTGGACGGCTGGGCCGAGGACGTGACCACCTACGACTACGACCCGGAGCGGGCGCGGGAGCTGCTGGCCGAGGCCGGCCAGGAGGACCTGACGTTGCGGTTCTTCTACCCGACCGACGTCGTGCGGCCGTACCTGCCGGACGCGGCGGCGATGTTCCAGGTCATCAGCGAGGACCTGCAGGAGGTCGGGATCACGATCGAGCCGACCGCGCTGCAGTGGAGTCCGGACTACCTGCAGGCCGTGCAGGCCGCCCAGGCGGACATCCACCTGCTCGGCTGGACCGGTGACTACAACGACGCCTACAACTTCATCGGCACGTTCTTCGCCGAGGACCAGAACGACCAGGCCAAGGAGGAGTTCGGCGCCTTCAGTGCACCGGAGATCTTCGACGTGCTGGCCGAGGCCGACGCCGAGCCCGACCCGGCGAACCGGACCGAGCTCTACCAGGAGGCCAATCGGCTGATCATGGAGTTCCTGCCGGCCATCCCGATCTCGCACTCCCCGCCGGGCCTCGTGGTGGCGGAGAACGTCCAGGGCCTCGAGCCCAGCCCGCTGACGGCCGAGGACTTCGTGACGGTCTACCTGGCGGACTGAGTCACCGTCTCCCGACCGCGCCGGCGGTGGCAGGATCGCCACCGCCGGCGCGGCCGCCGGTGCCCGGCATGTCGGCCCTGCCGGTCGGACACCGTCGTCTGCGAAAGGCTGACCCGAACGCGTGCTCCGCTTCATCGTCCGGCGGCTGCTCCAGCTGATCCCGATCCTGCTGGGCCTGTCCGTCCTGCTCTTCGCCTGGCTGCGGGCGCTCCCGGGGGGCCCGGCCCAGGCCGCGCTCGGTGAGCGCGCGACCCCTGAGGCGATCGAGCAGTACAACGAGCTGTTCGGCCTCGACCAGCCGCTCTACGTGCAGTACCTGCGGTTCCTCGGCCGGGCGATCACCCTCGACTTCGGCAACTCGACCCAGTACGGACGGCCGGTCACCGACGTCTTCCTCGAGCGCTTCCCGGGCACCATCGAGCTGACGATCGTCGCGATGATGTTCGCGATCGGCATCGGCATCCCGCTGGGCTACTTCGCCGCCCGCCGGTACGGCAGCTTCCTCGACTCGGCGTCGGTCATCGGCTCGCTGCTCGGCGTCGCCATCCCGGTCTTCTTCCTCGCCTACCTGCTCCGGCTGCTGTTCGCCGTCGAGCTCGGCTGGCTGCCCGGCTCCGGCCGGCAGGACGTGCGCATCGACGCCACCCGCGTCACGAACTTCTACGTGCTCGACGGGATCCTGACCCGGGAGTGGGACGCCGCCTGGGACGCGTTCCTGCACCTGATCCTGCCGGCGATCGCCCTCGGCACGATCCCGCTGGCGATCATCGTCCGGATCACCCGCGCCTCGGTGCTCGACGTGGTCAACGAGGACTACGTCCGGACGGCGAACGCCAAGGGCCTGGCGACGTCGACGGTGCGGCGGCGGCACATCATCCGCAACGCTCTGCTGCCCGTCGTCACGACGATCGGCCTCTACACCGGCCTCCTGCTCTCCGGTGCCGTCCTCACCGAGACCGTCTTCGCGTTCGGCGGTGTGGGCCTGGCCCTGCGCGACGCGATCACCTACCGCGACTACGCGGTGCTCCAAGGCTTCGTGCTCCTGCTCGCCGTCGTCTACGTGCTGGTGAACCTGCTGGTCGACATCTCCTACGGCCTGCTCGACCCCCGGGTGCGCGTCAGATGAGCGCGCCAATCGGACCAGTGGGGGGAGCCCGATGACCTCCCTCGGACAGGGCAAGCGGGACCGGATCGACGCCCTCGCCGCCACCGCGGGACAGGTGCCGGCGGGCGAGGCGGGGCTCTCGCTCACCCGCAGCGCCATCCGCCGGCTCCGCCGCGACCCGGTCGCCCTCCTCGGCGCCGCCATCGTGGGGCTGTTCCTGGTGGTGGCCATCTTCGCGCCGCTGCTGGCGCCGAAGGACCCGCTCGCCCAGTACCTGCTCTCCGAGATCCGCCCCGGTTACATCCCCGGCCCGCAGGAGGGCTTCCCGCTCGGGGTGGACAACCTCGGCCGGGACCTGCTCTCCCGCCTGATCTACGGGTCGCGCCAGTCCCTGCTCATCGGGGTCGTCAGCACGGTGCTCGGACTCGTCGTCGGCATGACGCTCGGCATCATCGCCGGCGCGTTCGGCGGCTGGGTGGACACCGTGATCATGCGGTTCGTCGACATCCTGCTGTCGATCCCCGGCCTGCTGATGGCCATCTCGGTCTCGGTGCTGCTGGGCGCCAACCAGTACGCGCTGATGATCGCGATCGCGGTCACCCAGGTGCCGATCTTCGCCCGCCTGCTGCGCGGGTCGATGCTCGTCCAACGGCAGAGCGACTACGCCGTCGCCGCCCAGGCGCTCGGGGTGAAGAAGGCGCGGATCGTGCTGGGGCACGTGCTGCCCAACTCGCTGTCGCCGGTCATCGTCCAGGCGACGCTGTCGCTGGCCACGGCGATCATCGAGGCCGCGGCGCTGTCGTTCCTCGGTCTGGGCGACCCCGACCTCGCCCGGCCCGAGTGGGGGGCCATGCTGGCCAGCGCCCAGTCGTTCCTGTCCGTGCGCCCCGCGCTCGCCGTCTGGCCGGCCCTGTGCATCATCGTCGTCGCGCTCGGATTCACGTTGTTCGGGGAGCGGCTGCGCGAGGCGCTCGACCCGAAGTTCCGGAGGTGAGCGGCGTGACCCAGGCGCAGGCCCCGGTGCTGGAGGTGGAGGACCTCACCGTCGTCTTCTCCCGCAAGGGGGAGGCCGAGACCCGCGCGGTCGACGGCGTCAGCTGGTCGGTGGCGCCCGGCGAGACGATCGGGCTGGTCGGTGAGTCCGGCTGCGGCAAGTCGGTGACGTCGCTCGCGGTCATGGGGCTGCTGCCCGCACGCGGGGTGCGGGTGTCCGGCTCGGTCAAGTTCGACGGCCAGGAGCTCATCGGCGCCGACGCCCGCATGCTCAACCGGCTGCGTGGCGCGGACATGGCGATGGTCTTCCAGGACCCGCTGTCCTCGCTCAACCCGACCGTCCCGATCGGCACCCAGGTCACCGAGGTGCTGCTCGAGCACCGCGACATGGACCGGAAGCAGGCCGCCGCGGAGGCGGTCGAGCTGCTGGACAAGGTCGGCATCCCCGACCCGAGCCGCCGGCTCAAGGAGTACCCGCACCAGCTCTCGGGCGGCATGCGCCAGCGCGCGCTGATCGCCATGGCGCTGGCCTGCTCGCCGCGGCTGCTCATCGCCGACGAGCCGACGACCGCGCTCGACGTCACCATCCAGGCGCAGATCCTCGAACTGCTGCGCGAGCTCGTCGTGGGCTCCGGCACCGCGCTGGTGATGATCACCCACGACCTCGGCGTCGTGGCCGGCCTCTGCGACCGGGTGCACGTCATGTACGCAGGCAAGATCATCGAGATCGGCGGACCGGTACGAGCTGTTCGCCAAGCCGCGGCACCCCTACACCGGCGGGCTGCTCGGCTCCGTGCCCCGGCTGGACTCCGCGCGCGGCGCCCCGCTGCGCCCGATCCGCGGGTCCGCGCGCGACACCATCCCCTGGACCGCGGGCTGCGCCTTCGCGCCGCGCTGCGACAACGCCGAGGACGACTGCCTCGGCGACACCGTGCCCCTGGTGCCCGACCCGGCGTTCGGCCTCGACCGCGAGCTGCGCTGCCGGCACCCCCTGCAGCCTGTCCCGGCGGGCTCGACGGCCTCGGGGGTGAGCCGGTGAGCGAGCAGCCGACGAGTGAGCCGACGACGGGGCAACCGTCCGCGGGCGAGCCGCTGCTGGAGATCAAGGGCCTGAAGGTCCACTTCCCGATCAAGCGCGGCATCTTCTTCGACAAGACGGTCGGGCACGTGCGCGCGGTCGACGGGGTGGACCTCACGGTCACCCGGGGATCCACGTACGGCCTGGTCGGCGAGTCCGGCTGCGGCAAGTCCACGCTGGGCCGCGCGGTGCTGCGGCTGGTCGAGCCGACCGAGGGCCAGGTGCTCTTCGACGGCGTCGACGTCGCCTCCCTCAAGGGTGAGCCGCTGCGCAGGATGCGGCGGCGCATGCAGATGGTCTTCCAGGACCCGATGGGCAGCCTCGATCCCCGTCAGGACGTCGAGTCGCTGCTCACCGAGCCGCTCAAGGCGCACGGCCTGGTCCAGGGCAAGAAGGACCTCGGCGACAAGGTCTCGAGTCTGCTCGACGCCGTCGGGCTGGCCGCCGCCGCCCGGCGCCGCTACCCGCACGAGTTCTCCGGCGGCCAGCGGCAGCGCATCGGCATCGCCCGCGCCGTGGCCCTCGAGCCGGACCTGCTGATCGCCGACGAGCCGGTCTCCGCGCTCGACGTGAGCGTTCAGGCACAGGTGCTCAACCTGCTCGAGGAGCTGCAGGAACGGCTGAACCTCACCTACCTCGTCATCGCCCACGACCTGGCCGTCGTCCGGCACATCAGCGACGTCGTCGGCGTCATGTACCTGGGCTCGCTCGTCGAGCAGGCCCCGGCCGACTCGCTGTACGAGCAGCCGCTGCACCCCTACACGCGGTCGCTGATGAGCGCCGTCCCGGTGCCCGACCCCGTCGTGGAGGAGCGCCGCGAGCGGATCCTGCTCGCCGGCGACCTGCCGTCACCGGCCAACCCGCCCAGCGGCTGCCGCTTCCACACCCGCTGCCCCTGGCGGCAGGAGACCCGCTGCGACACCGAGGTACCGGTGCTCCGCGAGCTCGGCCCGGCGCACTCCGGCGGCCCCCATTCGTCCTCCCACCTCGTGAGCTGCCACTGGGCCGAGGACATCCGCGACGGCATCCTGCGGCCCAAGTCGCCGGAGGAGGTCGCGGCCACCCAGGGCGTGTACGTGGGCGTGGGCGAAGGCGCGATCGCCGAGTCCGACGCCCTCGTGCAGGGGGTCGACCAGCCGATCGAGCGCCGCTGAGCGGCTGCTCCTCGACGACGACGACGTCGTCCCCACGCCGCAGCGGGGGAACCCCTGCGGTCCGTCGGTGATCCACAGGCGCGGACTCCTCCCGGCCCGGGACGGCGTTGTCTGGCTAGGGTCGTCATCATTCCGTCCCGCCTGGAGGTTCTCGTGCGCCGGCTGTCCGTCGTCCTGGGGCTGCTCGCGCTCCTCGTCGTGACCGGAGGGTCGGCGGCCGCGGTCGAGCCGTTCTTCCTCGACGACCAGATCACCGACGAGGTGGGGGTGCTCGAGGGCGAGGAGGCGCGCGTCGAGGACGCGCTCGAGCAGCTGCGCACCGAGGAGAACATCCAGCTCTTCGTCGTGTTCGTCGACAGCTTCGACGGCGTCAGCGGCGACGACTGGGCCGAGGAGACGTTCGAGCTGTCCCAGATGGGCGGCAACGACGGGCTGCTCGCCGTCGCCGTCGACGACCGCGCCTACGGCTACAAGAACCCCGACACGTCGTCCCTCTCCGACGACGAGGTGCAGCAGCTGGCCACCTCGGAGGTCGAGCCGCTGTTCGCGGAGGGCGACTGGGCCGGTGGCGTGGTGGCGCTGGCCGACGGGCTGCGCGGCGAGGGCGGCTCCGGTGGCGGGAGCGGCGGCGGCGCGGCGCTGCTCGTCGTCGGCGGCATCGCCGCGGTCGGTGGCGGCGCCTACCTGGTCAGCCGCAACCGCCGGAAGAAGGCGCTGGCGGCGCCGCCGGTGCAGCGGCTGGAGAAGCCGGACCCGCACGAGGGCGTCCCGACCGAGCAGCTCCAGTTCCGGGCCAGCAGCGCGCTGCTCGAGCTGGACGAGGCGGTCAAGACCTCCCAGCTCGACCTCGACTTCGCCCGCGCCCAGTACGGCGAGGAGGCGGTCGCCGGGTTCGACGGCGCCCTCGCCGCGTCCCAGTCGGAGCTGTCGCAGGCCTTCACCCTGCGCCAGGAGCTCGACGACGACATCCCCGAGGACGAGCCCACCACCCGCCGGATGCTCGCCGAGATCCTGACCCTCACCGGGTCGGCCGCGGGCCGGCTCGACGAGCAGGCCGGGGCGTTCAAGGAGCTGCGCGACCTCGAGCACAACGCCCCGGCGGTGCTCGACGGCGTCGAGGCGCGCATCGCCGAGTTGCGCGGCCGGCTGACCGAGGAGGAGCAGCGACTGCGCGGGATGCAGCAGGCCTACGCCGGGTCCGCGGTCGCCTCGGTGGCCGACAACGTCACCGAGGCGCGGGCCCGGCTGGACGCCGCCGAGGTCGAGGCGCGGGAGGCCCGTGCCGAACTGGCCGCGGGCGACACCGGCGCCGCGGTCGGTGACATCCGGGCCGCCGAGGACGCGGTTGCGCAGTCGGCCACCCTGCTCGACGGCATCGGGCGGCTGGCGCGCGACCTCGAGGAGGCGGCCGGCCGGGTCGCGGCGGTCCGCGCCGAGACGGAGAAGGACCTCGCCGAGGCGCGCGCGCTGGTCGCGGCGGGTGACCGGACCGGGCTGGACCCGCAGATCTCCCGCGCCGAGTCGGCGCTGTCGGCCGCCGACGCCCTGCTGCGGCCGGTCGACGGCCGGCCCGACCCGCTGGCGGCGCTGACCCGGCTCGAGGAGGCCGACATCGCCCTCGAGCAGGCGCTGAGCGTCGCCCGCGACTTCCAGACCCGCACCAGGCGGGCCGTCGAGGCGCTCGACCAGGCCGTGCTGACCGCGCGGTCGACGATCGCCGCGGCCGGCGACTACATCAACACCCGCCGCGGGGCGGTCGGCCCGGAGGCCCGTACCCGGCTGGCCGAGGCGGGCCGGCACCTCGACCTCGCCGTGCAGCTCGGGAACGACGACCCGGTGCGGGCCCTGCGCGAGGCGCAGCAGGCGGCCTCGATGGCCCAGCACGCGCTCCGGCTGGCGCAGGAGGACGTGAACCGGTGGTCACCGCCGGGCATGGGCGGCGGTTACGGCGGCGGTCACCGCCGCGGCGGTGTGGACGTCGGCAGCCTCGTGCTCGGCGGCATCCTCTTCGGCGGGGGCGGCGGCTTCGGTGGGGGCGGCGGCTTCGGCGGCGGGGGCTTCGGTGGCGGCGGCGGCGGTGGGGGCGGGGGCTTCGGCGGCGGCCGGTTCTAGCCCGCGCACGAGCACGAACACCCGCTCATGCGCAGGCACGTGGCCGGCGTGGCGCCGGCGTGCCCGGTGCCCGTCCCGCCTGCGGCTCAGCTGGGCAGCTGCCCGTAGGTGTGCTCGGGGCGGAACCGGACGACGAGCCGGCGGTCGGCGACCATCGCGGCGCGGTACTCGTCCCAGTCGGGGTGCTCGCCCACGGTGCCGCGGTAGTAGGTGATCAGTTCCTCGACGGTGGCGTCGTGCGGATCCGCGGCCACGGGGGTGAGCTCGGCGCTGCCCTCGACCGCGACCCAGGTCCAGAAGTCCCTCGACGTGACGTGCAGGGTCACCCGCGGATCGGCCCGCAGGTTCTTCGTCTTGGCGCGGTCGTCGGTCACCGAGACACGGAACAGCCGCTCCTGCGGGTCGTAGGCGTAGCCGACGTTGGACAGCTGCGGCCGGCCGTTGCCGCGGATCGTGGCCAGCACGCCCCAGCGGTGCTCGGCGACGAAGGCGAGCATCCGATCGTCGACGGTCATCGTTCTCAGCGCTCCCGTCCGCGGGCCTTGAGCGGCACGGGTGGCAGCGGCGGGGCCTCCAGCCGGGCGCCGTCGTAGCCGACCACCGCACCGAAGCGGTCGTCCTCGGCGTTCCACTGCTCGGCGTAGGCGGTGATCTCCTCACCGGAGCGGCCCACGAAGTTCCACCACATGACGATCCGCTCGTCGAACGGCTCGCCGCCGAGCAGCATCAGCCGGGCCGGCCCGCCGTCCGGGGTCGCGGCGGCCCGCACCCGCAGAGTCCGCCGGCCGGTGCCCAGATAGACCATGGCCCCGGTCGTCAACGGTGCCCCCTCGACGTCGACGGAGCCCGTCGAGGCGAGCAGCCCGTACTCGAAGTCCGGGTCCAGCGGCAGCTCGACGTCCGAGCCCGGCGCCAGGACGAGGTCGGCGCCGACCAGCGGGGTGTGCGCCGTGGCCGGTGACCGCGCACCGGCCAAGGTCGCCGACGAGCACGGTCGCGGTCAGTCCGTCGGAGGTGAACGTCGGGCAGCGCGGCGTGGTGCTCGAAGGCCGGGGGCATGTCGCGGACGGCGTCGGGCAGCACCACCCACAACTGGATGCCGTGCAGGAAGCGCGGATGCGTGGCCGGGGACTGCTCCGAGTGGGCGATCCCCCGGCCGGCCGTCATCAGCGGCAGCTCGCACGGCCCGAAGGTGACGTCGCTGCCGAGCGAGTCGCGGTGGTGCACCGAGCCCTCGAGCAGCCACGACACCGTCTGCAGCCCGGTGTGCGGGTGCGGTGGCACCTGCATGCCAGGGGTCGCGGTGACGTCGTCCGGGCCGTAGTGGTCGACGAACGCCCACGCCCCCACGAGCCGCCGGCCGAGCGTCGGCAGCAACCGCCGCACCCGGGTGCTCTCGCCGAGCAGGACCTCCTTGCCGGGGAGCAGGTCCAGCGCGGGGCCGGCGGTGGTGCCCTCCAGGCCCCCGAGCTCCCGGGCTGTCGGCCGGCGGTCGAGGTTGCTCATCGGACGTTCCCTTCGTTCCGGAGCCCTACTGTGCGCCGTCCTGGCCGGTCTCGCCGCGCACCGTGCCGTGGGGGACGGGTGACGAGGGGCGTGCTGCCGGGATGCTGCCGAGCCGGCCGGCCTGGAAGTCGCTCGAACGCCTCGATCACCTCGTGCCGGGTGTTCATGACGAACGGCCCGTACATCGCGATCGGCTCGCGGATCGGCAGGCCGCCGAGGATCACGACGTCCAGGGCCGGCGTCCGCGACTCCTGCCGCATGGCGCCGTTCACGGTGATCGTGTCGCCGGGGCCGAGCACCGCGAGCTGGCCGGTGCGCACCGGCGCCCCGTCGATGCCGACCGAGCCGGCGCCGGAGAGGACGTAGACCAGCGCGTTGAAGTCCGGTCGCCAGGGCAGGTCGAGCGTCGCACCGGGGGAGACGGTCGCGTGCACCATCGCCATCGGCGTGTAGGTCGATCCGGGCCCGGTGAGCCCGCCCACCTCGCCGGCGATGACCCGCAGGAACGCGCCGGCGTCCGGGCTGGCCAGCAGCACCGACTCGTCGGCCCGCAGGTCCTGGTACCGCGGCTCGACCCACTTCTGCGCGCGGGGCAGGTTGACCCACAGCTGGAGGCCGTGGAACAGGCCGCCGCTGACCACCAGGTGCTCCGGCGGGCGCTCGATGTGCAGCACGCCGCCACCGGCGGTCATCCACTGGGTGTCGCCGTTGGTGATCGAGCCGCCGCCGCCGTGGGAGTCGGCGTGCTCGAAGGTGCCGTCGATGATGTAGGTGACGGTCTCGAAGCCGCGGTGCGGGTGCCAGGAGGTGCCCTTCGGCTCGCCCGGGGCGTACTCGACCTCGCCCATCTGGTCCATGTGGATGAACGGGTCGAGGTCGCGCAGGTCGACGCCGGCGAACGCGCGGCGGACCGGGAAGCCCTCGCCCTCGAAGCCCGACGGTGCCGTGGTCACCGAGCGGGTGCGGCGGCGCACGGTGCCCGGGGCGGGCAGCGGGACGCGGGGGAGTGTGGTGGTGTCCTCGACGGTCACGGCAGGCATGCCGGCCTCCTTGGTTGAGGGCTCAACTAACGCGCACTGTAGCGCCGCGGAGCCCCGATGTCTTCCCTCCCACCGCGATTCCCTGCCCTTCCCGGCCATTCGTCCACAAATGGCCGCTCACCTCCGGCCGTTTGTGGACGAATGGCCGCTCACCTCCGGCCTGGGAACGGGCTCCGACACGCGGGCGACACGTGGCGTCACTAGGTTCGACCCATGGCCGACCTCTTCGACGGCTATCCGCTGGGGTCGCAGTGGGACGAGATGTTCGGCGGCGCCGCCCGCCCGCGGGCCGCCTACGCGGGGCTCTTCGCCGCCCTGCAGCCGATGGCGGCCGAGGAGCTCGCCGCCCGCGCCGACCTGCTCAGCCAGACCTACCGCGACGCCGGGGTCACCTTCGCCCACGCCGGTGAGGAGCAGCCGTTCCCGCTCGACATCGTCCCGCGGGTCATCGGCGCCGAGGAGTGGTCGATCATCGAGCGCGGCGTCGCCCAGCGGGTGCTGGCGCTCGAGGCCTTCCTCGCCGACGTCTACGGCGCGGGCCAGGTGTTCGCCGACCGGGTGGTGCCGCGCAGCGTCGTCACCACCAGCGCGCACTTCCACCGGCAGGCGCACGGGCTGGTGCCGCCCAACGGCGTGCGCATCCACGTCGCCGGCGTCGACCTGGTGCGCGACGAGGCCGGTGACTTCCGGGTGCTGGAGGACAACCTGCGCTCGCCGTCCGGGGTCAGCTACGTGATCACCAACCGGGCGGCGATGAGCCAGGTGCTGCCCGAGCTGTTCGCCGACCACCGCATCCAGCCGGTCGCCGACTACCCGAGCCGGCTGCTCGCCGCGCTCAAGGCCGTCGGCGCCGGCGAACGTGCGCCGACCCGACGGTCGTCGTCCTGACGCCGGGCGTCTACAACTCCGCGTACTTCGAGCACGCGCTGCTGGCCCGCCAGATGGGCGTGGAGCTGGTCGAGGGCCGCGACCTGGTCTGCGCGGGCAACCAGGTGAGCATGCGGACGACGGACGGCCAGCAGCGTGTCGACGTCATCTACCGCCGCATCGACGACGAGTTCCTCGACCCGGTGCACTTCCGGCCCGACTCGGTGATCGGCTGCGCCGGCGTGCTCAACGCCGCGCGCGCGGGCCGGGTGACCATCGCCAACGCGGTCGGCAACGGCGTCGCCGACGACAAGCTGCTCTTCACCTGGGTGCCGGACCTGATCCGCTACTACCTGGGCGAGGAGCCGGTGCTCGCCAACGCCGACACCTACCGCCTCGACGAGCCGCGACGCCGTGGAGTGGGTGCTGGACGTCGCTCGACCAGCTGGTGCTCAAGCCGGTCGACGGGTCGGGTGGCAAGGGCATCGTCATCGGTCCGCGCGCGGACGAGCGGACGCTCGACGGAGCTGGCCGTCAAGGTGCGGGCGCAGCCCGCGCGACTGGATCGCGCAGAAGCCGATCGGCCTGTCCACCTGCCCCACGCTGGTCGGCGGCAGGATCGCGCCGCGGCACGTCGACCTGCGGCCGTTCGCGGTCAACGACGGCGACAAGGTCTGGGTGCTGCCGGGCGGCCTGACCCGGGTCGCGCTGCCGGAGGGGGAGCTGGTCGTCAACTCCAGCCAGGGCGGCGGCTCCAAGGACACCTGGGTGCTTCAGCCCGCCACGCACCCCGGTCGAGCCGGTGGAGCCCGACCTGACCCGGATCGAGTTCACCGCCGCCGACCTGCCCGACGAGCCGCCGGCGCAGGACCCCGGCCCGCTGGGCGACGCGGTCGCCGGCCAGGCCGAGCAGCAGCAGCAAGCGGCCTTTATGGCCATAAAGGCCGCGGAGGAGGCCCCCGCCGGCTCCGCGGGAACGGCCTTTATGGCCATAAAGGCCGGGGGCTCGACGTGCTGAGCCGGATCGCGGAGTCGCTGTTCTGGATCGGCCGCTACGTGGAGCGCGCCGACGACACCGCCCGCATCCTCGACGTGCACACCCAGCGGCTGGTCGAGGACCCGTGGATCGACGAGCGGCGGGCCTGCCCAACCTGCTCGCGCTGATGGGGACGCACCTGCCCGTCGGGGTGGAGGGGCGGGCGGAGACGGAGCCAGAGGCGGACACCGAGCGGGTACTCGACGCCCTCGCCTTCGACCGGGCAGCCCCAGCTCGATCGTCGGTGCGCTCTCGGCCGCGCGGGAGAACGCCCGCGGTGCCCGCGAGGTGCTCAGCGCCGAGATCTGGGAGTCGCTCAACGTCACGCACAACGCGCTGCCGCAGCAGCGCACGATGGCCCGCCGGTACGGCCCGCACTCGCTGTTCCGGTTCGTCCGCGAGCGCTCGGCGATGGTGTTCGGCCTGGCCGACGCGACGATGAGCCGGGACGAGAGCTGGCTGTTCCTCATCCTCGGCCGCTCGCTGGAGCGGGTGGACATGACCTCGCGCATCCTCTCCACCCGCGTGCTCGGCGGCGAGGCCGCGCCGTCCTGGACCCTGGTGCTGCGCTCCACCGGCGCCTACGAGCCCTACCTGCGCACCTACCGGGGGGTCGTGAACAGCAACCGGGCCGCGGAGTTCCTGCTGCTCGACCGGCTGTTCCCGCGGTCGGTGTTCGCAGCGCTGGAGCAGGCCGAGGCGTGCCTGGTCGAGCTGGAGCGCTCGACCGTCCGCGACGCGGCTCGCATCGGCGTGGCCGGCGAGGCGCACCGGATCGTCGGCCGGGCCCGCACGATGCTGGAGTTCATGAGCACCCCCGAGCTGCTGACCGGCCTGCCGGCGCGCCTGGAGGAGCTCCAGCGCACCTGCTCGGCGGCCAGCGCCGCGGTCACCCGCCGGTTCTTCACCGAGCAGGCCCCGCAGGTCTGGGTGCCCGAGGAGGCCGGCTGATGAGCGCGCAGATGCCGGTGCCGACGGCGCGCGCGGCCGGCCACCGCTGGCGGCTGCAGATCGTGCACCGGACGACGTTCACCTACGACGGCCCGGTGCGGTCGTCGTTCAACGAGGCGCGGCTGACCCCGGAGAACAGCGGCCGGCAGACGGTGCTGCGGTCGCGGGTCGAGATCGAACCGGCCGCCACGGCGTTCGCCTACCGCGACTACTGGGGCTCCACGGTCACCGCGTTCGACCTGCAGAGCCCGCACACCGAGCTCGTCGTCACCGGCACCTCCATCGTCGAGGCTGGGCCCGACCCGGCGCCCTCCGGCCTCGTCGGCTGGGACGTGCTGCGCGGTCGCGAGGTGCGCGACCAGTACGGCGAGCTGCTCGTCCCGACCGCGTTGACCGCGATCGACGACGACGTGGTGGCGCAGGTCCGGCGGGCGGTGAGCACGGCCGACCCGCACGAGGCCGGCCCGGTCGTGTGCTCGTTCGTGCGCGAGCGGATGGAGTACCTGTCCGGCTCGACCAACGTGAAGACGAACGCGATGCAGGCCTGGGAGAAGGGCAGGGGGGTCTGCCAGGACATCTCGCACGTCACCGTCGGCCTGCTGCGGGCGATCGGCCTGCCCGCGCGCTACGTCTCCGGCTACCTGCACCCGCGACCGGACGCCGGCATCGGCCAGGCGGTCACCGGTGAGAGCCACGCGTGGGTCGAGTGGTGGGACGGCGGGTGGACCGGGTTCGACCCGACCAACTCCGTCGAGGTCGGCACCCGGCACGTCACCCTCGGCCGGGGCCGGGACTACGGCGACGTCCCGCCGTTCAAGGGGCTGTTCTCCGGCCCGAGCAGCGAGGGCCACACCGTCGTCGTCGAGGTCACCCGCCTGGCCTGAGGCCCCCCGGCCGGTCTGGGACAGGGATACTGGGGGCGATGAGCGCCCCACTCAACCTGGTCAACCTCGAGCGGGTGCACAAGGCCCACGGCACCACGGTCATCCTCGACGACGTCTCCCTGGGCGTCGCCGCCGGCGAACGGATCGGTGTCGTCGGCCGCAACGGCGGCGGCAAGAGCACGCTGCTGTCGCTGATCACGGGCACCGACGAGCCCGACTCCGGCCGGGTCACCCTCCGTGGCGACCTCGCGATGGGCGTGCTGGACCAGTCCGGCACCCTCCCGCCCGGGACGACGGTGCGCGACGTCGTCCTGCCGCGGTCGTTGTTCGCCGCCGAGCACGAGTGGGCCGGCGACCCCGCCGTCCGTTCGGTGCTGGCCGGCCTGGAGCTGGACCGGCTGGGGCTCGACGCCCCGGTGGACACCATGTCCGGCGGCGAGCGCCGGCGCGTGGCGCTGGCCGCCCAGCTGATCCGTCCGCTGGACCTGCTCGTCCTCGACGAGCCCACCAACCACCTGGACGTCGAGGGGGTCGCCTGGCTGGCCGAGTACGTGCGGGCCCGGCAGGGCGGGATGGTCGTGGTCACCCACGACCGGTGGTTCCTCGACGAGGTCTGCACCACCACGTGGGAGGTCGCCGACGGCAACGTGCACGCCTACGACGGCGGCTACTCGGCCTACACGCTGGCCCGGGCGGAGCGCGCGCGGATCTCGGCGGTGACCGAGGAGCGGCGGATGAACCTCGTCCGCAAGGAGCTGGCCTGGCTGCGTCGCGGCCCGCCGGCGCGCACGAGCAAGCCGAAGTTCCGGATCGAGGCCGCGCAGGCGCTGATCGCCGACGAGCCGCCGCCCCGCGACTCGATGGCGCTGAAGGGCTTCGCCGCCCGGCGGCTCGGCAAGAGCGTCTACGACGTCGAGGACGTCGACTACTCGGTCCCCACCGAGGACGGCCCGCGCGCGCTCTTCAAGGACCTGACCTGGCACGTCGGGCCGGGCGACCGGATCGGCATCGTCGGCGTCAACGGGGCGGGCAAGACCTCGCTGCTGCGGATGCTGGTCGGCGAGACGAAGCCGGACGCCGGGACCGTCGCCGTCGGCCAGACGGTGTCGGTGGCGTACCTGTCCCAGCACGTCACCGAGCTGCCGCCACGGGCCCGCGTGCTCGAGGCGGTGCAGGACGTCGCCCGGATCGCGCGCATAGGCAACCAGGAGATCTCCGCGTCCTCATTGGCCGAGCGGTTCGGGTTCGCCGCCAACCGCCAGTGGACGCCGGTCGGGGACCTATCCGGCGGCGAGCGGCGCCGGCTGCAGCTGCTGCGGCTGCTGATGGCCGAACCGAACGTGCTGGTGCTCGACGAGCCGACCAACGACCTGGACATCGACACGCTCACCGCCCTGGAGGACCTGCTCGACGGCTTCCCCGGCACGGTGCTGGTGGTCAGCCACGACCGCTACTTCGTCGACCGGGTCTGCGACAAGGTGGTCGCGCTGCTCGGCGACGGCACGCTCGCCGAGCTGCCGGGCGGCGTGGAGGAGTACCTGCGCCGCCGGGCGGCCGGCGGCGCGCCGCTGACCACAGCTGCCGGGGACGGCGGCGTCCGTCCGGTCGGGGCGCCCTCGACGTCGGCGCCGGCGGTGTCGGCCGCCGAGGTGCGGGCGGCCAAGAAGGAGGCCGGCCGGCTGGAGCGGCGGATGCTCAAGCTGGACGCCGACG
Source organism: uncultured Actinomycetota bacterium (assembly GCA_963723745.1). Taxonomy (GTDB): domain Bacteria; phylum Actinomycetota; class Actinomycetes; order Mycobacteriales; family Geodermatophilaceae; genus CAVRRZ01. The sequence continues at coordinate 1,246,728 of CAVRRZ010000001.1, forward strand.
AGAAGCGGCTGCACGAGCAGCTGGCCGCCGCAGCCGCCGACTACGCGAAGGCCGCGGCGCTCGACGCCGAGCTCAAGGCGGTGCACGCGGAGAAGGAGCAGATCGAGAACGACTGGCTCGCCGCGACCGAGCTCGCCGAGAGCTGACCGCCGGGGCTCGGAGAGTCGCCTTCGCGTACGTGAGCGTGGCTCGTCACCCCCGGCCGGTAACCTGGTCTCACCGCGGTCGTCCTCAGGCGTCAGTGGTATCCCTGAGCCCACGTCGACTCCCGGAGACCCATGACCGTCCTGCTGCTCGCGCACCTGGTGGCCGCCGCGCTGGCCCCGGGTCTCGTGCGATGGTGGGGGCGGCAGGCCTTCCTGGTGCTGGCGCTGGTCCCGGCGGCGTCCTTCGCCTGGGTCGTCAGCCGGCTGACGACGATCACCGGCGGCGACGAGGTCCGCGAGACGGTGCCGTGGGTGCCGACGCTGGACCTGTCGGTCGCGCTGCGGCTGGACGCGCTCTCCCTCGTCCTCGGTGCACTGGTCACCGGCGTGGGGGCGCTGGTGCTGCTCTACTGCGCCCGCTACTTCCAGCCGGACGACGGGGACATGGGCCGGTTCGCCGGCCAGCTGACCGCCTTCGCGGCGTCCATGCTGGGACTCGTCCTGGCCGACGACCTGCTGCTGCTCTACGTGTTCTGGGAACTGACGACGATCTTCTCCTACCTGCTCATCGGGGGCGCCGGAAGCAGGGTCGCGGCCCGGCGCGCGGCGGGGCAGGCGCTGATCCTCACGACGGCCGGTGGGCTGGCGATGCTGGTCGGACTGATCATGATCGGCGAGACCAGCGGCAGCTACCTGCTGTCCGAGGTCGTGGCCGATCCGGGGGAGGGCCCGTTCCTGGTGGCCGGCACGGTCCTCGTGCTGGTCGGCGCGATCACCAAGTCGGCGATGGTGCCCTTCCACTTCTGGCTGCCCGCCGCGATGGAGGCGCCCACCCCGGTCAGCGCGTACCTGCACGCCGCTGCGATGGTCAAGGCCGGCATCTACCTCGTCGCGCGCATGGCGCCGGGGTTCGCCGACGTGCCGGGCTGGCGGCCGATCGTGCTCGGCCTGGGCGTGGCGACGATGCTGGTCGGCGGTTACCGCGCGCTGCGGCAGAACGACCTCAAGCTGCTGCTGGCCTTCGGCACGGTCAGCCAGCTGGGCTTCCTCATGGTCCTGGTGGGCGGGGGCAGCCGCGAGCTCGCCGCCGCCGGGCTGGCCATGACCCTGGCCCATGCGCTGTTCAAGTCCACGCTCTTCCTCAGCGTCGGCGTGATCGACCACGCCACGGGCACCCGTGACCTGCGCCGGCTGTCCGGGTTGGGCCGGCAGGTGCCCGCGCTCGCCGGAATCGCCGGGCTGGCGGCCGCCTCGATGGCCGGGCTGCCCCCGCTGCTCGGCTTCGTCGGCAAGGAGGCGGCCTTCACCGCGCTCTGGGACGGCGGGCTCGCCGACCGGACCACGGCCCTCACCGTGCTGGCCGGGCTGCTCGCCGGGTCGGCGCTGACCGCCGCTTACACGTTCCGGTTCGTCTGGGGTGCCTTCGCGCGCAAGCCGATGGATATCGGTGTCGAGCAGGCCGAGGTCCACCACCCGCCGTCCCTGCTGTTCCTGAGCGCCCCCGCGGTGCTGGCGCTGGCCGGCCTGGTGGCCGGCCCGGCCAGCGGCCTGCTCGAGCCGCTGGTCGCCGCCTACGCCGACGACCTGCCGCTGCTCGTCGAGGAGGCCGAGCGGCTCGCCCTCTGGCACGGGCTGCAGCCGGCGCTCGGCCTCTCCCTCGTCACGCTGGCCGCAGGTGCGGTGCTCTTCGGGCTCCGGTCCCGGATCTACCGCCTGCAGCGCCGCTGGGCCCTCCACGTCTCGGCCGACGAGGGCTACTGGAACACGATGCAGGCCATCGACCGGTTCGCGGTGCTGGTCACCGGAACCACCCAGCGCGGGTCCCTGCCGGCGTACCTGGGCACGATCCTGGTCGTCGTCCTGGCGCTGCCGGGATACGTGCTGCTGTTCCGGGCGCCCTGGCCGGGGGAGTGGCGGGCCTGGGACACCCCCGTGCAGGCGCTGGTCGGCGCTGTCGTGCTGGTGGCCGCCGTGCTGGCGCTGCGCATCCGCCAACGACTGTCCGCGGTGCTCGTCGTCGGCGTCACCGGCTACGGCCTGGCCGTGCTGTTCGCGCTGCAGGGCGCCCCCGACCTCGCGCTCACCCAGTTCCTCGTCGAGACGCTGACCCTCGTCGTGTTCGTCCTGGTGCTGCGCAAGCTGCCCAAGGACATCACTGAGCGGCACCGCCCGCGCGAGCGCGCCGTGCGCGGCGTCATCGCCGTCGCGGTCGGCCTGCTCATGGCCGGGGTCGGCGCCGTCGCACTCGACTCCCGGACGGCGACGCCGGTGTCGGTCGACTACCCGCAGGAGGCCTACGACTTCGGCGGCGGCCAGAACATCGTCAACGTCACCCTCGTCGACATCCGCGCCTGGGACACCCTCGGCGAGATCTCCCTGCTGGTGGTGGCGGCCACCGGCGTGGCCAGCCTGGTCTTCCTGCGCCGGCGCACCGGCGTCGTCGCCCGCCTCGACCCGGTGAAGCTGGCCCGCGACGCCCGCCGCGGCCGCCGCGCCCCGCGGCGGCAGTGGCTGGCCGGCACGGTCGCGCTCGCCCCCGAGCGCCGGTCGGTCGTGCTCGAGGTGATCACCCGGATCCTGTTCCACACCGTCGTCGCGTTCTCGCTGTTCCTGTTGTTCAGCGGGCACAACGAGCCCGGCGGCGGGTTCGCCGGCGGCCTGGTGGCCGGTCTGGCGCTGGTGCTGCGGTACCTCGCCGGCGGCCGCTACGAGCTGGGCGAGGCCGCCCCGGTCGACCCGGGCCTGCTGCTCGGCGCCGGCCTGCTGTTCGCGGGGGGCACCGGCGTGGTCGGCCTCCTGCTGGGCGCCGAGGTGCTGCAGACGGCGATCCTCGAGTGGACGCTGCCGGTGCTCGGCGACGTGAAGCTCGTGACGTCGCTGTTCTTCGACATGGGCGTCTATCTGATCGTCGTCGGGCTGGTGCTCGACGTGCTGCGCAGCCTGGGCGCCGAACTGGACCGGCAGCTCGACGAGGAGGACCCCATCGACGCGTCCGCGGGCGAGGTGATCGTCCGATGACCCCCACCGTCGTCCTGCCGATCATCATCGGCGGCCTGTACGCCGCCGGGGTCTACCTGCTGCTCGACCGCAGCCTGACCCGGGTGCTCCTGGGCTTTCTGCTTCTCGGCAACGCGACCAACCTGCTGCTGCTGTCCTCGGGCGGGCCCTCCGGACTGGCCCCGATCCTGGGCTACGCCGAGCCGGAGGAGATGAGCGATCCACTGCCGCAGGCCCTGATCCTGACCGCCATCGTGATCACGTTCGGCATCGCGGCGTTCCTGCTGGCCATCATCTACCGGTCGTGGCGGCTGGTCCGCCAGGAGGTCGTCGGCATCGACGAGGAGGACCGCCGCGTCGCCTCCCGCGAGGGCATGGACGCCGACGACCTCGACCCCGACGACCTCGCCCCGGAGGACCGCCCCGCCGCACACGCCGACAGCCTGCCCGCCGAGATCGAGGGCGACCGCCGTGCCGAGGCGGCCCTCGCCCGGCGCTACGCCGACTTCCCGTCGGACGACGTCGACCTGCCGCCGACCACGGGCGGGAACCGATGATCAGCGTCCTGACGCCGCTGCCTGTGCTGCTGCCGCTGCTCGGGGCGGCCGGCACGCTGCTGGTCGGCGGCCGGCACCCCGCCGTCCAGCGCACGCTGAGCATCGCCGTCCTCAGCGCCGTGCTCGCCGTGTCGGTCACCCTGCTGCTGCTGGCCGACGCCGAGGGCGCCTCGGCGATCTCGGTCGGGGGCTGGCCGGTGCCGCTGGGCATCGTGCTGGTCGTCGACCGGCTGTCGGCGCTGATGCTGGTCGTCGCCGCGACCGTCGGGCTGGGGGTGCTCGTCTTCGCCGTCGGCCAGGGTGCCGCCGACGGCGACGAGGAGACGCCGCTGTCGATCTTCCACCCGACCTTCCTCGTGCTCATGGCGGGCGTGGCCAACGCGTTCCTCGCCGGCGACCTGTTCAACCTCTACGTCGGCTTCGAGATCCTGCTGACCGCCAGCTACGTGCTGCTGACCCTGGGCGGGTCGGCGCCCCGCATCCGGGCCGGCGTCACCTACATCGTGGTCAGCCTGCTCAGCTCGCTGATCTTCCTGGCCGCCATCGGGCTGGTCTACGCCTCGACCGGCACCGTGAACATGGCTCAGCTGGCCGAGCGGCTGGCCGACCTGCCCGCGGGCACGCAGCTGCTGCTGCAGTCGATGCTGCTCATCGCCTTCTCCATCAAGGCCGCGGTGTTCCCGCTGTCGGCCTGGCTGCCCGACAGCTACCCCACGGCTCCGGCGCCGGTCACCGCCGTGTTCGCCGGGCTGCTCACCAAGGTGGGCGTCTACGCGATCATCCGGACGCAGACCCTGCTGTTCCCCGGCGGCGCGCTCGACCAGGTGCTCATGTGGGCGGCGCTGGCCACGATGCTGATCGGAATCCTGGGCGCGGTCGCGCAGACCGACATCCGCCGGATTCTGTCGTTCACCCTGGTCAGCCACATCGGCTACATGGTGTTCGGCATCGCCCTGGGGACGACGGCGGGTCTGGCCGGCGCGGTCTTCTACGTCGTCCACCACATCGCCATCCAGACGACGCTGTTCCTCGTCGCCGGGCTCATCGAGCGCCAGGGCGGCTCCACGTCCATGGACCGGCTCGGCGGCCTCGCCAGGGTCTCGCCACTCCTGGCCGTGCTCTTCTTCGTACCCGCGATGAACCTGGCCGGCATCCCCCCGTTCTCCGGCTTCATCGGCAAGCTCGGCCTGCTGCAGGCGGGCGTGGAGGTGGGCACCTGGCTGCCCGTGGCCCTCGTCGCCGGGGGCGCCGTCACCAGCCTGCTCACCCTGGTCGCCGTCTCCCGCGTGTGGAGCCGGGCGTTCTGGCGGCCACCGGCGCAGTCCCCGACGGACGACAGCAACGAGGCAGCGGCCTCCGACGCCGGCCCCGAGACGACTCCCGAGCCCGTGGCGGACGGCGAGCGCCCGGCGGACGGCGCGCCCCCGCCAGGCGGGTCGTCGTCCGGCGGACGCCGGTCGCGGCTGGCCGCGCGACGGGCCGCCTGGGAGCGGCACGCCGCGGTAGCCACGGCCACCACCCCGGCCACCGACGGCCTCGGTGAGGAGGTGTCCCGCGACCGCCCCGACCAGCCGCTGCCGCTGGTGATGGTTGCGTCGACGGCGGCGATGGTGGCGGTCACCGTGGCGCTGACCGGCCTGGCCGGACCGCTCTACGAGGTCACCGATCGAGCGGCGACCGACCTGTGGGACCGCACGCCCTACCTGGAGGCCGTGCTCGGGGACGGGGAGGTCGCGCCGTGACCGACCCCGTGACCGGCTCCGTGGTCACCGCTCCCGGCGGGCTGCTGCACCGGATCCGGCACCAGGCCGCCCTGCTGATCTGGCTGGTGCTGGTCTGGAACCTGCTCTGGGGCACCTGGTCGTGGGCGAACCTCCTCTCCGGCATCGCGGTCGCCTTCGTGGTCACCACCCTGCTGCCGCTGCCGCCCGTCGTCGGCGGCGTTCGGGTCCGGCCCGTCGGGCTGTTGCGGTTCATCGGCTTCTTCGTGGTCGACCTGATCCGCTCGGCGGCGCAGGTCGCCTGGCTGACCTGTCGCCCGGGCGGCATCTCCCGCAGCGCGATCCTGCGGGTCCAGCTCCGCACCGACTCCGATCTCCTCCTGACGATGATCGCCGAGTCGGTGACCCTCGTGCCGGGATCGATCGTCATCGACCTCGACCGCGAGGAGCGGGCGCTGATCCTGCACGTGCTGCACGTCAAGGACGAATCCGACGTCGAGCGGCGCCGCGCCTCGGTGCTCGCCGAGGAGGAGCGCGTCGTGCGGGCGTTCGGCTCGGACCGCGACATCGCTGCGCTCGACGGGCCGGCGGCCCAGGTGGACGGAGGGTCGGTGCCGTGACCCTCGTCTACTGGCTGGCCTACGGCCTGCTCGGCAGCGGTGCGCTGCTGGCGCTGATCCGGCTGGCTCGCGGGCCCTCGCTGCTCGACCGCGTGGTCGCCACCGACACGCTGCTGGTCATCATCTCCGCCGGCCTGGCGGTGTACGCCGCGCTGGCCCGCGATCCCACGCTGGTGCCGGTGCTGGTGGTCGTCTCCCTGCTGGCGTTCGTCGGCTCGGTGTCGGTGGCCCGCTACATCGGCGGGATGCTGATCCACTCGTCCCGGGACGATCAGGACGTCGGGCTGACCGCAGCGGCGGAGGCCCGGGGCGGGGAGGGGGAGCGATGAGCGGCGCCACTGCGGCCGACGCGGTCGCCGTCGTCCTGCTGCTGGTAGGGGCGTTTCTGTGCCTGACGGCGGGGCTGGGCCTGGTGCGGTTCCCCGACGTGCTGACCCGGATGCACGCCGGCACCAAGCCGCAGGTGCTCGGCGTGCTGCTGATCATGGTGGCCGGCGCCATCCGGCTGCAGGGCTGGTCGGCCACCTGGATGCTGCTGCTGGTCGCCGCGTTCCAGCTGCTGACCGCGCCGGTCAGCGCGCACATGATCAGCCGGGTGGCCTACCGCCGGCGGCACGTGCGGCGTGACCTGCTGCTCGTCGACGACCTGCACACCGGCGGGAAGGCGGCGCCGGTCCACCGGGGCGACGAGCCGGCCGACGCACCGCCGGAGAACCCGCCCGGGCCTGCCTGGACGGGGGACGCCTCCGGCGATCAGTCGGGCTGACCGAGCCAGAACGGTAGGCCCTGGTCGTCGCGGCACAGCGCGGACCGGCCGAACGACTGCCGCTCGATCTCGCCGGCCCGGCCACCCGCCGTGCGGACGGCGGCGACGGCGACCTCGATGTCGTCGACGGCGTACATCGGCACGGCGCCGAGGTCGTCGCCCTGGCCGCCGTGGATGCCCACCATCGGTGTCGTCGTCGGCTCCTCGAAGCTGTCGGGCACCCGCCCGGGCGCGGTCGACCACTCGAGCACCGCCTCGTAGAAGTCGCGGGCGCGGGCGCCGTCGGGCACGCGGAGCGTGAGGTAGACGGTGTCCCCGGGCCGCGGCCGGGACGTGCGCTCACCGCCGTCGTGCGAGCCGTCGTGCAGCGGCGACTGCAGCATCCAGCGGTGCCCGAACGGGTCGACGACGACGCCGGTGCGCCCGTGCGGCGAGTCCGCGGGAAACCGCTCGACCGAGGCGCCGGCCCGGTCGGCCCGCTGCACGGCGACGTCGACGTCGACGACCTCGAGGTGCAGCGAGACCGCGAGCGCCCCCCCGGCACCGGTCAGCCCCAGCTCGGGGAACTCGTCGGCCAGGTACACGCAGGCGCCGGCGAGATCGAGCTCGGCGTGCCCGATGCGGTCGTCGTCCATGACCACCGCGTCGCCGACCAGCCGGGCCCCGAACGCCTCGGCGTACCAGGCGATGGCGGCCCGGGCGTCGCGAACGGTCAGGTACGGCGTCAGCTGTGCGGTCACGGGAGCGATCCTGCCGTGCCCGGGGCGTCTAGCGCAGCGCTCGGTTCACCGCCGAGACGACCGCGCGCAGCGACGCGGTGACGATGTTCGGGTCGATGCCCACGCCCCAGAGAACCCGGTCGCCCACCGCGCACTCGACGTAGGCCGCGGCCCGCGCGTCGCCACCGGCGGACATCGCGTGCTCGGCGTAGTCCAGCACCCGGACGTCGACGTCGAGGATCTTCAGCGCGTCGACAAAGGCGGCGATCGGCCCGTTGCCCCGGCCCTCGACCGTCACGGGAACGCCGCCGTCGGTGAGCTCGACGACCATCTCGTCGAGCTGCTCGCCGTGCGCGGTGTGCCGATGACCGGTCAGGCCCAGACGCCCCCACGGGGCGGCGGCATCGGGCAGGTACTCGTGGCTGAACGCCGACCACATCTGGGCGGCGGTGACCTCGCCACCCTCGTTGTCGGTGTGCCGTTGGACGACCGCGCTGAACTCGATCTGCAGCCGCCGCGGCAGGTCCAGGTGGTTCTCGGTCTTCATGATGTAGGCGACGCCGCCCTTGCCGGACTGGCTGTTCACCCGGATGACCGCCTCGTAGCTGCGGCCGACGTCCTTGGGGTCGATCGGCAGGTAGGGGACCGCCCACGGCATCTCGTCGACCGGCCTGCCGGCGGCCGCGGCGTCGGCCTCCAGCGCCTTGAACCCCTTGTTGATCGCGTCCTGGTGGGAGCCGGAGAAGGCGGTGTAGACCAGGTCGCCGCCGTAGGGGTGCCGCTCGTGCACGCCCAGCTGGTTGCAGTACTCGACGGTGCGGCGGATCTCGTCGATGTCGGAGAAGTCGACCTGCGGGTCGATGCCCTGGCTGAACAGGTTCAGGCCCAGGGTGACCAGGTCGACGTTGCCGGTGCGCTCGCCGTTGCCGAACAGGCAGCCCTCGATGCGGTCGGCGCCGGCCCGGTGACCCAGCTCGGCGGCGGCGACGGCGGTGCCGCGGTCGTTGTGCGGGTGCAGGCTCAGGACGACGGCGTCGCGGCGGGCCAGGTTGCGGCTCATCCACTCGATCTGGTCGGCGTACACGGTAGGTTCGGCCATCTCGACCGTGGCCGGCAGGTTGAGGATCGTCGGCCGGTCGACGGTGGGCTCCCACACGTCCGTGACGGCGTTGCAGACCTCGACGGCGTACTCGAGCTCGGTGCCGGTGAACGACTCCGGGGAGTACTCGAAGCGGATGTCGGTGTGGGTCATCTGCTCGGCCAGCTTGCGCACGACCTGCGCTCCGTGGACGGCGATGTCGGTGATGCCGGCCCGGTCCAGGCCGAAGACGACCCGGCGCTGCAGCGTGCTCGTCGAGTTGTAGAGGTGGACGATCGCCTGGCGGGCGCCGCGCAGCGACTCGAAGGTGCGCTCGATCAGCTCGTCGCGGGCCTGGGTCAGCACCTGGATGGTGACGTCGTCCGGTACGAGGTCCTCCTCGACCAGTTGCCGGACGAAGTCGTAGTCGGTCTGGCTGGCCGCCGGGAAACCGACCTCGATCTCCTTGTAGCCCATGCGCACCAGGAGCTCGAACATCCGCCGCTTGCGGTCCGGGGTCATCGGGTCGATCAGGGCCTGGTTGCCGTCCCGCAGGTCGACGGCGCACCAGCGGGGGGCGGTCGCGGTGACCTTCTCCGGCCAGGTGCGGTCCGGCAGGGCGATCGGCGCGAACGGTGCGTACCGGTGGATCGGCATGCCGCTGGGCTGCTGGGGGTGGCGCTCATGGGGGTGCTGCGGGGACGTGCTCACGGGGATCTCGCTCCTCTGGCGCGGGCAGGACTGCTGCTCCGTCGTGGGTGCGGTCAGCGGGCGCCAGGAACGCGCGATCACCGCGGCGAGGGGCCGACCTAGTAGAGGGCCTCGCCGCGGCGGGTAAGCAGGAGGCTGCCGCGCACGCGCCCACGGTAGCAGGACGTGGACGGCGCGGGTCCCCTCACGCGGGCTTGGGTCGGGCGTGCCGGCGCAGGAGCACCCCGGGCACGCCCAGGACGACGCCGGTGATGGCCACGGCGGAGGCGAGGGGTAGCACCGAGATGAGCCCGGCCACCGCCAGTGGCGTCCCGAACATCGCCAGCGCGCGGAAGGTGCCGCTGGTGGCCACGGCATTGCCGCGTTCCTCCGGGTGCACCGACTCGGCGACGACGGCCGACCCGAGAACCTGCAGGGTGCCCGCGGCGTAACCGCCGGCGGCCAGCACCAGCGCAGCAGCAGGGACGAACCCCGCCGACACGACGGTGAGGGCCACCGCGCTGCCGGCCAGCAGGACCCCGCCCACGACGGCGGAGGACTGCCACCGCGCGGTCACCCGGCCGGCCATGCCAGCGGCCACCAGCATCGCGCCGTTGGCCACGGCGACCAGCGCCCCCACCGTCGCCGCCGACTGCCCGGCGGCGACGAGGGCCACGGGGACGTAGGAGCTCAGCACCGCCTGCCAGCCCCCGGCGGCCGCGGCTGCCGCGCAGCCGACGTCGACCCCGGGACGGCGCCACATCGTCTGGTGGCGCGCGCCCGCATCCCTGGGCGGCGGGGCGAACGGCGGCAGCCGGTCCAGCCAGAACGTCGGCACCATGGCGACGATGGCGACGCCCGCAGCGACCGCGAGGGCGAGCACCGGCGTCCGCTCCGCGAGCACGCCGGCGAGTATCGGGCCGGTCAGCGAGCCGATGGCCCCGGCGAAGTTGACCACCGCGAGCTTCGGGGCCGGCCGTCCCTCACCACGCACCAGGTGCGCGGTGGTCGACGTCCAGAAGAAGGCCCTGGAGACACCCTGGAACAGCATCGCGACGACGAACGGCACCACCGACGCCGAGAGGGTGACCACGCCGCAACTGACCGCCAGGAAGAAGCCGGCCGCCGAGATCAGGGTCCACTCGGGCACCCGTCTCATCAGCGCGCCGAGCGAGCTTCGGGTGACGATCTGTGCCACAGCCGACACGGCGACCAACACGCCGATCTCGGCAGCGGAGTAGCCGGCGCGCAGCGCGAGCAGCGGTAGGGCGACGGAGGCGATCCCGAGGGCGAAGGCAACGATGATCGCTGTGGTCGCCGACGCCGCGACGTCCCGTGAGCGCAGCCGCTCCCGCCAGCCCCTCGTGGCAGTCACCTGCGCGGCCGGTCGGGTCGGGCGGTCGGCTGTCGTTCGCAATGCTCAGGATCTGCCACGGGGTGATCCCATCCCGGAACGGCCCGATGTGCAAGCGACGCCCCGCATCGGGATGTGGCCGGCGGCCTGCCGCCGGTGCCGATTCAGCAGGGATCGCAGAGGCAGATGCAGGCCGCCGCGTGCTTGAGCGGGCCCTCCCAGTCCTCGAGCTCCGCGCACTCGGGCGAGGCAGTCGCACACCCACCCCGGGTCCGGGGGGCACCAGACCGGCCGCCCGGCGCTCCTCCGGCGAATCGCCGGGCTGGGGCATCTGGTGGTCGTCGGTGTGCCGAACCGGTCGCGCCACCTGTCCCGGGTCCAGCGCCGGCGGTCGAACGTGTACCAGGACTGGGGACGGCTGTAGCGCTCGTCGCCCTGCCACCAGTCGACGTCGCCGTACCGGATGTCCAGGTGCGCCGGGAAGCGGCGCTCGGCCATGTCTGGCACGGCCGCGCCGTCCATCGGCCGTACCTCGGCGCCCTCGGCGTCCACCAGCGCGAGCCGCAGCCCTGCCAGCGCGGCCGGACCAGTCCTCCGACGGGCAGGTCGCGGGCACCCGACTCGGCATGTGCGACCGCCGACTTGCTCAGGCCCGCGGCCTCTGCAAGTTCTCGCTGCGACAGGTCGGCCATGCGGCGGATGCGACGCAGTGATCCGCAGAGATCGAAACCCGGGCTCACGTCGGCGATCGTCGCCCGCCTGCCGGAGGGGTCTCCAGCCCCCGCACGAAGCTGTGGATGACGGCCTCGGCTGTGGGCCCCGGGCGGCCGCCGAACGAGTCGCCCCAACGTCCTAGTGCTCTGCCCCCAGGTGGGGGCAGAGCGCTGGGGGTCGAGAGGGAGCAGAGGGGTCGGCGGCCGGCCGAGGATGACGGCGTCAGAACGTGTGGGCCAACCGCTTCCGCCAGGGGCGGCCGTCGGGGTCGACCATGAGCCGGTAGAGCGGCGTGGCCCACAGGCGGGTGAGGCGGCCGACCTTCTCCGCCCGGTGCGGTCGCAGCCGTCCGGGCGGCCGCGGGCCGGTGCGCCCACGGCGGTGCCACTCGTCGAGGGTCTCGGCCGACCGGACCATCGCCTCGACGAACGCCACGGGATCGACCAGGTCGCCGTCCTCGCTGCCGTCGGCGGCCCGGTCGAGGTGCTCGCGTGCCAGACGCAGGCGGAGGTCGCGGGCGAAGCTGCGCGCGCCGTCGCCGAGGCCGGCCGGGTCCACCGGTTCACGGGTGTCCCGGGTGGTGTCGAGGACCGCCACCGACAGCTCGCTGTCGTGCGTCCACGAGCGACGGTTGAAGTTGTCGCTGCCGACGCTGGCCCACACGTCGTCCACGACGCAGACCTTCGCGTGCACGTAGACGGGCGTGCCGGCGGAGTTCTCCAGGTCGAAGACGTGCACCCGGCCGCGTCCGGCCTCCTCGCACAGCTGGATCGCCTGCCAGCGGCCGATGTACTGCGGCGTCCGGGAGATCGCGCCCTCCTGGTCGGGGACGCGGGGGACGACGACCACGAGGTGCAGATCCGGCCGGTCGCGCAGCGCGTCGGCGAACAGTTGCGCCACCTCCGACGACCAGAGGTACTGGTCCTCCAGGTAGATCAGGTGGCGCGCCCGCCGGATCGCCTTGGCGTAGCCGTGCGCCACGGACCGCTCACCCAGGGGGGCGAAGTCGCAGGGCGGGCGCATGGCCGGGTACGTGCGCAGGATCTGCACCTGGTGGGGGCCGCAGGGCGGCGGCGCGGGCAGGCGGGGCGGCAGCGGTGGCGGATCGAGCCTCGCCCGGTGCAGCCGGTCGTGCACGAACGCGATCGGATTGCCGACGACCGCGTTGGTGGGGTCCTCCCAGCGCTCGCGGAAGACGATGTCCAGCACGTCGACGGCCGGTCCGCGGATCTCCACCTGGACGTCGTGCCAGGGCGGGGTCGGCCCGTAGACGCCCGACATGGACTGCGGCTGCGGGTCGCCGGCATGCGCGGCGTCGTCCCGCCGGGAGTGGCCCAGGTCGATCCCACCGGCGAAGGCGACGTCCCGCCCGGGTTCGTCGCGGCGCCGGGCGACCACGAACTTCTGGTGGTGCGACCCCAGCCGGCGGACCCGCTCGTCCAGCACGACCTGGCCACCGGCGCGTTCGATCTCGCGGTCCAGCGCGCGGTTCTCCTCCTTGCTGAAGCTGAGCGCGTCCCAGTGCGAGCGCCACACCAGCCCGCGCACGACCACGCCACGGTGGATCGCGGCCACGAACAGCTCCGCGACGGTCGGGCCCTCGGGACGCAGCCGCTCGTCGGGGTCGCCGCGCCAGTCGGTGAAGAACAGGTGGTCACCCGCACCGAGCTGCTCGACCTCCGCGACGAGCCGCTCGAAGTACGTCGCCCCGTGGATCAGGGGCGTCACCAGGTTCCCGACGGTCCAGGCGGGCAGGGCCGAGGCGGGGTTGCCGCGCTGCTCCGGGCTGAGCAGCCACCGCTCCGCCGGATCCACCCGGCGATCCCATCGCGCGCTGTACCGGACCGCAACCACGGGGCGGCAGACGGCGGTCGGTAGCCTTGGCACCCGTGGCCCTCGTCGTCCAGAAGTACGGTGGCTCCTCCGTCGCGTCCGCCGAGCACATGAAGCGTGTCGCGCAGAGGGTCGTCGCCGCCAAGAAGGACGGCCACGACGTCGTCGTGGTCGTGTCCGCCATGGGCGACACGACCGACGAACTGCTCGACCAGGCCGGCCAGATCACCGACGACCCGCCCGGTCGCGAGCTCGACATGCTGCTCACCGCGGGCGAGCGGATCTCCATGGCGCTGCTGGCGATCGCCATCTCGACGCACGGCTACGAGGCGCGCTCGTTCACCGGGTCCCAGGCCGGGGTGATCACCACCGGCAGCCACGGCAAGGCCCGGATCATCGACGTCACGCCCGGCCGGCTCCGGCAGGCGCTGGACGAGGGCTCGATCGTGATCGTGGCCGGCTTCCAGGGCGTCAGCCAGGACACCAAGGACATCACCACGCTCGGCCGCGGAGGCTCAGACACCACCGCCGTCGCCGTCGCGGCCGCGCTCGAGGCCGACGTCTGCGAGATCTACACGGACGTGGACGGCGTCTTCACCGCCGACCCGCGGATCGTCCCGAATGCCCGCCGGCTCGAGACCGTCACCTACGAGGAGATGCTCGAGATGGCTGCCTCCGGCGCGAAGGTGCTCATGCTCCGTTGCGTCGAGTACGCCCGCCGGTACGGCATCCCGGTGCACGTCCGCAGCTCCTACTCCCAGCTCCCCGGCACGATCGTGACCGGCTCGATGGAGGACCTTCCGGTGGAACAGGCGATCATCTCCGGCGTCGCGCACGACCGCAGCGAGGGCAAGATCACCGTCTACGGGGTGCCCGACCGCCCCGGCGAGGCGGCGCAGATCTTCCGCGTGCTCGCGGACGCCGAGATCAACATCGACATGATCGTGCAGAACGTGTCGGCCGAGGCCAGCAAGCTCGCCGACATCTCCTTCACGCTGCCCAAGAGCGACGGCCCCACCGCGATGGCCGCCCTGGAGCGGGTCAAGAACACCGTCGGCTTCACGTCGATCGACTTCGACCAGCACATCGGCAAGGTGTCGCTGGTCGGTGCCGGCATGCGGTCGCACCCCGGCGTCTCGGCCCGCTTCTTCGGAGCCCTGGCCGACGCGGGGGTCAACCTGGAACTGATCAGCACCTCGGAGATCCGCATCTCCGTGGTCTGCCGCGACACGGACCTCGACGTCGCCGTTCGCGCGGTGCACGACGCCTTCGACCTCGGCGGCGACGAGGTGGAGGCCGTGGTCTACGGAGGGACGGGACGATGAGCAGCTCGAACAGCGGCCTGCGGGTCGGCGTCGTCGGCGCCACCGGCCAGGTCGGCGGCGTCATGCGCGAGATCCTCGCGCAGCGCGACTTCCCGATCAGCGAGCTGCGGTTCTTCGCCTCCGCCCGCTCGGCGGGCAGCACCCTGCCGTGGGGCGACGGCGAGATCACCGTCGAGGACGCCTCGACCGCCGACCCGACCGGCCTGGACGTCGCGCTGTTCTCCGCCGGTGCCACCACGTCGAAGGCGCAGGCCCCACGGTTCGCCGCGGCGGGCGTCACCGTGATCGACAACAGCTCGGCCTGGCGTCGCGACCCCGACGTCCCGCTGATCGTGGCCGAGGTCAATCCGCACGCCCTGGCCGAGATGCGCAAGGGCATCATCGCCAACCCGAACTGCACCACGATGGCTGCGATGCCGGTGCTCGCGCCGCTGCACGCCGAGGCCGGCCTCGTCCGCATCGTCGCGAGCACCTACCAGGCGGTATCCGGCAGCGGGCTGGCCGGCGTCGAGGAACTCGGCGAGCAGGTGCGCGCCGTCGTCGACAAGGCCCCGGCCCTGGCCCACGACGGCACCGCGGTGACCTTCCCGGAGCCGGTCAAGTACGTCGCGCCGATCGCGTTCAACGTGCTGCCCATGGCCGGGTCGGTCGTCGACGACGGCAGCTTCGAGACCGACGAGGAGCAGAAGCTCCGCAACGAGAGCCGCAAGATCCTCGGCATCCCCGAGCTGCGGGTCTCGGGCACCTGCGTGCGCGTGCCGGTCTTCACCGGGCACTCGCTGTCGCTGAACGTGGAGTTCCAGCGCGAGCTCTCCGTCGAGCGGGCCACCGAGCTGCTCTCGACCGCGCCGGGCGTGGAGCTGTCCGACGTCCCGACGCCGCTGCAGGCCGCCGGCCGCGACCCGAGCTACGTGGGCCGCATCCGGCAGGACCCGGGTGTCGACGGCGGCCGCGGCCTCGCGCTGTTCGTCAGCAACGACAACCTGCGCAAGGGCGCCGCGCTCAACACGATCCAGATCGCGGAGCTCATCGCCTCCCGCTGACGCCGCGCCGGGGTTCGTCGTCGTCGGAGCCGGCGGCGTCCTCGCTCTCGTCCTCGTCGTCCTCGTGCTCGTCGTCCTCGTGTTCGGCGTCCGCCGCCTTGTCCGCGGCGTCGTCGTCGTCGGCGTCGTCGTCGGCGTCGTCCGCCTCGTCCGAGGCGTCGTCGTCCGCTCGCTCGCGGGCCCGCTCCGGCCGCGCGTGGCCGCCGCCGGCGCCGCTCCAGTCGGGGTCGACCAGGCCGTCGTCGGCGCCGTCGCCGGCCGCGTCGTCCTCGGCCGGCACGAGGGGCGCCTCGTTGGTCGGGGACGGAGCGGAGTCCTCCGGCCCTGCCGGTCCGGAGGGCCGTGCGGGACCGTCGGGCGGACGGACATCGGGCGTCGGCACCGAGCCGGTGGGTGTCGGCCGGGGGAGCTCGAACGGGGTCAGGGCGCTCACGAGGTCGGCGACCCGGTCCTGCACGGCGGCCGGCAACGCCTGCGCGGTACCGGCGACGAGCACCGAGGCCAGACCGGCGACGAGACCCGCGCCCACGCGGGCACCCCACCGGCGCGCGCTGCGCATCCGGGCGACCGAGGGCGCCGCCACGGAGGAGGGTTCGAACCCTCCGTCGAGCAGGGCCGCCAGGGCGGGCGAAGGGGCGGGAGCCGGGGCAGCGGCGACTGATCGCACGACAGCGAGGGCCCGGTGCAGATCCGCATCGGCCGGGCCGGCGCGGCCGGTGAGCAGCCGCTCGGCTGCCCGCTCGTCCAGCCTCCCGGGGGAGGATCGCCGGCTCACGGCGTCACCGCCGCCAGGGTCGAGGCCGGCAGGTCGCCCACGGCGCGGTCACGAAGTGCCAGGAGCCCCCGACGCTGGAGCTGCTTGACCGCACCCGGACTACGGCCGATGGCCCGCGCGACCTCGTCCACGCTCAAGTCGCCGACCACTCGCATGAGCAGCACGTCGCGCTGGTCGGCGGGAAGGCCGTCCAGCAGTGCGCGGACCTCCGCGGTGCGCATCCTGTCGACCACCTCGTCCTCGGTCGAGGCCGAGGTCCGGTCGTCCTGCCAGGTCTCGTACGGGACGGCAACTCCCCGGCGTGCCTGCTGGCGCAGATCGTCGACCAGCCGGGCGTGCGCCACGGAGAACAGCAGGGTGCGCAGGCCTGCAGGACCGCCGGTCACCGAGTCGAGCCTGGAGAACACGGTCAGGAACACCTCGCTCGTCAGATCCTCGGGTTCGGTCGCCCCGCGCGCGCGGAAGTAGCCGTGCACACGAGGCGCGAACTCCTCGTACACCGCCCGCAAGGCCCAGGGTTGTCCGGCCTGCGCCGCCAGGAAGGCGTTACCGAGCCATCCCGGTTCGTCCGACGCCATGTCTGCCCTATCGGCACGATGGCAGGCGGGCTGAAGTCAGCCCGCCTGCCTCGTACGTGAGATCAGTCCTGCTCGTCCTCGGCGTCGTCGCGGGTGTCCTCCTGGCGCTGCTTCGGCGCCTTCTCGGCCTGCCGCTCCGCCTGCTCGGCGGCCTCCTCGGCGGCTTCGCGAGCGTCCTCCTCGGCGTCCTCGGCGGCCTCGCGGGCGTCCTCCTCGGCGTCCTCGGCGGCCTCGCGGGCGTCCTCCTCGGCCTCCTCGGCGGCCTCGCGGGCGTCCTCCTCGGCCTCGCGGGCGCGCTCGGCGGCCTCCTCGGCGGCGTCCTCCTCGGCTTCGCGGGCGTCCTCGGCGGCCTCGCGGGCCTCCTCCTCCGCGTCCTCGGCGGCCTCGCGGGCCTCCTCCTCCGCGTCCTCGGCGGCCTCGCGGGCGTCCTCCTCCGCGTCCTCGGTGAGGTCGTCGTCGTCGGTGCCGCTCACGTCGCCGTGCCCGTCGTCCGAGCCGTCGATGAGGAGATCGGAGTCGACGTCGTGGGTGCCGTCGTCCTCGGTGCTGACCGTGGTCGACGATTCGGGGAACAGTTCGGCGACGGGCACGACGCCCGTGGCGCCCGCCGTTCCGAGAGCCGCGGCGGAGACCGCCCCGGCCACGACGATCTTGGTGGAGACGGTGGCCGCGCCGGCCTTGGCGAGCAGGAGGGTGAGCAGGTACATGGTCGTGCCTTCCGTTTCGGTAGCCCTGATGCCCCTGAGGGGAAGTGGCTTTGCTGACTGCCGTTACCGGCAGGTCGCCCTTGTCGACGAAGACGTCATCGAACGAGCCGGCAGCCGGGTTACGCGAAACCGGAGCAAGCGGTGAGAACCCCTCCAATGGGGGAGAGGACCGCCTCCCGCTATCGGCCTTTATGGCCATAAGTGCCGGACCGAGGCTCCCTGCGGTCCGGCACCAGCGGCACTTATGGCCATAAAGGCCTCAGGGCGTGACGTGGCGGAGGGCGAAGGAGAGGGCCGCGTCGACCTGGCGGATGGTCTCCTCGATGACCAGCGACCCGTGGCCGGCGTCGAAGCGGTAGACCTCGTGCGGCTTGCCCAGCCGGTCCAGCTCGCCCAGGTAGTTGTCGATCTGCCGGATGGGGCAGCGCGGGTCGTTCGCGCCGGCGACCACGAGCACGGGGGCGGCGACGGCCTCGACGTAGGTGATCGGCGAGCTGCGCACGTAGCGGTCACGCACCTCGTCCGGTGAGCCGCCGAACAGCGCCCGGTCGTAGGCGCGCAGGGCCTCCATCTCGTCCTCGTACGCGGCCAGGTAGTCGGCCACCGGCACCTCGGCGATGCCCGCCGCCCAGCGCTCGGGCTGGGTGCCCAGCGCGAGCAGGGTGAGGAAACCGCCCCACGAGCCGCCGCTGATCAGCGCTCGCGCCGGGTCGACGACCCCGTCGGCCACGAGGGCGTCGTAGACGGCGCCGATGTCCTCCAGCTCGGTCGGCCCCGGCCGGCCGGTGAGTGCGTCGCGCCAGGCGCTGCCGTAGCCGGTGGACCCCCGGTAGTTGACGTGCACCACCGCGTACCCGGCGTCGACGTAGGCGGCCCGCCGGGCCCGGTAGGAGTCATCGTCGGCCGACTCGGGCCCGCCGTGCACGAGGAACGCCGTCGCGTACGGCCCCGGGCCCGCCGGCCGCACCAGCAGCGCGTGGATGTCGCCGCCGGGCCCGGGCACCCAGCGGTCCTCCACCGGGTAGGCCTCCGGCGGCTCCTCGTCGCTCACCGACAGGACGACGGGGCCGTCGGCCCGTCGCACCACCGGCGGCAGCGCGGACGACGACCACGCCAGCTCCACCGCGCCGTCCGGCCGCGCGGTCGCACCGCGGACGACGCCGGGCGGGGTGTCGAGCTTCTCGAGGGTGGCGGTGCCCAGGTCGTAGCGGTACAGCTCGCTGCGCGCGGCGTGGTCGTGGCCGACGACCAGGGCGGAGCCGTCGGGGTACCAGCCGGCCGTGACGTCACCGGGCAGGTCGAGGACGATCTCGGTCTCGGTGCCGGCGACGACGTCCCAGATCAGCAGTTCCTCGCGGCCGCGGCGCTCGTGGCTCACCAGCAGTCGCCGGTCGCCGGGCAGCGGTCCGAACTCGAGGGCGTGCAGGCCGAGGCCCTCGCCGTCCCACTTGTCGGCGACGACGGCCGGCTTCTCGAGCGTGGTGTCCGCGACGCGCAGCACCCGTAGCGCGGGGTAGCGCGGGTCGCCGTGCTCGGAGTGCGAGATGACCAGGAGCTCGCCGTCGCGCGTGAGGGCGTCGACCGAGGCGGGGTCCTCGTGCCGGTAGACGACCCGGGCCGCACCGTCGTAGGGCGCGACCCACAGTTCACTGCCGTCGTCGGTGGACCGGCCGACGGCGGCCAGCGTGCTGCCCACCTCGAGCCCGGCGGGATAGGCCGGCCCGATCTCGGGCACCGCCACGACGTCGGGTCCGCCGTCGAAGGGCTGCGTGCGCCAGACGCCGAACTCGTCGCCGTCGGTGTCGGCGAACCACCAGATCGTGTCGCCGTCCGGGCTGACCGTGGCCATCAGCGTGCCGTTGGGTCGGTCGGTCACCTGCCGGTGGCTGCCGGTCGCGCGGTCCCAGGCGTACTGCTCGATGACGCCGCTGACGTCCGAGGCGTACAGCGAGCGGTGCGGGGCCTCCCGCGCCCAGTCCGGCAGCGAGACGCGCGGTGCGCGGAAGCGGGCCTGCCACCGCGTGGTCACCTCGGGCGGCAACGGTGCCGGCGGCGCCTGGGACAGCGGGTCGGCAGGGAGCTCGGACGTCGGTGACGGGGGAGTGCTCATCGCCGCCATTGTGCCCCGCCGAGCCGAACGGCCCCGCGGCCCGGCCCGGACAGCACTCAGGGGCCGCCACCGCAGTGACGGCCCCTGAGAGAGAGTCGGGGTGACAGGATTTGAACCTGCGACCTCGTCGTCCCGAACGACGCGCGCTACCAAGCTGCGCCACACCCCGAGGTGCCCGACGAGTCTAACCCGCCGTCGCCGCCTCTCCGGCGGCAGGTGTCAGGCGTCCCGGGCGGTCAGCGTCAGCAGGGTCGCCTCGGGCGGGCAGGCGAACCGGACCGGGGCGTAGGGACTGGTGCCCAGGCCTGCGGAGACGTGCAGCCAGGTACCGGCCGGCCTGCCCGGCCGGGGCGCGGCCCACCGGTGCAGCCAGCGTGCGCGGGCGCGGTCGATGCCGCAGTTGGTCACCAGCGCCCCGTAGAACGGCACGCGCAGCTGCCCGCCGTGGGTGTGGCCGCACAGCAGCAGGTCGTAGTCGTCGGCGGCGAACCGGTCGAGCACCCGGGGCTCGGGCGAGTGGACGAGCCCCAGCCGCAGGTCCGCACCGCGGTCGACGGGGCCGGCGACGGTCTCGTACCGGTCCCGCTTCAGGTGGGGGTCGTCCAGGCCGGCAACGGCCAGGCGTCGTCCGTCGACGGTCAGGGAGCCGCGCGCGTTGGTGAGGTCCAGCCAGCCGCGCGCGGTCATCGCGTCGCGCAGGTCCCGCCAGGGCAGCGGGTCACCGTGCACGCGCTTGTGCTCGCGCTTGAAGTACTTCAGCGGGTTCTTCGGCTTGGGGGCGTAGTAGTCGTTGCTGGACAGCACGAAGGCCCCCGGCAGGTCCAGGAGGGGGTCGAGCGCGCGCAGCGTGGCCGGGACCGCGTCATGGCCTGCGAGGTTGTCGCCGGTGTCGATCACCAGGTCGGGCTCCAGGTCGGCGAGCGCGGCCACCCAGTCCTGCTTGGACCGCTGGCCCGCCGTCATGTGCAGGTCGGACAGCTGCAGCACCTTCAGCGGTCGCGACCCGGGAGCCAGCACGGGGACGTCGAAGCGGCGCAGAGTCCAGCGGGTGCGCTCGTAGAGACTCGCGTAGGCGGTGACGGCGGCGCCGGAGAGCACGGCGGCGGTCGGGACGGCGGAGTACCAGCGCACCGAGCCAGCCTACGGGCGCGGATTCCGGTTGCCCCTCCGTGTCAGGCTGGGTGCGTGAGCGACCTCAAGGAGCACCTGCGCGCCGACCTGACCGCCGCCATGAAGGCCCGCGACGAGCTGCGCACCGCAACCCTGCGGATGGTGCTGGCCGCCGTCAGTGCCGAGGAGGTGTCGGGCAAACAGGCCCGGGAGCTCTCCGACGACGAGGTGCAGGCGGTGCTGCGGCGCGAGGCCAAGAAGCGCCGTGAGGCGGCCGAGGCCTTCGCCGGTGCCGGCCGCGACGAGCAGGCGGCACGCGAACGGGCCGAGGAGACCGTGCTGGCCGGCTACCTGCCTGCGCAGCTCGACGACGCCGACCTCGCCGCGATCGTCGCCGACGTGATCACCCGCACCGGTGCCAGCGGCATGAAGGACATGGGCAGGGTCATGGGCGCCGTCCAGGGTGCCGTCGCCGGTCGCGCCGAAGGCTCACGCCTGGCCGCGGAGGTCCGCAGCCAGCTCGGCTAGCCAGCCGCTGCCAGGAGGCTCGCTCACCGGAGGACCCTCGGCGGGCCGGTGACGGTCTCAGTCGTCGCCGTCGTCTTCTCCGCCGCCACGGCCGCCACCGTCGCCGTCCCCGCCGCCACGGCCGCCACCGTCGCCGCCACCACCGTTGCCACCGTCAGGCTCCGGGGTCGGGGTCGGCCTCGGGCGGGGCGGGGTGTAGTCCGAGCCGTTGCTGACCAGGATCGTCACGACCTGGCCGCGCACAGCCCGGCCGCCCTGGGACGGGCTGGTGCCGACCACGTAGCCGGCGGGCCGGTCGCTGTCGATCTCCGACACCGCCGTTCGGAAACCGGCGGCGCTCAGCCGCGAGCGGCAGTCGTCGACGCCGCCACAGGACGGCACGGGGCTGGTGTTGCCGTTCTCGACCTTGGGGTCGGCCGGCGGGAACGGCGTCATCGGCTGTGCGCTGAGGACGTCCTTCATGGCGTTGTGCCAGATGGTGGCGGCCTGGCCGCCGCCGTAGCCGCTCACCGGGTCGTTCCGCTTCGGGTTGAGCACCATGACGCTGGCGGCGTAGTCGGGGGTGTAGCCCACGAACGCGATCGACCAGTGGTTCTGGGCGGTACCGGTCTTGCCGGCGATCTGGTGCCCCGGCACGTAGGCCCGGGAACCGGTCTGGCCGCTGAAGCCGGGCTCGACGTCCTTGCGCAGGATCTGGTTCAGCGTGGTGGCCACCCCCTTCGGGATGGCGCTCTCGGTGCACGTGCTCTCGGGCACCAGCCGGGTGCCGTCGTCCTTGGTCAGCGGCTCACCGTTGCGGTCGAGGATCTCGGTGACCGGGATCGGGTCGCACCGGGTGCCGCTGGCCGCGAGCGTCGAGTACGCGCTGGCGAGGTCCAGCGGGCTCGTGGCGTACGGCCCGAGGGTGAAGGCGCCGTGCTCCTGCGCGATGATCTCGTCGCCGGTCGGCTCGCTGCCGCGACCGAAGTTCATGCCCATGGCCTCGGCCATCCGCACCGGCTTCTCGACGGAGCCGAGCGCGTCCAGGAGGGCGACGAAGTACGTGTTGGAGGACATGTACAGCGCCTTCTCCAGGTCGAGGGTGCGCGGGTAGTTGCCCGCGTTCTCGACCCGGTAGGGCTCGGTGCCGTTCTTGTAGACCCGCGACGTGTACGGGTCGGGCGTGTTGAGCGTGTAGTACTTCGAGAAGCCCTCGGCGAGAGCGGCCGCGGCGACGAAGGTCTTGTACGTGGAGCCGGCGCCCTGGCTGGCCGCGGCGTTGAGGACGACCGACTCGCAGGTCGGGCCGTCGCAGCCGTACCGGCGGTTGAC
This sequence comes from uncultured Actinomycetota bacterium, assembly GCA_963723745.1. Taxonomy (GTDB): domain Bacteria; phylum Actinomycetota; class Actinomycetes; order Mycobacteriales; family Geodermatophilaceae; genus CAVRRZ01. The sequence goes on from CAVRRZ010000001.1 coordinate 1,269,410, forward strand.
GCTCATCGCCAGGACGTGCCCCGTACCGGGCTCCACGGCGGTGTACATGCCCGCGAACCGGCTGTCCATCGGCACCGTGTCGAGCACCGCCTGATCGCCGAGCTTCTGCATCTGCGGGCGCAGCGTCGTGCGGATGGTCAGCCCACCGGTGTCCAGCTGCGACTGGGTGAGCCCCAGCTGGCCGACGAGGTAGTCGCGCAGGTAGGCGCAGAAGAAGCCGCCCACCCGGGCGTCGATGCAGCCGTTGGCCGGCGACTGGCCCGGGTCCACCTCGACCGGCTGGCCCTTGAACTCGGCCAGCTCGGCGTCGGTGATGTGGCCGAGCGTGTGCATCCGGTTGAGCACCTGGTCGCGGCGGATCGTCGCGTTCTCGGGGTTGTTGATCGGATCGTCGTAGAACGGGCTCTGCACCAGGCCGGCCAGCATCGCGGCCTGGGGGAGCGTGAGGTCCTTGGCGTCGACCGAGAAGTACCGCTTGGCCGCGGCCTGGATGCCGTAGGCGCCCTGGCCGAAGTACACGATGTTCAGGTAGCGGGTGAGGATCTCGTCCTTGGAGTACTGCTCCTCGAGCGCCAGGGCCAGGCGGGCCTCGCGCAGCTTGCGGCCCAGGCTCTCCTCGGTGGCGGCGGCCCGCTCCTCCGGGGTGGCTCCGGTCTGCAGCAGGGTCTGCTTGACCAGCTGCTGGGTGAGTGTCGAGCCGCCCTCCTGCACCTCGCCCGCGGCGATGTTCTTCAGCAGGGCGCGGGTGGTGCCCTCGACGTCGAGACCGTTGTGCGCGTAGAAGCGCGAGTCCTCGATGTCGACCAGCGCCTGCTTCATGACCTCGGAGATCTGGTCGCTGGCCAGCGGGGTCCGGTTCTTCTCGTAGAAGAACGTGATCAGCTTGCCGTCGGCCGACAGCACGCGGGTCATACCCGCGGGTGTGTCGTCGGTCAGCTCGACCGGCAGCGCGTCCAGCAGCGACGCCGAGTTGCGCGCAGCGAGCCCCGTACCACCGACCCAGGGCAGCAACAGGCCGGCCAGCAACGCCCCGGCCACCACGATGGTGAGGGCCAGCTTGGCGAGGACGGTGGTCTTGACCCGCGCGTTCTCCGACATCGCGGGCAAGAGTACGTGCTCGGGACGACGAACCGGGCGGGTCGAAGGCGTGTCAGCGTGGCCGGCGAGCCGGGAGCACCCTCGTGCGCGGGATGCCGGTCGCGCCGCCGTCGTCCGCACCGGTCAGCTCCTGGGCCATCACCCGCAGCCCGTCGAGGTCGTGCACGTCGCCGGCGGCGGCGGGCACCGTGCGGACGGCGACGTCGGGGTGGGCGCTGGTGAACCGGTCGGCCAGGTGCTGCTCCCGCGTGGCCTGGGTCATCCGCTCGGCGTGCACCCGCAGCGCGGCGGCGGCGACGTCGGCGCCTGGGACCCCCGACTCGGCGACCTCCTCGGCGGCCCCTTCGGCGCGGGTGGCCGACAGCGCGGTCGTGGCCGGTGGATGGGTGCGGTTGAGCACCAGACCGGCCAACGGCATGCCTTCGGCCGACAGCCGGTCCACGAAGTAGGACGCCTCGCGCAGCGCGTCCGGCTCCGGGGTGGCGACGACGACGAAGGACGTCCCCGGCCGCCGCAGCAGCTCGTAGGTGGCCGTCGCCCGCTCGCGGAAGCCGCCGAACATCGTGTCCAGCGCGGCGACGAAGGCGGAGATGTCGCGCAGCAGTTGACCGCCGAGAACCTTCGAGATGATCCGGCTGAAGACCAGGAAGCCGGCGCTGACGAACTTCAGGCCCGCGCGGCTGGGCGCCGACAGCAGCCGGATCATCGTGCCGTCGAGGAACCGGCTCATCTTGTTCGGGGCGTCGAGGAAGTCCAGCGCCGACCGCGACGGCGGGGTGTCGACGATGATCAGGTCCCAGGTGTCGGCGGCCCGGAGCTGCCCCAGCTTCTCCATCGCCATGTACTCCTGCGTCCCGGCGAAGGACGACGACAGCGACTGGTAGAAGGGGTTGTCGAGGATCTGCTGGGCCCGCTCGGGGGTGGAGTGCGCCACGACGATGTCGTCGAAGGTGCGCTTCATGTCCAGCATCATCGCGTGCAGCTCGCCCTCGGCCCCGGGGACGTCCACGCGGCGCGGCTCGTTGTCGAGCTCCTCCAGGCCCAGCGACTGGGCCAGCCGGCGGGCCGGGTCGATGGTGAGGACGACGACCGTGCGGCCCGCCTCGGCCGCCGCCAGCGCCAGCGCGGCCGACGTCGTCGTCTTGCCCACTCCGCCGGCGCCGCAGCAGACGATGATCCGGCAGTCGGGGTCGGCCAGCACGCCCGCGAGATCCATGGGCGGGGCCTGGCGCGCCGGCTGCGATGCACGAGCGGTGGTCACGCGATGTCCCGGCTGTCGACCGAGAGGTGCTCCTCGAGGCGGCCGGCCAGCTCGAACAGCGAGCCGAGGTCCATCCGGCCGGCGAGCAGCGGGAGCTCCACCGTGGGCCGGCCGAGCGCCGCGACGTCGCCGCGCAGCGCGTCCTGTGCCGCCCATCGCTGGGCGTGCTCGACCACCTCGGCGGCCAGCGCGTCGGCCAGCGCGCCGTCTCCGGGCAGGTGGGCCGCGGCCAGGGCGGGGGCCAGGTCGGCGCCGGTGAGCGCCCCCTCGGCGGCGTCGGTCAGCTGGTCGGTGGGCAGGATCGGCTCGGTGGCCATGTTCACGATCACCGACCCGATCGGCAGCGTGGCCTCGGTGAGCTCGGCCATGGCGTCGGCGGTCTCCTGCACCGGCATGTCCTCGAGCAGGGTGACCAGGTGGACGGCGGTCGCCGGCGACCGCAGCACCGCCGTCACGCCGTCCGACTGGGTCTTGATCGGGCCCGTCCGGGCCAGCTGCGCCATCTCGGCGGTCACCCCGAGGAACCGGGTGATCCGGCCGGTCGGCGGGGCGTCGACCACGACGGCGTCGTAGACGTTGCGGCCGTCGCGGCGGCGGGTGACGGCCTCCTTGACCTTGCCGGTGATGAGCACGTCGCGCAGGCCCGGCGCGATCGACGTCGCGAAGTCGATGGCGCCCATCTTGCGCAGCGCCCGGCCGGCCCGCTTGAGGTTGTAGAACATGTCCAGGTAGTCGAGGAGGGCCTCCTCGACGTCGATGGCCAGCGCCTTCACCTCGCCGTGGCCGCGGGTGACCGCCACCCGGCGCTCCTCGTACGGCAGCGGCGGGGTGTCGAAGAGCTGGGCGATGCCCTGCCGGCCCTCGGTCTCGACGAGCAGGACGTGGCGGCCGTCGGCGGCCAGCGCCAGGGCCAGGGCCGCGGCGACCGTCGTCTTACCGGTACCGCCCTTGCCGGTGACGATGTGGAGACGCGCGGAGCTCACCTGCATCAGCGTAGGAGTTGAAGGGCCGCACTTCCCCCCGAGCCTCGCAGGCTCGGCCCGGGTCCCTGAAGGGCGGCCGCTCCAGCACGTCACCGGAGGCGCTAGCGTCGCGCCCATGAGCGAATCGGCCCGTCGCAAGTGGGAGTACGCCACCATCCCGCTGCTGATCCACAACACCAAGGCGATCCTCGACTCCTGGGGGGTCGACGGCTGGGAACTGGTCACAGTGCTCCCCGGCCCCGGCGGCGCCGACCAGCCGGTCGCCTACCTCAAGCGGCCGGTGGAGTGACGTGACCGCCGCGCAGAACGGCTGGCACGCCCGCCTCGCCGAGCTCGGCATCCGGCTGCCGTCGATCGCCGCGCCGGTCGCCGCGTACGTGCCGGCGGTCCGCACCGGCTCGCTGGTCTTCACGTCGGGTCAGCTGCCGTTCGTCGACGGCGGCCTGCGGCGCACCGGCAAGGTGGGTGGTTCCGTCGACGTCGAGGACGCCGCGGCCGACGCCAAGGTGTGCGCGCTGAACGGGCTGGCCGCCATCGACGGCCTGGTCGGGCTCGACTCGATCGTCCGCGTGGTCAAGGTGGTCGGCTTCGTCGCCAGCGTCGAGGGCTTCACCGGCCAGCCGCGCGTCGTCAACGGCGCCAGCGAGCTGCTCGGCCGCATCTTCGGCGAAGCCGGCCAGCACGCCCGCAGCGCCGTCGGCGTGGCCGAGCTGCCGATGGGCTCTCCGGTCGAGGTCGAGCTCGTCGTCGAGGTGAGGTGACCCCTCCCCGGCAGGCGGCGACGGTGCTGCTGCTGCGGGACGGCACGAGCGGCCTCGAGGTCTACCTGCTCCGGCGCACCCGCGGCATGCCGTTCGCCGGTGGGATGACCGCGTACCCGGGCGGCGGGGTCGACCCGCGCGACGGCGACACCGACATCGGCTGGGTGGGGCCGTCGCCGGCGGACTGGGCCGGCGCCTTCGGCTGCGACGAGCGGATGGCCCGCGAGCTGGTCTGCGCCGCCGTCCGCGAGACGTTCGAGGAGGCCGGGGTCCTGCTGGCCGGATCCCCGGACGCCGTCGTGCCGGACGTCTCGGGCGACGACTGGGAGCGGCAGCGGCTGGCCCTCCTGACCCGCGACCTCTCGCTCTCCGAGCTGCTCGCCGACCGCGGCCTCGCCGTCCGATCGGACCTGCTGCGACCGTTCGCGCACTGGATCACCCCGCCGGTCGAGCCGCGGCGCTACGACACGAAGTTCTTCGCCGCCGCGCTGCCCGTCGGCCAGGAGGCCCGGCACGTGTCGGGGGAGGCCGACGAGGCGTCCTGGCTGCGGCCGGCCGCCGCGCTGGCGGAGCTGTCCGCCGGCATCCGGCCGATGCTGCCGCCGACCATCCACACGTTGGGCCAGCTCGAACCGTTCGGGGACGTCGCCGCCGCGCTGGCCGGATCCCCGCCCGAGCCGCTCGAGCCGATCAGCCCGGCGTTCGCCGAGGAGCCCGACGGCCACTGGGCGGTGCTCCCCGACGGCACCCGCATCCGCATGGTCGTGCCGCTTCCCTCGTGACGCTCCCCGTCACGACGCAGCGACCTCGGTGGTCCGGTCCCGACCGACGGGAGCACTGAACGCGAGAGGGCCAGAACCTCGTGGGTTCTGGCCCTCCGGCGTTCAGTCGTTGCTCGGGCTAGCGTGCGCGGCGGCGGAGGCGTTCCTCGTCGAGGATCACGACCGACTTGCCCTGCAGCTGGATCCAGCCGCGGTGCACGAAGTCGGCGAGGGCCTTGTTCACGGTCTCGCGGGAGGCGCCGACGAGCTGGGCGAGCTCCTCCTGGGTCAGGTCGTGCTTGACCTTGAGCCCGTCGTTGTCGCGGCTGCCGAAGCGGTCGGCCATCTGCAGCAGCGCCTTCGCCACCCGGCCGGGGACGTCGGTGAAGATCAGGTCGGCGACCGAGTCGTTGGTGCGACGCAGCCGGCGGGCGAGCACGTGCAGCAGGCGCTCGCCGATCTCGGGGTGCGCCTCCAGCCACGGCCGCAGCACCGACTGCGGCATCTTGGCCAGCTTGACGTCGGTGACCGCGGTCGCCGACGCCGTCCGCGGGCCCGGGTCGAACACCGACAGCTCGCCGAACTGGTCGGACGGGCCCATGACGGCCAGCACGTTCTCGCGGCCGTCGGGAGCGCGGCGGGAGAGCTTGATCTTGCCCTGGAGGACGATGTACAGGCTGTCGCCCGGCTCGCCCTCGTTGAACACCACGCGGCCGCGGGGGAGGCTGACCGTCTCCAGTCGGCTCGCGACGGGCTCCACCGCCTCTTCCGACAATCCCTGGAAGAGCCCGGACTGGGCCAGCACGTCGTCCACTGCACGTCCTCTCGGCGATCAAAGCATTCGACGGACGCGCGCGGGCGTCCGTGTCCGTCGAGGAGTCTAGGGGGCTGTGCGGTCAGTCACCCGTTCGGTGGGCTGCGGCATGCCCTGTTCGGGTGAGACGCCCTGGCCGGCGGGCTCCGTCAGACCAGCGGCGGGTTCGTCGTCCGCCCCGAACCGCGACGGCGGCGCCACCGGCTGATGGCCCGGCGGATCCCCGATCGGGACAGGGTGCCGACCTCCGCGGGCGAGGCGGTGTGGAGGAACTCGGCCACCTCGCGCTGCGAGGGCGGACGGCGCAGGGGCTCCTCGACCCGCTCCATGACCAGCAAGAAGGCGATCAGAAGCGGCGGGAACAGGATCACGATGAGGGCTACCACGCCGGTCCTCCCATCCATGGGCGGCGGTGCATCAGGGGCTCCCGGGCCGGATCCCGGGGCGTCGTCTGCCTTCGATCATGACACGATCCGGGTCCGTCAGGGTTTCCGCATACCCTCGACCGCGTGTCCGTGCCCGCATACGTCCGTCCGGTTCCCGGCCCGGCGGCACGGCCGCGCCCCGGTCGCGCCGCGGCCGGCGCCGACCCGTTCGACCCCGCAGAGACGCCGCTGGCGCGCACCCGCAGGGCCCGGCGGATGGCGCGCGAACTCGCCGTCATCCACCCCGACGCGCACTGCGAGCTGGACTTCACCAACCCGTTCGAGCTGCTCGTGGCCACGGTCCTGTCCGCGCAGACGACGGACAGGACGGTCAACCGGGTGACGCCGACGCTGTTCGCCCGCTACCCCGACGCCGTGTCCCTCGCCGGGGCCGACCGCACCGCGCTCGAGGAGATCCTCAAGCCCACCGGCTTCTTCCGCGCCAAGGCCAACTCCCTGCTCGGCCTGGCCGGCGCGCTGGTGGAGCGGTTCGACGGCGAGGTCCCCGGGCGCATGGCCGACCTGGTCACCCTGCCCGGTGTGGGCCGCAAGACCGCCAACGTCGTCCTCGGCAACGCGTTCGGCGTCCCCGGGCTGACCGTCGACACGCACTTCGGCAGGCTGGTCCGCCGGTTCGGCTGGACGGCGGAGGAGGACCCGGTCAAGGTCGAGACCGAGGTGGGCCGGCTGGTGCCCAAGGGCGAGTGGACCGACTTCAGCCACCGCGTGATCTTCCACGGACGGCGGGTCTGCCACGCGAAGAAGGCGGCCTGCGGAGCCTGCGGGCTGGCCCGGTGGTGCCCCTCCTACGGGATCGGGCCGACCGACCCCGAGGTGGCGGCGAAGCTGGTCAAGACCCCCGCGGCGTCGGACACCGAGTGAGGGTCGCGCTTGCGCTGCTGGTCGCCGGGGGGCTCCTGGCCGGCTGCACCGCCGACGAGCCGGACGACGCCGCGGCCGGTGACGACGTCACCGCCGTCGACACCGTCCTCGAGCCCTGCCCGGAGCAGGCGGACGACGCTGCCGCCGGGCCGCAGACCCTGCCGGGGATGGCGTTCGACTGCCTCGGGGGCGGCCGCCTCGACCTCGGCGCCGCACCGGGTGTGCCCACCGTGGTCAACCTCTGGGCGAGCTGGTGCACACCCTGCCGCGAGGAGCTGCCGCTGCTGCAGGAGTTCGCCGACGTCGCCGGCGACCGGGTCCGCGTCATCGGGGTCATCAGCCGTGACGGCTTCGCCCAGGCGGACTCGTTCGCCGCGGAGGCGGCGGTGACCTTTCCCGGGGCCTTCGACGGCGAGGGCGAGCTGATGGCCGAGCTGGGCCTGCCCGGTCTGCCGGTCACCTACCTGGTCGACGCCGACGGCGCCCTGGTGCACACGGAGGTGGGCCCGGTCGACTCCGTGGCCGAGATCGAGCAGTTGGTCGCCGAGCACCTGGGGGTGACCCTGTGACCGACGGGCTCCCCGACTTCCTGCACCGGCTGCTCGACGTCGCCGACGACCTGCCGCTGCACCGCCGGAGGGTGACGCCGACGCGGACGGCCCGCCGCTCCGCGGTGCTCATCCTGTTCGCCGAGGGCCCCCGGGGCCCCGACGTGCTGCTCATCGAGAAGTCCCCGCACCTGCGCAGCCACGCCGGCCAGCCCGCCTTCCCCGGCGGCGGCGTCGACCCGGGCGACGACTTCCCCGTGGGCACCGCCCTGCGCGAGGCGCAGGAGGAGGCCGGCGTCGACCCGGACGGCGTCCGGGTGCTGGCGACGCTGCCCGAGCTGTTCCTGGCGCCGTCGGACCGGCTCGTCGTCCCGGTGGTCGCCTGGTGGGACGACCCCAGCGACGTCACCGTGGGCGACCCGCACGAGGTGGCCAGCGTGGCCCGCGTGCCCCTCGCCGAGCTCACCGACCCGGCCAACCGCTTCCGTGTCCGCCACTCCTCGGGTTACGTGGGCCCGGCGTTCGGTGTCGCCGACATGGTCGTGTGGGGCTTCACCGCCGCGATCCTCGACGCCATCCTGACCGCCGCCGGGCTGGCGCGGGACTGGGACCCCTCCGACGTCCGGCCCCTGCCGCTCGTCGGCATGCACGGCGCGACCCTGCCGGGATCCGGGGACGACGGGGACGACGGGGACGACGACACCCCCGGCGTGGGCGCCGACGCGGCCGCCGCGCCGACCGTCGCGGACCGCCCGCTGGACGGGCCGTCGACGCGTACGGTCTCCGACAGATGAGCAGCAGCGCGGTCGGCCGCCGGACGGTTCTCGGGCTCGCGGTGGCGATGTCGGTCGGCCTGTTGGCCGGCTGCGGTGGCGAGCAGGCCGCCCCGCCGGCCGAGGAGGCGCGACCCGGCGTCGGCGAGGTCACCGTCGCGGCCGACGGAGCGCAGGAGATCACCCTGCAGACGCAGGACGACTACTCGTTCACGCCCGACTCGTTCACCGTCGACCCGGGCACGGTGCGCTTGACCGTGGTCAACGTGGGGGAGCAGATGGTGCACAACTTCCGCTTCACCCCGGACGCCGGCCCGGAGCCGATCGGGGTCCAGGTCGACCTGCTGACCGCCGGCCAGGAGGTCACCGTCGAGTTCGAGGTCACCGAGCCCGGTGACCACCCGTTCGAGTGCACGTTCCACGTCCAGCTGGGTCACGTCGGCGTCATGACGGTGAGGGAGTAGGCGTGTCGGTCGTCGACCTGATCCTCATCGGGCTGGCCCTGCTGTTCGCCCTGTCGGGGTTCCGGCAGGGGCTGCTGGTGTCGGCCACCTCGTTCCTGGGCTTCCTCGGCGGCGCCGTCCTCGGCGCGCAGCTCGCCGGTCCGGTCGCCGAGCGGGTCGACGGTTCGAGCCTCACCCGGGTGTTCGCCGCCCTCGTCGTGGTGCTCGCCGGGGCCCTGCTCGGCCAGGTCGTGGCGGGTGCGGCCGGGCGGGCGCTGCGCAAGCGGGTCACCTGGGAGCCGGCCAAGCTGGTCGACTCGGTCGCCGGCGCCGTCGTGTCGGCCGCGGCGGTGCTCCTCGTGGCCTGGATGGTCGCCTCGCCGCTGGCGAGTGCCCCGTTCCCGCAGGTGGCCAGCCAGGTGCGGCAGTCGGCGCTGGTGCAGGCGGTCGACCAGGCCGTTCCCGAGGGCGTCCGGGCGGTGTACGACTCGCTGCGCGAGGCCATCGACCGTCGCGGCCTCCCCGATGTCCTCGACCCGCTCACGCCCACCCGGGCCCGTGAGGTGCCGGCTCCGGACGACGCGCTGGCGTCGAGCGCCGTCGTCGGTGCGGTCAAGGGCTCGGTGGTCAAGATCAGCGGGATCGCGCCCAGCTGCTCCCGGCAGATCGACGGGTCCGGGTTCGTCTACGAGCGCGAGCGGGTCATGACGAACGCGCACGTGCTCGCGGGGGTGACGCAGCCGGTCGTGCTGGCCGAGGGCCGCGAGTACACGGCCACCCCCGTCTACGTCGACCAGGCCACGGACGTCGCGGTGCTCGCCGTCCCGGGTCTGCCGCAGGTGCCCCTCGACTTCGCCGAGGTGCCCGCCGAGTCCGGCGACGACTCGATCATCATGGGCTACCCCGGCGGCGGCGACCTCTACATCGGGGCGGCGCGGGTGCGCGACCGCGGGGAGATCAGCGGTCCCGACTTCCGGGATTCCCGCACCGTCGTCCGTGACGTGTACGCCCTGCGGGGCAGTGTCCGCTCGGGCAACTCCGGCGGGCCGCTGTTCTCGCCCGAGGGCGACGTGCTGGGTGTGGTCTTCGCCTCGGCGATCGACGACCCGAACACCGGCTACGCGCTCACCGCCGAGCAGGTCGCCACCGCGGCCGCTCAGGGGGAGCAGGCCACCACCGCGGTCGGCACCGGCCCCTGCGAGTAGCGGCACCGCGATCCCGGTCGGCGCTCATCGGCCGGCCACGACCCAGGCAATGGAAGCTTTACCTACGTCTTGGCCTCGAGAACGCAGGTAAAGCTTCCATTGCCTGGGGGCAAGGGGCCGTTCCAGCAGGTCACGGGCGGGCCCAGTCGGCGATCAGGCGGCTGACCCGGTCCGGCGCCTCCTCCTGCGGGAAGTGGCCGACGCCCGGCAGCTCCCGCCACTCGTAGGCGCCGGCGACGTACCGCCCGGACCCGCGCGCGCTGCTCACCAGCACGCACGGGTCGAGCTCGCCGTGCACCTGCAGCGTGGGCGCGGTGACCGGGGCGGACATGCGGCGGGCGTAGCGCAGCCCGTCGGGGCGCAGCTGGGAGCGGCCCGCCCAGCGGAAGTACTCCATGGCGCCGTAGGCGGCCTGCGGGATCCGGGCGGCCGAGCGGTAGCGGTCCACCGCCTCTGCGAAGTCGGCGGTGTGCACCCAGTCCGGGCCGGACCAGCGGCGCATCAGCTCGGCGACCGGGTCGTCGTCCAGCCGGCTCAGCTGGCGCTCGGGCAACCGGGGCAGCTGGAAACGCAGCGCGTACCGCGAGGCACGTCGCTGCCGCCGGTCGAGCATCGCGGCCCGCAGCCGCCGGGGGTGGGGCGTCGACAGCACCACCAGCCGGCGCACGCTGCGGGGGTGCAGGGCGGCCGTGGTCCACGCGAGCAGCCCACCCCAGTCGTGCCCGACCACCACGGCCTCGCGCTCGCCGAGCGCGCGGATCAGGGCGGCGACGTCCGCCGACAGGGTCGGCATGTCGTAGCCGCGCGGCGGCTTGTCGCTGGCCCCGTAGCCGCGCAGGTCCGGGGCGACGACGTGGTAGCCGGCCTCGGCGAGCGCGACCAGCTGCGCCCGCCAGGTCCACCAGAACTGCGGGAAGCCGTGGAGCAGCAGCACCAGCGGGCCCGCACCGGCCTCGGCCGCGTGCAGCCGGACGCCGTTGGCGCTGATGTCACGGTGGGTCCAGGGGCCGGGCAGCAGGACGCTGACGGCGTCCGGCCGGCCGTCAGGGGTCGCCGACACGGCGCCCTGGGTGCGGAGCTCGGGTCACGGCGCCCCGCGCTCAGACCTTGTAGCTCGGCTGGCCCGCGAGGGTCACCTTGCCGTCGGAGACGGTCGGGACGGCGCGGCGGCGGAGGCCTGGCTCCTCCCGGTGCAGCACCTCGGGCAGGTCCTTGAGGCTTTCGATGGTGCGCTCGGGCTTCTCGATCTTCTTGATCGTCCGCAGCCCGACGAACGCGGCCAGCCCGGCGACGAGCACGAGGGCGAACCAGACGATCAGGTAGGAGATCCACCGGGTCAGGCCGAGCCAGGTGAGGAACTCGGCGATCGCGATGAACAGGAAGAACGCCGAGAAGCCGAGTACGACCCCGGCCGCCCCGAACGCGCCGGCACCGATGCCGGCCTTCTTCGCGGACTTGCCGATCTCGGCCTTGGCCAGCTCCACCTCGCCACGGATCAAGGTCGAGACGTCGGTCATGGCGCTCTGCACGAGCGTGCCGACGGAGGGCTCCTGGGTTCCGGCGGGCCGGGCGGCGGGCGCGATGTGAGCCACGAGATCTCTCCGATCGGAAACGGGGCTGGTCAGTTGCAGATGGTGCCGCACGCGTCGATCGGGCGCGCACCGGAGGGGGAGGGCGGCGGGGAGCCGCGCCCTCCGCCCCCGTAGGCGGTCAGTCCTCGGACGGCGCGGCCGGCAGCTTCTCCTTGATCAGGTTCATCACCGACGAGTCGGTGAGCGTGGTGACGTCGCCGAGGTCACGGTTCTCCGCGACGTCCCGGAGCAGCCGTCGCATGATCTTGCCCGATCGGGTCTTGGGCAGCTCCTGCACGACCATGATCTGGCGCGGCTTGGCGATCGGGCCGATGTCCTTGCCCACGTGCGTGCGCAGCATCTGCACCAGCTCGTCGCCGGAGTCGGTGCCGCTCTCGCGCAGGATCACGAATGCGACGATGCCCTGCCCGGTGGTGGGGTCGCTCGCACCGACCACGGCGGCCTCGGCCACGGCCGGGTGCTTCACCAGGCTCGACTCGACCTCGGTGGTGGAGATGCGGTGGCCGGACACGTTCATGACGTCGTCCACCCGCCCGAGCAGCCAGATGTTGCCGTCGGCGTCCTTCTTCGCGCCGTCGCCGGCGAAGTACATGTCCCCGAATCGGGACCAGTAGGTGTCGACGTAGCGCTCGTCGTCGCCCCAGATGGTGCGCAGCATCGACGGCCACGGCTCGGTGATCACCAGCAGGCCGGTGGAGTCGTCGGAGAGCTCGTTGCCCTCGTCGTCCACGACCTTGGCGGAGATGCCGGGGAAGGGGACCTGGGCGGAGCCGGGGACCAGCGTGGTCACCCCGGGCAGCGGGTTGATCATGTGGCCGCCGGTCTCGGTCTGCCACCAGGTGTCGACGATCGGGCACCGGCCGCCCCCGATGTTCTGGTGGTACCAGAGCCACGCCTCGGGGTTGATCGGCTCGCCGACCGAGCCGAGGACGCGCAGCGAGGACAGGTCGAAGCCGGCGGGGACGTCCTCGCCCCACTTCATGAACGTCCGGATCACCGTGGGCGCGGTGTAGAGGATCGTCACCCCGTACTTCTGCACGATCTCCCACCACCGGCCGCGGTGCGGGGTCTCCGGCGTCCCCTCGTACATCACCGACGTCGCCCGGTTGGAGAGCGGCCCGTAGACGATGTAGCTGTGGCCGGTCACCCAGCCGACGTCGGCCGCGGTCCAGAAGACGTCGCTGTCGGCCTTGAGGTCGAAGCTGGCCCAGTGGGTGAAGCTGACCTGGGTCAGGTAGCCGCCGGTGGTGTGCAGGATGCCCTTCGGCTTCGCCGTCGTCCCCGAGGTGTACATGATGTACAGCGGGTGCTCGGCGTCGAACGCCTCGGGCGTGTGCTCGGCCGACTGCCGCTCGACCACGTCGTCCCACCACAGGTCGCGGCCCTCGGTCCACTCGACGTCCTGGCCGGTGCGCTTCACGACGACGACGTTGCGCACGCCCTCGCAGCGGCCGACCGCGTCGTCGACGGCGGGCTTGAGTGCCGACGGGGCGCCGCGGCGGAACCCGCCGTCTGCGGTGATGACCAGCTTGGCGTCGGCGTCGGTGATCCGGCTGGCCAGTGCGTCGGCGGAGAAGCCGCCGAACACCACCATGTGGACGGCGCCGATGCGGGCGCAGGCCAGCATCGAGACGATCGTCTCCGGGAGCATCGGCAGGTAGATGGCCACCCTGTCGCCGGCCTGGACGCCGAGCTCGACGAGCGCGTTGGCGGCCTTGCAGACCTCGTCCTTGAGCTGGGCGTAGGTGAGGGTCCGGGTGTCGCCCGGCTCACCCTCCCAGTGGTAGGCGACCTGGTCGCCGTGGCCGGCCTCGACGTGCCGGTCGACGCAGTTGTAGGCCACGTTGAGCCGGCCGCCGACGAACCACTTGGCGAAGGGCGGGTTGCTCCAGTCCAGCACCTCGTCCCACTTCTGCTCCCAGTGCAGCCGCTCGGCCTGCTTCGCCCAGAAGGCCAGCCGGTCGCGGGCGGCCTCCTCGTAGACGTCGGCGCGAACGTTGGCGTTCGCGGCCAGCTCGGGCGGGGGCGGGAACGTGCGGTTCTCGGTGGGGGTCGATTCGCTCATGCGATACCTCCCGGCTCGGGCGTCGACGGCGGACGCGAGGGTGCAGGTAGTGGCTTCGACCACACCGTAGGGCCCACCGCGGCCGCCGTCGCGCCGGTGCAACCTTTGCGGCAGCGCGACCGCGAACCTGCGCCGCTCGGTGCAGCGGCGGTGCCACCTGCCCGGTGCCGCCGGTCCCTGTCCGGCCGGCCCGCCGGCGGGCGGCGGTCAGCCGTTCGTCGCGGGTGGGCGCCATCCGCTGGAGCCGCTGCCACCAGGACAACCGGGTCGGGCCCGCGATCCAGCGACACGACGAGGTCCGCACCGGTCGAGCCGCGCCGCGAACCACCGATGAGTTCGGTCCGTGGGTGGAGTCCTCCTGGCACGACGACGTCGAACCTCCGAGGAGATCCCGTGACCGTCCGCCTCAACCCCTACATCAGCTTCCGCGACGACGCCCGGCCCGCGATGGAGTTCTACCGTTCGGTCTTCGGCGGTCAGCTCGACATCAGCACCTTCGGGGAGTCCGGGATGACCGACGACCCCGCGCAACAGGACAGGGTCATGCACGCGATGCTCGACACCGGCTCGGGCCTGGTCCTGATGGGCTCGGACACGCCGCCGGGCATGGACTACCAGGAGGGGGCCCGCATCTCGATCTCGCTGAGCGGCGACGACGAGGCCACCCTGCGCCGCTACTGGGACGGGCTCTCGGCCGGCGGGGCGGTCGCCCAGCCGCTCGAGCGCGCACCGTGGGGAGACACCTTCGGGATGTGCAGCGACAGGTTCGGCGTCTTCTGGATGGTGAACATCGCCGGCGTCCCCGCGGAGGCCCGGTAACCCGGTAGCCCGGTAGCCCAGGTAGCCCGGCAGCGGCTCGATCTCGTCGGCTCGTCCCGGCGTCGCCGTCACCTGGGCGTCGACCGTCGGACGGCCCGCGCGCCCGGTCAGGGGAGGAACAGCATCGAGTCGCCGAACTCGTGCCACAGGTAGTGCCCGGCGACCGCGGCCCGGTACGCGCGCCCGACCAGGTCGGGGCCGGCCACCGCCTCGAGCAGCTGCAGGTGGCTGGTCTCCGGCGCGTGCAACCCGGTGAGCAGCCCGCTGACCACGCGGGCCGGACGATCGGCGCCGAGCACGAGCTCGGTCCAGCCGCGCGCCGCGGTCACGACGCCGTCCGGCCCTGCCGCCGTCTCCAGCGCCCGCGTCACCGTCGTCCCCACGGCGACCACCCGTCCGCCGGCCGCGCGCGTGACGTTCACCAGCCGGGCGGTGACGCCCGGGACCTCGAAACGTTCGGGGTAGGGCGGCTCGTGCGCCTCGGGGCTGGACACGCCGGTGTGCAGGGTCAGCGGGGCCACGACGACGCCGCGGGCCATGAGCCGCACGAGCACGTGGGCGCTGAACGGCCGGCCGGCGCTGGCCATCTCGGCGCTTCCCGGTTCGGTCGCGTAGACGTTCTGCCGGGCGGACAGCGGGAAGTCGCCGGTCAGGTAGCCGTAGCCGATCGGCCGGCCGTGCGCCGACAGATAGGCCGCCGTCCGGGCCGCGGGTGCCGGCCGGGCCCGCCACAGCCGGGTCGGCCGCGCCGGGTCGGGATGGCCGTCGAGCAGTCTCAGCGTGACACCGCCGGGCAGTCGCAGGACCGTGCCCGGCTCTGCGCCGAGATCCGGGCCCGAGTTGTCGCGGCGGCGCAGCTCGACCACCCAGTCGCCGTCGTCGAGCTGGGTCGAGACGTGCAACGGGACAGCGATCCCGTCGCGGCGGAGCGCGTCGACACGGGCCGGCAGCGTGGCCGAGGTGTTGACCACGACCAGGTCCCCGGGGTCGAGCACGGTGGGCAGGTCGCGGAACCGGCCGTGCGAGACGCCGTCGGGCCTGGCGGTCAGCAGCCGCACCTCGTCGCGTGCCAGACCCCGCCATTCCGGGGGCGACGTCGCCTCGGCGGCGGCGGGGAGCGTAAAGGCCGCCGTCATCGGGCCACGGCCGGCAGCAGGTCGGCTGCGCGGTAGCGGCCGCCGGGCAGGGTGTCGTCGATCAACCGCAGCAACGCCGGGACGACGGACTCCGGGGCCGGGAGGCCGGAGGCGGACGGGTCCGCGGCACGGTGCATCGCGGTGTCCATGTCGCCGGGGTCGACCGCGTACATGCGCAGGCTCGGGTTCTCGACGGCGAGGACGGCGGTGACGTGGTCGAGGGCGGCCTTGCTGGCGCCGTAGCCGCCCCAGCCCGCGTAGGCCTCGACGGCGGCGTCCGAGCTGATCGACAGCACGGTGCCACCGGCGGCCTCGAGCGCGGGCAGGACGAGCTGGGTCAGGGCCAGGGGAGCCACGACGTTGACCGCGAGCACGCGCTGGAGCTGCGCCGGCGGCAGATCGGCCAGGGCCGGCAGGGGCGTCGGGCCGAGGTCGCTGGCGTTGTGCACCAGCAGGTCGAGCCGGTCGCCGACGGCGGCGGCCAGCGCGGCACGGTGCGCGGGGTCGGCGACGTCCCCCGGGACGGCGACGACGAGGTCGGGCCGAGGGAGGGAGGCGACGGCGTCCGAGAGCGGTCCGGCCGACCGGGCGTCGACGACGAGGCGCCAGCCCCGGTCGCCGAGCGCGGTGGCGAGCGCGCGGCCCAGGCCTGCCGACGCGCCGGTGATCAGTGCGGTTCGAGGTGTCATGGCGCTACCCTCGAACTTCAAGTCGACTTGAGGTCAAGCGGTGAACGAACTGACGATCGGCGAGGTGGCCGCGCGCTCCGGCGTCGCGCCGTCCGCGCTGCGGTACTACGAGCAGCAGGGCCTGGTGACCGCGACCCGCACGCCGGGCGGCGCCCGGCGCTATCCGCGCAGCGTGCTGCGCCGGCTGGCGTTCATCCGCGCCGCGCAGAACGTCGGGCTGTCGCTCACCGAGGTCCGGACGGCGCTGGCGACGCTGCCGGACGGGCGCCCGCCGACCGCTCGCGACTGGGCCCGCCTGAGCCGCGCCTGGCGGGACCGGCTCGACGAGCAGATCGCCGCTCTCGAGCGGCTCCGGGACGGGCTCACGTCCTGCATCGGCTGCGGCTGCCTGTCCCTCACCCGGTGCCGGCTGTCCAACCCGGCCGACATCGCCGCCGCCGACGGCGCGGGCGCGCGCTGGCTCCCGCCGGCGCTGCGCAGGGTGCCTCCGACCAGCAACGCGGGCTGACCCGCCGGCCCGGGCTGAGGCATGATCGGTGGAGTCGATCGGGGGAGGCCCACGATGACCGTCATGCCCGCCGCGTTCTTCGGGCACGGCAACCCGATGAACGCGCTGGAGAAGAACCGCTACACCGAGGCCTGGCGCATCTTCGGGCGGTCCGTGCCCCGCCCGCGCGCCATCGTGGTGATCTCGGCGCACTGGTACGTGCACGCCACGGCCGTCACCGCCATGCCGCGTCCCCGCACCATCCACGACTTCTTCGGCTTCCCGCGGGAGTTGTTCGAGGTCGACTACCAGCCGCCCGGACTGCCCTCGTTGCACGAGGAGATCGCCGACATCGTGCACCCGACGTGGGTGGGTGCCGACCTGGACAGCTGGGGCATCGACCACGGCACCTGGTCGGTGCTGCTGCACGCCTTCCCCGACGCGGACATCCCGGTGGTCCAGCTGTCGATCAACGCGCTCAAGCCGTTCGACTACCACCTCCAGCTCGGCGCGGCTCTCGCCCCGCTGCGCGAGGACGGCGTGCTGGTGATCGGCAGCGGCAACGTCGTCCACAACCTCGGCGGGGTCAGCCGCGCGCTCCCGGACGCCGGTTTCGACTGGGCTCAGCGCTTCGACGGCGAGGCCAAGGAGCTCATGCTCACCGAGCCGACCGAGGTGGCTCGGCTCGACGGGCACCGCGACTTCGGCGTCGCCGTCCCGACGCCGGACCACTTCCTGCCGCTGCTCTACGTCGCCGGCGTCGCCGGGGCCACGAGCGCGCCGGTCGACGTGCTCGTCGACGGCTACGCCTACGGCTCGCTGTCGATGACGGCCTACACCGTCGGGATGGCGACGCAGCCACCTCCCGTGGGCGGATCCGCCGCGCCGCTGCCCGAGGGGCCGCCACCCGACGGGGCGAACATCTAGCGCGCGCGCACGGAGCCCTTCGCAGGACCCCTTTCGCGATGTACGTTCCCCGCGCCTCAGGCCGTCGCGCGGGCCACCGCGCCGGTTCACCCCTTGTCGATGGGACGCACCATGGCGAACGTCAACGTCACGTACGAGCAGATGACCACCGCGGCCGGCAAGCTCGAAGCGGGTCAGACAGAGATCGAGGGCCAGCTCTCCGAGCTGAAGGCCCAGGTCGACCAGCTGGTCAACGACGGCTACGTGACCGATTCGTCGAGCAAGGCGTTCCAGCAGTCCTACGACGAGTTCAACACCGGCGCCCGCCAGGTCATCGAGGGCCTCACCGGCATGGGCAAGTACCTGCGCACCGCGGCGCAGACCTTCGAAGAGGCCGACACCACGCTGGCCAACGCCCTCAAGGGCTGAACCTCGCACGACCGCCGCCCGGCCGTCGTCGGTGTCACGAGCTGACGGCGGACCGGGCGAGATCGGTCGTGCACGCCAGCAGAACGGCAGAGAGAGGGTGACGTGGCCGACCTCGAGGTGGACTCCGACGACCTGATCAGGACGGGACGGGCACTCCGGTTCCTGGCGGGTGAGCTCAAGGCGGCCGACCACATCGTGCAGGACCACCGCGCCGACATCGGCCACCGCGGCTTCGCGGAGCAGCTCGACAAGATGCAGGGCAACTGGGACGACAAGCGCAATGCGCTCGTC
This sequence comes from uncultured Actinomycetota bacterium, assembly GCA_963723745.1. Classification (GTDB taxonomy): domain Bacteria; phylum Actinomycetota; class Actinomycetes; order Mycobacteriales; family Geodermatophilaceae; genus CAVRRZ01. The sequence continues at coordinate 1,287,778 of CAVRRZ010000001.1, forward strand.
GACGACATCATCAGCCTCGGGGACTTCGCCCGGAAGGCGGGCAAGGCGTTCGAGGACATCGAGCAGCACCTCGTCGCCGCTCTCGAAGGACGCGAGGAGTGAGCAGCCGACCGGTCGACTGGTCGGCCGTGGGCTGGGACCGCGACCCGACGCCAGGCGACCCGGACGCCGTCGCGGAACTCGCCGCCCGCTTCCGGCGGACCGCCGAGGCGGTGGAAACCGCGGCTCAGGGACTGCGCAACATCCGCGACGCCGACAGCTACAAGGGCGAGGCGGGCGAGGAGCTCCGCAAGCGGACCCGCGATCTCGCCGACGCGGTCAGGGGCGTGCGGAAGCGATACGAAGAGGCCGCCGAAGCGCTCGACGCCTACCACCCGCAGCAGTACGCGGCGCAGCGGATGGCCGACCAGGCGCTGCGCAATGCGGAGTCGGCGCAGAGCCAGCAGGTCACCGCAGCCAACGCGATGGCGCTGTACCCCGAGCCGCTCGCAGGTGTGCCCGAGGACCCGCAGGTCACGGCGTACCGGAGCTCGGCCCAGCGGGCCGGCCAGGAGGCCGTCGCCGCCATCGAACGGGCGCGGGCCGAGGTCCAGCGTGCACACGAGTTCCAGAACGCGGCCGGGAACGCGGCCGCAGCGAAGCTGAAGGACGCCATCACCGGCAAGCGTCTGAACGACAGCGTCCGGGACAACCTCGTCGGCAACACCGTCGGCCAGTTGTCGACCGGCTTCCTCAAGACCGTCGCGAAGTGGGCCGACCGCATCGCCGCCGTCGCCGGCGTTATCGCGCTGGCGGCCAACGTCATCCCGATCATCGGGCAGGCGGTCGCGGTCATCGCGGGCGCGGTGGCGGGGCTGGCGAGCCTCGCGAGTCTCATCTCGCACGCCATCCTCTGGGCCCGCGGAGAGGAGGACTGGAAGGGGACCGCCTTCGCCGTCGTGGGGTTGCTGACTCTCGGTGCCGGGCGTGCCGCGAAGGCCAGCGGCAAGGTCGCCGTCCAGGCCACTCGGGGGCGCGTCTGGGCGAACCTGCGCCGCATCGCACCTACGAACAAGCAGGCCGTCGGCGTCAAGCTGAGCCATCGGGAGATGACGACCCTGGTCGGAGGGCGGCTCGGGGAGGGCAGAGGGGCGCTCAAAGCCGTGACGCAAGGAAGGCGGACGGCCCTGGGTGCCTTCACCCCCCGCGCCTTCGCCCGCGACTTCTGGCAGGGAATCGTGACCACCCGGAGCGGCTCGGGGTTCCAGGCCTGGCGGGCGAGCGTGGGTCGACCGTGGGCTTCGACCTTCCAGCCGCTCGGGCGTATCGAGCCGTCGCTGCTGAAGATGGAGAACGCCCAAGCCCTCGATGCGCTCGCCCGGAACCGCCAGATGTTGGCACGCGTGGCCGGCATCGGTGACCAGGCAGCGACCGGAGTCGGCGCCGCCCAGGAGACATGGGAGCTGGTGCAGGGGGAGAAACCCGTGAGGGTGCGGCCCAGCGCGCTCCCCCAGGACGAGATCGACTCGGAGCGGATGTCCGGGGAGGACGTCGAGGGCGCGCGGAACGGCGCTCTCTTCGCCATCGGGTACCGCCGGCACGAGATCCCGCGACCGGTCCAGGGCTGGCCCGTGCCCGTGCCGGGACTCCGGCGGGAGCCGGTGCCATCGTGACCGACACCGACACCGACACCGACACTGAAGCCGACGCCGTCACCGCCGCGACGCCGTCCCGGCTGACCATCGTGACGCCCGAGGACTGGTACCGGCTGCCGCTGCTCGAGGAGCCGGCGCTCAAGCGGGCCGCGGCCGAGTACGCGGGCCGCCAGTTCCGCGGCAAGGACGACCGGCCCACCCTCCGCCGCGAGCTGACCGACGCCCTCCTCGCCGAGGCGCAGCGTGCCCGCGAGGGCGGGGCGGTGGACATGTACCTCTCCGGCCTGCCGGTGGGGGGCGTCCCGGTGGCCATCAGCCTCGTCGTGACGCTGGTGCCTTTCCCGTCGAGCGGTGCCGCATCCCTGGACGAGTGGGCCCCGGAGTTCGACGACGACGGCGTGCAGGCCACCGTCGTCGAGCTGCCTGCCGGACGCGCCGTGCGCCGGCAGCGGGTGGACCCCGTCGACCTCGGCACGCTCGCCGAGCCCGGCACGCCACCGCTCGACACGCTGCTGGTCGACTACCTGTTGCCCGGCCCGGGCGAGACCGCCCTCCTGCTCACCTTCTCGAGCCCGCTCGTCGCGGTGGCCGAGGCGCTCGCGGAGCTCTTCGAGGCGGTCGCCGGAACGGTGCGGTGGTCGGAGTGACCCATCTCGAGGTCGACCTCCCCGAGGCACCGTGGGTGGCCGTGCCGCCCGACGTGGATCCGCCCACGTGGGCACGAGCCACTGCCGCGGAGCTCCGCGACGACCCGGAGGAGGCCGGGCTGCTGGCCGAGGAGCTGGAGGCGGCCGCCAACGGCGCCCGCGCGAGCGATCCGCTCGCCTGTGCCCTCGTGGTCCCGGACGAGGAGCCGGCGGGTGTGCTCGCGCTCCTCCTGGTGCACCTCGTCCACGAGGTCGCCGACGTCGACGCGGCCTCGGCCCTGCTGGCTGCGGAGCAGCGGGACGACGTCCGCGAACCGGTCCTGAGCACGGCCGAGCTGCCGCTCGGGCCGGCCGCCCGCTGGCACACCCTCACGGCAGGGGACGACGGGTTCCTGATGGAGGCCGTCGAGCACGTCGTCCCGCTCGGCGACGGCACGGCGCTGCGCTCGGAGCTCTCGTGGACTGCGGTGGCGCTGGGCGACGCGCTCGCCGAGCTGGCCGACCGGACCGCCGCGGGGCTGCGCGTCGCGGAGGACTGACCTTCAGCCGGTCGGTGGCGGAGCCGGGACGGCCACGGTCAGCAGCGCGCCGTCGCCGAGGTGCACGAGGGCTCGGCCCGGCTGGACCGGCTGACCGACGATGCTGCGCGGCACGCGCACCCCGACGAGATCGCCGTCCATGGTCTGCTGCGGCGAGAGCAGCGCGCCCTGCCGCGACCGCTTGGCGTCGACCTGCCAGCCCGACAGGCCCGTGCAGATGCTGTCGGCGTTGCCGCCGAGCACGAGCCGCAGCCCCGGGCGCTGAGCCGTCCCGCGCACGATGCTGCGGAACAGCTCTCCGGCCGGCGACTCCCGGAGGACCTCGGCGTCGTCGAGCAGCACGACGACCGGCCCGTGCGGAGTGGTGTCGAGGAGGGCCGCCCAGGCGTCGAGCGGAGCACCGGCCTCCTCCACCACCCCGAGGACGCCGTCCCGGCCCGCCAGGTCGCGCAGCGGCGACGGCTTCGGCGCGCCGAGCACAACCCGGCCGCCCTGCCGGAGGACGGCCTCGGCCATCACCGCGAGCACCGTGCTCTTCCCCGACCGGCCGGGCCCTGCCACGACGAAGGCCGCCGGTCCGCCGGCCAGATCGGGACCCACGCAGGCCAGCTCGTCGCCGCCGACGCCGACCAGACCGAGCAGCCCGCCCTCGTGCGGCCGGGGCAGCTTCCAGGCCTCCTCGAAGGAGATCCGGGACGGCAGGACGTCGACGCGGAACGGACGAAGCTGCTGCGGGACGACGCCCTCCCGTTGGCGGGCTGCTGCCGCGATCTCGGCGAGGGCCGCGGCCTGACCTGCGCCGCTGGAGTCGTCCGCGAGCAGTGCGACCTGCACCTCGAGCGCGCCGTCCGCCGTCACAGCGCGCCCCGGCGGCATCGTGTCCGGCACCTGCTTGCTGCCGACCCCCATCATCGGGTAGTCGCCGCGGTCGGCCAGCCGCATGACCAGCTTGTTGTCCGTCAGCGAGGACAGCCGCGAGGTGCCGAGCGAGCGGTCTCCGGTGAGCGCCGCGCTGATGCCTGCGGAGCCGCCCTCGCGCAGGATCCGCATCAGGATCTCGGTGAGCCGGCCGCCCTCGACCTCGCCCAGCGTCGGCACGAAGCCCTCCCACCGGTCGAGCAGGAGCAGCAGGTGCGGCAGCCGCTCCTCGGGCGCGGCCGCCCGGCGCTGCTCGGTGACGTCGGCGTAGCCCCCGTCGGACAGCGTCTGCTGCCGGCGGTCGAGCTCTCTGGCCAACCGCTCGAACAGCCGCACCGCGCGCTCGGTCTGCGTGCGCATGACCACGGCCCCGCAGTGCGGCAGCTCCTGCATGGGCAGGAGTGCCCCGTTGCCGCAGTCGAGGCCGTAGAGGTGGACGTCGCGGACGGAGCAGCGGCGGCCGGCCGCCCCCGCCAGCGTGCGCAGCAGCTGCGAGCGCCCGGTCTTGGGGGCCCCGATGACGAGCAGGTGGCCGTCCCTGGCCGGGTCGAAGGTGGCGGGTCGTTGCGCCTGGTGCTCCGGCAGGTCGCGCAACCCGAACGGCAGCGCGAGGGCGTCCTCGACCTCGAGGCTCGACACGGGCAGCGACTCCGGCAACGGCGGCAACCAGGGCCGGCGCGGTGTGACCGCCCCCTCGGCCTGCGCGGCCGCTGCGACGGACTCGACCAGCACGGACAGGTCGGTGAGGCCGACGTCGGACGAGACGGTGAGGGCCTTCGGACGTTCCGGCGGTGCGACGCCCAGGTCCGGCCAGCCGACCCGGGCGACGAAGGGCTCGGGGGCGACCGCGCCCTGGCCGGGTCGGCGGCCGCCGACCCGGCCGGCCTGGAACGGGACGAGCACGCCGTGGCCCAGGCGGGCGACCGCCCGGCCGGGCACCGACTTCGGGATGCGCGCGGCGTCCGGCGCTCCCTCCAGCACATCGGCGCTCTCGGCCGTGGAGGTGACGCGGAGGCAGAGGCGCAGGTTTGCGTTGGCCCGGATGTCGGCGGACACCACGCTGCCCGGCCGTTGGGTGGCGAGGATGAGGTGGATGCCCAGGGATCGGCCGCGCTGTGCGACGTTCACCAGGCCGCTGACGAAGTCCGGCAGCTCCTTCGCCATCGCGGCGAACTCGTCGATGACGATGAGCAGCCGGGGCAGCGGCGGCCGGGCGGGCTCACGGGTGCGCAGGTCCTGGTACCGGTCGACGTTCGCGACGTCGGCCTGGTCCAGCACGTGCTCGCGGTACCGCAGTTCGGCGCCGAGCGAGGTGAGCGCCCGTTGCACGAGGTGGGCGTCGAGGTCGGTGACCATGCCGACGGTATGCGGCAGCCGCACGCATTCCTTGAACGCGCTGCCGCCCTTGTAGTCGACGAGCACGAAGTTCAGCGCGTCGGGCCGGTTGGCGACGGCCAGGGCCGCGATGAGGGACTGGAGCAGCTCGGACTTGCCCGCGCCGGTGGTGCCTGCCACGAGCCCGTGCGGCCCGTCGGTGCGCAGGTCGAGGTGGAACGGCCCGGTTGCTCCCGCACCGAGCACGAACCGGGTCGTGTTGCCGCCGCGGCGCCAGTGGCCGAGTACCCCCTCGGGGGTGGGGGGCTCCAGGTCGAGCATGTCCAGCAGGCGGACGCTGTCGGGCAGGACGGCGTCGTCCTCCTCGAGGCTGACGTCGCGCAGCGGCGCCAGCGCCCGGGCGGCCGTTTCGGCCACGGCCGGTGAGACCGCCTCGGCCAGGACGGCGAGGACCGGCTCCTGCCGGCTCCGGTGGATGTCGACGAGGGCGGGGTCCTCGACGGAGAAGACCGCGGTCGACGTGGCCGCCTCCGGCAGGAACCGCTCCTCCTCGTCGGCGCAGATCCCGTAGACGCCGACCGCCGGTCCCTCCTGCAGCAGCTGGCCCAGTCCCGGCGTGTTGCGCAGCGCGCGCATGCCGTCCACCACGACCACGTGGGCCGGGAAGGCGTCGGGGCGCGACGACCCGCCGTGCGCCTTCAGCGCCTCCCGCCGGGCCCTCACGAGCGCGACGAGCTCGCTGACCCGGTCGCGTGCCGTGTCGCCGTCGTTGCCCACCGACGCGACCGGGCCCTCCCCGTCGGCCGGGCGGGCGTGCGGCAGCCAGCGCACCCACGCCCAGTCGGACCGGGCGCGCGGGCACAGGACCGTCACCCCCAGGTCGCGGGGAGGGTGGAGGACGGTCAGCTGGAGGACCAGCCAGCGCAGCAGGCCGGCCAGGGAGTCCGACGGCCCGGACAGACCCAGGACGCCGGCCTCGCGCAGGCCGACCACGACGGGCACCGCGGTCGCGGTGCGGCTGCGTTCCGGGACCTCCTTGCCGTCCGAACCGACGACCGCCACCTCCGCCGGCAGGTCCGCCACCCCGAGCCGCAGGTCGAGGGCGTCGGCGTCGGCCCGGCGCCGCTCCCACAGCCGCTTCAGCGGCAGCCGGGCGGTGAGCAGGATGCTCGCGGCGTCGGGGTGGTCGTCCCGGCGCCGCGCGGTCTCCTGGGCGACCGCCTCGTCGACCAGCACGTCGACCTCGGCCAGCCGGCGTTCGTACTCCTGCCTGGCCCGGCGGTACTCGCGCCCGTGATGCCGCCGGTCGCTGATGACGTTGGCGAGCAGCATGATCGGGCTGGCCAGCCCGAACATCAGGAAGAGCGGGTTGCGCAGGACCAGGGCCATCACCACCGCGAACGCCAGCGGCATCAGCATGGCGAGGACGGGGATGCGGCGGGTCTCCTTGGCCGTCGGCTCCTTCGGCAGCGCGATGCGCACCGGACGCCGGTGCGGCAGCAGGCGTGGCGCACGGACGAACGCCCGGGTGCCCGGTGAGGCGGGCTCGATCGCGGCGTCGGCCTGCGCCGGTGGTCTGAGGACCAGCTGGGTGTCGCCGAGCTGGAACATCTCGCCCGGCCGGACCCGGACGGAGCCGGTGACCCGGGTGCCCTCGACGTAGGAGCCGTTGGCCGACCCGAGGTCGGTCAGCTCGGCACCGTCGGGGTCCACCCGCAGCTGCGCGTGGCGGCGGGACATGGAGGGATCGGCGAAACCCGGCGGTGCCCCGCGGCCGAGCTCGGTGGCGCCGGGTGGGAGGTCCAGGACCAGTCCGCTGTCGGGGCCGCTCACGACGCGCAGCTGCCACCGTGCCCCGCCGTCGCTGCGCTGCGACCGGACCGGGGGAGCCGCCCGGAGGTGCACGACGGTGCCGTCGACGAGGCCCGACGTCCCCACCGGCTGGTCGTCGGCCCAGCGGACGCCGTCCCCGTACAGCCCGTCCGCCGGGATCCCGAGCGAGCGGCCGATCGCGGCCGCGAGCCTGCCGACCGGCACGTCGTCGTCGGCGTCGATCGTGACGTCGACGACCGAGCCGTCGGCCATCCCCACGCTGGCCTGCACCTGCACGCGGTCCTCCCGATCGGTCGGTCCCGGAACCCGGATCCGGTCGACCACGGCCGCCCGAGAGCAGCGGAAGCGTAGACGCGCCGTCCGCCCAGGTCCACGCTTCCCGGTGCCTCGCCCCCGTCGGGGGACACCGCGGCGCAGAACGCCCCGCTGCGCGCCCGCGGGGTCTACCTTGCCGTGCACTGCACTGGAGCGGGGGACGGCGGAGGTTCACGGGGTGGCAACCGCGTTCGGACACTACGAGCTGCACGAACTGCTGGGCCGCGGCGGGATGGGCGAGGTGTACCGGGCCCTCGACCGCCAGCAGGACCGCTTCGTCGCGCTGAAGCTGCTCTCCCCCCTGCTCGCGAGCGACGAGGGATTCGTCGAGCGGTTCAAGCGCGAGTCGCGGGCCACCGCGATGCTCAACGACCCGCACGTCATCCCGATCCACAGCTTCGGCGAGATCGACGGCCGCCTCTACATCGACATGCGGCTGGTCGATGGGGCCGATCTGGCCCAGCTCCTCGCGCGCCAGGAGCCGCTGCCGGCACAGCTCGCGGGGTCGATCGTCGTCCAGGCGGCGCAGGCGCTGGACTCCGCGCACGCGAAGGGGCTGGTCCACCGGGACGTGAAGCCCTCCAACCTGCTGGTCACCGAGCAGGGCTTCCTGTACCTCGTCGACTTCGGTCTGGTGCAGGCGCTGGACTTCACCTCGTCCTCGCCGCTGACCTCGCTCGGTCAGACGATCGGCACGTTCGCCTACATGGCGCCCGAACGGATGGAGGCCGACCGCCCCATCGACGGACGGTCGGACGTGTACTCGCTGACCTGCGTGCTCTACGAGGCGCTGACCGGCCGGCGGCCGTTCCCGGTGTCGAACGTCGCCGCGCTCACCCGCGCGCACCTCGACCAGCCGCCGCCCCGGGTCACCGACGCCCGGCCGGACCTGCCACGGGAGTGGGACGACGTCGTCGCACGCGGCATGGCCAAGGACCCTGCCGACCGTTTTCCGACCGCGGGTGCCCTGGCCGCGGCCGTCGGGGACGCCGTGCGCGCCACGGACGATCCGGCCGGCCGCGCGGTCACGATTCCCGTGCCGACTCCCCCCGCCGACGACCGCCCGGAGACCCGGCTCTCCCCGCGCCGGGCGGGGAGCGAACCGGAGCCGGTCGACGACACGGCGACTGCGGGCACGGGGTCGGCCGGAAGCCGGCGGTTGCTCGTCATTGCCGCCGTGGGCGGCGTCCTCGCAGTCCTCGCCGGTGTCGGCGGCGTCGGGGCGGCGAGCGGATGGTTCGACGCCACGGCCGCGGGGACGACCACCTCCATAACGCCGACCCCGACCCCGACACCGACCCCTACGCCGACGCCCACGCCCACCCCGACACCCACGCCCACCCCGACACCCACGCCCTCGTTCGTCCCCGATCCCGTGATCGCATCGGTGTTCCCGGACGTGTCGAACGGGCGGGCCAGCTGCGAGCGGTTCTACCCGCACTCCAACCAGCTGGTGGCCGCCGACGGCCAGTCGCAGCCGCTGTTCGTGGCCGAGTGCCGGTACCCGGAGGCGCCGGACGCCACCGTCTACTACCACCGCTGGGAGAACCAGAACCTGGGACCGGGGTGGGTGGAGGTGCTGCGGCAGTACGCCAAGGCGCCCGGTCTGGAGAGCGAGCGCTGGACTACCCACGACGGGGTCGACCAGGGCCCCTACGTCGCCATCCTGGGCGGCGCGGCGGGGCCGTCGAGGGTGCAGATCTTCGCCTGTCTCGACCGTGCCCCGGTCTGCCTCTCGATCACCGCCCCGGGGGTCAACACCGCCCGGCGGGCGTGGGAGACGTTCCGCTCCGTGCCCACGTAGCGGACGGAGCGAACCGGTCCGTCACCGATCGGCCGCGACGTCGTTGTCACGGCGAGCTCGTTCCGGTTCCCGTCCCCCGGAGGTCCGCCGGTGTCCCTGCGTCGTTCGTCGTCCCGCCGTCCGCGGCCTGGGCGGGTCCTCCTGGCCGGGGGTCTCGCCGTGGGCTTGCTCCTCGTGCCCGGTACCGCCGTCGCCGCGGACGACGACCCACCGGCCGGGCCGCTCGGCGAGCTGTCCGCCCTCGTCGACGACGCGCTCGGCGGTGCCACGGGGACCCCGGCGGCGCCCGACGGGTCAGCCGGGCCGGCGGCCGCCGGCGAGGGTGACAGGGGCGGCGAGGGGGAGGAGGGCGGCACGCCCGGCCTCGACCCGGCCCAGCTCGAGGCGGCCGTCGCCGAGGTGACCGCCGCGCTGCCGCTCCCGGAGGGCTGCGCGGACGGGGTCCAGGCCGCCCTCGAGCGCCTGGTCACCGACCTGACCGAGCTCGACCCCGGGCAACTGGCCGACCCGCAGACGCTCGAAGACCTGCTGAGCAGGCTGGAGGAGGGGCTGACCGGCCTGCAGGCGGGCGAGCCGCCGGCGCTCGCCGAGCTCGACCCGGCCGAGTTCGGCCTGCCCGACCTCGCCGGCGCCGTCGAGGAGCTCGTCGCCGCGCTCGAGGTCTGCCTGACCCCGCCGGAGACCGACGAGGAGCCGCCGCCGGCTGGCGACGACCCGGTGCCCCCGGCCGCCGAGCCGCCGGCGGGCGAGGGCCCCGACGCGATGCCGCAGCCGGTGAGCTATCCCGGCTACGCCCCTACCGGGGCCACGGCGACGGCGGAGTCCCCCGGCTCCGGTGCCCTCGCGGCGCTGGGGGTGGCGTTGCTCCTGCTCGGCGGAGCGGGTGCGGCCGGATCCCTGATGCGGTCCCGTGCGGCACGCGGCGAAGGCTGACCGCCGCCCCCTCGCGGCGTTCCTGCTCGTCCTCCTGACCGGAGCGGCGCTGCTGGTGTGGGCCCACGACCGGCCGGCGGCCGACGCGGCGCAGGCGGTGCCCGCACCGCCGTCCGCACCCGCGCCGCAGGCCCCACCGTCCGCGCAGGCGGCCGCGCTGCCTGCGGACGGGCCGATCGTCCCGGTACGTATCGCCGTCCCCGCCATCGGCGTCGACGCCGAGGTCGAATCGCGTGGCACCGTGACCTACGAGAACCCGTTCACCGGGCAGCCGGTCGAGGGCTACGACGTGCCCGTGTCGATGGCGACCACGTCGTGGTGGTCGGACGGTCCGCAGCCGGGTTCCGGACGGATGGCCGTCGTGCTCGGTCACGCCCAGGACGGCGGCTACGCGGTCTTCAACCGGCTGCACGAGCTGCGTCCGGGCGACCGGGTCGCGCTCACCGACGGGGGCGGCGCCGTGCTGAGCCTGGAGGTGCTCGGGCAGCCGATGACGGGGCTGGACAAGGCGACCTCGGCGCTGGCGGACGTGCTCAACGGTCACCCCGAGGGCGCCGACCTCGCCCTGGTCACCTGCGGAGGGGAGTACGACCCCGAGGCGCAGGCCAGCGAGGACAACACCGTGGTGTTCGCAAGCGTCGTCGCCTCCTGAGCGTTCCGCACAGCTGTACTGCACCTAACCCGCGGCCGCGGGCGGCGCCCCGGAGCGGGCGTCGCTGATCCGCGGGAACGGCCGGGGAGAGAAGACCACCTCGACCGGTAGCCCGAAGAACTCGGCGATGCGCAGCGCCAGGTGCAGGCTCGGGTTGTACTCGCCGCGCTCGAGATAGCCCACCGTCTGGTAGTGGACGCCGAGGGCCTCGGCCAGCTGGCGGCGGGTCACGCCCTGCTCGGCGCGCAGCAGGGCGATCCGGTTGTAGACCGCATCGCCGCCGCGTTCGGCGCCGGGCGCCGGGGTCGCCGCAGCCACGGTCAGTGCACCCACTGGAGGGCGGCGTCCCGCGCCGCAGCGACCTGGGAGCCCGACTGCCGGCGGGCCATGCGACGCAGCACCCGCGGGGTGACCAGCAGGCCGACGACCGCCCAGGCGAGGAGCACCAGCGCCGTCGTCACGGGGCGCCACGACCCGGTCAGCTCGAGCGCGGCGGCGGAGTCGGGCAGGAACGCCGACCGCATGCCGTGCCCGATCCAGTAGACGGGGAAGACCTGCGCCACCGTCTGCACCCAGCCCCACATGGCCTGGAGGGGGACGAAGATCCCCGAGATCGCGGTGAGCACGAGGATCGGCAGCATCCCCCAGGTGCCCACCTTCTGGACGCCGGGGACGACGGAGCCCAGGACCATGCCGATCGGCAGGGTGGCCAGCAGACCCAGCAGGATCACCCACGCCACGGTGAGCCAGCCGGCCCCGCCGCGCTCCATGATCCCGTCGAAGAGCAGGAAGCTCGGCACGAGGATGACCAGCAGCATGGGCACCAGGCCGAGCGAGTGGTAGAGCAGCTGGCCGGTCACATACCCCTGCATGCCGTGCGGCAACGCCTTGTGCCGGAGCAGGGTGCCGTCCTCGCGTTCCATCGCGAGGGCGTAGGCGGGGCCGATGATGACCCCGAAGGCCAGCAGTGCGGCCAGGACGCTGGGCAGCGTGTAGGCCACCACCGAGACCGTCTGCCCGGCCCCGGTGATCTCGCCGTCCCGGTTGAACCACAGGTACAGCAGCGTGCCGCCGCCCACGAACAGGTAGAAGCCCTGGTCCTGCGGGCTGCGGATGCTGAGGACGAACTCGGTCCAGCCCCGGCGCAGGCCCAGGCCGACGGCGTGGCGGGTGGCGTTCATCGCGGCACCTCCACGAGCGCCGGGGCGGTGCTCCGGTCGCCGGCCTCGAACCTCTGCACCATGGTCAGGTAGGTGTCCTCGAGGCTCGCTCGACGGACCTCGAGGTCGCAGATGTCGTCCCCGTGCTGCTCGAACAGCCGGCGGACGAAGGGGGTCGCGTCGTCCGTGGCATGCACGAACCGCTGCCCGTCGCAGGTCCACCGCACCTCGGCGGTGCCCGCCACCTGGTGGGTCAGTTCCTCGGCGCTGCCCTCGGCGACGATGCGCCCGGCGGTGAGGATCAGGATCCGGTCGGCCAGCCGCTCGGCCTCGCCCAGGTCGTGCGTGGTGAGCAGGATGCTGGTGCCCTCGAGGTCGGACAGCCGGTGCACCAGGTCGTGGAAGTCGCGCCGCGCCTGCGGGTCGAACCCCGCGGTCGGCTCGTCGAGGAAGAGAAGTTCGGGCCGGCCGATGATGCCGACGGCGACGTCGAGCCGGCGACGCTGCCCGCCGGACAGGGCGCCGATCTTGCGGTCGGCGTGCTCGGTGAGCCGGACGGTGTCCAGCAGCCAGTCGACGTCGTAGGGCCGCGGGTGCTCCGGCGTCGAGTACGGCCGGAAGTAGCCGCCCAGGCTGGTCAGCAGCTTGCGCGGGGTCCACCGCGCGTGGTCGCGCCACGACTGCAGCACGACGCCCACCCGCGCGCGCCACGCGTCCCCGGCCGTGGCCGGGTCCTGGCCCAGCACCCGGACGTCGCCCGCCGAGGGCAGCCGGAAGCCCTCGAGGATCTCGATCGTGGTCGTCTTACCGGCGCCGTTGGGCCCGAGCAGGCAGACCACCTCGCCCGCGTGGACCTCGAGGTCGACGCCGGTCAGCACCTCCTGTGGCCCGTAGCTCATCCGCAGGCCGCGGACCGACACCACCGGTTCCCCGTCGGGTACCGGCGCCCGATCCTCGGAGAGGGACGGTTCTGCCATGGCTGCACCACCGATCTGCGTCGCGGTGGTGAGATAGTAGGACTACTACATCCATAGCACCAGTGCTTCGGCCGCGGCGACCGCCGTCACCGCTCTGCCACCAGGCCCGCGACCTCGCCCACCACCCACACCGCGGGCGGCCGCACGCCCTCGTCGGCGAGGGCGCCGGCGAGGCCCGCCAGCGTCGTCCGGACCAGTCGCTGGGTGGTCGTCGACCCGTCGCTGACGACGGCGACCGGCGTGCCGGCGGGCCGGCCCGCGGCCATCAGCGCCTCGGCGATCGCGCCGGCGGTGTCGACGCCCATCAGGACGACGACGGTGCCGCGGAGACGGCCCAGTGCCGCCCAGTCGACCAGCGAGTCCGGGTGGCCGGGCGGCAGGTGGCCGGACACGACGGTGAACTCGTGGGTCAGGCCGCGGTGGGTGATCGGGACGCCGGCCAGCGCGGGCACGGCGATCGCGCTGGTCACCCCGGGCACGACCTCGACGGGGACGCCGGCCGCGACGCAGGCCTGCACCTCCTCCATCCCGCGGCCGAACACGAACGGGTCCCCGCCCTTGAGGCGCACGACCCGCTTGCCGGCGAGGGCGTGCTCGACCAGGAGCGCGTTGATCTGCTCCTGCGCCATCGACCGTCCGCGGGGGAGCTTCGAGGCGTCCACCACCTCCACCTCGGGCGGCAGGGACGCGAGCAGCGACTGCGGCGCGAGGTGGTCGGCGATGACGACGTCGGCCTGGGCCACCGCATGCCGGCCGCGGACGGTGATCAGCCCGGGGTCGCCCGGCCCGCCACCCACGAGGACGACGCCCCCACGGCGGGCGCCCGGCCGCGCGGCCCGGTCGGCGAGGGTGCCGTCGGTGAGCCCCTCGACGACCGCGTCCCGGACACCGACGGCCCGCTGGGGGTCACCGCCGCCGTGGATGCCCACGACGAGGTCGCCCTGCCGTCCGACGGCCGGCGTCCAGACGCTGGACGCGGCGCGGTCGTCGGCGCGGGCGCAGAAGGTGTGCGTCCGCTCGGCCTCCGCGGCGACCGCCGCGTTCACCTCGGGGTCGTCGGTGGCGGCCACCGCGTACCAGGCGCCGGCGAGATCGCCGGTCGCGTAGGGGCGGGCCAGCCAGGTGACCTGCCCCGGCGCGACCAGCGCCTCCAGTGCCGGCGTCAGGTGCGGGCTGACCACGGTCACCGCGGCGCCCGCCTCGAGCAGGCCGGCCACTCTCCGGTGCGCCACCTGCCCGCCACCGACCACGACCACCCGCCGGCCGGCCAGGCGCAGGCCGACCGGGTACACCGAGGCGGACGGCGGTTCGGTGCTCAGCGGGGTCTCCTCGGGCAGCGGGGTCGGGCAGCGGGGTCGGGCAGCGGGGTCGGGCAGCGGGGTCGGGCAGCGGGGTCGGGCAGCGGGGTCGGACGTCAAGGATCGCAGCGTGCCAGCCGGCACCTCCGGGGAGGTCGCGCCGCGGTGTGAGCCGGGTCTCGTAGGCCGGGGCGGCGTGGGAGGGCAGAGTGGTCCCGGCTGTCGTCGGGAGGAGCGTGGGTGAGCGAGGCGCGGTGGTGGGAGCGCCCGCTCGACCTCGTCGCCGTCGTCGCGGTCGGTCTGGCGGCCACCGTGGGCTTCGCCGCGATCGGCCTGCCCTCGGCCCCGCTGTTCGCGGGTCTGGCCGTCGGCCTGGCCCGCGCCCTCACCTTCGAGCGCCGGGTCACCGTGCCGCACTCGACGATGACCGGGGTGCACGTGGTCATCGGCGTCATGGTCGGCACCCTCGTGCAGCTCGAGACGCTGCTGGCCATCGCCCGCGACTGGCTGCCCGTGGTGCTCGTGACGACGTCGACGCTGGTCCTGAGCCTGGTCGCCGGGCAGCTGATGGCGCTGCGCCGAGGGATCTCCCGGGTGACCGGGGCCTTCGCCATGGTCGCCGGCGGTGCCACCGGCATCACCGTGATGGCGCGCGAACTCGGCGCGGACGAGCGGATGGTGGCGGTCCTGCAGTACCTGCGGGTGCTGCTGATCGTGCTGACGCTGCCCACCGTCGCGCTGCTCGTCTTCGGTGCCGACCCCGCCGGGGCGCCGGCACTCGGCGGGGACGACGGGCCGGGCTGGTGGGCCGAGTTCGGGTTCACCGCCGGCTGCGGGCTCGTGGGCACGGCGCTGGCGACCCTGCTGCGGGTCCCCGTGGCGTCGCTGCTCGGCCCGATGCTGGTCGCCGCGTCGCTGGACCTCGGGGGTCTGTCGGGCGGCGCGGGCGTGCCCTTCCCGCTGGTGGAGCTCGCCTTCCTGTTGGTGGGTCTGCAGGTGGGGCTCAACTTCACCCGGGCCAGCCTGCGGGTCGTCGGCAGTGCGCTTCCGCTCGCGATCGTGGTCCTCGCGGTGCTGAGCCTGGCCTGTGCGGGCCTGGGCGTGCTGCTCGCCGGTGTCACGGGGGTCAGCCCGCTCGACGGGTACCTCGCGACCACGCCCGGGGGTATGAACGCGGTGCTCGTGACCGCCACCGCCACGGGGGCCGACACCACGTTCGTGCTCGCCGTCCAGGTGCTGCGGTTGTTCGCGATGTTGCTCAGCGCGCCGCTCGTCGCACGCCTCCTCCGCCCGCGACCCGGCTGACCTAAGAGGGTATTGACTTCCTAACGCCGTTAGGATCACACTCGCGTCCGTGAACGGGGCGGTACCGCTGGACCGACGGCAGCGTCGGCGGCAGCAGACGATCGAAGAGGTACTCGACGTCGCGGCCGAGGTCATGGCCGAGCAGGGCGTTGCGGGCCTGACGCTCGGCGAGGTGGCCCGCCGCATGGGGATCCGGCCGCCCTCGCTGTACGGGTACTTCGACGGCAAGCACGCTCTCTACGACGCGCTCTTCGAGCGTGGGTGGCGCCGGCTGCTGGGGACCATGCTGGAGGTCTACGCCCGGACCGCGGATCTGGCCCCGGATCGCCGCATGCACGAGGCGAACACCGCGTTCGTGAGATGGACCGTCGAGCATCCCGCCTACGCGCCGCTGATGATGTGGCGCCCCGTGCCGGGCTACGCGCCTTCGGAGCGGGCCTTCGCGCCGGCCGTCGAGATGTTCACCCGCGGGCGCCGGTTCCTCGACGAGCTGCGCGACGCCGGGCTGCTGAGCGCCGAGGCGGATCTCGACCGCGCGTTCCGTGCGCTGACGGCCCTGATGAGCGGCGTGGTCAGCCAGCAGCTGGCCAACGCGCCGGGGGAGCCCTTCGAGACCGGCGCCTACACCTCCACGCTGCCCGAGCTGCTCGACATGTGGCTGGCCCACTACCGTGCCGACACCTTCAGGGAGAACCGATGACCGCTGCCCCCGCCCGCCCGCGCCCGGCCGCGCTGGACCGGTCGACCGCGTGGCGCCTCGCCGCGACCGAGTACGAGCGCTTCACCGCGGTGCTGCGCGAGCTCGGGCCCCGGGAGTGGAGCCGGCCCACGCCGTGTCCCGGCTGGGACGTGCGGGCGATGGCCGCGCACGTGCTGGGCATGGCCGAGATGGTCGGGTCGCTGCGCCAACTGATCAACCAGAACCGGGCCGCGGCGAAGGCCGGTGGCGGGATCGACGCGCTGACCGGCGTCCAGGTGCGGGAGCGGGCCGAGCTCGACGGACCGGCGATCGTGGCGCGGCTGGAGGCCGTCGCGGCCCGGGCGCTCCGGGGCCGTCGACTGCTGTCGGCCGTCGCGGGACGGGCCAGGCTTCCCGAGGAGCAGGTGGTCGGGCCCGACCGCGAATGGTGGCGGATCGGCTTCCTCGTCGAGGTGATCCTGACCAGGGACGTCTGGATGCACCGGATGGACGTCTGTCGTGCCATCGGCCGCGAGCCGGAGGTGTCCGCGGAGCACGACGGCGTGCTCGTCGCCGACGTCGTCGCGGAGTGGGCGCAGCGGCACGGCCGGCCCTTCCGCCTCACGCTGACCGGTCCGGCCGGGGGCAGCTGGTCCTCGGGCTCGGACGGCGAGGCGCTCGAGGTCGACGCCCTGGAGTTCTGCCGGTTGCTGTCCGGCCGCGGTACCGGCACCGGCCTGCTGGCCCAGCAGGTCCCGTTCTGACGAGGGGGTCGAGGTGTACTCGTTCCGCGCGCTTCCCGATGTGACCGTGCTCGCCGATCCGCAGGAGGTGCCGGGGGTCGGATGGTTACCCGTGCACGCCTTCGTGCTGCACGCCGCCGAGCCGGTGGTCGTCGACACCGGCGTCTCGCTGGCCGACCGTCGCTTCGTCGAGGAGCTCGGCTCGGTGGTCGAGCCGGCCGACGTGCGGTGGATCTGGCTGACCCATCCCGATCGCGACCACACCGGCGGGCTTCCGGAGCTGCTCGAGGCGGCACCCCGCGCGAAGCTGGTCACCACCTTCCTCGGGCTGGGGATCCTCGGCCTGGAGCACGAGGTGCCGCTGGACCGCGTGCACCTGCTCAATCCGGGGCAGTCGCTGGACGTGGGAGACCGGCAACTGCGTGCCTTCCGCCCGCCGCTGTTCGACAGCCCGGCGACGACGGGCTTCCAGGAGACCGGTGGCGGCGCGCTGTTCACCTCCGACTGCTTCGGCGCACCGGTCGCGACGGCGGAACTGGCCTCCTGCGCCGACGTCCGGGAGGTGCCGGACGACGACCTCCGGGCGGCACAGCTGCTGTGGGCGACCGTGGACAGCCCGTGGGTGCACGACATCGACCGCCGGGCCTACGCGCGCTCGCTCGGTGCGCTCGGTGCGCTGCAGCCGTCGGCGGTGCTCAGCACCCACCTGCCGCCGGTGGTCGACGGAGTGGCGCGCCACCTGGACACCCTGGCCCTGGCGCCGGACGCGCCGGCGTTCGTGGGCCCGGACCAGCGGGCGCTCGACGAGATGCTGGCTGGTTTCGCCCCTGGCTGAGCAGGGCCGGTCTACCAGCCCTGGATGCGGCGTGCCTCGGCGACCACCCGGTCGAAACGGCGGCGGTCGAGGGCGGCGCCCTCGCGGCGGACCATGCCGGGGTCGAGGCTGAGCAGCCGGTCCAGGCGCACCTCGCTCGGACGGCCCTGCGGGTCCCAGGCGCCGGTGCCGATGCCGGTCCAGCGGCGTCCGTGCCGGTGCTCGTCGGCCGCGTCGCGGTCGTGGTCCCGGCTGCTGAGCATCAGCCCCAGCAGGTCCGAGCCGCGCCGGCCGATGACGAGCACCGGCCGGTCCTTGC
The DNA here is from genome assembly GCA_963723745.1 of uncultured Actinomycetota bacterium. Classification (GTDB taxonomy): domain Bacteria; phylum Actinomycetota; class Actinomycetes; order Mycobacteriales; family Geodermatophilaceae; genus CAVRRZ01. The sequence continues at coordinate 1,305,683 of CAVRRZ010000001.1, forward strand.
CGCGTCCGTCGCCCTCGTCGAAGGGGACCCACGCCCACACCACCTCGCCCGGGTCGGGCCGGCCGTCGGCGAAAGGGCGGTACTCGAGGTCGGTGCCTGCGGGACCGGGAGCGGGGGCCGTCGTCCGTGCGGCGCGCAGACGGCCGCCCAGCGAGCCGCGGCTGCCCTGCGCGCCCGGGGCCCGCGGGGAACGCGTCGTGGCGGAACTGATCCGCCGGACGAGTTCGGCGGCGGCCCGGCGCAGTCCTCCACCTGTCATGACGCGCAGATTACGGGCGACGGGGACGGCGCGGCGGCGCCGCGCAGCTCACCGCCCCCGACCCCGACATGTCACATGTGACACATCGGCACCATTTGGTCACGCAGACGATTGACCCTGCCGATAGTGGGGCAGGATGCCCTGACGGGGGCCCTTCTTCGGCGTCCCCGGGAGAGGGGGCTCCCATGACCTCGGCAGAACCCGCTCGTCCGGCCGCTCCGCGGTCGCGCGACGTGCAGGCCAGCGTGCTCGCTGCCTTGCAGCTGGTGGAGGACGCGCGAAGTCGCGGACCGGAGCGGCGGCCCCAGCGCGAGCGGCTGCGCCTGGCCACCGAACGCACCGTCGTCTCCCGCCGGCTGGCCCGGGACCTGCGCGCCAGCTGACCCCCCGACCCCGAGCCTCAGGTCACGCAGAACTCGTTGCCCTCGGGATCGGCCAGTGTGACCCAGGACAGCGGGCCCTGCGACGCGCGCCACAGCTCGCGGGCGCCGCGCTCGACGAGGCGGCCGACCACGGCCTCCCGGTCGTCCTCGCCGGTGCGCACGTCGAGGTGCAGCCGGTTCTTGCCGGCCTTGGCCTCGGGCACCGCCTGGAACGCCGATCCTCGGCCGGCCGGCATCGGGGGAGACGATCGCCGCCCCCACGCGCCAGACCAGCGCCCCCCGGTGGGTGGTGGTGTCGGCCGCGGTCGCGTGGCCGGCCTCGACCATGCTGCGGATGAAGGCCTCGTCCTGCGCCTCGACGCTCCAGCCGAGGGTCTGCGCCCACCAGTCGGCGAGGTCGTGCGGTCGCGCGCAGTCGACCGCGATCTGGATGTCGAGTGCCATGGCCGGACGGTAGGGCAGGGCACCGACACCGGCGGGCTCCGGCAGCCGCGGGGTCAGAGCTCCTGCAGCAGACCCGCGCGCAGCGTGGCCTCGTCGGGCATCGACTCGTCGCGGCAGTGGTCGCGCAGCACCTGCGAGAACGGCGGGAAGACCGACCGCTCCACCCGGCGCTCCGGGTCCCACAGCCCCGACCGCATCACCGACTTCGAGCACTGGAAGTAGGCCCGCTCCACGCGGAGCACGAGGACCGACAGGGGCTTGCGGCCGAACTCGGTGAAGTCGATGCCGAGGTCGTCGGGCCCGTGCAGGGTGGTGCGCCCGTACACGCGCAGCGTCTCGTCGATGCCGGGGACGAAGAACATGAGGGCCGCACGGGGATTGGCGGCCAGGTTGCGCAGGCTGTCCACCCGGTTGTTGCCCTGCCGGTCGGGCATCGCCAGGCGGTGCTCGTCCAGGACGTGGACGAACCCCGGGTCGCCGCCGCGGGGCGAGACGTCGGGATCCCCGTCCGGCGAGGCGGTGGCCAGGGTCGCGAACGGCGCCAGGCGGATGAAGGCGGCGCAGTGCTCGTCGATGCGGTGGATGACCTTGGCCAGCACCCGCTGGGAGGCGTCGCGGTAGCCGGCGAGCACCTCGGCGTCGCCCGGCGGCGTGTCGATCAGGTCGGTACCGCTCTCGCCTGCGCGCTGGGAATCCACCTGACGACCGTAACCGCCGCTTGGTTAGCGTCGTCGCGTGCCAGCACGGTGGAGTTCCCCGGTCCGCTACGTCGAGTGCGACCAGCAGGGTGTCGTCTTCAATGCGCACTACCTCACCTGGGCCGACGAGACCTCCAACCACTGGTGGGCCGCGCACGGCCTGCCGTGGGACGACGTCGCGGCCCGGGTGGATCCGGTGGTCAAGGCCAGTTCGCTGGAGTGGACGGCCCCGGCGCGGTGGGGCGACACGGTCACCGTGGACGCCGAGACCGAGCGGCTGGGCACCACGAGCGTGACCGTGCGCTACACCGTCCGGGCGGGTGAGCGCGTGTGCTGCGTCGTCCGCACCACCTACGTCGCCCGCGCCGACGGCCGGCCGACCCCGTGGCCCGACGACATCCGGGCCGCGCTCGAGCGCGGCCCCGCGGCCTGACGTCAGCCGGTCGGTGAGCCCCAGCCGGCCTTCTCCTGGCCGGAGAGCTCGGCGATCGCCTCCATGATCCGGTCGGTGACGATCCGCCGGGCCGGCCCTCGACCGGCCTGCCCGTCCTGCTCGGGAAAGGTCAGCGGCGTGCCGAAGGTGATCGAGATGCGGTGCGGTCGGGGCCACCGGGCGCCCACCGGCTGCACCCGCTCCGTGCCGGCGACGGCCACGGGGACGACGGGGCAGCCGGCGGTCAGGGCCAGCCAGGCGACGCCGGTCTTCCCGCGGGCCAGTCGGCCGTCCTTGGACCGGGTGCCCTCGGGATAGAGGCCGAACGCGGTTCCGCTGCGCAGCACGTCCAGGGCGGTGTCGAGGGCCGCCTGGGCCGCCCGGTGCGTCTGCCGCTCGACCGGCTTCGCGCCGAGCGCGGTGAACAGCGTTCGGGTCAGCCAGCCGCCGAGACCGCTGCCGGTGAAGTACTCCGCCTTGGCCAGGTAGGCCACGCGGCGCGGCGCGGCGAGGGGGATGACGATGCTGTCGATGAACGACAGGTGGTTGCTGGCCAGGATGACCGGCTCGGTCAGCGGCACGTTCTCGCGGCCGGTGATGTGCGGTCGCAACAGCAGGTGGAACAACGGCCGGAGCACGAACCAGGCGATTCGGTAGACCACGCACACCCTCCTCCTGGCCGGGCGGAGACCGACGCTCCCCGGCCCGGGCATCATCCCGGACCGGTCCGGCGAGGGTGTGGTCAGGTGGTCAGCGTGCTCCCGCCGGTGGGCAGGCGTCGCGCAGGATCGCCCGCACGTCGTCCGGAAGCGGATGCCGCCCGGCGGCCGAGGCCGTGAGCTCCTGCGCGAGGTCGCGGACCTTCCGGTGCGTGTGGCTGGAGATGTGCGCGAGCAGGTCGAAGGCCGCCTGCTCCCCGCAGCCGGCGAGCAGCATGAGCACGCCCTTGGCCTGCTCGATCACCGCGCGACTGGCCATGGCCGTGCGCATCTGCGCGACCTCGGTCTCGAGCGCGGCCTCCCGGTCGTCCACGGCCACGGGGATGGGCGCGGTCAGGGGCCCGGTCACCGGCTACGCCGTCCGGACCAGGCCGGACGGGCGCGCGCCCGAGCGGCGCGGCGGCGAGGCGCGCGGACGGCGACGGGGCACCGTGGGTGAGGACACGTCGAGCTCCTCGGAGCGAGGCGCGTCGGAACCACCCGACGGGACGGGCCCGCCGCTGTTCGACGTCCCCTCCACCGGCCTCCGGGGCCGGCCGCTCCCCTGACCGGGAACCTACCCACCCCGACGGGGACCTGCAGGGGAACGGCGGGGTCGTCGTCCCCGGCCCTCCGGCACCTCGGTGCCCCGTCACTCGCTGTGGGCGGTCGATCACCCGGACGGCGCTCCCTAGGATCGGCGGTCATGCGTCTGCCCGGCCGTTACGACGGCGTCGCCCGGCCGATCGTCACCTACGGCACGGACCCGGTGCTGCACCGCCCGTGCGCCCCGGTGACGGTGTTCGACCGGGACCTGCGCCACCTTGTCCTGGACATGTTCGCCAGCATGGCGGCGGCCGACGGCGTGGGGCTGGCGGCCAACCAGATCGGCGTCGACGCGCGGATCTTCGTCATCGACTGCCCGGACGCCGAGGGCCTGGACGTGGTCGGCTACGTGGTCAACCCGGTGCTGTCCCTGCCCGGCGCAGTGAAGGGGGAACCGGCCGAGGAGGTGACCGAGGAAGGCTGCCTGTCGGTGCCCGGGCCCTACGCGGAGCTGCCCCGGGCGTTCCGTGCCCGCGTCGAGGGGGTCGACGTGCACGGCGACCCGGTCGCGATCGAGGCCACCGGCATGGCCGCCCGCTGTCTCCAGCACGAGGTGGACCATCTCGAGGGCACGGTCTACGTGGACCGGCTCCCGGAGGACGTCCGCGAACGGCTCCTCGCCGAGGCGGCCGGGCCGCAGGGCGACCTCCCTGCCTGAGCGAGGTCCGCTCCCGTCGGTCGTGCACGACCGATGTGTCGGGACACCGGGGTGCGGGGCATGGGGCAGGTCATGACCGTGAAGCCCCCGCTGTCCGCCCTCGCGCTCGTGTGCAGCCTCAAGCCGTCCCCGGCACCCTCGAGCAGCGAGCTCATCGCCCGCCAGGTCCTCGACGCCCTCGGCGAGCACGGGGTCAGCGGATCGACGGTGCGAGTGGTGGACCACGACGTGAAACCGGGCGTCGAGGTGGACATGGGCGAGGGCGACGCCTGGCCGGCGATCCGCGAGAAGATGATGGCCGCCGACATCCTGGTGCTCAGCACCCCGACCTGGGTGGGTCACATGAGCAGCGTCGCCCAGCGGGTGCTCGAGCGGCTCGACGGCGAGCTGTCCGAGACCGACGACACGGGCCGGCCGCTGGTCAGCGGCAAGGTCGCCGTCGTCGCCGTCGTCGGCAACGAGGACGGCGCGCACAAGATCGTCGCGGACACCTTCCAGGGACTCGGCGACATCGGCTTCACCATCCCCGCCCAGGGCTCCACGTACTGGAACGACCAGGCGATGGGCAGCACCGACTACCTGGACCTGGACGAGACCCCCGAGGCGGTGGCCTCGACGACGGCGACGCTCGCCGCGAACGCCGCCCACCTCGCGCGGCTGCTCAAGGCCTCGCCCTACTCGTCGGCCGACTGAGCCCCGATGACCGCCCCGGCTCCGTCGGTGCCCGACGCGTTGCAGCACCTGCGCGACCGCGTCGCCGCCGTCCGGCTGGGTCTGGCGGTGCCCGGCCGGGACGACGCCGAGCGCGCCGCGCGCGGCATCGTCGACCAGGTCGACGACTACCTGCTCCCGCGGCTGCGCGACCTCGACGCCCCGCTGCTGACCGTCGTCGGCGGCTCCACCGGCGCGGGCAAGTCGACGCTGGTGAACAGCCTGCTGGGCACGAGCGTCACCGCGTCCGGGGTGCTGCGGCCGACGACCCGGGCGCCGGTGCTGGTCTGCGCGCCGGCCGACCGGGCGGCCTTCGCGGGCGACCGGGTGCTGCCCGGCCTCTCGCGGACGACCGGCCCCGTCGACGCGGCCGACCCCCACGGGGGCCTCCGGCTCGTCGTGCACGAGGAGCTGCCGCCGGGCCTGGCGCTCGCTCGACGCCCCGGACGTCGACTCGGTGGTGGAGGCCAACCGCGACCTGGCCGGTCAACTGCTCGCCGCGGCGGACCTGTGGGTGTTCGTGACCACCGCGGCCCGCTACGCCGACGCCGTCCCCTGGGACCTGCTGCACACCGCCGTCTCGCGCGGCACCGCCGCTCGCGGTCGTCCTGGACCGGGTGCCGCCCGAGGCGCTGGCCGAGGTGGCCGACGACCTGGCCGGGATGCTGCGCCGCGCCGGCCTGACGTCGGCCCGCCTGTTCGTGATCGAGGAGCGGCCGCTGGTCGGCGGGCTGCTCCCCGACGAGGACAGGTCGCGCCGCTGCGGGCCTGGCTGCACGGGCTGGCCGCCGACCAGGAGCAGCGCGACGCCGTCGTCCGCCAGACCCTGTCCGGGGCCCTCGACAGCCTCGACGCGCGCGTGCTCGACCTGCTGGCCGCCGTCGAGGACCAGGACGACGCCGCCGTAGCGCTGCGGTCGGCCGCGGACGCCGCGTACCGGGCCGCCCGCGACCAAGTGGACGACGGCGTCGCCGGCGGCGCGCTGCTGCGTGGCGAGGTGCTGGCCCGCTGGCAGGAGTTCGTCGGCACGGGGGAGTGGATGCGCGGGCTGCAGGCCGGCGTCGGCCGGCTGCGCGACCGGCTCGGCGCGGCGCTGACCGGCCGGCGCTCCCCGCCGGAGGAGGTGCAGGAGTCGCTGGAGTCCAGCGTCGAGCGAGCTGCTGCGTGCCGCGGCGGACGCCGCCGCCGAGCGCACGGTCACCGGCTGGCGGGCGCTGCCCGGCGGCGCGGCGCTGCTCGCCGGACGTGAGCGCGAACTGGAGTCGGCGTCGCCGGCCTTCGGCGAGCGCGGCGGTCGACGAGGTGCGCGACTGGCAGGGCGGCGTGCTCGACCTGGTGCGCGAGCGAGGGCGCCGGCAAGCGCGCCCGCGCCGCGCTGCATGTCCTGGGGCGTCAACGGCGCGGGGGCGGCCGTGATGGTCGCCGTCTTCGCGCCGACCGGCGGGCTGACCGGCGGCGAGATCGCCGTCGCGGGCGGCACCACGGCCGTGGGGCAGCGGGTGCTCGAGGCGGTCTTCGGCGACTCCGCGGTCCGCTCGCTGGCCGCGCGGGCCCGCGCCGACCTGGACAGCCGCGCCGACCGGCTGCTGGCCGACGAGCGGCACCGGTTCGACGTCCTGGTCGACGCCCGTGCACCGGCGGCGGGCACGGCCGAAGCGCTGCGGAACGCGGTCGCGGAACTGGCCCGAGCCAGGCGGGCGGGCTGATGGTCCGCGAGGCGAGCCTGCTGGCGACCGGCTGGCGCGCTCTGCGCGAGGCGGTCGAGGTCGCCGAGGGCCGGCTCGACGTCCCGGAGGTCGGGCGGCCGCCCGGTCCCTGCTGGCCAAGGCCGGCGCGCGGGAGGCCCTCGGGGACGCCACGGTGGTGGCGCTGGCCGGCGCGACCGGCAGCGGCAAGTCGACGCTGTTCAACGCCCTGGCGGGCGGCCGAGGTGAGCACACCCGGCGTCCGCCGGCCGACCACCGGGGTCGCCCACGCGGCGGTGTGGGGCAGCGGGCGCCGACCGGCTGCTCGACTGGCTGGAGGTGCCCCGCCGGCACGTGGTGGCCGCCGACGGCGGGGCCCTCGACGGGCTGGTGCTGCTCGACCTGCCCGACCACGACAGCGTGCAGCTCGAGCACCGGCTGGAGGTCGACCGGCTGGTGGAGCTCGTCGACGTCCTGGTGTGGGTGCTCGACCCGCAGAAGTACGCCGACGCCGCCGTCCACGACCGCTACCTCGCCCCGCTGGCCGACCACGCGGGCGTGCTGCTCGTCGTCCTCAACCAGGTGGACCGGCTCGACGAGGCGGCGGCCGCGGCGTGCCGCGCCGACCTGCGTCGCCTGCTCGACGGGGAGGGCCTGACCGACACCCCGGTGCTGTCGCTGTCCGCCCGCACCGGCACGGGGCTGCCCGAGCTGCGCGCCCTGCTCGAGCGGCGGGTGGCCCGGCGTCGTGCCGCCACCGACCGGCTCACCGCCGACGTGCGGACGGCGGCCGCGGCGCTGGCCGCGCACTGCGGGAGCGAGGGCGGCGCCGCCCCGGCCCGGCCCCCGGCCGACCTCGTCGAGGCGCTGGGGGACGCCGCCGGGGTGCCGGCGGTGACGTCGGCCGTCGAGCGGTCCGCCCGGCGGGACGGGCGCCGCCCGCACCGGCTGGCCGCTGCTGCGCTGGACCCGTCGGCTGCGACCGGACCCGCTGCGCCGGCTGCACCTCGGCGACGAGGCGGCGCGGACCTCGCTGCCCGCGCCCGGTGCGGTCGTCCGGGCGGGCACCAGCACGGCGCTCCGGCGGGCCCGCGACCGCGCCGGCGAGGGGCTGTCCCAGGCCTGGCGGGACGACCTGCGGCGCACGGTCGAAGTGTCGGAGGAGCGGCTGGCCGACCGCCTGGACCGGGCGGTCGCCGGCACCGACCTCGGACCCGTCGCGGGTGCCGCTGTGGCAGCGCGGCGTCGGCGGCCTGCAGTGGCTGCTGCTGCTGACGGCCCTGGCCGGCGCGCTGTGGCTGCTCGGCCTCGCGGTGCTGGGCTGGCTGCAGCTCGACGACGTCGCTGCCGCTGCCGCAGGTCCAGGGGCTGCCGCTGCCCACCCTGCTGCTGGTCGGCGGCCTGCTCGCCGGCGCGCTGCTGGCGCTGCTGGCCGCGCCGCTGGTCCGGGCCGGTGCCCGCCGCCGGGGCCGCCGGGTGCGCCGCCGGCTGCTGGACCGGGTGGCCGACGTGGCCCGCACGGAGGTCAGCGAGCCGCTGGCCCGGACGCGGGCCGACCACGCACGGTTCTGCGCGGCCGTGGAGCGCGCGCGGCGCTGAGCCGGGCACGCCGGCCGGTCCGGGTGGAAGCTCGGCCGAACCTGCCGGACTGCGGCAAGAGGACGCAACTCCTCGCTGGGCCCGGCGACCGGTCCGACGGCGCCCGGCGAACGGATGCGGGAAGCCCGCGGCGCGGACGGCCGTTGCTCCACGACGTGACCCGGGAGCCGTCCGACGACCTGCACTCCGAGTACCTGCGCGCCGACCTGTTCCTGAGCTCGGGCCGGCCGACCGAAGCCGCCCGCATCCTCGAGCCGGTGCTCGCCGAGCACCCGGACAACGAGGCCGCGCTGGAACTGCTGGCGCGCAGCTACTTCGGGTCCGCGCAGCTGCGGCGCGCCGAGGAGGCGCTGACCCGGCTGGTGGAGCTGGCGCCGGCCAACGGGTGGGCGCGCCGGGCGCTGGCGCGCACGCTGGAGCGGCAGAGCCGAGGCGACGAGGCGGCCGTGCACCACCGCGTGGCCGACGCCCTCGGCGCGGAGTGATCGCGCTCGGCGCGGAGTGATCGCGCTCGGCGCCGAATGAGACCTGGCGGGCCGGGGTAGCCCGTGTCCATGAGCATTCTCGGACGAGTCCTGGGCACGGCAGAGCGCACTGCACGAGGGGCGGCGTCCGGGCGGACGGCCCGGCGCCCCGCCCGTGGCATGGCAGGAGGGCCGACCCGCGGCAGGAGCTACGGACGCCGGACGCCGGCCCCGGCGGCCGGTGGTATCGGCCTGCTGGTCGGTGGTCTGCTGCGCCGGCGCTGACCGACCCGGGCAATGGAAGCTTTACCTACGTGCTGGCTCCCAGGACAGGGGTAAAGCTTCCATTGCCTCGGCCGGACGTCGTCGTCAGCGGGTGAGCGGCGTTGCCCTCGGTCCGGCCGTGCCGGACCGAGGAAGAGGGTGAGCCATGCGCGGCAGCGTGAGCTCGATGTGATCGCGCACAGACGCTGCGTGGTCCAATCCCCCTGGGTGTGCGCGCTCCGTCGGCTCGTACCGTCGTCCGGGTGAGCATTCCCGTCCGTCCCGGTGCCGGTCGCGCCCCCGCGCCCTCTGCGCCAGACCCGCTGGCCCCCCTGCTGGAGCTGCCCGGCGTGCGGGAGGCGACCGAGGCCGCGCGCGCCGCGGTCGACCGGCTGCTCGGCCACCGGGTGCTGCGCCGCGAGTCCGCCGGCGTGAGCGCGGAGTCGGCACTGCGCGGTGCCCGCGCCTCGGCCGCCCTGGAGGGTGCCGACGTCCCGCTGGCCGACCTGCGGGCCGGCCGGGTCGAGGACCCGCTGGTCCAGGGAGCGCTGCGGGTGTCCGCCGGCCTCGGGTCCATGACCGACACATGGCCTCGCGCCCCCGGCCAGGTGCTGGCGCGGCTGCACGTCCTCGCCGCCGCCGACCTCGCGCCGCGCGCGGACCTCGGCCGCCCGCAGGGGCATGCCGGCGGCCGCCTCGCCGCTCTCTTCGACCTGATCACCGGGTCCAGTCCCGCCCCGGCGGTGCTCGTGGCCGCTCTGGCGCACGGTGAACTGGCCGCGCTGGCTCCCTTCGGCGCGGCGGACGGCATCGTCGCCCGCGCCGCGGGTCGGCTGACCGCGATCACCCGGGGGCTGGACCCGAAGGCGGTGTCGGTGCCGGAGGTGGGTTTCGCCGAGCTGGGAGCCGACGCCTACCGCGTCGCGCTTCAGGGCTACGCGTCAGGGAGCCCGTCGGGGGTGGCGGACTGGCTCGTCCACTGCTGCCGGGCGACCGAGCACGGGGCCCTGGAGGGGCTGGCGATCTGCGAGAGCCTGCTCCGCGGCTGATCCGCCCGTCGCGGGCCCGCGACTCAGCGGGCCCCTGACGGTGGTGGTGCGATGGCCCGTCGGGGTCAGGTCCAGCGGGACCTGACTGCAGGCCCGCTGCAGGTCGGCCGGATCACGCGGTCACCCAGCGGTTCACGAGGTTCACCACGACGGTCCGACGTGCGTCGACGTCGGCCAGGTCGCGGAAGGTGAGGACGGCACGGTCGGGGGCGAGCCACTCCAGCAGGCCGGACGGGTCCTCGAACCGGAAGGCCGCGCTGTCGTTGCGGGTCTGTGCGCCGCGGTGCAGGACGAGCTGGAGCCGATCGCCCGGCTGCAGGCGGAAGGTGACGCGGTCCACGCCGCCGAAGCAGAAGCTGGGCGCGTTCCACTTCACGTGCTCGGTGATCTGCTCGTCCGAGGCCAGAATGGCCGAGCGCAACTGTTCGATCCCCGCCTTGAGCGGGTGCTGCAACACCGCCATGAAGGCGTCGACGTCCCCTGCTCGTCCTGCCATGCCGGAGCCTTCTCCTCGTCAGCCCTCTCGTCGCGGTTCGTGTCGCAGTCGAGGGCGCCTGCGTGGACCCGGGATCTCACCCTCACCGTATGGGGGTGAGCGCGAAACCGGCGAGCGCGACCCCCACGATGCCGAGGGCCCCGGCCGCGGCGGCCGGCAGCCAGGCACCGGTGAGGGCGCCTCCGACGGCGGCCGCCACGACCACGAGCCACGGACCCGACATCGACAGGAGCAGCCCCGTCCTGCGCGCGGCCGGGCGCGAGGTGCGCCGGGAAGCCGACCGCGCGGTCTGGCCGAAGAGCGCTGCCCCGACGCAGACGCACAGCACGGCACACCAGGCGAGGAGCACCGTCGTCACGCCGGGCAGGATCGCGCAGGAAGTGCCCGTGCGCTGCGCGACCCGCCGGGCCGGCGCCCCCAGGTCGCGCTCGTGCGTGACCGCCGCCGGACGGGCGGTGTCCGCGGGGAGGCGGCCTCAGGCGCCGCGGCGCCGCCGGCGCGTCGGCAGGGGACCGCGGACGTCGGCCACGGTCGCGGCGTCGCGCAGCGCCGCGGCGCCGGGCGTACCAGGCCAGTCCCACGACGGCGGCCCCCACGCCCATCGCGGCCCCGGTGACGACCGGCGCGGCGGAACGGAGAACCGGGCGCGCATGCAGACCGGCCGGGTGAACTGGCGCACCGGCCAGCCGTGCTCGAGCGCCGCCGGCGCAGGGCGCGGTCGGGGTTGACCGCCGTCGGGTGGCCCGACCGCGCTGAGCATCGGCAGGTCGGTGATCGAGTCGCTGTAGGCGTAGCAGTCGGCCAGGTCGTAGCCGCCCTCGGCGGCGACCTCGACGCATGGCGACCGCCTTGTTCTCGCCGTAGGCGTAGAAGTCGATCTCGCCGGTGTACCGGCCCGTCGGCGATCACCATGCGGGTCGCCACGACGCGGTCGGCGCCGAGCATCTCGCCGATCGGCTCGACCATCTCGGCGCCGCTGCTGGAGACGATCACGATCTCCCGGCCGGCCGCCCGGTGCTCCTCGATGAGGTCGGCCGCCTCGGCGTAGACCAGCGGGTCGACGATCTCGTGCAGGGTCTCGTCGACGATGTCGTGCACGGTGGCGACGTCCCAGCCCGGTGCACATCGCGGTCAGCTGCGCCCGCAGCCGCTCCATCTGCTCGGCGTCGGCGCCGGCGAGGGAGAAGACGAACTGGGCGTAGGCGGTCTTGAGCGACGGCACGCCGGTTGATCAGCCCGCCCTGGAAGAACGGGCGGCCGAAGGCCAGCGTGCTGGACTTGGCGATGACCGTCTTGTCCAGGTCGAAGAACGCCGCTGCGCGGGTCACAGTCACGAGGGTAAGTGGACCAGGGCCGGCCGGTCGGCCGCCGCTCGCCGTCCACACCCGAACGGGTCATCCACAGATTCGACGCAGATCTGGCGACTGTCTGCCCGGACTGACTGGGCTCGTCGCCGTGTCCACTTCCCGTCCCACGCCCCGCCCGCTCGTCGTCAGCACCGACGAGCAGCTGCTCGACGACCTCCTCCGCCTGCTCGCGGCGGCCGGGGCCGAGGCCGAGGTGGCCACCGGCGGTGCCGCCGCTGCGCCGGGCCCACCGGGAGGCGCCGCTGGTGCTCCTCGGTGCCGACGCGCTGACCGTCGTCGCCCGTCCGGGCGCTGCCCACGCCGGCCCGGGCTGGTCGTGGTGGCGGGCCGGGAGCTGCCGGCCGACGGACTGGGCCCGCGCCGTCGAGGTGGGCGCCGAGCGGGTCGCGGTGCTGCCGGCGGACGAGGCTGGCTGCTGAGCCGCGCCGCTGCGGCGGTCCGCACCCCGGTCGAGCCGGGGCGGCTGGTCGCCGTGACGGGGCAGCTGCGGCGGTGCCGGCGCCAGCACCGTCGCGGCAGCCCTGGCCGTCGCGGCGGCACCGCGGCGCGCTGCTGGTCGACGGCGACCCGTGGGGCGCGGGGCTCGACCTGCTCGCTCGGTGGCGAACGGACCGAGGGCCTGCGCTGGCCGGAGCTGACCGGTCTGCGAGGGCGGGTGGCCGGCGATGCGCTGCTGGCCGCGCTCCCCGAGGTGGCCGGTGTGCACGTCCTGGCAGCCGACCGCGCATGTGCGCGTCGACGGTGCCCGCCGAGGCGCTGGCAGCCGTCCTCGAGGCGGGTATGGCCGAGGGCTGCACGGTAGTGCTCGACGTCGTCCGGGCCGCTTCCCTCGATGCGGCCACGCTGCCGGTCGACGCCGGACCTGGCGCTGCTCGTCGTCCCGGCGCGGCTGCGGGCCGCCACGGCGGCCCGGCTGCTGGTCGAGGGCGAGGGTCGCCGTGGTCACGCGGCGCAGCTCGTCGTCCGTCCCGTCGCCGGGCGGGCTGTCCGCGACGGAGGTCGAGGACCTCGTGGGCCGTCCCGTGCTGGCCGACCTGGCGCACGACCGCAGCGCCGTTCCGCGCGGTGAGCGCGGCGAGCCGCCGGCGGTCACCGGGCGCTCGCCGCTGGGCACGGTCGCCCGGCGGGCACTGGCGGCGGTCCCGCCGTCGGCGGTCGGCATGACCACGACCGGGCTGCTCGACCGGGTGCGCGCCCGGCTGGCGGTGCAGCCCGAGCTTCCCTCGAGGGCAGGGGTGGCCGCCGCTCGTGCGCGAGGAGGCCGGCGGCCTGCTGGGCGACGACGCCGTGCTGTCCGCCGTGCGGGAGGCGGTCGACGAGCTCGCCGGGGCGGGCCCGCTGGAGCCGCTGCTCCGACTGCCAGGGGTGACCGACGTGCTGGTCAACGGCCCGGACGAGGTCTGGGTGGACCGCGGGCACGGGCTCGAGCGCACGCAGGTGTGCTTTCCCGACGAGGACGACGTCCGGCGCCTGGCGGTGCGGCTGGCCGCGGCGGCGGGACGGCGGCTCGACGACGCCGCGCCGTGGGTCGACGCCGGCGCTCCCCGACGGCACCCGGCTGCACGCCGTCCTTCCGCCGGTCGCGCCGGCGCGGCACGTGCCTGTCCTGCGGGTGCTCCGCCGCACCGTGCTCGGTTTCGACGACCTGCTGGCGGCCGGGGCGTTCCCGGGTGAGTCGGCGGCGCTGCTGCCCGCGCTGGTCCGACGCCGGGTGGCGTTCCTGGTCACGGGCGGCACCGGTTCGGGCAAGACCACGATGCTCGTCGCGCTCCTCGCGCTGGTCGATCCCGGTGAACGGCTGGTGCTCTGCGAGGACGCGCCGGAGCTGAACCCCCGGCACCCGCACGTCGTCCGGCTGCTCACCCGCCCGCCCAACGTGGAGGTGGTCGGTGAGGTCACGCTGCGCGACCTGGTGCGGCAGGCGCTGCGCATGCGACCGGACCGGGTGGTGGTGGGAGAGGTGCGCGGGGGAGAGGTCGTCGACCTGCTCGCCGCCCTCAACACCGGTCATGAGGGAGGGGCGGGACGCTGCACGCCAACCGCCCGGCGGAGGTACCGGCGCGCCTGGAGGCGCTGGGGGTGGCCGCGGGGCTGGATCGGCATGCGGTGCACAGCCAGGCCGACGCCGGCCTCCAGGTGGTGGTGGCCCTGCGACGGACGGCGGCCGGGCGGCGCGTCGACGAACTGGGCGTGCTCCGCCGGGACGGCGACCTGGTGGTCGTCGAGCCGGCCTGGCGCGCCGACGGCGGTGCCTGTCCCGGGGCCGCCCGGCTGCGGTCGCTCCTGGCGTCCGACGGAGGTCCGCCGTGCTGACGGCGCTGCTGCTGTCGCTGGCGATGGTGGTGCTGCCGCCGCCGCGGCGGCGGACCGGACAGCGGCTGCGCACCGCATGGGCGGATGGGCTCCCGGCCGTGGCGGGGAGCCCGGCCGCGCCGGCCCTGGTGGGGATCGTCGTCGCCGGGGTGGTCTCGGTGGCCAGCACCGTCCTGGTCGCGGTCCTCGCCGGAGGATGCGCGTTGCTGGGTGCGCGGGCGGCGATCGGCCGGAGTGCCGGGCACCGGGAGGAGCGCCGGCTGAGCGGGCTGCTGGAGGCCCTCGGAGCCCTCGTTGCCGAGTTGCGCAGCGGACGAACGGTCGAGGCCGCCTCGGCCGGCGCCGCGCGGAGCTGCCCGGACGAGGGAGCGGCCGAGGCGCTGGTACGCGCACTCCGCGCACCCGACCTGCCTCTGCCGCCGTTGACCGGAGGCGCCTTCGCCGACGCGGTGGAGCGCATCGCCTCCGCCGTCCGGCTGAGCGGCCGGACCGGCTGCTCTCTGGCGGCGGTCCTCGCCGCCGTGGAGGACGACGTCCGCGCCCGGCTGCGGCACGCACGGGAGCTGCGGACGGCGGTCGCCGGTCCTCGGGCGAGCGCTGCCCTGCTGGCCGGGCTGCCGTTGCTGGGGCTGGCCATGGGAGGTGGCATCGGAGCCGACCCGTGGCGGGTGCTGACGACGACCGGCACCGGGCAGGTGCTGCTCGTCCTGGGCGTGGCACTCGAGGTGGTGGGCCTGGCCTGGACGGCTCGACTCGTGCAGAGCGCGGTCGCATGAACCAGCAGGTGGCGGCCGTGCTCCTCCTCGCCGCGGCGCTGATCACCTGGACGCCTGCGGACACGCTGGTGCGGCGCCGGCTCCGCCGGATCGGTATCGGCTCCGACCGCCCGCGCAGGCGCAGTCGCCAGTCCCCGGCCGCGCGGGCCCGGGCCGCTCCGGCCACCGGGGGGACGGCGGGCACCGTGGGGTCGGCAGGGTCCCTCGGGGCAGGCAGCCCCGTACGACGCCGCGTGCTCGCGGCGGTCGCCGGTGTCGCGGCGGGCCTGCTCGTGGGCGGCGCGCTCGGTCTCGTCGTCGCCGCCGTGGGCGCCGTCGTCGGCGAGCGGTTCCTGCGCCGGTCCACCGTCGACACCGGATCGACCAGGCGGGTGCGGGACCTGCCCGGGGCCTGCGACCTCCTCGCGGTCTGCCTGTCCGCGGGCATGCCGCTGACCGGTGCGCTGGCCGCCGTCTCGGCAGCGCTGCCCGGTCCTCTCGGGAGTGACCTCGCCCGGGTCGCCGCGCTCGGGCGGCTCGGCGCCGACGCCCACCGCGCCTGGGACGAGGTCGCCGACGAGGTGCGGCCGCTGGCCCGGGTCCTCGTGCGTGCAGCCGGGTCAGGGGCCTCCGCGGCGCCGGCGCTCACGGCGCTGGCGGCCGACTGCCGCGCCCTCACCCGCGCGGACACCGAGGCGGCGGTGCGCCGCGCCGGCATCTGGGTGCTCCTGCCCCTCGGGCTGTGCTTCCTGCCGGCGTTCGTGTGCCTCGGCGTCGTGCCGCTGGTGCTGGGCCTCGCCGGCGACGTGCTGGGGCAGGGATGACCGGCGAGGGGATCGTGCGTCCACAGGGCGGGCCGCTCTCCACAGATCGTGGCCGCCCCTGGGGCGGCCGACGACCGGCACCCAGGCTCGGGTGGGAGGCCGGAGACACCGGCCCAGCAACCGAGGAGCGCCCCGTGCTGATCCCCACCCCGACCGAGCCCACCCGGACCGAGCCCGCCCCGACCGAGCCCGCCAGTCACGACGACGCGACCCACGGCACCGACCGGGCCCGAGCGCCGCTCGGGACGCACCTGCGGCGTCGCTGGGCACAGCTGCAGGAACGCCCGGAGGCCGGCATGAGCACCGCCGAGTACGCGGTCGGCACCGTGGCCGCCTGCGCCTTCGCCGCCGTCCTCTACCGGGTGGTCTCCGGCGACTCGATCGTGACCGCGCTCGGCGACCTCGTCGACCGCGCCCTGAACACGTTGTCGTGATCCGGTGGAGAGCGGGACACGGCGAGCGGGGCATGGTCACCGCCGAGACGGCGGTGGTGCTGCCCGTGCTCGTGCTCGTGCTCGCCGGCGCGGTGTCCGCCGTGACCGTCGTCGGGGCCCAGCTCCGGTGCGTGGACGCCGCTCGGGAGGCGGTGCGGGCCGCGGCCCGCGGCGAGGAGCCGGCACGGGTGGTCGCCCTGGCGCGGGCCGCGGCACCGGACGGGGCGCGCATCACCGTCAGCGGCGGGGACGGCGACGACGTCAGCGTGACCGTGTCCGCCGTCGTGGCGCCGCTCGGGCTGGGTGCTCTCGGCGTGGAGGTCGAGGCCGGTGCGGTGGCCGAGAGAGAACCGGGAGCGGGTGGCGCCCGATGACCGTGCGCGGGGAGCGTGGATCGGCCACCGTCTGGACCGTCGCGCTGGCCGGGGTCCTCGCGGTCGTGGGAGTGGCTGCCGTCCTCGTGGGCGCCGCCGTGGTGGCCCGGCACCGCGCGGCCGCGGCCGCCGACCTGGCGGCCCTGGCCGCCGCCGGACGAGCCGTCGTCGGGGATGCCCGCCCCTGCGCGGCAGCCGAACGGATCGCGACCGCGAACGGGGGAGTGCTCCGCCGGTGCGCCGTCGACGACCGCGCCGTGGTCGACGTCGAGGTCGGTGTGCGGGTCGAGCTCGGGCCGCTGGGCGGCCGGGAGGCGGTCGGCCGGTCCCGGGCGGGGCCGGCCGCCCCGGCGCCGGTCGGGCAGCCGTCAGCCGTCGGCGGCGAGCTCGTCCAGGACGACGTCCAGCACGCGGACGGCGCCGGCCTTGTCGAGTGGGTCGTTGCCGTTGCCGCACTTCGGCGACTGGACGCAGGACGGGCAGCCGCTCTCGCACTCGCAGCTGGCGACGGTCGCACGGGTGGCCTGCAGCCACTCGCGCAGGGCCGCGAACCCCCGCTCGGCGAAGCCCGCACCACCCGGGTGGCCGTCGTAGACGAAGATCGTCGCCGTCCCGGTGTCGGGGTGCAGCGCGGTGGACAGGCCGCCGAGGTCCCAGCGGTCGCAGGTGGCCAGCAACGGCAGGATGCCGATGGCCGCGTGCTCGGCGGCGTGCAGCGCACCCGGCAGCTCGACGTCGTCGACCTCTGCCCGTTCGACGGCGGCGGTCGTCGAGCGTCAGCCACACCGCCCGGGTGCGCAGCTGCCGCGCGGGCAGGTCGAGCGGGAACTCGGCGAGCACCTCGCCGGTGCCGAGCCGCCGGCGCTGGTAGGCCACCACCTGGTTGGTCACGTCGACCACGCCGGTGTGGGCGGTGACCGCACCCAGTCGCCGGTCGGCGTCGGCCCGCACGATGGCGAGGTCGGTGACGTCGCGTGCGACCGTGGTCCACTCGGGGCTCTCCGCGTGCACGACGGCGCAGGCGTCGTCCACGTCGAACTCGTCGACCACGAACGTCTCCCCGCGGTGCACGTAGAGGGCGCCGTCGTGGACCGTCGGTGTGCGCGGCGCCGCCGTCGACCGTGCCGAGCAGCCGTCCGGTCCCGGCCTCGATGATCGACACCGGTTCGCCGTCGCCGCCGCGGATGTCCACGTGCGGCCGGCCGCGGCCGGCCCAGTACCAGCCCGCCGGCCGGCGGCGCAGCAGTCCTTCGGCCACGAGCTCCGCCAGCCGCGCCTCAGCGGCGGGCCCGCCGAAAGCGGCCAGGTCGGCCGGCACCAGCGGCAGCTCGGCGGCGGCGCAGCACAACTGGGGACCGAGCACGTAGGGGTTCGTCGGGTCGGTGACCGTCGCCTCGACGGGCCGGCCGAACACCGCCTTCGGGTGGTGGGCCAGGTAGTGGTCGAGCGGGTCGTCCCGAGCCACGAAGACGACCAGCGACTCGGTCTGCGCCCGCCCCGCGCGACCGGCCTGCTGCCACAGCGACGCCAGCGTGCCGGGGTACCCGGCCAGGACGACGGCGTCCAGACCGGCGATGTCGATGCCCAACTCCAGCGCGTTCGTCGTCGCCACCCCGAGCAGGGCACCGGTCGACAGAGACCGCTCCAGCTCGCGCCGCTCCTCGGGCAGGTATCCGCCCCGGTAGGAGTCCACCCGGCGGACGAGGTCGGCGCGGCCGCGCTCGTGGAGCAGCCGGCGTGTCTGCTCGGCCACCGACTCGGCGCTGCGGCGGGAGCGCACGAACGCCAGCGTCCGCGCGCCGCGCTCCACCAGGTCGGCCAGCAGCCCGGCCGCGTCGGCCGCGGCCGATCGACGCAACGGCGCTCCGTGCTCGCCCGTGCGCTCGGTCAGGGGCGGCTCCCACAGGGCGAAGGTCGCGCCCGGCCGGGGCGAGCCGTCGTCGGTGACGGCGGCGACCGGCACGCCGATCAGCCGGGCCGCCGCGGCCGCCGGGTCGGCGACCGTCGCCGAGGCGAGCAGGAAGACCGGCTCCGCGCCGTAGCGACGGCAGATCCGGCGCAGCCGCCGCAGCACGTGTCCGACGTGCGAACCGAAGACGCCCGCGGTAGGCGTGGCACTCGTCGATGACCACGTAGGCGAGGCGGCGCAGCGTGCCCGACCACTTCTGCGTGCGAGGGCAGGATCCCGCGGTGGATCATGTCCGGGTTCGTGACGATCCAGCGGCGTGTGCCGGCGGACCCACTCCCGCTCCTCCAGCGGGGTGTCCCCGTCGTAGGCCGCCGGGCGCACCGACGGATCGGCCAGGGGCATGACGGCCGACAGCTGGTCGCGCGCCAGCGCCTTGGTCGGTGCCAGGTAGAGCACGCAGGCGCGGGGGTCCTCGGCGAGCCGGGTGAGCGCGGGCAACTGGTAGGCCAGCGACTTCCCCGAGGCGGTGCCCGTCGCCACGACCACCGACGAGCCGGCGCGGGCCAGCTCGGCGGCCTCGACCTGGTGCCGCCACGGGCGGTCGACGCCGCGCTCGGCCAACCGGTCGCGCAGGTCCGCACGGACCCACTCGGGCCACGGGGACGTGCGCGGCTCGCGCACGGGCACGGCGTGCACGTGGGTGACCGGCTGCTCGTCGTCCGGGGTGCCGGACAGCAGCGCAGCCAGCAGGTCGGTTCCCGGCAGCACCCGCGGCGGCCCAGGAACCTCGTCCGCCGCCACCGGTGGGTGCGGGTGGAGCGTGGTCACGCGACCTCCTCGCCGGCGCTCGTCGGTGGTTCGCCCACCACCGTGCTGTGACTCCTGGGCGACCTCGCACGCCCGGTCACCTCTCCACTGTCACACCGACGGACGACATTCGGGACCGATCCGGCCGAAGATCCGGGCGGCGGTAGCCACGGACGCAGCGTGGCCGCCGCTTGTACGCGGTGTGATTCCCCTTACACTGCTGCCGCGTCCAGCGCCTGACGGCTCCCGTCCGCGCGCCGGGCCGTGTGCCCTCCGCCCGACCGGGAGCAGCAGCGTTCTCCGGCGGCCGGCTGACCGCTTGGAGGAACTTCATGCACGACAGTGCGCTGTCCGGCGGGGACATGATCCTGGTCTGGATCGTCCTCGCCGTCTCCTTGGCCGCACTCGCCTTCGCGTACTACCTGGTCCGCGCCGTCCTGAGCGCCGATCAGGGGACGATGAAGATGCAGGAGATCTCGAAGGCGGTCCAGGAGGGCGCGGCGGCGTATCTGAGACGGCAGTTCAAGACCCTCGCGGTCTTCGCCGTCATCGTCTTCCTCCTCCTGCTGCTGCTGCCGGTCGCCGACGGCGGCTGGGGCACCCGCGTGGGCCGGGCGGTGTTCTTCCTCGTGGGCGCCGGCTTCTCGGCCACCGTCGGGTTCATCGGCATGACCCTGGCCACCCGCGGCAACGTGCGCGTGGCGGCCGCGGCTCGCACCGGCGGTTACCGGCCGGCCTTCCGCATCGCGTACCGCACCGGTGGCGTCTGCGGCATGATCACCGTCGGTCTGGGCCTGCTCGGCGCGGCCCTGGCGGTCATCCTCTTCAACGAGACCTCGCCCGTCGTGCTCGAGGGCTTCGGCTTCGGCGGGGCGCTGCTGGCCATGTTCATGCGTGTCGGCGGCGGCATCTTCACGAAGGCCGCGGACGTCGGCGCCGACCTCGTCGGCAAGGTGGAGGCCGGCATCCCCGAGGACGACCCGCGCAACGCCGCGACCATCGCCGACAACGTCGGTGACAACGTGGGCGACTGCGCGGGCATGGCCGCTGACCTCTTCGAGTCCTACGCCGTCACCCTCGTCGCCGCCCTGATCCTGGGGCAGGTCTTCTTCGGGCCCGTCGGCATCGTCTTCCCGCTGGTCGTGGCCGCCATCGGCGTCATCGCCTCGGTCGTCGGCATCCTGTCGAGCAACCCGTCGAAGTCCGACCGCAACGGCCTGGCCCCGATCAACCGCGGCTTCTTCATCTCGGCCGCCGCTTCCCTCGTGCTCGTCGCCGCGGCCTCCTTCACGATGCTCCCCAGCACCGCCGACGGCTTCGACACCGCGGTCAGCCCCCAGGTCCTCGGCTTCGTCTCGGTGCTCATCGGCATCGTGCTCGCCGCCGCCATCCAGCAGCTCACCGGCTACTTCACCGAGACCAGCCGCAAGCCGGTCAAGGACGTCGGACGCAGCTCGCTCACCGGCCCCGCCACCGTCATCCTCAGCGGCATCTCGCTCGGCCTGGAATCCGCCGTGTACGCGGCGATCCTCATCGGTGGCGCCGTGTACGGCGCGTTCCTCATCGGCGGCGGCGCGGCGCTCTACGCCGTCGCCCTGGCCGGTTGCGGTCTGCTGACCACCGCCGGCGTCATCGTCTCGATGGACACCTTCGGCCCCGTCAGCGACAACGCGCAGGGCATCGCCGAGATGTCCGGGGACATCGACGAGACCGCCGCCCGCGTGCTCACCGACCTCGACGCGGTCGGCAACACCACCAAGGCGATCACCAAGGGGATCGCGATCGCCACGGCGGTGCTCGCCGCCACCGCGCTGTTCGGCTCCTACAACGAGCAGGTGCGCGTGGCGCTCGACGGGATCGACCTCGGCGACGCGTTCAGCCTGGTGGAGCCCGAACAACGTCGTCGGCGCGGTGCTCGGTGCCGCGGTGGTGTTCTTCTTCTCCGGCCTGGCCATCAGCGCGGTCTCCCGCGCCGCCGGTCGCGTCGTGTTCGAGGTACGGGAGCAGTTCCGCACCCGGCCCGGGATCATGGATTACAGCGAGCGTCCCGACTACGGCGCCGTCGTCGACATCTGCACCAAGGACTCGCTGCGCGAGCTGGCCACCCCCGGCCTGCTCGCCGTCCTCGCCCCGGTGGCCGTCGGCTTCGGGCTCGGGTTCGGACCGCTGGCGGCCTACCTCGTCGGGGCGATCGCGGCCGGCACGCTGATGGCAGTCTTCCTGGCGAACTCCGGTGGGGCCTGGGACAACGCGAAGAAGATGGTCGAGGACGGCGAGTACGGCGGCAAGGGCAGCGAGGCCCACGCCGCGACCGTCATCGGTGACACGGTCGGTGACCCGTTCAAGGACACCGCCGGACCGGCGATCAACCCGCTGATCAAGGTGATGAACCTGGTCGCGCTGCTCATCGCGCCCGCGGTCGTCGGACTGCAGGTCGGCGAGGGCGCCGACACGACCGTGCGGGTGCTCATCGCGCTCGGTGCGGTGCTGGTCATCGTGGCCGCGGTCGTGGTCTCCAAGCGCCGCTCGGTGGTGGTCGGGGGAGCCACCCCGACCGGCGCCAGCTCCGACTCGCTGACCACCAGCGCTCCCTGATCGACACGCTCGGATCCTCCGGCCGGCCGCGCGCCGGCCGGAGGATCCGGTGCGATCTGTGGACAGGCACGGCCGGTGTGGACGACGCCGTGCGTCCCGTCGCACCGCACTCCTAGCGTTCGCCGCCTCCGGTCCCGATCGAGGACCGCACGGACGACGGGGAGCGGCGGATGTCCACGATCATCGCCGTCCAGCTCGACGAGCTCGGCGCACTCGCAGCCGAACTCGCGGCGCTGGGCGCGCAGCCCGCCGAGTGGGTTCCGGTCTGCCGCGGTGCGGCTCCGACGCTGGCCGACTCGCTGGGCGGATCCGAGGGCGGCGCCGCCTCCGACGTCGCCGCCGCGTGGGCGTTCCTGCTCGGTCTGCTGGCCGATCGGACCGGTGCGGCCGCGCACGCCCTCGCGTCCGCCGTGGCCGCCTACCGCGCGGCCGACGCGGCGCTGGCCGACCGGCTCTGCCCTGCCGACCCCGACTACACCCCGCCCGGCCCATGACCGCGCCCCTCGACCCACGCTTGCCGGCGATCGCTGCGTGGGACGTCCCCGCCCTCGCCGGAGCGGTCCGGCTTCTCGACGACGTGGTCGAGGCGCTGCCGTTCTGGAGGTATCGCCTCGAAGCAGTCGGCAGGGCGCTCGAAGGAGCCGAGGTCTGGTCGGGCACGGCGGCCCGCGTGGCCGCCACCGTCGTGCTCGGGCTCTCGGCCGCCTCGACGGCGGTGACGGCCGCTCTGGAGCGGTCGCTGGAGGCCTGTCGCCGGCTGGTGCGCGAGGCCGGGACCGCAGCCGGAACCGCGCAGACCGCGCTGGGCAGGCCGGCCACCGATCCGGCGGCTTCCGCGCTGGCCGACGCGGCGCTCGTGGCCGCCGCCCGGGCCGCGGCCGCCGCCGACGATGCACGCGCCGCGCTGGCCGTGCTCGGTGTGCGGGATGCCGCCGCGCCCGGGAGCATCGCCGACCTGACCTCGCGGACCCGGTCGCTCCCGCTTCCCGATCCACCGGGCCACGGCACTCCGCACGAGCGGGCGCAGTGGTGGGTCGCGCTGTCGGCGCCCACGCAGCGGGCGCTGATCCGCACCCGTCCGGAGGTCCTCGGCGCGCTCGACGGGATACCGGCGTGGGCGCGCGACCGGGCCAACCGGATCGTGCTCGCCCGTGCGCTGGCCGCCCCTCGCCCGTCCGCGACCGCCCGGGCGGTCGCGGCCGAGATCGACGACCGGGAGCGGGGCGGCACCGCGGTCCAGCTGCACCTGTTCGACGAGCCGGGGCAGCGGGTCGCCCTCGCTCTCGGAGACGTGGACACGGCCGGGTCGATCGTGCTGCTGGTGCCGGGGGTGGCCACCACGCCGGACGACGACCTCGACGCGGTCACCGCCGACGTGGACCGGGTTCTCGACGCCGCGGCCGAGCTGCCGGCCGCCGGAGAGCTCGCCGGCGTCGCGTGGCTGGGCTACCGCCCGCCGCGCGGTCCCGCCGTCCTGCTCCGCTCGGCCGCGGATCGGGGCGGGCCGGCCCTGGACGGCGCGCTCGACGGCCAGCGGGCCGCCCGGTCCGCCGTGGGGTTGGGCTCCGCGCGCACCACCGTGCTCGCGCACAGCTACGGCACCGTCGTCGTGGACGCGGCGGCCGACGCATCCGGGCGCCTGGCGGCCGACGCCCTGGTCCTGCTGGGCAGCCCCGGCATGCAGCCCGACCGGACCCCTCTGGCAGAGGTGGCCGAGGTCCACGCCGCGTCGTCGTCGGCCGACCCGGTGACGTGGCCCAGCTGGTTCGGGGTCCACCCGACCCGCGGCGGCAGCTACGGCGCATCGGTGCTGCCGGTGGACCCCGGCACCGGTCACTCGGACTACCTGGATCGAGGTGGCGCCACCCTCGCGGCCGTGGCGGACGTCGTCGTCGGCCCCAGCCCGCCGGGGTGACCGGCACGGGCGCCCGGGAACAGTCGGGCCACTCCCACGTTGGAGGGGACGACGGCACGCCACATCGAGTTACCGCACGGGCCGCTTTCGCGACCGTGCTCTACGGTGGCGCGCCAAGGGGGCCACCGTGGCCGACCCCGGTCGACCGGCGGGAGCCGGGCGGCGGGGGGCGACCGCACCGGCGTCCACGGACAACCGTCCGCGGCGCGACGACTCATCATGGTGGGACGAGCACTGCACGCGACGCCGGCCGATGCCGGCCGGATCCGGCCGAGGCGGCGCCGCGTACCGGACGACAGCACCACCGACAGGAGCACCGTGCCCACGAAGACCAGCCAGAACGGCAGCGAGAGCGCCGAGTCGACCGCCGGCGGGACCGAAGAGCCCGTCCCGGCGGGGGACCGGCGCGTCCGGCGGCCAGCCGCTGGTCATCGTGGAGTCGCCGACCAAGGCCAACAAGATCGCCGGTTATCTGGGCAGCGACTACGTCGTCGAGGCCAGCGTCGGGCACATCCGCGACCTGCCCCGCAACGCCGCCGACGTCCCGGCCGAGCACAAGGGCGCCTCCTGGGCCCGGCTCGGCGTCGACGTCGACAACGCCTTCGAGCCGCTCTACGTGGTCAGCCCCGACCGCAAGCAGCAGGTCAGCCGGCTCAAGCAGCTGGTGAAGCAGGCCAGCGAGGTCTACCTCGCGACAGATGAGGACCGCGAGGGCGAGGCGATCGCCTGGCACCTGGTCGACACGCTCAAGCCCCGCGTCCCCGTGCGGCGCATGGTCTTCCACGAGATCACCCCCGAGGCGATCGCCCGGGCGGTGGCCAATCCGCGGGAGCTCGACACCGCCCTCGTCGACGCGCAGGAGACCCGCCGCATCCTCGACCGGCTCTACGGCTACGAGGTCAGCCCGGTCCTCTGGAAGAAGGTGCTGCCCAAGCTCTCGGCCGGCCGCGTGCAGTCGGTCGCGACCCGGATCGTCGTCGAGCGGGAGCGCGAGCGCATGGCGTTCACCTCCGCCGACTACTGGTCCCTGGAGGGCACCTTCGCGGTGCCCGGCAAGGCCGCCGGCGCCGACGAGGGCGAGCCCACGACGGTCCGCGCCAAGCTCGTCAGCGTCGACGACAGCCGGGTCGCCACCGGCAAGGACTTCGACGCGGCCACCGGCCGGGTCACCGGCGAGGTCGTGCACCTCGACGAGGCCGGCGCGCGCGGCCTGGCCGCGCGCCTCGAGGGCCGGCAGGTCACCGTCAGCCGGGTCGACGAGAAGCCGTACCGCCGTCGTCCGTACGCGCCGTTCACCACCTCGACCCTGCAGATGGAGGCCGGACGCAAGCTCGGCTGGTCGTCGGCGCAGACGATGCGGGTGGCGCAGCGGCTGTACGAGAACGGCCACATCACCTACATGCGGACCGACTCGACCAACCTGTCGGACGAGGCGATCAACGCCGCCCGGCAGCAGGCCCGCGAGCTCTACGGCGACGCATACGTGCCCGCCGAGGCGCGGCGGTACAGCAAGAAGGCCAAGGGCGCGCAGGAGGCGCACGAGGCGATCCGGCCCGCCGGCGACAGCTTCCGCACCCCCGGTCAGCTGGCCGCGCAGCTCGCCCGCGACGAGTTCCGGCTCTACGAACTGGTCTGGAAGCGCACGGTCGCCTCGCAGATGGCCGACGCCGTCGGTCAGACGGTGAGCATCCGGCTGGCCGGGCGCAGCTCCACCGACGAGGCGGTCGAGTTCACCGCCAGCGGCCGCACGATCACCTTCCCGGGCTTCCTGAAGGCCTACGTCGAGTCGCATCGACGAGGGGTCCTCGTCCAACGGGGACGACGACAGCGGCAGCGACGACGCCGAGCGGCGGCTGCCCCGCCTCGAGCGTGGTCAGCAGCTGGACACCCGCGAGCTGGAGGCCAAGGGCCACACGCACCAGCCCGCCCGCCCGTTACACCGAGCCGAGCCTGGTCGCCCGGCTCGAGGAGCTGGGCATCGGCCGGCCCTCGACCTACGCGTCGATCATGCAGACGATCCAGGACCGCGGATACGTCTGGAAGAAGGGCAACGCGCTGGTGCCCTCCTTCGTCGCGTTCGCGGTGGTCAACCTGCTCGAGCAGCACTTCGCCCAGCTGGTCGACTACGACTTCACCGCGCTCGCTGGAGGAGGAGCTCGACGAGATCGCCGGCGGCGACCTGCGGCGGATCGACTGGCTGACCGAGTTCTACTTCGGCGGCGAGCGGCACGCGGGCGGGATCGCCGCGTCGGGCGGCCTCAAGCAGGTCGTCGGCCAGCGGCTGGAGGAGATCGACGCCCGCGGCGTCAACTCCATCCCGCTGCAAGGCCACCGACCCCGAGGGCAGGCCGGTCGATCGTCCGCGTCGGCCGCTACGGCCCGTACCTGCAGGCCGGTGGCGAGGACGGGTCGCGGGTCAGCGTCCCCGACGACCTGCGCGCCCGACGAGCTGACCGCCGAGAAGGTGGCCGAGCTGCTGCTCGCGCCCTCGAGCGACCGCGAGCTCGGCACCGACCCGGAGTCCGGCCACCCGGTCGTCGTGAAGGCCGGCCGGTACGGCCCGTACGTGACCACCGTGGTGCCCGAGGGCAGCAAGGACTCGCCCCGGACGGCAAGCCTGTTCGCCTCGATGTCGCCCGAGACGGTCACCCTCGAGGACGCCCTCAAGCTGCTCACGCTGCCGCGCACCGTGGGGGCGGCGCCGGACGGCGAGGAGATCCAGGCGCTCAACGGCCGGTACGGCCCCTACCTGAAGAAGGGCAGCGACTCCCGGTCCCTGGAGGGCGAGGACAAGCTGTTCACCGTCACCCTGGACGAAGCGCTGGCGATCTTCGCGCAGCCGAAGCAGCGTGGGCGCCGCGCGGCGGCCGCTCCCCTCAAGGAGCTCGGCGCCGACCCGGTGTCGCAGGGCCAGGTCACCGTGCGCGAGGGCCGCTTCGGGCCCTACGTGACCGACGGCGAGACCAACGCGAGCCTGCGCAAGGGCGACGACGTCGAGTCGATCACCATCGAGCGGGCCGCCGAGCTCCTCGCCGACCGGCGCGCGCGGGGCCCCGCGACCAAGAAGAAGGCCACCAAGAAGGCGACGGCCAAGAAGGCCCCCGCCAAGAAGGCGGCGGCCAAGAAGGCGGCGGCCACGAAGGCGGCGGCCACGAAGGCGACGGCCACGAAGGCGACGGCCACGAAGGCGACGGCAACGAAGACGGCGGCCACGAAGGCGGCGGCGACGGAGCCCGCGCCCGCCGGACGCTGACGTGGGAGGGGACGGGCCGGTCAGCTGGCAGCAGCGGTCGCGGTCCTTCGGCTCGGTCGCGGCCGACTACACCGATCTGCGGCCGGGGTACCCCGACGACGCGGTCGCCTTCGTCGTCGGCGGGACGACGGGCCACGACCCGTCCCGGAGGGTCCTCGATCTCGCGGCCGGCACCGGCCTGCTGACCGAGAAGCTCGTCCAGGGCGGCCACGAGGTGCTGGCCGTCGAGCCGTCCGAGGGCATGCTCGCCAAGCTCACCGAGCGGCTCCCCTCGGTCGCGGCGTCCGCGGGCACCGCCGAGTCGATCCCGCTCCCGGACGACGACGTCGACGTCGTCACCGCCGGCCAGGCAGCGCACTGGTTCGACCCGGCCGCAGCCGCACCCGAGCTGATCCGGGTCCTGCGCCCGCGCGGGGCGGTGTCCTTCGTCTGGAACATGCGTGACGACCGCATGGCCTGGTCCCGGGAGCTCGATGCCCTGCTGGCGCAGGAAAGCGTCGAACGGTTCACGCCCCGCGGCGTCACCGAGGCGTTCGTGCCCGCGCTCGACGCGGAGCTGGAGACCTTCGAATCGGTGATCGTCCAGCGGCTGACCCCGGAGGCGCTGGTGCAGGGCCTGGCCACCCGCAGCTACGTGGCGACGATGACCGAGCGGCGACGCGCCGACTTCCTGGACGCGGTGCGCGAGCTGCTCGCCGCGCACCCCGACACCCGCGGTCTCGACGTGGTCGACGTCCGGCTGGTCACCTCGGTCTGGCGGCTGCTGCCCCGTAGCCTGCACCGGTGACCTCGGAGACGACCCGGTGGGAGGCGGACCGCAACCGGCGTGGCCGCGCCTTCGGGGCGGTGGCCGCTGCGTACGCGGCCTCGCGGCCGAGCTACCCCGCCGACGCGGTGTCCTTCCTCCTCGGTGACCGCAGCGACTCGCCGCTGCGCATCCTCGACGTGGGGGCGGGCACCGGGCTCCTCACGGAGCGACTGACGGCCGCCGGTCACGACGTCGTGGCCGTCGACACGTCCGAGGACATGCTGGAGCAGCTGCGCGCGCGGCTGCCCGGCGTGCGCACCTTCGTGTCCGGGGCCGAGTCCCTGCCCCTGCCGGACGCCGACGTGGACCTCGTCGTCGCCGCCCAGGCGGCGCACTGGTTCGACCCGGGAGCCGCAGGACCCGAGTTCGCCCGCGTGCTGCGCCCCGGGGGTGCGGTCGGCTTCGTGTGGAACACCTGGGAGGCCGGCGTCCCCTGGGCACTGGAGCTCGAGGCCTTCCTCGCACCGGACACCCGGGTCCAGCACGGTGACGGGTCCGAGGGCAACCAGGCGGTGGTGACGGCGTTCGCGACCGCCATGGACGCCGACGTCGAGGCCTACACGACCCGCTGGGTGCACCGGGTGCCACCGGAAGCGGTCGTGGGACGCACCGCCAGCAGCAGCCGCGTGGCCCTGCTCGCCGACGACGAGCGCGACGAGTACCTCGGCCGCGTCCGGCACCTGCTCGAGAGTCACCCCGACACTCGGGGGCGCGACGTGATCGACCTGGACTACGTCACCAGCGCCTGGCGGCTCACGCCGCGCTGACCGGTGCCCCGCGGTCGACCCTGCGGCCGACGGCGAAGATCCGGCGGAACGGCAGGACGGTCGTCCCGTCGGGCCGGGGCGGGTAGGCCGCCAGCAGCGCCGCCGAGTAGGCCTTGGTCAGGTCCTCGGCCTCCTCGGCGTCCAGCGCACCGAGCACCGGCCGCAGGACGGTGCCGCGCACCCAGTTCAGCACCGGGTCGGGCCCCCGGAGCACGTGCAGGTACGTCGTCTCCCAGACGTCCGCCTCCAGTCCGGCGGCGGTGAGCACGTCGAGGTAGCCCGCCGGCTCCAGCACGGCGTCCGGCTGCGGGCCCAGCGCGGACAGCCGGGCCGACCAGCGCGGTGACCGGCACAGCTCGGTGAGCAGGGCGTGCGTCGGCTCGCGGAAGTTGCCCGGGACCTGCACGGCGAGCTCCCCGCCCGGAGCGAGCAGGGCCGCCCAGCGGGCGAGCAGCCCGGCGTGCCCGGGCACCCAGTGCAGGACCGCGTTGGTCACCAGGACGTCGACCGGCTGGTCCGGGCGCCAGTCCCGGACGTCGCCCTGCTCGAACGTCAGGCGGTCCGGCTCGGCGTGGGCCGCGGCAGCCGCCAGCATCTCCGGGGACGAGTCGACGCCGCGGACACGGGCCTGCGGCCATCGACGGGCCAGGCCGGCGGTGAGGGCGCCCTCGCCGCAGCCGAGGTCCACGACCAGCCCCGGCGACGGGTGCCGCACCTGCGCCAGCAGGTCGGCGAAGGGCCGGGCCCGCTCGCCGGCGTAGTGCAGATAGGTGACCGGATCCCACGCGCCCGCGCCGCTCATCCGAGCGACCCTACCGAGGGTGCGGACCGGGCTCGTGGCTCGTCGAGGGGCTCGGCAGCCGGGTTGCGTCACTGCGGGCCGGTACCGTGAGGCCGCCGGACACCCGGCTGCCATCCCTCCCACCCCACCTCCGGGAGCCTCCGATCAGGTCCGACCCGCCCGCACCGGCGCCGCCGCCCGACGGGACCGACGGCGTCCCGGTCGAGCCGGTCGCGCCGGTCGCCATCCCGGCGGACGGCCTGCCGCCGGCGACGACGCCGGTGCCGCCGGACGCCGGGCCTCCCGCGCCGGGTGTCGCCCCGATCCCCGACGACGAGGCCGACGACCTGGGCGCCGACGGCCCGGGCTCGGTCGGGCTGGTCGCCCGCATCCGCGCCGTCCTGCGCGTCCGCGACTTCCGCAAGTTGTGGCTGTCCATGTCGCTGTCGAGCTTCGGCGACTGGCTCGGACTGCTCGCCATCACCGCGACGGCCACGTCGCTGGTGGAGGGCTTCGCGGCGGCCAACTTCGCGCTGGGCGGCGTCCTGCTGTTCCGGCTGCTGCCCGCCATCCTCCTGGGTCCGTTGGCCGGCGCCTTCGCCGACCGGTTCGACCGGCGCAAGACGATGGTGGTCACCGACATCGCCCGCTTCGGCCTGTTCGCCTCGATCCCGATCGTCGACAACCTCGTCTGGCTGTTCATCGCCCAGTTCCTCATCGAGGCGATCAGCCTGTTCTGGATCCCGGCCAAGGACGCCGCCGTCCCGAACATGCTGCGCAAGGACCAGTTGGAGCCGGCCAACCAGCTCTCGCTGGTCACCACGTACGGGCTGACGCCGGTGCTCGCCGCGATCGTCTTCGCCGTCCTCACCGGCGCGGGCGGGCACCTCGGTGAACTGCTGCCGGGTGCCGACGCGGTCGACCTCGCCCTGTACCTGAACGCGGTGACCTTCCTCGTCGCCGCCGTCGTGATCTGGAACCTGCCCTCGATCAGCGGCCGGCGGGCGGCCGCCCCGGTCGGCGGGCAGGAGAGCTTCTTCGGCTCGCTGAAGGCCGGCTTCTCCTTCGCCGGGCACACTCCGCTCGTCCGCGGCCTGGTCGTCGGCATCACCGGCGCCTTCGCCGCCGCGGGCGTGATCATCGCGACCGGGCAGGCCTTCGCCAACGCGCTCGGGGGTGGCGACGCGGCCTACGGGCTGTTGTTCGGGGCGGTCTTCATCGGACTGGGCCTGGGCATCGCGCTGGGCCCGAGCGTGGCCCGCGACCTGGCGCGCGAGCGGATTTTCGGCGTGGCCATCGTGGGCGCCGGCGCCATGGTCCTGGCGATGTCCTGGACGTTCACGCTGTGGATCGCCCTGCTCCTCGTCGTCCTCATGGGCTTCTTCGCCGGCATCGCCTACCTGGCCGGCTTCACCCTGCTGGGCACGGAGATCCAGGACGAGATCCGCGGGCGGACCTTCGCCATCGTCCAGTCGCTGGTCCGGGCGGCGCTGATCCTCTCCCTGGCCGTCGTTCCCTTCGGCGTCGGCCTGATCGGCCGGCACGAGCTCGACCTCGGCATCGTCGCCGTCCCGGTCACCGGCGAGCGGATCATGCTGTTCGTGGCCGGGTTGCTCGCCGTGGGCGTCGGGGTGCTGGCCTACCGGCAGATGGACGACGGCCGGCCGGTGCCGCTGCTGGCCGACGTCGTCACCGCGCTGCGCCGCGACACCACGGCCCGCCGGCGGCTGGCCGGGGGAGGCGTGCTGATCGCGTTCGAGGGCGGCGAGGGAGCGGGCAAGTCCACGCAGGTGCGGCGGCTGCAGGAGTGGCTCACGGACGAGGGCCTGGTCGCACGGACGACGTTCGAGCCGGGCGCCACGCCGTCCGGGGCGGGCATCCGGCAGATCGTCCTCGACCGCTCGCACACGAGCATCTCCGCCCGGTCGGAGGCCTTGCTCTACGCCGCCGACCGCGCCCAGCACGTGCACGACGTGCTGCGTCCTGCGCTCGATGCCGGCGAGGTGGTCATCACCGACCGGTTCGTCGACAGCTCGCTGGCCTACCAGGGCGCCGGCCGGACCATCCCGCTGGAGGACGTCCGGATGCTGTCCCGCTGGGCGACGCAGGGCCTGCAACCCGACCTCACCGTGCTCCTGGACCTGCCGCCCGAGGACGGTCTCGCCCGGGCCCGCGGCCGCGCAGCGGCCGACCGCATGGAGTCGGAGTCGCTGGACTTCCACCAGCGGGTGCGCCAGACCTTCCGCGCGCTGGCCGAGGCCGACCCCGACCGCTACGTCGTCGTCGACGCCCGTCTGACGCCCGACGAGGTCGCGGCCGTCGTCCGCCGCCGGGTCGCCGACCTGCTCTCCGGACTGCCGCTGCAGCAGCTGCCGCGCGAGGGCAGGCGACGGTCCAATGGCACCTCGGGCGACGGGAGCCCCGACGGCCAGGCGCCGCACCGCCCGCACACGCAGACCGGCACGACCCCGCAGCTGCATCCGTGAGCGCGCCCGCCGTGGTCGGGGACGTCTGGTCGCAGGTGGTCGGGCAGCCCACCGTCGTCGCCGAGCTCAAGGCCGCCGTGGCCGACCCGGCTGCCATGACCCACGCGTGGCTGTTCACCGGGCCACCCGGGTCCGGTCGCTCGGTGGCGGCCCGCGCCTTCGCGGCGGCGCTGCAGTGCCCGGACGGAGGGGATGGCACGTGCCACGCCTGCCGCACCGTGCTGTCGGGCACCCACGCCGACGTCAGCGTGATCGTCCCGGACGGTCTGTCCATCGGCGTGGTCGAGGCACGCGAACTGGTGCGGGTGGCCGGGCGGGCGCCCAGCCAGGGACGCTGGCAGATGATCATCGTCGAGGACGCCGACCGGATGAGCGAGGCGGCGTCGAACGCGGTGCTCAAGATGATCGAGGAGCCGCCACCGCGGACGGTGATCATGCTCTGCGCGCCGAGCCTGCACCCCGACGACGTCCCGGTGACCATCCGGTCCCGCTGCCGCGTCGTGCCGTTGCGGACGCCGAGCGCTGACGCGATCGCCGAGGTGCTGGTGCGTCGGGACGGTGTCGACCCGGCCCTGGCCGCGTGGTCGGCCGGCGCGTCCGGCGGGCACGTCGGGCGGGCGCGCCGGCTCGCCCGGGACGAGGACGCCCGGCTGGCCCGCAAGGCGGTGCTCGACATCCCGCTCCGGCTGGTGTCGCTCGCGGCCTGCCTCGACGCCGCCGACGACCTGGTCGGGGCGGCTCAGGAGGAGACCGACGCGGCCACCGACGTGCTCGACAGTGCCGAGACCGAGGCGCTGAAGACCAGCCTGGGCGTGGGCGCCCGGGGCCCCGGCGTCGCAGCGAGCCGGGGTGGCGCCGGTCAGCTCAAGGAGCTCGAGCGCCGGCAGAAGTCGCGGGCCACCCGGATCGGCCGTGACTCCCTGGACCGCGCGCTGGTCGACCTCGCCGGGCTCTACCGCGACGCGCTCGTCCTCGACTCCGCGCCGGGCGACGACCTGCCGCTCAACCACCCCGACCGCCGGGCCGACGCCACCCGGCTCGCCGGGCTGGTCGGCGCCGAGGGCGCGCTGCGCCGGATCGACGCGATCCTGGCCTGCCGCACCGCGCTGGAGCAGAACGTCAAGCCGCGGATCGCGGTCGAGGCGCTCACCGTGGCGCTGCGTCTGCCTGCCTGAGCCCTGCGCCGGACACCGCCGCCGGTGTCGTAGGCTTGCGGCCGCACGCCCGCCGCCTTAGCTCAGTCGGTAGAGCATCTCACTCGTAATGAGAAGGTCGTCGGTTCGATTCCGACAGGCGGCTCCGCTTCGACCAGGGACCTCCGCCTCCGGGCGGCGGTCCCTGAGTGCATCTGCCCTCGACGCGCTTCCGAGATGTTCCGTCGGCCGGGCACATTGTGCGCGAGGGGGCCACTTCTGGCTCGAAAACGGCCTCTTTGCGCACCATGCCTCGCCTCGAGGTCCGATGCCGTCCCCGTCTCCGCGCCTCGTGACCAGCGTGCCGAGGGTGCCGAGAGTGCCCCTCACGAGCGATATGCCGTAGCTCTCCCTCCAGCACGGCCCGGCCGGCGCCGACCTAGATCACGGACACCGGTGTGTACGGCCGCGATCGCGGCCGCGCCGGCTCCAGGTCCGCGGCCGGCAGATCACCGGCCCCGGGAAAGGCACGGGCATGACTGACATGAAGCGTTCCCTCTCCGTGAGCGGTGCCGCCATCGCCGGCATCGCGCTGCTCGCCGGCTGCGGCACCGCGCCGACCGGGGAGGCCAGCGCGCCGGAGCCGATCAGCATCGCGATCGGTGAGCCGATGGCGCCGCTCGTCCCGGGCAACACCGTGGAGGAGTACGGCACCCAGGTCCTCGAGTCGCTGTGGACCGGGCTGGTCGAGTACGACACCGACGGCGAGGTCGCCTACACCGGTGTCGCGGAGTCGATCGAGTCCGACGACAGCGTCACCTGGACCGTGCGCCTGCGCGACGGCTGGACCTTCCACGACGGGTCACCGGTGACCGCGCAGTCGTTCGTCGACGCCTGGAACTACACCGCCTACAGCCCCAACGCCCAGATGGGCTCCTACTTCTTCGCCAACGTCGCGGGCTACGGCGACCTGCAGGCCCCGGTGGACGACGCCGGCGAGCCGACCGGTGAGCCCGCCGCGACCGAGCTGAGCGGTCTCGAGGTCGTCGACGAGACGACGTTCACCGTCACCCTGAGCGCACCGTTCGCCCAGTTCCCGGTGACCCTCGGCTACAACCCGTTCTTCCCGCTGCCCGAGTCCTTCTTCGAGGACCCGGAGACCTTCGGCCGCGAGCCGATCGGCAACGGCCCGTTCCGGGCCGCCGGTGAGTTCGTCCCCGCCGAGGGCATCACGGTGCTCGCCTACGAGGACTTCGCGGGCGAGAACGCGGCCTCGGTGGAGGGCGTGGAGTTCCGCGTCTACGCCGACACCGACACCGCGTACACCGACGCGCTGGCCGGCAACCTCGACGTCCTGCCACGCATCCCGGCCGACGCGAGCGCCACCGCCGCCGACGAGTTCGAGGGGCGGTACGTCGAGACCGAGGCCTCGGGCTTCACCTTCCTCGGCCTGCCGCTCTACGAGGAGCGCTACGCCGACCCGCGGGTGCGCCAGGCGCTGTCGATGGCGATCGACCGCGAGACCATCGGCGAGGAGATCTTCTCCGGCACCCGCCGCGCCGCCGACTCCGTCGTCCCGCCCGTCGTCGACGGGCACCGCGACGGCGCCTGCGAGTTCTGCGTCCTCGACGTCGAGCGGGCCGACGAGCTGCTCGACGAGGCAGGTTTCGACCGGTCGCAGCCGGTCGAGCTGTGGTTCAACGCCGGTGGCGGCAACGAGGCCTGGATGGAGGCCGTCGGCAACCAGCTGCGGGCCAACCTCGGCGTGGAGTTCGTCCTGCGCGGCGACCTCGCCCCGCCGGAGTACGGGCCGCTGCTGGGCAGCCAGGGCATGACCGGGCCGTTCCGCATGGGCTGGTCCATGGACTACCCCAGCCCGCAGAACTTCCTGGAGCCGCTGTACTCGACGCAGTCCGGCACGAACTTCGCGTTCTACAGCAACCCGGACTTCGACGCGCTCGTCGCCGAGGGCAACGCGGCCGCCACCAACGACGAGGCCATCGCGCTCTACAACCGGGCCGAGGACGTCGTCCTCGAGGACATGCCGGTGATCCCGATGTTCTTCGACGTCACCCAGACGGTGCACTCGACCGAGGTCGCCGACGTCGTCGTCGACGCCTTCGGCCGGGTCGACACCAGCGCCCTGACCGCCGGCTGACGCCGGCGTCGAGCAACGCCAGAACGCCCTGTCCGCGCTTGCGGGCAGGGCGTTCTGCCGTCCATGGCAGGGCCCGGACGAAGGCTGGCGCGCCGGCCCCCGCGCCCAGCAGGATCAGCGGCGTGGACAGAGCCCGAGCCAGCGCCATCGCGCACCGCTGGCACCCCGTCGCCGCGCCCGTCTCCGACGCCAACCTCCGCCGGCTGCTGCAGCACCTCGGGCCCGTCGATCGGGTGCTCGACCTCGGTTGCGGCTTCGGCGAGTGGCTGCTCGCCGCGCTCGAGGTCGCCCCGCAGGCCACCGGCACCGGCGTCGACACCTCCACGCCGGCCCTGGAGCAGGCCCGCACCCGCGCGGCGGCGCGCGGTCTCGCCGACCGGGTCGACTGGCACGAGGCCGACGCCGCCGGCTGGCGCGGTCCGGGCTTCGACGGGGTGCTCTGCATCGGCGCCACCCACGCGTTCGGCGGGCTGGCCGGCACGCTGACCGCCGTCCGCGAGCACCTGCGGCCCGGGGGCCGGGTGCTGCTGGGCGAAGGCTTCTGGGACGGCGAGCCGTCGCCGCAGGCGATGAGCGCGCTGGGCGCCGAGCCGGGGGAGCTGCCGAGCCTGGCGGGCCTCGTCGAGGCCGTCCGCGCCGAGGGCTACGAGCCCGGGTTCGGCCACGTGAGCTCGCCCGAGGAGTGGGACGACTACGAGTGGTCCTGGACGGGATCGCTCACCGAGTGGGCGCTGACGGAGGCCGGCGAGCCCGACCGCTCGAGCGCGCTGGCCATGGCCGGAACGCATCGCGAGGAGTGGCTGGCCGGGTACCGCAACCAGCTCGGCTTCGTGACCGTCGTCCTGCACGACACGCGCGGCGCCTAGGAAGCCCACACCCCCCGAGGCAAAGGAAGCTCTACCCCCGTCCAGGGCCTGCCGGACGGGGGTAGAGCTTCCTTTGCCTGAGCGGGAAGCGGGAAGCGGGAAGCGGGGAGAGGGGAGGGGGCCTCAGGGGGCAGGAGACGGCGGGCGGACCGTCAGTGGTGCGCCGGGGCGTCCTTGGCGCGTTGCAGCGAGTTGACGATCTCCTCCTCGGCTGCGGTCCGGTCCACCCACTCAGCGCCCTCGACCGACTTGCCCGGCTCGAGGTCCTTGTAGGTCTCGAAGAAGTGCTGGATCTCCAGCCGGTCGAACTCCGAGACGTCGCTGATGTCGACGAGGTGCGCCATCCGCGGGTCGGTGGCCGGCACGCAGAGCACCTTGTCGTCCCCGCCGGCCTCGTCGGTCATGCGGAACATGCCCAGGGCGCGGCAGGTGATCAGGCAGCCCGGGAACGTCGGCTCCTCGAGCAGCACCAGCGCGTCCAGCGGGTCGCCGTCCATGCCGAGGGTGTTCTCGATGTAGCCGTAGTCCGCCGGGTAGCGGGTGGAGGTGAACAGCATCCGGTCCAGGCGGATGCGTCCGGTGGCGTGGTCCAGCTCGTACTTGTTCCGCTGGCCCTTCGGGATTTCTACCGTCACGTCGAACTGCACCGTCGTAGTGTGACCCACGGCGACCTCGTCGAACCGACGAGGTCGCTTTTTCAGGGGGTGGGCACCATCGCGACGACGTCGCAGCGCCCGGGCACGACGCCCGGGCCGGTCATCATCACCGCGAAGACCGGCCGGTTCCGGCGGCGGATCGCGATGGGCGCGACCGTGGTCGTGCTGGCCGCCGCCGGTGGGGTCTACGCGCTCGTGGGTCCCGGCGGCGACGACGCCGCTCCCGGCGAGCGGACGGTCACCGTGGCCGAGGCGCAGCTGCCCGAGCTGGGCGCCCTCGAGCCGGTCCTCGCCTCCCTGTCGGCCGACGCACCGACCCCCGACCTCGCGATCCTCGAGGCCCGGCTCGGCCCGCTGCTGGCCGCCCCGGCACTGGGTAGCGGGCTGTCCGCCGAGGTCGTCGACGTCGCCAGCGGGCAGAGCCTCCTGGCCGTCGACGCGGCCGACCCCTCGACGCCGGCCTCGACCGTCAAGCTGCTCACCGCCACCGCCGCGCTCCTCACGCTCGACCCGGCGGCGACCTTCGAGACCACCGTGGTCGCCGGTGCCACCCCCGGCGAGGTCGTGCTGGTCGGCGGCGGGGACCCGACCCTGTCGCGCACCGCGCCGTCACAGACCTATCCCGGTGCGCCGACGGTCGCCGACCTGGCCGAGCAGGTCATGGCCGCCCAGCCGGCCGGCACGGAGATCACCCGTGTCGTCGTGGACAGCTCCCTCTACACCGGCGAGCTCACCGCCCCCGGCTGGGGCTCGGGTGACGCCCCGTCCAGCTACGCCGCGCCGGTCACGGCCACGGCC
Organism: uncultured Actinomycetota bacterium; assembly: GCA_963723745.1. Lineage (GTDB taxonomy): Bacteria > Actinomycetota > Actinomycetes > Mycobacteriales > Geodermatophilaceae > CAVRRZ01. The sequence continues at coordinate 1,343,129 of CAVRRZ010000001.1, forward strand.
GTGGACGGCGCCCGGCTCAGCCCGGACGCCGAGGCGCGCAGCGGCCAGCCCGGCCTGGACGCCGGTGCCGCACTGGCCGATGCGCTCGGCGCTCCCGGTGCGACCGTGACCCTCGGTGAGGCGCCCGACGGCGCGCAGACCCTCGGCACGGTGGAGTCGGCGCCCGTCGTCCGCCTGGTCGAGCAGACCCTGTCGCTGTCGGACAACATGCTCGCCGAGGCACTGGCCCGCCAGGTGGCGCTCGCCCGGGGAGAGGCGCCGAGCTTCGAGGGCGCGGCCACCGCCGTCAGCGCGGCCCTCGCCGAGGCCGGCATCGACACCTCCGGCGTCGCGCTGGCCGACGGCAGCGGCCTCTCGCGGCAGAACCAGGTGCCCGCAGGAGTGCTCACCGCCCTGCTGCGGGGCGCCGCCGACGGCAGCATCGCCGGGGCGGCGGGCCTGCTGACCGGGCTGCCCGTCGCCGGGTACGACGGCACGCTCGCCGACCGCGGGGACGACGACCCCGCCACCGCCCCCGGATCGGTGCGGGCCAAGACCGGCACCCTGAACGGCGTGCACGCCCTCGCGGGCACCGTGGTCACCGACGACGGCCGGCTGCTCGCGTTCGCCGTGCTCGCCGACGGCGCGGTCGGGGGAGAGGCCGCGTCCGAGGCGGCCCTCGACGAGATCGCGGCCGAACTGGCCCGCTGCGGCTGCTCGTGAGTTGCTGGAGCGGCCCCCTGTAGGGGCCCGCCGCGAACTCGTGAGCGGTGGGGGGCAGGGGGTCCTTCAAGTACGGTGAGGCGATGACCAGCCCCTCCTCGATGGTCGACTGGGAGCTCGCGGGCCGCACTGCGCGCAGGCTCATGAGCCCCGGTCCGGAGACCACCCGCGACGAGGCGGCCGGCGTCGTCCGCGACCTGCACGAGGCGGCCGCGGCGGCCATCGGGCACGTCGAGCAGCTGACCGGGATGCGCCCGGCCCCCGGCGGGCCGCACCCCGAAGTGGCCGTGGTGGACCGCGGGGGCTGGGTCGACGCCAACACCCTCGGCATGGCCGCCCTGCTCGACCCGCTCGTCGAGAAGCTCCAGGCGCAGCAGGACAGCTGTCCCGGGCCGCTGGCCACCGCCATCGGCTCGCGGGCCACCGGCGCGCAGGCCGGCGCGGTGCTGTCCTACCTCGCCTCCCGCGTGCTCGGGCAGTACGAGGTCTTCGGCACCGGCGGCCGGCTGCTGCTCGTCGCACCCAACGTCGTCGCGACCGAGCGCAAGCTCGGCGTCGACCCGGCCGACTTCCGGCTGTGGGTCTGCCTGCACGAGATGACCCACCAGCTGCAGTTCACCGCCGTTCCGTGGCTGCGCGGGCACCTCGAGCAGCAGGTGTCGGAGTTCGTGGCCGTCACCGACCTCAGCCCCGACGTCCTCCGCGACCGGCTGCAGGACGTGCTGCGCGGCATGGTCGACGCGGTCCGCGGTGGGGAGGGCGAGTCCGAGGGGCTGATGGCGCTCGTGCAGGACCCGCGCCAGCGCGAGGTCCTCGACCGGGTCACCGCGGTGATGAGCCTCGTGGAGGGCCACGCCGAGTTCGTCATGGACGGCGTCGGCCCGGACGTCGTCCCGTCCGTGCGGACCCTGCGCCAGCGGTTCGCGCAGCGGCGCAAGGGCAGCGGGCCCTTCGACCGCGTCGTCCGCCGGCTGCTGGGCCTCGAGCAGAAGATGAAGCAGTACGCCGACGGCCGGCACTTCGTCGGCGGCGTCGTCGACCTCGTCGGCATGGACGGGTTCAACCGCGTCTGGTCGGGCCCGGAGACCCTCCCGCGCATCGAGGAGCTCACCGAGCCCGCCCGGTGGGTCGAGCGCGTCCACGGCCGTCCGGCCATCCCCGCCTGAGGGCGGGGTCCTCCCCGCCCATGATCGGCCCGCACCCCGCGGTCGCCCGGTTGCGCTCCGCCGTCCGGCCGGGCCTGGTCGGCCTGGACCGGCCGGTGCTCGTCGCGTGCAGCGGCGGGGCCGACTCTCTCGCGCTGGCGGCCGCCGTCGCCTTCGAGGCGCCCCGGGCGGGCGTGCGCGCAGGGGCGGTGACCGTCGACCACGGGCTGCAGTCCGGGTCCGCCGACCGCGCCGCGGCCACCGCCGAACTGCTGCGCGGCCTCGGGCTCGCGCCGGTCGACGTGCTGCGGGTCGAGGTGGGCGAGGGCGGCGGACCCGAGGCGGCTGCGCGCTCGGCCCGGTTCGCGGCCATGGCCGCGCTCGCGGCGCGCCACGGCGCCTGGGTGGCACTCGGGCACACCCTCGACGACCAGGCCGAGACCGTGCTGCTGGGTCTGGGCCGCGGATCCGGCCCACGGTCCGTGGCCGGCATGGTCGAGTGGCGTGAGCCGTGGTGGCGGCCGCTCCTCGCCGTCCGCCGGGAGACCGCGCGGGCGGCCTGCGCCGCCCAGGAGCTGCCCGTGTGGGACGACCCCTGGAACACCGACCCGGCCTACACCCGCGTCCGGCTGCGCACCGAGGTGCTGCCGCTGCTCGAGGACGTCCTCGGCGGCGGGGTCGCCCCCGCGCTGGCGCGGACGGCGGGGATGCTCCGCGAGGACCTCGACGCCCTGGACGCCATCGCGGCGGCCGAGCTGGTCGCCCTGCAGACGACGGACGACGGCACCGACGGCGGCCTGCCCGTCGCCCGGCTGCCCCAGCTGCCGCCCGCCGTCCGCCGGCGCGTGCTCCGCGGCTGGCTGCTCGCCGCCGGCGTCCCGGACCTGCAGGCCGTCCACCTCGAAGCCGTCGACGCCTTGCTCGCCCGCTGGCGGGGGCAGGGCCCGGTGGACCTACCCGGCGGAGTGGCCGTCCTCCGGGCGTCTGGCAGGCTGGTGCTCAGGCCCGTCGACGACCCCGGCGGGACCGCTCCGCAACCCCCGCCTCCCGATCGAGGAGTCACCTGTCGTGAGTGAGACCGTCACGGTCACCGGACAGAACGCGCCCACGCCCGGCGCGCTCGGCCCCGACCACGGGTACGGCCCGGACATCGACCACGTCCTCCTCACCGAGGAGCAGATCCGCGAGAAGATCGGCGAGCTGGCCGCCAGGGTCGCCGCCGACTACGCGGGCCGGGAGATCCTGCTGGTCGGCGTGCTCAAGGGCGCCGTGCTGTTCATGAGCGATTTCGCCCGGGCGCTGCAGATCCCCAGCCAGATGGAGTTCATGGCCGTCTCGTCGTACGGCTCGGCCACGAGCTCGTCGGGCATCGTGCGCATCCTCAAGGACCTCGACCGCGACATCACCGGCAAGCACGTGCTGTTGCTCGAGGACATCATCGACTCCGGGCTGACCCTGTCCTGGCTGCTCAAGAACCTGGGCGGCCGCGAGCCGGCCTCCCTCGAGGTGTGCACGCTGCTGCGCAAGCCCGATGCGGTCAAGGTCGAGGTGCCCGTCCGCTACATCGGCTTCGACATCCCCAACGAGTTCGTCGTCGGCTACGGCCTGGACTACGCCGAGCGCTACCGCGACCTGCCCTACATCGGGACCCTGCGCCCGGAGGTCTACTCCTCCTGACGTTCCCGAGTCGATCCTCGTTATGGTCGCGGCCGACGGCGTGTCGGCAGCCGATCGACGGTGATCAACTCGGGCTGAGCGCGCCGTCATCACGTGGGGGCACTCCCGTGCCGTATGCAGGAGTTCCACAGGCTCCCCGGTGTACCGTCGAATCCGACGACGCTGCGCCAGGCGCCGGGGTGCCGCCCGGGTCGCAGGGGGCGTCCCCGGACGATCAGGAGGGTTGACGGGCCGGACGGCACGCCCGTCCGCCCGGCATCGGTGTATGGAACGTAAGAAGATCTTCCGCTCCGTCTGGTTCTGGGTCGTGCTCGTCGTCCTGCTGGCCCTGACGTTCTCGTCGCTGCTCGGTGGCGGCAGCAGCTACCAGGAGGTCTCGACCTCCACGGCGCTGGCGCAGTTCGACGAGGGCAACGTCGAGAGCGCCACGATCAACGACAAAGAGCAGACCCTCGACCTCGACCTCGAGCGCGCGGTGCAGGGCAGCGACCAGATCTCCGCGTCCTTCCCGCTCGGCGCCTCCGACGACATCTACGACCTCGTGTCCGGCGCGGGCGAGACCAGCCGGGTCGACTTCGACACCAACGTCACCCAGGACAGCCTGCTCGTCAGCATCCTGGTCAGCTTCCTGCCGTTCCTCATCCTCCTGCTGCTGCTGTTCTGGCTGTTCAACTCGATGCAGGGTGGCGGCCGCGGGGTCATGGCCTTCGGCAAGTCCAAGGCCAAGCAGATCACCAAGGACAGCCCGAAGACGACGTTCTCCGACGTCGCCGGTTCCGACGAGGCGATCGAGGAGCTGCAGGAGATCAAGGACTTCCTGCAGAACCCCGTCAAGTTCCAGGCGGTCGGCGCCAAGATCCCCAAGGGTGTGCTGCTGTTCGGCCCGCCCGGAACCGGCAAGACGTTGCTCGCCCGGGCCGTGGCCGGCGAGGCCGGCGTCCCGTTCTACTCGATCTCCGGCTCGGACTTCGTCGAGATGTTCGTCGGCGTCGGCGCCAGCCGCGTGCGCGACCTGTTCACGCAGGCCAAGGAGAACGCCCCGGCGATCATCTTCGTCGACGAGATCGACGCCGTCGGCCGGCACCGCGGCGCCGGCATGGGCGGCGGCCACGACGAGCGCGAGCAGACCCTCAACCAGATGCTCGTCGAAATGGACGGCTTCGACGTCAAGGGTGGCGTGATCATGATCGCCGCCACGAACCGGCCGGACATCCTCGACCCCGCGCTGCTGCGCCCGGGCCGCTTCGACCGGCAGATCGCCGTCGACCGGCCCGACCTGCTCGGCCGCAAGCAGATCCTCGAGGTGCACGCCAAGGGCAAGCCCTTGGCCCCGGACGTCGACCTCGAGGTCGTCGCCCGCCGCACCCCCGGGTTCACCGGCGCCGACCTGGCCAACGTGCTCAACGAGGCCGCCCTGCTCACCGCCCGCACCAACCACTCGCTGATCACCGACGAGCAGCTCGAGGAGGCGATCGACCGGGTCGTCGCCGGCCCTGAGCGCAAGACGCGGGCGATGAGCGAGAAGGAGAAGAAGGTCACCGCCTACCACGAGGGTGGGCACGCGCTGGTCGCCCACGCCCTGCCGAACCTCGACCCGGTGCACAAGGTGACGATCCTGCCGCGCGGCCGCTCGCTGGGGCACACCCTGGTGCTGCCGACCGAGGACAAGTACACCCAGACCCGCTCGGAGATGATCGACACCCTCGCCTACGCCCTCGGTGGGCGCGCGGCCGAGGAGCTGGTCTTCCACGAGCCCACCACCGGGGCGGGCAACGACATCGAGAAGGCCACCGCGATGGCCAAGGCGATGGTCACGCAGTACGGCATGAGCGCCAAGCTCGGCGCGGTGAAGTACGGGCGGGACGACTCCGAGCCCTTCCTCGGCCGCGACATGGGCTCGCGCCCGAACTACTCCGAGGCCGTGGCCGCCGACATCGACTCCGAGGTGCGGGCGCTGATCGAGGCCGCCCACGACGAGGCCTGGGAGATCCTGGTCGAGTACCGGCACGTCCTCGATCAGCTCGTCCTCGAGCTGATGGACAAGGAGACCCTCTCCAAGGAGGACATGGAGCGCATCTGCGCCCCGGTCACGAAGCGTCCCTCGCTCGCGCCGTACAGCGGTTTCGGCAAGCGGACGCCGTCCGACCAGCCCCCGGTGCTCACGCCGGCCGAGCGGGCGGACGTCAACGGCTCCCCGAACGGCCACCCCGCTCCCGAGAGCCCTGCGGTGGGTGACGTCGGCGCGCCGGTCCAGCGATGACAGAGGTGCCGGCCGATCCCGACGACCAGCTCCTGGCGGCCACCGGGATCGACCAGGATCGGGCCGCCCGGGCGGTGCGCGAGCTGCTGCTCGCCGTGGGGGAGGACCCCGACCGGCCGGGCCTCCGGGACACCCCGGCCCGGGTCGCCCGTGCCTACGCCGAGACCTTCGCCGGCCTGGGGCAGGACCCGTACGACGTGCTCGCCACGACGTTCGACGAGGACCACGACGAGCTCGTGCTGGTCAAGGACATCCCGATGTACTCGACCTGCGAGCACCATCTCGTGCCTTTCCACGGCGTCGCGCACGTCGGGTACATCCCGGGGGACGACGGCCGGGTCACCGGGCTGTCCAAGCTGGCGCGCCTGGTCGAGGTCTACGCCCGTCGTCCGCAGGTCCAGGAGCGCATGACCAGCCAGATCGCCGACGCGCTGGCCGAGGTGCTCAAGCCGCGTGGCGTCATCGTGGTCATCGAGGCCGAGCACCTGTGCATGGCCATGCGAGGCGTCCGCAAGCCCGGCGCGAGCACGGTGACCTCCGCCGTCCGGGGACTGTTCCGCGACAGCCAGGCCAGCAGGAGCGAGGCCATGAGCCTCATCCTGGGCCGGTGAGGCGACATCGAGTGAGCGTCGCAGCGGGGTCTGCGAGCGAGGAGCGGAGCGAGCGCGGAGCGGAGCGAGCGCGGAGCCGGACGGGGGGCCCGGTGACCCTCCCGCGCCCCGGCCACTGCGTGGTCATGGGGGTCCTCAACGTCACGCCCGACTCCTTCTCCGACGGTGGCTGCTTCGCCGATCCGGCGGAGGCCGTCGCGCACGGCCTGGCGATGCACGCGGCCGGGGCCGACTACGTCGACGTCGGCGGCGAGTCCACCCGCCCCGGCGCCGATCGGGTGGACGCCGACGAGGAGTGCCGGCGGGTGCTCCCGGTCATCCGCGACCTGGCCGCCGCCGGGGTGCGGCTCAGCGTCGACACCACCCGCGCCGAGGTGGCCGAGGCCGCACTGGACGCCGGGGCGCAGATGGTGAACGACGTCAGCGGCGGACTGGCCGACAAGAACATGGCCGAACTCGTCGCCGACGCCGGCGTCCCGTGGGTGCTCATGCACTGGCGCGGCCACAGCCGCGAGATGTACGCGGCGGCGCGCTACGGCGACGTGGTCACCGAGGTGCGCGCCGAGCTCACCGCCCGCGTCGAGGACGTCGTCGCCGCCGGGGTGGACCCGGCGCAGCTCGTGCTCGACCCCGGCCTCGGCTTCGCGAAGAACGCCGAGCACAACTGGGCGCTGCTGGCCGGGCTGGACCGGATCGTCGACCTCGGGCTCCCGGTGCTGGTCGGCGCGTCCCGCAAGACCTTCCTCGGCCGGCTGCTGGCCGGCCCGGACGGCGCGCCGCGACCGGCCGAGCAGCGCGACGCCGCCACCCTGGCCACGACGGTGCTGGCTGCGGAGGCCGGCGCGTGGGGGGTCCGGGTGCACGAGGCCGCGGCCTCGGTCGACGCCGTCCGCACCGTCGAGGCCGTCCGCGCCGCGAGGAGGAGAGGTCATGCCTGACCCGACGCCCGGCGGGCCCACGCCCGACCGCGTCGCCGTCCGTGGCCTGCGCGCCTACGGCCACCACGGCGTGTACGCCTTCGAGCGCCGGCAGGGGCAGACGTTCAGCTGCGACGCCGTGCTGGAGCTGGACACCGCGCCGGCCGCCGAGACCGACGACCTCGAGCGCACCGTCAACTACGCCGAGCTGGCGCAGCGTCTCTACGCCACCCTCTCCGGCGAGCCGGTCGACCTGCTGGAGACCCTCGCCCAGCGGCTGGCCGACGTCTGCCTGTCCTACCCGCGGGTCGACGCCGTGGAGATCACCGTGCACAAGCCCGAGGCCGATCTCGGGGTCCCGTTCAGCGACGTCACCGTGACCATTCGCCGGGCCCGCGCATGACCCGTGCGGTGCTCTCGCTGGGTGCCAACCTGGGCGATCGCGCCGGCACGCTGCGGACGGCGCTGGCCGCGCTGGCCGCCGAGGGTGCGCTGGTGGCCCGCTCGACGCTGTACGAGACGCCGCCGTGGGGACCGGTGGAGCAGCCGTCGTACCTGAACGCGGTCGCGATCGTCCGCGGCCCCCGCGACGCGGCGGGCTGGCTGGCCCGCGCCCACGAGCTGGAGGAGGCGGCCGGGCGGACCCGGGAGGTGCGCTGGGGGGCGCGGACCCTGGACGTCGACGTCGTCACGGTCACCGCGGACGACGGGACGCCGGTGCGCTCCGACGACCCGGACCTGACGTTGCCGCACCCGCGGGCGCACGAGCGCGCGTTCGTGCTCGTCCCGTGGGCGACCCTCGACCCGGCGGCGGAGGTGCCCGGCAGGGGCCGGGTGGCCGACCTGCTCGCCGCGCTGCCGCCCGACGACGTCGCCTCGGTCGTGCGCTGGGAGCACCTCCGGTGAGCCCGGTGAAGCGCCGCGACCTCGCCGTCCTCGCCCTCGGCCTCGCCCTGGCGGCGTGGCTGCTCGTGCGTTCCCTCTACGGCGACTTGCCCCGGTTGCAGTGGTGGCTGCCGACACCGCTGGCCGTGCTGGCGCTGGCCGAGGTCATGGCCGCGGCGATCGTCCGCGACCGCCTGCGGTCGCTGCGTGCCGCGCGCGCCGCCGGCCGGGGCCGCCCCCGAGAGGGCAGGCAGCCGACCGGACCGGTGCGCCCGCTGGAGCCCATGCTCGTCGCGCGACTCGCGGTGCTCGCCCAGGCCAGCGCCTACGTGGGTGCGGTCCTCCTGGGCGTCTGGGCGGGGGTGCTCGCCTACGTCGGACCGGCGACCGGGCGGCTGCAGGCGGCCGGCGGCGACACGGTCACCGCGGTGATCGGCATCGCCAGCGCTGCGGCGCTGGTGGGTGCCGCGCTGTGGCTGGAGTCGGTCTGCCGGATCCCGCCCGGCCCGGACGAGGAGGAAGGCCCGTTGGCCCCCTCCGCCTGACGCAACTCGGGGTCGGTCAACTCGGGGGTCAGGTCAACCCGCGGTCGGGGTCGGTCAGGTCAGGGCGGCGCCGGCGGTCTCGGGCGCGGTGCCCTCGACGGAGCGGCGCAGCGCGGCGTGCAGCGACTCGGGGGTGAGCACGCCCAGGAACCGGTCTCCGTCGAGCACCGCGACCCAGCCGGCGTCCAGTTGCAGCATCGTCGAGAACGCCGTCTTCAGCGACGCGTCCACCGGCACCCAGGCCTCCATCCGCCGGGCCGCCGAGCCGACGGTCCCCGGCCCGGTCGCCCGCTCCGCCGACAGCCAGCCGTGCAGGGCGCCGACGTCGTCGACCACCACGGCCCAGCGGGCGCCGGCTCGTTCGAGCGCGGCCCGCGCCTCGCTGAGCCGGGCGTCGACGTTCACGACGGGGGGCTGCTCCAGGTCGGCCACGTCGATGCCGGTGACCGCCAGCCGCTTCAGGCCGCGGTCCGCGCCGACGAAGTCGGCCACGAAAGGGGTGGCCGGCGCGCCGAGGATCTCCCCGGGCGCGGCGAACTGCTCCACGTGGCCGCCCTCGCTCATGACCGCGATCCGGTCGCCGAGGCGCACCGCCTCCTCGATGTCGTGGGTGACGAACACGATCGTCTTGCGCACCTGCTCCTGCAGCCGCAGGAACTCCGACTGCAGCCGCTCGCGCACCACCGGGTCGACCGCCGAGAACGGCTCGTCCATCAGCAGGACGCCGGGGTCGGCGGCCAGTGCGCGCGCGACGCCGGCCCGCTGTCGCTGACCACCGGACAGCTGGGCCGGGTAGCGGTCCCCGTGGACGGCGGGGTCGAGGCCGACGGTCGTCAGCAGCTCGTCCACCCGGTCGCGGATCCGTTTCCGGTCCCACCCGAGCAGGCGGGGCACCGTGCCGACGTTGGTGCGCACGTCCTGGTGGGGGAACAGCCCCACGCTCTGGATGACGTAGCCGATGCGGCGGCGCAGCTTGTCCGGGTCGACCCTCGTGACGTCGTCGCCGCCGAGCAGGATGCGCCCGGTGCTCGGCTCGATCAGCCGGTTGATCATCTTCATGGTCGTCGTCTTGCCGCAGCCCGACGGGCCGACCAGGACGCTGAGCTCGCCCGCGGCGAAAGCGAGGTCCAGCTCGGCGACACCCAGGGTGCCGTCGGGGAAGACCTTGCTGACCCCCTCGAGCCGGATCTCCTCGGCCCCGGAACCCGGCCCGGGACGCTGCACCGACGGCGGCTGGTCGCTAGCGTCCACGGTATGGCCCTCCTGGGATGCGCCCGGTGCTGAGCGCGGCGAGCGAGGTGCTCGCGGCCGAAGCGGCGCCGAACCCGTGGTTCGACGTGAACTACGTGACCCGCAACTGGGACACCATTCTGGGCTACCTGGGCCAGCACGTCAGGCTCACCGTCGGCGCGGTCGTGCTGGGCGCGCTGCTCGCCCTGCCCCTGGCCCTCCTGGCGCGGCGCAGCCGGTTCCTGTCCGGCTCCGTGCTCGGGCTGTCCACGGTGATCTACACGATCCCGTCCCTGGCGATGTTCGCCTTCCTCGCCCCGTTCACCGGTCCGCTGTCGGCGACCACCGTGCTCGTCGGGCTGGTCCTGTACTCGCTGGTCATCCTCGTGCGCAACTTCCTCGCCGGGCTGCAGGCGGTGCCCGCCGACGTCCGCGAGGCCGCCCGCGGCATGGGCTACGGCTCGGGCCGGCTGTTCCTGCGGGTCGACCTGCCCCTCGCCCTGCCGTCCTTCATGGCCGGGCTGCGGATCGCCACCGTCTCCACGGTCGCCCTGGTCACGGTCGGCGTCATCACCGGCAACGGCGGGCTGGGCCAGCTGATCGTCGGTGGCTTCAACTCCAACTTCTACCGCGCGGAGATCGTCACCGGAGCCGTCGGCTGCGTCCTGCTCGCGCTGCTCGCCGACGTGCTGCTCGCGGGCGCCGAACGACTGCTCACGCCCTGGACGCGGGTGCGCACGTGAACGTCTTCGGCGACGCGTTCGTCTACCTCAACGACCCGTTCAACTGGACCCGCACGGGCGGGATCCTCGACCTGCTCGTCGAGCACCTGGCCGTCTCGGCGGTCGCGGTGCTCGCCGCGGCGCTGCTGGCGATCCCGCTCGGCATCTTCCTGGGGACGACGGGGCGGGGGGGCGGCGCCGTCGTCGTCCTCTCCAACGTCAGCCGGGCCGTGCCGACGCTGGCGCTGCTCACCCTGTTCGCCGTCACCCCGATCGGCTTCGGCAACGAGGCCACGGCGATCGCGCTGGCCGTCTTCGCCTTCCCGCCGATCCTGACCAACACCTTCGTCGGCTTCCGGGAGGTCGATCGCGACGTCCGCGAGGCCGCCCGTGCCATGGGCATGCGCCGGGGGCAGGTCGTCCGTCGCGTCGACCTGCCGCTCGCGATGCCCCTGATCATGACCGGCGTGCGGACGGCGGCGGTGCAGGTGGTCGCGACGGCGACCCTGGCCGCGCTCGTCGGCGGCGGCGGGCTCGGCCGGATCATCAACCTCGGCTTCGGCCAGCAGGACTACGGCCAGATCATCGCCGGCGCCCTGCTCGTCGCGGCCCTCGCGCTGCTCACCGAGGCGCTGCTGGTGCTGCTGTCCGCGGCGCTCACCCCCGGCCCCCGCCGGTTCGCGCTTCCGCGGCTCGGTCGGCGGTCGGGTGAACCACAGGCTTCCGCCGTCCCCCTCTGAGGCCGCTCCGGTAACGGAAGGGCAACAGCTGGGCCGCGACATTGCCGTGTACCACCGGGTGGAGTTCCATGATCGGTGCGGGAGTCCTCCCGCCAGACACGCGTGCGGCCCGCGAGCCGCACGGGACACAGAAGGCGGGCACCATGCGCACACGTTCCCGGATCCTCGCGCCCCTGGCCGCCTCGGTGCTGCTGCTCGGCGTGGCCGCCTGCGGCGAGTCCGGCTCCTCCGGCACCGGCGGTGGCTCGGAGACCGACAGCACCGACGGTGCGTCGGCCGGCGGTGAGAACTGCGCGCCGGTCGCCGGCGACCAGCTCGTCGTCCTGGAGGACGACCAGGAGCTGCAGAACGCGGACAACATCATTCCGGCGGTCAACGCCGAGGCGGCGGACCCGGTGCTGATCCGGGCGCTCAACGCGGTGTCCGAGGCGCTGACCACCGACGAGCTGATCGAGATGAACGCCGCCGTCGAACTCCAGCGCGAGAGCGCGGAGGACGTCGCCGCCGCCTGGGTCGAGGAGAACATCGACCCCGCAGGGCTCGAGCAGGGCAGCGGCTCGATCGTCGTGGGCGGCGCCAACTTCCCCGAGTCGACCATCCTCGCCAACGTCTACGCCGACGTCCTGACGGCCGCCGGCTACGACGCCTCCGTGCGGGAGGTCGGCAACCGCGAGCTCTACCTGCCGGCGCTGCAGGACGGCGACATCCAGGTGTTCCCCGAGTACCTGGCCACGGTGACCGAGTTCCTCGACGGCGACGACACCAACCAGGTCGCCTCCGGCGACGTCGGAGCCACCGTCGAGGCGTTGCAGCCGCTGGCCGAGGAGGCCGGCCTGGTGTTCGGCGAGCCGTCCGAGGCCGCCGACCAGAACGCCTTCGCCGTCACCCAGGAGTTCGCCGACTCGCTCGGGGTCGGCACCCTGTCCGAGCTCGCCGACGTCTGTGGCGAGGGGCTGATCCTCGGAGGGCCGGCCGAGTGCCCGGAACGGCCGTTCTGCAAGCCGGGTCTCGAGGAGACCTACGGCCTGGAGTTCGACAGCTTCCGCGAGCTCGACGCCGGCGGCCCGCTGACCCGCGCCGCCATCGAGCAGGGCGAGATCTCCATCGGCCTGGTCTTCAGCTCCGCCGGGTTCCTCGCCGAAGGCTGACCGGGCAACACCGACCCGGGTAAAGGAAGCGATACCCCTCCTTCGCGGCGCCAGGGCGGGGGTAAAGCTTCCTTTGCCTCAGTACCAGCCGCCGGCGGGGAGCTGCTCGCCGGCGGCCACCACCGCGGGGATCCGGTTGCCCTCGGGCGCCAGCGGGCACGACCAGCGCGGGTCGTACGCGCAGGACGGGTGGTAGGCGACGTTCAGGTCGACGACCAGCCGGTTCCCCGTGCCGCCCAGGTCGGCGCCCTTCACGGTGTCGAGCAGGTAGCGGCCGCCGCCGTAGGTGGTCGCGCCGGCGCTGCCGTCGCGCAGGGGCACGAAGACGCCGCCGCCGTAGCTGTCGAGCCACCACACGTCGACGCGGCCGAGAGCACCCAGGGCCACCGTGCCGATGCGCTCGAAGGGCACCACGCCGTCCGAGGCGGTCGGCACCTCGCGGCGTTCGGGCGGGGCCGGCTCGAGCTCGGGTTCGAACCGCAGCGCCGGATCGTAGGGCGCGAAGGGCAGTCCCGAGAAGCCCGCGCGCACCTCCGGTGACAGTGGCGAGTCCGGGTGGGCGGCGAACATCTCGTCCCGGCCGTCGCGCCACGTGCGCCAGCCGACCTCCGGGTCGGCGGCGGCGCGGGCGGCGCCGAAGAGGGCGGAGGTACGGCGTCGCCAGTCGAGCAATGAGAGCGTCACCGGGCAACTGTCGCAGTCCCGACGTCGGTGCCGCGCGGTAACCGGACGTTGCCGTCTCCGTGACGACGACGGCGCTACGCTGGCACGCATGCCGAGGCGCCAGGACGACGGATCATCCTGGCGCCCGCACGACACCGACCGGAGCATCGACCCCTTCGACGGGCCCGCGCGCGGGGTGTCGAGGCCGGTCTCGCCGCGGTCCGCGGCGAGACCACCCGTGCCTCCGCTACCGTCCCGGCCGTCCGCCGGCGATGACCCGGCCGCCCGCACCGGTTCGAACCGCCCCGGCACGAAACAACCCGGCGCGAAACAGCCCGGCACGAAACAGCCCGGCACGAAACAACCCGGCACAGCCTCCTCGTCCCGGCTGCCGTCGCAGGGCCGGCGCTACAGGCCCACCGGACTGCGGACGCCGCTGCTCGCGGGCGGGGCGGTGCTCGCCGTCGGTGCCACGCTGCTGGTGTTCCTGACCGACAACCCCGACCTGTTGCGCGTCGCGGTGGTCGCGGCCGCCTGGGCGTTCGTCCTGGCCACGTTGGTCGCGGGCCGCCGCCGGGCCGACGAGACCGCCGCCGAGGGGCGCGAGACGGCGCTGCGCCGTGCCTACGAGCACCAGCTCGAGCGGGAGGTGGCCGCCCGGCGCGAGTTCGAGCTGGAGCTGGAGAACGAGGTGCGCCGCGAGGCCGAGGAGGCCATGCGCGCCGAGATCGACGCCCTGCGCGAGGACCTGGCCGGCCTGGCGGCGCTGCGCGAGGAGGTGTCCCGCGTCGCCGACCTCAAGGACGACGTCGCGTCGCTCACCGCCCTGCGCGCCGAGGTGGCACGGGTGGCCGCCCTCCGCGACGACGTCCTCGCCCTGACCGCGTTGCGCACGGAGCTGGGACAGGTCGGCGAGCTGCGTGCCGACCTCGGACGACTGCGGGCGGAGCTCACCGAGCAGCTGTCCAGCGAGATGCTGGTCGAGCGGATCGTGATGCGCACCCAGGCCGGCCGGCTCGACGCGGCGCCCTCCTGGCGGGAGGACCCCCCGCGCGAGCTCACCGGTGGCTGGCCGGCGGTCCGGCTCGACGAGTCACCGGCCACCCAGCAGTACCCGGCGACGCCCCAGCGCCACTCCGCGGTACCGCAGTATCCGGGAACACAGCAGTACCCCGTCGCGCAGCAGTTCGAGACGACGACGCAGCAGTTCGAGCGGATCCGCGTCGACCGGCCCATGCGCGCCTGGGAGCCCGCGACCGGGGGGTTCGCGATGCCGGCGGCCCAGGCGCCGGCCCCGGCGGTGTCGGCCCCGACCCCGGCCCCGCCCCCGGCGGCCCAGGCCCCGGCCCCGCAGCCCGCGCCGCTCCCGGTCGCCGAGCCGCCTGCCTGGATGCCCGTCGCGCCGGCCACCGAGGGCTACGGGCTGCCCGACCTGCCGGCCCGCCGGTCGCGACACTCCGCGGCCGCGGACGACGACGCCGAGCCGCTGCCGACTTCTCCGCCGCCGTCCCCGGTCGAGTGGCTGGCCGCCCGTTCGCTGCTCGACGAGCCGGCGACCCAGGAGCGACCGCGCCCCTCGCCGCGACGCCGTCGGACCGACGACGACGACCCGCTCGCACACCCCCTGCTCCCGCCGCGACCGGAGGACGCCCGGACCACCGAACGGCCGGCCGCCCCGGCGCCGAGCAGCTCGGCCTACCCCTTCGGGGCACCCGCCCCGCTCCCGCAGCCCGAGCCGGCCGGGCCCGAGCCGGCCGTGCCCGGGCCGGCGGCGCCCGGGCCGGCCGCCGGAACCGGCTCGGTGCGCGTCGACCAGATCCTCGCCGACAGCGGGGTCACCCCCGCCACCGGCAGCCGCCGGAGGCGCCGCTACCGGGAGGACGACGGCTCCGACGACGTCCTCTCGCGGGTGCTCCGCGGCGGCTGACGCGTCGCCCGCGTGAGGTAGCCCACAGCGCTGCTGCGTTGCAGGGGCGCGCCGGCCGTCCGACACTCGCTCGAAGGACTTCCTGCGTGACACCCGAGGTTGCAGCAGGGGCCCGGCACGAGCACACCACGCGCCACCGCACCACCCTGGCGGCCTCCGACGGCGGAGGCCACGGAACCGATAGTCCGGTACCCGCCCGCGGGACTGGAACGAGAGGTGCACCGATGCCTGCTGCCCGCAGGACCGTTCGCTCCGCCGGCCTCGTGCCGGCCGACACCGCCCCCGCCCGTCTCCGCGTCGGCGTCATCGGCGCCGGACGTGTCGGCGCCGTCCTGGGCGCCGCCCTCGACGCGGCCGGCCACGAGGTGGTCGCCGCCGCCGGTCTGTCCGCGGCGTCCGCCGACCGCGCCGCCCGGCTGTTGCCCGGCGTCCCGCTGGTCCCTGCCGACGAGGTCGTGGCCGTCTCCGACCTCGTCGTCCTGGCCGTGCCCGACGACACGCTCCCCGGTCTGGTCGCCGGCCTCGCCGGCACCGGCGCCTGGCGGGCCGGGCAGATCGCCTTCCACACCTCGGGTGCGCACGGCCTGGCCGTGCTCGAACCCGCCGAGCGGGCCGGGGTGCTGCCGCTGGCCCTCCACCCGGCGATGACGTTCTCCGGGGGCACCGAGGACACCGACCGGCTGCCCGGCGCACCCTTCGGCGTGACCAGCCGGGCGCTGCACCGGCCCGTGGCGGAGACCCTCGTGCTGGAGATGGGGGGCGAGCCGTTCTTCGTCGCCGAGGAGGACCGGCGGCTCTACCACGCGGCCCTGGTCACCGGCGCCAACCACCTGGTCACGCTCGTGGCCGAGGCCGCCGACCTGCTCCGCGCGGCGGGCATCGACGCGCCCGCCCGCGTCCTCGGCCCGCTGCTGACGGCCGCGCTGGACAACGCGCTGCGCCGCGGCGACGGCGGGCTGACCGGCCCGGTCAGCCGCGGTGACGTCGGCACCGTCGGCGACCACCTCGACACGCTCGCCGAGCGGGCCCCGGCCTCGGTCGGGGCCTACGTGGCGATGGCCCGGCGCACCACCGAGCGGGCCCTGGCCGCCGGGCGGCTCAAGACGCACGAAGGTGCCCCGCTGCTCGACCTGCTCGGCGGCGCATCCGCCCACCCCGCCACCCCGGGGTCCCGCGACACCGACCCGGCGGGCTCCCGGTGACCGCACACGCGCCGGTCGTCGTCGAGACCGCCACCGACCTGCACAAGCACCGGGCCGACCTGCCCGGCCCGGTGGCGCTGGTCCCGACCATGGGCGCCCTGCACGAGGGGCACCGGTCGCTGGTCCGGGCCGCCCGCGAGCGGGCCGGCTCGGTCGTCGTCTCGGTCTTCGTCAACCCGACCCAGTTCGGCCCGGGGGAGGACTTCGACCGCTACCCGCGCACGTGGGCCGACGATCTCGCGGCACTGGCCGACGAGGGGGCCGACCTGGTGTTCCACCCGGAGGTCGACGAGGTCTACCCACCCGGGGCCGCGGGGGTCACCGTCTCGCCGGGTCCGCTCGGTTCGGTGCTGGAGGGGGCGGTCCGGCCCGGACACTTCGCCGGAGTGCTGACCGTCGTCGCCAAGCTCCTCGGCCTCGTCCGGCCCGACCTGGCGTTCTTCGGTGAGAAGGACTACCAGCAGCTCACGCTGATCCGGGCCATGGCGCGCGAACTGGCGCTGGGCGTGGAGGTGGTCGGCGTCCCCACCGTCCGCGAGCCGGACGGACTGGCGCTGTCCAGCCGCAACCGCTACCTCTCCGCCGGCGAGCGGTCGGCCGCGCTGGCGCTGTCCAGGGCCCTGCGAGCGGGTGCGGCCGCCGGGGTGCGCGGCGCCGAGGCCGTCCTCGCCGCCGCCCGTGCGGAGCTGGCCGCGGAACCGGACCTGCGGCCGGACTACCTGGAACTGACCGATCCCGACCTCGGACCCGCCCCGACGGCCGGCCCCGGCCGCCTGCTGGTGGCCGCCCGGGCGGGCACCACCCGACTCCTCGACAACGCACCGATCACCCTCGGAGAAGAGCCCCGATGATGCGCACGATGCTCAAGAGCAAGATCCACCGCGCGACGGTGACGCAGGCCGACCTGCACTACGTCGGCTCGGTCACGGTCGACGAGGACCTGCTCGACGCGGCCGATCTGCTGCCCGGCGAGCAGGTCGCGATCGTCGACGTCACCAACGGCGCACGCCTGGAGACCTACGTCATCCCCGGTGCGCGGGGCAGCGGCGTCATCGGCATCAACGGCGCCGCCGCCCACCTCGTGCACCCCGGCGACCTGGTGATCCTGATCAGCTACGGGGTGATGGACGAGACCGAGGCCAAGAGCTACCTGCCGAAGGTCGTCCACGTCGACGCCGCCAACCGGGTGGTCGAGCTGGGCGGCGACCCGGCGGCGCCCGCGCCGGGCATGCCGGACCAGCGGCGCGGCGACGTCGTCGCCCGGTGAGGGAGCGCGACCGACCCGGAGCGGAGGCGGACCGGTGCTCCTGACCGTCGACGTCGGCAACAGCCAGACCGTCCTCGCCACGTTCGACGGCGACCGGCGGGTCGGCAGCTGGCGGGTCACCACGGCGCCCCGGGCCACGGCCGACGAGCTGCTGCTGCTCTGGCGCGGCCTGTTGCGGGACACCGAGGTCACCGGCGTCTGCGCCTGCTCGACGGTGCCGGCGCTCCTGCCCGCGCTGCGGGAGCTGCTCGACGCCCTCGCCGTCCCCGTGGTGCTCATCGGGCCGGGGGTGCGCACCGGCGTGCCGCTGCACGTCGACAACCCCCGCGAGGTGGGTGCCGACCGCGTGGTCACCGCGCTCGCCGCGCACGAGATGTTCGGCCGGCGGCCGGACGGGCGGGGCCGCCCCGTGGTCGTCGTCGACTTCGGCACCTCCACCAACGTCGACGCCGTGGGGCCGGCCGGGCAGTTCCTCGGAGGCGCCCTGGCGCCGGGGCTCGAGGTCAGCCTGGAGGCGCTGGCCACCCGGGCGGCCCAGCTGCGATCCGTCGAGCTCACCGTGCCGACGCAGGCGATCGGCAAGAACACCGTCGCCGCGCTGCAGTCGGGGCTCGTCCTCGGGTTCGCCGGGCTCGTCGACGGGCTGGTGAGCCGCATCGCCGGGGAGCTCGTCGCCCAGTTCGACGCCGCGCCCCTCGTCGTGGCCACCGGAGGTCTCGCCCCCCTGGTGGCCGACAGCTGCCGCTCGATCGGCGAACGGGAGCCGGATCTGACCGTCCACGGCCTCCGGCTCGCCTTCGAGCGGCAGCAGGCGACCGGTTCCCCGCCGACCCGCCGTCCGGCCTCCCCGTAGGCTCGCTGCCCGTGAGTGACGAACCGCCGGCCCCAGGAGCACCAGCCGACGACAGCCCCGGGAGCATTCCAGCGAGGAACGAGCGAGGAGCGGGCCAGGACGCGGAGTCCGGCCAGGCCGCCGGCCCGGAAGCACAGCCGCCCGACGACGAGCTGCCCGAGCAGATGCGCGTGCGCCGCGCCAAGCTGGACCGGCTGCGCGAGGCAGGGGCCGATCCCTACCCGGTCGCGGTGCCGCGGACGACCTCGCTGGCCGCCGTCCGTGCCGAGCACCCCGACCTCGAGCCGGACACCATGACCGGACAGCAGGTCGGCGTCGCCGGCCGGGTGATCTTCTCGCGCAACACGGGGAAGCTCTGCTTCGCGACGCTGCGCGAGGGGGACGCCGAGCTGCAGGTCATGCTGTCGCGCGACCGCGTGGGCGAGGACGCGCTGGCGGCCTGGAAGGCCGACGTCGACCTCGGCGACCACGTGGTGGTCACCGGTGAGGTCGGGACGTCGCGCCGCGGCGAGCTGTCGGTCTTCGCCGACTCCTGGCAGATGGCGGCCAAGGCGCTGCGGCCGCTGCCCGTGGCGCACAAGCCCATGAGCGAGGAACTGCGCGTCCGGCGCCGGTACGTCGACCTGATCGTCCGTGACGAGGCGCGGCGGACGGTGCGCCAGCGCGCCACGGTGATGTCCACGCTGCGGGCAGGGCTGGACTCGCGGGGTTTCCTCGAGGTCGAGACGCCGATGCTGCAGACCGTGCACGGCGGGGCCACGGCCCGGCCGTTCCGCACGCACATGAATGCGTTCGATCTCGAGCTGTACCTGCGGATCGCCCCGGAGCTGTTCCTCAAGCGGTGCATCGTCGGCGGCCTGGACCGGGTGTTCGAGATCAACCGCAACTTCCGCAACGAAGGCGCCGACAGCACGCACTCGCCCGAGTTCGCGATGCTCGAGACCTACGCCGCCTATGCCGACTACCAGGTGATGGCCACGCTGACCCGCGAGCTGATCCAGGAATGCTCGATGGCCCTGTTCGGCGACCTGACCGCGCGTCACCACGACGGCACCGAGGTCGACCTGTCGGGGGAGTGGCCGCAGGTGCCGCTGTTCGGCGTCGTCTCGGACGCGGTGGGCGAGGAGGTGACCCCCGAGACGCCGGTCGAGAAGCTCCGCGCGATCGCCGAGCGGCACGGGATCGGCGTCGATCCGGTCTGGTTGCCGGGCAAGGTCGTGGAGGAGATCTTCGAGGCGCTCGTGCAGCCGACGCTGCAGGCGCCGACCTTCGTCGTCGACTACCCGGTGGACACCTCACCCCTCACCCGGGCGCACCGGTCGAAGCCGGGCCTGGCCGAGAAGTGGGACCTCTACATCGTCGGCGTCGAGCGGGCGACGGCCTACTCCGAACTCGTCGACCCCGTCGTCCAGCGGGAGCGGTTCACGGCGCAGGCGGCACTGGCCGCGGCCGGCGACCCGGAGGCCATGGCCCTCGACGAGGACTTTCTCGAGGCCCTGGAATACGGCATGCCGCCCACGGGCGGCATGGGCATGGGGATCGACCGGCTGATGATGACGCTCACCGGCCTCGGTATCCGGGAAACGATCCTCTTCCCCTTGGTGCGTCCCATTTCCTGAACGCCCCCGATCCGCTCCGTTCACCAAAAAGGAGCGGGCCGGATTGGTCCGGGCGCGCGCAGATGTGGTGAAATGGTTCCGCCGCCGCCCGATGGGCGGAAATTGACGCGCGAAAGAAGGAATCGAATGGCTCGCAAGGTCCAGGTCATCCTGAGTGACGATCTCGACGAGAACCTTCCCGCCGACGAGACCGTGAGTTTCTCGCTCGACGGCACCTCGTACGAGATCGACCTGGCGGACAAGAACGCGAAGGAGATGCGGGACGTCTTCTCGCGCTACGTCTCCGCCGCGCGCAAGGTCGGCCGCGGCACCCGATCGTCCGGTGGCGGCCGCTCCCGCGGCACCGGCGGCCGCATGGACCGCGAGCAGGCCGGCGCGATCCGCGACTGGGCGCGCAAGAACGGTCATGCGGTCAGCGACCGGGGCCGCATCCCGGCCAGTGTCGTCGAGGCCTACGAGGCCGCCCACTGAGAAAGGGCCTCCCTACCCCCCGTCGCTCGCAGGCTCGCGGCGGGGCCCTGTAGGGAGGCCGCTCCAGCACGTTGCTGCGGCCCGGTTCCCCCTCGGGGGCCGGGCCGTCGGCGTCCGTGGGGGAGGAGCTGTGGGGATCGGGTGCCGACGGCGCCCCCGCCGTTGCGCTGACGGCGTAACCGCACCGGAACACCGGCCCCCCGGCACCGGTTGGACCCGACAGCCATCCACCGCTCCGCTCGGCTCGCGACGGACGGGGGTGGTCCGCGACTACAGTGGAAGACCGGTGCCCCAGCGCCGACGGACTCAAGTCGGGTGCCCCTTCCGAGAACGACGAAGGGCAGTGCCGGACCAGCCGGTCAGAGGAGAAACAGCAGCATGTTCGAACGGTTCACCGACCGAGCCCGACGGGTGGTCGTCCTGGCCCAGGAAGAGGCCCGGATGCTCAACCACAACTACATCGGCACCGAGCACATCCTGCTGGGCCTGATCCACGAGGGTGAGGGCGTCGCCGCCAAGGCGCTGGAGTCCCTCGGCATCTCGCTCGAGGGCGTCCGCCAGCAGGTCGAGGAGATCATCGGCCAGGGCCAGCAGGCGCCGACCGGGCACATCCCGTTCACGCCGCGGGCCAAGAAGGTGCTGGAGCTGTCGCTGCGCGAGGCGCTGCAGCTCGGCCACAACTACATCGGCACCGAGCACATCCTGCTCGGCCTGATCCGCGAGGGCGAGGGCGTCGCCGCCCAGGTGCTGGTCAAGCTCGGCGCCGACCTCAACCGGGTCCGCCAGCAGGTCATCCAGCTGCTCTCCGGCTACCAGGGCAAGGAGCCGGCCGCGGCCGGCGGCCCCGCCGAGGGCACGCCGTCGACCTCGCTGGTCCTCGACCAGTTCGGCCGCAACCTGACCCAGGCCGCGCGCGAGGGCAAGCTCGACCCGGTCATCGGGCGGGAGAAGGAGATCGAGCGGGTCATGCAGGTGCTGTCCCGCCGGACCAAGAACAACCCGGTCCTGATCGGCGAGCCCGGCGTCGGCAAGACCGCCGTCGTCGAGGGCCTGGCCCAGGCGATCGTCAAGGGCGAGGTGCCCGAGACGCTGAAGGACAAGCAGCTCTACACGCTCGACCTCGGCGCCCTCGTCGCCGGCTCCCGCTACCGCGGTGACTTCGAGGAGCGGCTGAAGAAGGTCCTCAAGGAGATCCGCACCCGCGGCGACATCATCCTGTTCATCGACGAGATCCACACCCTCGTCGGTGCCGGTGCCGCCGAGGGCGCGATCGACGCCGCCAGCATCCTCAAGCCGATGCTGGCCCGCGGTGAGCTGCAGACCATCGGCGCGACCACGCTCGACGAGTACCGCAAGCACCTGGAGAAGGACGCCGCGCTCGAGCGCCGCTTCCAGCCGATCCAGGTCGGCGAGCCGACGCTGCCGCACACCATCGAGATCCTCAAGGGTCTGCGCGACCGCTACGAGGCGCACCACCGGATCAGCATCACCGACGCCGCCCTGGTGGCCGCCGCGACGCTGGCCGACCGGTACATCTCCGACCGCTTCCTGCCGGACAAGGCGATCGACCTGATCGACGAGGCCGGCGCCCGGATGCGGATCCGGCGGATGACCGCGCCGCCGGACCTGCGCGAGTTCGACGAGCGGATCGCCGAGGTCCGCCGCGACAAGGAGTCGGCGATCGACGCGCAGGACTTCGAGAGGGCCGCGTAGCTGCGCGACAAGGAGAAGACCGCTGCTCGGCGAGAAGGCCCAGCGCGAGAAGGAGTGGAAGGCCGGCGACATGGACGTCGTCGCCGAGGTCGACGACGAGCAGATCGCCGAGGTGCTGGCCAACTGGACCGGCATCCCGGTCTACAAGCTGACCGAGGAGGAGACCTCCCGCCTGCTGCGCATGGAGGACGAGCTCCACAAGCGGATCATCGGCCAGGAAGAGGCCGTCAAGGCGTCAGCCAGGCGATCCGGCGCACGCGGGCGGGCCTGAAGGACCCGCGCCGTCCCGGTGGCTCGTTCATCTTCGCCGGCCCGTCGGGTGTCGGTAAGACCGAGCTGTCCAAGGCGCTCGCCGAGTTCCTGTTCGGCGAGGACGACGCGCTGATCCAGCTCGACATGTGCGAGTTCCACGACCGGTACACCGTGTCGCGGCTCGTCGGTGCCCCTCCCGGCTACGTCGGTTACGACGAGGGTGGCCAGCTGACCGAGAAGGTGCGGCGCAAGCCGTTCTCGGTGGTCCTCTTCGACGAGATCGAGAAGGCCCACCCGGACGTGTTCAACACGCTGCTGCAGATCCTGGAGGACGGCCGGCTCACCGACGGTCAGGGCCGCATCGTGGACTTCAAGAACACGGTCATCATCCTGACCACCAACCTCGGCACGCGGGACGTCGCCAAGGCGGTCGGCTCGGCTTCCAGGCCGGCGAACGACACGCGAGTCGAACTACGAGCGGATGAAGCACAAGGTCAACGACGAGCTCAAGCAGCACTTCCGGCCGGAGTTCCTCAACCGCATCGACGACACGTCGTGTTCCACCAGCTGACCGAGGACGAGATCCTCGAGATCGTCGACCTCATGATCGCCCGGATCGAGAGCCAGCTGGCGAACAAGGACATGGGGCTGGAGCTCACCGACGGCGCCAAGAAGCTGCTGGCGAAGAGGGGCTTCGACCCGGTCCTGGGTGCCCGGCCGCTGCGCCGGACCATCCAGCGCGAGATCGAGGACGCGCTGTCGCGAGAAGATCCTCTTCGACGAGCTGACCGCCGGCCAGATCATCGTGGTGGACGTCGACGACGCGGAGGGCGCCGGCGCAGAAGTTCACCTTCCGCGGCGAGGCCAAGCCGATCGACCTGCCCGACACCCCGCCGGTCGCCCTCTCGGGCGCCGACGGGCGACGAGGACGGCCGGCGGCCGCCAGGCCGAGTAACGCCCGCACGACCGACAGGGGCCGCTCCTCACCGCGCGGTGGGGGCGGCCCCTGTCGTCGTGCCTCCGGCCCGATCGCCGGATCAGGCACCTGGATCATCGGGGTCCTGGCTCACGCGTCGACGTGAGCCAGGAGCCCGGACGGTCAGGCGCCGATCCGCGGGAGGCGTGAAGCGGCCGTCGGCGGTCTGCTCGACCAGGCCGTCGACGAGCAGGGAGTCCAGGCAGCGGTCGCGCTGGACGGCGTCGTCCCAGGCGGCGTCCAGCGCGGCGGCGTGCACCGGCTCGTGCGCCGCCCGGAGCACGTCGAGCAGCCGGCCGCGCACCTGGCGGTCGGTGCCGGCGAACTTCTGCACCCGCCGCGGCGGCCCGTCGTGCGCCGGGGAGCCCGGCCAGGCCGCCAGGCGCAGCGGTCGCGGACCGGGCAGGCGCCGCAGCGCGGCGTGCCGGCCACGCAGACCAGCGCGCCGAGCTCCATGGCCGCCACCGAGAACCGCGCCGCCCGCGCCGGGTCGGCCGGCGTCAGCGCCGGCGATGTCGGCCAGGTCGGCGGCGCGGGCGTTGCCGGCCTCGGCCCGCCCGTGCACCAGCCGGGCCACCACCCGGCGCACGTTGGTGTCCACCACCGGCTGCGGCTGCCCGTAGCCGAAGCAGGCCACCGCGCGGGCGGTGTAGGTGCCGACGCCGGGCAGCGCCTCGCAGCGCGGCGACGTCGTCGGGCACCACGCCGCCGTGCCGCTCGACCACCGCCACCGCGGCCTCCCGCAGCCGCAGCGCCCGCCGCGGGTAGCCGAGCTTGCCCCAGGCGCGGATCACGTCGGCCGGGGTGACGCGCGGCCAGGTCGGCCGGCGTCGGCCAGCGGGCCATCCACTCCCGCCAGACCGGCTCGACCCGGGCCACCGGCGTCTGCTGCAGCATCACCTCGCTGACCAGCACGGCCCAGGCGTCGACGCCGGGCCGGCGCCACGGCAGGTCGCGGGCGGCGGTGGCGTACCAGTCGACGATCGCCTCACCGGCGGCCGGTGGCCCGGCGGGCGCGGGGGGAGCTGCGTCACGGGAACCCAGTGTGCCGTGCCGGGGGAGCGGCGTGCCGAGCCGACCCGGCCCGGAGCCGCCCGACTAGCGTTCGCCGGCGTGCTGCACCCGGTCGGCAAGCTGCCTGCCGCCGTCTACTGGCGGCGCCGGCTGGTCGTGCTGACCCTGGTGCTCGCCGTCCTCGGTGGGGCGGCCTGGCTCGCGGTCACGCCTGCTGGCCGCCCGGGACGGCGACCAGCGGCGCCGCGTCGGCCGCGCGCCGCGCCGACCGGTGCCCGCGCTCGAGCGCGTGGTGCCCTCGCTGACGCGCGGTCGCGACGCCCACCCCGCCCGCTCGTGCCCGCGCTCCGCCGAGCCGTCGTCGGCCGCGCCCGCCGTGCCCGAGCCCGTCGCGGGCGGCCCGTGCACCGACGACATGATCGGCGCTCGAGGTGCGCACGCCGGGCAGCGCCGCCGTCGGGCAGCAAGCCGACCTTCGAGCTGCTGGTCGCCAACGTCTCGGCGGTGCCGTGCGTGCGCGCCCTGGACAAGGGCCTGCAGGAGCTCGTGCTGCTCGACCGCGGCCGGCAACCGGATCTGGGGGAGCAACGACTGCTTCCCGGAGGCGAGCAGCGACGCCGCGCACGCTGGCGCCGGGTGAGGTCGTCGCGTTCCCGCTCGTGTGGGGCGGGCTGACCAGCGAGCCGACCTGCACGGCGGCACGCGGCGCGCGCCGCCGCCGGGCGGCTACGTGCTGCGCGGGCGGCTGGACACCAAGGTCTCGCCGGACGTGCCGTTCACCCTCGCCTGAGGCTCGCAGCCGCGAGCTGGGCGGGGCCGTCAGCTGTAGCGGTCGAGGATCGAGGTCTCGGCCAGGCGGGAGAGGCCCTCGCGGATGCCGCGGGCCCGGGCCTCGCCGACGCCCTCGACGGCCAGCAGGTCCTCGATGGTCGCGGCCGAGCAGCTTCTGCAGGCCGCCGAAGTGGTCGACCAGCCGGTCGATGATCCCCGACGGCAGCCGCGGCACCCGGTTGAGCAGCCGGTAGCCGCGCGGGCTGACGGGGGAGTCCAGCGCGTCCGGCGACGTCGGCAGCCCGTAGCAGCGGGCCACGGCGGACAGGTCGAGCAGCTCGGTCGCGGTCAGCGCCCGCAGGTCGGTGAGCACCTGGTCGATCGTGCGCGGCCGGCGGCCGCCGCCGGGCAGGTAGTCGCGGACCAGCAGGCCGCGGTCCTCCTCGACGCCGGCCAGCATCTCGTCGAGCTGGAGGGCGAGCAGCCGGCCGTCGGTGCCGAGCTCGACGACGAAGCCCTCGATCTCGTCGGCGATGCGCCGGACCATCTCCAGCCGCTGGCTGACGCTCATCGCGTCGCGGACCGTGACCAGGTCCTCGATCTCGAGCGCCGACAGCGTGCTGGCGACCTCGTCGAGGCGCAGCTTGTAGCGCTCGAGCGCGGCGAGCGCCTGGTTGGCCCGGGCCAGGATCGTCGTCGGGTGCTCGAGGGTGTACCGGCGGCCGGCCACGTAGACGCTGATGATGTGCATCGACTGGCTGACCGAGATCACCGGGAAGCCGGTCTGGATGGCGACCCGCTCGGCCGTGCGGTGCCGGGTGCCCGACTCCTCGGTGGGGATGGTCGGGTCGGGCATCAGGTGCACGCCGGCCCGCACGATCCGCGTGCCGTCGTAGGAGACGATGACCGCGCCGTCCATCTTGGCCAGCTCGCGCAGCCGGGTGGCCGAGAGGGCGACGTCGAGGGCGAACCCGCCGGTGCACAGCGACTCGACCACGCGGTCGTAGCCCAGGACGATCAGCGCGCCGGTGCGACCGGCGCAGGATCCGCTCCAGACCGTCGCGCAGCGCGGTCCCGGGAGCGATGCGGCCGAGGAGTTCGCGCAAGGCGACCTCGGGGTCCACGTCGGCGGGCACGAGCGCTCCTGACGGTCGAGTGGTGCGGCGGCTGAGTCTACGTGGCCCGGCGCGGTCACCGGGAGCGCCGCGGTTGCGGCGCGTAACGAGACTCTAGAGATGCTAGAACAGGCGCTGGAAAGCCGTACCGAGATCGGGCACCTCGACCAGCCGCATGCCGGGGGGTGCGGCGCCGGAGTCCGGCGGGACCAGCGCCGACCTTGTAGCCCTGCCGCGCGGCCTCGGCCAGCCGGCGGCCGGTGCCCGCCGACGCGGCGGATCTCGCCGGAGAGCCCGACCTCGCCGAGGGCGATCATGCCCCTCGGGCAGCGGCGCGGTCCCTGGACGCCGAGGCGATGGCCAGGGCGAGCGCGAGGTCGGCGGCGGGCTCGGCGATCCGCACGCCGCCGACGGAGGCGGCGAAGACGTCGGCGTCGGCGAGCTTGCACCCCGCCCCGCCGCTCGACGACGGCGTTGACCATCGCCACCCGCTGGGAGTCCAGCCCGCTGACCGCCCGGCGCGGCGAGCCGCCGCCGCCGGTGCTCGCGACCAGCGCCTGCACCTCGGCCAGCAGCGGCCGGCTGCCCTCGAGCGTCACGGTGACGCAGCTGCCCGGGCACCGGCGCGGAGCGGCGGGAGACGAACAGCGCCGACGGGTCGGACACCCCGACGACCCCGGCGTCCCCGATCTCGAAGCAGCCGATCTCGTCGGCCGGGCCGAAGCGGTTCTTGATCGCGCGCACCAGGCGCAGCGTCGAGTGCCGCTCGCCGTCGAAGGAGATCACCACGTCGACCAGGTGCTCCAGCGTGCGCGGGCCCGGCGATCGCGCCGTCCTTGGTCACGTGGCCGACCAGGATCGTCGTCATCCCGCGGCTCTTGGAGACGGCGGTGAGCGCGCTCGCCACCGCGCGGACCTGGGTCGCCCCGCCGTCGGTGCCGTCGCCGGGGGAGCGGACGGTCTGGACGCTGTCGAGGATCAGCAGCGTGGGGTTGACCTGCTCGATGTGGCTCAGGACGGCGGACAGCTCGGTCTCGGCGGCCAGGTAGAGCCGCTCGTGCAGCGCGCCGATCCGCTCGGCCCGCAGCCGCACCTGGCCGGCGGACTCCTCGCCCGAGACGACGAGCGCGGGGCCGTTGGCGGCGGCGACCCGGTGCGCGACCTCGAGCAGCAGCGTGGACTTGCCCGACGCCGGGCTCGCCGGCGACCAGCAGGACCGCGCCGGGGACGAGCCCGCCGCCGAGGACCCGGTCGAACTCCTCGATGCCGGTGGGGACCGCCCGGGCGCCGGCGAGCTCGACCTCGGCGATCGGCCGGGCCGGGGCGGTCACCGGGCCGGCGGACACCGCGCGCAGCGCGGCCGCGGGGGCGCCGAACTCCTGGATGCTGCCCCACGCCTGGCACTCGGGGCAGCGGCCGACCCACTTGGCCGAGGCGTAGCCGCACTCGGAGCAGCGGTGGGCGGGACGGGCGGACTTCACTCCAGCGGGCGGCACGACATCGACGCTAACGCCGGGGTACGACAGTTCCGGGGAGGACGCGGACCGTCAGGGCTCGCGCTCGCGAGCCCTCCTCGGCCGCCCTCTTCCTCGTGGAAGTCGAACGCCTCGCCGCGCTCGCTCCCTCGGGGTTCGCGACCTGACCGGGAGGGTACCTCGCCGGCGTTCTCGAAGGTGAGGGTCACCTCGAGGTACTGCCCGGTGGTGAGGCCCTCGTCGAGGTCGGTGAGCGTGATGTCGCGTGACGTCGTCGTCGCCGACGAACACCGACGACCCGGCCGGGATCTCGATCTCCTGCGCGAGCCGGGACGCCGAGCTCGACGCGGCCGGTCGAGGCGTCTCGATCTCGGCGGCGCCGAAGCCCTCGCCGCTCGACGGCGACCAGGGTGTCGGCCTCGGTCGCCGCTGTTGACGAGCGCCAGCTGGAGCTCGGCGTCGTCGCCCTGCTCGTAGCTGCCGCCGCGGGGGCTCAGCAGCTGCGCCTGGCGGACGAGATGTCCCCGACCTGCGCCTGGGCGCCGGTCTTGTCGCGCACCTGACTCGGCGTCTGCGTCACCTGCCCTGCGCTGCACGCGGACAGCGCGACGGGGGACAGGAGCAGCACGCCCATCGTGGCGGCGCGCAGCGCGCGGTTCACAGCCGTCGACCTCCACACAGGTTCGGACCGGCCACCGCGGGATCGGTGACACGGGGTCGGGCGGAGCCTAACGGGCGCCCCGGGCAGGTCCGCCCGGAGGGAACGCCGATCGTCGGCGCGTCCTCCGTTCGGGCGGCATCCGGTGCAGTCGCCGGCGCGGCCTGCCGATCAGAAGAGGAACGGGATCGGTCGAGCGGAGGAGGGCGCGTGCGGACGGGACTGCCGTTCGACGACGTCCTCGCGGCCGCGCAGGCCGGAGCGGCCTGGGCGTTCGAGGTCCTGTACCGCGATCTCGTCGCCGTCGGTCACCGGCTACCTCCGGATGCACGGCGCCGCCGAGCCCGACGACCTCGCCAGCGAGACCTTCCTCGGCGTCTTCACCGGCCTCGCCGGGTTCAGCGGCGACGAGGACGCGCTGCGCGCCTGGGTCTTCACGATCGCCCACCGGCGGCTGGTCGACGACTGGCGCCGCCGCAGCCGGCGTCCCCAGGTGGCCGACGACCCCGGGGACCTCACGCGAGCTCCTCGGCGGGGACGTCGAGGACGACGTGCTGGTGGGCGTCGGCACCGAGACCGTCCACCGGCTGTGCGCCGGCCTGCCCGACGACCAGCGGTCGGTCCTCCTGCTGCGGATCCTCGCCGACCTCACCGTGGAGCAGGTCGCCCAGGCCATGGGCCGCTCCGTGGCGCTCGGTCAAGGCGCTCCAGCGCCGCGGGCTCCGGACCCTCCGCGGCCGCGATCGAGACCGTCCGCGAAAAAGTCGGTCCGCGACCGCGCACCCCTACGAGCCTCTCCGGCGATGACAGGGGTGAGATGACCACAGCAGCCGACGACACCGCCGACGAGGCCGCCTTCGAGGCGTTCCTCGCCGGACGGCCCGCGCCCGAGGGGGCGGCCGACCTGGCCGCCTTCACCGGGGCGGTCCGGGCGACGGCGACCCGCCGGGGCGGCCCAACGCCGCGCTCGCCGAACTGCTGGCCACCGGTCTTCTCACCGACCAGTCGAGCCCGTCCACCCGGACGGCCACATCGGCCGGGAAGTCGCCGCGGCGCTCCCGGGTCCGGAGACGGAGACGTTCGCCATGTTCTTCCCCGCCCTGCTCGCCAAGTTCCTCTCCGCCGGCGCCGTCGCGCAGGCCGCCACCGGTGCCGGGTCGTCCTCGTCGCGTTCACCGGCGCCGGCGTCGCCGGCGTCCTGCTCGGTGCCGCGTCCAGGACACCTTCACGTCGGTCGTCGGCGACGCGAGACCGCCGGGGAGGACCGCCGCCGAGACCGACGCCGAGGACCCGACGGCCACGAGATCCCGGCGCGGTCGACGGCACCGCGGTCAGACGAGGTGCCGGTCGAGCCGAGCTCCCGTCGTCGAGGAGCTCGACCACCGACGGGGCCGAGGACGGCCACCGAGGGTCCACTTCGGTCGACGTGGGTCAGCCGCGAGCGCGCATAACTCCGGCTGCGCGAGTGGCTGCGCGCCGAGGGATGGAACTCGGCGCCATGGTCAGCGACTGGGCGCACAACAAGGGCATGACGACCACGACCTGGCGAGGAGGGCGTGGACCTCGACGAGCTGAACGAGGACCGACCACCGAGCGGCCGCCGAGACCGAGGCGGCCGACGCCGACGACACCGAGGACGGCTGCCGACGCGAGCGCGGCAACGGCAGACGGCCGTGGCAACGGCGGCGGAACGGCAACAGCAACGGCGACGGCAACGGCAACAGCGCGGCGACGGCAACGGCAGCGGGCGCGGCCACAACTGACCCGGGCGGGGCCGCGGTCAGGTGACCGCGGCCCCGCCGAGCAGGATCAGCACGACGTCCAGCACCGTCAGCAGCAGGACGGCCGGGAAGGCCAGCCGGCGGAACCGGGCCGTCCGGCCAGCGCGGCCACCACGACCGCCGGGACGGCGAGGCCGAGGCCCACCCAGCCGGCCGCCGTCGGCGGACCGTCCGGGCCGAGGACCAGGACGACCGAGGCGCCGCCCAGCAGGAGCGCGCCGGCGAGCGCCGAGACCCGCGCGCCGAGCCGGTGCGGCAAGCCGCGCACGCCGGTCGCGAGGTCGTCCTCGAGATCGGGGGCGACGTTGGCCAAGTGGGCGGCCGCCCCCAGCGCGCCGCCCGCGGTGACCAGCCACCAGGGCGCGGTCGGCGTCCCCGGGGCCGCGGCGACCACGCCGGCGGGCAGCGCCCCGAATCCGGTCACGTACGGGACGACCGACACCCGGTGCGCTTCAGGCCCGGCGTTGTAGGCCCAGCCGCTCGCCACGAGCACGAGCAGGAGCACGCCCGGGACGACGCCGAGCAGGAGCGACAGGACGACGGCGAGCGCGGCGGCGAACAGTGCGGCCGACCGCAGGAGCGCGGGCTCACCGCCCCCTGGACGACGGGCTTGTCGGCCCGCGCCGACGGCCCGGTCGCGGTCGGCGTCGAGCCAGTCGTTGCTCCAGCCGATGGACGCCTGACCTGCGAGGACGGCCGCGCAGACCAGGGCCAC
>CAVRRZ010000002.1:0-205119 GCA_963723745.1 uncultured Actinomycetota bacterium
AGCGCGGCCAGCTGGGTCTGCGAGGTGACGTCGTGGGCCTCGATCAGCTCGCGGATGCGGGCCTGGCGCGCCGACCGGGGAAAGGCGGTGGTCATCCGGATCGCTCCAGGAGCCAGGCGAGCAACGCCTTCTGGGCGTGCAGCCGGTTCTCCGCCTCGTCCCAGACGGCGCTCTGCGGTCCGTCGATGACGTCGGCTGCGATCTCCATGCCCCGGTAGGCGGGCAGGCAGTGCAGGACGACGGCGTCGTCGGCGGCCCGGGCGAGCGCAGTGGCGTCGACGGCGTAGGGCACGAACGGCTCGCCGCGCAGTCCGTACTCCTCCTCCTGCCCCATCGACACCCAGGTGTCGGTGGCCAGCACGTCGGCGCCCTCGACGGCGGTCGCCGGATCGGCGGTCCAGCGCACGGAGCCGCCGGTCTCGGCGGCGATGCGGGCGGCCCGGTCGACGACGGCCGGGTGCGGCCGGTAGTCCTCGGGCGATCCGATCCGCACGTGCATCCCGGCGGTCGCGCCACCGAGCAGGTAGGAGTGCGCCATGTTGTTGGCACCGTCGCCGAGGTAGGTGAGCGTGAGACCGGCGAGCGCGGAGGACCGGTTCGGATGCCGCTCGGCGACGGTCTGCAGGTCGGCCAGGATCTGGCACGGGTGGTAGGCGTCGGTGAGCGCGTTGATCACGGGGACCCGGCTCACCTGCGCCATGGTGTCGATGCGGTCCTGGCCGAAGGTGCGCCAGACGATGGCCGCGGCCTGCCGGTCGAGCACCCGGGTGGTGTCCTCGACCGGCTCGCCCCGCCCGAGCTGGCTGCCGGCGGCGTCGATGACCAGCGGGTAACCGCCGAGCTCGGCCACGCCCACGGAGAACGACACCCGCGTGCGCGTCGAGGGCTTGTCGAACAGCACGGCGACGGCGCGCGGCACACCGTTCGGCGCAGCGAGCGGCGTCGGCGCCTCGGCGGTGTGTC
Organism: uncultured Actinomycetota bacterium; assembly: GCA_963723745.1. Lineage (GTDB taxonomy): Bacteria > Actinomycetota > Actinomycetes > Mycobacteriales > Geodermatophilaceae > CAVRRZ01. The sequence continues at coordinate 964 of CAVRRZ010000002.1, forward strand.
GGGTGCGCTTGAGCTCGGCGGCGAGCGCGAGGACCTCCGCCTGCTCGGCGGGGCTGAGGTCGTCGTCCTGGCGGAAGTGGCGGATCACGGTGCTGAGTGCTCCATTGCGTTCGAGAGGGCGGCGGGCAGCGCCTCCACGAACGCGTCCACCTGCTGATCGGTCAGCACCAACGGCGGGGCGAGCCGGAGGACGTCGGAGGCCACGGCATTGGTGAGGAAACCGGCCGACCGTAGCGATGCCTCCAGTGCGGCCGCGGCGGGGGCGGTGAGCACCACCCCGAGCAGCGCTCCCCTGCCCCGGACGCCGCTGACGGCGGGATGACCCAGCGCCTCGATGCCGGAGCGGAACCGGTGCTCGAGATCCTTGGCCCGCTCGAGCAGGCCCTCGTCCCGGATGGTGTCGATGACGGCGAGGGCCGCCGCCGCGGCGATCGGGTTGCCCCCGAACGTCGAGCCGTGCGAACCCGCCGTCAACAGGTCGGCCGCGTCGCCGAAGGCCAGCAGCGCCCCCATGGGCAGCCCGCCGCCGAGCGACTTGGCCAGCGTGACGACGTCCGGGGCGACTCCCTCGGTCTGGTGCAGGAACCACGAACCCGTGCGCCCCATGCCGGTCTGCACCTCGTCGAGCGCGAACAGCGCGCCGGCGGACGAGGCGGCCGACGCGGCTGCGGCCAGGTAGCCCGCGGGCGGCGACTGCACGCCGCCCTCGCCGAGCATCGGCTCGAGCAGCAGCATCGCCGTCCGGTCGCCGAGCACGCCGGTCAGCGCGCCGGCGTCCCCGTACGGCACGTGCCGGACGCCGCCGGGCAGCGGCGCGAAGGCGTCGGCCTTGCCCGGCTGCCCGGTCAGCGCGAGCGCGCCCATGGTGCGGCCGTGGAAGGAGCCCTCGGCGGTGACCACCTCGGGCCGCCCGGTGAGCCGGCTGATCTTGAAGGCGGCCTCGTTGGCCTCGGCTCCGGAGTTGCAGAAGAAGACCCGGCCCGGGCGGCCGGCCAGCTCGAGCAGCCGCTCGGCCAGCTGCACCCCGGGCTCGTGCATGGCCAGGTTGGAGACGTGGCCGAGCCTGCCCGCCTGCTTCGTGATCGCCTCGACCACCTTCGGGTGGGCGTGGCCGAGGATCGTCGTGGCGATGCCGCCGAGCAGGTCGGTGTACTCGTTCCCGTCGACGTCGCGGACGGTCGCCCCGCTGCCGGACTCCAGCGCCACCGGCGGGGTCCGGTAGTTGCTCATCATCACCGCCGACCAGCGGCGGGCCAGCTCCTCCGAGTGCGTCATGGTGCCGTGCCCTCCTTCTGTGTCGTCACGTGCGGGGCCCCCGGGGCCGGCACGACCATCGTGCCGGTCCCCTCGGTGGTGAACGTCTCCAGCAGCAGTGCGTGCGGCGTGCGCCCGTCGACCACCGTCGCGCGGCGCACCCCGCCCTCGACGGCGCGCAGGCAGGCGGCCATCTTCGGGATCATCCCGGCGTCCAGGTGCGGAAGGATCTCGGCCAGCTCACGGGCGTCGATCTGCTGGACGAGCGAGTCCCGGTTGGGCCAGTCGGCGTAGAGCCCCTCGACGTCGGTGAGCACGACGAGCTTCACCGCTCCCAGCGCCGCGGCCAGCGCGGCCGCCGCCGTGTCGGCGTTGACGTTGTGCACGACGCCGTCCGCGTCCGGGGCGACGCTGGCGACGACCGGGATGTGCCCGGCCTCGAGCAGCGCGGTGACCGGGGTGACGTCGACGGCGGCGACATCCCCGACCAGGCCGATGTCCACCGGCTCGCCGTCCACCACCGCCTGCGTGCGGGCGGCGGTGAACAGGCCGCCGTCCTCACCGGACAGGTGCACCGCCATCGGACCGTGCTGGTTGATCAGGCCGACGATGTCGGGGCCGACCTGGCCGGTCAGCACCATGCGGACGACGTCGATCGTCTCCGGCGTCGTCACCCGCAGACCGCCGCGGAACTCGCTCTCGATCCCCAGGCGGCCGAGCATCTCGGTGATCTGCGGGCCGCCGCCGTGGACGACGACGGGCAGGATGCCGCAGGTCCGCAGGAAGACCATGTCCTCCGCGAAGGCCCGGCGGCACTCGTCGTCGACCATGGCGTGGCCGCCGTACTTGATCACGACGACGTTGCCGTGGAACTCCTTGAGCCACGGCAACGCGCCGGTGAGGACGGCGACCTTGAGCCGGTCGCCCTCCGGGTCGTTCTTCCGCATGACCCGGCGGGTGCCCACCGTGCGGGGCAGCCGCGGTTGCGGGGCGGGCTCGGAGATCCGGACGTCGGGCGGTGTCGGGTCCTGGTGCGCGGTCATGTGGAGTACGCCGAGTTCTCGTGCACGTAGGCGATGGACAGGTCGTTGGTCCAGATCGTCGCCTGCTCGCCGCCGGCCTTCAGATCGACGTCGATGGTGATCGCGCGGCCCGAGAGGTCGACGCCCTCGCGCGGGTCGCCGATCGCGCCGCCGCGGCAGACGGTGACGCCGTTGATGGTGACGTCGACCCGGTCGGGCTCGAACGCCGCGTCGGTGGTGCCGATGGCGGCCAGCACCCGGCCCCAGTTGGGGTCGTTGCCGAACAGCGCCGTCTTGAGCAGGTTGTTGCGGGCGCAGGCGCGGCCGGCGGTGAGGGCGTCCTCGATCGACGCGGCGTTGCGCACGGTGATCGCGATGTCCTTGGTGGAGCCCTCGGCGTCGGCGAGCAGTTGCATGGCGAGGTCGGTGGCCGCGGCGGTGAGCGCCTCGGTGAGCTCCTCGGCGGACGGCGTGACGCCGCTGGCGCCGTTGGCGAGGACGAGGACGGTGTCGTTGGTGGACAGGCAGCCGTCGGAGTCGACCCGCTCGACGCTCACGCCGGTGGCCTGCTTCAGCGCTGTCTGCAGCACCGCGGCATCGACCTGCGCGTCCGTGGTGAGGACGACGAGCATCGTGGCCAGGCTCGGTGCCAGCATGCCGGCCCCCTTCGCCATGCCGCCGACGGTCCAGCCCTCCCGCCGCTGCACGGTGGTCTTGGGCACGCTGTCGGTGGTCATGATCGCGCGGGCGGCGTCGGGTCCGCCGTCCTGGCCGAGCGCCTTCACCGCGGCGGTGACGCCGGCCGTCAGCTTGTCCATCGGCAGCCGGACGCCGATCAGCCCGGTGCTGGCCACGGCGACGTCGATCGCGCCGAGGCCGAGTGCGGCCGCGGCGTGCTCGGCGGTGGCGTGGGTGTCCTGGAAGCCCTCAGCGCCGGTGCAGGCGTTGGCTCCGCCGGAGTTGAGGACGACCGCCCGCGCCCGCTGCCCGGCGAGCACCTGCCGGCTCCAGAGCACGGGCGCGGCCGGGAAGCGGTTGGTGGTGAACACGGCCGCAGCGGCGTCGTCCGGCCCGTCGTTGACGACGACGGCGACGTCCGGGTCACCGGAGGACTTCAGCCCGGCGGCGACCCCGGCGGCGCGGAAGCCCTTCGGGGCGGTGACGCTCACGGCGCCACCCCCACGAGGGGCAGGCCAGTGGTCTCGGGGAGGCCCAGGGCGAGGTTGGCGCACTGGAGAGCCGCTCCCCCGGTGCCCTTGGTCAGGTTGTCGACGGCGGCGACCACCACCAGGCGACCGGCGCCCGGGTCGACGGCGACCTGCAGGGCGACGGTGTTCGCGCCCAGCACCGCGGCGGTGGTGGGCCACTGCCCCTCGGGCAGGAGATGCACGAACGGCTCGTCGCCGTAGGCCTTCTCGTACGCGGCCCGGGCGGCAGCCCCGTCGACGCCGGGGGCGAGCTTCGCCGAGCAGGTGGCGAGGATGCCCCGGCTCATCGGCACGAGGGTCGGGGTGAAGCTGACGCCCACCGGACCGCCCGCTGCCTGCGAGAGGGTCTGCACCATCTCGGGCGTGTGCCGGTGCACCCCGCCGACGCCGTAGGCGCTGGCCGAGCCCATCACCTCGCTGCCGAGCAGGTGCGGCTTGGCGGACTTGCCGGCGCCGCTGGTGCCGCTGGCGGCGACCACGACGACCTCGGGCTCGACCAGCCCCGCGGCGAGCGCGGGGGCCATGGCCAGCGTCACCGACGTCGGGTAGCAGCCCGGAACGGCGATCCGCCGGGCGTGCTCGAGCTTCTCCCGCTGGCCGGGCAGCTCGGGCAGGCCATAGGGCCAGCTGCCGGAGTGCTCACCGCCGTACCAGCGCGCCCAGGCGGCGGGGTCGGCCAGCCGGTGGTCGGCACCGCAGTCGATGACCAGCGTCTCGTCGGGCAGCTGCGCGGCGATGGCGGCCGACTCGCCGTGCGGCAGCGCCAGGACGACGACGTCGTATCCGGCCAGGCTGCCCGCGTCGCTGGGCTGCACGATCATGTCCCCGAACGGCAGCAGGTGCGGCTGCAGCTCGCCCAGACGTCGTCCGGCACTCGAGTTCGCGTGCACCCCGGTCAGCCGGAGGTTCGGATGTCCGGCGAGCAGCCGGCACACCTCTCCCCCGGCGTATCCCGTGGCGCCGGTGACACCGACCGTCCACGTCCGCCCATTCATCACAATGCATGACCATACACGGCCATGCATGATCGCTCACGCCCGGTGGCCCCCAGGTCAATGCCCGGTGGTCACCCAGGCAATGGAAGCTTTACCTACGTGCTGCGGTCCAGGACGTAGGTAAAGCTTCCATTGCCCGGGGTCAGGCGAGGGGGTCGGTGGGCCCGTAGGGCTGCAGGCGCAGCTGCCGAGCGGCGTCGTCCGGGGTGATCCTGCGGACGACGTCCAGCACGTCGGTGTCGACGCGCAGGAACCGGCCCGACCACGCGTCGAGCTCGCCCGCGGCGATGGCAGCGACGTACTCGACCAGCTGCTCCGGCGAGGTCCAGTCGGTCCGCCCCTCCCAGATCGGCATCGACCGGGTCATCGGGGTGTCGAACACGCCGGGCGCGAGATCGAAGACCCGGACGTCGCTGCCCTCGAGCGCGCCGGCCAGCGCCTCGGTCATCCGCATCAGCCCGGTCTTGGCCACCGAGTAGGCCGAGTAGGCCGGTCGGGCCCGGGTGCTGTTGCCGCTGCCGATGTTGACACCCGGCCCTGGTTGCGCAGCAGCATCCACGGGACGACCGCCCGGCTGACGCAGGAATGCCCCGCGCACGTGGCTGGACACCACGTCCCACCACTGGTCGGGGTCGGCCTCCCACAACGGCACCTCGGCCGCGTCGACCAGGCCCGCGTTGTTGACCAGCAGGTCGACGTTGCCGAGCCGCTCGACCACCTCCGCGACGGCGGCGTCCACCGCCGCCCGGTCGGTGACGTCGGCGGCTACGGCCAGCGTGCGGGCGCCGGTGTCGTCGGCGATCTCGTCCATCGCCGCCCGCAGCTTGTCCTCGCTGCGCGCGAGCCCGGCCACCGCCATCCCGCGGGCGGCCAGACCCTCCGCGAGGTGCCGGCCGATCCCGCTGGAGGCCCCGGTGACGAGCGCGACCCCGCCGAGCTCAGGCACGCAGCACCGCGCCGGTCGCACGCCCGGCCGCTTCGACCGCCGCGTTGAACGCCTGTGCCGCTTCCTCGCCGGTCAGCGTGCGGTCCGGCGCCCGGAAGGTCAGCGCGTACGCCAGCGACTTCGAGCCCTCGGGTACCGGGGCGCCGGTGTAGACGTCGAAGAGCCGCAGGTCCTCCAGCAGGTCGCCGGCGCCCTCGGCCAGTGCGGCGCGCACCTCGGCCTCGGGCCGGTCGGCCGCCACCACCAGGGCGACGTCCATGTGCACCGGCGGGAAGGTGGAGATGCGCGGCGCGACCGGCACCTCCGCAGGCGGCAGCGCGTCGACGTCGAGCTCCATGACGGACGTGCGGGGCGGCAGGTCCAGCGCGGCGCACACCCGCGGGTGCAGCTCCCCTGCATGTCCCACGACACGGGGGCCGACATCCGGAATGTCCACCAGCAGCTCCGCGCACCGACCGGGGTGCCACGGGGCCCGCTCCCCCGCCCGCACGGTCAGTTCCACACCGGCCGCTGCCGCGACCCGGCGAGCGGCCTCCACCGCGTCGGCCCACACCGCCGGCCGGCCCGGTCCCCACCAGCCGCGCGGCTCCCGGTTGCCGGCCAGCGCCACGGCCACGTGCCATGGCTGGTCGGGCACGGCGGCGTACAGCGCCGCCACGGTGGCGTCGTCCGGACGGCGGTCGACGCCGGGCAGCGGGGCGGGCGGGCGCTCACCGCCGCGGAACACCGCCCCGTGCTCGAACAGCGCGAGGTCGCGCTGCCCGCGGGACAGGTTGCGGTGCAGGGTCGCCAGGAGTCCGGGCAGCAGCGTCGTCCGCAGCGAGGGCTCCTCCTCCGACAGCGGGTTGCGGACGGTGACCATGCGGCGGCGCTCGTCGTCGTCGGCCAGGCCGAGCGCGTCCAGCGCCGGCGTCCCGAGGAACGGGTAGGCCGGCGCCTCGACGTAGCCGGCCTCGGCGAGCGCGCGGCCGATGCTGCGGCGCCGTCGCTGGGTGTCGCCCAACCCCCGGCCGCTGGGTGCCGTCGGCAGCACCGAGGGGATGTCGTCGTAGCCGGCGAGGCGGACGACCTCCTCGACCAGGTCGGCCGGATCGGTGAGGTCGGGGCGCCAGGACGGCGGGGTGACCGAGAGCATCTCGGTGTCGGCGGTCATGACGCAGCCGACGGCGTCGAGCAGCTCGACCACCTTGCGCGCGTCGTAGTCGACGCCCGCCGTCCGCCCCGGCCGGGCCGGGTCGAGCGGGATCGGCTCGCGGGGCACGCGGGTGTCGACGTCCACCAGGCCGCCGACGACGCGGGCGCCGCCGTACTCGGCGAGCAGCTCGGCGGCCCGCGCCAGCGCGACGAGGGTCATCTCCGGGTCGACGCCGCGCTCGAACCGCTTGGCGGCCTCGCTGGGCAGCCGGTGCCGGCGCGCCGTCCGGGCGACGCCGGTCGGCTCCCAGTGCGCGGCCTCGAGCAGCACGTTCGACGTGCCCGTCGCCGATCTCGGTCGACGCCCCGCCCATCACCGCGGCGAGCCCGATCGGGCCGGACTCGTCGGTGATCAGCAGGTCGTCGGCCGACAGCGTCCGGGCCACGCCGTCCAGGGTGGTCAGCTTCTCGCCCTCGCGGGCCAGGCGGACGGTGATCGGGCCGCGTGACCGCGTCGCGGTCGAAGGCGTGCATCGGCTGGCCGAGCTCGAGCATCACGTAGTTGGTGACGTCGACGGCCAGCGAGATGCTGCGGACGCCGGCCTGCGGCCAGGCGGCGGCGCATCCACCAGGGGCTCGGCGCGGTGGGGTCGAGCCCCTCCATGCGCGAGCATGGCAGAAGCGGTCGCAGCGCTCGGGGTCGGCGACGGTGACCGTGCCAGGCCGGCTCGCCGGACCAGGCCGGCGGCGTGACGCGCCCGGGTCGCGCCACGGCGACGGCCAGGCCGGTGCCCAGCTCGCGGGCGATGCCGCGCATCGACAGGCAGTAGCCGCGGTCGGGGGTGATGGCCAGCTCGATGACGACGTCGTCGAGGCCGACCACAGGACCGCGCCGGCGTCCCGGGCTCGGGGCCGTCGTCGCCGTGCGCGAGCACCAGGATGCCGGCGTGGTCCTCGCCGACGCCGAGCTCGCGGACCGAGCAGATCATCCCGTCGGAGACGCGGTCGTAGGTCGTGCGCGCGGCGATCGCGAACCCGCCGGGCAGCACCGCACCGGGCAGGGCGACCACGACCGAGTCGCCGACGGCGAAGTTGCGTGGCGCCGCAGACGATGCCCCGCGGCTCGGCCCTCCCCGACGTCGACCTGGCAGTAGCGGATCGGCTTCTTGAAGCCGGTCAGCTCCTCGATCTCGAGCACCCGGCCGACGACGAGCGGGCCGGTGACCTCCTCGGGCCGGTGGATCTCCTCGACCTCGAGGCCGAGGCGCACGAACGCGGCGTCGAGGTCCTCGACCGTGGTCCCGCGGGGATGTCGACGTACTCGGCCAGCCAGCCGATGGGGACCCGCATCTAGAGCTCCACTCCGAACGCTCGCGTGAACCGGACGTCGCCCTCGACCATGTCGCGCATGTCGCCGACGCCCGAGCGGAACATCAGCGCGCGCTCGATGCCCATGCCGAAGGCGAACCCGGTGTACTCGTCCGGGTCGATGCCGCAGGCGACCAGCACCCGCGGGTTGACCATCCCGCAGCCACCCCACTCGACCCAGCGCGGGCCGTCGCGGTGCTCGGGGAACCACACGTCGAACTCCGCCGACGGCTCGGTGAACGGGAAGTAGCGACGGCCGCCAGCGGGTGCGCGCGTCGGCGCCGAACAGCGTTGCGGGCCAGGTGGTCGAGCGTGCCGCGCAGGTGGGCCATCGTCAGCCCGCGGTCGACCGCCAGGCCCTCGACCTGGTGGAAGACCGGCGTGTGCGTGGCGTCGAGCTCGTCGGTGCGGTACACGCGGCCGGGCGCGACGACGTAGATCGGCGGCGTGCGCGCCAGCATCGTGCGCGCCTGCACCGGGCTGGTGTGCGTGCGCAGGACCAGGCCGGAGTCCTCGTCCTGACCCGGCCCACCCGCGACGAAGAAGGTGTCCATCATCGTGCGCGCCGGGTGGTCGCGGCCGATGTTGAGCGCGTCGAAGTTCAGCCACTCCGCCTCGAGCTCGGGACCGTCGGCGACCTCGTAGCCCATGCCGACGAAGATGTCGGCGATCCGCTCCATGAGCGTGGTGAGCGGGTGCCGGGCGCCGCGCGGGCGTGCGGTCCCAGGGCAGGGTGACGTCGACGCGCTCCTCGGCCAGCACGCGGGCGTCGCGCTCGGCCTCGAGCACGGCCAGGCGCGCCTCGTAGGCCTCGGTCACCGCCTGCCGCGACGGCGTTGACCCGCTTGCCGGCGTCGGCGCGGGCCGCGGGCGGCAGCGCGCCGAGCTCGCGGCGGGCGAGCAGCACGGGGGCGCGGTCACCGAGGTGGGCGGGCCGCACGGCGGCGAGCTCGGCGAGGTCGGCGGCGGCGTCGAAGGCCGTCCGCGCGGCCGCGACCGCCTCGTCGAGCGCCTCCGGGGAGAGCGCGGCGACCTGCTTCGGGTCGTAGGGATCGTTGGCGCCGGACACGGGAGGCCATTCTGCCCGGCGGGGCTGCGCGCCCGCGCCTGGGTTCCCGACCTCCTCGTCCGGGTCTCCCCCCATGGGAGGAGACGGCGCCGCTGGACTCACCCGGCAGTCCCCTCCTTCCGATGCCAAGGACGTGGACCCCTCCTCACAGACGCCGGAGAGCGCGCTCGACGCCGCGCTGGCTCCCGGCGGCGTGCACAGCGTGTTCCAGCCGATCGTCGACCTCGACAGCGGCACGGTCGTCGCCTACGAGGCGCTCGCCCGCGGCCCCGAAGGACCCCTGGAGCGGCCCGACGTGCTGTTCGCCGCGGCCCGCGCCGCCGGACGGCTCGCCGAGCTGGACGAGCTGTGCCGGGCCGCCGCGTTCCACGGCGCCGTCGAGCAGGGCCTGCTGGACCCGCTGACCGTCTTCGTCAACGTCGAGCCCGAGGTCCTCGACAGCGCGCCGCTGGACGACCTCCTGACCATCGCCGAAGGCGCCCCGCGCGACCTCCGGATCGTCCTCGAGATCACCGAGCGGGCGCTGGCCGCGCGGCCGGCGGAACTGCTGCGCACCGTCGAGCGGGTGCGCGCCCTGGGCTGGGGCGTCGCCGTGGACGACGTGGGCGCGGACTCCATGTCCCTGGCCTTCCTGCCCCTGCTCGCCCCCGACGTGGTCAAGCTCGACCTGCGCCTCGTGCAGGAGCGTCCCGGCCCGGCGATCGCCGAGATCATGAACGCGGTCAACGCGCACGCCGAGCGCACCGGCGCCGTCGTGCTCGCCGAGGGCATCGAGACCCCGGAGCATCTGGCCACCGCGCGCGCCCTCGGGGCGACCCTCGGGCAGGGCTGGCTCTTCGGCCGGCCCGGGTTCGGCACCGCTCCGGGCCTGGTCGCGGGCGAGCTTGCGCTCCCCGGTGCGGGCGTGACCGCACCGGCGGACGCCTCGCCCTTCGGCTGCCTGCCCGACACCGTTCCGCTGCGCCGCTCGGCCAAGTCGCTGCTCATCGAGCTGAGCAAGCAGCTCGAGCGCCAGGCGATGCGGCTGGGCGACGCCTGCGTGGTCGCCTCGACTTTCCAGGAGGCCCGCCACTTCACGCCCGCGACCAAACAGCGCTACCGCGACCTGGTGGAGCGGACCGGCTTCGTCTGCGCACTGGGCGAGGACCTCCCGGTCGAGCCGCTCCCCGGCGTGCGCGGCGCGGCCCTCGACCCCGCGGACCCCGTGCGCGGCGAGTGGGACGTCGTCGTGCTCGGCCCGCACTTCAGCGCGGCCCTGCTCGCCCGCGACCTCGGTGACGACGGACCGGACCTCGACCGCAGCTTCGAGTACGCCCTCACCTACGACCGCGACACCGTCGTCCGGGCTGCCTCCGCGCTGCTGACCCGGGTCGCCCCGCGGACCGGCGTGCACGTGCCGGCCGCTGCGCCCCGGCCGGTGGCGCGCCGCGCCGCGCCGCCGCTGCCGCCCCGGATCGGCACGGACGGGGATGTGCTGCTGCGCAGCGCCCTCGCCGCCACGACGAGTGGCGTCACCATCGCGGACATGGGGGCGCCCGACCAGCCGCTGGTCTACGTCAACGAGGCGTTCGAGCAGCTCGCCGGTCTGCCGCGCGCCGAGGTCCTCGGGCGCAACTGCCGGTTCCTCCAGTCGCCCGACACCGACCCGGCCGCGGTGGCCCGCATCCGCACGGCCATCGCCCGCGGTGAGGAGTGCCGGGAGACCGTCCTGAACCTCCGCGGACCCGACCGGCAGCCGTGGTGGAACGAGATCCACCTGGCCCCGGTGTTCGACGCCGACGGCTCCCTGGCCCAGTACATCGGGGTGCAGCACGACGTCACCGCGCGGGTGGAGGCCGAACGGGCGCTGCTGCAGGAGCGCGACCGCACCCGGACCTGCCTGGCCCGCATCGAGGAGCTGGCCTACACCGACCCGCTCACCGGGCTGCCCAACCGCCGCCGGCTCGAGGAGCAGGTCGAGACCGAGATCTGGAACGCCCGCAGCGGCGCGGACACCCTCGCCCTCCTGTTCCTCGACCTCGACGGCTTCAAGGCGGTCAACGACGGCCTCGGGCACGCGGTCGGCGACGAACTTCTCCAGGTGGTGGCGCAGACGCTGCGCGCCCGCCTGCGCCGCGGCGACCTGCTGGCCCGCCTCGGCGGGGACGAGTTCCTGGTCGCCCTCACCGGGCTGAGCCCGGACTCCGCGGCCGGCGAGGCCCGCCGGGTGGCCGACGAGCTGTCGGCGGCCGTGCGCGCCCCGGTCACGGTGGGTGGCTGCGAGGTGGTCATCGGCGCGAGCGTCGGGATCGGCGTCTACCCCGTGGACGGCGAGGAGTTCGGCGCGCTGCTGCACAGCGCGGACGTCGACATGTACGCCCGGAAGACCGCGGCCCGGAAGACCGCGGCCCGGAAGACCGCGGCCCGGCAGACCGGGGACCGGGTGACGGCGGTCGTGCACCGCTGACCCGGGTCAGCCGCGGGTGACGTCCTCGCCGCCGTCCAGGAGCTCCACCGGGAACGGTGGCTGGTCGACACCGGCCTCGACGGCGACCCGGCCGCGCAGCGACCGTGCCCCGTCCTCGATGAGCGAGCAGAAGCGCCGCGACGGAGCCGCGCTCACGCGATGAGTCGCCCGCCGTCGACCACGAGGGTCTGTCCGGTGACGTAGCCGGACTCACCGCTGGCGAGGTACAGGACCGCAGCCGCCACGTCGTCCGGCTGCCCGAAGCGGCCGAGGAGGGCCTTTCGCTCGTGCTCGGGCCGGCGATCCGGCGCTGCGAGCAGCGCGGCCGTCGCCGGGGTCTCCACCAGTCCGGGGCAGACCGCGTTGCACCGGATCCCCTGGCCGGCGTAGTCCAGGGCGACCGAGCGCGTCAGGGCGACGATCCCGCCCTTGGCCGCGGCGTAGGCGGCGAATCGCGGTATGGGCGCCAGAGCCGCGGTGGACGCGGTGTTGATGATCGAGCCACCACCGGTCCCCACCATGGCGGGGATCGCATGCTTGCACCCCAGGAACACCCCGGTGAGCGACACGGCGAGGGTGTGGTTCCAGTCCTCGAGCGTCGTGTCCACGACCGGCCTGTCCTGCATGCCCCAAAAGGCGTTGTTGTGCAGGATGTCGAGCCGGCCGGCCAACGCCATCGTCCGGGCGACGAGTCGCCCGACCTCGTCGTCCGACGACACGTCACATCGGAGGGCCAGGGCCGTCCCGCCTTCCCAGGCGATGATCGCCTCGGTCTCGCGCGCCCCGGTCTCGTCGATGTCCGCGATCACCACCGTCGCACCTTCACGGGCCAGCCGGAGGGCGCTGGCCCGTCCGATGCCCGACGCGGCCCCGGTGACGATCGCCACCCTGCCCTCCAGGCGGCCGGTCATCGGGGTCGCCGCGCGGATGGGGCGCCGACCCGCCCGGTGGCGGTCACGCGGGCGCCGGGATCTGGCGGCGCCCCGTCAGGTCGAACTCCGCGACCGCCGTGCCGGTGAGCCACTCGGGAACCGGGGTGTAGAAGGACGTCGCCAGGGGGGCCCCGCCCGCGAAGCCGGCGGCGGCGACCCAGTTGCGAATCTCCTGGGCGCCGTTGCCGGCCCGGGCCTCGATCCACTCCGCCGACCAGCCGAGCACGTCGTCCCAGCGGCCGTCGTGGGCCAACCGCAGGAACGTGCGGTCGAAGTCCTCGTTCACCTGCCCGGTGGCGCCGACCTGGACCGGATGGTCGGCGATCTCGGCGTAGCGGGTGCCCGGCGTGCGCTGCATGAAGGCACGGCGCTCGTCCGAGCCGACCCAGTGGGACAGCCCGCCGGTCCCGATGACCGCAACCCGGCGATCGGAGGCATCTGCTGCTGCCCCGAGGGCACGACCGACCGCGTAGCTGCGGCGCAGCAGAGGCTGGGGAGGGATGCCGCAGTTCTGGGTGACCGGCACGATCGCCGGCCTCCGATCGCCGAAGGCCAGCAGCAATGGGGTGACGAACGAGTGGTCGATCCGGGGCTCCTCGGAGAAGGCCAGGTCGATCTCGGCCTCGATGGCCGCCCGCAACATCTGCGCGGCGAGGTCGCCGTCGACCGGATACTCGACGACCGGCAGGCCACCGTCGCCCAGCCCGGTGGCGCGGGCGCCCACGCCGATGGTGAAGGCAGGGACGTGGGCCAGCGTGAAGTGCCGTCCGTGGTCGGTGCCGATGACCACCACGACGTCGACGTCGTCGTCGGCCAGGCGCTCGCCCATGCGCCGGAAGGCTGTGTAGACGTCGCGCTGAACCTGCGGGTCGCAGGATTCCTTCCGGGTCACCATGAGTGCGGCATGGGAGGACGCGAACGCTCGGACGAGGGTCATGCTCCTGCTTCCTCCCGGTGTGGGCGGACCGGCCCGATGTCGGCCGGCCCGTCGGTCAGGAAGGTCCGCAGGATCGTGTTGAACGTGTCGGCGTCCTCCCACTGCGGCCAGTGCGCGCAGTCCTGCATCAGCTCGAACCGGGACCGTGGGACGTACTCGGCCGCCTTCTGGGCGGTTCGCGCCGTCGTCGTCGGATTGTGGCTCGTCCAGAGGAAGAGCGTCTCCTGCCGGATCGACCTCAGGATCTCGACCGACAGCGGGGCGGTGTCGACCGATTGAGCGTCGCTGAGTCGCCGGTTGGCGTCCGCGAGCACCTTCTGCGCCTGGCTCCTGCGATACATCGCCCAGCGGATGTCGACCAGTTCGTCGGTGAGGTCGGCGTCCGGGTCGAAGAAGAGCCACTCCATCCGGCGGCGGACCGCGTCCCGGCTGGGGTCCGAGACGAACTCTGCGGTGAGGCGCCGCAGGTCGGCCAGTCCCCGGCGCATGTGCGCGCGGGACTCCTCGTCCTCCTCCACCCCGAGCCGGGCGCCGCAGACCGACACCAGCTTGCCGACACGCTCGGGGTGCAGCACTGCGGTCCACATCGAGACCCAGCCGCCGAGCGACTCACCTACGAGGTGGGCCTTCTCGATGCCGGCGGCGTCGAGGAAGGCGAGCAGGTGGGCCACGTAGGCGTCCCGATCCGGAGGGGACGGCGGCGCGTCGGTGAGCCCGAAACCGAGGTAGTCGAGGGAGATGACCCGGAAGTGGTCGCTGAGCGGGACGACGTTGCGGGCGAAGGCCTCCGCGTGCCCACCCACCCCGTGCAGGAACACCACGGCAGGTCCGGATCCCGCCTCGATGCAGCGGGTGCGGATGCCTCCGGCGTCGTAGTAGCGAACCTCCGCACCGAGCAGTTCGACCCAGACGCTCTGTTCCACCGGGCTCTCGGCATGCGCTGTCCGGCGCCGGGGGGCGGTCACGACGCACTCCCGGCCGTCGCCGGCTCGACGGCGACCTGGTGGCTCATGACGACGTCCGAACCGGTGGACGCCGATTCCAGGATGCCCAGGCAGACCTCGAGCGTCGCCAGTCCCCAGCGGCCGTCGTGGAACAGCGGCCGGTCGTCGACCACGGCGGAGTGCATCTCCAGAAGTTCTGCGGTGCGTCCCGTCCTGCCCTTGTCCATGGGTATCTCGACCGGTCCGTGCTCGCCGTAGACCATCAGCCCGTTCGGGGTCTGCCGGATCACCCCACGTTCACAGGTGACCAGTGTGTAGCCGAAGAAGGGCTGGTACCGGACCTCACCGCCGGTGTACCCGAACAGCGCCATGGTGTCGCCGGCGGGATCGGGGACGCCGTAACGGCCCTGCTCCTTCTGCGCCTCGAGTCGGGCGTCGAGCTCGCTGCGGCTCGCGGACGCCGCTGCGAGCTCGACGAAGTTCTGCCGCATCCGCCGGGCCAGGCCGGTGGCCCGCTGCTGACCGCCCTCACCGATGTAGCCGAACAGCTCCCCGCTGTCGAAGAAGCCCCGCGCGTCGAAGGAGAGCAGCGCCGAGGCGCCGTCCTCGAACGACAGGTGGCAGGTGTACCCACCCTCGCAGTCCCGGAGGTCGTCCCAGATCACCGAGGCGCGCACCGAGCGCACCAGCCCACCGGCGATCTGCCGGACGATGTCGACCTGGTGCGGGCCCTGGTTCAGGACCGGTCCGTGGCTGGCGGCCAGCTCCCGGTTGGGCCAGGGGCGCACGTTGAAGTCGTTGTGGTTGAAGGTCAGGATCGACAGCAGCCGCCCCAGTTCGCCGGAGGCGACGAGTTCCTGCATCCGGAGGATCGGCGCGTCGAAGCTGTGCGTGTGTCCGGCCATGAGCCGCACCGAGTGCGCGTCGGCCACCTCGATGAGCCGTCGCCCCTCGTCGAGGGTCGGCGCCATCGGTTTCTCGACGATCACGTGCTTGCCGGCCTGCGCGGCGATGGTCACGTGCGCCAGCCGTTGTTCGGGCAGCGTCGCGATGTAGACGACGTCGACAGCGGGGTCGGCGCACAACTCCTCCACGGAGGTGTAGCCCCGGCCGCCGAACTCGAGTTCGAAGCGGTCCAGCGCCTCTCGGCGTCCGGGCAGCTCGGCGGCCGCGACCACGTCGTAGGGCAGCCTCTCGAGCTCGGCCCTGCGGCGGAGGATGAGGTTGACGGCCTGTCCCAGGCCCACGAAGCCCAGTCCCAACCGCCCGGTAACGCGATCCACTGCGTACACCTCTCTTCGATGTGGTGGTCGGTGTCCCGACCGAGTGATGACTTCCTGCGCCCCGCTGCGGACTAGACCTCGGTCATCAGTCCGCCCCAGTACCGGTAGAACTCCCGCTGGTTCTCCTCGCTGAGGGCCTGCATCACGCGGCCGGGCCAGTTGGGGCCGTCCACCAGGGGCGGGATCTCCCTGCCCATCTCGTAGTTGAACGGCCAGCGCCTGCCCTCGGTGCTGGCCAGGTTGCTCTGCAGCCGTTCGAAGTTCTCGTGGTCGTCCGGCGCGAACACTCCGGCCGCCGACTGCTGCTCCATCAGGACCTCGCGCTGCCGCCGGCGCACCGAGGCCGGGGCATCCCGGTTGACCGCGCACCACTGCCACACCTCGGTCTCGAACGGCCCACGAGGCAACCAGAGGATCAGGCCGACCCCGTCCATCGCGGTCCCGAGACCGACGACGGAGAAGTTCGGGAAGATGTTGCCGATGTGGAAGCCGTAAGGCACCGGGGACATGCCCTGCGCCTGCATGGCCCGCGACCGGACGTCGTGCCGGCGACGCACCCAGTCGACGGCGTCGGCACCCAGGGGCTGGGCCTGCGCGAGGTCGTGCTCGTAGAAGGAGTCACCGACGCGGACCTCGAGCAGGCCGTGCGGCGCGCCCCGCCCGTGGTTGCAGGCGATGCCGTAGCTGCGGCCCCCGGCCCGGACGTCACGACCGGGCAGCACGCCGAGCCGTGGGTCGATGTTCGCGGCGCGGACGCTGAGCACCGACGCGTGGGTGATCGCGACGTGGGTCTGGTCACCGGCGAAGTTCTCGGCGAGCAACTTCCAGTTGGCCGGCATCCGGTAGCGCTGCACCCCCGAGACCACCTCGAGCCCGCCGAGCGCCTCGTCGAGCATCATCGCCTCGAGGTACCAGGCAGCGTCTCCCAGGTAGGTCTCGAGATCGGCGGCATGGGCGTCCCAGGTCGCGAAGACCAGCCCGTGGAACTCCTGCACCTTGGCCTTGACCAGGCCCCACTTCGACTTGTCGAAGCTGTCCCCGTAGGTGTCGCGCAGGAACGGGACCGCCTTCAGGCTGCCGTCGGTCGTGAAAGCCCACCCGTGGTAGCTGCACGTGAAGGACCTGCTGTTGCCGGTGTCGAACAGGCACACCCGGTTGCCGCGGTGGCGGCACTTGTTGAGGAGGACGTGGATGCTCCCCTCGGCATCGCGCGTGACGATGACGGGGTCCTCGCCCATGTACAGCGACACGTAGTCGCCGGCGTTCGGGATCATGGACGTGTGGCCGACGAACTGCCACGACCGTCCGAAGACATTCGTCAGTTCGGCCTCGTACACCTCGGCCGAGAAGACGTCCTTGCTGAGCAGGCCGGACTGGGCGGGGTTCAGGTGCTCTCCGGTGACGGTCATGTGCCCTCCTCGGAAGGGGTCGCGGCAGGTGCGGCCGGCGACCGGGGTCGACAGAGCGATCTGGTTGATTCCGAAGGCCGAGCGGGTCGCGGCGCCCCGGTGGGGTCGCCGCGACCCGGGCTCAGTCGCCGATGATCTCGCCCAGGGCTGCGGTTCCAGGCACCATGCCGGCGATGACGTAGTCCTCGGTGTTCTGGTCGACGTAGTCGACGCCGTCCTGCGGAACCAGCTCGGCCGGGATGTTCTCCGTGACCTCGACGTCGGCCCGCGACGACGGCTGGTCGAACGACAGCTGGAGCACCTGCGCGCCCCTCGGACTGGCCAGCCAGTTGGCGAACACCACGCCGGCGTTGGGATTCGGCGAGTCGGCGAACAGCCGCAGGATGCCGTAGCCGCTGGTCAGGACACCCGGGGCGTCATCGGGCAGCACCGCCTCGAGGGGGAAGCCCTCGGCCCGCAGCTCCTGGACCTGCTTCACGTCGACGCCGAGACCGATCGGGTAGGTGCCCCGGGCCACCCAGTCGGCCAGCTGGCGCTGGTCGGTCGTGAACGTGACGTCCTGGGTGTCGTAGAACTCCTGGGCGAAGTCCCGCCCCCTGTCGGTGACGAAGTAGACCGCGGCACCACTGCCCGGCCCCGGACGCCGGGGATCGAACTGCGCGATCTGGCCGCTGAACTCGGGGTCGAGCAGGTCGTCCCAGACCGTGATGGAGTCGGGGTCGATGATGTCGGTGTTCACCACGGGGTAACCGGTGACGTAGTTCAGCAGCCGCAGCAGGTATTCCGCGCCGTTGTCCTGCCACGGCAGCTCACCGCCGTCCCAACCCGCGGGATCGGTGACCGAGGGCAGCACGAGTTCGGGCTCGAGCGGCCGGAGCAGGCCCGCGGGCAGCTCGTCGACCACGCCCGGGTACCCGGAGAGGAAGACGTCGAGCGACATCTGGCCGGCGGCTGCCTCCTGACGCAGCCGTCCGGTGATCTCGGCCGGCACGGCGTTCGGCAGGTACTGGACCTCGATGCCGGTGTCCTCCTCGAACTGCCGGCTGATCAGGTCCCGGACGGCGGGATTGGGAGTGGAGGCGATCGCGACGGTGCCCTCCTCCTGTGCCGCAGCCAGCAACGCCTCCCACTCGGGACCCGCGCCCTCGTCCCAGTCGTCGTGACGGGCGATCAGCTCCTGCTGCTCCTCCTGCGAGTACTGCACGGCGAGCGCGCCGTCGGAGTCCCCGTCGGAACCGCTGCTGCCCGTCGTGTCACCCCCACCGCCGCCGTCTCCCCCGCAGGCGGCCAGCAGGACGGCACAGCTCAGGGCTGCACCAATGCGCGCGGCCCGCAGGGGCCGGCCGGACCGATTGCGCCTCATTCGTTCCCTTTCGACAGGAGGCGCGGCGAGGAGTCGTCGCGCCTGCACGGGGTGGGACCGACCCCGCGGGGACCGCGGAGCCGTGGTGCAGCTGGCGAGGTGCACGAGGGGGTCACCCGGCGTCCGCCTCGTCGCTCAGAAGAAGATGGAGAGGGTTCTGGGCAGGACCGGGTGAGCCAGCTCGACGTAGCGCCGTACCAGGCGGAAGCCGTCGTCGGTGCGCCGCAGCCTGTCCCATCGCCTGGCGTAGAACACGCTCTCGTTGCTCTCGTGCCGCACCTGGTGGAGGAGCAGCTTCGAGCGCACGCGCAGCCCGTCGTCGTCCTGGGGGTCTGGTCTGGCGGTCACGTTGGTGACGAACCGCGTCGTGATCGACTCCGGCAGCTCGGCGTGAGCCAGACCCGTGTCCAGCCGGCGCACGCGCATGTTGAGGGAGCTGTAGTCCTCGTCGTAGAGCCAGAACTGCAGCGGCTCCTCACCTGCGACGGTCCCCCACCGCTGCGCCTCCCGGGCGGCGCGCTCCTCCTCCGTGTGAGGCGGCCGCACGATGCCGGTGCTGGGCATGACGTAGCGGATGCCCGGGTCGAGCCGGGCCAGCCAGTCGTCGAAGAGGTTGTCGTCGAGCAGTTCGGCTTCCTCGCTGAGGAAGGCCGCCGCGTCGGCGGCCAGGATCGAATCGGTCGTCGTCATTCCATCGCCCCGCTGTCGGTCATCAGCTCACGCCAGTACCGGTAGAAGTCCCGCTGGATGTCCTCCGTGAACCGCGGTAGCACCAGGCCGGGCCACCGCGGGTCCTGCCATTCGGGCGGCCGGACGTCCACGCCTTCGGTCGGCAGACCCATCTCGTAGTTGAAGGGCACCTTCCGTGCCTCGAACGTGCGGATGTTCTCGGCCAGCCGCTCGAAGTTCTCGTGGTCGTCGGGCGCGAAGATCCCGGCGGCCGCCTGCTGGTGCACGAGCGAGAAGCACATCTGCTCCTGCAGATCCCGCGGTGCGGCAGCATCGACGAAGCCGATCTCGGTCACCGCCGTCTCGTACGGCCCGCGGGGGTGCCACACGAGGAGACCCACCGCCTCCATGGCCGTTCCGTTGCCGATGACCGACAGCGTCGGGAAGAGGTTGCCCACGTGGAAGCTGTACGGCTTCGCAGGCAGCCCGGGTAGGCGGCGGTCGACCGTCTCCCGCCGCAGGCGCACCCAGTCCACCGCCTCCCGCGAGAGGGTGCGGGCGCGCATGAGGTCGTGCTCGTAGAACTCCTCCCCGACGCGGACCTCCAGCAGTCCGTGCGGCACGCCGTGGCCGAAGCCGGTGGCCACCGAGTAGTGGATCCCGGTCCCACCTCTGCCGGGCGAGTTGATCAGCCGTGGCTCCACGCCCTGCGCGCGCAGTCCGAGGACCGACGCATGGGTGATGGCCACGTGGTAGTCGTCCCCGGCGAAGTTCTCCGCGAGCAGCTTCCAGTTGCCGGGCATGGTGTATCGCTGGGTGCCGGGGACCAGGGCGAGCCCGCCGATGTCCTCGCGGAGCAGGTAGTTGTCCAGGTACCAGGTGGCGTCGCCGAGCCAATCGCGCAGTGACACGACGGGCCGGTCCAGCGCGGCGAACAGGAGGCCCCCGTAGTCCTCCACGGACGCCGCCGCGCGCAGGCAGCAGGGAGGACCTGTGCCGCCGCCGTCGTCGTGGAGGGCCTTGCCGGTGTTGTCGAAGCCCTGCCGGTGCGCACGGCAGGTGAGGACCTGGAGCTGCCCGGCGTCGTAGTGGACGAATCGCCCGCCGCCCGCACGACAGCCGTTGACGAACACGCGGACGCGACCGTCGTACCCGCGGAGCACGACGACGGGCGTCTCCCCCATCCACGTGGTGACGTAGTCGCCCGGTGACCCCACCTGCTGGACATGACCGACGAACAGCCAGGCCCGGCCGAAGACGGCGTGCACCTCCGCGGCGTAGACCTCGGGCGAGTAGACCGCGCAGTCGACCAACCCTTGGTCCAGCCGCAGGTACTCGTCAACGTGCACCATGAAGGCCTCCTTCGGGCAGGACGTCGATGGGCAGGACGTCGATGGGCAGGACGTCGATGGGCAGGACGTCGATGGGCAGGACGTCGATGGGCAGGGCGTCTTTCACGCGTCACATCCCGCTGAGGTCGTGTTTGCGCATCACCCGGAGCGCGACCAGTGCGACCAGGGAGGCCATTCCCGCCATCAGCAGCCCGATCACGGCCGCGGATTCGTAGCCGCCGGCCACCGCATACTCGAAGAGGAGCAGCGACAGGGTCCGCGTGCCGGGAGTCGCGAGCATGACCGTGGCGGCGATGTCGCGGAGCGACATCATGAAGGTGAAGACGAAGACGGTCGCGAGCATGGGCACGATCAGCGGCAGCAGGATCCGGCGGAATACGGTCCACTGCCCCGCCCCCGCCACCACGGCCGGTTCCTCGAGTTCGACCGACACCTGCCCCATGGCGCTGCGAAGCATCGAGACCCCGAGCGGCAGCTCCTTGATCACGAGCACGGTGATCAGCGGCACCAAGGTCCCGTAGAGCGCCGACCCCGCGCCCGTGCCCAGGATCAGGCTCGTCCAGGCGAAGCCGAGCAGCAGGCCCGGCACGGCCCACGGCAGCCAGCAGAGGACCGCGAGGCCGCGGGAGAAGGCGATCTTCTTGCGTGCGATCAGCCAGGCGAGCATCGAGTAGAGGGCGATGCCGAGGAAGGCGGTGCCGGTCGCGACGAGGAAGGAGTTGCGCAGGGACTCGAGGAACGCAGGGTCCTGCAGGGTGGACACCCAGTGCTCACCCGTCCACTGCCCCCGTGTGAAGAAGCCGAAGCGCCAGCGGATCGAGCCAAGAAGCACGACCACGAGCGGGAGATACAGGCCGACGACGAGTCCGGCGAGGATCACGCCCATCACCACGCGGTCGACGGCCGTGCCCTTCCGCGGGTGGCTCCGCATGCCACGGCCGCCGACCGTCGCCACGTCCCCCCACTTCCTGGTCAGCAGCTGGTTGAGAAGCGCCAGGACGACGAGGGTGACCAGCATGACCACGCCGAGGGCCATGGCCTCGGGAAACTGGCTCTTCGTACCTGAGGTGGGTGTGAGGAACTCGCGCGGGTGAGCTGAGGCCGGGAAGGGGTCGAGACCTTCCAAGATCGGGAGCGACCAAGCAACCCGTTCCGGAAGGCCTCGACGGTGTCCGAGCCTACGGCGTGCGCTCGCGCGCGCTCACGTCCTGTTTCCGCCTACTGCGACCGCTGTGATCTGCTCGTCGGCCTGGACGGGTTCCACGTCATCGAGGTCGCCGAGCAGCCCGGCCGGGTGCAGGTGGTGGTCGAGTCGGCACCGGAGCCGATGGGCTGCCTGGCCTGTGGCGTCCTGGTCGGCAGCCACGGTCGCCGCGACGTCGTCCTGATCGACGTGCCCTGCTTCGGGCGCCCGGTCGAGCTGGTGTGGCGCAAGCGGACCTGGCGCTGCGCCGAGGACGAGTGCACCGGCAAGGCGTTCACCGAGCAGCACGCCGACCTCGCCCGGCCACGGGCGCTGCTCACCACCCGGGCAGCCTGGTGGGCGGTCGGTCAGCTGCGCCGCGAGCACGCCTCGGTCGCCGGGATCGCCCGGCAGCTGGGCACGACCTGGCGCACCGTGTGGCGGACGGTCAAGCCGCTGCTGGAGGAGATGGCCGCCGATGAGGCGCGCTTCGCCGACGTCACCGCCTTGGGCGTGGACGAGCACATCTGGCACCACGTCTCGACCAAGCCGGTCGAGGACGGTGGTCGCGGCCCCAAGGAGCTGACCGGCATGGTCGATCTGACCCGTGACCAGCACGGACGGGTCCGCGCCCGGTTGCTTGACCTGGTACCCGGGCGGTCGGGCAAGGTCTACGCCGACTGGCTGACCGCACGCGGCGACGCGTTCCGGGCCCGGGTGCAGGTAGCCACGCTGGATCCGTTCCACGGCTACAGGAACGCCATCGACGACCAGCTCGAGGACGCCACCGCAGTGCTGGACGCGTTTCATGTCGTCAAGCTCGGCACCGACGCCGTGGACCGCTGCCGGCGCCGCATCCAGCAGGAGATCCACGGCCACCGCGGCCGCAAGAACGACCCGCTCTACGGCATCCGGAACACCCTGCGAGCCGGCGCGGAGAACCTCACCGACCGGCAGTGGGAACGACTGCACGCCGCGTTCGACGCCGACGACCGACACTTGGCGGTCTGGCTGGCCTGGTCGTGCGCGCAGCAGCTGCGCTCGGCCTACCGGCACGAGCACACCGCCGAGGGCCGACAGATCGCCGAGAAGGTCATCGACTCCTTCCCCAGCTGCCCAGTCCCCGAGATCGCCCGCCTCGGCCGGACGCTGAAGCAGTGGCGCGAGGCGTTCCTGGCCTACTTCGACACCGGCCGCGCCAGCAACGGCGGCACCGAAGCCGTCAACGGCCTCATCGAGCTCCACCGTCGCATCGCCCGCGGCTTCCGCAACCGCGACAACTACCGCCTACGCATGCTGCTCATCGCCGGCGGGCTGACCAGCCCCCACCTCAAGTAAGAAGAGCCGGGAAACTGCGGCGGATCGGAGCCGATCTGGTCGTAGATCCGGGTCGCGTAGACATCGATGCCCGCCGGGGTGCCGAGGATCTCCTCGACCTCGAAGACCTCGAGGCTCCGCATGAAGCCGATGACGGTCGCGGCCAGCAACGCGACCCTTGCCAGGGGCAGCGACACCCGCCGCATCGACTGCAACGGCCCCGCGCCGGACATCCGCGCGGCCTCTTCCAGCGAGACGTCCATCTGCCGGAAGGCCGGCGACAGGAAGATCGTCATGATCGGGACGGTCGTCAGGGACAGGTGGACCCAGAAGATCCCCGGCAGCGAGTAGATGTCCACAGCGGGCGAGCCCGGCAGCCCGCCGAGCCACTCGTTGAGAAGCCCGGTGTGGGGGTCGGCGAGGACGATCCAGCCGAGCACGACAGGCACGGTGGGCAGGAAGAAGGCGAGCCACAACGAGTACTCGACGAACCTCTTGAGCCGGATCTGCGTGCGCGCGAGGAACCAGGCGATGCCGGCGCCCACCAGGACCGCAGCAGGGACGCGCAGGGAAAGGACGAACGTGTAGAACAGCGAGTCGAGCGTCCGCTCCGACTCGAACAGCGCGCTCCAGGCAGCCATCCCGGGCACGAAGGCATTGCCCAGGCCCGCGACGTTGAACGACTGCACGAGCATGAAGACGATCGGCGCGAGGACGACCAGACCGACGACGCCGAACACGACCGAACCCGCGGCTGCAGGCAGGAGCCGGCGCGGCGAGGGCGGCAGCTCCGGGGTGGCAGAAGCCGGCGGCTCCACGACGTCCCGACCGGAGCCTGCCGAGGGACGGCGGCTCGTCGCGGTTGTCATCGCGATCCACCCCCTGTCGTCGCCGGCGCGCCTGGGGCGGCAGCGGACAGCCCGGGGGCCGGGCTGGGCACCCCGTCCCGGACCAGGTCGAGCGCGATGTCGACGAGGAGGTCCTCCTGGCCGCCGACGAGGCGCCGACGGCCGGCCTCCACCAGCAGGGAGCGGGAGGAGATGCCGTGCTCGGCGGCGATGCGCTCGCTGTGCAGGAGGAAGCTGGAGTACACCCCCGCGTAGCCGAGGGTCAGGGTCTCGCGGTCGACCTGCACGGGGCGCTGCATGAGCGGCCGTACGACGTCGTCGGCGGCGTCCATCAGGCCGAACAGGTCGCAGCCGTGGTCCCACCCGCTGAGGTCTGCTACGGCGACGAACACCTCGAGGGGGCAGTTGCCGGCCCCGGCACCGAGCCCTGCCAGCGAGGCATCCACCCGGTGTGCGCCCTCTTCCACGGCAACGACCGAGTTGGCCACGGCGAGGGCGAGATTGTGGTGCGCGTGGATGCCGATCGCCGTCCCGGGGTCGAGTCGATCCCGGTAGGCCCGGACACGGTCCCGGACGTCGGTCATGGTCAATCGGCCACCGGAGTCCGTGACGTAGACGCACTGGGCCCCTGCTTGTTCCATGATCTCGGCGTTGCGGGCGAGTGCGTCCGGCTCGGCCATGTGGCTCATCATCAGGAAACCGGCGACGTCGAGGCCCAGGTCGCGGGCCGTTCCGATGTGCTGGCTGGCGATGTCCGGCTCGGTGCAGTGCGTAGCCACGCGGACCGACGTGACGCCCAGGTCGGCCGCAGCCCGGAGATCGGCGACGGTGCCGATGCCGGGCAGGAGGAGTGTCGTCAGTCGCGCATGCTCGACCACGTCGGCAACCGCGGAGATCCACTCCTGATCGCTGTGCGCGCCGGCGCCGTAGCTGAGACTGCTCCCCGCCAGGCCGTCGCCGTGCGCCACCTCGATGGCGGCCACTCCGGCTGCGTCCAGGGCGCGCGCGATCCGCGCGACCTGGTCGGCCGACATCGTGTGGGCCACGGCGTGCATGCCGTCCCGCAACGTGACGTCCTGCACGTAGACGGCGGTCACGACGCGGCCTTCACGCGGGACGGGCGTGCGGCCAGGACCTCACCCACGCGGAGCGCCGCGGACGTCATGATGTCGAGGTTTCCGGCGTACGGCGGGAGGTAGTGACCCGCTCCCTCCACCTCCAGGTACACCGAGACCTGCAGAAGGTCGCCGGATCGGGCAGAGCCGCTCACGAGGCGGCGCCGCCGATCGCCGGCCGGCACGTCCTGGAACTGCACGCGCTGCTTGAGGCGGTAACCGGGCACGTAGGCCGAGACCTTGGCGACCATCTCGACGACCGAGCCGGCGACGTCGTCGACATCTGCGGCGTCGGCCAGCATGGTCACGGTGTCCCGCATGATCATCGGGGGCTCGGCCGGGTTGAGCACGATGATCGCCTTGCCGCGGTCGGCTCCCCCGACGATCTCGATGGCGTGCGCTGTGGTCTCGGTGAACTCGTCGATGTTGGCGCGGGTCCCCGGGCCCGCCGACCGCGAGGCGATCGAGGCGACGATCTCCGCGTAGCGGACCGGGGTCACGCGCGACACCCCCGCGACGATCGGGATCGTCGCCTGCCCCCCGCAGGTCACCATGTTGACGTTGCGCGTGTCGACGAGCGCGTCGAGATTGACCGGTGGGACCACGTGAGGCCCGATTGCGGCCGGCGTGAGGTCGACGACAGGGACACCGGTGGGCCGCAGGAGCGCGTCGTTGGCGATGTGGGCGCGTGCCGAGGTGGCGTCGAACACGACGGCGACGTCGGGGAACACGTCCATCCCGAGCAACCCGTGGACGCCGTCGGCCGTTGCCGGCACGCCCAGTCGGCGGGCCCGCGCCAGGCCCTCGCTGGCCGGGTCGATGCCCACGAGCGCCGCCATCTCCAGCGACGCCGACCGGCAGACCTTGATCATCAGATCGGTCCCGATGTTGCCCGAGCCGATGATCGCCACCTTCGCCCGTGTGGTCACGTCCGTGTGTCCCCGGTGAACTCGACCCGGACCTCGCCGAGCCCGGCCATCCGGGCGCTGAACCGGTCCCGCGGCCCGACGGCAACCATGGGGCCGAGCGCGCCGCTGAGCACGACCTCCCCGGCGGCAAGGGGGACTCCGTACCGGGACGCTGTACGGGCCAGCCACTGCAGGGCGAGCAGCGGATCCCCGAGACAGGCCTCGCCCGAGCCTTGCGAGACCAGCTCGTCGCCCCGGAACAGCTCGAGGGTCACACCGGCGGTGTCCACGGCGGTCAGCGGTACCGACGTCGGACCCAGGACGAACAGCCCGCTGGACGCGTTGTCCGCGACCGTGTCGGCGAGTGTGATGTCCCATCCGGCGATCCGGCTGTCGACGATCTCGAGCGCCGGACGCACCTCCGCGACCGCCTGCCGGACCTCCGCGAGGGTCGGATCGTCGGAGGCCAGGTCCGCGCCGAGGACGAACGCGATCTCGCCCTCGATCCGGGGCTGGAGCAGTCGGCCGACGTCGACCGGCCGGTCCTGGTGGACCTCCATGTCGTCGAGGAGGGTGCCGAAGTCCGGCGAGTCGACGCCGAGCTGGACCTGGACGGCCCTGGACGTCAGGCCGATCTTGCGACCGACACGACGGGCGCCGGCCGACAGCCGCTCCGCGATCAGCACCTCCTGCACCCGGTAGGCGGCGTCCACGTCGTGCGCGCCGATCAGGTCCCGGACCGGGGCGCACGGAGCACCGGTCACCGCGGCGGCGGAGAGCCGATCGGCTGCCTCACCGATGGCGATGTCCATGGTCGTCACGGGCGACAATGAACCGGTCGAGCGATCCGCACACAAGAATCCGTCCCGCTGGACGGGACGCTCGACCGGCATCACGGTGCGGCCCGCTCGGGCGGGAGAATGATTACAAGGGACTGCCCTTAGTCCAGAATGTGGCCCATGTCACGGGAGACCTCTTCGATGCTGGACAAGGCCGTCCTCGTCCTGCGTGCCTTCAACGGCGGACGCCCGGTGTCGCTGGCCGAACTGGGACACCGCACGAGCCTGGCTCGCTCCACCGTTCACCGTCTTGTCGGCGAGCTTGCCGAGTACGGGTGGGTCGAGCGGTCGGGCAACCGCTACCAACTGGGCGTCGGGCTCTTCGAGCTGGGCGAGCTCGTCCCGGTCAAGCACCGGCTCCGCGCGGTGAGCCTCCCGTACATGCAGGACCTCTTCGCCGCGACCGGCGAGACCGTGCACCTCGCTGTCCGGGACGGCACCGACGCCGTCTACGCCGAGAAGATCCACGGCCACCACTGCCTGCCACTCCCATCGCGGACCGGCGGACGAGCACCGTTGACCTGCACCGGCGTGGGCAAGGCCCTGCTGGCGCACGAGCCGGCCACGGTTGTCGACGAGGTCCTGGCGGGCCCGCTCCGCAGGTGGACCAGCGCCTCGATCACGGATCCGGCCGTCATCCGTCGCCAGCTGGACCACACGCGTCGGACCGGGATCGCCTGGGAGAAGGAGGAGGCCGCGCCGGGAAACGCGTGCGTGGCCGCGCCCGTCCTCGTGGACGGGCGAACAGTTGCCGCGATCTCGGTCTCGCTGCCCGTCGCCCGGTTCAACCCGGAACGGTTCGCCCCCGCGGTGCTCACCGCCTCTCTCGCCCTGGCACGAGCACTCAGCCGCAGCGACCCACGTTCGGCGTTCGAGAACTCAGGCTGATCGCCGACGGTTCGACCAGGAACCGCGAGCGGTCGCCGGCACGGGCGACATGCCTCCAACGCGCTGTTCCTGCTCGCCACCCAGGCCGGCGGGCAGAACGCGGAGCGACCATCGTCCTGATCACGGCGACGGCGGAGGAGCTGTCAGGCCGCGCCGCCGTCCAGGAGCTCCACCGGGAACGGTGGCCGATCGAGGCCGGCCAGGCGGGTGTTTCCCCACACGTCGCGCTCGGTGGTCTCGGCGGTGCCGCGACCGTGCGGGGTGTCGACGGTGACCCGGATGCGCAGCAGCAGGTCCGCGGCGACCCGACCGGACCAGACGACGTGTCCGGCCAGCGGGTCGAAGCGGGCGCCGAGGACGGCGTGTGCGGTGCGTGCGTCGCCGTCCGCACCGGTGATCGCGACCTCGCCGGCGTAACCGTCCGGTTCCTCGTGCCCGCTCACGCCGGGGCGCCGTCCCGTCGGGCCGGCAGCAGCGTGGTGATGCCCCCGTCTGCCAGCGCGGTCAGGTGCTCGACCAGCTCGGCCGACGACACGTGGCGGGTGTCGGACCACCAGTGGGCGGCCAGCTGCACCATCCCGACGACGCCGTAGGCCCAGGTCATCGCGGGCTCGGCCGGCCGGCCGGCCGCCGCGAGGCGGGCGGCCATGGTGCGCGCCCAGCGCCTGCGCGACCTCCCGCTCGGTGTCGGCCACGAGGTCGGCCCGCCCGGACCGGCCTGCCTGGGCGTAGGCGAAGCGGTAGAGCTGCGGCTCGTCCTCGATGAGCGAGACGAACGCAGCGATCACCGCCTGCAGGTGCCGGCGATCGTCGGGGTACTCGGTGGCGAGCTCGCCCAGCAGCCGAGGCAGCAGGATCGCCTGCGCGATGCGGTCGAGGACGGCGTCGATGAGCTCGTCCTTGTCCGCGAAGTACCGGTAGATGACGGTCTTGGACACCCCCGCGCTGCGTGCGACGTCGTCGACCGCGAACTCGGGGCCGACGCGGCGGACCGCCTCGACGGCCGCGGCGACGAGGTCCTCGCGACGGGCGCGTCGGTGCTCGGTCCAGCGTGCCCGCCGGCCGTCGGGGGCCCGCCCCGGCTCAGCGGGGGACGGCACGCCGGACGACATGTCGGACAACAGTGCCACCTGTTGCATGTGTCTGACAGTAACAGCTACCTTTCTTCACGGGATCGCTCGACGCCCTCGACGACACGCTTGGAGCTCTTCCATGACTGCCACGCTGCCCCCTCCCGCCGCACCGACGACGCGCAAGAAGCCGGTCGGCCGCCAGGAGCTCTCCGCACGGCTGCTGCAGTCGGCGGCCAAGAAGTCCTACGACCCCGTGGTCGACATCGACTGGGACGCCCCGATTCCGCACGACCTCTACGGTCTCTCGCCGGAGTGGTCCTCGCTGTACGGCACGCCGCTGTGGGACGAGCTCACCGAGTCGCAGCGGGTGACCCTGACCATCCACGAGTACTGCTCGATCTCCGGCGTCGGCATCTGGTTCGAGTGCCTGCTCATGCAGCTCGTGCTGCGCGACGTCTACGGCGACGACCCGGCCCAGCCGCACGTGCAGTGGGCACTGACCGAGATCGCCGACGAATGCCGGCACTCGGTCATGTTCGCCCGGACGGCGGAGACCTTCGGCGCCCCCTCGTACCAGCCACCGCGCGCCATCCTCGCGCTGGGCAAGGCCTTCGCCGCCAAGGGCAGCGGACCCGCCGCGTACGCGGCGATCCTGGTGGCCGAGGAGATCCTCGACATCTTCCAGCGCGATCTGATGAAGGACGAGCGGGTGCAGCCGCTGACACGGGCCACCAGCCAGATCCACGTCGTCGAGGAGGCGCGGCACATGCGCTTCGCCCGCGAGGAGGTCGCCCGGCGGGCCCCGGCGCTGTCGGGCTGGCAGCGCCGCAAGCAGCGCACGATGGTGGCGGCCGTCGCCGCGATCGTGGCCGACAACCTGGTGCAGCCGCAGGTGTACGCCTCGGTCGGCCTGGACCCCGCGACGGCGAAGGCAGCCGCGCGGGCCAACGAGCACTACGCCGACAAGCTGCGCAGCGCCGCCACCGGGCTGGTCGGCGTTCCTCCGCGACGACGGGCTCATCGGCGGCCCGTCCGAACGTCTCTGGAAGCGCGCCAAGCTCCTCTGACCCCGGGACCCCCGCCCCTCACCCCTGCCCCTGCCCCTGCCCCTGCCCCTGCCCCTGCCCCTGCTCCTCACCCCTGCCCCGAGTTGATCATCGGCTGTGTGCACGCGACCCGGTCGGACACGCCGACAGCCCGTGCACGTCGACGATGATCGACTCGGGTCGGTGGGCAGGTCAGGCCTGGGCGAGCTGGGTGGCGTAGAGGCAGATCGCGGCGGCCGCGGCCAGGTTGAGGCTCTCGGCCCGCCCGCGCATCGGGATGCGGACCCGCGCGTCGGCCAGGGCGGCCAGGTCATCGGGCACCCCGCGGGCCTCGTTGCCGAACAGCCACAGCACCGGCCCGGCGAGCGCGGTCGGACACCAGGCGTCAGGGCCACCTCTCCCCCGCCGTCGGCGGCGAGCACCGTGACGCCGGCACGCTGCGACCGCGGGAGCAGCTCCGCCAGCGGCGCGGCCCGGACGACGTCGAGGTGGAAGAGGCTGCCGGCGCTCGACGCGCACGGCCTTGCCGCCGAAGGGGTCGGCCGAGCCGGCGCCGAACACGACGGCCCCCGCACCGCACGCGTCCGCCGTCCGCAGGACCGTGCCGGCGTTGCCCGGGTCGGCGAGCTCGGCCAGCGCGACCGACAGCCGCGGCGGGCCGGCGGCCAGCTGCTCGACGGACGACGTCCGCGCAGGGCGCAGACGGCAACCAGTCCCTGCGGGGTCACCGTCTCGGACAGGCCGGCAGCCGCCTTGTCCGTGACCAGCCGCACGGGGACGGCGGTGGCCGCGAGCAGGTCGCGGTGTGCGGCGGCGGCGGCCTCGGTGGCGAACACCTCGCGGACGCCGTCCGGCGTCGGCGCAGCGCCTCGGACGACCGCCTGCCGCCCCTCGGCGAGGAAGGCCCGGCCGCGTCGCGCCCCGCGCGGCGGGTGAGCTTGCGCGCGGCCGCGACCCGGCCCGATCGCTCGGTCAGCGGCTCCATGCCGCCCCTCCCCCCGTCGGGACGACGGCGGCGCAGACGGCGACGCCGCCGGGGCGGATCGATCCGATCCGCACCCGACGGCGTCGCGGTGCTCCGTGCTGCGTGCTCAGGCGGCCTTCTCCGGCGCCGGGGCGGCGGCGACCGCGGCGCGCGCGGTCTCCACGAGGGCGGCGAAGGCAGCCGGCTCGTTGACGGCCAGCTCGGCGAGGACGCGACGGTCCAGCTCGATGCCGGCCAGCTTCAGGCCCTGCATGAACCGGTTGTAGGTCATGTCGTTCTGGCGCGCCGCGGCGTTGATCCGGGTGATCCACAGCTTGCGGAAGTCGCCCTTGCGCGCCTTGCGGTCGCGGTAGGAGTAGGTCGCCGAGTGGAGGATCTGCTCCTTGGCCTTGCGGTACAGCCGGGACCGCTGACCGCGGTAGCCGCTGGCGGCCTCGAGGGTCGTCCGGCGCTTCTTCTGGGCGTTGACCGCCCGCTTCACGCGTGCCACGTGAGTGCTCCTGTCTTCTCGTCAGTCTCGGTAGAGGGCGGCTCAGAGACCCAGCAGCTTCTTCATGCGGGGTGCGTCGGCCGGGGAGAGCACGCCGACGCCGCTCACCCGGCGCTTGCGCGAGGACGACTTGACCTCGAACTTGTGCTGGTTGTTCGTGTGCTCGCGCACGAGCTTCCCGGTGCCCGTCACGCGCACCCGCTTGGCGGTGCCCTTGTGGGTCTTCTGCTTCGGCATGTCCCTCGTCCTGTTCGTGTGTGTCGGTGCCACGCGGCAGCACGAAGCTGCCGCACGGCACCGGCCGTCTGGGTCGTGCGGTCCCGGCCCTCCTGCAGGGCCCCGGCGCGAGCGAGCGAGTGCCGGGGGCAGGAGGGTCCTCTCTCAGGCCTGCGAGGACTGCCCTTCGGCGGCCTCGGCGGCCTTCTCCGCCTTGGCCTGGCGGCGGGCGGCGTCGGTCGCGGCCTGGTTCCGGTGCGGGGCGATCACCATGACCATGTTGCGGCCGTCCTGCTTCGGGTTGGACTCGACGACGCCGAGCTCGGCGACGTCGGCGGCCAGCCGCTGCAGCAGTCGGTAGCCCATCTCCGGGCCGCGACTGCTCGCGGCCACGGAACATCACGGTGATCTTGACCTTGTCGCCGCTGCTTGAGGAAGCGCTCGACATGGCCCTTCTTGGTCTCGTAGTCGTGCGGGTCGATCTTGAGGCGCAGCCGCATCTCCTTGATGACGGTGAGCGCCTGGTTCCGCCGGGCCTCGCGGGCCTTCTGGGCGGACTCGTACTTGAACTTCCCGTAGTCCATGAGCTTGCAGACCGGCGGCCGGGCCATGGGAGCGACCTCGACGAGGTCGAGCTCGGAGTCCTGGGCCAGACGCAGCGCTTCGCCGATCGACACGATGCCGACCTGCTCGCCCTCGGGACCGACCAGGCGGACCTCGGGGACACGGATACGGTCGTTGATGCGGGGCTCGGTGATGGCCTCTCCTCTGCTGCTGCATGGAGAGGAGTCGCGCCCACCCGGACGCCGGAGAGAACGAAGGCCCCGGGAGCGTCTGCTCACGGGGCCCACTCGCCGGCGGCGCACGCACCCGCGGACGGGTTCGTGCGCGACGCGGCGACCGACCGGGGCCGGCTCTCGCGATCCGGGGACCTGGGCGCCTTGCCGGCGTCAGGTGGGAGCGGGCTCCTCTTGGATCAGCGGCCCGGGGAGGGCCGCTGGATGGTTCGCGTGCCTCGATGGAGCAGGGAGGCTCGCCCATGCTACAGCGCCGCCGCCCCCATGGTCATTCCCGGGGGTCGGGTAGAGCAGCGGCGGGCGCGCCGGCTCGCCGCGCCTGCGGGCCGCGGCGTGCAGCGCCCGCAGACCCTCGACGGCCCGCACGGCGTGCTCCTTGTCGACGGCCTGGACGGCGAGCAGCGACGACCTCGTCGTCGTTCTCAGCGCCAGGCGACGCCCAGGCCGAGGACTTCCGGTCGAAGCGCGACCGCGCGCACCGCCGTCCACGGCAGGTCGTGCCGGAGGGCGACGTTGCGGAACCGGATGCCGTCGGCGTCGGCGTCCACCCGCGAGCGGCCGAGCAAGAGGACGCCCGGCGCCGAGCAGCAGGCCGAGCCCGAGCGACGCGCGACCTGGTCGACCGATGCCGAAGGCGACCACGCCGGTGGTCGTCGACGTCAGCGTCAGCAGGCCGACGCACGACCAGCACGCCGACGACGACCGCGGCCGCGACCGCGCAGACCAGCCGCAGCCGCCGGGGGACGGCGGAGACCGGGGCGGGGCTGGGCGCGGACACGGGCCCATGGTCCCAGAGCCGGGCTTCCAGCGGCGGCACCGGCCGCGGCTGGCAGAGTGCGGGACGTGGAGGTCACCGGCACCGCCCAGCACGACGGCCTGGCAGGCGCCGCGCGCTGCCGCCGGTCGAGCAGCTGCGGCCGGACCTGTGGTCGATCCCGGTGCCGATGCGCGGACCCGCTGCGCTACGTCACCGTCTACGCGTTCGCGCTGGACGGCGGCGGGCTCGGTCTGCTCGACACCGGCTGGGAGAGCGACGAGGGCTGGGCGGCGCTGACCGCCGGGCTCGCCGTCGATCGGCGGCGGGATCGCCGACGTCCGCGGCGTGCTGGTCACCCACCTGCACTTCGACCACCTCGGGCTGGCCGCGCGGGTCCGGGAGGCCTCGGGCGCCTGGGTGGCCATGCACCCCGCGGACGCCGCGCATCGTCGGCTCGCCCGACGCACCGGCGACCCGGCCGCGGCGGTGGCCGCCGAGGTCGACGTTCCTGGTCTCCCTCGGCGCCGACCGCGACGAGGCGGCCGCCGACGTCGGGCCCGCCGGAGCGCTTCGGCGCAGTTCACCCGCATGGCGGTGCCCGACCGGCTGCTCGAGGACGGCGAGCATCGCCGACTTCCCGGGCTGGCGGATGCGCGCCGTCCACACGCCCGGCCACACACCCGGCCACCTCTGCTTCGCCGAGGAGCGCACCGGGCTGTTCTTCTCCGGCGACCACGTGCTGCCCCGCATCAGCCCCAACATCTCCACGCACCCACGACGGCACCGCCGACCCGCTGCGCGACTACCTGGACTCGCTGGCCGCGCGTCGCGGCGACGAGCCGGCGGAGGTGCTGCCGGCGCACGAGTGGCGCTTCCGCGGGCTGGCCGAGCGCGTCGCGCCGAGCTCACCGCGCACCACGAGCACCGGCTGGCCGAGCTGCTCGACCGCCGATCCGCAGAACACCCGCACAGCACCCCGTGGCAGCTGGCCGCGCACCTGACCTGGTCGCGGCCGTGGGACCAGTACGAGCGGCGGATGCGGATCTTCGCGGTCACCGAGACCGACGCCCACCTGCGGCTGCTGGCCAGCCGCGGGCTGGTCACCGAGCGCCGGCGGCCCGGTGCCCACGTGGACCCTCGCCGTCCGCTGATCGGCCGTCGACCGGACGCTCGGCCGCAGCGGCGATCCGCGCCGCCGCGCCGCGGCTGGGCGCGCACCCGGCTGGTCTGCGTCGACGGCCCGGCCGGGTCGGGCAAGACCACGTTCGCCGGCCGGCTGGCCGCCGCCCTCGGCCCGGACGGCGACGGTGCGTGCCACATGGACGACCTCTACGCCGGCTGGACCCTGACCGGCGCCGTCGCCCGGCTGGCGGCGGGCGTGCTGCGCCCGCTCGCCGCCGGCCGGCCCGGCGCGCTACCACCGCTACGACTGGCGCGGCCGGCCGGTTCGAGCCGACGCCGACGCCGGTGCCGGCCGCCCGCGTGCTGGTCGTCGAGGGCTGCGGCAGCAGTCCCCGGGCGCTCGACCGCGTGGGCGACGCTGCGGATCTGGGTGGAGGCGCCCGCCGACGCTGCGCGCTGCGCCCGCGGGCTGGCCCGGGACGGCGCCGAGCTCGAGCCGACGAGTGGCGCGCGCTGGCAGGCGACGAGGCGCGCCGAGTTCGCCCCGAGGACACCCGGGCACGGGCCGACGTCCGGGTGGACGGCGCCGCGGCCGCCCACCGACGGGGCGTTCGTCGTCCTCGCTGAGCCCGGACACGTGCGCTCGGATCTCATCGCCAGGACACGATGGCCCGGAACGCGCACGCAGCACGATGGGGGCACGTGACGCGAGACCGCGGACGACGCCACGCCGGCCGACCTGCCGCTGGCCGGCTACACGGTCGCGGTGACCGCCGCCCGCCGCAAGGAGGAGCTCGGCGCGCTGCTGGACCGCCGCGGCGCCCGGGTCGTCTACGCGCCGGCCATCCGGATCGTGCCGCTGTCCGACGACGCCGAGCTCGTGGCGGCCACCCGCGAGGTGCTGGCCAAGCCCGGTCGACCTGGTCATCGCGACCACCGGGCGTCGGCTTCCGCGGCTGGCTCGAGGCCGCCGACGCCTGGGACCTGCCGCTGGTCGAGCACCTGCGGCCGGCCCGGGTGCTGGCGCGCGGCCCCAAGGCCCGCGGCGCGATCCGCGGCGGCGGGCTGGTCGACGCGTGGTCGCCGGAGTCGGAGTCGTCGGCCGAGGTGCTCGACCACCTGCTGTCCGGGGCGGAGGGCCCGCTGGAGGGACGGCGGATCGCCGTCCAGCTGCACGGCGACCCGCTGCCCGATCTCGTCGCCGGGCTGCGGCGACGACCGGCGCCGAGGTGCTGACCGTGCCGGTCTACCGCTGGGTGCTGCCCGAGGACGTCGCCCCGGTGCGCAGGCTGGTCGCGACCGATCGTCGGCGGCGGCGTCGACGCGGTCACCTTCACCAGCGCGCCCGGCCGCGGCGAGCCTGCTCGCCGTCGCCGAGGAGCTCGGCCGCCGCGACGAGGTCGTCGCGGCGCTGCAGCGACCGGGTGCTGGCGATCGCCGTCGGCCCGGTGACCGCGGGCCCGCTCGACGCCGCCGGCATCCCGACGCTACCAGCCCGAACGGGCCCGTCTCGGCGCGCTGGCCCGCGAGGTCGTCGCCCGGCTGCCCGAGCGCGACCCGGTGCTGACGGTCGGCGCGCACACCCTGCAGGTGCGCGGGCACGCCGCCGTGCTCGACGGCCGGGTGGTCGAGCTGCGCGCCCGGGCCGATGGCGGTGCTGCGCGCAGCTCGCCCGCCGCCCGGGCGCACGTCGTCCCCCGGTGCGGACCTGATCGGCGCGCTCCCCGGCGGCGGGCGACGGGCACGCCGTCGAGATGGCGGTGACCCGGCTGCGCGCCGCGCTCGGCGCGCCCGTCGTCGAGACCGTCGTCAAGCGCGGCTACCGGCTGGCGGTCTGATCCCCCGCGGTCCGGCCCCGTCCTCACCACGACCGCCGGCCGGAGTGAGGTGACTGTTCGCCAGAGGTCACCGGACCGCGGTCGGCCGGCAACGCTGCGTTCCTAGCGTCGGGCTCCCGGGGGACGCGCCCCGCCGCCGACCGCTCAGGAAGCAGCCCATGACCTCCACGCCCACCCGCGACGACGTGCCACTCGCCGGGACCCTCACCGCCCCCGCGCCACCGATCGGCACCATCGGCCGGCGGCACGGCGGCCGGTGGCTCGACCACTACGACCCGGAGGACCCGGCCTTCTGGAACTCGCCCCAGGGCCGGCCGGTCGCCCGCCGCAACCTGGTCTGGTCGGTGCTCGCCGAGAACATCGGCTTCAGCGTCTGGCAGATGTTCTCGATCGCCACCGCCGTCCTGGCCTCGATCGGCTACGGCTTCACCAGCGACCAGCTGTTCTGGCTCGTCGCCACCGCCGGGCTGGTCGGCGCGATCATGCGGGTGCCCTACACGTTCATGCCGGCGCTGGTGGGCGGCCGGAACTGGACGGTCGTCAGCGCCGCCCTGCTGCTCGTGCCGGTCAGCCTCCTCGTCACCGCCGCGACCACCGACGCGCCCTACTGGTTCTGGGTGCTCACGGCGATCACCTGCGGTTTCGGCGGAGGCAACTTCGCCTCGTCGATGGCGAACATCAGCTTCTTCTACCCGGACAAGGAGAAGGGGTTCGCCCTCGGCCTCAACGCCGCCGGCGGCAACATCGGGGTCGCGATCATCCAGCTCGTGGGTCCGCTGGCCGTCACGGCCGGCGCGATCGCCGTCGTCGGCGGCAGCACGGGGACCACGGACGGCGGTGACGCCCGCTACGTGCAGAACGTGGCGCTGATCTGGGTGCCGTTCATCCTGCTGGCGATCGCCGGCGCCTGGTTCGGCATGCACAACCTCACCAGCGCCAAGGCCAACATCGCCGACCAGGCCGCCGTCGTCCGCCGCCGGCAGACCTGGGTGATGTCGCTGCTCTACATCGGGGCGTTCGGTTCGTTCATCGGCTTCTCCGGGGCCTTCCCGCTGGTGCTCGCCAACGAGTTCGCGGCCGACACGTACCGGTACGCCTTCCTCGGCCCGCTGGTCGGCTCCCTGTCCCGCCCCTTCGGCGGATGGCTGGCCGACCGCGTGGGCGGCGCCAAGGTGACAGTGGTGACTTTCGTCGGCCAGGCGCTCGCGGTGGGCTCGGCCATGCTGTTCCTGGACAGGGGCAGCTTCGCGGGCTTCCTGATCAGCTTCCTGGTGCTGTTCGCGATCGTCGGCATGACCAACGGCTCGACCTACCGGATGA
Source organism: uncultured Actinomycetota bacterium (assembly GCA_963723745.1). Lineage (GTDB taxonomy): Bacteria > Actinomycetota > Actinomycetes > Mycobacteriales > Geodermatophilaceae > CAVRRZ01. The sequence goes on from CAVRRZ010000002.1 coordinate 38,037, forward strand.
TCCCGATCATCTACCGGGCCGAGGCGGCAGCGGGTGCCCGTGGCGAGGCGGTCGGCACCGTGCTCTACCGCGCCCGGCGGGACACCGCGGCGGCCGTGGGCATCATCTCGGCGGTCGGCGCACTGGGCGCGGTGTTCATCCCGCGGACCATCTCCGAGTCGTACTCGGCCACCGGTGGGGTGCAGACCGCGCTCGGCGCCTTCTGCGCGTTCTACGTGGTCTGCGTCGCCGTCACCTGGGCCGTCTACCTGCGCCGCGGAACCCTGATGCAGAAGGCCGGCGTCTGATCGCCCACCCGGTCCGCCGCTCGCCCTCGCGTGTCCCTGTGCTCTGCTCCCGGTGGGCAGAGCACAGGGACCGCCGTGGTCCTCCTCGCCCCTCCGGGGCAACGGCCGCGGCCCGGGCGTGCGGCGGCACCGGTCGGCCAGGGATGATCACTGGCGTGCACCTGGACAGCGACCCCTCGCCGGGACGGCTGCTGGTCGAGTCCGGTGAGCCAGTGGCCGGCTCGATGAGCAGGTCGGCCGCGGCGATCCTGTTCGAGCCAGCGGCCTCGCGGATCCGGCTCGACGCCGCGCTGGCCGAGGTCCTGGCCGGCGCGGCCACCGCGGCCGCCCTCGACCCGGGCGCCGAGACGTTCCGGCGGGAACAGGTGCGCGCCGGTGCCGCCCTGGCCTTCGCGGTCGAGCTCGTGGTCACGCGCACCGCGCAGGGACGGTCCCTGCGCACCGACGGTTTCCTCCCGTCCGGCCGCGAGGACCGCGTGGCCGCCGACGAGCTCGCCGAGGCGGTGGTGCTCGCCGCCCGGGGCACCACCGAGGAGTGGCGGGTCCGCCACCTCGGCTACCTGCTCGCCGAGACGGTCCTCTCCCCCGACCTCGACGCCGCCGTCGTCGGCCGGGGCCTGCGGACGGCGGAGTCGCTGACCGGGCGCCAGCTCGAGCTGCTGGCCGCCGTCGGCCGGCGCGACCGGGTACCGCTGCCGATGGCACCGCTGCCGACCGATCCCCGCGACTGGACCGCCTGGGGTGCGCTCGAGGACCTGGCCGAGCTCCAGCGCGCCGGCCTCCTGGACCCGCAGCCGCCCCCGCCGCGGCCCGGTGGGGCCGCGCTGCCCCGCCTGCGGATGGCCGATCTGCGGCTGACCCGGCGCGGGGTGCTCGTGCACCGGCTGCTGGTGCTCGACCTCGTGCGGGACGAGGCGGTCACGGCCGCGCTGGCCGACCTGGGGCTACCGCGTTCCTGACCCCCTCCGCGCGACGAGGACGGTGTCCGGCACGGCGTTGCCGGTCCGTACCGCCGCCCCGGGGTCGCGCTCGCGCGTCGCGGCGACGACCAGCTGCCGGTTCGCGCGGCCGCTCCAGACCGTCGGAGTCGAGCGGTAGAGCTCGTCGTAGGTCTCCCGGTCCGACGCCTGGCCCCGTACTCCCGGTTCGCTCGACGGCCCACTCATGCCGCCACGCTCCGGTGCCGGGCCACGGCGAGCCGGGTCTCCTCGGCGACCAGGTCGGCGTTGATCATCGCGCCCGCCCGGAGACCCGCTGCAGCGGAGACCACCACCTGCGCCGACAGATCGGACACGTTGCCCGCGACCCAGACCCCGGGTACTGCCGTCGCTCCGGTCGGGTCGGCCGGAACGGCACTTCCGACGACGTGCCCGTTCATCTCGACGGGCTCGGCCTCGAGGCCGAGCCCGGCCAGGATGCCGGCGCGTGCGGTGAAGCGGGGCGCCACGACCAGCACCGACCGCGGGACCACCTCTCCCGACACGAGCCGGACGCCGGTGACCCGGTCCTCCGTCACCTCGACGGCGGCCAGCTCGCCCTCGACGACGGCGATCCCTCGGGCGACCAGTTGCTCCACCTCCTCCGCCGGGAGCTCCGGGCCGGTATGGCGGAAGAAGACGACGTCGGCGCTCAGCTGCCGGAACAGCAGGGCCTGGTGCACGGCCGTGGGACCGGTCGCGAGGATGCCGATCGGCTGGTCACGGACCTCCCAGCCGTGGCAGTAGGGGCAGTGCAGGACGTCCCGGCCCCAGCGTTCGGCGACGCCGGGCAGCGCAGGGAGTTCGTCGACGAGACCGGTGGCCACGAGCAGCCGCCGGGCTTCGACGTCGGCGCCGTCGTCCAGGGACACCCGGAAGCCGCCGTCCCGACGCTCGACCGCGGTCGCGGTGCCGGACGCGACGGTGCCGCCGTAGCTCTCGACCTCGGCCCGCCCCACGGCCAGCAGGTCGGCGGGCGCCGCCCCTTCGCGCCCGAGGTAGTTGTGCACGCCGTCCGCAGGTGCGTTGCGCGGCTGCCCGCCGTCCACCACGAGGACCGACCGCCGGGACCTCGCCAGCGCCACCGCTCCGCTGAGCCCTGCCGCTCCCCCGCCGATGACGACGACGTCGTACTGCTGCTCCGGTTCGCTCATGCCGCCACGGTCCGCCCGACTGGCCGGTTCGACAAGTAGCCTTGCCGGTATGGCAAACGATTCCGGTGAGCCGCCGCTCGACGCCGTCCTCGAGGCGGTGGGTCCGCGGCTGCGCTCGCTACGCACCGAGCGCGGCATGACGCTGGGCGCCCTGTCGAGGACGACCGGCATCTCGGTGAGCACGCTGTCCCGGCTGGAATCCGGTCACCGCAAGCCGACGCTGGAACTGCTCCTGCCGCTGGCCCGCGCCTACCAGGTGGCGCTCGACGACCTGATCGACGTGCCGGCCGACGGCGACCCGCGCGTGCACCAGAGCCCGTTCGAGCACGAGGGCGTGACGATGGTGGCCCTGACGCGGCAGAGCGGCGGGCTGCAGGCCTACAAGCAGACCTTCCCCCCGCGCTCACGGACCGGCGACATGGAGCAGAAGACGCACGAGGGCTACGAATGGCTCTACGTGCTGTCGGGCCGGCTGCGACTCCTGCTCGGCCGGCGCGACTTCGTGCTCTCCACCGGCGAGGTGGTCGAGTTCGACACCCGTGTGCCGCACGCGTTCAGCAACCCGTTCCCGGAGCCGGCCGAGGTGCTCTCGCTGTTCGGCCCGCAGGGCGAGCGCATGCACGTCCGAGCCCGTCCTGCGCCGCGCTCCCTCGGCACGTAGCTGCGGCATCCGACCACGTGTCCCAGACTCGGCTGCCGTGCGGCGCCGCGCGAAGCGGTCGTGCGTCGCCCCGTACCGGTCGGCGTCGACCACGCGGACTCGGCCCCTGAACTGCGGTTATGTGTTGACGGGCACCTCCAGCAGCGCCTCATGCACGATTCCCGCCGCGCCTTGGCGAGCCTCTCTTGCGAGATACGCGCGCGGCGTGACGGTGCGGAATCATCCGACGGTCAGAATCCTGCGTGTGATCAGCACTGTGCTCGCCGAGCACCGATGGATCGAGCCGACGGCGTTCCTCGTCCTCCTCGTCGTCGCACCGGTGGCCGCCCGGTGCCTGGCCAACCGCCCGCAATCGGCCCGGTGGCTGGCGGCAGCTGCCGTGGCGGTGGCGGCCGGACTCACCCTCTGGCCCGACGACCGGAGGGCATTCTCTTTCTGCGAGGTGGCCTGGAGCGTTCCGACCTTGTTCCACGGCGACGTCGCCAACGTCATCCTGTTCCTCGCCCCGGTCGTGCTCATCACCACCGCGACCCGACGACCCGTCCTGGTTGCCGCGGTGGCTATCGCTGTGTCGGCCGGCGTGGAGCTGCTGCAGGCCCTCGCACCATCCCTGGGTCGGTCGTGCTCGACCAACGACTGGCTCGCCAACAGCATCGGCGCCGTCCTCGGGGCTGCCCTGGCCTGGGTCGGACTGCGTCTCGCCACAAGGCTCGAGCGGGAGCCGTCGTCACGCCCTCACTCGTGACGACGTTCCCGCGGAGACGTCTCCGTGGCCGGCACGTCCACGACGAGAGCGCCGTCGTCGTCCCAGACGTCGAAGAGACGGATCGGCGCGGCACCGGAGGGCGAGGCGCCGTCCGACCAGCGGTAGACGTACTGGTGCAGCGGGCAGACCAGCACGTTCACGTCGGTCTGCCCGTCGGCCAGCGGTCCCCCCGCGTGCGGACAGGCGGCCTGGGTCGCGTGCAGCGAGCCGTTCCGCAGCCGGAAGACCGCGACCTGCTCACCGCCGGCCACGAAGGTCCGCCCCTCCCCCGGCGGGATGTCCTCCACCCGCCCCAGCACGATCTCGGTCGTCGTCCGGACGTCGGCGATGCTCATCGGACGGGCACCTTCGGCAGCGGGATCAGCGGCAGGGACGGGCGGAACTGGCCGGGGGTGGCCAGCGAGCGGCCGTCCTGGCCCCACGGATCGGTGTACGCGTCGATCGACCTCTGGATGCCGGCGTCGAGGTCGGCGACGAGCCCCTCGGTGTCGTCGATCAGCACGGCCTTGAGGTGCTCGAGCCCGACCCGTGGCACGAAGTCGTAGGTGCGCTCGAGCCAGTTCGCGTTCTCCCGGTAGTACTGGACGAAGCGCCCGGTCAGCGTGATCACCTCGGCCGGGGATCCCACGGTGGCCAGCAGGTCGCCCTTGCGGACCGAAGCGCCTGCGGCCCCGCCGACGTAGACCTCCCACCTGCCCTTGCCGACGGCGACGACGCCGACGTCCTTCACGTAGGCCTCGGCACAGTTGCGTGGGCACCCGACGACGGCCATCTTGATCTTGGCGGGGCTCTCGATGCCCTGGAACCGGGTCTCCAGGTCGATCCCGAGCTGCGTGGAGTCGTCCAGCCCGAAGCGGCAGAAGTCCGATCCCACGCAGGTCTTCACGGTGCGCATGCTCTTGCCGTAGGCGTACCCCGACGGCATGCCGAGGTCGTCCCACATCGCCGGCAGGTCCTCCTTGCGGACGCCGAGCAGGTCGATCCGCTGGCCGCCGGTGACCTTCACCATCGGCACCTCGTACTTCTCGGCGACGTCGGCGATCTTCCGCAGCTGGGCCGGGGTGGTCACGCCCCCCTTCATCTGCGGGACGACGGAGAACGTGCCGTCTCGCTGGATGTTGGCGTGCACCCGGTCGTTGATGAACTCGCCGTCCTTCTCCGGGATGAAGTCGTGCCCCCAGAGCATCTTCAGCAGCGAGGTCAGGCCCATCTTCGACTTCGCGTCGTCGACGCCACCCGGGGCGAGGGCCGCAAAGACGGCGGACACCGACCGAAGGTCCTGCTCCCGGATCGCCGCCACCAACTGCGGCTTGGCCATCGGGATGCCCGGGACGTACCAGCCGGCCGCCGGGTCCTCGACGAGTTCCCCGTCAGCGGCCCACTCGACGATCTGCTTCACCAGCGACTTGCACGAGCCGCAGCCCTTGCCGGCCCGCGTGCGGTCCATGACCTCGCCGACGCTGCCGCAGCCGCCGGCGACCGCACCACAGATGTCGCCCTTCGACACCCCGTTGCAGTTGCAGACCTGCGAGTCGGCCGGCATCTCCGCGACGCCCACCTCCTCGGCGCCGTCGGACAGGTCGACGAGCAGCCGGATCCGCTCCTCCGGCAGCGGCGCACCGCGGTCGAACGCCTGGGTGAGGAACGCGACCTTGCGGGTGTCACCGAGCAGGGTCGCGCCCACGAGCTTGTCGTCGCGGATGACGACCGACAGGTGCACCCCGCGCCGGGGCTCGGAGATCACCAGGAACTCGTCGTCGTCGCGCTCGGGGGTGTTGATCCCCATGACGGCGACGTCGACGCCGGCGACCTTGAGCTTGGTGGCGGTGCGGCTGCCGAGGTACTCGGCGTCAGGATCGGCCCCGGTCAGGACGTCGGCCAGGACCTTCGCGTGCTCCCACGCGGGCGCCACCAGGCCGTAGACCTCGCCGCGGTGCTGGGCGCACTCGCCGATCGCGTAGATGTCGGGGTCGTCGGTGCGCAGCTGGTCGTCGACGACGATGCCGCGCTGCACCTCGAGCCCCGAGCGGACGGCGAGGTCGGAGTGCGGCCGGACCCCGGCGGCGATGACGAGCAGGTCGGCATCGATCCGCCGTCCGTCGGCGAGCCCGACCCCTTCGACGTGCTCGTCGCCGAAGACCTCGGTGGCGAAGACGTCGAGGTGCACCGCGATGCCGAGCGCCTCGACGCTGCGCTCGAGGACCGCTCCGGCCTCCGGGGAGAGTTGCATGTTCATCAGGTGCGGCATCGCGTGCACGAGCTCCACCTGCAGGCCGTGGCCCTGCAGGGCGCGGGCGGCCTCGAGGCCGAGCAGTCCGCCGCCCATCACGACGGCCTTCCGGCAGCGGCCGACGGCGTCGAGCATGGCGCGGGTCTCGTCGATCGTGCGGAACCCGTACACCCCGGGCTTCAGCTCGCCGTCGTCGGTGCGCACCCCGGTCATCGGCGGGATGAACGAGTAGCTGCCGGTGGCGAGCACCAGGTGGTCGTAGGCGGTGCTCGTCCCGTCGGACGCGTAGACGATCTTGGCGGCGGTGTCGATCCGCTCCACCCGGACACCGGCCCGGAGGTCCACGCCGTTGTCGGCGTACCAGTCATGGCTGTTGAGCACGATGTCGTCCTCGTGCTCCTCCCCCGCGAGCACCGGGGACAGCATGATCCGGTTGTAGTTGCCGTGCGGCTCCTCGCCGAAGACGGTGATCCGGAACTGCTCACCGCCGCCCCGCTCGAGCACCTCCTCGACGAACCGGGCGCCGGCCATGCCGTTGCCGACGACCACGAGCCGTCCGCGGGGCTCGAGGTCGTCGTCGAACCGCAGCGACGCCAGCCCGTGGGGGCGGCCGCCGAGGACGGCGCGGTTGCCGGTGGCTGCCATCAGACCTCCACCAGGCCCAGGTCGACCACGATCTCGCCGGTGAGGCCCGCGGGCGCCGCGGCGTGCAGCTCGAGCACGGTGCCGCCCGGCAGGTCCTCGACCACGCGCAGCGGCACGTGGGTGTCGGCCTTCGCGCCGATCGGGAACCAGCGCATCGGCTCGCCGTCGCGCAGGAGGAGCACGTAGACCAGCTCGCCCGTGGCGTTGCCTCCCCGGAAGTACAGCGCCTGCGCCGACAGCCCCCCGGGAACCGTGTACCGGAGGGCGGGGTCGAGGGGGCCGGGCTTGGCCAGCCCCTCCCCGGTGAGGGGGAAGACGCCTTGCAGGAAGCGTGGGGTGCTCTTCACGCGGGTGCTCCTTGTCGGATGCGGGGTCCGGGCCGGTTGCCGGGGTTTGCGGACGGCGATCGGCTCGCGCGGTCGCGGTTGCGGCTGCGTCGCCGCCGGTGGGGCGGGGATGCGTTCCTGGGGGCCGCCGACGCGGGTGACCGCGACGGCGCAGACCTTGAAGGCGGGCATCCGGCTGGTGGGGTCGAGCGCCGGATCGGTCAGCGCGTTGGCGCTGGATCCGCCGCCCCAGTGGAAGGGCGCGAACACCACGTCTGGCCGCACCGTGTCGGTGACGTGGGCGGCGAAACGGGCCCGGCCGCGGCGGGTCGCCAGCTCCACCATGTCGTCGGGGCCGATGCCGAGCCGGCGGGCCAGGTCCGGGTGCAGTTCGGCGCGCGGGACCGGGGCCACCATCTGGAGCGTGCGGGTGCGTCGGGTCTGCGTGCCGGACTGGTACTGCGCCAGCACGCGGCCCGTGGTGAGCACGTAGGGGTAGTCGGGGTCGGTCGGCTCGTGGGCGTCGACGTGCTCGACGCGGACGAACCGCGCCCGCCCGTCGGCGGTGGCGAACCGCTCGGCGAACAGCCGCGGGGTGCCCGGGTGCTCGGCCCCGTCGTCCGCAGGTTCGGGGCAGGGCCAGAAGACGCCCTGCTCGGCGTCGATGCGGGCGTAGCTGATCCCCGAGTAGTCGGCCGGTCCCCCGGCGCTGGCCCGGCGCAGCTCCTCGAACACCGTCTCGGGGTCACCGCTGAACAGATGGCCGCGGCCGAGTCGCGCCGCGAGCTCGGCGAGCAGTTGCAGGTCGTCGAGGACGCCGGCGGGAGGGTCCAGCGCGCGCCGGCGGCGGATCACCCTGCCCTCGAGGTTGGTCATCGTGCCGTCCTCCTCCGCCCACATGGCGCTGGGCAGGACGACGTCGGCGAGCTCCGCGGTCTCGGAGAGGAAGTAGTCGCTGACGGCGAGGAAGTCGAGCTCGCCGAGCCGCCGGATCACCCGGCGGGCGTCGGGCGCGCTCACCGCGACGTTGGAGGCGAGCACGAGCAGCGCGCGGACGCCGCCCTGGGCACCGATCGCGTCGAGCAGCTCGAAGGCGCTCCGCCCGGGCATCGGCAGGTCGTCGGCGTCCACGCCCCAGACGGCGGCGACGTGCGCCCGGGCGGCCGGGTCGGCCAGCGACCGGTAGCCCGGCAGCTGATCGGCCTTCTGCCCGTGCTCGCGGCCGCCCTGCCCGTTGCCCTGGCCGGTGACGGTGCCCCAGCCACTGCCCGGCCGTCCGGGCAGCCCGAGGGCCAGCGCCAGGTTGATCCACGCCTGCGCGGTGTCGGTGCCGCTGCGGTGCTGCTCGGCTCCCCGGGCGGTGAGGATGATCGCCTTCTCCGCCCGGGCCAGGGCGAACACCGTGCGCCGCTGGTCGGCGACGGGCACGCCGGTCAGCCGCTCGACCCGGTCCGGCCAGTACGCGCGCAGGCCGGCCCGGACGTCGTCGAACCCGGTCGTGCGCGCGGCGACGTACTGCTCGTCGACGAGCCCCTCGGCCACCGCGATGTGCAGCAGGCCGTTGGCCAGGGCGAGATCGGTGCCGGGCAGCGGCTGCAGGTGCAGGGCCGCTTTGCGTGCCGTGGCGGTGCGCCGCGGGTCGACCACGACGTGCTGGGCGCCGCGGGCGCGGCCCGCGTCGAAGTACTGCATCGCCGGCGGCATGGTGTCGGCCGGGTTGCTGCCCACCAGGACGACGACGTCGGCCTCGGCGATGTCGCTCAGCGGGAAGGGCATACCGCGATCGAGCCCGAACGCGCGGTTGGCCGCGCCGGCCGCCGAGGACATGCAGAACCGGCCGTTGTAGTCGATGGCGCTGGTGCGCAGCGCGATGCGCGCGAACTTGCCGAACTGGTAGGCCTGCTCGTTGGTCAGCGATCCGCCGCCGAAGCAGCCGACGGCGTCCCGGCCGTGCCGCGCCTGGGTGCGCTCGATCGCCTCGACCAGCCGGCCGAGGGCGTCGTCCCAGCTGGCCTCGACCAGCGGGCTGGTGCGGTCGCCCGGGGTGGCGCGCACCAGCGGCCGCAGCAGCCGCTCCGGGTGGTCGAGCAGTTCGGCCGACGACCACCCCTTGGAGCACAGCCCGCCGCGGTTGGTCGGAAAGGCCAGCGGCACCAGGGTCGCCGGCCGGTCCCCCGCGGTGACCGCCATGCCGCACTGCAGGGAGCAGTACGGGCAGTGCGTCGCCGTCGTCCGGGTGCGCGGCGCGGCGGCCGGGAGGGACGGGGCTGCGGTCACGGGTCGAGCCTGCGGCGGCCCGGTTTCCCGGCCGCGGCACCGACGTCAACCCTGGGTTCCGTCGTCCTCACGCCCGGCCGGCACGGGGTGTGCAAGGGCGGATGGTCGAATGACGGGGTGACCCCGCCGCGCCCGACCGTCTCCCGGATGGCGCCCGAGCCGCCCCCACCGGTCCGCCCGGCCGAGCAGCGGGACGTGCCGCGCATCGCGGCGACCCTGACCATCGCCACGGCCGGCTCCCGATGGGCCCGCTGGGCGCTGCCCGACGACGGCCGGATGCAGCGGCTCACCCGCTGGCACGAGCTGGCGGCCGGACACCGCGGCGTCGCCACCGGCACGGCCTGGGTCGACACCGACGTCACGTCGGTCGCCGTCTGGCACGCAGCGGACGGCGCCCCCGGCACCGCTGCGCTGCCCCCGGACGTGCGGGCCGCGCTGGACCGGGAGCTGCCCTACCTCGCCGCCGGACGGGCCGACGTGGTCGCCCGCACGCAGGATCTCGTCGACGCCGCGCGACCCGGCGGGCCGCACTGGGAGCTCGCCTTCCTCGGCACCCGGCCGACCGCCCGCCGGCAGGGCCGCGCCGCCGCGGTGCTCGCCCCCGCGCTCGCGCGATGCGACGCGGACGGGCTGCCCGCGATCGCGACGGCGTACAGCTGGGCTGCGGCGAACTACCTGCGCGGCGCGGGCTTCGAGGTGACCGCGGCCCTGCGGACGGCGGACGATGCGCTGCCCGTGTGGGTGGTGACGCGGCAGCCACGTCGAGTCGTCGAGGGCGAGAGCTAGTCCCAGGAGCGGCGCTGCTTCTTGAGCTGACCGCGCTGCTTCTTGGCCTCGATCCGGCGCTCCTGCGATCCGCGCGTCGGCTTGGTCCGGCGCCTGGAGGGTGGCGGCGGCGCCAGCGCCGCGCGCAGCACCGCGGCCAGCCGCTCACGGGCGGCCTGGCGGTTGCGCAGCTGCTGGCGGTGCTCGGAAGCAGCGATCGTCAGCACGCCGTCGACCATCCGGTTGCCGAGCCGGGTCGCGAGCCGGTGCCGCTGCGCGTCGGTCAGGCCCGGCAGATCCAGGACGTCGACGGAGAGCTCCACCCGCGAGTCGGCCGTGTTGACGCCCTGCCCACCCGGTCCCGACGATCGGGAGAACCGCCACCGCAGCGTCGCGGCGGGCACGGTGAGCGACCCGGTGACCGGCAGGTCGTCCGTGGCGTCCTCGGCGGCCATCGGGTCAGGCCCCGGGGACGCCGGCCATCGGGCCCGGCTCGAGGTGCTCGGCGACCCAGCCCGAGACGCTGCCGCGCCACTCCGCGCGCTCGTCGGGGTGGATCCCCATCAGGATCCGGTGCCAGGTCAGCGCCCGCTGCAGTGCTGCCACCCGCAGGGCCGCTGCGGCGAGCTCCCGCAGGTCGGTGAGGTCGGCGAAGCCGCGCCACGGGTACAGGTAGGCCTCACGCAGCCGGAGCAGCACCGGATGGCCTCTCGGCAGGTCCAGCGCCGATCCGGCCATGCGCAGCGGGACGAGCAGGCTCAGGAACGGATGCGACACCGAGGCGTCGCCCCAGTCGAAGAAGCGGTGGGCGTTGCCCGCGACGAACACGTTGGCGTCGTGCAGGTCGTCGTGCTGCAGCGTCGCCGGGACCGGGCCGGCCGCCAGCAGCCGGCAGTCGTCGGCGTACCGGTCCAGAGCACCGAACACGCGGTCGCGGACGGCGGGGTCGAGACCGTCCGGGCCGCCGACGTGCAGCGCGTCCTCGTCGTCGACCAGCCGGCCGACCAGCGACGGGAGCCGGTCGGGGCGGGTGTCCGGCACGCCGAGGGCGAGCATCTCGCCGGTGTGCGCCGCGAGCGCGATCTGCAGGCGCGCATAGCCGGCGAGCAGCGCCTCCCAGGCCTCGACGATGCGGGTGCCCCCGGCCGCGCGCAGCGTCTGCCCGCCGTCCGGGAGGAGCAGCAGCCGCCGGGCGGGGTCGGCCGCCAGCGGCACCAGCACCTGGCGCGGCACCCACCCGCCCAGCGCGACGGAGAGCGCCGGCTCGTGGCCGGAGCCGCTGCCCACCGACTTCAGCCAGTAGCTGTCGTCGCCGGCGCGCAGCCGGATCGCCGTCGACCACGGCCGCACGTGCAGCTGCTCGGGCCGGCCGGTCACCACGAGTCCGCGCTCGGCCAGGCGCTCGGCCGCCCAGGCGAGCGCCGCGTCGCGCCACGCGGCGTCCTGCCAGGTGGCGACGCCCGTCGTCCCCTCGTCCGCGATGCTCACGGCGGCCACGCTAGGGGACCGGCCCGCGAGCCTGCTGCAGGGCCCGCAAGCCACTCCTACAGGATGGGTTTGCCGCCGGTGACGGCGACGCGCGCGCCGCTCACGTAGCTCGCCTCGTCGCTGGCCAGCAGCACGTACACCGGCGCCAGCTCGGCCGGCTGACCGGCGCGGCCCATGCGGCACCTGCTGCGCCGAAGCTCTCCACCTTCTCCTCAGGCATGGTCGCCGGGATCAGCGGCGTCCAGATCGGTCCTGGAGCGACGCTGTTGGCGCGGATGCCCTTCTCGGCCAGCATCTGCGCCAGCGAGGCGGTGAAGTTGGCGATGCCGGCCTTGGTCATCGCGTAGGGCGCGAGCTGGGGGCTGGGCATGTCGGAGTTCACCGACGACGAGTTGATGATCGACGCCGCCCGGCCGGCATGTGCGGGATCGCGTCCTTGGTGAGGGTGAACATCGCGGTCAGGTTCACCGCGAGGGTGTGGTCCCACTCCTCGTCGGAGACCTCGTCCAGCGAGTCGTGGCTCATCTGGAACGCCGCGTTGTTGACCAGGACGTCGACCCGGCCGAACTCCTCGACGGCCTTCGGGATGATCGTCTTGGCGTGCGCCCGGTCGGCGAGGTCGCCGGGCACGAGCACGCAGCGCCGTCCGGCCTGCTCGACGTACCGGGCGGTGTCCTGCGCGTCCTCGTGCTCGCTCAGGTAGGAGATCAGGACGTCGGCGCCCTCGCGGGCGAAGGCGATCGCCACGGCGCGGCCGATGCCGCTGTCGCCGCCGGTGATGACCGCCGCCTTGCCGGTCAGCCTGCCCGAGCCGCGGTAGCTCTCCTCGCCGTGGTCGGGCCTCGGCGTCATCTCGCCGAGGACGCCGGGTGGCTCCTGCTGCTGGGCGGGCTGGCTCTCGGGGCGGGGTTCGGACACGGATGCTCCTCGCAGGGTCGGGGGAACGTCGTCGTCCGCCTACCCCGGCCGACCGCGCCGTGAACCGACCGCCTGGCCGGGAACGGATCGCGCGTCGGGCACGCTGTTGCCCACGATGACCACTCCCCTGCTCGACGACGCCGCCGACCTCACCGCCCTGCGCGCGACCGGCGCCGACCCCGACGAGCTGTTCGCCACCTTCGCCGCCTGGGCCGAGGCCGGCGGCACGACGCTGTACCCGGCGCAGGAGGAGGCGCTGATCGAGCTGGTCAGCGGCGCCAACGTCGTCCTGGCGACGCCGACCGGCTCCGGCAAGTCGCTGGTGGCCACCGGCGCGCAGTACGCGGCCCTGGCCGCGGGACGGCGCAGCTACTACACCGCGCCGATCAAGGCGCTGGTCAGCGAGAAGTTCTTCGCCCTCTGCGGCGTCTTCGGCGCGGCCAACGTCGGCATGCTCACCGGCGACGCGAGCGTCAACCCGGCGCGCCGATCATCGCCTGCACCGCCGAGGTGCTGGCCAACATCGCGCTGCGCGAGGGCGCCGGACGCCGACATCGGCCTGGTGGTCATGGACGAGTTCCACTTCTACGGCGACCCCGACCGCGGCTGGGCCTGGCAGGTGCCGCTGCTCGAGCTGCCGAAGGCGCAGTTCCTGCTGATGAGCGCCACCCTCGGCGACGTCACCTTCCTGCCGCGAGGACCTCACCCGCCGCACCGGCCGGCCCACCGCGCTGGTCGCCAACGCCGAGCGCCCGGTGCCGCTGCACCACTACTACGCGACGACGCCGATGCACGAGACGATCCAGGAGCTGCTGGACACCAGGCAGGCGCCGGTCTACGTCGTCCACTTCACCCAGGCCTCGGCGCTGGAGCGGGCGCAGGCGCTGATGAGCGTCAACGTCTGCACCAAGGAGGAGAAGGCCGCGATCGCCGACCTGATCGGCGGCTTCCGGTTCTCCTCCGCCTTCGGGACGACGCTGTCGCGGCTGGTCCGCCACGGCATCGGCGTCCACCACGCCGGGATGCTGCCGAAGTACCGGCGGCTGGTGGAGCAGCTCGCCCAGGCCGGGTCTGCTCAAGGTCATCTGCGGCACCGACACCCTCGGCGTCGGCATCAACGTGCCGATCCGCACCGTCGTGTTCTCCGCGCTGTCCAAGTACGACGGCACCCGCACGCGGCTGCTGCAGGTCCGCGAGTTCCACCAGATCGCCGGGCGCGCCGGTCGCGCGGGCTACGACACCGCGGGCACCGTCGTCGTCCAGGCGCCCGAGCACGAGGTGGAGAACCTCAAGCAGTTCGCGAAGGTCGCCGACGACCCGAAGAAGCGCCGCAAGCTCGTCCGCAAGAAGGTGCCCGACGGCATGGTGCCGTGGAGCGAGGCGACGATGAACCGGCTGATCGAGGGCGAGCCCGAGAAGCTGACCAGCAACATGCGGGTGTCGACGGCGATGATCCTCGACGTCGTCGACCGGCCCGGTGACCCGTTCGTCGCCATGCGCCGGCTGCTCACCGAGAACCACGAGCCGCGCAAGCGGCAGCTGCAGCACATCCGCGAGGCGATCGGCATCGCCCGCTCGCTGCTGCAGGCCGGCGTCCTCGAGCGGCTGCGCCGAGCCCGAGCCGACGGACGCCGCTACGACCTGACGGTCGACCTGCCGCCGGACTTCGCGCTCAACCAGCCGCTGTCGACCTTCGCGCTCGCCGCGATCGAGCTGCTCGACCCCGAGTCGGACACCTACCCGCTCGACGTCGTCAGCGTGATCGAGGCGACCCTCGACGACCCGCGGCAGATCCTCGCCGCGCAGCTGAACAAGGCCAAGGGCGAGGCCGTCGCCCAGATGAAGGCCGAGGGCATCGAGTACGACGAGCGGATGGAGCTGCTCGAGGAGGTCACCTACCCGAAGCCGCTCGAGGAGCTGCTCGGGCGCGGCCTTCGAGGTCTACGTGCGCACCAACCCCTGGGCGGCCGACGCGCACCTGTCGCCGAAGTCCGTCGTCCGGGAGATGTGGGAGCGGGCGTTCACGTTCCGGGAGTTCGTCAACACCTACGGGCTGACCCGCTCCGAGGGCGCCGTGCTGCGGTACCTGTCCGACGCGTTCAAGGCGCTGCGCTCGGGCGTACCGGCCGCAGCCCGCACCGAGGAGGTCACCGACCTCGTCGAGTGGCTGGGCGAGCTCGTCCGCCAGGTCGACTCGATCGCTGCTCGACGAGTGGGAGCAGCTCACGTCGCCCGACCAGCCCCATGACGTGCCGGTCGCCGTCCCGGCCCGCCCGCGCCCGCTGACCGGCAACGAGCGGGCGTTCACCGCGATGGTGCGCAACGCGCTGTTCCGCCGGGTGGAGCTGTGGGCGCGGCGACGCTGGTACGACCTCGGCGAGCTGGACGCCGGCTCGGGCTGGGACGCCGACCGGTGGGGCGAGGTCGTGCGGGCCTACTTCGAGGAGCACGACGCGGTGCACACCGGCGCCGACGCCCGCGGTCCTGCGCTGCTGATCTGGGACAAGGACGAACCCGGCGTCTGGCGGGTCCGGCAGATCGTCGACGACCCGGCGGGTGACCACGACTGGGGTTTCGACGTCGAGGTCGACCTCGAGGCCTCCGACGAGGCGGGCGCCGCGGTGATGCGCCTCGTCGACGCCGGCCGCAAGGACTGACGGGTAGGGCCGCGTCACCTCACCACCGCACGGCTGCGGCTCGACGCCGTGGTGCCCGCCGACCTGGCGACGGCGCCGCGGCTGCCCTGACCGCGGGGAGCGACCAATCTCTCTCTCCGCGCGGTGGGCCGGCCCGGTCCTGCCGTGCCAGGCTCGCACCCGATGCGGGCACGACGGGGTGGGAGATGGTCGCGATCGTCGCGGCCGGTTTCGGCGCCGGCTCGATCAACGCCGCCGTCGGGTCGGGCTCGCTGCTGAGCTTCCCGGTGCTGGTGGCCGTCGGCATCCCGCCGGTGCCGGCCACGATCTCCAACTCGATCGGCATCGTCGCGGGCGGCCTCACCGGGTCGTTCGGCTACCGCCGCGAGATCGCCGCCCTGCGCCGGTGGCTGCCGACCACCCTGACCGGCGCCGTGGTCGGGGCCCTGCTCGGCGCCTGGCTGCTCCTGCACCTGCCGGCGCGGACGTTCGACACGGTCGTCCCGGTGCTCGTCGGCCTGGCCGCGCTGCTGGTCGCCGTCCAGCCGCTGGTGAACCGGGCGCTGGCCCGCCGGGGTGCCGCCGAGCACGCACCGCACGCGACCGGCCGGGGCCGGCTGACCGCGCTCGGCGTCGGGTCGTTCGCGACCAGCACCTACGGCGGCTACTTCTCGGCCAGTCAGGGAGTGCTGCTGATGGGCGTCGCCGGTCTGATCGCGCCGCAGCCGGTGCAGCGGCTCAACGCGCTGAAGAACATCACGACGCTCACGGTCAACACCGTCGCGGCCACCGCCTACGTGCTGTTCGCTCCCGGGCGGGTCGTCTGGGCGGCGGCCGGGCTGCTCGCCGTCGGCTCGCTGGTCGGCGGCTGGGCCGGGGCCACCGTCGGGCGGACGCTGCCGCCGGCGCTGCTGCGGGGCGCCATCGTCTGCATCGCGGTCGTCGCGATCGTCGTCCTGGTGCGCCGATGAGCGTCCTCGAGTTCGCCTTCCTGGTCGTCGCCGGCGTGGGCGCCGGGCTGGTCGGGAGCATGGCCGGCCTCGCCTCGCTGATCAGCTACCCCGCGCTGCTGGCGACCGGCGTGCCCCCCGTGGCGGCCAACATGACCAACACGGTGTCCATGTCGCTGCTGGCCGTCGGGTCGGTGAGCGCCTCGCGCCCCGAGCTCGTCGGGCAGCGGGGCCGGGTTCTGCGGCACGGCCTGGCCGGCGTGCTCGGCGGGCTGACCGGCGCCGCGCTGCTGGTGCTCACGCCGTCGGAGGCCTTCGAGAAGATCGTGCCCGGGCTCATCGCCGGAGCCTCCGTCGCCCTGCTGTTCGCCCGGCCTCCGACGCAGCTCGCCGCCGAGGGCGCGGCGGAGCAACTCGTCCATCCGCACCGCGACCCGCGGTGGCTGCCGCTGGGCACCTACGCGGTGGCGATCTACGGCGGCTACTTCGGCGCGGCGGCCGGCGTGCTGATGCTCGCCATGTACCTGCTGACCACCGGCGAGGGCCTGCCCCGGGGCAACGCCCTGCGCAACGTCGTCCTGGGCATCGCCAACGGCGTGGCGGCCGTCGGTTTCGTGGTCGTCGGCTCGGTCGTGTGGACGGCGGCGCTGCCGCTGGCCATCGGGTTGTTCGCCGGCGGCCGGCTCGGGCCGGGCATCGTCCGGCGCGCGCCGCAGACCGCACTGCGCCGGCTGATCGCCCTGGCCGGGGTCGCCCTGGCCGTGCACCTTGCCGTCCAGGCCTACACCTGAGCCGTCCAGGCCTGCACCTGAGCCGTCCAGGCCTGCGCCCGAGCCCCCGCGGGCTCCTGACCGCGGGCGCACGCTCCGATCACCGGGTGACGTAGGCCGCCAGGAAGAGCACGAACGCGCTGATCACAAGCAGCAGACGGGCCGGCGTCAGGCCGCGCAGCAGGGGGGCGGTTGCCTCGACCCAGGCCGGCCGGACGGCGGCCTCGCGGGCGCCCTGGCGGATCATGCGCACCTCGTCGGCGAGCAGCGTGCCGGCTGCGCCGAGCATGCCCAGGCCGACGACGGTCAGGACCAGCGCGAGCCGGTCGGCGAAGTCCGCGGCGGCGCCGACCAGGAGCAGAACGACCAGGAGGCCGGCCAGCAAGCCGAAGGCGGCACCGGCGACCGGCGCCCAGGGGCCCATCCGGGTCAGCGGCCCGCGCCGGGGGCCGCGGACCTTCGGGCGCACGGTGACCGGCTTGGTCACGTGCACCCCGGGCGACGACTCCGGGGGCGCGCCGTCGGCGGCCGCGTCGTCCGGGATCGTGGCCACGGGGTCGGCGACGGGAGGCGCGTCGGGGGCGCCCGCGATCGGGCCGGTGTCGGTCGTGGCCGGCGCCGGCGTGGCCGGGGCGGGGCCGGCCGCGGGCGGTGCGGTCGTCGCCGTCCGCACCGCAGCGTTCTTCGCCGGAGGGACCGTGGTCGTCGTGCGCTCGCTCATTCCATTCACCTCACCCGACACGCTAGGCGCACCTGTCCCAGCGACCGGGGAGGTCGGCCCGGCGCGTCCCACGAGGTGTGCCTACACACAGCAACGGGTGACACCGCGTATTGGCGCTGGTGGAAGCCGCGAGCGGCGCGCCGCGCCGTGCCGGAGTTGACCGTGTGTGGTGAACCGGGCACCTCTGGTTCGCACGCGCGGTCTCTGCGACTCGACGGCACAGGATCCGAGCCTTTCCGGCCCGCTCGCCCGCGAAGGCCTTGACACCGCTCCGCGCCCGGTGGCACGTTGCCGCCGCTGCCCAGGACATTCGGGCAGGTCACCGGCCGGTGAAGCGCCCGCGACGTCCGGAACGGAGGTTCCCATGGTTGGCGAGCCCGTCAGCCACGACACACCTCCTGCGCCGCTCGTCCGGTAGCAGGCTGCCCCAGACGGCAGGCTCGCCTCGAGCCCCTTCCCTGCCGCGGACCGGGTTCTCACCGGCCCGTGGGCGCAGCAGAAGGCCGGTCGACCCGGTCCCCTGAAGCCGCCGTTCCCCCGCGCCCGCAGCACGGGCGCTCTGCCCTGCCCCCTCCACCCTGACCCGTGGATGTCGACGATGACGTCACCAGCGCAGCAACCCCTCAGCCCGGATGCCCGACCGCACCGGAACGGCCACCCCACGTCGACGACGCGTCCGATCGACGACCACTTGCCGGATCGCCCGACGGCCGGGCGACCGTCCTGCGCCCGGCATGACCGCCCGGCCGGCACCGGTCCGCGGATCATCTCCAGCCCCGACGGCTTCAACCAGGACGAGCTCTACGTCGACCTTCGGTCGATCTTCGGCCACCCGCTGTACCTCAAGTGCGAGGGCTTCAACTTCGCCGGCTCGATCAAGGTGAAGGCAGCGACGGAGATGGTCGACGCCGCGCAACGGGAGGGGCTGCTGACCCCGTCGTCGGTGCTGGTCGAGTCCTCGTCGGGTAACCTGGGCGTCGCGCTCAGCATGATCGCGGCCAGCCGGGGCCTGCGGTTCCTGTGCGTGACCGACACCCGGTGCAACCTCTCGACCCGCCGGCTCATCGAGGCGCTCGGGAGCCGGGTGCACGTCATCACCGAACCGGACCCGGTCGGCGGCTTCCTGGGTGCCCGCCTGGAGTACGTGCGCCGCCTGTGCGCCTCGGACGCTCGCTACGTCTGGCTGAACCAGTACACGAACCCGGGCAACTGGCGGGCGCACCACCGGACGACGGCCCCGCACATCGGCGCGTCCTTCCCGGACCTCGACGTGCTCTTCGTGGGAGCAGGCACCACCGGCACGCTCATGGGCTGCGCCCGGTACTTCCGGGAGTGGGGCCGTGGACCGGTGCGGATCGTCGCGGTGGACGCCGCCGGTTCGGTCACCTTCGGAGGGCCGCCCGGACGTCGGATGATCCCGGGGCTCGGGACCAGCGTGCGGCCCCCGATGATGGACGAGACCCTCGTCGACGAGGTGATCCGGGTCGAGGAAGCCGACACCATCCGGACCTGCCACCGGCTCGCGAGGCGGGGTTTCCTCTTCGGGGGCTCGACCGGCACCGTCGTCAGCGGAGCGCTGGAGTGGCTGGACCGGCACGACATCAGCGGTCTCACGGCGGTGGCCATCGCACCCGACCTCGGTGAGCGGTACCTGGACACCGTCTACCAGCGCAACTGGCTGGAGGCGCTGTACGGCAAGGACGTGCTCACCCCGCTCGATGCGGACCAGCGCCGGACGTGGACCGCCGAGCCGGCCAAGGACGCGGTCGGCACCCCCCTGGTGCCGTGACCACCGTCGAGCTGGTCCCCCGGTCCGACGGAGCGGCCCCCCTGCCGGACGTGCTGGTCGCCGCTCCCGGCCCGGCGACCGCCGCCCAGCGGCCGGCCGGGCTCGAACAGGAGCTGTGCACGTTGCTGGCCGAGGTCATGGGCCGCGACGAGGTGGTCCCCGCCGGCGCGCACTTCTTCGACGACCTCGGCGCCGACTCGCTCACGATGGCGCACTTCTGCGCGCGGGTGCGCAAGCGGGGCGACCTGCCGGCCGTCTCGATGAAGGACGTCTACCGGCATCCCTCGGCCGGAGCGCTCGCCACGGCGCTGGCCGACGCCTCGCTGACACCGGTCGAGCGCGCGATGGCCGGTGTGCTCGCCGAGGTGCTCGACGTCGGCCGGGTGCCGGTCGACGCGCACTTCTTCGACGACCTCGGCGCCGACTCGCTCACGATGGCGCACTTCTGCGCGCGGGTGCGCAAGCGGGACGACCTGCCGGCCGTCTCCATGAAGGACGTCTACCGGCACCCCTCCGTCAGGGCACTGGCTGCCGGGGACGCCGCGGCCGCGACCCGCGCGGCACCGGCTGCGCCGATGGCCGCTCCCGTTTCCCCGGCCGCGGACCTGCCCGTCGAGGGTCGGCCGCACTATGTGCTGTGCGGGCTGCTGCAGGTGCTGATCTTCCTCGGTTACACCTTCGGGGCGACGGCCGTGGCCCTGCGGGGCTTCGACTGGGTGGCCGCCGCCTCCGGGGACCTGGACTTCTACCTGCGTGCGGTCGTCGCGGGCAGCGCGATGTTCGTCGGCATGTGCGTCTTCCCGATCATCGCGAAATGGGTGCTGATCGGGCGCTGGCGACCTCAGCGGATCCGGGTCTGGAGCCTGGCCTACCTGCGGTTCTGGGTGGTCAAGACGCTGATCCGCGCCAATCCCCTGGCCCGGTTCTTCCCGGGTTCCCCCCTGTACGTGCTCTACCTGCGCGCGCTCGGTGCCCGCATCGGCCGGGGGGTGGTCATCTTCTCCCCGAGCGTGCCCGTGTGCACCGACCTGCTGGCGATCGGTGAGGGCACCGTCATCCGGAAGGGCTGCCTGCTCACCGGCTACCGGGCCGTCGCCGGCGTGATCGAGACCGGGCCGGTGACCATCGGCCGCTTCGCGTACGTCGGTGAGAAGGCCGTCGTCGACATCGGCACCTCGCTGGGCGACGGGGCGACCCTCGCCCAGACCTCCTCGCTGCACCAGGGGCAGCGGGTTCCGGCGGGTCAGACCTGGCACGGCTCGCCGGCACGGCCCACGGACGTCGGCTACCGCACCGTCGAGCCCCGGGACTTCCGCCGCGGCCGCCGGGTCGGCTACTCCCTGGTCCAGCTGTTCAACACCGCGTTCCTGGCCATGCCGCTCGCGGTCGGGATCGTGGACGCCATCCTCCTCGACGTCCCCCTCCTCGACGTCGAACTCACCTCGGGCGCGCTCACGACGGCGCAGTTCTGGCTGGACTGCCTGCTGGTCTCGGCCGTCCTGTTCGCCGGAGGTGCGCTGGGCAGCCTGTTGTTCGTCCTCACCGTGCCGCGGATCCTCCGCCTCGGGCTGCGCGCGGACCGGGTCTATCCGCTCTACGGCCTGAGGTACTCGATCCAGCGGACCGTCGCCCGGACCACCAACTCCAGGTTCCTGACCGGGGTGTTCGGCGACAGCTCCTACATCGTCGGATACCTGCGGCTGCTGGGTTACCGCCTGGCACCGGTCCTGCAGACCGGGTCGAACTTCGGCACCGGCGTCACGCACGAGTCGCCGTACCACGTGCGGATCGGCACCGGAACCATGGCCGCCGACGGCCTCGCGATCGTGAACACCGACTTCTCCAGCACGTCGTTCCGAGTGACCCGGGCGTCGATCGGCCGGCACAGCTTCCTCGGCAACGCGATCACCTACCCCGCGCAGGCCAGGGTCGGCGACAACGTGCTGCTGGCCACGAAGGTCCTGGTGCCGGTGGACGGCCCGGAGCGGCGGGACGTCGGGCTGCTCGGCTCGCCCGCTTTCGAGATCCCCCGGTCGGTGGAACGGGACATGAGCCTGGGCCTCCCGCCCGATCAGGTCGCCCGCCTGCTGCGCCGGAAGAACCGGTACAACTTGCGCACCATCGCGCTGTTCCTGCTGACCCGCTGGGTCGGCTTCGCCCTCGCCACCTCCCTCACCCTGGCCGCGGCCCACCACTACGAAACGTTCGGCGCCGCCGCGATCGCGACCGGCTCGGTCGTCGTCCTCCTCGTGTCCACGGCGTACGGCATCCTCGTCGAGCGGACCTCCACCCGGTTCCGGCCGCTGCAGCCGCGGATCTGCTCCATCTACGACCCGTACTTCTGGTGGCACGAGCGGTTCTGGAAGATGCACGCCCGCCCCCAGCTGTTCAACGGCACGCCGATGAAGGGACTGATCTGGCGGCTGCTCGGGGTGCGGGTCGGCCGGCGCGTCTTCGACGACGGCTGCGGCATGCCCGAGCGGTCGCTGGTCACCCTGGGCGACGGCTGCACCCTCAACGCCGGCAGCATCATCCAGTGCCATTCGCAGGAGGACGCCGGTTTCAAGTCCGACTCCATCGTGCTGGGCGCCGGCTGCACGGTCGGGGTGGGCGCGTGGGTCCACTACGGCGTCACGATGGGCGCGGGGTCGGTCCTGGCGCCCGACGCCTTCCTGATGAAGGGCGAGGACGTGCCGGCCGGTTCGGTCTGGAGCGGTAACCCGGCCGCGCTCGTCGACGCGGGCCCGCGACCCGACCTGCCGATCGCCGCCCCGATCCCGGCCGAGATCCCGGCCGGGCGAATCAACGGCTCCCTGCCGGCGAACGGCTCCGCAGCGGCGAACGGCTCCGCAGCGGCGAACGGCTCCGCAGCAGCGAACGGCTCCGCCCGGCCGCCTGCCCACCGGGCCGACGGCGGTGGCCCGCCGCTGCGCGTCGCGGCCCTGGTCGGTGGTCCGGTGCGGGCCGAGGTCCACGGCCGGCACCGGGCCCGGCGCCGGCAGGCGACGGACCCGGATCGCTGAGCGGGAGGAAGAGATCGATGGACACGGGCAGGGTCAGCGGCCGCGAGTACTGGCGGCACGTCCTTCTCGCGGGCGGCGCCACAGCCGTGCCGCGGTGGGTCGCCGCTCCCCGACCCGGGGTCGCCACCCTCACCGGAACGGTGGAGGGCGACCTGCTCCGCCGCCTGCGCGCGCTGGCCGACCAGCACGAGACGGGCCTGCCGACGGTGGTGCTGGCAGTGCACGCCCGCGTCCTCGCCGTCCTCTCCGGGGAGACCGGCGTCGTCGCCGGCTACGCCGAGCCGGACTCCGGCCGGGTGCTGCCCCTCCGACTGGACGGCGGCGCCGAGTCCTGGGCGGAGCTGCTCCGCCGCGCCGCTGCCGCGGAGACCGCCCTGCGGGCGCACGACGACGTCGCCGTGCCCGACCTGGCCGCGGAGCTGGGCATCGCGGGACCGTCGTTCGAGACCGTCGTGCACCACTCTCCCGACGCGGATCCGGGCCCGGACGCCGTGCTCGCACTGGGGATCGGCGAGGAGCCCGGCCGGCTGACGCTGCGCCTGGCGTACCGGACCGATGCCCTGGACGCCGACGCCGCCGGCCGGATCGCCGGCTACCACGCCCGCGCCCTCGCCCTGGTGGCCGCCGAACCCGACGCGGACCCCCGGACGGCCTGCCTGCTGTCCGCCGACGAGCTGCGGCTCCAGCTGGAGGGGCTCGCCGGGCCGCACCGCGACCTGCCGCCCCGCCGGGCCCACGAACTGTTCGAGGAGCGGGCGGCGGCGCACCCCGACGCCGTGGCCGCCGTCCAGGGGCAGCGCCGCTGGACCTACGGCGAGCTGGACGCCCGCGCGAACCGGCTCGCCCGGGCACTGCTGAACCGGGGGCTGGGTCCCGAGGACGTGGTCGCCGTGGTCACCGAACGCACCCTCGACTGGCTGGCCGCCGTCCTGGCGGTCCTCAAGGCCGGCGGCACGTACCTGCCGATCGAGCCGCACTTCCCGGCC
Source organism: uncultured Actinomycetota bacterium (assembly GCA_963723745.1). GTDB lineage: Bacteria > Actinomycetota > Actinomycetes > Mycobacteriales > Geodermatophilaceae > CAVRRZ01. The sequence goes on from CAVRRZ010000002.1 coordinate 61,406, forward strand.
GACCGCATCGGCACGACGCTCACACGGGCCGGCTGCCGGCTGGTGCTGAGCGAGGCCGGCAGCACCGGTTCGCTGGACCGGGCCCTCACCGGACTCGACGACGTCCGGTCACTGCTGATCGCCGAGGCGTACGACGAGGAGCGCGACGACTCGCGCGTCGGCATCGCGGTCGGGCCGGACCGGCTTGCCTACATCTACTTCACGTCCGGCTCCACGGGAGAGCCCAAGGGCGCGATGTGCGAGCACGCCGGGATGCTCAACCACCTCTTCGCCAAGATCGACGACCTGGAGATCGGCGAGGGGTCGGTCGTCGCCCAGACCGCCCCCCAGTGCTTCGACATCTCGCTGTGGCAGCTGCTGTCGGCGCTGCTCGTCGGCGGCCGCACGCTGCTGGTCGAGCAGGAGACCGTCCTCGACGTCGCCCGTTTCGTCGACACGCTCGTCGAGGGCCGGGTGAGCGTGCTCCAGGTCGTCCCCTCCTACCTCGAGGTCGTGCTGTCCTACCTGGAGGAGCACCCCCGCGACCTGCCCGATCTGCGCTTCGTGTCGGTCACCGGCGAGACGCTCAAGCCCGACCTGGCCCGCCGCTGGTTCGCCGCCCGGCCGGGCGTCGCCCTGGTCAACGCCTACGGGCTGACCGAGACCTCCGACGACACGAACCACGCCGTGATGCATCGGCTCCCCGACCACGGGCGGGTACCGCTCGGCCGTCCGGTCAACAACGTGCGGGTGTACGTCGTCGACGAGCACCTGCACCCGGTGCCGCTCGGGGCACCCGGCGCCCTCGTCTTCTCCGGCGTCTGCGTCGGCCGCGGCTACGTGAACGACCCGGAACGCACCCGCCAGGCCTACCTGTCCGACCCGCACCGTCCGGGAGAGCGGCTGTACCGAGCTGGTGACTTCGGCCGCTGGCTGCCCGACGGCACGCTGGAGTTCCTGGGCCGCAAGGACGGCCAGGTCAAGATCTCCGGCTTCCGCATCGAGATCGGGGAGATCGACAACACCCTCCTGCGGGTGCCGGGCGTGCGCGACGCGTCGGTCGTGGTCAGCGAGCGGCCCGACGGCAGCCGGCACCTCGTGGCCTTCTACACGGGGCCGGAGGTCGTCGACGAGGAGCTGCTGCGCGCCCGGCTCGCCGAATCGCTGCCTCACTACATGGTGCCCTCGGCGTTCTCCTGGCAGTTTCGCCTGCCGCTCACGGCGAACGGCAAGATCGACACGAAGGCGCTCACCGCGCTGGCCGCCGACGTGCTGGTCGGGACCGAGTACGCGGCCCCCGCCACACCGGCGGAGAGGCGCGTGGCCGCCGCGTGGGCGGCGGTCCTCGGCCTGCCGCCGGACTCGATCGGCCGGCAGGACTCCTTCTTCGACCGGGGCGGCACGTCGCTGTCGGCGGTCCGGCTCGCTCTCGCGCTCGACCGGCAGGTCTCCCTGAAGGACATCGTCCGCTGCCCGGTCCTGGCCGACCTCGCCGCCCTGCTCGACGGGTTCGCCACGCCGGCCGTGCCCCAGCCGGCCGTGCAACCGCTGCTCGCCACCGTGTCCGAGCCCGACTGACCGGAGTGCCCATGTCCACCGTCTCCCCCGCCCTGTCCCTCGCCGTGCGGCCCGGCGCGCCCGCGATCCTGCGCGTCGGGCACCCCGCCGACCTGGCCGCCTGGTGCGCCGAGCACCGCGATGCCGTGCGCGCCGCCGTGACCGACTCCGGCGCCGTCCTGGTGCGCGGGCTCGGCCTGGCCGACGCGGACGCGGTCGGGACGGCGTTCCGGGCGCTGGCCACCGACCTCATGGCCGAGGAGGAGGCCTTCGCGCCCCGGCAGCGACTGGCCGACGGCGTGTATTCGGCGACCCCCTGGCCGGCCAATCAGCAGATGTGCATGCACGCCGAACTCAGCTACGCCGCCGAGTTCCCGTCCCTGCTGCTCTTCGCCTGCCTGACCGCGCCCGAGGGGGGCGGCGCGACGGCGCTCGCCGACGCGCCGACCGTGCTCGAGGCGCTGCCCGCCGAACTGACCGGCCGGTTCGAGCGGGACGGCTGGCTGCTGCTGCGCACCTACAACGACGAGATCGGCGCCTCGGTCGAGGAGTCCTTCGGCTCGGCCGACCGGGCGGTCGTCGAGCAACGATGCCGCGCACGGGGCATCGAGTTGGAGTGGCAGCCCGACGGGGGCCTGCGCACCCGGCAGCGGCGGCCGGCCGTCGTCCGCCATCCCCGGACCGGCAAGCGCTGCTGGTTCAACCAGATCGCCTTCCTCAACGAGTGGACGCTGGCGCCCGAGGTCCGTGAGTACCTCGTCGACGTCTACGGCCCCGACGGTCTGCCGTTCACGACCGCGTTCGGCGACGGCGAACCCATCGGCGAGGACGTGGTGGCGCTGATCAACCGGACCTACGAGGAGCACACCCGGCGGGAGCCCTGGCAGGCCGGCGACCTGCTGCTGGTCGACAACATCCGGACCGCGCACGGTCGGGAGCCGTACGCCGGTCCGCGCGAGGTGCTCGCCGGGCTGGCCGATCCGGTCCGGGCGGCCGACCTCACGAGCGGGTCCGGGCGATGACCGCGCTGCAGCCCCGGCCGGCGGGCACGGACGGGAAGCCGCCCGCCCCCCGGTTCGCGGTCATCCCCGGCGCCCAGGTCCAGGAGGTCCTGCGCGGCCGCGAGCGCGAGGTCGTCGACCTGGTCGAGACGGCCTACCGGCTGCACGGCGAGGGTGCGACGGTGAACCCGCCGTCGTACTTCCTCCGGTTCCCCGACCGCCCCTCCGCCCGCATCATCGCGCTGCCCGCCTCGATCCGTGGCCAGGTGCGCGTCGACGGGATCAAGTGGATCTCGAGCTTCCCGGAGAACGTGTCCGCCGGCCTTCCCCGTGCCTCGGCCGTCCTGATCCTCAACGACTCCGACACGGGATATCCGTTCGCCTGCCTCGAGAGCTCGATCATCAGCGCCACCCGGACGGCCGCCTCGGCCGCGTCTGCCGCCGACTGGCTCAGCCGCGGACGTCGGCGCCCGTCCCGGGTCGGGTTCGTCGGAGTGGGGCTGATCGCCCGCTACATCCACACCTTCCTCGCGGGCACCGGCTGGTCCTTCGACGAGATCGGCGTGCACGACCTGTCGCCGGACAGCGCGGCGGGCTTCCGCGGCTACCTCGACCGGTCGGGGACGGCGGCGCCGATCACCGTGCACGACACGGCCGAGGCGCTGATCCGCGCCAGCGACCTGGTCGTCTTCGCCACCGTCGCGAGCCGGCCGCACGTCACCGACGTCGGGTGGTTCGACCACCACCCGCTGGTGCTGCACGTGTCCCTGCGCGACCTCGCACCCGAGATCGTGCTGGCGTCCGCGAATGTCGTCGACGACGTGGAGCACTGCCTGAAGGCCGACACCTCGCCGCACCTGGCCGAGCAGCTCACCGGCTCCCGCGACTTCGTCACCGGCACGCTGCCACAGGTCATGACCGGCCAGGTCGGCCTGCCGGACGACGAGACGGTGATCTTCTCCCCGTTCGGGCTGGGGGTGCTCGACCTGGCGGTCGGCATGTTCGTGCACGACGAGGTGCTCCGGTCGGGGCGCCTCGGCGTCGTCGACGGCTTCTTCACCGACCTGAGCCGGTACGGATGAGCGCCCACCCCGCCGGCACGGGACGGGCCGGCGCACCGGCGCCGGCGCTGCTGCCCGGCGTCTGCCACGTGTGGTGGGCCCGGCCGGCCGACGTGCACCCCGAGCACCACGACCTGCTGGCCGAGGCCGACCTCGAGCGGCAGGCGCGGATGCGCCGGGTCGCCGACCGGCGCCGGTCGGTGGTCGCCGCAGCGGTCACCCGGCTCGTGCTGGGCGCCGCGCTGGGTGTGCGCCCGGCGCGGCTGGCCGTCGACCGGACCTGCCGCGAGTGCGGCGGCCCGCACGGCAAGCCGCACCTCCCGGACGCGCCCGGCGTCCACTTCTCCGTCTCCCACTCGGCCGACTGCGTCGTGATCGCCGTGGGCCGGGACGGCCCGCTCGGCGTCGACATCGAGGAGGTGGCCCCGTGGGCGACGGCGGACCTCGACGAGGTCGCGCAGCTCACCCTGGCGCCGGAGGAGCGGGCGGTGCTGGCCCGCCAGCCGACGGCGGCGCGGGCGCTGGCGTACACCACCTACTGGACCCGCAAGGAGGCCGCCGTGAAGGCCACCGGTGAGGGCCTGGCCGCGGCGCTGGACGAGCTGGTCGTGTCGCCGCCCGCGGCGGCCCCGCGGGTGCTGCGCTGGGACGGCCGCCGCGACGTGCCGACGCTGCACGAGCTGCACCCGCCCCCCGGCCTCGTCGGCGCGCTCGCGGTGACCGGTGGTGCGCCGCGGCACGTGGTCGAGCTCGACGCCGGGCCACTGCTGCGCCGGGCGTCGGCCTACAGCAGACGGCGGCTGTCCTCGGTGACGACGCGCAGCCAGCGGTACCCGTAGCCGTCGAGCGAGAGCTGCACGCCGCCGTCGTCACCGACCGGCGTGCTGCCCGACCTCCAGCAGGTCCTGCAGCTGGTGCCGACGAGTCGCAGTCCGGCACCGAGAAGCGCACCTTCTGCGGCTCGGCCCCGAGGTTGTGGACGGCGACCAGCGCGGCGTCGTCCCAGCGGCAGACGTGCACGAGCACCGGGCCGCAGTCCTGGTCCAGCACCTGGAAGCGGCCCCACCCGAGCTCGGGCGACTCCCGGTACCGGCGGATCAGCAGCTTCATGAACGACAGCAGCGAGTCCGGGTCGCGGCGCTGGTCGGCCACGTTGACGAACTCCGGGCCGAAGCCGCCCTCGACGACCGGGGCGGGCAGGTCGGCCGGGTCGGCGGTGGAGAAGCCGCCGTTGCGCCCGTCGGTCCACTGCATCGGCGTCCGGACGGCGAGCCGGCCTTCGGCGTCGAGGTTCTCGCCCATGCCGATCTCCTCGCCGTAGAACAGCACCGGCGTGCCGGGCAGCGAGAACAGCAGGCTGTAGACCATCCGGATCCGGCGCGGGTCGCCGTCGAGCATCGGCGGCAGCCGGCGGCGCAGCCCGCGCCCGTAGAGCTGCATGTCCTCGTCGGGGCCGAAGGCGGCGAAGACCTCCTGCCGCTCGTCGTCGGAGAGCTTGTCGAGGGTGAGCTCGTCGTGGTTGCGCACGAACGTGGCCCACTGGCGTGTCCGGCGAGAGCTCCGGCCGGCCGGCCAGCGCGGTCTCGATCGGGCCGGCGTCGGCCCGGGCCAGCGACAGGTAGAGCGCCTGCATGCCGACGAAGTCGAACTGCATGGTCAGCTCGTCGCCGTCCGCCCCGCCGAAGAAGTCCAGCTGCTGTTCGAAGGGCAGGTTGACCTCGCCGAGCAGGACGCCGTCCCCGGTGCGCCGGCCGACGAACCGGCGCAGCGAGCGCAGGTACTCGTGCGGCTCGGGGAAGGAGTCGGCGTCCTTCGCGCCCTGCGGTCTCGAGGAAGAACGGGACGGCGTCGACGCGGAAGCCGGACAGCCCCAGCTGCAGCCAGAAGCCCATGACCTTGGCGACCTCGTCCCGCACCTGCGGGTTCGGTGACGTTCAGGTCGGGCTGCTCCTTGTAGAAACGGTGCAGGTACCACTCCCCCGTCTCCTCGGTACAGCGTCCAGATGCCGTCCTCCTGGTCGGGGAAGACGACCTGGTCGGAGGTGTCCGGCGGCGGGTCGGAGCGCCACACGTAGAAGTCGCGGAACGGCGCGTCCGTCGCCTGCGCTCGGCCGACTCGGAACCACGGGTGCTTGCGCGAGGTGTGGTTGACGACGAGGTCGGCGATCACCCGCATGCCGCGGTCGTTCGCCGTCCGGATGACCTCGACGAGGTCGCCGTGGCGTGCCCAGCCGCGGGTCGACGCCGTAGAAGTCGGTGATGTCGTAGCCGTCGTCGCGCTCGGCGGTCGGGTAGAAGGGCATCAGCCACAGGCACGTGACGCCGAGGTCGGCCAGGTGGTCGATGCGCTGGGCCAGGCCGGCGAAGTCGCCGCATGCCGTCGCCGTTCCAGTCCATGTAGGTCTCGACGTCCAGGCAGTAGACGACGGCGTTCTTCCACCAGAGGTCGGCGGTGTCGGTGACTCTCATGTCAACCGCCTCATGCTCCTACCGCCACGGCCGGCTCGGGCTTCTGGACGTCGAGCTGGGGCAGCACGTGCTCGCCGAACGCGTCGAGGAAACCGCCGCTGCTCCTTGCCGACGTGGTGCAGGTAGATGTCGTCGAAGCCCAGCTCGGCGTACTCGGTGATCCACGCGGCGTGCTGGGCCAGGTCGGCCGACACCCGCACCGCGCTCGGTGACGTCCTGCGGCGTCACGTGCGCGCTGGCCTGCTCGAAGGCCTGCGGGGTGTCGAGGTCCCAGCACAGCGGTGGCGGGAAGACGTTGCTGTGCCACTCCTCGTACGCGATCTGCAGGGCGCGGTCGGGGTCCGGGTCGTAGGACAGGTGCAGCTGCAGCACGAGCTTGCCGCGCCCGCCGGCGTCGCGGTAGGCGGCGATCATCTCGCGCAGGTGGTCGTGCGGCTGGTTGATCGTGACCAGCCCGTCGGCCCAGTCGGCGCCGGCGCGTGCGGTCGCGACGCTCACCGCCGGGGCGATCAGCGCCGGCGGCTGCTCGGGACAGGGTCCAGAGGCGGGCGCGGTCGACGGTGACCAGGCCGTCGTGGCGTGACCTCCTCGCCGGCGAGCAGCGCGCGGATGACGTCGACGCACTCGCGCAGCCGGGCGTCGCGCACGTCCTTGCGCGGCCAGCGGTCACCGGTGATGTGCTCGTTCATCGCCTCGCCGCTGCCGAGGGCCACCCAGAAGCGGCCGGGGAACATCGCGCCGAGCGTGCGCGACCGCCTGGGCGACGATCGCCGGGTGGTACCGCTGGCCGGGGGCGTTGACCGCGCCGAAGGGCAGCGACGTGGTGGCCAGGGCCGCGCCCAGCCACGACCAGGCGAAGCCGGAGTGGCCCTGGTCGAAGTTCCAGGGCGCGAAGTGGTCCGAGCACATCGCCGCGGTGAAGCCCACCTCCTCGGCGTGCTGGACGGCTTCCAGCAGCTGGGCGGGGTGGACCTGCTCGTGCGAGTTGTGGAACCCGATGACCGGCATGGCGCCATGCCTACCGGCACCGGCCGGATGCGGCCATCCCACGCCGCCGTGCAGTTGCAGCCACTCCGACCGCACACGCGCGACGCTGTCGATCGCGCGAGAGGCAAACGTTCCGCGGGCATGGCGGACCCCACACGGTCTGGGGCTGCGCGCGACCGCCCGGGCCGTGAGGATCGCGGGGTGACGCGCACGCCGACGACCGACGACTGGGGCATCGACGCGACCTGGCTGGACGCGTTCGACGAGGAGCACGAGGTCGCCCCGGCGACCGTCGAGCGGCTGCGCGAGGTGATCGGCCGGCCGCCCGCCGACCTCGACGAGCGGGCACCGATCGTGGCCCGGCCCGGGGACGCCCTCGAGGTCGACGCCGCCGACGTGCTCTGCGAGGACGGCCAGGTGCGCTCGATCGACGGCGACCTGCCGGCCGACTTCCCGCTCGGGTACCACCGCCTGCGCCCCGCCACCGGTCCGGAGCGGCGCCTGATCGTCTCCCCCGGCCGCTGCTGGCTGCCCGAGGACCGGATGTGGGGCTGGGCCGTGCAGCTGTACGCCCTGCGCGGTGCCGGCAGCCGGGGCATCGGCGACCTCGCGGACCTGCGCGCGCTCCGCGAGATGGCGACCGAGCAGGGGGCCGGCTACCTGCTGGTCAACCCGCTGCACGGCGTGGCGCCCACTCCCGGGCAGGAGGCCAGCCCGTACCTGCCGGCCACCCGGCGCTTCCGCAATCCGCTGTACCTGCGCGTCGAGGAGGTGCCCGGAGCCGACGCGGTGGACCTGGACGACGCCGCCGGCCGCGACCTCTCCGAGGCCGACCTGATCGACCGCGACGCGATCTGGGCGCACAAGCGCGAGGTGCTGGAGCGGGTCTTCGACGCCGCCGGTGACGACGACCGGTTCCGGGACTGGCGGGCCGAGCAGGGCGAGCCCCTGCAGGACTGGGCGACCTGGTGCGCGCTGGCCGACGCGCACGGGCCGGACTGGCACGCCTGGCCCGAGGAGCTGCACGACCCCCGCGGCGCCGCCGTCCATGACTTCACCGGCGGGCACGAGCGCGAGGTCGCCTTCCACGCCTGGCTGCAGTGGGCGCTGCGGCAGCAGCTGAGCGCGGCGAGCGGCGACCTCACCGTGATCCAGGACCTGCCCATCGGCGTGGCCGGCGGCGGCGCGGACGCGTGGGCGTGGCAGGACGTGCTCGCCGACGGCGTCGACGTGGGCGCCCCGCCGGATGCGTTCAACGTCCAGGGCCAGAACTGGGGCTCTCCTCCCCTGGTCCCGTGGCGGCTGCGGGCCGCGGACTACGAGCCGTTCATCCAGTCGATCCGGGCCACGATGGCCGGCGCGGGCGGGCTGCGGATCGACCACGTGATGGGTCTGTTCCGGCTGTGGTGGGTGCCGTCGGGCGGTCCGGCCACGGAGGGTGCCTACGTCCGCTACCCGGCGGAGGACCTGCTGGACATCGTCGCGCTGGAGAGCCATCGGGCGCAGGCGGTCGTCGTCGGCGAGGACCTCGGCACGGTCGAGGACGGCGTCCGCGAGACGCTGGCCGAGCACGGCATCCTGTCCTACCGACTGCTGTGGTTCGAGGAGGAGCCGCCGACCGACTGGCCGGAGCCGGCGATGGCCGCGATCACCACCCACGACCTGCCGACGGTCGCGGGCCTCTGGACCGGCAGCGACCTGGCGGACCAGCAGCGCAACGAGACCGGCCCGGACGACGAGCTGCGCCGCGGGCGCAACGGCCTGCTCGAGCAAGCTCGACGGCCTGCCCGAGGACGCCGAGCCGGAGGCGGTGGTCGCGCGCGCGCACGAACTGCTCGCCTCGGCGCCGTCGCCTGCTGCTGGCCGCGACCCTGGACGACGCCGTCGCCGAAGAGCGGCGGCCCAACATGCCGGGCACGACGGAACGGCCGAACTGGTCGCTCCCGCTGCCGGTGCGGGTGGAGGACCTGTCCCGAGCACCCGCTGGTGACGTCGGTGGCCGCGATCCTGGACTCCGCCGTCCGCACCTGACCTCGCCCGGCGGCGAGAAAGCGCGCCCTGTGACCTTCCGACGACGCCCTGTCGGATGCGAGGGTCTCGGACGAACCCGTCCGTCACGGAACGGGATCGTCGCCCAGCCGTCGACGGCGCGCCGCCGGCCGGTCATGTCCACGCGTTTCGCTGTGTCCGACCCAGCGCACCGCCGACCTCGGAGAGTCCATGTCCCTCACGTCATTCCGCCGCTCGGCCGTGGTCCTGGTGGCCTCGGCCACCGCGGCCAGCGGCTTCCTCACCGGCACCGCCAGTGCCGGCGACGACGCCCGCCACCCGCACGAGCAGCCCCGGCCCGACTTCACCCTGACCCTGCTGCACATGAACGACGGCGAATCGGCCCTGCTGCCCGTCGAGGACGACGAAGGCAACATCACCGGGGGGGTCGACCGGTTCGCCGAACTGATGCAGCAGCAGCGCGCCCAGGCCGACAAGGGCCCGCGTCAGCGCGGCATGGCTGCCAAGCGCGGCGTCGTCTCGGTCTCCGGCGGCGACAACTTCCTCCCCGGGCCCCAGCTGGACGCGAGCGACGCGCTGCCCGGTCGCATCTTCGACGCGGTCGCCCTCCGCCAGATGGGGCTGGACCTCTCCATCCTCGGCAACCATGACTTCGACCGGACACCGGACTTCCTCGGTCAGTTCCTCGAGGACCTCGAGGACAGGCGCGGCAACAGCGACCTCCCGTTCCTCGCCAACAACCTCGACGTCAGCGACGAGCCGGCGCTGGTCGCGCAGGTCGAGGACGGCACGATCGTCACGTCCCACGTCGAGCAGCGACGTGGCGAGAGGATCGGGTTCATCGGCCTGACCACACCCGACCTGCCGCAGCTCACGAGCTCGCGCAACGTCGAGGTCGACCCTGCCCTCGCGGAGATCGCCAACGCGAAGGCCGCCTGGTACGCGAAGAAGGGCGTCGACAAGGTCATCCTGATCTCGCACCTGCAGGACATCGAGAACGAGCGGACCCTCGCCGCATCACTGCGCGGCGTGGACATCATCGTCGGCGCCGGCGGCGCGGAGCTGCTCGCCTCGCCCGGTGACCCGCTGCTCCCGGGCACCGACCCGGCCGAGGACGTCTACGACGAGTATCCGATCCTCGCCACGGACCGCGACGGCGAGGTCGTGCCGATCGTGACCACGCCCGGCACCCACCAGTACGTCGGCCGGCTGGTCGTCACCTTCGACCAGAAGGGCGAGCTGCTCACCATCCACGACGGCCTCTCCCGTCCGCTGCCCGTCAGCGACCGGACGGTGCGCCCCGACCCGACGGTCCACCGGCTCGTCGTCGACCCGGTGGAGGAGTACGTCGCGACGCTCGCCGAGACGGTCATCGCCGTAACCGGCGTCGCACTCAACGGCGTGCAGGCCGACGTGCGCAGCAAGGAGACGAACCTGGGCAACCTCGTCGCGGACGCACTGCTCGACGCAGGTCAGGACGGGGCAGCCGCCGCGGGCGTCACCTCGCCGATCGTCGCGCTGCAGAACGGCGGCGGCATCCGCAACAGCCTGGTGCTCGAGGACGACATCACCGCCCTGGACGCCTACACGCTGCTGCCGTTCTCGAACTTCGTCGCCATCGCACCGGCGGTGCCGATCGCCACGTTCGTCGAGGCTGCCGAGCGCGGCCTGGCGGGGCTGCCCGGCGCCGCGGGCTCGTTCGCCCAGATCGCCGGCTACCGGGTGACCTACGACGCGAGCCGGTCGGCCGGGTCCCGCGTCGTCGACCTCGTCCTGGACGACGGCACGGTCATCGTGGACGACGGCGCGCTCGCGCCGACGGCACCCGCGACGATCTCGATCGCAACCATCGACTTCCTCCTCCGTGACTCCGGCGACGGCACCTCCGGTGACGGGTATCCGTTCAGCGGGGTCGACTTCACGGTGCTGCCGGTGACCTATCAGGAGGCGTTCTCCGGCTACCTCCAGGACGACCTCGGTGGCGTGGTCACCGCCGCGGACTACCCCGCGGGCGGCGAGGGCCGGATCACGCCGATCCCCTGACGCGACGTAGCAGGTGCACGGGCGCCCGCCGCGATGCTGCATCGCGGCGGGCGCCCGCTGTCGTGTCGGCATCGAACAGATGTTCGGCCGCGTGTCACACTGAGCTCGTGGCCGGAGGAATGCGTCGCGGGGGGTCCCGCCCCTCGCTGGGCGAGCGTGCGGCCGACTCGGGAGTGCCCGGCGCGTCCCGTGCCACAGGTGCACAGGCCCCGGCGCCTCGGCCCGGGGGCCGGCACTGCTGGGTGCACGATCCACCCGAGTGGCCGGGCACGTGGCCGGGGCTGCTCGTGGAGTGGCGCCAGCGGCCCGACGGCTGGCACGGCCGGGTCACCTACACCGTCGGCGGCCCGCACGGGCCGGTGCTCGTCGAGGCGTGGCTGCCGGCCGACCTGCTGGAGCAGCGCTGAGGGGTCGGGTCGGTCAGCGCAGCTCCAGGGAGTACCGGTGCATCTCGAACCTCAGGCCCGCCTGGGACCATCGTGGGGTGCTCGCGAATCGACAGCGCTGGGGTGCGCTCGCCTGGATCCTGACCCTGCAGTTCTTCGTCGTCGAGACCATCGCCGAACTGCGACAGGACCAGCCCTACTCGCGCATCGACGACGTGATCAGCGCCCTCGGCTCGGACGCGTCACCGGCCGCGGCGCTGATGAACGCGTCCTTCGTCCTGCAGGGCGTGCTGATCGCGGCCGGGGCGTGGCTGCTCCGACCGGCCCTGCCCGGCGCCTCGGCCCCGGTCACCGCAGTGCTGCTGAGCCTGGCCGGTGCCGGGGTGACGGTGGTCGGCGTGGTGCCGACCGACGCCGACGGCACCGTGCACGCCGTCGGGGCGGTGCTCTACCTGGCCGGGGGGTCGCTCGGGCTGCTGGCGCTGGCGCACGCGCTGCGACCGCGGTCGGAGGCCCTGGGCTCGACGATCGCGGTCATCGGTGTCGTGTCCGCCGCGATGACCGTGTTCTTCCTTGCCGGCATCACCCGCTACCTGGGTGAGGGCGGAACCGAGCGGGTGGCCGCCTATCTCCTGCCGGTCGGCCTGGCGCTGTCCGGCCTGGTCCTGCTGCGGGCCGGCGGCGAGCCCGCGCCGGCAGGGCCGTCCCGGCGCGAGCGCCGGGCCCGCGAGCGGGAGCAGCTGCGGGCCGAGCAGGCGGCCGTCGCCGCGGAGCGCGACGCGGCGCTGGCACGGGACGCGACAGGCGACCGGCCCGCAGCCACCACCCCGGCCGACCACCCGGCCGACCACCCCGCCGACGACCCGGGCGATGCCGAGGACCCCTGGACGTCGAGCCGCCGGCGGGCCGACTGAGCACCTGGCCGGGCGCGCGGCGGTCGGAAAGGATGAGGGCATGAGCAGCGAGCAGGACCGCGCCCTCGACGTCATCCCGGCCGAGGAGTGCTACGAACTGCTCGCCGGCCACGAGATCGGCCGGATCGGCGTGAACGCCGAGAACTTCCCGCTGATCTTCCCGGTCAACTACGCGATGGACGGCACCACGATCGTCGTCCGCACCCATCCGGGCACCGTGCTGCGCACGGCGGAGCACGCCAACGTGACGTTCGAGGTCGACGAGATCGACCGCCGGACACGCACGGGGTGGAGCGTGCTGGTGCGGGCCCAGGCCGAGGAGGTCGGCGAGCACCACCGCGACGAACTGGTGGCCCGCACGCAGGCCACCGGCGTGCAGCCGTGGGCGCCGGGTGAGCACGGCAACTGGCTGCGGCTGATCCCGCACGCGATCAGCGGCCGCCGGATCGTGCCCGGCGAGCTGCCCCCCGCGGTGGACCCCCGCGCCTACCTCTGACCCCGGTTCACACGGTCGGCCCGGCCTCCTGCGGCACGGGCACCGGACGGCGCACCGGCGCCCGCCGCCGCGACAGGGCGACGCCGGCCAGGCACACCGCGCCGCCGAGCACCGCCAGCGCCGGGCGGCACCTCGTCGAGCAGCAGCCAGCCCAGCCGATGACCAGCGGCGGCACCAGGTAGGTGGTGACGCCGAGCCGCCCGGCGTCCATGCGGGCCAGCGCGTAGGCCCAGGTGCTGAACGCCAGCGCGGTGGGCACCACACCGAGGTAGACCATGCCGGCCACCGAGCCGGCCGAGGCCGACGCCAGGTCGCCGGCCAGGGCGCCGGCGCACGGCAGGCAGCACAGCGCCCCGATCGCGCACGCGGTGAAGGTCACCTGCAGCGCCGGGCAGCCGCACGCAGCACCGGCTTCTGGGCCACCACACCGATCGCGTAGGTGACCGCGGCGACGACGCACAGCAGCACACCGATGAGGTCGGCCGCAGCGCTGCGGGTGGCCAGGCCGATGAGACCACGCCGGCGAAGGCGACCGCGATCCCGGCGAGCAGCCAGCGCGGGAAGCCCTCGCCCAGCAGCAGCCCGGCGAAGACCGCGATGAGGATCGGGCCGATGTTGACCAGCATCGCCGTGGTGCCCGGCGTCGAGCGTGCTGCTCGGCGGCGTTGAGCGCGACGTTGTAGATGCCGAACCAGGCCGACGCCGCACGCCGTCAGCAGCGCCCACTCCCGGCGGGTGGGCCGGACCCAGCCGCGGCGGGAGGAGCAGGGCGCCCAGGACCAGCGTGCCGACGAGCAACCGGCCGAGGGCCAGGGCTCCGGGCGAGAAGTTCCTCGCCCACGCCACGGATGGCCACGAAGGCCGAGGCCCACGCGAGGAGGGTGACGCCGACTGCGAGAGCGGGCAGCGCGGCGACCCGTCGCGACGGGGGCGCGACGGAAGAGGCGGTGACGGTCACAGCGGCACACTAGGCGGCGGGTACGACGACTCTCCGGCGGTTGTCCGACGTCGTCCGGACCGCTGCGGATCCTGGCAGGACCGGCGCGGTCGGCGGGTCAGCCGCGCAGGTGGTCGAGCGTAGGTGCGGGTGCCGCGGGCGCCGCCGGAGGGCAGCGCGGCGCCGTCCCGGAAGGCGGTGCTCAGCCTGCCGGGCACGGGGGTGGCGACCACGTGGACGTCCGGCGTCGCGCGCCGCCGCCCAGGCATGCGGGCCAGCTCGGCCGCGGTGAGCTCCTCGGGACCGCCGAACTCGACGACGCCGCCGGCCGGCGCGCCGCCGGCGACCTGCACCACGTGCTCGGCCACCTCACCGACGTCGACCGGCTGGGCGCGCCAGCCCATCGGCACCGGCAGCACCGGGCCGCGCTTGGCCGACTCGAGCAGCTCGTCGACGAAGTGGTGGAACTGGGTGACCCGCAGCAGCGTCACCGGCAGCCCGGAGGCCAGCAGCACCTGCTCGGCGGCGAACTTGGCCCGGTAGTAGCCGTACGGGATCCGGTCGACGCCGACGATGGAGATGTACACGAGGTGCCGCAGCCGGTCACGGTCACCGCCTGGACGAGCCGCCGGGTGCCGGCGACGTCGACCTGCCATGGGTTGCCCCGCGGGATCGCTGGCGGCGTGGACGACGATGTCCGCCCCGGCGAGCGCGTGCGGCAGGTCCCGGCCGGTGGCCAGGTCGCCGCGCACGCCGCCCGGGCCGGTCCCGCGCCGCGACATCTGCTTGACCGTGTGCCCCGCCGCCTGCAGGGGTGCGACGAGCCGCGATCCGAGCCGGCCGGTGCCGCCGGTGACAAGAACGTCCATGCACCGAGTCTGTCGAACACTGCCGCCGTCCGGCCAGCGTGCGGGTTCGATACGGCCGCAGACATAACCTGTCGCCGTGACGCTCACGGACGCGACGACCGACTCCACCGACCGCCGGGCGCACGAGTCCAGCGCCACCCGGCGCATCGGATCCCTCGTCCGCGACGCCCGGCGGCACCGGGGCCTGACCCAGCAGCAGCTCGCCGACCGGCTGGGCACGAGCCAGAGCGCGGTCGCGCGCATCGAGCAGGGCGGCCAGAACCTGACCCTCGAGCTCCTCGGCCGGCTCTCCGACGCGCTGGACGAGCGAGCTGATCACCGTCGGACCGGCCGGCCCCACGCACCTGCGGGTCGACGGCGGCCGGCCGCTGCAGCGGCAGCGTGACGGTGAAGTCGTCGAAGAACGCGGCGGTGGCGCTGCTGTGCGCCGCGCTGCTCAACCGCGGCCGGACGACGCTGCGCAACGTGGCCCGCATCGTCGAGGTCGACCGCATCCTCGACGTGCTCCGCTCGATCGGCGTCTCGGCGACCTGGGACGGGCAACGGGCACGACCTGACCCTCGTCGTCCCGGACGAGCTCGACCTGGCCGGCGATCGACGCCGACGCCGCCCGGCGCACCCGCAGCATCATCATGTTCCTGGGCCCGCTGCTGCACCGGTGCCGCGACGTTCGCGCTGCCCTACGCCGGCGGCTGCGACCTGGGCACCCGCACCGTGCAGCCGCACATGATCGCGCTGCGCCCGTTCGGCCTGGAGATCGAGGCGCACGCCGGTGAGTACCAGGCGCACCGTCGGCGCACCGAGCCCGCCGGCGACCGCACGATCGTGCTGACCGAGCGCGGCGACACCGTCACCGAGAACGCGCTGCTGGCCGCCGCGCGCACCGAGGGCACGACGACGATCCGCAACGCCAGCTCCAACTACATGGTCCAGGACCTGTGCCTGTACCTGCGGCTGCTCGGGGTCGGCATCGAGGGCCTGGGGACGACGACGCTCGTCGTCCGCGGGCCGGGCGGTGCTGGACGCCGACGTCGACTACACGATCAGCGAGGACCCGGTGGAGGCGATGAGCCTGCTCACCGCGGGCATCGTCACCGGGTCGGAGCTGACCGTCGCGCCGGGCGCCGATGGAGTTCCTGGAGATCGAGCTCGCCGTGCTGGCCGAGATGGGGCTGCGCTTCGCAGCTCTCCCCGGAGTACCTGGCCGACAACGGGCACACCCGGCTGGCCGACATCACGATCTCGCCGTCGGAGCTGCGGGCGCCGATCGACAAGATCCACCCGATGCCGTTCCCGGGCCTCAACATCGACAACCTGCCGTTCTTCGCGGTGATCGCCGCGCAGGCCGAGCGGATCGACGATGATCCACGACTGGGTCTACGACAACCGCGCGATCCACCTGTCGGACCTCACCCGGCTCGGCGCCGACGTCCGGCTGCTCGACCCGCACCGGGTGCTGGTCAACGGGCCGACGCACTGGTCGAGCGCCGAGATCGTCTGCCCGCCGGCGCTGCGGCCGGCGGTCTGCATCCTGCTGGCCATGCTCGCGGCCAAGGGGACGTCGGTGCTGCGCAACGTCGACATCATCGCCCGCGGCTACGAGCACCTCTACGAGCGCCTGGTCGAGATGGGCGCCTCGATCGAGGTCTTCTCCGACTGACAGCACGACCCCTGTCCCCGGCCGTCTCGACAAGGTGACTTGGAGACCGCCGTCGGTTGGACCTCAGGGACCCAGGACCACGCAGGTCGTGGGTCACCGAGGTCCACAGTTCGTCGTCCCGGCCGCCGGGAGGCGTCGGTTCTGACCGCGGCGTGCCGGCGCCCCGCGCGGGGGCTCAGCGCTCCTGGTCGGTGGGGCGGATCAGCACCTCGTTCACCGCCACGTGCGGCGGCTGGGTGACCAGGTAGAGCACCGCGCGCGCGACGTCGTCGGCGTGCAGGGCGCGCATGCTCGCGTGCATCCGCTCCGAGGCCGCCTTCGCCTCGGGCTGGGTGATGTGACTGGTCAGCTCCGTCGTGACCGCCCCGGGTTCCACCAGCCCTACCCGCACACCCCGGCCGGTCACTTCCTGCCGCAGCGACTCGCTGAAGGCGTTCACGGCCCACTTGCTGGCGTTGTAGACACCGGCTCCCTTGCGCGCCACCCGGCCGGCGACGCTGGAGATGTTGACGACGTCGCCGGAGCCCTGCTCGACCATGCCCTCGATCGCCGCGTGCGTCATGTACATCAGGCCGAGCACGTTGGTGTCGATCATCCGGCGCCAGTCGCCGGGATCGGCGCCGACGATCGTGCCCAGCAGCATCACCCCGGCGTTGTTGACCAGCACGTCGAGCCCGCCGAGCTCCTCACGCGTCCGGCGGACCGCGTCGCTGGCAGGCCGCCTCGTCGGTGACGTCGAGGTCGAGGGACAGCACCCGCGCGCCGCCGTCCGCGCAGCCGCTCGGCGAGCGCGTCCAGGCGGTCCTTGCGCCGGGCACCCGACGGCGACCGCCGCCCCGGCGTCCGCGAGCGCGACCGCGGTCGCCTCGCCGATCCCGGACGACGCCCCGGTGACCAGCGCGACCTTGCCCTCCAGCGGGCGAGCGGTATCCGTCATGGCCCGATCATCCGGGTGGCGACGCCCCGGCGCCCGGCGGCAGGGTGACTCCGAAGCCGCGGGCGGCGAGGCGGAGCAGCACCGGGCCGGGGCGCAGCAGGTCGGCCACCCGCGCCGCGCTGACCGCCTCCAGGTCGGCGACCCGCGCGGCGTAGGCCTCGGCGCCTGCCAGCCGGGCCGCGTGCAACTCGAGCGTGTTGGCCCACACCTTGCGCCGCGCCTCGGTCAGGAAGATGCGCGACCGCCCGCCGGTTCACCGGGGCGGCCACCCGGTCCAGCGCCGTCCGCCGGCTCCCGGCCTGCTCGAGCGCCCGGTCCTCGGCGGCCACCGAGGCGGCCAGCACCAGGTCGATCCGCTCGTGGTCCCGGTGCCGCAACGCGACGACGGCGGGATCGGCCATGTCGGCCGGCGGCACCACCCGGATCAGCGACTGCGGTTGGTCGAGGTTGACGTGCGCGTTGACGCCGAGCAGCACGTGCGCCTCGGGCCGCAGCTCCGCCGATGCCCCGAACGCGAGCCGCCACGGCTCGGGGGCCGACGCCGGATCGGCCCGGGAGCGACCCAGCGCGTCGAGGTAGAGGTCGGCGAAGACGACGTCCCACTCCGCCACCCAGTCGGTGTCCTCGAACAGGCCGCGGTCCAGCGCCGCCCCGATCGCCCGAGTGATCCGCAGGTAGGTGCCGAGGAAGAACCGCGCCGGGTCACCGTCGGCGACCAGTGCGTCCAGGACGTCGCCCATCCGCGCCACGAGGGCGTCGACCCCACCCGTCATGGAACGGCCCCGTTGCGGGGGCCCGCCGCGAGCGTGCGAGCGGTGGGGGGCAACGGGCTCCTTTCTCAGACGAGCGACTCGAGACCCTCGTCGGGCGGCAGCGCCATCCCGGCCTCGATCGGCGGCCGGTGCGGCTGGTCGAGCCCGCGCATCCGCGCGGCGTGCAGGGCGAGCAGCAGGTTCAGCCGCAGCGTCGGGTCGGAGGTGAACGGGCCGAGCAGCCGCTCCAGCTTGCCGATGCGGTAGCGCATCGTGTTGTAGTGGAAGTGCAGCCGGCGGGCGGACTCCGCGACGTTGAGGTTGGTCTCCAGCAGCACCCGCAGCGTCTCGCGCAGGTCGGCCGAGTCGGCGTCGGACGCGTCGGCCAGCGGGCCGAGCACCTCGTCGACGTAGGACCGCAGCTCCGTGCTGTCCGGGATGAGCGACAGCAGCCGGAACACGCCGAGCTGGTCGAAGTGGATGACCGCCGCGGTGCCGTGGATCTCCTGGCCGACGCCCAGCGCGCGCTGTGCCTGCTGGTGCGCCTCGCCGAGGGCCGACAGCGAATCCGCCGGGCGGCCGATGCCGGTGCCGAGCACCCTGCCCACGCGGCGCAACCGGCCGTTGACCCGCGAGGTGACCGCCGCCACGAGCGCGCTGATCTCCTCGGGGGTGCGCCCGTCGAGGGGCAGCACGGTGACGATCTCGGTGGACAGACCCGCGACCGCCGCCCCGGCGACCTCCGACTCGAGCGCCGCCCGCCAGCCGTCGGCGAGCCGGTCGAGGACGTCGAGGGCCCGGGTGGGGTCGTTGGACGCGTCGGCGACGGTCTCCGTGGCGGTGACCAGGACGACGACCGGGCCGTCGAGGCGCCAGCCGAAGGAGCGGGTGTAGGCCAGCGCCCGCTCGGTGTGGCCGCACGGCGCCGCCGACGAGCCGGCGCACCAGGTCGCCCTGGAAGCGCAGCTCCACCGAGTGCACGGCCTGCGAGCCGGATGACGGCCAGCGCGGCGATGACCGCGGCGCGCTCGAGCACGCCACCGGCACCGAGTCATCAGCGCGCCGGTCCGGTTGCACCGCCACCAGCCAGCCGTGCCGCTGGTCGCCGGCCATGATCGGGGCGACCGCGTACTCCCCCACCCCGCCGGGCAGCTGGTGGTGGCCGGGCACGAGCAGGATGCCGTCGGCCGGGGACAGATCGGCGTCGGCGAGCACCTCGGCCGGGGTGACCACGCTCTGGTCGGCACGCGTGACCGGACAGCCGGCGGGACGGCGCGAGCTCGGCCAGCGCGTCGTCGGCGGCGGCGTCGAGCAGCCAGAGCCAGTCGCGGATCTCCTCGACGTCGTCCCCGGGGCCCGGCGCTGGTGACGACCTCGCGGTCGGGGCCCAGGCCCAGCACGGCGGCGCCGTCGAGCATGACCGCGAGCCGCTGGGTGACCTCGGCGAGCCCGCCGCCGGTGAGCGCGACGCCGATGAACTCGTCGTCCATCCGGGACGACAGCGCCAGCGCCTGGCCCTGCTTGGTGACGACGGCGCCGAGGACATCCGAGACGATCTCGTCCATCCGGACGCCGGCGGGCAGTGCGAGCACCGGGAAGCCCGCGGCGCTCGGCCTCGGCCAGCACCTCGCCGGGCACGGGCGCGCGGGCCGTCGGTGCGCCGGTAGGCGAGCGCGGCGGTGCCCATCGAGTCCAGCCGCTCGACCAGGGCCCGGCAGTTGGCCGGGTCGGCCGGGGGCAGCCGGGCACCGAGCACGACGAGCACGTCCGGTCCCGGCGCCGGCGAGGGGGTCGGAGGGGTCGTCGACGACCATGTGCCGCACCACCGCGGCCGAGCCCGGCGGCGCCTGCGGCGACCGCCGTACCGGCCAGTGCCGGGCAGCGCCAGAGCCTCGTCGACGGTCAGTCCCATGCGCTCCTGCCAGCTCGGCCGGTCCTCTGGCGGAGCGTGCACGGCGTGACGACTCCACGAGCGGCCCAATTGCGACGGAACGGGGTCGATCCGTTACGCTGCGTCCGAGCACCGAGCGAAGTGTCACCCTGTGTCACGACGTGTCCCCTTCCAGTCGTCATCCAGGGTGGCACACCGTCACCTGCTGTCAGGAGTCCCCGGACGCGCAGGCTCATTCTTGGCGACATCCGCCATACGACGGCGTGCGACGCGCCGCATAGGTCGAGTCCCGGTCCACTTCGCCCCGCTGGGATGGTAGGCCGCCGCCGCTCCCCCGGTGACAGCCGCACCCCACCCCGCGAGGGGTCGTGGAACGGCCGGGCGGGGGAGTCCAGCGACGGCTTCCTCGTCGTTCCTCCGCGCGAAGGGCCGCGTCATGCGCACCATCGACGACATCCCCGGAACAGCTGCCCGCCATGCGGGCCCCGACCACCCGACCGGCCGCGCCGCGCGCGCCGGCGTCCCTACGATCCCCCTCCCCCGCGAGTCCGCCGCCGCCGCCGCCCGCACCGCTCGTCCGGCCCGGGCGGCGACCGCCGTCCCGGCGTCAGCGAGCACCGGCGTAGCCGAACTGCTGCGCGGCCCCGTGCGCCCGGCACGCGTCCTCATGTCCATGCCCGCGGCGGTCTACCTGCACGGTGTCCACCGACCGCGGCGGCGACGTCGTCGGCGTCCTCACCAGCGACGCCGCCCGGCTGCCGCTGGCGTGCATGCTCTTCCGCCCCAGCAACGGCCGCCCGCTGGTCGCGCTGCCCACCGGGCTCACCGGCCGAGGTCGGCGGCGGCCGGATCGTCGTCGGCGACCTCGCGGTCAGCGCCGCCGCCTGGTGGGACCCGCGCCCGCGAGCTGCCCAGCCGCCCGCCCGGCTCTGCTGCCCGAGGGCGTGCGCCAGCTGCGCAACGCGCTCTACGGCGAGGGTGTGCCGCACAGCGCGTTCACCCTGCCGGGCCTGCCGACCGGCCCCGGCGGCCCACTCGCGGCCCTGCGTGGCGCCGTCCGCCGTGCCGACCTCGACGCGGCGCTGCGCACGGCGACCCGGCTCATCGGCCTCGGCCCAGGCCTCACCCCGGCCGGCGACGACGTCATGGCCGGCACCGATCGCCGGGCTGATCCTGCTCGGCCACCCGGCCGGCCGAGCGCTTCGCGGCCGGCGTCTACTCGCTGGCGGCAGGCCGCACCACCGAGCTGTCCCGGGCGCTGCTCCGGCACGCCGCCTGCGGGCGGGTCAGCGGCGAGTACGCCGCCGTCCTGCACGGCCTGGTCGGCGAGCGACCGCTCGGCCGCGCGATCGACGGTCTGCTGGCCACCGGCGCGACCAGCGGCCGGGCGATGGCGCTGGGCCTGTGCACCGCGATCGACCTGGTCGACCGCACGCTGCGGGACCGCTGAACAGGCACACGCGGCGGGTGGCCGGGCTCAGATCCGGCAGGCGTGGATGCTGGTGACCAGGATGGCGCGCGCGCCGAGCTCCCAGAGCTCGTCCATGACCCGGTTGGTCTCCGACTGGTGCACCATCGCGCGCACCGCCGACCAGCCCGGCGTCTGCAGCGGGCTCACCGTCGGCCCCTCCAGGCCCGGGGTCACGGCGGTGGCCTGCTCGAGCAGCTCGTTCGGGCAGTCGTAGTCGAGCAGCACGTACTGGCGGGCGACCAGGACGCCGCGCAGCCGCCGGCGCAGCTGGGCCACGGCGGGGATCTCCTCGGCGCCGTCGCGGCGGACGAGGATCGCCTCGCTGGCGAGCACGGGCTCGCCGATGATGTGCAGGCCGGCGGCGCGCAGCGTCGTCCCGGTCTCGACCACGTCGCAGACCGCGTCGGCGACACCGAGCCGGCAGGCGGTCTCGACCGCGCCGTCGAGCTTGACGACGTCGGCCTTGATGCCCGACTCGTCGAGGTAGCGCTGCAGCAGCACCGGGTAGGCGGTGGCGATCCGCTTGCCGGCCAGCTGGTCGACCTGCTCGATGCCCGACTCGACGGGGGTGGCGAACCGGAAGGAGGACCGGCCGAAGCCCAGCGTCATGACCTCGACCGCCGCGGGCGCCCTCGCCGTCGGTCGGGCGCGGTCTCCAGCAGCATGTCGCGGCCGGTGATGCCGACGTCGAGGGTGCCCGCGGCGACGTAGACGGCGATGTCGCGCGGCCGCAGGTAGAAGAACTCGGTGTCGTTGTCGGGGTCGTAGACCGCGAGGTCCTTGGTGCTGCGCCGCTGGCGGTAGCCGCTCTCGGCGAGCATCTCGGCGGCCGGCTCGCTCAGGACGCCCTTGTTGGGCACGGCGATGCGCAGCACTGGAGGTCTCCTCGGTGACGTGACGGAACGGCCTCGCTGCAGGGGCCCGCGCCGAGCCTGCGAGGCGTGGGGGAAGCGAGGTCCTTCTACTTCTTCAGAGGTGAGCGTAGACGTCGTCGAGGGTGAGACCCGCGGGCCAGCATGAGCACCTGCACCCGGTAGAGCAGCTGGCTGATCTCCTCCGCCGTCCGCTCGCTCGCCCTCGTGCTCGGCGGCCATCCAGGCCTCGGCTGCCTCCTCGACCACCTTCTTGCCGGCGGCGTGCACGCCGTCCCGGACGGCGGCGACCGTGCCCGACGCCGGGTCGCCGGCGGCGACCTTGGCCGTGAGCTCGGCGAACAGCTCGTCGAACGTCTTCACCCTCGTCCTTCCCGCGTCCGTCGGACCGAGAAGCCCGTGGGCCGCTGCGGCGCTCGCAGCTCCCGCAGGGTCAGCGCGGTGGCCAGGGCGGCGACCGTCGCCTCCCAGCCCTTGTCCTCGGCCGAGCCGGGCAGCCCGGCCCGGTCCCGTGCCTGCTCCTCGGTGTCGCAGGTCAGGACGCCGTTGCCGACCGGCTGGCCCGCGTCGAGGGCGACCCGGGTCAGGCCGGCGGTGACCGCGTCGCAGACGTACTCGAAGTGCGGGGTGCCGCCGCGGACGACCACGCCGAGCGCGACGACGGCGTCGTGCCGCTCGGCCAGCGCCTGGGCGACCACCGGCAGCTCGACCGCGCCGGGCACCCGGACGACGGTGGGCTCCGGGATCGCCGCAGGCCTGCGCTGCCGCGACCGCGCGGGCGAGCAGCGCGTCGGTGAGTCTCGGCGTGCCAGGTGGTGGCGACGATGCCGAGGCGTCAGGCCGGCGGCGTCGACCGGCTCGACGACGGGCGCTCCGCGAGCCGCTCATGCGGGCTGCTCGTCGACGCGCAGTGGGACGTCGCCGGGATCGGTCGGCGTCGGGGGCCGGACCTCGGTCTCCGGCTCGATGATGTCGAGCAGGTGGCCCATCCGGTCGCGCTTGGTGCGCAGGTAGGCCAGGTTCTCGGCGGTCACGTGGCTGGGCAGCGGCACCCGGCCGACGACTTGCAGGCCGTAGCCCTCGAGCCCGGCGCGCTTGGCCGGGTTGTTGGTGAGCAGCCGCATGGTGTGCACGCCGAGGTCGACGAGGATCTGCGCGCCGGTGCCGTAGTCGCGGGCGTCGGCGGGCAGGCCCAGGTCGAGGTTGGCGTCGACGGTGTCCGCGCCCAGGTCCTGCAGCTGGTAGGCCTGCAGCTTGTGCAGCAGGCCGATGCCCCGGCCCTCGTGCCCGCGGATGTAGAGCACGACGCCGCGGCCCTCCTGGGCGACGGCGGCCAGCGCGGCCTGCAGCTGCGGGCCGCAGTCGCAGCGCAGCGAGCCGAACACGTCGCCGGTGAGGCACTCGGAGTGCACGCGGACCAGCACGTCCTCGCCGTCGCCGATGTCGCCGTAGACGAAGGCGACGTGCTCGCGGTCGTCGTAGGAGCTGCGGTAGCCGACGGCGGTGAAGGTGCCCGGCGCCAGCGGCACGGTCGCCTCGGCCACCCGCTCGACCAGCTTGTCGAAGCGCTTGCGGTAGGCGATCAGGTCGGCGATGGAGATCATGCACGAGGTCGTGCTCGTCGGCGAAGACGCGCAGCTCCTCGCCGCGGGCCATGCCGGTCGGGTCCTTCTCGCTGACGATCTCGCACAGCGTGCCCGACGGGCGCAGGCCGGCCAGCACGGCGAGGTCGACCGCGGCCTCGGTGTGGCCGGGCCGGCGCAGCACGCCGCCGTCCTTGGCGCGCAGCGGCACGATGTGGCCCGGGCGCGACGAGGTCGGCCGACGTGGTCGTCGCCGGGTCGGCGAGCAGCCGGATCGTGTGCGCCCGGTCGGACGGCCGAGATGCCGGTGCGTCACGCCCTCGCGGGCGTCGACGGTGACGGTGTAGGCGGTGCCGCGGCGGTCCTGGTTGACCCGGAACATCGGCGGCAGGTCGAGCCGGTCGGCGTCGGCCTCGGTGACCGGCACGCAGATGTAGCCCGAGGTGTAGCGGACCATGAAGGCCACCAGCTCGGGCGTCGCCAGCTCGGCGGCGAAGATCAGGTCGCCCTCGTTCTCGCGGTCCTCGTCGTCGATGACGACGACGGGCCGGCCGTCCTTGATGGCGGCGATGGCGTTCTCGATCGGTGTCCAGGCGCGGGCCAGGGCGCGCTCATCGACGCGCCCTCCAGCAGTCGCTCCACGTACTTGGCGATCACGTCGACCTCCAGGTTGACCGGGTCCCCCGGGGCGCGCGCGCCCGAGCGTGGTCTCGCGGAGGGTGGTGGGGATGAGGCTGACCTCGAACCAGGGGCTCGGCGTCGTCGGCGGCGCTGACCGCGCTGACCGTGAGCGAGACGCCGTCGACGGCGATCGAGCCCTTCTCGACGACGTAGCGGGCCAGCTCGCGGCGGCAGCGCCGATGCGGACGACCTCCCAGTGCTCGCCGGGCGTGCGGGCGAGCACCTCGCCGACGCCGTCGACGTGGCCCTGCACGATGTGCCCGCCGAGCCGGGTGTGCGGCGGTGACGGCGCGCTCCAGGTTGACCGGGTCGCCGTCGCGCAGCCGCGCCGAGGCTGCTGCGGCGCAGCGTCTCGGCCATGACGTCGGTGCTCCACACGCCGTCGTCCGACGTCGGTCACGGTGAGGCAGACGCCGTTGACCGCGATGGAGTCGCCGAGGGCGACGTCGCTCGAGCACGCGTTCTGCGCCCGGATCCGCAGAACCGCGGCGTCGCGCCGTGTCCTCGCGGACGACGAGGGTGCCCACCTCCTCGACGATGCCGGTGAACACCTCAACTCCCTCCGTCCGCGTCGGACTGCTCGGACCCTCCAGTGTGCCGGGTCGGACTGCAGGCCGTGAGTCTGCACGTCGCCCCCCAGGGGGGTGACCTCGACGATCTCGAGGGTCAGCGCGCCGCCGATCGAGCCGATTCCCAGGTCGCCCACGAGGGAGGGCCCGGCGCCGAGCAGCTTCGGGGCCAGGTGCACGCACGACCTCGTCGACCAGGCCGGCGCGGAGGAAGGCGGCGGCCAGTTCGGCCCGCCCTCGAGCAGCACCCGCCGGACGTCGCGGTCGAAGAGCTCGGCCAGCAGCTGCGGCCGGGACCGGCGGCCCGGCTGACGAGGGTCGGCGCGGCGTCGTCGCGGACCCGGGCCGTCGGCCGGCAGCCGGCCGCGGCGGTCGACGACCACGCGCAGCGGCTGCCGGGCGGCGGTGCGTGCCGTCGGCGTCGCGCACGGTCAGCTGCGGGTCGTCGGCAGCGCCGTGCCCGAGCCGACGACGACGGCGTCGCAGGTCGCCCGCAGCCGGTGGACCGCGGCGCGCGCCGGTCTCGCCGGTGATCCAGCGGCTGCTGCCGTCGGCGGCGGCGACCCGGCCGTCGAGGGTGGCCGCGACCTTCCAGATCGACGAACGGGCGGTGCTCGCGGACGCCGGTCAGCCAGGCCGCCAGGGCGCCCGGCCTCGGCCTCGGCCTGCTCGACGCCGAGCGACGACGTCGACCCCGGCGGCCCGGAGCCGGTCCGACCCCTCCGCCGGCGAGCCCGGTCGGCTCCGGGACGGCGACGACGACCCGGGCGACGCCGGCGGCGATCAGCGCGTCGGCGCACGGGCCGGTGCGGCCGGTGTGCGCGCAGGGCTCGAGGGTGACGACGACGGTGCCGCCGCGGGCCCGCTCCCCGGCCTGGGCCAGCGCGGTCACCTCGGCGTGCGGGCCGCCGGGCGGCGCGGTCGCGCCCTCGCCGACGAGCGTGCCGTCCGGCGGCGAGGACGACCGCGCCCACCGGCGGGGTTGGGGCTGGTGCGTGCCGAGCACGGTCTCGCCGAGCTCGCGCGCCCGGGCCATCGCCCCGCTGCTCGGCGTCCGGTGACGCTCACCCGGCATCGCCGCGGCGGCCTGCGCGCGCAGCGCGGCGATCGCCTTGGCGGGGTCGTCGGCGCCGTAGACGGCGGACCCGGCCACGAACACGTCGGCGCCGGCCTCGGCGGCCTGCTCGATCGTGTCGGCGTTGATGCCGCCGTCGACCTCGACGAGCAGCGTCAGGTGGCCGGTGTCGACCAGCTCGCGGGCCCGGCGGACCTTGGGCAGGACGTCGGCGATGAACTACTGGCCGCCGAAGCCGGGCTCGACGGTCATGACCAGGAGCAGTGTCGAAGTCGCGCAGGACCTCGAGGTAGCCGTCCAGCGGCGTCCCCGGCTTGAGCGCCAGCCCGGCCAGGGCGCCGGCGGCCCGCAGGTCGCGGGCGACCGCGCGCGGGTCGCCGGTGCAGGCCTCGGCGTGCACGGTGACGTTGCGGGCGCCGGCCTCGGCGTACCCGGGCGCCCAGCGCTCCGGGTTCTCGATCATCAGGTGGCAGTCGAGCGGGACGGGGCTCACCGCCTGGATGGCCTGCGACCACCGGCAGGCCGAGGGTCAGGTTCGGCACGAAGTGCGCGTCCATGACGTCGACGTGCAGCCAGTCGGCGTCGGCGATACGCAGCGGTCTCCTCGGCCAGCCGGGCGAAGTCCGCCGACAGCAGGCTCGGCGCGATCATCGGTTCCCGGGCCACGTCGTCCGAGTCTAGGTTCCGGGTGACCCCCGTCGTCCGCCGGTGTGCTCCTAGGCTGCCGGGGTGGCTGCGACGGACCTGACCGGCGGTGTCGCCGTCCGCATGTCGGCGCTGTGCCTGTCCGCCGACGGTTCCCTGGGCTCGTTCAGCCTGTGGGACGACACCGCCCGCGGGGCGCTGCTGCTCGACCTCGCCCTGGCCGGCCGGCTGGAGTCCCTCGAGGACAGCATCGTCGTGGACGACGAACCCACGGGCTTCCCGCCCGCCGACGCGCTGCTGGCCGCGATCGGCGCCGAGCCGGAGCGGCCGCTGGACGGCTGGCTGGCCGAGCGCCGTCTGGGGCTGCGGCACCTCGCCGCCGCCAACGTCGGATCGGGACGCTGGTCGAAGCGCCGCGACCTGTTCGCGCGCCGCCGCTACATCGACCTGCACCCCGAGACCACCCGGGCCGACGTCCACAGGGCCCGCGACACCGACCCCGGCGACTGGACGCCCGCGGACGCGTGCCTCCTGGTGCTGGCCGTGGCCGCGTCGCTGCGCATCGCCGGTCCGGCGCCCGGGGCCGAGGCGGTCCTGCCGCGCACGGGCCCGGCGGCCTGGCTGTGCCAGGCGGTGCTCGACCACCTGCGCCTGGCCGCGATGCGGTACGGCACGGAGGCCTCGGGCCTGAGTCCGTTCTGACCGCCGATCACTCGTCGGTGATCTCCTCGCGGTAGCCCTCGTTGAGCAGCCGCTCGACCCGTTCGAGCCCCAGCGGCAGGTCGAGCCGGCGCAGCGTGACCGACACCCGGATGCCGCCGACGGTCGTCGGCTCGGACGGCGCCGTCCCCGTCCCCGGCTTCGGCGACGGCAGCGGGCGCAGCGGCACCGCCCAGAGCTTGAGCGGCGGTCGCTCGGCGGGCACCAGTGGACCGGGGCGGGGGCGCGGCTCGGGCTGCGGGGTCGGCGGGGCCGGCGCCTCGGTGGCCACGATCCGCAGGTCCATCTGGATGTCGGCGCTGTCGATGGCGAGCGCCGGCAGGCTGACGATGCTGAGCAACGGCAGGGACGCCGTGACCCGGCGGGTCACCAGCTCGTCGCCCTCCCCCACCTCCGTGCGGGCGAACTCGAAGGTGAAGGTGCGGGCCCGTAGCGGCGCGTCCGGCTCGTCCTCGGAGGGCTCCTCGAAGCCGACCTTCTCGATGAACTCCGCGAGCTGGCTGGACAGCAGGCCCTGGGCCTTGACCACCGACGACAGCGTCGACCCGAGGTACTCCTCGACCAGCCGTGCGGTGCCGGTGACCGGTTCGGCCACGGATACCCCCTCAGTCCGGGACGACGACGGGCTCGCCGCCGACGTCCACCGTGCTCTGCTGGAGATCGCGGAAGGTCAGCGTCGCCCGCTGGATCCGCTCGGGCGGGACACCGGAGAGCGACTCGGCGTCCAGCCGGATGAAGACCCGCTGGGTCGGCTTCGCCTGCTCGGCGGCGGTCAGCAGCGCCTTGTGCAGGCCGACGACGTCCTTCAGCAGACCGTCGAGCTGCTCGCGGGCCGGACCGCTGGCTCCGCGCCGCAGCGCCTCGAGGTCGGCCCGGGTCAGCCGCTCGGGCACCGGGATCCGCTCCCGCGTCAGCACGCCGGGCTCGTCGACCGCGCGGGCGTACAGCTCGGTCATCCGGTCGTACTGCTCCACGAGCCGCTGCAGCCGGGCCCGCACGTCCTCCGGCACGCCTCGGGTCAGCGTGATCAGCTCCCGCTCCCCGATCCGGAACACCGGCCGCCGCGGCAGCTCCACACGAGGCGGTGCCTTCTCGACGACCGAGTCGACCACGTACGGGACGTCGAAGGTGGCCTCGGCCAGCGTGAACGCCGGCACCGGCAGGGAGCGGAGCCGCTCGTCGGCGGCGTAGATCTCGGCCAGCTCGGCGGTGGCGGCGTCCAGGGCGCGGCGTGCGGCGACCAGCGAGGACGCCAGCGCCGACACCGCCTCCCCGAACTCCACGCTCATGCCGGCTGGTCCTCCACGCCGTCGTCGATCGCCGTCTGCAGGATCGTCAGCACGCGATCGAGACCGGCCGGGATCTCGTCCTGGACGGCGTAGACGTGCACCTTGAGCGTCGACGAGCGGTTCACCTGGTCGGAGCTCTTGGTGTTGCGCGTGTAGCTGGCCTTCACCGAGAACTTGACGCCCCAGAAGCCACCGGAGGCCTCGGCGCTGACGCCGAAGGTGGAGTCCGTGGTGTTCAGCGTGCTGCTGCTCACCTGGGCCTCGAAGTCGATGGTCGCTTCCTTCACGCGGATGAACGGCACCGGGACGATGGTCAGCAGCGGCACGGTCAGCTGCACCGTCTCGGTGGTGAGGACGTCGCTGCCGCCCTCGTCGTCGTCCTCGCGGGCGGGCACCCGGCGGGTGAAGGAGAAGTCGACCGTCCTGGCCGTCTGGGCGCCCCCGATCGCGGCCGGCGGGTTGAGCCCCACCTGCTGGATGAAGTCGACCGTGCTCGAGGCGGCCAGCGCCTGCGCCTTCACCACCGCCTGGAGGGGTCCCCCGATGATCTGCTCCATGGGCAGGGCCATCTCCTGCCCGATGTTGATCGGCATGCCGGATCTCCTTTACCTGCGTGGAGCAGCCTGTCGAGCCGCCCGCGGCGCGGACGGTGCACGGCGAGGGGGCGGGACGACATCGGGCACGGGTGTCGACGGCAGGGTGGCCAGCAGCCGCGCCGCGCCCAGCAGCGGTTCGAGCAGGTCGAGGGCGCGTTGCGCGGTCCGGGCCAGCTCGTGCCACTCCGGGCCGGGGGTGCCGCCGGCGAGCAGTTGCGCCGTCCGCTGCTGGGCCAGCAGGGCGCTGAGCTTGGCGTACTCGGTGCCGACCTCGGCGTAGCGCGCGGACTCCAGGCCGCTCACCACCGAGGTCCAGACCTCCAGCGCGGCGACCACGGGGTCGGGCTGCGTCGGCTTCCGGCGAGCGGAGGTCGCCGCGGGCGCGCGGCGCGCGGTCGTCGTCCGCGCCGCGGGCTTCGACGGACGTCGCGCGACACCACCGGTGCCGGTCATCGCGCCTCCCCCACGAGCCGGGAGTATGGGGAGGGTCCGGCCGGGCGGACAAGGTGCTCGGCCACGGCGCAGCGGACCGATCCGGATCCGCTACCCCTCCGCGGCTGCGTCGCGAGCGGGCAGCGCGTTCCACTCGGCCCAGGAGATGCCCCAGCCGGCCAGCCGCGGCGGCGCCGGCAGCGGCCACTGCTCGGCCGGCCAGGCCGGCACGAAGTCGTCGAGCTCGCGTTCGACGTCGCTGCCCACCTGCCTGTCGACCACCCACCAGGAGACCTCGGCGCCGACGTGGCCGACCTTGGTCGGCGGGTCGATGGAGAGGCAGCCGAGCAGCTCGGCCTCGTCGTCCTCGAACAGCCCGTACAGGCGGCTTGCGCCGACCCGGGAGCTCCGGGCGAAGGGGGCCGGGGTCAGCGGGTGCGGCGGAGCAGCGCGATGAACATGGCGTCGGTGCCGTGCCGGTGGGGCCACAGCTGCACGTAGCGGCCGCGCTCGGCGCCGGGGACCTCGGGAAACAGCGATGCGGCCGGCAGCACCTCCAGCCCGTGCCGCTCGACCGCCGCGTCGACGACGTCGACGGTCTCGGCGGGATGCGGCGAGCAGGTCACGTAGGCGACGACGCCGCCCACGCGCACCGAGCGCAGCGCCGACTCCAGCAGCGCGGTCTGCAGCTCCACGAGAGCAGGAACGTCGTCCGCCGTCCGTCGCCAGCGCACCTCCGGACGGCGGCGCAGCGCGCCCAGCCCGGTGCACGGTGCGTCGAGCAGCACCCGGTCGAACGAGGCCGGCGACCACGGCGGCTCCCGCCCGTCGGCGACGAGCACCTCCACGTCGTCGGCCCCGGCCAGGGCCGAGCGCACCAGCTCGGCGCGGTGCGGGGCGCGGTCAGCAGCGGTCAACCGCACGCCGTCGGGACGCACCGCCGCGAGCAGCCCCGCCTTGCCGCCGGGGCCGGCGCACACGTCCAGCCAGGCGCCGTCCGGGCCGTCCAGCGGCGCGCGGGCCAGCGCGAGGGCAGCCAGCTGGCTGCCCTCGTCCTGCACCGCCGCGTCGCCGGAGCGCACGGAGGCGAGCCGGCCGGGGTCTCCCCCGTGCAGCCGGACGGCGAAGGGCGACCACGGACCCGGTTCGCCGCCCGACTCGGCGACCAGCACCGCGCGATCCACCCGCCGCGCGACGAGGTGCACGTCGGGAGCGGCGTTGTCGGCCAGCAGCGCCGCCTCGAGCTCGTCGTCGGCGCCCAGTGCGTCGCGCCAGGCCCGAACGATCCACGCGGGGTGGTCGCTGGCCAGCCCGGGCGCGGTGTCGCCGGTGGCACCGATCGCGGCCAGCCAGTGCGCGCGGTCCGCCGGCGGCCACCTTGCGCAGCACCGCGTTGACCAGACCGGACGCCCCGGTGCCCACGATCGCGCGGGTGAGGTCGACGGTGGTGTCGACGGCCGCGTGCGAGGGCACCCGGAGGTCGATCAGCTGGTAGGCGCCCAGCCGCAGCAGGTCCAGCACCTTCGGGTCGAGCTCGGCCAGCGGCCGGTCGACCAGCCGGGCGAGGATCGCGTCGAGCGTGCCCTGCGCGCGCAGCGTGCCGTAGGCCAGCTGGGTGGCGAAGGCGGCGTCCCGCTCGTCGAGCTCGGGCCGCTCCCGCAGCAGCTGGGGCAGCAGCAGGTTGGCGTAAGCCTGACGCGGAGGAGACGCCGTCCAGGACGTCGTAGGCGGTCAGCCGGGCCCCGTCGAGCGAGGACGGCGCGCCGCGGCCGTCCGCGCGGTGGGCCGTGGGAACGGCGCTTCGGACGGTGTCACGTCCCCATCCGTTCGCCCGGCTCCGGGCGCGCGCCGCGGGCCCAGTCGGCAGCCGGCACCATCCGCTTGCCGGCAGGCTGCACCTCACCGAGCCGGACGGCGCCACCGTGCGTGCCGACCAGGACACCGGCCGGGGCGGCCGAGACCTCGCCGGGCGCGAGCGCTGTCACGGGCACCGCCGGCTCGACCGGTCCGAGCCGCAGCCGCTCCCGCGCCACGTCGTCCAGGCGCCGGGTGCGGGGGTGACCCCGCGGACCCTGCGGTCGACCACGTGCGGCGCGCAGTGCCCAGTCGACGCGCGCGTCCTGCGTCTCGATGCGCGGCGCGAGGCTGATGCCCTCGGCCGGCTGCGGCTCGGGGGTGAGCGCGCCCGCCTCGATGCCGTCGAGCGGTGGCGACGAGCAGGCGGGCGCCGCTGACGCGCGAGCCGCGCCAGCAGGTCTCCGGCGGTGTCCCGCGGGCCGATCGGCCTCGGTCACCGTGCCGTAGACCGGTCCGGTGTCCAGGCCGGCCTCCAGCCGGAACGTCGAGGCGCCGGTGACCTCGTCGCCGGCCATGATCGCGTGCTGCACCGGCGCCGCGCCCCGCCAGGCGGGCAGCAGCGAGAAGTGCAGGTTGACCCAGCCGTGCACGCGGCAGGTCGAGGGCCGCCTGCGGCACCAGCGCG
The DNA here is from genome assembly GCA_963723745.1 of uncultured Actinomycetota bacterium. GTDB lineage: Bacteria > Actinomycetota > Actinomycetes > Mycobacteriales > Geodermatophilaceae > CAVRRZ01. Next base: position 93,770 of record CAVRRZ010000002.1, read on the forward strand.
CCGTAGGCGACCACCGGGGCGCAGTCCACTGCAGCTCGGCGAGCTGCTCGAGGAACTCGGGCTCCTCGGGCGAGCGGGGCTGCAGCACCGGGATGCCGGCCGCGTCGGCCCGCTCGGCCACGGGCGAGCGGCTGACCCCGCGGCCGCGGCCGGCGCGCGCGTCGGGGCGGGTGAGCACGGCGACGACCTCGTGGCGGGAGGCCAGCAGCGCCTCCAGCGACGGGACGGCGGGTGCCGGGGTACCGGCGAACAGCAGCCTCAGTGGGGGCTCACCTTCACGGGCGGCGCCGGCAGGTAGGCCTGCTCGCCGGCCCACTCGGCCTCGCGCAACGCCTCGAGCGCGGCAGCGCGCACCTCGGCGTCCAGCCGGTCGACGAACAGGACGCCGTCGAGGTGGTCGGTCTCGTGCTGGATGGCGCGGGCCAGCAGCTGCGAGCCCTCGATGCGCACCGGGTCGCCGTGCACGTTCCAGCCGCTGGCGACCACGTGCAGGTGCCGGCGGCAGTCGGCAGCGGAGCCCCGGGATCGACAGGCAGCCCTCGGCGTCGACGTCCTCGGTCTCGTCGCCGACCGGTGCGACGTCGGGGTTGACCAGGTGGCCGACCTCGCCGTCGACGAACCAGGTGAAGACCCGCAGGCCGACGCCGATCTGCGGCGCCGCGAGCCCGGCGCCCCCGGCGGCGTGCATGGTGTCGGTGAGGTCGTCGACCAGCCGGCGCAGCTCGGCGTCGAAGTCGACGACGGGGCGGCCGGCGTCCGCAGCACCGGGTCGCCGAGCAGCCGGATCGGGGTCACGCTCACCGCCCGATCGTAGGCAGCCCTGAAGTTGATCATCGTCCGCGTGCACGGGACACGGTCGGACACGCCGTGGGCGCGTGCAGGCAGACGATGATCAACTTCGGGCAGGCGGTCACACGAGGTCGAGCGGGTCGAGCTGGACGCGCACGTGGTCGGTCACCTTCTTGGCGCTGCGCACGCCCTGCACCTCGGTCAGCGCGTGCGCCAGCGCGGCACCGTCGGCGCGCGGCACCCGGACCAGGTAGCGCTCCCGCTCGCCCTCCTGGCCGGGGCGGGGCGGCTCGGGCACCGGACCCAGCAGGTCGGCGGACGCCGGCATGCGCAGCGCGTCCAGGAACTCCGCCAGCGCCGCCGGCGACCCGGTCAGCGAGGCCATCCGGGTGACCGGCGGGAAGCCCAGCTCCCGACGGTCGGCGAGCTCGCGCTCGGCCAGCCAGCCCGGGTCCCAGCGCACCAGCGCCTGGACGACGGGGTGCGCTGGCGTCGGCCGCGACGACCACGTGCCCGCCGGCCGAGGCCGGCCGCACCAGCGCCGCCGCATTCATCCAGCGGCGCAGCGTCTCCTCCGCCGCCCGCAGGTCGGCCCGGCCCAGCAGCGCCCACGAGTCGAGCAGCAGCGCCGCGCCGTACCCGCCCTCGGCCACCGGCTCGGCACCGGGCGTGGCCACGACCAGCGCCGGCCCGCCGGGCACGGTGGCCAGCACACCGCTCGCCCCGGCCCGACACCCGGACGGCGGCCCCGGGAAAGGCGCGGGCCAGCTCCTCCGCGGTGCGCGACTCGCCGATGACCGCGGCGCGCAGCTTCGTGCCGTGGCAGTGCGGGCAGTCGAACGTGGTCGCCGGCCGCGCGCACCAGCGGCAGGCGGGGATGCGCGAGCCGCCGGGTCCCGGCCGCGGCGAGATGCCCAGCGGCCCGGCGCAGTGCGCGCACCGCGCGGGTGCCCGGCACCGGGCGCACGCCAGGGAGGGCACGTAGCCCGCACGCGGCACCTGCACCAGCACCGGGGCGCCGGCAGCCAGCGCCGTGCGGGCCACCCCGTGGGCGAGCGAGGGCAGCCGGGCCGAGCGGGCCGCGGGGTCGCGCGCCAGCTCGAAGTCCTCGCCGAGCGCCTGCACGCGGGGCGCGGCCGACCGGAGCACCGACCGGTCGGCGACCAGCTCGTGCGCCCAGCCGGACTCGACCAGCAGCGCGGCCTCCGCGGTGCGCGCGGTGCCGGCGACCACGGCGGCGCAGTTGTGCAGCCACGCGCGCTGGACCAGCACGTCGCGCGCGTGCGGATAGGGCGCGTGCTCGTCGGCGTGCAGGTCGTCGCCGTCGTCCCAGACGACGACGAGCCCGAGGTCGCGCACCGGGGCGAACATGGCCGCGCGGGTGCCGAGCACGACCTGCGCCGCCCCCCGCGAGGCGGCCAGGAACCGGCGGTAGCGCCGCTCCGGCGGGTCGTCGGCGCGCAGCACCGTGAACGAGTGCTCGGGCAGCAGCCGCTGCGCGGCGGCGGTCAGCCGGTCGAGGTCCTTGCCGTCGGGGACCACGACGAGCGCACCCGCGCCGTCCGGAGAGCGAGGCGCGGCAGAGCTCCACGAGCCGGGCCGGCCAGTCCTCCCCCGGGAGGGCGTTGAAAACCGCCCGCGCCGGGCGCCCCTCGGCCAGCGCCGACAGCAGCGCCGGCCCGGCGGGGTAGCGGGGCGAAGCCGGCCGGGTCGGGCGGCTCGGGCAGCTGCGTCGGGGGTCGGCGACTCCTTCTTCTCCGCGGCCGCGCGGCGCGGGGGCAGGGCCAGCCGCAGGACGTCGCTGACCGTGCCGGCGTAGCGGTCGGCGACCACCCGGGCGAGCCGGGCCACCTGCGGGGTGAGCACCGGCTCGCCGGAGGGCACGTGCGACAGCGGCTGCAGCTTTCCGGCGAAGTCGGAGGTCTCCCCCAGCTCCCAGACGACGCCGTCGACCAGCCGGCCGTGGAAGCGCACCCGCACCCGGCAGCCGGCCTGCACGAGGTCGGCGAACTTCTCGGGGACGGCGTAGTCGAAGGGCCGGTCCAGGTGCGCCAGCGGCACGTCGACGGCGACCCGCGCCACCCGGGGGCCGCCCCCCGGGGCGCGCTCCGGGGCGTGCTCCGGGGCGTGCTCCGCCGTCGGCCGGTTCAGACGCCGGCGGCCGGCAGGCCGACCGCGGTGCGCAGCGCCTCGACCCGGTCCAGCCGCTCCCACGGGAACTCGACGTCGGTGCGCCCGAAGTGCCCGTAGGCGGCGGTCGGCTTGTAGATCGGCCGCAGCAGGTCGAGGTCGCGGACGATCGCGCCGGGCCGCAGGTCGAACACGCTGCCGATGGCCTTCTCGAGCACCTCGTCGGAGACGGTGCCGGTGCCGAACGTCTCGACGAACAGCCCGACCGGTGACGCGGCTCCGATCGCGTAGGCGACCTGCACCTCGCAGCGGCGGGCCAGGCCGGCGGCGACGACGTTCTTGGCCACCCAGCGCATGGCGTAGGCGCCCGAGCGGTCGACCTTCGACGGGTCCTTGCCCGAGAAGGCACCGCCGCCGTGCCGGGCCATGCCACCGTAGGTGTCGACGATGATCTTGCGGCCGGTCAGCCCGGCGTCGCCCATGGGGCCACCGATGACGAACTTGCCGGTCGGATTGACCAGCAGCCGGTAGCCGTCGGTCGGCAGGCCCAGCGCGGCGAGCTCCGGCTCGACCACGAGCTCCTGGATGTCGGGCTGCAGCAGCTGCTCGAGCGAGATGTCCTCGGCGTGCTGCGAGGACACGACGACGGTGTCGACGGCGACCGGCTGGTCGTCCTCGTAGACGACCGTGACCTGGGTCTTGCCGTCGGGGCGCAGGTAGGGCACCGAGCCGTCCTTGCGGACGCCGCTCAACCGGCGGGACAGCCGGTGCGCGAGCGCGATCGGCAACGGCATCAGCTCGGGCGTCTCGTCGGTCGCGAACCCGAACATCAGCCCCTGGTCGCCGGCGCCCTGGCGGGCGATGGCGTCGTCGATGGCGCGGGCGCGGGCGTCCTCGTCGGTCAGGCCGGCGGCGCGCGCCTCGTAGGCCGCGTCGACGCCCTGCGCGATGTCCGGCGACTGCTGGCCGATCGACACGCTCACGCCGCAGGAGGCCCCGTCGAAGCCCTTGCGCGAGGAGTCATAGCCGATGTCGAGGATCGTCTTGCGCACGATGTCGGCGATCTCGACGTAGCCCTCGGTGGTGACCTCGCCGGCGATGTGCACCTGACCGGTCATGATCAGCGTCTCGACCGCGACGCGGCTGGTCGGGTCCTGCTCCAGCATCGCGTCGAGGATCGAGTCGCTGATCTGGTCGGCGATCTTGTCCGGGTGGCCCTCGGTCACCGACTCGGACGTGAAGAGGCGGCGTGGCACTCAGGTCTCCCTGCTTTTCGTAGGTGGCCGGCGGACGGCCCCGTTCTGGGTCAGACGTTACCGCCGGGCGCCGACAGCCCGGTACGACGTCCGTGTGCGGAGCCGATCAGTTCGATCGGGAGGTGATCGCGCTCCAGATGCCGGCGGCCACGGCGTCCTTGCTGCCGCGCGGCACCTCGGTGGCCGTGCCGTCGGCGGCGAGCACGACCACGCTGTTCTCGGTCGAGCCGAAGACCTGCCCCGCGGACACGTCGTTGACCACGAGCAGGTCGCAGCCCTTGCGGGCAAGCTTCGCCCGCGCGTGGGTGAGCACGTCGCCGTCGGCATCCCCCGTCTCGGCCGCGAAACCGACCACGACCTGCCCGGGCACGCGCTTGGTGACCAGCTCGGCGAGCACGTCGGGGTTGCGCACCAGCGGCACGGACGACGGCTCCGCGGCGGAGCCCTTCTTGAGCTTGGTGGCCGCGACCGACTCCGGCCGGAAGTCGGCCACCGCGGCGCTCATCACCACGACGTCGGCGGTGTCCGCCTCGGCGAGCATGGCGGTGCGCAGCTCCTCGGCGGACCCGACCGGCACCAGGCGGACGCCGAAGGGTGCGGGCTCCTCGACGTTGGCCGCGACCAGCACGACCTCCGCGCCGCGGGCGGCAGCGACCCGGGCCAGCGCCCAGCCCTGACGGCCCGACGACCGGTTGCCCAGGTAGCGGACCGGGTCGAGCGGCTCACGCGTGCCACCGGCGCTGATGACGACCCGCCGGCCGGCGAGGTCGGGGGTCAGCGCTGCGGCCCCGTCCTGCAGGGCGACCGTGGCCAGGGCGGTGATGTCGGCCGGCTCGGGCAGCCGACCGGGCCCCGAGTCGGGCCCGGTGAGCCGGCCGACGGCCGGAGGCAGGACGACGGCGCCACGGCGACGGAGGGTGGCGACGTTGTCCTGCGTGGCGGGGTGCAGCCACATCTCGGTGTGCATCGCCGGGACGAAGACGACCGGGCAGGTGGCCGTGAGCAGCGTCGCGGTGAGCAGGTCGTCGGCCCGGCCCGCGGCCGCGCGGGCGAGCAGGTCGGCCGTGGCAGGCGCGACGACGACGAGCTCGGCCTCATGGCCGAGGCGGACGTGGGCGACCTGGTCCACGTCGTCCCAGACGTCGGTGGTGACCGGATTGCCCGAGAGCGCCTCGAAGGTGGCCGCACCCACGAACCTCAGGGCGGCCGGTGTGGGGACGACGCGGACGTCGTGTCCGGCCTCGGTGAACAGGCGCAGCACGAGGGCAGCCTTGTAGGCGGCCACTCCCCCGCTCACGCCCAGCACGATCCGGCTCATGCCGTCCATCCTCCCAACACGAGAACGCACCCGGCGGCTGCCGGGTGCGTTCTCATCAGTTCTGGGTGCCCGCCTGCGGGCGGCCGGTTCAGTTCTCGCCGGCGGTGTGGGTCAGCAGACCCTCGTTGATCTCGCGCAGCGCGATCGACAGCGGCTTCTCCTGGGGAGCGGTGTCGACCAGCGGGCCGACGTACTCGAGCAGCCCCTCGGACAGCTGGCTGTAGTACGCGTTGATCTGGCGCGCGCGCTTGGCGGCGAAGATGACCAGGCCGTACTTGCTGCTGGTGCGCTCGAGCAGCTCGTCGATCGGCGGGTTGGTGATGCCCTCAGGGGCGGGTGCGACTCCGGACACGGGCGGGCGTGCTCCTAGCTAGGTGTGCGGCAGTGCGCCGACCGGCACGGGGGCATACCGGCGGCGGTCACTCGGCGGCGACGCCGTCCGGACGGTGCCCGGACCACGGCGCAGTCAGCAAGCCTACCAACTCGTCGGCGGCACGGCTGACGTCGTCGTTGACGACGACGACGTCGAACTCCCCGGCGGCGTCGAGTTCCGACTGGGCGAGGGCCAGCCGCCGCTCCTGGACGGCGGGCGGTTCCGATCCCCGGCCGGCCAGCCGGCTGACCAGTTCGGCCCAGGACGGCGGCGCCAGGAAGACCAGCTGCGCCTCCGGGTCGCGGGCGCGGACCTGGCGTGCGCCCTGCAGTTCGATCTCGAGCAGCGCCGGAGCCCCGCTGGCGAGTCTCTCGCGCAGCGGGGCGACCGGCGTGCCGTAGCGATTGCCCGCGTACTCGGCCCACTCCAGCAGGCCGTCGTCCGCGATCAGCCGGTCGAACTCCTCGTCGTCGACGAAGTGGTAGGCCACCCCGTCGACCTCACCGGGACGGGGGCGGCGCGTGGTCACCGAGACCGACACCCAGACCGTCGGATGCCGTCGCCGCACCTCGGCCACCACGGTGCCCTTGCCGACCCCGGAGGGTCCGGAGAGCACGGTCAGCCGTGCGGGTGGAACTGGTGTCACGCGTCGCCTCGTCCGCCTTCTCGGTCGTCCTGCCCCCGTCGATCAGACCGCCCCGTCGGCCACCTGGTCGGCCTTCACCTTCTCACCACCGAACTCCGCCTCCAGCGCCTTGCGCTGGTTGGCCCCCAGGCCACGGACCCGGCGGGTGGGTGAGATCTCCAGCCGCTCCATGATCTTGGCAGCCCGGGCCTTGCCCACTCCGGGCAGGGACTCCAGCACAGCGGAGACACGCATCTTGCCGATCACTTCGTCGGTGTCGCCCTGCTTGAGGACGTCACCGACGGTGGTGCCCTTGCTCTTGAGCCGCTCGCGCAGCTCGGCACGGGCCTTGCGGGCCGCGGCGGCCTTCTCGAGGGCGGCGGCGCGTTGCTCGGGGGACAGCTCGGGCAGGGGCATGGTGTCGACCCAATCGTGTCGTTTCGCCGGACGTGCTCGACCCGGCGGGTCTGCTGTTGTCGTCGAACCTGTCGTGGAACACGGACTCGGGTCCGAGCCCGCGGTCAACCTAGTTGCCGGCATATCCGCTGGTCACCCGACCCCCGCACGCTTTCGCCGGAAGGTTTTCCGCCGGCCGTTCACGCAGTGTGCCGAAGCGAGATGACCGTCCGTCATCCTCGCTGGTCAGGGGCGATGGACCGAACCCTGCCGGTTCGACACGCCCTCGGCGTGTCGGCCCCGAACACGCCGGACGGTGTGCGCGGCATGACACCGCGAGACCTCGTCGCCGCTGTCCGGGTCGACGAGATCTGCACACTCGTACGCTTCGGCCCCTCGATGGCGACGAGACCGCAGATCTCGCAGCCGGCACACGTCCCCTCGGGCCGCTCCAGGTCGAATGCGCGCCGGCGCAGGTGACAGGAACCGAATACGCGCGGGGCCTCAGGCGGTGAGGTCGGCGGTCCAGCGGTCGGCGGCGGCGCGCAGGGCACCGGCGTCCGGACCGGCGGCCAGGACGTCACGCGACACGGTCGGGACGACGGCGCGGTGGGCACCGAACAGCCGGCGCAGGTCCGCCGGCGAGCCGCCCTGCGCGCCCAGGCCGGGCGCCAGGATCGGCCCGCCGAGACCGTCGAGGTCGACGTCGAGCCGGTCGAGGGTCGCCCCGACGACGACGCCGAACGACCCGGTGGTGGGACCCCAGCCCGAGGCGACGTCCCGGGAGGCGGCGGCGTCGGCCGGCGGGTCGCTGACCAGCCAGTCCGGCGTGTTCCAGCCGCGCACCGTGTCCACCACGACCTGCGCGACCGACCGCTCACCGGCCACGGCGTGCTGGAACGTGCCGGCGTCCGGGTTCGACGTCCGCGCCAGCACGAACAGCCCTCCGCCGGACACCCGCGCCGTCTTCACGGCCGGCGCGAGCGACTCCGGGCCCAGGTACGGGCTCACCGTCATCGCGTCGACCTGCATCGGGTGGTCGTCGCGCAGGTAGTCGGCGTAGGCGTCCATCGTCGACCCGATGTCGCCGCGCTTGGCGTCCAGCAGCACCAGCGCCCCGGCCGCCCGTGCCCGGGCCACCGCGTCCTCCAGCACCGCCACCCCGCGCGCGCCGAACCGCTCGTAGAACGCCATCTGCGGCTTGAGCACCGACACCCGCCCGGCCAGCGCGTCGACCACCGTGTCGGTGAACCGGCGCAACCCGTCCAGGTCGTCACCGACGCCCCAGTCGATCAGCAGCGACCGGTGCGGGTCGATGCCGACGCACAGCGGCCCGCGCTCCGCCACCGCGTCGGCGAGCCGCCGGCCGAATGCGGCGGTCATGCGCCCACCGGCCGGTGGGCGAAGCCGACCGCGTCCTGCAGGGTCGCGAACCCGCGCGCGGCCAGGGCGTCGTGCAGCTCGCTCGCGACCCGCGCGCACGCGGAGGGGTCGTTGAACACCGCCGTCCCGACGCTACACCGCCGAGGCGCCGGCGAGCACGAACTGCAGCGCGTCCAGCCCACTCCGGATGCCGCCCATGCCGAGGATCGGCACGTCGGGCATCGCCGCGTGCACCTGCCACACGCAGCGCAGCGCGACCGGCCGGACCGCCGGTCCGGACAGTCCGCCGGTCACCCCACCCAGCACGGGTCGCATCGTGTCCGGGTCGATCACCAGGCCGAGCAGCGTGTTGATCATCGACAGCCCGTCCGCACCGGCGTCGACCACCGAGCGGGCCACGGACACGATGTCGGTGACGTCCGGGCTGAGCTTGGCGTACACCGGGTGGGCCGGGTCGGCGGCGGCGCGCACCGCACCCATGACGTCGGCCGCCGCGACCGGGTCACAGGCGAACACCTCGCCGCGGCTCTCGACGTTCGGGCAGCTGATGTTGACCTCGAGCCCCACCACCCCGGGCACACCGCGCAACCGCGTGGCGAGCTCGGCGAAGTCCTCGACCCGGGTGCCCGCGATCGACACCAGCGTCCGGGCGCCGCGCTCGGCCAGCCAGGGCAGCTCGTCGGCCAGCAGCCCGTCGATGCCCGGGCCCTGCAGTCCGATCGAGTTGAGCATTCCGCTCGGCGTCTCGGCCATGCGCGGCGTCGGCCGGCCCGAACGCGGCCGCAGCTGCACCGACTTGGTCACCACGGCACCCAGCGCCGACAGGTCGACGAACGGCTCCAGCTCCCGGCCGAACGACGAGCAGCCCGACGCGGTCAGCACCGGGCCGGGCAGGGTGACCGACCCCAGCCGCGCCCGCATGTCCACGGCGGTGTCCAGCGCGGTCACGCGACCACCCCCATCGCGTCCGCCCCGACGAGATCGGCCGGGAGCTTGCCGACGTCGGCGAAGCGCACCCGGTCGCCGCCGAAGACCGGCCCCTCGGTGCACGATCGGGCGAACCGGCTCTGCCCGTCGGCGCCCACCACGGGCAGCACGCACGTCATGCACACCCCGATTCCGCAGGCCATGACTCCTCGACCGCCACGTACGACGGGATCCCCGCGGCCGTGGCCGCTCGAAGCGACCGCGCGCAGCATCGGCATCGGCCCGCAGGCGTAGACGACGTCGGCCGACGGCAGCAGCTCGTCGACGGCCAGCGTGACCAGGCCCTGCCGGCCCGAGCTGCCGTCGTCCGTGGTGACGGTGACCGTGTCGGCGACGCCGGTGAGTTCCTGGACCGAGCACAGCTTCGGCCGCCGACGCGGCGCCGGCGACCGCGGCCACCGTGCCGCCGCGCGACGTCAGCAGCGCGGCCAGCCCGACGAGGGCGGCCGCCCCGTACCCACCACCCACCAGCAGCGCCCGAGGCGCCGGGGTCGGGCAGCGGGAACGGCCGGCCCAGCGGCCCGACCACGTCGACGACGTCGCCCGGACCGCCGCTGCGCCAGCCACGACGAGCCCGGCCCGTGCGCAGCGACGACGACCGTCACCGCCCCGTCGGCGGCGCCGGCGATCGCGATCGACCGGCGCAGCAGGTTGGCCGACAACGGCCCGCCCACGGCGAACGCCACGAACTGGCCCGGCTGCGCCCGCTCGGCGATGTCCGGCGCGTCGAGGGTGAGCTCCACGTAGGCGCCGACGTCCCGCCGACCGGAGACGGTCACCTCGCGCTGGACCGGCGGCCGGTCGGCCACCGGCGCAGGGGTGGTGAGGCTCACGCCTCCGCCTCCGGACGGGCGGCCAGCAGGGCCGCGTGCACCTGCTGGAGGCTGCGGACGCCGATGTCGCCGCGGCGCAGCGACTCGATGCCCTGCACCGCGGCGGCCAGCCCCTGCACCGTGGTGATGCACGGGATACCGGCCGCCACCGCGGCCGTGCGGATCTCGTAGCCGTCCAGCCGCGGGCCGCTGTTGCCCGGCGACCCGAACGGCGTGTTGACCACCATGTCGACCTGGTCGGCCAGGATCCGCTCGACGATGTTGCCCGGGCCCTCGCTGTACTTGCCGACCACCTCGCAGGGCACGCCGTTGCGGCGCAGCACCTGCGCGGTGCCCGACGGTGGCCAGGATCCGGAAGCCGAGGTCGGCGAGGCGCTTCACCGGGAAGATCGCCGAGCGCTTGTCACGGTTGGCCAGCGACACGAAGACCGTGCCTTCGGTGGGCAGCGAACCGTAGGCGGCGGCCTGCGACTTCGCGAACGCCCGGCCGAAGCCGCTGTCGAGGCCCATGACCTCGCCGGTCGACTTCATCTCCGGGCCGAGGACGGTGTCGACCCCATGGCCCTCCACGGTGCGGAACCGGTGGAAGGGCAGCACGGCCTCCTTGACCGCGATCGGCGCGTCCACGGGCAGGTCGAGCGCCGTCGCCGGTCGGCGGGCAGCACGCCGGCCGTCCGGAGGTCGGCGATCGACTCGCCGACCGCGATCCGGGCGGCGGCCTTGGCCAGCTGCACCGCCGTCGCCTTGGAGACGAACGGCACGGTGCGGGAGGCGCGCGGGTTGGCCTCGATGACGTAGAGGATGTCGTCCTTGATCGCGTACTGGACGTTGACCAGCCCGCGGACGCCGATGCGGGCCGCGAGCTTCTCCGTGGCCGCCCGGATGCGCACCAGGTCCGCGGTGCCCAGCGTGATCGGCGGCAGCGCGCACGCCGAGTCGCCGGAGTGGATGCCGGCCTCCTCGATGTGCTCCATGACGCCGCCGAGGAACAGTTCGGTGCCGTCGTAGAGCGCGTCGACGTCGATCTCGACGGCGTCCTCGAGGAACCGGTCGACCAGCACCGGGTGCTCCGGGCTGACGTCGGTCGACTTGGCGATGTAGGCCTCGAGGGTGGCGTCGTCGTAGACGATCTCCATCCCACGGCCGCCGAGCACGTACGACGGGCCGGACCAGCACCGGGTAGCCGATCCGGGCGGCGATCTCCGCGCCTCGCCGAACGTCGTCGCGGTGCCGTGCGCCGGGGCCGGTAGGCCGGTGTCGGACAGCACCCGCGAGAACGAGCCGCGGTGTTCCGCGTCGTCGATCGCCTCCGGCGAGGTACCGAGGACCGGGACGCCGGCGTCCTTGAGCCGCTGCGCGAGGCCCAGCGGCGTCTGGCCGCCGAGCGTGCAGATCACGCCCGCGACCGGCCCGGCCGCACGCTCGGCCTCGACCACCTCGAGGACGTCCTCGAACGTGAGCGGCTCGAAGTACAGCCGGTCGGCGGTGTCGTAGTCGGTGGAGACGGTCTCGGGGTTGCAGTTGACCATCACCGCCTCGTAGCCGGCGTCCTGCAGCGCCATGACGGCGTGCACGCAGGAGTAGTCGAACTCGATGCCCTGCCCGATCCGGTTCGGCCCCGACCCGAGGATCAGCACCGCCGGCTTCTCACGCGGCTCGACCTCGGTCTCCTCGTCGTAGGACGAGTAGTGGTACGGCGTGCGGGCGGCGAACTCGCCGGCGCAGGTGTCGACGGTCTTGTAAGACCGGCCGGATGCCGAGGCGCCGGCGCAGCATCCGGACGCCGTCCTCGCCGGCGAGCTCGGGCCGCAGCGACGGCGACCTGCCGGTCGGACAGGCCGTACCGCTTGGCCCGCCGCAGCAGCTCCGGGGTGAGCGCCGGGGCATCACGGACCTCGTCGCCCACCTCGCGGATCAGCGCGATCTGGTCGACGAACCACGGGTCGAACCCACTGGCCTCGGCGACCTGCTCGACGGTGGCCCCCGCAGCCAGGGCCTGCTCGGCGACGTAGAGCCGCCCGTCGACCGGCGTCCGCAGCACCTCGAGGAGTTCGTCGGCGGTGCGGTCGTCCCCGGATCCAGCCTCCCCGCCGCCCACCGACCCGGTCCAGAAGCCGGCGATCTTCGTCTCGGTGGAGCGCATGGCCTTGCCCAGCGCCTCGGCGAAGTTGCGGCCCAGGGCCATGACCTCGCCGACGCTCTTCATCGTCGTCGTCAGCTGCGGGTCGGAGCCGGGGAACTTCTCGAAGGCGAACCGCGGGATCTTGACCACCACGTAGTCCAGCGACGGCTCGAACGAGGCCGGGAGTGACCCCGGTGATGTCGTTGGTGATCTCGTCGAGGGTGTAGCCGATGGCGAGCTTGGCGGCGATCTTGGCGATCGGGAAGCCGGTGGCCTTCGACGCCAGGGCGCTGGACCGCGACACCCGCGGGTTCATCTCGATCACGACGAGCCGGCCGTCGGCCGGGTTCACGGCGAACTGGATGTTGCAGCCGCCGGTGTCGACCCCGACCTCCCGCAGCACGGCGATGCCGACGTCGCGCATGTGCTGGTACTCGCGGTCGGTGAGCGTCATCGCCGGTGCGACGGTCACCGAGTCGCCGGTGTGCACGCCCATCGCGTCGATGTTCTCGATGGAGCAGATGACGACCACGTTGTCGCTGCGGTCGCGCATCAGCTCGAGCTCGTACTCCTTCCAGCCGAGCACCGCTCTCCTCGATCAGCACCGTGTGCACCGGCGAGTCGGCGAGGCCGTGCGCGGCCATGCGCCGCAGCTGGTCCTCGTCGGTCGCGAAGCCCGAGCCGAGGCCGCCCATGGTGAAGCGAGGGCCGGATGACGACCGGGTAGCCGACCTCGGCCGCCGTCTCGAGCGCCTCGTCGATCGAGCTGCAGACCCGCGAGCGCGGCGCGTCGGCGCCGACCGACCGCACGATGTCCTTGAACAGCTGCCGGTCCTCGCCGCGGTTGATCGCCGTCGACGTCGGCACCGATCAGCTGCACGCCGTACTTCTCCAGCACGCCGTTCTCGAACAGCCCGATGGCGATGTTCAGCGCCGTCTGCCCGCCGAGGGTGGCCAGCAGCGCGTCGGGACGCTCGCTGGCGATGACCTTCTCGACGAACTCCGGGGTCAGCGGCTCGATGTAGGTGGCGTCGGCGACCTCGGGGTCGGTCATGATCGTCGCCGGATTGCTGTTGACCAGGCTGACCCGCAGGCCCTCCTCGCGCAGCACGCGGCAGGCCTGCGTGCCGGAGTAGTCGAACTCGGCCGCCTGGCCGATCAGGATCGGCCCGGAGCCGATCACCAGCACGTGCTCGAGGTCGGTCCGCTTAGGCACCCTTGTTCTCCTCCATCAGGTCGACGAACCGCTGGAAGAGCGGCGCCGCGTCGTGCGGACCGGCCGCGGCCTCGGGGTGGAACTGGACGCTGAACGCGGGCACGTCGAGGCAGCGCAGGCCCTCGACCACGTCGTCGTTGAGGCCCACGTGGCTGACCTCGACCTGCCCGTACGGGGTGTCGGTCGGCCGGTCCAGGGGGGCGTCGACGGCGAAGCCATGGTTGTGGCTGGTCACGCGCACGGTGCCGCTGACCCGGTCGAGCACCGGCTGGTTGAGCCCGCGGTGCCCGAAGCGCAGCTTGTACGTGCCCAGCCCCAGGGCGCGGCCGAGGATCTGGTTGCCGAAGCAGATGCCGAAGAGCGGACGACGGGCGTCGAGCACCCCGCGCACCGCCTCGACGGCGTAGTCGGCGGCCGCCGGGTCGCCCGGGCCGTTGGACAGGAACACCCCGTCGACACCGATGGCGAGCAGCTCGTCGGCGCTCGTGGTGGAGGGCAGCACGTGCGTCTCCACGCCGAGCTCGGCCAGGTGACGCGGGGTGGCCGTCTTGATGCCCAGGTCCAGCGCGGCGACGGTGAAGCGCTTCTCCCCCACCGCCGGCACCACGTAGGCCTCGCCGGTCGACACGGTCGGCGCCAGGTCGGCACCGACCATGGACGGCGCGGCCTGCACCCGGCCGAGCAGCTCCGCCGCGGTCAGCTCGCTGCTGACCCCCACCCGCATCGCCCCGCGCTCGCGCAGGTGCCGGGTCAGCGCGCGGGTGTCGATGCCGCTGATGCCGACGACACCCTGCTTCGCGAGTTCGTCGTCCAGGCTGCCGGTGGCCCGCCAGCTGGCCGGGCGACGGGCCGGGTCGCGGACGACGAAGCCGGCCACCCAGATGCGGCTGCTCTCCTCGTCCTCGCCGTTGACCCCGGTGTTGCCGATGTGCGGCGCGGTCATCACGACGACCTGCCCGGCATAGCTGGGGTCGGTCAGCGTCTCCTGGTAGCCGGTCATGCCGGTGGAGAACACCGCCTCGCCGACCGTCGTCCCGACCGCGCCGTAGGACTCGCCCCGGAACGTCCGCCCGTCCTCCAGCACGAGGACGGCATCCTTCGAACTCAACGTGTTGCCTTTCCGTCCAGAACCGTCGGCACGCCCCGCAGGAACGTGGCGACCACGCGGCCGGGCAGTTCCCGGCCGGCGTAGGGGGTGTTGCGGCTGCGGCTGGCCAGCGCGGCCGGGTCGACCGCGGCCCGGTGACGCCGGGTCCAGCAGCAGCAGGTTGGCGGGCTCGCCGGGGGCCAGCGGCCGACCGTGACCGTCGAGCCGGCCGATGGCCGCCGGCCGCACCGACATGCGGTCGGCGACGCCACGCCAGTCCAGCCGGCCAGGCTCGACCATGGTGGCGACGACGACGGACAGCGCCTGCTCGAGGCCGAGCATCCCGGGGCGGGCCTCCGCCCACTCGCTCTCCTTGTCCTCCACCGCGTGCGGGGCGTGGTCGGTGCCGACCGCGTCGATGGTGCCGTCGGCGAGCCCCTCGCGGAGCGCCTCCACATCGGCGTCGGTGCGCAGCGGCGGGTTGACCTTGAATACCGGGTCGTAGGTCTCCGCGCACGCGTCGGTGAGCAGCAGGTGGTGCGGCGTCACCTCGGCGGTGACCTGCACGCCACGGGACTTGGCCCAGCGCAGCAACTCGACCGAACCGGCGGTGGAGACGTGGCAGACGTGCAGGCGGGCGCCGACGTGGCCGGCCAGCAGCACGTCGCGGGCGATGATCGCCTCCTCGGCGGCGGCCGGCCAGCCGGTCAGCCCGAGGCGCGCCGAGCGGTCACCCTCGTGCATCTGCGCGCCCAGGGTGAGCCGCGGCTCCTCGGCGTGCTGGGCGACGACGCCGTCGAAGGCCTTGACGTACTCCAGCGCCCGCCGCATCAGCGCCGGGTCGGCCACGCAGTGCCCGTCGTCGGAGAAGACCCGGACGCGGGCGGCGGAGTCGGCCATGGCGCCGAGCTCGGCCAGCCGCTCGCCCTTGAGCCCGACGGTCACGGCGCCGACCGGGACGACGTCGACCAGGCCCGGCCTCGCGGCCGAGCCGCCACACCTGCTCGACCACGCCTGCGGTGTCGGCGACCGGGTCGGTGTTGGCCATGGCGTGCACGGCGGTGAACCCGCCGAGCGCCGCGGCGCGGCTGCCCGTCTCGACCGTCTCGGCGTCCTCGCGGCCGGGCTCGCGCAGGTGCGTGTGCAGGTCGACCAGGCCGGGCAGGGCGACCAGCCCCGCGGCCTCGACCACCTCGGCGCCCGGGCACGGTGAGCGAGTCGCCGATCGCGGCGATCCGGCCGTCCTTGACGAGGATGTCGACGGCGTCCTCGCCGTAGGGAAGCGCGCCCTTGATCAGGTACGTGGTCATGAGGAACTGCCTCCGAGCAGCAGGTAGAGCACGGCCATGCGCACGGAGACGCCGTTGGCGACCTGCTCGACGATCGTGGAGCGGACGGAGTCGGCCACCTCGGCGGCGATCTCCATGCCGCGGTTCATCGGACCGGGGTGCATGACGATCGCGTCGTCGGCCAGCGCCGCCATGCGGCGGGCGTCCAGGCCGTAGCGGCGGCTGTACTCCCGGGCGCTCGGGAAGAACGAGGCGTTCATCCGCTCGGCCTGCACCCGCAGCATCATCACCACGTCGGCCTTGGGCAGCACGGCGTCGAGGTCGTAGGAGACCTCCGCCGGCCAGCTGCCGACGCCGACCGGCAGCAGGGTCGGCGGCGCGACCAGCGTGACCTCGGCGCCGAGGGTGTGCAGCAGCCCGACGTTGGAGCGGGCCACCCGGCTGTGCAGGACGTCGCCGACGATCGCGACCCGCACGCCCTCGAGCCGGCCCAGCCGCTGCCGGATCGTGTAGGCGTCGAGCAGCGCCTGCGTCGGGTGCTCGTGGGTGCCGTCGCCGGCGTTGACGACGCTGCCGCGCACCCAGCTGGCCAGCCGGTGCGGCGCTCCCGAGGCGTGGTGCCGGACGACGATGGCGTCGCTGCCCATCGCCTCCAGCGTCAGCGCGGTGTCCTTGAGGCTCTCGCCCTTGGAGACGCTGCTGCCCTTGGCGCGAGAAGTTGATGACGTCGGCCGACAGCCGCTTGGCGGCCAGCTCGAAGCTGATCCGCGTGCGGGTGGAGTCCTCGAAGAAGAGGTTGACCACCGTGCGGCCGCGCAGGGTCGGCAGCTTCTTGACCTCGCGGCCGGCGAGCGCCTGGTCGATCTGCGCCGCGGTGTCGAGCACCAGCGTCGCGTCGGCGCGGTCGAGGTCGGCCGCCTCCAGCAGGTGCCGCTTCATGCTCCGTCTCCGGTCCGGTCGGTCACGAGCACCTCGTCGGCGCCGTCGATCTCGGCCAGTTGCACCGCACCTGCTGCGATGCGCGAGGTCGGCACGTTCTTGCCGACGTAGTCGGCGCGGATCGGCAGCTCGCGGTGCCCGCGGTCGACCAGGACGGCGAGCTGCACCGCCCGCGGCCGGCCCGAGGTCGCGCAGCGCGTCGAGCGCGGCCCGCACGGAGCGGCCGGAGAACAGGACGTCGTCGACGAGCACGACCAGCCGGTCGTCGATGCCGGCGTCGGGCAGGACCGTGGGCTCCAGCGCCCGGACGCCGCGCAGCCGCAGGTCGTCGCGGTAGAGGGTGATGTCGACGGTGCCGACGTCGACCGCGTTGCCGGAGAACGCCTCGATGCGGGCGGCGAGCCGGCGGGCCAGCGGGGCGCCGCGGGTCGGGATGCCGACCAGCACGAGGTCGCGCAGGCCCGCCGTCGTCACGGTCGGGGTGCAGCTGCGCGGCCCGCTCGATGAGCTGGTGGGCCATGCGGTCGACGACGCGGGCGACGTCGGCGGAGGTGAACAGAGTGCCCGCCGGGGATCCCGGAGGGACGGACCCGCGCAGGGCAGGGTCGATGGAGCTGGCCATCAGGCCTCCTTCCCCGCCTCACTGGACGGGTCGTTAAAGGAGTGGGTGGACCTGCGACGACGGTACTGCACGCCGCGGATGACCGCTCCGGACCGGGCGGCCCCGCCAGCCGCACCCGTTGCGCAGCGGCCGTCACTGACCCGCACGAGGAGGGTCCGCCTGTTGCGATACCTGGCTGACCAGTACGCTGCGTGACGACCAGGACCGATCCCACGACGACGGACAGTGAGCAGGACAGTCATGAGCACCGACTACTCACGGGCCCTCGGGCGCCCGACTGCGCGCCATCCGCAACCAGCAGGGCCTCTCCCTGCAGGGGGTGGAGGACAAGTCGCACGGACGCTGGAAGGCCGTCGTCGTCGGCTCCTACGAGCGCGGCGACCGCGCGGTCACCGTGCAGCGCCTCTCCGAGCTCGCCGTCTTCTACGGCGTGCCGGTCTCCGAGCTGCTGCCCGACCCGCGGCCGAGCTCGGCGGTCACCACGAACACCAAGATCGTGCTGAACCTCGAGTCGCTGGGCTCGCTGCCCGCCGACGAGGCCGGCCCGCTGGCGCGCTACGCCTCGACCATCCAGGCGCAGCGGCACGACTACAACGGCAAGGTCCTCTCCATCCGCGCGGAGGACCTGAAGTCGCTGGCGATCATCTACGACATGAGCCCCGACGAGCTGACCACCCGGCTCATCGAGTGGGGCGTGCTGTCCCCCGGCATGGAGGGCATCGCTCGGCGGCGGCAGTGCCGCCCCGGACGACGACGAGCTGGACCCGCACTGGGAGCGCCGCCGCGCCCCGCGCTGACCATCCGCCCCGCACCACCGCGCACGGACCACCGACGACGGCCCCCGCGAGCTCCGGCTCGCGGGGGCCGTCGCGTACCCGTCGCCCCACCGGTCCCGTTACGGATCGGCGGCGTCTCGACACGCGCGGCGTTTCCGTGACGGGCGGATGGGCGTGTGTCACTGTGCTGCCGACATATCGGCGCCACGAAGGGGACGCACATGCCGGCCGTGCACATGGAGGCGGTGAGCAAGACGTACCGCCGCCGCGGGCGTCCGCCACAGAAGGCCCTCGACTCCCTCGACCTGCTCGTCGAGACCGGCGGGGTGCACGGCTTCCTCGGCCCGAACGGGTCGGGCAAGACCACCACCATCCGCATCCTGCTGGGCCTGGTCTCCGCCGACGCGGGAGCCGGCGCCATCCGGCTGCTCGACCGCCCGGTCCCCCAGGCACTCCCCGAGCTGATCGGGCACGTGGGCGCCTTGGTCGAGACGCCGCTGTTCTTCCCGAACTTCTCCGGGCGCCGCAACCTGCGGCTGCTCGCCGAGACCGCCGGCGTCCCCCGCACCCGGGTCGAGGAGTGCCTGGAGATCGTCGACCTGCGCGACCGCGCCGACGACCGGTTCAAGGGCTACTCGCTCGGCATGAAGCAGCGGCTCGGCATCGCCGCCGCGCTGCTCAAGACCCCCCGACTGCTCATCCTCGACGAGCCCAGCAACGGACTCGACCCGGCCGGCATCCGCGACGTCCGCGAACTCATCCGCCGGCTCGGTCGCGACGGCCACACCACCGTGCTGCTCTCCTCGCACCTGCTCGCCGAGATCCAGCAGGTGGCCGACTCGGTCACCATCCTCGCCCGCGGACGGCGGGTCGCCCACGGCCCGGTCGCCGAGGTGCTCGCGGGCCGCAACACCCACGACGTCGTCATCCGGGTGCCCGACCGGCAGGCGGCCGCCGCCGTGCTCGCGGGCTCCGGCTTCGCCCTCTCACTGTTCGACGACGCCCGGGGCCCCGCGATGGCCGTGCACAACGTCGCCGCACCCGGTGAGATCACCCGCCTGCTCGCCCAGCACGGGCACTTCCTGGAGGAACTGACGCCGGTGACCGCCGACCTCGAGTCCGCCTTCCTCGCGATCACCGGGGACCCGGCATGAGCGCCGTCCTCGAGCAGCCGCCCACGTCCCCGCTGCCGCCGGCCCCGGCGGGCAGCCTGTTCAAGGCCGAGCTGCACCGGTTCCGTGCCCGTCGGTTCGTCCAGGTCCTGTTCGGCCTGGCGTTGCTCGGCTGGCTCGCCTCGACGGTCATCATGCTGACCCAGTTCGGCACACCCTCCCCCGCCGAGCTGGCCGCGGCGGAGGCCGAGATCGACCGGATCGTCGCCGAGAACGAGCAGTTCCGGCAGCAGTGCGTCGACGACCCGAACCGTCCCGACGACATCCCGGTGGACGACTACTGCGGACCCGTCATGAACGCGGACGAGTACGAGCTCGGCTTCTTCCTGGAGAACCCGCCTTTCTCGTTCGCCGACAACGCCGAGGTCGGTGCGCTGGCGTTCGCGGGCGGCACCGCGGTCCTCGCCTTCGTGCTGGGGGCCACCTGGATCGGTGCCGAGTGGTCGACCCGATCGCTGGTCTCCCTGCTGTTCTGGGAGACCCGCCGCGGCCGGGTGATGGCCGTCAAGCTGGCGGTCCTGGTCGGCGGCGCCCTCGCTCTCGCGGTCGCCATGCAGGCGCTGTGGCTCGCGACGGCGAGCATCCTCGACGCGACCGCCGGCGACGGCCGCGGCCTGCCCGACGGGTTCTGGGGCGACCTGCTGGCGACCCAGGTCCGGGCCGTCCTGCTGGTGGCGCTGGCCGCCGTCGGTGGCTTTGGCCTGGCGAACCTCGTCCGCAACACCGGCGCGGCACTCGGCATCGGCTTCGTCTACTTCGCGATCCTCGAGAACGCGGTCGGTGCGTTCCAGCCGGCCTGGCAGCCGTGGCTGCTGACGAACAACGCGCTGGCGCTGCTCGCCCCCGGTGGCCACACGGTGTTCGTCTACGAGCAGTCCGTCGACGGCGATGGCAACGTCATCCAGGACGTCACGGAGATCCTGATCAGCAACCTGCAGGGCGGCCTGGTGCTGGCCGGGGTGGGCGCGGTCGCGATCATCCTCGGGATCGTGCTGTTCGCCCGCCGCGACGTGCAGTAGCGCTCCACACGGCACCGGGGGGTGCGAACGGTGGTCTCGGCGCCGTCGAGGCCACCGTTCGTGCACGTGCGGTCGACGAGGCGCGGACGCCTTGCGCGGCGACTCCGTCCTGTGCTGCCCTGCTCGGGTGAACCGGCCACTCCGGCCGCAGCTGGCGACCCTGGTCCCCGTGCTGGCGCTCGCCCTGCTCACGGCCTGCGGAGGCCCTGCCTCCGACTCGAGCGGGGCCGCCGGCACGGCCGCCCCCTCTCGGTCCGGCGGCGCGACCCCCACCAGTGCGTCGTCGGCCACCGCATCGTCGACCGCCGCATCGTCAACCAGCGCGTCGTCGACCACCGCGTCCTCGACGGCCGGATCCGGGACGGTGAGCCTCGTGTCCTGCACCGATCAGTCGTGCACCGTCACCCTGGGCGGCACCGGCGCACGCGCGCAGGTCATGGGGATCTCGATCGCGTTCACCGAGATCTCCTCCGGTCGCGCGACGGTACGGGCGGGTGACCGCGACCTCTCCTTGACCGAGGGGCAGAGCGCGACCGTCGGTCAGGCGCAACTGACGTGCACCGAGGTGACCCAGGACCGGGTCACCCTGACCGTCACCCGGGCTTGAGTTCGGCCGCAAGTGGCCCACTCGGGTACACCTGTCAGCACAGGCTCACCGCGGCCCGGTGGCCGAAGAGTGGGCTCTGACGACTCGTTTCGGCGCTGAGAACGGGTCAGCAGGGCTCACTGATTCGCTGACTCAGCTTGCTGCCGAACGCACCCCGGCCTGCCCGTCGCCGCGGGCTGCTACGTCGGTATCTCGGCGTCGACGACTCCGCCGAGGACGCCGTTGACGTAGGCCGGCGAGTCGTCGGTCGACAGCTGCTTGGCCAGCTGCACGGCCTCGTCCATCACCACCGCGTCGGGCACGTCATCGACCCAGAGCAGCTCGAAGACCGCCATCCGCAGGATGGCCCGGTCGACGTCGGGCAGCCGGTCCAGGGACCAGCCGCGCGCGTGCGTCTCGATCAGCTCGTCGATGCGCCCGGCGTGCGCCGCGACACCCTCGACCAGGCGGACCGTGTGCTCGTTGACCG
The DNA here is from genome assembly GCA_963723745.1 of uncultured Actinomycetota bacterium. Taxonomy (GTDB): domain Bacteria; phylum Actinomycetota; class Actinomycetes; order Mycobacteriales; family Geodermatophilaceae; genus CAVRRZ01. The sequence goes on from CAVRRZ010000002.1 coordinate 115,178, forward strand.
GTGGCGTGGCGTCGTCGGCGAGCCGCTCGCGCAGCAGCTCCAGCCGATCCCGGCCACGCAGCTCCGCCTCGTAGAGGATGTCGACGGCGCGCTTGCGCGCCTTGGAACGGGCGGCCATCAGGAGTCGGCCGGGCCGGGGGCCATCGTCAGTTGGCGCGGCCGAGGTACCGGCCGTCGCGGGTGTCGACCTTGAGCTTGTCGCCGGTGTTGACGAACAGCGGCACCTGGATCTGCGCGCCGGTCTCGAGCGTCGCGGGCTTGGTGCCACCGGTCGAGCGGTCGCCCTGCAGCCCCGGGTCGGTGTGCTCCACGAGCAGCTCCATCGTCACCGGCAGCTCGACGTAGAGGGCCGTGCCCTCGTGCACCGCCACGGTGACCTCGGTGTTCTCGAGCAGGTAGTCCGCGCCCCCGCCGACAGTCTCGGCCGGCACGTGGATCTGGTCGTAGGTGTCGCCGTCCATGAAGACGAAGTCGGACCCGTCCTTGTACAGGTAGGTCATCGACCGCTTGTCGACCGTCGCGGTGTCCACCTTGGTGCCGGCGTTGAACGTCCGGTCGACCGTCTTGCCGGACAGCACGTTCTTCAGCGTGGTGCGCACGAACGCCCCGCCCTTGCCCGGCTTGACGTGCTGGAACTCGTTCACGGTCCAGAGCTGGCCGTCGAGGACGAGGACCATGCCGTTCTTGAGGTCGTTGGTGGTAGCCATCTAGAGAACCAGCAGTTCCTTGCTCGTGAGGGTCAACAGTTCGGGCGCGTCGTCGGTGACGATCAGGGTGTCCTCGATGCGGACACCGCCGTGGCCCGGGAGGTACACGCCGGGCTCCACCGTGACGGCCATGCCGGCGGCCAGCGTACCCGCGCCCAGCGGGCCGATGCCCGGCGCCTCGTGGATCTCCAGGCCGACGCCGTGCCCGAGACCGTGGGTGAAGTGGTCGGCGTGGCCGGCCGCGGCGATCACGTCACGGGCCGCCGCGTCGACCGCCACGACGTCGGCACCGACCGACAGCGCCGCCCGCCCGGCCGCCTGCGCCGCGGCCACCAGGTCGTAGATCTCCCGCTGCCAGTCGGCCGCCTCGCCGAGCACGACCGTGCGGGTCATGTCGGAGTGGTAGCCGTCGACGGTGGCGCCGAAGTCCAGCTTCAGGAAGTCGCCCGCCGACAGCTCGGTGCCGTCGGGGCGGTGGTGCGGGATGGCCGAGTTCGCGCCGGTGGCGACGATCGTCTCGAAGGACGGCGCCTCGGCCCCCAGCGTCAGCATGCGGGCGTCGAGCTCGCGGCCCACCTGCAGCTCGGTGCGCCCCGGCCGCAGCGCCCCCTCGGCGGCCAGCTCGGCCAGTGCCTGGTCGGCGACCGCGCAGGCCTTCCGGAGCGCCTCGATCTCGTCCTCGTCCTTGATCGCCCGCAGCTCCTCGACCGCCCGCCGCACGCTGACCAGCTCCGGCGCCGCGGCGTCGCCGGCCTCGTCGGCGAGCACGCGCTCGAGGCCGCGCAGCCCGTCGACGGTGACGTCGTGCGACTCGAATCCCAGGCGCCCCGTCCCGCCGCGCACGGCGGCGCGTACCAGGGCCGACACCGTCCCCCGGTCGACGACGAGCTCCACGTCGGGCACCTGGACGCCCGCCTGCGTCGTGTACCGGCCGTCCGTGCCGAACAGGTCGGGGTGGGCGGCAGACGGATCGGCCCGCACGAGCAGCGCGCCGTTCGAACCGGTGAAGCCGGTGAGGTAGCGGACGTTGAGGAGGTTGGTCACCAGCACGGCGTCGAGCCCCTGCTGGACGGCGGACACGCGGAGCCGTTCCCGTCGCCGGGCGTGCGCACTCATGATGTCCACCGCTCGACTCCGCCCTCGATCCGCTCCTCGGGCCACGGAGTCGGTCGCCTCCGCGGTCCCTCCGCTCCTCGCTCGCCGGCGCTCGCTGCGATGCTCACTCCCTGTCGGCTCCCGGCATCTCCCTGCGATGCTCCCCCGGGCGTCGTTCTCATCGAACCCCCCGGAGGGACAGCCACTGCAGGGCCAGCACGTAGCCCTCGACGCCGAGGCCGGCGATGACTCCGGTGGCCGCCCGGGACACGTACGAGTGCGAGCGGAACTCCTCGCGCGCGTGGATGTTGCTGATGTGCACCTCCACGACCGGCGCCTGGACGGCGGCCAGCGCGTCGTGCAGCGCCACGGACGTGTGCGACCACCCACCCGGGTTGACGACCACCGGGTCGCCCGCGTCGGTGGCCTCGTGGATCCAGCGCAGGAGCTCGCCCTCGTCGTCGGTCTGCCGCACCTGCACGTCCATCTCCAGCTCGGCGGCGGTCTGCTCGACCACGTCGACCAGCTGGGCGTAGGTCGTCGTGCCGTACACCTCGGGCTGGCGGGTGCCGAGCCGGCCGAGGTTGGCACCGTTGAGCACCTGCACGGTCATGGGGTCTCCTCACTCACGGCGGTCCAGGCGGCGTCGAGCCACGCCTGGTCGGGGTCGGTCAGGATCGTCGGGCGACCCATGCCCTCGAGGACGACGAAGCGCAGCGACGCACCACGGGCCTTCTTGTCCATCCGCATGACCGACTGGATCCGTGGCCAGTCCCCGCGGTAGCGGACCGGCAGGCCCATCGCGGCGATCAGGCGGCCGTGCCGGTCGGCGTCGGCCGCGGGGAGCAGCCCCGCCTGCCGGCCCAGTTCCGCCGCGAAGACCAGCCCGACGGCGACGGCCTCGCCGTGCCGCCAGCGGAAGTCCTCGATCCGCTCGACGGCGTGGGCCAGGGTGTGCCCGTAGTTGAGGAACTCCCGCCGGCCGGTGTCGTAGAGGTCCTCCCCCACGGCGTCGGCCTTGACCTGGACGGCGCGGGCGATGAGCTCGGCGGTGTCGCGGCGGCCGGTCGGGTCGGCCTCGAGCAGGGCCAGGATCTCGGCGTCGGCGATGAACCCGCACTTGACCACCTCGGCCAGCCCGGCGCGGAACTCCGCCTCGGGCAGCGCGGTCAGGAAGTCGGTGTCCACCAGCACCGCGGCCGGCGGGTGGAAGGCACCGACCAGGTTCTTGCCGGTTCCGGTGTTGATGCCGGTCTTGCCGCCGACCGCCGCGTCGACCATGCCGAGCAGGCTCGTCGGCACCTGGACGACCCGGACGCCGCGCAGCCACGTGGCGGCGAGGAACCCGGCCAGGTCGGTCACCGCTCCCCCGCCGAGACCCACCACGGCGTCGGAGCGGGTGAGGCCCAGCCGCCCGAATTCCTCCCAGCAGGTGGCGGCCACCTCGGCGGTCTTGGCCGCCTCGCCGTCGGGGACCACGACCGCCTCGGCCGCCACCCCCGCGGTCTGCAGGGTCTCGATCGCCGCCCCCGCGGCCGCGGACAGCGGCGGGGCGTGCACGACGACCGCCCGGTCGACGCCGGCCAGGACGAGTCCGAGCTCGGTCTGCGCACCGGGGCCGACGGCCACCTCGTAGGGGCGCTCGCCCGCCACCGGGATGCGCCTCATCGTCCGGCGGGGGTGGTCGGGGCCGAGGCGAGGACCTCGCGGACGACGTCGTCGGCGTCGCGGCCGGCCGTGCCGACCGTCACCGTGGCCACCTCGGCGTACAACGGCGCACGGGTCTCCAGCATGTGCCGCAGCATCTGCCGCGGGTTGACGCCGAGGATCGGGCGGTCACGGGCCAGGCCCACGCGCCGGGCCGCCGAGGACACGTCGACGTCCAGCCAGACGACCGTGCCGCCGGCGCGGCCGTAGGCGACCAGCAGCTCCCGGGTGGCGGCGCTGAGCACCGCACCGCCCCCGAGCGCGAGCACTCCGTCGTGCTCGGCCAGGGCCGTGGCCACCGCCTGCTCCTCGAGCTCGCGGAACCGCGGCTCGCCGTGCTGCACGAACAGGTCGGCGACGGTCACGCCGGTGGCGTCCTCGACGTCGCGGTCGGTGTCGCGGAAGGCGAGGTCGCGGGCACGGGCCACCGCCGTCCCGACGGTGGTCTTGCCCGACGCGGGCGGCCCGACCAGGACCAGCGCGGGCCTCATCGGTAGGGCAGGGCGTCGAGGTACGCCCGTGCGTTGCGGCTGGTCTCGGCCAGCGAGTCGCCGCCGAACTTCTCCAGCGCCGCGTCGGCGAGCACCAGCGCCACCATGGCCTCCATGACGACGCTGCCGCGGGGCACCGCGCACGCGTCGCTGCGCTGGTTGATCGCGACGGCCGCCTCGCCGGTGGCCGTGTCGACGGTGGCCAGGGCCCGGGGAACGGTGGAGATCGGCTTCATCGCCGCCCGCACCCTCAGCGCCTCGCCGTTGGTCATGCCGCCCTCGATGCCCCCGGCCCGGTCGGTCACCCGCCGCAGCCGGGGACCCGCGTCGTCGGAGTCGTCCCGCACGATCTCGTCGTGCGCCACCGAGCCCCTGCGCCGCGCGGTCTCCAGCCCGTCGCCGACCTCGACGGCCTTCACCGACTGCACACCCATCAGCGCGGCGGCCAGTCGCGCGTCCAGCCGGCGGTCCCAGTGCACGTGGCTGCCCAGGCCCGGGGGCAGCCCGTGGACGACGACCTCGATCACCCCGCCCAGGGTGTCGCCGTTCTTGCGGACGTCGTCGATCTCCTCGACCATCCGCGCGCTCGTGGCCGGGTCCGCGCAGCGGACCGGGTCGTCGTCGATGCGCGGGTTGTCGTCGGGCCCCGGCAGGACGCCCTCGGGCACGGTGACCGGGCCGATCGCCACGACGTGGCTCACCACCTCGACCCCGAGTGCCTGCCGCAGGAACGCGCTCGCGATGGCGCCGAGCGCCACGCGGGCCGCGGTCTCGCGGGCGCTGGCCCGCTCCAGCACGGGCCGGGCGTCGTCGAAGCCGTACTTCTGCATGCCCGGCAGGTCGGCGTGGCCGGGCCGCGGCCGGGTGAGCGCAGCGTTGCGGGCCTGGCCGGCGAGCACGTCGGCGGCGACCGGGTCGGCGGACATGACCGTCGTCCACTTGGGCCACTCGGTGTTGCCGATCTGGACGGCGATCGGGCCGCCCTGGGTCCGGCCGTGCCGCACGCCCCCGGTGAGGGTGACCTCGTCCTGCTCGAACGACATCCGTGCGCCCCGGCCGTGCCCCAGCCGGCGGCGGGCCAGTGCGGCGTCGATGTCCGAGGTCTGCACCTGCACGCCCGCAGGCAGGCCCTCGAGGATGGCGGTGAGCTGCTGGCCGTGCGACTCACCGGCGGTCAGCCAGCGCAACATGCCGGGGATTCTGCCAGGCGGCCCTGGCGGGGCCGCCGCCGTGGTGCGGTCACGGCCCGGCCAGGGCGAGGGCGAGCACGGCTCCGGCCAGCAGCGACGGCCCGAGGGCGATCGCGGTGCGCCACGCTGCGCGCCGGGCGACCAGCAGGCCGAGCGCGACGAGCGCCCCGACTCCGAGGCCGAGCAGCACACCAGCGGCCAGCACGGACCAGCCGAACCAGCCGAGCAGGACCCCGAGCAGGCCGAGCAGCTTCACGTCACCGAAGCCCAGGCCCCCGGGCGAGACGGCCGCGGCCACCGCACCTCCGGCGAAGGCGGCCGCACCCGCGAGGACCGCCCGGAGCAGCTCCTCCCAGGTGCCCAGGGCCAGGGCGTCGACGAGGTAGGCCGCCGCGACCGCTGCGGTCGCGGGATGGACGACCCGGTCGGGCAACCGGTGGACGGCGAGGTCGACCTGGGCCAGCACGACCCCCGCGCAGGCCGCCCAGGCGAGCGCCACCAGGGCCGGACGCGCTCCCGTGAGGGCAGCGGCACCGGCCAGCAGCACGGCGAGGGCTGCGGTGACGACGACGACCCGCACGGCCGACGGGCGGGCGGCGAGAGGCGGGTCGCGGTACCGGTCCGCGGCGCGGGGTCCGACGCGGGCGAGCCACGGCCCGAGGAGAAGTCCGCACGCGGCCGCCGCGATGAGCAGCACCGGGAGGTCGGTCAGGACGGCGACAGCGCGGCGTCGAGCGCCGCGCGCATCGCCGCGATCGGCGCCGGCCGGCCGGTCATCAGCTCGACCTGCTCGGTGGCCTGCCAGAACAGCACCTCGGCGCCGCCGATGACCCTGCCGCCCGCCGCCAGGACGCGCTGGGCGAGCGGGGTGGGCCACGGCGAGTACAGGACGTCGAGCACCGTCTGCCCGGCCCGCCACGGCAGGCCGGCTGCCGCGGCCTGCCCCGCGACGGGCACCGTGCTGACCACGACGTCGGGCAAGGTCGGAACGTCCGCGTGGCGACCGGCCGCGGCACCGGTGTCGGTCATGCGGGACACCTCGGCCGTCACCCCCAGCGCCTCCAGGACCCGGACCAGGTCGACGGCGCGTCCCGGCTCGCGCACGAGGACGTCGACGTGCCGGGCACCCAGCGAGGCCAGCGCCACCGCGGCGGCGGCCGCCGTCCCCCCGGCGCCGACGATCGCGGCCGAGCCGACGGACTCCACGCCGCCGAGCTGGAGCGCCATCCCGACCCCGGCGACGTCGGTGTTCTCGGCCCGCCAGCCCGCCGCGACAGGCAGCAGGGTGTTGGCGGCACCGAGCAACCGCACGAGGTCGCCGGACTCGTCGGCCACGCGGGCGGCCGCCTGCTTGCACGGCATGGTCACCGAGAAGCCGCGCCACTCCTCACCGAGGCCGGCCAGCAGCACCGGCAGGTCCTCGGCCCCCAGGTCGAGGGCGTCGTAGGTCCAGTCGGTCAGGCCCAGGGCCGCGTACGCTGCCCGGTGCAGCAGCGGCGACAGGGAGTGGCTGACCGGCCGGCCGACAACCGCGGCCCGGAGGACGCGCTCACCCACCGCAGCCGAGGCCGGCCTGGGCGCAACGCTGCACCGCCGCCTCGAACTCCGCGTAGCTGTCGGTGAAGAAGTGCGCACCGTCCGCTGACTCGAGGACGTAGTAGAGAAGACCGCCCGTGCTCGGGGTCAGCGCCGCCTCCAGGCTGGCCTCGCCGGGCGCGCTGATGGGCGTCGGCGGCAGGCCCTGGCGGGTGCGGGTGTTGAACGGCGAGTCGGTGGTCAGGTCGTCGCGGGTGAGGTCGTTGCCGTTCTTGTCCAGGCCGTAGGCCAGGGTCGCGTCGATGCCCAGCGGGATGCCCTGCTCCAGCCGGTTGTAGACCACCTGGGCGACGTCGGGCCGCTCCTCGTCGAGGCGCGTCTCCGACTCGATCATGGAGGCGATCGTGACGATCTCGGCCGGGGTCCGGCCGATCTGCTCGGCGCGCTGCTCGAGCTGCAGGCCTTCGGACACCTGGACGAACTGACGGACCATCCGGCGCAGCATGTCGGCCGGAGCCGTGCCCGGCTCGAAGTCGTACGTGGCCGGGAACAGGTAGCCCTCGAGCTGGCCACCGGCATAGTCGGGCAGCCCGAGTGCGGCGGGGTCCGCGGCGACCGCCTCGAAGTCGGCCAGCGGAATGCCGGTGGTGTCCGCGAGTCGCTGGAGCGTGTCGGCGACGGTGAACCCCTCAGGCACGGTCACCTGCGACACGAGGCGGGTGCTCGGCTCCAGGAGCAGGTCGAGGGCCGCCTGGCCGCTCATCTCCTCGCGCATCGCGTAGACGCCGGGCTGGATGCCCTTCGCGGCCGCGTTGGCCTCCGCCGCGTCCACGAACGGGCCGGTCGAGGCGATGACGCCCGCGTCGACGAGGGTGCGGGCGATGTCACTGAGAGTGTCGCCGCTGCCGATGCGGACCTCGACACTGCCGGTGCCGGGCCCGCTGAAGTCCTCGGCCGCGGGGTTGAACACGCCGAGCAGGGTCTTCCCACCGATCACGACGCCGGCCACGACGCCGGCGAGCAGCAGGAGGACCAGCAGCACCGCCAGCGGCCGGCGGCGCCGCCGGCGCGGCGGGTGTGCCAGGTAGCCGTGCTCGTCGTCGGCATGCTCGTCGTCGGTGAGCTCGTCCTCGGCGAGCTGGGCATCGGCGTGCTCGTCGTGCGCCGCCGGGTGGTGCGGGGCAGCGGAGCCCCGGCGCCGGCCGCGGTTCCACCAGCGGTCGTCGACGTGGTCGCCGATGACGTCGAGCCCGCCCGTCCGGTCCTGCCACTCGAGCGGGTGAGCGTCGGTGGGCCACTCGTCGACGACGTCCTGCGGATCGCGATCGTTCCGCGAGCGGCCGTGTCCGTCGGCCGGGACGGGCGGCGGCCCGTCGACCGGGAGGGGGCGCGCCTCGGTCGGCGCGTCGTCCCCGGCAGCGTCGTCCCCGGCAGCGTCGTCCGCAGCCGAACCCCCGCCGGTGCCGCCGGCGCGGTGCAGTCTGTCCCAGACGCCGGGCGGGCGGGGCGGCAGCGGTGCGGACGGGTGCCGGCCCGGCTCGGGCACGTACCCGTCGGCCGGCCACCGCACGCCCCCGGCGACCTCGTCGTCTCCGCGGGGATCGCGCGGCGGTTCACCGCGGCCGGGGGGCGGGTCGCTGTGCCGGCCGACCGGACCGGTCCGGTCGGGGTCGGCGCTCAGGTCGCGGTCGAGCAGGCCGGAGACCCGGCGATTGCCCACCGCCGGTCCGTAGGCCGCACCCGATGGCGCCCAGCGGGGTCCGGGTCCCCGGGTCGGCTGCTGGGTGCGGCCGCTGTCCCGGTACGCCGACGAGAGGCGGTCACCCTCCGCGCGGCCGGTGCCCCGGCCACCGCTCCAGGTGACCGGGAAGGCGCCTGTGCCGTCGTCGGAGGAGTGCCGGCCCCGTCGCGGCGCACCGGGGTCGGTCATGCGCGGGGCTGCCGGGCGTCGAGATAGGACTGGAGGATGACCACGGCAGCGGCCTGGTCGATCACGGGGCGCTGGCGGCGGCTGTCGACGCCGCTGGCCCGGAGCGCGTTCGCTGCGGTCACGGTGGAGAGCCTTTCGTCGATCATGTGCACCGGCACGTCCGCGATCCGGTCGGCCAGGGCTTGAGCGTAGGCGTCGGCATCCTTCGCCGACGCGCCCGACGCACCCGACAGATGCCTCGGCTCTCCCACGACCACCTCTGCCACCTCGTGTTCCACCACGAGGGCGGCGAGCCGGTCCAGGTCGGCGCCGTTCTTGGCCCGCTCGAGGGTCTCCAGCGGGCTGGCCAGGATGCCGCCCGGGTCCGAGAGCGCGACGCCCACGCGAACGGTGCCCACGTCGACGCCCATGACCCGGCCCGAGCTCCGCCGGACCGGAGCGGGAGGCGGGGGCACCTTCAGGTGCTGGGGCCAGCCGCCCGAGAGGTCGATCTCGGTCGTCTCGTGCGAGACCGGCGGGAACCCGCGGGACAGGTCGATCTCGGTGGTGGGGTGGTGACCCGGCACCGGCGGGCGGGGCCGCGCCGGCGGTACGGCCGGCTTCGAGCGGCCGCGCTCACCGAGCGGGCCGGTGTCCTCGGGGCTGTGGTCGGGCACGCCGCTCATCTCCTCAGATTCCTTCTCGCCGGGCGGCGCCGCGCACCGCCTGCTCACCGGCCTGCAACGCCGCGGGGATCCCCGCGGGATCGGTTCCCCCGCCCTGGGCGACGTCGGGCTTGCCGCCGCCCCGTCCTCCGACGGACGCCGCTGCGGCCCGCAGCACCTCGTCGGCCGACAGTCCCGCCTCCTGCGCCGCGGAGTTCAGCGCCGCGACGAGCGCGACCTTGCCCCCGGAGTCGCCGGCCAGCAGGACGACCCCGGGCCGGTCGGCCGGCAGCCGGCCGCGCACGTCGAGCGCAAGGGTGCGCAGTTCGTTGCCGCCGAGGCCCGCCGGGGAGCCGGTGACCAGGGCGACGCCCTCGACGTCCCGGGCGCCGGCGGCCATCTGGCCGGCCGCGGCGACCGTCTGCTGGGCGCGCAGCTCGGCGAGCTCCCGGTCCAGGTCCCGCAGACGGGCCATCATGCCGCTGACCCGCTCGGTCAGGTTGTCCTGCGGCGTCTTGAGCAGCTCCGACAGCTGTCGCACGAGGTCGCGCTCGCGGGCGAGGTAGCGGAAGCCCTCGAGCCCCACCACGGCCTCGACCCGGCGTGCACCCGAGCCCACGCTCGACTCGCCGGTCAGCGCGATCGTGCCGATCTGGGCGCTGCCCCGGACGTGCGTGCCACCGCAGAGCTCTCGGGACCAGGGGCCGCCGATCTCCACCACTCGAACCTGCTCGCCGTAGGTCTCGCCGAACAGCGCCAGCGCACCGATCGCCTGCGCCTCGGGCAGCGACATGTAGCTGGCGCTCACCCGGTGATCGGCCCGGACGGCAGCGTTGGCGACGTCCTCGATGTCGGCACGCTGCCGGCCGGACAGCGCGCCCTGCCACGCGAAGTCCAGGCGCAGGTATCCCGGCCGGTTGTACGAGCCGGACTGGAGGGCCTGCGGGCCCAGCACCTGGCGCAGGGCGGCGTGGACGACGTGCGTGCCCGAGTGCGCCTGGCAGGCCGACAGGCGCCACTCGTGGTCGACCTCGGCGACGAGTTCGGCGCCGGTGCGCAGCTCGCCCTCGAGCACCCGCACCTGGTGGGCCACCAGTCCCTTGACCGGGCGCTGCACGTCGAGCACCTCGGCGCGGCCGCCGTCCCAGACCAGGTGTCCCGCGTCGGCGACCTGACCGCCGGACTCGGCGTAGAACGGCGTCCGGTCGAGCACCACGCGGGTGATCTCGCCCGGGGTGGCCACCCGGTCACCGGCGCCGTCGTCGTCGCCGGACTCCGCGACGACACCGAGCACCCGCGAGTCGGTGCGCAGGGTCTCGTACGCGCGCCAGTCGGTGGGCCCGTGCTCGGCCAGCAGCCGGCGGTAGGCCAGGACGTCGACCGAGCCGGTCTTCTTGGCCCGGGCATCGGCGCGGGCCCGGTCGCGCTGCTCGGTCATGAGCGCGCGGAAGCCCTCCTCGTCGACGGTCACGCCCTGCTCGGCGGCCATCTCGAGGGTGACGTCGATCGGGAAGCCGTACGTGTCGTGCAGCGAGAACGCCTGGGCGCCGGTCAGCGCCGGCGTCCCCGCCTTCTTCGCCTCGGCCACCGCGGTGTCGAAGAGCACCGTGCCGGAGGTGAGGGTGCGCCGGAACGCCTCCTCCTCGGCGTAGGCGACGGCGGAGATCCGCGCGAAGTCGGTCTCGAGCTCGGGATAGCTGGCCTTCATCGCGTCCTTGGACACCGGCAGGAGTTCGGGCAGGCTCGCCCCGTCGACGCCCAGCAGCTTCATCGACCGGACGGCGCGGCGCAGCAGCCGGCGCAGGATGTAGCCGCGGCCCTCGTTGCCCGGGGTCACGCCGTCGCCGATGAGCATCAGCCCGCTGCGCACGTGGTCGGCCACCACCCGGAGCCGCACGTCCGCCTCGTGGTCGGCCCCGTAGGTGACACCGGCCAGTTCGGCCGCCCGGCGCAGCACGGGGTAGACCTCGTCGATCTCGTAGAGGTTGTCGACGCCCTGGAGCAGGTAGGCCACGCGCTCGAGGCCCATGCCGGTGTCGATGTTCTTCTTCGGCAGGTCGCCGACGATGCGGAACTCCTCCTTGCTCCGCACGTCGTCGATCTGGTGCTGCATGAACACCAGGTTCCAGATCTCGAGGAACCTGTCCTCGTCGACCACCGGACCGCCGTCGGGCCCGTGCTCGGGCCCCCGGTCGACGTAGATCTCGCTGCAGGGACCGCCCGGGCCGGGCTGGCCGGTGTGCCAGTAGTTGTCCTTCAGCCCGCGGCGCTGGATCCGCTCGTCGGGCAGGCCCGCGATCCGCTTCCAGGCCTCGGCCGCCTCGTCGTCGTCGAGGTAGACGGTGACCCAGATCTTCTCGGGGTCGAAGCCGAGCCCACCGTCGTCGACCGACCCGGTGATCAGGTCCCAGGCGTGCTGGATCGCGCCGTCCTTGAAGTAGTCGCCGAAGGAGAAGTTGCCGTTCATCTGGAAGAAGGTGCCGTGGCGGGTGGTCTTGCCCACCTCCTCGATGTCGAGGGTGCGCACGCACTTCTGCACGCTGGTGGCCCGCGGGTAGGGCGCCGGCTCGCGGCCGGTCAGGTACGGGATGAACGGCACCATGCCGGCGACGGTGAACAGCAGGGACGGGTCGGGTGAGACCAGTGACGCGCTGGGGACGACGGTGTGCCCACGCTGGGCGAAGTGCTCGAGGAAGCGGCGGCGGATCTCGGCGGTCTGCATCTCAGCTCGTGTTCGTGTGGGGGCGGGGGCGCCGGTGTCGGGGTCAGGCGTCGGCGGCGTGTGCCCCGCGGCGCCCCTGCTCGGGCAACGGCGCGTCGAGGCCGGTGCCCGAACGCAGCTCGTGCTCGCGCTCGGCGGCGGCCGCCCGGACGTCGGCGCCGAAGTCGCCGATCGCGTCGGCGAGGTCGCGCAGCCCCTCGACCAGCTGGCTCGCGATGCTCTGCGGGGTCAGCTTCTCCGCGGCCGACGACAGCTTGCGGACGACGAGGACGCCGATGGTGATGCCCATGGCGAGCCAGAACAGCCGGCGCATCAGGCGGCACCTGCCCGTCGGGCGGCGCGCCGGGCACGGCGGGCCTCCTTGTCACGGCGTGCGGCCTCGGCGACCGCCTGTCCCTCGCGCTTCTTCTTCGCCGCCGTGCGGACGCCGTAGCTGAAGGCCGCCAGCTTGATCAGCGGGCTGCCCAGGGTCGCGGCCACGACGCTGGTCAGCGCGGCCACGTTGCTCGACACGTTGGCGGCGTTGCCGCTGATGTCCTCGACGCGTTCGAGGTTGTTGTTGACGTGCGCCACGGTGGTCGAGGCCTGGGTGAGGATCGGGGTGGCCTGCTCGCGCGTCTGCCGGATCGTGAGCGTCGTCTCGTCGAGCGTGCGCCCGAGCTTGAGCAGCGGGATGGCCAGCAGCAGCACCAGGGCCACCAGGGCGAGGGCTGCGATCAGCCCGGCCCACTCTCCTGCGGACACGCGGTGTCTCCTCGTCGTGGGGGTCGTCGTGGGGGTGGTCGTCGGGGTGGTCGTCGGGGTGGTCGTCGCGGTGGTCGTCGCGAGCCGGGGCGGCGGCGCACCCGGCGGGGTCACCCTAGTCGGGGCGGTCGACGATGCTTCGCCGCCCGGCGGGTCGGGTGGTCGGGTTCATCGGCCGCGCCTGATGATCGCCCGCAGTCTGGCCACCCGCTCGCCCAGGCGCGCCTCGGCGCCCCGGCCGGTCGGGCGGTAGTAGTCCTTGCCCACGAGTGCGTCCGGCGGGTACTGCTGCGGCACGACGCCGTCGGGGTGCGCGTGCGGGTAGACGTAGCTGCGCGCGTGGCCGAGCTTCTTCGCGCCGGGGTAGTGCCCGTCGCGCAGGCCGGGCGGCACGGGCCCGGCCAGGCCGGCCCGCACGTCGGCGACCGACTCGCCCATGGCCACGGTGACCGCGTTGGACTTCGGCGCGGTGGCGAGGTGGACCACGGCCTGGGCGAGCGGGAAGTGCCCCTCGGGCATGCCGATGAAGGCCACGGCGTCGGCCGCGGCGACGGCCGTGAGCAACGCGGTGGGATCGGCCATGCCGATGTCCTCGCTGGCGGAGATGACGAGCCGTCTCGCGATGAAGCGGGGGTCCTCCCCCGCCTCGACCATGCGGGCGAGGTAGTGCATCGCCGCGTCGACGTCGCTGCCCCGGATGGACTTGATCAGCGCGCTGGCGACGTCGTAGTGCTGGTCGCCCTGCCGGTCGTAGCGCACGGCCGCCTGAGCGACGGCCGTCTCGAGCGTCGGCAGGTCGATCTCGGTCGAGCCGGCCGCCAGTGCCGCGCCGGCTCCGGACTCCAGCGCGGTGAGCGCCTTGCGGGCGTCACCGCCGGCGATGCGGACCAGGTGCTCCTGCGCCTCGCCGGTCAGGGTCACCGCGCCGTCGAGGCCGCGGTCGCTGGCGAGCGCGCGGTCCAGCACCGCGCGGACGTCGTCGTCGGTCAGAGGCTGCAGGGCGAGCACGAGGCTGCGGGACAGCAGTGGACTGACCACGGAGAAGAACGGGTTCTCGGTGGTGGCCGCGATCAGGCTGACGATCCGGTCCTCCACGGCGGAGAGCAGCGAGTCCTGCTGGGTCTTGGAGAACCGATGCACCTCGTCGATGAACAGCACCGTGCGACGGCCGGCGAAGGTGAGCTCGCGCTTGGCGCTCTGGATGACCGCACGGACCTCCTTGACGCCCGAGTCGAGCGCCGAGAGCTGCACGAACTGGCGCTTGGTGGCCAGCGAGATGACGTGCGCGAGCGTGGTCTTGCCGGTGCCGGGCGGGCCGTAGAGCACCAGCGACATCGGCTCGTCGGCCTCGACCAGCCGGCGCAGCGGGGACCGGTCGCCGAGCAGGTGGCGCTGGCCGACGACCTCGTCGAGCGACCGCGGCCGCATGCGCACGGCCAGCGGCGCGCCGTGATCGACGACGGGCCCGTCCGGCCCCTCGTCGGCCGGCTGATCGAACAGGCTCACGGCATCCTTCTTCGCTCCCGCGGGGCGCTCCGCTCCTCGCTCGTTCCTCGCTGCGATGCTCACGCCCCTGTCCGCTCAGGGTTGCGACGCTACCCGCGGGGAACGACAGCTCCGTGCAGACCAGACACATCGGAGACGTGACCGTGGGCGCCGTCGGCCTGGGCGCCATGCCGCTGTCGACCAAGCCCGACCGCCCGTCCTCCGAGGACGCCGAGCGGACGGTGCACGCCGCCCTCGACGCGGGTGTCACGCTGATCGACACGGCGGACGCCTACTCGCACGACGAGGCGGACTTCGGACACAACGAGGAGCTCATCGCCCGCGCCCTCCGGTCGTACGGCGGCGACACGTCGTCGGTGCTGGTGGCCACCAAGGGCGGCCACACACGAGTGGGCGCGGACTGGGAGCTCGACGGCTCCCCGGCCCACCTGAGGCGGGCGTGCGAGGCCTCGCTCCGGCGGCTGGGGGTCGAGGCGATCGGGCTCTACCAGTTCCACCGTCCGGACCCGGCGACGCCCTGGGAGGCCTCCGTCGGCGGACTGCGCGACCTGCACGACGCCGGCCTGGTGCGCATGGTGGGCATCTCCAACGCGTCGATCCCCCAGATCGAGGCGGCGCGCGAGATCCTCGGCCCGGCGCTGGCCAGCGTCCAGAACCAGTTCTCGCCGGGCTGGCGGTCGTCGGCGGCCGAACTGGAGTACTGCGCGGCACACGGGCTCGCCTGGCTGCCCTGGAGCCCGTTCGGCGGGGTGTCGAAGGCAGGGTCCCTCGACGCCGCGGCGCCGGCGTTCGCGCGCGTGGCCGCGGAGCTCGGGGTGTCGGTGTACCGGGTGACGCTGGCCTGGCACCTCGCCCAGGCCGACGTGGTGATCCCGATCCCCGGAGCGTCGCGGCCCGAGTCGATCGTCGACTCGGCGGCCGCGGCCGACCTCGAGCTGACTCCCGACCAGCTCCGCCGCCTCGACTCCTGAGCCGGGAGGCCGTACGAGGTCGATCAGTCGGTGGGCCCGTCCGGCGCGACCGGGGTTCGACGGGTGCCCCACGCGTAGGTCTGCTTGCGCAGGCCGAGGTAGAGGTGTGTCTCGGTCGAGGCGACACCGTCGACGGCCCGCAGCCGGGCGACGGTCTCGAGCAGCTGGTCGTCGTCCTCGCAGACCACCTCGACCAGGAGGTCGACCGCCCCGGCGGTGATGACCACGTAGTCGACCTCGGCGAACTCCGAGATCCGGTCGGCGACCGCGCGCGGGTCACCCGTCGTCCGCACGGCGACCATCGCCTGGCGGGAGAACCCGACCTGCAACGGATCGGTGACTGCGACGATCTGCATCACGCCGGCGTCCAGCATGCGCTGCACCCGTTGCCGGACGGCGGCCTCGGACAGCCCCACCGCCGTGGCGATCCGCGCGTACGGACGGCGGCCGTCCTGCTGCAGCTGCTCGATGATGGCCCGCGAGACGTCGTCGAGCACCAGCTGCCCCCGCATCGCCATCCCGCCCCGCATCCCTCCGACGTCCCCGGTGGACCGGGACGACCGGCATCCTATCCGGCAGTGACGGGGTCCCCCGTGCGGACGCCGTCTCGCTACGCTTCTCCGCATACCGACCGCGTTCCGACGACGGGATCCGTAGCGATGACCACCACCCCCCAGCACGTCCCCCCCGCCGGATCCCCGTTCGGCGCCGGCGCCACGGACAACCTCTGGCTGCACTTCTCGCGCATGGGGGCCTACCGCGACGCCCCGCCGCCGGTGATCGTCCGCGGCGAGGGCGCCCGGATCTTCGATGACCGCGGCCGGTCCTACCTCGACGGCCTGGCGGGGCTGTTCGTCGTTCAGGCCGGGCACGGGCGCCGGGTGCTGGCCGAGGCCGCCGCGAAGCAGGCGGGCGACCTGGCCTTCTTCCCGTTGTGGTCCTACGCCCACCCCGCGGCGATCGAGCTGTCCCAGCGCCTGGCCGCCGCGGCCCCCGGGGACCTGAACCGGATGTTCTTCACGACCGGCGGCGGCGAGGCCGTGGAGACGGCATGGAAGGCGGCCAAGCAGTACTTCAAGCTCGTCGGGAAGCCGATGAAGACCAAGGTGATCAGCCGCGCCGTCGCCTACCACGGCACGACGCAGGGCGCCCTGTCCATCACCGGGCTGCCCGGCACTGAAGGAGGTCTTCGAGCCGCTCGTCCCCGGGACGTTCCGGGTGCCCAACACCAACTTCTACCGGGCGCCGGTGTTCGGCGACGACCCGAAGGCGTTCGGCCGCTGGGCCGCCGACCAGATCGAGCAGCAGATCCTCTTCGAGGGCCCGGACACCGTGGCCGCCGTCTTCCTGGAGCCGGTGCAGAACGCCGGGGGCTGCTTCCCGCCACCCCCGGGCTACTTCGACCGGGTGCGCGAGATCTGCGACCGGCACGACGTCCTCCTGGTCAGCGACGAGGTGATCTGCGCCTTCGACCGGCTGGGCACCACCTTCGCCTGCGCGAAGTTCGGCTACGTGCCGGACATGATCACCTGCGCCAAGGGGATGACGTCGGGCTACTCCCCGATCGGCGCGATGATCGCCTCGGACCGGGTCATGGAGCCCTTCCTGCAGGGGACGACGACGTTCCCGCACGGCTACACCTTCGGCGGGCACCCGGTCAGCGCGGCGGTCGCGCTGGCCAACCTCGACCTCATGGCGCAGGAGCGCCTCGGCGAGCACGTGCGGGAGACCGAGGGCGCGTTCCGTGCGACGCTGGAGCGGCTGCTGGACCTGCCGATCGTCGGCGACGTGCGCGGCGACGGCTTCTTCTACGGCGTGGAACTGGTCAAGGACAAGGCGACCAAGGAGACGTTCGGCGCCGGCGGAGTCCGAGAGGCTGTTGCGTGGCTTCCTCTCGGCCGCACTCTTCGAGGCCGGCCTCTACTGCCGCGCCGACGACCGCGGCGACCCGGTGATCCAGCTCGCCCCGCCGCTGATCTGCGGCCAGGCCGAGTTCGACGAGATCGAGCAGATCATGCGCGCCGTCCTCACCGAGGCGTGGTCACGCCTCTGACCCCCTCGAGTTGATCATCGTCTGCGTGCACGGGACACGGCACGACACGCCGCCCGGCCGCGCAGGCGGACGATGATCAACTGGGGTTCCGGTGCGGCGGGCCCCTCTCACACCGGCACGCAGAGCACGGGCCGGTCCGAGATGTGCAGCAGCTTGTGGGACACCGAGCCCAGGACGGCGCCGCGCAGCGGACTCTCCCCGTGCGTGCCCACGACGATCACCCGCGCGTCGTGCTTGTTCGCGGCCTCGACCAGCGCCTGGGCGGGCTTGGCGTCGATGACCTCCACGACCGTCTGCACCCCGGCCCGGTCGGCGGCCTCCACGGCGTGCTGCACCGCCTGGCCGCCCGAGCTCGGCGACGGCCCGCTGGTGGGCGAGGAACTCCTCCCCCATGGCACCGGGCGGCTCCACGCCGAAGACGAGGACCAGCGGCTCGCCGAACCGATCGGCCAGCGAGATCGCGAGCTCCAGCGCCCGCCGCGATCCCGGCGACTCGTCGTAGCCCAGGACGATGCTCACCGCCCCTCCTCCCGCGCACCGGTCGGCTCCCCCGCGACGCTCGGGCGCTCCTGCCAGAAGCGTCCGTCGCGGCTGCGCCACCAGAACATGACCAGCAGCCCGGCCGACGAAGATCCCGACCCCGATCACCAGCGGCGGTCCGACACCCAGCCAGGCCTGCTCGGTGTAGGAGTTCTCCGGGTCGGCGAGGTCGCGGATGGAGAGCACCAGCAGCCAGATCAGCAGCAGCGCGCCGACCACCGGGCCGACGCCGATCAGCAGGAACGGTCGCGACGCTGCGGGTGAGCTGACGCCGGTAGTAGACCGCGCACGCGATGCCGGTCAGCGCGTAGTAGAACGCGATGAGCAGGGACAGCGCGGTGATGGAGTCGAACAGCGCGTTCTCGCTGAGCAGGCTCACCACGACGAACCAGACGCTGGCGATGCTGGCGACCCACCAGGTGGAGACGTCGGGCGTGCGGTACCGCGGGGCGATGTGCGCGAACCGCCGGGGCAGCGCGTGCCGGCGGGCCATCGACAGGCCGGTCCGCGACGCGGGGAGGATCGTCGTCTGGGTGGAGGCGATCGCCGACGGTGGCCACCGCGAGCAGCACCACCCAGTCCCAGCCGCCGATGACCTCGGTGGAGAGCAGGCCGAAGATCGCCTCCTCCTCGTCGGCGTTCTCGGCCAGGTACTCCGTGCCGGCGAAGGCGAGGACGGCGTACGCCACGCCACGTAGGTGACCAGCAGGACGACCGTGGAGAGGACCGCCGCCTGCCCGGGGCGTTCGTCGGAGTCCCGGGTCTCCTCCGTCAGGTTGACCGCCGACTCCCAGCCCCAGTAGGCGAAGACACCCAGCAGCAGCCCGCCGGTCAGGGCTGCCCCGCCCTCACCGAACGGGTTCAGCCAGTCCGAGCGCGGGGGTCAAGCCCGCCAAGGGGGCTGTCCCCGGAGAGCCCCCGCGACGATCGCCACCACCGCGAACACGAGCAGGGCGATGGTCTGCGCCAGGATCAGCCCGTTCTGCAACCGCGCCGACATCTCCGTGCCGAGCACGCAGAGGGCGGTCATCAGCAGGATGAGCAGGACGGCGAGCACGAGGACGACGGCAGTGTTGTCGGCCCAGCTGTCCAGGCCGACGGCCAGCAGCGTGAACCGCACGCCGACCTTCGCCAGCGACCCGATGACCAGGACGCCGGTCATCGTGATGGCCCAGCCGCCGATCCACCCCGCCCACGGCCCCATGGCGCGGGTGACCCAGGAGAAGGTCGTCCCGCAGTCCTGGTCGACCCGGTTGAGGTAGTGGAACGCCGAGGCGATGAGCAGCATCGGCACGAACGAGGCCAGGAGGACGCCCGGGGCGTGCACCCCGACCAGGGCGACGAGCGGTCCGATGATCGCCGCCAGCGAATAGGCCGGCGAGGTGGAGGCCAGCCCGATGACGAGGGCGTCGAGGAAGCCGATCGCGCCCGGGCGCAGGCCCGGACCGGTCACGACGGAGTCGGCTGGATCCGCACTCATGCGACGGTTATCGCAGCGAATCCCACAGACGGCAAGGGTTCGACGTGCCGGTATCTGGTTTCGCTACGGAAGCCGTCGCTAGGCTCCCCCGACAACGCGGAGGTGGAGATGCGGATCCTGCTGGTCGGCGCCGGTGGCGTCGGCAGCGCGATCACCGGGATCGCGGCGCGGCGCACGTTCGTCGAACGCCTCGTCGTCGCCGATCACGATCCCGCCCGGGCCGACAAGGCGGTCGCCGCCGTCGGTGACCCGCGCTTCGTGCCTGCCCGGGTCGACGCGGCCGACGAGGCCGCGGTCCGGGCCCTGCTCACCGAGCACCGCTGCGACGTCCTGCTCAACGCGACCGACCCGCGGTTCGTCATGCCGCTGTTCCGCGCGGCCCTGGCCGCGGGCAGCGACTACCTGGACATGGCGATGTCCCTGTCGCGCCCGCATCCCACGGAGCCCTGCTCGCGGACCGGGGTCAAGCTCGGCGACGAGCAGTTCGCGCTGGCTGCCGAGTGGGAGGACGCCGGCCGGCTGGCCCTGGTCGGGATGGGCGTGGAGCCCGGTCTGTCGGACGTGTTCGCGCGCTACGCGGCCGACCACCTGTTCACCGAGATCGACGAACTCGGGGTGCGCGACGGCGGGAACCTGACCGTTCGCGGCTACGAGTTCGCCCCGTCGTTCTCCATCTGGACGACGATCGAGGAGTGCCTCAACCCGCCGGTGGTCTGGGAGCGTGACCGGGGCTGGTTCACGACCGAGCCGTTCAGCGAGCCGGAGGTGTTCGACTTCCCCGAGGGCATCGGGCCGGTCGAGTGCGTCAACGTCGAGCACGAGGAGGTCGCTGCTGATGCCCCGGTGGGTCGACGCCGGCCGGGTCACGTTCAAGTACGGCCTGGGTACCGAGTTCATCGACGTGCTCAAGGCGCTGCACAAGACGGGCCTGGACTCGACCGCCCCGGTGCGCGTCGGCGACGTGGAGGTGTCCCCCGCGGGACGTGGTCGCGGCGGCACTGCCCGACCCCGCGGGCCTGGGGGAGCTGATGAGCGGGAAGACCTGCGCCGGGCTCCTGGTGCGCGGCACCGGCACCGACGGACGCCCACGGCAGGTCTACCTCTACCACGTGGTCGACAACGACTGGTCGATGTCGGAGTACGGGGCGCAGGCGGTCGTCTGGCAGACCGCCGTCAACCCCGTGGTCGCCCTCGAACTGCTCGCGACCGGACGGTGGCAGGGCAGCGGCGTGCTCGGCCCGGAGGCGTTCGACGCGGTGCCCTTCCTCGACCTGCTGACCGACTACGGCTCTCCCTGGCGGCTGCGCGAGGGCGGCTGACCCGCTCAGCGAGCGTGCTCGGCGAAGGCGGACTCCAGGACGTCGAGCCCCTCGCCGAGCAGTGCCAGGCCCATCACCAGCGGCGGCAGGAAGCGCAGCACGTTGCCGAACGTGCCGGCGGTGAGGACGACGACGCCCTGCGCGTGGCAGGCGCGCGCGATCTCGCCGGTCAGGGCGGCGTCGGGCTCCCGCGTGCCGGGGCGGACCAGTTCCATCGCGACCATGGCGCCCCGGCCGCGGACGTCACCGATCACCGGGTGCCGCTGCTGCAGCGCCCGGAGCCTCGCCATCATCGTCTCCTCCATGGCCCGCGCCCGGCCGGCGAGGTCGCGCTCGCGCATCGTCTCGATGGTGGCCAGTGCCGCGGCGCAGGCCACCGGGTTGCCGCCGTAGGTCCCGCCGAGACCGCCGGTGTGGCAGGCGTCCATCAGCTCGGCCCGGCCGGTGACGCCGGCGAGCGGCAACCCTCCGGCCATGCCCTTCGCAGTGGTGACGAGGTCGGGCACCACCTGCTCGTGCTCGCTGGCGAACCAGTGGCCGGTGCGGCAGAACCCGGTCTGGATCTCGTCGGCGACGAACACCGCACCGGCCTGCCGACACCACTGGGCCAGCGCGGGCAGGAAGCCCTCGGCGGGAACGATGAAGCCGCCCTCCCCCTGGATCGGCTCGATCAGCACGGCGGCCACGTTCTCGGCGCCGACCTGCGACTCGACCATGCCCAGCGCCCGTGCCGCGGCCTGCGCCCCGGTCATCCCCGGCTCGTCCCGGAAAGGGTAGGACGTCGGCACCCGGTAGATCTCCGGCGCGAACGGCCCGAACCGGTGCTTGTAGGGCATGCTCTTCGCGGTCAGGGCCATCGTGAGGTTGGTCCGGCCGTGATAGGCGTGGTCGAACACGACGACGGCCTGGCGCCCGGTCGCGTTGCGGGCGATCTTCACGGCGTTCTCGACCGCCTCGGCCCCCGAGTTGAACAACGCCGACTTCTTCGCGTGGTCCCCCGGCGTCAGCGTGGCGAGCTGCTCGCAGACTGCGACGTAGCCCTCGTACGGCGTCACCATGAAGCAGGTGTGGGTGAACGCGGCCACCTGCGTCTGCACGGCGTGCACGACGCGCGGCGCGGAGTTGCCCACGCTGACGACCGCGATCCCCGACCCCAGGTCGATGAAGGAGTTGCCGTCGACGTCGACGAGCACTCCTCCCCCCGCCCGCTCGACGAAGACGGGCAGGACGCTGCCGACGGCGGAGGACACCGCCGCGAGGCGCCGCTCGGTCAGCGCGCGCGAGCGGGGCCCGGGCACCTCGGTGACCAGCCGACGCTGCTGGAGCGGCAACTCGGGACCGGCGAGCACGTCGGTCATGGCATCTCCTGGGGCTTCATGCGAACGCCGGCATGACCTCGTCGTGGATCAGCCGCAACTGCTCCTCCACGGTCGCCACTCCGGGCAGCTCCTGGCCGGTGAAGGCCTTGACCAGCGAGGCGTCGGTGATCGCGGCGATCAGGTGGTTGACGCCCGCGGGCTCGATCTCCTTGATCTTGGCCGTCACCTCGTCGGGCGTACCGGCGAAGGAGAGCTTCTCGGCGATCTCCGGGGTGGTGAGCTCGATGCCACGGGCGAGGTCGCCGCCGCCGATCGCGTCGATGATCGGCTTGAGGCTCTCGGGGTCCACCCCGTTGCGCTCGAGCTGCTCGGCCGGCATCGACGAGGCGTAGATGCCGACCATGCTGCGGGCGGCGTCCTTGGCCGCGGCGGAGTCCCTGCCGACGGCCACGACGACCCACGCACCGAAGTCCAGCGTCGTCCAGTCCTTGCCGGCCTTCTCGGCACCTGCCCGCAGGTGCTCGGCGGCGTAGTCGTAGGCCTCGCGGGTGTAGCTGAGCGCGTGGTGGCAGCCGTCGGAGTGCTCCGCCGAGGCGACGAACGACTTCGGGCCGCGCATCGCGCCCATCTTGACCGGCAGCCGCTCCTGCACCGGCCGGGCGAAGGTGAACAGGCCGTCGTACGTGAAGAACTCGCCGTCGAAGGTGATGGCCCCCTCGTCGAGCAGGGTGCGGACCACCTTGACACCCTCGATCACCCGGGACAGCGGCTTGGTGCTCTTCCAGTCGATGTTGTACTCGGCGAGCAGGCCGAAGTTGCCGCTGGACAGCACGACCTCCGCCCGGCCGCCGGTGAGCTCGTCGAGGGTCGCCGCCGCCTGCGCGATGAGGGTCGGCTCCCGCAGCACCACGCCGGAGACGCTGGGGCCCATCCGGATCTGCTCGGTCTGCGCCGCGGCCGCGGCGAAGAGCAGCCAGAGGTCCTTGTGCCAGGTCTCGTCGGCCGCATAGCAGGCGTAGAAGCCGAGTTCGTCGGCCAGCCGGATCGCCGCGAGGGACTCCTCGAGCGGGTAGTCGGGCAACATCGCGTAGCTGAACTTCATCGGATCTCCTCGCTCGGGACGGTGCTGTCGGGAGGGAGCGGGCCACCGGCCCCGCTCTGCTGTCGGATCTGCCGGAGGTGGGCGGCGACCTCGCGGGCATCGCCCTGGGGGACGTGGTCGGAGTGCCGGTCGGGCCGCGCCAGGACGAGGTAGAGCAGGCCACTCCCGGTCGACGATCGCCAGCCCGATCGCCACGATCCAGCGGTCCAGGAACGGTCCGGCGTCGGCCGGCCGGATCAGCAGGTAGATCGCGAAGATGCCGTAGGCCAGCGCGACGACGTTGACGGCCAGGCCCCACCGTCCGAGGTTCCAGAGACCGGCCGGCCGCCAGCCCTTCATCCGCTGGCGGAGCGCGGCCAGCACGACCGCCTGGAAGGAGATGTAGATGCCACAGACGGCGAAGGCGGTGACACGGGCGAGGGTGTCGGGGCGCCAGAAGACGAACAGGCAGATCAGCATCGGCACGACGCTGACCACGATCAGGGCGTTGACCGGCACCGCGTGCTTCTCGGGCAGGTGGGCCAGCCAGCGGCTGCCCGGGAGCATCCGGTCCCGGCCGAAGGAGTAGAGCAGCCGACTGCCGGCGGCCTGCAGCGACAGGACGCAGGAGATGAAGGCCGTCGACGGTCACGACGAGGAAGACCTTCGAGCCCGTGCGTGCCGAGCGAGCTCTCCAGGATCGACGGGATCGGGTCGGGATCCTCGCCGTCGACGATCGCCTGCAGGTCGGGGGCGGCGAGCACGTACCCGGCGTAGGACAGCAACCCGGAGACCCCGCCGACGACGATCGTCAGGATCATCGCCTTCGGGATGCGGCGGGTCGGGTCGGTCACCTCCTCGGCCACGTCCCCGCAGGCCTCGAAGCCGTAGAAGAGGAACAGGCCGGACAGCGACGCGGCCAGGAACGTGACCACGTACGCGTCGTCCCCGCCGGCCCCCATCGAGTCGAAGAAGACCGAGAACGGCTGCTCGCGCTGGAACAGCAGCAGGTAGAGGCCCAGGACGATGACGCCGACGAGCTCGGCCGCCAGGCCGATCTTGGCGACCCGGGCGAGCGTACGGGTGCCGCTGACGTTGGCGAGGAACGCGATGGCGAGCAGCGCGATCGCCATGAGCGAGGACGACGCCCGGTGTCGCGGTGACGCCGAAGAGGGCCGCGACGAAGCCGCCGCCGAACTCGGCGACGGCGGTGATGGTGACGATCACCGCCCAGATGTAGATCCAGGAAACGATCCAGGCGTAGCGGCGGTTCCAGAGCCGCCGCGTCCACGGGTAGATCCCGCCCGCCAGCGGGTACTGCGACACGACCTCGCCGAAGACGAGCGCGACCAGCAGCTGACCGCACCCGACGATGACGATCCACCAGATCGCCGGCGGCCCGCCGATCGACAGGCTGTAGGCCAACAGCGAGTAGACGCCCACCAACGGGGACAGGTACGTGAAGCCGAGGGCCATGTTGGCCCACAGGCCCATGCCCCGTTCGAACTCACCGGTGTAGCCCAGGGCGGCCAGTTGCTCGTCGTCGGAACCGGCCGCGTGCTCGTGCGGAGGGAGCACCGGGACCTCCTGGGGTCGTGCGAGGAGCTCACGTGGACCCGGCCGAGTGGCGTGGACCACACGCGTCGCGGCGAAACCTATAGAGCCATAGTTCATAGGGCAAGAGGCACGAGCCGGACCCGCATCCGCGGGGCACCCGCCGCCGGTCAGACCGGGTCGGAGCCCTCGCCGGGTCCGGTCAGGTGCAGGCGCCAGGGCGAGCCGGTGATCGCGGTGCCGGGCCCGCCCGGGCCACCCGCGGGGCCGAGCAGGGCGCCGACCAGCCAGCGCGGCGAGGTGGACAGCACCACCCTGCCGTCGTCGCCGACCAGCAGGAACGGCCGGTCCACGGCACCGAGCGCGCGCAGGAGGTGGCTCTCGAACCGGCTGACCGGGACGTCGGCACCGACGACGCCGACGAACTCGCCGTCCGCGACGAGCGGAGTGGTCAGGGTGAGCAGATAGCGACCCGTGCCGTGCACGTCCACGTAGGGGCCCATCACGGTGCGGTGGCCGGTCCGCCGCGGGACGTCGAACCAGTCGGTGGCCGTGTAGTCGTAGAAGCCCAGGCTCGTGGGCCGCAGGTCCGGGTCCAGGACCAGCAGCCGCTCGCCGTCGAGCTGCCACCACAGCAGCCGGCGACGGAAGTCGTTGGCCGGCCGGGGCGCCACGATCAACCCCATCCCGATCGCCAGCCCGCCCGGGGCGGCCAGGAGGTGCCGGGCCCGCTCCTCGAGCGCGGCGCGGGCCGACGCCTCCTCCGCCCCCTGCGACGCGGTCAGGACGCCGAGCGCTGCTGCGTCCAGCTCGGCGATCGTCGCGAACACCCCTTCCACGACCGCCGAGACGGCGACCGCGATCCGCCCGGCGTCCCGGGGCACGATCGCCGTCACGGCGCGGCCCGCCGTGCCCGCTCGTCAGCGGCCGCGGCATCGCTGCGCAGGCCCCGCAGCCGGACGTCGATCGACCACAGCGTGCGGGTCTCGATGTGCTGCTCGGTGAGGTCCCGCGCCCGCGCCGCGTCCCGGTCCTCGATGGCGTCGATCACCGCGCGGTGACCGTCGACGATCGCGGTCAGCCGACGCTGGTCGCCGGCCGGCGGCCACGGCAGCTGGCCCAGCTCCAGGTGCAGGTCCATCTCCTGCATGGTCAGCCGCACGGACTGGGCACAGGCGGCCAGCTCGACGTAGTACCTGCCGTCGGCGCGGCGCTGACCGGTGACGGTGCCGTCCGCGGCCAGCCGGTCGACGATGTCGCGGAGCCGGGCGATCTCGCGCGGCGAGGCCCGCCCGGCGGCCAGACGGGCCGCGGCCGCGGCGACCGCACCGTGCAGGTCGCCGAGTTCCCGCAGATCGGTCGTACCCAGTTCGGCCAGCCGCTGGTCGGCGAGCTCGGCCAGCGCGTCCTCGCGCGCGCGAACGAAGCTGCCGCCGCCGCGGCCCCGGCGGGTCTCGACCAGCCCGAGCTCCCGCAGGTCGGCCAGCGCCTCCCGCAGGGTGACCGTCGAGACGTTGAGCATGGTGGCCAGCCCGGTTTCCGACGGGAGCTGCTCACCGTCGCCGAGCAGGCCCAGCGCGATCGCGCTGCCCACCCGTCGGACGACGGCCTCGCTGCGCAGGGCGCCGTCGTCGAGCGGCGCGAAGACCGCGCGGCGGGCGTCCCCGCTGAGCACCTGCACGAACGCACACCTCCCGATCGGCCCGGCGCACAGTCTCACACCCGGACCGACCGTTAACCATTGATCCCATAGGTTTGCCCCGTTAGCGTGACCGCACCTCCACTCCTGTGACGAGGAGCACACCCGTGACCCAGGTGCAGCCCGACCGGACGCCCGCTCCCGACGCGCTCTCGGAGCCCTTCACACCCGGCGTACCCACCAATCCGCCCGAGCTCGCCGCGTACCCCGAGACGCTGGCCGGCCCCCTCCCCGAGCCCCCGGCGGACCCGCTCACGCGGGAGTTCGTCGAGAAGTGGCGCAACGCCTCGTACAACTGCTTCTCCTCGGGGCACAAGTTCTGCCGCGAGGTCTGCCCGGTCACCCAGGTCGAGCGCAACGAGTCGTGGACGCCGACGGCCTTCCACGCCAACGTGGTCGCGATGGAGCGCGGCGACCTCGACATCTCCGACGTCGCCGCCGACTACGTCAACTGCACCCAGTGCGGGGCCTGCGAGCTGCGCTGTCCCAACACCCTGTTCACCGGCGACTTCTACCGGTTCCGCACCCGCACCGTCGACGTCGTCAAGGCCGTCCGGGCGCTCGCTGTCGACAGCGGCGTCCACCAGCCCGCGCTGGCGCTCCTGGAACGAGCGCACCGACCTGCGCACCCACGAGCCGGTGCTCGGCGAGACGCCGGTCGGCCAGGAGACGGTGCGCGACTGGGCCGAGGGCCTCGACCTCCCGCATCGGCGGCGAGACGGTGCTGTTCGTCGACTGCGAGGCCGCGTTCTACCGGACGTCGGTTCCGCGGGCGGTCGCCCAGATGCTGCAGATGGCCGGCTACGAGTTCGGCCTGATGGGCGACCAGTGGTGCTGCGGCGGACCGGCCGCCGAGATGGGCTACGTCGAGCAGGCCCGGCGCTTCGCCCGGCACAACCTCGACGACTGGCGGTCGACCGGCACCAGGCGCGTACTCGTGCTCGACCCGCACGACTACATCAGCTTCACCGAGGACTACCCGACGTACTTCGGCGAGGAGTTCGACGACATCGAGGTCGTCCTGGTGCTCGACCTGCTCGCCCAGCTGATCCGGGAGGGCCGGCTCGACGCCGACCGTGCCGGTGGACCGGGCGGTGACCTACCACGACCCGTGCCGGCTCAACAAGCGCAAGGGCATCTGGGCCGAGCCCAGGGAGATCCTCCGCGCGATTCCGGGCCTGCGCTTCCACGACGTCGACCGGGTGACCCAGTGGTCCTACTGCTCCGGGGGCGGCGGCGGGCTGCCGATCGAGAAGCCCGAGCTCACCGCGAAGATCAGCGCGCTGCGGCTGGAGCGCGCCGCCGAGCTCGACGTCGACACGCTGGTCAGCGCCTGCCCGTGGTCGGAGCGGCCGCTCGGCGAGGCCGGTGACGCCCAGGACATCGACGTGATCGACCTGCACGAGCTGCTCGCGGAGTCCCTCGGCATCGCCGTCGGCGGCTCCCGCGGCGCCGGTCGGCGACCTGCGCCTGGCCCAGCAGCGCAGCGGCGTCCCGGGACGGGCCCGCCGGTCGCGCGGGACGTGCGCCGGCGCGGGCGGCGGCTGCGGCAACGTCGGCGGCTGCGGATGCGGGGGGCACTGACATGACCGCGACGCTGCCCGGTGCGCTCGACACCCCACCGCTGGACGCGGCCCGCCTCGACACCCTGGTCACCGCGCTGCGCGGCGTGCTCGCCGACGACCAGGTCCTCACCGCGAAGACCGACCGCTGGAACCGGGCCCGGGTGCCCGCTCCCTTCCCGGTGCACCGCTGGTCCGAGCGGGTGCCCGACGTCGTCGTGCTGCCGACCTCCACCGAGCAGGTGGCCGCGGTGGTGCGGATCGCCAACGACCTCGCGCGTCCCCGTCGTCCCGCGTGACGGCGGCACCGGGCTGACCGACGGGGCCGTACCGCTGCGCCGCGGCATCGTCGTCGACGTCAAGCGGATGAACCAGATCCACGAGCTCGACCTGGTCAACCGCACCGTCACCGTCGGGACCGGCATCAACATGCTCAAGCTCAACGAACGGCTGGCCCAGCACGGGCTGATCTACCCCGACGACCCGGCGTCCTACCCCTGCTCGCTGGTCGGCGGCCGGATCGGCACCAGCGGCTGGTCGCTGATCGGCTCGCGCTACGGGCACACCCGCGACCTCGTGCTCAGCTTCGACCACGTGCTGCCGACCGGCGAGGTCATGCACGTCGGGGACGGCATCGGCGGCAAGATCAGCAAGTCCTCCAGCGGCTACCAGCTCAAGCACCTGTTCATGGGCCACCAGGGCACCCTCGGCATCGCCACGCGGGCGACGCTCAAGCTCTACCCCAAGCCCGAGGCCGAGCTCTCGCCGTTCTGGGCGTTCGACGACTACGACGACGCCTACGCCTGCGTCGGTGCGCTGGCCCGGGCCGGCGTCGCCACCTTCGCCGGCGCGGTGCTCTTCGACGAGTACAAGGTCGCCTACCTGCGCCGGGACGACGAGGCCTACATCCCGCAGCCCGCCGACGTCCGTGCGCTGGTGTGCGCGGTGATGTACGGCTACGAGGACGAGGTCCGCGCCGGCGGCCGGCGGCTGTTCCGCATCGCCAAGGAACACGGCGCGCGCTATCTCGGCGACGAGATCTCCGAGGGCGACTGGGCGGCGCGGCACGACCGGTACGCCACTCCCCTGCACGGCCGGACCAAGGACGGCCAGGTCGTGCCGATGTCCTGGCACTGCGAGGACGCCGCGATCACCTACTCGCACGTGCCGGCGGTCACGAAGGCCTGGCACGAGATCGTCGCCGACCTGCGCCGGAAGACCGACGTCTTCGACGACTGGGGCATGTTCGCCTACACCTCGGCGGACACCGGGGTCGACTACCTCACCGAGATCGACGTCGGCATCTGGGAGCAGCGCCTCGACGACGCCGCCTGGGCGGCCTGGGTGGACGCGAAGCGGCAGATCGCCGCGGCGGCACTCGCCGACGGCGGCTCGATCACCGCGTGCCACGGGTCATGCCGCGAGGGCGAGGTCGACCTCGTGCCCCAGGAACTGGGCCGCGGCTTCGGCGTGATGCTCGACGTCAAGCGAGCACTGGACCCGAACAACATCATGAACCCCGGCAAGTACCTGCTGGACAGGGCCTATGACGAGGCCTACGAGGGGACCTCCGATGCCCGCCGATGACGCGCCCCCCGTGCCTCCCGACGCCGCGCCCGCAGGGCGCCGCCCCGGCGGGCCGTACCGCTTCACCGAGCAGCACACGCCGCCGTCCGCCGTCCGGGTGAGCGAGGTGGCGCAGACGACGTTCGAGCACGTCTACGAGGTCGACCCCCGGCTCATGGAGCGGCACGTGCTCCAGCAGGTGTTCCCCAACTGGGACACGCTGCGGATCATGCGCAGCCGGCACGACCACCTGACCTGGATGCACCAGCACTTCGCCGCCACGGTCGTCACGGGCTCGGAGATCCTGGCCGAGGTCGACGGCGAGGCCCACGGGGAGGAGTCGGAATGAGCGACAAGCCGGAGCTGCGCAACTTCGTCGGCGGCGAGCACGTCGACACCGCCGAGGGCCGCCGGATGGACCTGGTCGACCCGTCGCACCGGCGAGGTCTTCGCGCTCGGCCCCGCTGTCCGGGCGCCGAGGACGTCGACCGCGCCTACGCGCGCCGCCGCCGGCGCCTTCGAGACCTGGCGCGACGCCACCCCGTCGGAGCGGTCGCTGGCGCTGTTCCGCTTCGCCGACGCGATCGAGGCAGCACGCCGACGAACTGGTCGCGCTGGAGAGCCGCAACACCGGCAAGCCGCTGGGCCTGACCGCCAGCGAGGAGATCCCGCCGATGGTGGACCAGATCCGGTTCTTCGCCGGGGCCGCCCGCAACCTCGAGGGCAAGGCCGCCGCCGAGTACATGGCCGGGCACACGTCGTGGGTCCGCCGCGAGCCGATCGGCGTCATCGGCCAGGTGACGCCGTGGAACTACCCGATGATGATGGCGGTCTGGAAGTTCGCCCCGGCGATCGCGGCCGGCAACACCGTCGTCCTCAAGCCCAGCGACACCACCCCGGTGACGACGCTGCGGATGGCCGAGCTGGCCGCCGAGTTCCTGCCGCCCGGCGTGCTCAACGTCGTCTGCGGCGACCGGGACACCGGCCGGGCGCTGGTCGAGCACCCGACCCCGCAGATGGTGTCGATCACCGGCTCGGTGCGGGCCGGCATGCAGGTGGCCGAGACCGCCGCCCGCGACCTCAAGCGGGTGCACCTCGAGCTGGGCGGCAAGGCGCCGGTGGTCGTCTTCGACGACGCCGACCTCGAGGCCGCCGCCGAGCGCCATCGCCGTGGCCGGCTACTTCAACGCCGGGCAGGACTGCACGGCGGCGACCCGGGTGCTGGCCGGGCCCGGCATCCACGACGACTTCGTCGCCGCGCTGACCGAGCAGGCCCGCAGCACCACGACGACGTACGAGAACGGCGCCGGGGACGAGGACGCCCTGGTGCCGCCGGTGAACAACGCCAACCAGCTGGCGCACGTCACCGGCTTCCTCGACCGGGCGCCCGCCCACGCCGAGGTCACCGCCGGCGGGCACCGGCAGGGCGACCGCGGCTTCTTCATCGAGCCGACCGTGGTCGCCGGGCTGCGCCAGGACGACGAGATGGTCCAGCGCGAGATCTTCGGCCCGGTGATCACCGTGCAGCGGTTCACCGACGAGGACGAGGCGGTGCGCTGGGCCAACGGCGTCGAGTACGGCCTGGCCTCCAGCGTCTGGACCAAGGACTTCGGCCGGGCCATGCGGATGAGCAAGCGGCTGGACTTCGGCTGCGTGTGGATCAACACCCACATCCCGCTGGTCGCCGAGATGCCGCACGGCGGGTTCAAGCACTCCGGCTACGGCAAGGACCTGTCGATGTACGGGTTCGAGGACTACACCCGCGTCAAGCACGTGATGGCCAACATCGAGTCCTGACCGCCTCCCTGCCCCCCTCCCTGACCACCCCGCTTTACAAGTTGATCATCGTCTGCGTGCACGAGACACGCCCGGGCTCGCCGTACGCACGGGCACGCAGACGATGATCAACTCCGGCCGGCGGCATCCACAGAGGTGGCCGGTGTCCACAGATCCGCCGCGGGTGGCCACGGCAGGACCCACGGACCCCACCGTTGCGGAGTGGACGGCATCCCTCTGGGTCCGGCGTACACGTGGCGCACGGCTCGCGGTCTCGGCGTCACCCGCCGGCAGATCGAGACGGACGGCGTCCCGCTGGCGCGCGGGCTGTACCTGTCGCGCTCGGTCGAGCCTGACCTGACCGCGCTGTGCAGCGGCTGGGCACAGGTCCTGCCGGACGACGCCGCTTTCAGCCACGCCACGGCGGCGGCGCTCCTCGGAGCACCGATCGCCGCACCTGCTCATCCGCACGTCGTGCTCAGCCCGCGAAGGGTCCTCCCCCAGTGGGACGGTCTCGTCGTGCACGCGCGCCGCCTGCTGCCGGACGACGTCACGCAGTACCGCGGTGTGCGTCTGACCTCGGGCGCGCAGACTTTCCTCGACCTGGCCGCCATCCTCCCCCCACACGAACTGGTCGCCGTCGGTGACGCGCTCATGCGCGCCGGGCATCTGACCGCCGAAGCACTCACCGGCCGCCTGGCGCGCGCCGACCGCGTCAGGGGCGTCGTCCGCGCCAGGGCGTGTGCCCCGACGCTCTCGCCGTTGGCGATGTCCCGCCCCGAGAGCCTGATCCGCTACTGGGTGACCACCGCCCGTCTCCCCACCCCGCGGGCACAGATCCCGATCCTCGACCGGTGGGGGCGCATCGTCACCCACGCCGACCTCGGCTTCGAGGAGTGGAAGCTCGCCCTCGAGTACGAAGGCCGGCAGCACGCGGATCCCGACCAGTTCGGGCGGGACATCGACCGCTACTCGCTCATGGCCACCGATGGGTGGACTCCGCTACGCTTCGCCAACCGGCACCTGAGCCAGGGCGTGGTGGTGGGCCGGACGAAACGGGCGTTGATCAGCCGCGGCTGGCGCCCGCCCCCCGAGCTTCCCTCGAGTTGATCATCGTCTGCGTGTACGCGACACGCACGGACACGCCGGACGAACGGGCACGCAGACGATGATCAACTCTGGACTGGGCTACGGGCGGATGCTGACCCCGCTACCCGGCGCGCCGGGCTCGTCGGGCAGCGGCGGCTCCTCCGGCCGGACGTCGATGCCGGCCTCCTTGCGCTGCTCGTCGGTGATCGGCGTCGGCGCCCCCGTCAGCGGGTCGTACCCGGCGCCGGTCTTCGGGAACGCGATCACCTCGCGGATCGACTCGACCCCCGCCAGCAGCGCGACCGTGCGGTCCCAGCCGATCGCCGCACCGGCATGCGGCGGCGGGCCGTACGCGAAGGCCTCCAGGAAGAACCCGAACCTCTCGCGGGCCTCCTCACGCGACATGCCGAGGGTCTCGAACACCCGCTCCTGCAACGCCGCGTCGTGGATACGCACCGACCCCGACGCCAGCTCGTTGCCGTTGACCACCAGGTCGTAGGCGTCGGACAGCGCGGCGGCCTTGTCGTCGGCGAACGTCTCCCGCCACTCGGGGGTGGGCGAGGTGAAGGGGTGGTGCATGAACGTCCAGTCGCCGGACTCCGTCTGCTCGAACATCGGGAAGTCGACGACGAACAGGAACGACCACGTGCCGGGCTCGACCAGCTCGAGCCGCTTGGCGATCTCGACCCGCGCGGCGCCGAGCAGTTCCTGGGACGACCGGCGGTGGCCCGCGGCGAAGAAGATGCAGTCACCGGGCTTCGCGCCGACGGCCTCCACCAGCCCGGCGCGCTCGGTGTCGGAGATGTTCTTGGCCACCGGCCCGCCCAGCTCGCCGTCCTCCGCGATGGTCACGTAGGCGAGCCCGCGCGCGCCGCGGGACTTGGCCCAGTCCTGCCAGGCGTCGAACGCGCGCCGCGGCTGCGAGCCGCCGCCGGGCATGACCACCGCGCCCACGTAGGGCGCCTGGAACACCCGGAACGGCGTGTCGGCGAAGTACCCAGTGAGTTCGACCAGCTCGATTCCGAATCGCAGGTCGGGTTTGTCCGACCCGAAGCGGTCCATCGCCTCGCGGTAGGTCATCCGCGGGATCTCGGGCACCTCGTACGCCGCGAGCTCGCGCCACAGCGAACGGACGACGTCCTCGGCGACGGCGAGCACGTCGTCCCGGTAGACGAAGCTCATCTCGAAGTCGAGCTGGGTGAACTCCGGCTGCCGGTCGGCGCGGAAGTCCTCGTCCCGGAAGCACCGGGCGATCTGGTAGTAGCGCTCGAGCCCGCCGATCATCAGCAGCTGCTTGAACAGCTGCGGCGACTGCGGAAGCGCGTACCAGTGCCCGGGCTGCAGCCGCACGGGGACGACGAAGTCGCGCGCACCCTCGGGCGTCGAACGGGTCAGGTTCGGCGTCTCCACCTCGACGAAGCCGTGCCGGGCCATGACCTCACGGGCGACCCGGTTGACCTCCGAGCGAAGTCGCAGCACCCGCGCCGGGCCCTGCCGGCGCAGGTCGAGGTAGCGGTACTTGTACCGGACGTCGTCGCCGGCCGCCTGGTCGGTCTCGATCGGGAACGGCAGCGGTGCGGCGGACGAGAGCACCTTCAGCGCCGTCGTCGCCACCTCGATCTCGCCGGTCGGCAGCTCGGGGTTCTCGTTGCCCTGCGGACGACGGCGCACCTCGCCGGTCACGAGCACGCAGTACTCGTTGCGCAGGTGGTGGGCCTCCTCCTCGCGGACGACGACCTGCACGTACCCGGAGGCGTCGCGCAGGTCGAGGAAGACCACCCCGCCGTGATCGCGCCGTCGGGCGACCCAGCCGGCGAGGGTGACGGTGGATCCGGCGTCGGACGCGCGCAGCGTGCCGGCGTCGTGGGTGCGAAGCAACTCGGTGCCTTTCAGTGGGGGCGGGCCGGGATGGCGATCACCAGCGGTCGTGCACGTGGGCGCGGATGCGCTCGTCGTACAGCCGCTCGAGGTCGGCGAGCTGGGTCTCGGACAGGGGCGGCAGGGCGGCGGCCTCGGCGTTGCCGCGGACCTGGCCGACGTTACGGGCGCCCGGGATGACGGCGGTGACCCCGGGCTGGTGGATGACCCAGCGCAGCGCGAAGCGGCGCTCGGCGCACGATCACCGGCGATGTCGACGAACTCCCGGGCCGCGGCGACGCCGACCTCGAAGGGGACGCCGGAGAACGTCTCTCCCACGTCGAACGCCTCGCCGTGCCGGTTGAAGTTGCGATGGTCGTCGGCGGGCGAACGTCGTCGACTCGGTCGTACTTGCCGGTGAGCAGCCCGCTGGCCAGCGGCACCCGGGCGAGAATCGCGACCTGCGCCGTCGCCGCCGCGGGGCAGCAGCTCCTCCAGCGGCTTGCGCCGGAAGACGTTGAGGATGACCTGGATCGGACGCGACGCCCGGGTGTCGCAGCGCCGTCAGCCCCTCTGCGACCGTCTCGACCGAGACCCCGTAGGCGGCGATCGCCTGCTCGGCCACCAACGCCTCGAGCGTGTCGTACACCCGCTCGTCGGAGTAGACGGCGGGGGGCGGGCAGTGCAGCTGCACCAGGTCGAGGGTGTCGACGCCGAGGTTGCGCCGGGACCGGTCGATCCACGCGCGCAGGTTCTCCGGGGTGTACTGGGCCGCCTCGAAGGGGTCGGCCCGTCGGCCGGCCTTGGTCGCGACGAAGGGCCGATCGGACCGCGTGACGCAGCGCCTGCCGGATGCGGTCCTCGGAGCGGCCGTCGCCGTAGACGTCGGCAGTGTCGAGCAGGGTCACGCCCGCGTCGAGCGCGGCGTCGAGGACGTCGGCTGCGGTCTGGTCGTCGACGTCCCCCCAGTCGCCGCCCAGCTGCCAGGTGCCCAGCCCGACGACCGACACGTCGGCACCGGTCCGCCCGAGCGGGCGCTGTTCCATCGGCGCCGTCACCGCGCCCACGACGCGGCTCCCCGGTCGCGTGTCGCTGTCACTCCCCCACCGTCGCACGCACCGTCTCGAACAGCTCCCCCACCGGGACCGCGCGCTGCTCCCCGGTGCGCAGGTCCTTGAGCTGGCCGACGCCCTCGGCGAGGTCCCGGTCGCCGATGACGACGACGTGCGAGGCGCCGGAGCGGTCGGCGGCCTTCATCGCGCCCTTGAGGCCGCGGTCGCCGTAGACGGTGTCGGCGGCGACGCCGGCCTGCCGCAGCTGCCCGACCAGCCGGACGGCGAGCCGCTTGGCCTCGGCGCCCAGCGGCACCACGAACGCCTGCACCCCGGCGACCGCGACGACGTCCAGGCCCTCGGCCTGCACGGCCAGCAGCGTCCGGTCGACCCCGACCGCGTAGCCGATGCCGGAGAGGTCCGGGCCCGCCGAGCGCGGCCGACAGCCCGTCGTAGCGGCCGCCGCCGCCGATCGCCGACTGCGCGCCCAGCCCGTTGTGCACGAACTCGAACGTCGTCTTCGTGTAGTAGTCCAGGCCGCGCACCAGCTTCGGCGCCTCGGTCCAGGTCACGCCGAGGTCGGTGAGGTGCTGGCGGACGGCGTCGTAGTGCGCCTTGGTGGAGTCCGACAGGTGGTCGACCATCAGCGGGGCGTCGTCGAGCTGGGCCTGCACCTCGGGCCGCTTGTCGTCGAGCACCCGCAGCGGGTTGATCTCCGCCCGGCGCCGGGTGTCCTCGTCGAGGTCGAGCTTCGTCGAGGAAGGCCACGAGGAGCTCGCGGTACTGCGGGCGGCAGGTGGCGTCGCCCAGCGAGGTGAGCAGCAGCTCGAAGTCGGTCAGCCCCAGGTCGCGGAAGCCCTGGACCCCCAGCGCCACCACCTCGGCGTCCAGCGCCGGGTCGTCGACGCCGAGCGCCTCCATGTCGACCTGGGTGAAGTGCCGGTAGCGGCCGGCCTGCGGCCGCTCGTAGCGGAACGCCGAGCCGACGGTCCACAGCTTCACCGGCAGCGCGCCGTCGTAGCAGCCGGTGCTCGATGAACGCGCGCATCAGGCCGGCGGTGAGCTCCGGGCGCAGGGTCAGCGAGCGGCCGCCGCGGTCGTCGAAGGTGTACATCTCCTTGGTGACGACGTCGGTGGACTCCCCCACCCCCGGGAGAACACGGCGGTCTCCTCGAACACCGGCGTCTCGACGTAGCCGTAGCCTGCCCGGCGCAGCGGGGCGGTGAGCGTGTCGCGGACGGCGAGGAAGCGCGTCGGAGTCCGGCGGCAGCGTGTCGAAGGTGCCCTTCGGGCGCGCGCAGGGCGGTCACAGACCCCTCCCGGCGGCGGCGCACCGGCACCTGCCGCGGCCTCGGCCAGGTAGGGGTTGGTCGCCCGCTCCCGGCCGATCGTGGTAGCCGGGCCCGTGGCCGGGCAGCACGACCGTCTCGTCGTCCAGCGGCAGGACGACGTCGCGCAGCGAGCGCAGCATCGCGTCCCAGGATCCGCCGGGCAGGTCGACCCGGCCGACCGAGCCGGCGAAGAGCACGTCGCCGGCGAGCAGCCCCGGGGCCTCGCCCGAGGTCGACGGAGAACATCACCGAGCCCTGGGTGTGCCCCGGCGCGTGCCGCACGGTCAGCTCCACGCCGGCCAGGGACAGCACGGCGCCGTCGTCCAGACGGCCGCACGTCCGACGGGTCGGGCAGCCGCACGCCGGCCGATCAGCGGAGCCAGCGCCGGGCCGTGCCAGCGGGCCGGGTCGCGAGAGCATGCCGAAGTCGCTCCGGGTGCAGGTAGGCGGGGATGTCGTAGCCGTCGCACACCGGCAGCACCGAGAAGGTGTGGTCGAGGTGGCCGTGGGTGAGGACGACGGCGACCGGCTTGAGCCCGTCGTCGGCGAGCATCGCGGCCAGCGGCTCGACGGCGTCCATGCCGGGATCGACGACCACGCACTCCTGCCCGGGGCCGGGAGCCACGGCGTAGCAGTTGGTGCCGAACGCGCCGGCGGGAAACGAGCGGATGAGCACCCGTGCAGGTTACGCGGGGGCGCCGCGGCACCCGCCCGCGTGCCAGGGAACGTCCAGGGTGGGCCACCTAGACTCGCGACGTCGACCACCGCGGTGGCCGCAGTCGACGCGAGCGCCGCCCCGCCGACCCGCCGCCCGTCCGAGGAGTCCGAGACCCGTGCCCACGAACAAGCAGCGCCGTGAGGCGGCGCAGCGCCACCTGCAGCGGCAGCTCGAGCGGCGGGCCGAGCTGCGCCCAGCGCCGCCGCCGGACCTGTGGCGGTCGTGGCCGCGGCTCGTGGCGCTGCTCGTCGTCGCGGGCGTGATCGCCCTGGCGCGCCGGCGTATTCGACGGCGACGACGACACGGCGGCTCCGCGGCCACCGACACCGCGAGGCACGGTGGCCTGCAGTACAGCCCCGACACCCGGGCGACCCGAGATCGTCGACGTCGGCCTGCCGCCCGAGCCCGAGGCGACCGCGACGCAGCGGCACCGTCGACGCTGGTGATGGAGACCAACCAGGGCGACCTGCAGCTCACCCTCGACCGGGCGATCGCCCCGTGCGCGGCGGCGAGCTTCAGCCTACCTCGCCGAGCAGGACTTCTTCGACGACAGCCCCTGCCACCGGCTGGGTCAACCGCCGAGACCTTCGGCGTCCTGCAGTGCGGCGACCCGACCGGCACCGGCACCGGCGGCCCGAGCTACAGGTTCGCCGAGGAGGTGACGCCGGAGACGACCTACCCGCGCGGCACCATCGCGATGGCCAACAGCGGCAGCCCGGCTCGACCGGCAGCCAGTTCTTCCTCGTGCTTCGCCGACACCGCAGCTGCCGCCGGACTACACCGTCGTCGGCACCGTCGACGAGGCCGGCCTCGAGGTGCTCGACGCGATCGCCGAGGCCGGTGACGACGGCTCCATGGAGCCCAGCCCGGGCGGCGGCGCCCCGAACGAGCCGGTCACGATCGAGGAGCTCCAGGTCGTCGTCTGAGCGACACCCTCGAAGTTGATCATCGTCCGCGTGCACGCAACACGCGCGGACACGCCGCCCGGCCGTGCACACGGACGATGATCAACTCGGAAGGGCAGCTCCGGGCTGTCGTCAGGCGGTGACGCGCTCGACGTCGAAGACGCCTTCGACGTTGCGCACGGTCTGCAGCACCGCGCCCAGGTGCGCCGGGTCGGCCAGCTCGAAGGTGAACCGGCTGATCGCGACCCGGTCGCGGCTGGTCTGCACCGACGCCGACAGGATGTTGACCCGCTCGTCGGCCAGCGCCTTGGTGACGTCGGAGAGCAGCCGGTGCCGGTCGAGCGCCTCGACCTGGATGGCCACCAGGAACACCGACCCGGCGCCGAGGCCCACTCGACCTCGACCAGCCGCTCGGGCTTGCGCTGCAGGTCGGCGGCGTTGGTGCAGTCGGTGCGGTGCACGCTCACGCCGCCGCCGCGGGTGACGAAGCCCAGGATGTCGTCGCCGGGCACCGGGGTGCAGCACTTGGCGAGCTTGGCCCAGACGTCGGTCATGCCGTGGACGACGATGCCCGGGTCGCCGTGCGCGGCCGCGCCGCGCTGCGGACCGGCGTGGTCGGGATCGCGGTCTCGGCGATGTCCTCGACGGCGCCCTCGGTGCCGCCCAGCGCGGTCATCAGCTTCTCGACCACCGAGGTGGCCGAGATCTGGTTCTCCCCCACGGCGGCGTACAGCGCGGTCACGTCGGCGTAGTGGAGGTCCTTGGCCAGCGTGGACAGCGCCTCGCCGCCCAGCAGGCGCTGCAGCGGCAGGCCCGCCTTGCGCATCGCCCGGGTGAGCGCCTCCTTGCCCGCCTCGACCGCGTCCTCGCGGCGCTCCTTGGTGAACCACTGGCGGATCTTGGTGCGGGCCCGGGAGGAGCCGACGAAGGTCAGCCAGTCCTGCGACGGGCCGGCCGTCGGCGAGCGGGAGGTGAAGATCTCGACCACGTCGCCGTTGGTGAGCTTGCTGTCGAGCGAGACCAGCGAGCCGTTGACCCGGGCGCCGATGGTGCGGTGCCCGACCTCGGTGTGCACGGCGTAGGCGAAGTCGACCGGCGTCGAGTCGCCGGGCAGGCTGATGACGTCGCCCTTCGGCGTGAAGACGAAGACCTCCTGCGGGCCGAGGTCGTAGCGCAGCGTCTCCAGGAACTCGCCGGGCTCCTGCGCCTCGCGCTGCCAGTCCAGCAGCTGGCGCAGCCACAGCATGTCGTCGGGCGTGCCGGCCTTGGGCGGGGCGCCGAACTCGCCGGCGCTGGGCCGGCCGCCGGCTCGCGCCTTCTCCTTGTACTTCCAGTGCGCGGCGATGCCGTACTCGGCCGTGCGGTGCATGTCGTGCGTGCGGATCTGCAGCTCGACCGGCTTGCCCTGCGGACCGATCACCGTGGTGTGCAGCGACTGGTACATGTTGAACTTCGGCATCGCCACGAAGTCCTTGAAGCGGCCCGGTACCGGCTGCCAGTGGGCGTGCATGATGCCCAGCGCCGCGTAGCAGTCGCGCACGGAGTCGACCAGGATGCGGATGCCGACGAGGTCCCAGATGTCGGTGAAGTCGCGGCCGCGGACGATCATCTTCTGGTAGATCGAGTAGTAGTGCTTCGGCCGGCCGGTGACGACGGCCTCGATCTTGGCGGCCTTGAGCTGCTCGCTGACCGACGAGGTCACCTCGGCGAGGTAGGTGTCCCGGGACGGCGCCCGCTCGGCCACCAGCCGGACGATCTCGTCGTAGCGCTTGGGGTAGAGGGTCGCGAACGCGAGGTCCTCGAGCTCCCACTTGATCGTGTTCATGCCCAGCCGGTGGGCCAGCGGGGCGAGGATCTCCAGCGTCTCGCGCGCCTTCGTCTCCTGCTTCTCCGGCGGCAGGAAGCGCAGCGTGCGCATGTTGTGCAGCCGGTCGGCCAGCTTGATGACCAGCACGCGGGGGTCGCGGGCCATCGCGACGATCATCTTGCGGATCGTCTCGGCCT
Source organism: uncultured Actinomycetota bacterium (assembly GCA_963723745.1). GTDB lineage: Bacteria > Actinomycetota > Actinomycetes > Mycobacteriales > Geodermatophilaceae > CAVRRZ01. The sequence goes on from CAVRRZ010000002.1 coordinate 155,326, forward strand.
GCGCCGCGTCGCCCAGCTTGACCTTGTCGATCTTCGTGACGCCGTCGACGAGGTGCGCCACCTCGGCGCCGAACTCGGCGGTGATCGACTCGACCGTCGCGCCGGTGTCCTCGACGGTGTCGTGCAGCAGCGCGGCGACCAGCGTCGTCGTGTCCATGCCCAGGCCGGCGAGGATCGTCGCCACGGCCAGCGGGTGGGTGATGTAGGGGTCGCCGCTCTTGCGCTTCTGCGAGGCGTGCGCCGCCTCGGCGACGTCGTAGGCCCGCTGCAGCAGGACCAGGTCGGCCTTGGGATGGCTCTGCCGGTGCAGGGCGGCCAGCGGTTCGAGAACCGGGCGGACGACGGCGCCGCTGCGCTGACCGGCGACGATGCGCCGGGCCAGCCGGTCGCGCACCCGCCAGCGGGACGCCGAGCCGTCGCCGTCCGGCGGCTCGGAGCCGACGTCGTCGGGACGCCGGACGACCGGACGGTCGGGCAGCGGCGAGCGCGCCGCGTCGGCGGAGTCGGCGGCCGCCTCGTCGACGGCCTGCGCGCGGTCGTCGCCTCGCACGGGGCCGTCGGGGTTCTCGGGACCGGCGCTCGGGGACCGGGTGGCGTCCCCCCGGGTCTCGTCCGGCCGGGGGTCCCGGGGCGGCGTCGCGGGCGCGCCGGAGACCGCGCTGGCGGCGACTTCCGGGGCCACGGTGACTCCTGCCCGAGCGGGGTGAGAGCTGACCTTCCCCATGCTAGCCGGGCCGCGGCCGGTGCCACCCCGTCCGGGTGAGACCGGACGGGTCAGGTCGTCCAGAGCGAGTGCACCACGTGCGGGGAGAGCCGCTGACGGCCGCCGAGTGCCGCCAGTTCGACGACCACCGACACCGCCGTGACGACAGCCCCGAGGCGGTCGACCAGCGCCGCGGCGGCAGCCAGGGTGCCCCCGGTCGCCAGGACGTCGTCGACCAGCAGCACGCGCTGGCCCGGTCGCAGGGCGTCGGTGTGCAGCTCGAGGGTCGCCGTCCCGTACTCCAGCTCGTAGTCGGCGGCGACGGCCGCGCGCGGCAGCTTTCCGGCCTTGCGGACGGGGACGACGCCGACGCCGGCGCCGAGCGCGACGGCGGCGGCGAGCAGGAAGCCCCGCGCCTCGACACCCACCACGACGTCGAAACCGCGGTCCTGGTCACCGGCCGCGGTGCGCACAGCAGCGGTGCGCGGATCGCCGTCGGCGGGCGCGGTCAGCCCTTCGACCATGCGGCGGAAGGCTGTGGCATCGGCGAACACCGGGGTGAGGTCGCGGAAGAGGACACCGGGCGCCGGGAAGTCAGGAACGTCGACGGCGAGGCCGGCGATGAGTTCCTGGAGCGCCTGCTCCCCGGCCCCCGGGACCGTCATGGACGGACCGCCACGGGCCGGTCCTCCACGGCGGGGATCCCGCGGCTCAGGAGGTCGGGCCCGTGGTGCCCGGTGCGTCGTCGCCGGGTGCGGCCGTGTCGGTGACCGGACGACGGATCTCCATGATCGCCGGGCGGGCGAAGGTGACCACCACGCCCGGGGAGATCTCGAGGTCGACGGTCTTCTCCTGCAGGCCTGCCACGGTGCCGTGCAGACCGGCCGTGGTCATCACCGGCGTGCCGATGGTCAGGGAGTTCTGCAGCTCCTGCTGCTGCTGCTGGAGGCGCTTGCGCTGGCGTGCGGGCAGCACGAACAGCAGCACGATGGCCAGGGCCAGCAGGATGAACGGAAACAGCTGCTCCACGACAGGTGTGCCTCTCTACCGCGGCGCCAGCGCCGCGATCGGTGCGGTCCCGCGGACGGGGACCGCTCGGGAACGTCGGTGTGCGGCGCGCAGGAGCGACCGGGCGGAGCGCGCACGGCCGCGGGCCCAACAGTTGCGCGCCAGCGTCCGTGAGTCTATGCGTCGAACAGCGTCTCCGACGACGCACCCGGCTCGGGCGGTGCGCCGCGGCCCCCGCCGAGAGGCAGGCCACCGCGCGGCAGCGGCACGTCCAGGTGCCGCCACGCCGCCTCGGTGGCCACCCGCCCGCGAGGGGTGCGGGCGAGCAGACCGGCACGCACCAGGAAGGGCTCGCACACCTCCTCGACCGTGTGCGGCTCCTCCCCCACGGCGACGGCCAGCGTGGCGACGCCGACCGGTCCACCGCCGAAACGGACCACGAGCGCCTCGAGGACGGCGCGGTCGAGCCGGTCGAGCCCCAGGTCGTCGACGTCGTAGAGCGCCAGGGCCGCCCGCGCCACGTCCCGCGTGACCCGCCCGTCGGCGCGGACCTCGGCGAAGTCGCGCACCCGGCGCAGCAGCCGGTTGGCGATGCGCGGGGTGCCGCGCGACCGGGAGGCGATCTCGGCGGAGCCGTCGTCGGTGAGGTCCACGCCGAGCAGGGCCGCGCTGCGGGCGAGCACCTGCTGGAGTTCGGCCGGCTCGTAGAACTCCATCTGCCCGACGAAGCCGAAACGGTCGCGCAGCGGTCCGGTGAGCAGGCCGGCGCGCGTGGTGGCCCCGACGAGCGTGAACGGGCTGATCTCCAGAGGGATGGCGGTCGCCCCCGGCCCCTTGCCGACGACGACGTCGACCCGGAAGTCCTCCATGGCCATGTACAGCAGCTCTTCGGCAGGGCGGGCGATGCGATGGATCTCGTCGATGAACAGAACGTCGCCCGGGGACAGGTTCGACAGCATCGCGGCCAGGTCGCCGGACCGCTCGATCGCCGGACCACTGGTGATCTTGACGGCGGTGCCGAGCTCGGAGCCGATGATCAGCGCCAGCGAGGTCTTGCCCAGTCCGGGCGGGCCCGACAGCAGGACGTGATCCGGGGGCCGCCCGCGCCGCTTCGCGCCCTCGAGCACCAGGTCGAGCTGGCGGGCCACCTTGGGCTGGCCGATGAAGTCGGCCAGCGAGTGCGGGCGCAACGCCGACTCGACGACCCGCTCCTCGTCACCGGCCTGGGGGGACACCGGCCAGTCCTGACCGATCCCGCCGGCCACCTCGGCGGTCATGGGCCGGTCGAACGGCGCGCTCATGCGCTGCACCCCCCGCTCCCGCGGGACGCTCCGCTCCTCGCTCGTTCCTCGCTGCGATGCTCACGTCCCTGTCCGCTCATGATCGCCCCAGCAGCTGCAGCGCCTGCCGCAGCAGGACGGCGACGTCGACCCTGCCGCCGGCGATCTGCTGCTCGTCGGCGACCGGGGCCAGCGCGGTGATCGCGGTGTCGGCCTCGCGGCCGGACCACCCGAGGCTCACCAGCGCGGCGGAGAGCTGGTCCCGCCACGGCGCGACCGGGGTGATCGGGCCGGCACCCGGGGGCAGCGCGCCGCCGCCGTCCGGCGTCGTGTCGGAGGAGGTCGAACCGAGGCGGTCACGCAGCTCGAGCACCAGCCGCTCGGCACCCTTCCTGCCGATGCCCGGCACCTGCTGCAACGCCTTGAGATCGCCCATGGACACCGCCCGGCGAACCTCGCGCGGCGGGTGGATGGCGAGGATCGCCTGCGCCAGCCGTGGTCCGACGCCGTTGGCGGTCTGGAGCAGCTCGAACAGCTGCCGCTCGTCGTCGTCGGCGAACCCGTAGAGGGTCAGCGAGTCCTCGCGCACCACGAGGCTCGTGGCCAGTCGGGCCTGCTCGCCCACCTGCAGGCGGGCGATCGTGCCCGGCGTGCACTGGACGGCGAGGCCGATGCCCCCGACCTCGACGACGGCGCCGTCCGGAGACACGGCGGCCACCCGGCCGTTCATACTCGCGATCATCTCTGCGTCCTCACTTCGACACTCCTTGCCAGCGCGGCAGCGTCCGCCGCACCACCGGCGCACCGATCCCCCCGGCCAGTGCGGCGACGCGCAGCCGCTGCTGGGCCGGGCCGCGCCACACCTGGCAGATGGCCAGCGCCAGCGCATCGGCGGCGTCCGCGGGCTTCGGCGCGGCCGCCAGCCCCAGGACCCGGGTGACCATGAGGGTGACCTGGTCCTTGTCGGCGCGGCCGTTGCCCGAGATGGCCGCCTTGACCTCGCTGGGCGTGTGCCAGGCGACGGGCCGGTCGGCCTGGGCCGCGGCCAGCGCCGCCACCCCTGCCGCCTGGGCGGTCCCGGTGGCCGTGCCCTTGTTGTTCTGCGTGAAGACCCGCTCCACCGCGACGACGTCGGGACCGAACCTGCGCAGCAGCTCCGTCACGGCCGTGTGCAGCTCGAGCAGCCGCAGCTCGAGGTCCAGCTCCGCCGAGCTGCGCAGCACCCCGACGCCCAGGGCGGTGGGCCGGGCACCGGGCCGGCCCTCGACCACGCCCCACCCGCACCGGGTCAGCCCCGGATCGATGCCGAGCACCCGCATGTAGAACTCCCACCACCAGGCCGAACGCGTGTTCGACCCACGCTAGCCGCCGGGGACGACAGCGGCCGGGCGCAACACGCCTGCCGCCCCAGGCAATGGAAGCTTTACCCGCATTGCGGGCTCGACGACGTAGGTAGAGCTTCCGATGCCCGGGGTGGAGGCCGCCCTCAGCCCACGCGCTCGAGCACCTCGTCGGAGACGTCGTAGTTGGCGTACACGTTCTGCACGTCGTCGCAGTCCTCGAGCGCGTCGATGAGGCGGAACACCTTGCCCGCCCCCTCCTCGTCCAGCTCGACCGTGACGCTGGGCACGAACCCGGCCTCGGCGGAGTCGTAGTCGATGCCGGCGTCCTGCAGGGCGGTGCGCACCGCGACGAGGTCACCGGGCTCGCAGACGACCTCGAAGGAGTCGCCGAGGTCGCGGACCTCCTCCGCGCCGGCGTCCAGGACGGCCATCAGCACCGAGTCCTCGTCGACGCCGTCGCCCTTCGGCACGACCACGACGCCCTTGCGCGAGAACAGGTACGAGACCGAGCCCGGATCGGCCATCGACCCGCCGTTGCGGGTCATCGCCGTGCGGACCTCCATGGCCGACCGGTTCTTGTTGTCGGTGAGGCACTCGATGAGGACGGCGACCCCGCCGGCGGCGTAGCCCTCGTAGGTGATGCCCTGGTAGTCGACACCGCCGGCCTCGGCGCCGGAGCCGCGCTTGACCGCGCGGTCGATGTTGTCGTTGGGCACCGAGCTCTTCTTCGCCTTCTGGATGGCGTCGTAGAGCGTCGGGTTGCCGGCGGGGTCGCCGCCGCCGGTGCGGGCGGCGACCTCGATGTTCTTGATCAGCTTGGCGAAGAGCTTGCCGCGCTTGGCGTCGATCCCGGCCTTCTTGTGCTTGGTCGTCGCCCACTTGGAATGGCCGCTCACGTGTCCTCCTCGCTGGCGCTCGTCGGCCGCGTTCGCGGCCGGCCGGCTGTGCTCTCCGGTGAACTCGCAAGCTCGTTCACGTGCGCTCACCCCTCTCGTTACCGGCGTCGACGCCGGCCTGCTCGGCCAGGCGGCGGCGGACGATGTCCACGAACAACGCGTGCACCCGGCGGTCCCCGGTCAGCTCGGGGTGGAAGCTGGTGGCCACCAGGTCGCCCTGGCGGACCGCGACGATCCTACCGTCGGCCGGCCCACCCACGACCCGGCCGAGGACCTCGACGTCCTGGCCCGCATCCTCCACCCACGGCGCGCGGATGAACACCGCGTGCACGGGGCCGCCGTCCAGACCCTCGATCCTGATGCCGGTCTCGAAGGAGTCCACCTGCCGGCCGAAGGCGTTGCGGCGGACGGTGACGTCCAGGCCGCCGACGGTCTGCTGGTCCGGCGGAGCGTCCAGCAGCCGGTCGGCCAGCAGGATCATCCCGGCGCACGAACCGTAGGCCGGCAGCCCGCCGCGGACGGCGGATCGCAGCGGTTCCAGCAAGCCGAAACGGGCGGCGAGCTTGACCATCGTCGTGGACTCCCCGCCGGGGATCACCAGGCCGTCGACGCCGGCCAGCTCCTCCGGACGCCGGACCGTCACGGCGTCGGCGCCCTGGTCGTGCAGCACCCGCAGGTGCTCGCGGACGTCGCCCTGCAGGGCGAGCACCCCGATGCGGGGCGGGCGGATTTCGCTGGACACGACATCCCAGGCTACGGCGCTCGCGTCCGCCCTCAGACCGCCGGGGCCGAGGGCGGCAGCCGGGCGGCCCGGCTCGACGTCCAGGTCAGCAACCACTCCAGCGGACCGCGGCCGACCGTGCGCCGCCAGAGCCAGGCGCCCAGCAGCGCCGCACCCGCGAACCACGCCCAGGTGCCGGCGCCGCGGGCAGCTTCCGGGGCGACGTCCATGAGCACCCGGATCGCGACCACGTGCACCGTGTAGACGGTCAGCGCCAGCGCGCCGACCGCGGCCGGCGGGGCGGTGACGGCGGGCAGCCGGTCGGCCAGCACGAGGCAGGCCGCGACGACGAGGACGGCGACCCCGGTCGAGCCCACCATCTCGAACGTGGTGCCGCTGTGCGGCTCGGCCCCGGTGAGCCACCGGCCGGCGAAGGATCCCAGCGGCGCGGAGAAGCCCGCCTCGGGTCCGTCCGCGGGCACCCCGCCCGCGAGGAGCTGCGTGCTGAGCCAGCCTCCGCCGTAGCCGACGATCGCCGCCACCGCGCCGGCCGTCGCGAGATGGCCCCGGACCCGGGCAGAGCCCAGATCCAGCCGGCCCACGGCGAGGCCGACCAGCACGAACGCGAGCCACAGGACCGCCGGATAGGTGCCGGTCACGGCGAGCTCGGCGAGCGTCCCGTGCTCCTTCCCGGCCCACGTGAGCCACTGGCCGAGGACCAGGACGAGGGGTGGGCCGACTCCGGCGATCGTGGCGGCGAGCAGCAGCAGGCGGCGTGCCGGCCAGCGCAGGAAGGGCAGGACCAGCACGAACAGCAGCCCGTAGACGCCCAGGATGACCGCGACGAACGTGTTCAGCTCCGTGAGGGCCACACCGATCGCGAACACCCACATCGCCCGGATGCAGATGCGCAGCCGGACCCGGGACAGCTCCGTGCCCGACGGTGGCCGGGTGCGCCCCGACAGCAGCGCCACCGAGATGCCGGCCAGTGTCGCGAACAGGATCGACGGGCGCCCGTCGACCACGGCGATCCAGCTGCGCGGGTCGAGCGCGAGATCCCCGCCGATCCGCATGTGCGCGGCGAACATGCCGAGGACGGCCAGGCCGCGGGCCAGGTCGAGCCCGGCGACGCGGGCGGTCACCGCCGGGACGACACGCAGGTCACCAGCCGCGGGTGGCGAACCGCTCGCTCTCAGGCAGTGTCGCGACGTTGATGCCGACCATCGGCTCGCCCAGTCCGCGGGAGACCTTCGCGATCACGTCGGGGTCGTCGTGGAACGTCGTGGCCTGCACGATCGCAGCCGCCCGCTGCGCCGGGTCGCCGGACTTGAAGATGCCGGAGCCGACGAAGACACCCTCGGCGCCGAGCTGCATCATCATCGCCGCGTCGGCCGGGGTGGCGATGCCGCCGGCCGTGAAGAGGACGACGGGCAGCTTGCCCAGCCGGGCGACCTCGACAATCAGGTCGTACGGCGCGCGCAGCTCCTTGGCCGCCACGTAGAGCTCGGTCTCGTCGAGAGTGCCCAGGCGGGCGATGCCGGCGCGGATGGCGCGCATGTGCCGGGTGGCCTCGACGACGTTGCCGGTGCCTGCCTCGCCCTTGGAACGGATCATCGCCGCGCCCTCGGAGATGCGGCGCAGCGCCTCGCCGAGGTCGGTGGCGCCGCAGACGAACGGCACGGTGAAGTCGCGCTTGGCGATGTGGTGGGCCTCGTCGGCCGGGGTGAGCACCTCGGACTCGTCGATGTAGTCGACCCCGAGGCTCTGCAGCACCTGAGCCTCGACGAAGTGGCCGATGCGGGCCTTGGCCATCACCGGGATCGAGACGGCGCCGATGATGCCCTCGATCATGTCCGGGTCGCTCATGCGCGCGATGCCGCCCTGAGCGCGGATGTCGGCGGGCACCCGCTCGAGCGCCATGACCGCGACGGCCCCCGCGTCCTCGGCGATCTTCGCCTGCTCCGGGGTGACGACGTCCATGATGACGCCGCCCTTGAGCTGCTCGGCCATGCCGCGCTTGACGGCGTCACCGCCCGTCAGCGGGGCGGTGGAGGTCTGGGCGGTGTCGTTCTGGGGAGCCACGGGTTGCTGCCTCGTATCGGTGGAGCGAACAGGACTTCTCATGGTACGGCCGTCAGCGGACCGGCCGACCGGGCCCGTCCGCGCTGCTCGCCACCCCGTCGACGCGGTCGTCGATGTCGAAGTACCGCGGCAGCGGATGCCGGGCGTGCAGCCGGAGGAGTCGGGGCAGTCGTCGGCCGCGCAGGTCGCGCAGGTCACGGACGGCGTCGTTGTAGAAGCGCCGCGACAGCGTGACCCGGGTGGCCGTGCCCGCGAGGTCCTCGCGGAAGGCCGCCGGCACCCCGGGCAGCTCCGGCGGCAGGTCGCGCAGTTCACGGCCCAGCAGGTTCTCCGCCGTCTCGCGGTCACCGTCCCCCGGGTCGCGGGCGTCCGCGGCGAACACGGCCAGGTAGGACGCCTGCGGCACTCCGATGCAGGTCGGGTACTTCTCGGCCAGTTCCTCGGCGAGGCCGGCGCGGCGCTGCAACTGGGTGTCGAGCGCGGTCCAGGCGCGGGCGACCCGGTGCTCGAGCCGTCGCAGCCGGGTGAGCAGCCACGCCGTCCAGAGGAGGAGCAGCAGGACGAGGCCGGCCGCGATCCACAACCAGGCCTCGGGCGTCACGGGGCGTCAGGTTAGCGGCGAACGCGGCGCCAGAGGGACGACGCCGCGTCGGGGGGCGGCGGATCCAGGGGCAGGTCGTCGTCCTCGATCGCGGTGACGCCTCCCCCGCCGGGCGCGGCCACGGTCTCGTAGACAGCCAGGATCCGCCGCGCGACGACCTCCCAGTCGTACGCGGCCGCGACCCGCGCGCCGCGGGCGGAGAGCTGCGCGCGGCGCTCGGGGTCGGCCAGCAGATCGCCGAGGGCGCGGGCCAACGCGGCGGGGTTGCCGCGCGGCACGAGGATGCCGGCCGTGCCGCCCTCGAGCACCGAGGCGAAGGAGTCGAGGTCGCTGGCCACGATCGGGGCACCGGCGGCCAGGGCCTCGATGAGGATGATCCCGAAGGACTCCCCGAGCAGGTTCGGCGCGCAGTACACGTCCACCGAGCGGAGGAACGCGGCCTTGTCCGCCTCGGACAGCTCGCCGAGCAGCGCCACGTGCGGCCGGAGGTCCTCTCCCACCAGCCGGCCGAGCTCGGCGGCGTCGCCCCGACCGGCGACGAGCAGCTGCGCGCCGGGGCGCGTGCGCACGACGCGGCGCATGGCGTCCAGCAGCACCGGGAGCCCCTTGCGCGGCTCGTCGTACCGGCCGAGGAAGCCGATGGTGGGCCCGTCGACCCCCCGGGTGTGGCCGGGCAAGGTGGGGCCCTCCGCGAACGGCCGTACGTGCACGCCGTTGGGGATGATCACGGCGTCACCGCCGAGGTGCTCGACCTGCAGCCGGCGGGCGAAGTCCGACACCGCGATCCGGCCGGTGATCTTCTCCAGCCACGGCTGGGTCCAGGGGCCGACGGCGGCCAGCCACTTCGAGCGTGTCGACGCGGCGTGGAAGGTGGCCACGATGGGGCCCTTGGCGATCATGCACACCAGCAGGGACACCGACGGGGACGCCGGCTCGTGTACGTGGACCACGTCGAAGCGGCCGTTCTTCAGCCAGCGGCGCACCCGCGTGGCCGACACCGGGCCGAACTGCCAGCTGGCCATGGAGCCGTTGTAGGGCACGGGCACCGCTCGGCCGGCGAAGGTGATCCGGTCGTCCTGCAACGACTCCTCCCGCTCTGCGGGAGTGAGGATCTGGACGTGGTGGCCGAGGCCGCGCAGCGTCTCGGCGAGGTCGCGGACGTGGTACTGGACACCGCCGGGGACGTCCCAGTGGTAGGGGCAGACCAGGCCGATCCGCATCAGCGCCGCCCGCCGGCCGCGCCCCGGGCGCGCCCCTCCGGCGGATCCGACCTGGGAGCGTCGGCCGGCACGTCGGACCAGATGCGGCCGAGCATGTGCCAGTCCTCGGGCCGTTCGGCGATCGTCGTCGCGAAGGCGTCGGCCAGCGACTGGGTGGCGACGGTGAGCCGGTCGCGCAGCCGCAGCGCCGGGTCCGGCCGGACCTCCGGGTGCACGACCAGTCGCCAGCCCGCGCCGTCGAACTGGCAGACCGCCGGGATCAGCGCGGCACCGGTCTGGTCCGCGAGCAGCGCCGGCCCCGCGGGCATGGTGGTCGGCCGGTCGAAGAACCGCACCGGGACCCCGCTGCCCCCGAAGTCGCGGTCGGACACCAGGCAGGTGGACCCGCCGCCGGCTACCCACTCGCGCAGCACCACCGAGCTGGGCCGTTCCCCGCCGGTCAGCGGAAGGACCCGCATGCCCAGCGACTCGCGGTAGGCGAGGAAACGCCGGTACAGGGACTCGGGTTCGAGCCGCTCCGCGACGGTCAGGAAGGGCCCACCGAGCCAGTCGATGAACCAGACGCCGGCAGCGTCCCAGTTGCCGCTGTGCGGCAGGGCGATGACGATGCCGCGCCCCTCGCTGCGGGCCCGCTCCAGGTGCTCGACACCCGGGACGACCGACCCGGCCACGATCCGGTCGGTGCCGAGCGTGGGCAACCGGAACGCCTCCTGCCAGTACCGGGCGTAGGAGCTCATCGCGCGCGCCGTGAGCTCGTCGAGTCCGGGCTCGTCGAGCTTGCCGCCGGTGGCCACCCGCAGGTTGGCGCGCAGCTGCCGCACCCCGCGCCCGTCGCGTCGTCCTGCGGTGCGGCCCACCAGGTCGAACGCCCCACGCGCGACCGGCTCGGGCAGCATCCGGACCGCGTGCCAGCCGGCCGCGAAGCCCAGGTCCGTGACGCGCGCGCTCAGCCGGGACCGGAGGCCGGCGGACACGGCCGGCGGCGGTGCGTCGCTCACGGCGCCGGGGGCGCCGGCGGGGAGGCCGACGGCAGGCCGCTGCTGCCCCGGCGGACGGCGAGGAAGCGCTGGACGACCGTGACCGCGCTGCCGACCAGAAGCAGCCACAGCGTGACGTGCAGGGCGTACGGGATGCCCAGCCCGGTGAAGCCCGTGCCGACGAGCACGAGGACGAGCCGCTCGGTGCGCTCCACCAGCCCGACGTCGCAGCGCAGGCCCACGCCCTCGGCTCGGGCCTTCACGTACGAGGTCAGCACGCCGAGCACCAGGCACAGCAGCGCGAGCAGCACCAGCAGCCGGTTGTCGCCGGCCCCGGAGAACCACCAGACCAGCGCGCCGAAGATCGCGGCGTCGGCCGCCCGGTCCCCCACCGAGTCGAGCACCGCGCCGAACACGGAGCCGCCGCCGCGCGCGCGGGCCAGCGCCCCGTCGAGCATGTCCAGCAGCACGAAGACGGTGACCGCGAACGCGCCCCAGAACAGGATCCCGTTGCCGATGAGAAGCACGGCAGCGGCGACGGAACCCACCGTGCCGGTGACGGTGACGGCGTCGGGCGTGACGCCCGCCCGGGCCAGCCGGTTCACGACCGGGGCGACGACCCGACCGACCAGTGGTCGCGCGGAGGCGCTGCGCACGTCAGGCCTCCCGGGTGAGCGGTGGTGCGGCGGCTCGGTCCTCGGCCCACGCCTCGGCGAGCAGGTCGCGGGTCTCCGCCAGGACCTGCGGCAGCACGCGGGTCAGCCCGATGACGGGCATGAAGTTGGTGTCGCCACCCCAGCGGGGCACCGCGTGCTGGTGCAGATGGTCGGCGATGCCGGCGCCGGCGACCGACCCCTGGTTCATCCCGATGTTGAACCCGTGGGCGCCGCTGACCTGCCGGACGACCCGCATGGCGGTCTGGGTGAACGCGCCGAGTTCGGCCACCTCGTCGGCGGTCAGGTCGGTGTAGTCGGGCACGTGCCGGTACGGGACCAGCATCAGGTGACCGGCGTTGTACGGGTAGAGGTTGAGCACCGCGTACACGCTCGCCCCCCGGGCGACGATCAGGCCGTCCTCGTCGGTGCTCGTCGGGATGACGCAGAACGGGCAGTCGTGCGCGCCCGTGGGCTTGCCCGCTCCCCGGATGTAGGCCATCCGGTAGGGCGTCCACAGGTGCTCGAAGGCCTCCGTCGGGCCGCCCTGGCTCATCCGGCCTCCCGGACCGGCCCCAGCTCGGCCTCGGCCGTCGGGTCGGCGTTGCGCCGCGCGGCCACCCAGGCCGCGACGTGCGCGACTGCCTGCTCCACGAGCACGCCGTTGCGCTGTGAGCCGTCGCGGTACCGGAAGGAGACGGCTCCTGCCTCGGCGTCGGTCGCCCCCGCGATGAGCACGAAGGGGATCTTCTGCTTGCTCGCCGTCCGGATCTTCTTCTGCATGCGGTCGTCGGAGTCGTCGATCTCGACGCGCAGCCCCCGGGCCCGCAGCTTCAGCGCGACGTCCTGGAGGTAGAGCACCTGCTCGTCGGTGACGGGGATGCCCACGACCTGCACCGGCGCGAGCCACGCCGGGAACGCCCCGGCGTAGTGCTCGGTGAGCACGCCGAAGAACCGCTCGATCGAGCCGAACTTGGCCGAGTGGATCATCACCGGCTGCGACCGGTCGCCGTCGGGCGTCGTGTACTCCAGGCCGAAGCGGGCGGGCTGGTTGAAGTCGTACTGGATCGTCGACATCTGCCAGGTACGGCCGATCGCGTCGCGCGCCTGGACCGAGATCTTCGGCCCGTAGTAGGCCGCGCCGCCCGGGTCGGGCACCAGCTCGAGGCCGGTCTCCTTCGCCGCCGCCTCGAGCACGGCCGTGGCCACGGCCCACTCCTCGTCGGATCCGATGAACTTGTCGGAGTCGTCGCGCGTCGACAGCTCGAGGTAGTAGTCGTCGAGGCCGAAGTCGCGCAGCAGGCTCAGCACGAACGACAGCAGGTGCCGGATCTCGCCGGGCGCCTGCTCCGGGGTGACGTAGCTGTGCGAGTCGTCCTGGGTGAGGCCACGCACGCGGGTGAGGCCGTGGACGACGCCGGACTTCTCGTAGCGGTAGACCGAGCCGAACTCGAAGAACCGCAGGGGCAGCTCGCGGTAGGACCGCCCGCGCGACCGGAAGATCAGGTTGTGCATCGGGCAGTTCATGGCCTTGAGGTAGTACTTCGAGTTGTCCAGCTCCATGGCCGGGAACATGGTGTCCTCGTAGTACGGCAGGTGCCCGGAGGTCTCGAACAGCCCGCCCTTGCTGATGTGCGGGGTGCCGACGTACTCGAAACCTTCCTCGAGGTGCCGGCGGCGGACGTAGTCCTCCATCTCCCGCTTCACGACCCCGCCCTTGGGGTGGAACACGGCCAGGCCCGAGCCGATCTCGTCGGGGAAGCTGAACAGGTCCAGCTCGGCACCGAGCCGGCGGTGGTCGCGCCGCTCTGCCTCGGCCAGGTGCTCCAGGTAGGCCTTGTGCGCGTCCTTGCTCTCCCAGGCGGTGCCGTAGATGCGCTGCAGCTGGGGGTTCTTCTCGCTGCCGCGCCAGTAGGCCGCCGCCGAGCGGGTGAGCGAGAAGGCCGGGATGTTGTTGGTGCGCGGCAGGTGCGGTCCGCGGCACAGGTCGGTCCAGACGCGCTCGCCGCTGCGCGGGTCGAGGTTGTCGTACATGGTCAGCTGACCGCCGCCGACCTCGACGGACGCACCTTCGGCCGCCTCCTCGGCGTCGCCGCCACCCTTGAGCGAGATGAGCTCGAGCTTGTACGGCTCGTCGGCCAACTCGGTGCGCGCGTCGGCGTCGCTGATCTCCCGGCGGGCGAAGTTCTGCCCGGCGCGGACGATCTCGGTCATCTTCTTCTCGAGCGCCTGCAGGTCCTCCGGCGTGAAGGCGCGCTCGGGGTCGAAGTCGTAGTAGAAGCCGTTCTCCACCGGCGGGCCGATGCCCAGCCGGGTTCCGGGGAACAGCTCCTGCACGGCCTGCGCCAGCACGTGCGCGGTCGAGTGCCGGATCACCGCGCGCCCGTCGGCGCTGGCCGCCGGCACCGGCTGCACCTCGGCGTCGGTGTCCGGGGTCCAGGCCAGGTCCCGGAGGTCGCCGGTCGCCAGGTCGCGGACGACGACCGCACCGTCGGCGCCCTTGAGGGGGACGCCGGCGTCCTTGAGCGCCTGCTGCGCCGTGGTCCCGGCGGGCACCCGGATCGGGGCGACGTCGGGCGGCGAGGAGGGGCTGGACACGGGGCACTCCTGGATCGGGACGGCGGCCGGGCCGCGAGGCACGCGGCCCGGCGGGACATCCGCGAGCCTAGTGGGCGCCTCCGGCGGCACGGTTCAGTCCGGGACCACGGCCAGTCCGGCGTCCGCCGCGCCCCGCGACAGCAGCACGTCGGTGACCCGCTGCGTGGTCGCCGGGTCGGCCGGCACGAGGCGGACGGCGTCGGCGCCGAACTCGATGGCCACGGGGACCGCCTCGGCGGCCGAGACGGCGAACGCCCCGTCGGGGCCGCGGGTGAAGGTGAACCGGGCGATCACCGAGTCCTCGGTCGCGTACCCGCGGGTGGCGTGCTCGGCGAGGTGGTTGCCCAACCCGTACGCCACCCACTCGCCGTCGATCGCCTCGAAGGGCTGGACGACGTGCGCGTGGTGCCCGAGGACGAGGTCGACGTCCGGTGAGGCCAGCAGCGTTCGCGCGGCGCTCACCTGCGCGTCGGTCGGCTGGTGCTGGTACTCGGTGCAGCAGTGCAGGCTGGCGACGACGACCTCGGCGCCGGCCTCCCGCGCGCGAGCCGCCGCCTCGAGCATGCCGGTCACGTCCGGGACCGGCTCGAGGTCGACCGACCACTCGCGGCCGGCCGGCAGCGGCACCCCGTTGGTGCTGAAGGTGGCGGCGACGTGCCCGACGCGCACCCCGCCGGCCTCCACGATGGTCGGTTCGGTGGTCTCCGCCTGGGTGCGATAGGTGCCGGTGGCCGCGATGCCCGCCGCCTCGAGCGTGTCGAGGGTGCGCACGAGCCCGTCGAAGCCGTCGTCCAGGGAGTGGTTGGAGGCGGTCGAGCAGACGTCGTACCCGGCTCCGGCGAGGGCGTCGACGATCTCGGGCTGCACCACGAAGCTCGGGTAGCCGCGGTAGGGCCCGCCCGGCGGCGCGACGGGCGTCTCGAGGTGGCAGACGGCCAGGTCGGCGTCCTGGAGCACGGGCGCGACGCCGGCGAAGACCTCGGTGAAGTCGTAGCCGCCGTCCCCGGTCGCCGCGCCACCGGTCAGCACCCGGTCCTGGTGCACCAGCACGTCGCCGGTGGCGACGAGGGTGAACTCGTCCGGCGGCTCGGGGGTGGGGGGCGCGCTGCTCGTGCTCGGCGTGGGCGACGACGGATCGGTGGCGGTCGCCGACGTCCCCGGGTCGCTGTCGCAGGCCGCGACGAGGGCTGCGACCGCCGCGACCGCCGCGACGGCCGCGACCGGCACCAGCCACCGTCTGCCCATGGCTGCAGGTTAGGTCGAGGGACGGACGGAATCGCCGATCTCGATCCGGCCCGGCACGCGCACCTCCGCGTAGACGCCCAGGCAGTGCTTCGGCGTCCGGGTGACCGTGAGCACGGCCGAACCGACCACGAGGGTCCGGCCGACCCAGCGCCGCTCGTCGTCCTCGGTGTCGAGCAGCAGGTTGGCGCGGGGGTCGTCCGGGGAGCAGCCCTCGGGCACGTCGCCGCGCGAGGCGCGCTCGACGGCGCCCCGGCTGACCAGGTGCACCGGCGCGACGCCGGCGTCGTCGGCAGGGGCCAGCCGGTACCCCTCCCCCAGGGCCGCGCGGACGGCGGCGGCGTCAGCGTCCGGATCACCGGAGGCGGCCACCTCGGCCAGCCGCGGGGCGTGCCTGCCGCGGACGGCGGCGCCGTCGGGACCGACCACCTGCCAGATGCGGTCGCCGGCGACTCCTCCGGACGCGATGTCGCAGCCCGCGACGGACCGGCCCGCGGCGGAGCGGACGGGGAAGACGGTGATCGCCACGACCGTTCCCAGCACCTCGTCCACCCGCTCCACGCTAGTCAGGCCGCCGAGGCCCGCCGCAGCCTGCGCAGCTGACCGTCGAGGTAGGGCCGGGCGCGCCGCCGGCCACCGCGCGCGCGGATGGCCTCCTCGAGCGCGGCGAGGCTGCGGGCCAGCCGGTCACCGTCGGGCCGCCAGCCTCGCCGCCGGCACTCCGCAAGCCACTCGACCGGACCGCGGTGACCGCGGTCGGCGTTGCACCGCCGACAGGCGGCCACCTCGTTCTCCAGCCACGACGGGCCGCCCTTGACCCGCGGGACGACGTGCTCGGTGGTGGGCGCGATCAGGGGGCCGAACGTGCGGCCGCACCAGATGCACGTGCGGCCGTCGCGGTCGAGGACGGCGGCCAGCCGCTCGGCGCGGTCGGGGTCCCGGGACGACATCGCCGTCCATGGTCCCCGACCGCGACGGCTGCCGCGCGCGTCAAGCGATGGTGAGGACGGCAGATGAGGGTGACGGATGGGGCCGGCCCCATGTTGAACCCCTGGCCGGCTCGCCGCGATGCGGATACCTGCGGTTGTCCGCGCATGGCTAACGGCAGATATCCGTATGAGGGCGCACATCCTCTGGGCGAGTCCGCACGGGCAGTCGGCCCGATGCGATCACCCTCAGCAGCCGAACTCAGCCGGTGGCGAACGCGGTGATCGTGTAGCAGGACTCGTCGTCGATGGCCATCTCCAGGTGGTCGACCCGCACCTCGGTCGGGTGTCCGTCGGCCGGATCGGTCTCGAGCACGACCTCGCCGGCCTCCGGGTCGCCCTCGGTCTGCCGCACCTCGTCGAGCATCTCGCCGAGCGTGGGGATCGACGGCAGCTGCTCCACCGGTACCGCGGTCCACCTGCCGGTGTGGTCGCGGCGCGACGCCTCGACGACCGCACCGCCGCGCACCACGACGTCGTACTCGCCGAGGAAGTTGCGTTCGCCGCACTCCGAGAGCACCGAGAACGAGTAGTCGGCCGGCTCCTCCCACGACGCGGCAGCGGCCGACGTGGGGGCGGGCGTCGCGGTGCCGCCGGCCGACGCGCACGCGGCCAGGCAGCCGGCGAGCGCCGCCAGCGCGACGGCACGTCTGCTGGTCATGGGCCCGTCCCCGTTGTCGGCCTGTCCGGTCGTGTCGGCAACGCTGTCCGGAACCGACCGGTTCCCGCCCGGCCGGCCGATCGATGAGTTCCGGGGCCTCTGCAGGTCTCAGCCGACAGGACGACGACGCGCACGAGCCAGAGGAGACGCATGGCCAAGCTGATCTACTCGATGATCACCTCGCTCGACGGATACGCCGAGGCGGCCGAGGGCGACCTCGGCACCGGGGCCGAGGACCCGGAGGTGCACACCTTCATCGGCGACGTCTTCCGCTCGGTCGGCACGTACCTCTACGGCCGACGCATGTACGAGACGATGGTCTTCTGGGAGACCGCGCACACCGAGCCGGACGCACCGCCGCACATCGTGCAGTACGCACGCGACTGGCAGGCGGCCGAGAAGATCGTCTACTCCACGACGCTGGAGTCGGTGTCGAGCGCGAGGACCAGGATCGAGCGGACCTTCGACCCGGACGCGATCGGCAGGCTCAAGGCGGAGTCGGATGCCGACCTGACCGTCGACGGCCCGAACCTGGCGGCCCAGGCGATCGCGGCCGGCCTGGTGGACGAGTACCACCTGTTCATCACCACCAGCGTGGTCGGCGGCGGCAAGCGGTTCTTCCCGGACGGCGTGCGCCTCGATCTCGACCTGCTCGAGCAGCGCGCCTTCGGCAGCGGACTGATCTACGCGCGCTACCGGACCCGCTGAGCGGCAGCGGTCGGCCCCTGACACGACGCCGGGCCAGGCTCCCCCATCTCTGGGTTCGCCTGGCCCGGTGCCTGCGGTGGGCGATACTGGGTTCGAACCAGTGACCTCTTCGGTGTGAACGAAGCGCGCTACCACTGCGCCAATCGCCCGTGCGGCACCGAGTGTAGCGGGGGGCTCAGCGCCAGAGGGGCACCCACCCCGGCACCCAGCCGGGCACGCCCGTCATGTGCAGCGTGACCACCAGCACCCCGTAGACGAAGGCCGCCGTCGCCGCGGCGAGGAGCAGCCGCACCCAGAGCGGCCGGGACGTGACCCAGTCGGTCCAGCGCTTGACGTGCCGCTTGGTGAAGTGGAGCAGGCGCTCGGCCCAGGTGAACTCGGTCGCGAGGACGAACAGGCCGGCGATGACCGTCAGCCAGCCGGGTCCGGGCAGCGGGATGGTGACAAGTCCGACGGCCACGATCAGCCCGCCGACGACGCCGACCCCGACCCGGTAGCTGTGGTTGACCGACCGCCGGGACGCCAGGCGCCGTCGCCAGTTGGTGTCGGCCACCCGCTCGCGCAGGCTGTGGATGTCGTCCTCGGCGTAGCGGGCCAGCCGCTCGTCGCGGGTCTCGCCCTCCGGTCGGCGCTCGGGAGCCGTCGCCACGTCCTGTTCGCTCAGCTCGTCACCTGCCCGCTCGCCAGGACCGCCGACGGACTCGCCGGGGGCTGTCGACCGGGCTCGAGGCTGACGGCGTACTGCGCGAACGGTCCCACCCCGGTCGGCCCGGAGCCTACGGCCTGGACGTCGGTTCCGGAACGCTCCACGTCGAAGGCCCCCAGCGCCACCGGCCCCTCGTCCCCCACACCCCACAGGACGTAGATCTGGTCGCTGTCGTCGTTGACCGCGAGGCCCTGGCTCACCACCTGCAGCTCCCCGTCGTGGGTGACCAGGGTGGCCATCGGCTCCCCGTCCTCGTCGGTCATGCGCGTCATCACCTGCGCGCCGGGCTGCAGCACCTCCTCGAGGACCGCGCTCTGCTCCGCTGCGGCGCGCAGCGCCTCGTCCCGCGCGGAGGTGAGGACGACGTTCCAGATCCCCAGTCCGACGACGGCCGCGACGCCGGCGGCGGCGAGCGCGACGGCCGCCACCCGTCCGCGGCTCGGCGACCGGCCGGGCCGGGTGCCGGCCCCGACGGGACGGGCACCCGAGGCGGTCCGCGCGGGGGCCCGATCGGCGGGAGGCACGGGGCCGTCCACCGTCGGAGCTGCCGTCGCACGCTGGATCTGCTCGGTCCCCTCGACGGCCGCCCGGAGCCGCCCGCGCAGGCCCTCGGAGGGCTCGACGACCGGCAGGTCGGTGGCCATCGCGGCCATCACCTCGTGCGTCTCGGCGACCGTGCGCGCGCAGCGCGAGCAGTCGGGCAGGTGGGTGACGAACGCCGCCTCCTCCTCCGGTTCGAGGGAGTGCAGCGCGTACCCGACGGCGAGGGCGTCGAACGACTCGTGCTCAGCGGGGCGCGGGTTGCCACTCACGGTGCAGCCCCTTCCCCACCCGACGTGCCCCCGGCACCCGGCCCGCCGACCAGCCCCTGCCGCAGCCGGCGCATCCCGGCGAGCATGCGGGTCTTCACCGTGCCCAGCGGCGCACCGGTCAGCGCTGCCACCTCCCGCTGTGTGTAGCCGCCGTAGTAGGCCAGCGTCAACGCCTCGCGCTGGGCGTCGGGCAGCTCGCCCAGCGCGCTGCGAACCTGCGCGGCGACCACCCGGGACTCGGCTTCCTCGGCCACGTCCCGGGTCGCCGTCGGCGCCTGCAGGACGAGGTCGTCCCCGGCGATCGTCTGCCGCCGCCGCTGCGACTCCTCGCGCCGGACGGCGTCGACCGCCTTGTGGTGCACCATCGCCATGAGCCACGACGAGAAGCTGCCCCGCTCCCCGTCGAATGCGGAGGGGTCACGCCAGACGCTGAGGAACACGTCCTGCAGCACGTCCTCGGCCAGCGTGTCGTCGCCGAGGATGCGGCGGGCCAGGGAGAACGCGGGCCGACGGAAGCGCTCGTAGAGATCGTCGACGGCGTCGCGCTCACCGGCTGCGATTCGGCGGAGCAGGTCGGCGTCTCGGGCGCCGTGCTCCGGTGGCCTGGCCGGTCGGGTCACGGCGCCCATCGTCACACGGGGTGTTCGTCCGCGACAGCGCGTCCGGTTCGAGGGACCCCTCTTCATCGGCAGTGCCGACGGCGCGGATGGGGCGCACGGGGCCCGTGGGACTGATGAAGTGAACCGATGCCGAGAACGCGTCACCTTTCCGGCTCCCGTTCGTTGCCCTGGCATGGCGAGCCGATGGACCTCCGGGCACTCTTCCCCCGTCACGCTGCACCTGGTCGGCCCGACCTCCTGGACAGAGGTGCCGGCGCTGCTCTGCTACGACGCCCGTGACCCCTTCGCGGTCCGGATCGCCTTCGGCGACCTGGTCGAGGGAGAGGTCGATCCCGACAGCGGGATCACCTGGCTGCTGAGCCGGGAGCTGCTGCAGGCCGGGCTGGACCGCCCCGCGGGCGAGGGCGACGTGCGACTCTGGCCGGCCCGCGGTTCCTCAGACGTGGTGCACCTGCACCTGCGGGCGCCGTCCGGCGAGGCGCTGTTCGAGCTCTCCCGCGCCACCGTCGCCGCCTTCCTGCGGCAGACCGAGGCCCTGGTCCCGCTGGGTAGCGAGACCGCGCAGCTCGCCCTGGACGACGAGCTGTCGCTGCTCCTCTCCAACGGCGGACCCGACACCCCGGGTCGCTGACCAGCACCGATGTCGAGCAACGGGGGCCCTGAGGATCCGTCGAGCACCCCCCTGGTTGGAGCCCTCTCCGACGTCGGTTAGAGTTCTGATCGCAACGCGGACGTGGCTCAGTTGGTAGAGCATCACCTTGCCAAGGTGAGGGTCGCGGGTTCGAATCCCGTCGTCCGCTCGGAACTCGGGCGCCGGTCGGCTGACCGGCGCCCGTGTGCGGTGGAGTGGCCGAGAGGCGAGGCAACGGCCTGCAAAGCCGTCTACACGGGTTCAAATCCCGTCTCCACCTCGTTCCTCCTCCGGAGCGGGTGTGGAGAGGGGGCCGGCCGTCGGGCCGGAAGGGGCGATTGGCGCAGCGGTAGCGCGCTTCCCTGACACGGAAGAGGTCACTGGTTCGATCCCAGTATCGCCCACCACCACGAAGGCCCAGGTCATCGACCTGGGCCTTCGTCGTATCTCCGCCCTAGCATCGCGGGATGCAGGCACGGGTCGACGTCCGGGTCCTCGGCGACGTCGGGCTGACGCTGGACGGTGCCGAGGTGGCGTTGCCCACCGGCAAGCAGTTGGCGCTGCTCGCGATGCTGGCGTTGCAGGTCGGCCGGCCGGTGCCGGCTGATCGTCTGCTGATGGGGCTGTGGGGTCCCGACGCGCCGCCGGAAGTCGTGAAGACGCTCCAGGTGCACGTGTCGACGCTGCGCAAACGCCTGCGGGGCTGCGGCGTCGACGTCCTCTTCTCCCCGTCGGGCTACCGGTTGGACGTGGCCGCCGACCGCGTCGACGTGGGCCGGTTCGAGGCGCTGGCGGATCAGGGCCTGCAGGCGGCCGCCGAGGGCCGGCCGGAGGACGCCCGTCCGCTTCTGGACGAGGCGTTGCGGCAGTGGTCCGGCGAGCCCTTGTCCAACGTGCTCGACGCCCCGTTCGCCCCGGACGAGGCCGAGGCGCTCCAGCAGCGCCGGCTCGCGGTGGCGACGGCGAAGGTCGACGCCGACCTGGCCCTCGGGCTGGGCTCGACGGTGGTCGAGGAGGTGCGTGGGCTGGCCGAGGCCGCCCCGTACGACGAGCGGATCTGCGGGCAGCTCATGATCGCGCTCTACCGGGCCGGCGACCAGGCGCAAGCGCTGGCCGAGCTGCGCCGGTTCCGCGCGCGGCTGGACGACGACCTCGGACTTCTGCCCGGACCCGAGCTGGCGGCGCTGGAACGGCGCATCCTGGAGCACGACGACGAGCTCCTGGTACCGGTCGGCATGCGGCAGGTGCGCCGCGACAACCTCCCGGTGGACGTCGCGACCTTCGTCGGGCGCCGGCGGGAGCTGGACGACGTCAGGCGGGCCGTCGAGCTCTCGCGGTTGACCACCGTGACCGGGGCCGGCGGCGCGGGCAAGACGCGCCTGGCGGTCCGGGCGGCGCACTCGTTCCTCGACGACCAGGCCCAAGGGGTGTGGCTGGTCGAGCTCGCGGGCCTGACCGACCCGGCGTTGCTGCCCGGCACCGTCGCGGCGGCGATGAACCTGTCGGCCGGCACCGTGGACGAGCTGGTCGAGGCCCTCGGCGACCGCCGAGCGCTGGTCGTCGTGGACAACTGCGAGCACCTGGTGGACGCGGTCGCCGACCTCGCGCTGACCCTGCTGCGCCGCTGCCCGAACCTGCGGGCGCTCGCGACGAGCCGGGAGCCGTTGGCCGTCGAGGGTGAGCGCGTCTACCGGATCCCGCCGCTGGACCTGCCCCGCGGGACGTCCCCGGAGGAGCTCGCCGGCAGCGACGCGGTGCAGCTCTTCGTCGAGCGCGCCGGCCTGCAGGTGCCCGGATTCGTCCTCGACGCCGCCACCGCACCGCACGTGGCGCGGATCTGCGAACGGCTCGACGGTCTGCCGCTGGCCATCGAGCTCGCCGCAGCGCGCCTGTCCAGCCTGCCCTTGGACGCCATCTCCCGGATGCTCGGGGAGCGGTTGTCGCTGCTGGCCGGGAGGCACCGCCGAACTGTCACCCGCCAGCAGACCATCCACGCGCTGGTCGACTGGTCCTACGCCCTCCTGCGCCAGGACGCCCAGGAGATGCTGCAAGAGCTGTCGGTCTTCGCAGGCGGGTTCACCCTCGAGGCGGTCGTGTCCGTCGCCGGCGCCGACTCCGTGGACCTGGTGACCGAGCTGGTGGACAAGAGCCTGGTCGAGGTCGCCGACCCGCGCACCGGTCGCTTCCGGATGCTCGAGACCATCCGCCAGTTCGCCGCCGAGCGCCTGGCCGAGCGGGGGCCGGAGTACGTCCGGGCGGTCCGTGACGCGCACGCCGTCTTCTTCCGACAACTGGCGGCCACCTCCGCGCCGGTGCTGGAGGACGGCGGGCGCGACCAGGCCGGCTGCCTGGACCGGCTCGCCGTGGAGCACGACAACCTCCGGGCCGCCGCAGCTACCCTCCTCGATCACGGTCGCCTGTCCGACGGGCTGGGCTTCGTCGCCTCCCTCCGCGATTTCTGGGACATCCGCGGCCACTTCCGCGAGGGCGCGGACATGACGCAGACCTTCCTCGACGCCGCCGGCGCCGACGCCGCGCTCGATCCGCACGACCACGGGGTCGCTCTGTGCGTCGCGGCGGACATGTACGACAGCGTGGGCGAACTCGACCGCTCGCTGGAGTGCGCGCGGCGGGCCGCGGAACTCGGCCGGGCGACCGGTGACCTCACCGTCGAGGTCCATGCCCTGAACGCGGCGGCGAACGTCCACGTGAAGCGAGACGAAGCGAGACCGGTCCTCGAGCAGTTCCGCCTGCTCCGGCAGCGGCCCGACTTCGGATCCGTCTCGTCCTTCCTCAAGCGGCGGACGTCCTTCACCGAGACCTACGCCGCACTGGCCTGCGAGGAGTGGAAGCTGGCCGCCGACATCCTCGGCCGGTCCATCGCCGAAGCGGCCGCGGACGGGAACGACAGGCACCGGGCGCTGGCGCTGTCCAACCTGTCCGTCGTCGACATGGGCACGGGAGACCTCGCCGCCGCCTCGGCACACCTGCAGGAAGCGCTCGAGCTGAGCGCCCCCTTGCGCGACCCGGTGGCGACCGCCTACATCAAGGTGAACCTGGGCCTGGTGGCACTGCTCGACGGGGATGTCCCGACCGCGCTCACCCGCTACCGCGAGGCGCTGCTCCTCAACCGGGCACACGCGGAGAAGGTCGTCGTCCACTGCGCGCTGCTCGGCGTGGCCGTCTGCGCCCCGCAGGGCACCGCCGTCGTCCCGGCGGCCACGCTGCACGGCGTGATCGACCGCTACGTGGATGAGCAACCGGGCGCCTTCGACCCACAGGAACTCAAGCTCCGGGACGAGGACCTCGCGCGCCGGCGGCGCGACGGCGGCCCGCAGTTCGACCGGGCCCGCGAGCGGGGTCGTTCCTTCGCCCTCTCCGACGCGGTGGATCTCGCCCTGTCGGTGAAGCTCGCCGGGACGCCCGGCGCACGCCTCGACTGAGACCGGGGCGGTCGGTCGGGTGGTGCGACGCGCGCGGGGCCGGAACGCGACGCACGGGCGCCCCGGCCGTAGCCGGGGCGCCCGTGGTGGGGGCGGCGTCAGAGGGAGAGGTACCCCGGTCCGACGCGGCAGGCGGCGATGTTGCAGCCGTAGTCACCGGCGGAGTTCAGGATGTAGACCCGGGCGCCGAGGTACCTCCCGGAGGCGTCGTACCAGCCGATGGTCACGTTGACCCGGTAGTGACCGGGCTCGCCGAGCTGCATCCAGTAGGTCGGCATCGCCGTCTTCGCGCCGGTGAGCGGCAGCCTCCAGGCCCCGCCGGTCTGCACCTGCACCCAGTTGTTCCGGCTCGGGTACCACCGGTCGATGGTGAGGCTGTAGTTGACGGCCTGGGCGCCGGCGCTGGCCGGGGACCGGCCGAGCACCATGCCGGGCACGCGGACCCCGCGCATCTGGCTCGTGAAGCCGTTGGTCGTCTGCATCACGTACTGGCCGTAGGCGGTCGGGTAGGTGTAGGCCAGGCCGTTGGAGCCGTAGTTGAACCAGGTCGCCGCCGAGGCGGGCGCGGCGCCGACCACGGTGGAGCCGAACAGCACCACGACCGGCACGAGAACGGCGACGAGCCGCCGGGCGAGGCGGGACCGGCCCCGGGAGGCGGCGGCAGGAGCGGTGCGGGTGGGGGCGACGGTGTTCATGGCCGTGGTCTCCGGTTCTGCGGGGCGGCGTGCTGACGAGGGCAACCGTGCCGCCGACCGCTTAAGCCCCGCTTAAGGGCCACCGAAGACCTGGCCAGACAGCGCCACGGCCGGTCCCCACCCTGACGGATGGCTGGTCAGGCGCCCGCAGGGACCGAGTCGGCCGCCCGGCGCATCTCCTCGACGTCGAGTTTGCGCATCTGCAGCATCGCCTGCATGGCGCGCTGCGACCGGGCCGGGTCGGGGTCGCTGAACAACTCCTCCATCCCGGCGGGGACGACCTGCCAGGAGAAGCCGTACCGATCCTTGAGCCAGCCGCACTGCGACTCCTCGCCACCGTCGGTGAGCTTCTCCCAGTAGTGGTCGACCTCGGCCTGGTCGGCGCAGTTGATCTGGAAGGACACCGCCTCGCTGAAGGTGAACTGCGGCCCGCCGTTGATGTGCACGTACCGCTGGCCGTCGAGCTCGTACTCGACAGTCATCACCTCGCCGACGGGGCCGGGGGCACCCTCCGGGTAGCGCGCGATCGAGACGATCCGGCTGTTCGGGAAGATCGAGCAGTAGAACTCGGCGGCCTGCTCGGCCTGGGTGTCGAACCACAGATTGGGGGTGACGCGCTGCTGGGGCATGGCCGGAGATCCCTTCGGACGGCGTGGCGCGATGGTCGTCGGTGTAGACCCCGCCCCGGACGAGAACTCATCGCGGCGGACGCAGCGCCTTCACGACGCGGTCGACCCAGAAGCTGTCCACCTGTGCGCCGAGCCCCTCCAGCGTGCCGCTGTTGTCGAGCACCACGTCGGCGACGGCCCGCCGTTGTTCGTCGGTGGCCTGCGCGGCGATCCGCGCCCGGGCGTCCGGTTCGGGAACCCCCCGCGCGACCAACCGCGCCACGCGGGTGTCGAGGTCGGCCTCGACGACAAGCACCAGGTCGAACGACGACGCCTGCCCGGTCTCGACCAGTAGCGGGATGTCCTGGACGACGACGGCGTCGGGGGGCAGCGCAGCGACGAGTTCAGCCGCCCGCGCGCGCACCAGCGGGTGAACGATGGCGTCCAGGCGCGCCCGCGCGTCGGGGTCGGCGAAGACCAGCGCGGCGAGCGCCGGCCGGTCGAGGGCACCGTCGGGCGTCAGCACCTGCTCGCCGAACGCGTCGACGACCGCGGCGAGGCCTGGCGTGCCCGGTTCGACGACCTCGCGGGCCAGCACGTCGGCGTCCACGATCCGCGCCCCCCGCTCGGCGAGCAGGCGCGACACCGTGCTCTTGCCCGAGCCGATCCCGCCGGTGAGTCCGATGCGCAGCACGCACGGACAGTAGCGATCGGGCCGGTGGAGGGTCACGGAGAGGTAACGCCGTCGACTCCTGCCCGGCGCGTCGCACCAGTCACACCCGCCACGGGACATAACGTCCGCCTCGGCGATCTTCCCCCGCCGAGAGAGGCAGAACCCGATCATGTCCCGTCGCTTTGACCGCCGACGCCCCGTCGACCCCGCGCCGTCGCGGCGGCCGGCACCGCATCGGCAACCCGTCCGGGGTGCGCTGCACCGACCTGCCCGCCGTCCGCGAGCGGATGCAGTTCCAGCCGCACCGACGCCGAGCACCGCCACGCCTTCCTGCGCTGGCTGCTGCCGACCGCGCCGTCCGGCAGGCACACCTGGAGCTTCCTCGCCGGAGCCGGTGGCCGCCCGCGCACCGCCTTCGCGATCATCCTCAGCCTCTGACCCGACCGACGAGAGGCCCGTGGACGCCGTCCACGGGCCTCTCGTCGTGCGCCTACAACCGCTGGCAACGCAAGGGGCCCAGAACCGGATCGGTTCTGGGCCCCTCGTGCAGAGCGGTCTAGCGGGCGGTCACTCGCCGCCGGCGAGCTTGGCCCGCAGCGCGGCGAGCGCCTCGTCGCTGGCCAGCGTGCCGCCACCGGTCGAGGGTGCCTCGCCACCGGCCGGCGATGCAGCGTCGCTGGAGTAGCTGCCCCCGGCGGCCGCCTCGGCGTCGGCCTCCTTGGCCGCCGCGATCTGCTTGCGGTGCGCCTCGAAACGGGCCTGGGCCTCGGCGTACTGCTTCTCCCAGGTCTCGCGGGCGGCGTCGAAGCCCTCGAGCCACTCGCCGGTCTCCGGGTCGAAGCCCTCGGGGTAGATGTAGTTGCCCTGCGTCGTCGTACGAGGCGGCCATGCCGTAGGCGGCCGGGTCGAACTGCTCCTCGTCGCCGACGACGCCCTCGTTGGCCTGCTTGAGCGACAGCGAGATCCGACGGCGGTCGAGGTCGATGTCGATGACCTTGACCAGGATCTCGTCGCCGACCTGCACGACCTGCTCGGGGATCTCCACGTGGCGCTCGGCCAGCTCGGAGATGTGCACCAGGCCCTCGATGCCCTCGTCGACGCGCACGAACGCACCGAAGGGAACGAGCTTGGTGACCTTGCCCGGCACGACCTGACCGATCTGGTGGGTGCGGGCGAACTGACGCCACGGGTCCTCCTGCGTCGCCTTCAGCGACAGGGAGACCCGCTCGCGGTCCAGGTCGACGTCGAGGACCTCGACGGTGACCTCCTGGCCCACCTCGACGACCTCGGACGGGTGGTCGATGTGCTTCCAGGACAGCTCGGAGACGTGCACCAGGCCGTCGACGCCGCCGAGGTCGACGAACGCACCGAAGTTGACGATCGAGGAGACGACACCCGAGCGGACCTGGCCCTTGGCGAGCTTGTTGAGGAACTCGCTGCGCACCTCGGACTGGGTCTGCTCCAGCCACTGCCGGCGGGAGAGGACGACGTTGTTGCGGTTCTTGTCGAGCTCGATGATCTTGGCCTCGAGCTCCTTGCCCACGTAGGGCTGGAGGTCGCGGACGCGACGCATCTCGACCAGCGACGCCGGGAGGAACCCGCGCAGGCCGATGTCGAGGATCAGGCCGCCCTTGACGACCTCGATGACGGTGCCGGTGACGACCTCGTCGGCTTCCTTCTTCGCCTCGATCGTGCCCCAGGCGCGCTCGTACTGGGCGCGCTTCTTGGACAGGATCAGGCGGCCTTCCTTGTCCTCCTTCTGGAGAACGAGGGCCTCCACCTCGTCGCCGACCTTGACGACCTCGTTCGGGTCGACGTCGTGCTTGATGGAGAGCTCGCGCGAGGGGATGACGCCCTCGGTCTTGTAGCCGATGTCCAGCAGCACCTCGTCCCGGTCGACCTTGACGATGACGCCCTCGACGATGTCGCCATCGTTGAAGTACTTGATCGTCTGGTCGATCGCGGCGAGGAAGTCCTCGGCGGAGCCGATGTCGTTGATGGCGACCTGGGGGGTGCTGGAAGGACGGACCTGAGTGGAGGTCATGTGGTTGGTTGCTCCGGACGGTTTATGCGTAGGGACAGGACGACCCGCGACCGTCGGCCGCGGGGATGATCAGCGGGGAGAGCCGGCGCGGGACTCCCCTGTCAGGGAGGAGCACGACAGACCTCTGGCGCATTCCCCATGGTACGGACGCGGGGCAGGTCGGGTCCACCGGGGTTGAGTGGCTGATCCGCGAGCGCGGCGTGTCACGATCGGCGTGTCATGAGCATCCTCCTCCCCCGCTGCCGCTGGGCAGCGACGGCTACCCCGCCGCCGGCGGCGTCGTCCGCCGTCCCGCCGGGCCGGCCGAGTCGGTCCGCGCCAACCGCCGCTGGTGGGACGCCGCCGCGCCCGCCTACCTCGCCGAACACGGCACCGACCTCGGGGACGCCGACTTCCTGTGGTGCCCCGAGGGACTGCGCGAGGCAGACGCCCGGCTGCTGGGGGACGTCGCCGGACGGCGGGTGCTGGAGGTCGGCTGCGGCTCCGCCCCCTGCGCGCGGTGGCTGCGGACGGCAGGAGCCGACGTCGTCGCCTTCGACCTCTCGGCCGGCATGCTGGCCCGAGCCGCCGAGCTGAACCGGACGACCGGCATCGCCGTCCCCCTGCGTGCAGGCCGATGCCGGTGCCCTGCCCTTGGCGTCGGAGTCCTTCGACGTGGCCTTCTCCTCCTACGGCGCGCTGCCGTTCGTCGAGCGACGCCCGTGCCGCCCTGGCCGAGGTGGCGCGCGTGCTGCGGCCGGGCGGCCGGCTCGTGGCCAGCGTCAACCACCCGATGCGCTGGCCGTTCCCCGACTCCCCGAACCCGGAGGACCTGCGCATCGTGTCCTCCTACTTCGACCGCACCCCGTACGTGGAGGTCGACGACGACGGCGAGGTCAGCTACGTCGAGCACCACCGGACCGTCGGCGACTGGGTGCGGGCCGTGGTCGGCGCCGGCCTCGTCGTGGCGGACCTGATCGAGCCCGAGTGGACGCCGGGGCGCACCCAGAACTGGGGCCAGTGGAGCCCGGAGCGCGGTGCCCTCGTCCCCGGCACGCTCGTCCTCGTCTGCACGAAGCCGGCCTGAGCCCGAAGGGCGCGCCCAGGAGGACTCCAGGCGCGATCATGAAGGCCGGGAAAGCGACACGCGACGTCAGGTGGCGAGTCGTCTCCCGGACTTCCTGAGCGTCGGCGCGGGTGGTCCCGGCGGGCGACGACGTGCTCAGTGGGCGGCGTCGTCCCAGGTCCGGCCGAAGCCGACCGACACCTCCAGCGGTACGGAGAGCTCGGCGGCGCCGGCCATCTCGCGGCGGACCAGCGCCTCGAGCTGCTCCTTCTCGCCCGGCGCGACCTCGAGCACGAGCTCGTCGTGCACCTGGAGCAGCATCCGCGACTGCAGGCCCTCGGCCTCGATCGCCTTCTCCACGTCGAGCATGGCCACCTTGATGACGTCGGCCGCCGAACCCTGGATGGGCGCGTTGAGCGCCATCCGCTCGGCCATCTCGCGCCGCTGCCGGTTGTCGCTGGTGAGGTCGGGCAGGTACCGGCGCCGGCCCAGAGTCGTCTCGGTGTAGCCGGTCAGCCGGGCCTCGTCGACCACGCTGTCGAGGTAGTCGCGGATGCCGCCGAACCGCTCGAAGTAGGCGTGCATCTGCTCGCGCGCCTCCTCGGTGGAGATGCGCAGCTGCTGGGACAGCCCGTACGCCGAGAGCCCGTAGGCCAGGCCGTAGCTCATCGCCTTGATCCGGCGGCGCATCTCCGGGTCGACCTCGGCGATCGGGATGTCGAAGGCCTTGGACGCGACGAAGGAGTGCAGGTCCTCCCCCGACGTGAACGCCTCGATCAGGCCCTCGTCGCCGGAGAGGTGGGCCATGATCCGCATCTCGATCTGGCTGTAGTCGGCCGTCATCAGCGACTCGTAGCCCGGGCCCGACGACGAACGCCTGGCGGATCCGGCGACCCTCGGCCGTGCGGATCGGGATGTTCTGCAGGTTCGGGTCGGTGGAGGACAGCCGGCCGGTGGCGGCGATCGTCTGCTGGAACGTGGTGTGGATCCGCCCGGCGTCGTCGACCATCGGGATCAGCCCGTCGATGACGGTGCGCAGCCGGGTGACGTCGCGGTGCCGGAGCAGGTGCTCGATGAACGGGTGGCCGGTCTGCTCGAGCAGCCACGTCAGCGCGTCGGCGTCGGTCGTGTAGCCGGTCTTGTTCTTCTTCGTCTTGGGCAGCCCGAGCTCGTCGAAGAGCACCGCCTGCAGCTGCTTGGGCGAGCCGAGGTTCACCTCGCGCCCGATGACGGCGTAGCACTCGGCGGCGGCAGCCGAGACGGCGTCGGCGAACTCCCGCTGCAGGTCCTGCAGGTAGTCGACGTCGGCGGCGATGCCGCGGTACTCCATCGCGGCCAGCACCCGGGTCAGCGGCAGCTCGATCTCGCCCAGCAGGGCGTCGCCGCCGCGCTGGCCGAGCACCGTCTCGAGGGCGTCGGAGAGGTCGTTGACGGCCACGGCCTTGAGGACGTCGGCCTGCGCGGCCTCGGCGGCGACGTCGTCCTCGGACGGGCCGAAGCCCGTCGAGGGTGAGCTGCGCCTGCTCGGGCTCGGCGGCGTCCTTGAGCTCGCGGCGCAGGTACCGGACGGCGAGGTCGCCGAGGTCGAACGACCGCTGCCCCGGCATCGCCAGGTAGGCGGCGAGCGCGGTGTCGCTGACCACGCCGGCCAGCTCCCAGCCCCGCGCCCAGATCGCCAGCAGCGGGCCCTTGACCTCGTGCACGACCTTGGGCGCCGCGGGGTCGGCCAGCCAGGCGGCCAGCGCCTGCTCGTCGGCGACGTCCAGGTCGGGACCGAGGTCGACGAACGTGGCGTGGTCGTCGGCGGCGGCCAGCGCGAGGCCGGTCAGCTCGCCGGTGCCCCGCCCCCACGTGCCGCGGAAGATCACGCCGGTACGCCCGGTGCGGGCGTGCGCGTCCAGCCACTCCCCCAGCGCGCCGGCCGGCACGTCGTCGACGGTCGACGTCGAAGCCGCCCTCGACCTCGGGCTCGGCGCTGGTCAGCGTGGCGAACAGCCGGTCGCGCAGCACCCGGAACTGCAGGTTGTCGAAGAGCGTGTGCACCTCGTTGCGGTCCCAGGCGCTGGACGGCGAGGTCGCCCGGGCCGAGCTCCAGCGGCACGGCGCGGTCGAGCTCGGTCAGCCGCCGGTTCTGCAGCACCGACGACAGGTGCTCGCGCAGCTTCTCGCCGACCTTGCCCTTGACGGTGTCGACCTGGTCGACCAGCGCGTCGAGCGAGCCGTACTCGCGGATCCACTTGGCCGCGGTCTTCTCGCCCACGCTCGGGATGCTCGGCAGGTTGTCGCTGGGGTCGCCGCGCAGCGCCGCGAAGTCGGGGTACTGCGCCGGCGACAGGCCGTACTTGGCCTCGACCTCCGCCGGGCGTGAACCGGGTCAGGTCGGAGACGCCCTTGCGCGGGTACAGCACGGTCACGTGCTCGTTGACCAGCTGCAGGGCGTCGCGGTCACCGGTGCCGATCAGCACGTCCATGCCCTGCTCGACGGCCTGCACGGTGAGCGTGGCGATGACGTCGTCGGCCTCGTAGCCCTCGGCGGTGATCACCGGGCACGCGCAGCGCGCCGAGCACCTCCTGGATGAGGCTGACCTGGCCGCGGAAGTCGGTCGGGCTCTCGCTGCGGTTGGCCTTGTACTCGGCGTAGATCTCGCTGCGGAAGGTCTTGCCGGCCCACGTCGAAGGCGACCGCGAGGTGCGTGGGCTGCTCGTCGCGCAGGATGTTGATCAGCATCGACGTGAAGCCGTAGACCGCGTTGGTGGGCTGGCCGGTCGTCGTCGAGAAGTTCTCGACCGGCAGGGCGAAGAACGCCCGGTAGGCCAGCGAGTGGCCGTCGAGCAGCAGCAGTCGTGGGCGGGGCCCGGAGCCGGCGGATGCGGCGGCCGAGGAGCTGGCGGGGGTGGCGACCGAGGCGGACATCGGAGTCGATCCTAGGGCCGGGGTCCGACATGTCCCGGCCGGAGTTCGGCGGCGCACGGGAGCTGGCTAGCGTGCCCCCCGTGGTCACTCCTCCCCCGCCGTGGATGCCGGACGTCGCCAGCCCATTGGACGAGAAACTCGGGATCAAGATCGTCGACTACGACCCCGACCGGCTGGTCGCGACGATGCCGGTCGAGGGCAACCAGCAGCCCTTCGGCCTGCTGCACGGGGGCGCCACGTGCTCCCTGATGGAGACCATCGGCTCCTGGGCGGCGCAGCTCGGCGCCGGCCCCGAGCGCAGGGCGGTCGGCATCGAGCTCAACGCCAGCTACGTGCGCTCACCGCGCAGCGGAACGGTCACCGCCGTCTGCACGCCGGTGCGGCGGGGACGCACCCTGGCCACGTTCCTCATCGAGGTGACCGACGACGAAGGCAAGGTCACCGCCACCGGGCGGCTGACCTGCATGATCCTGACCGACGCCGCCGGCGGAGGTCAGCGCTCCCCGGCCTCCGCGTAGAGGGGGCCGAGCAGCGGGAGCGGCCCCGTCCGCTGCACCGGCAGGGGCGCCGGCACGGCCACCGCACGACGCCGCGCCGGTGGCCGCCGCGGCACGGGAACCGTCACGCCGGCGCGCCGGCGGGCCGCGAGGGTGCGGGCCAGACCGTCGAGCGAGACGATCCGCCGGGTGCTCAGCGGCGCGAACCCCATCTGCGCGAAGAACCGCTGCCGCTCGGCCGCGTGGCCCCCGACGGCGGCGACGAGGTGCGCGGCGCCGACCTCCCCTGCGTAGTCGACGGCCGCGGCCAACAGCGAGGAGCCCACGCCCCGGCGCCGGTGCGAGCGGTGGACCACGAAGGTGTCCACGGTGACCTGGGGCGCGCCCAGGACCAGGGAGAGCGGGTCGAGGCCGAGAACGGCCAGCCCCACCGCGGTCTCGCCGTCCGCGGCGCCGGCGGCCGCGTTCGGCCCGGGGAGGACGGCGAGCACCACGCGGTGCCCGGGGTCGCCGAGCAGCCGGCGGAAGCCGGCCGCGGCGGCGCCCAGCGCGGTCTGACCGGTGAGGACGCCCTCGGCGTGCGCGTCTGCGCGGTACTGCCGGACGAGGGCCAGCACGGCGGGAAGGTCGGCGGGGCGCGCCGTGCGCGCCACCACGCGGGACCTCGACGGTCGGGTCACAGTCGGTCCTGACACAGGAGCCCTCCCCTGGACGGTGCCGAGGAGACTGCCGCGTCCGAGTGACGTGATCACGGCGGCGCGCCGCACCACTTCGGAACCTTCTGATGACGGCCTGTCGCGGAAAGGTCACAGCTCAGAGGAAACCCGGAACGGACGCCTCTCTCTCGGTTAGGGTCCCTCGTCAATCCATCGCTGGGAGGTCGTGTGACGCACACGGGAGCCCGTGCCCACCGGCGCGGTCGACGAACGGGCCCCACCGGGTCCGGCACCGCGTCACCGCGCCCGACCATGAGGAGAACCCTCCTGGTCCGCGTGTTGCTGGTCGTCGCGTTCGCCGCCGGCCTGGCCGCGTTCTCGTCCGGTCCGGCCGCCGCCGAGACCGGGGGCGAGACCCTGGTCGGCACGCTGCAGGCCCGCTCGTTCGGTGCGATCGAGGGCGTCGACATCACGGTCGCGACCCAGGACGGCGACGAGGTGGGCAGCGCCACCACCGACGAGAACGGTCGCTGGGAGGTGGAGCTCCCAGGCCCGGGCACCTACGTGGTCACGCTCGACGCCGAGGGCCTGCCCGAGGGCGTCACGCTCAACGGCGAGGACACCCGGACGGTGAACGTCGGCGAAGGGCGCCAGCAGGGCGTGATCTTCTCGATCGCCGACGGCAGCCGGGGTGGCGGAAGCACGGTGCGCGCCGTCCAGCTCGCCGTCGACGGTCTGCGCTTCGGCCTGCTCATCGCCATCTCCGCCGTCGGCCTGTCCCTGATCTTCGGCACGACCGGGCTGGTCAACTTCGCCCACGGCGAGCTCGTCACCATCGGAGCCGTCGCCGCCTGGTTCGTGAACGTCCAGGGCGGCGTCCCGTTCGTTCTCGCGGCGGTCATCGCGCTCTTCGTCGGCGCCGCCGTCGGGGCACTGAACGAACTCGGGCTCTGGCGACCGCTGCGCAACCGCGGCACCGGCCTGGTCGCCGCCCTGGTCGTCTCCATCGGCCTGTCGCTCGCACTGCGGTACATGGTCCAGGTCATCTACGGCGGCCGATCGCAGCCCTACGACGCGTTCCGGGGCCAGCGGGCGGTCGACTACGGCCTGTTCCGGATGACCAACTCCGACCTAGTCACCATCTGCATCGCGCTGGCCGTGCTCCTGCTGGTCGCCCTCATGCTCCAGAAGACCAAGATCGGCAAGGCCATGCGCGCCGTGTCCGACAATCGGGACCTCGCGGCGTCGTCGGGCATCGACGTCAACCGCGTCATCCTGGTCGTCTGGATGATGGGCGGCACGCTGGCGGCCCTCGGTGGCGTGCTGCTCGGGCTGACCGACGAGGTCCAGTGGGACATGGGCTTCCGCCTGCTCCTGCTGATGTTCGCCGGGGTGACCCTCGGGGGGCTCGGCACCGCCTACGGCGCCCTGGTAGGTGGCATCGTCGTCGGGCCTGTTCGTGCAGATGTCCACGCTGGTGATCCCGAACGACATGAAGTACGTCGGAGGGCTGCTGCTCTTGATCGTCATCCTCGTCATCCGGCCCCAGGGCATCCTGGGTAGCCGAGCACGGATCGGCTGAGCCCATGGGTGAACTCGTCGACGCGCTGCAGGTGGCGCTCAAGTCCGGCCTGGGGTTCCAGGCGATCTTCTTCGCGCTCTTGGCCATCGGCCTGAACATGCACTTCGGCTACGCCGGCCTGCTCAACTTCGGGCAGATCGCGTTCGCGATGCTCGGCGGATTCGGCATCGCGATCTCGGTGAGCAAGTGGGGCATGCCGTTCTGGGTCGGAGTACTGGTCGGCCTGCTGGCCGCCGTGGTCCTCGCCCTCCTCCTGGGCATCCCGACGCTGCGACTGCGGGCCGACTACCTCGCCATCGTGACGATCGCTGCAGCAGAAGGTCTGCGGCTGACCTTCCGGTCGGTGTCGGCGACGTCGGTGACCGGCGGCACCCGAGGCCTCGCCGCCTTCAACCGTGACTTCGTCGCCCTGGCGCCCTGGGACACCAGCCGCCGCTACCGCCTCCTGGGCACCACCTGGAGCGGTGGTGAGCTGTGGCTCTGCCTGGTCGGCTGGATCCTGGTCGCTCTGTTCTGCCTGCTGGTCTGGGCACTGGTGCGCAGCCCCTGGGGCCGCGTCGTCAAGGCCATCCGCGAGGACGAGGACGCCGTCCGTTCCCTGGGCAAGAACGTCTACGCGTACAAGATGCAGGTGCTCGTCCTCGGCGGCGTGATCGGCGCCGTCGGTGGCATGGTGTACGCCGTGGGAACCGGGTCGGCCAACCCCGACCAGTACCAGAACGCCAACACGTTCCTGGCCTACGCCGCCCTGATCCTCGGCGGCGCCGCCCGCGTCCTCGGCCCCGTCGTCGGCGCGATGATCCTGCTGTTCGTCCTGCAGTTCGCCGACACCGGCCTGCGCGCCCTCATCCGCAACGGAGTGATCCCCTCCGACCTGCTCTCGGCAACCGACGTCGCGCAGCTGCGCTACGTGCTGGTCGGCGTAGGCCTCATGCTGCTGTTGATCTTCCGACCGCAGGGCATCTTCGGTGACCGGCGAGAGGTGATGCTCGATGCCCGCTGACCAGAACGCCGCCCACGGCTCCGGCCCGGGCCCGGAGGCCCATGGCGCCACCGCCTGGAAGTCCGGCGACGCGCCGCGCCGCGAGGCGCAGGCGGCACTCCGCGACATCCCCTGGGAGGTCGGGGTCGCCAAGCCGGACCCGGTGATCGTCGTCGACGACGTCGCGCCGCACCTTCGGCGGCCTGACCGCCGTAGCGGTCGACCACCTGGAGATCCAGCGCGGTGGCATCACCGGACTCATCGGACCGAACGGAGCGGGCAAGACGACGCTGTTCAACCTGCTCACGGGGTTCGACCAGCCGAACACCGGCACCTGGTCCTACGACGGCCGGTCCCTGGGCGACCTGGTGCCGCACCAGGTCGCGAAGCTGGGCGTCGTCCGCACCTTCCAGCTCACCAAGGCGCTGTCGAGGCTGACCGTGCTGCAGAACATGCTTCTCGGCGCCCAGGGGCAGAAGGGGGAGAGCTTTCTTCGGGCGCTCGTCCCGGGCATGTGGCGCTCGCAGGAGAAGGCCAACACCGACAAGGCGATGGACCTGCTCACCCGCTTCAAGCTCGACGCCAAGAAGGACGACTTCGCCGGCACCCTCTCCGGAGGCCAGCGCAAGCTGCTCGAGATGGCCCGGGCGCTGATGAGCGACCCGAAGGTCGTCATGCTCGACGAGCCGATGGCGGGCGTGAACCCCGCGCTGACCCAGAGCCTGCTCGGCCATGTGAAGGACCTGCGGGAGCAGGGCATGACGGTGATCTTCGTCGAGCACGACATGGACGTCGTCCGCGACATCAGCGACTGGGTCGTGGTGATGGCCGCAGGCAGGATCATCGCCGAGGGGCCCCCCGAGTCGATCAGCCAGAACCAGGCCGTCGTCGACGCCTACCTCGGCGCCCACCACGACGCCCCCCTCACCGCGGAGGAGGAGGACCGGGCGCTGGCCGAGGCCGAGCAGCAGATCGCCCGCGAAGAAGGCCTCGACGGCGACGTCGTCGCCTCGGACCGCACGGCCGGGAAGGACGAGCGATGAGCCAGAGCGACTCGGTGTTCGGCGAGAACGAGCAGCTGTTCGAGGTCGACGACCGGGATGAAGGCGTCACCCGCGCCGACGAGGCCGTCTCCTCGGGCGAGCTGACGCCGGCCGAGCGTGCCGCCACCCGCGAGGAGCACGCGCGGCTGGCCGAGGGCGCGCTGGTCCGCGCCGACGAGCTGGTCGCCGGCTACCTACCGGGTGTGAACATCCTGCGCGGCTGCGACTTCTACCTGAAGGACGGCGAGCTCGTCGGCATCATCGGGCCCAACGGGGCCGGCAAGTCGACGCTGCTGAAGGCCCTGTTCGGGCTGATCCCCGTCCGGTCCGGGTCGGTGACCCTCCGCGGCGAGGACATCACCTCCGCGCCCGCGCACCGCCTGGTCCAGCTCGGGGTCGGCTACGTGCCGCAGAACAACAACGTGTTCCCCTCCCTCACCATCGAGGAGAACATGCAGATGGGTGTCTACCTGCGGCCGAAGACGTTCAAGGAGCGCTTCGACTACGTCATCGATCTGTTCCCGCTGCTCGGCGAGCGGCGCAAGGGGAAGGCCGGGTCGCTGTCCGGCGGTGAGCGGCAGATGGTGGCCATGGGCCGGGCCCTGATGATGGATCCTTCGGTGCTGCTCCTCGACGAGCCGTCGGCGGGCCTGTCGCCCGCCTACCAGGACGAGGTCTTCATCCGCTGCCGCCGGATCAACGCGACGGGTGTCTCGATCATCATGGTCGAGCAGAATGCACGGCGCTGCCTGCAGATCTGCGAC
Organism: uncultured Actinomycetota bacterium; assembly: GCA_963723745.1. GTDB lineage: Bacteria > Actinomycetota > Actinomycetes > Mycobacteriales > Geodermatophilaceae > CAVRRZ01. The sequence continues at coordinate 192,720 of CAVRRZ010000002.1, forward strand.
CGCGGGTACGTCCTGGACCAGGGCAGGAACGCCTACACCGACACCGGAGACTCGCTCATGCACGACCCCAAGGTGATCGAGCTCTACCTGGGCACGCTGGCCAAGGCGCAGTAGCCCCACCCGGCCGGTCAGGGGCCCGCGACGGAGAGATCCGTGGCGGGCCCTTGTGCGTGCGTGCCCCCTGAGCCTCGGCCCGGTTTCTGGCCGTGGCCGGCAGGAAACGCGCCTCACTGACCTCGACACAGAGTGGCCCGGCACCGCGAACGGTGCCGGGCCACCCGGTCGTGCCTCCGGGTCAGCCGACCCGGGTCACTGCTGGATCAGTCGCGCGCCGGGCCGATGCCCTGGGCGTTGAGACCCTCGATGATCCGCGCCGACTCCACGAACCCGATGACGACGATCGCGTCGGGGTCGAAGTCGACCATCTCCTGGACCTCGCTGTCGAAGTTCGCAGCGTTGGGGTCGTAGGTGATGGAGCGGATCTGGTCCTCGCCGAGACCGCTCTCGACCAGGTTGTTGAGCGTGTTCTCGGCCAGGCCGGTGCCGTACGGGTCGTTCAGCGCCATGATGCCGACCGAGTTGTTGCCGTCCGCGATGATGAGGTCGGCGAGCGCCCGGGCCTGCAGGGTGTCCGGCGGCGCCGTGCGGAAGTACAGCCCGTTGTCGTCGTAGGTCGTGAACTGGTCCGACGTGTTCGCCGGCGAGAACTGCAGGACGCCGGCGCCGGTGATGGCGTCGATGACCGTCAGGCTCACGCCGGAGGACGCGGCACCGATGATCGCGTCGACGCCCTCCTGCAGCAGCCGGTCGACGGTCTGGCTGGCGGTGTCGGTCGACGCGTCACCGGAGTCACCCTCGACGAGAACCACGTCCTGGCCCAGCACGCCGCCGGCCTCGTTGATGTCCTGGACGGCGAGCTGCGCACCCGCGACCTCGGGCGGGCCGAGGAAGGCCAGGCTGCCGGTCAGCGGCAGCAGGGTGCCGATGGTCAGCGGCTCGTCGGAGGTGGCACCGGTGACCGGCTCCGGCCCCTCGTCGGTGGCGGCGTTGGCCTCGTCGCCGGCGATCACGAACTCGGTCAGGTCGTCGTCGATCCTGTTGTCCGCGCCGAACTGCTGCAGACCGAAGCTGGCCTGCGCCGGCTCACCGGCATCGGTGAACGACAGCGGGCCACTGATGCCGTCGTAGTCGACGTTGCCGCCGTCTTCGAGAATCGCCAGGCACGCGGCGAAGTCCTCGCAGACGTCGCCACCGAACGTGATGCCGTTGACGTAGTCCTTGAAGACGTTGGCATCGGTCGTACCCGCCGCCTGCGCCGCGAGGGCGGTGATGACGATGGCGTCGTAGGTCTCGCCCGCGTAGTTGAAGTCCTGCAGCTCCGGGTCGACCTCGAGGAGCCGGTCGGTGAAGTCCGCGCCCAGCTCGGTCAGGGGCAGGGTGCCCTTCATGCCGGCCAGGGCGCCCTCCTCGGAGAACGCTTCCCCGAGGGCGTTGCCCATGTTGCCGTCGGTGCCGTAGATGTTGGTCTGCGCAGTCTCGCCACCGGTGTCGGTGTCGGTGCCGGTGTCGGTGTCGTCGTCCCCGCCGCCACCGCACGCGGTGAGGGCGAGCAGGGCGGCACCGGTGACGGCGATGCTGCGGGCAGTGAACCCAGTGCGCATCGAGCAACTCCCAGTGTTCTCGTGGGGACGCGCCGCCGTCGATTCACCAGGAACCGGCGTCGGGCGCCCGATCGGTGGGCCGAACCTAGCCGTCGCAGCCGGAGTTGCACCCGCGCCGTGGACCACCGTGATGAGGTCGTGACCTCGGCCGGGCGACGCCCGAGGGCCGCCTGGTACGCAGGTCAGGCGGTGCTCTCACCCGTCTGAGCGTCGGCCGCGAGGATCGCCTCGGCCAGTGCCTTCATCGACGTCCGCTCGTTCATGGCCCTCCGCTGGATGTACCGGAACGCCTCGGCTTCGGTCATGTCCTGCTCGGTCATGAGCCGCCCCTTGGCCTTCTCCACGACCTTGCGGGCCTCGAGGCGTTCCTCGAGCGTGCGCACCTCGTCGTCGAGGGCGCTGAGCTCGGCGAACCGCGCACGAGCCACCTCGATGGCGGGCACGAGGTCGTTCTTGGAGAACGGCTTGACCAGGTACGCCATGGCGCCCGCGTCCCGGGCCCGCTCGACCAGTTCGCGCTGGCTGAACGCGGTGAGCACGATGACCGGGGCGATCCGGTCGCCGGCGATCCGCTCGGCGGCGCTGAGCCCGTCCAGCACCGGCATCTGGATGTCGAGGATCACCAGGTCGGGGCGGAGCGCGGCCGCCTGGTCGATGGCCTGCTGTCCGTCGCCGACCTCGGCGACGACGGCGTAGCCCTCCTCCTCGAGCATCTCCTTGAGGTCGAGGCGGATCAGCGCCTCGTCCTCGGCGATGAGGACCCGCGTCGTCTCGCTGTTCACGGGAACGCAGCCTAGCCATGCGCACGGTGGCGCACCTCCCGGCTACCCTGCTGGAACAGCACGACCGGCCGGCCCCCGTACCCCAATCGGCAGAGGGAGCGGATTCAAAACCCGCGCAGTGTGCGTTCGAGTCGCACCGGGGGCACTCGATGATTCGTCGTCCTCCGGACGACGCCGCGGCCAGGTGCCGTTCCCCTGCGAGCGCGCAGCCGCGTCGCCGGGCTGCGCGGCTTCGTCTCGCCAGGGACCCTCCGGGAGCCGCTCCTCTCTGGCAATACTGTGGCGTCCGTGACCGAGCCCGTTCCGCACATGACGCCCGAGCAGTTCCGGAAGCACGGCCACGAGGTCGTCGACTGGATCGCCGACTACTGGTCCCGCGTCGGTGAGCTGTCGGTGCGCTCGCAGGTGGTGCCGGGCGAGGTCCGCGCGGCCCTGCCCGAGAGCCCGCCCGAGAGCGGGGAGCCGTTCTCGGCGGTCCTGGCCGACCTCGATCGGGTCGTCGTGCCCGGCCTGACCCACTGGCAGCACCCGGGCTTCTTCGGCTACTTCCCGGCCAACACCTCGGGGCCCTCGGTCCTCGGCGACCTGGTGAGCGCCGGGCTCGGCGTGCAGGGCATGTCGTGGGTCACCAGCCCCGCGTGCACCGAGCTCGAACAGCACGTCATGGACTGGTTCGCCGGACTGCTCGGGCTGCCCGGGTCGTTCCTCTTCTCGGGCACCGGTGGCGGCGTCGTCCAGGACTCCAGCTCGGGGGCCAACCTCGTCGCCCTGCTGGCCGCCCTGCACCGGGCGAGCAAGGGCGCGACCGTGCGGCACGGCGTCGACCCGGACCGGGCGCTGGTGTACGTGTCGGCCGAGACCCACTCCTCGATGGAGAAGGCCGTCCGCATCGCCGGGCTCGGCAGCGACGCCGTGCGCATCGTCGAGGTGGACGACGACCTCGGCATGCGCCCGGACGCCCTGCGCGCCCGCCTCGAGCGGGACCGGGCGCGCGGCTACGTACCCGTCCTGGTCTGCGCCACGGTCGGCACGACCTCGACCACCGCGATCGACCCGCTGGCCGAGCTCGGCCCCATCTGCCAGCGACCACGACGTCTGGCTGCACGTGGACGCCGCATACGCCGGCGTCACCGGCATCGTGCCGGAGCTGCGCTCTCTGCAGGCCGGCGTCGAGTGGGCCGACAGCTACACCACGGACGCGCACAAGTGGCTGCTCACCGGCTTCGACGCCACCCTCTTCTGGGTCGCCGACCGGGCCTCGCTCACCGGAGCGCTGGCGATCCTCCCCGAGTACCTGCGCAACGCCGCGACCGACGCCGGCGCGGTCGTCGACTACCGCGACTGGCAGATCGAGCTCGGCCGGCGCTTCCGCGCGCTGAAGCTGTGGTTCGTGCTGCGCTGGTACGGCGCCGAGGGCCTGCGGGCGCACATGCGGACGCACGTCGCCTGGGCGCAGGAGCTCGCCGGCTGGGCCGAGGCCGACGAGCGGTTCGACGTCGCCAGCGCCGCACCCGTTCTCGCTGGTCTGCCTGCGCCCGCGCTGGGCCGACGACGTCGACGCCGACGTCGCCACCATGACCCTGCTGGAACGGCTCAACGACGGCGGCGAGGTGTTCCTGACCCACACCACCGTCGGCGGCTCGGTGGTGCTGCGGGTCGCCGTCGGAGCGCCGGCCACGACGCGGGCGCACGTCGAGCGGTTGTGGACGCTGCTCTGCGAGAGCCACGACTGGCTGGCCGACGACTTCGCCGAGCAGGCGGCCGAACGGGCTCGCGAGCAGGCTGCCCGGGCCGCCGAGGCTGCCCGCCGGGCTGCGGACGACGCCGCCCGGGCCGCCGACGGCGCGCAGGCGCCGGCAGCATCGGTCGACGTCACCGCTGATGCTGCGGCGGCCCTGCCCGAGGTGCCTGCCGCACAGGACGAGACCCCGGCCCAGGCCATCGCCCCGCAGGAGCCGACCACGTCCCCGGCCGGCGACGAGTAGGCGCCGATCTCGACCCGGCCCGAGGGAGCGACCGGTTCAGCCCTCGAGGTCGCGGATCAGGCCCTCCTGGGCCACCGTGGCGACGTGGGTGCCGTCGGCCGCCCAGATCTGGCCGAAGCACAGCGCCCGCCCGGACGACGCCGCCGGGCTGTCGGTCTCGTAGAGGAACCAGTCGTCGGCGCGCACCGGCGCGTGGAACCAGACCGCGTGGTCCAGGCTGGCACCGACGTACCGGCCGCCCCAGCCACCGCCGAGCCGGGCCAGCCCGGCCGACAGCAGCGTCAGGTCGCTGACGAACGTCAGCGCCGCGGCGTGCACGGCGGGATCGTCCGGCAGCCGTCCGGCCACCCGCATCCAGACCCGCGTGCCGGTGTCCGGCGGTAGGACTTCGGCTCGGGCGGTGAACGGGTCCTCGAGCAGCCGCTGCTCCACGCGCCCGGCCGATCAGCTTGGCCGCCTTCGGACACGCCGGGATGCTTGTCCGCGTAGTCGGCCAGCGAGGGCAGCTCCTCCGGGCCGGGCACCTCCGGCATCGGCAGCGAGTGCTCGACGACGGCCTTCTCCCCCGCCGTGGAAGTCGGCGGTCAGCGCGAAGATCGCGACGTCCTCGCCCTTGCGGTGCTGGTGGGCCAGCACGCGGCGGGTGCTGAACGACCGCCCGTCGCGGATGCGCTCGACCGACGTAGCGGATCTCCTCCTGCGGGTCACCGGGCCGCAGGAAGTAGGAGTGCAGCGAGTGCACCGCCGCGGTCGGCGGGCACCGTGCGGCCCGCGGCCATCAGCGCCTGGCCGGCGACCTGGCCGCCGAAGATGCGCTGCAGCTCGGTCGTCGGCGTCTGCCGACGAAGACGTCGGGCTCGCGCTCCTCCAGGTCGAGGACGGCCATCAGTGCCGCGGCCTGGCTGTCGCCGCCCGCCGTCACGAGTCGGTGCCCACTTCGTGCACGCGGATCAGGTTGGTGGAGCCGACCGTGTTCGGCGGGCTGCCGGCGACGACGACGACGCGGTCGCCGACCTTGAGCCGGCCGATGGACAGCAGCGAGAAGTCCACCTGCGCGCACCATGTCGTCGGTGTGCTGCACCGAGGGCACGAGGAACGTCTCCACGCCCCAGGACAGCGCCAGCTGGCTGCGCACCCGCGCGTCGACGGTGAAGGCCAGCAGCGGCTGCCGGGGGTGCAGCGCGGCCAGCCGTCGCGCGGTCTCCCCGGTCTGGGTGAACGTGGCCAGCGCCTTGACGTCGAGCGCCTCGGCGACGTCCTTGGCCGCCCGCACGATCGCGCCCGACCGGGACCGGGACCGCCGGGTCACCTCGGGGACGCGGATGGTGGTCGCTCTCGACGGCGTCGATGATCCGCTCCATCGTGCGGACGGCGCCGATCGGGTGCTCGCCCACCGAGGTCTCCCCCGAGAGCATCACCGCGTCGGCGCCGTCGAGGACGGCGTTGGCGACGTCGGAGGCCTCGGCGCGGGTCGGCCGCGAGTTGCTGATCATCGACTCGAGCATCTGGGTGGCCACGATGACCGGCTTGTTGCGCTCGCGCGCGGCCTGGATGGCGCGCTTCTGCACCAGCGGGACCTGCTCGAGGGGCAGCTCCACGCCCAGGTCGCCGCGGGCCACCATGATCCCGTCGAAGGCCTCGACGATCGCCTCGAGCCGGTCCACCGCCTCGGGCTTCTCCAGCTTGGCGATGACCGGGACCTCGATGTCCTCCTGGCGCATGATCGTCGCGCACCAGCTCGGCGTCGTCCGGGTGCCGGACGAACGACAGGGCGACGAAGTCCACGCGACAGGTGCAGGGCGAAGCGCAGGTCCTCCTCGTCCTTGTCCGACAGCGCCGGCACGCTCACGGCGACGCCGGGCAGCGACAGGCCCTTGTTGTTGGACACCTCGCCGCCCTCGACGACCAGGCAGAAGACGTCGGGCCCCTCGACGCGCGACGACGGTGAGCGCCAGCTTCCCGTCGTCGACCAGGAGCCGGTCGCCGACGCGGACGTCGTCGGCGAGGTCCTTGTAGGTCGTGGACACCCGCTCGGCGGTGCCCTCGACGTCCTCGACGGTGATGCAGACCTGTGCTGCCGGTGGCCCAGGTGACCGGACCGTCGGCGAAGGTGCCCAGCCGGATCTTCGGGCCCTGCAGGTCGGCCAGGATCGGCGACGGCGTGGCCGGTGCGGTCGGACGCCTCGCGGACCAGCGCGGTAGGCCGTCGCGTGGTCGGCGTGCGCGCCGTGGCTGAAGTTCAGCCGGGCCACGTCCATGCCGGCCTCGACGAGGGCGGTGATCTGCTCCAGGGAGCTGGTGGCGGGACCGAGGGTGCAGACGATCTTCGCGCGGCGGGACATGCCCTGAACGCTAGTGCGGTGGTCGCCGGCACACCGACGGCGACGCGGGCGCACGAGTCGGGCCGCCGCCGATGTCGGTCAGCGCAGCGCGACCGTCGGTCGGCGTCGACCGGTCGCGGCAGCCGGAGTCACCGGTGAGCCAGGTGTCGACGCCGGCGGCCGCTGCGCGGCCCTCGGCGATCGCCCACACGATCAGCGACTGACCGCGGCCGATGTCCCCGGCGACGAAGACACCGGGCACCGTGGACATGAACTCGCGCGTCGCGGGCGACGTTGCCGCGCCCGTCGACCTCGACGCCGAGGGCGTCGAGCAGCCCCTCGCGCTGCGGCACCGGTGAAGCCCATGGCCAGGAAGCACCAGGTCGGCGGGCAGCTCGCGCTCGGTGCCCTCGACCTTCTGGAACCGGCCGTCGACCCGCTCGACCTCGTGCAGCAGCAGCGCGCGGACCCGCCCGCGGCCGGACCGTCCTCGTGACCCAGGAAGCGCTCGGTGTTGACCGAGTAGAGCCGCTCGCCGCCCTCCTCGTGCGCGCTGGAGACGCGCATGATCATCGGGTAGGTCGGCCACGGGTTGGCGGCCGGAGTCCCGGCGGTCCGGCGGCGCCGGCATGATCTCCAGCTGGGTCACCGACGGCGCGCCCTGCCGGTGCGCGGTGCCGAGGCAGTCGGCGCCGGTGTCGCCGCCTCCGATGATCACCACGTGCTTGCCGTGGGCGTTGATCGGCGGGTCGTCGAGCTCGCCGAGTGCCTGCAGGTTGCCGTAGGGCAGGTACTCCATCGCCAGGTGGATGCCGGACAGCTCCCGGCCCGGGGCCGGCAGGTCGCGGCCGACCGTCGCGCCACCGGCGAGCACGACGGCGTCGAAGTCGCCGCGCAGCTGCTCGGCGGACAGGTCGCCGTCCGCACTGCCGCCGACCTCGACACCGGTGACGAACCGGGTGCCCTCGGCGCGCATCTGGTCCAGCCGCCGGTCGAGGACGCGCCTTCTCCATCTTGAACTCGGGGATGCCGTAGCGGAGCAGCCCGCCGATGCGGTCGGCCCGCTCGAAGACGGTCACGTCGTGCCCGGCGCGGGTGAGCTGCTGGGCGGCGGCCAGCCCGGCCGGGCCGGAGCCGACGACGGCGACCTTCTTGCCGGTGCGCTCCTGCGCCGGCTGAGCGGCGTGACCCAGCCCTCGATCGAAGGCGCGGTCGATGATCTCCCACTCGATCTGCTTGATCGTCACCGGCGACTCCTGCAGGTTGAGCACGCAGGAGCCCTCGCACGGGGCGGGGCAGAGCTTCCCGGTGAACTCCGGGAAGTTGTTCGTCGCGTGCAGCCGCTCGATGGCCTCGTGCCAGTCGTCGCGGCGGGCGAGGTCGTTCCACTCCGGGATCAGGTTGCGCCACCGGGCAGGCGTGGTGGCAGAACGGGATGCCGCAGTCCATGCAGCGTGCCGCCTGCTTGCGCACCGCGGCGACCGGGAAGACCTCGTCCTCGCCGTTCGGCGCGGGCGAGGTAGACGTCCTTCCAGTCCAGGATCCGGACGTCGACCGGCCGGCGCGGCGGCAGCTGCGCGGTCGAACTTCAGGAATCCGGTGGTGTCAGCCACGAGCGGCCTCCATAACGGCTAGGTCCACGTCCGTACCCGCGGCCTCGGCGGCCCGCCGGGCCTCGAGCGCGCGCCGGTAGTCCCGCGGCATGATCACGCTGAACTGCTCGGACCAGCGGCCCCAGTCGGCCAGCAGCGCGTGCGCCACCGGCGACTCGGTGTCGGCCGCGTACCGCACCAGCACGTCGCGCAGCCACTGCGCGGACTCGCCGTCGAGCGGCTCGACGTCGACCATCTCGCCGTTGACCCGGTGCCGGGCCAGGTCGAGGACGTAGCCGATGCCGCCGGACATGCCGGCCGCGATGTTGCGCCCGGTCGCGCCCGAGGATGACCGCGCGGCCGCCGGTCATGTACTCCAGCGCGTGGTCGCCCACGCCCTCGACGACGGCCAGCGCGCCGGAGTTGCGGACGCAGAACCGCTCGCCCACCCGGCCGCGCAGGAAGATCTCACCGCCTGTCGCGCCGTAGCCGATGACGTTGCCGGCGATGACGTTGTCCTCGGCGGCGAACGGCGCCTCCCGGGACGGCCGGACGACGATCCGCCCGCCGGACAGGCCCTTGCCGACGTAGTCGTTGGCGTCGCCGAACAGCCGCATGGTGATGCCGCGCGGGCAGGAACGCGCCGAACGACTGCCCGGCCGACCCGCCGAAGGTGAGGTCGATCGTGCCGTCGGGCAGGCCCTCGCCGCCGAAGCGGCGGGTGACCATCGAGCCGAGCATCGTGCCGACGGTGCGGTTGACGTTGCGCACCGGCAGCTCGAGGCTGACCGGCCGCGCGTCGAGCAGCGCGCCCTCGCACAGCTGGATGAGGGTCTGGTCCAGGGCGACGTCCAGGCCGTGGTCCTGCGCCCGCACCCGGCGGCGCGGCGCGCCCTCGGGCAGCTCCGGCACGACGAGCATCGGCGACGAGGTCGAGGCCCGGCGGCCTTCCAGTGGTCGACCGCCTGCCGGGTGTCGAGCAGCTCGGCGTGGCCGATCGGCCTCGTCGAGGGACCGGAAGCCCAGCTCGGCGAGGTACTGGCGCACCTGCTCGGCGAGGAACTCGAAGAAGGTGACGACGAACTCCGGCTGCCCGGTGAACCGCTTGCGCAGCTCCGGGTTCTGGGTCGCGACGCCGACCGGGCAGGTGTCGAGGTGGCAGACCCGCATCATCACGCAGCCGGAGACGACCAGCGGCGCGGTGGCGAAGCCGTACTCCTCGGCGCCGAGCAGCGCGGCGATGACCACGTCGCGGCCGGTCTTCATCTGCCCGTCGACCTGCACGACGATCCGGTCGCGCAGCCCGTTGGCCAGCAGCGTCTGCTGGGTCTCGGCCAGCCCGAGCTCCCACGGCGAGCCGGCGTGCTTGAGCGAGGTCAGCGGCGCGGCACCCGTGCCGCCGTCGTGCCCGGAGATCAGGACGACGTCCGCGTGCGCCTTGCTGACCCCCGCGGCGACCGTGCCGACGCCGACCTCGGACACCAGCTTGACGTGCACCCGCGCCTCGTCGTTGGCGTTCTTCAGGTCGTGGATGAGCTGCTTGAGGTCCTCGATCGAGTAGATGTCGTGGTGCGGCGGCGGGCTGATCAGGCCGACGCCCGGCGTCGAGTGCCGGGTGCGGGCCACCCACGGGTAGACCTTGCTGGCCGGGCAGCTGGCCGCCCTCGCCGGGCTTGGCGCCCTGGGCCATCTTGATCTGGATGTCGTCGGCGTTGACCAGGTACTCGCTGGTGACGCCGAACCGGCCGCTGGCCACCTGCTTGATCGCCGAGCGGCGCAGGTCGCCGTTGGGGTCGGGGGTGAACCGGTCGGGGTCCTCGCCGCCCTCACCGGTGTTGGACTTGCCGCCCAGCCGGTTCATGGCGATCGCGAGCGTCTCGTGCGCCTCCTGCGAGATGGAGCCGTAGCTCATCGCGCCGGTGGAGAACCGCCGGACGATCTCGCTGACCGGCTCGACCTCCTCGATCGGCACCGGCGGCCGCTCGCCGGTCTTGAAGCGGAACAGCCCGCGCAGGGTCGCGGCCTCCTCCGAGAGCTTGTCGACGGTCTGCGTGTACCGCTCGAAGACCTCGTACTGGCGGGAGCGGGTGGCGTGCTGGAGCAGGAACACCGTCTCGGGGTTGAACAGGTGCACCTCGCCCTCGCGGCGCCACTGGTACTCCCCGCCGGTCTCCAGCCGGCGGTGCGCGCGCTCGGTGGGGTTGTCCGGGTAGGCGCGGCGGTGGCGCATGGCCACCTCCTCGGCGAGCACGTCGATGCCGACGCCGCCCAGCGGGCAGGCGGTGCCGGTGAAGTACTCGTCGACGAGGTCCTGCGAGAGGCCGACGGCCTCGAAGATCTGCGCCATCGTGTAGGAGCCGACGGTGCTGATGCCCATCTTGCTCATCACCTTGAGCACGCCCTTGCCGAGCGCCTTGACCATGTTGCGCACGGCCTGGGCGGGCTCGACGCCGGTGAGCGCGCCGTCGCGGATGAGGTCCTCGATCGACTCGAACGCCAGGTACGGGTTGACCGCGGCCGCGCCGTAGCCGAGCAGCAGCGCGACGTGGTGGACCTCGCGGCAGTCGCCGGACTCGACGACCAGGCCGACCTCCATGCGGGTCTTCTCGCGCACCAGGTGGTGGTGCACGGCGGCGGTCATGAGCAGGGACGGGATCGGCGCCCGGCTGCTCGTCGCAGTCGCGGTCGGAGAGCACGATGATCCGCGCGCCGGCCGCGATGGCCTTGGCTGACCTTGGTGCGCAGCTCGCTCGATCGCCTCGGCCAGCGCGGGGCCGCCGCCGGTGACGTCGAAGTGCCCGGTGATCCGCACGGCGGCGAAGCCGGGCAGGTCGCCGTCGTCGTCGATGTGCAGGATCTTGGCCAGCTCGTCGTTGTCGATGACCGGGAACGGCAGCGAACACCTGGCGGCAGGAGGCCGGGCATCGCCTGCAGCAGGTTCTGCTCCGGGCCGAAGGTGCGGCCGAGGCTGGTCACCAGCTCCTCGCGGATGGCGTCCAGCGGCGGGTTGGTCACCTGGGCGAACAGCTGGCCGAAGTAGTCGTAGAGCAGCCGCGACCGGTCCGACAGCGCCGCGACGGGGGTGTCGGTGCCCATGGAGCCGATCGGCTCGGCCCCCGTGGAGGCCATCGGCGTCACGAGGACGCGCAGCTCCTCCTCGGTGTAGCCGAACAGCTGCTGGCGGCGGACGACGGACTCGTGGCTGGGCCGCGACCGGCGGCGCTCGGGCAGCGACGGCAGGTGCACCAGGCCGGCGTGCAGCCAGTCGTCGTAGGGGTGCTCGGCGGCCAGCGCGCCCTTGACCTCCTCGTCGGAGACGATGCGCCCGGCGGCGGTGTCGACGAGGAACATCCGGCCCGGCTGCAGCCGGCCCTTGGCCACGACGTCGGCGGCGGGGATGTCGAGCACGCCGACCTCGCTGGCCAGCACCACCAGGTCGTCCTTGGTGTGCCACCAGCGGCCCGGGCGCAGGCCGTTGCGGTCGAGGACGGCGCCGATCAGCGTGCCGTCGGTGAAGGCGACGGCGGCGGGACCGTCCCACGGCTCCATGATCGAGGCAGTGGAACCGGTAGAAGGCCCGGCGGGCCGGGTCCATCTCGTCGTGGTTCTCCCACGCCTCCGGGATCATCATCAGCACCGCGTGCGGCAGCGAGCGGCCGGACGAGGTGCAGCAGCTCGAGCACCTCGTCGAAGGTGGCCGAGTCGCTGAAGTCGCTCGCGGTGACCGGGAAGATCCGCTCCAGCCCCGAGCCTGCGGCCGGGCCGGCCCGGGCCGTCGAACAGCTGGGTGGCCAGCTTGCGCCTCGCGGGCGCGCATGCGGTTGCGGTTGCCCTTGATGGTGTTGATCTCGCCGTTGTGCGCGATCAACCGGAACGGGTGGGCCAGCGGCCAGCTCGGGAAGGTGTTGGTCGAGAACCGGCTGTGCACCAGGGCGATCGCCGACTCGTAGCGCTCGTCGCGCAGGTCGGGGAAGAACAGCGGCAGCTGGTCGGTGGTCAGCATGCCCTTGTAGGTGATCGTGCGGGAGGACAGCGAGGCGATGTACAGGGAGCTGCCCG
>CAVRRZ010000003.1:0-207123 GCA_963723745.1 uncultured Actinomycetota bacterium
AGGCCAAGCCGATCGATCTGCCCGACACCCCGCCGGTGGCCCTCTCGGGCGCCGAGGAGGACAAGGGCGACGAGGGCCCGCAGGTCGCGGCCGAGTAACAGCCCCGGCACGAACGACAGGGGCCGCTCCTCCCGCGCGGGAGGGGCGGCCCCTGTCGTCCGTCCGGCCCGTCGGAGGGGCCCGGCCCGGTACCAGGCAATGGAAGCTTTACCCGCGGTACGGGCGCCACGGCGTAGGTGAAGCTTCCATTGCCCGGGGGGGGTGTCGTCGGGTTCAAGGGGTCGTCGCAACACCCTGTGAGTAGGGGTGGTGTCGATGGCGCGTCCGCGGAGGCTGAATGCCCTCGAGCGCGGGTTCTGGAGGCTGATCGCCGAGGGAGTGTCGACGGAGCAGGCCGCGGTCAAGATCGGAGTGTCGGAGACCACCGGTCGGAACTGGTTCCGCGACGGTGGCGGCATGGCGCCGATGACATTGTCCGAGCCCAGTGGCCGTTTTCTGTCTCTGGCTGAGCGGGAGACGATCGACCTGTGCTGGGACGACGGCTGGACGAAGGCCGAGATCGCCCGTCATCTGGGGCGGCACCCCTCCACGATCGGTCGCGAGCTCGCCCGCAACCGGATGCCGTGGGCTCCGCGACGGCCGCCGTCACCCGATGGCCTGCGGCGGCGGCCTGGGCGGGTCCCGGGCAGCCCGTACCGGCGGCTCCGGTCGCGGTATCGGGCGGCGGCGGCGCAGGCCAAGGCCGAGGGGCGGGGCCGGCGGCCCAAGCCGAGCAAGCTGGCTGGGCTGCCCGAGCTGCAGGCCTACGTGCAGGTCAAGCTGACCGACGGGTGGAGCCCCGAACAGATCGCCGGGCGGCTGCCCGAGGACTTCCCCGACGATGAACGCATGCGCATCTCGCACGAGGCCATCTACCAGTCGCTGTTCGTGCAGGGCCGGGGCGGACTGAACCGCGAGCTGAGAAAGTGCCTGCGCACCGGGCGGGCGCTGCGCAAGCCCCGCCGCCGCGTCGACGGCCGCCGGGAACGCATCAAGGACAAAGTGATGATCGCCGACCGGCCGGCCGAGGCCGACGACCGCTCCGTCGGCGGCCACTGGGAAGGTGACCTGATCGTCGGCAAGGACAGCGGCTCGGCGGTGGGCACCCTGGTCGAGCGCACCACCCGGTTCACCATGCTGCTGCACCTGCCCGCCGATCACGGCGCCGAAGCCGTCCGGGACGCCATCACCGCCAAGATCGGCACGCTGCCGGCGGCGCTGCGCCGCTCGCTGACCTGGGACCAGGGCATCGAACTGGCCCGGCACGCCGAGATCACCATCGCCGCCGACCTGCCGATCTACTTCTGCGACCCGCACAGTCCCTGGCAGCGCGGCACCAACGAGAACACCAACGGCCTGCTCCGCCAGTACCTGCCCAAGAGCACCGACCTCTCGGTCCATTCGGTCGAGGACCTGATCGCCATCGAAGCCCGGCTCAACGGACGGCCCCGCAAGACCCTCCGGTTCAAGACCCCGGCCGAAGCCCTCGCCCAGCTACTCTCCGAAGATCAACAAGCTGGTGTTGCGACGACCAGTTGAATCCGCCGTCCCTATGGGTTCGGTCAAGCGGCTTGCACGGGTTGAGGCTGGTAGACGGTGCCGTCGCGGAGCATGGCGAACAGGACGTCGACCCGGCGGCGGGCCAGGCAGATGAGGGCGGCGTTATGGCGTTTGCCGGCGGCGCGCTTGCGGTCGTAGTAGGCCCTCGAGGTGGGATCGGCCAGGGCGGCGAAGGCGGAGAGGAAGAACGCTCGCTTGAGCTGCTTGTTGCCGCCTCGGGGCGGGTGCTCGCCGCGGATGGATGAGCCTGAGCGGCGGGTGACCGGGGCCAGACCGGCGTAGGCGGCCAGGTGTCCGGCGGTCGGGAAGGCGCTGCCGTCGCCGACCTCGAGCAGGATGCGGGCTGCGGTCCTGACTCCGACGCCGGGCATCGAGGTCAGGACCTTGGCAAGAGGGTGGGCATCGAGCAGCCCTTCGACCTCGGCGGCGATCTGTCGCCGCCGTGCCAGTACCTGGGTCAGCGAGGTCGCCAGCCGGGGCAGGACCTTCTCCGCGGCTGCTGATCCGGGGACGACCACGGTCTGCTCATCCAGCGCGTTGAGCAGGTCTTCGACCAGCTGTTCCCCGGCTCGAGGCGCGGCTTTGCGGGCCACGGTGAGTAGCCTGCGGCGTCCGGCGGCGCGGAGTCCGGCCGGACCGCCGAAGCGGGCCAGCAGCTCCAGCACCGCCGTTGTGGTGACCTTCGGACCCAGTACCCGCTCCAGGGCCGGGTGGATCTGGGTGAGGAGTCCCCGGATGCGGTTGCTGATCCGGGTGGCCTCCTGTGCCTGGTCGTCGTCGAAGCCGATCAGCACGGTCAGGTCGGCCAGCACCTCCTCGCCGACGTCCACCCGCCGCAGGGTGCGCGGCATCGTGCGCGCGGCCTCGGCGATCACGTAGGCGTCCCGGGCGTCGGTCTTGGCCGCCCCGGGGTGCAGGTCGGCGATGCGGCGCATGGCCAGCCCGGGCAGGTAGGCCACGTCGCAGCCCACATCGCGGGCTACCGCGATCGGCAGCGCCCCGATGGTGGCCGGCTGGTCCACCACGACGAGCACCGGCCCGTGGGCCTGCAAGCCGGTGAACAAGTCCCTCAGCCGCTGCTCGTCCTGCGGCAGCTCGGCGTCGTGCACCCGCTTCCCGCCCGGGTCGAGGGCCACGGCGTGGTGGGCGCCCTTGCCGACGTCCAGACCGCAGAAGACCGAGAAGCCGGTCTCGTTCATCGATGCGCCTCCCCGCATCCGGTACCCGTCCTGGCCAGTCGGGCACTGGATGCCGGCAGCCACGTTACGAAGAGACCAACCCAGCGGGCGGCCATGTCCCTATCAGCGGTCCACCAGTGCCACCAGGCCCGGTGACAACACCCCCCGGATCATCAACGACAGGGGCAATCAGTCATGCCGGACCTGGCGACCAGGAGCCCCCCTTCATCGGGGGACGCGAGGAAGGTAACGGGCCTACTGGGGGAGGGCGAACCTGCCGTCCGGGGTCTGCTCGACCAGGCCGTCGACCAGCAGCGAGTCCAGGCAGCGGGAGCGCTGGACGGCGTCGTCCCAGACCGTCGCGAGCTCCGAGGCGGGCACCGGGTCGTCGGCCGCGCGCAGCACGTCGAGCAGCCGGCCGCGTACCTGCCGGTCGGTGCCGGTGAACTTCTGCACCCGTCGCGCCGGCCCGTCGTGCGGCGGGCAGCCCGCGAGCCGCCAGGCGCACCGGTCCCGCACCGGGCAGGCGGGGCAGCGGGGCGTGCCGGCCACGCAGACCAGCGCGCCCAGTTCCATCGCGGCCACGGAGAACCGCACTGCCCGCCCGGGATCGGTGGGTGCCAGCGCGGCGACGTCGGCCAGGTCCGCGACCCGTGCGGGGCCGGCCTCGGCCCGGCCGTGCACCAGCCGCGCCACGACGCGGCGCACGTTGGTGTCGACCACCGGCTGCGGCAGCCCGTGCCCGAAGCAGGCCACCGCCCGGGCGGTGTAGGTGCCCACGCCCGGCAGCGCCTCGAGGTCGGCCACGGACGACGGGACGACGCCGCCGTGCCGCTCGACGATCGCCGCCGCGGCCTCGCGCAGCCGCAGGGCCCGGCGCGGATACCCCAGCTTGCCCCAGGCCCGGATCACCTCCGCCGGTGAGGCGGCGGCCAGGTCGGCCGGGGTGGGCCAGCGGATCACCCACGCGCACCAAACCGGCTCGACGCGGGCCACCGGCGTCTGCTGGAGCATCACCTCGCTGACCAGAACGGCCCACGGGTCGACGTGCGGACGGCGCCACGGCAGGTCACGCGCCGCGGCGGCGAACCAGTCGACCAGCACGTCACCGACGGAGGGCGGTCGGGGCGGGGCGGTCACGGGCACCCAGTGTGCCCGGCGTGCCGCCCCGCCGTCCCTCCGGGCCGCCGACTAGCGTTCCCGGGGTGCTGCACCCGGTCGGCCGTCTGCCTGCCGCCGTCTACTGGCGGCGGCGCGTGGTCGTGCTGCTCGTGCTGCTGGCCCTGGTGGGCGGCGTCGGGTGGCTGGTCGCCACGCTGCTGGGCCGTCCGGACGGCGGCGCCGGCGCCTCGGCGGCCGACACCTCGGGCGCCCCGGTCGGGGCGCCCGCGCTCGAGCGGGTGCTGCCCTCCGTGGCGGCCGTCGAGCTGCCGGACACAGGACCGCGGACCCCCGCCCCGGAGACGCCGCGGGCGTCTGCCCAGCCCCCCGCCGAGCCGTCGGCGACGAAGCCCCCGGGACCCACCCCCGGCGGCCCGTGCACCGACGACATGATCGCCGTCGAGGTACGCGCGCCCCAGGCGGTCGCGTCGGGCAGCAAGCCGACCTTCGAGATCGTCGTCCGCAACGTGTCCGACGTCCCGTGCGCGCGGGACCTGGACAAGGAACTGTTGGAGCTCGTGCTGCTCGACGCGGACGATCGGCGCATATGGGGCAGCAACGACTGCTTCCCCGAGGAGAGCGACGAGCGCCGCACCATGGGCCCGGGCAACGGTGCCGCGTTCGAGATCGTCTGGGGTGGGTTGACCAGCGAGCCGACGTGCACGGCGCAGCGGTCGGCACCGCCGCCGGGGGACTACGTGCTGCGCGCCAGCCTGGACGCCAAGGTGTCGGAGGACCGGCCGCTGCGGATCAGCTGACGCTCAGCAGTGCCGAAGGCTCCGGTTCCCCACCGCAGGTGTGTTCAGCTGTAGCGGTCGAGGATCGAGGTCTCGGCCAGCCGCGACAGCCCCTCGCGGATGCCGCGGGCGCGCGCCTCGCCGACGCCCTCGACGGCCAGGAGGTCCTCGATGGTGGCGGCCAGCAGCTTCTGCAGTCCGCCGAAGTGCTCGACCAGCCGGTCGATGATGCCGGTGGGCAGCCGGGGGACCCGGGCGAGCAGGCGGTAGCCCCGCGGGCTCACGGGGGAGTCCAGCGCCTCGGCCGAGGTGGGCAGGCCGTAACAGCGCGAGACCGCGGACAGGTCGAGCAGCTCGGTGGCCGACAGTGCCCGCAGGTCGGTGAGCACCTGGTCGATGTTCTTGGGACGACGACCACCGCTGGGGAGGTAGTCGCGGACGAGCAGGCTGCGGTCCTCCTCGACGCCGGCGAGCATCTCGTCGAGCTGCAACGCGAGCAGCCGGCCGTCGGTGCCGAGCTCGACGACGAAGCCCTCGATCTCGTCGGCGATCCGGCGGACCATCTCCAGCCGCTGGCTGACGCTCATCGCGTCGCGCACGGTGACCAGGTCCTCGATCTCGAGCGCCGACAGCGTGCTGGCCACCTCGTCGAGGCGCAGCTTGTACCGCTCCAGGGCGGCCAGGGCCTGGTTGGCCCGCGCCAGGATCGTCGTCGGGTGCTCGAGGGTGTACCGCCGGCCCGCCACGTAGACGCTGATGATGTGCATCGACTGGCTGACCGAGATGACGGGGAACCCGGTCTGGATCGCCACCCGCTCGGCGGTGCGGTGCCGGGTGCCCGACTCCTCGGTCGGCACGGTCGGGTCGGGCATGAGGTGCACGCCGGCGCGCACGATGCGGCTGCCGTCGTAGGAGACGATCACCGCGCCGTCCATCTTGGCCAGCTCCCGCAGGCGGGTGGCCGACAGCGCCACGTCCAGGGCGAACCCGCCGGTGCACAGCGACTCGACCACCCGGTCGTAGCCGAGCACGATCAGCGCTCCCGTGCGGCCGGCGAGGATGCGCTCGAGCCCGTCGCGCAGCGCGGTACCGGGGGCGATCCGGCCGAGGAGATCGCGCAGCGCGGCCTCGGGGTCCACGACGGGCGGCACGAGGGCTCCTGAAGGTCGAGAGGTGCGGCGGCTGAGTCTACGTGTCGTGGCGGCTCACCGGCCCCGGCCGGGTACGGGCGGACTGTGAGGCGTCTCGCGTCATCGTCTCGGCAGCAGCCGGTCGAGCGCGGTGCCGAGGTCGGGCACCTCGACCAGTCGCATCCCGGGTGGGGCAGCGCCCGCGTCCGGGGGCACCAGCGCCGCCCGGTAGCCCTGCCGGGCGGCCTCGGCCAGCCGTCGTCCCGTGCCGCCGACCCGGCGGATCTCGCCGGAGAGCCCCACCTCGCCGAGGGCGACGAGCCCGGCAGGCAGCGGCATGTCCCGGGCCGCGGACGCGATGGCCAGCGCGAGCGCGAGGTCGGCGGCCGGCTCGGCGATGCGCACGCCCCCCACGGAGGCGGCGAACACATCGGATGCGTTGAGCTGCACCCCGCCCCGGCGCTCCACGACGGCGTTGATCATGGCCACCCGCTGGGAGTCCAGCCCGCTCACCGCCCGACGGGGCGAGCCGCCGCCGCTCGCGGTGGCCACCAGCGCCTGGACCTCGGCGAGCAGCGGCCGGCTCCCTTCGAGCGTCACGGTCACGCAGCTGCCAGGGACCGGCGCGACCCGACGGGAGACGAACAGCGCCGACGGGTCGGGCACGCCCACGACCCCGGCGTCGCCGATCTCGAAGCAGCCGATCTCGTCGGCCGGGCCGAAGCGGTTCTTCGTGGCGCGCACGAGGCGCAGCGTCGAGTGCCGCTCGCCGTCGAAGGACACCACGACGTCGACGAGGTGCTCGAGGGTGCGCGGGCCGGCGATCGCGCCGTCCTTGGTCACATGGCCGACGAGGATCGTGGTCATGCCGCGGCTCTTGGCGACGGCGGTGAGCGCGGAGGCGACCGCGCGCACCTGGGAGGAGCCGCCGTCGGTGCCCTCGGCCGCGGGTGAGCGGACCGTCTGCACGCTGTCGAGCACCAGCAGCCGCGGGGACACCGCCTCGATGTGGGCCAGCACTGCCGACAGCTCGGTCTCGGCGGCCAGGTAGAGCTGCTCGTGCAGGGCCCCGATGCGCTCGGCCCGCAGCCGCACCTGGGCCGCGGACTCCTCGCCGGACACCACCAGGGCAGGACCGCCGGATGCGGCGACGCGGTGCGCGACCTCGAGCAACAGCGTGGACTTGCCCACGCCGGGTTCGCCCGCCACGAGCAGGACCGCGCCGGGCACGAGGCCGCCGCCGAGCACCCGGTCGAACTCGTCGATGCCCGTGGGCAGTGCGCGGGCTCCGGCGAGCTCGACCTGCGCGATCGGCACGGCTGGTGCCGACACCGGGCCGGCGGACACCGCCCGCAGGGCGGCGGCGGGGACGCCGACCTCGGCCAGCGAGCCCCAGGTCTGGCACTCGGGGCAGCGCCCGACCCACTTGGCCGCGGCGTATCCGCACTCCGAGCACCGGTGGGCGGGACGGGCGGACTTCACACCGGAGGGGGGCACGACGGCGAGGCTAACCGCCGCCGCCGACACTTCCGGTAAGGACGCGGCGCCCGCAGGCACGGGCCCAGGAGGGCCCTGCTCAGCCCTCGCCGGCCGCGGCCCCGTGCTCGTCGCCCTCTTCCGCGTGGTGGAAGTCGAACTCCTCGCGGTCGTCGCGCTCCTCGGGCAGGTCCACGAGGGCGCGGACGGTGACCTCGCCGGCCTCCTCGAAGGTCAGGGTGAGCTCGAGCGACTGGCCGGGCGTCAGGTCCTCGGTGAGGTTCTCCAGGAGCACGCTCGCGCCGTCGTCCCCGAAGTAGACCGAGCTGCGTGCGGGGATCTCGATGCCGAGGGAGCCACTGCCGGAGGACTGCGAGACGCCGCTGGCGTCGCCGAGCACGCGCGCCTCCTCGAACCCCTCGCCGGTGATCGACCGCAGCGTGTCCGCCACGTCGCCGTTGTTGATGACCGCGCCCGACAGCTCCACGTCCGCGCCCTGGCGCAGGGCCGGGCCGCGGGGCGCCTCGATCTCCACGGCCCGCAGCGTGATGGTGCCGGCGTCGGCCATACCGCCGGTGCGGTCCCGATCCTGCTGGGCGGTCTGGTTGACCTGCCCGGCGCTGCACGCGCTCAGCGCGATCGGGCTCAGCAGCAGGGCACCCATCGTTGCGGCGCGCAGCGCGCGGTTCACAGCGGTCGACCTCCACAGGACACGGCCGGGCGCTCCGCGGTCGGTGGCCCGGTTCGGCCTGAGCGTAACGGTCGGCACCGGGACTCCGCCGGGAGGTGAGGCCGCGACCCGGCGTCCGCGTTCCCCCGGTCGGAGGAGATCGGTCCGGTTCCGCGCCGCGGCCGCCGATTGAGAGGGGACGGGTACGGCGTCGTGGAGGAGGGCAGGTGTCGATCGGCTCGGCCTTCGACGACGTGCTCGTCGCCGCCCAGGCGGGCGCCGCCTGGGCCTTCGAGGCGCTCTACCGCGACCTCGCGCCGGCGGTCACCGGGTACCTGCGGCTGCACGGCGCCGCCGAGCCCGACGACCTGGCCAGCGAGACCTTCCTCGGCGTCTTCACCGGCCTGGCCGGGTTCCGCGGCGACGAGGCCGGCCTGCGTGCCTGGGTGTTCACCATCGCCCACCGCCGGCTGCTCGACGACTGGCGCCGCCGCAGCCGTCGTCCACAGCCGGCCGACGACCCCGGCGACCTGGCGGCGCACGTGGGCGGCGACGTCGAGGACGACGCGCTCGCCCGCATCGGTGCCGACGACGTCCGGCGGCTGTGCGGCACCCTTCCGGCCGACCAGCGCTCGGTGCTCCTGCTGCGAATCCTGGCCGACCTCACCGTCGAGCAGGTGGCCGGCGTCCTGGGCAGGTCGGTCGGCGCCGTGAAGGCGCTGCAGCGGCGCGGACTGCGGACCCTGCGCGAGCGTCTCGAGACCCCTCCGGAAGAAAGTTCGCCGGGGTGCGTATCCCTTTCGGCGGCTCTGGCGATGACGGAGGTGAGATGACCACAGCAGCCGATGACCGCGCCGACGAGCTGGCCTTCGAGGCCTGCCTCGCCGGGCGGCCCGTGCCCGGGGGAGCAGCCGGTCTGGCCGCCTTCACCGGCGCGGTCCGCGGGGCGGCCGCCCAGCCCGGGCGGCCGAACGCAGCGCTCGCCGAACTGCTGGCCACCGGTCTGCTCACCGACCAGTCCAGCCCGTCCGTCCGGACGGCCCCAGCGGCCGGGAGTTCCTCCCGTGACCGGATTCGGAGACGTTTCGCCATGCTCTTCCCCGCTCTGCTCGCCAAGTTCCTCTCGGCCGGTGCCGTCGCCCAGGCGGCGACCGGAGCCGGCGTCGTCGTCGTGGCCGTCGCGGGTGCCGGCACCGCCGGTGTCCTGCCGGGCCCCGCGCAGGACACGTTCACCTCGCTGGTCAGCGACCAGGAGGTCACCGAGACGCCCGAGGACGTCACGGGCGAGCCCACCGACCCCATCGACCCCGTCGACGACGGGGAGGCCGCCGACCCGACGGAGGTTCCGGCCGTCCCCGAGCTCGACGAGGACGTCGAGGAGGACCTGGTCCCGGCCGACGACGCCGAGCAGCCGACCGAGCGGGAGCAGTGGGCCGAGAAGGGTCCGGCCGAGGGCCAGTCGTTCGGCTCCTGGGTCGCCGAGGGCGCCCGCAACGGCTGGGTCGACGGGACGACCGTCAGCGAATGGGCGCACAAGCGCAACGAGGAGCGCCGGCGGGCGGCCGAGGACGACGGTTCCAGCAACGGGGTCGTCGAGTCCCCCGCGGGCCCGGCGGACGGCGACGGGACCGAGGTCGCGAACGCACCGGAGGCCGATGACCGCGGCCCCGGAACGACGCCGGGCAGGAGCGGCAACAAGGGCGAGAAGGACGAGAGGGGCGGGAAGGGCGAGAGGGGCGAGAAGGACAGGAAGGGCAACGGCCGCGACTGAGCCGCCCGGCGTCGGGGCCGCGGGTCAGGTGACCGCGGCCCCGCCCGCCAGGAGCAGGAGCACCGCCAGCACGGTCAGCAGCAGCACCGCCGGGAAGGCCCAGCGCCGGAACCGCGGGCTGCCGGCCAGCGACGCCACGACCACCGCGGGTGCGGCCACGACCAGGCCGAGCCAGCCGGTCGGGGTCGGTGCGCCCGCCGGCCCCAGGACCAGGGCGATCGCGGCCGAGCCGAGGAGCAGCGCGCCGGTGACGGCCGAGGGCACCGCGCCGAGGCGGTGCGGCAGCCCGCGGACGCCGGTCGCCAGGTCGTCCTCGAGGTCGGGCGCCACGTTGGCGAAGTGGGCCGCGGCGCCCAGTGCCGCGCCCGCCGCGACCAGCCACCACGGCGCGACCGGTGTGCCCGGCGCGGCCGCCACGACGCCCGCCGGCAGCGCACCGAAGCCGGTGACGTAGGGCAGGGGCGATAGCGCGGTGCGCTTGAGTCCGACGTTGTACGCCCAGCCGCTGGCGACGAGGGCGAGCAGGAGCAGGCCCGGGACGATCCCGAGGGCGAGTGACAGCAGCACCGCGACCGCGGCCGCCCCGATCGCCGCCGAGCGGAGCAGGGCGGGCCCGACAGCACCCTGCACGACCGGCTTGTCGGCCCGGGCGACCGCCCGGTCGCGGTCGGCGTCGAGCCAGTCGTTGCTCCAGCCGATGGACGCCTGACCTGCGAGGACGGCGACGCAGACCAGGGCGGTCCGGTCGGCCGGCACCCCCGCCGCCACCGCGAGGAGGGTGGCCACGACGGTCACCGCGACGGTCGGCCCGGCGTGTGTCGCGAGGGCGAGCCCGCGGGCGACCGCGGACCGGGAGGGCGTCGGCGAAGGCACATCGACCATGCTGCTGTCAACCCCTCCCGGCTCCTGCATCGCGGCGCTGACCTGCGGATTTACGGGTCCGCGCCGATCCGTTCGTCAGTCTGCCGTGGTAAGCTGGGCGGAGCGAAAGGGGTCACATACACATGGGCTTCACTGTCGGCGAGACCGTCGTCTACCCGCACCACGGCGCTGCTCTCATCGAGGCGATCGAGCAGCGGACCATCAAGGGCGTCGAGAAGGCCTACCTCGTGCTGAAGGTCGCTCAAGGCGACCTGACCGTGCGCGTGCCGGCCGACAACGCAGAGATCGTCGGCGTCCGTGACGTCGTCGGTCAGGAAGGCCTGGACAAGGTCTTCGAGGTGCTGCGCGCCCCTCACACCGAAGAGCCGACCAACTGGTCGCGCCGTTACAAGGCCAACCTCGAGAAGCTCGCGTCCGGCGACGTGAACAAGGTCGCCGAGGTCGTGCGCGACCTGTGGCGTCGCGACAAGGACCGCGGTCTGTCCGCCGGCGAGAAGCGCATGCTCTCCAAGGCCCGCCAGATCCTGGTCAGCGAGCTCGCGCTCGCCGAGGGCACCAACGAGGACAAGGCAGAGATCCTCCTCGACGAGGTCCTCGCCAGCTGATCGACGTCATCTGAACACCGCACGCCTGAACACCGTGCACACCCGAACCACTCCCGTGCTCGCTGTCGGCATCGTCGCAGCGGCCGGGAGTGGTTCGCGTCTGGGGGCGGACGTGCCGAAGGCGTTGGTGCCGCTGGCCGGCCGCCCGCTGGTCCGCTGGGCGGTGGACGCCCTGCGCGCGGGTGGCGTCGGCGAGGTCGTCGTCGCCGTCCCCGCCGATGAGCGCGCGGTCTTCGCCGACGCGCTGGGCCCCGACGTCCGGCTCGTCGACGGCGGGGCCACCCGGACGGCGTCGGTGCGGGCCGCACTCGGCGCGGCCGGCGACACCGCGGACGTCGTCCTCGTGCACGACGCGGCCCGGCCGCTCACCCCTCCCGACGTGATCGCCCGAGTGCTCGGGGCGCTGTCGGGCGGCGCCCGCGCCGTGGTGCCGGTGCTGCCCGTCGTCGACACCACGGTCGTCGTGGACGGCGGTGGCCGGATCTCCGGAGCGCTGCCCCGCGAGGAGCTGCGCCGGGTGCAGACACCGCAGGGCTTCGACCGGGTGACCCTCGTCGAGGCCTACCTCCGGCTGCCCGCGGACGCCGAGCTGACCGACGAGGCCGCGGTCGTCCACGCAGCAGGGGTCCCGGTCGAGACCGTGGCCGGCGACGAGCGGGCCGCCAAGATCACGGTGCCCTTCGACCTGGCGCTGGCCGAGTCGCAGGTGCGGGCATGACCGGGCTGCCCCGGGTCGGGGTCGGCACCGACGTCCACCCGATCCTGGCCGGCCGGTCCTGCCGGCTCGCCGGTCTGGACTGGCCCGGCGCCGACGGCTGCGCCGGGCACTCCGACGGCGACGTCGTCGCCCACGCCCTCGTCGACGCGGTGCTCTCGGCCGCCGGCCTCGGTGACATCGGTGGGCTGCTCGGCACGGACGACCCCCGCTGGGCCGGCGCCTCCGGTGCCGCCGTCCTCAGGCAGGCCCGGGAGGCGCTGACGGCTGCCGGCTGGCAGGTGGGCAACGCCTCGGTGCAGCTGATCGCGAGCACCCCGAAGCTCGGCCCGCGCCGGGCCGAGGCCGAGGCCGTGCTGTCGAAGGCCCTCGGGGCGCCGGTGAGCGTCACCGCGACGACCACCGACGGACTGGGCCTGACCGGCCGCGGCGAGGGCCGGGCCGCGGTGGCGACGGCCCTGGTCGTGCGGGCGGGCCCGCCCGACGCCGCGCGGGGCTCCGTGGACTCCGCGCAGAGCTGACGCTGCGCTCCGTGGACTCCGCGCAGAGCTGACGCTGCGCTCCGTAGACTCCCCGCAGTGAGCCTCCGCCTCTACGACACGGCCGCCCGCGCGGTCCGCGACTTCACGCCCCTGCACCCCGGGCGCGCGTCGGTCTACGTCTGCGGGCTCACCGTCCAGGGCCGGCCGCACATCGGGCACATCCGCGCCCAGCTCGCCTTCGACGTCCTCCGCCGGTGGCTGATCGCCGGTGGCCTCGAGGTCACCTACATCCGCAACGTCACCGACATCGACGACAAGATCCTCGCGAAGGCCGACGAGCACGGCGTCCCGTGGTGGGCCTGGGCGTACGACAACGAGCGCGCCTGCACCCGCGCCTACGACGTCCTGGGCGTCCTGCCACCCACCTACGAGCCGCGGGCCACCGGGCACATCCCCGAGATGATCGCCCTCATGCAGCGGCTGATCGACCGCGGGCACGCCTACGCCGTCGACGGCGACGTCTACTTCGACGTCCGCTCGTTCCCCGAGTACGGAGCGCTGACCGGGCAGAAGCTCGACGACCTGCAGTCGGCGGCCGACACCGAGACCGACGAACGCAAGCGGGATCCCCGCGACTTCGCGCTCTGGAAGGCGCACAAGGACGGCGAGCCCGAGACCGCCGCCTGGGCGACCCCCTGGGGCCGCGGGCGGCCGGGCTGGCACCTCGAGTGCTCGGCCATGGTCGGCCGCTACCTCGGGCCCGAGTTCGACATCCACGGCGGCGGACTGGATCTGCGCTTCCCGCACCACGAGAACGAGCAGGCCCAGTCCCGGGCGGCCGGCGACGCGTTCGCCCGTTACTGGATGCACAACGGCTGGGTGACCCTCGGCGGCGAGAAGATGAGCAAGTCGCTGGGCAACACCGCACTCGTCGACGAGGTGGTGCAGCGCGTGCGCCCCGTCGAGCTGCGCTACTACCTGATCGCCCCCCACTACCGCTCCGCGATCGAGTTCACCGACGCCGCGCTGGAGGAGGCCGCGTCCGCCTACCGGCGGATCGAGTCGTTCGTGCACCGGGCCGCTGAGCGGGTGGGGGACGCCGCGGGCGCCGCGGTGCTCGGCGCCGACTTCACGACGGCCATGGACGACGACCTGTCCACGCCGGCCGCCGTCGCGGCGATCCACGAGACGGTGCGCGAGGGCAACACCGCACTGGCCGCCGGCGACGACCGCGCGGTGGCGGCAACGCTCGGCTCGGTGCGCGCGATGCTCGGCGTCCTCGGTCTCGACCCGCTCGACCCGCGCTGGTCCTCGGGGGCCGACGCCCGGCTGGGCCAGGTCGCCGACGGGTTGGTCGCCCTGGCGCTCGAGCAGCGCCAGGCCGCCCGCGCCCGCAAGGACTTCGCCGCCGCCGACGCCATCCGCGACCGGCTCAAGGAGATCGGCGTCCAGATCGAGGACACGCCGTCCGGACCCCGTTGGGAGCTGAGCCGCTGATGGCCGGCAACAGTCAGCGCCGCGGCCGCAGCAGCGGCGCCGGCAAGAAGACCGCCACGGCCGGCACCGGCGGCAAGAACCGCCGGTCGCTGGTCGGGCGGGGCGCCACGCCGCCCGCCGAGCAGCGCACCGGTCATCCCGCGCAGCGCAAGGCCGCTGCCCAGGCCCGGCAGCGCAGCGAGCGCGCTCGCGCCCGGCAGCGCGCGGAGGAGGCCCCGGAGCTGCTGCTCGGCCGCAACCCGGTGGTGGAGGCGCTGCGCGCCCGGATCCCGGCGACCGCGCTGTACGTGGTCACCGGCGACACCTCTCGGGCGGGCACCGACGAGCGGATCACCGAGGCCATCACGCTGGCCGCCGACCGCGGGTTGCCGCTGCTCGAGGTGGGCAAGGGCGAGTTCGACCGGATGTCCGGCGGTGCGCTGCACCAGGGCATCGGCCTGCAGGTCCCGCCCTACGACTACGCCCACCCCGACGACCTGCTGCAGATCGCCCACGACTCGGGCCGGCCGCCGCTGATCGTCGCGATGGACGGCGTCACCGATCCGCGCAACCTCGGCGCCGTCGTCCGTTCCGCGGCCGCCTTCGACGCCCACGGGGTCGTCGTCCCCCAGCGGCGGGCCGTGGGCATGACCGCCTCGGCCTGGCGCACCAGCGCCGGCGCCGCCGCCCGGCTGCGGGTGGCCCGCGCCGTCAACCTGCCGCGCGCGCTCGCTGCCTACCAGGACGCCGGGCTGCAGACCGTCGGCCTGGCCGGCGACGACGCAGACATGGACCTCGACGAGTACGACGGCCTCGCGGACCCCATCGCCCTGGTCGTCGGCGCCGAGGGCACCGGCTTGTCGCGGCTGGTCCGGGAGCGCTGCGACGTCGTCGTCCGCATCCCGATGTCGCGCGACACGGAGTCGCTCAACGTGAGCGTCGCCGCCGGCGTCGCGCTGTACGCGGCCGCCCGCGCCCGCCGCTGACCCGGCCCTGACCGGCGTGCGCCTCAGCCCAGGAGCTGGGCGATCGTGTAGATCACGAGTCCGGCGAGACCGCCGACGACGGTGCCGTTGATCCGGATGAACTGCAGGTCGCGGCCGACCTGGAGCTCGATCCGCCGGCTGGTCTCCTCGGTGTCCCACTTGGCGACGGTGGCGCCCACGAGCTCGGCGACGTCGCCGGCGAACCGCTCCACGAGGTACCCGGCGATGCCGTGCGCGTGTCGCTGGACCAGCTCCCGGACGGTCGGGTCGGTGCGCAGCATCCGCGCGGTGTCGAGGATCAGCGCCGTCGTCCGCATGCGGAGTTCCGAGTCGGGATCGGCGGCGGCCTGCAGAACGGCGTTCTTCGCGTTGGTCCACAGCGACCCCGACCAGGTACGGACGGCGGGGTGCTCCAGGACCTCCTTCTTGAGCTCCTCGACGCGCGCCGCGGTGGCCGGATCGGTCCGCAGGTCGTGCACGTAGGCGCGCAGCCGGGCGTCGTAGGAGCGGCGCAGCTCGTGCCTCGGGTCGTCGCCGACGTCGGCGAGGAAGCTCTCGACCCCGGCGAAGACCCGGTCGAACACCCGGTCGTCGACCCAGTCGGGCACCCAGGCCGGTGAGGCGTCGCCCAGCTGGGCGCGGAACACCAGCCGGTTGTCCTGCAGGAAGCGCGCCATCAGGCGCAGCGCGGCGGAGAGCACCTCCTGGTGCCGATCGCCGTCGACGACCAGCTCGAGCACCCGGGCCAGCGCCGGCGCCGCGGGGGTCTCGTGCAGCTTGCGGTCGACCAGCGCGGCCACGGCGGGCTGCAGGTCCTCGTCGCGGAGCAGGTCGGTGAGCGCGCCGAGCGCCGCGGAGGCGTCGCCGGCCAGCCGCTCGGCCCGCCCGGGCGCGGCCAGGAAGTCGCCGAGGCGGCCGGGGACGTCGATCGTCGTCAGCTTCTCCTCGACGACGGCGCGGGTCAGGAAGTTCTCCTGCACGAACGTGCCGAGCGAGGCCCCGATCTGGTCCTTCTTGCGCGGGATGATCGCCGTGTGCGGAATCGGCAGCCGCAACGGGTGCCGGAACAGCGCGGTCACGGCGAACCAGTCGGCCAGCGCGCCGACCATCGAGGCCTCGGCGGTCGCCCGCACGTAGCCGACCCAGGGGCCGGCGTCGTCGCCCAGCAGCACGCAGCCCAGGAACACGGCCGCGGCGGCCACGAACAGCCCGGTGGCCAGCCGTTTCATCCGGGCCAGGTCGCGGGCCCGTGCGGGGTCGTCGAGCGAGCCGGACAGGGCAGCGGTCGGTGCGAGGGCTGGCACCCGCACGAGCCTAGGGACCGGTACCGCCGCGCCGACCGGGCCCGCACGCGTGCGCACCGCGGCCCCCCGGGGGCGGGGGCCGCGGTGCACGCTGGGGGAGCGGATCAGTCGGTGGCGCCGAGGGTCACCTCGATCGTCCGCGACTGGTCGCCGCGTCGGACGGTCACCTGGATCTGCTCGCCGGGGGTCTCGCTGCGGACGGCAGCGGTCAGCTCGGTCGACGTGGTGATGGGCCGGTCGTCGAGGGCGGTGATGACATCGCCGGGCTCGAGGCCGGCGTCGGCCGCGGCACTGCCGGGCTCGACCGAGACGACCCTCGCCCCGGCGCCGATCGCCGAACCCTGCGCGGCCTCGGTCCGGGCACTGACCCCGAGGAGTGCACGCCGTGCCTGGCCGGTCTCGATCAGCTCGGTGGCGATCCGCTCGGCGGCGTTGCTCGGGATGGCGAACCCGACGCCGATGTTGCCGCTCTGCTCGGAGCCGGGCAGGCTGCCGGCGACCGTGGCGATGGCGGTGTTGATGCCGATGACCTCACCGGCACCGTTGACCAGCGCGCCGCCGGAGTTGCCCGGGTTGATCGCCGCGTCGGTCTGGATGGCGTCGATGACGGTCGCGTCCTCGCCCTGCCGGCCCAGCTGCACCGCGCGGTTGGTGGCGCTGACGATGCCGTCGGTGACGGTGTTCGTCAGCCCGAGGGGGGCGCCGATTGCGACCGCGACGTCGCCGACCTGGACCTCGTCGGAGTCGGCGAACGTGGCGGGGGTGAGGCCGGCGGCGTCCTGCAGACGCACGACGGCGAGGTCGGTCCCGGGCTCGGTGCCCACGACCTCGGCGTCGTAGAGCGTGCCGTCGGCGGTGCGCACCTGGACCTGTGGGCTGCCCCCGCCGACGTCCACGACGTGGTTGTTGGTGAGGACGAAGCCGTCCTCGGTCAGGACGACGCCCGAGCCGCTGCCGGATTCGCCGCCGCCCTGCACGTACAGGGTGACCACGCTCGGCGCCGCCTTGGCCGCGGCCGCCGTGGCGGTGGTCGCCGTCTCGGGGTTCTCGATCACGACCTCCTGCGCTGACGTGGTCGTGCCCGCGCCGCCGCCGTCCCGGTCGAGCAGGACGACGGTGCCCGCACCGGCGCCGCCACCGATCAGCGCGCCGGCCACCAGGCCTGCGACGCCCACGCGGAGACGCCCCGCGTTGCGCCGTGGCGCCGGAGCCGCGGGAACACCGAAGAACGGCGACCCCGGCCCACCGGGCCCGCTCGGCCCGGGCGGGCCGAAGACCTGGGTGTGGCCGGCCGCGCCGTGCGGCGTCCCGGCCCAGGCCGGCGGCGGCGGCCAGCCGGTCGCCTGCGAACCCGGCACCGGCCCACCCGACGGCTGCGGGGCGGACGGCGGCGCCGGCACCGGGCCCGTCGGCATCGACTCCCAGCCGGTCGGCGCAGGGTCGTGGCCGAGCGGCGTCGGCTCGGGGCGCTGCTGGTCGCTCACTCCTGGGTCCTCCCTCTGCACGACCGACCGGTCGCTGCGTCAGGTCCCACTGTGCGACCAAGCGCTGGCCCGCCGCTGGAGGCCCGCTGTGAGGTTGCTGGACGCGACGCCGCGATCCCGCGGTCGGCGGCGCGGAGGATCCGTCGATCAGGCGGGCGCGACACCCTCCTCCCGCGGCTCCGCCCCGGCACGGTGGACCGGCGGGATGAGCGCCATCGGCGACGTGCAGTGGCGGAGCACGTACCGATGTCGGCCGTCGAGCGACCGGTGCAGGAATCCCCCGTGGCCGGCGCCGAGGACGATCAGCGGGGCGGGGCCGACGATGCGCAGCACGTCCCCGGTCGACGCGCTGCGGAGGTCGGTGACGGTGACGGCGAGATCGCCGTAGCGCTGCGGCCAGTCCGTCCCGCCTTCCCCGGCGCCGCGCATCAGCACCACGTGCACGCCCACTCCGGTCCGGCGGGCGGCCTCGGCGGCCCAGTCGGCCACCGGCTCGTCGTCCTCGGCCTCCGAGAGGCCGAGCAGCGCGACCACCGGGCGATCCGGCGCGGGGGTGCCGCGGGGGCGGGGCACGACGACGACCGGCGTCGTGGAGCGGGCCACCACCTTCTCGGCCACGGGGGCGAGGACCAGTTCGTCGATCGCCCCGGTGGTCGCGATGCCGAGCACGACGAGCTGGGCACCCTCCGCCGCGCGCAGCAGCGCGGGCACCGGGTCCTCGGGCACCACCTCGGTCTCGGCGGGCACCTCGCGGGCGACGTGGTGGCCGAGGGCGTGCTTGGCGACGGTGTACGCCTGGGCCGCGATGCGCCGTGCCCGGGGCAGGAAGGGCGAGATCGTGCCCGGTTCGCCGGGTCGCCCCAGGTAGGGGGCGGCGTGCACGAGCCGTAGCGGGGCACCTCGCCGGTGCGCCTCCTCGGTCGCCCAGCGGACGGCACCGAGCGCGCACTCCCCGCCGTCCACGCCCACGACGACCGCGCGGACCGGCGGCCCGCCGGTCGCGGCGGGCCCGGCTCCGGCCGCGGCCTCGGGCAGCAGGCCGTCGGGTCCGGGACCGGAGTGGGCAAGGGGTGTGGACGTCGGCACGGCGCACCTCCACGGGAGGAGACGGTGGGTTCCCCGTTGCGTCCCAGGTTCCTCGCCGGGACGGCGATCCGGAAGACCCTCCGGCCCGTGTGCAAGCTGTCGCCGACCGGGGTAGTGGCAGGGGCACGTGGCGGTGCGCCCGCCCCGCCCCGGCCGGTATCGCATCCGGCGGTGGATCGACCAGGAACGCCCGAGGAGAGATCTGTGCTGCACCGTCGTCCGTTCGTGCGGGCCTTGCTCGGGATCGCCCTCGTCGGCGCCGGCCTCGTGGGGGTCGTCGGCGGCCTGTCGCTCAGTGGTCCCGGCCTGGTCGCCGTGTGCATCGCGGGGGCCCTGGCCGGCTGCCTCGGATGGGGCATGGCCCGCGAGTCCGCCGGCACGAACCGTCGATCGACCACCGAGACGTCGGTACTCGCCGCAGCGTGGACCATCGCCGGCCTGCTGGTGCTGTCCGGCACCTCCGTCCTCGCCGGCGGCCTGGCGGCCGCCATGCTCACCGGCGCCGCGGCCACGATCGCGCTCGTCGTCTGGGTCGGCCGCACACCGGCTGACGACGCGGCCGCCGTCGCGCCGCCGGCGCCGACAGCGACGCCCACGCCGACCGCGAGCGGCAACCTCGTCGCGGCGCCCGAGGCGCTCGCGCACCCTGTCCTGCGGAGTGCCGACGAACCGCCCCCGGTCACGGTGCTCGGCACGGACGCGCTCGGCCAGGAGTGGCTGCAGTCGACCGCCGCACTCGCCGGGCCGCTGGATCCCCGGGTCCGAGTGGCCCTGGTGCGCCGTCGGCAGGAGACCCTCGACGAGCTGGAGCGGCGTGATCCCGACGGCTTCCTGCGCTGGCTGACCGCCGGCCCCACGCCGGTTCTCGACCCGGCCGCCTACGTGCGGGGGCGGACGGCCGGCGAGTCCACCTCCGACACCGCCTGATCGCCCCCACACGCGGAGGAGTACGCCCCGCGGGGGCGCAGGCGAGGTCTATCGTGATGACGCGGCGGGCCTCACGCCCAACCCCAGACCGGTTCTCCACGCGAGCCGGCGATGCGGGGCAAAGGGGACTTCGAGAGCCTCGAGGCGCTGCTCGGCCCGGACGTCCCGCGGATCGGATGCCACGGCTGCGGCGGCGCACGGCGCGTGGAGCCGTCGCCGCGGACGCAGCCGGGAGAGCCCGACCATGACCACCGCCAAGCAGCTCAAGGCCCGCGTGCGCGCGCGGATGGCCCGGACCGGGGAGCGCTACGCCGTCGCCCGCGCCCACGTCGTCGGCGGCGCCGTGGACACCGGTCCTGTCGTCGACCTGGGGTGGACCCTGCGCGGGGGCACCGACCCGGACACCGCGGCGCTGACCAACGTGCTCGCCCACCGTGGGGTCGCCGGCCCCGACGGGCCGCTGACCGAGCCGCTGCTGTTCGTCGTCGGCGGCGGGCTCGGTGCCGGCTACATCCTCTGGGAGTTCGCCCACGACGACAGCCGCGTGGTCACCCTCGGGTTCACCCACTCCTGGCAGTACTTCGACCGGCGGCTGGCCACGACCGTCGACCGGCTCGGTCTGGACATCGCCTGGTCACGTACCGGCGGTGCCGCGGGCGCGGCCCGGGCACTGGCCTCGACCCTGGCCGCCGGCGATCCGGCGATCGTCTGGCCCGACCGGTACCACCTCGGCTACTGGAACCTGCCGCCGTTCCTCGACGGGATGGGCGGTGGCCCGGTCGTCGCCTACGCCGCCCCCGGGAATCGGGTGCACCTCGACGACCGCAATCTGGCGCCCCTGACCGTGCCGGTCCCGGACCTGGACCGGGCGCGGGCCCGGGTGGGCAGCTATCGCAACGCCATGCTCGTCGTCCGCACCTCGGACGCCGTCCTGCCGGCCGACCGGCTGCGCGCCGCGGTGCGGGCCGGGCTGGAGGCCGGCGTGGGCCACCTCGGCGGGACGTCGACCTCCTTCGCGCTGCCGGCCTGGCGCAAGTGGTCCCGGCTACTGGTCGACCGCCGGGCCGCGAAGGGCTGGCCGACGGTGTTCGCCGACCGGCGCCAGCTCCTGCGAGCCCTGGCAAGCGTGTGGGAGGGCGTCGAGTCCGCCGGCATGGACGGCGGGCACCTGCGCGGGCTGTTCGCCGACGGGCTCGAGCAGGCCGCCGCCGTGCTCGACGAGCCGGGCCTGGCCGCCGAGGCGCCGCGGTGGCGGGAGATCGCCGACCGCTGGCACGCCCTCGCCGAGACGGCCCTGCCGGACGACGTCCCGGCGATCGCCCGGCTGCGGATCCTCACCGCCACGGTGACCGGAGCGGTCGCCGAGGGCGACGCGGGTGCGGCGGAGCGGGCGGCGGCCGCCGCCGAGCTGTGGCGGCTGCGGGCCGAGCACGCCGACGCGCCCCCGCTGGACGAGGAGCGCCTGACGGCGGTGCTGGCCGGCATGAGCGGGCAGCTGGCCGCGATCCACGACGCGGAGACCGCGGCGGTGGCCCGCCTCGGCGTCGTCCTCGGCAGGTGACGACCGCCGCTCGTCGCGCCCGGGTCGTCGGGGCGTCGATCTGGGGGCTGTCCTTATCCTTGTCGGCGGGACGTGGTCCCCATGTTCCGCCGGCGTGGCGCAATTGGTAGCGCACCCGACTTGTAATCGGGCGGTTAGGGGTTCGAGTCCCCTCGTCGGCTCTCCGCGCACGGCTTCCGGGCCGCTGCTCGGGGCGACGTCCGGGACGGCAGCCGCCGTGCGGTGACCGGAGCCGCCGCGCACCGCGGCTGCCGACACGGTGCGGCGGCTCCGGTCCCGCGGCCGGGCCGCTCCCGCGTCCGATCAGCCGGCCGACGGCATCGTGGCGTGGCGGACGCGCGGGTCGATGATCGCGATCAGCACGTCGGCGACCGCGTTGACCACCAGCGTGATCAGGATGAAGACCGTGACCAGGCCGATGAGCAGGCTGCGGTCGCGGTCGCGGATGGCCTGGAAGACCTCGCCGCCCAGCCCGGGCAGGCCGAACACGCCCTCGACGATGATCAGGCCCACGAACAACTGCCCGACGTTCGCCGCGATGAAGGCCACCACCGGGATCAGCGAGGGCCGCATCGCGTGCACGGTCAGCAGCCGGGCGGTCGTGAACCCGCGGCCCCGGGCGGCCTTCAGGAACGGAGCCGCCAGCGTCTCGCGCACCTCCGACCGGGTCAGCAGGATGACGTAGCCGACCGAGAGCATGCTCAGCGCGAGGATCGGCAGCACGTAGGAGGCGGCGCCGGAGTAGGTGCCGTTCAACGGGAACCAGCGCAGTTCCACGCTGAGCGTCGTCCGCAGGGTGGAGGCGGCGATCAGCACGGGCGTCGCGACCAGCAGGATCGCGATGCCGTAGACGACCGCGCCCGTCGCCTTCCGGCCGCGCAGTGCCCCCACCGCGCCGACGGTGACCCCCACACCCACCTGCAGCGCGAGCGACCCGAGGAGAAGGACCGCGCTGACCGGCGCAGCGGCGGTGACGACGTCCATGACCGCCGGTCCGGTCGCCGCCGTGCCCCACCCGTCGAGGGGGTAGCTGTAGCCGAGGTCGCCGGTCAGGACGTCGGTCAGGTAGATCCAGTACTGCTCGAGCAGCGGCCGGTCGAGGCCGTACCTGATCCGGATGGCGTTGTAGAGCTCCGGCGGCGGCGCACGGAAGCCGAACAGGGCGCGCACCGGGTCGCCGGGCAACTGGGTGACGGCGATGAAGATCAGCGTGACCGCCACCCAGATGCTGACCAGCATCTGGGTGGCCCGTGCCGCGGCGAACCTCAGCACGAGTGTCTCCTCGCCCCGCCCGGGACCCGCACGGCATGCTCCTCGTCGTGACCGAAGGGGTGCTCGCTCCGCCGACCGGCCGCGCTCGGCGCCGGTGGCAGGGTAAGGGGCGGCTGATCGCCGCGGGCGCGATCCTGGGCGTGTTGGCGATCATGGCGCTGTTCCCGGGGCTCTTCACGGACGCCGACCCGCGGGACTGCAACCTCTCGCGCAGTCTCCTGCCGCCCAGTGTCGAGCACCTGTTCGGCTACGACCTGCAGGGCTGCGACTACCTGGCCAAGACGGTCCACGGCGCACGGACGTCGCTGGGCATCACGTCGGTCGTCGTCGTCGGCACCACGGCGATCGCGCTCGTCCTCGGGGCGCTGGCCGGATACGTGGGGGGCCGTCTGGACACCCTGCTCACCCGGCTGACCGACGTCTGGTCGGGCATCCCGCTGATCCTCGGCGGGGTCATCGTGCTCAGTGGCACCCACGAGCGCGGACCGCTGCAGGTGTCGCTGGTGCTCATCGCCTTCGGCTGGCCGGCGATGGTCCGGGTGCTGCGGGCCAGCGTCCTCGAGGCGCGGCAGCGGGACTACGTCACCGCTGCGCGGGCCCTGGGCGCCCGCCCGGCCCGGCTGCTGCTGCGGCACGTCCTGCCGCACAGCCTGCGCCCGCTGATCGTGTCGGCCAGCGCCTATGCGGGGTTCATCGTGGCCGCCGAGGCCACGCTGACCTTCGCCGGCGTCGGGCTGCGGCGGCCGACGAGCTCGTGGGGCATCCAGCTGTTCGAGGCCCAGGCCAGGGTCGGTGAGGCGCCGCACCTGCTCGTCTTCCCCTCGCTGTTCCTGGTCACCGCCGTCGTCGGGTTCGTGCTGCTGGGCGAGGCGCTGCGGCGCAGCCCCGCCGACCGCGGCTGAACCACCTCGCGGGGGCGGGGATGCCGGAGCCCGGGAGTCCGTGCCAGGGTCGATTCGGACAGGTGCCCCCCTACCGCGAGG
The DNA here is from genome assembly GCA_963723745.1 of uncultured Actinomycetota bacterium. Lineage (GTDB taxonomy): Bacteria > Actinomycetota > Actinomycetes > Mycobacteriales > Geodermatophilaceae > CAVRRZ01. The sequence goes on from CAVRRZ010000003.1 coordinate 23,486, forward strand.
AGTTCCCATGAGCGACCACGTCTACCGGCTCAGCGAGATCGTCGGCAGCAGCCCCGACGGCGTCGACGACGCGATCCGAAACGCGATCCGCAAGGCGGCGCAGACCGTGCGCAACATCGAGTGGTTCGAGGCGAAGGAGATCCGCGGGTACGTCGTCGACGGCGACGTCGCGCACTTCCAGGTGCGGCTCAAGGTCGGCTTCCGCGTCGAGGACTGACACCACCGTCGTCCCCGCGGGGCGGTCAGTCGAAGCTGCCCGCCCCGCCGCTGCGGTACCGCGCGCGTCGCTCCACGCGGTCGCGCTCGGCCCGTTCGGCCCGGACCCGCCCGGCGGTGCCGGGCGGGTAGCCGGCCTTCACGACCCGGTGCTCGGTCGTCTCGGTCATGTACGCCAAGGAGAACAGCAGGCCCAGGACGACGCCGCCCGCGGCGGCCGAGACCCGGTAGGCCAGCGGCACCGGGACCAGCAGGACGCAGATGGCCAGGAACGGGGAGAGCTGGACCAGTGCCCGCACGAGGTGGCGCAGCACCCAGCTGCGGCCGGTGGTGTCGGCCAGCACCCACGGGGCGAGCGCTCTCGGGAGGCCGCCGCCCAGGGCGTACCAGAGCCACTGCGCCGGGCTCGGGCGCGTCCGCGGCTGCTGGTCGGTCCGCACGGCCACCACGGTAGGCCGCCGGCCACGGCGGCGGGGGTGCGCTCGCGTCCTCCGTCCGGGGGCGTCTCCGGCGAGCCGTTGCCCAGCCGGTGTGACCGGGGGCACACTGCAGGTCAACCGCTGGGACGTCGACGAGGAGTCCACGTGCACATCCGTCATCTGCTCCGCCGCAAGGGCTCCGAGGTCGCGACCATCGCAGGCGACGAGACGGTCCGCGCCGCCCTCGCCCTGCTCGCCGAACGCGGTATCGGTGCGCTCGTCGTCTCCGCCGACGGCAGGACCATCGACGGGATCCTGTCCGAGCGCGACATCGCGCGCGGGCTGCACGAGCGCGGGGCCGGCCTGCTCGGCGAGCCCGTCTCCGGCGTCATGACCGCCGAGGTGCACTCCTGCACGCCCGACGCCAGCGTGACCGATCTGGCCCAGCTGATGACCGATCGGCGCGTGCGCCACGTGCCGGTGGTCGACGACGACGCCCTGGTCGGCATCGTGTCGATCGGTGACGTGGTCAAGGCGCGGCTCGACGAGCTCGAGGAGGAGCGCAGGCAGCTCGTCGACTACATCCAGACCGCCTGACCGGCTGCAGAGGGTCCTGAGCCCGGCTCAGGAATCGCCGGTTCGCCGGGCGTAGCGTGCCCCGCGTGGACGACCGTCGCCCGGGGCTCGCCTTCGGGCTCGGCGCATACGCGCTGTGGGGGCTGTTCCCGCTCTACTTCCCGCTGCTCGAGCCGGCCGGCGGCCTGGAGATCGTGGCCCACCGCGTGCTGTGGTCGCTGTTGTTCGTCGGCGCTGCTCCTGACCGTGGCGCGCGGCTGGCGCAAGGTGCGCGCCGTCGTCGTCGACCGCCGGGCGATGCTGATCCTCGCCGGCGCGGCCCTGCTGATCAGCGGCAACTGGCTGGTCTTCGTGTACGGCGTGAACTCCGGCCAGGTCGTCGAGACCTCGCTCGGGTACTTCATCAACCCACTGGTCAGCGTGCTGCTGGGTGTGGTGGTGCTCGCCGAGCGGCTGCGCCCGATGCAGTGGGTCGCCGTCGGCATCGCGGCGGTCGCGGTGGCCGTGCTGACCGTCGACTACGGCCGGCCGCCGTGGATCGCGCTCGCGCTCGCGGCGACGTTCGGTCTGTACGGCCTGATGAAGAAGCTCGTGCGCGTGCCCGGCCGCGCCCGGACTCTTCCTGGAGACGGCGATGGTCGCCCTGCCGGCCGCGCTCACGATCGCAGTGCTGCACGGCCAGGGACTCGGGACGGCGGGCAACGCCGGTACCGGGCACTTCCTGCTCCTCGCCGGCTCCGGTGTGGCGACCGCGATCCCGCTGCTGCTGTTCGCCGCCGCGACCCGGCGGATCCCGTTGTCGACGGTCGGCCTGCTGCAGTACCTGACCCCGCTGATGCAGTTGTCCATCGGCGTCTTCGTCTACGACGAGCCGATGCCCCCGGTGCGCCTGGTCGGGTTCGCCATCGTGTGGTTGGCCCTGGCCGTGTTCACCGCGGACAGCCTGCGCTCCGCGCACACCGCGCGGCGCCGCACCGAACCGGCGGTGCCGGCCGGGCTCTGACTCGCCGTCCGGAGAATGTCGGTGGGCCGACCTACTGTCGCGCCGAACGCCGAGAAGCCGACGAGATCGCCCGAGGAGCCCTGCACCGATGACCCACCCGACCGCCGCAGCGCCGCCCGCGTCCTCGGCCGAGGATGCCGACGACCGGCAGTCGTCCGGTCTGACCCGGCGCGAGCACGAGATGCTGGCCTTCGAACGGCAGTGGTGGCGCCGGGCCGGGGCCAAGGACACGGCGATCCGGGCCCTGTTCGGTCTGCCGCCCACCCGCTACTACCAGGTGCTCAACGCGCTGGTCGACCGTCCGGACGCGCTGGGCGGCGGATCCGCTGGTCATCGGCCGGTTGCGTCGCGTGCGTGCCGGGCGCCGCCCACGCCGAGCGGCCGAGGTCCTGTCCAATCGGGGCTGACTCGTTTAGATTCGGTCACCGTGGGCAGGCACGCGGCGTCAGGCAGTGACGGACCCGACTGGGGGAGCGCCCCGGCAGTCGGCGGTCGACGCCGCACGGACGGTGCCGATGAGCTCTGGCGGCGCACGCCGCCGCCCGTGAGCGAGCACCCCGTCGGCCCCGACAGCCGCCCACCCGCCCGCCCCATGGTCACCCCCGAGGCGCGCGCCGTCCGCATGCCGCCCGGCGCCACCGCCCGCTCGCCTCGTGCTGCTGTCGACGCCCGCCCCGCCGTGGACGCCCGCCCCACCGGCCGCTCGCAGCCGCCGGTCCCGGTCCCGCCTCGCCCCCCGGTGCCGCCGGCGGCGCCTCGCACGTCGATGGCGCCGTTCGCCGCGGTTCCGGCCCCCGAGCGGCCGCAGGGGCATGCCTCGGCGGTCGCCCTCGACGAGCGCCCGATCTCCGTGTCACTGCCGCCGCTCCCGCCCCTGGACCTGCCTGCGGCGGCGAGGGCCCCGGCCCTGCCCGTGCAGGGCATGTCGGTCGGCCACCCCTCGTTGCCCGTCACCGACCTGCCCTCGAGCGGCTGGACCGACGACGAGCACGGCGCGCCGTGGGCGACCGGCCGTGGCGCGCTGCGGGCCCCGCGTGCGCTGAACCGGCCGGCCGGCCCGCCGCTCGTGGAGCGGCGCTCCTCCCGGCAGCCCGCCGGCGGGGTCCGTCCGTCGACCGGCCCGGGCGAGTCACCGGTCTACGGGGACTGGACGAAGCCCTCCGCGCCCGGTCGGGCCGGCGTCCCCGCGGAGGCGCCCGCCCTGCCGCCGCTCGTACCGCCGGCCTCGCCGACCAGCGCCATCCCCGACCGTGAGGTGACCGGCCGCCGGAACGCGGACGCGCACGACGCGCACGACGCGCACGACGCGCACGACGCGCACGACGAGTTCGACTCGGGCGCCGACCTGCCGATCACCCCGCGCCAGGCCGGCTCTCCCGGCACCGGTCCGGTCGGTGGCCGGGCGGCGTTCCGCGCCGAGCGGCAGGCCGCTGAGGCCGCGCGGCGCAAGGCGGCCAAGCGCAGCGGCCGGCCGCTGCCCTCCGCGCTCGAGGAGGAGGACGGCGAGGCCCGCCGTCCGCGGCGGGCGCTCAAGAGCCTGGTCGCGGTCACGGTGGTCGCCCTCGGCGTGCTCGGGGTCTACACCGTGACCTCGCCCGACACCCAGGAGACCGCAGCCCGCACGCCGGCGCCGGTCACCTCGTCGGCGCCCACCGCGGCGGCCACCACGCCGGCCCTGCCTCCGCTGGCGACCGCGGACCCCTCGGTGGTCGTGGAGCAGTCGCCGGCCACGCCGGTGCGCGTGCCGGTGACGGTCCTCAACGCGACCGACGTCAACGGCCTGGCCGCGTCGATCGCTTCGACCATCGCGGCCGAGGGCTGGGAGACCCCGACCCCGGCGGGCTACCCGAACGGGGACATCGCGGCGACCACGGTCTACTTCACCGAGGGCGACGAGGAGCAGCGGCAGGCCGCGATCCAGCTCGTGGACAGTTCCCCGAGCTCCAGGGCCCGGCCGTCCGGTTCTTCGAGGTGCCCGCCGACGTGACCGCCCCGGGCCTCGTGGTGGTCGCCGCCGGCGACTGGCAGCCCTGATCCGGATCGGCCGCTCCGGAACACCCGCTCGCCGTCGTCCGTTGGCTCCGGACGTGCGTTCCGTTCGCGGCCGCGCGTGTTCCCGACCGCGCCCCCGCGCTCGTGCGACGCTCGCCGCCCTCTCCGTCCTGCTGACCGGGAGCGCGCTCGCGCTCGTCCCGACCCCCGCTGCGGCCGCGGGCGACGTCGTGACCGAGGAAGCCGTCGTCGAGTCCGGCAGCGGCGAGGACGCCGTCGAGCTCGACACGACGCTCTACCTGCCTGCCGGCGACGAGCCGGCCCCGGCGGTCGTCCTGGCCCACGGCTTCGGCGGCAGCAAGCAGTCGCTGACCGCCGACGCCCAGGCGCTGGCCGAGCGCGGCTACGTCGTCCTCACCTACTCCGCCCGCGGCTTCGGCCGCAGCACCGGGCAGATCGGGCTCAACGACCCGCGGTACGAGGTCGCCGACCTCGGCACGCTGCTCGACCTGCTCGCCGAGCGCGACGAGGTCGAGCTCGACGCACGCCGGTGACCCGCGGGTCGGCGTGGCCGGCGCGTCCTACGGCGGCGCGCTCGCGCTGCTCGGCGCCGCCTACGACGAGCGGGTCGACGCCATCGCGCCGCAGATCACCTGGAACTCGCTGACCGCGGCGCTGTTCCCGTCCCAGACCGGCGCGACCGACGCCGGGACGGTGGCGGCCACCCCGCAGGACGCGGAGAGCGGCGTCTACAAGAAGCTGTGGGCCGGCCTGTTCTTCGGTGTCGGCTCGGCACCGACCGACCTGCTCGACGCGGTCGGTGGGGGCTCGGACGACGCGGCGGTCGACCCCTCGCGGCCCGATCCCGCGGACGTCGACCTCGGCGCCCTGGACCCCGACGCCGTGACGGGATGCTGACCTGCGGCCGGTTCCGGGCCGACATCTGCGCGGCCTACCAGGAGGCGGCGGCGACGGGGACGCTCACGCCCGAGGTCGCCGAGGTGCTCGACCGGAGCAGCCCGGCCGGGGTGCTCGACCGCATCGACGTGCCGACGCTGCTCGTGCAGGGCACGCAGGACTCGCTCTTCGGCCTGGGCCAGGCCGACGCCAACGCGCGTGGGATCGCGGCCACGGGCGCACCGGTCAAGGTGGTCTGGTACTCCGGCGGTCACGACGCGCGGCACGTCCGACGCGGGCCACCGAGGACCTGCGCGAGCAGATCGCCGGCTGGTTCGACTGGCACCTGCGCGGCACCGGCGAGGACCCCGGCACCGGCTTCGAGTACCCGGCTCCCACCGGGCTCGGGCGGCGGCGTCAACGTGCAGGGCGGCACCCGCAGCGTGCTCGCCGACGCCTACCCCGGGCTCGACGGCACCGAGCCCGCCCAGCGGCAGGCGCTCAAGCTCAGCGGTCCGGTCCAGCCGGTGGTCACGCCCGCCGGCGGCACGCCCGCGGCGATCACCACCGTGCCGGGCCTGGGGGCGCTCGGCGCCGCCATCGGCGGGCACGACGCATCGAGATCCCCGGCCAGTTCGCGGCCTTCGACAGCGAGCCGCTCGCGGACGCCGTCGAGGTGGTCGGTGCGCCCACCGTCGAGCTGGCCGTCTCCGCACCGAGCGGGGCGGCGACCCTGTTCGCCAAGCTCTACGACGTCGGGCCCGGGCGGGGCCATGACGCTGCCGGCGGGGCTGGTCGCCCCGCTGGCGCTGACCGGGCTCTCGACCGACCCGGCCGCGCCGACCGAGGTCGCGGTCACCCTGCCGGGCATCGTGCACCGCTTCGAGGCGGGGCACACGATGCGGCTGGTCGTCTCGTCGACCGACCAGGCCTACGCGCTGCCCGCGGAGGCGGCGGTCTACTCCGTCGGCCTGGGCGGGGGCGCCGGCGACGGGTCCACGGCGGCCGAGCTCGACGTCCCGACGGTCGAGGGCGACGCCGTCGCGTCCGCCGCGTCGGCCCGATGGTGGCTGCTGCTGGCCGCCGTGGTCGGCCCTGGGAGTCCTCGGCTGGATCGCCGCGGTGCTCGTCGGACGCCGCCGCCGGCGGCAGGTGTCGCACGTCGAGCCCGACGGCGAGGACGTGCCGCTGCGCTTCGAGGGCGTCAGCAAGGCCTACAAGGACGGCTTCGTGGCCGTCCGCGACCTCTCCTTCGAGGTCCGCCGCGGGCAGGTGCTCGGCCTGCTCGGGCCCAACGGTGCAGGCAAGACCACCTCGCTGCGGATGCTGATGGGTCTCATCCGGCCGACCGAGGGGCGGATCAGCATCTTCGGCCACGCGGCCGGGCCGGGGGCCCCGGTGCTGTCGCGGCTGGGTTCGTTCGTCGAGGGCACCGGTCTGCAGCCCCACCTGTCCGGCCGCGACAACCTGCGCCTGTACTGGGCCGCCACCGGCCGTCCGGCCGAGGACGCGCACATGGAGGAGGCGATCGAGGTCGCCGGTCTCGGCGCGGCCATCGACCGGCCGGTGCGGCGGTACAGCCAGGGCATGCGGCAGCGGGTGGCGATCGCCCAGGCGATGCTGGGCCTGCCCGACCTGCTGGTGCTCGACGAGCCGACCAACGGGCTCGACCCGCCGCAGATCCACGCCATGCGCGCGGTGCTGCGCGACTACGCGGCGACCGGCCGCACGGTCATCGTCTCCAGTCACCTGCTCGCCGAGATCGAGCAGACCTGCAGTCACGTGGTCGTGATGGCCAAGGGCAGGAAGATCGCGCAGGGCACGGTCGAGGAGATCATCGGCACCGGCGGTGCGGTGCTCGTCGGGCTGGCCGACGACGCCGAGACCGACCGGGCCATCGCCATCCTGTCGACGCTGCCCGGCGTCACGGCCGGCCGCACCGACGAGGGCCTGGTCGCCGAGCTCGACGGCACCGGCCGGGCCGCCGCACTGCAGGCACTGGTCGACGCCGGGGTCGCCGTGGACCAGTTCACGCCGCGCCGGCGGCTCGAGGACGCCTTCCTGGCGCTCGTGGGGGAGAACTGATGAGCAGAGATCCGGCACTTATGGCCATAAGTGCCGAGCATGTGCAGCCGACCGGCGCGGTCGCGGGTTACCGGCCCGAGCGCACACTCCGGCTCGGCGTCGAGCTGCGCCGCCAGTTCAAGCGCCGGCGCACCATCGGGGTCTACGCGCTGATGGTCGCCCTGCCGCTGGTGCTCATCGCCGCGCTGCAGCTCGGCGCCAGCGAGGAGGCGGCCGAGAACAACCGGATCAACCTGGTCGACGTCGCCACCGCCAGCGGGCTGAACTTCACCCTGTTCGTGCTCTTCGCGACCACGAGCTTCTTCCTCGTCGTCGTCTACGCGCTGTTCTTCGGCGACACCGTCGCCAGCGAGGCGCAGTGGGGGTCGCTCCGCTACACGCTGGCCACCCCGGTGCCGCGCAACCGGCTGCTCCGGCAGAAGTGGTACGCCGCCACCGTTCTCTCCGTGGGGGCGTTGCTCGCGATCGTGCTGGTCGCGCTGGTCGCCGGTGGCATCGCGTTCGGCTTCGGCGCCATCCGGACGCCGATCGGGGTGACCCTCGACCAGGGCGACGGGATGCTGCGGCTGGCCGGGATGGTGGGGTACCTCGCCGTCCACCTGCTGGTGGTCGGCACGCTGGCGTTCTGGTTCTCGACGATCACCGATGCGCCGCTGGCCGCCGTCGGCGGTGCGGTGTTCACGATGTTCGTGTTCGCCATCCTCGACCAGGTCGAACAGCTCGGCGACATCCGCGACTGGTTCCCGACGGCGGAGGAATTCGCCTGGACCGATCTGCTGCAGACGCCGATCGACTCCGGCGACCTGTTCCGCGGCGTCGTCCAGTCGTTGGTCTACTCGGCCATCTTCACCGGGCTGGCGTTCCGCCACTTCGCCCGCCGCGACGTCACCTCGTAGCGGAAGTCACCGGGCTACAGGCTCGCGCGGATCGACTGCGCCCAGCCCTCGCCCATGGGCGCGTCGGTGACGGTCGCATTCGGGACGGCGGCCAGCAGGTCGGCCATGCCCTCGACCGAGGCGCCGTTCGCGGTGATCCAGAGGCGTCCGACCGCGGGCGCCATCTCCAGGTCGCTGACGCTGTCGCCGATGGCCACCGCGGCGGCGGGGTCGATGCCGCGACGGGCCAGGTCCCAGGCGATCGCGGTGCCCTTGGAGACCCCGCGGGGCATCAGGTGGTAGACGTGCGGCGGATGCGCCTCGGGAGCCAACGTGAAGCGCTCGAGTGCCGGGATCCGGCCGTTGTCCTTCAGTGCCAGCCACGGCGCGCCCAAGTCCGCCAGCCAGGCGTCGACCGCGCGAGGGTCCGTTCGGCCCCGCAGCATCGCGTCGGCGACGTGGTCGGCGTGCCACGGCTCGTGCCACTCCAGCCGGCCGGGGTGCGCCGCGAGCAAGTCGTCGACGATCCCGAGCTCGACCATCACGTCCATCGGCGCGCGCCCGGCGTGCTCGGCGGGCAGCTCGCCGGTGAGCAGGTGCGTCGCCCGCCCGCCGTCCCAACCGACCAGCGAGCCGAGCTCGGCGATGGTGCCGTCCGCGGCGAAGATCCGAGCCGCCTCCACCAGCTGCCCGTGCGTCCGCCCGCTCACCAGCACCAGCGGCACACCGGCCCGGTGCAGGGCGGCCAGCGCCGACGCCGGGTCGGTGGTGGGCGTACCGGCCGCCGTGTGCCAGAACGAGCCCCGCGGGCCCACCATCGTGCCGTCGAGGTCGGTGTAGACGATCCGGACTGAGGTGGATGACACAGCCGTCATCCTGGCCACCCGCCGGACAGGAACGGCGGGGTGGGTACAGTCGGTGCGTTCCACTCATCCAGAGGGGCAGAGGGACACGGCCCGACGAAGCCCCGGCAACCGCCGCTCACGCATCGCTGCTGAGCGGGAGGTGCCAATTCCGTCCCGCGCGGCTCGACGGCCCGACGCGGGGAAGATGAGGAGGTAGTCGTCGCATGACCCTCACTGCACCGGGCTCCGTCCAGGCGGACTCCACCGCTGGTGGACCCGTCCCTTCCAACCCCGCGCGCGGCCTGATCTGTCGCAACTGCGGCGCCACGTTCGGGCTGATCGCCGAGCACGCCTGCGCGGAGTGCTTCGGCCCGCTCGAGGTCGACTACGACGCCGACCTGCTCCGCGCGGTCACCCGCGAGCAGATCGAGGCCGGGCCGCAGAACATCTGGCGCTACGCGGCGCTGCTGCCCGTGGGGCAGGACCCGGCCGACCGGGTCACCCTCGACCCGGGGCTCACCCCGCTGGTGCGTGCCGACCGGCTGGCCGAGGAGCTCGGGCTGACCGGCGGCCTGTGGGTCAAGGACGACTCGGCCAACCCGACGCACTCGTTCAAGGACCGCGTCGTCAGCATGGCCGCGACCGCGGCCAAGGGCCTGGGCTACCGGAAGATCGCCTGCGCCTCGACCGGCAACCTGGCCAACTCGGTGGCCGCCCACGCCGCCCGTGCCGGCCTGCCGTCGGTCGTCTTCATCCCGTCGGACCTCGAGCCCGGCAAGGTCGTGCAGTCGGCCATCTACGGGCAGACGCTGGTGGCCGTCGACGGTTCCTACGACGACGTGAACCGGCTGACCAGCGAACTCGCCGAGACCGACGAGTTCGAGGACACCGCGTTCGTCAACCAGAACGTGCGGCCCTACTACGCCGAGGGCTCCAAGACGATGGGCTACGAGCTCGCCGAGCAGCTCGGCTGGCGCATCCCGGCGCAGGTCGTCATCCCGATGGCGTCGGGCTCGCTGCTGACCAAGGTGGACAAGGCGTTCCGCGAGCTGGTCGCTGCCGGCATCGTCGAGGACACCGGCTGGACCATCTTCGGTGCCCAGTCGGCCGGTTGCGACCCCATCGCCACCGCGTTCGACGAGGGCTGGGACGTGGTGCGGCCGGTGAAGCCCACCGGTATCGCCAAGTCGCTGAACATCGGCAACCCGGCCGACGGTCCGTACGCCCTCGACGCGGTCCGCCGCACCGGAGGCGCCGTGGGACGCGTGGGGGACGACGAGATCGTGCGCGGCATCCAGGACCTCGCCAGGACCACCGGCATCTTCGGCGAGACCGCCGGCGGCGTGACGATCGCGGTGCTCCGGCAGCTGTCGGCCGACGGCCGTCTCGACCGGTCGAAGGAGACCGTCGTCCTGAACACCGGGGAGGGGCTCAAGACCCTCGACCCGCTGGAGCCCGTCGTCGGGTTCACCCATCGGGTCCAGCCCACGCTCTCGTCGGTGCGGGCGGCCGGCCTGATCGCCTGATCCGGCCGCACACGACGGGTGGTCCCCGTTCGGCGGAACTGATTCATCCGTTCCGGGCATGTCGTGCGCGTGGAGTCTCCGGCTCCTCGCGCTCTGTGTTGTACGGTGCGGCCGGTTCGAGTTCCACGTTCGTGTATCGGCGGGCGGAAGAGCGAGACCCGGCCCCTCGATCAGGAGGGGTCGCCGCACGCACGACCGTGGGAGCGCACGTGGCACAGGGAACCGTGAAGTGGTTCAACGCCGAGAAGGGCTTCGGCTTCATCGCCGTCGACGGCGGCCAGGATGTCTTCGTCCACTACTCGGCCATCCAGATGGACGGGTACAAGTCCCTCGACGAGGGGCAGCGGGTGGAGTTCGAGGTGGTCCAGGGCTCGAAGGGTCCGCAGGCGGACGCCGTCCGCAGCGCCTGATCCGAGCACGACCGGAGGCCCGGTTTCCCGCGAGGGGAACCGGGCCTCCGTGCGTCCATGCCCGTGCGCCGAGGCAAGGGAAGCTTTACCCACGGGTGGAGCTGCGGACCCACGGGTAAAGCTTCCGATGCCTGCGCGCACGAGGGCCGGAACAGGCGAGAGCAGGAGCCCGTTCTTGCACTCGGCAGGGGAGAGTGCCAGACTCCGAGTTGGCACTCGTACCCTGTGAGTGCCAACTCAGGTCGGAACGGTGAGGCACCGGTCGTGGGCCGAAGGAGCGTCCACTGGTCCCGGTGTCGTCCGTCGCGGGCGCCGAACCCGGCCGGCGATCAACGCATGGAGGACATCACCACATGGCCAAGATGATCGCGTTCGACGAAGAGGCGCGCCGCGGTCTCGAGCGGGGTATGAACACCCTCGCCGACGCCGTCAAGGTGACCCTCGGCCCGAAGGGCCGCAACGTCGTACTCGAGAAGAAGTGGGGCGCGCCCACCATCACCAACGATGGTGTGAGCATCGCCAAGGAGATCGAGCTCGAGGACCCGTACGAGAAGATCGGGGCCGAGCTGGTCAAGGAGGTCGCGAAGAAGACCGACGACGTCGCGGGTGACGGCACCACCACCGCCACCGTGCTCGCCCAGGCTCTCGTCCGCGAGGGGCTGCGCAACGTCGCCGCCGGCGCCAACCCGATGGCCCTCAAGAAGGGCATCGAGAAGGCCGTCGAGTCGGTCACCGAGTACCTGCTCTCGACCGCCAAGGACGTCGAGACCAAGGAGCAGATCGCCGCCACCGCGTCGATCTCGGCCGCCGACCCCGCCATCGGCGAGCTCATCGCCGAGGCGATGGACAAGGTGGGCAAGGAAGGCGTCATCACCGTCGAGGAGAGCAACACCTTCGGCCTCGAGCTCGAGCTCACCGAGGGCATGCGCTTCGACAAGGGCTACATCTCGCCCTACTTCGTCACCGACCCCGAGCGCATGGAGGCCGTCCTCGACGACCCGTACGTGCTCGTCGTCAACTCGAAGATCAGCTCGGTCAAGGACCTGCTGCCGCTGCTCGAGAAGATCATGCAGTCGGGCAAGTCGCTGGCGATCATCGCCGAGGACGTCGAGGGCGAGGCCCTGGCCACCCTGGTCGTCAACAAGATCCGGGGGACCTTCAAGTCCGTCGCCGTCAAGGCCCCGGGCTTCGGTGACCGCCGCAAGGCCATGCTGACCGACATCGCCATCCTCACCGGTGGTCAGGTCATCAGCGAGGAGGTCGGCCTCAAGCTCGAGAACGCCGGTCTCGACCTGCTCGGCCGCGCCCGCAAGGTCGTCGTCACCAAGGACGAGACCACCATCGTCGAGGGCGGCGGTGACCCCGAGCAGATCCAGGGCCGGGTCAACCAGATCCGCGCCGAGATCGAGAAGTCGGACTCCGACTACGACCGCGAGAAGCTGCAGGAGCGTCTGGCCAAGCTGGCCGGTGGCGTCGCCGTCATCAAGGCCGGCGCTGCGACCGAGGTCGAGCTCAAGGAGCGCAAGCACCGCATCGAGGACGCGGTGCGCAACGCCAAGGCCGCCGTCGAGGAGGGCATCGTCGCCGGTGGTGGCGTCGCTCTCGCGCAGGCCACGGCCGTCGCGTTCGACAAGCTCGAGCTCGACGGTGACGAGGCGACCGGCGCCAACATCGTGCGCGTCGCGCTCGAGGCGCCGCTGAAGCAGATCGCGATCAACGCCGGCCTCGAGGGTGGCGTCGTCGCGGAGAAGGTCCGCAACTCGGAGACCGGCTGGGGCCTCAACGCCGCCACCGGCGAGTACGTGGACCTCGTCGCCAGCGGGATCATCGACCCCGCCAAGGTGACCCGCTCGGCGCTGCAGAACGCCGCTTCCATCGCGGCGCTCTTCCTCACCACCGAGGCGGTCATCGCCGACAAGCCCGAGAAGGCCGCCGCCGGCGGTGCCCCGGGTGCCGGCGACATGGGCGGCATGGACTTCTGACGAAGGACCCCGCTGCCCCCCACGCCTCGCACGCTCGGCGCGGGACCCTGCAGCAGGGCCGTTCCAGGTCCGTCACGTAACACCAGCACTGCCCGGCAGGGGCGGTCCGCTTCGGCGGGCCGCCCCTGTCGGCGTCTCCGGCCGAGGGCCCGCCGCCGGAATCCGGCGACGGGCCCTCGGACAGGGTGTGCGGTCAGCGAACCCGCGTCATCGTCGCGACGACCCGGCCACCGGAGTCGGAAGCGACGTTGATGCGGCTGGCCGTCGGCAGGGTCGGACCGTTCCGCAGATCGACCGACCAGGTGCCGTCGGCGGCGACGGCGACGTTCAGCTGGATCGTCGTGCCGGAGCCGATGACGTCGCCAAGCCGGACATGCACGCGGTTGGCGGTCGCATCCTGGACGGTTCCCTGGATGCGGTACTCCCGCTTGTCGGCCCGGTACTGCGCCCGGGTCACCGTCACCACGTCGTTCGGCGTCACCACGTTGTCGACGTTGCTCGGCGTCATCGACGTGGTCTGGCCGCCCCCGCTCTTGGCGATGACCGTGACCGTGTAGCTGGTGCCGTTTGCCAGCCCCCCCAGCGTCCCGCTGGTTCCGGTGACGGCGGTCCTGACCTCGGCGCCCGTTGCAGGCTTGGCCACCAGCTCGTAACCGGTCACCGGGCTGGCGGCGTTGCCGGGCTGCGCCGCCGCCCACTCGGCCGTGATGCTCTCGTGGCCGGGGAGGACGCGCGTCAGGTCGAAGGCCTTGGGCGCGACCGCCGCCGCCGTCGTCACCGTCGCGGTACCGGCCGGGCTCGATCCCACGGCGTTCGCCGCCGTGACCGACACCACGTACTCGGTCCCCGGGCTGAGCCCGGCGAGCGTGGCCGTGGTCGCTGGCGCCCGGACCGTGACCGGTGCCGGCGTGCTCGTCCCGTTTCCTGCGCCGGTAGCGGTGACCGTGTAGCTGGCAGCTCCCTGCGACGCCGTCCAGCTGACCTCCGCGCTTCCGGGCTGGCTCTCCGCGGCCGTCACCCCGGCGGGTGCCGCCGGGGCCTCGGTCGGCGTCTCGCCCGTGCCGCCACCGGTGTCGCCGCCACCCGGGGTCTCGACGCCGGTTCCCGAGCCCACCGTGATCGTGCCCAGGGACTGCACCGCCGACCACCGACCGTTGTAGGCCTCGATCGTGATCTCGTACTCGGCGCCGGCCTGGAGGCCGTCGAGGGAGACACGGTTCCCACCGGTCCGCTCGGCCACCTCCTGCTCGGGGTGCTCGCCGCCGATCGCGGCCACCCGGAACGCGTCCGGCGGGGTGACGTCGGCAGGCTGGTCCGGCGGCTCCCAGGAGACGTCCACCGAGGTGGAGCCGGTCGCGGAGGAGAGGTGAGCCGTCTGGGGCGCGGTCGGCACCTGACCGTCAGGACTCGGCGGGCAGCCACCCATCCCCGGACCGGGGATCTCCTCGAACTCGTTCTGCGTGAGCCCCAGGGCCGGCTCCTCGCCCGCCATCCATGCCGCGAAGACGTGGTCGCCCTCGAGGACGCGGTCGTAGTCGGCCTCGGTGTAGAGGGTGTAGGTGCCGGTGATCGTCCTGGTCGCAGGGTCGGCCTCGGCCTCGGCGTCCCACAGACCGGGCTCGCCGTTGGGGTGCTCGGCGTCGGGCACGAGGGTGATCTCCATCGCCCGGTTGTCGGACAGGCCCGGATCCTCTCCCGGCGGCGTCTTGTCGTCGTCGTTCTCAGGGTTGACGGTCTCGATGGCGAACCGCGCCGGGTCCCACCACTCGTCGGTGGGGTCGTAGGTGCCCGTGATCGTGACCGTCCCCTCGCCGCGCACTCGGTTCGGCGGGTCGGTCGGGAGGTTCTGGCCGGCGACGAACCCGCTCCCCTCCACCGAGGTCACGGTGGGCGAGGCCGTGATCGCCGAGTCCGTGAAGGTCTCGTTCTCGAACTGGACCTTCACCTCGTCACCAGACCGGATGGTGGGCGTCACCCCGATCCAGCACTCGCCCCCCGGGTGGTTGAACTCGAGGAAGCCGGTGCTGTCCAGGGCCCCTCTGCCGATCCCGATCACCTGGCCGCCCCGGATGACCTGGACCGTCGCCTCCTGCCCGGCCTGGTCGACGTAGCCCTCGAGGGCCACCATGCTGCGCTTGTTGAAGATCTCGATGTTGCCCGGTCCCAGGGGCGGGGTGCCCGCCTGCGCGGCTGCGGTGACGGTCACCGCGGCACCTGCGACCGTGATGGCGGCGAGGCCGCCGACGAGGGCGCGGCGCCGAGGGGAAGAGCTGGGGATCAGCCGTGCCGCGGGGGAAGCGGCCGCTGCGTGCCGTCCGCCCCCGCGACCACGGCTCGCGGTCGGTCGTGATGTGGTCATTGTCGCTCCGCGTCGCGCTGTCGGTGTCCTCCTCGATCGGGGAGAGCTCCCAGAGGCTGATCGATCGCGGACGTCCGTAGCAGCCGCGTGATGGGGAACCAGCGATACCCGATTCGGGGGGTGTCGTTCGGGTAAGTGGTCGGCGGGGTAGGCGGCAGCCCGTGGCGGTGATCATCGGGACCTCGGGGTGGCAGTACCGCGACTGGCGCGGCCGCTTCTACCCGCAGAAGCTGCCGCAGCGCCTGTGGCTGGAGCACTACGCCGCGCACTTCGCCACCGTCGAGAGCAACAACGCCTTCTACCGGTTGCCCGAGCACGCCACCTTCGTCGCGTGGCGCGAGCGCACCCCGCCGGACTTCCGGTGGGCGGTCAAGGCCAGCCGCTTCCTGACCCACATCAAGCGGCTGCGCGAACCCGCCGAGCCCGTTGCCCGCCTGATGGGCCGTGCCGAGGGTCTCGGCGAGCGGATCGACACGATCCTGCTGCAGCTCCCCCCGACGCTCCGGGCGGACGCCGACCTGCTCCGTGAGTGCCTTGCCCAATTCGCTGCGCAGTTCCCGCCCGGGATCCGGGTCGCCGTGGAGCCGCGGCACGAGACCTGGTGGACCGACGAGATCCGCGCGCTGCTCGAGCGGTACGGGGCGGCGCTGTGCTGGGCCGACCGCGACGAGCAGCCGGTCGCCCCGCTGTGGCGCACCGCCGATTGGGGGTACCTGCGCTTCCACCACGGCTACGAGCAGTGGGCCTACCGGACGCAGACGCTGGAGCTGTGGGCCCGCCGCCTCGCCGACACCTACGCAGATGACGAGGACGTGCTCGTCTACTTCAACAACGACCCCGGCTGCGCCGCGGTCGCCGACGCGGTGCGTTTCGCCGACGCCGTCCGCAGCGCCGGACGGACGCCGACCCGCGTGCCGACGCCGGACCAGGCCACCGGTGCCGCGTGGGGCTGAGCCCTACGCCGGCGGGGCCTCGGAGTGGGAGACGCCGAGCTGGTCGAGCGCCTGGCCCAGCACGTCCTGGACGGCGAGCGTGTCGGCCAGCGGCATGACCGCGCTCTCGGTACGCCCGGCCCGCACGCACTCGGTGACCTCGATCAGCTCGTGCGCGTACCCGGCGCCGATCGGTGGCCGGGTGATCGTCTCGACCTGCGCGCCGTGACGGTGCAGCACGATCGTGTCCGGGTGGTGGAACCGCGGGAGGACGTCGATCCAGCCCCCGGTGCCGAAGACCCGCGCCTGCCCGGGCAGCTCGCCGCGCAGCGAGCAGGTGAGCGTCGCCGTCCGCCCGTCCGGCCAGTCGAGCAGCAGGGCGACCTCGGCGTCGACCCCGGTCGGGAACGTGGACCCGGCGGCCGTGACCCGCGAGGGGGCGCCGAGCAGCATCTGGGCGAACGACACCGGGTAGACGGCCAGGTCGAGCACCGCGCCGCCCCCCAGCTCGAGCGCGAACAACCGGTCGGCCGGGTCCCACGGCCGGCTGATGCCCAGGTCGGCCTGGACCGACCGGACCTCGCCGATCGCGCCGTCGGCCACCAGGTCCCGCAGCGCGCCGATCGCCGGCTGGAAGCGGGTCCACATCGCCTCCATGACGAAGACCCCGGCAGCCCGAGCACGGTCGATCACCTCGACCGCGCCCGCCGTCGTGGCCGTGAACGCCTTCTCGACCAGCAGCGCCTTGCCGGCGTCGATGGCGGCGAGCGCGGTCGGGTGGTGCATCGGGTGCGGGGTGGCGAGGTAGAGCACGTCGACGTCGGGGTCGGCCAGGATCTCGCGGTAGGAGCCGTACGCCCGCCCGATGCCGTGCCGGCCGGCGAACTCCCGCGCCCGGTCCAGCGAGCGCGACGCGACCGCGACCGGGCGCGCGCCCTCGACGTGCGCGAAGTCGGCGGTCACCTTGTCGGCGATGCGGCCGGGCCCGATGATGCCCCAGCGGATGGTGTCACTCACCGAGCGAACGTACCGAGCGCCGCGGTGCCGGGCAGACTGCAGCCGTGACCGTCCTCATCGACCCGCCGGTGTGGCCGTGGCGCGGACGCCGGTGGTCGCACCTGGTCAGCGACTTCTCCTACGACGAGTTGCACGCGTTCGTCGACGCCGAGCTCGGCATCCCCCGCCGGGCCTTCCAGGGCGACCACTACGACATCCCGGCCGACCTCTACGAGATCGCGGTCGCCGCCGGGGCGCAGCCGGTCGCCTGCCGGGAGCTGTTGGCCCGGCTGATGGCCGCCGGCCTCAGGAACCGGAAGCGGCACGTGCCCTGAGCAGGGTCAGTTCGGCGGTCACGTTGGCCCGGGCCCGTGGCTCCCACTCGTCGGCGATCGCCGGCACGCGGTAGAGCCGGGGCAGCTCGAGCAGCCGTTCCAGCACGGCGATCCGCCCGGCCGTGAACTGCGCGTCGGAGAGGTGGCCGTACTCCGCGCGCACCGACGAGGCGTAGCCGGCGTACGCGTCGGGCGGGCCGGCCAGGACGGCGAGGTCGGCGTCGCAGAGGACCGCACCGTTCGCGTCGTCGTCCGCAGGCTCGTGCGTCGCCGTCAGCAGGACCAGCCGCTCCACCTCGGCCACCCGCTCGTCCGGCACGAGGCCGCGCAGGCCGGCCTTCGCCCGGCCGGCGCTCACCGCCTCGTTGTCGTTGCGCTGCGGGTCGTAGACCACGTCGTGGTACCAGGCGGCCAGGCGGACGGCGGCGGGGTCGCCGGCGGCGCCGGCGAGGCCGTCCACGAGGCCGAGCACCGCCGCCAGGTGACGCAGGTCGTGGTAGCTGCGGTGCGGCTCGCTCCACGCGGCGACCAGCGCCGACCACTCGGTGCGGGAGGTCGGGGAGTCGCCGGCCAGGTCCGCCCAGGCCTCGAAGCCGACCGAGGTCATCGGACGCCGCACGAGCGCAGGGCCAGCAACGCGAACGCGCGGGCGGCCAGCAACACCTCGTCGACCGGCACCCGCTCGCCGGGGCCGTGGGCGAGGTGCAGGTCGCCGGGACCGTAGTGCAGTGTCGGGACGCCGGCGGCGGCGTAGAGCCGCAGGTCGCTGCCGGCGGGTATGGCCCGCTCGGGGCCCGGCCGCCCGCCCGCGTCGAGGACCGCCGCGGTGGTGGCGGGCAGCAGCGGGTGACCCGCGGGCAGCTCGCCGCTGGCGAACGCGCCGCCGGTCCAGGTCACCCGCACCGGATGCCCGGCCAGCCACGGGTGACCGGCGCCGGCCTCGGCCACCCGCTTCTCGAACGCGGCGCGGGCCTCCTCGACCGGCTCGCCGAGCCGCACCCCGAGGCGCCCCTCGGCCACCAGGCGGTCGGGCACGGAGCTGGCCCAGTCGCCGGCGGCGACCTTGCCGATCGAGATGCCGTACGGATAGCGCTCGCCCTCGAAGCGCGGATCGGCGCCGGCCTGCCGCTCCGCCTCGAACTCGCGCAGGACCGCGTGCACGTGCTCGAACACCTCGATCGCGCTGACCCCCCGGTCGCGCATCGCTGCGTGCGCGGCGGCGCCGGTCACCTCCAGGCGAAAGGTGAGCGCCCCGGCGTTGGCCGTGACCACGCTGCCCTGGGTGGGTTCGGGGATGACGCACGCGTCGCCGCGGTGACCCCGGGCGAGCGTGGCCCACGACCCCAGGCCGCCGTCCTCCTCGCCGATGACGCTGTGCACCGCGAGCGGCCGCGCCAGCCGGATACCGGCGGTGCGCAGCGCAGCGACGGCCGCGACGGCGGCGACCAGTCCGCCCTTCATGTCGCAGGCCCCGCGGCCGTGCACCGCGCCGTCGGTCAGCCGGGGGACGAACGGGTCGCCGGGCCACAGGTCGAGGTCGCCGGGGGGTACGACGTCCGCGTGGCCGGAGAGGATCAGCGCCGGGGTGCCCGCCTCTGCCCCCGGCACCGTGCCGACGACGCCCCACGCCTCGGTGCGCACGACCTCCTGGCCCGGCGCGTCCGGGTCGGAGGCCGCGGCGGCCAGGTCGATCTGCCAGCGGTCGACCTCGCAGCCCAGCGCGTCGAGCTCGTCCGCCACGAGGTGCTGGATCTCGCTCTCGGCGTCCGTGCCGCCGACGGACGGCACCGCGATCGTCCGTCGGAGCAGGTCGGCGGTCCACGCCGCGTCGACCGCGTCCAGCGCGCGGGCCTCGGGGTCACTGAGGTCGGGCATGCGGCGGAGTCTGGCACGGGTTTCGTGCGGCCGATCAGCCCGGCTGGTCG
This sequence comes from uncultured Actinomycetota bacterium, assembly GCA_963723745.1. Classification (GTDB taxonomy): domain Bacteria; phylum Actinomycetota; class Actinomycetes; order Mycobacteriales; family Geodermatophilaceae; genus CAVRRZ01. The sequence goes on from CAVRRZ010000003.1 coordinate 42,859, forward strand.
GCCCCGGCGCCCGCTACCGTGCGGACGCATGACGCAACCGCCGCCCCCGCCCGGTTGGTATCCCGACCCCGCGGGCAGTGGCGGCACCCGGTGGTGGAACGGCGTCGGGTGGTCCGAGACCGTCCAGCCCGCCGCCGCGCCGTCTCCGCCGCCCGTGACGGCGCTCCCGCCTCCACCGAACCAGCCGTCGGGACCGGCCGGGCCCGGCCTGTACGACCAGCCGGTCCTGCTGGTCAACCAGCGGACCAAGCTGATCGAGCTCACCAACGAGTACGCGGTCCTCGACGGCGACGGGCAGCAGATCGGCGCCGTCGTCCAGGTGGGGCAGAGCGGGCTGAGGAAGGCCGTGCGCTTCCTGTCGGACATGGATCAGTTCCTCACCCACCGGCTCGAGGTGCGCGACGCGCGGGGCCCGGTGCTCGTGCTGACCCGGCCGGCCAAGGTGCTGAAGTCGCGCGTGCTGGTCGCCCGGCCCGACGGAACGCCGGTCGGCGAGATCGTCCAGGCCAACGTGTTCGGCAGGATCCGCTTCGACTTCGTGGTCGCCGGTCAGGTGGTCGGCGCGATCCAGGCCGAGAACTGGCGGGCGTGGGACTTCGCGATCCTCGATGCGGCCGGCGCCGAGGTCGCCCGGATCACCAAGAACTGGGAGGGCCTCGCGCGCACCCTGTTCACGACGGCCGACCGCTACGTCGTGCGCATCCACTACCGGTTGCCGGAGCCCCTGGCCAGTCTGGTGCTGGCATCGGCGCTGACCGTCGACACGGCTCTGAAGCAGGACCAGCGCGGCTTCAACTGAGTCCATGAGAACCGTCTCACCGACGTCTCATCAATTCCTGGTCCAGCGGGGGAACCCTGGGGCGCATGGGCCGAATCCGAATGCTGACCGCTGTCCCCGCGCTGCTCCTGCTCGCCGCCTGCGGAGGCGATGAGCCCGCCGGCGACACCGCCGGGGGCACCGCCGCTTCGTCCCCGACGTCACCCGAGGCCCCGGCACCGGGGCCGGCCGAGTCGTCGCCCGGGGACGACTCGGCGACGGCTCCTGCCGATGTCGAGATCGAGGATCAGTCGGGATCCGGGGACTCGGCCGTGGTGGCACGGGTGTCGGCGCCCGATGCCGGCTTCGTGGTGATCCTGCTCGACGAGGACGACGACCGGCCGGTCGGCGAGCGTCTCCTCGGCGTCGCCGCTGTGCCTGCGGGCGTCTCGACCGACGTCGAGGTGTCGCTCGACCCGCCGCTCCAGGGCGGCGAGACCGACATCGAGGCGGTGCTCTACGCCGACACCGATGGTGACGGCGAGTTCGACCCGGCCACGGACCGGCCGGTGCCCGAAGCCGACGATGACGATGACGATGACGACGACGACGTCGTGGACGACGACGCCGACTACCGGGTCGCCTGAGTGTCGGTGAGGGCCCCCACCCGTGTCGGGTGGGGGCCCTCACCGGCTCACGCGAGGATCAGTAGGTCTCTTCGGTGGTGGTACGCCGCCCGGCGGGCGGGGCGTCGTAGTCGGTCTGGGTGACGCGCCGACGGGAGCGCGGGCCCCAGACGGCCAGCTCCAGCACGATGCCGAGGGCGCCGACGATCATCAGGATCCACCCGACGACCTGCAGGTTGATGCCGCTGACGTCGATCTCCAGCGCGAAGGTGAGGATCGCGCCGAGTGCCAGCAGGACGATCGCAGTTCCGAGCCGCATGCGAGTGCTCCTCTCTCGACGGCCGGCCTCCCCGGGTCCCGGGCAGGCGCGGCCGGCGGCACACGCCGCAGGGCAACGGTGACGCGGACCGGGTGGTCCCGCCACCGGACGACGCTTCCCAGGTCACCCGAAGGGGTCGAGAACCCCACCTCTGAGGGGGCCTCAGGCCCGGATTCGGGAGCGCGGACCGGGCGGATGCCCGATGCGACGAGGTCCCCCTCAGCACGAGCGTCGTCGTCATCGAGAACCCGAGACGACGAGGACTGATCGTGATGCTGCACTACAGCAACCCCGCTCTGGACGCCGAACTCGCCTACCGCCGCGAGCAGGCCCTGCTGGCCGGCCGCGGCACCCGCAGGTCCGGCGCGCAGCGGCGCCACCGGCTGTTCCGGCGGCGCCGTTGACCGCACCGGCGACGTCGACCGGGCCGCCGCCCGACCGCACGGATCTGTCAGCGGGCCGTGCCACCATCGGCGACGTGCCGCGCTGGGACGATCGTCCACTGGTGGGCCGGTCCGATGAACTGGCCCGGCTGGTCCAGCACGTCGACCGCGCGGCCGCCGGCCGGGCCGGCGCCGTCCTGGTCGGCGGCGACGCCGGCGTGGGCAAGACGCGACTGCTGACGGAGCTGTGCACGCTTGCCGCCTCCCGCGGCGTCCGGGTGCTCGCCGGCCACTGCGTCGACCTGGGCGAGGTGGGGCTGCCCTACCTGCCCTTCGTCGACCTGCTGCGACCGGTCGCCGCCGCACCGGACGACGCCCGCCTGCTCGACCGTTTCCCGGCGGTCGCCGGCCTGCTGGCCGGTCGGCCGACCGGCGTCGTGGTGGCGGGCGCCGCGGCCGAGGGGGCCGACATCGGCCGGCCCGTGTCGCCGCGGGAGCCGCAGGTCCCGGTCGACGCCGGCCGGCTGCAGCTGTTCGAGTCGGTGGCGGCGCTGCTGGGTGAGCTGGCCGAGCCCGCGCCGCTGCTCGTCGTCCTGGAGGACCTGCACTGGGCCGACCGCTCCAGCCGCGACCTGCTGCGCTACCTGCTGGCCCGGCTCGCCGACGAGCGGGTCGCCGTCGTCGGGTCCTACCGCAGCGACGACCTGCACCGGCGGCACCCCTTCCGCCCGCTGCTGGCCGAACTCGTGCGGCTGCCCTCGGTCGAGCGGCTCGAGCTGGGTCCGTTGCCGGACTCCGACGTCGGCGATCTGGTGCGCGGCCTGGCCGCGGGCGTCGCCGATCGCACCGTCGACGATGTCGTGGCCCGCGCCGAGGGCAATGCCTTCTACGCCGAAGAACTCCTGGCCGCCGGGCTGCAGGGCGAGGCGCTCCCGCTCGGGTTGACCGACGTGCTGCTCGCCCGCGTGGAGCGGCTCAGCCCGCCCGGTCAGCAGGTGCTGCGGGTGGCCGCCGTGGCCGGCCGGCAGGTGCGGCACGACCTGCTCGCCGCGGTCGGCGACCTGCCTCCGCCCGATCTGGACGCCGCGCTCGCCGAGGTGGTGCACGGGCACCTCCTCGTCGTCTCCGACGACGGCCGGTACCGCTTCCGGCACGCCCTTCTGCGCGAGGCGGTGCTCGCCGACCTGCTCCCCGGTGTGCGGGTGCGCCTGCACGCCGCCGTGGCTGCTCACCTGGCCGAGTCGCCGGACTCGGGGGCGGCCGCCGAACGGGCGCACCATCTGCGCGAGAGCCACGATCTCGGCGGCGCGCTGTCGGCGTCGCTGGAGGCCGCCGAGGAGGCTCGGTGCGTCGGCGCGCCCGCCGAGCAGCTCCAGCATCTCGAGGCCGCGCTCGCGCTGTGGCCGCGGGTGCCCGACGCGCAGTCCCGGGCGCGGCGGCCGCAGGCCGACCTCCTGGTCGAGACGGCGGCGGCGGCGCGCCGGGTCGGTGAGCTGCATCGGGCCGTCGCGCTCCTGCGGGCGGCGCTCGAGGTGCACGGCCCCGACGGCGACCGCCCGGCCCGGGCGCGGGTGCACGCCGCGCTGGCGCAGTGCCTGGCCCGCGTCGAGGATCAGGCCGCCGCGCTGGCGGAGAGCGCTCGGGCGATGGAGCTGGTGCCGGCCGATCCGCCCTCGGCGGAGCGCACCTGGGCGGCGGCCACGTATGCCCGCGCCTGCTACACCGTGGGTCGCCGCGCCGAGGCCGACGAGGCCGCCGAGGAGGCGCTGGCCGCCGCCGACAAGCTGGGCCTGGACAGCGCCTGGGCGGACACCGCCGTGTCGCTGGTCCGCGTGCGCGGCGGCACGCAGGAGGAGCTCGACGACCGCCTGCAGGAAGCGCTGCGCCGAGCGCGTCGGTCCGGAGACGTCGAGGTGGAGACCCGGGTGCTGTTCAACCTGGCGACCGTGGCCTACGAGGCCGGCGACGTGGCCGGCACGATCGCCCGCGCCGAGACGGCGCTCGACCGCGCGACCGAGGTCGGTGCCGAATGGTCGTCCTACGCCACCGAGGTGCGGCACCTGCTGGTGGCGGCCCGGTACACCGCGGGCGACTGGGACGGCAGCCTGGCGGTCGCCGACCGGCTCGCCCGGGTGCCGGAGATGGCGGCGCACGTCCGCGCCGCGGCGTTGCTCGTGCTCGTGGGTCGCGACGACCCGGGCGTGCCCGAGCGGGTCGCGTGGGCACGCGGCCTGTCCGCCCGGCTCGACGCGCACGTGCTCCTGATGCTGGCCACCGTGGGGGCCGAGATCGAGCTCGCCTCCCGCTCGGGCGACGCCGCCACCGCGGTCGCCCGCGCCGGCGAGGCGGTGCGCCGGCTCGTGGCGGTCTGGGGCGACGACCGGCTGGCTGTCCTGCGGCTGGTGGCGCTGGCCCTGGGGGCCGCGGCCGACGCAGCCGACGCCGCTCGCCTCGTCCGCGACGACGCCACGGCTCGGCGCTGGGCGGAGGAGGCCGGGCCCCTCGCCGACGAGGCGCGGTCGGCGATGGCGGCGTACGAGGCGTTGGCGGGGGAGCCCAGCGGCGCCGAGGGCCGGGCGTGGTTCGTGCGGGTGCAGGCGGAGGAGGCCCGGCTGCTCGGCCGGCCGGCCGTCGACCTCTGGCAGCAGGCGGTCGACGCCTTCGGCTACGGGCACGTCTACGAGCAGGCCCGCTCGCGGGCACGGCTGGCCGAGGCCCTGCTCGCGGCCGACGACCGGGCCGGCGCGACCGACGAGGCGCGGGCCGCCCACGAGGTCGCCGTCCGGTTGCGCGCCGAACCGCTGCGCCGCGCCGTCGAGGCGCTGGCCCGCCGGGGGCGCCTCGACGTCGCCGGCGTCCGGACCGGCGATCCGGGCGCGGTCCTCACGCCGCGGGAGCAGGAGGTGCTGGCACTGCTCGCGCAGGGCCGCACCAACCGGCAGGTGGGCGCCGCGCTGTTCATCAGCGAGAAGACCGCCAGCGTCCACGTCAGCAACATCCTGGCCAAGTTCGGTGCGGCCAGCCGCGCCGAGGCCGTGGCCATCGCCGCCGCCCGCGGCCTGCTCACCCGCACCGACTGAACACGAGCGGGCCGCAACCGCAGCGGTTCTGGCCTCGGACGGTTCAGTCGGATCCGCCGTGTCACTCAGAGCATGGTGCGCAGGCGCTCCCGGCGGGCGCGCAGGACGTCGACCGACGCCGACGCCGACGGCGGTCCCGGCACCGACGCCCGCAACTGGGTGTGGATCACCGCGTGCGGCTGGGACGTCCGCGACGCCACCCGCGACACCAGCCGGTTGATCTCGCGGCGCAGCTCCGCCGCGTCGCGCCACGAGCGGCCGGCGTCGTCCTCGTCCGGGTGGTCCTCGATCGGGAACAGCCCGGCGTCCTCGTCGTCGGCGTGCGCGCGGGAGGCGATCCGCAGCCGCACCTCCTCGTCCCGCTTGGCCAGCAGTTCGGCCGTCTGCGCGGGGGTGAGCAGGCCGGGGATGCCGAGGAACTCCTCGTCCTCGGGCTCGACCGCCACCACCGGTCCCGAGCCCTCGCCGGTGTGCGCCGTCCCGCCGTGCAGCACGTGCGCGAACCTGGCGTCGGCCTCCAGCGCCTCCCACTGCGGCAGGGCGTCGGGGTCCTTCTCCTTCGGCGGCAGCGGCTCGAGGTCGAGTTCGTCACCGGTCACCGTCTTCGGCGGTGGCATGACGTGGTTGCGCTGCTCCTCCATCGAGGCGGCCAGCGTGAGCAGCGGCTTCACCGCGGGCAGGAAGACGGTGGCCGACTCGTGGGCGCCCCGGGCGCGCACCACGCGCCCGACGGCCTGGGCGAAGAACAGCGGCGTCCGGTAGGAGGTCATCCACGCCAGGACGGCGGCGCGCGGCACGTCGACGCCCTCGGAGATCATCCGGACGCAGACGGCGATCCGCGCCGAGCCGGTGGCGAACCGCTCGATCTTCTTCGAGGCCTTCGGGTCGTCGGAGAGGATCAGCTCGGGCGCCTTGCCGGTCACCCGGCGGACGATCTTGGCGTAGGCGCGGGCGTCGTCCTGGTCGCTGGCGAGGATCAGCCCCGCGGCGTCCGGCATGCCGCTCTCGCGCAGGTGCGTGATCCGGTCGTCCATCGCCGCGATCACGTGCGGCACCCACTGGCCCTTCGGGTCCAGGGCGGTGCGCCACGCGGCCATCTCGACCGAGCGCGTGCCGGCCTCCGACAGTGACGCGGCCACGACCTCGCCGGCGGAGTTCCGCCAGCGCGACGTCCCCGTGTAGGCGGCGAACACCACCGGGCGGACGACGTTGTCGGCCAGGGCCTCCTTGTAGCCGTACGTGTAGTCGGCCCGGCTGACCAGGCCGACGCCACCCTCGCCGTCGTCGCCCTCGAACGTGTCCTCCTCGTAGCGCACGAAGGGGATCCGCTCGTCGGGCTTGGTGCGGAACGGCGTCCCGGTCAGGCACAACCGACGTGCCGCGAACCCGTAGGCCTCCTCGACCGCCTCGCCCCAGGAGAGGCCGTCACCGGCGTGGTGCACCTCGTCGAGGATCACCAGCGACTTCACCGCGGTGGCGCGGGCGGCGTGCAGCATCGGCTTGCCGGCGACCTGGGCGTAGGTGGTGACGTAGCCCTGGGTGCCGGCGCGCACCGGGCCCACGGCGTTGGTCAGTCCGGGGTCGAGCACGATGCCCATCGCGTCGGCGGCGTCGGCCCACTGCATCCGCAGGTGGTCGGTGGGACAGACGACCACGACGCGGGCCACCTCGCGGCGCTGCAGCAGCCGCGCGGCCAGGGTGAGAGCGAAGGTCGTCTTGCCGGCCCCCGGGGTGGCGGTGACCAGGAAGTCCTTCGGCGAGGTCTGCTCGTACTGCTGGAGTGCCGCCTGCTGCCATGCTCGGAGCGGTCGACCGTTCGTCTGCGGGCTCGACGTCTCCGCTCGCAATGCACTCCCCATGACCGGTCCATCTTCGCTGCCGGCAGCCCAACACGCCCAACCGGAGGCCTCCCGCGCGGGTCGTCCGCGACGACGTATGGGGTGCCCGGGTGAGCCGCTGACCTGGGCAGACGCGTCGGGGCGTGTGGTGGTGTGCGACATGTCATGTCCGGCGGGTGGGAACCGTCCGTCCCACCGGCACCGGTGTCCCCGGCCTCAGTCTCGGGAACGGTTACAGCACCTTGGACAGGAAGGCCCGGCAGCGTTCGGTCTGCGGATCGGCCAGCATCCGCTTCGGGTCGCCGGACTCCGCCACCACGCCGTCGTCCATGAAGACGAGGGTGTCGCCGACCTCGCGGGCGAAGCCCATCTCGTGGGTGACCACGACCATCGTCATCCCGGACTCCGCCAGCTCCCGCATCACGTCGAGCACCTCGCCCACGAGCTCCGGGTCGAGCGCCGACGTCGGCTCGTCGAAGAGCATCAGCTTGGGTTCCATCGCCAGCGCGCGGGCGATGGCCACCCGCTGCTGCTGGCCACCGGAGAGCTGGTTCGGGTAGCTGTGGACCCGGTGGCCCAGCCCGACCCGCTCGAGCAGCTCCACGCCCCGCGCCCGTGCCCTCTCCTTGGCCTCGCCCTTGACCTGCGTCGGCGCCTCGGCGACGTTCTCGAGCGCGGTCATGTGGGGGAAGAGGTTGAACCGCTGGAACACCATGCCGATGTGGCGCCGCTGCTCTGCGACCTCGTGGTCGCGCAGCTCGTGGATCTTGTCGCCCTTCTGGCGGTAGCCGACCAGCCGGCCGTCGACCCACAGCCGACCCGCGTTGATCTTCTCCAGGTGGTTGATGCAGCGCAGGAAGGTGGACTTGCCGGAGCCGGACGGTCCGATGATGCACGTCACCTCGCGCGGGGCGACCTCGAGGTCGACCCCCTTCAGCACCTCGAGATGACCGAACGACTTGCGCACCCCCTCGGCCCGCACCATCGTCGGGGCCGGGGCGGCCTCGTCCATGACGGCTTCCGTCTGCTGGCTCACTTGGCGCCCCCCACCTCCTGGGCCCGGCGAGCGGCCCGCTGTGTCCGGGTCTCCTTCGAGCCGAAGCCCCTGCTGAACCGCTTCTCGAGGAAGTGCTGCCCGATCATGAGCAGGCTGGTCAGCGCGAGGTACCAGAGGATCGAGGCCACGGCCATCGGGATGATCTGGAAGGTCCGGCTGCCGATCGCGCGCAGCTGGAAGTTGAGCTCGCTGGTGACCGGTACCGCGATGAGCAGGGAGGTGTCCTTGAGCATGGCGATCGTCTCGTTGCCGGTCGGCGGGATGATCACCCGCATCGCCTGCGGCAGCACGATCCGGCGCATCGTCCGGCCCCGGTTCATGCCGAGCGCGCTGGCCGCCTCGGCCTGGCCCGGGTCGACCGACTGGATGCCGGCTCGCACGATCTCGGCCATGTAGGCGCCCTCGGAGAGCGCGAGGCCCAGCAGGCCGGCGGTGAAACCGGTGAAGATCTGGTTGCCGTCGAGGCCGAGGAAGCGCCAGTCGCCCTCGAACCCGAGCAGGTCCATCAGTTGCCGGTCGAACGGGAACCCGAGCTCGTAGGTCGCGTAGAGGGCCCCGAGGTTGGCGATGAAGAACAGCAGGACGATGCGGGGGATCGCCCGGAAGAACCAGATGTAGAGCCACGCCGCGCCGGCCACGATGGGGTTGGGCGAGAGGCGCATGACCGCCAGCACGATGCCGAGCAGTACGCCGAGGACCATGGCGAGCACCGTCATGATCAGCGTGGTCCGTGCCCCGCGGAGAACCGCGGGCGTGAACATGTTGTCGAGCATGAAGTCCCACTGGAACACCGGGTTGGTGGCCAGCATGTGGACGAACATGGCGACCAGCACCGCGATTACCGCGGTCGCGACCCAGCGGCCGGGATGCCGGACCGGCACCGCCTTGATCTCCTCGGCCGGTGCCGGCCGCGTCCTCGTCCCGGTGGCCATGGCGTCAGCTCCGAGGGGTCAGCCGACCGTGGGGTTCAGCGTGGGATCGTCGATGGCGCCGCCCTCGACGCCCCAGTTCTCGAGGACCTCCTGGTAGGCGCCCTCCTCGATGAGCGCGCTCACCGCGTCGGCGAGGGCCTGGGCGAAGTCGGTCTGCTCCTTGCGGACGACGTAGCCGTACGGCGCGGCGTCGTAGATGTCGCCGAGCAACTCGATCTGGCCGTCGGTCTGCCGGACGGCGTAGGCCATGACCGGGGAGTCGGCCAGCCCGGCGGCCACCCGGCCGGAGGCGACGGCGGCCGTGGCGTCGCTCTGCGCGTCGAACTGCTCGATGGTGATCGGCTCGTCGCCGTTCGCCTCGCACTGCTCGGAGCGGGCGGTGATGTCGTCGACCTGCACGGTGCCCCGCTGGACGGCGATGGCGAGCCCGCAGGCGTCGTCCGGGTCCACGTCGTCGGGATTGCCCGCGCGGGCGGCCCACTGGGTGCCGGCCTCGTAGTAGCTGACCATGTTGGCCTCGGCCAGGCGCTCCGGGTTGATCGTGAACGAGGAGACGCCGATCTCGTACCGGCCGGAGCCGACACCGGCGATGATCGAGTCGAACGGCGCGGTCTCGAACTCGGCCTCGAGGCCGAGCTTCTGCGCGACGAGAGTGAAGAGGTCGACGTCGAATCCGACGATCGTCTCGCCGTCCTCGGCGAGGAACTCGTTCGGCGCGTAGGTGGTGTCGCTGCCGACGGTGATCACCCCGTCCTCCGCGATCTCGTCGGGGACGAGATCGGCCAGGGCCTGGTCTGCCTCCACGCTGGGGAGCGGCGTCGACGTGCTGCCACCGGCGCTGCCGTCCCCGCCGGTGTCGGACGGCTCGTCACTGCCGCAGCCCGTGAGCGCCAGGGCGGCCGTGGTCACGACGGTCGCGGCGACGGCTACCAGGCGGCGGGGATCGGTGAGGTCCACGGGTGCTCCTTCCCGCGCGCGAACGAACCATGGTCCACCGTCCGCGGCGCCTGTGGGGCACCTTGCGTCCTCACCGCTGCGCCGACCCTGCGCGCGGCTGAGGCGCGAGCTGTTCAGTCGGCCGGCTCGTCCGTCCAGTCGGGGCCGTTGACCTCGCCGAGGCCGGCCAGGTCGGCGGCGTCGACGATCGTGTACGCGTAGCCCTGCTCGGCCAGGAACCGCTGCCGGTGCGCGGCGTACTCGGCGTCCAGGGTGTCGCGGCTGACGACGGTGTAGAAGTGCGCCTGGCGGCCGTCGGCCTTGGGCCGCAGCACCCGGCCCAGCCGCTGCGCCTCCTCCTGCCGGGAGCCGAAGGTGCCCGACACCTGGACGGCTACGGCCGCCTCGGGCAGGTCGATGGAGAAGTTGGCCACCTTCGACACGACCAGGGTGCGGATCTCGCCGGTGCGGAACGCGTCGAACAGCCGCTCGCGCTCCTTGTTCGTGGTCGACCCCTGGATCACGGGGGCGTCGAGCGCCGCGCCGAGCTCCTCGAGCTGGTCGAGGTAGGCGCCGATGACCAGGGACGGCTCGTCGGGGTGCCGCTCGAGCACCCGGCGGATCACCGGCAGCTTCGACTGGGCCGTCGCCGCGATCCGGTAGCGCTCCTCGGGCTCGGCGACCGCGTAGGTCATCCGCTCCTCGTCGTCGAGCGACACCCGCACCTCGATGCACTCGGCGGGCGCGATGTACCCCTGCGCCTCGATGTCCCGCCACGGTGCGTCGTACCGCTTGGGCCCGATCAGCGAGAACACGTCGTCCTCGCGCCCGTCCTCCCGAACCAGCGTGGCCGTCAGGCCCAGCCGGCGCCGCGACTGCAGGTCGGCGGTGAGCCGGAAGATCGGCGCGGGCAGCAGGTGCACCTCGTCGTAGACGATCAGGCCCCAGTCCTGGGCGTCGAAGAGGTCCAGGTGCCGGTACTCGCCCTTCCGGCGGGTGGTGATCACCTGGTAGGTCGCGATGGTGACCGGGCGGATCTCCTTGCGCTCGCCCGAGTACTCGCCGATCTCCTCCTCGGTCAGCGAGGTGCGGGCGATGAGCTCCCGCTTCCACTGCCGGCCGGCGACGGTGTTGGTCACCAGGATGAGCGTCGTCGCCTTCGCCTCGGCCATGGCCGCGGCGCCGACCAGCGTCTTGCCGGCGCCGCAGGGCAGGACGACGACGCCGGAGCCGCCGGCCCAGAAGCCTTCGACGGCCTCCTGCTGGTAGTCGCGCAGGTGCCAGCCGCTCTGGTCGAGTTCGATCGGGTGCGCGGCGCCGTCGACGTAGCCGGCCAGGTCTTCGGCGGGCCAGCCGATCTTCAGCAGCGCCTGCTTCAGCCGCCCGCGTTCGGCGGCGTGCACCACGACGGTGTCCTCGTCGATGCGGGCGCCGAGCATGGGCGCCACCCGCTTGGAGCGGATGACCTCCTCGAGCACGGCGCGGTCGGAGGTGGTCAGCACCAGCCCGTGCACCGGGTTGTTGGCCAGGGTCAGCCGGCCGAAGCGGTCCATCGTGTCGGCGACGTCGACCAGCAGGGCGTGCGGCACCGGGTAGCGCGAGTAGCGCACGAGTGCGTCGACGACCTGCTCGGCGTCGTGGCCGGCGGCGCGGGCGTTCCAGAGTGCCAGCGGCGTGACGCGGTAGGTGTGCACGTGCTCGGGGGAGCGCTCGAGCTCGGCGAACGGCGCGATCGCCGCCCGGCAGTCCTTGGCCAGCGGGTGGTCGACCTCGAGCAGCAGGGTCTTGTCCGACTGGACGATCAGGGGGCCGTCAGACACGCGTCACTTCTCTCCACGAACAGGGGAGGCGCTCGCGAGCGGGGAGCGCCGGACAGTCCACGGTAACGCCGGGAGGCGACAACTCCTTCCGGACGGCGGACACGCTCGTGGCCCGGTCGGACGGTCAACCCGGCCATTCGTCCACAAATGGCCGGATCAGGCGGGGGCGTCGTCCTCCACGACCGCCACCGAGGTGATGCGATGGACGGCGAACGTCCGGTTCTCGCCGCGCCGCTCGTCGTAGCCCTGCAGGAACCCGCCGACCAGCGACACCGGCTGCACCACCCGCTGGCTGCCGCTGCCCTGCGCGTCGACGTAGCCGAGCCACACCGGGGTGCCCTCGCGCACCGCCCGCGAGAGCAGTTCCAGCGTCGAGGCCGTGGTCACCCCGGGCACCTGGCGCACGGCCTCGCCGCGGCGGGCGGCCAGGGCCGCGTCACCCGCGCGGATCACGCGCACCGTCGCCGCGAGCTCGTCGTCGGTGAGCGGCCGGCCGGCCGGCACGTTCTCCGCGCCCGGACGGCGCCCCGCGGCGCGCGGCCGCCCGGGCGGGCGGGTGAGCACGGTGCCGCCGGGGGACTCGCCCGCGGGCGCGTAGCCGGCCTCGCGCAGCACCTCGAGCACCTCGTCGGCGCCGAGCCCGCTGACCAGCACGCCCGGAGCCAGGCGGCGCAGCTCGGCCCGCGCCGTCCGCTTGTCGTTGACCACCTGGGAGAGCAGCCCGTGGTCGTCGGAGCGGACGTAGCTCTCGATCGCGCCGACCCGCAGCCGGCCGTGCTGGCGGGCGACGTCGTCGATCAGGTAGTCCAGCGCCTGCGGCACCGGCGTCCGCGAGGCGCGGGCGAAGAAGTCGTGCAGGTCGGTGGCCGACCAGCCGGAGTCCAGTGCCCGCCGGACGGAGGAGTCGGACACCCGGAACACCGTCGCCCCGCCCGACGACTCGACGTCGGCCACGACGGCCAGGGTGTCGGCCAGGTCCGCGACCAGCGGACCCGGCGCGACCAGTGACAGGTCGGGCTGGGCCAGCACGTGGTCGACCGGCTCGGGGAGCAGCCCGCGCATGCCGTCGGCCGCGCCGTCCGGGCCGGCCGCGAGGAGCCCCCGCCCGGCGGTCGACAGGACCCCGTTGACGACGACCCCGAGCCGCCCGGCCTCGGCCAGCAGGTCGGGCACCGGGGCCAGGCGGTCCGCCCGGCGGGGCGTTCGCCACCGCAGCACCGCCACCAGGTCGTCGGGTGCCAGCCCGGTACCCGGCGGGTAGGCCGCGAGCGCGGCCAGCGCCGACCGGCGGATCGCCGGCGCCGTGTGCCGCACCAGGTCGGGGGACAGCGCGTTGACCGCCTTGCCGGCCACGTCGCGCTGCCCCACGAGCGACGGCAGCCGGACGGCGGTCAGCCAGCCGACGGCGAGCGTGGCCCACCGCGAGGGCAGGTCCTGCTCGCGCCAGAGGTCGTAGCCGCGGGTGGGCAGCCACTCGTCGCGGTGCGCGCCGCCGACGTCGAGCAGTCCGGCGGCGTAGGCCAGTTCCAGCAGCCAGCCGACCTCCGGCTCGGCCACGTGCAGCGCCTTGGCCAGCCGCTTCTGGTCCCGGACGCCGACCCCGCCGCTGCGCAGCAACCCGGCCGGCTCCTCCTCGAGCAGGACCAGCAGCTCGCCGATCCGGCCGACCGACTCCAGCGCCGCGCCGGCGGCCTGCCGGTGGACGACGGCGACGTCGCGGCCGACCAGCGACGGCTCCGGCCGCACCCGCGGTGGCCCGTACGGCCGGTCGCCCCGCAGCAGCAGACCGATCTCGCGGGGCAGCTCGACGTTGAGGGCGTCGATGCGCGCGAGCAGGCCGCGCTGCAGCAGCCGGCGCGCGGGGGAGCGGTTGCCGTCGGTGGCGGTGTCCGGCAGGTGGCCGACCGGGCGTTCACCGGCCAGCCGCTCGAGCACCGCGCGCTCCTCGGCCGGCAGCTCGGCCAGCACCGCGCGCAGGTCGGGGGGCAGGACGACGCGCAGGTCGACGGCCCGCCGGCCCAGCCCCGCCGGGTGGCGCACCGCCCGCCGCACCGGGTCCGGCGCACGCAGCACCTCGTCGCCCCACAGCAGTGCCCGCGTGGTCAGCGTCTCGACGGCGGCGGCGAGCACCGCGTCGTCCTGGTCGGGCAGCTCGGCCGCGAACACGTCGGCCGGCACCCCGTCGGTGTCGGCGAGCAGGACGACGTCGAGCACCTGCAGGGTGGCGGCGTCCAGCTCGTCGAGTGCCCGGTCCACCGACACCGGAACCGCCAGCCGGCTGGCCAGCGCGACGCCGTCGGACGGCGCGGGGCGGGCCACGTCGGGTCGGGCGGCGAGCAGCGCGGCCAGCTGGTCGTCGCTGCGGGTGCGCAGCCACGCGGCGAGCGTGGCCGGGGCAGACGTGGACATCCGCTCCACGCTACGACGCCGCGGCGGCCGACGCTCCTGCCAGCATGGGCGGGTGCGCCCCGCAGCAGACGATCCGCAGACCGCCGCCGACCTCGCGGCCTACCAGGCCGGCGGGATCCGGTGGCTCGGTGGTGGCGCGGTCGCCGTCGTGCTGGGGGTGCTCCTGGGTGCCGCGCTGGTGAGCATGGCGTCCGACGGACGGCGCATCCCGGGCGCCGGCCTGCTCGTCGTCGTCCTCGTGCTGGTCGGCGTCGTCGCCGCGATCGCCGGCACCGGCGCGCTGCTGCGGGGGGTGCGCTGGCGGCGGGCGCTGCAGGCCGGCCCGTGGCAGGTCGGCCGGTTGCGGATCGCCGGGCCGGCGGTGATCGCCTTCGAGCCCGCGGGCTTCGACGAGCTCACCGACGACCCGGTGCGGCTGCGGCTGATGTCCACGGCCGTCTGGCGCACCCGCGCGGTGCAGCGGCTCGACGGAGCGGAGGTGCGGGCGGCCCGGGTGCAGGGGCGCGAGTGGGTGCTCGCGGCCGATGGGCTGGGCACCGTGGTGGGTGCGCGCGAGGTGTCGCGGCGGCGGTGAGGACACCCCGCTGGGGGGCGGGGCGTTTGCGCGTGGGGGCCCGTCGGAGAAGATGAGCGTCGACGGACGCGCCGACGCGTCCCTGCGAACGCTGCGGAGGGGTCATGGCATTGCGGAAGGCCAAGAACGCGCACCTGGTGGAGCCCAGCTGGGGCGAGTCGGACGACGGCGGCCCGCCGCTGACCGAGCTCACCAGCGTCTCCGCGGGGGGCCTGTCACCCTTCGGCGAGGACCACAGCTTTCCGCTCCCCCCGGAGGTGCTGCGCTACGAGCACCCCACCACGCGGATCAACCGTGCGGGTGTGATGGCGGGGGAGACGAAGAAGCGGGGTCGCTGAGCTCAGGCCTTGCTGCGCGCACTGGGCGCCAGCCGCACGATCAGCTTCGAGGCCAGACTGCCGGCGACGACGTAGATCAGCGCGGCCACCGCATCGTTGATCGCCTCGCCGATCTTCGGGTCGTCGGTGGTGAACAGGTCGCGGGTGAACCACGCGAACGTGTCGCGCCAGCCGGTGGTGAACTCGACCAGCGGGTTGCCCGGGTTCGCCTCGAACAGCACGAACACCGCGTGCAGCAGGATCACGCCGCCGATGACCGCGGCCACCACCCGGACGGCGGTGGCGAGCAGGGTGATCACGCGTGATGCTGCGGTGCGGACGGCCATGGCGGTCATGATCCACCGGCGCCGCCGGGCGCGCGAGCCGTCACGTCCGGGCAGGTCAGCCCGGCCGGGGCGAGTCTCCCCGAGCGGTTGGGCATCATCGTCCCCGTCTGACCGCCCCGGGCCTGCGGCGCGGATCAGGTGAGGCGGACGGCGAGGACCGCGATCGCCGCCGCGACCGCGACGAGCACCACCACCGCGGTGCCGGCGACCGCCAGGACGGGGGCGTCGACCGGCAGGTCACGGTCGGCGGCCGCGCGGACCGTGCGGTCCCGGGAGGCGGCCACCCCGCTGAGCAGCCCGACGCCCAGCAGTGCGCACCCGCCGGCCAGCAGCACGAGTTCGGGATGACCGCTCACCAGCGCCCGGTGCCCGAGCAGCCCGGCGACGGCGATCACGCCCAGCGACGTGCGCGTCCAGGACAGCGCCGTCCGCTCCGGCTGGGTCTCGCCGGCGCCCGGCCTCACCGGGAGGCCACCTCGACGCCGACGAGGACGGCCACGACGACGACCACCGTGCCGACGGCGGCGAACACCGCCGGTTCCAGCCGGCTGTCGGGCAGCGGCTCGTCGGCGGCGATGGCCCGCTCGTTGATCCGCCAGCGGCGGTACCCGGCGAGCGCGGTGCCCAGCCCGATCGTCACCAGCGCCAGCGCGACCACCGCGCTACCCCAGCGGAAGCCCAGGTCGGGGGCGTAGGTGGCGATGGCGACGCCACCGGCCACGAGGGCCAGGCCGGTGCGCAGCCAGGCCAGCAGGGTGCGCTCGTTGGCCAGGGTGAAGCGATAGTCCGGATGCGGAGGCGGCGGCACCCGGTCAGGCTACGGCCGCACGCGCGCGGTCCCCGGAGCGCTAACCTGGGACACGAGCGGCCGCGCGCCGCCGCAGTCCTCTCGGCCCCGAGCCGGACCGCACCGCGACAGAGGGATCGAACGTGCCCACCGGCAGAGTCAAGTGGTTCAACCCGGAGAAGGGTTTCGGCTTCCTCGTCCCACGAGGACGGACCCGACGTCTTCGTGCACAAGGACGCGCTGCCGGCCGGCGTGGCGGAGCTCAAGCCGGGCCAGCGGGTGGAGTTCGGCATCGTCGCGGGCCGGCGCGGTGACCAGGCGCTGCAGGTGCGCGTGCTCGACCCGCTGCCCTCGGTGTCCGCGGCCGTGGCGGCGCAGCACCGCAAGAAGCCCGACGAGCTGGTGCCGATCATCGAGGACCTGATCAAGCTGCTCGACGACGTCTCCAAGGGCCTGCGCCGCGGCCGGCACCCCGACCGCGCCGAGTCGCGCAAGGTCGCGTCCGTGCTGCGGGCGGTCGCCGGAGAGCTCGAGGCCTGACGACGACCCCCGTCCTCCCCACCGCTCGCACGCTCGGGGCGGTGCCTGGGACGGGGCCGCAGATCTAGCCGCCGGCGCGCAGGAGGCCGACCGGCCAGGCGCCGGAGAAGGCGCCGCAGTCGCCTCCGCCGTCCTCCACGACGACGAGGTAGTAGGCCGGCGGGACGACGTCGGACGTCGAGATCTCGTCGAACACGGCCCGGCCCGCTTCCACGTCCACCTCGCCGAGCGGCTCCACGAGCTGGTCGTCGAACACCTGCACGCTCCAGCCCCGCTCGGCCACCGCGTCCGGCACGGTGAGCTGCACCTGGGTGTCCGGCGAGACCTCCAGGATGGGTGGGGCGGTCTCGTAGCGCTGCCCCTCGCCGTCCAGGCAGTACTGGGTGGGCTGCAGCTCGACGTCCTGCGGGCCGACCTGCACGCGCACCGGAGGCGGCCCTGCGGTCGAGGAGGAGCCGCAGCCAGCCACCAGCAGCAGCGCGACCAGCCCCGCCCCGCGCCTCAGGACCACTGCGGCTCACCCGTCGCCGGGGACGGCGCCGGCGCGGGGGGCCGCGACCGGCCGCGGAGCACCCCGTACAGCACCGCCGCGACGGCCAGCCCCAGCAGCGCGGCCGCGACGGTGAACCCGAGCCAGCCGATGGGCGGCAGCGCGATGCCGAGCGCGCCGCCGACCACCCAGGACAGCTGGAGCACGGTCTCTGAGCGGGCGAACGCCGAGGCCCGCAGCCGCTCGGGCACCTCCCGCTGGATGATCGCGTCGAGCGACACCTTGCCCAGCGCGTTGGTCAGCGCGGCGACACCGGCCACGGCGGCGGCCATCGGGAAGCTGTAGAAGATCGCCGCGAGGACCGTGATCACCGCGGCGCCCGCGGCCGAGCCCAGGACGACGCGGTCGGGGGTGAGCGTGCGCAGCCGGGTGCCCAGGCGCGGTGCCGATCAGGCTGCCGAGCACCGGCGGCGACGGCCACCGAGCCCAGCGCGATCGACGCGCTCCATCCGTCGGAGTACGTCGCCTGCACCAGGAACGCGGTGAAGATCGTGAGGAAGCCGCCGAGCCCGCGCAGGGCGGCCTGCGCGCGCAGGGCGAGCGACCACGTGCGGGCTGACCGTGCGGCGCCGCCACGGGCCGGTGGGCACCGTGGGCGGTCGGCGGTGGCGAACCCGTCGACCGGTTCCTCGCTCGCGGGCACGTCGACGTGCTGCGGCAGGCGGACGGCGAGCACCCCGGCCGCGACGAAGACCGCGGCGGTCGCCCACAGCAGCGGCGAGAACCCGAGCAGGGCCGCGATGCCGGCGCCGACGGCGCCGAGCACGCCGGCGGTGGCCAGACCGAACACCGACAGCCGGGCATTCGCCGAGGTCAGGGACAGCCGGCCGCGGGCAGCACCCGGGGCACGACCGCGGCCCGCAGCACGTTGTGCGCCTTCGACAGCACGAGGACGCCGAGCGCCGCGGGGTAGAGCAGGAAGTCGTCGTAGTGCGCCGCCATGACCAGCGCCAGCAGTGCCCGGCCGAAGAGGCTGGCCGCCCAGCGCCCATCGGCGGCCGCGCTGCAGCCGGTCCAGCAGCGGGCCCGATCACGGGGGCGAGCACCGCGAACGGAGCCATAGTGACCAGCAGGTAGAGCGCGACGTTGCCGCGCTGCGCGTCGACGGTCGCGGCGAAGAACAGCGTGCCGGCGAGCGAGACCGCGATCATCGCGTCCCCGGCCATGTGCAGGGCGTGGACCCACAGCAGCTGGGTCAGGCCGCTCTCGGCGGCGCCGTCGGCCCGGCTGGCCGCGCGGACCTTGCGTACGGCAGCGCCACTGAGCTCGCGGGTGCGCGCCGCGGCGACGCGGGTGACGGTCAGCTTGGCGGGCCGCGACGCACCGCCGTCCGGGAGGGGCGTGGTGGCCCCGCCGTCCGGGAGAGGCGTGGTGGCCCCGCCGTCCCCGGCCGGCCCGGGCCCGGCGGTCGGCAACCGCAGCGTGTCGGGGCGCGCGGGCGTCAGGGGAGTGGTGTCCATGCGATCGGGCGGGACCGGCACGGCGCTCCTGCGCAGCCCCGCCCGCCGGCCGGCACCGGGCGGTCGTCGGGAGGCGGGCACGGCTCCATCGTGCCCCACGACCCGGCGCGGGAGGGGGCGCCACCGGTCCGGCGTGCCCGGCGTCAGGGACAATGGTCGCGTGCCCGACAACCCCGCTCCGTCCCGTCCGCTGCCCGCGGGTGCCGACGACGTCCTGGCCGCCGCCGTCGAGGTCGCCCGCGCGGCCGCCGTCGAGACCGCCGGGGATCCGGAGGCGGTGGGGGAGCACCGGGGCGTGCTGACCGATACCGAGGGTGTCGACCCGCAGGTGCACGGCCTCGTCCTCACCCACGTGCTCGAGAGCCGGCTGCCCGGCTACGTCGGGCTGGCACTGGGCGGTCACGCTGGCCCGCGTCCCCGGCGAGGAGCAGGTCACCGTCGACGAGGTGGTGCTGCTGCCCGGCGACTCCGCGCTGCTCGCGCCGGCCTGGGTGCCGTGGCACGAGCGGCTGCGCCCCGGCGACCTGTCGGTCGGCGACGTGCTGCCCGCGACCGAGGACGACTCGCGCCTGGTACCGGCCTACACGACGGACGACGACTCCGCCGACGACCCCGAGGCCGCGGTCGTGGCCCGCGAGATCGGTCTGGGCCGGGAGCGGGTCATGTCGCGGGAGGGCCGCAGCTGCCGCTGCCGACCGGTGGACCGCCGGCGAGTTCGGTCCGCACGCGGCGATGGCCCGCCAGGCCCCCGGCCCGTGCGGCACCTGCGGGTTCTGGCTGCCGCTGGCCGGTTCGCTCCGCGGCAGGCTCGGTGTCTGCGGCAACGCGTACGCCCCCGCCGACGGGCGCGTGGTGACCGTCGACTACGGGTGCGGTGCGCACAGCCAGGCGACGCTGCTGCCGGCCGACACCACCCGCGTGGTGACGTCGGCGCGCTACGACACCTCCGACTTCGACGTCCTGACCGACTGACGGGTCAGGGGCAGGGCCGCCAGGCGTCGCCGTCCTTGCTCAGGTCCAGCACCATCCGGTCGGCGGCGGGCCCTGCGGCGGTGGGCTCATCGCGGCCCCGGGTCCTCGGCGTCCCCGGCGTCCTCGCCGTCCCCGGCGTCCTCGCCGGAGCTGTCGAGCTGGCCCTGCCAGCTCATGACCCCGAGCCCCACCGCGGCGAGCGTGATGCCGGCCACGCACGTCCAGGCCCACACGCGGTCCACGCGGTCGCCCAGGAACAGCAGGACGACGAGGGTGAGGGCCCACAGCACGCTGCCGGCGAGGACCACGCGCACGGTGTCCACCTTCAGCGGTGGGGGTGCCTGGTGAGACGGACGGGCCACGAGTGCTGACAGTAGGGCCCCGGGGTGGGCAACACACACAGCGCCATCAGCGGTGTGGCACGCTGTCGCCGCTCATGAGCCGCCGCCGTTCGCCCGGGGAGATGGAATGCCCGACAAGTCCGACCGCCCCGTGGGCTCCTCCGCCCCGGGCTCCGGCACGCCCGCCGACGTCGCGGCGACGAGCACGACCCCCCGTCGCAGCGACGGGCCCGAAGGTCAGGCCGAAGAACGGGCTGGACCGCTACTTCGAGATCAGCGCCCGCCGCTCGACGGTCACCCGCGAGCTCCGCGGCGGGCTCACCACCTTCTTCACGATGGCCTACATCGTGATCCTCAACCCGATCATCCTGTCCGGCGCCGACGTCGACGGCGGCACCCTGCCCTTCGAGTCGGTGCGCCGCCGTGACCGCGCTGATCGCCGGCGTGATGACGATCCTGATGGGCGTCGTCGGCCGCTACCCGTTCGCGGTGGCCGCCGGCCTGGGTATCAACGCCATCGTCGCGGTCTACGCCGCCACGCAGCTGTCCTGGCCCGAGATCATGGGCCTGATCGTGCTCGAGGGCCTGCTCATCATGGTGCTGGTGCTCACCGGCTTCCGGAAGGCCGTCTTCGAGGCCATCCCGCCGCAGCTGAAGACGGCGATCGCCGTGGGCATCGGCTTCTTCCTGACGATCATCGGCCTGGTCGACGCCGGGTTCATCCGCCGCGCGCAGGAGGGCGTCGTCCCGATCAGCTTCGGCATCGACGGACAGCTGGCCGGCTGGCCGATCCTGGTCTTCGTCGTCGGGCTGCTGCTGACCAGCGTGCTCGTCGTCCGCAAGGTCAAGGGGGCGCTGCTGCTCGGCATCCTCGCCACGACGGTGCTCGCCATCATCATCGAGGCGATCGCCGATGTCGGCCCCACGTTCACCGACGACGGCGTCAACCCGCGCGGCTGGGCCCTGCAGGTGCCCACGCTGCCCGACAAGCGTCGTCAGCATGCCCGACCTGTCGCTGCGTCGGCAACTTCTCGCTGTTCGGCGGGCTTCGAGCGGATCGGCATCATCGCCGCCCTGCTCATCGTCTTCTCGATCATGATCGCCGACTTCTTCGACACCGTCGGCACGGTCACCGCCGTCGGGGCCGAGGGCGGGCTGCTCGACGAGGACCGCAACCTGCCCAAGTCGCAGCCGGTGCTGCTGGTCGACTCGCTGGCCGCCGCAGCCGGTGGCGCCGGCAGCGTCTCGTCGAACACGACCTACATCGAGAGCGCCGCCGGTGTCGCCGACGGCGCCCGGACGGGTCTGGCCAGCGTCGTCACCGGCGTGCTGTTCCTCGTCGCGATGTTCTTCAGCCCGCTGGTGCAGGTCGTGCCGTCGGAGGCCGCCGCGCCCGTGCTCGTGATCGTCGGCGCGCTGATGATCAGCCAGATCCGGAACCTGGTCTGGGACGACCTGATCGCTGGTCATCCCGGCGTTCCTGACCATCGCGCTGATGCCGTTCACCTACTCGATCACCAACGGCATCGGCGCCGGCGTCATCACCTACGTCCTGCTGCGCGCCGCGGTCGGCCGGCGGCGGGACGTCCACCCGCTGATGTGGGTCATCGCGGCGCTGTTCTTCGTCTACTTCGCGCTCGAGCCGCTGCAGCAGTTGTTCTGACGGGTCCTCATCCGCTCGCCGGTGCTGAGCTAGCCTCAGGACCGTGGGACGGACGACGCTGGACACCGCCGCGCTGGCGCACGAATTGCGGCTCGCGGTCATGCGGCTTCTCGCGACGGCTGCGCAACCAGCGCGTGGACACGTCGGTGACGCTCACCCAGCTGGCCGCGCTGTCGACGCTGCAAGCGGCACGGCGCCGATGAGCCCCGGCGAGCTGGCGGCCCACGAGCGGGTGCAGCCGCCGTCGATGACGCGGGTGGTCGTCGGCGCTCGAGGGCATGGGGCTGGTCACGCGGACGCCGCACCCCACCGACGGCCGCCAGGTCATCATCGAGCCCACCGACGGCCGCGCTGGACCTGCTCGACGGCCGAGGGCCGCGCCCGCGAGGCGTGGCTCAGCGGTCGACTGCACGAACTGACGCCCGAGGAGCGGGAGATGCTGCGCGACGCCGCGGAGATCATGGACAAGCTGGCCAGCGGGTGAGTTCGGGGCCCGCACCGCCGGCCGGCGAGGCGGCTCCCGCTCGGGGGACGTTCCGGGCGCTGCGGGTGCCGCCTTCCGGCGCTACGCCTCGGCGAACCTGGTCAGCCAGACCGGCACCTGGATGCAGCGCATCGGCCAGGACTGGCTGGTGCTGCAGATCTCCGACGACAGCGGTGTCGCGCTGGGCCTGACGACGGCGCTGCAGTTCGGGCCGTCCTGCTGCTGAGCATGGTACGGCGGCGTGCTGGCCGACCGGTACGACAAGCGCCGCATGCTCATGATCACGCAGAGCTGCATGGGCGTGCTCGCCCTGCTGCTCGGCGTCCTCGTCGCGACCGACGTCGTCGCCCTCTGGCACGTCTTCGTCCTGGCCGGCGCTGCTGGGTGTGGTGGCCGCGGTCGACGTCCCGATCCGGCAGTCGTTCGTGCCCGGAGATGGTGGGCCCGCACTGCTCGGCAACGCGGTCAGCCTGAACTCCACGATCTTCAACGGCGCGCGGCTGGTCGGCCCCGCGCTGGCCGGCTCGCTGATCGCCGCCGCGGACGGCGACACCGCGCCGGCGTTCTTCATCAACGCGGCCAGCTTCTGCGTTCACGCTCGTGGCGCTGGGCGGCATGCGGGCCGACCGAGCTGCACCCGAGCCCGCCCGTGGCCCGCGGCCGCGGGCAGCTGCGCGAGGGGCTGCGCTACGCGTGGGCCCATCCCGACCTGCGTGCTGGCGATGGCGGTCGCGTTCGTGCTCGGCACGTTCGGCTTCAACTTCCAGGTCACGATCGCGCTGATGGCCCGCGTGGAGTTCGGTCTGGGTGCGGCCGCGTTCGGCCTGCTCTCGACGGCGTTCGCCGTCGGGCTCGCTCGCCGGCGCCCTGCTGTCGGCCCGCCGCGGCCGCCCGGCCGACGGCGCGGTTCCTCGTCGGCGCGGTGCTCGTCTTCGGGGTCCTCACGCATCGCCGCGGGGCTGATGCCGACGTACGTGTCCTTCGCCGCTGCTGCTGGTGCCCACCGGTGCGGCGGCCCTGGTGTTCAGCGTCGCCAACAACACCTTCGTCCAGCTCGGCGTCGACCCGCAGATGCGCGGCCGGGTGATGGCGCTGTACTTCATGTGCTTCCTCGGCGGCACCCCGCTCGGTGCGCCGCTGATCGGCTGGATCGCCGAGCGCTTCGGGGCGCCCTGGTGGCTCATCCTGGGCGGCGCCGTCGTCGTGCTCGCCGGGCTGGCCGCGGCGGCCTGGCTGGCCGGAGGCCGGCTCGAGCGGCGGACGGCGGCCGCGCGGGCGACGGCGGCCGCGCGGGCGACGGCGGCCGCTCGGCCGGGCGAGCCCGCGACGGTCGAAGGCGCGCACAGTCCCTGACCCGGGGACTCGCGGCGGCGTCGTCGGAGGGTTACCGTCGGTCTGTCCGGTGACGCACGGGGCCAGGAGCCCGACATGGTGACCGCACTTCTGCAGATCGGTGGCACGGTCGCGGTGCTGGCGGCCCTGATCGCGTGGACCGGGCCGACCGCCCGGTGGTTCGCGCGGCAGTGGGCCCGGCGCCGCACCGAGCGGTTTCCGACGTCGCAGCGCCGTCCGATCCAGCTCGTCGCCGCAGACGTGCGCCGCCTCTCCCGCGAGCTCTCGCTCGTCCCGGCCGGCGCGCCCATGGTCCGGCGGCGCGCGCTGGTGGCCGCTCTGGACGACGTGCTCCTCGAGGCCGCGGAGCTGCTCGAGGTGTCCGAACGGGCTCGGCGGCACACCGCCCGGGCCGGCACGGGACGCCGAACGCCGTCGTCTGCTGGCCGAACTGGAACGGGCCGGCCTGGCGGTGGGGAGCTGACGGCGGCAGGCCCCCGGCTGTTCTTCGCCGTCGACCTGCCGGTGGAGGCGAGGGCCGACCTGGAGCGCGCCCTGGAGCCGCTGCGGAGCGTGCCCGGGGCTCCGGCCTGGACCGCGCCGGAGCGCTGGCACCTGACTCTGCTCTTCCTGGGCACCGTGCCGGCCGACCGGGTCGCGGCCCTGGTCGCGGGTGCCGCTCCCGCCGCGGCCGCCGCACCCCGCATGACGCTCCGGCTGGCCGGCGGCGGGACGGTTCGGCTCGGCGCGCCGTCCGCAGGTGGCCTGGGCGGGGCTGGACGGCGACGTCCGGCCGCTGACCGAGCTCGCCTACCGCCTGGCCGCGGTTGCCCGCTCGCTGCGGCTGCCGGTGGAGGACCGGCCGTTCCGGCCGCACCTGACGATCGGGCGCTGGCGGCCGCGGCGTCCGGCGGACGGCACCCTGACCGACCGGCTGGCCGGCTACCGCGGGCCGGAGTGGCCGGTGACGGAGGTGCGGCTGCTGGAGAGCCACCTCGGCCCGCGACCGAGGTACGAGCCTGTCGCCACCTGGCCCGTGGGCGCCCAGGCAAAGGAAGCTTTACCTGCGTCCCGGGCTCGAGAACGCGGGTAAAGCTTCCTTTGCCTCCTACCAGGCGTACTCCATGGGGGCCGCCTCGTAGCCGGGGAAGATCTCGTCGAGCCGGCCCAGCTGCGCCTCGTCCAGCGTCACGTCGAGGGCGCGGAGGGCCGCCTCGAACTGCTCCATGGTGCGCGGCCCGACGATCGGGGCGGTGACCGCCGGCCGGTGCAGCAGCCACGCCAGGCCGACGTCGCCCGGCGCGGACGCCGATCTCGCGCGCAGAACGCCTCGTAGGCCTCCAGCGCCGGACGGTGCTTCTCGAGCCGCTTCTGGGTGCGCTCGGAGTTGCGGCGTCCGCCCTCGCTCTTCTCGAGGACGCCGCCGAGCAGCCCGCCGGCCAGCGGGCTCCACGGGATGATGCCGATGCCGTAGTGCTCGGCGGCGGGCAGCACCTCGAGCTCCACGTGGCGGGTGAGCAGGTTGTAGTGCGACTGCTCGCTGACCAGCCCCTGGAAGTGCCGGCGGCCGGCGGCCTCGTTGGCGGCGACGAGCTGCCAGGCGGCGTGGTTCGAGGAGCCGACGTAGAGCACCTTGCCCTGGGCGACCAGGGTCTCGCAGGCCTGCCAGATCTCCTCCCACGGCGTGTGCAGGTCGACGTGGTGGAACTGGTAGAGGTCGATCCAGTCGGTCTGCATGCCGGCGCAGCGACGCGTCGCAGGCACGCACGATGTTGCGGGCGGACAGGAACGTGTCGTTGGGCCAGTCGGTCATCGAGCCGTAGACCTTGGTGGCCAGCACGGTCTTCTCGCGGCGCTCGCCCGCCCTGGGCGAACCAGGTGCCGAGGACCTCCTCGGTACGGCCCTTGCCGGCGTCGAAGCCGTAGACGTTGGCGGTGTCGAAGAAGTTGATCCCCTCGTCCAGCGCCCGGTCGAGGATCGCGTGCGAGTCGGGCTCCTCGGTCTGCCAGCCGAAGTTCATCGTGCCCAGGCACAGCCGGGACACCGACAGGCCGCTGCGGCCCAGGTGCGTGTACTCCATGGCCAGCCACCCTGGCACCCTGTCGGGCGTGCCGCAGGACGACCTGATCTCCGAGTTCGACGCCGCGACCGTCGTCCGCCGCGCGGAGGGCGGCGGGTACGTCGCCGACCTGCGACCCGGGGTGGGACGTCGGCGGCGGAGTCCTCAACGGCGGCTACCTGCTCGCGGTGGCCGCCCGGGCCGCCGTGCACGACAGCCCGCACCCGCACCCGGTGGCACTGTCCGCCAGCTACCTGCGGGCGACGCAGCCCGGCCCGGCGGCCCTCGAGCGTCACGCCGGGCGACGGCCGGGCGCACCGCTCGCGCACTCGTCGGTGCTGATGAGCGACGCGGCGGGGCCGTGCCTGGCGGTCCAGGCGACGACGGCGGCGCTCCGGTCCGGGGAGACCGTCCGCGCCGTCCCCGATGCCCGACGTCGCGCC
Source organism: uncultured Actinomycetota bacterium (assembly GCA_963723745.1). Lineage (GTDB taxonomy): Bacteria > Actinomycetota > Actinomycetes > Mycobacteriales > Geodermatophilaceae > CAVRRZ01. Next base: position 68,886 of record CAVRRZ010000003.1, read on the forward strand.
GCCGGAGGAGTGCTCCGCTGTCGAGGACGGGCTCGGGGTGTTCCAGATGCCCGACGTCGGCATCCGGCACCGCGTGGAGACCCGGCTGGACCCGTCGACCGCGGGCTGGGCGCACGGCCGGCCGTCGGCCGAGCCGGTGCTGCGTGCGTGGGTACGGTTCGCCGACGGCCGGGACCCCGACGTCCGCTGGCGCTGATCACCTTCGCCGACGTGCTGCCGCCCACGCTCTGGGCCATCGGCCGGTTCGGCTGGGCGCCGACCGTGCAGCTGCAGGTGCTGGTGCGCGCCGTCCCGGCGCCGGGGTGGTGCCTGGTCGAGGCGCGCGGCGGCTAGCTGGCCGACGGCTGGCTCGACGAGGACTACCTGATCTGGGACTCCACCGGCCGGCTGGTCGCGCAGAGCCGGCAGCTGGCCCGCGCGCCGCTGCCGGCTCAGCGGCCGGGGACGCCGCTCTCGGGCAGCGCGACGTCGCCGGTCAGGTAGCGCTGCACGGTCGGGCCGACGGCCGCCACCAGCCACGTCGCGGGACGCCGAGGCCAGCGGTTCCAGCCGCAGCACGTAGCGGGCCATGACCAGTCCCGACCAGCTGGGAGGCGACGAGCGAGGCGCGGGCTGCGCGCTCGTCCGGGTCGAACCCGAGCGTGCCCACGACCCGGCGCAGGACCTTGGAGACGAGGAACTCGCGCAGCAGCGTCGCCGTCCACTCGTTGCCGACCGCCGACCGGAGCAGCGCCAGTCCGGCGGCCTGCCCGGGACCGTCCCACACGGTGCAGCAGCCATGCGGACGACGGCGGCGCCGAGCACCTCGCGGCCGGCGGCGAGCACCTCGGGCAGCAACTCATCGGGGTCGGCCGGGGCCTCGCACGGCGGCGAGGAAGAGCTTGTCCTTGCTGCCGAAGTAGTGGTGCACCAGGGCCGGGTCGACGCCTGCAGCGGCCGCGATCCCGCGGATCGTCGCGCCGTCGAACCCCCGCTCGGCGAATGCCGTCGCGGGCGGCGGCGAGCACCGCCTCCCGGGTGTCGGGGTTGCCCGGGACGCCGACCGGAGGGCCGGCGCGGGCGGCGGGCGGGTGCGCTCAGGTGGTCCTCCTCCGCAGGGTCGCCGCGGCCAGCGCGAGGGCGAGCGAGGGCGGCGCCGGCGACGATGCCGATGTCGGCCCACATCGTGCCGGTGGCCTCCGCGGAGCGCGCCGACCTCCTGCAGGGCCTCGACGGCGTAGGTCAGCGGCAGGACGTCGCTGATCGCCTGCAGCCAGCCGGCCATCTGCTCGCGGGGCACCAGCAGCCCGCAGAGGAAGAACTGCGGCAGCACGATCACCGGCATGAACTGCACGGCCTGGAACTCGCTGCGGGCGAAGGCGCTGGCCAGCAGGCCCAGGGCGACACCCAGCACGCGCGTCGACGACGGCGATGAGCACGACGAGGTCAGACGGAGCCGGCGACGTCGAGGTCGTAGACGGTCGTCGCCACGGTCGACGGTGACCACGGCCTGGAGCGGCGGCGGCCAGCCCGAACGCCGCGCCGTAGCCGAGCAGCAGGTCGAGCCGGGACAGCGGCGTGGTGAGCAGCCGCTCGAGCGTGCCCGACGTGCGCTCGCGGAGCATCGCGATGCTGGTCACCAGGAACATCACGACGAACGGGAAGATGCCGAGCATCGTCAGGCCGACCCGGTCGAAGATGCCCGGCTGCCCGGGGAGCGTGGGAAGGTCCTTCCAGAGCAGGTAGAGCAGGCCGAGCAGCAGGCTCGGGCAGGACGAGCAGCATCGCGATCGTGCGGTGGTCGTGCCGCAGCTGGCGCAGCACCCGGACGGCGGTCGGCCACGGTGAGCCGCGGACGTGGTGGCGTGTGCGTGCTGACGGCGGTCATGCCGGGCTCTCCTGTTCGCTGCCGCGGGGGGCTCCGCTGGCGTCCGCCGAGGCGAGGACCACGCGCAGGAACGCCTCCTCCAGGTCGTCGGTGCCCGGCCGTCGGCGCGCAGCTCGGCCGGGGTGGAGTCGGCGAGCAGCTCGCCGTCGCGCAGCAGCAGCAGCCGGTCGCAGCGAGCCGGCCTCGTCCATGACGTGGCTGGAGACGACCAGCGTGGTGCCGGCCGCGGCGAGGGCGTGGAAGCGTTCCCAGAGCTCCACCCGCAGCACCGGGTCCAGGCCGACGGTGGGCTCGTCGAGGACCAGCACCTCGGGGGAGCCGACGAGGGCGCAGGCGAGGGAGACCCGGCCCTGCTGCCCGCCGGACAGGTCGCGGACGAGCTGGCCGGCGGCATCGGCCAGCCCGACGTCGGCGATGGCGGCATCGGCCTCCGTGGCCGATCGCCCGTAGAGGGCGGCGAAGTAGCCGCACGTTCTCCCGCACGGTCAGGTCGGCGTAGACGCTGGGCGCCTGCGTGACGTACCCGACCCGGGCGCGCAGGGCCGCCGAGCCGGCGGGCAGCCCCAGCACGGTGACGGTCGCCGGACCGGACCACCTGGACGCCGACGATGGCCCGCATCAGCGTGGTCTTGCCGCTGCCACTCGGCCCGAGCAGTCCGGTGACCGCGCCGGCCGGGACGCCGAAGCTGAGGCCGTGGAGCACGGGGCGGCGCCCGCGGTCACCACGAGGTCGGACGGTGATCGCGTCATCCATGGCGGGCCTCCGCAGAACTCAACGCGCTGATGAACTCAACGCTAGATGAGTTCTGTCGACCCGGTCAACCCCCGAGCGTCATCGCGGCACGGCCCGGGAGGGAGGATCGCGGGGTGCCCGAGACGATCACCGACCCCGACGACGAGCGGGTGGCCGACTTCCGGGACCTGGTGGCCGGCGACCGGCAGACCGGGGACCCCGCGCGGCACCGGACCGGTGATCGTCGAGGGCGTGCCCGCGGTGCGAGCGGCTGCTCGCCTCGCCGTACCGGGTCCGCGCCGTGCTCGGGCGTCCCCGGGCGGCTGGCCGATCTCGACCTGCCCGACGGCGTCCCCGCCTACGAGGCGGACAAGTGGGTGCTGTCGGAGGTGATCGGGTTCCGGCTGACCCGCGGGGTGCTCGCCTCGGCCGACCGCCGTCCGCCCGCGGACCTCGACGACCTCCTGGTCGGGCCGGATCCGGCCGCGCCCCGGCGACTGGCGGTGCTGGAGGCGCTCAACGACGCAGAGAACCTCGGGCTCGATCGCCCGCTCGGCGGTCGCGCTGGGCGTGGACGGGCTGCTGCTCGATCCCCGCTGCGCCGACCCGCTCTACCGGCGGTCGGTGCGGGTGTCGATGGGGCACGTGCTGGCGTTGCCGTTCGCCGTCCTGGAGGACTGGCCGGCCGGGCTCGAGCGGCTGCACGACGCCGGCTACCTCACGGTGGCGCTCACGCCGGCCGCGGACGCCGTCGACCTGACCGACGTCGACCCGCGGGCCCACCCGCGGACGGCGGTGCTGCTCGGCGCCGAGGGCCCGGGGCTGACCGAGGCCGCCCAGCGGGCGGCACGCGTGCGGGCCAGGATCGCGATGCGCGACGGCGTGGACTCCCTCGGGGTGGCGGCCGCGGCGGCGGTCGCCTTCGCGACGCTGCGCTGAGTCAGCCGCGCAGGGCGAACCGGGCCAGGATCTCGCGGGCCTGCTCGGCCTGCGGCGGCGCGCACATGATGTCGTACCGACCGGCGACGATCTTGCTGGTGCTGGTGAAGTCGCGCTTGCCGCGGGTGGCGGCGTACCCCATGCCGGCCGAACGCCGCACCGAAGACCAGGCCGATCAGCAGTCCGGCGAGCACCGAGCCGATCCAGGCGCCGCTACCGGTGGCGAAGATGCCCAGGAGCAGGCCGACGAACAGACCCCACCAGGCGCCGCCCGCGGCGCCGGCACCGACCGCGCGTCCCAGGCTGAGCCGGCCGAGCACCTTCTCCACCATGCGCAGGTCGGTGCCGATGATCGTCACGTTCTCGACCGGGAACTTCTCGTCGGACAGGTGGTCGACGGCTGCCTGGGCCTCTCGTAGCTGTCGAACGACCCCACCTGCACGCCACCGACCGGCATCGACACCGACATGGCCATGGTTGCCTCCTGAGCATCCCGGAAATGCGTCTACGCGAACGAACGCGGGAGCACCCCCGTGCATGCCTTGTCCAGGCAACTCACAGGCGGGGTGGGAACCGGTCAGCGGTGCCGGCGGACTCCGAACACGATGTCCTCCCACGCGGGGATGCGCACCCGCGGGTCGTCGTCCTCGAGGTCCTCGCCACGACCGAGGACGACGGTGTCGTGCTCGGCGAGCTCGTCGAGGTAGGCCTCGTCGACCGATCCCGGGCCGCCGGCCAGGGGGTCGATGGACACAGGGTCTACGGGCACGGGGTCCCCGGGCACAGGGTCCCCGGGGGCCGCCGCGCGCTCGTCCCCGGCGACGGGGCGGGGCTGCCTGTCGCCGTCCTGCGGTCCCGTGCGCAGCGGTGCCACCGGGACGGCGGCGGTGACCTCCTCGACCTGGCCGGCGCCGACGGAGGCGGCGCGGCCGGGTGCCGGCGCCGCGGCGGGCAGGTGGTGCGGGACGTCGGGGACGACGCGGACCAGCCGGGTGCCCTCGGCGAAGTCCATCGTGGCCGCGTCGGACGGCGTGACCGTGCGCCCCGGTACGTCGAAGGCCCAGCAGACGGTGCCGGACTTGTCGCCGGCCTGCCAGGCGCCGGTCACCAGCCAGGTGCCGTCGTCGCTGCGGTGCGCGTCCCACGAGACGCCGTCCGAGCCGGTGCCGATCAGCCGCAGCCGCTCGGCCATGAACTGGTGCAGGTTCACGGTGAGCGTGCCCTCGGAGAGCCGCACGCGGGCGTCGCGCGCCTGCTCGGCGACCCGCTCGCGCTCCTGCAGCACCGGATGGGCGAACCGCATGATCCGGTCCACCGGCGTGCCGGAGTCCGCGGCCACCTGCTCCGGCGTCTGCCCGGCACGGATGCGGGACTGGATCACGCGCGGGGGACAACGTGGTTCCCCGGCCGACGTCGATCTGTCCCAGCCGCCGGGCGTCCCCGCGCGCGGCAGCGCGGACGCGCTCGTCGACGGGCAGCTCGAACCGTTCGCCCTCGCCGCCGTCGGCGTCCTCGGCCACCAGGATCAGGCGCGAGCCGTCGTCGGACAGCGCCACGAGGCGCACCGTGCGCATGGCGACCTCCCGAGGACAGCGCGGACCGGACCCGCAGAGAGTCCTGGGCGCCGAGGTTATCGGCCCGGTGCCCGGCCGCCCGGCAGGCTCGCCCGGCGTGCCGCGTTCCCGAGGCGTCCCCGCACTGCCGATAGGGCGGGCGAGAGCGCACGCAACATCCCGGCAACACGGAGCCGGGACAGTGGCGACCGAGTGCGTCGGAGAGGAGGACGACCAGCGATGACCGCACCGCCCGCGGCGTCCTCGACGCCGGTACCCACGCGGGGCGCGACGCTGCCCGACGACGTCCGCTCCGCCGTGCGCGGCATCGCGTCGTCCGCAGGCGCGTGGTGCCCCGCGCTCGCACCCGACGGGGAGCGGGTGGCCTACGTCACCGACCGGTCCGGAGCCCCGCGCCTGGAGGTGGCCGGCCTGGCCGGGACCACGCCGCCGGCCGTCGTGTCCCTGCCCGGCCAGGAGGTGGTGTCGGTCGCCTGGTCACCGGACGGCGCGACGCTCGCCTACCTGGTCAGCCCGGCCGGTTCGATCCGGGCGGAGCTGCACGCCGTCGCCGCCGACGGCACGGGACATCGCCTGCTCGCGGGCGGCGACACCCGCGCCACGGTGTTCGCGGGTGGCTGGACCGGACCCGGGCACTACGTCTGCACGATCGCCCCGGGCGACGGTCCCGACGCCGACGTCGTCCTGGTCGACGTCGCCACCGGCGCGCGGCGCACCCTGGCGCGGGGCGGCTTCCTGTCCGTGACCGCCGTCTCGGCCGACGAGCGCACCGTGCTCGCCCGCCGCGGGCCGCGCGGGTACCGGCACGTGGTCCTCGTCGACGTCGCGACCGGGGAGCAGCGCCCCGTGCTGGCCCCCGACGCGCCCGGCGGGGTGGCCTCGGAGGACGGCCGGTTCGGTCCCGACGGCCGGTCGGTGTACGTACGCGCCTCGTTGCCGGGGCCGATGTTCGCCGACCGGGCCGGCCTCGTGGCGGTCCCGCTGTCCGCGGCCGGTCGGCCGGGTCCGGGGCGGGTCGTCCTGTCCCGTCCGGACGCCGACCTCGACGGCTACGCCCTGCGCGAGGACGGGTCCGTGCTGGCCGTGTGGAACGCCGACGGATGCACGCAGCTGTGCCTGCACGACGGCGGAACCGGGGCGTTGCTGCGCGAGGTCGCCGCTGCCCGAGCCGGTGATGCCGGGCTGGTCGCTGGCATCCGACGGCCGCGACGCTGGTCGCCGAGCTGACCGGGCCGAAGGCGCCGCGCGCGCTGTGGCGGGTGCCGCTGGGCGGTCGGGGCGGGCCGCGCCTGCTGCCGTCGTCCCCGCCGCGACCCGCCGTCGCCTCCCTCGTCGCGCCCGTCCGGCACGACCTACCTGGCCGACGACGGCCTGCCGCTTGGCCGGCTGGCTCTACGCGCCGGCCGGCGTGCGGGGGGCCAACCGCACGGTGGTCAGCTTCCACGGGGGGCCGGAGGGGCAGGAGCGCCCCGCCTGGTCGCCGCTGACCCAGTCGCTCGTGGCGGCCGGGTTCACCGTCTTCGCCCCCGAACGTCCGGGGCTCGGGCGGGTACGGCCGGACGTTCACCACCGCGGACGACGGGGCGGGGCGCGAGGCCTCCTTCGCCGACGTGCCGGCCACCGTCCGCGCGCTCGTGGACGCCGGCATCGCCGTCCCCGGCCGGATCGGCGCGCACGGCTGGTCCTACGGCGGCTACCTGACCCTGGTCGCGCTCACCCGCTGGCCGGACCTGTTCGCGGCCGGGGTCTCGCTGGCCGGCATGAGCGATCTGCGCACGTTCTTCGCGGGCACCGAGCCGCTGGATGGCCGCGGCCTCGGTGACCGAGTACGGCGACCCCGCGACCGACGCGGAGATGCTCGCCCGCGCTCTCGCCGATGACCGCGCTGGACCGCGTGACGTGCGCCGGTGCTGCTGGCCCACGGCGACCGGGACACCAACGTGCCGGTGGCCGAGTCGGTGCAGGCGGCAGCAGGCGCTGCAGGCCCGCGGGGTGCCGTGCGAGCTGCTGCTCTTCGAGGGGGAGGGTCACACCCTCGTGGGGCAGGACTCGGTCGCGCGGCTCGGCGAGAGCGTGGCGGGCTGGTTCGATTCCTGGTTGTGACCGCCGATCAGCCCTTTCCCGCCGGGTATCCGGCGTCCGCAGCCGACGAGGCGGTCGATCCGTGGGGGCACCTGCGGGCCGGGGCCGCGGCCGTGCGGCCGGTGCTGGCGCTGGGGGCCGAGCGGCTGGCCGCGACCGCGGCCGCCCTCGCGCCGGAGTTCCGGGCGCGGGGCGGTGAGCTCGGGATCTGGGCCGACGGCCGGCTGACCGTCCGCCCGGTCGCGCTGGACCCGGTGCCGCGGGTCGTGGGCGCCACCGACTGGGACCGGCTGGCCACCGGTGCCGAGCAGCGCCACCGAGCGCTCAACGCGTTCCTGGCCGACGCCTACCGGGCGGCCGGCCGTCGTCGCGACGACCCCGACCGGGCGCCGGAGATCGTCCGGGCCGGACTGATCCCCGAGGAGGCGGTGTCGCGCAGTCCCGCCCGCTTCCCGCAGGCGGTCGCCCTGGCCTGGCCGGGGCAGCCACGCGCAGCGGTCGCCGGGTGCGACGTCGTCCGGACGGTGGGGAGCGGATGGGTGGTCACCGCGGACGACGTCCGGACGCCGTCCGGCCTCGGCCTGGCGCTGGCCGCCCGCCGGACCGTCGCCGTGGTGGCGCCCGCCTGCCTGCCCGGCGTACCCGTGGCCGACCCGGGCGAGGCGGTGGCGCAGCTGAGCGCCGCGCTGGCCGCCGCCGCGCCACGGCACGGGACCGGCGGTGAGCCGCGGGTGGCCGTCCTCTCGGCCGGCGACGGCGACCCGGCCGTCGGGGAGCACGGCGCGCTCGCCGACGCGCTGCGAGTGCCCCTGGTCCTGGCGGGTGACCTGTGGCCGCGTACCGACGGCGGCGTCGCGATCACCGTCGGCGGGGTGCGGACGCCGGTCGACGTGATCTACCGCCGGTTCGCCGACGACGAGCTCGCCGCGCACCGCACGCCGACGGGGCAGTCGGTCGCGGCGCTGCTCACCGAGGCGGTGCGCCGGGGTCGGCTCGGGCTGGCCAACGTGCCCGGAAACGGACTGGCCGACGACCCGACCACGTTCGCGTGGGTGCCGGCGATGATCCGCTTCTACCTCGGCGAGGAGCCGCTGCTCGACCAGGTCGGCACCTGGGTGCTCGCCGACGAGGCGCAGTGGTCGGCGGTACGCGAGCGGCTGCACGAGCTGGTCCTGCTGCCGGTGGCCGGGTACGGCGGCGGGGGAGCGGTGATCGGGCCGGAGTGCTCGGCCGCCCAGCTCGCCGAGCTGCAGGCGGCGGTGGCCGCCACCCCGCACCGGTTCGTCGCGCGGGAGGTGCTGGAGCCGGCGACCGCGCCGGCGCTGGTCGACGGGACGCTGATCCCCCGGGCGCTGGACCTGCGGCTGTTCACGGTCGCCGGCGGTCCGGGCGCGGTACGGGCCTTGCCCGCACCCCTGACCCGCGTCACCGGCCCGGACGGCGCCGTCAAGGACACCTGGCTGCTGCGCGGCCCGGCGACCGGCTGATCGGGTCACTCGTGCCGTCGCCCTGATGAGGCGGCCGGGGCTCACGACCAGCCGGTGCGTCGCGCGCAGAACGTACCCGCGGACGGCAGGACCGCCCGCGGGTACCGGAACTCAGAGGCGCTCGACGACGTAGTCGATGCTGGCGGTCAGGGCGCTCACGTCATCGGGGTCGACGGCGGGGAACATGCCGACGCGCAGCTGGTTGCGACCCAGCTTGCGGTAGGGCTCGATGTCGACGACGCCGTTGGCCCGCAGCACCTTGGCCACCTGCGGCCGCGTCCACCGACTCGTCGAAGTCGATGGTGCCGACGACGTAGGACCGCTGGTCGGGGTCGGCGACGAACGGCGCTCGCGTACGGCGACTTCTCCGCCCACCCGTAGAGCCGGCTCGACGAGTCCCGCGTGCGGGCCACGGCGGCGCTGAGGCCACCGAGGTCGAGCAGCCACTTCACCTGGTCGGCGAGCAGGAACAGCGTCGCCACCGCGGGCGTGTTGTAGGTCTGGTCGTGCCGCGAGTTGTCGATGGCGATCGGTGAGGTCGAGGAAGCCGGGGATCCAGCGCTTCGACGCCTTGATCTCGGCCACCCGGTCCAGGGCGTCGCGGGACATGATCGCCAGCCACAGGCCGCCGTCCGCGGCGAAGGCCTTCTGCGGGGCGAAGTAGTAGACGTCGGTCTGGTCGATGTCGACCGGGAGCCCGCCGGCGCCGCTGGTCGCGTCGATGAGCACGAGCGCGTCGTTGTCGGCTCCGTGCGGGCGGGCGATGGGTGCCATCACGCCGGTGGACGTCTCGTTGTGCGCCCAGCCGTACACGTCGACGCCGTCGGCGGCGGCGGGGAGGGCCAGCGTGCCCGGCTCGCCCTTGGTGATCAGCGGGTCGGCGAGGAACGGCGCCTCGGCGACACCCGAGGCGAACTTGGCGGAGAACTCGCCGTAGCTGCCGTGGGCAGCTCTTCTCGCGGACCAGGCCGAAGATGGCGGCGTCCCAGAACGCCGTCGTCCCACCGTTGCCCAGGACGACCTCGTAGCCGTCGGGCACGTCGAACAGGGCGGCCAGCCCCTCGCGGACCTGGCGCACCAGGCCCTTGACCGGCGCCTGCCGGTGCGAGGTGCCCATGATCGCCGCGCCGTCGGTCGCCAGCGCCTGCAGCGCCTCGGGACGGACCTTCGACGGGCCGCAGCCGAAGCGGCCGTCGGCGGGCAGGAGCTCGGCGGGGACGGTGATGCTCATCCGGGTGGAGCCTCTCGGGTGGGGATCAGGCGGGTTGGTCGACGGTGGTGACCGTGATGGTGTCGAAGCCCTCGACCTCGTCGGGCTTGACGGGGGTCCGGGCCGATGTAGCGGGCCGACGGCCGGACGAGCCGGCCGGTGTTCTTCTGCTCGAGGATGTGCGCGCACCAGCCGGCGGTGCGGGCACAGGTGAACATCGAGGTGAACATGTGGCTGGGCACCTCGGCGAAGTCGAGGACGATCGCCGCCCAGAACTCCACGTTGGTCTCGACCGGCCGGTCGGGACGCCGCTCGCGCAGCTCCTTCAGCGCGGCCTGCTCCAGCGCGAGCGCGGCCTCGAAGCGCGGGGCGCCGAGCTCCTCGGCGGACCGGCGGAGCACGCGGGCGCGCGGGTCCTCGGCGCGGTAGACCCGGTGACCGAAGCCCATCAACCGCTCCTTGCGGTCGAGCAGGTCCTTCACGTACTTCTCGGCGTCGCCGGTGCTCTCGACCTCGTCGAGCATGTGCAGCACCCGCGAGGGGGCGCCGCCGTGCAGCGGGCCCGACATCGCGCCGATGGCGCCGGACAGCGAGGCGGCGACGTCGGCGCCGGTGGAGGCGATGACGCGGGCGGTGAACGTGGAGGCGTTCATGCCGTGCTCGGCGGCCGACGTCCAGTAGGCGTCGACGGCGGCGATGTGGCGGGGGTCGGGCTCGCCGCGCCAGCGGGTCATGAACCGCTCGACGATCGTGTCGCACTCGTCGATGCGCTTCTGCGGCACGGCGGGGATGCCGATGCCGCGCGCGGACTGCGCGACGTAGGACAGCGCCATGACGGCGGCACGCGCGAGCTCTTCGCGGGCCTCCTCGGCGTCGATGTCCAGCAGCGGGCGGTAGCCCCAGATCGGGGTCAGCATCGCCAGGGCGGCCTGGACGTCGACCCGGACGTCGCCGGTGTGCACCGGGATGGGGAACGGCTCGGCGGGGGGCAGGCCCGGGGCCGAACTTGCCGTCGACCAGCAGCGCCCACACGTTGCCGAAGGTCACCTTGCCGACCAGGTCCTCGATGTCGACGCCGCGGTAGCGCAGGGCGCCGCCGTCCTTGTCGGGCTCGGCGATCTCTGTCTCGAAGGCGATGACGCCCTCGAGGCCGGGTACGAAGTCGTCGGCCATCTCGCATGCTCCTCTGCGCGCGGACACGTGCGCGCACCGGTGGGCGCACGACTTGACTGCGACCCTAGGCGTAGACGCGCGGCCGGGACCAAACGGGAGGGGGCCCCGCCCGGACGGGTGTGACGTGAACGACACCCGCGGGCCCCGGTCCCGGTTCGTTGCCGGTCCGCGTCGATGCCAGCATGTCCGGGTGGCCGACCTCTCCCGCATGCGCAGGGACTACACGCAGCGCCCGCTGCGGGAGCAGGACCTCGCCGGCCGGCTGGGTCGAGCAGTTCGACCGCTGGTTCACCGACGCCGTGGCCGCCGAGCTGCCGGAGCCCAACGCCGCCGTCCTCGCCACGGCCGACGCCGACGGCGGCCCCGACGCCCGCCTCGTGCTGCTGAAGGGCTACGACGCGACCGGCTTCGTCTTCGGCACCAGCTACGCCTCGGCCAAGGGCGCCCAGCTGACGGCGGACCCGCGGGCGTCGCTGGTGCTGCCCTGGCACGCGATGCAGCGCCAGGTGCGGGTGCGCGGTCACGTGGAACGGGTGGGCGAGACCGCCTCCGACGCGCTGTGGGACCCCCGCCCGCGCGGCGCCCAGCTCGCGGCCGCGGCATCGGTGCAGTCCACCGTCGTGTCCTCGCACGACGAGCTCGCCGACCGGGTGCGTCTGCCTCGACCGGCAGACCCCCGAGGGCTCCCTTGCCTCGGCCGCCGACCTGGGGCGGCTACCGCGTGCTGCCCGAGGTGGTCGAGTTCTGGCAGGGCGGCGCGGGACCGCCTGCACGACCGGATCCGGTTCCGCCGGGGCGCCGCAGGGTCGGCGGCGGGTGGCTGGGTCGTCGAGCGGCTGGCCCCGTGACCGCCCCCATCGACCCGGTGGAGGGCGGCGCGCCGGTCGCCGAGCCCACACCCCTGCCCCCGCGGCGGCGACGGCGGTTCGCGATGGACACCACGCCGCTGCGCAACCCGGCCTACCGGGCGCTGTTCTGGGGCATCGCGGTGACGATGTTCGGCCAGCAGATGACGCTGGTCGCCGTCCCGTACCAGGTCTACGCCATGACCGGCTCGTCGCTGCTGGTCGGCGTCACCTCCATCGTCGGCGCTGGTGCCGCTGATCGTGTTCGGCCTGCTCGGCGGGGCGATCGCCGACGCCATGGACCGGCGCAAGCTGCTGCTGATCACCTCCGTCGGCGCCGCGGTCACCGCCGTGGGACTGGCGCTGCAGGCGCTGCTGCCCGGCGGTGGCAACCTCGCGCTGCTGTGGGTGCTCACCGCCTGCCTGTCCGGCTTCGCCGCGGTCAACCAGCCGACGCGCAGCGCGGTCATCCCGGCGATCGTCGGGCTGGAGAACGTGCCGGCGGCCAACGCGCTGTCGATGACCGTGCGGCACATCGGCGTGATCGCCGGGCCGCTCCTGGCCGGCGTGCTGATCCTGGTCGGCGGCCTGCCGGTCGCCTACACCGTCGACGCCGTGGGCTTCGTGGTCGCCGCCCTGCTGATCCGCCGGCTGCCGCCGCTGCCGCCGGTCTCCGACGTGCAGCGGGTCCGGCTCGGGGCCGCCGTCCGCGGCGTGGTCGAGGGGTTCGCGTTCCTGCGCACCCAGCCGGTCCTGCTCATGACGTTCGTCGTCGACGTCATCGCGATGCTCTTCGCCTGGCCGGCAGGCGGTCTTCCCGGAGCTCTCGGAGACCCGGTTCGCCGAGACGCCCAACAGCCTGGGCTGGCTGTTCGCCGGCATCTCCATCGGCGCGCTGGTCGCCGGGGCTGACCTCGGGCTGGATCGGCCGGGTCGACCGCCAGGGCGCCGTCGTGCTCGGCATCCATCGTGGTGTGGGGCGCGGCCATCATCGGCTTCGGGCTGTCGCCGTCGTTGTGGCTGGCCGTGCTGTGCCTGGCCATCGCCGGCGCGGGGGACATGATCAGCGCCGTCCTCCGGACGTCGATGCTGCAGACGGCCGCCCCCGAGCACATGCGGGGGCGCATGCAAGGGGTCTTCCTGGTCGTGGTCGCCGGCGGCCCGCGGCTGGGTGACCTGCGCGCCGGGGCCATGGCCAGCGCGGCGGGCGTCAGCGTCGCCATGGTCTCCGGCGGTGTGATCATCATCGTGGCGATGCTGGTGGTCGCGATCGCCGTCCCGTCGTTCTGCCGGTTCCGGGCGTCCTCGCTGACGGCGGCTGCGGGCGGCGAGGGGACCCGGCCGGTCTCGTCCGCCCCCGAGAGTGACGAGACCCGGCCGGGTCAGGCCTCTACTCAGCCATAGCGGCGGCCGGTACACCCAGCCGGAGGAGCGTCGTGCGCAGGGATCGTCACGAAGCTGTCATACAGGACGTGCGGGTCGGTCACCCGATCGGGTGATGCGCGCCCGGTGGGCACGCCGGGCCCCGCTCACGCCAGGGCACCGGCCGCCACCTTCAGGTCGGCGACGAGGGCGTCGTAGGCCTCCGCCCGGCTCTCGTCGGGGGTGCGCAGGACCGCCGACGGGTGGGTCGTCGCGAGCATCCACGTCTGGTGCGGTGCGTCCTCCTCGTCGGCGTCCGCGCCGGCGGCGGGGTCCACGGCAGCAGGTGGCCGCGGTCCTTCGTGATCCGGAAGGACGGCGAGATCAGCGCCTTCGCCGCGGTCGCCCCGAGGCAGACCACGACCTCTGGCTTGAGCACCTCGAACTCTGCCTCGAGCCAGGGCCGGCAGGCCCGCAGGTGCTCCGGACCGTGGTGTCTGGTGGATCCGGCGCTTGCCACGCGTACTGAACGGAAGTGCTTGACGGCGTTGGTGACGTAGGCGTCCCGGCGGTCGATCCCGGCATCGGTGAGCGCGCGGTCGAGCAGCTTGCCGGCCGGGCCGACGAACGGCTCGCCCGCGAGGTCCTCCTGGTCGCCGGGCTGCTCGCCGACGAGCACGATCCGCGCGGTCTCCGGCCCCTCGCCGAAGACCGTCTGCGTCGCCGGCTCCCAGAGCTCGCACGCCCGGCAGCCGGCGGCCGCCGCCCGGAGTCCGTCGAGGCCGACTCCGGTCGGTGGCTGCGCGATCGAGTTCTGGCTCACGTCGCCGATGACACCGCAGCGGCCCGTACGGCGCGACCCGTACGCCGTGCTCGGTGAGCCGACGCGGTGCCGATACCGTCGGACGGGGGACGACGAGACGGAGGACGGGTGCTCGAGTTCGACGGGCTGCACAAGAGCTACGGCGACAACCACGTGCTGGACGGCGTGGGCTTCGCCGTCGCGCCGGGGTCGATGTTCGGCTTCTGCGGGTCCAACGGGGCCGGCAAGACGACCACGATGCGGATCGCCATGGGCCTGGTGCGGGCCGACGCCGGGGAGGTCCGCTGGCGGGGCCGTCCGCTGGACGACGACGCGCGGCGGCGGGTCGGCTACATGCCGGAGGAGCGCGGGCTCTACCCGAAGATGAAGGTCGGCGAGCAGCTCGCCTACTTCGCCCGCCTGCACGGGCTCGACGCAGCCGCCGCCGCCCACGCCTCCGAGGAGTGGGCCGAGCGGCTCGGTCTGGCCGAGCGCCGCAAGGACGCCGTCGAGAAGCTGTCGCTGGGCAACCAGCAGCGGGTGCAGCTCGCCGCCGCCCTCGTCAGCCGCCCCGAGGTGCTGCATCCTCGACGAGCCGTTCTCCGGCCTCGACCCGGTCGGCGTCGACTCCCTCGCCGAGGCGCTGCTCGAACAGTGCCGGCAGGGCGTCCCGGTCGTGTTCTCCAGCCACCAGCTCGACCTCGTCGAGCGGCTGTGCGACTCGGTCGGCATCCTCGCCCGCGGCCGCATGGTCGCCATCGGCACGGTCGACGGAGCTGCGCGCGCCGCGAGGCCGGCCGGCTGCTGCGGGTCGTCGTCCCGGAGGCATCGCACGGCTGGGCGGCGGCGCTGCCCGGCGTCCGGGTGGTCTCCGAGCAGGCCGGCGACACCCTGCTCGAGCTCGACCCGCGGCGCCGACGACCAGGCGGTCCTCGCCGCGGCGCTGCGCACCGGCCGGGTCGACCACTTCGCCTGGCGGGAGCCGACGCTCGTCGAGCTGTTCCGCGGAGCCGTGGCCGCGCCGACCCCGGCGGAGGTGGCGGCGTGACCGAGCCGCGGCCGCCCTCCAGCGCGGCCCTCGTCCGGCTGGTCGCCGACGCGCGAGGTCTCGACGCGCCTGCGCGACAAGAACTTCATCATCAGCTCGATCGTCATCGTCGTCCTGCTGCTGGGCATGATGGCGTTCCAGGTCGTGCTCAACTCCGGCAGCGACCAGGCGCGGGTGGGGATCGTCGGCGAGACCGGCGTCGTGCAGTCGGCGCTGGAGGCGCAGGGCGAGGCGCTCGGCGTCGACGTCGCGGTCGTGCCGCTGGACGACGAGGCGGAGGCGCGCACCGGCGGTCGAGGACGGCGACGTCGACGGCGCGCTGCTCGGCGGCTCCGGCGACACCCCGGAGCTGCTGCGTCGAGCGAGCTCGGACGGCCCAGCTCGAGGCCCTCGTCGGCAGGGCGCGGTCACCGGCGCCGCCGTCGGCCGAGCAGCTGTCCGACGCCGGGGTGCAGCTCGACGTCCCGGAGGTGACCGTCACCTCGGTCGGCGAACAGGACGACTCGAACAGCCAGCGGACGATCGTCGCGCTCGTCGGCGTCGGCGATGCTCTACGGCCTGCTGATCCTGTTCGGCCAGTTCGTGGCGCAGGGCGTGGTCGAGGAGAAGTCCAGCCGGGTGGTGGAGCTGCTGCTGGCGACGATGAAGCCCTGGCAGCTGCTGGCCGGCAAGATCATCGGGCTCGGCCTGCTCGGCCTCGGCCAGATCGTGCTCATCGCGGTCGCTCGGCGTCGGCGGGGCACTGGCCTTCGACCTCGTCGACGTGCCCGGCGGAGCTCATCGGCACCGTCGGCTCCGTGGTCGCCTGGTTCGTGCTCGGCTACGCCTTCTACGCGGCGCTGTTCGCGGTCGCGGCCTCGCTGGTCAGCCGGCAGGAGGACCTGGGCAGCGTGCTGACGCCGACCACGCATCCTGCTGATCGCCGCGTTCGTCATCGCGCATCCAGGCCGCCAGCGACCCGTCCTCGGCCGCTGGCCACCGTGACCACGCTACGTGCCCGGCCTCTCGCCGCTGGTCATGCCGGTGCGCATGGCCGCGGGGGAGGCGGCACCGTGGGAGGTCGGCCTGTCCGTGGTGCTGATGCTCGCCGCGATCGCCGTGATCGTGCGCATCGGCGGCCGGGTGTACGCGGGTGCGCTGCTGCGCACCAGCGGCAAGACGAAGGTGCGGGAGGCGCTGCGCGCCGACGCCTGATCCGGCCGGGCCCCCTCGGCGAGATCTGCACACTCGTACGCTTCCGGGCGCCGAAGCGTACGAGTGTGCAGATCTCGCGCCGGGCAACGGATACTGCGCTGCATGTCCGAAGCCACCGTCGACGTCGCCGACCTCCGTCCCGACGGGGACGCCACACCGGACGGCACGGGCGGACGACGCCCCGCTGCGCGACGACATCCGGCTTCTGGGGCGCGTCCTCGGCGAGGTGATCGGGGAGCAGGCCGGCGCCGACGTCCTGGACCTGGTCGAGTCGACCCGCGTCGAGGCGTTCGAGATCCGCCGCTCCGAGGTGGACCGCGCAGGAGCTGGCGCAGCGGCTCGCCGCGCTCGACGTCCGCGTCGGCCAACCACGTCATCCGCGCGTTCAGCCACTTCTCGCTGCTGGCCAACCTCGCCGAGGACATCCACCACGAGCGGCGGCGGCGGTTCCACCGCCGCGAGGGCTCGCCGCCGCAGACGGGCAGCCTCGCCGCCACCTTCGCAGCCGGCTCGACGAGCGCCGACCTCGACGCCGGACGTCGTGGCCCGCGAGCTGGCCGGCGCGCTGGTGTGCCCGGTGGTGACCGCGCACCCGACCGAGGTCCGCCGCAGGACGATCTCGCTGGTCCAGCGGCAGGTGACCGAGCTGGTCCGGCAGCGCGACCGGTCGGCGCCGGGCGAGCTCGACGAGCGCGGAGTGGACCGCGGCAGCTGTGGCGGGCGGTGCTCACGCTCTGGCAGACGGCGCTGCTGCGGCTGTCGCGGCTGCGCCTGTCCGACGAGATCGACGAGGCGCTGCGCTACTACGAGCTCTCGCTGTTCGAGGTGGTCCCGGCCATCAACGCCGAGCTCCGCCGCGCGCTGGCCGAGCCGCTGGCCGGACGCCGGGCTGCTGCCGCGGCCGATGCTCCTGCCCGGCTCGTGGATCGGCGGCGACCGCGACGGCAACCCGTTCGTCACCGCCGACGCCGCTCCGCCGGGCCACCACCCGGCAGGCCGAGACGGCGCTCGGACCACCACCTCGCCGAGCTGAGCGCGCTGCGTCGACGAGCTGTCGATGTCCGACCGGCTGGTCACGCCGACGCCCGAGCTGTACGCCCTGGCCGACGCCGCGCCGGGACGACTCCCCGTTCCGCGCCGACGAGCCCTACCGCCGCGCGCTGATCGGGATCGTCCGCGCGGCTGTCCGCCGACCGCGACCGCGTGCTGGGCGCGTCCCGGACCGCGCCGAGGCCGAGCTGCCGCGCTACGACCCGCCAGACGAGCTGCGCGCCGACCTCGACGTCGTCGACGCGTCGCTGCGCAGCCACGGTGCCGGCGCGCTGGCCGACGACCGGCTGGCGCGGCTGCGCGAGGCGGTCGAGGTCTTCGGCTTCCACCTGTGCGGGCTGGACATGCGGCAGAACTCCGCCGTCCACGAGGAGGTGCTCGCCGAGCTGCTCGCGTGGGCCGGGGTGTGCGACGACTACGCGGCGCTGGACGAGCCCGCCCGCGTGCGAGCTGCTCGCCCGGCGAGCTGACGCTGCGCCGTCCGCTGGTCCGCCCCGACGCCGAGCTGTCGCGAGCTGGCCCGCGGCGAGCTCGACCTGCTCGAGGCGGCCGCCGCGCAGGTCGCGGCTGCTGGGGCCCGCGGGCGATCCCGAACTACGTGATCAGCATGTGCGAGTCGGTCAGCGACGTGCTCGAGGTCGCCGTCCTGCTCAAGGAGGTCGGCCTGCTCGACCCGGTGCCGACGGCGGGCCGACCTGCCCGGTCGGCATCTCGCCGCTGTTCGAGACGATCGAGGACCTGCAGGGGCGCGGCCGCGCACGCTGGCCGCCGTCCTCGACCAGCCGCTGTACCGCGACGCTGCTGCACCGCCGGGGCGACGTCCAGGAGGTGATGCTCGGCTACTCCGACAGCAACAAGGACGGCGGCTACCTCGCGGCCAACTGGGCGCTGTACCGGGCCGAGCTGGAGCTGGTCGAGGTGGCCCGGGCCGCGCGGGGTCCGGCTGCGGCTGTTCCACGGCCGCGGCGGCACGGTCGGCCGCGGCGGCGGGCCGCAGCTACGAGGCGATCCGGGCCCAGCCGCCGGGGGCGGTGGCCGGCGCGCTGCGGATCACCGAGCAGGGCGAGGTCATCGCCGCCAAGTACGCCGACCCCGACCTCGCGCGGCGCAACCTCGAGGCGCTGGTCGCGGCGACGCTGGAGTCGACGCCTGCTCGACATCGAGGGGCTGGGGGACGACGCCGAGGACGGCCTACGCGCTGCTCGACGACCTCGCCGCCCGCGCCCGGCGGGCCTACCGGCGCGCTGGTGCACGAGACCCCGGCTTCGTCGACTGGTTCCGGGCGGCGACGCCGATCAGGGAGCTCGGCGAGCTCAACATCGGCAGCCGGCCGCCGTCGCGCAAGGCCGGCGACTCGATCGCGGACCTGCGCGCGATCCCGTGGGTGTTCAGCTGGTCGCAGACGCGGATCATGCTGCCCGGCTGGTACGGCACCGGCACCGGCCCTCGAGTCGTGGGTGGCCGGCGACGCCGGAGCGGCTGGCCCGGCTGCAGCGACCTGCACGCGCGCTGGCCGTTCTTCCGCACGGTGCTGTCGAACATGGGCATGGTGCTGGCCAAGACCGACCTCGAGCTGGCCGCCCGCTACGCCGAGCTGGTGCCCGACGAGGACCTGCGGGCCCGGGTCTTCGACCAGATCACGGCCGAGCACGAGCGCACCTGCCGGATGCTGCTGGCGGTCACCGGCGACGACCGGCTGCTGGCCGACAACCCGTCGCTGGCCCGCTCGATCCGCAACCGCTTCCCCTACCTCGAGCCGCTGCACCACCTGCAGGTCGAGATGCTGCGGCGACGGCGCGACGGGGACGACGACGAACTGGTGCGGCGCGACATCCAGCTGACCATCAACGGGATCGCGACCGCCCTGCGCAACAGCGGCTGACGCCGACGAGATCTGCACACTCGTACGCATCAGGACCCTGATGCGTACGAGTGTGCAGATCTGGGTGAGCTAGGTGCCGACGCGGGCGGCTGCGGCGCGGACCGCGGCCAGCAGCGCCTCCCGCTCGTGCATCGTCGTCCGGGCCCGGCCCTTCTCGGCGCCGAGCGCGACCTCGGCGGCGTCGATCGCCCGCCAGTCGTCGAGCAGCACCGGCTCCGCGCCCCGCGCGCGCAGGGCGTCGACCAGGTCGTCGGTGTCCCCTCCGGGGCACAGCACTCCGGCGGACGCGTCGGCGAGCAGCTCGGCGACCGTCTCGCGGGCGTCGTGCTTGTTGGTGCCCACCACGCCGGTCGGCCCGCGCTTGATCCAGCCGGCCACGTACTCGCCTGTCGACACCCGCCCGTCGCGGAGCACCCGGCCGCACTCGTTGGGCACCGTGCCGGCGCGCTCGTCCAGCGGCAGGCCGGGCAGCGGCGTCCCGTGGTACCCGACCGAGCGGATCACCAGGTCGGCCGGCAGCACCTCGCACTCGCCGGTGCCGGTGGCACGACCGTCGCCGTCGACGACGGTGCGCTCGATCTCGACGCCGGTCACCCGGTCCTCGCCGAGGATCCGCACCGGCCGGCGGAAGAACCGCAGCGTCACCGTCGCCCGGCCGGGCTCCGCGACGTGGTCGGCCCAGCCGCGGAGGACGGCGAGGTTGCGGCTTGACGTTGCGGTCGGCGGCGAGCCGCTCCTCGGCGCTCGGCGTCCAACTCGAGGTCGGCCGGGTCGACGAGGACGGTGGCGCCGTCGAGCTTGTCCAGCTCGCGCAGCTCCTGGGTCGTGAAGGTCGCCTGCGCGGGGCCGCGCCGGCCGAGCACGGTGACCGTCTCGACAGGGGCGGCGGCGAGGGCGTCGAGCACGTGCTGGGGCATGTCGGTGGACTCGAGCTCCTCGGCGGTGCGCACGAGCACCCGCGCGACGTCGAGAGCCACGTTGCCGACGCCCACCACGACCACCCGCCGGGCGGCCGCGAGGGCCGCCTCGACCCGGTCCCGGTCGGCGTCGGGATGGCCGGCAGTACCAGGACGACGAGGTCGGTCGCGGCGAGGCTGCCGGGCAGGTCCTCGCCTTCGATGCCGAGGTGCCGGTCGACGGAGGCGCCGTAGGTGTAGACCACCGCGTCGACGTGACGGCGCAGCTCGTCGAGGGAGATGTCGCGGCCCACCTCGACGTTGCCGACGAAACGGACGCCGGGGACCTCGAGCGCGTGGTGCAGCGTCTCGCGGATCGCCCGCATCTTGGGTGGTCGGGGGCGATGCCGTGCCGGACCAGGCCGAACGGGGTCGGCAGCCGGTCGATCAGGTCGACGGCCACGGGGACGTCGTCCTGCCGGGTGAGCGCGTCCGCGGCGTAGATGCCGGCGGGTCCGGCTCCGATGACCGCCACGCGGAGGGGGGATGGTCCCGGTGCTGCTCCGTCGTCCGCCACTCCGTCGTCCGCCATGAGGGGCATCCTGACCCGCGCGGGCCGGAGGCACCAGCCGCCGCGTCAGATGCAGCTGTGGTTGCGGTCCAGCCGGTCGGGCACGTACTGGGTCAGGGTCACCCGGCCGCCGGGGACCAGCGGCGCCCGCCGGCAGTTCGCCGTGGCCTGCGCGAGCGTCGTCGCGCCGGCCAGCCAGCTGTTGCGTCCGACGAGGTTGCTCGACGAGGGCACCGATCCGACGATCTCGCTCCACTGGTAGCTCGTCGAGTACAGGCCCACACGGCCGCCGCGGGCCAGCAGGTAGGCGGTCATGCCCTCGAGGCTGGCGCGGTTGCGGGCCAGGGCCGCCGGCGAACCGGACTGCCAGGTGTTCATGGTCTCCACGTCGAGCCACCACGTGTACCGCGACGGCAGGCTGTCGACCCGGGCCGCCCGCGCGGCGGGCGAGAAGAAGGAGACGATGCTGTTGCGCGCCCGCTCCTAGCCGTACTGCCACGAGCACGCCATGTCGTTGTCGCCGGCGCACTCGCCGTACGGGGTCGTCCCGGCGGTCGGCCAGGTGCTCACCTGCGCGCGCAGCTCACCGGGGTTGGCGGTGTTCAGGTACAGCTGTGCCTTGGGCTGGGTCCGCACCGACCCGTTGCTCTGCGACGCCCAGCGCAGCTGCTCGGTCAGGCACGGGTTTGCCTTCGTGGCCAGGCCGCCGTTGACGCCGACGACGGCGAAGGCGCGGGCCGCGGGCAGGGTGGTGCCGCACTGGGGGTAGGAGACGTCGTACCCGACCGCGGTGGGAGCGGCCGAGGCGACGGAGGGGACCAGCGACGATCCCCGTCGCCACGGCGAGCACCACCGTGAGAAACCGCAGCACGTACCTCATCGCCGGCGAAGGTACACGCCGCCGGCCCGGTCGGTAAGGGTCTGCGACGCGAATGGTCAGCACCATGCCGCGCACCCGTCAGCACGGGCCTGGCAGGCGGGGCACCAGTAGAGGTTGCGGCCGACCATCGCCTCGGTGCGGATCTCGGTGCCGCACACCCGGCAGGGCAGGCCCGGTGCGCCGGTAGACGTAGTGCGCGTCCTCCCGCTGCACGGCCGCCCCGCCGCCGGCGTGACCGGTCCTCCGGGCGGGTGGTCACGATCCGGCCGAGCCGGACGCCGGCCCGCATGAGGACGACGAGGTCGGCCCACATCCGCGCCCACAGCGTCGTCGTCGACGTCCGCTGCCCGGGCGGAACGGCGAGACGCCGTGCCGGAACAGCAGCTCGGCGCGGTACACGTTGCCGACGCCGGCGAGCACCGACTGGTCCATGAGCAGCGCGCCGATCGCCGTCCGGCTGCGGGCGATGCGGCGGTGCGCCAGGGCGGCGTCGGCGCGCGGCCGCAGCGGGTCGGGCCCGAGCCGGGCGAGGATGCCGTCCACCTCGCGGCCGGGCCAGCACCTCGCAGGCGGTGGGGCCGCGCAGGTCGGTCCACACGCCCGTCGCCGTCGGGGCCCGGTCCCTCCCAGCGCATCCGCAGGGCGCCCCGCGGCGGGCGGCGGGATGCCGGTGCCGCCGCGTAGTTGCCGTACAGCCCGAGGTGCACGTGCAGGGTGTCCGGCGCCGAAGTCGGCGAACAGGTGCTTGCCGTAGGAGCAGACGCCCTCGAGCACGCCGCCCGTCGAGCAGTGCGGCGCCGGCGGCGAAGCGGCCCTGCGGGCTGGTCACGTGCACCGGGCGGCCGGCGAACGGCCTCGGTCTGCTCGCGGGCCAGCCGGAACAGGGTGTGTCCCTCAGGCACCGGCGCGGACCTCCTCGTAGCGGCCGAGGGCGACGCGGCGCTCCTCGGCGTGGTCGACGATCGGTTCCGGGTACCCCTCGGGCAGCCCGTCGGGGGACCGCCACGGCTCGTGCACGAAGCGGTCGGGGACGCCGCGCAGTTCGGGCACCCAGCGGCGGACGTAGCCGCCGTCCGGGTCGAACTTCTTGCCCTGGGTGACCGGGTTGAAGACCCGGTAGTACGGCGAGGCGTCGGTGCCGGTCCCCGCCACCCACTGCCAGCCGTGGTTGTTGCTGGCCAGGTCGCCGTCGACGAGGTGGTGCAGGAAGTGGCGGGCGCCGCGCCACCAGTCGACGTGCAGGTCCTTGGTCAGGAACGAGGCGACGATCATCCGCACCCGGTTGTGCATCCACGCCTCGGCCTGCAGCTGGCGCATCCCGGCGTCCACGATCGGGTAGCCGGTCCGGCCCTGCGCCCAGGCGGCGAAGCGCGCGTCGGCGTCGGCCCCCGTGTCGTAGCCGAGCCGGCCCATCCGCGGGTCGTAGGCCTCCTTGTGCGTCTCCGGCCGGTGCCAGAGCACGTCGGCGTAGAACTCCCGCCAGGCCAACTCGTTCGTGAACGTCGTGACGTCGTCCTTCGCGCCGGTCACCTCGGCGAGGTCGGCCAGGAGCGTCCGCGGGTGCACCATCCCGTACTTCAGGTACACCGACAGCCGGCTGGTCGCGTCGGCGGCGGGAAGGTTGCGGGCGTGTGCGTAGTCGGGCAGCCGCTCGTCGCGGAACCGGCGCCAGGCGGCGCGGGCGGCGTCCTCGCCCGCCGCGGGCGGTCGGGCCTCGACGTCCGGACGGCGCGGCCGCTCATCGGACCGGACGCCCTCGGCCCACGGCACGGACCGCGGCCGGGGAGCCGGGGCGCGCCACCCGTGCGCGCGCCAGGCGCGGGCGAACGGCGTGAACACGCGGAAGGGTGTGCCGTCGGCCTTGGTCACCCGGCCCGGGGTCACCGCGTAGGGCGAGCCGGTGCGGACGAGGGGAACGGCCGCACCGAGCGCCCGCTCGACCGCCTCGTCGCGGGAGCGGCCGTACGGCCCGGTGTCGGCCGAGACGTGCACGACGCCCGCCTCCACGTCGCGGGCGAGCCGGGGGAGCACCGTCGCCGGGTCCCCGCGACGCACGACCAGCCGGCCGTCGAGCCGCTCGTCGAGATCGGCGAGGGCGTCGAGCAGGAACCCCTGCCGCGGGGCGCCGGCAGGCTCCCAGAGCCGCGGGTCCAGCACGAACACCGGGACGACGCTGCCGTCGCGCCCGGCGTCGTCGCGCGCCGCGAGCAGCGCCGGGTGGTCACCGAGCCGGAGGTCGCGGCGGAACCACAGCAGCGACGTCGGCACCGCCGGAGCGTAGGCGGACCCGCAGCCGGCCGCGCGTCAGCGGTCGGCGGTGGCCAGGCCGAAGTGCTCCCGGTCGGCCTCGGTGACCAGGTCGGCCGTCTCGGGGTGGGTCTGGATGTAGTAGCGCACGAACGAGCAGTAGGGCAGCACGTGCAGGCCGCGCTCGCGGGCGGCGGCGAGGACGCCGGCCACCAGCGTGGTGCCCAGCCCGCGGCCGCTGACGCCCGGGTCGACCTCGGTGTGCGGGAGCGTCATCGTGCCGTCGTCGACGTGGTAACTCGCCAGGCCGACGACGCGTTCGCCCATGCGGATCTCGAAGCGGCCCCGTTCCGGGACGTCCACCACCGTCGTGTCCATGTCGTTGCCACCTTCCGTCGCCGGCGCCGTTGCCGGTCTGAGACGTGTTCCCCCGGACGCTATCCCGTACTCGCGATCGCGCCGCTCTATCGATACTCACGAGTCACGAGTGACGGGTGTTCCCGTTGCCGGACATACTGCCGGATCCGTTCCGCCACCGGGAGGCGACGCTCCGGCGCATCTCCGGCTCTCCCCGGCGCGGCCCGGCGGGCCGCGCGCGGACGGCCGCATGCCAGGATGACACCGCCGTGCCGGCATGTGTCCGGCCGGACGGCCCCGTAGCTCAGGGGATAGAGCAACGGTTTCCTAAACCGTGTGTCGGAGGTTCGAATCCTCTCGGGGCCACTCACGCCGCAGCACCCTCGACCTGCGCCGACGTCGAGCGTGCCCGGCGCGCGGTACCTTCGGGTCGGACGAGAGCCGAGGAGGTGCCGTGGCCGCAGACGCCGCCGCCAAGCTGACCTCCCGGGTGACCGAGCGGCTCGGCTCGGTCGACGCGCACAGCCCGGTCGAGGTGATCGTGGAGATGCGTCCGGTCGACGTCCCGGCCACCGGGCCGCGCAAGGAGCGCATCGCGGCGGTCAAGGCCGGCTTCGAGCGGGACCTGAAGACCGTCGCCGACCGGATCGCGGCGGCGGGCGGGCAGGTGCTCGAGTCGGCGTGGATCAACCAGACCGTGCGGAGCAGCATCCCGGCCGAGGCGCTGGTCCGGGTCGCCGAGGACGACGCCGTCGCGGTCATCGACCTGCCGCGCGAGCTCACCCCCGACGACGCGTAGTCCCGACCGGCGGCCCCTACTTCACGGCCATGATCAGACCGGCTCCCTGGGCGTCCTCCGGCATGCCCGGCAGCGGGCGCGCGTTGCTCACCAGCCGGTCCCTGAGCTCGTCGGGCGACAGCTCGCCGTCGCCCTCGAGGAACAGCGCGAGCAGGCCGGCCACGTGCGGCGCCGCATAGCTCGTGCCGACGCCGGCGTCCCCGAACCCGCCGCTGACCAGGCAGCACCGGATGCTGGCGAGGTCGCCGCCACCCGGCGCGACCACGTGCGGTCCGGGGCGTCCGCCGGCGGGGCCGCGGCTGCTGTAGTCCTGTACCGCCGTGCCGTCGAGGTCCGTGGCCCCCACCACCACGACGCCGGCGGCATCGGCCGGCGTCGTCATCGTGAAGCCGCCCGGACCGCGGTTGCCGGCGCTCTTGACGACGGTGAGCCCCAGGCTCCAGGCGGCGTCGACCGCGCGGGCCTCGCGGCTGGTCGCGTCGCCGACGGGTCCGGCTCCCCAGGAGCAGTTGGCGATGTCGGCGCCGTCCTCGAGCGCCTGCTGGACCGCGAGCGCGCCCGAGAAGTCGTCGCCGTTGCCGGCGGGAGTGGTGGCCAGCACCTTGTAGCTGTAGATCTCGGCCTCGGGGGCGATGCCGGCGTCCGCGAGGTCGGCCGCGGCGATGATGCCGGCCACGGCCGTGCCGTGGGCCGAGGGGTTGCCCCAGGCCTCCGGGGTGTAGTTGCGACGGTGGACGACCCGATCTGCCAGCGCCGGATGGTTGAGGGCGACCTCTCCGTCGATGACGGCGACCGTCACGCCCCGGCCGGTCAGGCCGGTCTGCTCGACGAAGGCGGGCAGACCGATGGACCGGTGGTTGGCCACGTCGGCGTCGGGCATCAGCCGGCGCGGCAGGTCGAGTCCCGCGACCGCGTCCGCGGCGGCCAGCTCGGCCAGGGCCTGCGGCGGGGCGAACGTGCGGACGGTGCGGTTGAGCCAGCAGACCTGGGTCAGCGCCGTCGGGATGCGCGGGTCGCCCATCACCTCGGGCGAGGGCTGCAGCAAGCCGCCGGACAGTCGCTCGATCTCCTGGTAGACCTGCCCGACCTGGCGGTAGCCGGCGATCCGCGTCTCCTGCACCAGCTGCTGCCGGATGCTGGCCCGCAGGTGCACCTGATGGCCGGCCGGCAGTCGCCCCGCCAGGGACTCGGCCGTGGCCCGCCCCTGCTGCCGGTCGGCCTCGCTCAGCCGCGGGAACGGCGGCGGGTGCTCCGGCGCCTGGAACTCGAGCACCGTGGCCGCGGCTGGCGTCCGCATGACGGTGAGGCTCTCCAGGCCGGCGGTCCGGTCCCGCCGCGCCACGGCGATGCAGTACGCGTCGCTCGCCTTCTCCGCCACCGAGTTGCCGAGCACCCGGCGCACGTGCTCGCGGGCGGCTCGCAGTTCCTCGCGATCGATCGTGGGTTCCGACATGCCGATCTCCCCCTCTGGCCCTCGACGGTGTGGAAACGACTGCGGCTTGCCTCAGCTGGTCGGCTCCGGCGTCCCGGTCGGCGCCGGTGTGGTGGCCGGCGCCTCGGTCGAGGTGCCGTCGCCGTTCCCGTCGCTGTCGCCGTCGCTGCCGGCGGTGCTGATGCCCCCGGCGAGCGCCGCGATCGAGAGCAGCAGGGCGCCGGCGAAAACCAGCGCGCGGGCCGCGGTCAGCCCGCGCAGACCCTCCTGCAACACGGTGGCGTACTTCGTCAGGTCGTCCCCGGTGAAGGCTTCAGCGGTCACCTCCCGCGTCGGGGGGCGGGCCACTACCCGCTCGGCCCGCAGCGCCTCGCCCGTCAGCAACCCGATGCCGACGCAGATCACGAGGAGCCCCACGGCGACCGCGCCACCCACCCCGATCAGCGTGCCGAGGTCGTCGGAGTCGCCGAGCAGGATCCCCAGCAGGACGACGGCCGCGGCGACCACGGCTGCGCCGATCGTCCCGATCTTCGTCCAGAGCTTGGCGCGGTCGGCGGGCCCCTTCGGGTCCGTCCCGGTCCCGTCGTAGAGCGGAACCCATCGAATGCCGGGGATGGCGGCGTAGAGGGGCTGCTGCGGTGGAGGAGGCGGTGCCTTCGGGTGCTGCGGTGGTGGGGGGTGCTGCGGGGGGACGGGCTGCGGTTGTGGGACAGGTGCGGGCGGATTGTCGGGCGCGGCCATGCTCACCTCCGGAGTGGCGGTCAATGTAGGGACCGCCGCCCCCGCGCACCAGCGGTTCGCTCACGGAGGCCCGGTGCGCCTACCGTGGGCCCATGGCGGGTGCGCTGGCAGCGCTCCTGGTCGTCGTCGCGATGGCCGGGCTCATCGTGCTGCTCGCCCGCGCCGGTACTCCCGCGTTTCCCAGCGGACGGCGGGGCAGCCGGCTGCCCACGCGGCAGCAGGCGCAGGTCGCCCGGGCCGTGGCCGGGGCCCGCTGGACGGCGGGGCACGACGAGAAGGACGGCGTGACGCGGATCCTGCTCCGCCGTGCCTGCACCGGCCCCGACGGGTTGCCGATGGTGCTGGAGGAGCGCGAGTTCACCTCCTTCCCGGCCGACGACCCCCTGTGGGAACCCCGCTTCACGGAGGGGATGGCGCAGGCCCGGTTCCGCTGCGACTACCTGAACGCGGAGGAGGCGGCGGGCTGACCTGGCCCTCGTTCCGGCACGGTGCTCGATGGCCGTTCCGGCGCGGGGCCCGATCGCGAGGCACCATGGTGGCGTGAGCGTCGCCCCGGCCGTCCCCGACCTAGGGCGTGTCTCCTAACCGGGTGGCCTGCGGGGCGGCAGGCTGGCGGGGTGTCGCGGATGAGGTCGCTGTCGGATGGGGCCTGGGCCCTGGTGGAGCCGTTGATGCCGGCGGCGTCGGGAAAGGGCGGTCGGCCGTTCGCCGATCACCGGCGCACGGTGGAGGGAATTATCTGGCGGTACCGGACGGGGACGCCGTGGCGGGATCTGCCGGCGGAGTTCGGGCCGTGGCAGACGGTGTGGAAGCGGCATCGCCGCTTCGCCGCTGATGGCACATGGGATCGGGTGCATGCCGCCCTGCTGTCCGACGCCGATGCTGCCGGGCTGATCGACTGGGACGTGTCGGTGGACTCCACGATCAACCGCGCGCACCAGCACGCGACGAACACCAAGCGGGCCACAGGGGGCCCCGGAGAACTACAAGAATCTGCTCGACGAGCCAGATGATCATGCGATCGGGCGGTCCCGCGGCGGCCTGAGTAGCAAGATTCACCACTTGGTTGATGGGCACGGGCTGCCCCTGGTCGTGCTGGTGGGCGCGGGCCAGGCCGGTGACGCTCCGATGTTTCCGAACCTGCTGCACCACCTGCGGGTGCCTCGGATCGGCCCCGGGCGGCCACGGACACGGCCCAACACCGTGGCCGGGGACAAGGCCTACTCCTCCCGCGCCATCCGCAGCCACCTGCGTGAGCGTGGCATCGGCGCTTGCATCCCCGAACCAGATGACCAGAAGGGCCACCGCAGGCGTCGGGGTAGGCGCGGAGGGCGACCACCCGCCTTCGACGCGCAGCGCTACCGCGGACGCAACGTCGTCGAGCGCGCCTTCAACGACGACAAGCAGTGGCGGTCCCTGGCCACTCGCTACGACAAGCTCGCCGTCGTTTACCGGGCCGGAGCAGTCCTGCGCGCGGTCACCCTCTGGCTCAAACGGTTAGGAGACACGCCCTAGCGGGCGTCGCTGCAGACCTCGATGCCCTGGCTGCCCTCGTCGCGGCCGGTGACGTCGTCGTCCTCTCCGGTGCCGGCCTGTCCACCGACTCGGGCATCCCCGATTACCGCGGCGAGACCGGGTCGCTGCGCCGGCACACGCCGATGACCTACCAGACCTTCACCCGCGACCCCCGCGGCCGGCACCGGTACTGGGCGCGCAGCTTCGTCGGCTGGCGGCAGATCCGCACCGCCCGGCCCAACGACGGCCACCGCGCGGTCGCCGACCTGCAGCGCGCCGGCCTGCTCGGGGGCGTCATCACCCAGAACGTCGACGGCCTGCACCAGGCCGGCGGCGCTGACGAGGTGATCGAGCTGCACGGCGGTCTCGACCGCACAGTCTGCCTGGGCTGCGGGGACATCGCCGATCGCGCCGAGCTGGACGAGCGGCTGCGCGCGGCCAACCCGCACTTCGGTCCGCGCGTGGACGAGATCAACCCCGACGGTGACGCCGAGCTGCCCGACGAGGTGCTCGACGGCTTCGTCATGGTCGGCTGCCGCGCGTGCGGTGACGGGCCGCTCAAGCCCGACGTGGTCTTCTTCGGGGAGACGGTGCCGAGGGACCGCGTCGACCGCTGCTTCGCGCGGGTCGACGCCGCGGCCGGGCTGCTCGTCCTCGGCTCGTCGCTGACCGTGATGAGCGGCTACCGGTTCGTCCTGCGGGCGGCCAAGCTGGGCATCCCGGTCGGGATCGTCAACCGCGGCCCGACCCGTGGCGACGCCAAGGCCGACGTCCGGGTGGATGCGCCGCTGGGGACGGTGCTGCCCGAGCTGGTCCGTCTCCTGGCCGCGTGACGCGCTCGGACCGGTCGGTCGAGCGGACCGGCGACGGGCGCTGGCTGGTCGTCGACGGGCGGCGCTGGCGCGCCGCGGATCCCGCCCTGCCCGACGACGTCCGCACCCGGCTGCTCCACCACCTCGGCGCCGCGCGCGCGGCCGTGCGCACGGCGGGCCGGGCGCAGGACGACGGCGCCGTGACCGCCGCTCGCGCGCGGGTGCAGCTGGCCAAGACCGGGCTCGGCGAACGGGGACCGGCCTGGTGGGACCAGGACGACGACGAGCGGCGGGCCCGGTGGGAGAGCGCGCTCGCGGCCCTCGACGGTCCCGGTTGATCGGGCGCCCCGCCCCGGGCTCCCGCAGGATGGCGGTCGATGCAGACCTTCCTGCCTGACGCCGATTTCGCCCGCAGCGCCCAGTTGCTGGACTCGCCCCGCCTGGGCAAGCAGCGGGTGGAGACCCTGCAGATCCTGCGTGCCCTCGAACTGCCCGACTACGGCTGGGCCGCGCACCCCGCCGTCCTGATGTGGCAGGGGCGGACGCCGGCGCTGGTCACCTACGGACGGGCGATGGTCCGCGAGTGGCGCGCGCGCGGCTTCGCCGACAGCACCGACGAGCTCATCGCCGAGTTCGCCCCGGGCCTGGCCGAGGCCGCGCAGTCCGAACTCGGGGCCGCCGGACTGCTGCCGTCCTGGCTCGGGGACGAGGCGCTGCACCGCTCGCACCGGTCGAACCTGCTGGCCAAGGACGCGGGGTTCTACCGCGCGGCCTTCACCGCCGACTACGGCGCCGAGCCGGACGACCTGCCCTACCTCTGGCCGGGCCCGGACGAGCTGCCTCCGACACCGGCGCCGGAGGGTGCGCGGGTGTGGGTCGTGCGGCCGCGGGCACACGGCGAGCTCGGCGCCTGCCTGGCCGCGGGTGTGATCGGTCTCGGCACCCAGTCGGGCATCGACGTGGATGGGACCGGTCTGACGCCGGCCCAGCTCCGCGCCCTCGCCCGGGAGCTCTCGGGACGACGGCCGGCCAAGGACCTGCGCCAGCTGTCTGCACTCCTCGACCAGATGCGGCCCGGTGACCCCGTCGCGCTGCCCGTGGACTCCGGTACCGCCCTGCTGCTGGGCGAGGTGACCGGTGACTACCGCTTCGAGGGCCGCGAGCTGCTGCCGCACCGGCGGACGGCGCGCTGGCACCGGGTCGTGCCGCGGTCGGCGGCCCGGCCTCCGGCCAGCCTGCAGGATCCGCGCGCGCTCTTCTCGGTGCTCCTCGACCCCGCCGTCATGCCGTAGGCGGTGGCCGGTGTCGCGGCAACCGGAGGTTCTGCAGCCGCACCTGCCCGCGGGCCACCAGCGCGCCGTCGTCGGCACGGGTCAGCCGTACCTGCCAGAGCTGCTGGGTCCGGCCCTGCTGGATCGGTTCGGCCAGGACGTCGAGCCTGCCTTCGGTCATCGCGCTGATGAAGTCGGTGTTGTTGTTCACCCCCACCGCGAACCGCCCCTCACCGGCCACGGCGGCGCTGGCGCCGACGCTGGCCGCGGCCTCGACGACCGCGCAGTAGACGCCGCCGTGGACCACGCCCCAGGGCGTGTGCTGGTCGGGCCCCACCTCGACGACGCCGGTGACGCGCTCGCCGCTGAGCTCCAGCACGGTGAAGCCGGTCGCCCGGCCGAACGCGTTGGCGCGCGCCAGGTCGATCTCCGGCAGGTCGCCGCTCACGCGTCCCAGACCAGGCAGAAGGGATGGCCCACCGGGTCGGCGTAGACCCGGAAGTCGCCGCCGCCGCCGGGGAGCCGGCGGGCGCCGAGGGCCAGTGCGCGCGGCTCGGCCTCCTCGACGTCGGCCACGCGGATGTCGAGGTGGAACTGCTGCGGCCGGGTCGGGTCCGGCCAGTCCGGCGGCTGGAGGTCCGGTGCCTCCTGGAAGGCGATGCGGTGACCGGCGCCGGTGATGACGACCCAGCCGTCGCCGGGGGAGCCCTTGGTGACCTCCATGCCGAGGAGGCCGGCGTAGAAGGTGGCGAGCGCGTACGGGTCGGGGGCGTCGATGACGACCGAGTGCAGCTGACCGATCATGCGACCCATCCTGGCGCTGCGGGCCGGGGGCCGCGCGCCCGGCCCTGCTGGCCTCGCGCGCCGTCCGTGCCGGCCCCGTGCTGCACGGCCGCCCATCGGTGACGGAGGATCGTCGTCGTGCCGACGCGACCCTCGTACCGCTCGTGACCGCCGCCCCGGAACTGGGCTCCCTGACATGGGAGCGGGCGGGCGACCGGCCGGCCCTGCTCGCCGAGCCGGTGGCCGCGGCCCTGGTCTCGCTCGGCCCATCGGCCGACGCGGTCCATGTCGCCGCGATCGACGCCGACCTGGCCGATACCGCCGCCTTCTGCGCGGCCTACGCGGTGCCGGAGGAGGCGTCGGCCAACTGCGTCGTCGTCGCCGCGCGGCGGGCGGGAGTGACCACGCTGGCCGCCTGCCTGGTGTTGGCGAGCACCCGGGCGGACGTGAACGGCGTGGTCCGCCGGCACCTCGACGCACGGAAGGCCTCGTTCGCGCCGCAGGACGTGGCGGTCACCGGGTCGGGCATGGAGTACGGCGGGATCACGCCCCTCGGACTTCCGGAGTCGTGGCCGGTCCTCGTCGATGCGGCGGTGGCCGCGAAGGAGTGGGCGGTCATCGGCTCCGGCGTCCGCGGCAGCAAGCTCGCCGTGCCCGGTGCGGTGCTCGCGCGCCTGCCGGCGGCCGTCGTGCTCCAGGGGCTCGGGCAACCCCTGCCGGCCCGGCCCGCCGAGCCGTCGGTTCCCCGCATCCCCGTGCGGGCGCCGGACGACAGCGACGTCGGCTGGGGGGAGCTGCCCTCCGACGACGACCGCCGCTATCGGGAGGACCGGCCCCCGCACTGGGGCAGCGACTGACCGCCGATCAGAGCTGACCGGGAAGCGTGGTCGTGCCCGGGCCGGCCGGCGACTCCTTCGCCCCGAGGCCCTGCTGGCTGCGCAGCAGGTCGCGGATCTCGACGAGCAGCTCGACCTGGGTGGGCTCGGCCGGCCCGGCCTCCTCGCCGCGCTTGCGCCGCTCGGTGATCTTCTTCATCGGGACCACGACGACGAAGTACACGACCGCCGCGGTGAGCACGAACGTGATGAGGGCGTTGATGAAGGCGCCCCAGGTGAACTCCTGCCCGTTCACCGTGGTGATGCCACCGTCCACGCCGCCGCCGGCGATGAGACCGATGAGCGGTTCGAGGAAGGACGTCGTGAACGCGGCCACCAGCGCCGTGAACGCGGTGCCGATCACCACCGCGACGGCGAGGTCGACGATGTTCCCGCGGAGCAGGAAGTCCTTGAAGCCCTTGAGCATGCAGCACCTCGGGATGACGGGGGGAGCCCTGGCGCTCAGGTGGGCGGTCAGGTGGGGACGAGGCTAACGGTGAGCGTCGTCCGGGTGGATGCTGCAGCGAGCCGGGCGGCGACCTCCGGGGTCGTCGCCAGCCACAGCACGCCTCCGGCGTCGTCGGCGCCGTTCGGCGCGAGCAGCACCAGCGCGGCCGCCGCCAGCACCTCCGCCACCTCGACGCCCTCGGGCGTGGCCAGCACGTCGACGCGGTGTCCCGCGAGCACCTGGGCCGCCACGGCGAGATCGGCGAGCCGAACCGGCGTGGCGACGGAACCGTCGGGCAGGACGCCGGTCAGCACGGCCGTCGTCAGGCGGACGTCGGTGATGGGTTCTCCGGACCGCACGGGGGCCGCGAGCGTCCCGCCCGCCAGCGCCGCCGGTCGGCTCGAGATGCCGGCGGGCACGGCGCCGGGTGGCCACCGGGCCAGCGTCAGGTGCTCCTCGGTGAGCACCGTGCCCGCCGGGAGGTCGGAGGCCGCGACGACGAGGGGCAGTGCCGTGGGCCCGCGCTCGCGCGCCCCCGCCCCGGGGGCGGGCCGCAGCGCCAGGACGAGGGCCACGAGGGCGAGCAGCACCGCGGCGGCGCGACGCAGCGCGTGCAGCACCGACCGGGGGCGGCGGAGACGGACCATGCCGCGAGCCTGACGGGGTCGGGTCGGGCTCGGCACGTTCGTCCGCGATCTGTGGACGGCCACCCTGCCTGTGGACGGCGACCGGCGAACCGTCGTCCGGTGCGGGTCAGCTGACCCGCATGCGGACGCAGGAGATCAGCTGGCAGCCTTCGACGTGGCGGACGACGACGAGCCGGAGTCCTTGCCGGCGCTGCTCGTCCCGGCGCTGTCACCACCGGACTTGCCCCCGGACTTGTCGCCCCCGGACTTGTCGCCCCCGGACTTGTCGCCTCCGGACTTGTCGCCTCCGGAGGAGGCCGAACCCGAGACGCTCGACGTCGATCCCGCCCGGCTGTCGGTGCGGTAGAAGCCGGAGCCCTTGAAGACCACGCCGACGGAGCCGTAGACCTTGCGCACCGGGCTGCCGCACTGCGGACACTCGGTCACCGAGGGGTCGCTGAACGACTGCACGACCTCGAACTCGTGCTTGTCGTCGGCGTTGGTGCAGACGTACTGGTAGGTGGGCACGGGAACGACGCTCCTGGCGGTACGGGACGGAAGCCGGGCTCTGGCACTCGTGTCCGGCGAGTGCCAATGATGCCCCGCCGCGCGGCCGTGCGTCCACGCAGGTCGGCGAGCGTCACGTTTGCGGGTGGCGTGAGTGCCACCGCACTCTCCGCGGCGTCGTCACG
Organism: uncultured Actinomycetota bacterium; assembly: GCA_963723745.1. GTDB lineage: Bacteria > Actinomycetota > Actinomycetes > Mycobacteriales > Geodermatophilaceae > CAVRRZ01. Next base: position 103,079 of record CAVRRZ010000003.1, read on the forward strand.
GGCCGGCGGCCCCGTCGCTGTTGCGCAGCCGGGTGGCCAGAACCGCTGCCTGGGTGCGGTTGGCCAGGTGCAGCTTCGCCAGCAGGGCGGTGACGTAGTTCTTCACCGACGCGACCCCCAAGCGGAGGCGCTCGGCGATCTCCCGGTTGCTGAGTCCCTCGCCGAGCAGCTGCAGCACCTGGCGTTCCCGGTGGGTGAGCACCGTCAACCGGTCCTCGCGGTGACCGTCGGAGACCGGCCCGGACAGGGCGATGGTCGCCGTATCGAACAGGGTCTGGCCGGCGGCCACGCGGCGCACCGCGACGACGAGCTGCTCGCCGCTCACGTCCTTGGCCAGGTATCCGGATGCGCCGGCCTGCACGGCGGCGTGCACCTCGTCAGGGCTGCCGTCCTGCCCCAGCACCAGGCAGCGCAGACCCGGCAGCGCGGCGCGCAGGTGCGCGCACAGCCGCGCGCCGGCGACGACGGCCACGTCCGGCTGCACGGCCAGGGCGCGTCGCTGCGCCTGGTCCTCCGATTCGGCCTCTCCGACCGCACGGATCTCCGGATCCGTCGCCAGTACCGCGGCCACGCCCCGGCGGGTGATCTCGTGGGCGTCGACGAGGAAGACGCGGATCACCGGGATGTCCGGTTGCATGATCGCTCTTCCTCCTGGGGCGCCGGGCGGATGCGGCCGCCGTCATGGGCCACCAGCGTCCCGCTGTCCGTGGCGTGTCATCGAGCAGCCGCACATCCCCGGCGCACCCCCCCGAAATCGCCGCACCCCCGATCCGGGGGCGCACTCCTGGCGGGGCGCCGGGCAGGAAGACTTGCCGAACCGGCAAGGCTTCGTGCGGTTGCGTCGCGGCGCGGGGGAGCGTGTCGACGCGGAGAAGCGGCGGAGGGCCGCATCCCGGTCGGAGTTCGCGGAGGTGGCGCCATGACGGTGTTCGACCAGCAGTGGTGGGAGGAGCGGTACCGCTCGGCACCGGCCCTGTTCAGTGGCCGGGTCAATCCTCAGGTCGCTCTCGAGGCCGCGGACCTGCCGCCGGGCCGGGCTCTGGACGCCGGCTGCGGAGAGGGTGCGGACGCGCTGTGGCTGGCCGATCGCGGGTGGGACGTGCTGGCGGTGGACATCTCCACCGTGGCGCTGGACCGCGCGGCCACCGATGCGGAACGCCGCGGGCTGTCCGGCCGGGTCCGGTTCGAGCAGGCCGATCTGACCCGGTGGACACCGGCCGGCCGTTTCGACCTGGTCACCTGCTCGTACGTGCACGCGACCGAAGCGGTCCGCGGGGCGCTGTACGCGCGGCTCGCCGGCGCCGTGGCACCGGGTGGCACCCTGCTCCTCGTCCAGCACGACCCGAGGGAAGGTGCCGACGTGCACCCCGAACTGCTGGACATGTTCGCGACCGCGGAGGAGCTGGCGGCCGAGCTCGACCCGGCGGCGTGGGACGTCGTCGCCGCCGGCCTCCGGCCCCGGGCCGCGCGCCACCACGGCCGCGACAGCGACCGACCCGACGGCAACCGACCCGACGGCAACCGACCCGACGGTCATGAGCACGAGGGCCATCAGCTCGATGGTCACCAGCTCGAGGGCCACCAGCACGAGGGTCACCAGCACGAGGCACCCGCGCACGTGAACGACGTCGTCCTGGTCGCCCGCCGCCGCTGACCGGGTCACCCGAGGCCGGCCGTCGTCACCCCCCGCGGCCGAGGTGGCGGTAGCGGTGCAGGCGGCTGCGGAAGCGCTCGGTGTCGTCGCGCCCCAGCAGGCCGGCCAGCTCCTCACCGAGCACCCGGCCCATCCGCAGGCAGAACTCGGTCGGCTCGTCGGCGGCGTCGGGTCGCTCGGGCACCACGCGGTCGACGATGCCGGCCCGCCACAGGTCGGTCGCCCGCACGCCCTGGTGCTGCGCCATCTCGCCGGCCCGGTCGACGGTGCGGTGCACGATGGCCGAGGCGCCCTCCGGCGGCAGCGGGCCCAGCCAGCCGTTCGCCGCCGCCAGCACCCGGTCCGCCGGCACCAGGGCCAGCGCCCCGCCACCGGTGCCCTGCCCCAGCAGCACGGCGAGCGTGGGCGCCTGCAGCATCACCAGGTCCTGCAGGCAGCGGGCGATCTCGCCGGCCAGCCCGCCCTCCTCCGCCTCCTTGGACAGCGCCGCGCCCGGGGTGTCGATCAGGGTGAGCAGCGGCAGCCGCAGCTCGGCGGCCAGCCGCATCCCCCGGCGGGCCTCGCGCAGCGCGGCCGGGCCCAGCGGAGCGGTCAGCGACTGCCCGCGCCGGTCCTGGCCGAGCACCACGCACGGCGCACCGCCGAAGCGGGCCAGCGCCAGCAGCAGGCCGGGGTCGCGCTCGCCGGCGCCCGTGCCGGACAGGCCCACGACGTCGGTCGCCGCCGTCCGCAGCAGACGGCGGACACCCGGCCGGTCCTCCCGCCGCGATGCGGTGACCACGTCCCAGGCGCTGCGGTCGTCCTCCGGATCGTCGGCGTCCGTTCCGTCCTCAGGGCGCGGGCGCTCGGCGTCCCGGACGTCGACGTGCCAGGTCTGGCGTGCCGAGAGCACGCGCAGGGCGCGGTCGGCGACGTCACCGATCTCCTCGTGGGGGACGACGGCGTCGATCAGCCCGTGTTCGGCCAGGTTCTCCGCGGTCTGGACGCCCGGCGGGAACTCCTCGCCGTAGAGCGCCTCGTACACCCGAGGTCCGAGGAAGCCGATGGAGGCACCCGGCTCGGCGATGGTGACGTGCCCGGTCGAGCCCCACGAGGCCAGCACCCCGCCGAAGGTGGGATGCCGCAGGTAGACGAGGTAGGGCAGCCCGGCCTGCTTGTGACGGGCGATCGCCGCGGTGATGCCGATCATCTGCAGGAAGGCGACCGTGCCCTCCTGCATCCGGGTGCCGCCCGACACGGGCGCCGCCAGCAGTGGCAGGCCCTCCTCGGTGGCCCGCTCCACCGCCGCGATCAGCCGCTCGGCCGCGGCCACGCCGATCGAGCCGGCCAGGAAGCCGAACTCGCCGGCGACCACGGCCACCCGGCGGCCGCGCAGCGTGCCCTCCCCGGTGATCACCGCCTCGTCCTGGCGGGACTTCTCGGCGGCGGCGGACAGCTCGCGCGAGTAGGCGTCGTCGGCGGTCGGCACCTCGATCGGGGCGTCCCAGCTGATCCACGAACCGGGGTCGAGCACGAGGTCGCGCAGGGCCCGGGCGTCACGTCGGACGGGCTTGGCGGTGTCGGTCACGTCGCGTGTCCGTCCTCGACGTCCTCGACGTCCTCGACATCCGCGGCGGCCGGCTTCGGCCCGCCGCCGGCCTCGCCCCGGACCCACGCGCGGATCGCTGCGCCGTCGGCGTCCAGGGGTGGGGGAGCGCCGTGGTCGCGGCGGGTCGTCTCGGTCTCGCCGTCCGGCCCGGCGGCGAAGAAGCGCAGCGGTGGCCCGGGGAGCGACACCGTGCCGAGCGTGCGGTGCTCGACGTCGACGAGCAGGCCCTGGGAGAGGGTCTGGTCCCAGCCGTAGACCTCGTCGACGGTGCGGACCTTGCCCGACGGGACGCCGGCCTTGTCCAGCCGGGCGAGCAGGTCGGCGGCGGAGATGTCGGCGAACAGGCCCTCGAGCAGTGCGATGACCTCGTCGCGGCGGGCGACACGTTCTCCGTTCGTCGCCAGTCCCGGCGCCTCGGGGTCGAGACCGAACTCGGTGCACAGCCGGCGCCACAGGCCCTCGCTGCCGCAGGCCAGCTGCACGGCGCCATCCGCGCAGGAGAACAGGCCGTACGGGGCGATCGAGGGGTGATGGTTGCCCTGCGCGCGATTGACCTGGCCGCCCACGGTCCAGGCGGTGCCCTGGTAGGCGTGCACGCCGACGACCGCCGCCAGCAGCGAGGTGCGCACGACCTGCCCGCGGCCGGTCCGCTCGCGCTCGTAGAGCGCCGACACGACGCCGTAGGCCCCGTACATGCCGGCGAGCAGGTCGCTGATCGGCACGCCCACCTTCTGCGGATCGTCCGGGCCGGGGCCGGTCAGCGACATCAGCCCGCCCTCGCCCTGGGCGATCTGGTCGTAGCCGGCGCGCCCGCCCTCGGGGCCGTCGTGCCCGAACCCGCTGATCGAGAGGGTGATCAGCCGCGGGTTGAGCTCGGCCAGCATCTCGTTGCCGAAGCCGAGCCGGGCCAGCGTGCCCGGCCGGAAGTTCTCCATCAGGACGTCGGCGCGGCGCAGGAGCTCGGTGAGCACCGCCCGGTCGTCGTCGTCCTTGAGGTCGAGGGCGATCGACTCCTTGTTGCGGTTGGCCGAGAGGAAGTACGTCGACTCCCGCCCGCCCTGTTCGGGCTCGACGAACGGCGGCCCCCAGCCGCGGCTGTCGTCGCCGCTGCCGGGCGACTCCACCTTGATCACCCGCGCGCCCAGGTCGCCGAGCATCATCGCGGCGTGCGGGCCCGCGAGCGCGCGGGTCAGGTCGACGACGAGGACGCCGTCCAGAGGGCCTGTCACAGAGAGCACTCCCGGCTGCAGGGGTAGGGAACGGTTCGAGCATCGGGCGCGCACCGTTCGGGCGCGACTCGGGGCGGCTCACGCCAGGGGGTGCCATCCGCCGGTGGGCGTGACGACGACGTCGACCCGGCAGTCGTGCGGTTCGGCGGGCAGGGCGTCGACGAACTCGTCGTCGAAGACCACCGCGACCACGGGGGCACCTGGCCGGGCGTGCGGCAGCGCGCGGTCGTAGTAGCCACGCCCGCGCCCCAGCCGCACGCCGTCGCGGGCCACGGCCAGGGCGGGGACGACGACGACGTCGGCGGCTTCGAGAGCCGTCGCGCCCAGCCGCGGGCCGACCGGCTCGAGCAGGCCGAACCTGCCCGCGGCCAGCCGGCCGGTGTCGACCGCCCAGGTCAGCTCCGCGTCACCGGGCGGCACCACCGGCAGCAGCACGCGGGCGCCGAGGCGGGCGAAGACCGCCGGCACCCGGCCGTGCCCCGGTTCCAGGGGATCGGGCACGAAGGCGGCGACGGTGCGCACCCCGGCCAGGCCCTCGAGCAGCGCGGCGGACACAGCGGCGGCAGCGGCCGACCGCTCGCCGGCGGGCCGCGCGGCGCGGCGGGCGAGGAACGGGGCGCGCAGGGCCTCCTTCGCCGCGACGACGTCGCCCTCGTCGGAGGGGGCGTCGGGCGAGGGGGTCACGAGGGCAGGCTATTAGGCTGCCCTTATGTCCAGCCCGAGCGCCCGCGCCAGCCGACCCGCCCGCAAGGCGGTGATCCCCGTCGCCGGGATGGGCACGCGGTTCCTGCCGGCCACCAAGTCCGTGCCCAAGGAGCTGCTCCCGGTCGTCGACCGGCCGGCGCTGCAGTACATCGTCGACGAGGCCGCCCGCGCCGGCGTCGGAGACCTGTTGATGGTCACCGGCCGCAACAAGGCCGCGATCGAGGACTACTTCGACAGCCACCCCGAACTCGAGGACCTGCTCGAGAAGAAGGGCGACGGGGACCGGCTCGCCAGCGTCCACCACGCGACCGACGTCGCCCAGGTGCACTTCGTGCGGCAGGGCAAGGCCCTCGGCCTCGGGCACGCCGTGCTGCAGGCCGCCTCCTTCGTCGGCGACGAGCCGTTCGCGGTGCTGCTCGGCGACGACCTGATCGACGAGCGCGACCACCTGCTCGAGCACATGCTCGAGGTGCAGCGCACCCACGGCGGCTCGGTGATCGCACTGCTCGACGTGGGCCGGGAGAACATCGACAAGTACGGGGCCGTCGCGATCGAGCGCACCGGCGACGCGCCGATGGAGGGGGACGAGGTCGTCCGCATCACCGGGCTGGTGGAGAAGCCACCGGTCGACGAGGCGCCGAGCAGCCTGGCCATCATCGGCCGCTACGTGCTGGCGCCCGAGATCTTCGACGTCCTGCGCGAGACCGCGCCCGGGCGCGGCGGGGAGATCCAGCTGACCGACGCCCTGGCCACGCTGGCCGAGCGCGGCGAGCCCCTGCACGGCGTCGTCTTCAGCGGCCGCCGCTACGACACCGGCGACCGTCTCGACTACCTCAAGGCCGTCGTCCAGCTGGCCGGCGAGCGCGACGACCTCGGTCCGCCGCTGCGCGCCTGGCTGCGCGACTTCGTGGCTGCTCTGCCTCCTGAGGGCGCGTCGCCGGCCTGATCCGGCCCCGCAGGGGGCACGATCGGGACGCGAGGGCCGTGCGCGGGCCCGCGCGCCCGTTCGGGCGGCGCGGCTTCGGGCGGCGTGGAGCCGCGACGACAGCGACGGTGGTGAGGATGAGCGAGGACAGCACGAGCGGGTACCGGGACACCGCCCAGGTGGACCTGCGGCCGCGGCCGGCACCCGGCTCCGTTCCCGCGCGCCCCGACGACCCCGGCGCGCGGTCGGGGGAGCACCCGTCGCTTCCGACGGCACGCGCCGACAGTGCACCGCCGATGGCCAACGACACCGGCGCGCTCGGCGCCGTCCGCACGGTGGAGCGCCACCTCGACGAGATCCTCGCCGCGGTGCCGCAGCCCGACCCGATCGAGCTCGCGGTGCTCGACGCCCAGGGGCTGCTCTGCGCCGAGGACGTCGTCAGCCGGCGTGCGCTGCCGGCCTTCGACCAGGCCGCGCTCGACGGGTACGCCGCCCGCAGCGAGGACATCGCCGGGGCCGGTTCCCAGCAGCCGGTGCACCTGGCCGTCGTGGGGGAGAGCCGGGCCGGGCTCGCGGCACCGTCGTCCATCGGTCCCGGCCTGACCATCAAGGTCGCCGCCGGCGCCATGCTGCCAACCGGGGCCGACGTCGTCGTCCCCGCGGTCTGGACCGATCAGGGCGCCGCCCAGGTCGCCGTCCTCGCCGCGCCCCCGCCCGGCAGCTACGTGCGCCGCACCGGGGACGACGTCGCACCCGGCGACGCGGCGGTCTCGGTCGGCACGCCGATCGGACCGGCGCAGATCAGCCTGCTGGCCGCCGTCGGCCGCGAGCGGGTGCTCGTGCGGCCCCGGCCGCGGATCGCCGTCCTCTGCGCCGGCTCCGAGCTGGTCGACGTCGGTACCGAGCCCTCGCCCGGGCAGGTCGTGGACGTCAACAGCTACGCGCTGGCCGCCGCCGCGCGCGACGCCGGGGCCGAGGCCTACCGCTCGGGCATCCTGCCGACCGACCGCCGGCGGCTGTCCGAGGTGCTCGAGAGCCAGCTGCTGCGCAGTGACCTGGTGCTCATCGCCGGCACGTTCGGCAGCGGCGGCTTCGACATGGTGCAGGAGGCGCTGGCCGAGCTCGGGTCGATGAGCTACCGCTCGGTGTCCATGCACCCCGGGCCCGCGCAGGGCTTCGGCCGGCTCGGCCGCGACGAGGTGCCGGTCATCTGCATCCCGGGTGAGCCGGTGGCCGCGCTGGTGTCCTTCGAGGTGTTCGTCCGTCCGGCCATCCGCCTCATGCTCGGCAAGCGGCAGCTGTTCCGCCGCACCGTGCAGGCCATCTCCGGCCAGCCGCTGGCCTCGCCGCTGGGCTACCGGCAGTACCTGCACGGCACCGTCATGCGGCACCCGGACGGCGGCTACGTCGTCGAGCCGGTCGGCGACGGAACGGAGGCGCTGCTGGCCCGCATGGCTCGCGCCAACTGCCTGATCGTCATCGACGAGGACGTCACCGAGGTCGCTGCCGGTGGCCTGGTCACGGTCATGCCGCTGCTGCTCGGCGGCTGAGCGCTGAGCGTCCCGACGTGAACGACCCGGTCCTGCACCCGGGCTGGCCCGCGCGGCTGGCCGCCGGGCCGGTCCGGCTGGACCCCTTGCGCCGGGGGGACGCCCGCGACTGGGTGCGGTTGCGCCTGGCCAACGAGTCGTGGCTCTCGCCGTGGGAACCCTCGGCCGCGCTGCCCTGGCGCGAGCGGCACACGGTGTCCGGGTACCGCACCATGCGCCGGGCGGTGCTCCGCCGTGCCCGGATGGGCACCTCGCTGCCGTTCGCGCTGCGCGTCGACGGCCGGCTGGTCGGGCAGGTCACGCTCGACAACGTCGTCCGCGGTGCGCTGCGGTCGGGATCGATCGGCTACTGGATCGACCGGGAGGTCGCCGGCCGTGGGCTGGCGTCGCTGGCCGTCGCGCTCGTGTGCGACCACGCGTTCGGCCCCGCCGGGCTGCACCGCGTGCAGGCCGACATCCGCCCGGAGAACCTTCCGAGCCAGCGGCTGGTCGAGCGGCTGGGGTTCCGGCGGGAGGGGCTCTTCCGTCGCTACCTCGACATCGACGGCGACTGGCGCGACCACGTCAGCTACGCGCTGCTCGCCGAGGACGTGCCCGGTGGGGTGCTGGCGCGCTGGCACGCCGGAGTCGACAAGTCGCCGTAGCAGAACGCGGTCGCCGAGCGGGGGCACCCGTCCGCGACACGCCGTCCGTCGTCACACCAATCCCACGACACGACAGGACACACCGCGCGCCTCCCTCATCCGGGTCATCCGCGTGCCTAATCTGCGGACCGCGAGTGACTCATGTGACGGGTGGTGTACAGATGGGATCGGGCGTGCTCCTCGCCGCTCTGGTCGTGCTGTGGTTCGTCGTGCTGGTCCCCATGGTGGTGACCCGCGGCGACACGCAGGGAGGCCGGACGGAACTGGCCGACTCGGGCCGCACGCTGCAGCGGCGCCGGGGTTCCCGGCCTGTCGTGGCCGAGACCGAGCGGGTGACCATCGATCGCGACGCGCTGCTGCACAGCGGCGAGCTGCAGGTCGACGTGCACGCCCTGCGCCGCCGCACGCTGGCCGGCCTGGGCGCGCTGACGCTGATCGCACTCGTGGGCGCGCTGTTCTACCGCCCTTGGCTGTGGGCGCCCCAGGTGTTCCTCGACCTCGTCGTCGTCGGCTATCTGCTCGTGCTGCGCCGGACCGCACGTCGCGAGCGCCTCGCCGCCCGCCGCGCCGCCCGGGCCGCGGCGCGTGAGGCCCTGCGCAGCCCGCACCTGCCGGCCGACGAGTCCTACGTGTCGGAGCCGATCCGCACCTCGGCGCCCATCGAGCACCCGACGGTGGCCGCCGAGCGGCTGCCGCACCCGAGCGTGCCGCTCGCCCCGGTGCACCCGCTGCGGCCCGGACGGGTCGTCGCGGCCCGGACGCCGGCGCCCGCGGGCTGGCAGCACAGCGCGGTGGTCGGTCTGGACGACGACGACCTCGGGTTCGCCGACATCGACGAGTACCAGCCGCGCAGGGTGGCCAACGCCTGAGTCCCGTGCCGCGCCGGTGCTGCCCCCTCGGCAGCACCGGTGCGGGCGGACGGTACTCTCGACGTCCGTAGGGGGCTGTGGCGCAGTCCGGTAGCGCACCTCGTTCGCATCGAGGGGGTCAGGGGTTCGAATCCCCTCAGCTCCACCCTGTTCGACACCGACGCCGTCGGGGCCACCGGCCCCGGCGGCGTCCGTGTGTCCGGGCTCGCTCGCTCAGGTCGCCGAGCGGAAGTCCGGCGTCCGCTTCGCCACGAACGCCCGCACGCCCTCGCGGCCCTCGGGGTCGCCCGCCGACAGCGCGATCAGCCGCGCCTCGTCGTCCAGGTGCTGGTCGAGGGTGCGGGCCGCGGCGGCGCGGACGAGTTCACGGGTGCGCACCATGGCCCGCACCGGACCGGCGGCGACGCCGCGCGCCAGGGCGGTGGCCGACTCGGCCAGCTCGCCGTCGGTTACCACGCGGGTGACCAGCCCGGCGTCGCGGGCCTCGTCGGCGGTGAGGTCGCCGGCGGTGAGCATCAGGTCGAGCGCCCGGGCGGCGCCGAGGGCGCGGGTGAGCACCCACGACGTCCCGCCGTCCGGGGAGAGGCCGATCGCGGCGTAGGCGGGCCGGATGACGGTGGACCGGGCGCACACCACCAGATCGCACGCGCCGAGCAGGCCCACGGCCGCTCCGGCGACCGCACCGTGGACGCCGGCGACCACCGGCACGGGGCAGGCCAGGATCTGCCGCACGACCTCGTGCCAGCGGGCCGCGAGGTCGCCGACGAACGGCCCGGGGTCGTCGCTAGCCGCGAAGGCGCGCACGTCACCGCCCACGCAGAACCGCGGCCCGGCGCCGAGCACCAGCACGGCGCGGGTCGATGCGGGGCGATCGGCGAAGGCGGCGGCCAGCTGGTTTGCCATCGGGACGTCGATGGCGTTTCCGGCGTCCGGGCGGGCCAGGGTGATGCGCCACAGGTCGCCGTCGACCTCGGTGCGCACGCGCGTGTCGGTCACCGGGCGGACTCTAGAACCAGGAGGGGAACCACATCCGGGTCAGCCATTCGGCGTGCGTCAGGGGCCGGCCGGTCAGCACCGGGTAGAAGAACACGAACGTCGCGGCCACGACGGCGGTGTACAGGCAGACCACCCCGAGGCCCAGCTGCCGCCGGAACCGGTCGGCGCCCGGTCGGCCCAGCACGTCCTGCAGCAGCAGGACGACGGCGAGCACGAAGAACGGCAGCGGCCGGCGCCATGTAGAAGAGGAACATCGTGCGCTCGAGGTTGATGAACCAGGTCAACCAGCCGGCGGCGATCCCCACGGCGACCGTGATCGCGGCGGGGTCGCGGCGGGCGACGATCCGCCAGAGCAGCCAGACCAGCGCCGGGGCGAACAGCGAACCACAGCGTCGGCGTCCCGAGCATCAGGATGTAGCGGACGACCTGCCCACCGTCGTCGTCGGTGAGCCCCTGCGGGTTCCACAGCAGGATCGGCCGGCCGTTGACCAGCCACGACCACGGGTTGGACTCCCACGGGTGCGGCGAGGACAGGCCATTGTGGAACTCCAGCCACTGCGCGTGCACGTGCCACAGCGAGCGCAGTGCGTCCGGCACGAACCCGAACGACGGTCTCGGGGTTGCGCTGGGCCCAGTGCCTGGCCCTGGGCGGTCTCGCCGAGGAACCAGCCGGCGAAGCTCGCCAGGTAGGTCAGCACCGGCACGGCGGCCAGCGCCCAGACGGCTCCGGGCAGTCCGCGGCGCACCGTCGTCCGGGTGGGCCGCGGGACGCCGGCGTCGCGCCAGGCCGCGCGCTCCCAGAACAGCGACAGGACGGCGAAGAACGCGAGGAACCAGATGCCGCTCCACTTGACCGCGCAGGCCGCGCCGAAGAGCAGCCGGCGGCGATCCGCCAGCCACGGGGACCGAGCCGGAAGCCGCCGACCGGCACCGGCAGCTGGTCGCGGATGCGTTCGCGGACCCTGTCGCGGTCGACGACCAGGCAGGCGACGGCGCCGAGGACGAAGACCTGCAGGAAGACGTCGAGCAGGCCGATCCGGCTCAGCGTGAACGAGAAGCCGTCGAGCGCGAGGAGCAGCCCGGCGAGCAGCCCGAGCAGCGTCGACCCGGTGAGCCGGCGGGCCAGCCGCGACCAGGATCGACGACGGCCGCCGACCCGGCGACCGCCGACGGGAAGCGCCAGCCCACCGCGTCGTAGCCGAAGAGGATCTGCCCGGAGGCGATCAGCCACTTGCCCAGCGGCGGATGGACGATGAAGTAGTAGCCGCGGTTGTACTCGTAGCCCCAGGTCAGCAGCTCGCGCGCCTCGGGCGGGTAGTACGCCTCGTCGAAGAGCAGGTCGGGCGGGTAGCCGATGTCCCAGAGCCGGCTGAGCAGCGTGAACAGGCCCAGGCCGCCCGCGAGCAGCCAGGCGAGCCGGTTGTCGTCGGGCAGCCGCGGCGTCCGGTCGCGGAGCGGTGCCGGCGGCGGACGGCGGAAGCGGCGGCGCGGGCTGCAGCGGCTCCTCCGCCGTCCGCTCGGCCGCCAGCACCGCCATGCCGGTCAGGGTAGGTGGACGGGCGTGGGCTCCCGCCGTGACAGGCTCGTGCCGTGACCGGTCGGCTCGTTCTCGGAGGCGCTCCACTGGGCCAGCCCGGCGACGTCGGCCCGCGGCTGCGCGAGGTCATCGGCGGCGGCCGACGTCGCTGGCGGTCGAGGACACCCGCCGGCTGCACCGGCTGGCCTCGGACCTCGGGGTGACCGTGACCGGGCGGGTGGTGACCTTCCACGAGTCGGTGGAGAGGGCGCGGCTGCCTGGGCTGGTCGACGCGCTGACCGACGGTGCGACCGTGCTGCTGCTCACCGACGCCGGCATGCCGTCGGTGTCCGACCCCGGCTACACGCTGGTGCGGGCCGCCGATCGAGGCGGGCGTGCCCGTGACCTCGGTGCCGGGCCCGTCGGCGGTGACCACCGCGCTGGCGGTGTCGGGGCTGCCCGTGGACCGGTTCTGCTTCGAGGGTTTCCTGCCGCGCAAGCCGGGGGAGCGGCGATCGGCGCTGGCCGGGCTGGCCTCCGAGCGGCGGACGATGGTCTTCTTCGAGTCGCCGCACCGGCTGGCCGATGCGCTCTCCGACGCCGCGGCGCGCCTTCGGCGCCGACCGCCCCGCGGCGGTGTGCCGGGAGCTGACCAAGACCTACGAAGAGGTGCGCCGAGGGACCCTCGCCTCGCTCGCGGCCTGGGCCGCCGACGGCGTGAAGGGCGAGATCACCCTCGTCGTCCGGCGGTGCGCCGGAGGTCGCCGTCGAGATGTCGTCCGCCGACCTGGCCGCCGCGGTGGCCGAGGAGGAGGCGGCCGGGGCGGACCGGAAGGAGGCGATCCGCGCCGTCGATGGCCCGCACCGGCCTGCCCCGCCGCACCGTCTACGACGCCGTCCTCACCGCCAAACGCCCCTGACCACCCCGGGCAAAGGAAGCTTTACCTGCGTTCTCCGGCCCAGGACGTAGGTAAAGGTTCCATTGCCTGGCCTCAGCCGACGCGGAGCTGCGCCAGCCGGGTGCGATACACCTGCAGGATCTTCGCCCGCACACCCTCCGGATCGCGCAGCACCTCGGCGTAGGTGAAGCGCAGGACGATCCACCCCAGCGCTGCGAGTGCGGTGTCTCGCGCCAGATCGCGACGCCGATCCTCCTCGGACGTGTGGTAGCGGGCGCCGTCGAGCTCCACCCCGACCTTCACCTCCGGCCAGGCGCGGTCCAGGTGGACCACCATGTCCGGGAGGCCGACGCGGTACTGGCCGACGCTGCGCGGCAGCGAGCGATGGCGGAAGACGCCGAGGACGCCGTGGACCTCGAGCTCGCTCTGGCATCCATCGGCGATGAGATCGATGGTCTGGCGGAGGAGTCGTCGGCCGGCGACGTTGGGCCGTTCGGCGAGTGCAGCGTCGAGCTGATCGGCGGTGACCAGACGTCGGCGGGCGAGGTCGAGGGCCAAGGGGCGTCGCTGGTCGGGCGGCAGCAGAGGCCAGGAGTCGACAACCGTGCGCGGGAGAGCCGTGACGCGGAGCCCTCGCCGTTCGACGCACTGCCCGGACTCCGGGTCGAAGTCCTTCCTCCTGTGCACGATGAGTTCGGGGGCACCTGCCCTGCGCACGCTCTCGTGGACCGTCAGGTGGAGGGGGCGGGCCAAGGTGCATTCACCCCAGACCGCGAGCGCGGTCGTGTGACTCAGTGCCGATGCCGGTCCCGCGTGCAGGAGCGCGGCGCGCAGCGACGTCAGGTCGTCTTCCGTTGTGTCCTTCAGCCGGTAGACGTGTGGGAACACCCGGACGAGCTGTCTCCGGCCGATGTGCCCGTCGAGGACGGCCGCCGGGATGCATCGAAGGAGCTGCTGTCGGGTTGCGAGACCCTCATGGGAGAGGAGGGTCTCGCGGATCGTCGGTCGCCAGTCCACGGGGGGAACGGTGTCGCCATGAAGCGTCCTCGAGAGGGGCGCGCGGTGAATCTGTGGACAACCCCGCCGCCTGTGGGCTCGCCCCCCGACCCACCAGGCAATGGAAGCTTTACCTGCATTCTGCGGCCCAGGACGTGGGTAAAGCTTCCATTGCCTGGGGGCGGGGCGGGGCGGGGCGGGGCGGGGCGGGGCGGGGCGGGGCGGGACCGAGCGGGGCGCGGGGGCGGCCTGCTCGGGCGGCTACAGCCAGCCGTTGCGCTTGAAGCCCCGGTAGAGCACCAGGCACACGACCCCGATCAGCAGCAGCACCGTCGGGTAGCTCCACCACCATTCCAGCTCCGGCATGTATCGGAAGTTCATCCCGTAGATGCCGGCGATCGCGGTGGGGACGGCGATGATGCCGGCCCAGGCCGAGATCTTGCGCATGTCCTCGTTGTCGGACTGCGACGTCCGGGCCAGCGAGGCCTGCAGGATCGAGGTCAGCAGCTCGTCCAGACCCGAGACCTGGTCGCGTACCCGGATCGCGTGGTCCTCCACGTCGCGGAAGTAGGAGCGCATCGTGGCGGGGATGAAGTCCATCTGCCGGTTCGCCAGCTTCTGCAGCGGTATCTCCAACGGGGTGACCGCCCGGCGCAGCGACATCAGCTCCCGCTTGAGCTGGTAGAGCCGGCCGATGTCGTCGGTGCTCCGCTGGGAGCTGAAGACCGAGCCCTCGAGCTCGTCGACGCCGTCCTCGACCGCCGCGGCGACGCCGACGAACGTGTCGACGACGAGGTCGGCGACCGCGTAGAGCACGGCGGAGGGGCCGAGCCGCAGCAGGTCGTGCTGCTGCTCGAGGCTGCGCCGCAGGTCGGTCAGCCCGCCGTGCTCGCCGTGCCGCACGGTGATCACGTAGTGCTCGCCGACGAACACCATGACCTCGCCGGTGTCGACCACCTCGCTGGTGGCGGTCAGCTCCTCGTGCTCGACGTAGGTGGCCGTCTTGAACACCATGAACAGCGCCGTCCTCGTAGTGCTCGAGCTTGGGCCGCTGGTGGGCGTAGACGGCGTCCTCGACCGCCAGCGGGTGCAGGCCGTACCGGTCGGCGATCGCACCGAGCTCGGACTCGTCCGGTGCGTAGAGGCCCAGCCAGACGAAGCCGCCGCGCTCGACCGCCTCCGCCAGCGCCCGGTGGGGGTCGGTCGGCTCGTAGCGGTGCCCGTCGACGTAGATCGCGCAGTCGACGACGGTGTCCACCTCGGGCGCGCGGGCCGGTGTCCTCGGCTTCTTCTGTCCCGCCGGGCGCGGGCGCGTGGCAGGCGGTGGCAGCGGGTTCCCCGCCACCCGCGACGGCGCCCCGGACGGCGCCCCGGACGGTGCCCCGGACGGTGGAGGCGCGCCGGCAGCCGTCCTGTCGTCGGTGCTCATGACCGCCTCCTCCTCGCCGGCGGGCGGTCCCGCCGGGTGCCCGCAGCGTAGGCAGGCGGGCGGCTCATCCGATGGGGTGAGTACGCCCGTTCGGGTGTCCAGGCACTCCCTGCGGACGCCGACGGAGACCGTGACACCAGCAACCGGTCAGGAGAGTTTCCGTGGCGATCAGCGTCCTCGACGTCCGCAGCACGTTCGTGCCCCCGCGGGTGGTCGTCCCGTCCCGGGCGACCGTCGCGACGGCGACGTCGACCGCTCCCCGCCGCCTCCCGCTGACCGTGCTCGCCGCCGGCGGAATCGGCGTCGTCGAGGCCCTGGGGCTGCTGGCCGTCGGCCTCACCGGCCTGGACACCCTGCTGTCCGCCGCGACCCGCCCGCACGGCGCGCTGGTCGCCACCGCCCTCGTGGCCCTCGCCGGCTGGGTCGTCGCCAGCGCGGGCAGCGGCGCCACCATGATCGACGGTGCGGGCCGCAAGGCCTTCGTCGCGGTCGCCTACCTCGAGCTGTTCGCGGTCGCGGTGCTCGGCACGGCCGCCGTCGTCGTCCCGCTGCCCGTGCCGACCCCGGCGCACCTGCCGCTGCCGGCCCTGGTCCTGCTCCTGCTCGCCGTGCCGGTCGCCAAGCTGCTGCTGGCCGGGTCCGTGTCCGCCCAGGCCTGGATCGCGGCCGGCCCGCGCGTCCGCGAGCGCCGTCCCGACCCGGTCGCCAACGCACCGCCTGGTGGCGACGCTGACCCTCGCCGCCATCGGACTGAGCCTCGGCGCGGTCGCCGTGGGCGGTCCCCAGGGCGACGGCTTCTCCGGCGTCACCGCGGTCACCGCGGTCGTCGCCGACCGCTGACCGACGGGCGCCCGCGCCACCTCCGTACTCTCGACACGTGACTGATCGCCACATCCTGACCGCGGTCGCCTGGCCCTACGCCAACGGCCCGCGGCACATCGGCCACGTCTCCGGCTTCGGCGTCCCCTCCGACGTCTTCAGCCGCTACCAGCGCATGGCCGGCGACACGCGTCCTGATGGTCAGCGGCACCGACGAGCACGGCACGCCGATCACCGTCGCGGCCGACGCCGAGGGCGTCACGCCCCGGGAGATCGCCGACCGCAACAACCGGATCATCGTGGAGGACCTGGCCAGCCTCGGGCTGAGCTACGACCTGTTCACCCGGACGACGACGGAGAACCACGCCGCGGTCAGCCAGGAGATCTTCCTGGGCCTGCTGAAGAACGGCTACGTCTTCCCGAAGACGACGCTCGGCGCGATCAGCCCGTCGACCGGCCGCACCCTGCCCGACCGCTACATCGAGGGCACCTGCCCGATCTGCGGCTACGACGGCGCCCGCGGCGACCAGTGCGACAACTGCGGCAACCAGCTCGACCCGATCGACCTGATCAACCCGGTCAGCAGGATCAACGGCGAGACGCCGAAGTTCGTCGAGGAGGAGCACTACTTCCTCGACCTGCCGGCCTTCGCCCGGGCGCTCGGCGACTGGCTGGGCACCCGCAAGAGCTGGCGGCCCAACGTCCTCAACTTCAGCGTCAACCTGCTCGACGACCTCAAGCCGCGCAGCTACACCCGCGACATCGACTGGGGCGTGCCCGTCCCGCTGGAGGGCTGGAGCGACCGCCCGGACAAGCGGATCTACGTCTGGTTCGACGCCGTCGTCGGCTACCTGTCGGCGTCGATCGAGTGGGCCCGCCGCTCCGGCGACCCGGAGGCCTGGCGGCAGTGGTGGCAGACGCCGGACTCCGACGCCTACTACTTCATGGGCAAGGACAACATCGTCTTCCACTCCGAGATCTGGCCCGCCCAGCTGCTCGGCTACAACGGCGAGGGCGACAAGGGCGGCACCCCCGGTGACCTCGGCCGGCTCAACCTGCCGACCGAGGTGGTCTCCAGCGAGTTCCTGACCATGGAGGGGCGCAAGTTCTCCTCGTCGCGTCAGGTCGTCATCTACGTGCGGGACTTCCTGGCCCGCTACGACGCCGACGCGCTGCGCTACTTCATCGCGGTCGCCGGACCGGAGAACCAGGACACCGACTTCACCTGGGCCGAGTTCCTGCCGCCGCAACAACGACGAGCTCGTCGCCGGCTGGGGCAACCTGGTCAACCGCAGCGATCTCGATGGCGGCGAAGAACGTCGGCGCCGTCCCGACGCCGGGCGAGCTGACCGACGCCGACCGCGCGCTGCTGGCCGCCGACGTCGGGCGCGTTCGGCCCGGTCGGCGACCTGCTGGCCCGCAACCGGCAGAAGGCCGCCGATCGAGCGAGGCGATGCGCGTCGTCGGCGAGGCCAACAAGTACCTGTCGGACCAGGCGCCGTGGAAGCTCAAGGAGGACCCGGCCCGCCGCGACACCGTCCTGCACACCGCGCTGCAGGCGATCAGCGACTGCAACACGCTGCTGACGCCGTTCCTGCCGCACTCGGCGCAGAAGGTGCACGAGCTGCTCGGCGGCACCGGCGTCTGGTCGCCCGCGCCGCAGGTCGTCGAGGTCGCCGACCTCGACGACGGCTCGCCCTACCCGATCATCACCGGCGACTACGACGAGGGACAGGCTGTCTGGGCCTCGCGCCCGCTGCCGCCGGGCACGCCGCTGGCGCCGCCCACCCCGGTGTTCACGAAGCTCGACGAGTCGGTGGTCGAGGAGGAGCTCGCCCGCCTCGAGGAGCACGGAACCTCCTCGTGACGGCCTTCATGGCCATGAAGGCCGCTGGACGTGCCTCGCTCCCGGCCTTCATGGCCATAAAGGCCGGATGGGGCGTGAGCCGGTCGGCCGCGTCCCGCGCCAACCGGCGGGGTGAGCCGCCGCCGTCCCCGGAGCCGCTGCCGGGCCCGGCGCTGGACAGCCACACCCACCTCGACATCGTGATGGGGGACCGCCCGGCGGACGACGGGCACGGCGAGTGGGCGTCGGACGAGGCGGTCGACGCCGAGATCGCGGCGGCCGTCGCGGTGAACGTGCCGCGACTCGTGCAGGTCGGCGTCGACGTCGCGTCGTCGCGGTGGTCGGCGGCGCTGGCCGAGCGGCACCCGAACGTGCTGGCCGCCGTCGCCGTCCACCCCAACGAGGCGGGTACCGGCGGGGCCACGGACGACGCCCTGGCCGAGATCGACCGGCTGGCCGCCCTGCCGCGGGTGCGCGCCGTGGGCGAGACCGGGCTGGACCGCTACCGCACCGGCCCCGAGGGGTGGGCCGCCCAGGAGGCCTCCTTCCGGGCGCACATCCGGATCGCCAAGGATCGCGGCGTCGCGCTGGTCATCCACGACCGGGACGCCCACGACGAGGTCCTGCGGGTCCTCGACGACGAGGGCGCGCCGGAGCACACCGTCTTCCACTGCTTCTCGGGGGACGCCGCGTTCGCCACGGCGTGCATCGCGCGCGGCTACGTGCTGTCCTTCGCCGGCACCCTGACCTTCGGCAGTGCCGCCGACCTGCGCGAGGCGGCGGCGCTGACCCCCCTGGACCGGCTGCTGGTCGAGACCGACGCGCCGTTCCTGACCCCGATGCCGCACCGCGGCCGCCCCAACGCGTCGCGGCTGGTCCCGCACACGGTGCGGGCACTCGCCGAGATCACCGGCACCGACCTCGAGGAGTTGTGCGCCGCCCTCACCGCCAACGCCGAGCGCGTCTTCGGGAGCTGGTAGGCCCGGCGCCAGGTCAGGACGCCACGATGACGGCTCCCGCCCGCGGGATCGTGACCGGGCCGTGACCACCGTCGCCGCGTTGGGGGCACACTTGCAGCGTGGGTCGCCTCATCGCCATCGTGCTCTTCATCGCCGTCCTGGTGCCCGGAGTCCTGCTCGCCCGGGCCTGGGGGTTGGCCGCCGGACGCCGGGCAGTCGCGGCGGGAGCCGTCGAGCTGACCGAGCCGACGCCGGAGGCGATGGCTGCGCTGCGCAAGCAGGCCCAGCACGGACGTCGGGTGCGCTCGCTGGGCTGGCTGCTGGGGGTCGCCGGCATCGTGGGCAGCGTCGTCCTGTTCGCCGAGGCGTCGGTGTTCCTCTGGCTGCCCGCCCTCGTCATCGGGCTGCTCACCGGCGTGCTCGCCGCCGAGGCCACGCGCCCGCGCCCGCGGTGGGCTCCGGCCAGCCCCTCGCGCCGGCCCCGCCGGGCCGAGCTGATCTCCGGCTGGCTGCTGTGGACCATGCGGCTCGTCGTCGCCGCCGAGGTGGTGACCGCGGCGTGGCTGTGGCGCGCCGGCCAACTGTCGGACGCCGTGGCCTGGGTCGCGCTCGTCGTACCGGTCCTCGCCTGGCTGCTGGCCGAGGTCGCGGTGGCCCGCGCGCTGCTGCGACCGCTGCCTGCTCTGGGTGCCGACGTCCCGGTCGACGAGGCCCTGCGCACCTGGACGGCGCACCTGGTCACGGCGGCGGCGAGCGTCCTGGCCCTGCTGCCGCTGGGCACGCTGCTGCTGGTCGCGGGGATCGAACGGGGCGACCGGGTCACCGAGGGCATCGATCTCTCGCCGGTGGCGCTCGTGGCCGGGGGCTTCTCCAGCCTCGCCGCAGGTGTCGCGGTGGCGGGCTTCCTCCTGACCTGGCTGCGGCCGGTCCGGTCCGACGCCCGCGCCCTGGCCGGCTGAGGGGCCGACTCCTACCCCCGGGGCCGCAGCGGACGCTGTGTCGTCGCTCACCGCCCTCGGGGATCCGTACCACCGGCCTCACCGGCCTCACGCGGCGCGGCGGCAACGGTACGTGTCGGCGCGCCCACGCTGAGCGTCGACGGGCCTCTGCTTCACTCGTCGCGCACCATTGCCACACGCACCGCGTTCGTTATCGTGTCGTGACCAACAGCCGGGGTGGAGAACCGACCCGGGCGGCGTCCACCGACCGGAGCCCGGCTCCGACGGTGATGCCGGCCGAGCCGGCCGCACGGCGGGCGGAGGCGTCGACCGACGTCTTCGCCCGGTCTCCTGCCCGGACTCTGTGACCCCGTGGAAGTGTCGTGCGTCGCTCGCTGCAACTCGCCCTCTTCGCCTTCGTCCTGCTCGGCCTCGGAGGCGGCCTGCTCGCCTACGTCGTCGCCCAGAAGTCGGTGACCCTGACCATCGACGGCCAGGCCCGCGAGGTCGGCACCTACGCGTCCACCGTCGGGGAGGTCCTCGAGGAGGAGGGCGTGGCGGCCGACGAGCACGACGTCGTCCTGCCGGCCGTCGACGAGCCGATCTCCGACGGCGGCAGCGTCGTCCTGAACCGCGCCCGGCCGCTGCAGCTGACGGTCGACGGCATCGACCGCGAGGTCTTCGTGACCGCGCTGTCGGTCGACGAGGCGCTCGAGCAGCTCGGCTACCGGTCCGACGGGCTCGTGCTGTCGGCCAGCCGCAGCGAGCGGCTGCCCGCTCGACGGGATGGCGCTCACCATCACCACCCCCAAGGACGTCGTGCTGGTGGCCGACGGCCAGGAGCGGGTCGTGACGACGACGGCCACCACCGCGGGCGAGCTGCTCGCCGAGCAGGGCATCGCGCTGTCGGCGACCGACAAGACGAGCCTGGACGCCGACCAGGTGCTGCTGGACCAGATGCGGCTGCAGGTTTACCGCGTGACGATCAAGCAGACGACGGTGGCCACCGGGATCCCGCACGAGACGGTCGAGATCAAGGACCCCGAGACCTACGTCGGCGACGACACCGTCACCACCGCCGGCGTCGACGGCGAGAAGACCACCACCTTCCAGGTGACCTTCGTCGACGGTCGCGAGGTCGGCCGCAAGCCCCTGAGCTCCGAGGTCACCCGCGAGCCGGTCACCGAGGAGGTCACCGTCGGCACCAAGAAGCGGCCGGCCGCGCCCAGCGTGCCCGGCGGCAGCGTCTGGGACGCCCTCGCGCAGTGCGAGTCCGGCGGCAACTGGTCGATCAACACCGGCAACGGCTACTACGGGGGCCTGCAGTTCAACCTGGGCACGTGGCAGGCCTACGGCGGCCAGGGCATGCCGCACCAGAACAGCCGCGAACAGCAGATCGCGGTCGCCGAGAAGCTCCGCAACGCCAACGGTGGCTACGGCGCCTGGCCGCACTGCTCCTCGAAGCTCGGCCTGCCACGCTGACCGAACCGTCCGCCGGCGAGCTGCTCGGCCCGGCCGCGATCCGCGAGCTGGCCCAGGACCTCGGGCTGCGCCCGACCAAGAGCCTCGGGCCAGAACTTCCTGCACGACGCGAACACCATCCGGCGGATCGTGCGCACCGCCGGCCTGGACCCGGACGACGTCGTGCTCGAGGTGGGACCCGGACTCGGGTCGCTGACGCTGGGGCTGCTGCCGGCGGCCGCGCGCGTCGTCGCCGTCGAGATCGACCCGCGGCTGGCCGACCGGCTGCCGGCCACCGTCGCAGCCCGCGCACCCGCGCTGGCCGGGCGGCTCGACGGTGGTCCACGCCGACGCCCTGCGCCGTCCGTTCGCTGCCCGGACCGCCGCCCACCGCGCTGGTCGCCAACCTGCCCTACAACGTCGCCGTCCCCGTCCTGCTGAACCTGCTGGAGCTGCTGCCCTCGCTGCAGACGGGCGCTGGTGCTGGTGCAGGCCGAGGTGGCCGAGCGGCTGGCCGCGCCACCGGGCCACCCCGCCTACGGCGTGCCCTCGGTCAAGGCGGCCTGGTACGGCGCGGTCACGCCGGGCCGGCTCGGTCGGGCGGCGGGTCTTCTGGCCGGAGCCGAACGTCGACTCCGGGCTGGTCGCGCTGGTCCGACGCCCGCCGCCCCGAGGGCGACCGCCGGGCGACGTTCGCCGCGATCGACGCCGCGTTCGCCATGCGCCGCAAGAGCCTGCGGGCGGCCCTGGCCCGGTGGGCCGGCAGCCCTGCTGCGGCGGAGGCGCGGCTGCGGGCCGCCGGCATCGACCCCTCGGCGCGGGGCGAGCAGCTCTCGGTCACCGACTTCGCGCGCCTCGCCGCGACCGAACCGGTCGAGCCGTGAGCGCGCCGCCCGAGGTGGTCGTCCGCGCCCCCGCGAAGATCAACGTGCACCTGGCCGTCGGCCCGCTGCGGCCCGACGGCTTCCACGAACTGCGCACCGTCTACCTCGCCGTGTCGCTGTTCGACACCCTCACCGTGCGGCCGGGGAGCGGGCTGTCCCTCGCCGTCACCGGTGAGGGCGCAGGTGCCGCGACCGGCCCCGACCGCGTGCCCACCGACCGGCGCAATCTGGTGTGGCAGGCGGCCGAGCTGCTCGCCGCGCACGCCGGCGTGACCGCCGACGCCGCCGTCGAGATCAGCAAGGCGATACCGGCCGCCGCCGGGTTGGCCGGGGGCAGTGCCGACGCCGCGGCCGCCCTGGTGGCGCCTGGACGCCCTCTGGGGCACCCGGGCCTCCCGCGACGACCTGAGCGACCTCGCGGCGCAGCTCGGCAGCGACGTGCCCTTCAGCCTGCTCGGTGGGGTGGCCCTGGGCTCCGGCCGGGGCGAGCAGCTCTCGCCGGTTCTCGCCCGCCGTCCGTGGCACTGGGTGCTCGGCATCGCCGGTTCGGGGCTGTCCACGCCGGCCGTCTACGGCGAGCTGGACCGGCTGCGCGCCGAGGGCCGCATCGGCGAGGCCGGGGTCGCCGGAGCCGACCGGGTGATCGCCGCCCTGCGCAGCGGGTCACCGGCCGATCTCGGCGACGCCCTGGCCAACGACCTGCAGGCCCCGGCGCTGAGCCTGCGTCCGGACCTGCGGCGGGCGCTGCGCGCGGCCGAGCACGCGGGCGCCGTCGCGGCGCTGGTCAGCGGTTCGGGCCCCACCGTCGCCGCGCTGGCCCAGGACGAGGGGTCCGCCGTCCGGCTGGCGGCTGCGCTGGCCGGCGAGGGCGTGTTCCGCACCGTCCGCGCGGTGCACGGCCCGGTGCCCGGCGCCCGCCTCGTCTGATCTCGGGTAACGGAAGCTCTGCCTGCCCGGAGGCGCCCGTCGAGGGGGTAGCGCTTCCGTTGCCGGGGATGCTCCCAAGGCCCGCTGGGCGGCCGTCAGGGGTGGTTGTCGACCAGCCCGGGCTTCGGGTCGAGGTGGGCCAGGCCGTTGTAGGCCAGGTTGACCAGGTGCGCGGCCACCTCGAGCTTGTTCGGGGAACGGTTGTCCAGCCACCACTGGCCCACGAGCGCCACCATGCCGACCAGGGCCTGGCTGTAGAGCTCGGCCAGCTGCGGGTCGTAGCCGCGGCCGTCGAACTGCCTGCCGAGGATGTGCTCGACCTTGCGGGCGACCTCGCCGATGAGCGACGAGAACGTGCCGGTCGCGCTGGTCACCGGGGAGTCGCGGGTCAGCACCCGGAACCCGTCGGTGTCGTCCTCGATGTAGTCCAGCAGCACCAGGGCCGCGCGCTCGAGCAGCTCGCGGGGGTGGCCGCCTGAGGACAGCGCCGACTCGAACCGCTCCAGGAGCACCCGCATCTCACGGTCGACGACGACGGCGTAGAGGCCTTCCTTGCCGCCGAAGTGCTCGTAGACGACGGGCTTGCTGACGTCGGCGCGGGCCGCCACCTCCTCGATCGAGGTGGCCTCGTAGCCCTTCTGCGCGAACAGCTCGCGGGCGACGGTCAGCAGCTGCTGGCGCCGCTCGGCCCCGGTCATCCGGACCCGGGGCCGGGCCGGTCCGCTGCTCACCGCACTGTCCTCACGGCCCCAGCATGCCCCCGGCCGGTGCCGCCCGGTCGGCCGACGCTGCTGCCGGCGCTGCTGCCGACGCTGCTGCCGACGCTGCTTGTGGCGCTGTGGCCGGCGCCCGGGCGGAGGGCCGTGCGGATGTCGTCGCCTCCGTCAGGCGGCTGAGGGTGCGGGCTCGGGGGCCCGACGCTTCGCGGCCAGCCGGACCGGGTCGGGCCACTTCACGTCGCGGGCCCAGCCGAGCTTCTCGAAGATCCAGATGACGCGCGCGCTCATGTCGATCTGGCCGCGAAGCACCCCGTGGCGGGCGCAGGTGGGGTCGGCGTGGTGCAGGTTGTGCCACGACTCGCCGCCGCTGAGGATCGCCAGCGGCCAGAAGTTGGTCGCGCGGTCCCGCGAGACGAAGGGGCGGTTGCCGACGACGTGGCACACGGAGTTGATCGACCAGGTGACGTGGTGCAGCATCGCGACGCGCACCAGCCCCGCCCAGAAGAACGCCGACCAGGCGCCGGCCCAGGTGCCGGTGACCAGTCCGCCGATGACCGCCGGCAGCGCCAGGCTGACGAACGCGAACACCACGAACAACCGGCTGGTGCGGCGGACGGCGACGTCCTTGAGCAGGTCCGGGGCGTAGCGGGCGGCGTTGGTCTGCCGGCGGTCGAACAGCCAGCCGAGGTGCGCGTGGAACATGCCCTTGAGCAGGGCTCGTGCGTCGGTGCCGTAGCGCCACGGCGAGTGCGGGTCGCCGTCGCGGTCGGAGAAGGCGTGGTGCCGGCGGTGGTCGGCCACCCACTGCACGACCGGGCCCTGGATCGCCATGCCGCCGACGGCGGCCAGCGCCACCCGCAGCGGGCGGGCCGCCTTGAACGAGCCGTGCGTGAAGTGCCGGTGGTAGCCGACGGTGATGCCGAGCAGGGTGAGGAAGTAGAAGCCGACGAACAGCCCGACGTCCAGCCAGGACAGCCCCCAGCCCCAGACGGCGGGCACGACGGCGGCCAGCGCGAGGAACGGCACGACCACGAAGACGTACAGCGTGATCTGCTCGAGCGCGCCCTTCTCCTTGCCCAGGGCGTTCGCGGGCAGGCCGGCGTCGGGGTCGGCGGGCCGCGGCGGTGCCGTGGGACGGGTCAGAGCGGGAGCGGACACGCAGATCTCCTACGACGGTGAGGGAGGTGAAGAGCGCGGCCGGCAGGGGGTGCGGGCCACGAGGCTACGTAGCCGTAACCTACGCGTCCGTAGGGAGGCTCGCATGCCGAGTCGGCCGTCGACGTTCCGCCGGTGCGGTGTCCCGGCGCCGACACGGGCAATAGGCTCCTCGCGGGCGTCGGCTCGATCCGGGCGCCTGCACGCCACGTTCCGGCGTGGGGTGGGGGATGGGGTAATCGGCAGCCCGCCGGCCTTTGGAGCCGTGAAGTCTCGGTTCGAGTCCGAGTCCCCCAGCGAGCGCGGCGGCGCCCCGCCGTTCGCCGCGCCGTCGTGCCGCACCGTCGTGCCGCACCGTGCCGTCGTCCCGAGGAGATCCGTGACCCACGCCGAGCCGACCGACCGGTCCGCACTCCCGCACGTCGCCGCCGTCGTCGTCCTGGCGGCCGGGCAGGGCACCCGCATGCGCTCCGCAACGCCCAAGGTGCTGCACGCCCTCGGCGGCCGGTCGCTGCTCGGGCACGTGCTCGCCGCGGCCGGCGCCGCTCGCCGCGCGGGACGACCGTCGTCGTCGTCGGTGCCGGCCGGGAGCAGGTCGAGGCGCACCTCGCCGAGATCGCGCCGTCGGCACGGACGGCCGTGCAGGCCGAGCAGCGCGGATCGGGGCACGCGGCCGCGGTCGCCCTCGAGGCGGTGCCCGACCTGGAGGGACCGGTGCTGCTGCTCAACGGCGACGTCCCCCTGCTGCGCGCGGAGACCGTGCGCGGCTTCGTCGAGGCGCACCTCGCGGCCGGTGACGCGCTGACCGTGCTCACCGCCGAGGTCGACGACCCCACCGGCCTGGGCCGGATCGTCCGGGACGGGCGCGGAGGTGTGCGGGCCATCGTCGAGGAACGCGACGCCACCGCCGAGCAGCGGGCGATCCGGGAGATCAACGCCGGCGTCTACATCGCCGACGCCGCCGCCCTGCGCGGCGCGCTCGCGCGGCTGCGCACCGACAACGACCAGGGCGAGCAGTACGTCACCGACGTGGTCGGGCTCCTGGTGGACGACGGCGCCGCGGTGGGCGGGTTCGCCGCGCCGGACCCCGACGACGTGCTGGGCTGCAACGACCGGCGGGAGCTGGCCGACCGCCGCCGCCAGCTCAACGAGCGGGTGCTCGACGACCTCATGCGCGCCGGCGTCACCGTGATCGACCCGCGCACCACCTGGGTCGACGTCACGGCGACGGTCGCCGCGGACGCGGTGCTCCACCCCGGGGTGCAGCTGCACGGGCGGACGTCGGTGGCGACCGGTGCCGAGGTCGGGCCCGACAGCACGCTGATCGACACCACGGTCGGCGAGGGCGCGCGGGTGGTCCGGTCGCACTGCACCGAGGCGCTGATCGGCCCCCGGGTCGACGTCGGTCCCTTCGCCTACCTGCGCCCGGGCACCCGCCTGGGCGAGGGCGCCAAGGTGGGCACCTTCGTGGAGACGAAGAACGCCGACATCGGCGAGGGCTCGAAGGTGCCGCACCTGTCCTACGTCGGTGACGCGACGATCGGCCGGGGCACCAACATCGGAGCCGCGAGCGTCTTCGTGAACTACGACGGCGTGCACAAGCACCACACGACCATCGGCGACCACGCGCGCACGGGGCGGACAACATGTTCGTGGCGCCGGTCACGGTGGGCGACGGCGCGTACACCGCGGCCGGTTCGGTCATCACCGTCGACGTGCCTCCGGGGGCGATGGGCGTGGCGCGGGCGCCGCAGCGCAATGTGGCAGGCTGGGTGCGCCGGCGCCGGCCGGGTACGGCCGCGGCAGAGGCTGCCGAACGGGCTGTGGAGCAGGCCGGCGAACAGCCCGAGAAACCGGTCCCGCCGGGCGGCGACCACGAGCAGGGGACAGCGAGTCGATGAGTGCGATCCGGCAGGCCACCAGCAAGAGCCTGATGCTCTTCTCCGGCCGGGCCTATCCCGAGCTGGCCGACGAGATCGCCGGCCACCTGGGCGTGACGCCCACGCCGACGGCCGCGTACGAGTTCGCCAACGGTGAGTTGTTCGTCCGGTTCGAGGAGTCGGTGCGCGGCTGCGACGCCTTCGTCGTCCAGAGCCACACGGCCCCGATCAACACCTGGCTCATGGAGCAGCTGATCATGGTCGACGCGCTCAAGCGCGCCTCGGCCAAGCGGATCACCGTCGTCGCCCCGTTCTTCCCCTACGCGCGGCAGGACAAGAAGCACCGCGGCCGCGAGCCGATCTCCGCCCGGCTGGTGGCCGACCTGTTCAAGACCGCCGGGGCCGACCGGCTCATGACCGTCGACCTGCACACCGCCCAGATCCAGGGCTTCTTCGACGGCCCGGTCGACCACCTGTTCGCCCTCGACCTGCTCGTCCAGCAGGTACGCGAGCGGTGGGGCGACCGCGACATCACCGTGGTCTCGCCCGATTCCGGCCGCGTCCGCGTGGCAGAGCGGTGGACCGACAAGCTCGGCGGCACGCCGCTGGCCTTCATCCACAAGACCCGCGACCCGACTGGTCGCCAACGAGGTCGTGGCCAACCGGGTCGTCGGCGAGGTCGAGGGCCGGGTCTGCATCCTGGTCGACGACATGATCGACACCGGCGGCACGATCGTGAAGGCCGCCGAGACGCTCTTCGAGGCCGGCGCGGCCGACGTCATCGTCACCGCCACGCACGGGGTGCTCTCCGGTGCCGCGGTCGACCGCCTCAAGAACAGCCGGGTCAGCGAGGTCATCGTGACCAACACGCTGCCCATCGAGCCCGAGCGGCAGTTCGACAAGCTCACCGTCCTCTCGATCGCCCCCCTGCTCGCCCGGGCCATCAAGGAGGTCTTCGAGGACGGCTCCGTCACGAGCCTCTTCGACGGAGCCAGTTAGCCGAAGACGCAAGGCGACCACCACCGCGAAGCGCGTCTCGCCGAGCGGGGGCCCGGAGGGTCCCCCGAGGTGGGGCGCCGGCCCAGCCTCCGCGAAGCGGGTCCGCGGGAGCGGGGGCCCGGAGGGTCCCCCGAGCGCGGACGGGACGGGCTCCGAGCAGCAGGGGACGGCACCTGGCCGCGGTACCCGGCGGATGCCGGGTAAGGTGGTAGAGCCCGGCGAGGGAGCTCCGCTCCGTGATCGACGTGCGTGCCTCTCGGGGTGTGCCGCGCTCGTGCGCCTGGCCCTGGACCCGATCCACCTCATGAGGAGCACATCACCGTGGCCGACTTCCGCCTCGAAGCC
This sequence comes from uncultured Actinomycetota bacterium, assembly GCA_963723745.1. GTDB lineage: Bacteria > Actinomycetota > Actinomycetes > Mycobacteriales > Geodermatophilaceae > CAVRRZ01. The sequence goes on from CAVRRZ010000003.1 coordinate 131,011, forward strand.
GAGATCCGCACCGAGTTCGGCAAGGGCAGCGCGCGGCGCACCCGCCGTGCCGGACGCATCCCCGCCGTCCTGTACGGGCACGGCCAGGACGTCGTGCACCTGTCGCTCCCGGCCCGCGACTTCGCCGCCGCCCTGCGCAACGGCGGTGCCAACGCCCTGCTGACCGTCGTCCTGGACGGCAAGGAGCAGCTGGCCCTGACCAAGGCCGTGCAGCGCGACCCGCTGACCCGCACCCACGAGCACGCCGACCTGCTGCTCGTGCGCCGCGGCGAGAAGACGACGGTCGACGTCCCGATCGTCGTCGTCGGCGACCCGGCTCCCGACTCGATCCCGAACCACCAGCTCAACACCGTGGCCATCGAGGCCGACGCCACCCAGCTGCCGGACAGCATCGAGGTCGACATCTCCGGCCGCGAGGCCGGTCAGGGCATCACCGCCGGCGACCTGGTGCTGCCCAAGGGCGCCACGCTCATCACCGACCCGGAGGCCCTCGTGGTCGGCTTCCTGGGTGCGCCCACCGCCGAGGCCCTGGAGGCCGAGCTCGCCGAGGCCGAGGCCGAGGCCGGCATCGAGCGCGAGGACTCCGGCGAGGCCGGGGAGGGCGACGTCGTGCCCGAGCAGCAGGACCAGGGCAGCGGCGAGTCGACGGAGTCCGCGGAGAAGTCCGCCGACAACGGCTGACCCGAGGGCATCCGCTGAGCGAGAACACCGACCGCAGGGGCGCCGGCGCTGCCGGCGCCCCTGCGTCGTCCCCGCCGGAAGGGCCGTTCCTCGTCGTCGGGCTGGGCAATCCGGGCCCCGGCTACGCCGGCAACCGGCACAACGTGGGCGCGATGGTGCTCGACCTGCTGGCCGAGCGCTCCGGCGTCCGGTTGTCCCCCGGCAAGGGGCCGAGGGCCCGGGCCCTCGCCGGCGAGGGGCGCCTGGCCGGACGGCGGGTGGTGCTCGCGCGGCCGCTGACGTACATGAACGAGTCGGGCGGTCCCGTGCGCGGGCTGCTCGACTACCACAAGCTGCCGGTCGAGAACCTCGTCGTCGTCCACGACGAGCTCGACCTGCCGTTCGCGACCGTCCGTCTCAAGCGTGGCGGCGGAGAGGGCGGCCACAACGGGCTGCGGTCGATCAGCCGCTCCACCGGCAGCAAGGAGTACCTGCGGGTGCGGGTCGGCATCGGCCGCCCGCCGGGCCGCCAGGACGCCGCCGACTACGTCCTCAAGGACTTCTCCGCGGTCGAGCGCAAGGAGCTGGACCTGCTGCTGGTCGAGGCGGCCGACGCCCTCGAGCTGCTGGTTGCCAACGGGCTCGAGCCCGCGCAGAACGAGGTCCATCCGCGCAGCTGAGGACGACGCGGCAGGTGCGTCCTCCCTATGGAGTGAACCGTCACCGTCTGTATTGACGTCTTCTTCACAGAGTGTGAGGGTTGCCCGAGTTCAAGCTGCTCACGCGGGTGATCGCGCTGGTCGAGTGCCCGCGGGAGTAGTTCTGCGACTACGCTGAGTAATCTCGCGGTCTGGGGGGACCATGCTCGTTGACGCTGGGGCAGGACAGACGGATCTTCGACGCCCTGCCGCCGGCACGGTCGACTCCGCGGCCCCCGTCAGCCCCGACGTCCCGCCCATTCCGTTCGCGGCCCGCCGGCAGGCCCGCTGGTCCCGCCGCTACCGCGCCGCGCTCGTCGGCGGCGACGCCGCCATCGGTCTGGTCGCCGGCCTGGTCATGCTGCTGGTGCGGCCCGGGCACACGCTGCCGGAGTCGCCGTACGCGTGGTTGTCGGTCGCCCTGCCGCTGCTCTGGCCGCTGGCCCAGGCGGTCACCGGCAGCTACTCGCCCAAGTACTTCGGCACCGGCAGCGAGGAGTTCCGCAAGGTCGCCCGCGCCGGCCTGCTGCTGCTCGCCGGCATCAGCGTGGTGTCCTACGCCGGCCAGCTCGACATCGCCCGGTCGTTCGTGCTCTTCACGGTGCCGGCGATGACGCTCATGGCCATGGTCGCCCGTTTCGTCGGCCGCAAGTGGCTGTCCTGGGCCCGCCGGCGCGGGCGCTGCGTCAAGCGCGTGGTCGCCGTCGGCCGGGACGCCGCGGTCGCCGATCTGATCCGCCGTCTTCAGCACGACCGGTACGCGGGCATGGAGGTCGTGGCCGCCTGCGTGACGACGCCGGAGCTCGCCTCCCGCGCGCAGTCCACCGGCGTGCCGATCGACGGCGACCTGGCCTCCGTCGTCGACGTCGTCCGCCGTCGTGGCGCCGACGCCGTGGCCGTCACGTCGGCCAGCGAGACGGCCGCCGTCTACCTGCGCGAGCTGTCGTGGCAGCTCGAGGGCAGCGGCATCGAACTGCTCGTCTCGCCCGGTCTGATCGAGGTCGCCGGGCCACGGCTGCACATCCGGCCGTTCGTCGGGCTGCCGCTGCTGTCGATCGAGGAGCCGGTGTTCTCCGGCTGGAAGCGCGTGCTCAAGGGCGCCCTCGACCGCGTGGGCGCCGCCTTCGCGATCGTCCTGGTCGCGCCGGTCCTCCTCGCCATCGCCGCCGCCGTCCGCCTGTCCGGACCGGGGCCGGTCCTGTACCGGCAGGAGCGCGTGGGCGCGTTCGGCGAGCGGTACACGATGCTCAAGTTCCGCAGCATGATCGACGGCGCCGACGACCGGTTGCAGGACCTGCTCGACCTCAACGAGCACGACGGCCTGCTGTTCAAGATCCGTGAGGATCCGCGGGTGACCGCGGTGGGCCGCATCCTGCGCCGGTTCTCCCTCGACGAGCTGCCCCAGCTGTTCAACGTGCTGGGCGGCTCCATGTCACTGGTGGGCCCGCGCCCGCCACTGCCGCAGGAGGTCGAGCGGTACGACACCTCGATCCGCCGGCGCCTCCTGGTCAAGCCGGGCCTGACCGGCCTGTGGCAGATCTCCGGGCGGTCCGACCTCTCCTGGGAGGAGTCGGTGCGGCTGGACCTGCGCTACGTGGAGAACTGGTCGCTGGCGCTCGACCTGCTCATCCTCTGGAAGACCGCGTCGGCCGTCGTCCGCTCCCGCGGCGCCTACTGACCGACCCGGCGCCTGCCCCAGGACGCCCGACGATCACGCCGACCACCCATCGGAGAGCGGCCCCGGCTACGGCGCCGATCAGAGGCCGCGGCCGCGCCGGTGCAGGAAGGACATGACCGACTCGGCGGAGACGACCCCGCCGGCGACCGCCAGGGCGAGGTAGGCCCGGGGCTCGGTCAGCCTGCGACGTGCGGCACGGCGGGCCCAACGGGCCGCTGCGCCGCGTCGTCCGAGCGCCGCGCTGCCGAAGGCCAGCTGACCGAACACGCGCGCGGCACCGCGGGCGTCCTGGGAGATGCCGGGATGCCGCTCGAGCATCCACTCCAGCGAGGACACCCGGGTCTCCCACTGCCGCGAGAAGTGTGACGAGCGGCCCCACAGCACCCGCACCAAGGGCGCGTCGACGTGCTGGATGGGTGCCCGTGCGGCCGAGCGCAGCAGCAGGTCCCAGTCCTCGTTCTGGCTGCCCGGGATGTTCTCGTCCACCAGCCCCAGCGGGCCGAGCAGCGCGGTGCGGCGCAGCAGGAGCGTGGAGCTGTGCAGCATCGCCATGCGGCTGCGCAGGAGGTCGGCGTGGCGCACCTCGGTCGTGCCGGCCAGGCGGGGCACCTCGGCGCCCTCGTAGGCCACGCAGATGCCCGTGGTGAACACGTCGGCGTCCGGGTGTCGACGACTGCGGGTCAGCTGGGCGGCGAGTTTGCCCGGAGCCCAGGTGTCGTCGTCGTCGCAGAAGGCGACCCATTCGGTCTCCAGCGAGAGGATGCCGGTGTTGCGCGAGCCGGCCAGTCCGGGCGTGCGCGCGTTGGCCATCACCCGCACCCTCCGGCCCGGGCCGCCGAGCTCCTCGACCGTCGGGTCCGGGGTGCTCCGGTCGAACACCACCACCACGTCGAGGTCGGCGTCGGCGTCCTGGTCCAGGATCGAGCGCAGCGTCTCGCGGAGCAGCTCGGGGCGGTCGTGCGTCGGGACGACGACGCCGACGGTGGGCCGGCTCATCGGCCCGACCGCCGGAGGTAGCCGTACCGGGCCAGGAGCGGTCCGGTCAGCGCAGCGACCAGCCAACGCCGTCCGCGGGGCAGCTGCGTGCGCCAGGCGTCGTCTCGGCGCAGCGCGATCGGACCGGTCCGGAAGCGCATGGGGTTTCCCGCCACGGTGTGCGACGTCGAGAGCTCCACCGTGTCCTCGCCGGTGAACGGGGCCGCGGCGTCGGGCAGGCCCGCGAACTCGGCGAGGTCGGTGAGGACGGCGCGCGGCGCGGCCACGAAGTCCTCGTACCGCAGCACCCGCGTGGCGGTCCCCAGCCGCCGGAGCAGGCCGAACAGCAGGTTGTGGCCCACCCACAGCGCCGAGGCGCGGGTGGGGGAGTAGCGGGTCATCAGCGCCTCGTCGCCGGCCTCCGGACGGCGGACCTCCTTGGTCCACGAGTAGGCAACCCCGCGGCTGTCGCGGACCACGTGCACGACCCGCAGGTCGATGCCCGGGGCGGTCCGAAGCACGAACGCCAGGGACGAGTGCTTGCTCGAGTCGATGACGACCGCGCCGTCGGACACCTCGGCGAGGGCGCGGTACAGCCGTACCCACACCTCGGTGTACTCGGCCAGCTCAGCGCGGCGAGTGCGGCGCATCAGGCGCGGGGCGAGCAGCCTGGGGACGAACCGGGTGCGGTCCACGAGCGGTCGCAGCTGCTCCATGCGCTCGGCGAGGGCGCGGTCCCAGCCGCCGAAACCGACCCGGCCCACCTCGGTCCAGAACGGGCACGAGCTGAAGGGGGACCCGCAGCCGCAGGTCTCGTCGTCCAGGACGCCGCGTCGCCACAGGTGCACCAGCTCGCCGACCGAGCACACACCGGGGAGCTCACCGAGCACACGCTCCAGGACCGTCGTGCCGCTGCGTCCGAGCCCGCCGAGGTAGAGCACTGTGGGACGGGGCGACGGCACCGCCGTCGCGGGCGATGGCACCGCCGGGTGCGCGAAAGGGGTGCTCTGCACCGCCCGAGCATGCCATCGCGGAGCCGTGCCGTGACCATCAGTGACCCCGATATGGTGAGATCGCGCCAGAATTCCGCCCACCCGCGAGGAAGTTCGTCAGAATCGACGCATGACGGCGACGCAGCGTGAGGACCGGGTCGAGATCGGCGGACTGCCGCTCGACCCCCTGACCGAGGCCGACGTCGTCCAGCGCGTCCGCGACGCTCTGCGTGAAGGCCGCGGCGGCTGGATCGCCACTCCGAACGTCGACCACCTACGGCACGCCTCGCGTGATCCGCGGCTGGCCGAGCTCATCCGGAGTGCGCAGATCAGCGTCGCCGACGGCGCCCCGGTCGTCTGGGCGGCCCGCCTGGCCGGCCGTCGGCTGCCCGCGCGCGTGACCGGTGCCGACCTGCTCTGGTCGCTGTCGGCTGCCGCGGCCGAGGACGGCCGCACCGTCTACCTGCTCGGTGGTGAGCCAGGGGTGCCCGACCGCGCGGCCGCGGCTCTCCGACGCGCCTTCCCGTCGCTGCGCGTGGTGGGCGCCTGCTCCCCGCCGCGCGGCTTCGAGCACGACCCCGTGGAGCTGGGCAAGTGCCGTGACGACCTGCTCGAGACCAAGCCCGACGTCGTCTTCGTCGGCCTCGGCTTCCCGAAGCAGGAGCACATCATCAACGGGTTCGCCGACCTGCTGCCGGGCACCTGGTGGCTCGGGTGCGGCGCCGCGCTGCCGTTCGCCGCGGGTGACCTCGCGCGCGCACCGCGCTGGATGCGGCCGCTCGGGCTCGAGTGGTTCTTCCGGCTGGTGCACGAGCCCCGCCGGCTGTTCCGCCGCTACATCATGAACGACGCGCCGTTCGCGCTGACGCTGCTCGGCTGGGCGCTGGTCACCCGCCTGCGCGCCGCCCGCCACTGACCTTCGCCAGACGAGAACCCTCGCGCCCTCGCAAAGTTGATCATCGTCTGCGCGCACGGCTGGGCGGCGTGTCCGCGCGCGTCCCGCGCACGCAGACGATGATCAACTCGGGACGGCGGCGACCGCCGGGATGATCAACTCGGGACGACGACCGCCGGCAGCACCCGCGCGGCCACCTCGCCGGTGAGCTCGCGCACCCGCTCGACCTCGGTCTCGGTCAGCCGCGACCGGTAGGTCGACAGGGCGGTCGAGGCGCCCATCGGGCGGTACGCCGTCCGGGACAGCCCGCCGCGCAGCGACCACCGGTGCGAGCCCTGCTCGGACCCCGGCTTCTCGGTCGTGGCCTCGCGCACCCGGCCGGCCGCGTCGTCGGACCAGGTGAGCCCGCAGCGCCGGTAGACGTCCTCGAACCCGCTCATCGGTGCCTGGACGAGGCTCTCGTAGCCGATCAGGTGCACGCCCGGCAGCGGCCGGAAGGCGCGGTCGACGACGTCGTAGGTCATCTCCCAGAGCAGGCAGGTGCGGGCCAGCCAGTCGGGCGAGCCGACCAGGGCCCGCATGCGGTCCACGTAGGGCTCCAGGTGGTCGCGTACGAGCGCGGGCTGCTCCAGCAGCTCGTGGAAGTGCATCTGCCAGTTCAGCGCCCGCCAGCTGCCCACGAACGACACCGGGTCCCGGACCAGCACGACCGCCGTCACGCCCATCTCCTGCACCAACCAGCCGGTGGAGAGGACGGCGAAGGGGTCGTCGAGCATCGCCCGTCGTCCGCGCAGCCGGCCGAGGGTGAACGAGGTGCCGTACTTGACCAGCCGGCCCAGGTCGTAGGCGGACCGGTTCTGACGCAGCTCGGCCCGGAACTGGTACTCCAGCCCCAGGGTGAGCGCGAAGGCGCGGCGCCACTCGGCGTCGTCGTCCCGGTCGATGTACTGGAACTGCCGGCGCACCGTCGCGTCCAGCACGCCGGGGGAGTGACCCGGCGGGTGCTGCGGGTTCATCGGCTCGTTGACGTACACCACCTCACCGGAGGCCTCGAGCATCTTGCCCACCCAGCTGGTGCCGCTGCGTGGCAGGCCGGTGACCAGCAGGCCACGGGGGTCGGCGGTCATGCCCGGGCCCCGTCGTCGCCGTAGCCGAGCTCGCGCAGCAAGGGGCCGGCCTCACGCTCGACGTCGGCCAGGCCCTCGGCGGACAGCGCCTGCCGCCAGCGGCCGATCGACGACGGATCGGCCTTCGCCAGGGCGGCCCGGAGCGGCTCCGGGGTCTCGGCGTGCCCGAAGAACGCCGCGATGCCGGCAGCGGCCCGCTCCGGGTCGGTGACGAGCTCCTCGTACCGCACCGTCAGCACGCGGTCGGGGGGCAGCGTGGCCAGCGCGTCGCGGGCGGCCGAGGTGAACCGGCGCCAGCTCCATGCCGTGCGGGTCAGGTCGGAGGCCGCGGCGAACTCGTCCGCCCGCTCGCGCTCCACCCACCAGCGCGCCCACGGGCCCCAGGCCTGCCCACCCCGCCCCCGCTTGCCGCTGCCCGCCGAGGCCGCGGACAGCCACGGCTTCTCCGCGTGCGAGACGGCCACGTCGCGGCCGTCGCGGATGATCTGCACGAACCGGGCATCCGGGAAGGCGCGCACGAGGAACGGCACCACGAAGCAGTTCTCGGGGTTCTTCTCCACGAAGCGGCGGCCGCCGTCTCCGGCGGCGAGCATCAGCAGGCGGTACGACGCCCGGAAGACCCGTGCCGCGCGCTCCTCGCTCCAGGTGCCCTCGTGGACCATGCGCGCCGCAGCCTTGGTGACGCGAGGCTCGAAGTGGTACGAGACCTCGGGGAGCGCCCCGATGCACGAGCCGAGGAACGTCGTCCCGGAGCGGGGGGCGCCCAGCACGAACACCGGCTCGCGCAGACGCGGGCTCATCACCGCCGCCGTCGGACGACGACGCGGCCGGCCGGAACGCTCGCGCCGCCGCTCGCGACGGTCGGACACCAACCCGCGCACGGTGAGCGCGGCCAGCCGCCAGGGCGTGAGCGCCAGCGGAGGCGGCGGGGCCGGCTGCGGCGTCGTGGGCCGGTCGACGGTGGTCACAGGGTTCCTCCGGGGGACACAGGGTCGGACGACGAACGGTCGTCCTCGGACGACGGACGGCGGCGGCGCGGTCGCAGCGAGCGCAGCGACGGGAGCCCCAGCGCGACCCGCCAGCGGCGGACGGCGATCAGGTACAGCACCCCGCCGGCCAGCACCGCGGCGAACGCGGCGGCCGGCCGGTCGGGGACGAGCAGCCGGCTCGCCAGCGGCAGCAACCCGAAGCACGTGCCGGCGAGTGCTGCAGCCGACAGCGTGGCACGGCCGAACGGGTGCAGCCGGAAGGCGACCCGGAGCTGGGTGAGCGGCAGCAGGTTGTTGGTGAGGATGGCCGCTGCCCAGCCGATGGCCGCGCCGAGGATGCCCATCGGCGGGATCAGCACCAGGTCGACGGCCACCATGACGGTGAGGGCGACGACCGAGTTGGCCAGCGTCCAGGACGTCTTGCCGGCCATGTTCAGCAACATGTCCACCATGCCGCACGCGGTGGCCAGGAGCATGGCGCCGGCGAGGATCCAGATGACGGTGCGGCCGGCGTCGTAGCCGTCGCCGAAGACGGACATCACGGCCTCGGCGAAGACGGCGGCGACGAGGTACAGCGGCCAGGTCAGCAGCACGATCCAAGCGGTGGCCGAGCGGTAGACCGACTGCGCCGAGGCGCGGTCGTCCATGGCGAGCACCTCGGCCAGGCGCGGCTGCGCGGCGGTCGAGATGGACGCGTTGACCAGCTGGCCGACCACCAGGAACCGGGTGGCCGCGGTGTACACGGCGGCGGCCGCGGGGCCGGTGAGGGCGGTCAGCAGCAGGATGTCCAGCCGCTGCAGGGCCAGCGCGACGATGCTGTTGACCGCGCGCGGCCAGGTGAACCCCCAGAACTCCCGCCACGGCCGCGGGGTGCCGCGGTCCGGGCGGGGCAGGTTGCGGGACAGCCGGGCCAGCCACCACCAGGCCAGCAGTGCCGAGATCGCCCAGGGGAGCGCGTAGGCGCCGGCGAGCAGGGCGAGCGAGCCGCCGCCCACCGCGCCGACGACGACCAGGGCGACGAGCGCCACCTGGAGCAGCGAGCGGCCCACCTTGTCCAGCGCGACGGTGGGCAGCATCGTGGCGTGCCCGCGGGTGGCCGCGAGCAGGGCCTCGGAGAGCGTGGTGACCGGCAGCAGGACGGCGAGCACGACGACCGCCGTTCGCGTGGCGGGGGTGTCGGCACCGGCCAGGGCGGCGAAGGCGGGCGTCCAGACCAACAGCGCCGCCGACGTCAGCAGCGAGACCGCCACGACCGGGGTCAGCGCGACCCGCTGGACGGCGCGGATCTCGGCCCGCCGGCCCAGCCGGCGCAGCCGGGCGACGAAGTACACCAGCCCGGTGCCCGTGCCCAGGCGGGCGACCATCTCGGCGATCAGGAACAGCGAGGTCAGCGCGAAGAACACGCCCGCCTGCTCCTGGGGGAGGGACCGGGTGACAACCACGACGAGCAGCACGCCCGCGGCCGCCGAGACCGCCGCACCGCCCAGGTTCAGCACGCCGCCGCGGGCGATGGCGGGCATGCCGGTGCCGCCGGTGCCCGTGGGTGGGGCGCCGGCCGTCGACGTGGTCATGCCCGGCTGCTCATGTCTGCCCGTGCGCGCCTCAGGTGCTCGCCCGTTCCGGGCGGCCGACCGTCGCCCGCCAGCTGACGGGGTGGCCCAGCCAGCTCTCCAGCCGCTCGTCGTACGGGGCGAAGTGCGCCTCGAGCCGCTCCCGCAGCTCGGGCGCCATCGGCGAGCGGGGACGGGCGTTGTGCTGCTCGAACACCGGGTAGCCGGTGTGCGGCAGGCCCAGGAACCGCAGGACGGCGTCGTAGCACCGGCTCGGGATCGGTGAAGAAGGCATGGCTGTCGACGACGTGCATCCGCTCGCGGCCGAAGACCGCCTCCAGCCGCTCCAGGTGGTCGACGTAGCGGCCGCGCTGGAGGTAGCCGTGGTGCTGGTGCGAGTGGCTCAGGTACGTGGGGTCGGCGGCCATCTTCTCGGCCTCGCCGGCCAGCCGCTCGTCCTCCAGCGCCAGCGCGGTCTCGAAGTCCTCGGTCTCGAAGCCCCGGGCGAGCTCGTGCGCGTGCGCGGAGTAGGCCCGCTCGACCGGGTCGCGCAGCAGCACGATCACCTTGACGCCGGGCAGGTCCGCAGCGATCCGCTCCGCCGCGAGCGGGTGGAACATGTAGTACGGGCTCGACTCGAAGGTCAGCGACGGCACCCCGGTGCGCCGCTCGACGGCCGCGGCGGTGCGCTCGAGCGGGAAGTGCGCCCGGTACCACGCCATGCCGCGGCCGTAGTCGGTGTCGAAGTAGTGGACGCCCTTGTGCTTGACCGCCTTGAGCACGTTCGGGTGCTGGGCGAGCGTCCGGTACATCGACGTCGTTCCGCACCGCTGCCCGCCGATGATCAGGAAGTCCGGGGTCATCCGGGCGCCGCTGGTGACCCGGCCGACGCCGACGGTGACCGCCTGGACGGCTCGCTTGACGGCCGGCGAACGGCGGAGCTTGCCGGAGAGTGTCATCGCGGGCCCTGTCTCTCGGAACGCCGCGATCGCGGCGCTCGGTGTGCGGTCGGAACGTGCATGGTGTCGTCCATCGTCTCTGCTGCGCGGGGTACGGGTCCCCGTGTCGCCGGGGAGCCTGGTCCGGAAGGGGGAGGTCAGCGTCTGGCCGCGGCCCGGTCGAGCGCGCCCTCGACGGCGGGCAGCAGCCAGGCTGCGACGTCCCCGAGCCGGGCGCCCGCCTCGGCCTGGCGGTCGGCCGATGTAGCGGGTGGCCAGCTCGGTCAGGTAGCCGCAGGCGGTCGCCCGGGCGGTTGCCGCGTCGAGGTCGAAGGGGGCCAGGACCTCCGGTGCGTCGTCGATGCACCGCCGCGCGGAGGCCGCCGGATCGGCCAGGGAGTTCACCAGGTCCGACTGCAGGCCCCAGTGCAGCGTGTCGTACCCGACCGGCACGGAGGGGGCGAACCGCTCCCAGTCCCACACCAGCAGGGTGTCGCCGTCCACGGCGGTGTTCCACGGCGTCCAGTCGCCGTGCCACGCGCCCAGCCGCACCGGCACGTCGCCGTGCGCGTCGACGATGCGACCGGCCAGCTCGGCCAGTCCGGTGGCCGCGGCGCCGGCCGGCAGCCGGGCCACCCGGGCGGTCAGCTCGGCCCAGTAGGTCGTGCGGGACAGCGGCTCCGGCGCGGACGCCCCGATGGCGGCCACCTCGGCCTGCGCGGCCGCCACGCGGTCGGGCCGGGGCCGTCCCTTGCGCGGGTCGACCGGCAGGGGCGACTGCACCAGCAGCTCCAGGCCCTGCCAACGACCGCTGTGCAGCACACGGGGCACCGTCGAGCGGCGCAGCGCCGCGGTGGCCAGGGTGGTCAGCGCGGCGGCCTCGTCGGCCACCAGCCGGCGGGTCAGCTCGTCGACCCCCACCTTGACCCAGGCGAGCGTCCGGCCGACCGGGTCCAGCACCTGGAGCACAGGCTTGCGGTTGGCCCGGGGGGCGCCCAGGTACAGGCTGACCAGCACCTCGCGGCCGAGCACCTCGGCCAGGTGCGTCTCGATGCTCTCACCGGTGCCGGCCCCCTCCGGGCCGACCAGTCGCACGCGGTCGCGCAGCAGCCACGGGGCGAGCCCCGCGGACAACCCCGTGGCCAGCGCCGAGGCCTGCCAACGGGCGGTACGGCCGCGACCCACCCCGTACCGGCGGACCGCGCCCGCGGCGGCGCGGCGGCCGGCGGGCACGAGCAGCCGCGGGCGCCGGGCCGAGGGCAGCAGGAGGTACTCCCGCCGTACGCCTCCCGCCGCCGGGTCGCCGGCCGTGCCGACCTGCAGGTCGTGGGCGGGCCAGAGCAGGCGACCCACCTCGTGCAGGTGGTCCAGTCGGTCGTCGGTCATCGCAGTCCCCCCGGTAGCGGGCCGCCGGCCAGGGCCGGCGTCCGCAGGGAGGTCGCGACGGCGTCCGCCTCGGCCTCCTGCTGGTTGCGCCACAGCAGCGCGATCGCCAGGAAGGCGATCACCAGCGGCATGGTCAGTGCGTTGTAGACGAACATGAAGAACAGCATCAGCACCATGGTTAGGAACCCGGCGTCGCCGATGGGGGTCCGGTCCCTCCGGTAGGCCCACATGGACCGCAGGAAGAACCCGACGTAGAGCAGCACGCCGCCGATGCCCTGGGCGACGAGCAGGAGCCACAACTGGCCGTTGCTGCCCAGGGTGGGGTTCCCGCACCGGCGGCACTGGTCGTTGGCGCCGATGGCGATGGAGTTGCTGCTGCCGAGGGCGGCTCGGGTCGCGCCGAAACCGATGATCGGCGAGTACTCGACGACCTCGAGGGTCCGCTCGATGGTGAAGCTGCGGATGTTGTTGCTCTTCGGGTTCTCGAAGCGGCCCTGCACGATGTCCGACAGCGGCGTCGCCAGGATCAGGACGCCGACGACGGCGAGTGACACGAGGATTCCGCCGATGGCCAGGAACCTGCCGCGCATGGCCAGCCGGAGCGCGGTGATCGCGACGATGAGGCCGATGCTCAGCCACAGCCCGCGGTTGAGCGAGTAGACGATCGGGATCGCGGCGACACCGAGCAGCAGAATGCCCATGGCTCGCCGGCCGGGGCGCGCGTCGCGCAGCCAGGAGATGGCGAACCAGCCCAGCAGCAGCGCGAGGCAGTTGCCCCAGGTGTTCGTGTATCCGAACGGCGCGGCCGGGCGGGGGGAGGTGAAGCCGAGCACCTCCTGCAGCTGCGAGGACGCCGGGTGCACGAGGCTGCGGACGAAGCCGACCTGGGTCATCGACTGCGGCAGGAGCAGCTCGACGACCGAGGTGAACTCGAACCGGGGGGCGAACACGCCGAGCAGGCCGCCGGCGACCACGACGGTGAAGAAGAAGCCGAGCTGGCGCACCAGCCGGCGCCGCGGGAACTCCGCCTCGGTGAGATTGCCGGCGTACAGCAGGATCACCGTCGCCGAGAGGTAGCCGGCCAGGTTGAACGCCACCGAGATCAGCCGGCTCGAGGCGGTGTCGGGCAGCGTCCCGGGTGGGTTCTCGCCGAGCATGATCGTGCTGGCGAGGATCCAGACCAGGAAGAGCAGCCAGATCCCGAAGCCGGGCGGCACGGCCACCGTGCGGCGCCGCACCAGGTGCACCGCCATCGGCACCGCGAGCACGAACACGATCAGCGTGCCCATGCCCAGCGCCCACCACAGCGGGTAGAGCAGCAGCAGCGCGGTGAGCGGCCACCCCGCCCGGGCCACCGCGCCGGGGGTGACGGGGCCCGGCGCGACCGGGAGCCGGTCGGCTCTGCCGGTCGCCCCGACCGCCGCCGGTCCAGCCGGGATCATCGCGCGGCGGGGCCCGCCGAACCGGGAGGCACGAGCTGCGGTCGTCCCCCGGTCGGCACCACGGCACCGCTGTCATCGGCGGGTGCGTCGGTCGCGGCGCCCTTCGTGGCGCTGCCATTCGTCGCGCTGCCGTTCGTCGCGCTGCCGTTCGTCCCCGAGCTCTTCGCGGACGCGCCGTTGCCGTTCGTGGCGTTGCCGTTCGTCCCCGAGGTCTTCGCGGACGCGCCGTTGGCGGGGGCGCCGCTGGACGGCGCACCGTTCGCCGCGGTGGCGCCGGACGGTGTCGCCTTCGGCGGTGCGCCGCGGTCGGGCTCGGTCTCCTCGTCCGCGTGTGGGCCGTCGCCGGCCTGCGTGACCTCGTCGGTCGGCGAGACCTCGTCGGCCTGCGTGGCCTCGTCGGTCGGCGAGACCTCGTCGGCCTGCGTGGCCTCGTCGGTCGGCGTGGCCTCGTCGCCGGGGTCGTGGGACGCCTCGTCGTCCTCGGCGGCGGTGCGCTTGAGCCGACCGTCCAGGTCGCTGTCCCGTCCGTACCGCGCGATCACCGCGCCGAGCACCGCCGCGTGCATCGACTCCAGCTGTGCGACGGCGTCGATCACCTCGCGGGAGGAGGTCTGGCCCGCCTCGACCACCAGGACGGCGATCTCGGCGACGTTGGCCAGGGTCTGGGCGTCCGGGCTGTCCGTGGTCGGCGGCGCCTCGAGCACCACGTAGGTCCCCAGCTCGAGCAGCTGGTCCACGAGCTTGCGCGGGCTGCGCGTCTGCAACAGAGCGTCGGCCCGGTCGGGGTCGAGGCCGGGGCCGAGCACCCGCAGGTGGGGGATGTCGGGGATCCGGCGGGCTGCGGCGTCGACGTCCAGTTCGCCGGCGAGCACCTCGGCGAGACCGGGGCTCGGCGGCCCCTGGAGCAGGGCCTCCGCGGTGGGGCCGAACACGTCGGCGCAGACCAGGAAGACGTCCTCGCCGGCCCGGGCCAGGGACGCGGCCAGGTTCGCCGCGATCGGCCCGCCGCCCCTGCGGACCCCGGCGGCGAGGACCACGCGTCGGTCGCTCTCCTCGAGGCTCGTGGTCACGAGGTTGCGCAGCCGGGCGTAACCGCGCCCGTCGGCCGACAGCGGCGGCAGGATGTCCACCTCGCCGGCGTGCAGCCGGTTGGCGAGCACGGCGGCGACCGGCACGCCGGTGCGGCGGTACAGGTCCTCGGGCGTGCGGACGACGTCGTCGGCACGGTGCCGCAGCGCGGCCACGCCGACGCCGAGCAGAGCACCGAGCAGGACGCCGGCCGCGAGGGTGATCAGCGGGTCGGGGCTGCTCGGCGCCGCGGGCAGCCGCGGCTGCGTGACGATCCGGCCCGGCGACACGGTCTGCGACCGGATCAGGTTCTGCTGGCTGCCGAGGGTGGCCAGCTGGTTGTTCAGGCCGGCGATCTGGTCGTCGGCCCGGTCCCTCGCCGAGGAGTCGGCGGGCAGGTCGGCGGCGGCGGCCTCGACGTCGTCGAGCTCGGCCTGTACCGCGTCGATGCGCTCCTGGAGCGCGGCCTCCTCCGTCTCGAGGACCGCCTCGGCCGTGGCCCGCCGCTGGGCCAGATAGGCCTCGGCGAAGGCGAGCGAACCGCGCTGCGCTTGGGCCGCGGAATCACCGACGAAACGGATGTCCAGGATCTCGGTGTTCGGCGGGACGGTGACGCCGACCTGGTCGGCCAGGCCGCGGGCATCACCCTCGGGGATGCCGAGCTCGTCGGCGGCCGCGGTCACCGTCTCGGTCGCGGTGACCAGTTGTGCCTCGGTATCGAGGTTGATGGCGTTGGCCCGGTCGCTGCCGCCGCCGATGGCGGTGACGAGGACGGCCGTGGTCGAGCGGTACTCCTTGGGCGCCCACTGCAGGTACGCCATCGCCGCACCGATGCCCAGCGCCAGGCAGAGCAGGACGACCAGCCACTGCCGTCGCAGTAACACAAAGTAGTCGCCCAGTCGCGCCCCGTTGGCGCTGGTTGGGTTGTGCATGAGTCCCCGTTCCCCCTTGGCCACGACTCCGCGCACCTCCTGTTCAAGTGCACGCGCTGGTCCCGGCCGCGTTTCTGCGGCTGGTCCCTCGCAGTGAATACCACCGGAAGGGATCCGGGAGGGGCATTCGTCGCGGCCGTGCCACCCGGACGGGCGAGTTCCGGGATCGGCTCTGGACCTGATCGTCACTCTCTGTAATGCTTCGCCCGATCAGGGGCTCCGGGTGCTGACGGGGGAGCTCACCGGAGGAAGGACCACGACCGCATGCGCATTGAGCGACGATCGGTATACAGCGCGTTCTATCGAGCGTGCGGGTGTGCCGTCGGTCAGGGCGCCGCGGCCGGACGCCTTGACAGTCCTCGCGTGCAGTCGCTGCGGTGCTCACTCCCCGTCAACACCCGGAGTGTGCGCTGATGCGCAGGTACTGGCAGCTGCTCTGCACCGCGGTCGTGACCGCCGTCGTGGTTCCGCTCTGCGTCGTGCCAGGGACGGCGTCGGCGGCCGGTGTCGCGCACGGCGGCGTGGTGGCGACGGTGCCGGGGACGCAGACCCCGCACATCCTCGACGGCACGGTTCACGACATCGTCGAGGTGGGCGACCGCGTCGTGGTGGCCGGCTCGTTCACCCAGGTGCAGCAGTCGCCGGGCAACGGCGGCGCGGCGGTCGACCGCCGCTACGTGTTCGCCTTCGACCCGGTGTCGGGCGCCATCGACGAGGCCTTCGACCCGGTCGTCAACGGCGAGGTGCGGGCGCTGGCCGCCGGCGCCGGCGACACGGTGTACGTCGGCGGCGCATTCTCGACGGTCAACGGCGAGACCCGGCGGCGCCTGGTGCAGCTGTCGATGAGCACCGGCGAGCGGCCCACGGCGTGGGTCACCCCGACCATCAACGCCCCCGTGAACGACCTCGCCGTCAGCGGCGGTCGGCTCTACGCCGCTGGGGACTTCACCCTGGTCGCCGGTCAGCCGCACGGCGGCCTGGTCGCGCTCAACCCGACCCGCGGCTGGCGGACGGCCTACCTCGGCGTCGACGTCGCGCTGAACCACAACTGGCCCGACAACGGCGGGGTGGGGGAGGAGCACGCCCGGGCCCCCGTGGGCGTCGACACGATCGACGTGACCCCCGACGGCACGCGGATGATCGCGATCGGCAACTTCCGGGAGGCCGACGGGCTCGAGCGCGACCAGGTGGCCATGATCCGCCTGGGCGCGACGACGGCGACCGTCGACCCGGACTGGCGCACCCGCGCCTTCGAGCCGGCCTGCTACTTCTGGTCGTTCGACTCCTACGTCCGCGACGTGCAGTTCTCGCCGGACGGTTCGTACTTCGGCATCGTCACCTCCGGTGGCGGCAACCCCGGCACGATGTGCGACACCCTCACGCGCTGGGAGACGAACGCGACCGGCGACGACGTCGCGCCGACCTGGGCGGCGTTCAGCGGGGGCGACTCGCTGTTCTCGGTCGAGATCACGGGTACCGCCCTCTACACCGGCGGTCACCAGCGCTGGATGAACAACGACAACGGCCGCGACTTCGCCGCCGCCGGCGCGGTGCCGCGGGCCGGAATCTCCGCGCACGACCCGCGCACCGGGGTCCCGCTGGCCTGGAACCCGGGCCGGCACCCGCGCGGCGTGGGCGCCGAAGCACTGCTGGCCACGGCCGACGGTCTCTACGTCGGCATGGACACGCCCTACATCGGCAACCGGCGTCACCTGCGGCCCGGCCTGGCCTTCTTCCCGCTGGCCGGCGGCGCCACAGCGCCGTCGGAGAGCACCGGGTCGCTGCCGGCCAACGTGTACGTGGGCGGGCCGTTGAGCCCCGTGCCCGGCGCGGAGTCCGGCGAGGTGCTGCACCGGGTCAACGTCGGCGGGCCGGAGATCGCCGCCACGGACGGCGGGCCGGCGTGGTCGGCGGACGAGGGTGCGGACAACCCCCTGCGAACCTCCGGCGGGCTGGTCACCGACCGGGGCCCTGCCCCGACCATCGAGCCCAGCGTCCCGGCGACCACGCCGGCCGCGGTGTTCGAGGACGAGCGGGCCTCGCTCGGCATCCCCCTCGGCCCGCCCGGCCAGACGTGGAGCTTCCCGGTGGCGGCGGGCACCACCGTCGACGTCCGGCTCTACATGGCCGACCGCGACCCGGCCACGCCGAACATCCAGAACCGGCTGTTCAACGTGTCCCTGGAGGGCGTCACCCGGCTGAACTTCTTCGACATCAACGCCGACGTCGGCCACGACGTCGGCACGGTGAAGGTCCTGCAGGTGACTCCTGAGGACGGCACGGTCGACCTCGGCATGCACACCCTGATCGGCAACCCGGTCGTGTCGGCCATCGAGATCGTCGAGTCCGTGCCCGGCACGCCACTGCCGACGGGTGTGGACGACGTGCTCGCGCGCTGGTTCGACGGCACCACGGCCGGCACCGACCAGAGCGCCCCGGCCGGTGGCCTGGAGTGGAGCAGGGTGCGTGGCGCCTTCATGGCCGGCGACCAGCTCATCTACGGCTACCCGGCCGCGAACGGTGACTACTCGCTGCACCGGCGCAGCTTCGACGGTGCCGCGTTCGGTGCGGCGACGGTGCTCGACCCGTACAACGACCCGGCGTGGAGCGACCTGCTCACCGGGACGTGGTGGTTCGACGTGATCCCCAACTTCTACCGGGGCATGGCGCCGACGTTCCACGGCCAGCTGCGCACCGTGAGCTCCATGGTCCTCGACGACGGCCGGCTCTACTTCACCCGCACCGGGTTCCCCGGGCTCTACTCCCGCCCGTTCTCGGTCGACAGCGGCATCGTCGGCGAGCGGCAGCGGACCGAGGTGGCCACCGGCTTCGCAGACGTCGCCGGCGCCTTCCTGTCCGGCGACCGGCTCCACTGGGCGGACCGCTCGACCGGTGAGCTGCGCAGCGCGCCGTGGAACGGCGGCTCGCCGGACCCGGCTGTCTCCGTGGTCGAGGGCGGCCCCGCCGTCGACGGCCGCTCCTGGGCGACGCGGGCGCTGTTCGTCGGTCCGGGCGAGAACCCCGATGTGCCCAACGTGCCGCCCACCGCGGAGATGGCCGCCGACTGCACCGAGCTCACGTGCGAGTTCTCCAGCGCCGGCTCCGAAGACAGCGACGGCACGATCGAGTCCTACGAGTGGACCTTCGGCGACGGCGGGACGAGCGACGAGGCCGATCCGTCGCACACCTACGCCGAGGCCGGCACCTACCAGGTCGAGCTGGCCGTGACCGACGACGTCGGTGCCCGCGTCACCGCGACCGAGCAGGTCGTGGTCAGCGAGGCCCCGGACGGTGCGGCCATCGCGGTGCGTGGGACGGCGGGCGTCTCGGCGCGCGGCGTCACCTCCGCGACGGTGACCGTGCCGGCCGCGGTCGAGGCCGGTGACGGCATGGTGCTGGTCCTGTCGACGAACTCGACGGCGACCGGTGCGGCGCCGGCCGGCTGGACCCCGGCGGGCAGTCGGCTCTCCGGCAGCGGCCCGAACACCCAGGTCTTCGAGCGGGTGGCCACCGCCGGCGACGCCGGCGATCCGGTCACCGTGGCGCTGTCCGCCCGCGCGAAGGTGACGCTGCAGCTGGTCGCCTACTCCGGTACCGCGGCCGACGGACCGGTCGCCTCGGTGACCAGCTCCGCGCGCCCGGCGGGCACCTCGCACCCGACGCCGTCGGCCACCGCTACGGCCGGGCAGTGGGTGCTGTCGGTGTGGTCGGACAAGTCGGCGTCGGCCCGTACCTGGACCGCTCCCGGCGGGGTGACCGTCCGTAGCAACCTGGCGGGGGTCGGCACCGGCGACGTCGCCACCCTGCTCGCCGACCGCGGGCCGGTGGCCGCCGGTGCCGT
This sequence comes from uncultured Actinomycetota bacterium, assembly GCA_963723745.1. Taxonomy (GTDB): domain Bacteria; phylum Actinomycetota; class Actinomycetes; order Mycobacteriales; family Geodermatophilaceae; genus CAVRRZ01. The sequence goes on from CAVRRZ010000003.1 coordinate 150,182, forward strand.
CGGCGACCGCACCGCCACCGTTCCGGCGACGAGCACCCGGGCGACCACGTTCACCGTGCTCCTCGCCCCCGGGACGGCCGGGCCGCCGCCGGTCGACGACGGGATCGCGGTGCGCGGTGCGGCCGGCACCTCGGCCCGCGCGGTGACCTCCGTGGCGCTGGACGTCCCCGCCGAGGTCCAGGCCGGGGACGGCATGGTCCTGGTGCTGTCGACCAACTCGACGGTGACCGGTGCGGCTCCCGCGGGCTGGACCGAGGTGGACAGCCGGCTGTCCGGTTCCGGCCCCACGACCCAGGTGTTCGAGCGGGTGGCCGCGGCCGGTGACGCCGGCGACACCGTCACCGTCGCGCTGTCGGGCCAGGCAAAGGTGACCGTGCAGCTGCTCGCGTACTCGGGCACCGCGGCCGACGGCCCCGTCGCCTCGGTGACCAGCGCCGCCCGAGGGACCGGCACCTCCCACGCGACACCGGCGGCCACCGCGGCGGCCGGTGAGTGGGTGGTCTCGGTCTGGTCGGACAAGGCGTCCGCTGCGCGGTCCTGGACCGCGCCGGGCGGGGTGACCGTTCGCACCAACCTGGCCGGTGTCGGCTCCGGCGACGTGGCGAGCCTCGTGGCCGACACGGGACCGGTCGCCGGCGGCTCCGTCGGCGGCCTGACCGCCACCGTCTCGGCGTCGAGCACCCGCGCGACCGCCGTCACCATCGTCCTGGCGCGGGAGGGCTGACCGGGCGAGACCGCGGCGCGACGCCGCCGACAACCCACACGTCCGGCCCGATCGGGCCGCACGACTCCCACGGGGGGAAGCACAGATGCACAGGTTCTGGAAGTCGTTGAGCGCGGTGGTCGTCACGGCCGTCGTCCTGACCCTGGCGGTGTTCACGGGCACGTCGTCCGCGGCCACCACCACGGCCGGAGGGGTCGTGGGGGACGTCCCGTGGAACCGGACGCCCTACGTCCTGAACAACAAGGTCTTCGACATCGCCGAGGTGGGCGACCGCATCGTCGTCGTCGGCTCCTTCACCGACGTGCGCAACGCCCCCGGCAATGCGGGCGGGACGGCCTACGCGCAGCGGGGGGTGTTCGCGTTCGACCCGGCCACCGGGGTGATCGATCCGAACTTCCTGCCGCAGATCAACGGCAACGTCAACGCGGTGCTGGCCGGGCCGGGTGGCACGGTCTACCTCGGTGGGTCGTTCACGAGCGTCAACGGCAACACCGTCGGCAACCGCAACCTCGTGCAGCTGTCGATGGCCAACGGCCAGCGGGTGACCACCTTCCGGGCGCCGGCCATGAACGGCCTGGTCAACGACCTGGCGATGGCGGGCGGTCGGCTGTACGTGGGCGGCTTCTTCAACCTGATGGGCGGCGCCGAGCACGGTGGCCTGGCGACGCTGAACGCCACGACCGGCGCCGTGGACGAGTACATGGGCGTCGACGTCTCGGTGAACCACAACTGGGACGGCACCGACAACACCGCCCGCACGCCGGTCGGCGTCGACAAGTTCGCCGTCACCCCTGACGGGTCCAAGCTCGTCGTCATCGGCAACTTCAAGCGCGCCGACGGCCTCCAGCGGGACCAGGCGATGATCGTCCTGCTCTCGCCGGGCGGCGCCGTGGTCGACCCCGACTGGCGGACGACGCGCTACGAGCCCGCCTGCTACTCGTGGGCCTTCGACCACTACGTCCGCGACGTCGACATCTCTCCGGACGGCTCGTTCTTCTCCATCGCCACCTCCGGCGGCGGTGTGTTCGGCACGCTGTGCGACAGCATCACCCGCTGGGAGCTCTCCGACACCGGCCAGGACGTCCAGCCGCGCTGGGTCGAGTACACCGGCGGTGACTCGCTGTTCTCCGTCGAGATCACCGAGGACGCGGTCTACACCTCCGGCCACCAGCGCTGGATGAACAACGCGTTCGGTCGTGACTTCCCCGGCGCCGGCGCCGTCCCGCGGCCGGGCATCTCCGCGCACGACCCGCGCTCCGGCGTGCCGCTGGCCTGGAACCCGGGCCGTCACCCGCGCGGTGTCGGGGTCGAGGCGATGCTGGCCACCGACCGCGGTCTCTACATCGGCATGGACACCAAGTACATCGGCAACTTCGAGTACTGGCGTCCGGGCTTCGCCTTCTTCGACTTCGCCCAGGGCGCCCCGCTGGCGTCCGATGACTCCGGAACGCTGCCCGGCCACGTGTACCTCGGCGGGAGGCAGACACCGTCGTCCGGGGGCGGCGACACCGGAGAGGTGCTGCACCGCGTGAACGCCGGCGGCGCACAGATCGCTGCACTCGACGGCGGACCGGCCTGGGCGGCCGACACCTCGACGACCAGCCCGCTGCGCAGCTCCGGGAGCAACAGCGCCTCGTACCCCCCGGTGCCGGTCGTCGACGGCAGCGTGCCGGCGACCACGCCCACCGCGGTGTTCAGCACCGAGCGCTGGGACCCGAGCTCGGCTCCGGCGATGACGTGGAACTTCCCCGTCGCGGCCGGGACGACCGTCGACGTCCGCATCTACCTGGCCAACCGGTGCACCTGCACCAACGACCCGGGTGAGCGGCGCTTCGACGTCTCGGTCGAGGGCGCGGTCGTGCTCGACGACTACGACATCGCCGGCGACGTCGGGCACGACGTCGGCACGATGAAGTCCTTCCGCGTCACGAGCGACGGCACCGTGAACATCGCCTTCGGGCACGTCACCGAGAACCCGCTGGTCAACGCCATCGAGATCGTCGAGGCGACCGACGCGGCCACCGGTCCGATCGGTGTGGACGACGTCGTCTCGCGATGGGTCGAGGGTGGCACCGCGGGAGCCGACACGGCGGTCGGCGGGGGCGGGCTCGAGTGGAGCCGCGTGCGGGGGGCCTTCATGGCCGGCGACTCGCTGATCTACGGATACCCGAACGCGAACAACCGGTACAGCCTGTTCACGCGGTCCTTCGACGGCACGTCGTTCGGTGAGCCGACGGAGCTGCTGCCGTACTTCGACCCCGAGTGGCGGGACGTGACCACCGGCTCGGGCTCGAGCACCTACGGCGGCGTGCTGCCGAACTTCTGGAGCCAGATCTCCTCCGTGAGCTCGATGTTCCTCGACGAGGGCACGCTGTACTACACGCGCAGCGGCCTGAGCGGGCTCTACGCACGGGGCTTCTCGGTCGACAGCGGCATCGTGGGCGCCGAGCAGCGAACCGTCGTGACCAGCGGATTCGGCGACGTCTCCGGTGCGTTCCTGTCCGGTGACCGCCTCTACTGGGCGTCGCGGAGCACCGGTGAGCTGCGCAGCACGCCGTGGAACGGCGGGGCGCCCGATCCGGCCGCCGGCACCGTCGAGGCCGGGCCGTCGGTCGACGGCCGGTCGTGGGCGACCCGGGCGCTGTTCGTCGGCCCGGGCGAGGAGCCCGAGGGCCCCAACCAGCCGCCGACGGCCGCCTTCACGGCCGAGTGCACCGGGCTGTCGTGCACCTTCGACCCGACCGGTTCCGAGGACCCGGACGGCAGCATCGCCGGGTACGCGTGGGACTTCGGTGACGGTGCCACCAGCGCCGAGGCCAACCCTTCGCACACCTACGCCGCCGCCGGTGACTACCCGGTCACGCTGACGGTGACCGACGACGACGGTGCGGCAGCCCCGGTCACCCAGACGGTGTCGGTGGCCACGCCACCGCCGCCGTCCGCGGCGATCGACCTTCGGGGCGCCACCGGCGTCTCGGCCCGGGCGGTCACCTCGGTGTCGGTGCAGGTTCCGGCCGAGGTACAGGCCGGTGACGGCATGCTGCTGGTGCTCTCGACCAACTCCACGGTGACCGGCGCGACCCCGGCCGGCTGGACCCTGGAGACGGTCGCGAACCCCGGCACCTCGGTCACCACGCAGCTGTTCTCGCGGACCGCCGGGGCCGGCGACGCCGGCAGCACCCTGACCGTCGAGCTCAGCGACCGCGCGAAGGTCACCCTGCAGCTGCTGGCGTACTCCGGCACCGACGACGACCTCGTCGCCTCGCTGGCGACCGGCGTCGACGTCGGCGGCACCTCGCACACCACGCCGGCCTCCTCGGCCGATGCGGGCAGCTGGGTGGTCTCCGTGTGGTCGGACAAGCAGGCGGCGGCCCGCGAGTGGACGGCGCCGGGCGACGTCGCCGTCCGCAGCAACCTGGCCGGCGTCGGCAGCGGCGACGTGGCCACACTCGTGGCCGACAGCGGCGCGGCCGTCTCCGGTGCGGTCGGCGGGCACACCGCCACGGTGCCGACGGCGAGCAACCGGGCGAACATGCTGACCGTCGTGCTGGCCCCCGAGGGCGAGGACGACGGTGGCACCGTCGATCCCCCGCCGAACGCGGACCCGGTCGCGGCTTTCTCGTCGTCCTGCTCGGAGCTGTCGTGCACCTTCGACGGGACCGGGTCGACCGACGACGGATCGGTGGTCGCCTACTCGTGGACCTTCGGCGACGGCGAGGAGGGAACCGGGCCCACGCTCGAGCACACCTACGCCGCAGCGGGGGACTACGAGGTCACGCTGACCGTCACCGACGACGAGGGAGCGACGAACAGCGTGACCTCGACCGTGCCGGTCGCCGCGGCGCCCACCGTCGGTGAGATCGGGCTGCGCGGATCGGCCGGCACGTCCGACCTCCGGGCCACCTCGGTGGCGCTGACCGTGCCCGACGGTGTGCAGGCCGGCGACGCGCTGCTGCTGGTGCTGTCCACCAACTCGCTGGTGACCGGCGAGGCTCCGGCGGGCTGGACCCAGTCGGGCGTGATCAGCTCGGGCAACTCGCCGACCACGCAGGTCTTCGAGCGGGTCGCCGGTGCCGGGGACGCGGGCTCGGCGGTCACCGTCGCCCTCAGCGGTCAGGCCAAGGTGACCCTGCAGATGCTGGCCTACGCGGGCACCAGCACGGCGGATCCGGTCGCCTCGGTGACCGCGGGCGCGACCGGCTCGGGGACGTCGCACACGACGCCGACGGCTCCGGCCGCCGGCGGCAGCTGGGTGGTGTCGGTGTGGTCGGACAAGCAGTCCGCCGAGCGGCAGTGGACGGCGCCCGCCGGGGCCTCGGAGCGCAGCAACGTGGCCGGGGTCGGTAACGGTGACGTGGCCACGCTGGTCGCCGACAGCGGTGGCCCGGTGGCGGCCGGGACGGTCGGCGGGCTGACGGCGACCGTGCCGACGGCCAGCAACCGGGCCACGATGTTCACGATCGTGCTGGCCCCGGCGGGCTGACCGCTCGACGGCTGCGGGCCCCCGACCGATCCGGTCGGGGGCCCGCAGCCGTCTCAGGAGCCGGGATCAGGCGGTGAAGCGGCTGTCCCGCGCGATGTCACCGAAGGCGTCCCACTCGGCATCGGTGGTCAGCGACCACCGGCACTCCGAGTTGGCCTTCACCGTGGGCGGCCGGTTGAAGTAGAACGCCGCGCTCAGGATGTCCTGGTTCTCCAGGAAGTACTGATGCGCGTTGCGGAGCCACTGCGTCCGCTGCGCGTTGGCGTGGCTGCCGAACTCCGGGAAGGACGCGGCCTTGCCGTGCTTGCGCGCGAAGGCCAGCAGCGGCTCGCCCAGGTACTCCAGCTGGTTCCACTTGCCGTTGCCGTGGCCGCAGTTGAACCAGTTGTAGGCATCGGCGCCGACGTTGTCGACCCAGGCGTCGCCGGGGTACCAGCGGTCGATGTGCCGCGGGTCGCTCGCCTTGGCACGGTAGGACCACGCGGTCATCTGCAGGGTCCACTCGACGTTGTTCGCGCCCTGCTGGTCGAAGATCGTGACGACCCGGCGCCACGCCTGGATGAACTCCGGTGCGGTGCCCTTCTGGCCGCCCGACGCGGACTCGGGCTCGTGGTTGTAGGCGACCATGACATGGCCGCCGCGCGCCTTGATGGTCTGCGCCCAGCGGACGATGTCCTTGTACAGCTGCGACCCCGGCTGGGCGGCGGCCACCTGTCGGAAGGTGGCGCTGCCGGCGTGCACGGTGATCATGCGGGCGACCGGAGGCTTCTTGCTGAAGGTCGAGTACGCGTGGTTGGCCAGGCTCTCGCCCGAGGCGGCCGACGCCTGCTGGTAGCCCCCCGCTACCGAGCCGAAGTACATGGGCGTGCGGGCGTCGGCGGACTGGCTGACGGTGACCGCCGAGATGACGGCCGCGCCCGCGGTGAGGCAGGCGAGGAAGGTGCGCCGGACGGACCGGCTGCGCGAGGCCCGGGGACCCGTGGAACGGTGCCGGCCGGGCACGGCGTGCGCCGGAGGGGCTGCCTGGGGCAGCCCGGAGGGGAGGATGCTCATGGGAGGGTGCGTGCTCCTTCTTCCAGTCCGCCGACCGGGTTAGCTGACGGGTTCGGGCCGGAAGGGTGGCCCTACGACCGCGCCGTCACCGATGACCGCGCCGCCGATTCACCCCGGGAACGATGGGTCCCCGGTTCCTGTCCGCGGGTACGCGATCCCAGGATTAGGCGGTGACCCGGCGAGTACCCGGACGGTTCCCGGATGACGACTCGCACGAGTCGCGGGGGACCGTAACGCTTTCGTGATCCTTGTGCAGAGTGAGGCTTGTTGCTGCAGGTGAGAGGGGCGTGCTAACGGAAGTCGCTGCGCTCGGGCTCTCGGCGGCCCTCTTCTCGGCGGCCCAGTGCCGTGGTGATGATGCGGGCGCGCGCCGGCAGCCCGTGCCTGCGGCGGGCGCGCATCCACAGCACCGGGCCGATCACGACCACGACGGCGAGCGTGACCACCATGGTGAGGTCGCTGAGCCCGAGCAGCTTCAGCCCCGAGGCGAGCAGCACCAACGCCAGGGCCCGCCGGACCAGGCCGCCGGGCGCACGGGAGGACAGGCGGGCCCCGAGGTAGACGCCCGGGAGGCAGCCGATGAGCAGCGAGGCGGTGAGGTCCAGCCGGAAATCACCGAAGAACAGGTGCGCCACGGCGGCGGAGGCCACGAGAGGCACCGCCTGCACCAGGTCGGTCCCGACCAGCGACCGGGCGCTCAGGGCGGGATACAGGGCGAGCAGCGCGATGATGATCAGCGAGCCGGAGCCGACCGACGTCATGCCGACGACCAGGCCGCCCACGGCTCCGACGATCACGGTCGCCACCGGTCGGAGTCGGTAGGTGCTCGGCGCGGCCTCGGCCTCCTCGGCCACGGCGTGCCCCGCCGCGACTGCCGCGCGGTAGGCCGCCCGTCGGCCCCGGGCCACGAGTCCCTGGTACGCGCGGTAGATCAGCCCGGTGGCGGCCAGCAGCAGGGCGATGCCCAGCGCCGTCTTGGTCCACTGCTGGACGGTCGCGCCGTCGCCGAGGGCCCGGTAGACGAAGACGCCGCAGAATGCGGCCGGCACCGATCCGATGCACAGCAGCCCGACGAGGCGCAGGTCCACCGTGCCGCGGCGCAGGTGCACGACCCCGCCGACCGGCTTCATCACCGCGGAGACGACGAGGTCGCTGGAGACGGCCGCGAGCGGCGGGACGCCGAAGAACAGCACCAGGGCCGGGGTCATGAGGGCGCCACCGCCCATCCCCGTCATGCCGACGACGATGCCGATGACCAGCCCAGCCACGATCAGGAGCAGATCCAGTTCCACACCGTCCCCCACAGCGAGCCTGCCTCGTGCGCCGCGCTTCCGGCGCGCGGCAGAACGCCGCGGGGCAGGACACTAGGTGCTCGGAACGCTCCGGAGCGCGGCTCCGGTCGCCGTTCTCACCCTCCCGGGGCGTACCCGCCGACGGGGGGATCGGCGGGGCGCGGTCCGCTCAGCCGGACCGCGACGGCAGGTAACGTGCCCGGCCTGGGCCGGCGGGTCGCGCGGCAGCGGCAGGCAGTGAAGGGTCCGGCACGACCGAAGGCGAGGCGATGACCGGCATCGGGGGACGCGTCGTCGGCGGCCGCAGCGGCCTGCTCGCTGCGGCCGCGGCGGTCGCGATGACGCTCGGATCCACCTCCGCCGAGTCGGCCGACGTCTCGCGACCGTGGTCGGACCCGACGGGGTACGCACAGCGGTGCCTGGCCGTCGGCGCCACGGTCAACGGTCCCGGAAAGGTGGACGGGCCCGACCTGGCGATGTTCCGCGAGGCCGACGCGGCGCTCGGGCCGCTGACCATGCGCCGCAGCTTCGACTCGTCGCTGCCGTCGGACTACGACGCCTCGTCGGCGGCGGGGGACGCCGACGCCGGCGTCCGCTCCTTCGTGTCCTGGAAGCCGCCGGACGGCGACCACCGCGGCGCAGCCGCGGGCGAGTACGACGCCGAGATCACCGCCTGGGCCCGCAGTGTCCCGCGCACCGGGGTCTACGCGACGTCCTTCCACGAGCCCGAGAACGACATGACGGCCGAGGAGTTCGTGGCCTTGCAGCGGCGGCTGTACACCGTGGTCAAGGCGGCGAACCCGAGCATCCGCTGGGGCCCTGTGTACATGGCCTACTGGTGGGACCCCTCCCGGCCCGAGCACTGGGTGGGCGACCCCCGGCAGTGGTGGCCCGGGGAGGAGTACGCCGACTTCGCCGCCCTCGACTGGTACGGGCCGGATCCGCGGCCGATGACCGAGAGCCGGTCCTTCCGCACCTGGTACGAGGTGATGACGGCGACCGGTCTGCCGCTGTTCATCACCGAGTACGGCCAGTACGCCGTCCGCGAGGGGGAACGGTCGGACCCCGCGAAGGAGCGGGCCCGGGCGGACGCGATCCGTGTCGACGCCGAGTGGATCGCCCGGCACCCGCGTATCCGGATGTGGTTGTACTGGCAGGGCACCGGCGCCCAGGGCGACTGGCGGATCCGCGACGAGCCCGGACGGCGCGCCTGGCAGGAGGTGGCAGCGGGAGGCTGCCGTACCGGAACGCCGGGGTGATCTGGTCACCAGTGCGTGACCGTCCCACGGCAGCGCGTGCGCGCCGCCGTCACTCCGGCGACGGAATCCCAGGTCAGTGCGGCGCGAGGCATGGACGCCCCCTGCTGACGTCTGCTTGTCTGCCCCGAGCACTGGCCCGGATGGAGCGTGCGGGCGACGTCGAAGGTGAAGCGGGGAACAACGGGGCATGTCCAGGTCATGGCGGTTGTCGAGTGTCGTCGTCACCGTCGTCCTGACCGGGGCGGTGTTGTCCGGCGCCCCGGTCTCGGCGGCGGGGATCCCGCAGGGGTCGATCGTGGCGGAGGCGCCACCGGCGTGGACCCCGCACGTGCTCGACAACCAGGTCCGTGACCTCGAGCAGGTGGGCAGCCGGATCGTCGTGTCCGGCACCTTCACCCGGTTCCGGGACGCTCCGCCCAACGGCGGGACGACGTTCGACCAGCGCTCGGTGTTCGCCTTCGCGGACCGCACCGGTGCGGTCGACCGCACCTTCCGGCCGGCGGTCAACGGCGTGGTCAACGCCGTCCACGCCGGTGCGAACAACACCGTCTACATCGGCGGCACCTTCTCCGCGGTCAACGGCACCACGATCAGCAACCTGGCTCAGCTGAACCTCTCGAACGGGCAGCTGACCGGGTTCCGCCCGCCGGCGATCAACGGCGCGGTCAACGACATCGCGCTCGCCGGCAACCGCCTGATCATCGGCGGCGTCTTCAACACCGTGGGAGGCGTCGGGCACGGGGGGCTGGCCACGCTGAACGCGACGACCGGCGCCCGGGACCCGTACATGGGCGTCGACGTCAGCGGTCACCACAACTGGGACGGCACCGACCGGACGGCCCGGGGCTCGGTGGGCGTCGAGAACATCGACCTCTCCCCGGACGGCTCGCGGCTGGTGGCCATCGGCAACTTCACCAGCGCCGACGGCCTGGCCCGCGACCAGGCCATGGTCGTGCGCATGAACGCCGGCGGTGCGTCCGTCGACCCGTCCTGGCGGACCGAGGTGTACGAGTTCCCCTGCTTCGCCTCGCGGTTCGACCACTACATGCGCGACGTCGAGTTCTCGCCCGACGGCTCCTTCTTCGCGATCGCGACCAGCGGTGGGGCGAACCCGGGCACCTGGTGCGATACCGTCGCCCGCTTCGACACCGGCACCACCGGCAACGCCGTGATGCCCCGCTGGACCGGCTACAGCGGCGGTGACAGCACCTTCGCCATCGCCATCAGCGACGTCGCCGTCTACGCCGGTGGGCACTCGCGCTGGCTGAACAACCCGACCGGCCGCGACTCCGCGCGCCCCGGCGCCGTGCCGCGGCCCAGCCTGGCCGCGCTCGACGTCCGCACCGGCGTCCCGCTGGCCTGGAACCCCGGCCGGCACCCGCGCGGCGTCGGCGTGCTGGCGCTGTTGCTCACCGAGAACGGCATGTACCTCGGCCACGACACCGAGTACCTGGGCAACCGGGAGTACGTGCGCCCGCGACTGGCCTACTTCCCGCTGGCCGGCGGTTCCCCGCCCGCGGCGGAGAGCCTGCGGTCCCTCCCGGCCACGGTGGTCATGGGCGGCCGGCAGACCGCGACGGGGACCGCGGGGACCGGCACCGTCGTCACCCGCTTCTTCGACGGGACGTCCCCCGGCGCGGACGGGACCGGCCCGACGGGCGGCCTGCAGTGGTCCCAGGTGCGCGGCGCGTTCATGGTCGGCAGCACCCTCTACTACGGCTACCCGAACCCCGACGTCGGCAACGCGTACTACCTGTATCGGCGCAGCTTCGACGGCACCACGTTCGGGGCGCCCACCGTGCTGAACCCCTACAGCGACCCCGAGTGGGACACCGTGTCCACCGGCAGCATCTGGGGCACCGCCTACTACGCGGGCTCGCCGGTCGACCTCTACGGGGAGCCGCTGTCGACGGTGACCGGCATGTTCTTCTCCGACGGCCGGCTGTACTACACCCGCGCCGGGTCGCCGGCGCTGCACTGGCGGGGCTTCTCCGTCGACAGCGGGATCGTCGAGGCGGAGGAGCACACCGCCGCCGCGAGCGGCTTCGGCGGCGTCGCGGGCATGTTCCTGTCCGGCGGCCAGCTCTACTGGGCGAACGCCGCCAACGGTGAGCTGCGCCGGACCACGTTCGCCGCCGGCGTGCCGGGCACGACTCGACCGTCGCGGCGCCCGGGCCCGCCGCCGGCGGCCGGGACTGGCGCACCCGGGCGATGTTCCTCGCCCCGGGAGGGCCGGCGGCCGACCCGGCCCCGACGGCGGCGTTCAGCTACGACTGCACCGACCTCGAGTGCAGCTTCGACGCCGGGAGCTCCACCGACCCGGGCGGCACGATCACCTCCTACGCCTGGAGCTGGGGTGACGGCGCGCCGGACGGCGACGGCGAGACGGCCACGCACACCTTCCCGGCCGACGGCACGTACACCGTCGAGCTGACCGTCACCGACGACGGCGGCAACACCGACACCGACACGCAGCAGGTGGCGGTCACCGGAACGGCCGCGGAACCCTCGGACATCGCCTTCGTCGGAGCCGACGGGACGACGGCCCGCGGCATCACGTCGGCCACGGTGAGCGTGCCGGCGTCCGTCGAGGCCGGTGACGCCCTGGTGCTGGTCTCCTCGGTCAACAACGCGACCACCGGCGTGCCCACCCCTGCCGGCTGGACGCTCGAGGACACGCGGGTCAGCGGCCAGATCGCCACGCGGGTGTTCTCCCGGGTGGCGACGGCGGGCGACGCGGGCGACGACGTGACGGTCACGCCGACGGGTCCGGCGAAGGTGACCCTGCAGCTGTCGGCCTACAGCGGCACCGCGGCCGACGACCCGGTCACGGTCACCGGGGCCACCGACGGGGCGGGGACGTCGCACACCACCCCCACCGCGACCGCGGCCGCGGGCAGCTGGGTCGTGTCGGTGTGGTCGGACAAGCAGGCCTCGGCCCGCACGTGGACGCCGCCGTCGGGCGTCGCCGTCCGGAGCTCGGTCGGCGGCATCGGCACCGGTGACATCGCGACCCTCCTGGCCGACAGCGGCCCGGTGACGGCCGGCCAGGTCGGCGGGCTGACGGCCACGGTGGGCGCGTCGAGCAACCAGGCGACGATGTTCACCGTCGTCCTGGCGCCCGGGGACGGCGCGACGGTCGCCCCGCCGGCGGTCAACCAGCCGCCGGTGGCCGCGTTCGACTACTCCTGCTCCGCGCTCGAGTGCTCGTTCGACGCCGGCACCAGCACCGACGACGGTTCGGTGGTCGGGTGGGAGTGGTCCTTCGGTGACGGCGGCACGAGCACCGAGCCGTCGCCGACGCACACCTTCGCAGCGGCCGGCGACCAGGAGGTCACGCTCGTCGTGACCGACGACGAAGGCGCCACGGGCCAGACCACCTCCACCGTGCCGGTGTCCGCGGCACCCTCGTCCGAGGGCATCGGCCTGCGCGGCTCGGCCGGGACGGCGGCACGCGCCGTCAGCGACGTCTCGGTCGACGTGCCCGACTCGGTGCAGGCCGGGGACGGTCTGCTGCTGGTGCTGTCGACCAACTCGACGGTGCGCGGCACCGCGCCGTCGGGCTGGACCGAGGCCGGCTCGGTGACCGCCGCCGGTCGCAACCCCACGACGCAGGTCTTCACCCGGGTGGCGGGGACGGGTGAGGCCGGGGACGAGCTCACCGTCGCCCTGACCGGCCAGGCGAAGGTGACGCTCCAGCTGCTCGCCTACTCCGGCACCGACCCCTCGGACCCGGTGGCCGCGCTGACCACCGCGACCGGGGGAGCCGGCACGTCGCACAGGACGCCGACCGCGACCGCGGCGGCGGGCAGCTGGGTCGTGTCGGTGTGGTCGGACAAGCAGGCCGACGAGCGGCAGTGGACGCCGCCGGCCCAGGCCACCGAGCGCAGCAACGTGGCCGGGATCGGCAGCGGTGACATCGCCACGCTGGTCGCCGACAGCGGCGGCCCGGTCAGCGGCGGGACCGTCGGCGGGCTGACCGCCACGGTGCCGACGCCGAGCAACCGCGCGACGATGCTCACCGTGGTGCTGTCGGACTGACGGCGGCGGGGGGCTGCGCCGGGGACTAGCCTGGTCCTCCGGCCCCCACCGCACTCGGCGGTGCGTGCGTGGCCCCCGATCCGCTCAGGAGTGACAGCCCGTGACGTTGCGCGGTGTGCTGGACGTCGTCCTCACCGACCCGGCGATGGCCCGCGTGGTGGCCGCCGCCGGGCAGCCCTCGCTCGCCGTCACCGCCCCGCCGCCCGTCCAGCCGCTCGTGGCGGCGGCGCTGGCGGCGCGGAAGCCCGGCGCCGGGGTGCCCGTCCTCGTCGTCACGGCCGGCGAGCGGGACGCCGACCAGGCCGCCGACCTGCTCCGCTGCTTCGTCCCCGACGCGCGCGTCGAGACCTTCCCGGCCTGGGAGACGCTGCCGCACGAGCGCCTCAGCCCCCGCGCGGACACCGTCGGCCGGCGGCTCGCGGTGCTCCGCGACCTGACGCACCCCGGGCAGAACGGCGCGGTGGACGTGCTCGTCGCGCCGGTGCGCAGCGTGCTCCAGCCGCTGGCCCCCGGCCTCGGCGACCTGGTGCCGGTCGAGCTGAAGCAGGGCGACACCGCCGAGCTCGACGACGTCGCCCGGGCGCTGGTCGACGCCGCCTACACCCGCGTGGAGCTGGTCGAGAAGCGCGGTGAGTTCGCCGTCCGTGGTGGGCTGCTCGACGTCTTCCCGCCCACCGAGCCGCATCCGGTCCGGGTGGAGTTCTGGGGCGACGAGGTCGACGAGCTGCGCTACTTCTCCGCCGCCGACCAGCGCTCCCTCGACGAGCGCCCCGACCGGCTCTGGGCGCCGCCCTGCCGCGAGCTGCTGCTGACCCCGCAGGTGCGCGAGCGGGCCGCCGCGCTCGCGGCCGAGCATCCGGGCCTGGCCGAGATGCTCGGCAAGCTGGCCGAGGGCATCGCCGTCGAGGGCATGGAGTCGCTGACGCCGGCGCTTGTCCGGGGCGGTGGGGCGGGTGGAGACACAGCGGGGGAGATGCAGCTGCTCACCGACCTGTTGCCCGACGGCACGCACGTGCTCGTCTGCGACCCGGAGCGGGTGCGCAGCCGGGCGGCGGACCTGGTGCGGACGGCGGAGGAGTTCCTGGCCGCGAGCTGGGCCACCGCGGCTGAGGCCGGGGAGGCGCCGCTGGACCTCGGTGCGTCGTCCTTCAAGGACCTGGCCGAGGTCGAGACGACCGCGCGCATGCGCGGGCTGCCGTGGTGGACGACGGGGCCGTTCACGCTGGCGGCGAACGACGACGACGAGCACGTGACCCTCGACGCGACGGTCGTCGAGCGGTTCTCCGGGGACGTCCCCAAGGCCGTCGAGCAGCTGCGGGACTGGTCCCGCGACGGGTGGCGGCTCGTCGTCACCTTCGCCGGTCCGGGCCCCGCCCAGCGCGCGGCCGACCAGTTCGGCGAGGCCGACCTCGGGGTGCGGTTGGTGCCCGACATCCCGGCCGGTCCCGAGGCCGGGATCACCCACGTCACGCAGGGCAACCTGGAGGCCGGCTTCGCCTTCCCGGGCGTGGGGCTGGCGCTGCTCACCGAGCACGACCTGACCGGCTCCCGCGGCGCGACCATGCGCGACGCGGTCAAGATGCCGGCCCGCCGGCGCAACGCCGTCGACCTGGTCCAGCTGCAGCCGGGCGACCTCGTCGTCCACGAGCACCACGGGATCGGCCGCTACATCGAGATGGTCAGCCGTACCGTCAACGGCGGCCGGCGCGACTACCTGATCGTCGAGTACGCGCCGTCGCGCCGGAACCAGCCGCCGGACCGGCTGTTCGTGCCCACCGACGCCCTCGACCAGCTCACCCGGTACGTCGGCGGGGAGTCTCCGGCGCTGTCCAAGCTGGGCGGAGCCGACTGGCAGAAGACCAAGGGCAACGCGCGCAAGGCGGTCAAGCAGATCGCCGCCGAGCTGATCCGGCTCTACTCGGCGCGGATGGCGACGAAGGGGCACGCCTTCGGCCCCGACACCGTCTGGCAGCGCGAGCTCGAGGACGCCTTCCCGTTCCACGAGACGCCCGACCAGCTGGCGGCCATCGACGAGGTCAAGGCCGACATGATGCAGCCGGTGCCGATGGACCGGATCATCTGCGGCGACGTCGGCTACGGCAAGACCGAGATCGCGATCCGGGCCGCGTTCAAGGCGGTGCAGGACGGCAAGCAGGTCGCCGTCCTGGTGCCGACGACGCTGCTGGCCAACCAGCACGTCAAGACGTTCTCCGAGCGGGTGGCGCAGTTCCCGGTCAAGGTCGCGGTGCTGTCGCGGTTCCAGTCCGACGCCGAGACCGCGCAGATCCTGAAGGAGCTCGCCGCCGGCGAGATCGACATCCTGGTCGGCACGCATCGGCTGCTGCAGCCCACCACCCGGTTCAAGGAGCTGGGTCTGGTGATCGTCGACGAGGAGCAGCGCTTCGGCGTCGAGCACAAGGAGTACCTGAAGAGCGTGCGGACGGCGGTCGACGTCCTGTCGATGTCGGCCACCCCGATCCCGCGGACGCTGGAGATGTCGCTGACCGGCATCCGCGAGATGTCGACCATCCTCACCCCGCCCGAGGAGCGGCACCCCGTGCTGACCTACGTGGGCGCGTGGGAGGACAAGCAGATGGCCGCCGCGATCCGCCGCGAGCTGCTGCGCGACGGCCAGGTGTTCGTGATCCACAACCGGGTGCAGTCGATCGACAAGGCGGCGGCCAAGATCCGCGAGCTGGTGCCGGAGGCGCGGGTCGCCGTCGGGCACGGGCAGATGAAGGAGCACGAGCTCGAACGGATCATGGTCGGCTTCTGGGAGAAGGAGTACGACGTCCTGGTGTCGACGACGATCGTCGAGTCCGGCCTGGACATCCCGAACGCCAACACGCTGATCGTCGACCGCGCCGACACCTTCGGCCTCTCGCAGCTGCACCAGATCCGCGGCCGCGTCGGACGAGGACGCGAGCGGGCCTACGCCTACTTCACCTACGACCCGACCCGGCCGCTCACCGAGACCTCGGTCGACCGGCTGACCACGATCGCGCACAACACCGACCTCGGCGCCGGCATGGCCGTGGCGATGAAGGACCTGGAGATTCGCGGCTCGGGCAACCTGCTCGGCGGCGAGCAGTCCGGGCACATCGCCGGCGTCGGCTTCGACCTCTACGTCCGGCTGGTCGGCGAGGCCGTGGCCGACTACCGGGCACAGGTCACCGGTGAGTCGCCGCCGGTCGAGCCGGCGGAGGTGCGGGTCGACCTGCCGGTCGACGCGCACCTGCCGCACGACTACGTGCCGGGCGAGCGGCTGCGCATGGAGGCCTACCGCAAGGTGGCCTCGATCCAGGACGACGAGCAGGCGCAGGCCGTGCTCGACGAGCTGACCGACCGGTACGGCGCCCCGCCGGCCCCCGTGCTCAACCTGCTCGCCGTGGCCCGGTTCCGGGTGGCCATGCGTGCCCTGGGCATCACCGAGGTGTCCCTGCAGGGCCGGGCCATCCGGGTCAGCCCCGTGGTGCTGCCCGAGTCCAAGCAGATGCGGCTGGCCCGGCTGGCCGAGGGGGCGACCTACAAGGCGGCGGTCGAGACGATCTCGCTCAAGGTGCCGGTCGGGCCGGACCGGAGAACGCCGGTGCGCGACGTGGCCCTGCTCGAGAACGTGCACGCCACGCTGACGGCGGTGCTCGCTCCGCCGGTCGCGGCCGCCTCCTGACCGGCCCCTCCGCGCGTTGCACGGACTTCTCCTGCCGTGCACGGGCTGCAGCGCGTGCGATGCGGGAGAAGCGCGTGCAATGCCGAGACGGCAGCGAGGCAACGCTCCGGTCCCAGTGCGCGGTGCGCGGGCCATGGTGTGGCAACCTCGCGGCGTGCAGATCCGTCGACTGACCGCGGTGGCCGCCGCCGGGATCGTTCTCCTGGGCCTGGCCGGTTGCCGCACCTCGCCCAGCGTCGCCGCCTACGTCGGCGACGAGCAGGTCACCGTGTCAGAGCTCGAGGCCGCCATCGATGCGCGCCTGGAAGACCCGGCGATCGCCGAGGTCGCCGAGGCAGACATGACGTCCTACACCCGCCGGGTGCTCACCGGGCTGGTCGAGGACGAGGTGCACGAGGCCGCCGCTGAGCGCTACGGCGTCGAGGTGACCGGCGACGACGTCCGTGACCGCATCGACGAGCTGCTCGGCGACGACGACCCCACCGCGGTGTTCGCCCAGCTCGCGTCGCAGGGCGTGAGCCGCCAGGACGTCTTCTCCAGCGTCGAGCAGCAGCTGGTGCGGCTGCGGATCGCCGAGGCGGAGGGCCTGGCCGCCGGGCTCGAGGAGGAGGCGCTGCGGGCACGCTACGAGGAGGTCGCGCCCGAGCAGGCCGAGTACTCGCTCGGCTACATCACGGTGCCCGACGAGGCCGCCGCCGACGATGCGGTCACGGCGCTGGAGGCGGACCCGGCGGCCTACGCGGAGCTCGCCGCGGAGTTCCCGGGTGAGACCACGCTCCCGGAGCCGCAGACGGTGCCGACGCAGGAGGTCCCGCCCCCGTTCGCGGAGCAGGTCGCCGAGGCCGAGGCGGGGAGCGCCTTCGCCGTTCCCGTCGACGGCGTCGACGGCGTCGTGGTCGTGTACGTCGCCGACGTGACCGTGCCGACGTTCGAGGAGCTGCGGCCCCAGCTGGAGCAGGAGACCGCCGGCCAGGCGGAGGAGGCGGTCCAGGAACTGCTGGACGACGTCCGCGAGGACCTCGAGATCGTGATCAACCCCCGGTACGGGACGTTCGACGACGGCGCGATCCGCGAGGGCGGCAGCGACGTGGTCGAGATCCTGGGCGCCGAGGGCTGAGCCGGCGTGCCGGTCGCCCTGGTCGTCAGGGTCAGCCCCCGGCTGCCCGGGCTGCTCGGCCCGGCCGGCTGGCGGGCCGTCACCGGCGACCGGCCGGTGGTCGCGCTTCCGGGTGCCGCGGCCACGGCGGCGGTGCTGCGGGCCGGCGGCGTGCCGGTCGGTGAGCTCCCGCACGACGCGGACGTGGTCTGCCTGGCCGGTCCGGACGACGACCTGCCTGCGGGCGTCCCCGTGGTCGACGGCGCCCCGGAGCCGCCCGGCGTCCGCCTGCTGGACGTCGTCTCGGTGATGGACCGGCTGCGCTCGCCCGGCGGGTGCCCGTGGGACGCCGAGCAGACGCACGCCTCGCTGCGCGGCTACCTGCTGGAGGAGGCGCACGAGGCCTACGACGCGATCGTCGACGACGACGCGGCGGCGATGCGCGAGGAGCTCGGCGACGTGCTGCTCCAGGTCGCCTTCCACGCGCGGGTGGCCGCCGAGGCCGGTCCCGACCGGCGGTTCGACGTCGACGACGTGGCCGGTGACCTGGTCGACAAGCTGGTGCGCCGCCATCCGCACGTCTTCGGCGATCGCTTGCCGGGCCATGCCCCCATCGACGTGGCTCAGGTCGAGGCGGGGTGGGAGGAGATCAAGAAGGCGGAGAAGCAGCGCCGCTCGCCCACGGAGGGCGTCTCGCGCTCGCAGCCGGCCGCCTCGTGGGCCGCCGCGCTGGTCCGCCGGGCCGGCCGCGCCGACCTGCCGCTTCCCGAGGCCGTCGTCCTCACCGAGACCAGCCCCGAGGAACTCGGGGAGCGGCTGCTCGCCGTCGTCACCGCCGCCGAGCAGCGCGGCTGGGACGTCGAGGACGCCCTGCGCGAGGCCGTGCGTCGCTACGCCGGCGAGCTCGACGCCGCGGCACACGCGTCGTCCGACCGAGCGGACCCGGTGGTCTGACCGCTGTAGCCGAGCACACGTCGCCCCGCGGGTGACGTGGGTGAGGGGCCTTCGTACGGTGGGGGACGAGCCCGCCCCAGGCGCGGGCGTGCCGCGAGGCCCTCGGCGCCCGCGGCCCGGCGCGAGACCGCGCCGCCGTCCCGACGCTGCACCCGAGCCCGCTCGCGCGTGCACCGAGAGGAGCGATCCCGCTGTTCCGCAGGTCTTCCCCGTCTGCGCCCGAACCGTCCACCCCCGATCCCTCGGCGCGGATCCTGTCCGCCGCCGAGGAGATGGAGGCACGCATGCCCGCCGAGACCTGGCAGGTGCTGCTCGTCCTGGCCGGCGCGGCCGCCGTCGCGTGGCTCGCCGGTGTCCTGCTCGGCGCCCTCGTCGGCCGGCTCGCCCGGCGTTCGCCCGTGCTCGCCGACGTCTCCCGCCGCGGCCGGACGCCGCTCCGACTGCTCCTCGTCCTGGCGGTCGTCACCGGGCTGCTCGACGCGGCAGGAGGCGTCGGCAGCTGGCAGGCGCCGGTCGTGCACGGGCTCGGGCTCGCCCTGATCGCCACGGTCGGCTGGCTGGCGGCGGTGGCCGTGTTCGTGGTCGGCGACGTGGCCCTGTCGCGCTACGACGTGGGCGTCTCGGACAACCGGCACGCCCGCCGGGTGCGCACCCAGATCTCGCTGCTGCGCCGGCTGGCCGTCGTCGTCATCGGCGTGCTGGCCGCGGCCGCGATGCTGTTGACCTTCCCGGCGGCCCGGGCGGCCGGGGCGAGCATCCTGGCCAGCGCCGGTGTCATCTCGATCGTCGCCGGCCTCGCCGCACAGACGGCGCTGGCCAACGTCTTCGCCGGTCTGCAACTGGCCTTCACCGACGCGATCCGGGTCGACGACGTCGTGGTCGTCGAGGGCGAGTTCGGCCGGATCGAGGAGATCACGCTGACCTACGTCGTCGTCCACGTCTGGGACGACCGCCGCATGGTGCTGCCGTCCACCTACTTCACGACGACGCCCTTCGCGAACTGGACCCGCACCGGCTCGGCGCTGCTCGGCGCGGTGGAGCTCGACGTCGACTGGACCGTGCCCGTCGACCGCATGCGCGACGAGCTCGAGCGGCTGCTCGACGGCCACCCGCTGTGGGACGGCCGCACCGGTGCCCTGCAGGTGACCGACGCCGTCGGCTCGATGGTCCGGGTGCGGGCGCTGGTCAGCGGCCGCGACGCCGGAACACTCTGGGACCTGCGGTGCCACGTGCGCGAGGGCCTGGTCCGCTGGCTGCAGCAGGAGGACACGGGCCTGCCGCGGGTGCGCGTGGAGAGCAGCGAGCGGGGGCGGACGACGGAGCCGGCGCAGGCCCCCGCGCTGTCGCGGGATTCGGCCGTGTTCTCCGGCAGCAGTGAGGGCCGCGCGCGCTCGGCGGCGTTCACCGGGCCGACGGCCCAGGAGCTGGCCGACCGCCGTGATTCGGTCCGCGCCGGCCGGTGAGACACCGCGTCGGCGCGCGGCTGACGAGCGGGATTCGCGCGGCTGGCTAGGCTGCCCTCGTGGCGAGCATCGATGCAGTAGGCGCGCGGGAGATCCTGGACTCGCGCGGAAACCCCACGGTTGAGGTCGAGGTCGCCCTCGACGACGGGACGATCGCGCGCGCCGCGGTCCCCAGCGGCGCCTCCACCGGCGCCTTCGAGGCCGTCGAACTCCGCGACGGCGGTGACCGCTACGGCGGCAAGGGTGTGACCAAGGCGGTCGACGGCGTCCTCGACGTCATCGGCCCCGAGCTGGTCGGCTACGACGCCAGCGAGCAGCGGCTCATCGACCAGCAGCTGATCGACCTCGACGGCACGCCGGACAAGTCGCGGCTGGGCGCCAACGCCATGCTCGGCGTGAGCCTCGCCGTCGCCAGGGCCGCGGCCGACTCCGCCGGCCTCCCGCTGTTCCGCTACGTGGGCGGCCCGAGCGCGCACGTGCTGCCGGTGCCGATGATGAACATCCTCAACGGCGGCGCCCACGCCGACAGCAACGTCGACGTCCAGGAGTTCATGATCGCGCCGATCGGCGCCGCCACCTTCACCGAGGCGCTGCGCTGGGGCACCGAGTCCTACCACTCGCTCAAGTCGGTGCTCAAGAAGGAGGGCCTGTCCACCGGCCTCGGCGACGAGGGCGGGTTCGCGCCGAGCCTGTCGAGCAACCGCGCCGCGCTGGACCTGATCGCCCGCGCCGTCGAGCAGGCCGGCTACACCGTCGGCGACGACGTGGTCTTCGCCCTCGACGTCGCCGCCACCGAGTTCCACTCCGACGGCGGCTACGCCTTCGAGGGCAAGACCCTGTCCTCCGCCGACATGGCCGAGTACTACACCGGCCTCGTCGATGCCTACCCGATCGTCTCGATCGAGGACCCGCTCGACGAGGAGGACTGGGACGGCTGGGTCGCGCTCACCGCGGCCCTCGGCGACCGGGTGCAGCTCGTCGGCGACGACCTGTTCGTCACCAACCCGAAGCGGCTGGCCGACGGCATCGCCCGCAAGGCGGCCAACGCCCTCCTGGTCAAGGTCAACCAGATCGGCACGCTCACCGAGACCCTCGACGCGGTCGCCCTGGCCCACCGCAACGGCTACCGCTGCATGATGAGTCACCGCTCCGGCGAGACCGAGGACACCACGATCGCCGACCTCGCCGTCGCCACCGACTGCGGCCAGATCAAGACCGGTGCCCCGGCCCGCAGCGAGCGCGTGGCCAAGTACAACCAGCTGCTGCGGATCGAGGAGGAGCTCGACGACGCGGCCCGCTACGCCGGCGCCGGCGCCTTCCCGCGGCTGGGCTCCGCCGGGCGATGAGTTCGGTGCGCGGCCGGCGGATCGGTTCCCCGGCCGACGGACGGCGCACCGCCCGGCCGCCGCGGACCACCGCCACCGGTCCGGTCCGGGGGCTGGCTCCGCGGCGGCCCGGGCAGCGCCGCTCGGTGCGCCGTCCGGCCCGCACGGCCGCGGCCGCGCCGCTCGCGCGTCGCCCGCTGTTCACCGGTCGCGCGGTGCTGCTCGGCGCGCTGGTCCTGCTGCTCGCGCTCACCCTCGCCGGCCCGATCCGTCAGTACCTGGCCGGTCAGGCCGAGCTGGTCCGGCTGGCAGCGGAGGGGGACGCGCTCGAGCAGCGCGCCGCCGACCTGCAGGAGCAGCTGGCCCGGCAGGCCGACCCGGACTGGATGCGGCGCGAGGCGAGGGAGCGGCTCACGTACGTCCTGCCCGGGGATCGCCTGGTGGTCGTGGTCGACGGCGAGACCCGCGGCGAGGAACCCGGTCCGCTCTCCCCGTTGCCCGGGTCGCAACCGGAACAGCCCTGGTACGAGGCGCTGCTCGACTCCGTCGCCGTGGCCGACGGCGACCGTCCCGACCCCGACGCGGAACCGGCCGGATGAGAGAGCCGGTCACCGAGACCGACCGAGAGACCGTCGCGCGCCAGCTCGGCCGCCCGCCGCGAGCGCTGGTCGCCGTCGCCCACCGGTGCCCCTGCGGGCAACCCGACGTCGTCGAGACCGCGCCCCGCCTCGAGGACGGCACGCCCTTCCCGACCCTGTACTACCTGACCTGCCCGCGGGCCACGGCGGCCGCGAGCCGGCTCGAAGCCGCCGGCCGGATGAAGGAGTGGCAGGCCGAGCTGGGCACGAACCCCGAACTCGCCGCCGCGTACCGCGCCGCCCACGAGCAGTACCTGGCCGAGCGCGACGCCCGTGACGTGCTGCCCACCCGCACGACCGCCGGTGGCATGCCCGACCGGGTCAAGTGCCTGCACGCGCTGGTCGCGCACGCCCTGGCAGCGGGCCCCGGCGTCAACCCGATCGGCGACCGGGCGGTCGCCGAGATGGGGGAGTGGTGGGCGGCCGGCCCCTGCGCCCAGCCGCCGGACGACGGCGCATGACCACGCCCCCCGCCCAGCGAGTCGCCGCCATCGACTGCGGCACGAACTCCATCCGCCTGCTCGTCGCGGACGTCCCGCCCGAGGGGGCGCACACCGACGTGCTGCGCCGCATGGAGGTCGTCCGCCTGGGCGAGGGCGTCGACGCGACCGGGCGGCTCGCGCCGGCGGCGATCGAGCGCACCTGTGTGGTCCTGACCGAGTACGCGGCCGCCGCCCGCGACCTCGGTGCCGCCACCGTCCGCATGGTCGCCACGAGTGCGACCCGCGACGCCGCCAACCGGGCCGACTTCGAGTCGATGGTGCAGGCCACGCTCGGCCGGCTGCCTGACGTCGTGACCGGCCGCGAGGAGGCCGAGCTCTCCTTCCGCGGGGCGACGGCCTCCCTGGCCGCCGCGGCCGCGGCCCACGGCGCCCCGCCACCCCTGGCGCCCTACCTGGTCGTGGACATCGGCGGCGGCTCCACCGAGTTCGTGCTGGGCGACGAGCGCGGCGTGCGGGCCGCCCGCTCGGTCGACGTCGGCTGCGTGCGGCTCACCGAGCGCCACCTGCACGACGATCCGCCCACCGCGGCGCAGATCGCCCGCGCCGACGCAGACATCCGCACCGCGCTCGCCGAGGTGGCCGCCGCCGTGCCGGTGGGGGAGGCGGCCACCCTCGTCGGGCTGGCCGGCTCGGTCACCACCGTCGCGGCGCTCGCCCTCGACCTGCCCGCCTACGACGCCGACGTCATCCACGGGTCGCGGATCCCGGTGGGCGACGTCCGCACCGTGACCGCCGACCTGCTCGCCGCCACCCGCGCGCAGCGCGCGGCCATGCCGGTCATGCACCCGGGCCGGGTCGACGTGATCGGCGCCGGCGCCCTCGTGCTGCGGGGGATCATGGACGAACTGGGCGTGGCCGAGGTCGTGGTCAGCGAGCACGACATCCTCGACGGCATCGCCCTCGGCCTGGCGCGGCGCTGAATCAGAGGGCGGGGCCGCCACTCTCCAACCCGGGCGGCAGCTTGCCGGTGAGGCTCTTGTACGTCGCAGCGGCGCCGCGGGCGGCGGCCAGCCGACCGGCCGCGACGGCCACGCCCGACACCGCTGCCCAGGCCAGCGCCTCGCCCCACCCCGTGCCCGGCGCAGCCGGGTTCTTCGGTGGCGGATAGCCCCGCGCCGCGTACCAGGCGGTGTCGGCCAGCCTCCGGACGGCGATACCCGCCGGTGCCGCGAATCCGACGCCCAGGAGCTTCCACGACAACGGGGCCTTCTGCTTCTTCGCCACCCTGTGATCATGCCGCGCCGGCGAGTCCGCCGCCCCGCGGGAGCCATGGCGATCGCTGCCGGAGCGGGATGGTGGACTGATCGGGTGCCCTCCGACGCCGACGGCTTCCCGGTGACCCGCACGGCCGCCGGCGTCGTCCGCTCCGCCCGCGCGGCGCGGGACCTGGACGACCTCGACCGGCGGATCTGCGGCTGCTACGCCTGCCCACGGCTCGTGGCCTGGCGGGAGGAGGTCGCCCGGGTGAAGCGGGCGTCCTTCCGGCACGAGGAGTACTGGGGGCGACCCGTTCCGGGCCTCGGTCCCCAGGACGCCCCCATCGCCGTCGTCGGACTCGCCCCGGCCGCCCACGGCGGAAACCGCACCGGCCGGGTGTTCACCGGCGACCGCAGCGGCGACTGGATCTTCGCCGCGCTCTGGCGCGCCGGGCTGGCCAACCAGCCGACGTCCACGCACATCGGCGACGGCCTGGAGCTCACCGGCGTCCGGGTGGCCGCCTCGGTGCGCTGCGCGCCGCCGGCGAACGCCCCCACCCCGGAGGAGCGGGACACCTGCTCGCCCTGGCTGGCCCGGGAGCTGGCGATGCTGCCGCGGCTGCGCGTCGCCGTCGTCCTCGGCGGCTTCGGGTGGACGGCGCTGTGGCCGGTGCTCTCCGGCGCCGGGTACGTGCTGCCCCGCCCCCGGCCGGCGTTCGGCCACGGCGTGGAGGTGACGCTGGAGGGCCCGCGGGGTCCGCTGACCCTGCTGGGCTGCTACCACGTCAGCCAGCAGAACACCTTCACCGGCAAGCTCACCGAACCCATGCTCGACGCCGTCCTCACCCGGGCCAGGGAGCTGGCCGGATAGCGTCTGCGACCGCAGGCAGCAACCAGCCCCCGTAGCCCAATCGGCAGAGGCAGGCCCCTTAAAAGGGTTCCAGTGTCGGTTCGAATCCGACCGGGGGCACGACGGCCCGGGGGAACGCGTTGCTCTCATCGGGTGACCGGTGCGACACGCCGGAACGTCCGGGGTGACCCGTGCGTTGACCTGACCGAGTGGAGTGCAGC
Source organism: uncultured Actinomycetota bacterium (assembly GCA_963723745.1). Classification (GTDB taxonomy): domain Bacteria; phylum Actinomycetota; class Actinomycetes; order Mycobacteriales; family Geodermatophilaceae; genus CAVRRZ01. The sequence continues at coordinate 174,950 of CAVRRZ010000003.1, forward strand.
AACGTGTACGCCACGAGTCGTACCCCATGACTACCGAAGTTCCCTCGAGGAGATGACGATGCCCAGCAGCAACCCGGTGTTCGGCCGGGGCTTCGGCACCGCCGGAAACGGCCAGCAGTACGCGGGTTGGGGCACCTCCCCGCAGTCCGGCACGCCGCAGCCCTACGGCGCCCCCACCCAGGACCCGTACGCCGCGCCGTCGCCGTACGCGGCCTCGACGACGCAGTACATGACGATGGACGACGTCGTCACCAAGACGGGCCTGTCCTTCCTGGTGACCGTCGCGACCGCCGCCCTGGTCTGGGCCATGCCCGGTCAGGCCGCCTGGGGGCTGGCCCTGCCGGCCGTCCTCGTGGCCTTCGTGCTCGGGCTGGTCATCGCCTTCAAGCAGATCTCCAGCCCGATCGCCACGCTGTCCTACGGCGCGCTCTACGGTGTCGCCCTCGGCGCGATCAGCGAGGCGTTCAACGACCTCTACCCGGGCATCGTCATCCAGGCGCTGATCGGCACCTTCGGCGTCTTCGCCGGCATGCTGGTCGTCTACAAGACCGGCGCCATCCGCGTCACGCCGAAGCTGACCCGCTGGGTCGTCGGCGCGCTGATCGGTGCGCTGGTGCTCATGGTGGTCAACTTCCTGGCCGCCTGGCTTCGGCGGCGGCGACGGCCTGGGCCTGCGCTCCGGCGGCCCGGTGGCGATCCTGTTCAGCCTCGTCGTGATCGGCATCGCGGCGTTCTCGCTGCTGCTCGACTTCGACATGGCCGACGAGGCGATCCGCCGCGGCGCCCCGGCGAAGTTCGCCTGGTTCATCGCCTTCGGCCTGCTGGTCACCGTGGTCTGGCTGTACATCGAGATCCTGCGGCTGCTCAGCTACTTCCGCGAGTAACCGCACCCGCGATCGACGAGGCCCCGGCCCCCGCGAGGGGGACCGGGGCCTTCGTCGTCCTCAGGAGTTGATCATCGTCCGCGTGCTCGGCAACTCGGCGTGTCCCGCTGTGTCCCGTGCAGGCGAACGATGATCGACAGTGGACGGGCGGACTACGACAGGCGCTCGAGGACCATCGCCATGCCCATGCCGCCGCCGACGCACATCGTCTCCAGGCCGAAGGTCTTGTCCCGGGTCTGCAGGCCGTTGAGCAGCGTGCCGGTGATGCGGGCGCCGGTCATGCCGAACGGGTGGCCGACGGCGATCGCGCCGCCGTGCACGTTGAGCTTGTCGATGTCGATGCCCAGGTCGCGGTAGCTCGGGATGACCTGCGCGGCGAACGCCTCGTTGATCTCGACGAGGTCGATGTCGTCGATGCGTCATGCCGGCCCGCTGCAGCGCCAGCTTCGACGCCTCGACCGGGCCGTAGCCCATGATCTCCGGCGAGAGGCCGGTGACCGCGGTCGAGACGACCCGGGCCAGCGGGGTGAGCCCCAGCTCGCGGGCCTTGGTGTCGCTCATGACGACCACCGCGGCGGCGCCGTCGTTGAGCGGGCAGGCGTTGCCGGCGGTCACCCGGCCGTCGGGGCGGAAGACCGGCTTGAGACCGGAGATGCCCTCGAGGGTGGTGCCCGGCCGCGGGCCGTCGTCGTTGCTGACGACGGTGCCGTCCGGCGTGGTGACGGGGGTGATCTCCCGCTCCCAGAAGCCGTCGTCGATCGCCTGCTCGGCCAGGTTCTGGCTGCGGACGGCGAACTCGTCCATCTCCTGCCGGGAGACGTCCTTGATGCAGCGCGAGGTTCTCGGCGGTCTGCCCCATCGCGATGTAGACGTCGGGGACGCTCGGGGTGCTCGCCGTCCTCGCGCGGGTCGTGCCACGATGTCGGCGCCGCTCTCGGCCGTCTTGGCCACGCGGCCCTGCGCGTCGGCGAACACCGGGTTCTGGGTGTCGGGCAGCGAGTCGCTGTTGCCCTTGACGAACCGGGACACCATCTCGACGCCGGCGGAGATGAACACGTCGCCCTCGCCGGCCTTGATGGCGTGCATCGCCATGCGGGTCGTCTGCAGCGACGAGGAGCAGTAGCGGGTGATCGTCGTCCCGGGCAGGTGGTCCATGCCCGAGCAGGACGCTGACGACGCGGCCCATGTTGTAGCCCTGCTCGCCGCCGGGCAGGCCGCAGCCGAGCATCAGGTCGTCGATGTCGCGGGGGTCGAGCGCCGGCACCTTGTCCAGCGCGGCGCGGACGATGGTGGCGGCCAGGTCGTCGGGCCGCAGGTCCTTCAGCGATCCCTTGAACGCGCGGCCGATGGGGGAGCGGGCGGTCGCGACGATGACGGCTTCGGGCATTGCGGTCCTCCACGATGAGGCGGTCCGCGTGGTCGCCGGACGTCGAACCTACTCCCGAGTAGCCGCCCTGCGCGGTACGGCGCGGACTCAGCCCGCGATGGGCGTCCTCGGCGGCCTCCTCGGCCTGCTCGGGCGTCGGGATCCCGGTGGGCCGGCGGCGCAGCAGCTGCGCCCACGGCCCGCGCGGACCGGTGTCCGATCCGCGCACCTCGGTCGGCGCGCACCTCGGTTCCCGGGCGGCTCGCGGCCCGTGCGGCCGCCGTGGCGACCGGGCGGACGATCTCGCGTCGCCGGTCGGGCGCAGGCCGCGGTCGGCGGCCGCCGGCCACACGCCGAGGGCGTCGGCCACGGACGGCAGGAGCACCGCGGCGGCCGCCGCGTAGCCCGCCGCGCTGGGGTGGAACTCGTCGGCGCTGAACAGCGTGCGGTCGGTGGCGAACGTGCGGCCCGAGCACCGAGCCGAGGGAGACGGTGCGGCCGCCGGCCTCGACGACCGCGATCGTCTGCGCGGCGGCCATCTGCCGGCTCCAGCGGCGGGCCATCGTGCGCAGCGGCTGGGCGATCGGCCGGATGGTGCCGAGGTCGGGGCAGGTGCCGACGACGACCTCGGCGCCGGCGTCGGTGAGCCGGCGCACGGCGTCCGCGAGGTGGCGGACCGAGTCGGCCGGCCGGTACCGGCTGGTGACGTCGTTCGCGCCGATCATGATCAGCGCGACGTCGGGGGGCTCGGCCAGTGCCTGCTCGACCTGCTCGTCGAGCCTGCGGGAGACCGCGCCGGACACGGCCAGGCGGACCAGCCGGATCGGCGCTCGGCCAGCTCGGCCAGCGCGGCGGCGAGCAGGACACCGGGGGTCTCGGCGGCCCGTTCCACGCCCAGCCCCACGGCGCTCGAGTCGCCGAGGACGGCGAAGGTCAGCGGCCTGCCGTGGCCGCGCCCGTAGATGCCGTCACCGGACGGTGGGTCAGGGGTGGTGGCGCGGGACTCCACGTGCCTGCGGGCGGCCCGGGCCTCCTGCTTGAGCAGGGCGAGGAAGGCGGCACCGGCCAGCCCGACCCCGCCGCCGCCGAATGCGGCCCCGGCTGCCAGCCGTCGTGCCGTCGCTGCCCGCGTCACCTCGTCCTCCGTCCCCGTTTCGTTCCCCCACGGTCTCGTCGTCGGCCGCCGCCATGGTCGGCGTCCCGCGAGGTTATCGGGCCGTACCGTTTCGCACGTGTGCCCCATCCCCCTCCGGTGTGACGCAGACCACCGACGGCGACGACCGTGCCCGGCTGATCGTCGACGTCCTCGTGGACGCCTTCGCCGACCTGATGGCGGCCGACGCCGGACGCCTTCCGCACCAAGTTCCGCAAGATGGCGGCCGACCCGTTCGCGTTCTACCGCGGCAGCGCCTGCCTGTTCTACGCCGACATGGCGACGATGCGAGGACCGTTGGTGCGACGAGCGGACGTCGCGCGTGTGGATCCACGGTGACCTGCACGCCGAGAACTTCGGCACCTACATGGACTCCACCGGCCGGATCGTCTTCGACGTCAACGACTTCGACGAGGCCTACCTCGGGCACGTCAGCTGGGACCTGCGCCGGTTCGTGGCGAGCTTCGCACTGATGTCGTGGCGCAAGGCCTTCCCGGACGAGGTGATCAGCGAGCTGCTCGGGGTCTACCTCGCCGCGTGGCTGGACCAGGTGGAGGCGTTCACCCGCTCCGACGCCGACCGCGACTGGGCGCTCACCGTCGGCACAACACCGAGGGTGCGGTGCACCAGCTCGATCCTCGAGACGGCGACCCGCACCCGGCTCGGGCTGCTCCAGCGGATCGACGGTCGTCGAGGGCTTCCACCGCCGGTTCGCCGACCTGCCGCGCAACCGCCGGCTCGAGGACGCCGAGCGCGAGGAGGTGCTCGAGGCGCTCGACCGGTACAAGGAGACGCTGCCGCCGAAACCCTGGCGGCGCGAGGTCGCCTACGAGGTGAAGGACGTCATCGCCACCGGCGGGTTCGGCATCGGCAGCGCCGGTCTGCCGGCCTACAACGTGCTGCTCGAGGGCTACGACGAGGCGCTGGAGAACGACGTCGTCCTGTCGATCAAGCAGGGCAACGTGCCCGCGCCCAGCCGGATCGTCACCGACTCCGAGATCCGCGAGTACTTCGACCACGAAGGGCACCGGACGGCGGTCAGCCAGCGCGCGCTGCAGTCGCACGCCTCCCAGTTCCTGGGCCACACCGACGATCCGCGGCACGGGGTACGTCGTCGCCGAGCTCTCTCCCTACGAGCTCGATATCGACTGGGACGACCTCACCGAGCCCGACGACATCCGGCCGGTGCTCGAGCAGCTGGGTCGGGCGACGGCGAAGCTGCACTGCGTGGGCGACGCGGACAGCGACCACACGCTGGTCCCGTTCCAGATGGAGGAGGCGATCACCGACGATGATCGGTGGACCGGCGGCAGGAGTTCGTCGCCGACCTCGTGCGAGTTCGCGCACGCCTACGCCGCGCGGACCCAGCAGGACTTCCGGCTCTTCGTCGACGCCTTCCGTGCTGGGCAGATCCCCGGTATCGCCTCGACCTGACCCCAGGCAATGGAAGCTTTACCCCCGTTCCGGGGCGCCGGACCGGGGGTAAAGCTTCCGATACCTCGCTTCACGGCACTGGCCGGTGCCGGCCCATCTCGCTCGGCTCTGATGGAACGTGTGGTCCAGGGATGCACCCAAGGGACGGGAAGGGGAGGAACGGGGACGGAAACGGTCGAGGAGCGACGTGGGCTCGAGTGGTCGCATGTCTACCTCTACGACGACGGGGCGTCCGAGGACACCACCAACGACTTCGATCCCACGGCCCAGGTCGTCTACTCCACCGAGAGCGCTCTCATCGTGCGCGGTCTGCCAGATGCGGAGGGCGACGTCGTCCTCACGATCGCCGTCGATGAGACCCCGGACCTGGGCCTGACCCCGGTCCTGCTCGCGGTCGGACGGTTCGTGGCGCCCTCGGGCCGCCTTGTCGCACGCACGTCGTCGTGGGACGAGCCGATCAGGCTGACCACTCCGCCTGGCGACTACGACTTCCGGGTCCATGCGGACGACGACACCTGGCCGCAGCGCCTCACGATTCAGTTGTCCGGTCAGCCATCGGATCGGTAGACATCGCGGCGATGCGCGACGTCGACGACCGTGACCGTCCGGGTGTCGTCGGCGATGCGGTAGATGACTCGGTACGTCCCGCGGCGTGCGCTGTGCCGGTCATCGAGGGGCGCGCGCAGCCGCTTGCCGACGCGATGCGGGTTCTCGAGCAGCGGGCCGACGATGAACTCGTACGCCGCGAAAGCGACGGCTTCGGGGAGGTTCTCCGTGAGCTGCCGGCGCGCTGTGGGCGTGATGGTCAGGGAGAACGGTTCAAGCGCATCGGTCACGGACGGAGCCCGCGCCGCCGTTCCATGGCTACGTCGAGTTGCTTCCGTGTCTCGACCTCACCCCGGGCCAGTTCGGCCTCGGAGGCGTGCAGCCGCCGCATCGAGTCCGCGTCGGAGAGGATCTCGATCGTCTCTTCCAGGGAATCCAGGTCTGCCTGGGCGATGAGCACGGCGGACGGTTTGCCGTGAACGGTCACGTGGACGCGTTCGTGTTGCCCGTTGACGCGCGCGATCAGCTGGGAGAGATGAGCCTTCACGTCGGCCAGGGACATGGTCGCCATGGTCATAAGTATGACCAAAAATGGTGCCGCCGTCCAGCGCTCTCGACTGGCCTCAGGCATCGGAAGCTTTACCCCCGTTCCGGGGCGTCGGACCGGGGTAAAGCTTCCGATGCCTCGGTCAGCGGGTGCGGCCGCCGCGGCGGGCGCGGAGGTAGTCCGCGACCACGTACTCGCCCAGCCGCTCCGTGTCGGGCTGGAAGACCCGGCCGCCGGCCCGCCGGGTGATGTCGTGGACGAAGTGCACCAGCCCCGGGTCGGGGTCGAGCGCGAACACATTGACCACGGCGCCGGTGCGCGCGACCCGCTCCACCTCGGCCACCGTGCGGGCGATCGTCTCGGGCATCGGCGGCCAGCAGAAGAACGGCGTCCCGTCGTCCTCCAGGTGCGCGGTCGGCTCGCCGTCGGTCACCACGAGGACGACGGGCTCGGCGTCCCGGTGCCGGGCCAGGAACCGCCGCGCGAGCATCAGCCCGTGCTGCAGGTTGGTGCCCTGCAGGGTGTCCACCGACAGCTCGGCGAGGGTCTCCGGCCGCAGCACCTGCGCGGTCGAGGAGAAGCCGATGATCTGGATGGTGTCCTGCGGGATAGCGCGTGGTCACCAGCGAGTGCAGCGCCATCGCCGTCGACTTGGCCGCGCCCCAGGTGCCGCGCAGCGCCATCGAGTAGGAGAGGTCGACCAGCAGCGCGACGGCGGCGCCGGTGCGCCGCTCGGTCTCGACCACCTCGAAGTCGTCGACAGCGATCGTCACCGCAGGTCCGGTCGCGGGGCGACCCCGCCGTCCGCAGGACGGCGTTGCGGACCGTCCGGACGACGTCCAGCGGCTGCTCGTCGCCGAACTGCCACTCCCGCGAGCTGCCGGTCAGCTCGCCCGCGGCGCCGGCGTCGGCGACGTCGTGCTCGCCGCGGCCGGTGGCCTCGAGCTTGGCGAACACCCGGCGCAGCGCGGTGGCACCCAGCCGGCGGACCGCCTTGGGGGAGAGCTCCAGCCGGCCGTCGCTCCGGTTGAGGAAGCCCTGCCGCTCGAGTTCCCGCTCGAGCTGCCGCAGCGCGGCGAGGTCGTCGACGGCGTTGCGGCCCAGCGCCCGCTCGAGCAGCTCCTCGTCGACGTCGGCGATCGAGGCGCCGGCGTAGCCCTGGGACAGCTGGTTGGACAGCGCCTCCAGGTCGGCCAGCTCGGCGACGGCCGACGTCGCATCGCCCAGCCCGAGCGACTGGTCGCCGTCCGGGACCGGGCCGCGCTGGCCCCACGGCAGGTCCGGCCGGGCCTGGCGCAGCGCGTCCTGCAGGTGGGCCATCTCGCCGCCGAGCCCCATGTCCTGCATCGCCTGCGACATGAGGTCGGACAGCTCGGCCCGCTGCTCCGGGGTGAGGCCGGCCATCATCCGCTGCTGCGCGGCCGCCCGACGGGCCAGCGAGTCGATCAGCTCCTCCACCGACTGCGGGTCCTCCGGGAAGAACTGGCCGTGCCGGTCCATGAACTCGGCGAACCGCTCGGTCGGTGTCCTCGCCGCGGTTGTGCGCGTCGATCAGCTGCGAGAGGTCGGCGACCATGTCCTTGACCGCCTGCATGTCCTGCTCGCCGGCGCTCTGCAGCGCCTGCTTCATCGACGCGAACGAGCTGTCGAGCACCTCCCGGCGCAGCAGGTCCTGGATCTGCTCGTAGGCCTGCCGCGCCTCGTCCGACCGCCACGGGTAGTCCTTGAGCGCCCGGACCGCGCCCGCGGTGTCGTCGGGCAGCGCGTCGAGCTCGGCCTCGGCCAGCCGCGCGGCGTCGTCCGGATCGGGGAACAGCTCCCGCCGCTCGGCGCGCAGCGCGCGGTCGAGCAGCTCGCGGACCTCCTGCAGCGTGCCGTCCATCCGCCCGGCCTGCGGGCCTGCCGCAGCCGCTCGCGCACCGAGCGGCGCAGCTCGTCCAGGCCGCGCCGGCCCTCGGTGCCGCGGCGCAGCAGCTCGCGCAGCGCCTCGCGCACCCCGCTGCCGGCCAGCACCGAGTCGCCGATCTCGTCGACGGCGTGGCCCAGGTCGTACGGCGCGGCCAGCGGGTCGGGCCCGCCCCGCCACCGGCCGTAGCGGTAGCCGCGTCCGCCGGCAGTCATGCCCCGTAGACCGTCCGGGCGCCGTCGGTGTCCTTGGCCAGCCGGCGGGTCAGGTAGAGGCCTTCCAGGGCGAACTCCACCGCGGCCGCCGCCTGCTCGGCCGACTGCTCGCCCTCGGGCACCCCGAGCCGGCCGAGCAGCTCGGCCAGCCTCGGGATGGTGCCCAGCTGTCCGAGCAGCGCCGGCGGCGGGGACCAGCTCGCCGGACTCGACGGTGTCGCCGCCGGTGAAGTGCTCCTGCAGCCCGGTCAGGTCCAGTCCGGCGCAGCGCGCGCGGAAGGTCTGGGCGGTGGCCTGCCGCAGCAGGTGCTCGAGCACCTCGAGCTCCCGCTCGTCGTCCGGGTCGCTGCCGGCGTCGGCGAACTCGACCTTGCCCCGGCTGGCCGGCACGATGCTCGGGCAGGTCGACGACGCGGGCCACCGGCCGGGTCTCGCCGGCGACGGCGGCCCGGCGGACGGCGGAGGCCGCGATGGTCTCCAGGCCGGCGATGGCGAACCGGGCGCTGACGCCGGAGCGTTGGTCGACGTGGCTGGACTCGCGCACCAGCCGGGTGAAGCGGGCGACGATCTCGCCCAGGTGGTCGGGGATCAACGGCGCGTCGAGGTGTCCGTCACCGGAGCCCGCGCCGCCGCCCCAGGAGAGCAGCGCCTCCTGGTGCAGCAGCCGGATCTCGTCGGCGAGCTCGATCGGGTAGTGGGTGCGCACCTCGGCGCCGAAGCGGTCCTTGAGCGGCGTGATGATCCGGCCGCGGTTCGTGTAGTCCTCGGGGTTGGCGCTGGCCACCAGCAGCAGGTCCAGGGGCAGCCGCACCCGGTAGCCGCGGATCTGGATGTCGCGCTCCTCGAGCACGTTGAGCAGCGCCACCTGGATGCGCTCGGCCAGGTCGGGCAGCTCGTTGACGCTGAAGATGCCGCGGTTGGTGCGGGGGACCAGGCCGTAGTGGACGGTCTCGGGGTCGCCCAGCGTGCGGCCCTCGGCGACCTTGATCGGGTCGACGTCGCCGATCAGGTCGCCGACGCTGGTGTCCGGGGTGGCGAGCTTCTCGCCGTAGCGGTCGCTGCGGTGCAGCCAGCCGACCGGGGTGGCGTCGCCGTGCTCGGCGATCTGCCGGTGCGCCCAGGCGCTGATCGGGTGCAGCGGGTGCTCGTTGAGCTCGCTGCCGGCCAGCACCGGCGTCCACTCGTCGAGCAGGCCGACCAGCGTGCGGATCAGCCGCGTCTTGCCCTGCCCGCGCTCGCCGAGCAGCACCAGGTCGTGGCCGGCGATGAGCGCGCGCTCGACCTCGGGGACGCACGGTGTCCTCGAACCCGACCATGCCGGGGAGGCTGGGCTCGCCGGCGGCCAGCCGGGCGAGGAGGTTGGCGCGGATCTCGGCCTTGACCGGCCGGAAGGCGGCGCCGCTGTCGCGCAGCTCGCCGAGGGTCGTCGGGGCGGGGGGAGAGGGGGCCTCCGTCACCTCAGCCACGGTACGACGGAAACGCCGTCCTGAGATGATCCGTCGGTGTCCGACGTACCCCTGGTGACCGGTCCGGACGTCGAGGCCGCCATGGCCGACTGCTCGACGGTGTCGTGCGCGCAACGCCGCTGTGGCACTCGCGGGGTCTGGCCGACCGCGTCGGCGGACCGGTGTGGCTCAAGTGCGAGAACCTGCAGCGCACCGGGTCGTTCAAGATCCGCGGCGCCTACACCCGCATCTCGCGCCTGACGCCGCAGGAGCGGGCGCGCGGGGTGGTCGCGGCCAGCGCGGGCAACCACGCCCAGGGGGTCGCCCTGGCCGCGCAGCTGCTCGGCGCCCAGGCCACCGTGTTCATGCCGGAGACCGCACCGCTGCCCAAGGTCGCCGCGACCCGCGCCTACGGCGCCGAGATCCACCTCGCCGGCCAGACGCTGACCGACGCGCATGGCGGCCGCCGACCGCGCACGCCGAGCGCACCGGGGCGGTGTTCATCCACCCCTTCGACCATCCCGACGTGATCGCCGGCCAGGGCACGGTCGGCCTGGAGATCCTGGAGCAGTGTCCCGACGTCGCCACCGTCGTGGTCTGCACCGGCGGCGGCGGGTTGGTGTCGGGCATCGCGGCCGCGGTGCGCGCGCGCCGTCCCGACGTCCGCGTCGTGGCGGTCCAGGCCGAGACCGCAGCCTGCTTCCCCGGGTCGCTCGAGGCCGGTCGCCCGGTCGCAGCTGGATGCCATGGCGACCATGGCCGACGGCATCGCGGTGGCCGCGCCCGGCGAGCTGACCCTGGCGCACGTGCGCGATCTCGTCGACGAGGTGCGGACGGTGTCGGAGGAGGACCTCTCCCGCGCGCTGCTGTTCTGCCTGGAGCGGGCCAAGCTCGTCGTCGAGCCGGCCGGTGTGGCCGCGGTCGCCGCCGTGCTGGCCGACCCGGCGGCCTTCCGGGCCCCGGTGGTCGCCGTGGTCTCGGGCGGCAACATCGACCCGGTGCTGCTGCTGAAGGTGGTGCAGCACGGCATGGCGCGCCGCGGGGCGCTACCTGTCCCTGCGGCTGCGCGTGCCCGACCGCCCCGGTTCGCTGGCGGCGGTGCTCGGCGAACTGGCGGAGGCCGGCGCCAACGTCCTGGAGGTCGAGCACGAACGGACGGCGACGCGGCTGCACATCGGCGAGGTCGAGGTCTTCGTGGTGCTCGAGACCCGCGGCCCCGACCACGCGGTCGAGGTGGTCGCGGCGCTCGAGCAGGCGGGGTATGCGGTCGCCTCCGAGTGAATTCGCGCGGAAGGTCTCTCACGGTCGGTCCGGTCCGCGGCCGATGAGTTCACCGCCGCCGGGTCGTCTCCCCTCCCGGAGTCCGCAGGACGCGGGCCGGGACGGAGGAGACGTGCGTTCGCCCATCGGAAAACCGCGCCGGAACTGTCGGCACCGAGGCCTACGGTGCTCGTCATGACCGATGCAATCGTCGTCGAGGGGCTGGTCAAGCGCTTCGGCGAGACGACCGCCCTCGCCGGCGTCGACCTGACCGTCCGCGAGGGCACCGTGCTGGGCCTGCTGGGGCCCAACGGGGCCGGCAAGACCACCGTGGTGCGCATCCTCACCACGCTGTTGAAGCCCGACGAGGGGCGGGTGGCGGTCGACGGGGTCGACGTCCTGCGCGACCCCGACCGGGTACGTGCCTCCATCGGGCTCACCGGTCAGTACGCCGCGGTCGACGAGTACCTGACCGGCTTCGAGAACCTCGAGATGGTCGGCCGGCTCTACCGGCTCGGCAAGCGCGAGTCGCGCACCCGGGCGAGCGAACTGCTGGAGCGCTTCGACGCTGTCCGACGCCGCCAACCGACCGGCCAAGACCTACTCGGGCGGCATGCGCCGGCGCCTCGACATCGCCGCGTCGCTGATCGCGCGGCCGCGGATGCTGTTCCTCGACGAGCCCACCACCGGGCTCGACCCGCGCAGCCGGCTCAGCATGTGGGAGTTCATCGCCGACCTCGCCGGTGGAGGCACGACCATCCTGCTCACCACCCAGTACCTGGAGGAGGCCGACCGCCTCGCCGACCGCATGGTGGTCATCGACCAGGGCCGGGTCATCGCCCGCGGCACCGCCGACGAGCTCAAGGACCAGGTGGGCGGCCAGCGTCTGGAGCTCACCCTCGCCCGGGGCGAGGACGTGCCGCTGGTGGCCGAGCGGCTCCGGTCGCTGGCCCTCGACGAGCCGCACCTCGACGAGGCCACGCGCAAGCTGAGTCTGCCGGTGCGCGGCGGGGTCGACGTGCTGGCCGACGCGATCCGCCGGCTGGAGGACACCGGCGTCGAGGTGCTCGACCTGGGGCTGCGCCGGCCCGACCTCGACGACGTGTTCCTCACCCTCACCGGGCACGCGGCCGAGGAGTCCGCCGAGCCGACCACCGGTGACGACGCCGGCCGCGCCACGCCCGAGCCGGCCGCGGCGGGGGGTGCGGCGCGATGAGCACGCTCGCCCAGACGCTGTCCGACAGCGCCGTCATCACCAAGCGCAACCTGATCAAGGTCAAGCGCGTGCCCGACCTGATCGTGTTCGCGACGCTGTCACCGATCATGTTCGTGCTGCTGTTCCGCTACGTGTTCGGCGGCGCGATCAACGTGCCCGGCGACATCAGCTACGCCGAGTTCCTGCTCCCGGGCATCTTCGCCCAGACCGTGGTCTTCGGGAGCACCATCACCGGGGCCTAGCTGGCCGAGGATCTGCAGAAGGGGCTCATCGACCGATTCCGGTCGCTGCCGATGTCCCGCTCGTCGGTGCTCATCGGTCGCACGCGTCGCCGACCTCGGCCTCAACGCGCTGTCCATCGCGGTGATGGCCGTGACCGGGCTCGTCGTCGGCTGGCGGATCAACTCGTCGGTCGGCGAGGCGGCGCTCGGCTTCGCGATCCTCCTGCTGTTCGCCTACTCCATCTCGTGGTTGATGGCCATGGTGGGCCTGCTCGTGCGCACGCCAGAGGTGGTCAACAACGCGAGCTTCATCGTGATCTTCCCGCTCACGTTCGTGGCCAACACGTTCGTGCCGTTGGAGTCGTTCCCCGCGGTGTTGCGCACCTTCGCCGAGTGGAACCCGGTGTCGGCCGTCGTCCAGGCGGCCCGCAACCTGTTCGGCAACGTGCCCGAAGGCATGCCCGCGCCGGATGTCTGGTCACTGCAGAACCCCGTGCTCTACACGGTGATCTGGACCGGGATCATCCTGGCGGTCTTCGTCCCGAGCGCGGTGCGCATGTACCAGCGCACGGCCAGCCGCTGACCGCGCCGGCCGCTCTGACCGCGCCTGGCCCCGCGATGCGTCCTGCAGTGCACGCGGTTCTTACGGATCGCACGCGCTGCGGGGCGTGCATTGCGTGCAGAGATCGAGCAACGCCCCGGTTCACGGCGACCGGCGTACCCCTGCCGGGGGTCGCGCTCACAGCCAGGGCAGGCTCAGCACCAGGTCCAGGTCGTCGGGGGCGGCGCCGTCGCGGACGAGCCGGTTGGGCTGGCGGTGGCCGCAGGCCGTGCAGCGGTGCACGACCTGCCAGCCCTTGCCCGACTTCTCGACCAGGCCGACCGGCTCCATCGGTGACCGGCAGTCGCTCGCCCGGTCGCCCGGAAGGTCGTCGACGTGCAGCGACCACAGGCAGTGCGGGCAGTGGTTGCGGTAGTGGCCGTCGGTGTTGGCCGGCACCGGCGCCGCGCAGTGCACGCAGGTGAAGCCGGTGTTCTCCGCCCGCCGGGAGCGGGCCCGGGGCTCATCGGCCCGCCCGGACCGGTCAGGGGACGAACGGCTCGACGGCGACGACCTCGACGGTGATGTCGCGGCCGTTCGGGGCCTGGTAGGTCACCGTGGCGCCCGGGCGCCGCGCCCATGATCGCCGAGCCCAGGGCCGACTCGGGCGAGTAGACGGTCAGGTCGGTGGTGCCGGCGATCTCGCGGGAACCGAGGAGGAACTTCTCGGTGTCGTCGTCACCGGCGAACTTGATCGTGATGACGGTGCCGGTCGCCGCGTTGGTCGCCGTCGTCGGGGCCTCGCCGACGCGCGCCTTGCGCAGCAGGTCGGTCAGCTGCCGGATGCGGGCCTCCTGCTTGCCCTGCTCGTCCTTGGCCGCGTGGTAGCCGCCGTTCTCCTTGAGGTCGCCCTCCTCGCGTCGGGCGTTGATCTCCGCGGACATCGCCGGGCGGTCGGCCACCAACTGGTCGAGCTCGGCCTTCAGCCGGTCGTAGGCCTCCTGGGTCAGCCAGACGCCCTGGTCCTGCTCGTCAGTGGGGGTGGACACGAGTGGAAACTCCTGCAACCTCGGGTTGCCGTCCCCGGCCGGGGACGGCCGGTGGTCAATCCGGCCAAGCTAACACCGCGCCGGGTCCGGTGGCCGGAATGAGGGAGCCGTCCGGAATCCGGAACCGTACCGGACGGTGCCGGTGGTGACAGCGTTTCATCCCCAGAAAGGACGCCCCTGGACCCCGTCCGGCGTGACCTCGGGCACGTCGCCGTCGCCGTCGGCGACGCCACGGCTCCCGCGGGGGACAATGCCTGGGTGACCGAACCCGACCAGTTGCGCCTGCTCGCCGTGCACGCCCATCCGGACGACGAGTCGAGCAAGGGCGCCGCGACGATGGCGAAGTACGTCGCCGAAGGTGCGCGGGTGATGGTGGCGACCTGCACCGGCGGTGAGCGGGGCTCCGTGCTCAACCCTGCGATGGACCGTCCCGAGGTGTGGGAGCGGCTGCCGCAGATCCGCGTCGAGGAGATGGCCCGGGCCCGCGAGATCCTCGGGGTCGAGCAGGAGTTCCTCGGCTTCGTCGACTCCGGCCTGCCCGAGGGCGACCCGCTGCCCCCGCTGCCGGAGGGCTGCTTCGCGCTCGTCCCGCTGGAGGAGGCCGCCGCTCCGCTGGTGGCGCTGATCCGGCGTTTCAGGCCGCAGGTGCATCACCACCTACGACGAGCGCGGCGGCTATCCGCACCCCGACCACATCAAGACCCACGAGATCTCGGTGCACGCCTTCGAGGCCGCGGGCGATCCCGACCGCTATCCCGACCTGGGCGAGCCCTGGCAGCCGAGCAAGCTCTACTACCACATGAGCTTCACGCTGCCCCGGACAAGGCGCTGCACGAGGCGATCCTGGCCACCGGCGCGGAGTCGCCGTACGCGGAGTGGCTGGCGAACTGGGACCCCGCGCGCGACCTCTCCCACCGGGTCACGACGCGCGTGCCCTGCAGCGAGTACTTCGAGATCCGGGACGCCGCGCTGATCGCGCACGCCACCCAGATCGATCCGGAGGGTCGCTGGTTCGCCTGCCCCGTCGAGACCCAGCAGCGGGTCTGGCCGACCGAGGACTACGAGCTGGCCCGGTCCCTGGTCGACGTCGACGACTCCCGGAGGACGATCTGTTCGCCGGCATCCGTAGCGAGGTGGGGGTCCGATGAACGCGACCCTGGTGGCCGGTGCCGTCCTGGCCGCAACCGGGAGCAGCTGCCGGAGGACGTCGGCAAGTCCGGCCCGCTCGGCCTGTTGCTCACCGGCCTGCTGCTCATCGCCGTGGTGCTCCTGGTCAAGTCGATGACCAGGCACCTCAAGCGGGTCCCGCGAGCTTCGATCGACGGCGAGCCCGACGTCGTCGTCCCGGACACCCCGGCCGAGCTCTTGGAGCCCGAGCGGCGGCGAGCAGTGCTCGACCGGCTGCGCAGGGCACCCCGGGCCATCGAGCCGCCGAGGGGCGACGGCGACGGCGGCGGGACCGCCCGGTAGGGCCGACCGGACGAGCGACGCCGCAGGCTCCGGCCTGCCGCGGACGGGGGCCGTCGGCGAGGATCCCGGCATGGCATCACGCGGACGGCGAGCCGCCCTTGAGAAGGACGTTCCGCCACCGGGTTTCGGCCGGTTCGGCACCCGCGTGCTCGAGGTGGCCGAGAACGCCGTCTACGCGGGCATCGTGCTCTTCCTGGTGGTCGCCTCGGGTGTGCTGCTGGTGCTCGCCGGCCGGACGACGTGGACCGCGATCGTCGACCTCGACCAGGCCCCGGTGCTCGAACTGCTGGACATCCTGCTGCTGGTCTTCATCTTCGTGGAACTGCTGTTCGCCGTCCGGACGACGATCGAGAAGCGTGAGCTCATCGCCGAGCCGTTCCTGCTGGTCGGCATCATCGCCTCGATCAAGGAGATCGTCGTGCTCTCCGTCGAGGCCGCCGGCGAAGTGGGCCGGGGCTCGGAGTTCGACGACCGCATCATCGAGATCGGCGTCCTCGGCGTCCTCGTGCTGCTGCTCGGCCTCACCGCCTACCTGCTCCGCCGCAAGGAGCGCGAGCCGGAGGAGGCGGAGCCCGAGCCGCCGTCGGAACGGCCTGGGGCGGACTGACGTCCCGGCAGTCCCCGCCTCGATCGCGGGGAGCCCGCCACCGACGGGACCCGGAACGACTGCGCGGCCTCCTGGTCACCCCGTCCGGATCCGCGCCTCCTGAGCACCCCGACGCGTCGGCGGGGTGGTTCCAGGGGTAGGCAGGAGAGGTGTCCAACAGACTCGCCACCGCCACGAGCCCCTACCTGCTCCAGCACGCCGACAACCCGGTCGACTGGCGCGAGTGGGGCGAGGACGCGTTCGCCGAGGCGCGGGAACGGGACGTGCCCGTCCTCGTGAGCGTCGGCTACGCCGCCTGCCACTGGTGCCACGTCATGGCCCACGAGTCGTTCGAGGACGAGGCGACCGCGGCGGAGATGAACGAAGGCTTCGTCTGCGTCAAGGTGGATCGCGAGGAGCGTCCGGACGTCGACAGCGTCTACATGACCGCGACCCAGGCGCTCACCGGCCACGGCGGCTGGCCCATGACCGTCTTCACGACCCCGGACGGCAAGCCCTTCTACTGCGGCACCTACTACCCGCCGCGTCCGGCGCACGGGATGCCGTCGTTCCGCCAGGTGCTGGGCGCGGTGCGCGACGCCTGGGCGAACCGGCGCGAGGACCTCGAGACCGCCGGCGAGCGAATCGTCGCCGGCATCTCCGCCCGCCTCGACCTCGGCCCGCCGGCGCCGCTGTCCGCCGAGCTGCTCGACGGTGCGGTCGACAGCCTGGTCGCGAGCTTCGACGAGCGGGCCGGTGGCTTCGGTGGGGCGCCGAAGTTCCCGCCGTCCATGCTGCTGGAGTTCCTGCTCCGCGCGCATGCCCGCACCGGCAGCGAGGCGGCCCTGCGGATGGTCCGGCGTACCGCCGAGGCGATGGCTCGCGGCGGCATCCACGACCAGCTCGCCGGCGGCTTCGCGCGCTACGCGGTCGACGGGGACTGGGTGGTGCCGCACTTCGAGAAGATGCTCTACGACAACGCGCTGCTGCTGCGGGTGTACCTGCACCTGTGGCGGACCACGGGGGAGCGGTGGGCGCGCGAGGTCGCCGACGACACGGCTGGATTCCTGTTGAGGGACCTGCGCACGCCCGAGGGCGGCTTCGCCTCCGCGCTGGACGCCGACACCCAGGGTGTAGAGGGGCTCACCTATGTCTGGACGCCCGACCAGCTCATCGCCGTCCTCGGTGCCGACGACGGCCGGTGGGCCGCCGACGTCTTCGAGGTCACCGACCGCGGCACCTTCGAGCACGGGACCTCCACGCTGCAGCTGCTCGCCGACGTCGACGACGCGGCGCGGCTGGACGACGTCCGCCGCCGGTTGCTCGCCGCCCGGGTCGAGCGGCCCCAACCCGCCCGGGACGACAAGGTGGTCACCTCGTGGAACGGCCTGGCCATCGCGGCGCTGGCCGAGCACGGCGTCCTCACCGGGTCGCCGGAGTCGCTGGCCGCCGCCGTCGAGGCGGCCGAGCTGATCGCCGGTACCCACTGGGTCGACGGTCGGTTGCGCCGCGCCTCCCGGGACGGCGTCGCCGGGGTGCACGCCGGTGTCCTCGAGGACTACGGCGACCTGGCCGAGGGGCTGCTCGCGCTGCACCAGGCGACGGCCGACGGCCGCTGGCTCGAGCTGGCCGGCGACCTGCTGGACGTCGTCGCCGACCAGTTCGTGGACGAGGAGGGCTGGCACGACACCGCGGCCGACGCGGAGGCCCTGGTGCACCGGCCGTTCGACCCCGCCGACGGCCCCACACCGGCCGGCATCGCGGCGGCCGCGGGGGCGTCGGTGACCTATGGCGCGCTGGCCGGGTCGCCGCGGCACCGCGAGTTCGGCGAGGCGGCGCTGGCGCTCCTCGCGAACCTGGTCACGAACGCCCCGCGCGCGACCGGTTGGGCGGCGGCGGTCGGGGAGGCGCTGCTCGCCGGTCCGTTGGAGGTGGCGGTGAGCGGTCCGGCCGGTGCCGAGCGGGAGGCCCTGGCCGAGGCGGCCCGGCGGTCGACCAGTCCCGGCGCCGTCGTCGTCGTGGGCGAACCCGATGCCCCCGGCGTCCCGCTGCTGGCCGACCGGCCGGCCGTGCAGGGCCGCCCGGCGGCGTACGTGTGCCGGGGCTTCGTCTGCTCCGCCCCGGTCACCGACGTGTCCGCTCTCAGCGCAGCGCTGGCGGGTGACGCAGCCGTGTAGCCGGATTACGGTGCAAGCGTGTAATCACTCGCGCTGTCCGAGGAGGCCGCCGTGCACGCACACCGCTTCGCCGATTCCCCCTTCTCCCGCGCTCGCGGCTTTCCTCGTGGCCCAGGCGCCCGGGGCCGCGGTTCCGAGACGCCGCCACCCGTCGAGCGGGCGGAGGTCGCCGGCTGGTTCGCCGGCCGGCTGCCCGACGGCTGGTTCACCGGGCCCGTCGAGCTCGTGCTCGACCGCGACGAGATCACCGTGATCGGCAGCCTCCCCGAACCCGACGCGGGGGACGGCGACGCCACGGCCGCCCGCACCGGGCGGATCGGCCGGTTCCGCGAGGAGACCCGCGAGGCCCGCATGGCGATCGCCGACGTGGCGCAGGAGCGCTACGGCAGGTCGGTGGCCTGGGGCGCGGCGTGCGGCGACGTGCGCGAGGTGTTCACCAACCTCTCGGTGCCGGTGATGACGCGACTGCGCCAGCCCGAGCGCCTGGTGCTCGACACCCTGGTCGACGCCGGGGTGGCGCGCTCCCGCTCGGAGGCGCTGGTGTGGGCGGTCCGGCTCGTCGGCCGGCACACCGAGGACTGGCTCGCCGAGCTGAGGCAGGCGATGGCCTCGGTCGAGGAGGTGCGCGCCCGCGGCCCGGAGGTCTGAGCGCCACGCCGGGCGGGCGCGGCGACCTGGGACACTGGACGTCGTGCCCGCCGCCGCCGACCCGTCCGCCACCGATGTCCTCGTGGTCGGGGCCGGGCCGGCCGGCTCCGCCGCCGCGGCCTGGGCCGCCCGGTCCGGACGCGACGTCGCTACTCGCCGACGCCGCGGTGTTCCCCCGTGACAAGGCCTGCGGTGACGGCCTGACCCCTCGCGCCATCGGCGAGCTCGACCGCCTGGGGCTGGGCGACTGGGTGCGCGGCCGTGGTCGCAACCGCGGCCTGCGGGCGTCCGGCTTCGGCCAGGAACTCCTGCTGCCGTGGCCCGGCGGCAGCCTGCCCGACCACGGCGGCGCCGTACCGCGCACCGAGCTCGACGCCCGCATCCGCGAGGTGGCGCTGGCGTCCGGCGCGCGGCCGATGGAGGGCGCCCGTGCCGTCGACGTGGAGCGCGACGGCGATCGGGTCACCGGCGTCGTCTTCACCGGTGCGGACGGCGGGGCGCGCACCGTGCGCTGCCGCTCGCTGGTCGTCGCCGACGGGGCGCGGTCGCCGCTGGGCCGGGTGCTGGGCCGGCAGTGGCACCGCGACACCGCCTACGGGGTGGCCGCCCGCGGGTACGTGACGTCCGGCCGCAGCGACGACGAGTGGATCTCCTCGCACCTCGAACTGCGCGGTGTCGGCGGTGAGCTGCTGTCGGGCTACGGCTGGGTCTTCCCGCTCGGCGCGGCGGCCGGCGAGATCAACATCGGCGTCGGGACGCTCGCCACGGCCCGGCGTCCGGCCGGGGTGCAGCTCAGAGCGCTGCTCGACGTCTACGCCGACGCGCGACGCGACGAGTGGCAGCTCGACGGGCCCGTGCGCGCCCCCGCCTCGGCGCTGCTGCCCATGGGCGGCGCGGTCTCCGGGGTGGCCGGGCGCAACTGGGCGCCTGGTCGGTGACGCCGCGGGCTGCGTCAACCCGCTCAACGGCGAGGGCATCGACTACGGGCTGGAGACCGGCCGCGAGATCGTCGACCTGCTCGACGAGCCGGACTGGTCGGCGGTGTGGCCGGCGACGCTGCGGCGCCAGTACGGGGAGGCGTTCTCCATCGCCCGCCGCCTTGCCGGGCTGCTCACCGTGCCGCGATTGCTGCCCGCGGCCGGGCCGGTGGGCATGCGGTCGCGCGCGCTGATGACCGTGGCGCTGCGTGTGATGGGCAACCTCATCACCGACGAGGACCGCGACGTCGTCGCCCGTGCCTGGCGCGCGGCCGGCAAGGTCTCGACGCGCTTCGACGACACCCCGATGTTCGCGGCCTGACCTACAGGTACGGGCTGTTGTACATCGCGAAGTAGACGGCGATGTAGTGGCAGAGCGCGGCCACGATCGTCATCGCGTGGAAGACCTCGTGGTAGCCGAACGTTCCGGGCCACGGGTTGGGCCGCTTCATCCCGTAGGCGACCCCGCCCACGGTGTAGAGCAGTCCGCCGACCGCCAGCAGCACCAGGGCGGTGACCCCGCTGTTGCGCAGGATGTCGGCCAGGATGAAGACGGCGACCCAGCCCAGCGCGATGTAGAGCGGCACGCCCAGCCAGCGCGGCGCGGTCGGCCAGACCAGCTTCAGCGCGACGCCGGCCAGCGCGCCGGTCCAGACACCGACCAGCAGCCAGGTGCCGGTCGGCTCGTCGACGGCCAGCAGGGCGAAGGGCGTGTAGGTGCCGGCGATGAACAGGAAGATCATCGAGTGGTCGAGCCGCTTCATGATCTTCCAGCGCGCGGGGTGACCAGCGCCGGCGGTGGTAGAGCGCGCTGACGCCGAACAGGCCGCAGATGGTCAGGCAGTAGACGGCGACCGACCAGCCGGCACGGGCGCCGAGCACCGCGGCGAGCGGGATCAGCGTCGCGCCGGCGACGATGGCGGTGAAGAACGCGAACAGGTGCAGCCAGCCCCGCATCCGGGGGCGCGTGTCGGGGTGCTCCCAGTCGTTGTCGCCGAAGTCGTCGGCCGTCCAGGTCTGCTCGACCCGTTCGCCCTCCTCGAGGACGGCGGCCACCGCCTGCCCCAGCGGAGCCTCGATCTCCGAGGCGTCGGCCTCGACCCGCACCTGCTCGCGGTCGTCGGGCGCAGGGTTCATGCACCGAGGTTACGGTCCCGTAGGTTGCCGCGCACCACCGGACGGTGTGCCCCTCGCGACACCGCCGGCGAGGTTTCGGCGCAGCCGTGTCCCGGGCCCTCCGGAGGCCTAGGGTGGGCGTCCGTGGGGGCGCGCCAGAAGGTTCGCGAAGCCATCCTCCAGGTCTACGAGCGCCGGCTGGCCCGTCGCCTGGCCGGTGCCGACCTGCCCTGCCACGTCGGCGTGATCATCGACGGCAACCGCCGGTGGGCGCGCGCGACCGGGCTCGAGGACGTCACCGCCGGTCACCGCCGTGGCGCGGACAAGATCGTCGACCTCCTGGGCTGGTGCGACGAGGCCGGGGATCGAGGTCGTCACCCTCTTCCTGCTCTCCACCGACAACCTGTCCCGGCCCGAGCCCGAGCTCGCGCCACTGCTGCGCATCATCGAAGGGCGTCGCCGAGGACCTGTCCCGCCCCGGGCTGCGCTGGCAGTTGCGTGCGGTCGGCGCGCTGGAGCTGCTGCCGGCGGAGACGGTCGCCGTCCTCAAGCAGGCGGAGGAGGACACGCACGGCCGCCCCGGCGCCTCGGTCAACCTCGCGGTCGGCTACGGCGGACGACGGGAGATCGCCGACGCCGTCCGCTCGCTTGCTGGCCGAGCATGCCGAGCGGGGCACGACGCTCGAGGAACTCGTCGACTCGCTCGACGTCGAGCACATCTCCGAGCACCTCTACACCCGGGGCCAGCCCGACCCCGACCTGGTCATCCGCACGAGCGGCGAGCAGCGGCTCTCGGGCTTCCTGCTGTGGCAGACGGCGCACGCGGAGTTCTACTTCACCGACGTGTACTGGCCGGACTTCCGTCGGGTGGATTTCCTGCGGGCGCTGCGCGACTACTCCGCCAGGCATCGCCGGTTCGGCGGCTGAGACACTCGCGGGCATGCCCCTCCGCGCCGTCGACGTCCCGCTGGAGTACGTGCGGCTGGGGCTGCGCTTCGACCGGCTGGAGTCCGGCTTCGTCGACGCCTACACCGGCGACCCGCGCATCCGCGCCGCCGGTCGACGACGAGCCGGCGCCGACCGCCGCACCAGCTCCGCGACCAGGCGCGGACCCTGCTGGCGGAGCTGGACGCGTCCGGACTGGCGGCCGATCGGGTCGACTTCCTGCGCGGTCAGCTCACCGGACTGGAGTGCAGCGCGCGCGTCATGAGCGGCGAGCCGGTCGGCTTCCTCGACGAGGTGCGCACCTACTTCCAGGTCGACGCGGAGCTCGGCGACACCGACGAGTACGCCGCTCGCGCACGCCGAGCTGGACACGCTGCTGCCCGGCAGCGGGACCGCTGGCCGAGCGCTACGACGCCCACCGCCGGCAGCGAGGAGTGCCCGCCGGAGCGGCTGGCCGAGGCCGTCGCACGCGCTGTCCAGCGCGCTGCGCGACCGGGTCCGCGGACACGCTACGGCCTGCCCGAGGTCGAGACGGTCCGGTACGAGGTGGTCACCGACAAGCCGTGGTCGGGCTTCAACTACTACGAGGGCGACTACACGCTCGCGCGTCGCCATCAACGCCGACCTGCCGCACCGCCTCGAGCCGGCTGCCGCACCTGGTGGCCCACGAGTCCTACCCGGGCCACCACACCGAGCACTGCCGCAAGGAGCTGGGCCTGGTCGACCGTGCGGCGCGGGTCGAGCACACCGTCTTCCTCGTCAACACCCCCGAGTGCCTGATGGCCGAGGGCCTGGCCGACCTCGGGTTGGAGGCGACGGTCGGCGCCGGGCTGGGGGCCGTGGGCGGCCGAGATCCTCGCCGACCTCGGCCTGCGCCTCGACGGGGACCTCGCCGAGCGCGTCGTCCACGGCGGCCGCTCCGCTGAACCGGGTCCGCCAGGACGCCGCGATCCTGCTGCACGACCGGGGCGCCGACGCCCGACGAGGTCAAGGACTACCTGCAGCGCTGGTCGCTGGTCAGCGCCGAGCGGGCCGACCAGCAGCTGCGCTTCCTGACCCACCCGCTGTGGCGCGCCTACATCTCCACCTACGTCGAGGGCTACGACCTGCTCTCGCGGTGGCTGGCACGCCCGGCCGGACGGTCCAGCCGGTGGCCGACCGGTTCGTCCGGCTGCTCGACGAGCCGCTGACGCCGGCCCGGATCGCCGGCGAACTGCAGACCTCGTCGGCCTGATGGACCGGCGGCCCGTCCGGGAGCGGCGGCTCCTGGACCTCTGGACGGCGGCGGCCCTCGCCGTCCTCCTGGTGCTGGGCCTGTTGTGGCTGGGGGACTGGTCGCTGCAGTGGCCGGTGCTGCTCGTGCCGGCGCTCTGGGCCGCCGTCGCGCTGGCCGCCGCCCGCCGCGACTGACGGACTGGGCAGCCTGGGACGAGTGGGGAAGCTGCGCCCCCGATAGGGGGACACGCCGCCTCGCCGTCACACAGTTGTCACTGGGCGGTCCTACCGTTCTCGGTGGAGGACGGGCCGCACCCGTCGTCCACGGGAGGCCCGGTTGGTGCTGACGATTTCGTCGACCAGGGGGGCCGGCACCCGGCCTTCCAGCCGGGGCCCGGCCACCTTCGAGCGGGGGCGCCATGCCGTCGTGCTGTCGCCCCCGACGGGAGTCGATCCGTGACCACTCGCCGTACCTACGTCCTCGACACCTCCGTCCTGCTCTCCGACCCGGGTGCGCTGCTGCGCTTCGGCGACGCCGACGTCGTGCTCCCCCTCGTCGTGATCGGTGAGCTGGAGGACAAGCGGCACCACCCCGAACTCGGCTGGTTCGCCCGTCAGGCGCTGCGCATGCTCGACGACCTGCGGGTCACCCACGGCCGGCTGGACGCGCCGCTGCCCATCGGCGAGGAGGGCGCGACGCTGCACGTCGAGCTCAACCACAGCGACCCGACGGTGCTGCCGGCGGGCTTCCGCAACGACAGCAACGACAGCCGGATCATGGTGGTGGCGCTGAACCTGCGGGCCGAGGGCCGGAACGTCTGCCTGATCACCAAGGACGTGCCGCTCCGCGTCAAGGCCGCCGCGGTCGGGCTGGAGACCGACGAGTACCGGGCGCTGGACGCCGTCGACGCCGGCTGGACCGGGATGGCCGAGCTGTCCCTGGACGACGCCGAGCTCAACACGCTCTACGACACCGGCGAGGCGTACGTGCCGGCCGCCGCGGAGCTGCCACCGCACACCGGCCTGGTGCTGCTGTCCTCGCGCGGGTCGGCGCTGGGGCGGGTCAGCGCCCGACAAGCAGGTGCGCCTGGTGCGCGGTGACCGCGAGGCGTTCGGCCTGCACGGTCGCTCCGCGGAGCAGCGGATCGCGCTGGACCTGCTGCTCGACCCCGACATCGGCATCGTCTCGCTGGGCGGACGGGCGGGCACCGGCAAGTCGGCGCTGGCGCTGTGCGCGGGCCTGGAGTCGGTGCTCGAGCGGCGGGCGCACAAGAAGGTCGTCATCTTCCGGCCGCTGTACGCCGTCGGGGGCCAGGAGCTGGGCTACCTGCCGGGCAGCGAGGGCGAGAAGATGTCGCCCTGGGCGCAGGCGGTCTACGACACCCTCGGCGCGCTGGTGTCCACCGGCGGTGCTCGAGGAGATCGCGGCGCGCGGCCTCATCGAGGTGCTGCCGCTCACCCACATCCGCGGGCGCTCGCTGCACGACTCGTTCGTGATCGTCGACGAGGCGCAGTCGCTGGAGCGCGGCGTGCTGCTGACCGTGCTGTCCCGGCTGGGTTCCGGCTCGCGCGTCGTGCTCACCCACGACGTCGCCCAGCGGGACAACCTGCGGGTCGGCCGGCACGACGGCATCACCGCTGTCATCGAGGCGCTGAAGGGCCACCCGCTGTTCGCGCACGTGACCCTGACCCGCTCCGAGCGCTCGCCGATCGCCGCGCTGGTCACCGAGATGCTGGAGGACCTCCCGCTCTGAGCCCCCTCCCGGCTGACCCGGTCCGCATTGCACGCTCTCTCGCCGGAGAGCACGCATTGCCTCGCGTGTGATGCGTGCACGGAGCGTGCAATGCACCGGGCAGGTCAGGCAGCACGGTCGAGCCGGCGCACGATTCGCCGTCCGAACGCCACTGGGACGTCGAGCTCTCGCCAGACCCAGCGGACGACGGACCAGTTCTCGTCCCGCATCGCGTCTTCGCGGCGCTTCTCCTCGAAGACCGCGTCGCCGGCGTCCTGGCCTGGCCGCAGCAGCCGCCCGTACTTGACTCGCCCGTCGAACTCGCCGAGCAGCCGCTGCTCGCGCCAGCCGAAATCGGCCCTGCCGAGCAGCCGCCCGCTGGGGTCGCGCACCTCGATCTGCAGATCGGGCAGCGGCAGTCCGAGCTCGATCATCACGGCTCTGCTCCTGCTCTCGCCCACGATTCGCTCCGGGCGTCGGCGGCCCGCACCACGCGATGAGCCGCCCGCGAGCCACGCGTGCCCCGCCCGAACTCGAGGACTGCGAGCAGTTCCTCGCGAGTGGTGAGCTTCGAGCGCAGAGCGGCGTCGGCGATGGCCAGGGCGGGCGCGAACGGCAGCCACCGGGCCAGATCGACGACGGTCCTCGCCGCACTCGTGACGACGCACGCGCCCACGCTCACCACGTGCTCGTCGGGCAGCCGGGCGACGTGCGAACGCAGTCGGGGGTCGAGTGCACTGCGTGCGGGTGGCTGCCGGGTGATGTGCACCTGCTGCAGCGGCACGCCCCAGAGCGGCAGACCGTGCAGCACGGCTGCGGACGCGTGGCTCACCACCGCCGGCGTCCGGAGGCGCGCCAGGGTGGCCTGCACGACGAGCGCATGCCGCGCTCGGGGGCGGAGGTCGTCCTCGCCGAGCAGGTACGCGCCCCGTTGCAGCGCGGTCCAGGTACCCGAGCGCTTGAGCCGGGCGATCTCGCCGTCGGAGAAGCCGGCAGCCAGGGCGTCGGCGCGCAACAGCAGACGAGGCGTCGCGGCAGGTGAGGCGTCCACGTCGTGACACTGCGCCTCCGACGGTCCGCCGTCGGCGTCCGGAACGCAGCTGTGGAATCAGCCGAGCACTGTGGACGACACTCGTCGCCGGACCATTGCACGCACCGTGCGCGCATCACACACGTTGCATCGCGTGCGCTGCGGTCGAACGGCGTGCAACGGGGCCGGAGGGGGCTGGTCAGGCGGGGTGGGGCGCGTCCTCGTCGGCCGGCGACGGGACGCCGTCGTCAGCGGGCCCGGTCGTCGGTTGCTGCGGCGTCAACGCCCAGCGCAGCAGCCGACCGCCGCCCAGCCGGCGAGCAGGCACCAGGGGAGGCGCGTCATCGTCTCCTCGACCGACAGGTCGCCACGCAGGCCGAGCGCCAGCACCGGCAGGGCCAGCACGAACCCGACGAGCGAGGACGTCCCAGCGCAGCGGGCTCATGTCTGCGGCGTCTCCAGTCGCTCACAGAGCAGCGAGGCCCAGCGGTGCGGGGTGGCCCGGACGCCGTCCAGTGTCGCCACCGGCAGCTCCTGCGGCAGCGCGACGCTGCCCAGGACGGCGGCGGGGTCGGCCGACAGGTCGGTGTCCTGGACCATCAGCGCGTCCACGCGGGGCAGCCCGTCCAGCCACGGCTCGAGGTCCTCGGGCTTGCGGGTGGCCTCGACGACGGCCCACACCGCGACCGGCGTCCAGATCGCCAGCATCTGCGCCGTCCAGTAGGCGTCGGTGCGCAGCGGGGCGTCGACGGCCACGATCGTCACGGTGCCGGAGCCGGCCGCCTCCTGGCGGCGGTCGATGGCCGTCTCGATGGTCGCCATCCGGCTGCCGGCGGGTGCCAGGCCGGCCAGGTCGCCACGCGGTGGCCCACTGCACCCGGTCGGGGTCCAGCCGCAGCGACGCGGCCAGCGCCCGGGCGGCGCGCAGGGTCTCGACCCCGGGGCCGACCACGACGAGCACATCACCGGCGCCGATCGGGCAGCTCGGGGACCTCGGGCAGCCGCGCCGCGAGCGCGCGGGTCAGCGCGGCGTAGGTGCCGTGGGCCGTGGCCTCGGCGGCGAAGCAGTCGCCGAGGAGTTCGGCCGGCAGGCCGAGCGCGGTCAGGCGGGACGTGACGTCGGCGTCCGCGGGCACGGCAGCGGCCGGGACGGCGACCCGCGGGCGGGCCGGCGCAACCGGACGGGGCGCCCGGACCGGGCGGACCTCCGTGCGGGCCGGCGGCGTCGCCACCGCCGCTCGGGCGGCGGCCCGCACGGCGGCGCGGACCTCGGCGGCGCGGACCCCAGGGGCACGGTTGGCCGAGTCGGGCGTGGCGTCCGCGACGACGGGGGCGATCACCGCGGTGTCCTGTGCGGCGTCGCCGGCCGGAGCAGCGGCAGCAGGTGCGGCCGGAGCCGGGGTGTCGACGGGCTGGCGCTCGACGACGGGCAGGGCGGCCTCGACCACGGGCGCCGGCGTCTCCTCGGTGGGCGCGAGCGGCAGGCGGGTGACCGTGGCCAGCGCCTCGGCGAGGTCAGCCGGAGCCGGCGCGGAGGCCTGGTCCGCCAGGGCCTTCGTCGTCCGGACCGGTGCCGCCGCGCGGCTCGCCGCCGGAGGAACCGGCGGACGGCCGCCGCGCTGCCGCGACGAGGGCAGCGGGGGCAGCAGCGACAGCGGGGGCATCACCGTGGTCGCGTCGAGCGACATCGGTGCCGGGTCGCTGGCCGTGCGGGCGAGGACGGGCGAGAGCTCCTCGGCCTGCTCGGCCTGCTCGGCGAGCTCGGTTTCGTCGTCGAAGGCCTCCGCGGCCTGCTCGGCGACGATCTCGATCTGCTCCTCGACCGGCACGGCAGGGAGCGGTTCGTCGGTGACGGCCTCGGTGACGGCCTCGGCCGGCGCAGCTGGCGCGGCAGGGGTGACGGTGTCGGCCCACAGGGACGACGAGTGGTCGTCGTCCCAGCCGAGGTCCGATCCACCGAACAGTGCCGACCGCGTCTCGACGAGCTGCTCCTCGATGACGGGCTCGGCCTCGGCGACGGGCGCTTCGACGGCGGGCTCGGTCACGGGTGCGACCTCGGCCACCGGTTCCTCGACGACGGACTCGTCCACGACCGGCGACTCCACGACGCGAGCAGCCTCGGCGACCGGAGCAGCTTCGACGGCCTGCGTCCGGACGGACTCGGCCAGCGCCGCCTGGGGCGAGGCGCCGTCCATCACCTTGCGCAGGATCCCGGCGAGGGCCTCGTCGGAGCGGTCCTGGGCCAGCGCGGCGCGCAGCACCTCGGCGATCGCTTGCTCCCGGTCGGAGGAGCTGGGCTGGGGGGCTTCCTCCGGCGCGGCCACCCAGGTCGGCACCGCGGCGGGCGGCTCGACGAGGGCGGGCGCGGAGGACGGCGTGTAGTCCTGCAGTTCCACCGGTTCCTCCTCCAGGTGCGTCGCACGCGACCACACCGATGTCTCTGTCGCTCGGGCGGGTCCCGACCAGGTCGGCCACGGACCGGCGGCGGCCGGCGCCCGCACCTCGGCGGGCTCGGCCAGCGCCTCCTCGACGGCCTGACGGACCTCGGAGTCTCCGGAGACCATGCGAGCCAGGGCGGCGGTGAAGGGTGAGGGGGTGGCGGCCGACCCCAACGGCTGTGGTGCTGCTGCGGGCTCGTCGGCCGGTTCGTCGGTGACGAACGACGACCACGCCGGGCGCACGGCGGGGGTCCGGACGACGGCCGGGCGCACCGGCTCGGGCTCGGGCGCGAACGCCGACGGTGTCTCGCGTGCCGCGAAGGGATCGGCGGCGCGCTCCCTACGGACGTCGTCGGGACGGCGTCCCGGCCGCGGGTACGGCGTGGGCGACACCGCGGGGGAGGGGCCGCCGAGCAGCCCGGTCAGTTCGTCCAGGCGGTCGTCGTCGGTCGGTGCGGACGCGGGCCGGTCGGAGTCGTCGCGGCCGGCCGGTGACTGCGTGCGGGAGCCGGCCGACGGCGCGGGCCGGGCCGGTGCCGGGACGGGCACGGCCGGGCGGGCCGGCTGGTCGGGGGCGACCTCGGCGACGTAGCGCTCGGTGGCGAAGAAGCCCGAGCACGCCGCCCGAGCGGACCCGGCGGACGCCGACCACGCGGGCCGAGGCGCCGAACTGCTCGCGCGCGGCGGCGATGGCGTCGTCGCGCGTGGCGGCCTCAACGGATCGCAACGGCACCGCTCACCACTCCCAGCGACTCGATCTGCGCTGTCCGGGAGACCTCTGCGTAGGAGATCACCGGAAGGCGGGGAAGGACCTGGCGCATCAGGCGGGCCAGGGCGGCGCGGACCTGGGGGGAGCACACCAGGACGGGGGAGAGGCCGGCGCGCTCGGCCTCCTCGAGCAGGCCGCTGCAGCCGTGGACGAGGGCGTCGATGCCGCCGGCGTCGAGGGCCAGCACCTGGCCGGCGTCGCTCTGCCGGACCGACTCGAGCAGCCGCTGCTCGAAGCCCGGGTCGAGGGTGAAGACGTGCAGGCGCTCGTCGGGAGTGACGTACGGGTGGCTGATCGCCGAGCCGAGCGCGGCGCGGGCCGCCTCGACCAGACCGTCGAGGTCGGTCGACGACTTTGCACGTACAGAGAGTGCCTCGAAGATGCGCACCAGGTCCCGGATCGACACACCCTCTTCGAGCAACGCGTGCAACACGCGTTGCACCTCTCCCAGGGTGAGCAGCGCGGGGGTCAGTTCCTCGACGACGATGGGGTGCGTGCGGCGCACCATCTCGACCAGCAGGCGGACGTCCTCGCGGCCGAGCAGGTCGGCGGCGTTCTGCCGGACGACCTCGGCGAGGTGCGTGGTGATGACCGAGGAGCGGTCGACGACGGTGGCGCCGGCCATCTCCGCCTGCCGCTGCAGCTCGACCGGCACCCACTTGGCGGCCAGGCCGAACACCGGCTCGCGGGTGGCCTTGCCGGGCAGGCCGTCGAGGTTGTCGCCGATGGCCAGCACGGTGCCGGCGGGGGAGATGCCCTTGCGCGGCGGGGACGCCGTTGAGCCAGATGACGTACTGCGAGCCGGGCAGGTCGAGGTTGTCGCGGGTGCGCACCAGCGGGATGACCAGGCCGGTGTCCATGGCGACCTTGCGGCGCAGCGCCTTGACCCGGTCGAGCAGGTCGCCGCCGCGGGCGGCGTCGACCAGGTCGACCAGGTCGAAGGCGACCTCGAGCTCGAGCGGGTCGACCCGCATCTTCTCGGCGATCGCCTCGGGGGAGTCCGGCTTGGGCTCGGCCTCCGCTGCGGCCGCCGCGGCCTCGGCCTCCTCGTCGACCTCCGGCGTCCTCGGTGATCCGCGCGGCCATGAGCAGGAACAGCGCCGCCGACGATCAGGAACGGCAGCTTCGGGCAGGCCGGGGATCAGGCACAGGGCGATCGCCGCGCCGCCGGCGATCCGCAGCGGCTGCTTGAACCGGCCGAGCTGGGCGAGCAGGTCGGTGCCCATGTCGCCCTCGGTGGCCGACCGGGTCACGATGATGCCGGTCGCGGTGGACAGCAGCAGGGCCGGGATCATGCGAGACCAGGCCGTCGCCGACGGTCAGCAGCGAGAAGGTCGAGACGGCCTCGCCGGGGGCCATGCCCCGCTGCATGACGCCGATCGCGAAGCCGCCGATGAGGTTGATCAGCGTGATGATGATGCCGGCGATCGCGTCGCCCTTGACGAACTTCGAGGCACCGTCCATCGAGCCGTAGAAGTCGGCCTCGGCGGTGACCTCGTGGCGGCGCTTGCGGGCCTGGTCCTCGTTGATCAGGCCGGCGTTGAGGTCGGCGTCGATCGCCATCTGCTTGCCGGGCATGGCGTCGAGGGTGAAGCGGGCGCCGACCTCGGCCACGCGGCCGGCACCGTTGGTGATCACGACGAACTGGATGATGGTCAGGATCACGAAGATCACCAGACCGACGACCAGCGAGCCGCCGATCACGAAGTGCCCGAAGGCCTCGATGACCTTGCCCGCGTAGCCGTCGGTGAGCACCAGCCGGGTCGAGGAGACGTTCAGCGACAGCCGGAACAGCGTCGCGACGAGCAGCAGCGACGGGAAGACGGCGAAGTCCAGCGGCCGCTTGATCTGCATCGAGACCAGCAGGATCAGCAGCGACGCGGTGATGTTGAGGCCCGAGCAGCAGGTCCAGGACGGCGGCCGGCAGCGGCACGACCAGCATGAGGACGATCGCGACGACGCCGATCGGGACGGCGGCCTTGCCCATGCCCTTCACGCGCCGCGTCCGCGGAGTGCAGGCACGGACGGGAGGTCACGTCGTCCTTCATCGGCAGTCCCGCCGCCGATCGGCACCCGGTCGAATCGGGTGCCGGGCGATTCGGGTGCCGGGCGATCAGGGGGCGGCGGTGGGCGCGGGCCGGCGGCGGCCGGCCTTCGGCAGGCCCTCGACCTCCGGTGCCTCGAAGCCGGGGCGGTGGAAGCCGCCCTTCACCCCGCGCGCGCCGAGGTGCATCACGAAGGCGAGCACCCGGGCGACCGCGGTGAACAGCTGCGCCGGCACCTCCTGGCCGAGCTCGCAGGAGGCGTGCAGCGCGCGGGCCAGCGGGATGTCCTGCACCAGCGGCACGCCGGCCTCGGCCGCCATCTCGCGCAGCTTGGCCGCCACCTCGCCGGCGCCCTTGGCCACCACCCGCGGGCGCTCCGCGCTCGGCCTCGTACTTCAGCGCCACGGCGACGTGCGTCGGGTTGACCAGCAGGACGTCGGCGCTCGGCGACCTCGGCCATCATCCGGTTGCGCGACATCGCCAGCTGGCGTCGCGCGGCGGTGCGCCTTCATGTGCGGGTCGCCCTCGGACTGCTTGTGCTCCTGGGTGATCTCGTACTTGCTCATCTTGAGCTTGCTTCATCGTCTTCTTCCGGACGACGACGTAGTCGGCGACGGCGATGACCAGGCCGGTCACCGCGACCACGCGGAACATGAGGATCGGCCGAGTCGGCGAAGGTGGCGGTGACCGCCGACAGCGGCAGGGCCCCGGCGGAGGAGACCAGCTCCTGCGCGCGGTCGCTGGTGATGATGACGACCGTGGCCAGCGCCGCGGTCTTGATCAGCGCCTTGACCGCCTCCCAGAGGCCCTGGGTGCCGAACATCCGCTTCAAGCCCGGCAACGGGTTGAACTTCTTCAGCGTCGGCTTCATCGCCCTTGGTGGCGAACGTGACGCCGCCCTGCGGCGGCCGAGGACGCCGTGCCGACGACCATGAGCGCGAGCGCCAGGGGCAGCAGGGTCGTCAGGAAGGCAGTCAGCGCCTGCCCGAGCAGGATCGACAGCTTGCTCGTCCTCGGGGGTCGTGGCCACCGCGCCGATCTGCACGAACAGTTCGCGCGCCTCGTCGTAGCCGTTGCTCCGCGAGCATCGGCAGCAGCACGCTGGCCGCCGCCACCCCGGCCCAGGTGCCCAGCTCCTGGGTCCGCGGGATCTGCCCCTCCTTGCGCGCCTTCTTCAGGCGCTGGGGAGTGGGCTTCTCGGTCTTCTCACCGCCCGGTCCGTCCTTGGCCATCAGGCCTCCC
>CAVRRZ010000004.1:0-868200 GCA_963723745.1 uncultured Actinomycetota bacterium
ACCCTGCGATTAACAGTCGCATGCTCTGCCAATTGAGCTACGGGGGATGGGCGGGTGCGACCCGCACGCCCGACGAGACTACCTCACCGGCCCGGCTCGCCCCGGCAGGCCTCGGCGGCTGCCGGTGCGGCGTCAGCCACAGGTAGCGTCTCGACCGGTCCGCTCGTTCCCCAGGAGGTATCCGTGGCCAAGCTCCCCTTCCTGCCGGCTTCGGCGCCGGCTACGTGCTCGGTGCGCGCGCGGGTCGCGAGCGCTACGAGCAGATCCGCCGCGCCTGGGCCGAGGCCAAGGACGACCCGCGGCTGCAGAGCGTCGCCGGCATGGCGCAGGCCCGCGCGGACGACGTGCTGTCGTCGGTCAAGTCGAAGATGGGCACCGACGCTCCGCGCTGAGGCCAGCTCCGCGCTGAGGCCAGCTCCGCGCTGAGGTCATTCCACCTGTTCGGTGGCCAGCGCCTCGGCGAGCTTCTCCCGCGCGACCTCGCGGGACCGCGGGTCGTTGCGATCGGCCTCGTCGTCGAACACGACGGTCCACTCCTTGACCGGCTGCCCCGGCACCCGGCGGGCCACGAGCAGCACCCCGCCCCGGTCGGGCAGCGGGAAACGTCGGCTGGCGACCACGGTCGAGTCGACCCGCCGCCGGACGACGGCCGGCAGGTCGCCCGCCTCGGCGAGCGTGTACCGCTGCTGCGGCAGCCGCGCCTGCACCCCCGGCTCGACCTCGGTCAGGGGCGTCACCGTGAAGGTGCCGCCGCCGTCGGCCGTCCCCGCCCAGCGCGCCGTCCCCACCTGATGCCAGGGCAGGACGCTGCCGTCCCCGCCCCCGTCGGCATCGACGACCCGGAGCCCGCGCGAGGTGGCGGCCAGCCACCCCGCACCGCCCACCAGCGGCCCCCACGCGAGCACGTCTTCGTCCGGGTCCGGTGCGACTGCTGCGCGCACGGGCTCGGGCGGACGGGCGAACCGGCGCTTGATCTGATCGAGGACGCTCATGGTGTCAACCCGCCCATCGCCCGCTCGCGCAGCGATCGGGCCTCCTGCTCCAGGGCCACCAGCTGCCCGAAGACCTTCGTGTACTCGTCGGGCGACTCGACGGGGTTCATGCGCTGCAGCTTGCCCTTGAGCGCGGCCACCCGGCGCACGGTGGCCATCTCCTGCAGCCGGGCCATCACCGCGTTGACGTAGCCGGCATCGGCCTCCCCCACCGAGCGCAGCGGCTCCACCGCCAGCGCCGTGAGCTGGGCTCGCGCCGAGTCACGCTCGCAGTGGGCCGCGACCTCGTCCAGCCACGCCGGACCGGTGACCGTGGCGCCGGCCGCTCCCCCGGCCTGGGCGACGGCCTCGGCCACGGCGGCGTACTCGGGGTCGGTGTAGGCAGCCGGGGGGACCGCGTCGAACGAGGGACCGGCGACCTCCGGCATCTGCAGCGCGGCCTTCACCGCCTCCCGCTCCACGGCCACCGCCACGTCGTCCGGCGAGCGCTTCGGCGGGCGCGGACGGCGCGACTGCCCCGGGCCGTTCCCGTCGCCGGTGAGCCGGCGCACCCGCTCGACCACCTCGCCCTCGTCGGTGTTCCCGATGAGACCGGCCAGTCGCCGCGCGTACGCCGGACGCAACGCGTGGTCCTTGATCTGCGCGACCAGGGGCGCGGTCTTCTCCAGTGCGGCCACCCGGCCCTCGACGGTGTCCAGGTCGTACTCGGTCAGCGTCGTCTTGAGCACGAACTCGATCAGCGGGCTGCGCCGCGCGATCAGGTCGCGGACCGCAGCATCGCCGTGCTCCTGCCGCAGCTCGCAGGGGTCGCGTCCGTCGGGCTCGACCGCCACGAAGGTCTGGCCGACGAAGCGCTGGTCCTCCTTGAACGTCTTCATCGCCGCCGCCTGGCCCGCCGCGTCACCGTCGAAGGTGTAGACCACCTCGCCGCGGAACTCGTCCTGGTCCATGAGCAGCCTGCGCAGCACGCCGATGTGCTCGGCCCCGAAGGCGGTGCCGCACGAGGCGACGGCGGTGGTCACCCCGGCCAGGTGGCAGGCCATCACGTCGGTGTACCCCTCGACGACGACGGCCTGGTGCCGGCGGGCGATGTCGCGCTTGGCCCGTTCGATGCCGTAGAGCACGCTGCTCTTCTTGTACAGCGGGGTCTCGGGGGTGTTGAGGTACTTGGGCCCGGGGTCGTCGTCCATGAGCTTGCGTGCCCCGAAGCCGATCACGTCGCCGGTGATGTCGCGGATCGGCCAGACCAGCCGGCGGTGGAAGCGGTCGATGAGGCTTCCGCGGGAGGACTCCTTGGCCAGCCCACCGGTGACCAACTCCGCCTGGCTGAACCCCTTGCCCCGAAGGTGCCGGGTCAGGGCGTCCCACCCCCCGGGCGCGAAGCCGCAGCCGAAGTCGACCGCGACCTGCCGGTCGAACCCACGCTCGGCCAGGAACTGGCGGGCGGGTGCGGCGTCCGGCGTGCCGAGCTGCTCGGCGTAGAAGGCGGCCGCCGCGGTGTTGGCCGCGACCAGCCGGGCGCGCTGGCCGACGGACGCCCGGTCCGGCGCACCGGTGGGGCGTCCGCCGTCGTCCTCGTAGTGCAGTTCGACGTTGGCCCGTCCCGCGAGCAGTTCGACCGCCTCGGAGAAGGACAGGTGGTCGATCTGCTGGATGAAGGAGATGACGTCGCCACCCTCGCCGCAACCGAAGCAATTTCCGGTCAGGATGTTGTCCTCGAGCGTGAAGGCGTGGGTTCCAGGCACCTCGGCGCAGTAGACCTCCTCGATTCGGTCGCTCCACTCGACCGCCTGCACGACCCAGTTCGCCCGCTCGTACTTCTTGTGGAGAACGCGGCTTCGCGGAAAGCATGTAGCCAGCCGCGCGCCGGGCTTCAAGTCCTTCGTGAGGACTTCCCGCCGTTCTGTGCGGGTCCTCCCCGACGACACGAACCAACGGTGCTCGTCCGTTGCGTGCAAGACCTTGATTCGGCCGTTACGGGTCAGGGTCAGCTTCATCAATCGCTGGACGCCGTAGGGCCGGAACGGAGCTTCCACCCATGCGCTGTTCCGGTCGAGCACGCGAACAGAGCGGCCGGCGAGTTCACGGATGGGGACGACGCCGTCTTCGGTGAGAACGCCGGTCTCACCCGCCAGGCAGTGGTAGAGCCCCCGGCTCGGCGTGACCTGGAAGGAGGGGGACTTCTCGTCGTGGAAGGGACAGAGGCCCTTGAAGCTCCCCCCACCGGCGCGCTTGAGCTGCAGGTGCTCGCCCACGATCTCGTCGATCCGGCTGCGCTCGCGCACCAGCGCGATGTCGGCCGCCCGGATGCGTCCACGGCCGGCCATCAGCTGCCGCCTCCCGCGACCGCGCCGCCGGCGACGATGGCGGTCGGTGCCGCCCGGTTGCGCCGGTTCACGGTGTCGCCGTCCCGGAGCACCGGCGCCACCCCGGGACGCCGGTGGAGCCGGCCTTGCCGAGCTCGATCACGTCCACCTCCTCAGCCGATCCCCGGCGCGCCGGCGACGCTCTCGCCGGTCGCGCGGTAGAGCAGGTACGCCGCGGTCTCACGGAGGATGTACCGCGCCTGCGTGGTGCGGCTGTACACCGACGGCCCCTGGCGCGTGGGCGAGCTGGTCGACTCGATGCCGGCGTCCTCGGCCATCCGCTCGGTGCGCATCGCGTGCCAGGGATCGGTGACCAGCACCGCGCTGCCCCAGCCCTGCTCGTCGAAGGCCCGCGAGACCGACCGCATGCTCTCCAGGGTGTCGACGCCCTCGGGCACCGCCAGCAGCGACTCGGCCGACACTCCGGCGGCCGCGAGGTAGTCACGACCGGCCTCGGCCTCGGTGAACCGGTCGCCGGCCGCCTTGCCGCCGACCGTGACGATCACGGGCGCGACGCCGTCGGAGTACAGCCGGAGGGCGTGCTCGAGCCGGGCCTCGAAGATCGACGACGGCACGCCGTCGTACTGGGCGGAGCCGAGCACCACGATCGCGTCGGACGTCGGGCGGGCGTCCTGCCGGGCCGTCCACCAGATGGCACCGGCCGTCGAGACGACCAGGAGGAAGGCCGCGAGGACGAGCGCGGCCACCAACCTGCCGACCAGTCTCCCGCCGCGCACCCCCATGGGTCATGGTTACCACGTGGGGCCGACCGTCCGGGGACGGATGTGGACAGTGGGGCGCGAACCCCGGCCGTCAACTTGATCCATTCCAAACAATGCGTAGGATGAGCGCGTGCCGACGCCGACGGAGTTCACCGCCATGGTGCGCGAGGCCGGCCTCCGCGTGACCCGTCCGCGGCTCGCGGTGCTGGCCGCGGTGCACGAGCACCCGCACGCCGACACCGAGTCGATCATCGCCGCCGCACGCCGCGAGCTACCGGCCGTGTCCCACCAGGCCGTGTACGGCGTGCTCGGGGCACTGACCATCGCAGGCCTGGTCCGGCGCATCCAGCCGATGGGCTCCGTGGCCCGCTACGAGGCCCGGGTCGGCGACAACCACCACCATCTCGTGTGCCGGTCGTGCGGAGCGATCGTCGACGTCGACTGTGCGGTCGGCCTCGCACCGTGCCTGACCGCGAGCGACGGCGCCGGCTACGACATCGACGAGGCGGAGGTCATCTACTGGGGCCGCTGCCCGACCTGCTCGCCAGACCTGACCAGCCCCCGAACCCCCGACCGATCCCCGGACCGATCCGAAGCACAGGAAGGCACATCGTGAAGGACGAGCACAACAAGGTCGAGACCCACAGCACCAGCGAGAGCGAGAACCCGGCGATCCCGTCGCCGGAGGCGCACACCGACCACCGTCCCCGCACCAACCGGGACTGGTGGCCCAACCAGGTGGACCTGTCGGTGCTGAACAAGCCGTCGAAGGACTCCGACCCCCTCGGTGAGGACTTCGACTACAAGGCGGCCTTCGCCGAGCTCGACGTGGAGGCGGTCAAGCGGGACGTCGTCGAGGTCATGCGCACGTCGCAGGACTGGTGGCCGGCCGACTGGGGTCACTACGGCCCGCTGTTCATCCGCATGTCGTGGCACGCGGCCGGTACCTACCGCATCGCTGACGGCCGTGGCGGCGGCGGCGAGGGCGCGCAGCGGTTCGCTCCGCTCAACAGCTGGCCGGACAACGCCAACCTCGACAAGGCGCGGCGCCTGCTGCTGCCGGTGAAGCAGAAGTACGGCCGCAAGCTCTCCTGGGCCGACCTGCTCGTCCTCGCCGGCAACGTGGCCCATGACGACATGGGCCTGCCGACCTTCGGCTTCGCCTTCGGCCGCGAGGACGTCTGGCAGCCCGAGGAGGTCTTCTGGGGTCCCGAGGACACCTGGCTCGGCGACGAGCGCTACGCCGGTGAGGACCCGCTCGACCTCGACGAAGGTTCGCTCGCGAACGTGACCATGGGGCTGATCTACGTCAACCCCGAGGGTCCGAAGGGCAACCCCGACCCGCTCGCGTCCGCCCACGACATCAAGGTGACCTTCCGCCGGATGGGCATGACCGACGAGGAGACCGTCGCCCTGATCGGTGGCGGCCACACCTTCGGCAAGACCCACGGCGCCGGCAACCCCGACCTCGTCGGACCGGAGCCCGAGGGCTGCCCGGTGCACGGCAACGGCCTCGGCTGGATCAGCCAGCACGGCACCGGCAAGGGCGCCGACACCATCACCAGCGGTCTCGAGGGCGCCTGGACCCCGACGCCGACCACGTGGGACAACTCCTACTGGGAGACGCTGTTCGGCTACGACTGGGAGCTCGTCCAGAGCCCGGCCGGCGCCAAGCAGTGGCAGCCGAAGAACCCGGAGGCGCAGGAGCTCGTCCCCGACGCGCACATCGAGGGCAAGAAGAACCCGCCGATGATGTCCACGGCCGACATGGCGCTCGCGGTCGACCCGGAGCTGCGCGCCTACGCCGAGCGGTTCCGCGACGACCCGGAGTACTTCGCCGACCAGTACGCCCGCGCCTGGTTCAAGCTGCTGCACCGCGACATGGGCCCGAAGACGCGCTACCTCGGTCCCGACGTCCCGGCCGAGGACCTCATCTGGCAGGACCCGGTCCCCGCGGTCGACCACGAGCTCGTCGGTGACGCCGAGGTCGCCGACCTCAAGCAGCGGCTGCTCTCCTCCGGCCTCACCGTGTCGCAGCTGGTGCACACGGCGTGGTCGGCCGCCGCGTCCTACCGCGGCACCGACAAGCGCGGTGGCGCCAACGGCGCCCGGCTGCGGCTGCAGCCGCAGATCGACTGGGCGGTCAACGAGGGCGTCGGCGACGTGCTGCCGGTCCTCGAGCGGGTGAAGGGCGAGTTCGAGCAGCAGACCGGCAAGAAGGTCTCGCTGGCCGACCTCATCGTGCTCGGCGGCACCGCCGCCGTGGAGAAGGCCGCGGCCGACGCCGGCGTGCAGGTCAGCGTCCCCTTCCACCCGGGGCGGACCGACGCCTCGCAGGAGCAGACCGACGTCGACAACTTCCGCTGGCTCGAGCCGCGGGCCGACGGCTTCCGCAACTGGATCTCCCCGGGCACCAAGATCGCTCCGGAGACGCTGCTGGTCGACAAGGCCTACCTGCTGGAGCTCACCGCGAAGGAGATGACGCTCCTGGTCGGCGGCCTGCGGGTCCTCGGTGCCAACACCGGCGGCGTGCAGCACGGCGTGTTCACCGACCGGCCCGGCGTGCTGTCGCAGGACTTCTTCCGCAACCTGCTCGACCTGGGCATCGCGTGGCGCACCTCGGTCGACACCGAGGGCGTCTACGAGGGGCTGGACGCCGACGGCAACGTCGTCCGCACGGCCACCGCGGCCGACCTGGTGTTCAACTCGAACTCCATCCTGCGCGGGATCGTCGAGGTCTACTCGGCCGACGACGCGAAGGAGAAGTTCGTGCGTGACTTCGCCGCCGCGTGGGTGAAGGTCATGGAGCTCGACCGGTTCGACCTGCGCTGACAACCTTCCCGGAGTTGATCATCGTCCGCGTGCACGTGGACACGCCGCTGGCTGCGTGTCTCCGCGCACAGCGACGATGATCAACTCCGGGGGGAGTGCTCAGCTGCCCTCGCGCTGGGCACCCAACGCGGCGCGACCGGCCTCCAGCCGGGCCACCGGCACCCGGAACGGCGAGCACGACACGTAGTCCAGGCCGACCTCGTGGAAGAAGTGCACCGAGTCCGGGTCGCCACCGTGCTCGCCGCAGACGCCGAGCTTGAGGTCCGGCCGCGCGGCCCGCCCCTTCTCGACCGCGATCCGCACCAGCTCCCCCACGCCCGGGCGGTCGATGGACTCGAACGGCGAGACGCCGAAGATGCCCTTGTCCAGGTAGGCGGAGAAGAACGCCGACTCGACGTCGTCCCGGGAGAAACCCCACGTCATCTGGGTCAGGTCGTTCGTGCCGAACGAGAAGAAGTCGGCGGCCGTCGCGATCTCGTCGGCCGTCAGCACCGCGCGCGGCACCTCGATCATCGTCCCGATGAGGGCCGTGACGTCGATGCCCTCGGCCGCGCAGACCTCGGCCAGCACCTTCTCCGCCTCGTCGCGGATCGCCTCGAGCTCCTGCACTGCGCCGACCAGCGGGATCATGATCTCCGCGTGCGGATCGCCGCCGGCCCTGCGCCGCTCGCAGGCGGCCTCGGCGATGGCGCGGACCTGCATCCGGAACAGCCCCGGCACCACCAGGCCGAGGCGCACGCCGCGCAGACCGAGCATCGGGTTCTGCTCGTGCATCGCCTGGACGGCGTGCAAGCAGGCGCAGGGTTCCCTCGTCGTGCTCGCCCCGCTCCTCGGCCACCGCCACCCGGATCGACAGCTCGGTGAGGTCGGGCAGGAACTCGTGCAGCGGCGGGTCCAGCAGCCGGATGGTCACCGGCAGGCCGTCCATGGCCTCGAAGATCTCGATGAAGTCCTGCTTCTGCAGGGGTGCGAGCGCGTCGAGCGCCGCGTCCTTCTGCGCCTCGTCCTCGGCCAGGATCAACGTCTCCACCAGCTGCCGGCGATCGCCGAGGAACATGTGCTCGGTCCGGCACAGACCGATGCCCTGCGCGCCGAAGCGGCGCGCCCGCGCCGAGTCGCCCCCGGTGTCGGCGTTGGTGCGCACGCCGAGTCGACGCACCTCGTCGGCGTGGGCGAGCAGCCGGTGCACGCTGCGGACCAGATCGTCGGCGTCGTCGGACTCCGGGTCGATCTCACCCTCGAAGTAGCGGACGACGTCGGAGTCCTCCACCGGCACCTCGCCGAGCCACACCCGGCCGGTCGAACCGTCGATGGAGATGACGTCGCCCTCGTCGACGACGTCCCCGCTGCGCGCGGTGAACCGCTTCCGCCGGGTGTCGACGTCGAGCTCCTCGGCACCGCACACGCAGGTCTTGCCCATGCCCCGCGCGACGACCGCGGCGTGCGAGGTCTTGCCGCCCCGGCTGGTCAGCACCCCCCGGGCGGCGATCATCCCGGAGAGGTCGTCGGGGTTGGTCTCCCGGCGCACCAGGATGACCTTCTCGCCGCGCTCGGCCCATTCGACGGCGGTCTTCGAGTCGAACACCGCCTTGCCGACCGCCGCACCCGGTGAGGCGTTCATGCCCTTGGTCAGCTGCTTGGCGTCCCCGCCTTCGACGAACCGGGGGAACATCAGCTGGGCGAGCTGGTCGCCGTCGACCCGGCGGAGCGCCTCGTCCATGTCGATGAGGCCCTCGTCGACGAGCTGGGTCGCGATGACGAACGCGGCGGCCGCGGTGCGCTTGCCGACGCGGGTCTGCAGCATCCAGAGCTTGTTGCGCTCGACGGTGAACTCGATGTCGCACAGGTCGCGGTAGTGCGACTCCAGCCGCGCCATGATGTCCATCAGCTCGTCGTAGGCGCCCTTGTCGATCTGCTCCAGCTCGGCGAGCGGCACGGTGTTGCGGATGCCGGCGACGACGTCCTCGCCCTGGGCGTTCTGCAGGTAGTCGCCGTAGACGCCCTGGGCGCCGCTGCCGGGGTCGCGGGTGAAGGCCACGCCGGTGCCGGAGTCCATGCCGAGGTTGCCGAAGACCATGGCGACCACGTTGACGGCGGTGCCTGCGTCGGCCGGGATGCGTTCGCGGCGGCGGTAGAGGACGGCCCGATCGGAGTTCCAGGAGTCGAACACCGCATGGATCGTCAGGTCGATCTGCTCGCGCGGGTCGGCCGGGAAGTCGGAGCCGGTCTCCTCGCGGACGACCATCTTGAACCGCTCGACGATGCCCCGGAGGTGGTCGACGTCCAGGTCGAGGTCGGACTCGGTGCCCTGCTCCCGCTTGACCTCGTCGAAGACGTCGTCGAAGCGCTCGCCGTCGATGCCGAGCACCGTCTTGCCGAACATCTGGATCAGCCGGCGGTAGGAGTCCCAGGCGAAGCGATCGCTGCCGGCCTGCTGGGCCAGCCCCCGCACCGACTCGTCGTTGAGCCCGACGTTGAGAACGGTCTCCATCATCCCCGGCATCGACGCCGCGGCCCCGGACCGCACGGACACCAACAGCGGGTCGACCGGGTCGCCGAGCGTCTTGCCCATCGCCTTCTCCAGCGAGGCGAGATGCTCGGACACCTGCGCGGTGAGCTCGT
The DNA here is from genome assembly GCA_963723745.1 of uncultured Actinomycetota bacterium. Classification (GTDB taxonomy): domain Bacteria; phylum Actinomycetota; class Actinomycetes; order Mycobacteriales; family Geodermatophilaceae; genus CAVRRZ01. The sequence continues at coordinate 9,535 of CAVRRZ010000004.1, forward strand.
CGGGCGTGCGGCCGTGCTCGAGGTAGAAGCGGCACGCGTCGGTGGTGATGGTGAAGCCCGGCGGGACCGGCAACCCCAGGTTCGTCATCTCGGCGAGGTTGGCGCCCTTGCCGCCGAGCAGGGCCTTCTGCTCCTTGCTGCCCTCGCTGAAGTCGTAGACCCACTTGGTGGGCGTTCCGCTGGTCACCCTCGCACCTCCGCGCTCGACAACCGGCCCCGTGCGCAGATCGTGCCGCACCGAGGCCCGGGCAGCGCTGCTCTCGCGCACGACCAGGGCGCAGGTCTCGGCCACGCCGCCGGACTACCGAGGTGGATCTTGACGCAGCGTGACCGAACGCGCGATTCGACGCCCCGGGCGGTGACCCCGCGACGCCCGCGCGGGGGCCGCGACGAGATCTGCACACTCGTACGCGTCGCGGGCAGGAAGCGTACGAGTGTGCAGATCTCGTCAGGCAGGGGTCAGGCCAGCGCCTGGCGGGAGTAGCCGGTGAGGTCGCGGTAGCCGTGGTTGATGTCGTCGAGCTCCTGCTGGGAGATGACGTCCTCGAGCCGGTCGAAGGGCTGGTCACCGGTGCGCAGGCAGACCTCGCGCAGGACGGCGTCCGGCGGGTTGGCCCGGTTGCGGTAGACGATCTCGGCCGTCTTCGGACGACGCTCCGCCTCGTACCGGTGCAGCGCCTCGACCCGGTCGTCGGTCGAGGCGAACGCCGTGGCCAGTGCCCGGCAGTCGACGATCGCCTGGCCGGCGCCGTTGGAGCCGCGCGGCACCAGGGGGTGTGCGGCGTCGCCGAGGAGCGTGATCCGCCCGAACGTCCACTGCGGCAGCGGCTCCTGGTCGACCATCGGGAACTCCAGGATCGACTGGGCGCTGCGCAGCAGGGCAGGCACGTCGAGGAAGTCGAACGTCCAGTCCTCGAACGTCTCGATGAAGTCCTCGAGCCGGCCCTCGCGGCCCCAGTCCCGCTCGATGTCACGGTCGGTCTCGATGCCGGCGATCCAGTTCATCAACTGGTTGCCCTCGGCGTCGACGGCGTCCCGGCACGGGTAGATCGTCAGCTTGCCGCTGGAGTACCAGCCGACGCGCAGCATCGAGGCGCCGGACAGGAACGGCTTCCACGGGGTGACGCCGCGCCACATGTTGAAGCCCTGGTACAGCGGGGCCTGCTCCTGCGGGTAGAGCTGCTTGCGGACGGCGGAGTGGATGCCGTCACAGCCGATGAGCACGCTGCCGGTCGCGGTGAAGGAGCTCGCCCCCTCCCCCGCCCCCTCGAAGTGCGCGGTGACCGATGCGTCGTCCTGCTCGGCGCGGACGAACCGGGCGCCGAAGGTGAGCCGGTCCTCGCCCAGCCGCTCGCGCGCCGCGGCCAGCAGGACGTCGTAGAGGTCGGCGCGGTGCATCGCCATCTGCGGCCACTTCAGGCCGGCGTCGATGCCGGTGGGCTCGCGGTACACGAACTGGCCGAACCGGTTGTAGAAGACCGACTCGACGGTGGGCACGCCCCGGGCCTCGAGCTCGGGCAGCAGGTCGAGCTCGGCGAGCACCCGGGTGGCGTGCGGCAGCACGGTGATGCCGACGCCGACCTGGGCGACCTGGGGCACCGCCTCGAAGACCCGGACCGGGACGCCGACCCGGTGCAGCTCGAGGGCGAGTGTGAGCCCACCGATGCCCCCGCCCACCACGAGAACGTCGTCGGTACCGCTGGTCATGAAGCGTCCTCCCGCTGCTGGCAACCCTCTCGGCTCCAGCCTGCCTCGTGAATGGTCATACCGCTAGACCAACGCGCCGACGAGGTCAGCGGGCGAGGTCAGCCTGCGAGGCCGCAGATGCGCCGGCCGCCGTCCGGGGTGACCACGAACTCGCTGGTCGACCCGTCGTCCCAGTGCACCTCCACGTGCTTGGGGCCGTCGTTCGACTCGTCGTCGTGCGCGTCGCCGACCTCACCCGGCGAGGCCCCGAGGTAGGCGTCGGCGACCGCGTCCGGATCCAGTCGCGCCTGTTCGTCGGGGCACAGCAGGCCGTGCGCGGTCTCCGTGTCGTCGGCCGCCAGTGCGGCCAGGAACACCATGACCACTTCCTGCGCACGCTCGTCGGGCGTGCCGCGCACGAGGTACATGGCGAAGACTGAGCCGACCGCCACCAGCACCGTGGCGAACAGCGCACCGAGCACCAGCCGGTTCCCCCTCCGGGGGGTGCCCGTGTGCAGCGGCGCCGGGTCGTCGTCGTACAGGTAGGGCCCGTTGCTGCTCATCCGCCGCTCACCAGGAGTTCGGCCCCGACCGGCGGCCGGGGGTCGTCCCGATCGGCCAGCCAGCCGTCGGGCAGTGCCACCGGGCGCGGCGGGCTGGTGCGGCCGCGCGGTGCACCGAGGACGGCGACCGGATACGGCTGGTCGGGGATGCCCGCCAGCAGGTCGGCCAGTTCGTCGAGTCCGCTGACCATCGCCAGCGCCCGGCGGACGTCGGAGCCGACCGAGAAGCCCTTGAGGTACCACGCCACGTGCTTGCGGAAGTCGGTGCAGCCGTGCACCTCGCCCTGGTCCTCGCTGAGCAGCTGGGCGTGCCGGTGCATGATCGCGGCCACCTCGCGCAGCGTCGGGAGCGCGCGCTCGGTGCGGCCGGCGAAGGCGGCCGCGAGGTCGCCGAACAGCCACGGCCGGCCGAGGCAGCCGCGGCCGATCACCACGCCCGCGCAGCCGGTCTCGTCGACCATGCGCAGCGCGTCGTCGGCCTCCCAGACGTCGCCGTTGCCGAGCACCGGGATGTCGACGGCCTCGACCAGGCGCGCGATGTGCGACCAGTCGGCGGTGCCGCTGTAGAGCTGGTCGGCGGTGCGCCCGTGCAGCGTGATGGCGGCGGCACCCTCGTCCTGCGCCGTCCGGCCGGCGTCCAGGTAGGTGACGTGGTCGGCGTCGATCCCGACGCGGGTCTTGACGGTGACCGGCACGTCCCCCGCCGCGCGGACGGCGGCGCGGACGATGTCGCGGAAGAGGACGCGGCGCCACGGCAGCGCCGACCCGCCGCCCTTGCGGGTCACCTTGGGCACGGGGCAGCCGAAGTTCAGGTCGATGTGCGCCGGCCGGGTGCCGGCGACGTGCTCGTCGACCAGCATCTCGACCGCCCGCCCGACGGTCGCCGGGTCGACGCCGTAGAGCTGCACCGAGAAGGCGTCCTTCTCGTCGGCGGTCGCCCGCACCATCTGCAGCGTCTTCTCGCTGCGCTCGACCAGCGCCCGCGTGGTGATCATCTCGCAGACGTAGAGGCCGGCACCGAACTCGCGGCACAGGGTCCGGAAGGCCGGGTTGGTGATGCCGGCCATCGGCGCCAGCACCACCGCGGGGTCGACCGCCAGCGCGCCCAGCTTCAGGGCAGGCAGCGGCATGGCGGGCACGCCCTCCACGGTACGTGCCTCACGAGCGCCCTTTGTTCACTCATGGCCCCGGATCGCCGGGCGGGCCCAGCACCGGCGGACGGCCATTAGTGGACAAAGGGCACATCAGCAGGCGGGGAGCCTGGCCTTGAGGTAGTCCTCCACCTGGCCCAGGCCCACGCGCTCCTGGCTCATCGAGTCGCGCTCCCGCACGGTCACAGCGTCGTCCTCGAGGGTGTCGAAGTCGACGGTGAGGCAGAACGGCGTCCCGATCTCGTCCTGCCGGCGGTACCGGCGGCCGATCGCGCCGGCGTCGTCGAACTCGACGTTCCAGCTCTTCCGCAGCGTCGCGGCCAGGTCACGGGCCTTCGGCGAGAGGTCGGCGTTGCGCGACAGCGGCAGGACGGCGGCCTTCACCGGCGCCAGCCGCGGGTCCAGCCGCAGCACGGTCCGGGTGTCGACGCCGCCCTTGGCGTTGGGCGCCTCGTCCTCGGTGTAGGCCTCGATGAGGAAGGCCATCAGCGACCGGGTCAGCCCGGCGGCCGGCTCGATGACGTACGGCGTCCAGCGGCTGTTGGTCGCCTGGTCGAAGTAGGACAGGTCCACGCCGGAGTGCTCGGTGTGCGTGCTTCAGGTCGAAGTCGGTGCGGTTGGCGATGCCCTCGAGCTCGCCCCACTCCGAGCCCTGGAAGCCGAAGCGGTACTCGATGTCGACGGTGCGCTTCGAGTAGTGCGACAGCTTCTCCTTCGGGTGCTCGAAGTGCCGCAGGTTGTCCGGGTCGATGCCCGAGGTCGGTGTACCAGCGCGTGCGCTCGTCGATCCAGTACTGGTGCCACTCCTCGTCGGTGCCGGGCTCGACGAAGTACTCCATCTCCATCTGCTCGAACTCACGGGTGCGGAAGATGAAGTTGCCCGGGGTGATCTCGTTGCGGAACGACTTGCCGATCTGGCCGATGCCGAACGGCGGCTTCTTCCGCGCCGCCCCCATCACGTTGGCGAAGTTGACGAAGATGCCCTGCGCGGTCTCGGGCCGCAGGTAGTGCAGGCCGGACTCGTCCTCGACCGGGCCGAGGTAGGTCTTGAGCATCATGTTGAAGTCGCGCGGCTCGGTCCACGCGCCCTTCGTGCCGCAGTTCGGGCAGGCGATGTCGGCCAGGCCGTTCTCCGGGGGCCGGCCCTTGCGCGCCTCGAAGTCCTCCTCGAGGTGGTCGGCCCGGAAGCGCTTGTGGCAGCTCTGGCACTCGGTCAGCGGGTCGGTGAAGACGCCGACGTGGCCCGAGGCCACCCAGGTCTGGCGGGGCAGGATCACCGAGGAGTCCAGGCCGACGATGTCGTCCCGGCTCTGGACGACGGTGCGCCACCACTGCCGCTTGATGTTCTCCTTGAGCTCGACGCCCAGCGGCCCGTAGTCCCAGGCGGAGCGGGTGCCGCCGTAGATCTCACCGGACGGGAAGACGAATCCCCGTCGCTTGCAGAGGTTGACGACCTTGTCGAGGCGGGCGGGGTCGTGCTTGGCGGTGCTGTCGCTCACGGCGAGGGGGCTCCATCCGGCTGGCGGTCGGCGGGTTGTCGCCGTCCACGGTAGAGCCCGTCCCCGCAGGGCCCGCCACCGGTCGACCGAGCTCAGCCGGTGATGTAGGTGCTCGGCTCGTCGAGTGCGCGGACCCATACCGGGGCCCCGGCGATCTTGACCTCGGCGGCGGAGAGCGCGCGGCGGTAGGCCCCCACGCCCTCCCAGCGGGTCAGCAGCGCCCAGAGCGACGGGTCGTCGGCTGCCCGGCCGAGGTCGCCGCCGACGTAGCCGGGCCGGGCGCTCAGCGCGGCCAGCAGGGCGGTCACGTCCGCGACCAGGGCCTCGCCGTCCCCGTCGTCGGCCCGCAGGCGCGTCACCGCGAACAACGGTCCTCCCCTCCGACGGGGGCGTCCCCGCGTGCCTCGTGCTCTGCTTCCTCCTGTAAGCAGAGCACAAGGGCCGGAGGGCCGACCCACCCGGTGCCGACCTCAGTGGAGTCGCAGACCGTCCCGTCCCGTCCCGCACGACATCCGCGCCTCCTCAGGCGCTGCCGAACCGCCGCTGCCGGGCCGCGTACTCCTCGCAGGCGGCCCACAGGTGGCGCCGGTCGAAGTCGGGCCAGAGCGTGTCGAGGAAGACGAACTCGGCGTAGGCCGACTGCCACAGCAGGAAGTTGCTGGTCCGGTTCTCGCCCGAGACTGCGCACGAACAGGTCGACGTCGGGCATGTCGGGCTCGTCGAGGAAGCGGGCGAACGTCGACTCGTCGACCTTGTCCGGGTCGAGCCGGCCGGCGGCGACCTCCCGCGCGATGGCCGCGGCGGCGTCGGCGATCTCGGCCCGGCCGCCGTAGTTGACGCACATGGTCAGCGTCATGACGTCGTTGTCGCGGGTGAGCTCCTCGGCGATCTCGAGCTCCTTGATGACGCTGCGCCACAGCCGCGGCCGGCGGCCGGCCCAGCGCACCCGCACGCCGAGCTCGTGCATCTCGTCGCGGCGGCGACGGATGACGTCGCGGTTGAAGCCCATGAGGAAGCGCACCTCGTCGGGGCTGCGCCGCCAGTTCTCGGTCGAGAACGCGTAGGCGCTGATCGCACCCGACGCCGAGCTCGATCGCGCCCTCGACGCAGTCGAACAGCGAGGACTCCCCCGCCTCGTGGCCGGCCGTGCGCGGCAGGCCCGCGCTGCTTGGCCCACCGGCCGTTGCCGTCCATCACGATCGCGACGTGCCGCGGCACCTTGCTCGCGGGGATGTCGGGCGGCCGGACGCCGGAGGGGTGCGGGTTCGGGGGGCGCACGCTCATGACCGGTCCACCAGGGCGAGCGAGCGGAGCCCGCGCTCGAGATGCCACTGCAGCAGCGCGGCGACCAGCCCGCTGCCCTCACGGCGCTGCGCGGGCGGCGCTCGCCTCGGCCACCGCCCAGTCGCCGGACAGGAGAGCCTCCATCAGCTCGATGGTGATCGCGTTCGGCATCGCCGAGCCGGTGGGCCGGCAGGGCGGGCAGACCGTCCCGCCGGCGGGCACCGAGAAGTGCCGGTGCGGGCCCTCCTCGCCGCAGCGCGCGCAGCCCGACAGCGCCGGCTCCCAGCCCGCCACCGACATGGCCCGCAGCAGGAACGCGTCGAGCACCAGGCCCGGTGGGTGGGCGTTGTCGGCCAGCGCGCGCAGCGCGCCGACGACCAGCAGGAACAGCCGCAGCGAGGGCTCCTTCTCCTCGGCGGTCAGCCGATCCGCGGTCTCCAGGACGGCGGTGCCGGCGGTGTAGGCCGGGTAGTCGGCGGCGATGCCCGAGCCGTAGGCGCGGATCGACTCGGCCTGGCTGACGATGTCGAGGCTGCGGCCGGTGTACAGCTGCAGGTCGACGTGGCTGAACGGCTCGAGCCGGGCGCCGAACTTGCTCTTGGTGCGCCGCACGCCCTTGGCCACCGCCCGCACCTTGCCGTGCCGGCGGGTGAGCACCGTGATGATGCGGTCGGCCTCGCCCAGCTTCTGGGTGCGCAGGACGATGCCCTCGTCGCGGTACAGCGACTTGTGCGTGGTCGACATGATCAGTAGCCGAGCCGGTTGAGCTTCTTGGGGTCGTCCTGCCACTCCCCCAGCACCGTCACGTGCAGGTCGAGGTGCACCCGCGCGCCGAGCAGCGTCTCCATGCCGGCGCGGGCCTCCGTGCCGATCTGCCTTGATGATCTGCCCGCCCTTGCCCAGGAGCATCGGCTTCTGGCTGGCCCGCTCGACGTGCAGCAGCGCGTGCACCTCGACGAGTTCGCCGTCCGGGCGCCTGGGGTCGGGCCGGCGCGCCATCTCCTCGATGGTGACCGCCAGCGAGTGCGGCACCTCCTGGCGCACCTTCTCCAGCGCCGCCTCGCGGATCAGCTCGGCGATCTGCCGTTCGACGTCCTCGTCGGTGGTCTGCTCCTCCGGGTAGAGGGGCGGGCCCTCGGGGAGCAGGCCGATCAGCAGGTCCTCGAGCAGCTCCACCTGGTCGCCGCGGACCGCGCTGACCGGCACCACCTCGTCGGCCTCGACGAGCGAGCTGGCGGCGATCAGCTGCTCGGCGACCTGCTTCTTGCTCGCCGCGTCGGTCTTGGTGACGACGACGACCACCGGCGCCTTCACCTCGCGCAGCTGGCGGGCGATGAACGCGTCGCCCGTGCCGACCGGCTGGTCGGCGGGGATGCAGAACACGATCACGTCGACGTCGGACAGCGTGTCCCGGACGACGTCGTTGAGCCGCTTGCCCAGCAGGCTCTTGGGCTTGTGCAGCCCCGGGGTGTCGACGAGCACCAGCTGGCCGCCGGGGCGGTGCACCACGCCGCGGATGGCGTGCCGTGTCGTCTGCGGCCGGTTGCTGACGATGCCGACCTTCTCGCCCACGAGCGCGTTGGTCAGCGTCGTCTTGCCGGCGTTGGGGCGGCCGACCAGGCAGGCGAATCCGCTGCGGTACGGCTGCGGGGCGGCGTCGGTCACGGAAGGAGTGTCCCACCGGATGCCGACGCCATCGGCACGCCTGGCCAGGCGTCGTCCGGCGGGCCGAGCGCGAGCACTTCCTCGCCCACGACGAGGAGATCAGCGCCGCGGCCAGGGAGCGTGCCCGGAGGGTCAGATGATGAGGGTCGAGCGCAGCCCGCCGTCCGGACCGGCGAGAAGCACCGGCGCGGACGGCGCCAGGTCGCGGACGGCGGCGACGCCGTCCTCCTCGGGTGCGGCGGCCTCGGACACGACGGCCGCGGCCTCCAGGCCGGTGACCCCGCTGGCCACCGCGGCGGCGACCGCGGCCTGCAGGGCGGTCAGCCGCAGGGAGGGCAGGTCGACGGTCGACGCGACGTAGGTGCGGCCGTCGGTGTCGCGGACCGCCGCGCCCTCGGGCGTGCCGTTGCGGGCGCGGGCGGAGCGGGCGAGCGTGACGAGCTTGGCGTCCTCGGCGGAAAGGTCTGACACGGGGTCAGCTTTCCACGGCCGCCGGTTCCTCCAGGCGGGCCGTGTCGTCGGGCTGCCGGTCCTGCGGTTCGGGCTCGGAGACCCGGCTGACCAGCAGCGTGTCGATGCGGTTGCGCCGCCCCCCGAGCGACTCGGCGACCAGCCGGAGACCGGCGACCTCGGTGGCCGAGCCCTCGATGGGCACCCGGCCCAGCTCGCGGGCGAGCAGCCCGCCGACGGTCTCGACGTCGTCGTCCTCGGGCAGTTCGACGTCGAACAGCTCGGCGAGGTCCTCGACCGGCAGCCGCGCGGTGACCCGCATCGCGCCGTCGGGCAGCTGCTCGACCTCGGGGCGGGAGAATGCGTCGTGCTCGTCGGCGATCTCACCCACGATCTCCTCGAGGATGTCCTCGATGGTGACCAGGCCGGCGAACCCGCCGTACTCGTCGACGACGATCGCGATGTGGATGCGCGCGGCCTGCATGTCGCGCAGCAGCTCGTCGACCGGCTTGGACTCCGGCACGAACGTCGGCTTGCGCATCAGCTCGTCGACCTTGGGGCCGTTGCGGTCCTGCGTGTTCTGCGACCGGCGCACCAGGTCCTTGAGGTAGACGACTCCCACGACGTCGTCGACGTTCTCGCCGATCACCGGGATGCGGCTGAACCCGCTGCGCAGCGCCAGCGCCAACGCCTGGCGGACGGTCTTGGTGCGCTCGATCCAGACGACGTCGGTGCGCGGCACCATGACCTCGCGGGCGATCGTGTCGCCCAGCTCGAACACCGAGTGGATCATGTTGCGCTCGCCGGACTCGACGACGCCGCGCTCCTCGGCCATGTCGACGAGCTCGCGCAGCTCGACCTCGGAGGAGAAGGGGCCGTCCCGGAATCCCCGGCCCGGGGTGATCGCGTTGCCGACGAGGATCAGCAGGGTGGCCACCGGGCCGAGCACCCGGCCCAGGAGCTTGACGACGCCGGCCGACGCGAGCGCGATGCCGTAGGCGTGCTGGCGGCCGAGGGTGCGCGGGCCGACCCCGACCAGCACGTAGCTGACCAGCGTCATCGCGCCCGCGGCGGCCAGCACGGCCTGGATCGTGGAGTCCCAGAGATCGAAGAAGAACAACGTGACCAGGACCGCGGCCACCATCTCGAGCAGGATGCGGATGAGGAGCAGCAGGGACACGTGCCGGGCCCGCTCGGCGACCACCTGCTCGAGCGCGGCGGCGCGCTTCACGCCCTCGCGGCGCATCTCCTCGACCCGGGCCTTCGACACCCGCTGGAGCGCGGCGTCCATCGCGGCGAACAGGCCGGCCAGGGGCACCAGGCAGATGGCCACCACCAGCAGGGCGACCGACGCGCCGCTCATCGGGTGCCGGAATCTCGGCGCGCGGGCGAACCCGTGACCGGCTCGCGGGGCGTGGAGTGCCAGCCCTCGATCAGCCGCTGCTGCAGGCCGAACATCTCTTTCTCCTCCTCGGGCTCCATGTGGTCGTAGCCCAGTAGGTGCAGCACGCCGTGGGTGGCGAGCAGCACGAGTTCGTCGTCCATGGAGTGCCCGGCCGCGCGCGCCTGCCGGACTGCGACCGCCGGGCAGAGCACGACGTCGCCGAGCAGAGCGGGGCCCGGCTCGGGATCGTCGGGGCGGGCGGTGTCGAGCTCGTCCATCGGGAACGCCAGCACGTCGGTGGGGCCCTTCTCGCCCATCCACCGCTCGTGCAGGCTGCTCATGTACTCGACGTCGACGCACAGGACCGACAACTCGGCCTGCGGATTGACCTTCATCTCGGCCAGGACGTAGCGGCAGACCCCGGCCAGCTCGGCCTCGTCGACGGCAATCTCGGACTCGTTGGCCACCTCGACCGGCACGGTAGGGGTCAGCTCCCTTGTCGTCGGGGGCGCGAGGCCCGCACGGGTGGGCCGGCCGCCGGGCGGGCTCCGGACTGCCGCGAGGCGTCCCAGCGCTCGTAGGCGTCGACGATGTCGCCGACGAGCCGGTGGCGGACGACGTCGGTGCTGGTCAGCATGGCGAAGTGGACGTCGTCGATGCCGTCGAGGATGTCCCGGACGATCTTCAGCCCGCTCTGCGCACCGCCCGGCAGGTCGACCTGGGTGACGTCGCCGGTCACCACGATCTTCGAGCCGAAGCCGAGCCGGGTGAGGAACATCTTCATCTGTTCCGCGGTGGTGTTCTGCGCCTCGTCGAGGATCACGAAGGCGTCGTTGAGCGTGTTGTGGGTGACCAGGAAGTCGTCGGTGACGTAGAGCGAGTCCTGAGCAGCCACCTGGATGCACAGGGTCTCCATCTCGCCCGCCGGCTCGATGCTGTGGATGAAGCGCATCGGACGTCCGCCGCCCGCGGCGTCGTAGGCCTTGCGCTTGCGCTCGAGCCGGAACGGCTGGACACCTGCGGGCAGGCGGATGTCGAGGACATAGGCGTCGGCTCGATAGGGCACATCCCTGCCCAACGCACGCCCCGGTCGCCGGCCCTCGGCCACCCGGACATGGGAGTACACGACCCCGCCCAGCGAACGGACGAGGAAGGTGACGTCGTCCCTCAACCGAGCCGATGTCGTGCAGTACTGGACGCGGCAGGTCCGGCCCCGCTGGGAGACCGGCCCGCCATCGGTGTCGAGGAGACCTTGGAGGACCGCCGTCCGCACGTCCTCCGAGTTGTGCAGGTAGATCTCGGGAACGAACTTGGTCCCCGATCGGCGGCCGGCCAGACCGAGTTCACGCACAACTTCAGTCACCGGATTCGCGATCCGAAGACCCCCGCGGCCCCCGTTGACATGGCGCAGGACGTAGTCGTAGCCGGCCTTGTGGCGCACCTCGATTCCGTCCAGCGCAGCCTCGAGGGCCACGGCCAATTCGGGATCAGCCGTCGCGAAGGCGGGCGTCGTCGACGTCGTCAGGCAACCGTCCCCCAGCAGCAGACCCAGGGCATACGGGTCGAGCGGCACTTCCTCGGGTTCCAGCTGGACGGGCTGGACGACAGGGAGCTCGTACCGGTGCGCGTGGGCCGCCCGTAGCCGGCCGATCATGTCCCGAGTCTCCAGCGTGCGCGTCGTGCCACGACGGCGATCACTCGCCGTGGTCACCGTCCACAGATGTTCCCCGCAAGCCAGCGTCGAGGCGCCGTCCTGCGTGGTGACCCGGTAGACGTCCTTGACGCCCTGCGGATAGACACCGAGCACGGGAGTCGGCGTGCCATCGGAACCGATGACGAGGTCCCCCACCTGCAGGGTGCCGATCGGTTGAAAGCCGTTCGGGGTCAGCACCTTCGCCCCATAGGGCTGAGCGCGTCCGCGCATGTAGGCCAGCGGGGCGACCTCGATGGTTCCGGCCGCCATCAGTCGCGGGATGGATTCCGGGTCGATCATGTCGTGCAGCGCGTCGTACAGCGGCCGCAGGTAGGGGTCGATCTTCTCCGACAGGGTGCCGGGCAGGTAGCCCAGCCGCTCCCCGGCCTCGACCGCCGGCCGGGTCAGGATGATCCGGTTGACCTGCTTGGTCTGCAGCGCCTGGACGGCCTTGGCCATGGCGAGGTAGGTCTTGCCGGTGCCGGCCGGGCCGATGCCGAACACGATGGTGTGGTCGTCGATGGCGTCGACGTAGCGCTTCTGGTTGAGCGTCTTGGGCCGGATCGTGCGACCGCGCCGGCTGATGATGTCCAGGCTGAGCACGTCGGCCGGTCGCTCGGCGCCGCCGGACCTCAGCATCGCGATGACCCGGCGCACCGAGTCCGGCCGCAGCTGCTGGCCGGTGCCGAGCAGCGCGATCAGCTCGTCGAAGACCCGGACGGCGAAGGCGTTGTCGGCCGGCCGGCCGGTGATGGCGATCTCGTTGCCGCGCACGTGCACGTCGGCCTCGACCTCGTCCTCGACCAGCCGGAGCAGCTCGTCGGCGGATCCGAGCAGGGCCACCATCGACACCTGCTCGGGCACGGTGATGGTGGCGCGGACGGCGGCCGGCGGTTCTGCGGCGGCTGCCTCGTCCGCTGCAGCGGCCTGCGCCGCGGCCTCACGGGACGATGTGGGGACGTTCGGCGCTGGGACGCCTGGGGAGGTGTCGGGCAAGAACCCTCGACCCTGCCTTCCTGCTCCGGAGATCGGACCGCCCGAGTCTACCCGCGCTCGGCGCCTGCCATGCGCAGTTCGCCGCCGCGGTCACCTTCCCGAGTAGGTCGCCCGGCCCGGACCCTCGGTGAGGAACGACGCCACCGCGCCACGCAGGTCCTGCGTGGCGAAGAGCGAACCGGAGAGGTTCGGGACGACGGCGTCGGCGGCCCGGGCCCCCTCGCGGACCGACGCCCCCACCAGCGTCTTGGTCGCCGCGTGCGCCACCGTCGGCCCGGCGGCCAGCTGGTGGGCGAAGCCGCGGGCGGCTGCGGCGAAGCCGTCGTCGGGCAGCACCCGGTTGACGACGTTCCACCGCTCGAGGACCGCGGCCGGGTAGCGCTCGCCGGTGAAGATCAGCTCCTTGGCGCGCGCCGGCCCGGCCCGCTCGGCCAGCCGCTGCGGACCACCCATCGACGGCGTCAGGCCGACGACGATCTCGACCAGCCCGAACTGGGCTCCTTCCGCAGCCAGCAGGAGGTCGCAGCACAGCGCCAGCTCGAAGGCCGCGGTGAGCGTGAGCCCGTGCGCGGCGAACACCGTGGGCACGGGCAGGTCCTCGATCGTCTGCGCCACCCGCAGCAGCCGGGTCCAGACGTCCGCGCCCCGGCGGATCGGCTCGGGGCCCTCGGCGATGTCCCGGAAGAAGGACACGTCCACCCCGGCGGACACGACCGTGCCGCGCGCCTCGAACAGGACGGCGCGTGCGCGGGTCGGTTGCTCGGGGTCGGTGAGGGCCACCAGTTCGGCGGCGACGTTCTCCAACGCGTCGAACACCGGCGGGGTGAACAGGTTCAGCGGCGGGTTGTCCAGGACGACGACGGCGACGTCTCCGTTCCGCTCGATCCGGAGGGGCGCTTCGCTGATGTCCACCACGGCAGCCTGTCAGGAGCGCACCGGCGGGCTCAGCCCGGGGGCCAGCCCAGGCCGCGGCCGCCGAGCAGGTGCAGGTGCACGTGGTCGACCGACTGCCCGGCACCCGACCCGGTGTTGGTCACCAGCCGGTATCCCGGCTCGGTGCTTCCGGGCTCGATCAGGCCCTCGGCCTCGGCGACGGCGTCCGCGACGGTGACCACCTCGGCGAGGACCGCGGGGTCGGCGGCCGCCAGCGCCGCGGCGGTCGGATGGTGGTCGACCGGGATCACCAGCACGTGCGTGGGCGCCTGCGGGTTGATGTCGCGGAACGCCAGCACCCGCTCGGTGCGGTGGACGACGTCCGCGGGTACCTCCCCGGCGACCATGCGGCAGAACAGGCAGTCAGAGGTCACAGCCGAACCCTAGGGTGCGGCGTCATCCGTACGCACGAGAATCGGTCGGCCTCGGCCGCTCGGCCGAGGTTGCAGTCAGCGCCAGCGGGTGCGGGCCGAGAGCACCGCGAGCGCGGCCGCACCGGCGGTCGACGTCCGCAGCACCTCCGGCCCGAGCCGGACGGCGTGCGCCCCGGCGGCGCGGAAGGCGACCACCTCGCCGTCGGTGAGCCCGCCCTCGGGGCCCACGACGACGGCCACGGTGCCGGTGGCCGGCACGTCCAGGCCGGTCAACGGTCGGCGGGCCTGCTCGTGCAACACGAGTGCCAGGTCGGCCTCGCCGAGCAGGCCGCAGACCTCGCGGGTGCTCATCACCTCGGTGACCTCCGGCAGCCGGGCACGCCGGGACTGCTTGGCAGCCGCCCTCGCAGCCGAGCGCCACTTGGCCACCCCCTTGGCCGCCCGGTCCTCCCGCCAGCGCGTCACGCACCGGGATGCGGTCCACGGCACGATCCGGTCGGCGCCGAGCTCGGTGGCCAGCTCGACGGCCAACGGACCGCGGTCGCCCTTGGGCAGTGCCTGGACGAGGACCAGTTCGGGGGTCGCGGCGGGGACCTCGTGCCGGGCCAGCACGCGGACGCGGAGTCCGCCGGCGCCGGCGGCGAGGACCTCGCCGTCGGCCACCACGCCGCGACCGTCGCCCACGCACACCCGCTCGCCCGGGCTCAGTCGCAGCACGTCGACGGCGTGCCGGCCCTCGGCCCCGCCGACGAGCAGCTCGTCGGTCTCGGGCACCTCGTCGACCAGGAACAGCGGCGCGCCGTCGAGCTCCGGGACACCGGGGGCCCCCGCAGCCCCGTCCGCACTCACGTCAGCGGCCGCCGAAGGCGTCGCGCACCCGGGAGAACAGCCCGCCCTGGGCCTCGCGGGAGGTCTGCTGGACGTCCTCGTCGCGAAGGACGGCGAGCTCGCGCAGCAGCTTCTCCTGCTCGGCGTCCAGGCGGGTCGGCGTCGTGACCTCGACGTGCACGTGCAGGTTGCCCCGGCCCGTGGCCCGCAGCCGGGGAGCACCGCGGCCGCGCAACGTCAGCACGCTCCCGGGCTGGGTGCCCGGCCGGATGTCGATCTCCTCGTTGCCGTCGAGCGTCTCGAGGTTGAGCGTCGTGCCGAGGGCGGCCGCGGTCATGGGCAGGGTGACCCGGCAGTGCAGGTCGGAGCCCTCGCGGGTGAACACCGGGTGCGGCCGCTCGTGGATCTCGACGTAGAGATCGCCGGCGGGGCCGCCGCCCGGGCCGACCTCGCCGTGGCCGGTGAGCCTGATCCGCATGCCGTCCTCGACGCCCGCCGGCACCTTCACCGGGATCGTCCGGCGGGCGCGCACGCGACCGTCGCCACCGCACTTGGGGCACGGGTCCGGGATGACCTGGCCGGTACCGGTGCAGGTGGGGCACGCCCGGCTGGTGACCATGCGGCCGAGCAGCCCGTTCTGGACGCTCTGCACCTCACCGCGCCCGGAGCACGTCTGGCAGGTGGCCGGGTGGGTGCCCGGTGCCGTGCCGGCGCCGGTGCAGGCGTCGCAGACCACGGCCGTGTCGACGGTGATGTCCTTGGTCGTGCCGAAGAGCGCCTCGTCGAGGTCGAGCTCGATCGGGATCATCGCGTCGCGGCCGGCACGCACCCGGCTCCGCGGGCCTCGGGTGGCCGCGCCGCCGAAGAAGGCGTCCATGATGTCGCCCAGTCCGCCGAAGCCGGCGCCGAACCCGCCCGCGCCGGCGCCCGCGCCGTTGCCGAACGGGTCACCGCCCAGGTCGACGATCCGGCGCTTCTCCGGGTCGCTCAGCGCCTGGTAGGCGCGGCTGACCTCCTGGAAGCGCTCCTTGGCGCCGGCGTCGGGATTGACGTCGGGGTGCAGATCCCGAGCCAGGCGCCGGTACGCACGCTTGATCTCGTTGTCGGACGCACCCGGGGCCAGGCCCAGCACGCCGTAGTAGTCGGTTGCCATCGAGATGTCTTCGCCTCAGCTCTCGGCCAGCAGATGGCCGACGTAGCGGGCCACGGCGCGGACCGCGGCCATGTTTCCTGGGTAGTCCATGCGGGTCGGGCCGACGACGCCGAGCCCGCCGAAGGAGCGGTCGCCGGTGCCGTAGCCCACGGACACGACCGACGCCCCGGTGAGTGCCTCGTGCGCATTCTCCTCGCCGATGCGCACCAGGACCGTCCCGGCGTCGACCTCCCCGATCAACCGCAGCACCACCACTTGTTCTTCCAACGCCTCCAGGACCGGCCGCAGCGACCCCGAGAAGTCCAGCGCCCCGGCCAGGTTCGCGGTGCCACCGATCATGAGGCGGTCCTCGCCCGGCTCGACCAGCGTCTCGACGAGGGCGGCGCTGAGTGCGGCCAGGACGCCGCGAAGGTGCGACGGCGCGGTCTCGAGCAGGTCGGGAACCTTGCCACCGGCCTCGCCCAGCCGGGCCCCGGCGAACGTCCGGTTCAGCAGGCTGCGCAGCTCGGCCACGCCCTCGGCGTCGATCTCGACCGGGCACTCGACGACCCGTTGCTCGACCCGGCCGGTGTCGGTGATCAGCACCAACAGCAGCCGCGACGTCGCGACCTGCACGACCTCCAGATGACGGACGGCGCTGCGCGACAGCGTCGGGTACTGGATGACCGCGACCTGCCGGGTGAGCTGGGCGAGCAGACGCACCGTGCGACTCAGCACGTCGTGCAGGTCCACCGACCCGTCGAGGAACCGCTCGATCGCCCGGCGCTCCGCGGTCGAGAGCGGTTTGACCGCCGAGAGCCGGTCCACGAACAGGCGGTACCCCTTGTCCGTGGGTACCCGGCCGGCGCTGGTGTGCGGCTGGTGGATGTAGCCCTGCTCCTCGAGCACGGCCATGTCGTTGCGGATCGTCGCCGGCGAGACGCCCAGGTCGTGCCGTTCGGCCAGGGCCTTGCTGCCGACGGGATCGTTGGTCGAGACGTAGTCCTGGACGATCGCCCGCAGGACCTCCAGGCGGCGTTCGTCGTGCGCCACGCCGGACACCTCCCCGAGAACGTTCGCCGCACCGTGCGGCACCTGATGGCGCGGCCGCCCGCTCCCCGCAGGGGCTGGCACTCGCACGGGCAGAGTGCCAGTCCAGCATACGACCGGGGCTCTGTTCCGTCGCGCGGCTCGCGGCCGGCGCCCTCCGGAAACCGCCCGTCGCCACCGCGGCGGCGACGCCCCCTCGCGATCGTTACGCTGGCGGGGTCCGCGCCTCGCCGCGCCAGGCTCGAGCCGGAGGTCGATCCCCCTGATCTTCAAAGCGGTACGGAACGGCCGCCCGTATCCCGACCACGGCCTGTCCGCGCGGGACTGGGCGTCCGTGCCGCCCCGGCAGGTGCGGCTGGACATGCTGACCACGACCAAGCGGGAGCTCGCGCTCGACGCCCTGCTGGCCGACGACTCCACGTTCTACGGCGACCTGTTCCCGCACGCGGTCCAGTGGAAGGGCGAGCTCTACCTCGAGGACGGGCTGCACCGGGCGCTCCGCTCGGCCCTGCAGGGGCGCAACGTCATCCACGTCCGCGTGCTGGACCTCGACGCGCTGTCCCCGACGCCGGCCGCCGGGTCGGCGTCCTCCGGGCCCAGCACCGCCGCGATCCCGGCTCAGCCCCAGCCGCCGGTGCCCGGCGCCGGCCGCCGGGCCTGAGCGGCCGGTCCCTCGGCGGACCACCCGTCAGGCCGGCCCTTCTCCTCGGCCACCCGCGCCGTCTCGACCCGCGTACGGGCGGCCGCCCGCCGGCCTTCAGCGGCCGGTGCAGGCGACGCAGGTGCTCGCGAAGGGCCGCAGCTCCAGCCGCTCCTCGGGGATGGCGGCGCCGCACGAGGTGCAGACACCGAATGTGCCGCGGTCGATGCGGCCGAAAGCAGCGTCGATCTCCTCGATGGTGCGCAGCAGGCTGGCCGACCGGCTCTGGGCGACCGGGTCGGGGACGGACTGCGCGCACTCGTCGAGGGCTTCCTCGCGCTGGCGCACGCAGTCGGCCCGCTGGGCCTCGAGCATGGCGCGGATACCGGCCCAGGCCTGGGGGTCGGTGGTCGCGGGGGCGGCGGTGTCGATGGATGCGGACATGGGATCTCCTCTCGGGGACAGCGCCGACGCAGTGGTCGCGCTGCCGAAAACGGGGTGCAGGAAGGGTGGAAAGGCAGAAGACGCGAGCACCGAACCGGTGACGCGTCAGGAATGCGGGCGGGAACTCCGGAAGGGAGTCAGAACTGCGGCGGGGCCCGATCCTGGCTGCGGCGGAGCACGTCGAGACCTCGCAGGCCACGCGCACGCCGGTTCATCGCCAGGGCGAGGAGCATGCCGCCGGAGAGACTCGCGGGCGTTCGCTCCCGGTGCGGCTGGGCGAGACCGGGTGGGGAACTCACAGCCGGCCGGAACGTCGACACGTCCACCGCTGATCACCCCCTCGTCCGGTACCGGCGTCGATGCCGGAACGGGCACCATAGCCCAGGAGCGGCCGGTGATGTGACCTGCGTTTCGCTCTTCCGGGTGATGGCGGGGTGGGTGCCCGGATCAGTCGGTCAGGTCGCGCACCAGAGCGTCGGCGAGCAGGCGACCCGGGTCCGTGAGGACGGCGCGACCCGCATCGTGGGCCGCGGAATCGAGCAGTCCTCGGGCGACGGCGTCCGCGGCCCGGGTGCGGCCGGCGTCGGAGAGCAGGTCCAGGGGCAGCCCCTCGCGCAGCCGCAGGCGGAGCATGACCGCCTCGAGCGCCCGGTCGGCGTGGTCGAGCAGCTCCCGGCCGGCCGCGGGGCTCTCCCCCCGGGCGAGCCGGTCGGCGTAGGCGGCCGGGTGCTTCACGTTCCACCAGCGCAGGCCCCCGACGTGGCTGTGCGCTCCTGGCCCGACCCCCCACCAGTTGCCGTCGGTCCAGTACAGCTCGTTGTGCCGGCACCGGGCGCCGGGCGAGGTGGCCCAGTTGCTCACCTCGTACCAGTCGAATCCCGCCGTCCGCAGGGTCGCGTCGGCCTGCTCGTAGCGGTCGGCCAGGACGTCGTCGTCCGGCATCGGCAACTCGCCCCTGGCGATCCGGCGGGCCAGGCGGGTGCCGTCCTCGACGATGAGCGCGTAGGCGCTCACGTGGTCGACCGGAGCGGCCAGGACCGCGTCGAGCGACGCACCCCAGTCGCCGTCGGTCTCTCCCGGCGCGCCGTAGATGAGGTCGAGGTTGACGTGCTCGAAGCCGGCGGCGCGGGCCTCCCGCGCCGCCTCGACGGCGCGCCCGGGGGTGTGCCGGCGGTCGAGCACCGCGAGCACGTGCTCGGCGGCCGACTGCATGCCGAGGCTGATGCGGGTGAAACCGCCCTCGCGCAGCCGGGCCAGTGACGACGGCGTCACCGACTCGGGGTTGGCCTCGGTGGTGACCTCGACGTCGTCGGCCACGGGGAACAGCTCGCGCACGGCTGCCAGGACGGCGACCAGGTCGTCGGCGGGCAGCAGCGTGGGCGTGCCGCCGCCGACGAAGACTGTGGACACGGTGGGCAGGTCGGGGCCGAGGACGGCGGCGGCGGCGCGCAGCTCGCCGATGGCGGTGGCCGCGTAGTCGGCGCGGCTGGCGCCGGGACCGAGCTCGTCGGAGGTGTAGGTGTTGAAGTCGCAGTAGCCACAGCGGGTGGCGCAGAACGGAACGTGCACGTAGAGCCCGAACGGCGTACGGGTCAGGCCGTGGCGGGCGGCCTCGGGCAGCCAGTTCCGGTCGAGCCGGTCGGCGGGTGCGGCGGGCGCCGGGAGCAGCGGCGCGGGTGCGGTCATCTCCTCCCAGTGTGCCGCGCCGCGGCGGCGACCCGGCACGATGCCCGGATGGACGACGCCCAGGTGCTGCAGATCACGGTCGCGGGCGGGGTCGCGACGCTCACCCTCGACTCCCCCGCCGACCGCAACGCGCTGTCCCGCGCGATGCGCGCCGGACTGCGGACGGCGCTCGCGGACGCGCTCGCCGACGATGCCGTGCGGGTGATCGTGCTCGACCACACCGGGCGGGTGTTCTGCTCGGGGATGGACATGCGCGAGGCGACCGGCGGCGCGGCGGAGTCGCAGGGCGTGCGCGAGTTCCCCGCGATCCTGCAGACCCTCTGGTCCTCTCCCAAACCGGTGCTCGCCGCCGTCCGCGGGCCGGCACGGGCGGGCGGGGTCGGCCTGCTGGCCGCCTGCGACGTCGTGGTGGCGGCGGCCTCGGCGACGTTCGCCTTCTCCGAGGTGCGCCTCGGGCTCGTGCCCGCGGTGATCTCGGCGGTGGTGCGGCCGCGGATGGCTCCCCATGCCGCCCACCGGCTGATGCTGACCGGTGAGGTGTTCGACGCCTCGGCCGCGGCCGCGAGCGGGCTGGTGGACCTCGCCGTTCCGGACGACGAGGTCGACGGCACGGTGGCCGCGCAGGCGGCGGCGCTCGCGGCGGGGGCGCCGTCGGCGCTGGCCGAGACCAAGCGGCTGCTGCGCGCCGGCCAGGAGAACCTGGACTTCGGGGAACTGCTCGAGATCTCCGCCCGCCGGTTCGCCGGCGACGAGGGGCATGAGGGCATGGCCGCCTTCCGCGAGAAGCGCCCCGCCCGCTGGGTGCCGACCGGCTGACCCTCCGGCTGGCCATCCGGCTCACCTTCGGGCCACCGCCACACCTCCGGGCGGCCTCCTGGTGACCTGCGGGATGGACCTGGCGGGACGGCGCGAGCTCGCCTTCGCCGGGGTCAGCGCAGGCAGCGGGTGTTGTCCGGCAGTCGCCGGGTCACGCCCCGCGCGTCCAGCCACTCGGCCAGGGGCACGGCCACCCGGCGGCTGGTCCCCCAGGCCTGCCGGGCCTGGCTCAGCGTGAACGGCTGCGCCAGCGCAGCCAGCCGGTCCCGTGCGACCTGCTCCACACCGGGCGCCAGGTAGACGCCCTCGCCGACTCGAACCAGCTGGCCGTCACGGACGGCGGCGGCCAGCTCGCGCGCACCCAGACCGGCCGCCGCGAGGTCCGGCGCCTCGGGCGCCGCGAACGGGTCGTCGGCGAGCCTGGCCAGCACGCCGTCCACGGCACGCTGTACCCGGTCGGGCAGCGCCGCCCGCTCCGGGACCACCCGCCCGTCGCGCAGGGTCAGCGGGGCTCGGACGACCACGGGAACCAGGTCGGCCGACGGCAGGTCGAGCCCCCGCCGGACGACGTCGACAGGGGGGCCGGGCTCCAGCGGATGCTCGGCGCGGTGGTCGGCGACCAGTCCCGGCACCAGGGCGGCCAGCTCGTCGACGAGCCCGGGAGCGAGCAGCCACGGCCCGGCGACATGCGCATCCGGAGGGACCGGCCACCCCATCGCGATGAACTCGGCCGTCCGGACCACCCGCCTGCGGGCCAGATCGGTCGACGCCCCCTCGGCACCCGGGGCCTGAGCCGCGAGCTCGGCCGCGCGGCGGCGGGCGGCGCCGCGACGCCGGAGACCGGGCGGGTCGACGTCCCGGACGTCGGCGCCGTACACCCGCCGCACGCCCGGGTCCCGCAGCAGCAGCCGGTCGCCCACCCGCAGAGGCAACGGGGTCGCGAGGCTCAGCCGGACGACCCCGCCGTCCAGAGGCCGCAGCCGCGCCCCGACGGTCGCCGAACCGACGTGCGCGACGGGTCCGGTGGGCAGCGGTCCGTCCGGCTCCGTGCTCAGCTGGACGTCGACCAGCGCGGTGCGGCGGAAGGCCCCCGGGGTCAGCAGGGCGTCCCCGCGGTGCAGGTCCTCGACGGCCACGCCCCGCAGGTTGAGCGCGACGCGGGCGGTGGCCGCGACCCGATCGACCGTCGTCCCCAGCGACTGCAGCCCGCGCACGACGACCTCCCGGTCCCCCACCAGGAGCCGGTCGCCGACGGCGACCGCTCCCGCGGCGAGCGTGCCGGTCACCACCGTGCCCGCGCCGCGCACGGTGAACGCGCGGTCCACCCACAGCCGCACCGGCGCGGCGGTGTCCGGCTCGGGGAGCCCCGCCGTCAGTCGCTCGAGCGCGTCCCGGAATTCGGGCAGCCCGTCACCGGTGACGGAGCTGACGGCGTACCCCGGGACCTGGCCCAGCGAGGTGCCGGCCAGCCGGGCCCGGACGTCGGCGAGCACGGGGGCCGGGTCGGCGAGGTCGCTCTTGGTCACCACGAGCAGCCCGTGCCGGACGCCGAGGGCATCGAGGACGGCGACGTGCTCCGCCGTCTGCGCCGACCAGCCGTCGTCGGCCGCGACCACGAGCAGGGCTGCCGGCACCGGGCCGACCCCGGCCAGCATGTTGCCGACGAACCTTTCGTGCCCGGGCACGTCGACCATCGCGAGCCGACGTCCGGACGGCAGCGTCGTCCAGGCGAAGCCGAGGTCGATGGTGAGCCCCCGCCGGCGCTCCTCGGCCCACCGGTCGGGCTCCATCCCGGTGAGTGCGCGCACGAGCGCCGACTTGCCGTGGTCGACGTGGCCGGCGGTCGCGACCACGGACATGCCGTGCGACGAGGGGCGGTTCACGACCATCGGCGGGCCACCTCCAGCACCGCGCCGGCCAGGACGTCGTCGTCCTCCGGAGCCAGGCTGCGCAGGTCCAGCAGGGTGCGGCCGTCCTCCAGCCGGCCCAGGACGGCCGGGCGTCCCAGCCGCAGCGGCTCGGCGAACGACTCGTCGAGTACGAGGGCGACGCTGCTCAAGGGGTGCTCCGGGGCACCGCCGCCACCCACCCGCGCCTCGGCGTCCACGACGCCGGCACCGACCCCGGCCTCGTGCAGCCGTCGCGCGATCCGCTCGGCGCGGGCGCGGAGGGTGCCGACGTCGGCCGCGAGCATCCGCTGCACCGGCGGCACGGGTCCACGCAGCGTGGCCTCGAGCGCCGCGAGCGTCGTCTTGTCCACCCGCAGGGCCCGGTAGAGCGGATGCCGACGCAGCCGCTGCACCAGCTCCGCCCGGCCCAGCACCAGCCCCGCCTGCGGGCCGCCGAGCAGCTTGTCCCCGCTGGCGAGCGCCAGGTCCGCCCCGTCGGCCAGGGTGGTCTGCAGATCGGGCTCACCGGGCAGGGCCGGGTGCGGGCGCAGCAGCCCGGACCCGACGTCGGCCACGAGAGGGACGCCGCGCCCACGCAGGGCTGCGGCCAGTTCGGACACCGGCACCGCACGGGTGAAACCACGGACGACGAAGTTGGACGGGTGCACCTTCAGCACCGCCCCGGTGTCGTCGTCCAGGGCGTCCCGGTAGTCGTCGAGGGTGACCCGGTTGGTCGTCCCGACCTCGCGCAGCCGCGCGCCGGTCGCCGCCAGCAGATCGGGGATGCGGAAGCCGTCGCCGATCTCGACCAGCTCACCCCGGGCGATCACCAGCTCCCGGCCCTGGCCCAGGGCCGTGGCCACGAGGGCCAGGGCGGCTGCGCAGTTGTTGACCACGATCGCGGCCTCGGCGGCGGGCACGGCGGTCAGGAGCGCGGCGATCGCGGCCGCGCCGCGCGGGCCTCGCCGCCCGGTGGCCAGGTCCAGTTCGACGTCGGCGGTGCCGCCGGCCGCCGCGATCGCACCGAGGGCCGCCGGCGACAGCGGTGCCCGCCCCAGGTTGGTGTGCACGAGCACCCCGGTGGCGTTGAGCACCGGCCGCAGGCTCGCCGCCTCGGCGGGAAGCTCGGCGACGACGGTGGCGACGGCGTCCCCGGGGGCGAGCGCGCCGGACCGGACACGCTCCTGCACGCCGTGCACGACGGCCTTGACCAGCTCGCGGCCCAGCCGTTCGGCCGCGACCGCCAGCCGGGGGTCGGCCAGCAGCGCGTCGGTGCGCGGCACCTGCCGCCGGATGTCGCTCATCGTGACGGAGCGTAGGCGGCGGGAGGGAATTGGCGGAGGCGGACGGGAATCGAACCCGCCTGACCGAGTTGCTCGGCCACGTCGGCTTTAGAGGCCGCGGGGGCCACCAGGCACCCTGACGCCTCCACCGGGGAGCGTACGGGCTCCGCTCGCGCAGGAAATGTCGGAGGTGCCTGCCAGCATCCGCGGCGTGAACAGCACCGAGCCCCGCACCGCCGCGCCGCTGCCTCCGGTCGCCCTCACGCCCGACGAGGCGGCCGCCGTGACGCTCGCGCTCGCCGCTCGCCCCGCGGGCCTGGGCGCGGTGGAGCAGGCCGCCCTCGAGAAGGTGCTCGAGGCGCTCGAGCCCGACCCCGTGCGCCGCGCCACCCTGTTGTCGACGAGCCGACAGGTCAGCGCGGAGGCGGGGCGGGCCGAGGAGCTGCGGAGCCTGCTGGAGCGCGCCGTCACCGCCGGTCGGGTGCTGGCCCTGCGCTACCGGGACGGCCGCGGCCGCATCACCCGGCGCGACGTCGAACCTCAGCTGGTCGTGCGCAGCAGCGAGCACTGGCTCCTGGTGGCCTGGTGCCAGGAGCGGCAGGCGTTGCGCTGGTTCCGCGCCGACCGCATCCAGGAGGCGGACCTCACCGACCGGCCTGCGCCGCGGCGCGACCTGACGGGCCTGGGTGCCCCACCGGCCGGTGGCGCCCCGACCGGCCGCACCCCGACCGGCCGCACCCCGACCGGCCGCCACCCGGCCGGTCGCGCGCTGCGTGCGAAAGCAGCGCAGATTCCGGCCGCAGAGTCACCGGAACGGCCTCGCCTGGTGCTGCTGCCCGGCGGCCGGGCCGGCTCCTGACCGGGGCCGGTGATCGACAGCCGAGCGGGAGCCCACGGCGTCGCACTGGGTAGCGTCGGGGCGGTGACGACCGCGCCCGCGACCATCCGGCTCACCCAGTACGCCCACGGGGGCGGCTGCGCCTGCAAGATCCCGCCGGGCGAACTCGAGTCCGTCGTCGCCGGCCTGACCCGGACCGGTCCGGCGGGTCCGGCGGCCGACCTCGTCGTCGGGCTCGACGACGGTGACGACGCCGCGGTGGTCCGCCTGCCCAGCGGCCAGGGCATCGTGCTCACCACCGACTTCTTCACGCCGGTCGTCGACGACGCCTACACCTTCGGCCGGATCGCCGCGGCGAACGCGCTCTCCGACGTGTACGCGATGGGCGGCACCCCGGTCGTGGCGGTGAACCTGCTGGGCTGGCCGCGGGACGTGCTGCCCGCCGAGCTGGCCGCCGAGGTGCTCCGCGGTGGGCTGGAGGTGGCCCACGAGGCGGGATGTCACGTCGGGGGCGGGCACTCCGTCGACGACCCGGAGCCGAAGTACGGCATGGCGGTCACCGGAGTGGTCGACGTCGAGCGCGTGATCCGCAACGACGCGGCCGTCGCCGGCTCACCGCTGTCGCTGACCAAGCCGCTCGGCGTCGGCGTCCTCAACAGCCGGCACAAGGCCACCGGGCAGGTGTCGGAGGAGGCCGTGGCCGCCATGACCACCCTCAACCGGGAGGCCGGCGCCGCCGCGCTGGCCGCGGGCATCCGCGCCGGCACCGACGTCACCGGCTTCGGCCTGCTGGGTCACCTGCACAAGATGGCCCGGGCCAGTGGCGTCACGGCGGTCGTCGACGCCGCCGCCGTTCCCTACCTCGCCGGCGCCCGCGCGGCGCTGGCCGAGGGCCACGTATCCGGCGGCACCCGCCGCAACCTCGACTGGGTGCGCCCGCACGCCGACCTCGCGGCGGTGAGCGAGGACGAGGCGCTGCTGCTCGCCGACGCGCAGACCTCCGGCGGGCTGCTGCTGGCCGGCGAGGTGCCGGGCGCACCGGTGATCGGCGAGTTCGTGCCGCAGCGAGGGCACCTCACCGTCATCGTCCGCTGACAGGCGAGGGAGCATCGCAGCGAGGAACGAGCGAGGAGCGGACCGAGCCGCGGAAGCGGACCGCAGCCATCGTCCGCTGACAGGCGAGGGAGCATCGCAGCGAGGAACGAGCGAGGAGCGGACCGAGCCGCGGAAGCGGACCGCAGCCATCGTCCGCTGACAGGCGAGGGAGCATCGCAGCGAGGAACGAGCGAGGAGCGGACCGAGCCGCGGAAGCGGACCGCAGCCATCGTCCGCTGACAGGCGAGGGAGCATCGCAGCGAGGAACGAGCGAGGAGCGGACCGAGCCGCGGAAGCGGACCGCAGCCATCGTCCGCTGACAGGCGAGGGAGCATCGCAGCGAGGAACGAGCGAGGAGCGGACCGAGCGGCGGAAGCGGACCGGAGCCATCGTCCGCTGACAGGCGAGAACCCGCGCCCGGACCCGTGGCCCGACGGCGGACGCGCTGCCATCCTGTCCGGCGCACCGCATCGAGGACGCTGCGGTTCCGCATGAGGGAGGCCGGACGTGGGACGTCGCTGGTGGTCGGTTCTGCTGGTCGCGGTCCTGTCGACCGGGGTCTCGTCGGCGACGGCGTCGGCGGGCACGGGCGGCGGTGCGGTCACCAGCTACTTCGGCGGCGCGTTCGTCGGCAGCGGCGGCCAGAGCGGCAGCGATGACGTCTTCGCCGACGTCCGGGTGTGGGCACCCGGCGGGGCCACGGCGTTCGGCAACGGCGAGTTCTTCGTGCGCGGCTACGACTGCCTCACCGAGGACACCGTCCGAGCCAGGGTGGACCGGCTGCGGTCGGCCACCGCGCACGGTCGCCTGGCCCTGGACTGCTGGCTGCACGACGCCCCGAGCCACGGCGACCCCCGCCCGGTGCACGTCACCGGGGTCGCGATCGTGGCGCTGCGCTGGGCCGGCACGGGACCGGTCACCTACCGCACGCTGCGCGATCCGGCCTGCACCTACCGGTTCGCCGACCGGCACGCCGACGTCACCGGCACGGTCGTGATCCGACTGCCCGCGCTCGGCTTCCGGGCCACGGCCACTCCCCTGGGTGCCGACAGCGACCACCTGACCCGCGAACGCGCGTGGTGCCGCTGATCGGCGGGCCGGACCGTGGCGGCGGTGTCGCCGGGCCAGCGGCGGTGCCATAACGTCGCGGCCATGCAGGCAGTCTTCGTCTCCACCCCGGCCCCGGACGACCCGCTCTCGGTACTCGAGGTGGGTGACCGCCCCGAGCCCGAGGTGCCCGACGGCTGGACGACGGTCTCGGTGAAGGCGGCCTCGCTCAACCACCACGACCTGTTCAGCCTGCGCGGCGTCGGGCTGCCCGCCGAGCGGATGCCGATGATCCTCGGCTGCGACGCGGCCGGCCTCGACGAGGACGGCAACGAGGTCGTCGTGCACGGGGTGGTCAGCAGCCCCGGCTGGACCGGCGACGAGACCCTCGACCCGAAGCGCTCCCTGCTGTCGGAGGTCTACCAGGGGACGCTGGCCGAACGGGTCGCCGTCCCGAGGCGGAACCTGCTGCCCAAGCCGGCCGAGCTCTCCTTCGCCGAGGCCGCCTGCCTGCCCACCGCATGGCTGACCGCCTACCGGATGCTGTTCGTCCGCTCCGGCCTGCGCCCCGGGCAGACGGTGCTCGTGCAGGGTGCGAGCGGCGGCGTCGCGACCGCGCTCATCGCCCTCGGCCGGGCGGGCGGCTTCCGGATGTGGGTCACCGGCCGTTCCGAGGACAAGCGCGCGGCCGCGCTGGAACTCGGGGCCGACCAGGCCTTCGAGACCGGCGCCCGGCTGCCCGAGCGGGTCGACGGCGTGATGGAGACCGTCGGGGAGGCGACCTGGTCGCACAGCGTGAAGTCCCTGAAGCCCGGCGGCGTCATCGTCACCTCCGGGGCGACGACGGGATTCAGCCCCAAGGCCGAGCTCAACCGGATCTTCTTCACCCAGCTGTCGGTGATCGGCTCCACGATGGGCACCCGCGGGGAGCTCGAGTCACTGCTGCAGATGCTGCTGGTCAGTGGCGTCCGCCCGCAGATCGACGTCGAGCTGCCGCTGGCCCAGGCCCGCGACGGCTTCGCGCGCATGCTGGAGGGCCGGACCGCCGGCAAGATCGTCTTCACCCTGTGAGCAGCGCTTCGGAGGGCGCCGTGACAGCCGTGGACCGGGTCGTCGCCGCGCTGCGGTCGGCCGGGGTCCAGGCCGACGTACGTCGGTTCGACCGGCCCGTCCCCACGGCTGCGGCGGCTGCGGAGGCGCTGGGCTGCTCCGTGGCGGCGATCGCCAACAGCCTCGTGTTCGATGCCGACGGCGCCCCCCTGCTCGTCGTGGCCAGCGGGGCGCACCGGGTCGACACCGGCAAGGTGGCCGCGTTGATCGGGGTCCGGCGGGTGCGCCGCGCCTCCCCCGACTTCGTGCTGGCGGCCACCGGCCAGGAGGTCGGCGGGGTGGCCCCGGTCGGCCACCCCGCGCCGTTGCGCACGGTGGTCGACGTCGACCTCGCCGCCCATCCGGTCGTGTGGGCCGGCGGCGGGGACCACCACACGCTGGTCGGGACGAGCTACATCGACCTCCTGCGCGCCACGGGCGGCGAGGCAGCGGCCGTCGCCTGAGCCCACCCCCGCGCACAGCCCGGTGACCTGGCGATGACGGTTGTGCACGGGATCGGCGTCGCCGACCCGCGGCGCGACCTCACGGCCGCCTCGGCGCCCTGCTCTCACGAAGTAGCAGGAGGGCGGCGACCGCGGCCAGGCCGGCGGCGATCGCAGCCCCGGCGAAGACGGTGTGCAACTGGGTCAGGACGGCGGCGTCGGTGGCCGCGTCGTAGGCGGGACAGTCGGCGGGTGTCTCGGGACAGATGGCGAGCGGCGAGCCGATGGCCGAGATCTCGGCGGTGAACCGGCGCAGCGCCACCGCGGTGAGCAGCGAGAGGCCGACCAGCATGCCCACGGTGCGCGCGACGACGGCCAGGGCGCTGGCGCTGCCGTGCACCTCGGACCGGGTGACCGCCAGCAGCACCGCGTTCACCGGCGCGATGGCCAGGCCGAAGCCCAATCCGGCGGCCAACAGCGTCACCGTCGACCCCCCGCCGTCCAGCGACCGCTCGTCCCAGCCGGTCATCGCGACGAAGGCGACGGCGGCCAGCGCCATACCGCCGGAGGCGACCACCCGCGGTGGCACCACCCGGCAGAGCCAGCCGCCGGCCACGGCACCCACGGGCACCGCGATCAGCAGCCGGAGCAGCACGAGCGCGGCGCCCAACTGGTCGCCGGGCGTGGTGGTCGAGCGGGCGAACAGCGGGACGTCGACCAGTGCGGCGACGAGGGCGACACCCACGAGCAGGTTGACCAGCAGCGCTCCCCAGGCGCCGACCGGCCGGAGCGCGGCCAGCGGCAGCACCGGTGCCGGCGCCCGCCGCTCGTGCAGCACGAACAGCAGGCCGGCCACGGCGGCCACCGGCAGGAGCACCCAGCCGTGCGCCACGACCTGGCGGTCCGGGTCCGCGGCGGCGAACGCCCAGACGAGCGCGCCGAGCGCGATCACCACCAGTACCGAGCCCAGGACGTCGACCTCGGCGGCCAGGCGGCGGAGGCCGTGCAACGGGAGCACCGCGCCGTCGGGTACCCGGAGGCTGCGGACGACGGTGGCCACTGCGGCGCCGATCGCGATCAGGCCCAGCGGCGTGGCCGGCGCCGACGAGCCGGCCACCGGCACCCAGAGCAGCCCGATCGTGACGTCCTCGGCCAGCACCGCGGGTTCGGCCAGGAGGAGCAGCGCCGCCAGCCCCGCGACTGCGGCGAGTACCAGCCCGACCGGATCGGGACGACGCCGGCCACCGATCATCGCGCCGGCGGCCAGCGCCAGGCCGAGCAGCAGGTTCAGCCAGAAGATGGCCCGCCAGTCGGCGACGGCGAGCACGGCGGCCCCGGCGAGGGGTCCGAGCACCGCCCCGGCCTCCTGCACGGCGCCGACCACCCCGAGCGGGACCGCGCGGCGCTCGGGCGGCCAGCGGTCGGCGACGAGCGCGAGCGTCGCGGGCACGAGACCGCCGGCACCGACGCCCTGCAGGGCACGACCGGCCACCGCCGGCCCGAGGTCGACCGCCGTGGCGGTCAGCAGCGAACCGACGGCGAAGAGCAGGAGACACCCGACCAGCACCGGGACCCGCCCGCGCAGATCGGCGAGCCGTCCCAGCAACGGCAGCGTGGCGGTGTACCCGAGCAGGAACGCACCGATGATCGGGGCGGCCCGCTGCAGTTCGTCGAGGCTGACCCCGACCCCGGTGAGGATGTCGGGCAGCGCCAGGACGACGACATAGGTGTCGGCCGCGGTGACCAGCACTGCCAGCGTCGCCAGGACGACGAGCGGCAGCCCCGGGACCGCTGCCGGCGCGCCGGGCTCAGCCCGGGGTGGGCGCGGTGATCTCGACATCGGCTCCGAAGTCGCTCAGCTCGAGCGTGTAGGTGGCGTCGCGGCCGGCCTCGAAGAACGGCCCGGTCAGCTCCGCGCGGCGCAGCTCGCCGGTCTCCGTGGCGACGGAGAACGACGCGGCCACGTCCTGGTCGGGGTCGGCGCTGGTCAGCAGGTCGGCCACGAGGTCACCGGGCAGCTGCGCCGCAACCTCGCGGACCACCTCGCCGTTCACCCGCCGCTCCTCCCCCAGCTCGGCGGACTCGGCCTCGGCCAGCAGTTGCGAGATGCCGGTTTCCGGGTCGAGCAGCGCTCCCGGGTCGCCGAAGCCGAACTGGGCCGGGTCGACCTCGCTGAAACCGGAGGTGAAGGGCAGCTGGGCGTAGACCGTGCCGTCGACCGACACGACCTCCAGGTCCAGCGCGCCGGCACCGGTCACCTGCACCTGGAGCGTGCCCTCGAACGACGAGGGCCGGGCCAGGTCGCCCTCCCCGCCGAGCAGCGCCGCGCCGCTGTCCGGGGCGCCGTCGCTGGTCAGCACGAAGTGGGCGCTGTCCGCCTCGTCGAGGACGGTCTTGGCCCGCTCCAGCAGATCGGGAGCCGACTCGTCGGACCCGCCGCCGCAGCCGGCGAGCGCTCCGGCGAGCAGCCCACCCACGACGGCGAGCCCCCCGCGGCCCCACGACATGTCGACCTCCCGGCGGCGCCGGGGGCGTCCCGGCGTCCGGGCGGACAGTAGCGCGCGGGACCGCTCAGGCGATGGCGCCGGTCCGGTCGTCGAGTGCGGCGGCCACCTTGCGCCTGTCGCGGTCGGGCAGGACGTCGAGGGCCGGCAGCAGCTCGGGGATGCGGTGCGTGTCGGTCGTGAAGGCGCGGAAGGCCAGGTCCATCGTGACCCCGTGGTCGGGGCGGTGCAGGAGCTCGGCAACGTCGCCGGCGGCGATCACGCCCTCCTCGAGCACCCGAAGGTAGGCGCCGGCCAGGCCGCGCTCGGTGAACCGCTTGATCAGCCGCGGCACACCCCAATGGGTCTGCAGCTTCATGCACGGCGTCCGGGGCGCGGTCACCTCGAGCAGCGCCGTCCCGACCCGCCACCGCTCACCGAGGACGGCGTGGCTCAGATCGATCCCCGTGGTGCGCAGGTTCTCCCCGAACCGTCCGGCGGGCAGCTCGCGGTCGAGCTCGGCGGCCCAGACGTCGGCGTCCTCCTGGGCGTAGCCGTAGACCGCCTGTCCCTCCCCACCGTGCACCTTCTGGTTGGCCTGGGTGTCGCCGTCGAGGCCGAGCCTGCCGACGGACACCGGCCCGTCGACCGGCCGCTTGTCGATGCCGGTGGGCCGCGCGCCGCGCCCCGGCAGCTCGATCAGCCCGACCCCCGAGACGCAGACCGCCTCGATCCTGCCCGCCGTCACTTCTTCGACGGTTCGGCGTTGGACAGCGCGGCGACGAACGCCTCCTGGGGCACCTCGACCCGGCCGACCATCTTCATCCGCTTCTTGCCTTCCTTCTGCTTCTCCAGCAGCTTGCGCTTGCGGCTGATGTCACCGCCGTAGCACTTGGCCAGGACGTCCTTCCGGATGGCGCGGATGGTCTCCCGGGCGATGACCCGCGAGCCGACGGCGGCCTGGATGGGCACCTCGAACTGCTGCCGCGGGATCAGCTCGCGCAGCTTGCCGGCCATCATCACGCCGTAGCCGTAGGCCTTGTCCTTGTGCACGATGGCGCTGAACGCGTCGACCGCCTCGCCCTGCAGCAGGATGTCGACCTTGACCAGCTGGGACTGCTGCTCGCCGGCCTCGGCGTAGTCCAGGCTGGCGTAGCCGCGGGTGCGCGACTTCAGCGCGTCGAAGAAGTCGAAGATGATCTCGCCGAGGGGCAGCGTGTAGCGCAGCTCGACGCGGGACTCGCTCAGGTAGTCCATCCCGCCGAGCTGACCGCGCCGGCCCTGGCAGAGCTCCATGATGACGCCGGTGTAGTCGCTGGGCGCGATGATCGTGGCGTTGACGATGGGCTCGAAGACCTGGTCGATCTTGCCGTCCGGCCAGTCGCTGGGGTTGGTCACCGTGATCTCGGTGCCGTCCTCCATGATCACGCGGTAGACGACGTTGGGCGCGGTGGAGATCAGGCTGATGCCCGCCTCGCGCTCGAGCCGCTCGCGGACGATCTCGAGGTGCAGCAGGCCCAGGAAGCCGACACGGAACCCGAAGCCGAGCGCCGCGGACGTCTCCGGTTCGTAGACCAGCGCGGCGTCGTTGAGCAGCAGCTTGTCGAGGGCCTCCCGCAGCAGCGGGTACTCGCTGCCGTCGATGGGATAGAGGCCGGAGTAGACCATCGGCTTGGGGTCGCGGTACCCGCCGATCGACTCGGTCGCCGGCTTGTGCTGGAGGGTCACCGTGTCACCGACGCGGGACTGGCGGACGTCCTTCACGCCGGTGATGAAGTAGCCGACCTCGCCGACGCCGAGGCTCTCGACCGGCTTGGGCTCGGGTGAGATGACGCCGATCTCGAGCAGCTCGTGGGTGGCGCCGGTCGACATCATCTTGATCCGGTCGCGGGCGGAGATGCGCCCGTCCACGACGCGGACGTAGGTGATCACGCCGCGGTAGATGTCGTAGACCGAGTCGAAGATCATCGCGCGGGCGGGGCCGTCGGCGTCGCCGGTGGGGGCCGGGATCTCCTGGACGATGCGGTCGAGCAGCTCGGGTACGCCCGCACCGGTCTTGCCGCTGACCCGCAGCACGTCGTCCGGGTCGCAGCCGATGATGTGCGCGATCTCCGCGGCGTACTTCTCCGGCTGCGCCGCCGGCAGGTCGATCTTGTTCAGCACGGGGATGATCGTGAGGTCGTTCTCCAGGGCCAGGTACAGGTTGGCCAGGGTCTGCGCCTCGATGCCCTGCGCCGCGTCGACCAGCAGCACCGCGCCCTCGCAGGCGGCCAGGGACCGCGACACCTCGTAGGTGAAGTCGACGTGGCCCGGGGTGTCGATCATGTGCAGCACGTGCGGGGTGCCCTCGTGGGCGCCCGACCTCGGCGTCCACGGCAGGCGCACGTTCTGCGCCTTGATCGTGATGCCGCGTTCGCGCTCGATGTCCATCCGGTCGAGGTACTGCGCTCGCATCTGGCGCCCCTCGACGATGCCGGTGACCTCGAGCATCCGGTCGGCCAGCGTCGACTTGCCATGGTCGATGTGGGCGATGATGCAGAAGTTCCGGATGATGGCCGGATCGGTGGCAGCGGGAGTCGTCACAGTGCCGCCATCGTCCCACGTCGCGGCCCGACGTCGAACGCAACCACGGACGAACGCGCGGGCAGGCACCCAGTCCGGCCTTTATGGCCATAAGTGCCGGACTGGGGGTGCCGCCGTCCGTGGCGCCTGGCTCAGAAGTCGGCGTCGAGGGCGAACGGATCGACCGAGCCGATGTGCGGCGGGATGCGGCGCCGGACGCGTCACACCGCCCGCGTTGGGGTGGGGCCCCGGACGCTGGTAATCTTGCAGGCCGGTCCTGTGGCGCGGGCAGTCGTGCTCCGCACCCGGACGCATTGTCAGAAGTACTCCTCCTGTCGAGACACCGAGGCTCACGCGTGGCGAACATCAAGTCCCAGCTCAAGCGGATCAAGACCAACGAGAAGGCGCGTCAGCGCAACGTCGCGGTCAAGTCGGCTCTGAAGACGTCCGTCCGGCGCTTCCGCTCGGCCGCCGATGCCGGGGACGCCGCTGCCGCGACCGCCGCCCTGCTGACGGCGAGCAAGCAGCTGGACAAGGCCGCCAGCAAGGGTGTCATCCACAAGAACCAGGCGGCCAACCGCAAGTCGGGCATGGCCAAGCGGCTGGCCGGCCTCTCCAGCTGAGCTCGGCGCTCCGGCGCTCGAGTCGACGAGCCCCTCCCCTCGCGGGACGGGGCTCGTCGCCGTTTCCGGCCGCGACCGCGGTCCTCAGCGGAGGGCGACGGCCGTCCGCGGCCGGCGGCGGTCCTCAGCGGCCGGCGGCGGTCCTCAGCGGCCGGCGTGGGCGCGGCCGCCACGCCCGGTAGCCGTCCGGATGTCGAGGATTCGCCGGATGGCGCGCTCGAGTGCGTAGTCGGCGCTGGCGGCGACGCCCTTGACGTCGGCGTTGAGGTCGGCGGCCACCCCGAGGGCCTGCTGCAGCCCGTCGATGCTCCAGCTGCGCGCCTGTGCCTGCGCCTTCTTGACCTTCCACGGCGGCATCTTGAGCACCCGCGCCAACTCGCCCGGGTTGGTGCTGCTGAGGGAGCTGACGCGAGCCGCGGTGCGCACCCCGTCGGCGATCGCGTCGGCGATGAGCACGTGGGCCACCCCCCTCTGCAGCGCCCAGCGCAACGCCTCCAGCGATCCGGCGCGGTCACCGAGGAGCACCTTCTCGGCCACCGTGAACCCCGTGACCTCGGCCTGGCCGTGGTGGAACCGGGCCACCGCATCGGCGTCGATGGTGCCGCCGAAGTCGGACACGAGCTGGGCGGCCGCGGCCGACAGCTGCCGGAGATCGGCGCCGATTGCCTCGACGAGCCCCATCACCGCGTCGGGCGCGATGCGCCCGCCGAAGCTGCGGACCTCGTTGCGGACGAACGCCGCGCGGTCGCCCGCCGAGCTGAGCTTCGGGCACTCGTCGACGGCGGCGCCCGCGGTCTTGAAGGCCTTGAGCAGCGCCTCGTTGCGCTTGCCGCCCGCGTGGACGATCACCAGCGTGAGATCCGGGTCGGGGTCCTTGGCGTAGCCGGTGAGCGCGTCGACGAGCGCACCCGCCGCCTCGTGCACGCCGGTGACGACCACCATGCGGTGACCACCGAACAGCGAGGGCGCCAGTACGTCGGCGAGCTGCCCGGCGGGTAGGCCCATCGCGGCGAGCTCGTGCACCTCGACGTCGGGGTGGCGCGCGGTCACCGCATCGCGGACGGCGGCGACGGCGCGGGACCGGAGCAGCTCCTCCTCCCCGACCACGACGCGCAGCCGCGACGTCGGTTCGACGGGTTCGGCCGGCACGCGAGCATCGTGTCACGCACGTCCGACGTCCTCCGCCCGCCGGTCCGACCGGTGGCCAGCCGTCGGCCTCGCCGTCCGCGGCCGCGGCCGGCCTGCCTCGTCCGGACACCGCCACGCCCCAGTCCGTCGCCTCGCCGACGACGGCGACGTCGCCGTCTCGGTCGGTCCGGTGCACGCGCATGCCGGCGCGGGCGAGCCAGCCCAGCAACCGCGATGCCGGGTGACCGTAGGTGTTGTCGGCACCCACCGAGATGATCGCGACGCGGGCTTCCGTCGCCGCCAGGAAGCCCGGATCCGCGTCGCCACTGCCGTGGTGCGGCACCTTGAGCACGTCGGCGCGCAGGTCGATGCCCGAACGCGCCAGCCGGGCCTCCTCCTCCGCCCCGAGGTCCCCGGTCAGCAGCACACGGACGCCGCGCACGGTCACCCGAAGCACCAGCGACAGGTCGTTGGCCTCGGCCGCGCCGGTGGCACGTTCAGGGGCAGGCGCCAGGACCTCGATGACGACCTCACCGTTCCGCCACCGATCACCCGGGACGAGCACGGCGCGGTCGCCCCCCAGCCGGTGCAGCAGCGCGTCGAGGCTGCCGGACCGCTCGTCGGTGGGCGCCAACGTGCCGGTCGCGACAGTGCCGACCCGCCGGCCGGTCAGGGCACCGGCCAGGCCGCCGACGTGGTCGGCGTCCAGGTGCGAGAGCAGCACCAGCGGCAGCGCGTCGATGCCCAGCCGGCTCAGGCAGCGGTCCACCGGCCCGACCTCCGCACCCGCGTCGACCAGCACCGCGGCTCCCCCGCCCAGTGGCAGGACCAGGGCGTCGCCCTGGCCGACGTCGCACGCGACCAGTGCCGTCTGCGGCGGCGGCCAGCCACGCGTCACCTGGCGCAGCGGCCACCCGACCACGACCAGGCCCACCAGCGCCGCGAGCGCGAGCACCCGCAGCCTGCGGAACCGCCAGAGCAGGGCGCCGACGCAGAGGGTCAACGCGGTCAGGCCGACCGCGCCTCCCGTGCCGGCGGGCCAGCCGACGGCGGCGTCGGGCAGGGCCGCGGCGCGCTCTCCGACCGCCACGAGCCAGCGTGCGGGCCACCCGGCGAGCCAGACCAGCGCGTCGCCGAGCGGAGGTACCAGGACCCCGACGAGCGCGGCCAGCAGCCCCAGCACCGTCGCCGGGGGTACGGCAGGTGCCGCGAGCAGGTTCGCCGGCACCGTCACCAGGCTGACCGTCCCCGACACCCCGGCCACGAGCGGAGCCGTGGCCAGCCCCGCGGCAGCGCTCACCGCCAGCCCGTCGGCGAGCAGGCCCGGGCAGCCGAGGCCGCGCATCCGCCGCGACCAGCCGCCCGCCACCAGCACGATCGCCGCAGTGGCCGCCACGGACAAGGCGAAGCCGACGTCGCGGGCGAGTCCGGGGTCCGCGAGCAGGAGCAGCGACGTGGCCGCGGCCAGGGCCGGTACCGCGGCGCGCGGGCGACCGGCCGCCAGTGCCCAGAGGGTGACCGCGCCCATGGCGGCGGCCCGGACGACGCTCGCGGTGGGGCGGGCCAGGACCACGAACCCCACGAGCGCCACGACGGCGACCGCTGCCTGGACCCGCCGGTCGACCGCCCGGCGGCGCAGCGGCCACAGGACACCGGCCAGCACGATGGCCACGTTGGCGCCGGTCATTGTCGGAGCAACGCAGAGGTTCACCCGAAGGGAGTGTCAGACCCGAACTACAAGATGCAAGACGGCCCCGCCCCAGGTCTGAACCACCCGGGACAGGGCCTTGATCCCTCACCATCCCTAGAAGGGCGAGAGACCCATGATCAACGCTACGCAGAACGACAACGCCGGTCAGCACACGAACGAGTACATGACCACCATCAGCCGGCGCCCGGAGTGGGCCGCCGAGACGACGGTGGAGTCGGACGGGAGCATCACTCACCGTTGGACGGCGCCGACCGTCGCCGAACTCCAGGAGGGCGACCGGATTCCCTACAACGCCCGTGTCGAGCTGCTCCGCATCGACGACCTGTTCGTCTTCGATGGCGGGGTCGCAGTGAATACCGGCGAACCCGCGATCTTCTTCTCGGACCTGTCGATCACGGACACCGCGCAGGGGCGTCGCCTCGCTGCGGCGATCGTCGAGGCCTGCGACCGGCTCGACGGCGTGTCTGCAATTGCAGACGGGGGCGACCAGTGAACGTGCTTGACCGCTGGGAGCTGGCCATGCGCGCCGCGGGCAACGCTGAGCGCACCGTGCGAGAACGGCGCCGGGTCATCGAGGCGGTCGCCCGACACACCGGACAGCAGCCCGCGGACTTCACCGCGGACGCCCTGGCGGGCTATCTCGCAGGGCTGCCCTCGGCTGGCACCAGAGCGTCCTACTACGGATCGCTACGGGCCTGGTTCGTCTGGCTCGTCGAGATCGAGGAACTGCGCACCGACAACCCGATGCGCAAGCTGAGGCGACCTCGAGAGCCACGTCGCCGACCGCGGCCGGTCACTGACGACCAGTTGCGGCGCGTGCTCGCGGCAGCGAACCGTCGGCGCACCCGCACATGGATCCTGCTGGCCACCTACCAAGGCCTGCGTGTGCACGAGATCGCGAAGGTGCGCGGCGAGGATGTCGACCTCGTGACCGGGACGCTGCGGGTGCTCGGCAAGGGCGGGTCTGACGTC
This sequence comes from uncultured Actinomycetota bacterium, assembly GCA_963723745.1. GTDB lineage: Bacteria > Actinomycetota > Actinomycetes > Mycobacteriales > Geodermatophilaceae > CAVRRZ01. Next base: position 46,972 of record CAVRRZ010000004.1, read on the forward strand.
CTGCTGCCGCTGCATCCGCTTATCGCAGAGGAGGCGCGCAGCTATCCGGCGTCGGGCTGGTGGTTCCCGTCGTACAGCGCCTACGGCAGGGCGGGCGAACACGTGCTCGCGAACACGGTGTCGCAGATCGTCGGTAACACGTTCCGTCGGGCCGGGGTCCAGTGCACAGCTCATCAGCTCAGGCACTGGTTCGGCACGAACACCCTGCGGGCGGCCGGCGGGAATCTGCGAGTAGCGCAGGAACTCCTCCGGCACGCCTCGGTCGCGACGACGGCGCTGTATACGCAGGTCGATGACACCGAGCGACGGGCGGCACTGCTCGCGCTGCCGGTCTGAACTACAACAAGCACCGAGCCCCGGCGACTACGGATCGCCGGGGCTCGGTGCTTTCTCATGTCGACGGCCAGGCCCTTTGCTGAATGTGCTCGTAGAGCTCCCAGAAGCGAGCGCAATCTCCGCCGGGCGGGGAGTTGTACCGAGTGGCTAGGCTCGCCGAATAGAGTTGACTGTAGGCCGAAGAGACGCCTGGGTAGGTCCGCCGAACGACGTCGAGGATCCCCCAAGTCAGGATCCGGCCATCTCTGTCCCGATACGACTTGTGTTGGTCTGGGTGCCGCTGCTCGGCGGGAAGCTCGTCCGCATCGAACCGTGCGTGCATCAGGTGGAGGGCGCTATAGAACAGTGGCACAAGCGCCCACGCCGAGTGACTCGCCCGTAGCGCTCTGGCTGCGTCCAGACCTTCGACTGCGCGGTTGAGATGTGCTCTAGTATCCACTCACGCGCCGACTGCTACCGAGGCGCTCTCAGCGACAGTTATCTCAGCCGTGACCGTTGCCCGATCCACGTACTCGCGGGCCTTGTCATCGACGCGGTCGTGAATGAACTGCCAGACATCCCAGTCCCACGCCTCCATCACCACGCGAACGCGCACATCAAAAGGGGCAGCCTGTTCGGTGGTGACCGACAAGACGTGCCGGAGCATGGCAAGCTCGTGCTCTAGCTTCACCAAGCCGTCCTGTACGTCAACCGGCATGTCTACCTCCGTGGCCCCCATGGCTTGCGACGTTCTCACGCGTTGCTGTACGTGACCACATGGCCCGCCTGTGTCTTATCGCTCATCGGCGTGTTTTCGACTGATCGTGACCGCCGTTCACCCCTTGAGGTGACTCAAGCGACGTTGCGACGCGCTCCTCGGCGTTCCTGGGGCAGCGTCGCTCCCCAGATGCCTTCGCGCTCGTCGGCGGCCACCGCGTACTCGAGGCACGCCTCCCGAGCCCCACACGACCAGCAGGCTGCGACGGCCATCCGTGCCGGCAGCCCACTCACCTCGTTGCGGGCGGGCCACCACGCTTCCGGGTCCGACGTCCGGCACGGAACGGCGCCGATCTCCTCGACCTGACGACACAGCTCCAGCCACTCCGCGAGTGCCCGCGGCGGTATCGCCCACGCCTTGTGGTCGGATGCCACGGCATCGGTCATGGGTCTATTACGTCACAGACGGAAGTCGAACGGTGTGAGGCTTACCGGTCACTCCCGTCAGCGCGGTGTGGTCGCAGCCACCGTCGCCACCACGGGAGAACTGCGGACCGCCGTCGCGCCCTCCACATGAACATCGTGTCCGCGTCCCGCGTCCACATCGACCGCACCTTTGCCCCCTTCCAGTCGATTACCGAGTGTGTATAGCCAGTAACGACGGGTGTGGTCGCAGGGGTGCGCCGATGCGGCCCCATTCACTCAATCGAGCGACGGGATCAGGGCACCAGCAGGTCCAGCAGGCGCGGCAGGGAGGCGGCGAACCCCGGATGCAGCTCCCACCCACCCAGGTCGGCCACCGGCACCCAAGCCGCCGCAATGCTCTCCCGGCTCAATCGCAGATCCGTCACCCGTAGGTCCCGGACCGGTGCGGCCAGGACCGTTGCGTAGGACCAGCCGCCGTGATCATCGACCCAGCACGGGCCGATGGCGAGGCTCTCCGGGTGGATCCCCAACTCCTCGATCGCCTCGCGCACCGCGCCGACCTGCGGGCTCTCCCCGTGCTGCAGAGCGCCGCCGGGGATGCCCCAGGTGCCACCGTGAGCGACCCATCGAGCACGGTGCTCGAGCAATACCTCAAGCCCGGCCGTTCCGTCCCGGTGCACCAGCAGCCCGGCCGCACCAGCCGTGCCCCAGTGCCGGTGACCGAACCGGCAGCACACCCAACCGTCAGCGGACCTCACGCAGCCGCCTCCTGCCGGTCGACCCGGTCGATCAGCGGCAGCGCGTCCTCCGGGGTGTCGACCAGCTCGACGCGCACCCCCGGGTGTAGCCGTCGGAAGTCGTCGGCGACGTGCCACGTCGACCGGGGCAGGTAGATCACGTCGGCGACCCGGCCGCGGGCGGCGCGGACCGTCGAGGGACTGTCGTCGATGGCCACGCCGGGGCGAACCGGCCCGGTCAGCTCGGCCCGGCCGATCACCCACGTCGTCCCGTGCTCCTGCCAGTAGCCGCGGGACGCCCACGGCTCGCCGAACAGCTCGCGGGGATCGGTCACGCCGGCCACCCCGCAGCAGCAGTGCTCGCCCGGCGGCTCGTGGGCGGTGCCCTGGCGGATCCCCGGCGGCGCCCCGCAGAACGCGGTGTGCTGCCCGCCCGTCCACGGCAACGGCTGCTCGATCAGCGGCGCGTACAGCATCCCCGGCCGGTGGGCAGGGTCCTCGCCGACTCCTATGCGCCAGACCCGCCACACCCGGTCCGGGCCACCGCCCGCGACCGGCTCGTCAGCCGCGACATATGTCGCGGCTGGATCGACGCCGGGCAGTGATGCCGCAGCCGCAGGAACCTCGCTCAGCGACTCGACGCGATGCACGGTCACCCACGGATGCAGGGCCTTGAACCGCTTGACCTCCGGCCATGAAGGCCGCGGGAAGTAAACCGAGCCGGTGACGCGTCCGCGGCTGGCGCGCAGCGTCGACGGCGGATCGAACCAGGTGTTGGCCTCGAGGATCGTGCCCGACAGCTCGACCTGACCGATCACGTGCCCCGCGTCGCTCCACGTGCTGCCCTTCGGGGTGTGGAAGGCCATCAGCTCCCTGAGGTCCCGCACGCCGTAGACCCCGCAGAGGCAGCCCTCCCCGGGCGCGGCCGCACAGGGCGGGAAGGACCCGCGATCACCGGAGAACAACCCCGGATTGCACACGGCCCGGTGCACCCCCCGCTGCCACGGAGGCACCTCGGTCGGCACCCTGAAGAACGGCGCACGCAGGTAGCCGTCGCCGAAGCTCGCCCAGGCGCGCCAGGCGATCACCGAGGGGGTCGCCTGGGACTGGACCGGCCGCGCCGCAGGCTTCACCTCGCGCTGCCGGTGTCTCGCGGCGGCCTTCGCCTCACGCCGCCGACGCCGCGCCACTGCATCGCTGCGCCGTCCGCTCACGGCTCCGTCCTCTCGATCGTCAGTCGTCGTCTGCGTTGCGTCGCCTGCCACAGCACACGGCTGCCCAGGTGCGGTGCGTGCTCGGTCAGCCACTCGCGGCGGGCGTCCCGGGCAGCCTCGTCGCGCTTCACCCGCGCCCACGTGTCCCGGCCAAAACCGAACGACAGCGGCATCGGCGGCAGCTCCGGCAGCGGCCCGGGCGGGTCACCGATGCCCAGCACCCAATCCGGAACATCGGCCACCGCCAGCTCGTGGCCGTCGTCCTCCATGCGCCGGGCCACGTCAGCCCTCCGCCTGCTTCGTCGCGTTGTGGGCTCTCCACCGGGACTGTGCAGCGCGCTGCTTCGTCGCGTCGCGGATCGGCGCGGCCTCCAACGAGATCCCGTCCAGCAGGTGCGCGATCTGCGCCACCGTTGCCCGCTCCGCAGCCAACAGGGGGTGCGGCTTGAGCCCGCCCGCGGCCGTAGTCGTCGTCAGCCCCTCCCTGGCGAGCTGCTGGCGGATCTCCGCCAGCCGGTCAGCCAGGCCCGCAGCCAGGTGCAGCCGCTCGGACTCCCGCACATCGGGCACCAGCCGATCGGCGGCCAGCTCGGCCAGCACGTCGGCCACCAGCCGTTCACCCGCGTCACCGTGCTCCGGGCGCCTATCCACTGTCACCGGACCTCCGAAAATCGTGTCGTCGCGCATCTGCAGAGATGATCTTGTGCAGACCGGCGCGGGCGAGGCAGGCCCCGGGGGGAGCCCCCGCCCCCCGCCCCCCTATCGAGCGGTTGAGATTGCGTGAGCGCACAGATCGGCACGGGGTCCGTTGCCCCCCGCCGGGGAGGGGGACCCCCACCCCGTCACGGCTTCCATTCATGCGGCGTCGCCTCCGGTGTCGACGTCGGTCCCGTGCTCGCCCTCCAGCTCGATCGCGTGCAGCGCGTCGCGTGCTGTGCTGTCGCCGGTTCGCGCCGCGTACTCAGCGCGTCCTCGTGCGATGTTGCTGCGCTTGATCGTCGCCGCGTCGTGATCGTCGTCGCGTCGTGCGCGTCCGCTCGCGTACAGCTCGTGTCCTCGGTTGACAGTCACGGCTCAGATCTCCGAGCCGACGACGCCAGGCACGACGTGATGTGTGCCGCGAGCGTCGGCCTCCCCGAAGTCGCGGGTGATCTGCCGCTGCCGCGTCGGCGTGACGATCAGTGAGCCGGCTTCCTGCTGCCGCTGCTTGCGCTTGGCCTCGGCTGCGGCGTCGCGGGCGGCGAGGAGGTCGGCGAGGGATGGCACCCACGGACGGGCGTCGGGAGTGGCGAGATAGGCGAGGGCATCGACCGGGCTACCGAGCCAGGGGGGCGCGGCCTCGGGTCGGGTGGTGGTGGCGGTGGTGACCACCCGACCGTTGACGATCCGGACGTTGGCCGCGATGGTGTCCTCCTGGGGGACGACCTCGGGCAGCCCGTCGGGGTACAGCTCGGCGGCGTCGGCCACGGTGCCGTGGGCGGCGACCAGGGCACGCACGTCGCGAGTGGCGACGGTGCTGGCGCGGGGGGTGTCGGGCGGGTGCAGGGTGTCGGTGAGCAGCGTCGCCTGCGCCTCGCGCAGTTCGGTGTGCCGGTCGGCCAGGGCGCGGAACCGGGTCCACTCGGCGACGGTCCCGGCGGCGATCGCGGCGTCGGCGTCGCGAACCCCATCCAGCTTGGCGGCCACGGGGCGGGCTTCGCTGAGTAGGTGCTCGAGCTGGTCGGCGAGCACGGCCAGGCCGGCGTCCACGTGCTGGGCGAGGGCGTCGCGGCGTCGGTAGAGGAGCTGGCCACGCAGCCGGATCAGCGCCTCCACGTGCGCGGTGGCGGTGCGGTTGTCCTCCTGGGCCTCGCGCACGTGGGCGCCGAGGTCGGCAGGCACCGGCTTGCCGGCGAGCACCGCATCGGCGGCGTCCTCGACCGGGGCGACCTCGGATCGGCCGGGTCGGGCCCGGGCAGCGGTGAGTGCGGCGTCGACTGCGGGCAGCGCGGCGGCGACCTCGGCAACTCCGGGGACCGCGTCGCGGGCCAGGTCGAGCAGCGGCCGGTGCGCGGTGGGGGTGGCGGTCTTGGTCATCGGGGATTCCTCTCGGATGTCGGGGTGGTGGGGGTGAAGCCGGGGCCGGACGCAGGTCGGGTCACGGGCGGCGAGGGAGAACGCCACCGCCTCGCCGGCCTTGGATTCCCGTTCTCCTGTCCTCCGGTCGGCGAGCGAGGAGCGGGTGACGTTGACGTCCGGCCCCGAGTCATCGGGTGTCCCTGGTCGTCTCGCCGGTGAGGCAGCGGTCGATCCACTCGCCCCCGCGGACGGCGGGCCGCTGAACGGGCTTGCGGCGCTCGGCGAGGAGCAGTCGACACCACCAGCACCGGCCGTCCTGGTTGCGCTTGCGGGCCGGGATCGGCGCATGGCAGTCGGGGCAGTGCATGGTCACGTGGGCACCTCCGAGTTGGCGACGGTGACCCCGCCGCGCAGTGCGGTGCCGGCGAGCGCGATGGACAGCCGCATCGCGTCGGCGCGGCGGAACGAGACGGAACCGATCGGCGGCTCGTCGTCGGCGTCGTACCTCGCCGTCGAGTCCCTCGATGCAGGATCGAAACGGGCCGGTTGTCGGTCATGCGACCTTCTCTGTCGAATCAGAGGACGGCTGGTTAGGGCGAGTAGGTAGCCAACTCCCGTAAGCGCCCGCCTGTGACGTTCCGTCGTGCTCGCGTTCGACGCGGCTGTCGACCGGTGCGGGTTCTTGTTCGCGGTTGTTCTTAGAAGCGCGCGCGCGTATGGGTGCCGGATTGCGACACCCTGGGGGCCATTCCTGGGTGTCGTTCTGAGGGTGTCGTTTTCCCGATACCTCAACCTCGGGTCGAGGGTGTCGTGATGCGACACCCTGACCGCCAGGAAAGCGGGCGCCGTACTGCATCGTCTGCGCGTTGACGCCACCGGCGATCCGGTCCAGCAGGCCAGCCTTCACGGCCTCGCCCATGCGGACGGTCACGCGGTGCTCAGTGATGCCGAGCGCGGCGGCCAGCTCGAGCCGTGGCACCTTGACGTGCCCCAGCTCGGACATGTGCTTCACCGCGATGTGCGCCAGCAGTTCCCGACAGGAGCCGCTGACGAGCCGGGTGCGGATCACCTCGGCGTACCAGCGATCGCGGATGTCGCGCCGGCGGCTCACGCGGCCATCTCCTCGACCGTGACCACGCGCTTAGTCCGCGCCTCAATGAAGGCCACCAGATCGTCTACACGGCTCGCAGAAATCATCAGGGTCTTGCGGGTCGGACACTTCATCCGCGGCAGCCCCAGTGCGTCTACGAGGCCCCAGGCACCGGGACCGGAGACGTACGCGGACCGCTTCGTGATCTCGATATGGATGGCCCCGCGGCCACCCGTGACGGGGCCGAACAGGAACAGGTCGTCACTCACCGGACGCCACCTCCGGCTCCCACCGGACGGGTCCGCCGGGATGATCTCCGGGCCGCGGACGTCGAGCCTCTGCGATTCGAGCTCGAGCACTTCTCGGCGTCGAGGAGATGTCCACATCTGTGGACATTGCTCGGTCCCTGGTGCGCCACTTTTCTGCGGCGACGACGGTGGAGGCCACCTTGACCCGGCTGTCGGCGGGTAGCTCCGACCATGCACGGCTGCCGTACTCGGGCAGGTCCGTGGTGCCGGCGCCCTCGATCAGCTCGCGCGCCCACCGAATCGGCAGGTACGTCACTGGCCGGGGCGCAGCAGAACTGTCAGCAGTGGCCGTAGAATGCGAAGCGAGGCTCGGCGTCTTGGCGGCGACTTGACTCTCGGAGGGGCCGGTTTCCCGCGGCGACGGGGCCGGCCCTTCGTCTGTCCGGTTCACGCGGCTCGACCTCCGTTCACGGAGGTGGGCCGGAGTAGGACCGCCAGGCGGCTACGGGCGTCCGCGGACACGGGCGGAGCGGTGTCGACCACACGCTTGATGTGCTCGTGGAGCCGCGCCTTTTCGTCACCCCGCATACTCGACGACCTCCTCCGTCAGGAAGTCGTCAACCGAGTGGTCCAGTACCTCGGCAAGGTGGGCCAGCACGTTGATCGGCGGGTGAATGTCGCCGCGCTCATAGGCATGAACGGTGAACACTGAGCGCCCGACAAGGTGGGCGACCTGCTCGGGTCGTAAATCGGCCGCTATCCGCGCGTCGCGGAGTCGCTGGCCGTTGAAGCACCGGGCCACCGGGAATCCCCTTGGATACGCGAACGCCGAGCGCACAGCACCTGTCTGTCAGGTGTTGTGTGCTCGGCGGCCCGTGTCGGGGTGCTGGCTCCTGGCCAACTCGCCGTTCGCCCCTACCCACTGCATTTGCGGCATGTCGCCAACCTCGCCACCTGGGCGAGGCCGCAGCCTCTCGGAGCTAGCTCTCGGTGTTCTGTTGTGGGTACAGCATAAGTGCAGGCGCAGGACTCATGCAAACAACTGTTGTAACGACTCTAGACGTTACGTTGAGACTCCCGGTATGCCCGGACGCGACAGTTGGCCTCGCAGTAGATGGCGTCGGCACGACCCGCTACGGGCCGGCCACAGACGGGGCAGGTGCGCTCTGACCCATCCCGAATGCCCTCGAGCCGATTGCGGAGGTTTCGCGTGGTGGTCTCGATGTAACTCAGGCGGTCGATAAAGTAGTCGAGGTTTTTGGGGTCCAGTGCACGCAACTCCTGCTCGGGCAGCCAGACCTCGACGTTGTGTCGGAGCATCCCCTCCAGGCGAGCGTCCGGGTCCTTCGCAAGACGTCGATGAGGTGGCCGCTTCACTACCATGGTAACGACTATAGCCGTTACAAGGCCTGTTTGTGCTACTTCCAGACGATCTCGACGCTCTCCGGTCGAAACGTGCGAGCACCTCGCCCCGTGGGCAAGATGCGGACCGTCATCAGCGTGTTGATGATCTCGCGCTTCTGCGGCAGCGAGAGCTGCGCCCATCGCTGCTCGGCATCCGGTCCTGCGGTGTCGGCAACCACAGGTGACATGGCCGCTCGCTGTGCACGCTTCTCCGCTGCGGCGATCTCCGGGAGCAGCTTCGCCTCGATACGGGACAGCGCGGCCGGAGTGAGATCACCAGCCGCAGCGGAGTCGTAGAACGCATCCAGACGCGCTCGCTTCTCTCGAGCCTCCGCCAGCGCGACGCCGGTTTCCTCGTCGTCCTCCGCAGCCATGAGCTGCACGAGGTCGGGCTGCTGCAGTCGCCCGACGGTGACCCCCTCCACCAGCGCGTCGGTGTAGTCCTCCCGCCGCGAGACGTGGAACCCCTCCACGCACAGGTAGGCCAGAAATCCGCGGTTCTTCTGCACCCGCACTCGACTGCCACAGACGCCGCACGCTGCGATCCCGGACAACAAGTGCCGGACGGCCGAGTCCCGCTGCGTCCGTCGCTTTGGATCGCCGAGTCGGGCCACGAGACCATGGTGGGTGGCCTCGTCGAGGATCGGCGGCCAGGAGGCGTCCCCGATCACCTTGCCCTGGTGCACCCGCTTGCCGATGTACCCCGGATTGATGCACAGGCGCTTGATCTGCGTCAGGTCCCAGCCGCGTGCCGCCCCGCTCGGCGTCGGGATGTTCCTGCAGTTGAAGTCCTGGGCCACCGAGTAGGGCGTCTCCCCCGCCAGCACGCGCCGGGCGGCCTCGCGGACGATCGGGGCTGCCTCCTCGTCCGGGACCTGACCGATCAGCTCGCGCGTTATCGGGTCGTACTCGCGCCGGTAGCCGTACAGCAGGCGCCCGTGCGGGCGGCCCTTCGCCGCGTTCGAGCGCACCGCCCGCAGCACCCGCTTGCGCGTCTGGTCGGACTCCCTCTCGGCGAGCAGCGCATCGAGCCCGGTTCCGAACCTGTCGTCGGCCTCACTCATGTCGTAGGTGCGCCCGGAGTACGAGAGCAGCACCTTGCGGTGCTCGCAGAGATCCCGGAGCCGGGCGTAAGCCATCAGGTCACGCTGAGCCCGCGAGGCCTCCCAGGTCACCAGCACGTCGCAGCCGCCGGCCTCCACGAATTGGATCAGCCGCTTGTACTCCGGCCGCTCCTTGGTCGCGTACCGGGAGGCTGATCGGTCGTTGTCCGAGAAGATGGCGACGACCTCCCACCCGTTCCGGTCACAGACGGCGCGGCACTCCGCCTCCTGCTCGGAGACAGAGCGGCCCCGCTCGTTGGGGTCCGAGGAGACCCGCGTGTAGATCGCTGCCCGCATGTCGTCCATACTACTGTTGACAAGCCGCAGTGTCACCGGAGACGGCCGTGAGGTGCGCGAGGCCGGCGCGCCGGAACTCCTCCTCGAGCACCGGGTCCGCCGCGCTCGTGTCGCCCACGACCAGGCCCGGCAGCAGGCCGGCCGGGCGCTCGTCGAGCACCCTCGCCGCCGACGCGACCAGCGCCGTCCGCACGGTGCCCGCCCAACGCTGCAGCCGTCCCGGTTGCCCCCGTGCGGTCGGCGGGCCCCGCGCGCTCAGCACCGCGGTGACCGGGTCGCCGGGACGGGGTGTCGCGACGGATACCCGGGCGGTCACCGGCTGGCCGGGCAGCAGGTCGTCCCATCCCTCTGCGGGGGCGAACAGCAGCACGTCGGCGGCGACCTCCCGCCGCCCCTGCGGCGCGTGGATCACCTGGACGGTGGCGTCGGCGACCAGCCCCGGACGTGCGCCCGCCGTCAGCCGGTGCGGATCCCCCTCGAGCGCCAGGACGACCTCGACGGTGCGGCCGACGACGTCCGCCGACCGCAACGGGGAGGCCTCCCGTTGCCACGACCGGACCGCCGACGTACCCGAGGTGACCGCGAGCGCCGCGAGGACCGCGAGGAGGATGGCCGCGGTTCCGCTCATCCGACCACGCCGGTCCAGCGCCACCCCGGCGAGGGCGGACAGCCCCGCAACGACCGCCAGGACGCCCGCGGCGGCCCACGGCGCAGCAAGGCTGACCGCCCACACCGTGGCGGCCACGGGCACCAGGCGCAGGTCCAGCCAGGTCCACCGGTTCGATGGCCGCTGCGTCGAAGCGGTCACACGGTCACCAGATCGACGAGCCCACCGAGGATGGCGGGGCCGATGCCCGGCACGTCGGCGAGCTGGTCGACGTCCCGGAACGCGCCCTGGCGCTCCCGGTGGTCCACGATCCGCTGGGCGAGCACCGGTCCGATGCCGGGCAGTTGGTCCAGCTCCGGTGCACCGGCGGTGTTCACGTTCACCGGTCCCGCGGCGGTGGTCGCCTCGCTCCCGTCCGGTGCCGGCGGACCGGCGGCGCCCGGAACCCCCACCGCGATCTGCTGCCCGTCGCTGACCGGCGCCGCGAGGTTCACCGACGCCGGATCCGCCTCCGGCAGCAGGCCCCCAGCGGCGTCCACGGCATCCGCTACGCGGGCGCCGCTCGGCAGCGTGACGAGCCCGGGGCGGGCCACCTGACCGACCACGGCGACGACGACGGTCGACGCCGTCTGCGCGACCTCACCGACCGAGGGCGTCGGCGACGAGGCCGGCGGGGACGGGGGCTGCGTCGACTCGGCGGGTTCGGGAGCCGGCTCGACGACGGGGCGGTCGAGCCAGGTCCACCCGACGAGGAGGACGACCGCGGCCACGCCGGCCAGCAGCAGCGCCCGCGCCCCCGCACGGCCCGGATCGACGCGCACCGTCGGACCGACGGCACGGTGCCGGCCGATCCCGCCGGGCAGAGCGGCCGGGTCCCCGGGGCGGGCGGCCCGCTCGAAGTCGCCGGCGTCGTCGTCCACCGGCGCCGACCCGGGCGCCTCGTCGTCCGGCAGCCAGCCGCGTGCGGCGTCGGCGGCCAGCAGGGCCCGCAGCCGCGCACGGATGACGTCGGCGTCGTCAGGACGGCGGGGAGGAAGGCGCACGGCGCGACGCTAGGAACGGCGCGGCCGCCACGGGGCGTCGGTGGGCGATCTGTGGATCCGGCGCCGCCCTGTGGACGACGACCGCGTTCGGTGTCAGCGCCGTCGGTCACTCTGCGCTCGTGCCGACGAAACCGGGTTCAGTCCTCCGCCGTGCCGGCGTCCGCGCCGCACTCTGCCGCCCCGGCCGCCGTCGAGGCCCCGGTGGGTCCCTGCGCCTCGGGGGTGGGACAGACGACGACGCCGACCGAGCCGGGGCCGACGTGTGCCCCGATGGCCGCGCCCAGCTCGCTGACGTGCACCTCGGTCACCACCGGGATGCGTTCCCGGAGCGCGGTCGCCAGGCGGTCCGCCCGTTCCGGCGCCGCGAGGTGGTGGACCGCCAGCGCCACGGGACGCTCGCCGGCCGCCTCGGCCGCCCGCTGCACCAGGCGGCTCAGGGCCCGCGCGGAGGTGCGCACCTTCTCCAGCGGCACGACCGTGCCGTCCACCACGTGCAGCACCGGCTTCACCGCCAGGGCGGAGCCGAGCAGCGCGGCGGCCGGGCCGATCCGCCCGCCCCGGCGCAGGTGCTCGAGCGTCTCCACGACGAAGAAGGTCCTGGTCTCGGCGGCCGTGCGCCGGGCCACCTCGGCCACCGCCTCGAGCGGCTGCCCGGTTGCCGCCACCCGGGCTGCGGCCAGCACGGCGAAGCCGGAGCCCATCGCCGCCGACCGCGTGTCGACGACCTGGACGAGGTGTTCCCCCACCTGGGTCGCGGCCAGGCGCGCCGCATCCGACGTGCCGGACAACTCGGCAGACAGGTGCACCGAGACCAGCCGATCGGCACCCGCGTCCAGGCAGCGCCGGTAGGCGGCGACGAAGTCGCCGGGTGTCGGCCTCGACGTCGAGACGTGCTGTCCGCGTACGGCGAGGGTCATGGCGACGTCCCGCGGCGAGACGTCGATCCCCTCCGCACCGGAGCGTCCGGCGAGGATCACGTACAGCGGGACGACCTCGATGCCGTACCGCTCCACGACCCCGGGAGGCAGATAGGCCGTCGAATCGGTGACGACGGCGACTGGCACCCCGCGAGGCTAGCCCGCGGCCTCGACGACAGCGATCATCGGCGGCCGTCCGGGCACAGGTCTGCCCGCCGGTACGGGGTTCAGCCGGCGGCCTCGGCGTCGTCCGCACGCGCCGGCGGCGCCTGCTCGGGCGTGCCGGCCCCGTCGCGGGTCGGCGAGTGCAGCGACTCGAGCCCGGTCGCAGCGCTGGAGACGTTGTGCCGCATCAGCCGCCAACGCGAACCCTGGACGACGAGCTCGCTCCACGCGCAGTTGCTCAGGGGACCGATGAGCCGGCGGTGCTCGGGGCCGAGCGCGAGCAGCGACTCGATCAGGCGGGCGGCGGTCGCCGCATGGGTGACCACCACGGCGGTCCTCGCCGGAGGCAACTCGACCAGGGCCGCCACCGCCCGCGCAGCGACGTCGGCCGGCTCCTCACCGCCCCGGCCACGGACCGGCCGCCCGGCCTGCCAGTCGCCGTACTGCTCCGGGTGTCGCTGGGCCACCTCGTCGCGCGTCAGGCCCTCCCAGGACCCGAGCCCGGCCTCGCGCAGCCGACCGTCGACCAGCGGCTGCAGGCCCAGGAGATCGGTCAGCACGGTCGCCGTGTCCAGGGCGCGGCTCAGATCGCTGGTCACCACGACGGTGTCCCGGGCGTCCAGGCCACCGGCCAGCTGCCGGGCTGCGCGGGCTGCCTCCAGCCGGCCGGCCTCGACCAGGGGCGGATCCTGCTGCCCCTGGAAGCGGCCGCTGACGTTCCACTCCGTGCGGCCGTGCCGCCAGACGAGGATCCGGGAGACACGAAGCTCGGGCGGGTGCCCGCCGCTCACGAGCCGGACGTCCCCGCCGGGTCCGGCGATGCCGGCCGGTCCTCGAACGGGATGGTCGGGCAGTCCTTCCAGAGCCGCTCGAGCGCGTAGTACGCCCGCTCTTCGGCATGCTGGACGTGCACGACGACGTCGACGAAGTCCAGCAGCACCCAGCGGGCCTCGGCCACGCCCTCACGGCGTACCGGCTTGACCCCGTGCTGCCGGAGTCGCTCCTCGACCTCGTCGACGATCGCCTGCACCTGCCGCTCGTTGGGTGCCGACGCCAGTACGAAGGCGTCGGTGATGGCCAGCCGGTCGCTCACGTCGACGATCGACACGTCGGTGGCCAGTTTGTCCGAAGCCGCCTGCGCGGCGAGCAGGGCGGTCTCGCGGGCCTCGACCGAGGCAGTCATTCAGGCACCTCCTGGCGGTGGCCGTTGCGGCGGGGGCCATCCCGGTACAGGCCCCGCTTCTCGATGTACTGCACCACGCCGTCGGGGACGAGGTACCAGACGGGCATGCCCCGGGCGACGCGGTCGCGGCAGTCGGTGGAACTGATCGCCATGGCCGGCACCTCCACGAGGCTGACCACGCCTTCGGGCAGGTGGTGGTCGGCCAGGTCGAAACCGGGCCGGGTGACGCCCACGAAGCGTGCCATCGCGAAGAGCTTCTCGTTGTCCCGCCAGCTCACGATCTGCTCCAGCGCGTCCGCGCCGGTGATGAAGAACAGCTCGTCGTCCGGCCGCAGCCGGCGCAGGTCGGTGAGCGTGTCGATCGTGTACGTCTTGCCGCCACGGTCGATGTCGACCCGGCTGACGGTGAACCTCGGGTTCGACGCCGTGGCGATGACGGTCATGAGGTACCGGTCCTCGGCCGGACTCACCGTCCGGTCCGACTTCTGCCACGGCTCGCCCGTGGGGACGAAGACGACCTCGTCGAGTCCGAACAGGCCGGCGACCTCGCTGGCGGCCACGAGGTGGCCGTGGTGGACGGGGTCGAACGTGCCACCCATCACTCCGACCCGGCGCCCTGTCACCGACCGAGCGTATCGACACCGGAGCCGGCCCTCGCGGGACCGGCTCCGGCGCCATCCGCCCCACCGGCCCGAGGGCCGCTGGGGCGGCGGTGTCGCGACCGGCTCCCCCGTGACGCCGGTCGCCGCCCGGTCCACTCGACGCGGTCCGGCACAGGCCACGACGGGCACGACACCGCGCTGTCCAACGCGTCGCCCGCCCAACGGTTACGGCCCTTCTCGGTACATCTCCGCATCGCCTGTCACACCGCCGGCGCGATCGACTCGGCGACAGGTCGACGCACCGCTCCGTCGCCCTGTCGACCCGTCGTCATGTCGCCGTCTCGACATGGCGGGTCGGGCCCTCAACGGCTCAGAGCGTCGTGACGAAGTCGGCCAGTTGAGCGGCGTTCCGGCACTCGACCATGTCCACGACCTCCCCGTAGCGGTCGGCCGCGGAGTCCCCGCTCCCCCACAGCCGCCGCGGCTCGGGGTTGAGCCAGTGGGCGGACCTGGCGCGGCGCGCGAGGTCGGCGAGCACCGGCACACCCGGCGGCCGGTAGTTGGTGCGCCCGTCCCCGAGCACCAGCAGCGACGTCCTCGGTCCGACGGCCGCGGGCCACCGGTCGGCGAAGACCTCCAGGGCGTTGCCGTAGTCGCTGTGCCCGTCGAAGGACACCACGTCGGCCTCCCGGCCGATGCGCGCCACGGCGTCGACGACGTCGGCGCCGGACCGGAAGAAGCGGGTCACCTCGTCGGTCGAGTCGACGAAGGCGAAGGCGCGCACGCCGGTGAAGTGCTCGCGGAGGGCCTGGGTGAGCATCAGGGTGAAGTGGCTGAACCCGGCGACCGAGCCGCTCACGTCGCAGAGGACCACGAGCTCCGGTTTGTGCACCACGCGCGGCCGGTGGTGGGTCTGCACCGGCACCCCGCCGGTGCCCAGGGAGGCGCGCACCGTGCGGCGGAAGTCCAGCCGGCCCTGCCGCCCGAGCCGCCGCCGAGCCGACAACCGCACCGCGAGCCGCCGCGCCAGCGGTGCCACGGTGCGCCGCAACTCGGCCAGGTCACCGGCCTGGGCGCGCAGGAAGTCGACCTGGTCCACCAGCGGGCGGACCGCGTTCTTGGCTACCACGTCCCGGCCGCGTTGTGCGGCCGAGCGCCGTCGCACCTCGGCCTCGACCGCCGTCCGGAAGGCGGCCAGCCGCTCCCGCACGGTCTGCCGTGCCACCTGCTCGGCCAAGCCGCCGCGCTCCCCGTCGGCCAGCAGGCCGGCCAGCAGCTGCGCCACGAGGGTGTCGGGCGAGAGGGCCCGCATCACGCGGTAGCTGAAGAACGACTGACCCGACGGCGAGGGGCGGGCGCGACCGAGCAGGTCCACGGCGTCGCGGGCGAAGCGGCGCAGCGCCTCCTCGTCACCTTCCAGGAGCAGGCGCAGCAGCTCCTCGCGCATCAGTCGTGCCTGCTCGGCGGACGCGGGCACGTCCAGCGTCGCGTCCGGCCGGACGGTCTCACCGCCCTGGCCGTCGTCGTCCTCCGAGGCAGGCGGGAAGGACGAGGAACGGCGGTCGCCGACCGGCCACCACAGGTCGAACAGGACGTCGTAGACGGGCCGTTGCGCGGCCCGCTGGAGCAGCACGGCGGCCAGACCGTGGCGCAACTGCTCCCGGTCGAGCAGGTCGACGACGGTCAGGATCTCCGCGGCGTCGACCGCCTGGCTGATCCCGACCGGCACCCCGGCCGCGCGGACGGCGCGGACGAAGCCGTCCAGGTGCCCGGCGAGCCCCCCGGGCTCGGCCGTGCCCGTCACCCGCCCGCCCACGGCGCCGGCCATCAGTTCAGCCGGAGCTCGGCCACGGCACGGTCCTGGTCGCTGGCGTGCTTGAGCACGACGCCGAGCGTCGAGCGCATCGCCGACTCGTCGAGGGTGGAAAGGCCCAGCTCGAGCAGCGTCTGCGCCCAGTCGAGCGTCTCGGAGATCGACGGCGACTTCTTCAGCTCGAGCGCGCGCAGCGCGCGGACGGTGCGCACCAGCTGCTCGGCGAGACGGGGGGCCAGGTCGGGCACCCGGGAGAGGACGATCTCGCGCTCCCGCTCCGCCGACGGGTAGTCCAGCGCCAGGTAGAGGCAGCGGCGCTTGAGCGCCTCGGACAGCTCCCGGGTGGCGTTCGACGTCAGCACGACCATGGGACGGCGGGTCGCGGTGATCGTGCCCAGCTCCGGGATGGTCACCTGGAAGTCGCTGAGCACCTCCAGCAGCAGGCCCTCCACCTCGACATCGGCCTTGTCCGTCTCGTCGACCAGCAACACGGTCGGCTCGCTGCGCCGGATGGCGGCCAGCAGCGGGCGGGACAGCAAGAACTCCTCGCCGAAGATGTCGTCGTGGACGGTGTCCCAGTCCGCCCCGCCGGTGCCCTGTGCCGCGGTGTTGGCGACGCTGATCCGGAGCAGCTGCTTCTTGTAGTTCCACTCGTAGAGCGCGCGGGCCTCGTCCAGGCCCTCGTAGCACTGCAGCCGGATCAGCTCGGCCCGGGTCGCCGACGCCAGGGCCTTGGCCAGCTCGGTCTTGCCCACCCCGGCCGGTCCCTCGACGAGCAGCGGCTTGCCGAGCCGGTCGGCCAGGAACACCGTCGTCGAGATCTGGGCGTCGGGCAGGTAGCCGGCCTGCGACAACCGCTCGGTGACGTCGGCCACCGAGGCGAACTGGGGCACGCGCGAGGGCGGCCGCGACATCACAGGGCCCGGGTCAGCGGACGTGCCCGCTGCCGGTGACGACATAGGTGGTCGACGTCAGCTCGGGCAGGCCCAGCGGACCCCGCGCGTGCAGCTTCTGCGTGCTGATGCCGATCTCGGCACCGAAGCCGAACTCGCCACCGTCGGTGAACCGCGTCGACGCGTTCACCAGCACGGCGGCGGCGTCCACCCCGGCGGTGAAGTCGGCGATCGCCCGCGCCGAGTCGGCCACGATCGCCTCGCTGTGCCCGCTGCCCCACTGCGCGATGTGCTCCAGCGCCTGGGGCAGGTCGTCGACCACGCGCACCGCCATGTCCATCGACAGGTATTCGGTGGCCCAGTCCTCGTCGGTCGCCGGGACCACGTCGGACACTCCGGCCCGCGCCGCGGCGTCCACGGTGGCCGGGTCGCCGTGCAGCGTCACACCCGCCTCGACCAGTGCCGCGAGCAGCCGCGGCAGGAACGGCACGTCGCGGTGGACCAGCAGCGTCTCGGCTGCGTTGCAGACGCTGACCCGGTGCGTCTTCGCGTTCAGCACGATGGCCTCTGCCATGGCGGCGTCCGCGGAGGCGTCGACGTACACGTGGCAATTGCCCACGCCCGTCTCGATCACCGGCACCGTGGACTCGCGCACCACCCGCTCGATCAGCGATGCGCCCCCGCGCGGGATGACGACGTCGACCAGCCCACGGGCGCCCAGCAGTTCGCCGACCGAGGCCCGGTCGGCGGGGAGCAGCTGCACCGACCCGGCCGGCAGCCCGGCCTTCTCACCGGCCTCGGTGAGGACGGCGACCAGCGCGGTGTTGGTCCGGTACGCCGACGCCGAGCCCCGCAGCAGGGCGGCGTTGCCGCTCTTCAGGCACAGTCCCGCGGCATCGACGGTGACGTTCGGGCGCGCCTCGTAGACGATCCCCACGACCCCCAGCGGCACGCGGACCTGCCGCAGTTGCAGGCCGTTGGGCAGCCGCGAGCCGCGGACGACGTCGCCGACCGGGTCCGGCAGCGCCACGAGCTCGCGCAGCGCGGCGGCGACCCCGGCGACGCGGTCGGCGTCGAGACGGAGCCGGTCGATGATCGCGGCAGGCGTGCCGCCGGCCGTGGCCGCCGCGACGTCCTCCGCGTTGGCCGCCAGGACCTCGTCCGTGCGTTCGACCAGGGCATCGGCCATGGCCGTCAGGGCGGCGTCCTTGACGTCGGTGGGGAGGGTGCGCAGCACCCGGGCGGCACTCCGCGCGCGGAGCGCGGCAGCTCCGATCAGCGGCAGGTCAGCGGCATCCGGCACGACCGAAGGGTACGCGGAACGACCGGGTGCCGACGTCGGCGATCGCCACCTGCGGCGCGTGTGCGAGAATGATTCTCATGACTTTTAGCTCTTCCCGATGGGCCGGTGTCGCGGCTGCGTCTGCCGCCACCCTCCTGGCGACGGGCTGCGGTGGCAGCGACTCCGACGCCGCGACCGCCGACGCCGAGCTGAGCGTGATCGCCGGCTTCTATCCCCTCGAGTGGGCAGCGGCACGCGTCGGCGGTGACCTGGCGTCCGTCACCTCCCTCACGCCACCTGGCGCGGAGGCGCACGACCTCGAGCTGACCCCCCGGGACGTGGCGGCCCTCTCGGAGGCCGATCTGGTCGTGTACGTCGAGGGCTTCCAGCCCGCGGTCGACGCGGCCGCGGCATCGGAGGCCGGGGACGCGGCCTGGGACGCGGGTCAGGCGGCCGACCTCACGCTCACCACCGAGGACGACGGACACGGGCACGGGCACAGCGCCGAGGACGAGCACGCCGGCGAGGAAGCGCACGCCGAGGAGGAAGCGCACGCCGAGGAGGAAGCGCACGCCGAGGACGAGGGCGAGCACGCCGGCGAGGGCGAGATCGTCGACCCGCACTTCTGGCTCGACCCGACCCGGCTGGCCTCGGTCGGCGACGCGCTCGCCGAGCGCATGGCCGAGCTCGACCCGGACAACGCCGCCACCTACGAGGAGAACGCCGCGGCCCTCCGGGCCGACCTCGAAGAGCTGGACGGTCAGATGCAGGAGGGGCTCGCCGGTTGCGAGGTGACCACGCTGGTCACCTCGCACGACGCGTTCGGCTATCTCGGCGACCGGTACGGTTTCGAGGTCGTCGGGATCAGCGGCCTGGAGCCGTCCGAGGAGCCCAGCCCGGCCGAGCTGGCCGAGATCACCGAGCTCGTGGAGGAGCGCGGCGTGACCACCGTCTACACCGAGACCTTGATCGACCCCGCTGTGGCCGAGACCGTGGCCGCCGAGGCCGGCGTGCAGACTGCCGTGCTCGACCCGCTCGAAGGACTGAGCGACGGGTCCGCCGGCGACGACTACCTGGCCGTCATGCGTGCCAACCTCGAGGCGTTGCAGGAGGGTCAGTCCTGCGCGTGACGCGGCAAGAGATCGGAGAGCCGGATCGCCCAGCGGCGATCCGGCTCTCCGGCGCCAGCATCGGATACGGCGACGTGCCGATCGTGCGGGACGTCGACCTGACCGTCGGGAACGGTGAGGCCGTGGCCCTCCTGGGGTCGAACGGGTCGGGCAAGACCACCCTCGTCCGGGGTCTGCTCGGACTGGCGAACGTGCTCGGCGGCGTCGTCGAGGTGCTCGGCCGCCCCGTCGGTGACCAGGTGAAGCGCGGAAGCGTGGGCTACGTCCCGCAACGACACACGGTGACCGGTGCGGTGCCTGCGACCGTCCGGGAGGTGGTCGGCGTGGGCCGGCTCGCCCGGCTGGGGCTGTTCCGTCGGCCCGGCCCGGCCGACCGGGCGGCGATCGTCGACGCCGTCGCCGCCGTCGGACTGGCCGACCGGCTGACGGACCCCGTGGCGTCCCTGTCCGGCGGCCAGCAGCGCCGGGTGCTGGTTGCCCGCGCCCTGGCAGCAGAGCCGGACCTGCTCGTCATGGACGAACCGACCGCGGGCGTCGATGCGGCCAGCCAGGAGGCGCTGGCCGGTGTCCTCGCCGCCGTCTCCGCTTCCGGGACCACACTGGTCGTCGTGACCCACGAACTCGGTGCGCTGGCCGGCGTCCTCACCCGGGCCGTGGTCGCCGACCACGGCCGCATCGCCTACGACGGCCCGCTGACCGGCGCCCTGCGCTTCGACAGCGGGGATCATCACCATCACCACGATGGTCCGGCCACCGTTGCACCGGGCACCGGGCTCGACGAGGCCCGCCTCGCGTCCCCCACGCACGATCCGGGCCGCGGAGGCCGCTGACATGGAGGTTCTCGAGTACGGCTTCATGCAGCGGGCGCTCCTGGCGTCACTGATGGTGGGCCTCGTCGCGCCGGCCGTCGGCATCTTCCTCGTCCAGCGGCGACTGTCCCTGCTGGGCGACGGTCTCGGCCACGTGGCCCTGACCGGCGTCGCTGTCGGGGTGCTGACCTCGACCGCCCCCGTCGGGGCCGCCCTGGTGGCCGCCGTCCTCGGCGCGGTGCTCATCGAGCTGGTCCGGGCGCGCGGCAGGACGAGCGGCGACGTCGCCCTCGCGGTCCTCTTCTACGGCGGCATCGCCGGCGGCGTGGTGCTGCTCAGCCTGGCCCCGCGCGGTCAGGCGACCAATCTGGACGCCTACCTGTTCGGCGCGATCACCACGACCAGCACGGAGGACGTCGCCGCCTTCGCCTTCATCACCGTGGTCGTCGTCGCCGCGGTGTGGCTGCTCGGGCAGCGCCTCTACGCCGTCAGCGACGACGAGGAGTACGCCCGTGCGGTCGGCCTGCCCGTCCTGGGGCTCAACATCGTGCTCGCCGCCCTGGTGGCCGCCACGGTCGTGCTGTCGATGCGCGTGGTGGGCCTCCTCCTGATCAGCGCCCTCATGATCGTGCCGAGCGCGATCGCGCAGCTGCTCGCCCGGAGCTTCCGGCAGGCGATCGCCCTGGCCTGCGCCATCGGTCTGGTCGTGAGCGTCTCGGGCACGGCCATGTCGTACTACACGAGCACGCCGTCGGGCGGCACCATCGTGCTCCTGGCGATCGGCCTGTTCCTCCTGGTGACCGCGGCCGTGAGCCTGCGGGACGTGACCGGACACCGTCGGCACCGCCGCCGCGTGGCGATCCATGCGGCTCACCCGCACGAGCACGGGCCGGACTGCGGCCACCGGCCGGTGCCCCACGACGACCACGTCGACTACGACCACGACGGGCACCTGCACGCGCCACACCCCACGGACGTCGGCGTGCACTATGACGAGCACGGGGCGCCCGATGTCCGGGCGTCGACCGGAGGGAGCGCGCCATGACCGAGACACGCCCCGAGGCCACCCCACGCCGGGTGACCAGGCAGCGCGTCGCGCTGGCGGACCTCCTGGGCGAGCTCGACGACTTCCGCAGCGCACAGGACCTCCACGCGATCCTCCGCGAGCGCGGCGAGAGCGTCGGGCTGGCGACGGTCTACCGCACCCTTCAGTCGATGGTCGACGACGGAGAGCTGGACGTGCTCCGCAAGGACGACGGCGAGGCCGCCTACCGGCGGTGCTCCCCCGTGCACCACCACCACCTGGTGTGCCGCTCCTGTCGCCGGACGGTGGAGGTCACCGATCCGCCGGTCGAGCGGTGGGCGCAGCGCGTCGCCGCCGAACACGGGTTCGCCGACGTCGACCACCAGCTCGAGGTCTTCGGCACCTGCGGCGCCTGCGCACGGTAGGGCGACTCCCGCCCCCCGGCGGGACAGCCGCGAGGGGGCCCCAGCGCCACGACCGCCTCGACCGGCATGCCGGGTCACCGCAGCATGCCCCGTTCCGCGGCCTTCCGGAGACGCAGCGGGACGAGCACCGGCTTGCCGTCGACGATCACGCTCGTGAGAGCCACCGGTTCGGCCTTCCACCGCGCTCGGCGCGAGCGGGTGCTGGTTCGTGAGGTCCTTCGCTTGGGGACGGCCACGGATCAGCCCTTCTCCGGTCGCGTGGGCCGGGTGCCGTAACGCTGGTTGAACCGCTCGACCCGGCCGTCCGTGTCGAGGACCCGCTGGTTGCCGGTCCAGAACCGGTGCGAGGCGGCGGAGATGTCGACCACGACGAGGGGCAGCGTCTCGCCGTCGACGTCGATGGTCTGCGTCGTGGCGACCGTGGAGCGCGTGCGGTACAGGGCGCCGCGGGCGGCGTCGCGGACGACGGCGGTGCGGAAGTCGGGTGGATGCCGGGCGCATCAGGACCGGCCCTCTGCTCGCTCCCCACCGCAGAGACTGACGGGAGGCCCTGCCGTACATGTCTCTGCCGGTGCCAGGAGCCGACCTCGACGCAGTCGGAAGGCATGGACCCCGCTGAGCCGGTGCCCCGTTGACGGGCACCTGATGAGAACGAGTCTCATTCTTGCTAACCTCTCGCCGTGCCTGAGCAGAGGAGAGAGATGGCGAGCAACGGAGTGATGCGCACGGGCGCGGCGATGGCCCTCTCGGCAGTGCTGGTGGGTTGCACCGCACCGGCCGGTGCCGACGGACAGGCCGGGCCGGACGACGTGCTGCGAGTGATCGGGCCCTTCGAGGTGCACAGCCTCGACCCGGCGAACGGGGACGGCTTCTTCACCCGGCTCGGCGTCGCCGAGACCCTCGTCGAGGCCGACGAGCAGGGAAACCTCGAGCCCGGCCTGTCCACCGCGTGGGAGGAGTCGGACGACGGGACGGCGTGGACCTTCACCCTCCGGCCGGACGCCGTCTTCCACGACGGCACCGCCGTGACCCCGGAGGCGGTCGCCGCAGCCCTCGAGACCGCCCGCAGCCAGGCCGCCTCCCCGCTGGCGAGCGCGCCCGTGAGCGCCGTCACCGCAGAGGCGGACGGCGTGCGACTCGAGCTCCACCAGCCGTACGCGCCCCTGCCGGCGGTGCTCGCCCACACGAGCACGCAGGTCCTCGCGCCGGCCTCCTACGGGGACGACGGCGCGGTCGAGGAGGTCATCGGCTCCGGCCCGTACCGCGTCGAACAGGTCGAACTGCCGTCGGTCATCGAGGTCGCGGCCTTCGACGGCTGGGACGGGGCCCGTCCCGACGTCGAGCGGATCGCCTACCAGTCCGTCGGCCGCGCGGAGTCCCGCGCCCTGATGGCCGAGAGCGGACAGGCCGACGTCACCTTCGGCATCGACCCCGTCAGCCGCCAGCGGGTCGAGGGCGCCGACGGAGTCGAGATCGTCTCGGTGACGCTGCCCCGGAGCATCCTGCTCAAGGTCAACGCCGGCCACGACATCCTCGGTGACGCGCGGGTGCGGTCGGCGCTCAGCGCCGGCCTCGACCGCGAGGCGATGGCCACGGCACTTCTGCGCGACCCCGAGATGGCCGCGACGCAGCTGTTCCCGCCGTCCCTGCACGGCTGGCACCAGGACGACGTCCCGGCCTTCGAGCACGACCCGCAGGCCGCCCGCGAGCTGCTGGCACAGGCCGGCTGGACACCGGGGCCGGACGGGGTGCTGACCCGCGACGGCGAGCGCTTCGAGGTCACCCTCCGCACCTTCCCGGACCGCCCCGAGCTGCCCGTGCTGGCGACCGCCGTCCAGGACGCGCTCCGAGACCTGGGCATCGCGGTCGAGGTGCAGATCGGCAACTCCAGCGAGATCCCCGCCGGACACCAGGACGGCACGCTCGAGCTCGCCCTCTTCGCCCGCAACTTCGCCCTCGTCCCCGACCCACTGGTCACGCTGCTCGGCGACTACGCCCCCGAGGGCGCCGACTGGGGCGCGATGGGCTGGAGCGACCCGGAGCTCACCGGGACCCTCGCCGACCTGGCCGACGGCGCGGACGCCGCCACCACCGAGGCGGGACGGGCGGCCGTCGCCGGCATCCTGCAGGAGGAGCTCCCCGTCATCCCGGTGGCCTGGTACCGGCAGAGCGCCGTGGTCAGCGACCGCGTCGACGGCTTCACGCTCGACCCGCTGGAGCGGTCGTGGGGGCTCGACGAGCTGAGCTGGTCGGCGTGACCACGGTTCCACCACCGGCAGCGGCCCACCAGGCCGAGGCGCCCCAGCGCCCCGCCACCGGGGTCGAGACAGCCGGCAGCGGCACGCGACCGCGCGGCTCCGGCCGGCGCGCCGCCGTCCGGCGCGTGCTTGTGCAGCGCGGGGTGCAGGCGATCTCGGTCACGGTGCTGGTCTCGACCGCCTGCTTCGCCATCGTGCAGACGCTGCCGGGCGACATCGCCATGCGCATCGCCGCCGGCCGGTACGGCTACGACCGGGTGACCGCCGCGTCGGCGGACGCCGTCCGCGCGGAACTGGGGCTGGACGCCCCGGCCTGGCAGCAGCTGCTGCACTGGTGGGCCGACCTGCTGCGCCTGGACCTCGGTACGTCGTTGGTGACCGGCCGTCCGGTCGCCTCCGAGCTGGCACTGCCGGTGGCGAGCAGCCTGCAACTGGCAGCTGCCGCGCTGCTGCTGGCCGTGACCGTCGGCGGCGCGGTGGGCACGGCGGCGGCCCGGCGACCCGGCGGACTGCTGGACCGGATCACCACCGTCTGGGTCGCCGGCGCGCGGGCGCTGCCCCCGTTCCTGCTCGGCTTGCTGCTGATCGTGGTGTTCTCCGTGCAGCTGGGCTGGCTGCCGGCCGTCGGCCACGGATCGGCCTCCTCGATCGTCCTGCCCGCGGTCACGCTGGCGGTCGGGCTCTCCGGGCTGTTCGCGCGGGTCACCCGGGACACGGTCGCCCAGATCGGCGGGTCGGCGTTCGTGGCGTTCGCCGAGATGAAGGGGCTCGGGCGGCGCGTCGTCCTGCTGCGACACGTGCTGCGCAACGCCGGCCTGACCCTCGTCGCCTACGTCGGGGTGCAGGCCGTGCTGCTCATCGAAGGCGTCGTCGTTGTGGAGAGCCTGTTCGCCTGGCCGGGTCTCGGGCACGCGCTGGTGCACGCCATCTTCTGGCGCGACGTGCCGGTCATCCAGGCCGCTGCGGTGGTGCTGGCCCTGCTGGTCGTCTTGATCAACACCGCCGTCGACCTGGCCGGGCTGGCGCTCGACCCCCGCCCGCGCCGCCGCGAGGTGGTGTCGTGAGCGCCGCACCCGCGGCGACGACCCGCCGCCTCCCCTCCCTCTCCTGGGCTCCCGTCCGACGGCTGTCGGTCCCCCAGCGGTGTGCGGCAGTGGTCCTGGCGCTCCTGGCCCTGTTCGCGGTGGCCGGGCCGTGGCTGTGGCCCGACCCGGTCACGCAGGACCTGTCCCGCTTCCTCCAGTCCCCCGGCCTGGCCGAGCCGCTGGGGCGCGACCACCTGGGCCGCAGCGTCGTGTCCCGGCTGGCACACGCCACCCGGCTCTCGCTGCTCATGGCACTGGGCTGCGTCGCCACCGCCGCCCTCGTCGGCACGCTCGCCGGCGTCCTCGCGGCGTGGCGG
The DNA here is from genome assembly GCA_963723745.1 of uncultured Actinomycetota bacterium. Classification (GTDB taxonomy): domain Bacteria; phylum Actinomycetota; class Actinomycetes; order Mycobacteriales; family Geodermatophilaceae; genus CAVRRZ01. The sequence continues at coordinate 72,134 of CAVRRZ010000004.1, forward strand.
GGCGGCGTCGTCGACACCGTGCTGCACGGGCTGTCGGAGGCGTTCGTCGCGCTGCCCGCCCTGCTCGTCGTCCTGGTCACGGCGGCCCTGGCGGACGGCGGCCTGTGGCCCCTCTACGCCGGCCTGGCCCTGGCCCAGTGGGTCGAGTACTTCCGGGTCGTGCGGGCGCGCAGCGCCCTCCTGCTGAGCGGTCCGGGCGTCGAGGCGGCCGGCCTGCTGGGCCTGGGACCGCTGCACGTGCTGCGCCGGCATCTGTGGCCCGACCTGGCCCCGCTGCTGACGACGATGGCCACGTTCGGTGTCGGGACGTCGATCCTGGCGCTGTCGACCCTCGGCTTCGTCGGCGTGGGCGTTGCACCCCCGACCCCGGAACTCGGCCAGATGGTCACCGAGGCCTTCCCCTTCTACGACGAGGCGCCGTGGATGTCCCTGGCCCCGGTCCTGGTCCTGATCACCGTCGTCCTCGGCCTGCTCGGGCTGAGGGGCAAGGAGAGCAGCTCGTGAGCCTGCACGTGGAAGAGCTCGTCGTGACGTCGGCCGGCCGGGCCCTCGTGGACGTCGCGGACCTCCGGTTCGCGCCGGGTCGGGCCGCGACGATCGTCGGCGAGAGCGGGTCGGGCAAGTCACTGCTGGCGCACGCGGCCATGGGCACCCTCACCCACGACCTGGAGGCCCGCGGGCGGCTGCGTCTGGGCGAGGCGACCTACGACATGGCGGACAGGGACAACCGCCGGCACCTGTGGGGCCGGCACCTGGCCCTGCTGCCGCAGGAGCCGGTGCTGGCGCTGGACCCGACCATGCGCGTCGGCGAGCAGGTCGCCGAGGGCGCTGCCGGCTACCGGTCCGACCGGCGCGCGGCGCAGGGCCGGGCGGGAGAACTGCTCACCACGCTCGGACTGGGTCGCTGGGCGCGGGCCTACCCGCACACGCTGTCCGGCGGCATGGCCCAGCGGGTCGCCTTCGCCGCCGCGACCATCGGCGGGGCGCGGGTGCTCATCGCCGACGAGCCGTCGAAGGGTCTGGACGACGCCGCCCGCGACGCGCTCGCCGCGTTGCTGCGCAGCCACGTCGGGTCCGGCGGAGTGCTCCTGACCATCACCCACGACCTGGAGCTGGCCCGTCGGCTCGGAGGCGACGTCCTCGTCATGCGCGATGCCGTCGTCGTGGAGCACGGACCGGCCGACCAGGTCCTCGACCGGCCCTCCCACCCCTACACCCGCCGGCTGCTCGCCGCGGAGCCCGGCCGGTGGGCTTCCCCGTGGATGCGCGCCGAGGCCGGCGGGGCACCCGCCGACGGGGACGCGGCCGTCCTCGTGGCGGCCGACGGCGTGAGCAGGAGCTTCGACGGCAGGAGCGTGTTCGCGGGCGTGTCCCTCACCGTCCGCGCCGGGGACCGCCTGGCCCTGACCGGCCCCAGCGGCTCGGGCAAGACCACCCTGGGCAACGTGCTACTGCATCTGGCCCACCCCGACAGCGGCAGCGTCCGGCGCGCGCCCGAAGTGGCCGGGGGCCGGCTGCAGAAGCTCTACCAGGACCCGGCCGTGTCCTTTCCCGCACGGGTGCCGATCGGTATCGGCCTGCGGGACCTGCTGCGCCGGCACCGGCCGGAGCCCGGACGCCTCGAGACCCTCATGGAGTCCATGCGGCTGGACGAGGCGCTGCTGCGGCGCCGGCCGGGCCAGGTCTCCGGCGGCGAACTGCAGCGGCTGGCGATCATCCGCGCGATGCTGCTGGATCCGCGGCTGCTCTTCGCCGACGAGCCCACCTCGCGGCTCGACCTCGTGACGCAGCAGGAGACGATGAACTGCCTCATGGAGCAGGTCGACCGGTCCGGGTGCGGCCTGGTGCTCGTGACCCACGACCGTGCGCTGGCCCGAGCCGTCTGCGACCTGGAGGTGTCCCTGGGAGCCGAGCTCGCCCGCGCCGCCTCTGGCTGAGCGCATCGTTCCGGAGCCGGTCGTCGTGCCGCGCACGGTCAGGCCCGTCGAACCGCCGAGTGACCCGTACGAGAGCTGGTGACGCCGGTCATCGGGCGTGGATCGATGCGTCGGACAGGCGGTGCAGGAGCCCGTTCCGGACGGCGGGCCACTCCCGGTCGGTGATCGAGTAGACGACCGTGTCGCGCAGCGACCCGTCCGGCAGCCGCCGGTGGTTGCGCAGGACGCCGTCCTGGTGCGCACCGAGCCGCTCGATCGCTGTCCGCGACTGCCGGTTCTGCCAGTGCGTGCGGAACTCCACCGCCAGGCAGCCGAGCACGTCGAAGGCGTGGCCGAGCAGCAGCAGCTTGCTCTCGGGGTTGACCGCGGTTCGCTGCGCCGAGCGAGCCGTCCAGGTCGAGCCGATCTCCAGCCGGGGGACGTCGGCCTCGATGTTCATGAACGTCGTCATGCCGACTGCCGCGCCGCCGGGCCGGCGCACCGTGAAGGGCAGCATCGTGCCGGCCGCCTGCTCGCCCAGCCGGCGCTCGATCTCGGCAGCCATCGTCTCCGGCGAGGGCACCGAGGTGTACCAGAGCTCCCAGAGCCGGCCGTCCGCGACCGCGGTGACGAGCTCGTCGTGGTGCGCCGGGTCGAGCGGCTCGAGGACGACATGCTCGCCGGTGAGGACGACGGGGTCCTGCGGTCGGGGCACGGTTCAACGGTACGGGTCGGTCACCTCGCGCAAGCGCGTCAGGGCAGCGCGCAGCTGACCTGCCGGCCGATCGCCGAGGAAGGCGACCCACTCCGCCTCCACCGCGGCCTCCACCTGCCGGGCGACGGCGAGCGCCTCCGCGCCACGCGCGGCGAACTGCACCAATCGCGCCCGGGCATCGGCAGGGTCCGCCACCCGCCGGACGTATCCGGCCTCCTCCAGCCGGTCCACCAGGAAGCCGGCGGTTTGCTTGGTGACCAGCGCCTGCTCTGCCAGGTCGGTGATCCGGGACCCAGCCGGGCCGATCCGGGCGGCGATCCTCGCCTGCGCCGGGGTGATGTCATCGAAGCCGGCCTCGGCGAGACCCGCGAGCACCCGCGCCTCCATGGCCCGGGCCGGGTAGAAGCACAGCAGCCCGAGCGGAGGCGGTCGTTCCTCCAGCACGACCCCTCCCCCTTGACTGTCGGCGGCACGGCACCGAAACTAGTCAGAGAATCTTACTATCGCGGTGAGAGTCGGGAAGCGATGGACGTCGACGCGGTGTGGCGGGCGATCGACGAGGAGCGCGCCGGTATCGCCGACCTCCTCGACGACCTCAGTTCCTCGGACTGGGAGACACCGTCGTTGTGCACCGGCTGGCGGGTGCGTGACGTGGCCGCCCATCTGACCCTCGCCCAGACGGGCCTGCGCACCGCCGCGCTCGATCTGATCCGCGCGAGAGGCAGCTTCGACCGGATGGTTCACGACACGGCGGTGCGCCGGTCCGCTCTACCCACCTCCGAGTTCGGGCCGCTCCTGCGCGCCATGGTCGGCTCGCGTCGCACCGCACCGATGCTCACACCGCTCGAACCGCTGCTCGACGTCCTGATCCATGGTCAGGACATCGCCCGCCCGCTCGGTCGCCCGCGCGCGATGCCGATCACTGCCGCCACGACTGCTGCCTCGCGCGTCTGGGAACTGGGCCGCCCCTTCTCCGCCCGGCGGCGGCTGCGAGGTCTCCACCTCGTCGCCACGGACGTCGACTGGTCCCGGGGCGCGGGCTCCCTCGTCGAAGGCCCGATCAACGCCCTGCTGCTGCTCTTGAGCGGCCGCCTCGCGGCGCTGCCAGAGCTCGACGGTGAGGGCATCGCCCGACTCACCGCGCGACAGCGCGCGGGTGACAGAAGGAGGTAGCCATGACCTGGGGTGTGGTCCTGGACGTACCCGCGCCGGTGGAGGTCTACGACGCGATGCACGCCGAACTGCTGCGCAGGACCGGCGCGGTCGCCGACGGGCTGCTCGTGCACCTCGCACGGCCGACCGCCAGGGGTTTCGAGGTGCTGGAGGTATGGGAGAGCAAGGCGGACTTCGAGCGCTACCAGACCGAGGTGGTCGAACCGCTCATGGTCGAGCTCTCCGACGGCCGAGCACTGCCACGTGGCGGCGTCGTCGAGTTCGAGGCGCGGGGGCTGGTGCTACCGCGCGGCGGCATCGTCCGCTGACCGACGTCGACGGTCACCGGTCGCGCAGCGCGCGCAGCGCCTGCTTGCGCGCGTCGCCGGCGAGGCGATCGAGGAAGAGCTTGCCGTCGAGGTGGTCGACCTCGTGCTGCAGGCAGCGGGCCATGAGGCCGGTGCCCTCCAGCGTCAGTGGCTCCCCGTGCATGTCGAAGCCCTCGACGACGGTGTGCATCGCCCGCACGGTCGGCGCCCAGATACCGGGCACGGACAGGCAGCCCTCGTCGCCGTCCTGGGTCTGCTCGGACAGCTCGACGATCACCGGGTTGACCATGTGCCCGATGACGCCGTCGACGTTGTAGGAGAACGCGCGCAGGCTCACGCCGATCTGCGGTGCGGCCAGGCCGGCGCGGCCCGGGTGGTCGACGGTCTCGAGCAGGTCGCGCACGAGGGCGGCGAGCTCCCGGTCGAAGTCCTTGACCTCGTCCGCCGGCGTCCGCAGCACCGGGTCGCCGATCTCGCGGATGGGGCGGATCGTCACAGCACTGGCCTTCCCACCTGCCCAGTCTCTCAGCTGCCGCTCGACGGCCGGACGAGCACCATCTCGTCGCGGTGCACGACCTCGCGGCGGTACTCGGGATCGAGCTCCGAGGTCTTGCGGCCCAGCAGCGGCGGCATCTCCCGGGCGTCGTAGGCGACCAGCCCCCGGGCGACCACCCGGCCGTCCGGGCCGACCAGCTCGACCGGGTCGTCGGCCATGAAGTCGCCGGAGACCTCGGTGATCCCGGCCGCGAGCAGCGAGGCGTTGCGCTCGCGGACGGCGCGCACCGCACCCTCGTCGAGCACCAGCCGCCCCCGTGGCCGGCTGGCGTAGCGCAGCCAGAACTGGCGCGCGCCGGGACGGCGACCGGTGACCTCGAACAGCGTGCCCACCCGCTCGCCGGACAGCGCCCCGGCCACCTGCGCGGTCGAGGTGACCACGACCGGGACGCCCGCCCGCGACGCGATCAGCGCCGCCTCGACCTTCGTGGCCATCCCGCCCGTGCCCACGCCGTTGCGGCGGGTCGTGCCGAGGCTCACCGCGTCGAGGTCCGCCGGGCCGCGCACGGTGTCGATGAGCATCGCCGGCCCCTGGCGTGGATCACCGTCGTAGACACCGTCGACGTCGGAGAGCAGCAGCAGCGCGTCGGCCTGCGCGACGTGCGACACGAGGGCGGCCAGGCGGTCGTTGTCACCGAACCGGATCTCGTCCGTGGCGACAGTGTCGTTCTCGTTGACGATCGGGAGCACGCCCAGCGACAGCAGCCGCTCCACCGTGCGGTGCGCGTTGCGGTAGTGGCCACGACGGGTGAGGTCGTCCGCCGTCAGCAGCACCTGGCCGACGGTGACGCCGAAGCGGGCGAACGCGTCGGCGTAGGTCTGTACGAGCCGGAGCTGGCCGACGCTGGCCGCCGCCTGCGCGGTGGCCAGGTCGCGCGGGCGCGTGGTGAGCCCGAGCGGCGCCAGGCCGGCCGCGATGGCTCCCGAGGACACGAGCACCACCTCGCGTCCGGCCGCGCGCTCCTTGCCCAGGGCCTCGACGAGCGCTCCCAGCCGGGCGAGGTCGAGACCGCCCGGCATCGTCGTCAGGGACGACGAGCCGACCTTGACCACGACCCGGGATGCACCGGCGATCTCGGGGCGGGCGACCGCGCCTCCGGTCACTGCTCCTCCTGCTCGAGCTCGGCGAGCTGCTCGTCGGTCCAGCTCTCGTCCCCGAGTTCGTAGGGCACCCGGCGGGCCTTCTTGGCGGCCATCCGTTCGGCGGCCCGCACGCGGTGCGGTGCGTCGATGCGGACGTCGGTGCCGCGCCCGCCGAGCCCCGCCGTCTCCTCGGCCGTGAGGGTGCCGGCCGGCAGGGTGGGCACCCAGTCGAACGTCACGCCGCCGATGGTGACCGCGACGCCCTCGACGGCACCGGCCCGCACGAGCTGCTCCTCCACGCCGAGCCGGTTGAGCCGGTCGGCGAGGAAGCCCACGGCCTCGTCGTTGGTGAAGTCGGTCTGCCGCACCCAGCGCTCGGGCTTGACGCCGTGGACGACGAACCCCTCGCCGTCGGGGTCGGGCTCGACGGTGAAGCCGGAGTCGTCGACGGCACGGGGGCGGAGGGTGAGCCGGGCGGGCTCCGGCGTGGGCAGGGACGCCCGGTGCTGCTCGACCGCCGCGGCCAGCCCGTAGCCGAGTTCCGCCAGCCCCTCTCCCGTTGCGGCGCTCACCGGGAAGACCTGCAGGCCGCGCTCCTCCAGGGAGGCGCGCACCAGGTCGACCAGCTCGCGGGCGTCGGGCACGTCGATCTTGTTCAGGACGGCGATGCGCAGCCGCCCGACGAGGTCGAGCTCCTCCTCGCCGGCGGCCGCCCCGGAGGCCGCCGCTCCCGAGTACAGGGCCAGCTCGTGCTCGAGCGCCACGATGTCGCTCTCGGGGTCGCGGCCGGGCTCCATCGTGGCCATGTCCACGACGTGCACCAGGACGGCGCAGCGCTCGACGTGCCGCAGGAACTGCAGGCCCAGGCCCTTGCCGGCCGATGCGCCGGGGATGAGGCCGGGCACGTCGGCCATCGTGTAGGTGGTGTCGCCGGAACGGATCACGCCGAGATTGGGCACCAGGGTCGTGAACGGGTAGTCGGCGATCTTGGGCCGCGCCGCGGACATCGCGGAGATCAGCGACGACTTGCCCGCCGAAGGGAAGCCGACGAGGCCGACGTCGGCCACGCTCTTGAGCTCGATGACCGCGTCGAAGGCCTCGCCGGGCTCGCCGAGCAGCGCGAAACCGGGCGCCTTGCGCCGGGCGTTGGCCAGCGCGGCGTTGCCGAGGCCGCCCTTGCCGCCGGCAGCGAGCACGACGCGGGTGCCCGCACCCATCAGGTCGGCGATCACCCGCCCGTCGGGCGAGCTCACGACCGTGCCCTCGGGCACGCGCAGCACCCTGTCCTCGCCGCGCGCGCCGTGCCGGTTGCTGCCGGCCCCCGGCCGGCCGTTGCCCGCCTTCTGGTGCGGGCGGTGGTGGAAGTCCAGGAGCGTGTGCACGTTCGGGTCGACCTCGAGGACGACGTCGCCGCCGTCGCCGCCGTTGCCGCCGTCCGGGCCGCCGAGCGGCTTGTACTTCTCGCGGTGGACCGAGGAGACGCCGTGGCCGCCGTTGCCGGCGGCGACGTGCACGACGACCCGGTCGACGAAGGCCGCCATCTGCTGCTACCTACCGATCAAGACGCCACGAGCGCACGAGCCGTGGGCCCGTGCGCTCGAGACAGGATGGAACGGCCCCGTCCCGGGTACCGCCCTGAGCGTGCGAAGGACGGGGTCCTTCGTCAGGCCTCGACGGCCGAGATGGACACGGTCTTGCGACCGCGCCGCGTGCCGAAGGTCACCGCGCCCGGGGCGAGGGCGAACAGCGTGTCGTCGCTGCCGCGGCCCACGCCGAGACCCGGGTGGAAGTGGGTGCCGCGCTGGCGGACGATGATCTCGCCGGCCTTGACGACCTGGCCGCCGAAGCGCTTGACGCCGAGCCGCTGGGCGTTGGAGTCGCGGCCGTTGCGGGAGGACGATGCGCCCTTCTTGTGTGCCATGTCGTCAGCCCTTCGTCTTGATGTCGCGGACGACCACGTCGGTGAGGGGCTGACGGTGGCCCTGCCGCTTGTGGTAGCCGGTCTTGTTCTTGAACTTGTGGATGCGGATCTTCGGGCCCTTGCCGTGGCCGACGATCTCGCCCGTCACGGTCACGCCCTCGAGCGCCTTGGCGTCGCTGGTGACGGTCTCGCCGTCGACCAGGAGCAGGGCCGGGAGGGTGACGGTGTCGCCCGCCTCACCGGCGAGACGGTTGACCGTGAACCGGTCGCCCACGGCCACCTTGTGCTGCCGGCCACCGGCCTTCACGACTGCGTACACCATCAGATCCTCAGCACTCCTCGACCTACAACTATGTCCTGGGCGCACGACCGGCGACGGACACCGGGTGCGGGACTGGTTGCCCGCCGGCCAGGGGACACCGCGAGGTGCCCGGCCCTGGACGGAGCAACTCGACCAGCGTACCCGAGCCGCGCCCGTCGGGTCGACCTGCCCCACCCCGGTGCGGCACTCATGGCCATAAGTGCCGCACCCGGCCTCAGGCGGGCGGGCCCGCAGGTCGGCTGGCCGCCCGGCGGCGGCGTGGGCGGGCGGTCGCCGCGGCGACCGGCTCCTCGGCCGGAGCGGGCTGCTGCTCGTCGTCCTCACCCGTCGGCGCGCCGTCGGCGGATGCACTCTCCTGCCCGTCCACGGTGGCGGGCGCGGGGGCGACCTCGGGCAGCTCCGTGAGGGGCTCGGCCCGGCCGGTGACGTGCGGCTCCTGCTCGAGCGCGGCCGTGACGACCTCGATCGCGCCGGCGTCCGGCACCTCGTCCGCCGTGACCACCGCGGCGTCCTCGGCTGCGCGGTCCTCGCCCGACTGCCCCCGGCCACGGCGGCCACGGCTGCGCCGGCCGACCGGGCGGGCAGTCGCCCCGTCGTCCGCCGTCGGTGCGTCCGGGCTCGGGGCCTCGGCGATGGCGGCCTCCGCCGCCGGTGCGTCGACCCTGCCGTCGGACGACTGCACGATGGCCCCGTCGTCCTTGGCCGTGTCCTTGGCCGTGTCCTTGGCCGTGTCCTTGGCCGTGTCCTTGGCCGTGTCCTTGGCCGTGTCCTTGCCGCCACCGGACCGGTCGCGGCGGCCGTTGCCGCCGGCGTTGCCACCGCTGCTGCCGCCGCGCCGCTTGTCGTCGGCCGGCTCGGTGCTGACCAGCACCCCGCGGCCCCGGCAGTGCTCGCATGGCTCGGAGAACACCTCGAGCAGGCCCTGGCCGACCCGCTTGCGGGTCATCTGGACCAGCCCCAGCGAGGTGACCTCGGCGACCTGGTGCTTGGTGCGGTCGCGGCCCAGGCACTCGGTGAGCCGGCGCAGCACGAGGTCGCGGTTGCTCTCGAGGACCATGTCGATGAAGTCGATGACGATGATGCCGCCGATGTCGCGCAGCCGGAGCTGGCGGACGATCTCCTCGGCCGCCTCCATGTTGTTGCGCGTGACGGTCTGCTCGAGGTTGCCGCCGGACCCGGTGAACTTGCCCGTGTTGACGTCGACGACCGTCATCGCCTCGGTGCGGTCGATGACCAGCGAGCCGCCCGAGGGCAGCCAGACCTTGCGGTCGAGCGCCTTGGTGAGCTGCTCGTCGATCCGCTTGTCGTGGAAGACGTCGCCCTCGCCGGTGTAGCGGGTCAGCCGGCCGGACAGTTCCGGCGAGACGTGGGCGACGTAGGCCTCGACGGTGTCCCACGCGTCGTCGCCCTGGACGACGAGCTCCTTGAAGTCCTCGTTGAAGACGTCACGGATGACGCGGATGGCCAGGTCGGGCTCGCCGTAGAGCAGCGTGGGCGCGCTGGAGGTCGACTCCGCCTTCTTCTGGATGACGTCCCACTGCGCGGTCAGCCGGTTGACGTCGCGGGTCAGCTCCTCCTCCGACGCACCCTCGGCGGCCGTGCGGATGATCACTCCGGCGTCGTCCGGGACGATCTTCTTGAGGATGTCCTTGAGCCGTTGGCGCTCGGTGTCGGGCAGCTTGCGGCTGATCCCGGTCATGGAGCCGCCGGGCACGAACACCAGGAACCGTCCCGGCAGGTTGATCTGCTGGGTCAGCCGGGCGCCCTTGTGGCCGATCGGGTCCTTGGTGACCTGGACGAGCACCTTGTCGCCGGTCTTGAGCGCCTGCTCGATCGAGCGCTGCTTGCCCGACAGGCCCGCGGCGTCCCAGTTGACCTCGCCGGCGTACAGGACCGCGTTGCGTCCCTTCCCGATGTCGACGAACGCCGCCTCCATGCTGGGCAGCACGTTCTGCACCCGGCCGAGGTAGACGTTGCCGGCGAAGGAGGTCGCCGACGCCTGCGTGACGTAGTGCTCGACGAGGATCTCGTCCTCGAGCACCGCGATCTGGGTGCGCTCGCCCCGCTGCCGGATGACCATGGCCCGGTCGACGGACTCGCGGCGGGCGAGGAACTCGGACTCGGTCAGGATCGGGGCGCGGCGGCGGCCGGTGTCGCGGCCGTCGCGGCGCCGCTGCCGCTTGGCCTCGAGGCGCGTGGAGCCGGCGACCCCCCGGACGTCGTCGTCGCTGGTCAGCCGGCCGTTGCGGCCGGCCCGCTCGGGGCGGTCGTCGTCGTTGTCGTCGCCGGAGCCCTCGCCGCTGCCGCCGCGACGGCGCCGACGCCGGCGGCGGCGGGTGCTGGAGCTGCTCGAGGACTCGTCCTCGTCGCCACCCTCGCCGTCCTCGTCGGTGTCGTCGGCGCCGGCGTCCTCGGACCCCGTGTCGTCGTCGGTGTCGGCGCGGTCCTCGCCCGACTCGTCGTCCTCGCCGCTGCGGCTGCGGCCGCGGCCGCGGCGGCCACGCCGGCGCCGTCGGCTGCCGGCCGTCGACTCGTCGCGGTCCTCGCCGTCCTGGTCGTCGGTGTCGTCCGCGGTGTCGCCGGAGGTGTCGCTCGCCTCCGTCTCGGTCGTCGACTCGTCAGCGGGAGGACCGGCCGGCTCGTCCTGGCCGCCGGCAGGGCGGCGGCGCGAGCGGCTACGCCGTGCCCGGGGGGCATCGTCGGCGGAGTCCTCGTCACCGTCGCCCGCCTCGGGTGCGGCCTGCGGCTCGTCGAACGTCTCGGCGGTGGCGCGGCGGCTGCGGCGACGCGGCGCCGGGGGGACGTCGGCCGGTGGCGCGACGAAGCTGATGAAGGCCGCCGCCGGCGCCACCGGGGCCGGCGCCTGGACGGCCTCGACGGCGTCCGGGTCGGGCGCGGCGACCGGCCGGGTCGCGCGACGCCGCGGCCGGGCCACGACGGCGGTGGGCTCGGGCGAGCTGAACTGGGCGCCGAACGGCGAGACGTCCGGCTCGGGCTCGGCGTCGACATCGGGCTCGGGTTCAGGCTCAGGCTCGGGCTCGGGCTCTGCCGACGGGGTCTCGGTCGTCGCGTCCTCGATCTCCTCCACGGCCGGCTCGACCGGGAGGGTCGGGTCGCTCGTGGCGGAGTCGACGTCCGGAGCGAGGGCGCTCCCGGTGGTGTCGGTGCTGTCGTTGTCGGTCATGAGGGCTGTCGCCTCCTGTGCGTTCCCGGGCGCCGATCCGTGGGACTGGCGACCGCGCAGGAACGCGGGTTGGGCGGGGCGGGCTGCCGCACGGGTTCGGCGGGTGGCCCGACCTGCGAAGTCTGTGGGCGGCCATCGGACGGTCGTCGTGCTGCGGTGGCCGGTGGTGCGCGCTCCCGAGGGCGGGAGCGGGTGGGGCTGCGTGCTGGGGTGGTGCTGAGTCTTCAGTGGCGCCGAGTCTTCGGTGGGGTGCGACACGTCTGGCAGCCATGTCGCTCGACGGCGCGGAGGCGCCGGGCCCGCTGATCAGGCCGTCGCGTGCTCCCCCTGGCAGCGGGTGCGCGCCGCACGGTCCGGACCGAGCGGATCGGCCACGGTCCCGGTGTCGTCGAGCCGGCCTTGCGCCACACGCACGGCCCGTGAGGGCAACGGCGGGCGCAGGTCGGCGACGGCAGCCAGGGCGGCCAACACGTCGTCGGGTCGTACGGCGGGCGTCACCTGCCGGACGACCATGTTCAGTATGGCACAACCCGCCTCCTCCGCCGGGGACGCGCTGGCCACGGCGGCGCGTGCATCGATGTCCCGCAGCCCGTTCTTGGTGCGCTTGGCCACGGTGACGACCTCGCTGGCAAGGAACTTCTCCACGGCCGGCGCCAGGTCTGCGACGGCGACCCCGGGCAGCTCCAGGCGCCAGACCGAGGTGTCGATGCGGTCGGCCAGCGACCCGGTGCCCTCGGCCGCCTCCACCACCTCCAGGACGGCGACGTCGGTGGGCAGCGCGGCGTCCAGCGCCGTCCGCACGGCCTCGGCGTCGCGCCGCTCGGCGAGACCGATCTCCAGGTACTCGGCCTCGCTGGCGGCTCCGGTCGGGGCCGCTCCCACGTAGGAGATCTTGGGGTGCGGGCTGAAGCCGGCCGAGAACGCCATGGGCACCTGCGCGCGGCGCAGCGCGCGCTCGAGGGTGCGGGCGAGGTCGCGGTGCGAGGCGAAGCGCAACCGGCCGCGCTTGGCGTACCGGATCCGCAGCTTCTGCACCGTCGGCGGCGGGGGCGGCCCGTCGGGCTGGCGGGCCATCAGACCGGGGTCAGCGGGATCAGGCTGCGCCCGGTCGGGCCGATCTGGATCTCGGTGCCCATCGTCGGGCAGACGCCGCAGTCGTAGCAGGGGGTCCACCGGCAGTCGGCGACCTCCTCCTCGGAGAGGGCCTCCTGCCAGTCCTCCCAGAGCCACTCCTTGTCCAGCCCCGAGTCCAGGTGGTCCCAGGGCAGGACCTCGTGCTCGGTGCGCTCACGGGTCGTGAACCAGTCGAGGTCCACGCCGAAGACGCCGAGCTCCTCGGCGGCCGCCGTCGTCCAGCGGTCGTAGGAGAAGTGCTCGCTCCAGCCGTCGAACTTCCCGCCGTCGCGCCACACCCGCTCGATGACGCGGCCGACCCGGCGGTCGCCGCGGGACAGGAGTCCCTCGATCACACCGGGCTTGCCGTCGTGGTAGCGCAGGCCGATCGAGCGGCCGATCCGGCGGTCCTCGTTGATCTTCTGCCGCAGCAACCGCAGCCGGGAGTCGATCGTCTCGGCGCTGGCCTGGGCCGCCCACTGGAACGGGGTGTGCGGCTTGGGCACGAACCCGCCGATCGAGACGGTGCAGCGGATGTCCTTGCTGCCGCTGGCCTCGCGGCCGGCGCGGATGACCTCGACCGCGAGATCGGCGATCTCCAGCACGTCCTCGTCGGTCTCGGTGGGCAGCCCGCACATGAAGTAGAGCTTCACCTGCCGCCAGCCGTTGGCGTAGGCAGTGGTGACGGTGCGGACGAGGTCGTCCTTGGACACGGTCTTGTTGATGACCCGGCGGATGCGCTCGCTGCCGCCCTCGGGCGCGAAGGTGAGCCCGGAGCGGCGTCCGTTGCGGGACAGCTCGTTGGCCAGGGTGACGTTGAACGCGTCGACGCGGGTCGACGGCAGGCTGAGGCTGACCTTGGAGTCCTCGTACCGGTCGGCGAGCTCCTTGGCCAGCTGCCCGATCTCGGAGTGGTCGGCGCTCGACAGCGAGAGCAGCCCGACCTCCTCGTAGCCGGTGGCCCGCAGGCCCTGGTCGACCATCGAGCCGATGCCGGTGATGGTCCGCTCGCGCACCGGGCGGGTGATCATCCCGGCCTGGCAGAACCGGCAGCCGCGGGTGCAGCCGCGGAAGATCTCCACGCTCATCCGCTCGTGCACGCTCTCGGCCAGCGGCACCAGGGGCTGCTTCGGGTAGGGCCACTCGTCGAGGTCCATGACGGTGCGCTTGCCGATCTTCACCGGGACGTCGTCGCGGGTGCGGGTGACGGCCGCGATGGCGCCGTCCGGCCCGTAGGCGACGTCGTAGAACCGCGGCACGTACACGCCGTCGACGCGGGCCATCCGGGCCAGCAGCTCGACCCGGCCGCCGGGACGGCCCTGCTCCTTCCACGCCCTGACGACGTCGGTGATGTCGCCGACGACCTGCTCGCCGTCGCCCAGGACGGCGGCGTCGACGAAGTCGGCGACCGGCTCGGGGTTGAAGGCGGCGTGCCCGCCGGCGACCACGACCGGGTGCGTCTCGTCGCGGTCGACCGCGTGCAGCGGGACACCCGCGAGGTCGAGCGCCTCGAGCAGGTTGGTGTACCCCAGCTCGGTGGCGAAGCTGACGCCGAGCAGGTCGAAGTCCCGCACCGCGCGGTGCCCGTCGACGGTGAACTGCGGGACGCCGGTGGCGCGCATCAGACCGGCCAGGTCGGGCCAGACCGCGTAGGTGCGTTCGGCGAGGGCGTCGGGGCGCTCGTTGAGCACCTCGTACAGGATCATCAGACCCTGGTTCGGCAGCCCCACCTCGTAGGCGTCGGGGTACATCAGCGCCCAGTGGACGGCGGCGTCGTCCCAGGCCTTGACCTGAGCGTTCAGCTCACCGCCGACGTACTGGATCGGCTTCTGGACCTGGGCCAGGAGTGGTTCGAGGACGGGGTACAGCGACTCACCAGTCATGACGGGACCCAGGGTAGCCGCCGCCGTCCCCACCCCCGCTCCCCCCGAGGCAATGGAAGCTTTACCCCCGGATCGGGCCCCCGATCCGCAGGTAAAGCTTCCATTGCCCGAGGCGGGCGGAGGCGTCAGTGCGGGTTCGGGAAGATCAGGCGAGGTTCGGGAAGAAGAGCGCGACCTCGCGGGCGGCCGACTCGGGCGAGTCCGAGCCGTGCACGATGTTGTTCTGCACCTCGAGGGCGAAGTCACCGCGGATGGTGCCCGGAGCGGCCTTCACCGGGTCGGTGGCGCCGGCCAGCGCCCGGAACGCCTCGATGGCACGCGGCCCCTCGGCGACCACGGCCAGCAGCGGGCCGCCGGTGATGAACTCGACCAGCGAGCCGAAGAACGGCCGCTCCCTGTGCTCGGCGTAGTGCGTCTCCGCGGTGTCGCGGTCCAGCGTGCGCAGCTCGGCGGCGACCAGCCGCAGGCCCTTGGCCTCCAGCCGGGAGATCACCTCGCCGACGAGGCCGCGGGCGACGCCGTCGGGCTTGACCAGGACGAGGGTGCGCTCAGCAGTCACGGGGCGAGAGCCTACGTGGTGCCTGGTCCCCCGCCGTCGGCGTCGTCCGGCGACGGCTGCTCGACCTGGGCGAACGGCGAGCCGAGCAGCTCCTTGCGCACCTGGAGCAGGTAAAGCCAGATCAGCACGAAGGCGCCGCCGAGGAACCACATCACGCCGTTGAGCAGGCCGGTCAGCAGCAGCGGCACCTGCAGGGCGGTGCCGGCCACCAGCCCCCAGGGACGCCGTTGCACGCCGCTGGCGAGGATGAGGACGACGGCGAGCACCAGGAGCAGCGTCAGGCTGAGGCCGGTGAGGCCGGGCCCGGACTGCGCGATGCCGCGGGGCACGAACAGCACGACGATGCCCTCGAGGAGCAGCACCGCCGCACCCGCTCCGCGCAGTGCGCGCGCCGCCCGCTCCGGGTCGGGCGCGGTCACGCCCGTCCTCCCGTCATGAGCGTGCGGGCCTCCCCCGCGGTGATCACGCTGCCGGTCACGAGGACACCCGACCCGCCGAGGGCATCGTCCGGACCGGCCTCGGCGAGCTCCATCGCCTCGGTGAGGGCGTCGGCCAGCCGCGGCGAGACGCTGACCCGGTCGGCGCCGAACACGTCGACGGCCAGCGCCCCCAGCTCGTCGGCGGGCATCGCGCGCGCGGAGCTGTTCTGGGTGACGACGAGCTCGGCGCAGACGTCCTCCAGCGCGGCGAGCATCCCGGACACGTCCTTGCCGCGGACGACGCCGACCACCCCGATCAGACGGGTGAAGTCGAAGGACTCCCGGAGGGCGTCGACCGTGGCCGCCATGCCGGCCGGGTTGTGCGCGGCGTCGACCAGCACGGTCGGGCTGGTGCGCACCCGCTCCAGGCGGCCGGGCGAGCGGACGTTCGCGAACGCGGCGCGCACGGTCTCCTGCTCGATCGGCCCGGTCGTGGCGCCGGCGCCGAGAAAGGCCTCGACCGCGGCCAGGGCGAGGACCGCGTTCTGGGCCTGGTGCGCGCCGAACAGCGGCAGGAACAGCTCCTCGTACTCGCCCCCGAGGCCCTGCAGGCGCACCTGCTGCCCACCGACGGCGACCCGGCGCTCGAGCACGCCGAACTCGGTACCCTCGCGGGCGACGGTGGCCTGACGATCCACCGCTCGGCGGACCAGCGCGTCGAGGGCCGCCGGCTGCTGGTGGGCCAGCACCGCGATGGCGTCGTCCTTGATGATCCCGGCCTTCTCGCCCGCGATCGTGCCGACGTCCGGGCCGAGGTACTCGGCGTGGTCGAGGTCGACCGGCGTGACGACGGCGATGCGGGCGTCGGCGACATTGGTCGCGTCCCAGGTGCCGCCCATGCCGACCTCGACGACGGCCACATCGACCGGGGCGTCGGCGAACGTCGCGTACGCCATGCCGACCATGACCTCGAAGAACGACAGCGGGACGTCGGAGGCCGCGTCGACCATCTGCACGTAGGGCGCGATGTCGTCGTAGGTCTCGACGAAGCGCTCGGCGGCGACCGGCTCGCCGTCGACGACGATCCGCTCCCGCATCGACTGCAGGTGTGGGCTGGTGAAGCGGCCGACGCGCAGACCGAAACCGCGCAGCAGCTCGTCGATCATGCGCGCGGTGGTGGTCTTGCCGTTCGTGCCGGCGACCTGGATGACCGGCATCGCGCGGTGCGGCGAACCGAGCAGGTCGACCAGCGCGGTGATCCGCGCCAGCGACGGCTCGAGCTTGCTCTCCGGCCACCGTGCCAGGAGCGCGGACTCGGCGCGGGCGAGCTCGGCGTCCTGGGGTTCCTTCACGGTCCCCAGGATGCCAGCCGTCCCGGAGCCGCCTGCGCCGTCCCGGGGTGACGTGGGCGGAATCGCAGTGGCATCCCCTTCTTAGGATGCGGGGCATGGTTGCCGACATCTCCCGCCCGGACCCGACGGCCCCGGGGGCCCCTGCCGGCGTACCCGAGAAGCCCTCCCTCGACGGTCTCGAGGACAAGTGGATCGCCGCGTGGGCGTCCTCCGACGTCTACGCCTTCGACCGCGCGGCCGCGCTGGCCGGCCCGCGCGAGCAGATCTGGTCCATCGACACTCCCCCGCCGACCGCGTCGGGGTCGCTGCACGTCGGTCACGTGTTCAGCTACTCCCACACCGACTTCGTGGCCCGCTACCAGCGGATGCGCGGTCGGCACGTCTACTACCCGATGGGCTGGGACGACAACGGCCTGCCCACCGAGCGGCGGGTGCAGAACTACTACGGCGTCCGGTGCGACCCGTCGCTGCACTACGACCCCGACTTCACCCCGCCGGAGAGGCCGGGCAAGGACCAGATCCCGGTCTCGCGGCGCAACTTCGTCGAGCTGTGCATGCAGCTGACCGAGGAGGACGAGAAGGCCTTCGAGCAGCTGTGGCGGCGTGTGGGCCTGTCGGTGGACTGGTCGAACGTCTACCGGACGATCTCCGAGTCCTCCCGGGCGACCGCGCAGCGCGCCTTCCTGCGCAACCTCGCCCGCGGCGAGGCCTACGCCCAGGAGGCGCCGACACTCTGGGACGTCACCTTCCGGACCGCGGTCGCGCAGGCCGAGCTCGAGGACCGGGAGCGCCCCGGCGCCTACCACCGCGTCGCCTTCCAGGCCGCGCACGGCCCGGTGCACATCGAGACGACCCGACCGGAGCTGATCCCTGCCTGCGTCGCGCTGGTCGCGCACCCCGACGACGAGCGCTACGCCGGCCTGTTCGGCCAGACGGTGCGGACGCCGATCTTCGACGTCGAGGTGCCCGTCGTCGCGCACCGCCTCGCCGAGCCGGACAAGGGCTCAGGCATCGCGATGATCTGCACCTTCGGCGACCTCAACGACGTCACATGGTGGCGCGAGCTGCAGCTGCCCACCCGCGCGATCGTGGGCTGGGACGGCCGGCTGCTGCCCGACGCCCCGCCCGGGGTGCCCGCGCAGCCCTACGCGGAGCTGGCCGGCAAGACCGTGTTCAGCGCCCAGCAGCGGATCGTGGAGATGCTGCGCGAGTCCGGCGACCTCGACGGCAAGCCGCGGCCGATCACCCACCCGGTGAAGTTCTACGAGAAGGGCGAGCGCCCGCTCGAGATCGTCACCACGCGTCAGTGGTACATCCGCAACGGCGGCCGGGACGCCGAGCTGCGTCAGGCGCTGGTCGAGCGCGGCCGGGAGATCCAGTGGGTGCCCGAGCACATGCGGCACCGCTACGAGAACTGGGTCGAGGGGCTCAACGGCGACTGGCTGATCAGCCGGCAGCGCTACTTCGGGGTGCCCTTCCCGGTCTGGTACCGGCTGGACCCCGCGGGTGAGCCGGACTTCGAGAACCCGATCCTGGCCTCGAACGAGTCGCTGCCGGTGGACCCGTCCGAGGACGTCCCGCCGGGCTTCTCCGAGGACCAGCGGGGCGAGCCGGGCGGCTTCATCGGCGACCCGGACGTCATGGACACCTGGGCGACGTCGTCGCTGTCGCCCCAGGTGGCCTCGGGCTGGGACACCGACCCGGAGCTGTTCGCCGCGGTGTTCCCGATGGACCAGCGACCGCAGGCGCACGACATCATCCGCACCTGGTTGTTCTCGACCGTCGTCCGTTCGCACTTCGAGTTCGACAGCGCGCCGTGGACGCACGCGACGATCTCCGGCTTCGTGGTCGACCCCGACCGCAAGAAGATGTCGAAGTCCAAGGGCAACGTGGTCACGCCGATCGACGTCCTGGAGCGCTACGGCACCGACGCCGTGCGCTGGCGGGCCGCGGGAGCCCGTCCGGGTGCCGACTCGCCGTTCGACGAGACGCAGATGAAGGTCGGCCGGCGGCTGGCCATGAAGATCCTCAACGTCGGCAAGTTCGTGCTGGGGCTGGGCGCCTCGTCGGTGGACGTCGCGACGGCGGCCGATCGGATCACCGAGCCGATCGACCGCGGGCTGCTGACCGCGCTCGCCGCGGTGGTGGACGAGGCGACGGCGGCGATGGAGGTCTACAACTACACCCGCGCGCTCGAGGTCACCGAGACGTTCTTCTGGTCGTTCTGCGACGACTACGTGGAGCTGGTGAAGTCCCGGGCCTACGGGACCGGACCCGCTGCGGCCTCTGCGCAGGCCACCCTGGCGCTGGCCCTGTCGGTGCAGCTGCGCCTGTTCGCGCCGGTGCTGCCCTTCGTCACCGAGGAGGTCTGGTCCTGGTGGCAGGCCGGCTCGGTGCACGGCGCCTCCTGGCCCGTCGCCGCCGAGCTGCCGCCCGGGGGCGACCCCGAGGTGGTCCGCGCCGTGGCCGCGGCCCTCGCGCTGGTGCGCAAGGCCAAGTCCGACGCGAAGGTCTCGATGCGCGCCGACGTGGCCAGCGCCGTCGTCCGGACGCCGGACGTCGTGCTGGTCGAGGCCGGACGCGCCGACCTCGTCGACGCCGGCCGGATCGCGACGCTCACCATCGAGGCCGGCGAGGGCGAGACCACCGTCGACGTGCAGCTGGCCGAACCCCCCGCCTGACCGCCGACCCGCCCCCGGAGTCGATTGAACCGCTGAGTGCCGGAAGTCATCACCTTCTGGGACTCAGCGGTTCAGGGGTCACGTTGTCCACAAGCCCGTGAGCGACGGGGGCCGCTGACCAGCCAGGATGCGTCGCATGCACGACCTTGCCGCGCTTCTCCCCCTCGGTGTCGCACCCCGGAACGACATCTCCCTCGCGAGCAGCGCCAGCTCGGTGGCTCGATGGACGGCGGACGGCGACGTGGTGCATCTGCACCCGGGCGTCCTCGTTCTCCCGCACTTGGTGAACGACCCGGTAGCACGCGCCCGAGCGGCAACGCTGTGGGCAAAGGGGCCACTGAGTCATGTCTGGGCCGTGGCCGCCTGGGGAGCGACACCCTGGCCGGAGGGGCCGGTGCACGTGACCGTGAGCGCCGATCGCTTTCCGCGCCGCACGCAGAACGTGAAGGTGCACCGCACGACGGTGGAGATGCCGACCACCACCGTGGAGGGCATCCCCGTCACCCACCTGGGACGCAGCCTCGTCGACGCGTGGTCGTGGGCGCACTCCCCTCGACGCAACCGGGAGGCCGGCTACGACCGTCCTCTCGTCCGGCAGGCCGTCATCGAGTGCGTCCGCGACCGGGGCCTCAGCGTTGCGGCAGTGCGGCGAGAGTCGGCGGCGCTTCGCTCGCGCCCGGGACGCCGCGAACTGGAGCAACTTCTCGACCTGGTGGCCGGCGGCTGCGAGAGCGAGCTGGAGATCTGGGGTGTCCAGAATGTGCTGCCCGGTCCCCCGACCGCTCCGGCGTGGGTGCAGCAGCATCGGCTCACTCTGCCCGACGGGCGACGCGTGAAGCTCGACGCCGCATACCTCGACGTGCGGGTAGCGGTGGAGTTGGACGGAGCGGCTTTCCACGGCAGCCGGTCGGCGCGGGAACGGGATCTGCGCCGCGACACCGCACTGGCGACCGCGGGGTGGATCGTCCTCAGGTTCAGTTACGCGCGTCTGATCAGCGACCCGGAGGGCTGTCGACGGGAGATCCAGGCGGTCATCCTCAGTCGTCTCGGACACCATTGAACCGCACAGGCCCAGAACCACGTGGGTTCTGGGCCTGTGCGGTTCAACGCGTGCGCCCGCGGGCTCGCCGAGGAGCTCGGTCGGGCTAGGCGGACTTCTCGCGGCGCTCGCGGGTGGGCTTGCGGGGCACGATCGTCGGGTTGACGTGCTCCAGCACGACCTCCTTGGTGATCACCACGGAGGCGACGTCCTCACGGCTGGGGATGTCGTACATGACCGACTGGAGCACCTCCTCCATGATCGCGCGGAGCCCGCGGGCACCGGTGCCGCGGAGGATGGCCTGGTCGGCGATCGCCTCGAGGGCGTCGTCGGTGAACTCGAGGTCGACGCCGTCGAGCTCGAACAGTCGCCGGTACTGGCGCACCAGGGCGTTCTTCGGCTCGGTGAGGATGTTGATCAGCGCCTCGCGGTCCAGCTTCTGCACGCTGGTGATCACCGGGAGGCGACCGATGAACTCGGGGATCATGCCGAACTTCAGCAGGTCCTCGGGCATGACCTCGGCGAAGGCGTTGGCCTCCTCGATCTCCTTCTTGCCGCGGATCTCACCGGCGAAGCCGATGCCCTGCTTGCTGGTGCGCGACTCGATGACCTTCTCCAGGCCGGCGAACGCGCCGCCCACGATGAAAAGCACGTTCGTCGTGTCGATCTGGATGAACTCCTGGTGCGGGTGCTTGCGGCCGCCCTGCGGGGGAACCGAGGCCGTGGTGCCCTCGAGGATCTTCAGCAGCGCCTGCTGGACGCCCTCGCCGGAGACGTCGCGGGTGATCGACGGGTTCTCGCTCTTGCGGGCGATCTTGTCGACCTCGTCGATGTAGATGATGCCGGTCTCGGCGCGCTTGACGTCGTAGTCGGCGGCCTGGATCAGCTTGAGCAGGATGTTCTCGACGTCCTCACCGACGTAGCCGGCCTCGGTGAGCGCGGTGGCGTCGGCGATGGCGAACGGCACGTTGAGCATGCGGGCGAGGGTCTGCGCGAGGTGGGTCTTGCCGCACCCGGTGGGACCCATCAGCAGGATGTTGGACTTGGCCAGCTCGACCGACTCGTCACGGGCGCTGCCGCCGCCGGCCTGCACGCGCTTGTAGTGGTTGTAGACCGCCACGGAGAGCGTCCGCTTGGCCTTCTCCTGGCCGATGACGTACTGCTCCAGGAAGTCGTGGATCTCCTTGGGCTTGGGCAGCTCGTCGAACTTGAGGTCCGAGGACTCCGAGAGCTCCTCTTCGATGATCTCGTTGCAGAGGTCGATGCACTCGTCGCAGATGTAGACCCCGGGGCCCGCGATGAGCTTCTTGACCTGCTTCTGACTCTTGCCGCAGAAGGAGCACTTGAGCAGGTCGCCGCTCTCACCGATTCGTGCCACCTGTTGACCTCCACCTCAGAACGGGTCCGGGAAGTAGACCCCGCGTGCGTCTCGTGCTGCCTTGTCCCTGCTGTCCTCGTCCGCTCCGCGAGGCTCTCCTCCCGGCGCTGACGGCCGGGGTTCGGGCGCTCGCCGACCGTACCCGCCACCTGTGATCGACAGGGTCAATGACTCACCCGGTCCGACGGCGGCACCTCATCTGTCGCCTCCGCTTCGTCCGCCCCGTCGACGGTACGGGTCGAGTGTGCGTCATGGACGCCCTCGACCCGTACCGCTTTCGGGTCGGAGTCACCCGAGGATCACGCCGGCAGGACGTTGAGCTTCCGGCTCTGGATCACCTCGTCGACGATCCCGTAGGCCTTGGCCTCCTCGGCGGTGAGGATCTTGTCGCGCTCGATGTCGGTGCGGACCTGGTCGAGGGTCTGGCCGGTGTGCCGGGCCAGGATCTCCTCCATCTGGGCGCGCACGCGCTGGATCTCCGCGGCGTGGATCTCGAGGTCGGAGACCTGACCACCGGACTCGCCCGAGGGCT
Organism: uncultured Actinomycetota bacterium; assembly: GCA_963723745.1. Taxonomy (GTDB): domain Bacteria; phylum Actinomycetota; class Actinomycetes; order Mycobacteriales; family Geodermatophilaceae; genus CAVRRZ01. Next base: position 94,267 of record CAVRRZ010000004.1, read on the forward strand.
GGTGGATCAGCACGCGCGAGTACGGCAGCGCCAGCCGCTTGCCCGGCGTGCCGGCCGCGAGCAGGACGGCGGCGGCGGAGGCCGCCTGCCCCATGCAGACGGTCTGGATGTCGGGCCGGACGAACATCATCGTGTCGTAGATGGCCATCAGCGACGTGAACGAGCCACCGGGCGAGTTGATGTAGATCGTGATGTCGCGGTCGGGGTCGGCCGACTCCAGCGTGATCAGCTGGGCCATCACGTCGTTGGCCGAGGCGTCGTCGATCTGCACCCCGAGGAAGATGATCCGTTCCTCGAAGAGCTTGTTGTACGGGTTGGACTCCTTCATGCCGTAGCTCGTGCGCTCCACGAAGGAGGGCAGGATGTAGCGGCTGGAGGGCATCTGGAAGCTCATCGTCGTCTGTCCTCGCGGCTTCAGTTGTCGGTGACCGGGTTGGCGCTGTCGGTCATGGCGGCCTTGCTGACGACGTGGTCGACGAAGCCGTACTCGAGGGCCTCCTGCGCGGTGAACCAGCGGTCGCGGTCGGAGTCCTTCTCGATCTGCTCGACGGGCTGGCCGGTGTGGAAGCTCTGCAGCTGGTTGAGCTCGTGCTTGGTCCGGCGGAACAGGTCGGCCTGGATGGCGATGTCCGACGCGGTACCGCCGACGCCGGCCGAGGGCTGGTGCATCATGATCCGCGCGTGCGGCAGGGCGTAGCGCTTGCCCTTGGTGCCCGCGGTGAGCAGGAACTGCCCCATCGACGCGGCCAGACCCATGCCGTAGGTGGCCACGTCGCAGTCGATGAACTGCATCGTGTCGTAGATCGCCATGCCGGCCGTGACCGAGCCACCGGGCGAGTTGATGTAGAGGTGGATGTCGCGCTTGGGGTCCTCGGCGGACAGCAGCAGCATCTGGGCGGCGAGCTGGTTGGCGATGACGTCGTCGACCTGGCTGCCCAGGAAGATGATCCGCTCGCGCAGCAGGCGCTCGTAGACCGAGTCGCCGAGGTTCATCATCCCCCCGGCGCCACGCATCATCGGCGCGCTCGCCAGGTTCGGGTCGAGGGTGCTCACGGGTGGGATGACCTCCGTTGGACTGTCGTGCAGTCGGTCTCGGTGGGCGGTTGGCTCGATGGGTCCGGTGGTGCGGCCAGGCGGGCGGGACGGGGTGGTGTGCGGCGCCGACCCGGTGCTCGCCTGAGTCCTGTCGACCCTAACGCGCACCTCCGACACGGGAGTCCCGGCGCGGGCGGTGTTCGCCGTCGGCGCAGCGCCTGCGGAGGCCGCGGCGGGCCCGGACGCACGACGCCGTCCGCACCCCCGGGCAGGGGTGGGACGGCGTCGTGGGAGAGCCGGCAGCGCTCAGGCCTTGGCCGGGGCGTCCTCGGCGGCGTCGTCGAGGTCCGGGGATCCCGCGGACTCGTCGGACTCGGCGGCCTCAGCGCCCTCGTCGTCGGAGTTCGTGGCGTCCGTGGCGGCGGGCGCCTGGACCGTCCTGGGGCGCAGCGCCTCGAGGTCGACGACGTTGCCCGACTCGTCGGTGATCGTCGTCTGCTCGAGCAGCTGGGCCAGTGCCTTCGTCCGGCGCACGTCGGCGACGAACTCGGCGATGTTGCCGCCCTGCTGCAGCTGCTGGGCGTACTGCTCCGGGCTCATCCGGCTGCGCTGGGCCTGCGCGATGATCTGCGCGGAGAGGTCGTCGTTGTCGACGGTCACCTCCCGCGCATCGGCGACGGCGTCCATGATGAACTGCGTCCGGACGGCGTCCTCGACGGTCTTGCGCTGGTCGGCGTCGTAGGCCTCGCGGTTCTCCACGCCCGACATCTGCAGGAACGAGTCCCAGTCCATGCCGGCCTGGCGCAGCTCGTTCTCGAAGGCGCGGTTGCGCCACTCGATCTCGCGCTCGACCAGGTTCTCGGGGATCGGCACCTCGACGGCCTCGACGAGGTGCTCGAGCAGCTTGTCGCGCGCCTGCGCGCCCTGCTGCATCGTCTTGGCGCGGCGCAGCCGGGTGCGGACGTCGTCACGCAGCTCGGCGAGGGTGTCGAACTCGCTGGCGGTCTGGGCGAACTCGTCGTCGAGCTCGGGCAGCTCCTTGGTCTTGACCGAGCGGACCGTGACGGTCACCTCGGCCTCCTCGCCGGCGTTCGGGCCGGACAGCAGCGCCGTGGTGAACGTGGCGCTCTCGTCGGCGGACAGGCCGCGGACGGCGTCGTCGAGGCCCTCCATGAGGTTGCCCGAGCCGACCTCGTAGGACATGCCGCTGGTGCTGCCGTCCTCGAGGACCTCGCCGTTCAGCGTGGCCTCGAGGTCGATGGACGCGTAGTCGCCGTCCTGGGCGGCACGGTCGACGCCGGTCAGCATCCCGAAGCGCTCGCGCATGACGTCGACCTGCTGGTCGATCTCCTCGTCGGTGACCTCGACGTCGTCGACGGTGACCTCGAGGTCCTCCAGCGACGGCAGCTCGATCTTCGGCGCGACGTCGACCTCGGCGGTGAAGGCGAGGGTGTCGTTGTCGTCGAGGCGGGTGACCTCGATGTCGGGCTGGCCGAGAACGCGCACCTGGTTCTCGCGGACGACCTCGGAGTAGACCTCGGGGACGGCGTGCTGCACGACCTGCTCGAGGATCACCGGCCGACCGACGCGCTGGTCGAGCACCCGGTTGGGCACCTTGCCGGGGCGGAAGCCGGGCACCCGGACCTGCTTGCCGAGCTCCTTGTAGACCTCGCCGAAGGCGTGGTCCAGGTCGCCCCACGGCACCTCGATCGCCATCCGGACCCGCGTCGGGCCGAGTTCCTCGATGGTGCTCTTCACAGCGGCAGTGCTCCTCGATACAGACAGCGGGGGGTCAGGCGCCTCACGGGCATGGAGGACGCCGTTCGACCCACGAGTCTAGAGACGTCGTGGGCATTGTCGGGGTGACAGGATTTGAACCTGCGGCCCCCTGCTCCCAAAGCAGGTGCGCTACCAAGCTGCGCCACACCCCGCGGCAGCGCGAGTCTAGGCGGGTCCGCCCGAACGTCGGGCGGCCGGTTAGGCTGGGCCCGCACCTCCGCGGGTGTAGCTCAATGGTAGAGCCCCAGCCTTCCAAGCTGGCCATGCCGGTTCGATCCCGGTCACCCGCTCCACGCCCTGACCGGCTCGTATCCCCGTCTGCGCAGCTCAGCGCGGCCTTAACGCCGCCCACGTGCCTTTGCGGAGCTCACCCCTGTTGACCGCTGACCACCGGTTTTCGCCGGTGCTTAAGGCACGGATAAGGCACGACCTCGAGCGGCCCGAGCTACGACGCTTTGTCCTATGGCTCGCTGCACTGCCAGGTGAAACCGGCTCTTACTACTCGAAGTGGCCGTCGGCTGGGCGCCACGGCTCCGGGGATCGCCATCATGTGTCGAGGAAGTCCCATTCGCTGCCGAGGACCCAGCGCAGGGTCGAAAGCTTGCCGTTGAGCATCCCGAGCTCGAAATCCGTGTACGGGCCCAGCTGACCAGGCTCTGTGTACAGCCCCTCAACACGCCGGCGCCCTGGCCCTGCAATCGCGAGTAGGCGCTCCAGCTCGGCGTCGTCCCCAGCGTCCTCGAGCCGGTACTCGTGCTGGAGGGATCGGTGGTACCAGATGCGGTCGAACAGCTCCCGTTCTGCCTCCGCGATCTCGTCCAGCCGCCGGGGCTCCTCCTCGAAGTGGGTCTCCGCGAACAGCTCCTCGATCTCGTCGCCGAAGTAGTCCAGGAGGACCTGATTGAGGCCGTCGACTCCCAGCCCGTAGGTCGACCCCTCCGCTGCGAACAGACTGGCGAGGTCAAGATGCGGCTGCCGCATGTCTCCGCCGGGCAAGGAGAAGTCGTCGCTGTTGCTCGTGATGAACGCGTACGGCTCCTGGTCCAGGTCGACGCCGCGGAGAGTCGTTTCGTAGAGCTCGATGAGCAAGGCGTCGGCGACACTGTTGCGGGACCGGTGGAACGGCGCCTGCTTCAACAGGCCGCGCTCGACCACCCCGCGTTTCTCTTCGTCCCCTGGCTCGAGGCCACGGCCGGCTCGGAGCAGGTCGAGCACCTCGTCGAAGTTGCGGGTCGTCATGGCTCCGATGAGCGGCACATGGCGGGCAAGATCCGTGATGACGTTGAGCGTCTGCTCGTTGTCCGAGCCGCCGTAGTCGTCGAGGTCTTGCTTGATGAGCCTGAACCGCTGGGCGATGCTCGCCGTCATCGACGTCTCAACCCGATCTCGGTTCCGCTCGAACTCGTCGATGACGAGTCGTGGGACGAGCAGCTCGACCTGCCCCTGGTGAACGAGTACTCGGAGCGCGACGATCCAGCGCTGCCCGTCGCGGCGCTTGCACAGGTCCAGCCAGGTGGAGGTGTCAACGAGCAGATGGAGCACGACCCCACCGTATGGCCTACACGGGAGGCGACATGGCCCAGTTGATAGAGGAGCAGAAGGCTCAGCGAGCGGCCGCCCGGCGCCGCACTGCCAGGCCGTCATGATCGCGTTCGCGGCGGTTCGCTGCCGTTCCATATGCCACTTGAACTGGAGGTTTGAACGATAACGAAAGCCGACGTTCGACCACGAACAGCCTCAACTGCAACCAAGACTGCAACCACTTCGGCCGCACGGCCTGCCGGGGCCTGGGGCAGACTAGGAGCTCGGGATGTGTCCTTGAGAGGGCTGTAGGAAGGGACTGCCCCGAGTTCGGTTGACTCGTCGGGTGAGGTGGTCAGGCCGCGGCTGCGGCGGGGGTGAGTGTCTCGAATTCGATCGGGGTGAGCCGGCCGAGGCGGCGTTGCCGGCGTCGGCGGTGGTAGGTGCGTTCGATCCAGGTGACGATCGCCAGGCGTAGTTCCTCGCGGGTGTCCCAGCGCTGCCGGTCGAGCACGTTCTTCTGCAGCAGCGCGAAGAAGGACTCCATCGCGGCGTTGTCACCGCAGGCGCCGACCCGGCCCATCGAGCCGACCAGCCCGTTGTTCTTGATCGTCCGGACGAAGGCATTCGACCGAAATTGGCTACCACGGTCCGAATGCACCACGGTTCCGACCGGGTCTCTGCGGATGATCGCGTTGCGCAGTGCGGCAACCGCCAGCGAGGCCTTCATCCGCTCGTCGATGGAGTAGCCGACGATCCGTCCGGAGTAGACGTCCTTGATCGCGCAGAGATAGAGCTTGCCCTCGGCGGTGCGGTGCTCGGTGATGTCGGTCAGCCAGAGCCGGTTCGGCGCGGGCGCGGTGAACTGGCGGTCCACCAGGTCGTCGTGCACCGGCGGCCCGGAGGCGCGGTGCAGGCCCGGCTTCTTGGCGAACACCGACCAGATCCGCTGCTGCGAGCACAGCCGCGCGACCCGGTTCTCCCCGGCGGTGAAGCCCTGCTCGCGCAGCTCGTCGGCGATGAACCGGTAGCCGAAGGCGGGATCGTCGTGGTGGATGTCGTAGGCGGCGTTGATCAGGTGCGCGTCGTCCCAGTCGCGCTGGCTCACCGGATCGGCGCACCACTTGTAGAACGCCTGCTTGGAGAAGCCCAGCACCCGGCAGGTCACCGCGACGGGGATCTTCGTCGGCGGCGAGTTCACGGACCAGCGGGTACATCATTTTGGGAGCACGTCGCGGGCGAAATACGCCGTCGCCCGCCGCAGGATCTCGTTCTCCTGTTCCAGCAGCTTGTTGCGTCGGCGCAACTCGCGAAGCTCGGCGGCCTCGTCCTTCGATCCGCCGCCGCCACGGTCGCTCGAGGCCGGGGGCGCGAGGCCGTCCTCTCGGTCGGCGATCTTCAGCCAGCGCTGCAGGCAGGTCTCCGAGATCCCGAAGTCCTTGGCCATCTGGGCGACCGAGGTCTCGCTCTTGCGGGCCACCGCGATCACGTCACGACGGAACTCCGCCGGGTACGGCTTGGGCACGATGCTGATCCTTCCAGCGAGGCCGAGGCCTCACAGGCAAGGAGTCAACCGAACCGGGGGCAGTCCCGAACGCCTCCGCACCTGCTGATTGCGACGCTCTCAGAGCTGATGGCGACACTCCAGGCCGTCTTTGATCTCCGGTCTAGACAGGCGTGTCCCCATCCACGTCGGCGCTCTTAGGGCCGACCACCATCCATTCCCCGCCGTCAGGCTCGCTTTCGCCCGTCCGGCGAAGGCGTCCGTGAGCGCCGAGGAAGTCAATCATCACCTGCACGGCGTCGCCGGCTTCCCAGTGGCCTGGCGCCGCCCCGCGGTGGGCGGCGTTATTGCGGAGCTTGTTGAGCCAGCGCAGCCGGTCGACCGGAACCGCCAGCTGAAGGTTGGAGCGCTCGGCGATCGAGATGTACTCCCCGAGGGCCGCCCGCTCGCTGATCCGTCCTCGCTGGGCCTCCGGTAGTTGGTCTGCCAGGTCACGGATGTGTCGGCCGAGGGCGATTTCAAGTGCGGTCGCGGCGTCGATGATCGCGCGCCGGTTGGCGTTGCGTCTCTGCGCGGCTCGTGCGTCACGGCTCAGCACTTCTTCGAGGGGTGGCTCCCGGCCGTCACGGACGAACCCGAGGATGTCAGCCCACTCCTGTGCGCGGAGTGGACGGACATGAGGTGTCGTGATCCTGAAGCCAAGAGCACCATCGTTCGGCGGCTCGATGAAGGTGAGTCCAGTGCCGACCGACTCTGCGTCGTAGACGCGATGATTGGGGTCGAGGTCTTGCCCGGTCACGACCTCGACCCAGGTGCGAACGTCGTCGAACCATCTGTCGACGTGCTCGGCGAGTTGATGCTCGGGGGTGAACCACGGTTTGTGGTCGTAGCTTGGGCCTTCGACCTCGGTCATGACCACGCGATGAAGCGCCGTGGCCGGCCGAAGCGACTCGGCAATGAACGCGCCGTACTCCTGCGCCCACACGACCTGCTCGCCCGTCAGTTCAACTCGTGACGCGATTCCCGGAACCTCAGGAGGTCCGCCAACGGGTGGCCGGTCATCGGGCATCACGACGTTGAACCGGAGGTGGCCGTAGCCGGTGGGGTATGTCGCACTCAGCGCGTCGCACATCACCCAGATGTGCACTGGCAGTTCAAAGATCGCTCTTACGTCCACGCACATGCCCTCACAAGACGCCGTCGGCCAGGACTAGCTAGCACGCGGCCCTGCGCGCAGAGACCGGCACCGCACGTGAAGCTCGGCGCAAGCGTCTCCGAGGTCTTCCGAACGTTGATTCGAGGCGGCCAGACTGCCTCCCTTCCCAAGCACTAGGCGGCCCTGTGGAGGCAACAACCGATCACTGAGAGGCCGGCTTCACCGTAGTCAGTGCTGCGATGGGTGTTCTACGACAGTCCGAATGTAGGCAGATCCGGTCGATTGATACGACGCCGGCACGCCCGACTTTCGTTCCCGTACCCGGAACCCTTTATCGGACGACCTAGGTTAGCGTCCGGGAGCGACGAAGGGGGGGCCGCTGTGTGGGCGGACAACGAGACCGATTTGGACCTCTTGGGCTTCGACGAACTGGTCGATGAGCTCGTTGTCGCGCTGACGACGCCGAACCTGCTTCCCCTCACAGTTGGAGTCCTCGGCGACTGGGGCTCAGGCAAGAGCAGCCTGCTCAGGATCACCCGCCGCGAGCTTGAGGCGGAGACTGACGAGAGCGGCATGTGCCCGTACTTGTGCGTCGACTTCAGCCCGTGGCTCTACGAGGACTACGAGGACGTCAAGACGGCCTTGATGGGGCAAGTCCTTGAAGCCTGCCGCGCTCGAGCAGCGACCCCCGAGGCGCTGGAGACGGTCGAGCGGCTAGGCCGGTTCTCCAAGTGGCTAGGCCGGCGGAGCCGGACCGCGGGGAGGTTGGCGCTGACGGCTGCACCTGCTGCCCTGCCTCTCGTGCTCGGCATGCCGGATGTGGATCTGGCGGGGGTGACGGAGAGCGCGATCCAAGGAATCGCCGCGGCGACTGCTCCGCTTGCGGCGAACGCGCTCAACGATCAGCCCGAGCCCGTTGCGCAGAACGACGAGATCCGCGACCTCCCCGCGTTCCGAGATGAGTTCAAGAAGCTGATCGCCTCCTTGGACGGTGTCGACGCGGTGATCGTTTTCGTCGACGACCTGGACCGGTGCCTTCCAGAGACGGTCGTGGACACGTTCGAGGCCATCCGGCTGTTCCTTAACTCGCCGCATACGGCCTACGTCGTCGCGGCGAGCCGCGAGATTGTCGAGTCGGCGATCGACTCCCGGTATCCCGAGCTCGCCCGCGAGGATGGCCGCGGCATCGGGCACGACTACTTGGAGAAGATGCTGCAATTCCAGGTGTCCGTCCCGCCGCTGTCCCCCGGGCAGACCGAGAGCTACATCAACCTGCTCATCACGCAGCTGTACCTGTCCGCGGAGGACTTCGACGCGTTGCGGGAGTCGTTGCGCGAGCGCCAGCAAGGAGATCCCTTCGCGCCGACGTTCAACGCCGCGACCGCCCGGGAAGCGCTGCAAGATCTGCTCACCGACGACATCGACGCCGATCTGAGCTGGACCGGCGAGATCAGTGAGGTACTGGGCTTCCTGCGTGGGAACCCACGGCAAGTCAAGCGGTTCCTTAACGAGCTGACGTGGCGACGCCGAGCCGCGGCACGACGAGGCGTCGACCTGCGACATGACGTGCTGGCGAAGTTGATGGTCCTGGAGGAGCAGAACGCCGCCGACTTCCAAACCCTCTTCGACTGGCACCGGCAGGCCGGCGGCCCGTCGCCCGAACTGGCTCTGGCGGAAGCACAGGCACGTTCCGGTGAAGCGGCGGAACCGATGGAAGCCGAGGGCGACAAGCAGGTTGCATCCGCGCGGAAAGGACGACGTGCCGGAGCGGACACCGACACCCCTCCCCCTCGGAGCGCACCCGTTGAGGAGGTGGACCCGGCCGCCGACGCGGCAGCGTCGTGGCTGGCGCGCCCGAAGACCCGCGCGTGGCTCCGGCTGTCGCCCGCACTCGGCGAGATCGACCTACGCGCCTACTTCTCCTACTTCCGCGACCGGCTGACCGTCGGCAGCGCGACGGCAACGCTTGGGCCCCGTTTGCAGGTCCTGGTGGGCGACCTGCTGTCGGACGCCCAAGCGCAGTCGCGAGCCGCACTCGTCGCGTGCAAGAAGCTGGCAGACGACGAGCAGGACCTCGTCGTAGCGGCCCTCCTGGATGCGGTCGCTCGACGGCCCGATGGCCCCGGCTTCTACTCCGCCTGCGAGTTCGCGGCCCGCATGCCGAGGACGGCCCCCGCGATCTGTGAGGCGCTCGCGGCGATCCCGCACCGCGCCCTGCCAGTCCTCAAGATTCCGGGCGCGGTCAGGCGGCTCGGAGCAGCGCCGGGCAGCGCCGAGCTCGCGGCAGGCTGGGCCGCCAGCAATGTGATTCCGGTCGCGAAGGCTGCCGCAGCAGCGCTGAAACCCAAGGCCGGCACCTGACGTGGGAACTTCGGCGGACCGAGGCGGGGGGTCGGGCGGCGCTTGGACACCGCTCAAACGTGCCGCCACCGACTACGCGCGAGGAGCTTCAGGAGGCTCTGGCGGCGACCGCGTCACAGCCGAACGGGTGCTGGGCCGGCACGTCGCCGTCCTCGGCGGGGCGGGAGCGGCGGCAGGCTCGGCGACTTCCGGCACCACCGGGCTGTCCCGACTCGGCAGTCTGCTCGCCGGTGTCGGCAGCGCCGGCCTCGGACCGACACTGGACGCCTTCGGCCTCGGGCACCTCGTCGGCAAGGACAGGTTCGAGGTCCTCGACGAGCTCATCACCCTCGTCGCCGGCGACGCGGCCGACATCGAATCGCAGGCGGCTCGCGACGCGGCGTGCGATGTCCTAGACGAACTCTATTCGGACGCAGACACCTGGGAGGAGCTCGAGGAGACCGGCGTCTCCACTGAGCAGCTGCAGCCCCTCCTCACCCTCTTCGTCGCGAGGTACGTCTACAACCGGCTGCCGGTGCTCGCGGAGCGGCTCGCTCGGCTGATGGACCCGGCCGCCGTCAAGGAAGCCGACCAGCAGATCGTCGGGATGATCCACGACCTCGTGTCCCTGCGGATGCCCGACGATCCCCTGACGTTCGACTGGGGCGGTCCGGCCGGTAAGAAGTTCGCCGACGACGCAGTGCGCGAGGTCTACGAGCTCCTCAGCGAGCTCGGCGGAGAGGACGAGACGTGAGGTCCTACCTCGTGCGCACGGACGCCACCGCCCCCGCGGATACGTCTGGCGTGACGGTCCTCGACTGGGGGCCCGGCTCGCCCTCGGCCAGCATCGAGTGCGGCCTCGACTTCTTCGCCGGTTGGCGGCCCACACGCTCGGCCGCCGACCTGTTTCTCCTGGCCGCCGGGGCCTACTGCGTCGACAAGTTGAGCCCGCGCCACGAGGCTCCCGATGCCTGGACCCGCGACCTGCGCCTCGCCGTTCCGGTCGAGGCTCCAGACCGGTTCGGCGCCGGCCTGTTCGACCGCGCGCTGTCGTTTCTCACGGGCGACACCTGGCACGTCTCCCCCTACGAGTCTGCGGTCGACCCGCTCGCCGCCCTGCCTGTGCTGGCGCCTGCGCTGCTCCCGTTCGTCGACGTCGACGGCGTCTCTCTGTTCTCCGGAGGCCTGGACTCCCTTTGCGGCGTCATCGACCTGCTCGAAGCCGATCCCGCCCTACGGCTCGGGCTTGTCGGGCACTACGACGGCGGCAAGGCGTCCTCGAAGCAGACGGTTCTGCACCAGCGCCTCGCTGACGTCTACGGAGCCCACCGCGTCGTCATGAGACGGCTCTGGCTGCGCCCGGCAGCCCATGATCCCCGCCAACAGCACCCCTCGCCGCCGCCGGTCGAGACCACGACCCGCAGCCGCTCGCTGCTGTTCCTGGCAGCCGCCCTCGCGCTGGCCTCGTCGATCTCGCCGCAAGCACCGGTGTACCTACCCGAGAACGGCTACATCGCTCTGAACGTGCCACTAACACGAGCCCGCACGGGCAGCGCCAGCACGCGGACAACGCACCCGCACTTCCTCGCGCTGCTCCGCGAGGCAGCGCGGGGCGCGGACATCCCGAATCCGCTGCTGAACCCCTGCTCGCTCAAGACGAAGGGCGAGATGCTGCGCGACTCGCGCAACCCGGGGCTGCTGCGTGAGCTCGCGCCGCTCACGGTTTCGTGCTCCCACCCGGAGGCCGCCCGGATGCAAGAGCGTCCGCAGGGCAACTGCGGCTACTGCTTCCCCTGCCTTATCCGACGGGCGTCTCTAGCCGTGCCCGGCTGGGACGATGAGGAGTACGCCTGGGACGCACTCACGGACAGCGGCCTAATTGACGAGAACGACCTGCAGCGGGGAGCCGATCTACGCGCGGTCCTGAACGGCGCCTTCGGCGAGCGTCCGGACTCCGATCTACTGCGCAATGCGCCGCTGCCGGCCGGCTCACACGCCGACCACCTCGCCGTCTGGCGACGGGGCAACGAAGAGCTTCGGTCATGGCTCAGGGCGGGCGCCCAGGGCTCGCTGGCGGCTGTCGTGGCCCGACTGCCGTGATCCGACTGCTTGACACGCACTGCCACGTGGACGCCTACCCGAACCCCCGGGCGGTCCTAGCGGAAGCTGACGCCGCGGCGGTCGACGTCGTCGCGGTGAGCGAGACCCCGGAGGCGTACCGGCGGTTGAGGACACGGCTCGGCAGGGCGTCGGGCGTCTCTGTCGCTCTGGGTTTGCACCCGGCCAGCCGGTCGGCCGCAGCAGCGGGGCAGCTCGAACGGTTCCTCCGGATGCTGCCGGACGCCCCCTGGATCGGCGAAGTCGGTCTCGACTTCGCACCCGGTACCGACCGCCGCGAGCGCAACCGGCAGATCCACGCCTTCGCCACCGTGCTCGACCACGGTCTCTCGCGAGCGAAGCCGATGACGGTGCACAGCCGTGGCGCCGCCAAGGAGACCGTCGAGCTACTGACCCAGGCCGGTCAACGCGCATTGCTGCACTGGTACAGCGGCGACCTCGCAACCGCTGACGACGCTCTTACCGCTGGCCTGTGGTTCTCCGTCAACTCCTCGATGACGCGGAGCGCGAAGGGGCGCTCACTGATCGACCGGCTCCCCCGCCAACGAGTTCTCTGCGAAACCGACGGCCCGTACTGCACCACGGGAGGCAGACCGGCTCACCCGGCCGACGTCACGGCGGTCGCCCGGTCTCTCGCTGAAGCCTGGTCATGCTCAGAAGCAGACGCTCGATCCCTCCTCTCCTCCAATGCGGTCGCCTTCCTCGGCGGAGCGCCCAGCGAGGCGCCTTGATCGCACGCTCGGCTCCGCACTGGCACCTGCCGATGCGTCCGACTGCGCCCACAGCAGGTCAAGCGCAAGACGGCGTTCAGAGCGGCTGTACGCAGCGGTTGCCCGGGCGGAATGTCGTACCTCTATGGGGATATGTCGTACCTGTCAGTTAGCGTCCCCGGCAGGCGACCAAGGCGGGCATGTGACATCAGGTGACAGCGAGGGCCACCCCGGTAACGGGGTGGTCAACCCTCGCCTCAGCGACGTCTTCGGCCTGGTCATTCGGCAGGACGAAATTGACTTCGTCGTGCCCCACCTCCGCGAAGACCTCCCGCTGTACCTCGACCCGTTCCTGCTCTGGAAGTCCGACCGCCCGGAGTACCAGACGCTGCACACCGAGCTGTTGGGCTTCATCGAGCAGGTTCGGCGGCATGTCGTCGCGGGCAGGACGGCCAAGGCTCGGACCTTGCTGGCCGAGGTCAGCGAGCCCGTGGAGCTGGGGCTCGGATACGCCGCAGGCACCAAGCGCGGATCCGCTCTAGGACCGACGACCATCTCGGCGATCATCGAAACGATGCGGCAGATCCCGCAGCTAGAGGCGTCGGGTCTCGACCACATGGAGATGCTCGCCCTGCTCGTGCCTGGCATTGCCGAGGACCGCATCAGCGACCTGACGGCCTCGGTCGTCAAGGGCTGGCTCGCGGAGTTCACGGAGCTTCGCTGCGAGACCTACGGCATCCCCACCAAGAAGTTCCGCCTGACAAGTTGGGACGCGGAACGGCTCGACTGGCGTCCCCTCGTCGCGCACCTGCCGTTCAACCCGTCGGACGGATCGCCCGTCCTGCTCGCCCCCCTCGACCTGTTGCGGCGTCTGCCTTGGATCAACTACGGGGACTACTACCGAACCACCTACGCCCCACTGGTCCTTGCCCCTGGAAGGGCGGGCTCGGCGGTCGCGAAGCAGGAAGTCCTGGCTTACAACAGGGCCCACTTCAACGTCGTCAAGGGATACGTCGCCGAGCGGGAGGCGCACGCGGCCGCTTGCGACCCGGACCCTCTGTTCGCTCCGTTGAAGCTCAGCACGCTCAAGAAGAAGGTGGCGGATCTCAAGGCGCTCCCCACCGGACGCGATGACGGCGCCGACAAAAAGTTCGAGGACCTCGCGTTCGACGTCCTGTCGTCCCTCCTCTACCCGGAGTTGGACCTCGCCGCCGCGCAAGTCCGTACCGCGAGCGGCGCCCACATCCGGGACGTGGTCTTCCACAACGACGGCAAGACCGCCTTCTTGACCGACCTACGGGAGCTGTACGGCGCCCGCCAGGCGGTGTTCGAGCTCAAGAACGTCGCTGCTCTGGAAACGGAGCATGTCAATCAGCTCCACCGGTATCTCGACGGCGAGGATATGGGCAGATTCGGGGTCCTCGTCGCCCGCACGCCGCCCAGCGCGAGCGTCCAGCGCAACATCGTCGATCTGCACTCGTCCAAGAGGGCTGCAGTGCTGTGCCTGGATGACTCAGACCTGGACCTGATGGTCAGTCTGCTCGACTCCGGCCGCCGGCCGATCGAGGGGCTTCGGAAGAAGTACGTCGAGTTCACCCGCAGGCTTCCCAAGTAGAGAGGTCGTCGTGTCTCCCCGCTACGGCACAACCAGAGAGGTCGTCGTGTCTCCCCGCTCACGTGTCCCCGATCCTGCCTCGCCTCCGCCGACCGAGGAGCAGGCCGCCGCCTACGACCGTCTGGTTCCGATGCTCGAAGCGGCGCACCATGAGATGACGGAGCTGTCCAAGAAGAAGCAGGACGGCGTCGTCAACGCCCTCAAGATCAAGATGATCAACCGACTGTTGGCCGAACTTTCCAAGGTCGTCGAGAAGGACCCCAGCCACGCCTTCTTGGACCTGCTGGACGAGGACACGCTCCCGCAGAACAGCGACGTTGTACTCATCCTCAGTCAATGGAAGGCGGCCCTCAAGCAGTTCCACGGCAAGCACTACGGCCTGGACGGGTCCAGGTATCGCTGGTTCACCGCCGACCAGCCGGATATCTAAGGTCGCTCAGTGCAGCGTCGTCCTGCTGGGCTTCACCTTCGGCATCCCGTCGAGCGTCGCTGCGCCCGCTCGGCCTGGTCGTCGCGTAACTCCTGACGCCTCAAATAGTCGACATGACAAGCGCCGTGCCTGTTTTCGCCGGCGGCCGCCGACTCTCGCAGGCGACGCGGGACGTGGCCGCGAGCCGGCTTGCTGTGGGCTGCCCGGCGTCGCGGCGCCATCCAGCTGCGCCGAGCTGTTAAGCCCCGTCCTGCCCTTTCACACCCTCACGTCCGTGACCGCCCCTGCCGCCGTAAGGCGGTTGCCCCAGCGCGCCAAGAGCTCTCTCGACGGCACTGCAGAAGCCTCAAGATCAAAAAGGACACACGTCTTGCATCTGCGGTAATAGCCGAGCTTCGTCGCCGATGGCGGAGTGCTCGCGGGCGTCACCGGCGAGGCTCGACGTCTTGCTGCCCGTCGCGATCTTGAGTGGCTTTCGCAATGAGTGCCCGCCGGTGACGCCTGCCGGGGTTCGGGCGGTTGACGCCTGATAGGAGCCTCGGGCTGCGGCAGCCCGCAGATGCATGCGCTGCGCCCGAACACCGGCTTTCCGCGAGCTGATCGACGCTGGAAGGAGTCGCGTGCTCGCCGGAATCGACACCCACAAGGACACCCTCGCGGTCGCCGTCATCGACCTTGCTGGACGACCCGTCATCGTGACCGAGCTGGCCAACACTGAGGCCGGCTTCGATGCCCTGGAGCAGCTGGTCAAGGAGCACTCGGTGAGCCGGGTCGGGATCGAGGGATCGGGCAACTACGGCCGGGGCGCCGCCATCCGCCTGGTGCTCACCGGCGGGCTGGAGGTCGTCGAGGTCCCGCCCAGCCTGACCGCACGGGAACGCTCAGGCAGGCCCGGAGCGGGCAAGACCGATCCGGGTGACGCGGTGGCCATCGCCCGGCTCACCGCCCGCGAGACCGGTCTGCCGCCGGTCCGCCTGGCCGTCGGACAGGCCGCCGACCTGCGGGCGCTGGCCGACTACCGCGCCCAGCTGGTCGCCGAGCGCACCGCGCTGGCCAGCCGCACCCACGCCGAGCTGCACGGACTGCTGCCCGGTTACCAGGACCGCGTGCCGCGGCTGACCGCACCCACCCTCATCACCGCCGCCACCGAGCTGCTCGCCGGCGACACCAGCGTCCGCGCCACGCTGACCCGCCGCCGGCTGACCCGGCTGGCGGAGCTGACTGCAGAAATCCAGGAGGTTCACGGCCTCATCACCGCCGCGGTCAAGGAGGTCAAGACCGGGCTGACCGACCTCTACGGCCTCGGCGCGGTGGGCGCGGCCACGATCCTCGGCGAGGTCGCCGACATCCGCCGCTACCGCTCCCGGCACGCCTTCGCCGCCGCCAATGGCACCGCCCCGATCCCGGCCTCCTCCGGGCGCACCAGTCGCCACCGGCTCAACCGCTCGGGCAACCGCACGCTCAACCGCGTGCTCTACACAATGGCGATCACCCAGATCCGCGCCGACACCGAAGGCCGCGCCTACTACCTGCGCAAACGCGCCGAAGGCAAGACCGGCCGCGAAGCCCTGCGCTGCCTCAAACGACGCCTGTCCGACCTGGTGTTCAAGGCCTTGCACGAGGACCTCGCGACCCAGCAGCCAGCGAGCAGGACGGCCCTTGGGACGGTGGGCGCGGCCACGGCAAACGGGACGCGACTGACGGCCGAAGCCAGCTGCGCGACAGGACTCCCAGTCCCCAGCCCTGCTCTTCGCTGAGGCCAGAAAGCCACGCCCACCGCCGAGCCCAACGCTACTGCGCCGCCTTGACACATAGGAGCTCATTTCGGCAGGCTGTTCCCAGGTGGTCTGCGGGCAAGTGACAGCGTCCACGCCAGGTGGTGGCCCGAGGGTCCGTGAGCGAAGGCTTGGACGTCGCGCGCAGGGTTCCGTGTCAAGTCCCCGACTACGCCGAACGACGAGGGCCCTGGCCGGCGCTCTTTCGGGCCACCGGGCTACTGGAGAAGTACGGCAGCCCTAGTGGAGACCGCCTCCCTACGGTCCGCAGGCGTGATGACGCTGCACAAGCTGACCGCCGGGGACGGTTACACCTACCTCACCCGACAGGTGGCGGCGTTCGACGCAACGGAGCGGGGTCACGTCGGGCTGGGCGACTATTACTCGCAGCGCGGCGAGTCCCCTGGGAGGTGGGCTGGCAACGGCCTGCCCGGGCTCCGCGGAGTGATGGCCGGCCAGTTCGTCGGCGAAGAACAGATGAAGTCGCTCTTCGGTGAGGGTCGACATCCCGATGCCGACCGGCTCGAGCAGGACGCCTTGGCCGGCGGACGAACGCCGGCGGAAGCACATGCCGCAGGAGCTCTCGGGCGAGCCTTCTTCGTCTTCAGTGCTCGAGCCGACGGCTTCCGGGCGCGGTGCGCCCAGGAGTACGCCGCCTTCAACACTGCCCGCGGGCAGCCCGGCACTACCCCGGTTCCGCCCGACGATCGCGCGCGGATCCGCAGCGACCTGGCCCGGACCATGTTCACCGAGGCCTACGGCCGCGCTGCGCGCGATGCGCGCGAGTTGTCGGGGTTCCTCGCCCGAGTCTCGCGGCCGGCGACGACCGCGGTGGCCGGCTACGACCTGACTTTCTCCCCCGTCAAATCGGTCTCGGCGTTGTGGGCGTTGGCGCCGCGGGAGGTGGCCGAGCAGATCGAGGCCGCCCACGACACCGCGGTCGCCGACGCTCTGGCCTGGCTGGAGGACAACGCCTGTTTCACCCGGCTCGGCACCGACGGGGTGCGGCAGGTCGAGACCACCGGGCTGATCGCCGCGGTGTTCACGCACCGCGACTCCCGCGCCGGTGACCCGGACCTGCACAGCCACGTGGCGGTGAGCAACAAGGTGCAGACCCGCGACGGGCGCTGGCGGGCGCTGGACGGGCGGGTACTGCACAAGGCCGCCGTCGCCGCCTCCGAGCGCTACGACACCCGGCTGCAGGCGCACCTGGTCGCCCGCCTGGGGATTCGGTTCTCCGACCGCCCCGGCTCGAAAGCGGGCCGACGGACGGTGCGGGAGATCGTCGGCATGGACCAACGCCTGCTGAGCGCGTGGTCGTCGCGGCGTCGGGACATCGACGCCCGGCGAGGCGTGTTGGCCGGCGAGTTCCAGCGGCACCACGGCCGGGCGCCCACGGCGGTGGAGGCGATCGCGTTGGCACAGCAGGCGACTCTGGAAACGCGTGGCCCCAAGCACGAGCCACGCTCTCTCGGTGAGCAGCGGGCAACCTGGCGGCGAGAAGCCCTCGCCATCCTCGGCGGCCCGGATCGCGTCGACCGGATGCTCGGCAGGGTGCTGGGTTCTCGAGGGTCCCCGGGCCCGGCGGTAACCGAGGCCTGGGTCCAGTCCGCCGCCTTGAGGGTGCTGGACACCATCTCCGCTGCGCGGGCTACCTGGCAGCTGTGGCACGTGCGCGCCGAGGCCGAGCGGGTAGTGCGGGCCGCCGCCCTGCATCCCGCTGACGTGGACGTCGCGGTCACCCGGGTCACCGAGGAGGCACTCTCCCCTGGCCTGTCCGTTCCACTCGGTGACTGCCATCCGGTGGTCGAGCCGCCGGAGCTGCGCCGCTCGGACGGCGCCAGCGTCTACACCGTCGCCGGTGCCCGGCTCTACACCAGCCGCGCGGTGCTGGACGCCGAAGCGCTGCTGCTGGCGGCCGCGGGGCGCGATGAGGGACGCCGCGCCGATCCCGCCACGGTGGAGCTGGCGCTCCTTGAGTCGACGGCCAACGGCGCGGAGCTCAATCCCGGCCAGGCGCAGCTGGTCCGCGAGCTGGCCTGCAGCGGCGCCCGGATGCAGCTCGCCCTCGCCCCGGCCGGCGCTGGTAAGACGACCGCGCTGGCCACCCTGGCCCGCGCCTGGACCGCCGGCGGTGGGACGGTGCTCGGGTTAGCGCCCTCCGCCGTGGCCACCGCCGGGCTGCGGGCTTGTCTTGGTGCTCCTTGCGAGACGCTTACCAAGCTCGTCTGGTGCCTCGACGCCGGGCAAGCACCCGACTGGGTGGCCGGCATCGGGCCGGCGACGCTGGTGGTCCTCGACGAAGCGGGCATGGCCGGCACAGTCGAGCTGGCCCGCGCGGCCGAGTACGTCTTGGGGCGGGGCGGATCGGTGCGCCTGGTCGGCGATCACCAGCAGCTGACCTCGGTTGCCGCCGGCGGCCTGCTGGCCGAGATCGCCGCCACCCATGGCGCGGTCACCCTCACCCAGCTGGTGCGCTTCGATGACCCCGCCGAGGCCGCGGCCACCGTCGCCGTCCGCGAGGGCGACACCCTCGGCCTGGGCTTCTATCTCGACTCCGGCCGGGTCCACGTCGGGGACCGGTCCACCTGCGCCGAGCAGGCCTACGCCGCCTGGGCCGCCGACCGCGACCGCGGTGTGGACGCGCTGCTGCTGGCCGCCACCCGGGAGCTGGTCGCGCAGCTGAACGAGCGGGCGCGGGCTGACCGGCTGACCCGCGCCGCCTCCTCACCGGGCGCGGAGGTCGAGCTGGCAGACGGCACCCGGGCAGGCGCTGGGGACCCCATCATCACCCGCACCAACAACCGGCATCTGCCGATCACCGCCACCGAGTGGGTGAAGAACGGTGACCGCTTCGCCGTCCAGGTCGTCGGCGGCGACGGCTCCCTCGACGTCGTGCACACGGACAGCGGACGGCGGATCAGCCTGCCTGCGGGCTACGTGGCCGAGCACGTGCAGCTCGGCTACGCGACTACGGTGCACGGCGCCCAGGGCGTCACCGCCGAGGTCTGTCACACCGTTCTCGGCGGCACTGAGTCCCGGCAGCTGCTCTATGTGGCGCTGTCCCGGGGGCGCGCCGCGAACCACTTGTACCTGGCCACCATCGGCGACGGTGACCCGCACAGCATCGTCACCCCTGCCGCCGTGTCCCCGCCCACGGCCACCGACTTGCTGGTCGGCATGCTGGCCCGCGACGGCGCCCAGACCTCCGCGGCCGGCGCCCGCCGGGCACTGGCTGATCCGGCCGAGCAGCTGCACGAGGCCGCCACCCGGTACGCCGACGCGCTACACGTCGCCGCCGACCACCGCCTGGGTGCCGTGACTGCAGAAGAACTGGAGAACGCCGCCGAACGCCTGCACGCCGGGCTGACCGCCGCGCCGGCGTGGCCGACGCTGCGCGGACACCTGGCGCTGCTCGCGCTCACCGGGGTCGACCCTTTCGCCGTCCTGAGGACTGCGGTCGAGGCGCGGGAACTGGAGACGGCGACCGACCCCGCGGCTGTCCTCGACCACCGGCTGCCCGTGTCCGGTCCGGCAGGTCCGCTGCCGTGGCTGCCCGGCATACCGGCTTCACTGGTCGACGATCCGCGGTGGGGGCCCTATCTGACCGCCCGCGCCGATCACGTCACCGCCTGCGCGGCACGGGTCGGAGAGAACACCGCCGGCATGACCGCGGCCACCGCGCCCACCTGGGCTAGACCGCTCCTGAGCCCGGATCACGGGTCGCTGCGTGCGGACCTCGCCGTCTGGCGCGCCGCGCTCGACGTACCCGACAGCGACCGGCGCCCCACCGGACCGCCCCGGCGGCCGGCTGCGGAACGCCGATCTCAGACACGCCTGGACGAAGCCGTGACCGCTACCGGCCCCACCCGGGACAGCTCTGTGTGGTCCGCCCTCGCCGAGGGCATCGACCCCCGCATCCGCCGCGACGAGCACTGGCCGGCACTCCGCGACCGGCTGGCCGCCGCCGACCGTGCCGGTCTCGATGCCGCCGGAATGCTCGCCGCCGTCGCTGCACAACGTCCCCTGCCCGACGACCTGCCCGCCGCAGCCCTGTGGTGGCGGATGGCACCCCACGTCGCCCCGGCCACCGTTCCCGCTGGGCCGGGCACGGCCGGATTGCGCCCGAACTGGTGCACCACCCTGCTGGACCTGCTCGCAGACGAGCGGGCCCAAGATGTGCTCGCCGACCCGGCGTGGCCGGCGCTGGTCACCGCGGTCACTACCGGCACCCGCAACGGATGGCGTCCCGCCGACCTGCTCACCGCCGCACTCACCGGCCTGCCGCCCGCAGTGACCGACGACGCGACTGGGCTGGCCGAGGCGCTGGTCTTTCAGATCGCCGCCCTCACCGACCCGGCCTCCGTGCACGAGCCCGAACCGCTGCCGGCCGATCTGCAGCCACCCGACGATGCGCATCTACTGCCGCCCGTGCACGCCCCCACGACCGCCACCACTGACCCGGCGGACGGGCTGCCCTGCGACGAGGACGCGCCGTTCGACCCCGACTACGACGCCTCTCCCCCGGCGTGGCCGCCGCGGTATCGCACCCCGGACCCCTTCACCGTCACCGGCGCGGTCGATGCCGCCGACGACGCCGACTACCTGCTCGAGCAACACTTCTGGGCCACCGCCATCGTTGGCCGCGACCGGCTCATCGAACTCAACGCTCAAGCCGCCGCCTTCTTCACCGACCACTACCTCGACTCCTGGGCGGCGGGCTACCTGCACGACCGACTGGGCACTGACCTCATCGCCGATCCTCGGTTCACCGCGGGCTACGCCCCCGCCGGCTGGACCGCGCTCGTCGACCACCTGCGCGGCCTCGGCGCCAGCGACCGAGAGCTGCTCGCCGCGGGCCTCGCCCTCCGCGCTCGCACCGGAGCGCTGATCGATCGGTTCCGCGACCGGCTCACCTTCCCCATCGTTGACCTCGACGGCGTGATCGTCGGATTCGTCGCCCGCCGCAACCCCACCGGACCCGACGACGGACGCGCCGGACCCAAGTACCTCAACACCCCCGGAACCGACCTGTACCGCAAGGGCGAGCACCTATTCGGGCTCCATGAGAGCCGAGCCGCGCTGGCCGCGGGAGCCACCCCGGCTCTCGTCGAGGGACCGCTGGACGCCATCGCCCTCACCCTGGCCGGTGGCGAACAGACAGTCGGCGTCGCCGCCCTCGGGACAGCCCTCACCGACCGACAAGCAGACCTCCTCGGCCCGTACATCCGCCTCCACGGCCCCGGCATCCTCGTGGCCACCGACAACGACCCCGCCGGGCAGCAGGCCGCGGAGCGCGTCTTCTGGCAGCTCACCACTCGTGGCGACGACCCGCGCCGACTCGCCCTCCTCGACGGGCTCGATCCCGCCGACCTGTTCCACCGCGGGGGGGCCACCGCGCTACGAAGGGCCATCGACGCCTCGAGCAGCCTCGCCGACAACCTTCTCGACGCCCGCCTTACCGCCGCGCTCTCCGACAGGAGCCCCGCAGCCCTCCGCGCGGCACTGCGCGACGTGCGCGCCACCATCGTCGCTGTGCCACCCAGTCGGTGGCTGGCGCACATCGACCGGGTAACCCAGGCCCTCGGCGTGCCGCCTGGCACCGTCCACAAGGCCGTGCTCGACACCGACTTAATCATCGCGGCGCCTCGCAGAACCACGGCTGGTCTACAACGGACGCCCCGCTCAACGCCCCCATACGAGGATTTTCAGCGGACGGGGCAAACGGGACGGCCGTCGCGCAGCACCCCACCTGACCTGGACCATTCCCGGTAAAGGTTCCGTTCCAAAGACTGCAGTCAATACCCTCGGGGTTACCTCAGTCGGTGCAGCGATGCGGGCTTCAGGTGTCAGCGATAGGTCGGTTCTGCATCGACCTTGAACCACGCGCCATCCCTGGCAACCTTGGCGAGCGGTGGCAGCCCGGGCGCAGGAATCGGGACTTGACGGTCCGCCTCCCGCCTTATCCGGGGCGCTGGGGGCTGCCGGGCCTCGAGCAAGTGCTTGAAGCGGTGGTCACCGACGCTGCCTTCCACTGGCCCGCCCTTGAGCCGGCCGAGCCAGGTCAAGTCCATGGCGGCTCGCACGACGACTCGCCGCCGTCGCTCGGTGAGCCCCGAGAGCACCCCCTCCCAGTCGCTGAGCAGCTCCGAGACCACTCGCCCTGATGGGATCGCCCACAAGGCGAGCGCCCACTCGGCGCGGAACAGGTCGCCGGAACCATCGCCCGCGGTGACCACCGCCAGCTGCTCGCGCCACCACGCGACGTCCTTGAGGTGCCCGCGGGTCTGGGCCAGTAGCTCTGCAGGGTGGCTGTCCGGCCCGAACGCGGCCGCGCCCGGCTTGCGCGAGAATCCGTCCCGATGCGGGGAGGCGGCACCGATGATCGCGATCTCCGAGGCCAGCCAACAGCGTCCCGCGACGTCAAACAGTGCGCTCGACGCGTCTGACCACGGGAAGGTGCTGCCCTTCTGGCCCTGCTTGAAGCGGCGCTGCGATGCGACTCTCGCAAGGCCTGGCGCCGTCTTGCGCAAGCGCGTGATGGCTTCAGGACGTCGCCTTGCGTACCCCTCATTCACGTCGTAGAACCCGTTCTCGGTCCGGCTGTAGAACGCCATTGGCCGCAGCGCCACCGCAACCTGCGACGGCGTTGAGCGAATCGAGGTGACCGTTGAACACTCGCCGTCCAGGACTGCCTGGAGCAACCGGGCCTCGAACTCGCCGCCACTGGTTGGGACGAGTCCGGTGTCGAGGACCAGCTGGGCCGGCAACGCCGAGTGGATGGGCGACTCGGGGTCCGGTTCGAGGTTCACCGCGTCGAGGTCGATGGCGACGCCAGCGGCCGCCTCACACACGGCCGCGACCTCGAGCCAGGACTCTTGGGCCGGGGTTCCTGCGGCGGTCTGCATGTGGGATGCCCACCAGGTCGCGAAGGGCGTCCGCTGATTGAGGAGCTCACGAACCGCGCGCACCCACCTGCGCGCGTCGGAGTCCTCTGGTGCGGCGGCGATCTGGGCTGTCAGACGGGACCACGCCGTGTCGGGTCCGTCGCCCTCGGGCAAGTCTGGCAGGCGGGGCAGCGGGCGGATCTCGTTGCGGCCGAGCGCGTCGAGAAGCGTGGCGATGCCGACCTCATCGCCCAAGAGCGCGTCGATGACCTCGCGCGCCCGCCGCGGGCGGCTCTGGAATACCCCGTCGGTGAGCAGGGTCCAGGCCGCTGCTCTGGCCTGCGGGCTGCAGCCGTCGCGGAGCTCGTCGATGATGCCGTCGGCCAGGGCCGCAACGTCGCGGCCTTCGGCGCTTCCGCCATAAAACCTCGCGGTGTTCAGCCACTGCGGACGGCGCAGGAGCTCGCGCAACACCCAGGCGGGATCGAAGCCGCGCTGATCCTCACCGGCCCAGCGGTACAGGAAGCGAGCGGCGAAGTACTCCCGCAGCGAAAGGACCTCGAACTCGTAGGTGCCCTCGTTCTTGCTCGTCAGCGCCCACAGCCGGTCGGTCACGGCCTCGAACAGCTCGTCCACGACATCTTGGGGCTTGCCGTAGCAGCGCTGGAAGTGGCGCATCGCTTCCTGGAGCTCGTCGACCTTCATCCGGCCCGGCAGGTCGAACTCCTCGCTGCGAGACTGCAGGTACCAACCGACGAACGGCATGATTTCCTTCAGCTGCTCGCGGTGCTTCTTGACCGACTCGGGGTGCTTGTTCGCCTCACGGGCCAGCAGCAGGTCGACGTAGTGGTCGTACAGGTCAGTGCGTTGTGTCGGGGTCGCCGCGCCCCGCTCATGGATGAGTTCGAGCAGAATGGTCAGCTGCATCGGGTTTCCGGCGAGTTCGGCGATGTATGGCTCTTCGCTCTTGGCCTTGAAGCTGCTCCGCAATTCGCGGCCATCCCTGCCGCGGATGTCTCGCACCGCGCACCACTTGCGCAAATACTCGGCGCGCTGGGCCTCCGTAAGTTCGTTGAGCGAGATGATCTCGAACAGGTCCGCAGCCGGCTCTGGTAGCTCGTTGTTGCTCGGCCGGGTCGTCACCACCACCTGCACCGGAACGGGATAGGTGCGGGAGCGCCGGGTGAACCTGTCGATGGCGTCCACGACTTTCTCGCGCATCCTCGGGCTACCGACCTCGTCAAGACCGTCGAGGACCACCACGCTGGGCAGCCGCCTGAACAGCTCCTGGACACCGTCGGCATCGACCGGAGATCCACCCGAGGCGTAGGTCATCAGTTCGCCGAGGAAGCACTCCAACGTGGCCTGCGCCGCAGGCTTGGGCCTCGGACGCTTCCTGCCCTGCGCCGTCGCTGGATTCGGCAATGCGCTACCGGGCGCGTCGGTGACTGCGCGATCAAACGCGTCAAAGCCCTGACGCCAGCGGGCGTACTCGCTCAAGTCCGCCCGTAATGGAAACCGCGGACGCGTCGGGCTCGGTAGCTGCCCGGACCTCAACTCGGCGGGAACGAAAGCCGCCCGATGCGCCTGGGAGACGTACTGGCTCAACGTCGACTTCCCCTGGCCCGGTGCACCACGCACAAGCGTTGCCGCTGCATTCGTCGCGAGCAGATAAGCCGCCGCGCCGCCCACATGGTTTTCCGCGCTCGTGAACTCGGGATCAACGCCCCAGGCCGCCGGCGCCGCGACCTTGCGCAGTCGTTCGCCCGTGATGTCGATGAATAGGTCGGCGACGTGCTCGCGGTCCACATCGACCTGACTGAACTTAACTAGCTCGTCGTCAGCCCACTGGGTCGCCGCCACGTTGCGAACCAGGTCCCGCAGCCCCTGGTCGCGTGAGGTGCCGAAGTGCTCGGTGATCAGGTAGCGGACAAGGTCCCATCCCGCGAGCACGTCGGCGTACGCCCACTTCACCTCGTCTGGCGTGGAGTCGAGGAACCCGTCCAGGCCCTCGCGCCAAATGCACGTCATCGACTCGAAGCCGTACTCCTTCTCATACTGCTCGAACTTGACGTCAAGCTGGTCGAACGTCCCCGATCCGGGTTTCCCGGTGCCCTGCACGTTCGTGACCAGCACGTACCGGCGTACACCCTCGCTCGCAAGCCGGCGGAGGTTCGCCTCCTCGCCGCGCACAACACTGGCCAGCCACGACACCGCGTCCTTGCGCTGGCCCGTCGACGACCACTTGACCTGAACGACCAGCGTGTTGCCGTCCGCCTCGACGATGCCGTCCCGCCCGCCGTCCGACTGCCCCAACGGCAGCGGCCGATACCCCGGGAACGCGTGAGGCATTACCGCGTTGACCAACAACTGGAAGTCATTCGGCGTCAGCCGCTCGTACAGGTACTTTTGCCCACTTGCCGGCACGGGTTGCGCCCCCTCCTGACCAGGAGACACATCCTCACATCTGGTGCCGACATCGCGACGCGCCAACACGGGGCTCCCGGCCCCGATCGTCTCGTACGTCCGGTCGCTCACCGATCTGGTAATCGGGAGCAGGTCGGTAGCTGTGCACGTAGGTGACGGCCGCGGCACAGAGCTACGTTTTCGGGTTCTCGATCGTCCCGCTCGCTGTGGGCCGGCTGCCGACGCCGTACCGGCATCGGACGGCAACAACCCTTCTGAGCGCCCTCCGCGACGTGACACACCCGTGCGCATGCGGCGCACCGTTATGTCAGTGCCCGGCTGCATAGTCATCGCTCCCGAGGCAGTACGGAGTACCGATGCCGGATCGCTTGTGGCTCGACGTGCCATACGCCGAGAAGGACGCTGCCAAGTCCGCCGGCGCCCGATGGGATCCCGACGCTCGACGCTGGTACGCGCCCCAGGTGGCGCTGCTCCCGAAGCTCGCGCGCTGGGAGTCCCGGGTACCCGAGCTCTTGCCCGGAGAGGACCGCAGCTTCGGCCAAGGCCTGTTCGTCGACCTGGTGCCGTCGACCTGCTGGTTCACCAACGTCCGCAGTTGCGTCGACGAAGGCCAGTGGGACGCGCTCCGGTCAATGGTCTACCGCCGGGCCCATCACCGCTGCGAGGCCTGCGGCGCTCCGCGAGGCTCTGATCGACGACGCCTGGAGGCTCATGAGCGTTGGGAGTACGACGCGGCCACCTACACCCAGACCCTGAGGCGTCTGATTGCGCTGTGTTGGTCCTGCCATCGGGCGACGCATTTTGGCTTCGCCGAGGTCACCGGCACCGCCGCCGAGGCGACCGCCCACCTTCGGGCGGTCAACGGCTGGCCAGCCGGCGAAGCCGACGCCCACATCGACCGCGCCTTCGCAATCTGGGAGAAGCGGTCGACCCATGAGTGGCGGCTCGACCTGGGCATCCTCACGAACGCCGGCATCAGGGTGGTCGAGCCCCCCGGTCCCGGGCGTCGGACTGAGGAGAGCGCAACGCGCCTGGCAATCAAGATGCCGCTCCTGCCCACGGCGGTACAGAGGGAACACGGCAGCCATACCGCCGCGGAGTGCCGATGCGACGACGAAGGCCGCTCCGCACCCGAACCGCCCCGCAGAAAGCTGTGGGCGCGCATCCGCGGAGCCCTCACTAGTCAGTAGCGGCCAGGGCCGCCTGCGCCCGGCACCGGGGTGCTGATCCCATGCGTACAGCGGGCTCGTGCGACTGCCTGGGCCACATCGTCGGCGTGGCTGAGCAGTCGCTCGCCGGGGCCGGACGCTCGAGCGCGCTGCGCGTAGAGCCCGGCGAGATGGCGCTGGCTCGTAGGTGCGGCGGGTGCAGCACGGTTCACGGCGTCGGCCAGGCTGCTCGACAGCGCGGTGGCCGAGGTAAGAGCGCGACCGAGGCGGTCGAGATCGGCGCCGCGGGCCTGTACGCGGCGGCCGGCGATGACGTCCCGCACCCGGTCTTCGGGCATGTTGTCCATGCGCGGCAGGTCGTGGGCGGCGGCGTAGAGCCGACCGGTGCGTGACCAACGGTCGACGGCCGCGGCGAGTCGGTCGGCGAGGACGGGAAGCTGGTTGGTCACCTGCTGGACCGTGCGGGTCAGGCGAGGGAGGTCGCCCCGGTCGCGGAGCGCGCTGCGGTCGGCGTCGGACCCTAGGTCGTTGCGAAGCGTGTCGGCGAGGGCGCGTGCCCAAGGAACGACGCCGTGGGGGTCAGTGGGCCCGACTCGGTGGCCGTCGTCGAAGGTCATGCTGATTCGGCCCGTGAGTTCCCATGCGACGGCTGCCAACAGGGGCCGCATGCCTTCGTCGCCCGAGGCGGCAGCTAGGACGGACGAGGCGCAGTCGCTGGTGATCTCGGCGGCGGCCACAGCGGCGCGGAAGTCGCGCAAGGCCAGGCCGTCGCTGCGCATGGATCGGTCGACTGCCGCGGTCAGCGCCGCTGCGGCATCGACTGCGGTCAGCCTCTCGCCGGCTCGTGGCAGGCCGGACACCGGCACCAGGCGATCGAGGACGGCCGCGCCGTTGGCCGTCGGCGGGTCGGCCTGGGCGTCGCGCTCGACGGCTGCGGCCAGCCTCCGGACGGCGGCCAGCTCGGCGACCGCAGCCTGCGGCAGGAGCCGGTGCGCCAGCCGGGCGCCGTGGTCGGCAGCTTCGGCAAGTTCGACGGTGACCGCCCACCGGTGGCCGCGACCCATGCTGGCGCGGTCGCGGCCGATCACGTCGGCGGCGGCGCCGGCCAGGTCGGTCAGCGGTCCGCCGGTGCGCGGCCAGAGCCGGCCCACCGTCGTGCAGGCAGCGGTCAGCTGGGCGGCGGTCTGCTGCCGGCGGCTGACGCCAGCGGTGAGCCCGTCCTGGGTCATGCCAGCGAGGGCGCGGCCAAGGTGGGCCATCGCTCCGGTGACGTCTTCGATTGCCGCGACGGTGGTCGGCGCCGCGGTGCGTTCGGCAAGCGCGTCGAGCAGCTGCTGCAGGCTGGTGGCCATGATCAACGCATCTGTCGCAGGGCGCGGCGGGCTGCGCGGGCCGCGTCGATGACGTAGCGAGTCGCGAAGGTCTCCTGGTCGACCAGGCCGAGCGCGCCCATAGCGGCGCGGATGCTGGCGCGGGGGTCGTCGTCGACCAGTGGGACAGGTTCGGCGTGCCCACCGGCCAGCTCGAGGAGCTCGGCGGCCTGCATGCACTCCAGGGCGATGTGTGCGGGGACTTGCTCTCGGTCGGCGCCGACGGCGTCGAGCAGGGAGGCGGCGTAGCTGAGCGGGTCGATGCTCGCCTCGACGGTCACGGCGGCTCTCCTTCACTTGGTGGACTGCGCCGAGGCTGGATCGCCGCGGCCGGTGAGTGGGGATGTGGCGATCAACCTGTGGATCCCGGCGGGGCTGTGCACGACCGGTTATCTGGGCGGTGGCGTGGCTGGTCCGCCGTCCGCGTCGGGAACGGGCAGGGCGGCCGGGCAGTCGTCGAGCAGTCGCCAGTGCAGCTCCCGCGCCGGATGCCGGTCGGGCAGCGGGGCGGCGGCGAGGGCGGGCAGCCGGGCGGGAACGTCGTAGCCGGCTGCCGCGGCGCGGGCGAGTGCGGTGGAAAGTGCCCGCCAGTCCGGGCCGTCCAGGAGGCGCGGATCGATCCGCTGGGCGACGGCCTGCCACGCCGAGTCTTCGGGCTCGCGGTCCCGGCCGTCCGGCTCGCTCTCCAGTTCGGCGGCGATGCGCAGGATCTCCGCTGCAATGGCGTGCCGCCGGGCCTCGGTGACGGCCTCGCACCACGCGGCCAGCAGTTCTGGAGTATGGCGGCTCATCCACTGCCGGCTGACCCGGACTCCGCCGAGCAGGGTGACCCAGTCGCCGTCCGACCGTCGGACGCGGGGAGCAGCGCTCACGGGATTACTCCCTCGTCGCCGTCCGGTGCGCTGTCAGATGACTGGTCCCCGATGTCGGCGTCGAAGCGGCGGCGCCGCTCCGCAACAGCGGACGGAGTGCGGTAGTCGGCGTCCCAGGAGCGGGCTGGCCAGTCGACATGTCGACCGGGTGGGCAGCCGAGGCCCTGTCGCTCGTTCATGCGGGCGTAGAAGCCGGGGAGGGCGTAGCGGTGCCACTCCTCCATCGGATGGGGAACCGTGGCGTCGGCCGCCGCGGCCCGCATGCACGCGAGGACCGCCAGCTCGCGGACCAGTGCCGCGTGGGCCGGCCAGCAGGAGGGGACCACGTGCGTGGTCTGCCAGGCGTACGTGTGGTTGAGCCAGCCGGCGACGTCGTCGAGCCACGACCACAGCTGCCGGCGCACCTGAGGAGAGCAAGTCGCCGGGTCCCACGGCCGGTCGAGCAGCCCGTAGGCCGATGGCTCGAGCCCGGACAGCTCGGCCTGCCGCAGCATCTCCAGCGCGTGCCGGACCCAGCGCGGCGGTCGCGGAAACGGGGGCGCCAAGAGGACGTCGGTCACGACAACTCCCAACTCGCGTTCGTGGTGCCATCGCCGTCAGCCGTCGCCTCCCAGGCGCGCCTGGTGCGCTCCCCTCCCCCGGCGTCGAGATCGCGGGCGGCCACAACCCGGTCGCGGGCGGCCGCCTGGGCGGCCAAGAGCGCGGCGCCCCGGCGCCCCGTGAGGCACCGGGTCAGACGGGCGATCAGCGGCGGCGCGTTCTCTGCGAGCACCAGCGCCCGGCCGGGCGGCAACAGGCGGATCTCCTCCGGCCGCAGCACCGGGGTGTCCTCGCCGTGGGTGGACCGCGCCCAGCCGGCTCCTCGGTAGCTGTAGGAGGAGCGGCGCACGCGGGTCCGGCCGATCAGCTCGGAGAGCTCGCGGTAGAAATCGCCGTCCTTGCCGCCGCCGAAAGCGATCACGACGTTGGTGAGGCCGAACAGGGCCCGGGCCTCGTGCTCGCCGTAGAGCAACACCAGCTGCCGCCAGGTCTGGGCGGCATAGATGTAGCTCACCCCCAGGGCCCGGTCGTTTGCCATGCGAGTGCGCAGGGTGGGAAGCGGCGCGGTGGACGGCAGCTCGTCCAGACAGGCCAGCAGCGGCGGGCACAGCCGGCCGGTCCGCGAGCTGGCCGCGAGTTGGAGCGCGGTATCGAGGACGTGCTCGGCCAGCGCGGTCAGCAGCGGGGACGCGGAGGCGTAGGGGTCGTCGCGCCCGAGCAGGTAGACGGTGCCGCCGGCAGCGAGGAGACCGGCAACCTCGGTGGCCGGCCGGCCGGGCCCGGGAGTGCAGCGGCGGCGGATGTCGGCCTGGAAGAACAAGGCCAGCGCCTGCTGGACGGTCGTGGCGGTGTTCCCAGCGGTGCGCGGGTCGCCGTGCAGGGCGCCGTGCAGCAGCCCGTCCCACAACGGCGCGGCCTGCGGGTGGCCCCGCAGGATGTCGGCCGGGGCGGTCGCGGCCTGCGGATGGGCCGCCCACTCGAGGACGCGCTCGACGGTGCCACCGGTCAGCGCGGCGGCGTGGAAGTAGGCCTGCAGCACCTTGGCCGCCTCGAAGGCGTAGAAGCGGGCCGCGCCGTCGGAAATCCCCCCGGTGACCGCGCCGGCGACGGTTCCGGCGGTGAACGCCTTCGCCCGACGCTCGGCGACCATCGGATCTCCGCAACCGGCGACCGGGTCCCATACCAGCTCCGGCACGCCCGGGACCGAGCCGAACGGATCGCACACGGCGACCGGCCGCCCGCCGTCGGCGCGGGCGTCGAGGGTGAGCAGCAGGTCCTCGGCCTTGGTCAGCGTCACCAGCGCGGCGCCGGGCGCGTCCAGGAGCGCCGGTGCGAGCAGGTCAAGGGTCTTGCCCGAACCCTGCGGGCCGTAGATGCCGGTGGTCCGGTCGAAGGGCACCCACAGGTCTCCCCCGGCGGGGACGGCGGAGACGCCCACCCGCCAGCCGACGGCGTGCGGCTCGGCGGACCGCCCGGCTCGACGCGCGGGAGAGGACAGGTCGGGCCGGACCACGGCGGCGGCCCGACGCAGCCGGGAGCGGCCGAGCACCTGCTCGACCTGGCTGCGGTCGGCCATTCCGGTCGGCGTCCCCAGCAGTCGTCGTCCGGCCCAGACGGCACCTCCGCTGGCGCCGAGGAAGGCGACGAGCAGGACCGCGATGACGGCGTAGACGGCGAGGGTGCCCGGCAGCGCCGCCGCTTCACTCGCGTCGAGGCCGGTTTCCGGATGCCCGACCAGCAGGCCGCCGACCGAGGCGGCCAGGGCGGCGCCGTCGGTCGGCCAGACCCAGCCGCCGCCGTCGAGCACCGCGGCCACTCCGCGGCCGACGGGCAGCAGCAGCGCAGCAGCGGCCAGCCAGGCGAGGACCGCTGCAGCCGGGACCTCCCAGCTCGCCGGGCCCACGTCTGCGCGCGCGCCGACGCCGGTCATCGCCGCCGTCCGTACGTCGTCCGGTGCATGGCTCCTCCTGTGGGCCGGAATGGGCGCGAGCAGGTCAGCCCGGGTTGGGCGCGTGGAGGTCGACGCCGCGATCGGCCAGCCACGGCACCGGGTCGACCGGCGCGCCGTCCTGGCGGACCTCGAAGTGCAGGTGGACACCGGTGCTGTTGCCGGTGGATCCCTGAAAGCCGACCAGCGTCCCGGCGCTGACGTGCTGGCCGGCCACGACCGTGTAAGCCGTGAGGTGCCCGTAGCGGGTGGTAACCCCGCCGCCGTGATCGAGCTCGACAAGGTTGCCGTAGCCAGTCAGCCCCAGGCTGCCGTCACGGTCGCAGTAGGCGCTGGTGCACGCCGCGCTGACGACGGTGCCGGCGGCGGCCGCGTAGACGGGGCTGCCGCGGGGGCCGGCGATGTCGACCCCGGCGTGCAGGGTGCCCGAGCGGAGCCCGTAGCCGGAGGTGACCGAGCCAGCGCTAGGCCTGATCCAGGATCCGGCGGGCACCGGTAGGTCCGGGCAGACGCCGGACGCCGCGCCGGCCGGGACGGCCGCGGCTTCTTGGGCGGCCGGCCAGAGCATGCCGGTCAGCTCGCGCGCGAGCGGCTCCCAGGGTGCGTAGGCGCCGCCCGCGGCCGACACCTGCACCGCCTGAGCTGCCTGGGTGAGCGGGACGGCCCGCCAGTTCGACACCTCCACCAGCCGGTCGTAGAAGGCCGCAGCGGCGTAAACGGGGTCCATGAGCTGGGCGACGGTGCCCCAGCCGGCGATCCAGCGCTGCTGGAAGGTGTTGACGCTGTCGTGGTCTGAGCCAAGGCCGTCGTGCGCGTACTCGAGGCTGGTGGCCGTCACCGTGGCCTGCTCGGCGGTAAGTTCGGAGCTGCTGCCGTCGTTGGCCAGGATCCGGATCCGGGACTCCTGGTATGCGGTGGCCAGCGCCACGGTGGCCGCGTACGGCTCGAGTCCTTGCGCTACGGCGACGTTGACGATGGTCTGTGCGTGGCCCATCTGGACGGCGTCCAGTGCCATGCCTGCGACGGTGGCGCCCGTGCCGCCGATCGAG
This sequence comes from uncultured Actinomycetota bacterium, assembly GCA_963723745.1. Taxonomy (GTDB): domain Bacteria; phylum Actinomycetota; class Actinomycetes; order Mycobacteriales; family Geodermatophilaceae; genus CAVRRZ01. The sequence goes on from CAVRRZ010000004.1 coordinate 126,512, forward strand.
CAGGCCGACGACGCGGCCGCCGTCCGGGTCTCGGGGGCCGCGATGACAGCCAGCGGTATGAGCAGCAGGGTGAGCCCGGCGAACAGCGGGACGGCGGCTGGTGCAACGGCCCTCCACAGCCATCTCTTCGCGTACGTCCGTGCGATGGACTCCGCTGTCTCGATCATCGCGGGCCCCCGCCGGTGAGGGCCTCGTTGGTGTAGGTCAGCCGCAGTTCGGGCCCGGTGAGGACGGTCTGGACCTTGAACGCCCGGTCGCCGACCAACCACAGGGCGCGGCCCTTGCCTGCGATCGCCCAACCGGTGACCACGCGTTGGGCGATGGGGGTCAAGCCCAGCAAGGTGCCGAGCTCGTCGCCGACGGCCTGGTCCTGGCCGTGCAGCACCTTGCAGTCGCACAGGTGCAGCAGGTCGCGGGCGATGGCCACGGCCTGGGAGGAGGCGTCGCCGGCGGTGAGCATGTCCGAGGGCTTGTGGGCCAGCAGGATCTGTACGTCGGCGTCGCGGCGGGACAGCCGCAAGTTGGCGTCCAGGCTCTTCATCGCCTCAGCGCCCAGGCGCATCTGCCGCCACGTCTCATCGCGGATGACGATGCGCAAGTCACCGGGCTCGGCGATCTCGCGCATCGCCTGGCCCCACGAGTTGAGGCAGGTCAGGGCAATGCCGACGGCCTGGTCGCCGAGCGGCTCGAGCCGGGACAGCGACAAGGACTGGATCGGGGCGCGCCAGTCGACGGCGATGGTGGTGTGGTCGTCGAAGAGCCCGGCCAGGGAGCCCTTGACCAGGGAGCCGAGGGCGTCGCGCAGGGCGCGGGTGGCGTCGAGGAAGTGCCGCCGGTCGGCGTAGCGGCAGCGGGCGACAAGCTCGTCGGGAGGCTCGTCGAGCGCGCGCCACAGCTGCGGGATGGTGGGCTCGGTCAGCCGGGTGGCGCCCGAGCGGTAGCCGGTGAGCAGCCGCAGCGCTTCCCCGACCGCGGTCTCCTCCACCGGGCCGAACGGCACCGCCTGCGAGCCGACGAGGCCGCGCAGCAGCACCAGCCACCGGGCGAACAGAAGCGCCTCGCGGCGGCGGGCCTCGGCGGCATCGAGTCGGTCCCAGCCGTGTCCGAGCGGGCCGAAGGCCAGCGGGTTCACCCGGGTCGGCAGGCCGTGACCGATGACGAACGGCTCCACGCCGAGTGCTCTGCAGAGGGGCTCGTACTCGTCCTTGGTGTCCCCGAGGATGAGGGTGCGGTAGCCGTAGGCGAGCATCCGCAGCGCGAAGGCCTTGACCGTGGCGGACTTGCCGCGCCCGGGCTTGCCGAAGACGACGACGTTGGGGTTGGTGACCGGGATGTCGTCGTCAGTGACCCAGCCGATCGGGTCGCAGTAGAACGCCCCGCCCGACAGCAGGTCGAGTCCCATCTGTGCGCCGGTGGGCGGCAGGCCGGAGGTGGCGATCAGGGGCCACACCACCGGCGTCTGCTCCGAGGTCATCCGCCACACCGACAACGGAGCCAGCGCCGCCGCCCGGCCACGGCCGCGGCCGCGCGGGCCGCGGCGGGGCACCGGCACGGGAAACGGCCCCCGTTCCTTTGGCGCGGGCTCGACCGCGGGCACGGCAGGCAGCCGGTGGCCGAAGTCGTCGAGCAGGACGGCGACGTCCCGGCCGCGGCGGGAAGGACGACTCACCGTCGGCCCCTGCGGTCCGGCAGCCCGACGCCGAGGGGAAGGGCGGCGGCAGCGAAGGCGGAGTCCTGCGCCAGGTCCAGCCGCAGCGGCACGAAGCCGGCGGCCCGCACCGAGGCCGACAGCCGGCGACCGTGTTCGACCACCGGCCACGTCGCCGGCACGGTGACGCAGGCCGCCGCGGAGACGCGCACCAGAGCGCGGCCGGCGGTGAGCTTCTCTTCGGCGGCGCCGACCCGCTCGGTGTCCCGCCGCTGACGGGCCCGCTGCCGGAAACCCATCCGGGCGCGCATCTCATTGCCGGTGGTGGCGCTCATTTGCTCACGACTGACCAGTCGGGTCGCCCGGGTCAGCGGCAGCGGGTCGAGGAACACGGACAGGCAGCGCCGCTCCCCCGCCACCGTCGGCACGAGCACCGGGGACAGCGCGCCAAGCACCGCACCGGAGTCGGGCAGCAAGATCGTGTCGGTCACCGACGCCCACGCGTCGTGCAGGTAGTGCCGCACCTCGGCGCGCGCCACCGTCGGGCCCGCGGCGGCCATCGGCACCCCGGTGGCCAACTGCTGCCCAGACGCGGCCGCCAGGTCGGCGGCGACCAGCTCGCCACGGTCACCCGGGGCGAAACTGGTGCGCATCGCGGCGGCCAGCTGCGCGGAGTCCAGCCACGAGACCGTCGTGCAGCCGACCGGTCCACGCAGGGCGGCCTCGACCTCGGCCATCACCGAGTGCAAGACCCGGGCCCGCCCGTCCACGCCCCCGCCGGACTCCCTCGCCGCCCGCGCGATCCGTCCCTCGCCGACCACGACAGTTACGAACGCCTCGGTCCGCACCGCGGCCGGCGTCAGCGTTGCGCCCAGCAGCGCGTTGACCCGCGCAGCGAGCGTCGGCGCGTCGGGGTGGCCGTGAGCGCGCTCCCAGGCGGCGCGCTCCGCCCCGTCGTCGGGCACGGTGCGCACCTGCAGGACGAGGACGTCGATCAGCTCGGTACGGGCGGCGAGCTCGCACAAGTCGGCCAGGCCAGCGCCCATCCGGTCCCGCTCACCCGCCTCGGCGAGCCCGATGCCGGGATGGGCGATCGACGCCACCGCCGCCCAGCTGCGTGCCGCGCAGTTCTGCACGATCACCGGCCGGGTGAACAGCTGCCCGTAGGGCGGCCCGTCGTGAGTGCGGATGCCTGCAAGCACGCCCGGCAGGTCGGCCTCGGACAGGTCGTCGGCCGTCCCCGCTCCCGCTCGTGAGCCGAACACCGTCCAGCCCATCGCTCCTCCGATCGCGTGCAGACAGAGGTCGCCGAACCAGCGGCCGGCGGCACGACCCCGGATGGGCACAAGCAGAACCGCGGCCAGCAGCGCCCACACCGGCAGCCAGCCGACGAACAGCCCCCACGCCTGGCCGTTCAGGGCCAGCAGCGCCGGGACGCCGGCGAGCGTCACCAGCACCAGCTGAGTGCCGGTCATCCCGAGGAACCAGCCGGAGACGTCCTTGGCGTACTCGCCGTAGCGGTGCGCGCTCATGCGGCACCGTCGTCCGCGGGCGAGACGCCCCTCCCGTGCGGAGCGGGTGAGTCGGGCCTTGTAGCCCCGCCGCGTGCGGCGCCGTTGGCCCGCTCAGCGGGCCAACCTGCAGCCGCTGCGCCGTCGTCGCCGACGGATGACCACAGCGGATCAGGCATAAGAGCGTCAGGGCCGTCCTCGTCCAGACGCGGCGAGCCGCCGGGCTGTCGTGAGGACGACGTTGCGCGAGCGTGTCCGTTTCCTGCGACGGGAGCCCGGCCACGAACTGACTGCCCGTAGTAGGGGGCGGTGTGTCCGATACCAGCTCCGGAGAGCACGTCGGCCGCCGAGGCGGCCACCCCCGCGGCCAGACGACCGGCCGTGGAGGTGCCGGTTGACACCGCGCGCAACGCGCCGGCGAAGCGACCGCTGGTAGCGGCGTCGGCAGTCGACTCGCCCTGCGCTCGGTCCCCAGCCAGCTGTGCCGCGGCGCCCGAGGCGGCCACCCCACCCGAGGCCGCGACAGCGGCGCCACCCGCAGCGCGACCACCTCCACTACCGAGATTGCTCAGTGCGCCCATGACTCCGCCGGAGGCGGCCAGCGAGGAACGCAGAGCCGCGCCGCTGGAGGTGCCCGGGTCCACGAACGCCAGCAGCCGGAACAGCGCCAGCGGGCAGATCGCGCCGAGCAGGATCAGCAGGCAGCCGACCACCGCCATACCGACTGCAGCCTCCGTGCTGGTCTCCTCAGCTTCGGTGATGATGCCTTCGGTGATGGTGACGCCGACTCCGAGGACGAGGACGGCGACCGGCGAGACCAACAGCGCGGCGAGAAACCAGCGCAGGCTGCGCCAGAACCACGCGCTCGAGGTCTGCGCCAGCAGCCCCCCGGCCGAGATGGCCGAGGTCGCCGCCAGCACGATCAGCGCCGCCTCACGGACCAGCATCAGCAGCAGGTAGCCGACGCTGGCCGGCACCAGGAGGAAGATGGAGCTGACTCCGAGAACGGTGGCGACCGTGCCGTCCACCACGTCGCGGCTCACGCTGATCGACGGGTCGAAAGCGGCCAGGGTGTCTATACCGAGAAGGCTGCGCAGCAGGGCGGTGGTCAGTCCGGAGACGCCGGTGACCAACAGCGCCGCCACGCCGACGTAGCCGACCCAGACCAGCCCGAACTGAAGCAGGCCGATGAGCAGCCGGCCGAGGGTCTGCCCGTCCCGGCGCGCCGCCGCGACACCGAGCTGCACCATGGCCATCAGCGCCGCGACCGTGGCGCCGATGCCGAAGGTCACCGGATAGACCGCGGCCAGCGGGCCGCCGGCGGACAGGTCGGGGGTGGCCAGTGCGTCGATCACCGAGAAGGCCAGGCCCAGCAGCCACAGCCCGGCCCCCCACAGAGACAACATGGCGCTGATCCACACGTCGGCGACCACGGCTCCGGCCGCCTCGCCGATCACACAGAACGGGTTGATCGGCAGACACGGGAGCGAGCCGTCGTCCGCACCCGGAGCCGTCGGGAAGGCCATCACCGCCGTGTCTGCCCAGGCAGGAGCGGCGGTCGCCAGCCAACCCACCGCCGCCAGCAGGAGCACGACCGAAGCCCTCCGCCGGACCCAAGGAATCCGCCGTCGCGACTGCGGCCTAGACATGGCGCAGGTCCCGCCAGCCAGCCGCGATCGCGGTGTCGGTACCCGGCCAGATCGACGGAGCCGGCGCCGGCTCCGGTCCGGGGCCGATCACCCAACGATCCCCGGCCCATGACATGCGCTGGCAGTCGGCGATCGCGATCCGCGAGGTCTGTTCGACGGTGACGGTGAACTCGAGGTTCACGCACACCACGACGAACTGCGGGCCCACTGATCCCTTGATCAGCCCCATCACGGGTCGGACAACGATGGCCAGCTGCGGCGACCCGGCACCGGACAGCCCCGCCGCCGACAACAAGCTGGCCATGCCAGCGGCACCGGACCACGTCTCCGGCGTGGGGCCGCCCGGGGCGGCCCACTCGGCGATCACCCGCCGTACGCCGTCCATCGATCCGCTCTGCATCGCCGTCACGTCGATCGCGGCCAACTGCGCCAGGGCACCTTCGGGAGTGCGGGGAAAGCCGGTAGGCACGTCAGCCGGGCCGTCGGCCGTCGTGCGCGGCAACTCGATGACACCCGCGGCCTGCCTCGACACCGGACCTGGCAGCGCGTCGTCCGGGTCGGTGGTCGGCATCGCCATCGCGGCCAGAGCATCTTGCGACGACGTCTTTGTGGAGGGTGCTTCTTCCTGTCGCGCAGCGTCCGCGGAACCCGGCTCCTCCTCGGTCAGCACCCCGACGATCGCGAGAACCACGCCGGCCAAGACCGCCAGCGCCACGAGAGCGGCGACCACGACCAGCGCGCGCAGTCGAGCAGGTTCCCACCCCGGGACACCGCTTCCCGGGACGTCTCGGCGGCTGCGCATCACGTGCACCCACTGCCGGTGATCGAGTCCAGGATGACGAGGATGACCGTGTAGGCGATGGCCACCATCACCACCACCGCGACGCCCATCGCCCCGTACCGGGAGGCGTGCGGATGGGAGAAGATCCGCCCGACGAGGATCGACCCGAGGGACACGACCGCGCCGATGCCGATGAGCGCCAGCACGCCCCACTTCACCCAGGCGGTCACGTCGTCGGCGAAGCCCTGCATCCCGGGCGGTGCGGCTGGGCAGACCGCCGCGGTGATCTCCGTCGGCGTCGCAGTCGCCGGCCCTGCATCCAGCACAAGGAACCCCGCGAGGACGAACACGACGCTTGATGCCGCCCGCACCGCCACGGCGGTGCTCCTGCGTCCGATGGTCACGGGGTCTCCCCCGCCGGGGCCAGGAGCGCGGCCAACGACCGGCCGGCGGCCGCCACTGGCTTCGGCAGCCGGTCGCCGGTCAGCCCGGCAATCTGCAGTCGCCGGTCGATCGGCACCGGAACCACCTGCCCGCGCGATCGCAACTCACCAAGCCTCGGACCGCAGCTGACCTCCACCAGCCGGGGCCAGCGAGCCGGACCCACCGCGGCGACCACCGCCTCGCCGTCGACGGCGGCCAGCACCTGCTCGGTTTGCCGGACCGCCGGCACCGTCACCCTGGTGACGACCACGATCGGGGTGCCGAACAGCGAACCGGGTGAGTCGAGCAGCGCACAGGTCAGTGACCAACCCGCATCGACCACCGCGAGTCGACCCGCGTCGTCGATCTCCGGAAGCGGCGGGAGCTCTCCGCCGGCTGGATGCCGACTCAGGCGGACGACGTCGAGTCGACCGCGGCGACCGCGCCGCCAGGCACCGTCGGCGCCCAGCTCAATGGCCGGGGCCACCGCCAGCCCCGACCGGACCGGCTCGGCGTAATCGACCAGCTGCACCCGCTGGGCTTCCGCCAGCCCTTCGGCGACTGCCAACGCGACCGTGGAAGCTCCGGCCCCGGCATGACCGGCAACAACCAGGACGACCGGGCCGCCGGCGTCGAATGCCGCGCACGGGATCGACATGGCAACCGGCCGGGAGGTGGTGCCGGGAACCGCAGCGCGCGACGCCCTGTCTCTCCAGACGACGTCGGGATCGTTGACGTAGTCGAAAAGGCCCGCGCGGATCGCGACGACGGCCCCGCGCATTGCCTCGATAGTCATCGGCTGTGGCTGACGGGAAGTCAGGGGGTCGGCGATGGCCATCGAGCCGGACGGCGGCGCGTCACAGCTCGTCCGACCGCGCAATCGTCCCCGAGGCGGGGCTGAGGTCTGCATGCGCCGACCGTGTCGTCTGGACCTCTAGAAGTCCTCCAGTCCGTACTGCAGAACGGTCCCCGGCCCCGGTCAGGTGTGTGCCTGGCGACGCGGGGTGATGACGGACGATCACCTCGGCCTACGACTGGAGGAGTACTGGAGAACCACGCCGTGCGCGGCGGATGCCGGCCCTCGTTCCGCTGCCGGTCAAGGGCGCTCGGCGAACGCGGCGCGGTGTCAGTCGGCGGTCGGGCTGAAGGCCAGGCAAGTCCGGGCGGCACTTCCCTCCCATGGCGTCCGCTCCGCCAACAACATCAGGCCATGCCGTGGAGCGGCTGTCAGCTCATCCACTGCGGGGGGAGGGCGAGTTGCCAGAGGCTGGCGACGCTCGCGAGCGCCTCTCGGTGGTCGACATCGGCGGGATCGAGGGCGGTGGAGTGGGCCAGCTGGACTGGGGCGTGGTCGTAGATGGCCCAGCAGTCTTCAGTGTCGTCATGGCGGCTGCGGTAATGGATGGCGTCGGGCCGGTTGTCACGGTCCCGGATGGCAAGGGAGCACGCGCGGGTGAGGTCCCGCCCGAGGTCGGTAGATAGACGCACGGCGGCCTCGTCCAGTCGCGCCTTCTGCTGCCCTCCGCCCAGGGCCGCTTGGCCCTCCGAGCTGTCGAGCAGAGCGCGTACGGCTGGCTCGCGGTCGAGTTCAGCCTGTAAAACCGGGTCGTTGATCGACAGCGCGACCAGCCCCTCGACCTTCAGCAGACCTACCTGACGACCGTCCAGAAAATCAGCGACGGCTCGCGCCTCCACATCCTGGGCCGCCAGCATTGCCTGCCCCTCATCCCCCAGGTCCGCGTCATCGACGACCTGGGCCTCCCGCATCAGGGCTGCGGGGTCTGGCCGCAGCCATGCGAGTAGTTCCAGCAAGCACCCCCGGAGGGACCGCCCCGTGTACCGGACGACATAGCGGTCCATCGTTCTGGGCCGGGGGTCATCGAACCGGTTAGGCCCCACGGCGTCCCGTGGCGTCGGCAACTCGCCCGGCTCGAAGGCCACCCGGATGACGCCTGCGGTGGGCAGCGGCGTCGTGCGAGCAGAAGGACGTCTGGAGGGCAGCCTCATGCCTCAAGCAGTGCGTCGACGGCTCTCATCACGCGCTCCTCAGCCTCACCCGGCTGCTCGTCGGCCAGGACGAGCAGCGGAGCCTTCCCATCCAGTGCAGGGTTGCTCCCTCGCAGGAACGCCGCCGCCACTGCCGGACCGAACACCTCGGTCACGGCGTACGTGGCTCTAAACAGCGCCTGGATGCGGTGCTCCTGGTCGTCTCCGCCGCGGATCGGTCCTCCGCGCTGCCAGCTCTGCACCGTGCGCGTGTCTTTGACCCCCAGAGCCGCAGCGGTCAATCGCCGCCCCAGGGTCTCCTGCAGGTAGGTGAGCTTGACTGCCGCTGTCTGGCTCACCGACCGCTTGTAGGCAGCCTCCAGCGCTCTCTGTACCAGTTCAGCTCTGGACACGCCTGCCCCCTCGCCATCAGCCTCGCAAAATAGCCGCATTTAGCCTACATTTAAGGCGCATCGTCCGCGCGTCAGGGTGCTAGCGGGCCCCTCGTCAGGAGGACTCATGGCCAAGAGCAGCAACAATCGTCACGTCGTGCCCAGCCCCAAGGGCGGCTGGGATGTCAAGAAGCCCGGCAGCGACCGGGCAGCAGGGCACGAGGCGACTCAGAGCGCCGCCATCAGTAAGGCACGAGCGCAAGTCCACAAGGCCGGAGGCGGAGAGGTGCGCATCCATGGCCGTGATGGGCGGATCCGTGATTCGGACACCATCGCTCCTGGCCGGGATCCCAATCCTCCACGCGACAAGCGATGACCTTAGTGGTTCCACTCCTCGCTGTCAGGAGAGCAGCTGGGCAGGGACCAGCCGTCCTCACGAGGCACGGTCGAGGAACCGCCGGCGGGCGCGGTTGATGGTCTCCGCGGTGCTCATGGGCAGGTCCATCTCGTCCTCACCGTCGTGGACGGCCACGATGCGAGCGACGTAGGTCTCGGCTTCGGCGCGGTTGCCCTGGTGGAAGGCCACCCACATCGCATCCAGCAGCACTTGCTCGTCGTCCGGCGCAACGAGAAGGGCGGTCGCCGAAGCGGTGCCGGCGGCGGCCAGATCGTCGCCGGCGAGGGCGGCCGTGACCACCTGGTGGGCGACGTCGCAAACCGCGGCGATCAGGGTGAGGTCCAGTCCATCCAGCCACTCGTACCCGGCCGGGCGCTGGGCGAATGGCGGCCCGGACACCAGCTGAAGAGCGGCCAACAAGTCGGGCAGGCCGTCGTTCCCGCGTACCGCGGCGCGGGCGCGCAGCTGGCGGAACAGGTCAACGTCGACGAGCACGTCGGTCAGCGTGTAGCGGCCGCTGTGGCCGGAACTGAGGTGCTTTTGCCCGGTCGCCGGGTCGGTGCCTAGCCAGGCGCGGGCGCCGGCGGTGACCCGGTGGACGTAAGCGCGGGCGCTGACCGGATCGGTCCTGCCGCCGCGAGCCGGCTGCAGCGCGGTGGCGGCCTCGTCGGCTGTGGCGCCGTGCGGACGGGTGGCGAGGTAGGCGAGCGTCTCCTCGTACCGGCGCCGCAGCCCGGATCTCGCGACGGCCGCCTCGTCGCCGTGCGCGCGCAGGGTGACCTGTCCGAGCAGGGTCAGTCGCGGCCGGGCGCAGCTGGGAGACCACCAGTCGGCGAGGTCGCGGTCGAGTTGTTCGAGGTCGTCCTCGATTCGGCTGCGCAGGTCGGCCGCCGTCGAACACCCCGGCGCCTCGCCAACATCGATGGTCGCCGACGGCATCGCGGTGGAGGTCTCGGTCGGCCCGGACCTCGTCGAAGCGCGTGCCGCGGGTGCGGAGGGTTGGCGTCGGGCCGGCAGCGGCGAGGGGGCGTGGGCCGATGGCCGGGTCGTGTCCGGCCCGGATGCCTCGGTGCGGAGCGCGCCGGCGGCGTCGGTGTGCACCTGCCAGGGGCGGTCGCCGTCGGCAGCGGGGATGGATTGGTCTGCGGTGTCGCGTTCGAAGGCCAGCAGCGTGCCGATGTCGCGGGCCTGCTGGGCGGTCAGCTGTGGGGCCGGCAGCTGCAGCCCGAGTGCCGGTACGAGCAGCGACCCGTCGTCGGTCAGCGTGATCAGCCACTCGTCGCTGATCTGCCCCGCCTCGACGCCGAGCACGACTGCAACCGCGGCCCGCCTCTCCTGGACCCGCAGGACGGCGGCGGCCTCGACCAGTGCACCGTCACGGTTAGGTTGGGATGGGGCGAGGACGACCTGGGGCATCCAGCCGTCGCCCGCTCCAGCCCGCAGCCGCCCGTCCAGCACGTCGCCTGTGTCGCGCTCGGCCGCTTCCCGCAGGGCGGCGTGCAGCACGGGGTCAGTGGCGGTGTCGGTCGGGTGGGCCCGGTGCGGTGCCAGGTCGAGCAGTTCGTCGCCGAAGCCGACGGTGGTAATGGTGAGCAGGTCCGACCAGCTGTTGACGGCCAGTTCGGCAGCCAGGTGCCGGGCGAAGTCCGTGCGGCGGTCGGCCGGTCCGGTCACGTACACGGCGCCGAGGCGTTCCAGGTCCAGCAGCCAACGGCGTGCGCCGTCTGTACCGATGGTGACCAGTGACGGGTAAGGCGCCAGGCGGGCCCGGGCCACCTCAGTGGCCACGCCGGTGTCCTGGTCCAGCCGCAGGAACCACCACAGGCCGGTGTCGTCGGCGGTCCATGGCTCGGGCGGGGGACGGTCGGCAGGGGCGTACAGCCGCAGCTCGAGTCGGCCGCCGTGCAGTTGGGCAGCGACGACGTCCGGCAGCCGCCCGTCCGGGTTCTGGGAGATCAGGACGGCGAGACCGCGCAGCGCGCGATCGAGCGCGGCGTAATCGCCTGTGCCCACGTCGGCCGCCGAGGTGACGACCGTCTGCGTGGCCGACAGCCCGTTCGGGAGGGGGGTCAACCGCCGGCCAGGACGGCGGCGGCGCAGCCGCTGGCGGCGGTGCGCCAGCCACGCCGCGCCCACACCTGCGGCGAGCAGTGCCCCGCTGCCGGCGAGAACGACCGCCAGCTCCGCCGGGAACTGGTCCCCATCGGAATAGGGGGCATCGGCGTCGGCTGCCGATGTCGGCGAGGCGGCCGCGGTCGCGGAGGGCTCCGTCGGCAAGGCCGGCTCGCCCTCATGCGGGGGTGGCGGCGGCGCCTCCTCGGCTGGTGGTTCGGGAGTGCTCGACGGACGGGGGCCGGCGGCCCCCGGGTCCTCGGGCGGGAGGTCGAGAACCTGCCCGGGGAGGATCAGGTCGGGGTCGGTGAACTGCCCGCCGCCGGGAAGGGGTTCGCCGGCATTGAGGTCGAAGATCGGCTGCCAGCTGTCCAGGCCGCGGTGCTCGGCGATGTCGGCGAGGGTGTCGCCGGGTCGCACGGTCACCGCCGCGGCAGTTGCTCCTGTCTCGGGAAGGGCGGCGTCGGGCGGGAGCACCAAGAGCCAGCCGGGGCGGATCAGCCCCGGGTCGGTGAGATTCGCGCCGTCGGGCTGCGGGTGGCCGCGGTTGAGCTCGAGGATCTCTTCGAAGCGAGTCCAATCGCCCAGATAGCGGGCGGCGATGCGGCCGAGGGTGTCGCGCGGCTGCACCGTGTAGGTGGGACCGCCCGCGACGGGCGCGGGCGGCAAGGTATCCGCCGGCGGGGCGGGCGCGGGCGGCGCCTCCTCGTGCCCGACCGGCTGTTCGGCGACGAAGGGCGGGCCGGCCACGGCCGGAGCGGCCAGCAGGGGTCCGCTGCCCACACCGAGGACGGCGGCGACGAGCAGGCCGGCCAACTGCTGGGGGGCGGTCAGGCCGGGTAGCCGCAGCGGCGGCAGGCCGCGCAGCTGACTGACGAACTCGACGGCCACCGACAGCGCGAAGCACGCCCAGGCGGTCCAGCCGATCACGACGAGCATGCCGAGGAAGACGCCGCCGGTGTCGGGTCCGCCCAGCGCGGTGGTCACCTGCGCCCAGGAGGGCAGTTCGTCGGGCAGGTAGGCGCCGCCGAGCTCCCACAGCGCGATCGGGACACCGGCGACGGCGGCCGCCAACACCAGGAGGGCGAGCAGCCGGCGCAGCAGGTCGAGTGCCTGCAGTGGTGAAGTCATGGGCCGGCTCCCCCGTTCTGGCCGGTGCCGGTGATCAGGTCGGCGGTGCCGGAGCCCTCCACGGTGAGGGTGGAGATGCCGATCAGGCCCAGGAAGGTGGTGGGCTGAGTGATGGTGGTGGTCACGTGCAGGGTGTCGCCGTCGACGACGGTCACCGCGCCGTGTACGTCGTTACGGTCGAGGTAGTCCTGCGCGGCGGCGACGGCCGCTACCGGGTCGACCCGCACCTGTCCGGTGAGGGCGGCGGAGACGTCGAGGGCCTGTCCGCCGGCGCGGGCAGCCTCGTCGGCGATTGCGTTGGCGCGCTGGGTGGCGGCCACCTTCGCGCCGCCGTCGACGGCCAGCCCGATGATGAGCAGTAGCCCGGGGACGAGCACGGCGAGGAAGACGCTGATTGCGCCGCGCTCGCCGTCCGGCCGCCGGTGGCCGTGGCCGTGGTAGCCGGTCATCGTTCGCGGTAGGCGTCGACGGGGCTGATGAAGGAGGCCTCGACGGTGACCGAGCCGGGCAAGCCGGGGGCCAGCAGGTCGGCCATGCCGACCACGCAGGTGATCGACACCGTGACGTCGCCGGGCTGGCCCAGCGGGGCCTGGAAGCCGCCGGTGTCGACGTCCACCGTGGTGCGCTGGCAGCGCAGGTTCTGGGCAGCCAGCGTGCGCTCCGCCTGAGCGCCGGCGAGTGCGGCGGCGCTGGCAGGGTCTCGGGCGAGCGAGGCCTCCCGGGCGGCGGATCGTGCGGCCTCTTGAACGGCACCCTCGGCGATCTGGGTGCGTCCTGCGAAGACTGCCAAGGAGAGCAGCAGGAGCAACGCCGGGGCCAGGAGCGCCAGCTCTACCGACACCGATCCCCGCTCCGCAGCCCGAGCGCTCATGGCGTGAGTCGTTCGACGGGCCCGACGGCGGTCTGGGTGACCGACCAGCCCGACAGGCCGGGGAACAGGCTGAACGAGGTGCCGGTCACCGTCACCTCGATGCTGCTCGGCGAGCCGGTCACGCTCACGTCCCGGCCGGTGAGCAGGTCCTGTGCTGTCTGGTCGAGAAAGCCCTCGGCGGCCGACTGGGCGCGGCCGGTCGAGGCGGGCTGCAGCCGCCCCTCGCGGGCGCCCTCCTGAGCAGCACCCAGGGCGATCGAGCGGGCGTAGAACCACAAGGCCGCCTGGATGAGCGTCATCACCAGCAGCAGCACCACCGGGAAGACGACTGCCAGTTCCACCGACGCCGCACCGCGCTCCCTCGACATCCGCGGGCGCACCACGCCGCCCGCCCGGCTGCCCTCAGCAGGGCAGGGCCGGGACACGGCCGCAGGGCCACACGGTCTGGCGGGGTGAGCCACGGCGGGCTACTGGATCTGGCCCGACCGAGAGGTGACCGCGTTGGCGATTACCGCCACGAGGGCGACGGCGATGCCGATCAGCGCCACGGTGATGATCACCTGTTCGACCGACAGCGAGCCCCGTTCCGGCTCGTCACGGAGATGGCGCAGCCGGTCACGCAGATGCGCGCCGACGACGGTCAGGACAGTGAGCAACGAGGTCATCGGTGCTCCTCTCGGGTTGGGGTCACCGGTCAGGTGGCCATCAGACGGGCCAGGGCGGGATAGAGGAACAGCAACAGAAAGGCGATCGAGAGCAGGGCGACGGGGGCAGTGAGCTTCTCGCTGGCGGTGTTGGCTGACGCCTCCTCCTCGGCCAGCAACTGCACCCGCAGCGACTGCGCCCGCGCACGCAGCGTCGGCGCGATCGACGCACCCTCCTGGGCGGCTACCGCGGCGATGTCGGCAACGTCGGCCAGCTCGCCAACACCGGTGTCAGCGGCGAGTCGGCGCAGGCCGTCCCACGGCGGATCGCCGGCCAGCCGGGCGGCGACCAGCGCGTCGGTGATCCGCCGGAACACCCAGCCCTCCCCAAGGGCGGCGGCCCGCTCCAGGGCGATGGTGGGACCCTCGCTGGCGTCGCGGCGCAGGCTGACCAGATCCAGATAGGAGCACAGTGCCCGGCGCATCTGCCCGCGCGCCTCCGCAGCCTGGTCGCGGACGACCAGGTCGACGACGAGGAACAAGACGGCTGCCAGCGCCAGCGACCCGGCCACCGGCACCACCACCGGCAGCCGGACACCGGTCACGCCGAGCACGGCGACGAGCAACGGCACGAACACCGCGCCGAAGGCGGCCAGGCCGATCTTGCGGGAGGCGTAACCCTCCGGCGTCCAGCCGATCAGCGCCACCGCCTGGGACGGCGCCCGCAGTCCGGCGGCGGGCAACCGGGCCGCGGCCCAAGCACCGGCGCAGCCGGCCGCTCGCGCCCACCGGTCGCCTCCCTCCGGCATCGGCCGGACCGGTATTGGGGCCGCGCGCCCGTCGAGGCGGGCCAGCGCGTCGGCGAGCCGCGGCTGTTCGACCACGAGAACCGCACGCAGCAGCAGGAACGTTCCGAATCCAACGAGCGCGCCGGATCCGATCAGCAGCGCCTGGGTGCCGCTCACCGGACCGGCATCTCGGTCGGCGCGAGACCGGAAGCCCGCTCGCTGCGGGCGGCATCGACCAGGAAGCGGGGCAACGGCGCAGGTGCGGTCAGCCGGCGCATCCACAGCAGGCAGGCGACGATCAGCCCGGCGATAGCGGCGAGTACCAGCTGCCCGACCCCCGTGCCGTAGGGAGCCAGGTAGTCGCCGTTGAGCGCGGCCAGCCCGGACGCGGTGACAGTGATCAACAACAGCCAGCGGGCGTTCGCGCGGGGCTTGGCGCGGTCGGCCTCGACCTTGCGACGCATGGTGACCTCCTCGGTGAGGCTTCCCGCCAGCTCCGTCAGCACCCGCGCCAGCCCCGGCCCGCGCAGCTCCGCACCGAGCAACAGGGCGGCGACGACCAGGTCCCCGGCGGCGTCGTCGAGGTCGTCGGCGAAGGCCAGCAGCGCCCGGGACGTCGGCCAGCGCGCCTGCAGCCGCGCGGCCAGCGCCGCCACCTCTGCCGCGATCGGCTCGGGCGCGGTGCGGGCCGAACGAATCAGCGTCTGCTCCAGGCCGCCGCCCGCAGCCAGCACGTCGGAGGCGCGGCGCACCCACTCCTGAAGCGCCTCCAGCCGCTCCACTGCGGCGTTGCCGTCGGAGAACTGCGCCAGCAACCACGGCACACCGATCACCGCCAGCCCGGCCAGCAGGCCACCGACCGGCCAGCCCGAGGCCAGCCACACCACAGCCGCCGCAACGGCGGCGGCCACCCACAGCGCCCGCTGCCGCCGCACCGCCGGGCGGTCGGCCCGCGCCGTCGGCCGCGGCTGGCGGCGCCGCGGCCGAGCCGGCGGCTCGGGGGCGGTCAGCGCGTGGGCGGCCAGCAGCAGGCCGCCCACCAGCAGCGCCCCGCAGACGCCGGCAAGCAACCCCGTTCCGCTCATCGTCGTCCCCCGGCGGCAATCGGCCAGTCGCTTCGGCCTGAGCGGAGCCAGTCCGGATCGAAGCCGACCCGGACGTAATCGGCCAGATCCACCGGATCGTGCTCCGGCACGGCCCGTCCGTCGGGCCCAGGAACGAAGAGGTCGGTGACGGCCGGGCGCCCGCCCTCCCCGATGCCGTTGCACTCGATGACCTGGCTGACGAACCGGTGTCGCTCGCCCCCGATCCACCGCTCGTCCACGGTGGTGATGTGCACGATCAGGTCGATCGCCGCCGCGCAGGACCGGTAGGCGTGCTCCGGGGTGACCGCGGCGCGGCCGCGCATGCACAGGTTGGCCAGCCGCTCGAGGGCGTGGTGGGCCGAGCGGGCGTGCAGGGTGCATGCCGAGCCGCCCTCCCCCGCCTCCATCACCTCGATCAGCGGCCATGCCTCCTCGCCGCGGACCTCGCCAAGCCACACGCGGCTGACGTTCATGACGAGCGCCTGCTCGACCAGCTCGGTCAGCGTCACCTCGCCGAGGCGGCGGCCGTCCGGGCCGCGCTCGCCGGTGCCCTCACGGGCCTCGAACGGCACCACCCTCGGATGCCGGTCGGGCAACTCGTGCAGCAGCAGCTCAAAATGCTTCTCGATCGTGGCCAGGTGCTCTTTGACCGGAAGCTCGTTGGCTAGCGCCCGCAGCATCAGCGTCTTGCCCGCAGCCTGGGCGCCGGTGACGACGATGTTCTTGCGCGCCCGCACCGCTGCCCGCAGGAACTCGGCCAGCGGCCGGTCGATCGCGCGCAGGCCGACCATGTCGTCGAGGTCGGCGTTGCGGATCCGGTGTCGGCGGATCACCAGCTGGGGTCTCGGCACCGTCTCGATGACTGCGGCCAACCGGGACCCGTCGGGCAGGCGCATGGTGAGCAGCGGACTGGCTGTGGTCAGCGTCCGCTCCGCGCGGCCCAGCCGAGCGGCGATGTGCTGCAGCTGCCGCACCAGCTCCTCGTCCGAGTCGGCGATCGGGTCGACGCGAACGTCCCGGCCGTCGGCGTAGCCGATCCACACGTTGTCGTGCCCATGGGCCTCGATGTTCTCCACCAGCGGGTCGTCCACGTAGGGCTGCAGCCGGCCCAACCCGAACTGGGCGGCGAACACCGCCTCAGCGATCACCTTCTCCTCGGCCGGCGTGGGAACCACCTGACCGGCGCGCATGCGCTGCCGGACCAACTCGTCGACGCCGTCCTGGACGAGCGTGCGGGCCAGCTCCTGCTGCGCCACCGTGCTGAGCGTCGGGCGGCGCTTGAGCTCCTCGGCCAGGGCCGTCGCCGTCGCCTCGTGCAGCCGACGCACCAGCGTCCAGTCCACCGACACCGGTGATGTGTCCGCTTGTCGAGGCACGGTGCCAGCGCTGAGCAGGTCGGTGGTGAGGTCAGCGGACACGGCTGCCCCCGAACGTGGTTGTG
Organism: uncultured Actinomycetota bacterium; assembly: GCA_963723745.1. Taxonomy (GTDB): domain Bacteria; phylum Actinomycetota; class Actinomycetes; order Mycobacteriales; family Geodermatophilaceae; genus CAVRRZ01. Next base: position 143,371 of record CAVRRZ010000004.1, read on the forward strand.
GGCGCAGGCACCGGCGCCGGCGGTGGTGTCAACCTGGATTCGTGCGCCGCGGCCAACTCGACCAACCGGGTCGCGACCGTCCGGGCGGCTCGTAGGAGCGGCGACTGGGTGAACAGCCGGCCCGCCGGCGCGCCGTCGCTGAGCACTGCCGCCGCCTTCGGATCCCGCGGCAGCGAACCGACCGATGGAACGCCGAGTGCCTCGCTGATCTCTCGCTCGCCGTACGGCTCCCCCGGCCCGATCACCAGCGTGCCCAGCATGCCTGGGCACGCTTCCCGCTCTCTCAGTTCGGCAATCGCCTGCGTCGCCGCACGCACGGCGCGAAGCGTGGAGCCGGTGGCCAGCACGACGGCGGCAGCCCGCTGGACCACGGCGGCCGGGAAGTGCTGAGCGCGCAGCCGCCCGCAATCCGCCACCACGTCCACCGTGCCGTCCTCCACCGCCGCCAGCACGGCGGCCAGGCGATTCCAGTCCACATGTCGGGCGCCGGCCGGGTCGGCCAGGCCGGGTAGGAGCCGTGCACGTCCCTCGGGGTCGAGCCGCAACAGCTGGCTGTCCAGGTGCCGGGCCGGCCCGCCGCGCCGCGCCGCGAGCTCCAGGTCGGCGAGCCCGCCCGCGAACGGCTCGCCTCGGCCGTACCCCGGCAATACGTCCCCTCCGGCCGGATCCAGCTCGGCCAGGACCACCGGGCGAGGCCAGGACAGCGCCAGAGCCAGCCCGCTGGTGGTCACCCCGGGTGCGCCCTTGGCCGAGCACAGCGCGATCAACACGGCAGCCGTCCCGCCTACTCGCCGGCCACGACGACGATGGCGATCAGGCCGGCCGCGGCGCGGGCGGCGACGTCCGGCCCATCGGCCGCGTCGACGAGCACGTCGACGACCCGCAGCCCGTCGGTTCCGGGAGGGCCGGACTTCACCACGGTCGCTTCCACCACGCTGGGGGCTCCATCGGTCGTGGCTGGAGCGCTACCCGCGGCCACGGGCACCAGGAGGACGCCGTCGCCCGGGCGCAGCGGGGTCGTAGGTAGCTGCACGAGCGACACGCCGACCCCGATCAGCTGCTGGCCGGGAGCCGGGAGGCGTTGATCGGTCAGGGCGTCGCGGGTGAGCAACGAACCCGGCCTCAGGGTGGTCGCCGCGACCAGGCCGATCACCTCGTCGCGGTCGACATACGGAATGGGCTCTAACGCCGGATCGGCCGAGATCCTTGCTTCTACGAGGTCGGCAGCGGTGAAAGTCTGCCCCTCAGGCACCTCGCGTGCGATCGCGATCACGGCGGTCGTCTGACCCAGCGATGTCGCCAGATAGGTCCCCCCAAGGGCACCGATTACCACCATGCTCACGGCCAATGCCAGGAGGGCGGGACGGCGCCGGCGACGAGGTGGCGGCAGCACCGGCGCACGAGGCAAGCCATGCACTTCCACCGGAGAGGGCGCTGCGCCAGTCCTCGTCGGCTGGGTCCGGGTCATCGGCTTCCCTCGTCCTGATTCAAGACGTGCAATTCCCCGACGAACAACTCCGCCGAAGAGGACAACTCCAGCGTCTCGGTGCCCGACAACCCACCAGCGGACCAGGTGATCGTCCACGTGCTCGTCGCGGTGATCGGCCACGGGCCACCGCCCGGCACGTGTCGGCTCGACGCCTGCGCATACACATGGCCGCAGTCCGGAGACGCGCCTGCGATGCCCTGCACATATGGCGTCCCCAGCCCGCAGGTGACGATGTGCCCGTCCCCCATGTTCCAGAGGACCTGGCTGACCCGAGCCTCGGCGGTCACCGTCACGCCCCCTGCCGAGGCAGAGGCGCCGACAGGGCCAGTCGTCGCTGCGGCGCGTTCGACCCACATCCACACCGGTAGTCCCACCAGCCCGCTGGCGGAGCTGGGCGGCGGCGCCATCCCGATGTCCGGCGCCTTCAGGGCCATGGATGCGATGGCCTGCTGAGCGAGGCGGCGAGGGTCCACCGTCGGGGCGCCGGGTGCTCCGGCACCATTCGACAGAAAGATCAGGCCCGTCCGAAGGCCGGATCCCAAACCCGCCGGGTCCGGGCATGTGAAGACCCAGATCATCCCGTCTTCCGGACGATGTCCGGCCCATACCGGGTGCCCAAGCCACGGCTGAGGATCTGCAACCGCTCGCGTGCAACTCGGCGGGGACGCCTCTCCGCCTTCCGGCTGCCCACGGCCAGGGCTGATGTCATTGTCCCCACCGGCGCCTTGTCCGGGGGACGTCGCCTGGACCAGGCAGATCCCGGTCTGTGCATCCCTTTGTGCGCACTCCACGGGTGGAGCTGCCATAGCACCGTCCAACCCGCCACAGACGGTGAAGATCGCGACCGCGAGCAGAACCACCCGGTACGACGTCAACATGGTCGATCCGTCAGCGGGTCCAGCTCGTTGACCAGCCACGGTGATCCAGGTTCGGCCTCGTAGCGCGTGACGATGATGTCCCAGACGTACCGCGGCGGAGTCCCGGGGGGCACGACATCCCCGGTCTCGACCCTCACAACGCGCGTGCTCTCGCTGTCGTAGCAGCCAGTGATCCTGACCGTGGGCCCCTCCGGAGCCGTCAGGTCGACGTCGGTGACCTCCAGGCCGACCGCGGTGTCGCCTTCCTGACGGAGTCCGAGGGCTGCATAGTCCCGTACCGCCGTGACGGCGAGCAGCGCGGCGGGGTCACCCGAGAACCGCCGGATCTCCGGCTCCCAATCCCTGGCGCCTGGGTCCTTCTTGGCCGCGTCGGTGACGTGCAGCATCTCGTTGACGACCACGGTGGCAGCAGTTGCCGCCTCCTTTTCGGGGGTCGGCGCGCTGCTCGTCGGAGGAGCGGTCGTCGAAGTCCGCGAAGACGTAGTCGTCGACGCGCTCGGCCCTGAGCCATCGGGACTGGCCTCACCCGCCGTGCAGCTGGCGAGGGGCAGCAGTGCAAGGAGTGCCCCGACCACCCAGCGCCGCCTGGTCATCGCGCGTGCCCTCGCGGGGTCCGAGGCGCACGCTTCCGCACGAGGATGACTGCCAGCGGTCGGAGGACGAGTCTCTGGGGCATGCGGCCACATGCCGCGCTCGACTCCATCGTGCGAGCCATGGGCACCTCCCCCGGGCGACGTGCGCGGGAAATTACCACCGGGATCGCCCCGGGAGGCAGGCTCTTTCTCCAGTAATTCTCCAGTTCAGCCCTGGAAAGTCGCCATTGCAACGTGGTCCCTGCGCGAGCGGCGGACGGCCGCCTCGACGCGCGGGATGTCCACACCGAGAACCTGGCTGATTGCGCTTATCACCCTGGGCGAGGGAACCGCCCCCGGGCGGCCGTCCTCCAGACGCACATACGTCATGACGGACAGCCCGGGGCCAGTCACCTCATTCGTGGCAAGTCCGGCCGCCAAGCGCAGTGCCGCCAAGGGCGGGTCGTCGCGGTCAACGTCGAGGAGATACAAGGGGTCGACGCCCAGCGCGGCGGCCAGCCGCGGCACGAAGCGGGGTCGCGGACGCTCGAGTCCCGTCTCCCAGACCCGGATGCGCACCGGACTGGAGAGCTCCAGTTCCGTGGCCAGCCCTTCTCTGCTGAGGCCGACGGCCTCACGGGCAGCCTGCAGGTGGTCGCCTCGAAGCAGCGGCCGCGCCACGGCAGCTCCCCATCACCCGATCGGTGGACAACCCGTCTTGTGGCGCCGAACCCTAGTGCCCCGTACCCGTCTCGATCGGGCACGCGCCTCATCACCGGCGCGGCGCGGCTGTGTGTCGCTTCGCCACCCGGGTCACCGCGGAGAGCGTTGTCCGACAGCCGTGATCGGAGACCTGAGGCCGGATCTTCGTGTCGTCCCACGCGGCTCTCGTCCACTGGAGAACTTCTGCAGAAATCACGACAGACTCCGCAGCTCACTCCGCAACGGACCGGAGATGAACAGGAGGACGGGGCGTTCGACGGTGCCGACACCCACGACACGGCTGTGCGCAACGCCTGCCTCGTCACGCCGAGCCACCGAGCCGAGGTTCCGGGACTGCAGAAGAACCGGAAGAGTGCACCGAAGACTCTCGCCCATGAAACCTGCAACCCATCCGCGGCCGCGGCGTCCTCCTTGCCGGCCACGGTGCACCGCGGTCGGCGACGCCGGCTGCAGCATCCGCGGACGTCCCCTTCGCCGTCACCGGGTCAGTTTCTGATGCCTGGGACGACCTCGAAGCGAGTGGCGTCGCCTGAACAGGACAACCAGCTGCTGACCGTCGCCCAGGCCGGGGACTACCTGGGAACAGGCGAGCGCTTCGTCCGCCGGCTGATCGCTCAACGGCGAATCACCTACGTGAAGCTCGGAAAGTACGTCCGGCTCCAGCGCTCGATCCTCGACGAGTTCATCGAGGCCGGACGTGTCACGAGCGAGGGGTAGCGCGACTCGCGGCGGTCCCCGGCCGCGAGTCGGGTGGCGCGGCTGTCGGGTCCGTAGATCTCGGCGGTGTCTGACCACGCCGCTTTGGCGCCCGTCCCTGCCGTCATCGTCAGCCACCGCGTTGAGGTGGCGGTTTCTGCGGCGCCACAACCGACCTCGTGCTCAGTCCCGGTCATTGCTTCGGCGAGCACGCCGTCCTGAGGACGTCAAGACCTTCAGGTGAATCCGTGGAAGGCAGCGAGCCGATCGGCGTCGACGCATCGACTCGGTCGGCAGCACCGCAACAGTCGCCTTACCAACGGCACTGGGAGGTTGACGTGGGTCGAAGGGCCTGGGGCACAGTGCGCCGGCTCTCTTCTGGGAGCTATCAAGCCCGCTACACCGATCGCTCGGGCAGGCAAGTCTCGGCGCCGCACACGTTCGCGACCAAGGCCGACGGCTACAGATGGCTCGCCAAGATCCAGACCGAGATGGACTCCGGCCGCTGGATCGACCCGAAGGCGGGCAAGGAGACGCTCAAGGTCTATGCCGAGCGCTGGGTGGAGACCCGCCTCGTCCGTGGCCGGCCGCTGGCGCCTCGCACGGCCGAGCTCTACCGGGCGCAGCTCAAGAACCACATCGTCCCGGCCCTGGGATCGACGCCGCTTCGCCAACTGGAGGCCTCTGCTGTCCGGGCCTGGTATGGGAAGCTCAGCGGCCCCGACGGGCCGGGTCAGGTCACGGCGGCCAAGTGCTACCGGCTTCTGCGTGCCGTCTGCACCACGGCCGTCGATGACAACCTCATCGCTCGGAACCCGTGCTCCATCCGTGGGGCCGGGCAGGAACGGTCCAGCGAGCGACCGATGTTCACGCTCACTCAGGTCCAGGCGCTGGTCGATGCCGTCGAGGAGCGCTGGCGAGCGTTGATCCTGCTGGCCGCCTGGACGGGTCTCCGCATTGGTGAGCTGTCGGCGCTGCGCCGCGAACACCTCGACCTGAAGGCAGGCACCGTCAGCGTGAACACTGCCGTCGTCGACGTGATCGGACAGGGACGCTCCTATGGCCCGCCCAAGTCGGCCGCTGGGCGCCGAACGGTGGCGATCCCGCCGCACATCATCGGCGACCTGGAACACCACCTCGCGATGTACGCCCAGCCCGGCGCGCATGGGCTGGTCTTCGTGGGTCCGAAGGGCGCACCGCTCCGACGCAACAATTTCGCCTCACGAGTCTGGGCTCCAGCAGCAGAGGCGGCCGGACTCCCGGCCGGCGCCCACCTGCATGACCTCCGCGGCTGGAGCGCCACCATCGCCGCCCAGCATGGAGCCACGACAAGGGAGCTGATGCACCGCCTCGGGCACGCCTCCCCCGCCGCAGCGCTGCGCTACCAGCGCGCCGAGCAAGAGCGAGATGCCGCTCTCGCCGCCTCCATGAGTGCGGCGGCCAGGCAATCGGAAGGCACGGCCCCGTCCTAATCCTGGGTCGACCAGCGAAGAACCGCTCGGAAAAACCATCCTTCCAAGCTGACTGTGCGGGTTCGAACCCCGTCACCCGCTTGACTGCGATGTCGCGGGACACCGTCACAGGTGTCCCGCGGCACCGTTTACGTTCGGGGCCGTTCGCGGTGCCGCCATGTCTCTCAGCTCTCCATCAGACCCGGGGCGGTTCACTTCGGGCGCGCTACCCGATTGTCCGATGAACGCCTCGAACGCCGCCGAACGCGTCGTGGCCGTGCCAATCTGCCACCGTTCGGCCACAACAGCGTGGGAACAGCGGGCAGTTCCGCGATCGCAGCCTTGCGATTCTTACTCGTCTCGACACGTGCGCGTTCTTCTCAGGAGGCCTGATCATGAACCTCGGCGCCCCAGGCCGGACCGGACTTACTCGGCGTCGTACACGACTTCGGGTTGGTGACGACCGTCCCGGCCACAGTTGCCACTGCCGCCGGCCTCAGCGCGCTGGGCGCGGCGGGAGTGCCATCGCCTCGAGGCCGCGCAGGATCGCGGTCACGCCGAATCGGAACGCGTCGGGAGAATCGGTCGAATCCGGCCCGGCGTCGAAAATTCTGGCCCGCGCCAGTTCGGCCCGGTTCTGCTCTTCGGCCACGAAGCCGAGCACATAGTGCACCAGGGTCTGGGCAGCCCATCGAGCCCGCTTCGGGCTGAACTGTCCGGCGAACAGCTGTTCCAGGTCACTCAGCGGAGCCAGCGCCCCGGGTTTGAAGGCACGCGCGAACGAGATCACGTCCGCGCTGTCGCGGACTCCCAGCAGGGCGCGGCGCAGGTCGGCCGCCGCACGCGCCGGGTCGGTGCCCGAGAGAGTCACCGTGCTGTCGGTCAGGATTCGTTGCGCCACCGCGGCGAGCAGCTCCTGCTTGCTCGGCACGTAATAGTAGAGCGCGCCCGGCGCCACGCCGAGATCTTGCGCCAGCCGCCGCATCGACACTCCGGCCAGGCCGTGCTTGCGCAGCGTCGAATAGGCGGTGTCGACGATCCGCTCTCGACTCAGGCTCACTGCTCTCCTTCGGCTTTCGCGTCGTTCATGTCATGTCTCTGGTCGCATGTTGCTGCTGGCCGGTCCAGTGTGGCCGGAGGGCACGCGGAGGGCGTCCCTGGTACCTTTGAACGGTGTTCAAATACTGGGATGAGCTCGCCGACCACCAGCTGGCCGGCGGCCGGCTGAGCCGCGAACAGGCCCACGCCGTCCTCAGCTCGCACGATGACGACCTGCTGATGTTGGTCGCCGCGGCCGGGCGTCTGCGCCGGGCCCACTTCGCCAACTGGGTGAAGGTCAACTACCTGGTCAACCTGAAATCCGGACTGTGTCCGGAGGACTGCGGCTACTGCTCACAACGCCTCGGCTCGTCCGCGGACGTGCTGACCTACTCCTGGCTCTCCCCGGACGAGACGGTCCGGCAGGCCGCCGCCGGTATCGCAGGCGGCGCCTCCCGGGTGTGTCTGGTCGCCAGCGGCCGCGGCCCGAGTGCCCGCGACGTCGACCGGGTCGCCGGCGTCGTCGGCCGGTTGAAGGCCGAGCACCCCGATGTCGAGGTCTGCGCATGCCTCGGCCTGCTCCGCGACGGGCAGGCCGACCGGCTCAAGGCGGCCGGCGTCGACGCGTACAACCACAACGTCAACACCAGCGAATCCCGCTACGCCGAGATCTGCAGCACGCACGATTACGCCGACCGGGTCGACACGGTGCAGAAGGCCAAGACCGCCGGGCTGTCGCCGTGCTCGGGGCTGATCGTCGGCATGGGCGAATCCGACGACGAGCTCATCGACGCAATCTTCGCGCTGCGCGATCTGGGCAGCGACTCCATCCCGGTCAACTTCCTGATGCCCTTCGACGGAACCCCGCTGGCCGACACCTGGCTACTCACGCCGGCGCGCTGCCTACGCATCCTGGCCCTGGCCCGGTTCGCCTGCCCGGCCACGGAGATCCGGATGGCCGGCGGTCGGGAGATGCATCTGCGCTCGCTGCAGCCGCTGGCGCTGCACGTGGCCAACTCGCTGTTCCTGGGCGACTACCTGACCAGCGAGGGCCAGGCCGCCCAGACTGACCTGACGATGATCGCCGACGCGGGGTTCCGCGTGCTCGGCGAGCAGCGCGAGATCGCCGGCGACAGCCGTGCGCCGGTGGCGGTCCGGCAGCGCGGCGCCGGCACCGACCTCGCGCCCAACGCCTGAGGGGCCACCTCATGAACCTGCTGGCCGAACACCCCGAACCGCCGGAACCGAGCGCACCGACCGGGCCGAGCCTGGTGGAACGCGACCGCGGCCTGCTCTGGCATCCTTACGCGGCGCTGGATGGGCCGGACTTGTACGCGGTTCGGGCCGCGGCCGGCGTCCGGCTCGAGCTGGAGGCGGCCGACGGCGCCCGGTTCGACGCGATCGACGCGATGAGCTCGTGGTGGTGCGCGATCCACGGCTACCGCAACGCTGCCCTGGACGCGGCTCTGACCGAGCAGGCGGCCCAGTTCAGCCACGTGATGTTCGGCGGGCTCACCCACGAGCCGGCGGTGCGACTGGCCGAGGATCTAGTCCGGCTCACCCCGGACCCGGTGCGGCACGTGTTCTTCGCCGACTCGGGGTCGGTATCGGTCGAGGTCGCGCTGAAGCTGGCGGTGCAGTACCAGGCCGCCCGCGGCCGTCCCGGCCGTCGCCGGTTCCTCGCGCTGCGCGGCGGCTACCACGGCGACACCACCGGAGCGATGAGCGTGTGCGACCCCGTCGACGGCATGCACGCGCTGTTTCCCGGGCTGGTCGCCGAACAGCTGTTCCTGCCGCGGCCCCCATCGGCGACGCTTGCCGGCGGGCAGTTCGTCGCGGCCCCGTTCGCCGACGGACGACTCGCCGACGCCCTCGGCGAATGGGTCGCCGTCGCCGAGCAGACGGTCGCCGAGAACGAGGCCGACATTGCCGCCATCGTGGTCGAGCCGGTGTTGCAGGGCGCCGGCGGCATGCACGTCTACCCATCCCGCGTGCTCACCGAGCTGCGCCGGATCGCCGACCAGTACGGCATCCTGCTGATCGCCGACGAAATCGCCACCGGGTTCGGCCGGACCGGGGCGCTGTTCGGCGTCGACTGGGCCGGCGTCGCGCCGGATGTGATGTGCGTCGGCAAAGCACTCACCGGCGGCTACCTGACCCTGGCCGCGGTGCTGACGACGACCGCGGTCGCCGAGGCGATCACCCGCTCCGAGCAGCGCGCGTTGCTGCACGGCCCCACGTTCATGGCCAATCCGCTGGCCTGTGCCGTCGCGTCGGCGTCGCTCGCGCTGCTGACCGAGGACCGCCGTCGCCGGGTCAACGAGATCGGGGCCGAGCTGGCCGTGGCGCTGGCCCCGGCCGCGACCCTGGCCTCGGTGCGCGATGTCCGGGTGCTCGGAGCGGTCGGCGTCGTCCAGTTGTCCGAGCCGGTGGACGTCACCCGGGTCGCCCGAGCCGCGCTCGAGCACGGCGTATGGGTCCGCCCGTTCCGCGACCTCGTCTACACGATGCCGCCCTATGTCAGCGATCCCGGCGAGATCACCACCATCGGCGCGGCGATCACGGCCGCGGTGGCCGAGGTGCACGGCTGACATGGGCGCGATGCAGGACTGGCTGATCGCCGCGGCCGCGGCCCGGACCCAGCGCGGCGGCGTACGCAGCGCCGACGTCCGTCGCAACCCCGAGTCGCACGGCGCTATGCTCGACCTCGCCTCCAACGACTACCTGGGCCTGGCCGGCGACCCCCGCCTGAAGGAGGCCGCGCACGAGGCCATCCGCCGGTTTGGCGCGGGCGCACGGGCGTCCCGGGTGGTCACGGGCACCACGACCATCCATGTCGAGTTGGAACGCGAACTGGCCGAGCTCGTCGCCACGCCGGCCGCCGTGGCCTTCTCCAGCGGCTACACCGCGAACATCGGAGTGCTCACCGCGCTCGGCGGCCCGCGCACGCTGATCGTGCGCGACGCCCACTGCCACGCCTCCCTGATCGACGGCGCCAGGCTGTCCCGCTCCCCCGTCGAGATCTGCCCGCACAATGACCTCGACGCACTGACCCGGCTGCTGCGCGAGCGCAACCAGCCGCGCGCGATCGTGGTCATTGAGTCGATCTACTCGGTGCTCGGCGACGCCGCCGACATCGCGGCCACAGCCGCGGTGTGCGCCGAACACGACGCCCTGCTGGTGGTCGACGAGGCCCACGGGATCGGGGTGGCCGGGGCGGGACGCGGGGCGGTGAACGCGGCGGGACTGGCCGGAGCCGAACACGTCGTGGTGACCGCAACGCTGTCCAAGGCGCTCGGCTCGCAGGGCGGTGCCGTGCTCGGCTCACACCTGGTGCGCGAGCAGGTTGTCAACGCGGCCCGCACCTTCCTATTCGACACGGCGCTCGCCCCGGCCGCAGCGGCGGCCGCGGCCGCCGCCTGCCGCATCGTCGTAGCCGAGCCCCAGCGCGTGGCCGCGCTGCACCAGGTGGCGGCCGGGATCGCCGCGAGCGCGGGCATCGATGCCGCTCCCGGAGCGGTGCAGTCGATCCCGGTCGGCTCGGCCCAGGCCGCGGTCGCCGTCGCGCAACGGCTCTATGACAACGGCGTGGTGGTGGGGTGCTTCCGGCCGCCGTCGGTGCCCGACGGCATCTCCCGGATCCGGCTCACCGCCCGGGCCACGCTCGAACTCGCCGCCGCCGAACGGGCCGCCGCGACCGCGCGGGCCACGACCCTCCGGTCCGTGACAGCATGAACACCCCCGCGCCGACTTGTCCCGCGTCCGGCTATCACGTCGTTCGTGACCCGGCCACGGTGCGGGACGTGCTGGGGCGCCCGGCGGACTTCCCGCCGAGCACCGCCCTCAGCGCCGTCACCGCGTTGAGCCCACAGGCGCTTCGCATCCTGAACACCGTGCGGTTTGCGCTGCCGCCGGTGCTCGCCTCGGCGAGCGGGGGGCTGCACGCCCGGGTCCGGCGGGTCGTGGCCGGGTTCTTCACCCCGGCCACCGTGGCCGCGCTCGGCCCGACCGTGGCCGGGCTGACCGCACAGCAGGTCGGGAAGGTGAACGAGCGCCTGACCGCCGGGCAGGTCGACCTGGCTGCCATGATCGCCCAACCCGTCCCACTCCAGATCATGCAACAGCTCACCGGCATCGAGTGCCCCGCCTCGATCGGCCACTGGAGCCGGGACTCGCTCGAACTGTTCTGGGGCTGGCCGTCGCCCGAGCGGCAGCTCGAACTCGCCGTCAGCGCCGCCGCCTTCTACGCCTGGCTGGCCGAGCGGGTGCGGGCCGATCGCTACAGCGACAACCTGTTCGGCGCGCTCGCGGACGCTGGGCTGACCGAGAGCCAGATCTGTTCGCTCGGGTACTTCCTGCTGATCGCGGGCCACGAAACCACCGCGCTGCTCATCGCGACCGGGCTGCACCGGGCCCTCGCCCAGCCGGTCCGGTGGCAGGCACTGGCCGATGGTGGGTCGGCCCGGACCTTCGTCCGGCGACTGCTGGCCACCGAGTCGTCCGTCCCGACCTGGCGGCGCGTCGCCGCCGTCGCCACCGAGCTCGATGGAGCGCCGGTCGCGGCCGGCGCCGAGATCCTGCTCGAACTCACCGGCCGTCACCCCCTGGGGGCGCCCGAGCCCGCGTACGGGCTGGCCTTCGGGTATGGCATCCACCGCTGCCTGGGCGCCCGGCTGGCCGAACTGGAGACCGGCGTGGTGATCGAAACCGCGGCCCGCCACCTGCACCCGGTACGACCCGCCGGGCCGGAACCTGACTGGCTGCGACTGTTGTCGTTCCAGGGGCCGCGCACCGTGCTCGTACGGCGCGATCCCCGCAACGGGACGGACAGGCCATGACCGCCGGACTGCCGCGCATCCTGATCGTCACCGGTACCGACACCGACGTCGGCAAGACGATCGCCACCGCCGCGCTGGCCTCCGCGCTTGCCGCGCGGGGACGGACCGTTGCGGTCTACAAGCCGGTCCAGGCCGGCACGGATAACGGCGTTGGCGACATCGACGTGGTCGGCCGACTGGCCGGGATACCCGATATCCACGAGGGAATCCGGCTGCCCCTACCGATGGCCCCGGTCGCCGCCGCGGCCCGATCCGGGGTCGCGATCCCACCCGTAGACCAGCACGTCCGCGCCGTCAACCACCTCGCCGAGACCCACGACCACACCCTGGTCGAAGGGGCCGGCGGACTACTCGTGCGCCTGGACGAGCAAGGGCACACGCTGGCCGATCTCGCCACCGGCTGCGCCCACCAGGCCGCCGCGGTACTGGTCTGCCGGGCCGGGCTCGGCACCCTCAACCACACCGAGCTCAGCCTGGAAGCGCTCGACCGACGCAAGATTCCGGTGCTGGGCGTGCTCATCGGCTCGTGGCCGCAGCATCCCAGCGAGATCGACGAGAGCAACCGCGCCTTCCTCGCCGCCCTTTCCGTCGCGCTCCTCGGCGCCATCCCGGAACGGGCAGCCGCCCTCGATCCCGCCGTGTTCCGCACCCGGGCCAGTGGCTGGATCACCGTGTAGATGAGGTCGTCGCTGCCATGATCGACAGGCGAATCAGAACCCCAGCGACTTCGGGGGAACCGTCACCCTCGCTACACAATCCCCGATTAAGGACGACCACCCTCGCTCGGACCAATCTGCTAAGTAAAAGCACGCAGAAGGCACGACCCGGGGCCCGTAGCCGTCTTGACCAGCAGAGAAGTGGTCAAGAGCCATCGCCTTCCACGCTGGCCATGCCGGTCCGATCCCGGTCACCCGCTCCAAGTACAAGGGGACTGCTGCACGGATAGGTGACAGGTTGGGTCAGGCCGCCTGAGCGACCAGTGTGGGTGTGATGGTCTCGTATTCGATGGGGGTGAGTCGACCGAGGGCGTCTTGGCGGCGCCGGCGGTGGTAGGTACGTTCGATCCAGGTGACGATCGCGATCCGCAGCTCCTGTCGAGTGCGCCAAAGGCGGCGGTCGAGGACGTTCTTCTGCAGGAGCGCGAAGAATGACTCCATGGCCGCGTTGTCGCCGGCTGCGCCGACGCGGCCCATCGATCCGGTCAGCTGGTGCCGGTTGAGGGCGGAGACGAATTTCCGGCTGCGAAATTGGGCAGGTTCAACCAGTCGATGCAACACCGGGCTGTTGGAGGGACAGTAGCTGCTCGGCGAAGACCTCCGCGGGGGTCTTCCAGCCCAGCGCCTTGCGGGGCCTGTCGTTGATCGCCAGCGCGACGGCTTCGAGGTCGTCTGCGGACCAGCGGGACAGGTCGGTGCCCTTGGGAAAGTACTGGCGCAGCAGCCCGTTGGTGTTCTCGTTGCTCGGTCGCTGCCAGGGCGAGTGCGGGTCGGCGAAGAACACCTTGGTGCCGGTGTCGAGGGCGAACTGGGCGTGACCGGAGAGCTCTTTGCCGCGGTCCCAGGTGAGCGTCTGCCTCAGCTGCTCGGGCAGCCGCGTGATTGATGCGGTCAGCGCCGCGTTCATCGCGACCGCACCGTACCCGCCGAGCGAGGGCCCGTTCTTCACCACCGGCTGCTGGCCCCAGCCCTCCAGACGCGGGAGATGCACCAGGATCGTGGAGCGGCTCGAGCGTTCCACGAGCGTGCCGATCGCCGACCGGCCGGTGCCGATGATCAAGTCGCCTTCCCAGTGGCCCGGGACGGCCCGGTCGGCGGCTTCGGCGGGCCGCTGGCTGAAGACCACGTCGGCGGTGACGTGCCCCTGGGGCTTGTTGCGTGTGCGGGCTCGTGGCTCGCGCAACGCCCGCCCGGTGCGCAGGCACGCGACGAGCTCACGCTTGAGCGCACCACGCCCCTGGATGAACAACGCCTGGTAGATCGCCTCATGGCTGATCCGCATCGACTCATCGTCGGGGAAGTCCAGCACCAGGCGGTTGCTGATCTGCTCGGGGCTCCAGGAGGTGGCCCAGCGCCGATCTGCCCGGTGAGGCTTCATCTTGCGCCCCTTCCACCCGGCCGCGGCCGGCCCGGCCACGGCCGTGCCATCAACGCGCCGAACGGTGCCGTCCAAGCGTTCCTGGACGTAATCGCGCAGGCGCTGGTTGGTCACCAGCTTGGCGACCTTGGGGCGCTTGGCGGCCTGCTGGGACTTCCACTGGGCCACCGTTGCGCGGTACTCGAGCCGGCCTCCGCGGGTGGCGGCGTTGCGGCGCAGCTCGCGGGAGATCGTCGCCGGATCGCGCCGCACAGCGCGGGCGATCTGGCGGACCCCGGCGCCCTTGGCGCGCAAGATCGCGATCTCCTCGCGTTCCTCGAACGTGAGGTGGCGGCCCGTGGGCTCGGCCAGCGAGATCGGCGGCATGCCGCCAGCGTGGCGAAACCACCGGGTACCCACTGGCCAGGACACGCCGACGGACAGTGACGCCTCGACCGTGGTGACCCCGGTGGCGATCAGCCGCCAGAACTCGCGCTGCACCGCTCGCGAGGGCTCTGGCCGGCCCGGCGAGCGCATCGCCGGCCGAAGGGCACGGTCAGCACGCCACTGCCGCCGCAAGGCCTCGGGGACATCGCTGGTCTTCTTGCTCCAGTCCGCCGTCACCACGCCGCACACCTCCACGATCAGGGTGTTGCGACGACCGATGGAATCCGCCTTGCGACCCGCGGTCCGAGTGCACGATGCAACCCGCCACGTCGGCGCCGTCGGCATGGCGCCGGGCGACCGCGGAATCGAGCGCGGTGACCGCGAGACGGGACTTCATCCGGTCGTTGATGGAGTAGCCGACGATCCGGTTGGAGTGCACGTCTTTGATCGCGCAGAGGTAGAGCATGCCTTCAGCCGTGGCGTGTTCGGTGAGGTCGGTCAGCCACAGCTGGTTGGGCGCCTGGGCGGTGAAGACGCGCTGGACCCGGTCGTCATGCACCGGTGGCCCGGGACGGCTGCCCTTGCCTCGTCGGGGCTTGCCGAACGCGCTCCACCAGCGGTTATCCGCACAGATCGCCCACGCAGTGCGGGGCGCCATCGGTTGTCCGTTGGCCGCGGCCTCGTCGAGGAGGAACCGGTAGCCGAACTCCGGGTCGTCCCGGTGGGCGTCGAACAGCGCGTTCGCGCGGTAGGCCGCGACCAGGTCGCTGCTCGTGATCGGTGAAGCCAGCCACCGGTAGTAGGGCTGACGGGCGATCTTCAGTACCCGGCACGTCACCGCGACCGGCACCCGGACAGGGGCATCGGTCGCGGCGAGCTCACGGACGAGCGGGTACATCTGTAATGGATGGCGGCTGGCCCGTGGCCGGCTGAGAAGCTGGGCCTCGGCCTGCGCGCGTGACTCCGCGTATATCCGACTCACCGCCCGTCGGTGGTGTCTTGAAAATGACATGTCCGCGCGCGGGCCGGGGTTCGGCCCTCCCGCCCAGATGTCTTGATTAGAAGCCTGTCCGCCCATCGGTCACCGATGGGCGTGACTCATTACAGATGTGTCTCTGAGCGACTCCACGGGTCCGAGCTGACCGTTGCACTGCGTCATCGACCGAGGAGACTCATGACTATCGTCGCCGAGACCGTCGAGCACGTCGTCGGCATCGACACCCACGCGCGCACTCACACCTACTGCCTCGTACACGCCCGCACGGGAGCAGTCGTCGACACCGCGACCTTCCCGACGTCAAAGGCCGGCAACGCTCGGGCGATCGACTGGATCGGTCGCCGCGCCCAGGGCAGCGTTCTCGCCGCCATCGAGGGCACCTCGTCCTACGGCGCCAGCATCAGCGCAGCTCTCCTCGAGCGCGGCTTTGACGTCGCCGAGGTTCGACCGGCCGCTCGTTCCACGCATGCTCACGCCGGCAAGTCCGACATCCTGGATGCCGAAGCCGCGGCTCGTTCGGTGATCGGCCGCGACTACGACACCCTCGCTCGGCCTCGTCAGACCGGTTCCCGTGCGGCCCTGCGGATCCTGCTGGCCTCCCGCTCCATCATCGACCAGCAGCGCACCGCCAACCGCAACGCGCTCACCGCGCTGCTACGCACCGTCGACCTCGGTGTCGACGCACGCAAGCCCCTGACCGACACCCAGATCCGCGCCATCGCGGCCTGGCGCACCAGCCGGACCACCTCATCGGAGGCCTCGGTCATCGCCCGGCGCGAAGGCCGCCGCCTCGCCCTCGCGGTGCTGGAGCAGACCGAGGCCCTCAAGAGCAACCACCGCGAGCTGCGTCAGCTGACCGAACAGCTCGCCCCCAGCCTGCAAGGCGTTCCCGGACTCGGACCGGTCACCGCCGCGATCATCGTCTGCGCCTACTCCCACCGAGGACGCATCCGCTCCGAAGCGGCATTCGCAGCCCTCGGGGGCAACGCACCGCTACCGGCGTCCTCGGGAAACACCACCCGGCACCGACTGTCCCGATCAGGCGACCGACAACTCAACCGCGCCTTCGACATCGCCGTCCGCACCCGCATGAGCTACGACCCCAACACCCGCGACTACGTCGCCCGTCGGCGCTCACGAAGGACGCAGCAACCGAGAGATCCGCCGCTGCCTCAAGCGCTACGTCTGCCGTTCCGTCTTCCGACAACTCCAGGCCTGCATGGCTTGACGCCAGGCATAGAAGCGTCATTCTCCCGGCAGGTTCGCCTGCGACAGGTAGGCCGCAGCCCGGCGCAGCACCTCGTTCTCCTGCTCGAGCAGCCGGATCCGCTTGCGGGCCTCACGCAGATCGGCGTTCTCCGCCGCCGTGGTCCCAGGCTTCACACCTTCTTCGACGTCGGCGGCCTTCATCCAGTTCGTCAGGCACGACTCGCTGATCCCGAAGTCCGCCGCGATCTGCTTCAGATGCTGGCCCGGCTGGCGGTTGCGGGCGACGCTCACGACGTCGTCGCGGAACTCCTTGGGGTAGGGCTTGGGCAGGGTGGACATCCTTCCAGCGGCACCTCTCGGCACCACAGATCAGATGTCACCTACTCGTGCAGCAGTCCCATGAGCCCAGTGAGGGGCTGTGTACCAACCCGCCTCTCCCCTCGCTCGGCGGTCGACGTTGCGTCGGACAACACCGCGACGGGACTGAGGCTGGACCTTCCACTGGACTGGCCATGCCTACGCGTCCCGGACCCTCGCCCTTGAAGGCTGCCGGCGGGTACGAGGTGCACCCCCAGAGGGTGCAGAAGTGGCTCGGGCACGCCCAGCTCAGGACGACGCTGGACATCTACGTCCACGAGCCCGCCGAGGACGACGAGGAGTTCCTGGAGGAGACCCGCCGCCCTCCGGGCCAGAAGGCCGCGTAGGCGGTGCAATCGAGAGGCCGGCTGCTCAGGCAGCCGGCCCCTACTCGTGTGCGTCCGGCCGACCGGCTCGATCCGCCCGTCGACTACCGCGATCGCCGGAACTTCGAGAAGAAGCCGCCGCCAGCGCGGCCGGCCTGCCGATCGTGCCCTGAGCAGCGCTGTGCGGCGGGGACGCCTCGCATCACCTGGTCCACGTGCTGACCACAGCCGGCCCACGTGGTCTTGCCGCAGGTCTTGCAGGACACCGCTCGACACATCCGTCCTTCTCCTTCTCCTCGAGAGCGATCGACGAGGGCGGAGGCCCTCGTCGACACCGGTCTTCCACGACGCAGGTGGGGTGCAGACAGCGCTGGCTTGATGAGCTCCGCCGCTCTCGCAACATACCCCCGGGGGAATGCGTTCAGTGGTGCTACGGTTGGTCTGTGTATACCCCCCCGGGTATACAGCCCACAATGATCAGGAGCTGACGTGATCCCCGAGATCGACCAGAACACCTTCGCGACCCAGCTCGCCGAGGGTGACGCCCTCGTCGTCGACGTGCGCGAAGCCCGCGAGTACCGCCCCGGCCACGTGCCTGGGGCGCAGAACCTTCCGCTGAGCGTGCTGCCGGCCCGGCTGCCGGAGCTGCCGAAGGACCGGCCGGTCTACGTGATCTGCCAGGCCGGCGGTCGCAGCGCCCAGGCCACCGAGCTGATGCGCGCGGTCGGCATCGACGCCACCAGCGTCACCGGCGGCACCGGCGCCTGGATCGAGTCCGGCCGCCCGGTCGCGGCCGCCGCCTGATCTCGACCACGAATCCACGGCCACGAGAGGAACCCCCGATGACGATCACCGTCCTCCCCCTGGACACCCCCGGACTGGGTGACCGCACCTACCTGGCCCACGACGGCGAGGTCGCGCTCGTGGTCGACCCGCAGCGCGACTACGACCGCGTGCTCGGCATCGCCGAGGCAGCCGGCGTCCGGATCACCCATGTCTTCGAGTCCCACATCCACAACGACTACGTGACCGGCGGGCTGGAACTGGCCCGCGAGGTCGGCGCCCAGTACCTGCTCAACGCCGACGACCCGGTCTCCTTCGAGCGCACCGGCGTCTCCGACGGCGACGTGGTCGAGGTCGGCGACCGGATGCGGGTGAAGGTTCTGCACACCCCCGGGCACACCCACACCCACCTGTCCTACGCGGTGTCCGACGGCGACGAGCCAGTGGCGGTCTTCACCGGCGGGTCGCTGCTCTACGGCTCGACCGGCCGGCCCGATCTGCTGGGCCCCGACCACACCCAGACCCTGGCCCACGCCCAGTGGCACTCGGCCCGACGGCTGGCCGCCGAGTTGCCCGACCCGACGGCGGTCTACCCGACGCACGGGTTCGGCAGCTTCTGCTCGGCGACGCAGTCGAGCGGCACCGCCAGCACCATCGGCATGGAGAAGCTCGCCAACCCCGCGCTGACGACCGACGAGGTCCGCTACGTCGAGGAACTCCTCGCCGCCCTGGACGCCTACCCGGCCTACTACGCGCACATGGGCCCGGCCAACTCCGCCGGACCGGGGGAAGTCGACCTGTCCCTGCCGACCGAGGCGGACCCCGCCGAGCTGCGCCGGCGCATCCAGGCCGGCGAGTGGGTCGTCGACCTGCGCAACCGCACCACGTTCGCCGCCGGGCACGTGACCGGCACGCTCAACTTCGGCCTGGACGGGCAGTTCATCACCTACCTGGGCTGGCTCATCCCCTGGGGGACCCCGGTGACGCTGCTCGGCGAGAGCGCCGAGGACGTCGCCGAGGCCCAGCGCGAACTGGTCCGCATCGGCATCGACCGACCGGCGGCGATGGCCACCGGCACGCCCGAGGAGTGGGCCGGCGGCGCGCCGCTGCGCAGCTACCGCACGGCGACCTTCGCCGGTCTGGCCGCCGAGTTCGCCGGGGGCCGCCGGCCCGTCGTGCTCGACGTGCGGCGCGACCAGGAGCGGGAGCAGGCCCACATCACCGGGTCGGCCCACATCCCGATCCACGAGGTACTGCGCCGCCTCGACGAGGTCCCGGCCGGATCGGTCTGGGTGCACTGCGCCGGTGGCTACCGCGCCGGCGTCGTCGCCGCTCTGCTCGACGCCCACGGCGTGGACGTCGTCGCGATCGACGACTCGTTCGACAACGCCGGCCCCGCCGGCCTCCCCCTCACCACCCCGCACGAGAACGATCAGGAGATCTCCGCATGACCACCCCCACCGTCGACGCCCCGACCCTCGCCGAGCGCCTCGGCGACAACTCCAGCGCGAACCCCACGCTGATCGACGTCCGCACCCCGGCGGAGTTCGAGGCCGGCCACATCCCCGGCGCGGTCAACGTCCCCCTCGACGAGCTCAAGGCCTCCCTCGACGACCTCTGCTCGGTGCTGAACGAGCACCCCGACGTCGTCCTGGTCTGCCGCTCCGGCGCCCGCGCCGGGCAGGCCCAGCAGGTCCTGCAGCAGGCCGGCCTGGCCTCGCCGACCGTGCTCACCGGCGGCATCGTCGACTGGGAGAGGACCGGCGGCCCGGTCAACCGCGGCCGCCAGGTGTGGGACCTCGAGCGCCAGGTCCGCTTCGCTGCCGGGTCCCTGGTCCTGGCCGCCGTCCTCCTCAGCATCGCCGTGCCCGGCGCGAAGTGGCTGGCCGCCTTCGTCGGCGGCGGCCTGGTCTTCGCCGCCGTGACCAACACCTGCGCGATGGGCATGGCCCTCGCCAGGATGCCGTGGAACCGCCGTGGCACCGCCGCCGCCAGCTGCCCGGTCGAGCAGCTGACCCCTCGGCGGTGACCCGATGCTGATCGCGCTCACCGTCGCGCTCGCCGTCGTCGTCGGGGTGGCTCTGGGTCTCCTCGGCGGCGGGGGGTCGATCCTGATGGTCCCGCTGCTGGTCTACGTGGCCGGCCTGGACGCCAAGGAGGCGATCGCCGCCTCCCTCGTGGTGGTCGGCGTGACCTCCGCGGTCAGCGTGATCGGCCACGCCCGCGCCGGCCGCGTGCGGTGGCGCACCGGCCTGCTGTTCGGCGCCGCCGGCATGGCCGGCGCGCTGGCCGGCGGGTTCGTCGGCGGGCACCTGCCCGGGCAGCTGCTGATGGTCGCGTTCGCGCTCATGATGGTCGCCACCGCGATCGCCATGCTGCGCGGCCGCAAGAACGTCGACGCCTCGAAGGCGCACGCCGAGCTGCCCGTGGGCCGGGTCCTGCTCGACGGCGCCGTCGTCGGCCTGGTCACCGGTCTGGTCGGCGCGGGCGGCGGCTTCCTCGTCGTCCCGGCGCTGGCCCTGCTCGGCGGGCTACCGATGGGCGTGGCCGTGGGCACCTCGCTGCTGGTCATCGCCATGAAGTCCATGGCCGGCCTGGCCGGATACCTGGCCACCGTGTCGATCGACTGGGCCCTCGTCGGAGCGGTCACCCTCGCCGCGGTCGTCGGGAGCCTGCTCGGAGCACGGCTGGTCGACCGCATCCCGGCCGACGCCCTGCGGCGGGCCTTCGGCTGGTTCGTCCTGGCCATGGGTGCGTTCGTGCTCGTCCAGGAGGTGCCCGACGGCGCGCGACTGCCAGCACTGATCGCAGTGCTCGGCGTAGCCGGCGCCATGGGGACCTGCACGGCGTTCGTGCCTCGCTGCCCGCTCCGCCACGCCGGGATCGTCGGCCCTCGCCCCGCCGGGGCCTGACCGGACGGCCGCGCGGTCCGTCCGGGAATGCCCACGCACCGCGCGGCGCTCCATCAAGCAGTACCCGCAGGGGTATCAGGCCGGCTGGTCGGGAGAGGATGAGGGACATGCAGCTCGAGAACACCCAGGTCATCGGCGACGTCATCAAGCGGCTCCGGCGCGCCGAGGGCCAGCTCGCGGGCGTGATCCGCATGCTCGAGGCCGGCCGCGACTGCGAGGACGTCGTCACGCAACTGGCCGCCGTCTCCCGGGCGCTGGACAAGGCCGGGTTCGCCATCATCGCCACCGGCCTCGAGCAGTGCATCACCGCCGGCAAGGACGGCGACGCCCTCGACCGCGCCCGGCTCGAGAAGCTCTTCCTCTCCCTCGCCTGAGCACCGGCTCCCACGCGGCCCGCCCGGTTCACGCCGATGCGGGCCGCGGTCGTCTCACGCGCCGGCGCCCTCGGTCGGCCGCTCGTCCTCCAGCCCGGCGGCGTTCGCGGCGTCGTAGGAGTCGTTGACCAGGACGACGGAACGGCCGGGCCGGTCCAGCACCGAGGCAGCGATCGACGCCCGGTAGCCGGAGCCGCAGTAGACCCACACCTCGCCCTGCGGGACCTCGTCGAGCCGGTCGGCGAGCTCGTGCAGCGGGATGTGCTGCGAACCGCGGACGAAGCCGTTCGCCCGCTCGTCGTTGCGCCGGGCGTCGAGGACCTGCACCGGCCCGCGCTCCATCGCCTCGGCCAGGCCAGCGAAGTCGGACACCGGGTAGGACCGCAACGGGCGCCCGTCGGCGAGGGATTCGATCTCCCCGATCGCGGCGCCGGCCAGCTCGTCGACGCCGATCCGCACCAGCTCGCGCCGAGCCCCGGCCACCTGCTCCTCGCTCTCGCCGATGAGCGTCAGCGGCGCTCCCCAGCGGTAGAGCCACCCGAGGTAGGTCGCGAAGTTGGTGCCGAGCTCGACGTTCATGGAGTCGGTCAGGTGACCGGCCGCGAACGCGGTGCGCTCGCGCAGGTCGACCACCCACTCCCCCGCCTCGATGCGCCGGCGCAGCTCCGCAGGGTCGACCTTCTCGGGCATGGAGAGGTCGACCGGCGCCGGGCCCCGGCGGTTGATCGGTGCCATGCGCGCGTAGTAGGCCGGGTAGGCGTCCAACCCGGCGAGGAGGGTGTCGACGTACTCCTGTTCGGCCTGCGTCAGCGCGGGGTTGACCCGCTGCTGCTCACCGATGGTCGACGACGTCCCGCTGGTCGGAGTGGCCGAGCAGAAGCTGCCGAAGCCGTGGGTCGGGAACACCTCCGCCTCGTCCGGCAGCTCGCGGGCCAACCGCCGGACGGAGTGGTACTGGGCGTGGGTCAGCTCGTCGGTGGCCTCCGGACTGACCAGGTCGGTGCGACCGGTGGCGCCGTAGAGCATGGACCCGCCGGTGAACACGGCCTGGACGTCGCCGTCGCCGTCGCCGTCGGCCAGGGCATAGCTGACGTGGTGGTGGGTGTGCCCGGGGGTGTGCAACACCTTCAGCCGCATCCGACCGGCGCCGATCACGTCGCCGTCGGACACCGCGACGTGGTCCACCTCCGCGTCGCTCCCGCTGGGCAGGACGTAGGCCGCCCCCGAGTGCCGGGCGAGCTCCGGGCCGCCGGTCACGTAGTCGTTGTGGACGTGCGTCTCCAGGACGTGGGTGATCCGCACGCCCCGCCGTGCGACCAGGTCCAGTACCCGGTCGATGTCGCGCTGGGGGTCGATGACGACGCCCACGTCGCCGTCGTCGACGAGGTAGCTCCGGTCGCCCAGGCTGGCGGTCTCGATCGCCTGCACGTCGAACATGCCGTCGTCCCTTCCCTACCCGGTGGGTACCACCCCCGGTGCGATCCGATCAGCCCCTGAGTGCCGCCAGTGCCGCATCCAGACGGCGCCCGGCCTCGTCGGCCATCGGCTGCAGCTCGGGTCGCCCCGTCATCGACACCATGGTCTGCGGGTCGAGGACCTGCACCGTGGAGCCGTCGCCGGCCTGGCTGACCACCACGTTGCAGGGCAGCAGCACACCGACGCCGCGGTCCACCTCCAGCGCCTGCTGCGCGAGGTCGGGGGCACAGGCGCCCAGGATCAGGTAGGGCTCCATCTCCACTCCGCGCTTCTGTCGCAGGGTGGTCTGTACGTCGATCTCGGTGAGGATGCCGAAGCCCTGCTCGGCCAGGGCCTCCCTGGTGCGCGCCACCGCCTCCGCGAACGGGACGGCGAGGTCGAGGGTGCGTCGGTACTCCATGTGGAAGTTCCTTCCGGGATGCCGCCCGACGCCGCTGCGCGGCCCTCCTGCTCGGACCGCCGGTCGGTGCGACGAGTTCCCTGCAGTCGGTACCCCCGCCGTCTCGTTCGTACCGCCGCAGCTGCCGGTGCTCTACGCGGCACTACGACCGCGCGCCTGACCTGCGGCGTTGCCCTCGTCGTCGCTCCCTGCCTATTCTCCATCTGTGTACTGGGGATTCGCACCGAGCCGGCCCGCGTTCTGCGTGTGCCTCCTCGCGGTGACCCCGCTCGTGGTCGACGACCGGCTCTGTCCGGGCGGCACGCCCTCCCGCTGAGCGAACGCTCAGCGGTCCCGTGTCCGCCCGTACGTCTGTCGAAGGACCCTCGTTGACCGAGATCGCCACGCCCGTTCCCACACCCCTGCCGCTCGCCCGAGCAGTCGAGGCGGCCACCCCCGCCGCCACGCCGGTCGCGAACAGCTCTGTCCCGGCCCGCCGATCGCGGTGGCGGCGCCTGGCCTCCGCCGTCATTGACACACACCGGGCAGCCGTCCCCTTCTGACGACGCTCGCTCCGCTGGTGGCACGAGCGCCGCGGACTCACCCAGCGGCGGGAGCGCCGCGGGGCACCGCGGTCGGTTCCCGCAGGAGCGCGCGCCCCGTGCGGCGGTACCAGGCGGCGAACAGCGCGACGAGCAGCAGCAGGTCCGCGACGTGGCCGCCGTAGTACATCAACTGTGCGGCAGCCTCGACCTCCGCGGCATCGTGCCCGCCGCCCACCGGTAGCACCGGAGCACGGGAGTACAGCAGCTTGGCCAGGAAGGCGTGGAAGCCGCCGGCGACGACGAGGACGGCCAGCCGTACCGCCATGCCCGGGCGGCGCGGAGCGGGATCGGGGCCGGCCACCGCCCAGGCGAACAGGTACCCGGCCAGCAGGAAGTGCAGGTGCAGCAGGTGGTGCACGACCTCCGACCGGGCGCTGAGGGCGTACAGCGGCGTCAGGTAGAGCAGGTACAGCCCGCCGACGCTGAGCACCGCGGCGGTAGCCACGTGGGACAGCGCATGCAGCGCTCGGGACCGCAGCAACACGGCCACGGGGTGCCGGGCGGACGCGGGCAGGGCGGCCAGCAACAGGGTCAGCGGGGCGCCCAGGACCAGGGCGATGGGCGCGAACATCCCCAGCAGCAGGTGCTGCGCCATGTGCCCGCCTGCCGTGCCGGCGTCGACCGCCGGGGACAGCGCGACGCCGACCAGGCCGGCCCCCAGCAGGAAGCTCGCCGTCCGTCCGCCGCTCCAGCCGCGGCCGCTCCCGCGCAGCCGGACGACGCCGGTCAGGTAGCCGGCGCCGAACACGACGGCGACCAGTACCGGCAGCAGCCACGCCGCCGCGGCGGAGCCCGCCCCGTGCGAACCGCCGTGCGCCAGCACGGTGAGGGCTCCGGCCGGCGTACTCACCGCCGGTCGGCCCGGGTCCGCCCCTCGTCCCGGGACCGCCAGATCATGAGCGCACCCAGTAGCAGCAACACCAGCGCGGCGCCGTTCCAGGCCAGGTCGTAGGGCAGCACGTCGACCCCGTAGCGGATCTCGTGCAGATCCAGGAGCTTGTGGTCGACGATCCCGTCGAACAGCTGGAAGGCACCCAGGCCGAACACGAAGCCTCCCCCCGCCGAACGCCGCGCCAGCGTCCCGCGGCGGCGCAGGTCGGCGAACCAGAAGAACCCGGCGACCAGCATCGCCACGTAGGCCGTCTGCAGCAACCCGTCCGACAGCAGGCTGATGTCGGGGGTCGACCGGTCGTAGAAGTGGTGCCAGCCCAGCAGCTGGTGGAACACCATCTCGTCGATGGCGGCCATGATGGCGACGCCGAGCATGATGCCCGTCAGCACCGACCGGCGGCGGTCCACCGTGACCCGCCGGGTCGATGCGGCCGTCATACCAATCCCTTCTGCGTCAGTGGCTGGTCAGCCCGCGACGGGACTGCAGGGAGGGCGGGATCCACCGCTCGGCGATCAGCCCAGTCGTGACCGAGTAGATGCTCTTGTGCAGGACGTCGACGATGCGCTCCTTCCGGGGCCAGACCATCGGCGGGGCTCCCACCCCCGTGGTGTTCTCCAGCGTCTGGTCGGTCGACAGCCGCACGATGGTGTGCGCCACGTGCGCCTGCGGCCCGCGGAGCCCGACCGCAGCCCACACACCGCGCAGAGCGCCCAGCACGGCCCCCGTCCCGTAGTGCATCGCCCAGTTCCAGCCCGTCGGCCGGTCGGCGTCGGACGGGTGGCGGCCGAGCAGGGCAAGCAGGGTCCGGGCAGGAATGTAGGAGTTCGGCCGGCGGGTGACGGCCTGCTCCAGCTTCTCCGCCGCCGTCATCACCGCCACCCCCACCAGGCCGGCGGCCGCACCGCGGCCCGCTGCCGGAAGCAGTGCTCGAGCACGACGTGCCTCGTTCGCAGACACCATGGAATCCCTCCTGACGAGTTGCGGCAGGACATAGCCCCGGGGCGCGGATCTACACCGTCGTCAGGGGCGCTGCGCGAACAGCAGCGTGTCCACGGCGGTACCGGAGCCGGTGTCCCGGTCGATCCGCTCGAGGCGCGACGTGCCCCAGCCCGGGACCGCCCCACCGAGCAACTCGGGGTCGTAGAGCACGTCGGGGTCCTGCGGGCCGCCGATGCCACGGGTGAGGTTCTCCCGGTCGTGCCCGAGGACCAGCAGGTGCCCGCCCGGGCGGACGGCGTCGGCGGACCGTGCGAGGACGTCGACCAGCCGGGCGCGCGGCAGGTGCAGGTAGAGCACCAGCACCAGGTCGAACTCGGCCGAGCCCAGATCAGCGGTCAGCACGTCCTCGACCCGCCACGTGACGCGCGCCTCCGAGGGCGCGTTCTCCTGCCCCCGCCGAAGACCGACGGCCGAGAAGTCGATCGCGTCGACCTCCCATCCCCCGCCGGCCAGCCACAGCGCCATGCGTCCCTCACCCGCGGCGACGTCCAGCGCCCGCCCGGCGGGCAGCCCGGCGGTCAGCTCGGCGGCGGTGCGGTTCGGTTCGACGGACCACTGCCGCGCCTCGGCGTAGCGGCGGTCCCACTCAGCGGCGTCCATGTCGCTCCCCTCTATCGGACCCGACCGGCCTCAACGGGCCGCGCCGGCGCGCGGCCGAGCCGGCACGGCGCAGGCGGCCTGCCCCCGCAGTCTGCGGGTCAGCGCCCAGCCCAGCAGGAGCAGCGCGAGGACGGAGAGCACGGGCTGCACCGGCTCGAAGTAGGTCATCGCACCACTGGCACCCAGGGCCAACAAGACGAGCTTGTTGCACACCGGGCAGCCGACGGCGAAGAAGGTTAGGAGTCCCCCGGCACCGCCCCACCACCGTGACCGGCGCTCGTCCTCGGCCGATGCCGGCTCCGGCTCAGGCGAGCCTGGCTCCCGCACGTAGGTGGCCACGAGCAGCCCGGCGAGCACCGCGCTGACGAGAAGGGCAGGCCAGGACCACCATGTGGGCGGCACCTCCCGGCTGAAGACGGGCGTGTCGATGAGGTCGGTCGGGACGGCGACCATCACCACGCCGACGACGGTCATGGCGAGCGCGGTGAACCAGCGCCGGCGGTCCCAGGCCCGGAGCGCCAGGTACATCGAGGTCATCGGGACTCCTGTCGGTCGAGCGCGTGGATCGTGTCGTCGTCAGGACGGGCATCGGTGGTCCGGTTGCGGATCCGGTGCAGGCGGAGCGCGATGACGCCGAGGAGGGCCGCCGCGGCGGCCGCCAGCAACCAGACGTCGAGATCGCGCGCGGACAACTCGGCGACCCAGCTCTGCGCCTCGAACTCGAGGTCCGTGGTGTCCCCGAGCCCGAGGACGCCGGTGATGCCGGCGGTGCCGTCGAAGCGGAGGAACAGCCAGCCGATGATGATGAACAGGGCACCGGAGATCAGCTGGCTGGTGTGCAGCTGCCGTCCGCCGACGCGCAGTGGGCGGCCGCGCAGCCACCGGCGCCGACCGAGGTCGAACCGGTCCCACAGCAGCGCGAGCACGAACATCGGCGCCGCCATCCCGAGGGCGTAGACGGCCAGCAGGACCCCTCCCCCCATGACGCCGCCGTCGGTCGCGGCGAGGGTGAGGACGGCGCCGAGGATCGGCCCGGAGCAGAACCCGGCGAGGCCGTAGACCGCGCCCAGCGAGAAGGTCCCCGCCCACCCGCGGGCCCGGCCCGGGGTGGCGACGCGGGCACGGAGCCGGTCGGCTCCGGGCAGGCCGAAACCGCCGCCGAGGAGCTGTACGACCCCGAGGGCGATGATCGTCCAGCCGGCGACGGCGATCAGCACCTCCCGGTGCCCGTAGAAGAGCGTCGAGACCAGCGCCGACCCCACGCCGAGGGGCACGAGGGTCAGGCAGAGGCCCAGCCAGAAGACGACGGTGCGGGCGAGCAGCTCCCGCGGGTGCGCGAACGCGTAGGCGAAGAAGGACGGCAGCAGGAGCGCGCTGCAGGGGCTGATGAGTGTGAGCGCGCCGCCGAGGAACGCCGCCACAAGCCCCAGCTCACCCATCGGCCCCGGCCTCGGCGGCCGCCTGCTCGATCGCCGCGACGAACGTGTCGGTGGGCTGCGCACCCATGATCGGCCGACCGTTGAGCAGGAAGGCGGGCGTCCCGGCGAGCCCGAGCTGCTGCCCCTCACGGAAGTCGGCGGTGACCGCGTCGAGCGTCTCCTGCGACTGCATCGTCGCGGTGAACCGCTCGACGTCCAGGTCCAGGTCGCCGGCGAGCCCGAGCAGCACGTCGTCGGTCAGCTGACCGCTGTTCGGCGGGAAGCCCAGCGCGTAGACCGCGTCGTGGTATTCCCAGAAGGCGCCCTGCTCCCCCGCCGCCCGCGCGGCCCGCGCCGCCTGGACCGACTGCTCACCGAAGTAGGGGAAGTCCCGCCACTCCAGCCGGAGAGTGCCGTCCTCGACGAACCGGTCGACGAGCACCGGCTCGGTCTCCTGGGCGAACTTCGCGCAGAAGGGGCACTGGAAGTCCTCCCACATGACGAGGACGACCGGCGCATCGGCATCCCCCTGTGCCAGCGGGTCGTAGGCGATCCGGCGGGCCTGGTCCTCTGCCGGCTGCGCTGACCCGCCCTCGTGGTGGACGTCCGCCACCGGGCCGCCAGCGTCCCGCACGTCAGGTCGGCCGAGACCCCAGACGACGGCGACGACGCCGAGCACGACGACCACGGCCAGGGCGATGAGCGGTCCGCGCAGGGCCTGCGCCGTCGTGGATCGGCCCGTCTCCGGCGGCGTGGATGGAGCAGCGTTGGGCACGAGAACTTCCCCCTGACGCGCCATCATCGACGCGGGTTGTCCGGACAACTCGTCTACAGTTGACCGTACAAGAGCTGCCGCGGTCGGCGATCGCCACCCACGGCCCCGTGAACCGATCTGGAGGAGCCATGCCGGAGCTCTCGCCCATTCCCCCGGCAGCACGGCTGGACCGGCACGCGAGCACACCGCTGTGGCGCCAGCTCGCCGCCGATCTCCGCAAGCGGCTGGACGGCGGCGAGTTCATCCACGGCGTCCCCGGCGAGGTGGAGCTCGGCCTCCAGTACTCGGTCAGCCGGCACACGGTCCGCGAGGCGTTGCGCCAGCTGCGCGCCGACGGCGTGATCAGCACCGGACGCGGTCGGCGCCCCCGCCTCGCCGCGCCCGACCCGGTCATCACCCAGCCCACGGGGATCGCCTACTCGCTGTTCTCCTCCGTGGAGGCCTGCGGGCTGGTGCAGACGTCGGTGGTACGCGTGCTGACCGTGCGGGCGGACGGCGTCATCGCCCCCCGGCTGGGGCTGGAGGAGTCGACACCGCTCGTCCACCTCGAGCGGCTGCGCCTGGCCGACGACCGACCCCTGGCGCTCGACCGCGTCTGGCTCCCCGCCTCGATCGGCGAGCCCCTGCTGGACGTCGACTTCCGCCGCACCAGCCTCTACGAGGAGCTCGCCCGGACCGGCATCGCCGTCACCGGTGGGCAGGAGACGGTCCGGGCGGTCATCCCGAGCAGGGCCGAGCACGACACTCTCGGCCTGCAGCCGCCGTCGGCGGTGTTCTCCGTCGAGCGGACGGGCACGAGCTCCGGTGTCCCCGTCGAGTGGCGGCACACCCTGATCCGGGCCGACCGCTTCACCCTGACCAGCACGCTGGACCCCCGGCCGGGAGCGACCGAGCCGCCCAGCGGCGACATCCCCGTCTCCGCGTTCACGCCGAGTTTCGGCTGACCCAGGAAGGAACCCTGATGACCGAGGCGTCTCCCACCCGCCGGCTCCCCGACCTGGATCCCGGCCAGGCCGCCGAGCTGCTCGAGCGGGGCGAGGCACTGCTGATCGACGTCCGAGAGCCACAAGAGTGGGCCGCGGGCCACGCCCCACAGGCCGAGCACCTGCCGCTCGGTCTGGTCACCCCGGAGGCGGTTCCGCAGGACCGGCCGGTCATCGCCATCTGCCGGTCCGGCAACCGCTCGGGCAAGACTGCCGACGCCCTGGCCGCAGCCGGCGTACGGGTGCACAACCTGGCCGGCGGCATGACGGCGTGGACCCAGAGCGGCCTGCCGATCGTCACCGACGACGGGAAGCCGGGCACCGTCGCATGATCGTCGCCGCCACGCTCGGGCTGGGCCTGCTCATCGGCCTGAGCCTGGGCGCACTGGGCGGCGGCGGCTCCATCCTCACCGTGCCCGCCCTGGTCTACGTCATCGGCCAGGACGCCCGCGCGGCCGCGACCAGCAGCCTGTTCATCGTCGGCATCACCTCGGTTATCGCCGCGCTTGGCCACGCCCGCAGCGGGCGGGTGCACTGGGGCGTCGGCGTCGCCTTCGGGATCACCGGCATCGCGGCCGGCTTCGCCGGGACCGCGGTCAACCGGCTGGTGGACCCCGATGTCCTGCTCCTCGGCTTCGCCGCGGTGATCGTCGTCGCCGCCGTGGGCATGCTCGCCAACAGCGGAGACGAGACG
The DNA here is from genome assembly GCA_963723745.1 of uncultured Actinomycetota bacterium. Classification (GTDB taxonomy): domain Bacteria; phylum Actinomycetota; class Actinomycetes; order Mycobacteriales; family Geodermatophilaceae; genus CAVRRZ01. Next base: position 173,295 of record CAVRRZ010000004.1, read on the forward strand.
CTCCCGCAAGGAGAGGGTGACGCACCACAGCCCGCACGACGCTGGAGAGCCGGGCGGATCGGACGCATCGTCGGTGCCAGCCTGCTCGTCGGCTTCATGACCGGCCTCTTCGGCGTCGGCGGCGGCTTCGTGATCGTCCCGGCGCTGACCCTCGCCCTGGGCATGTCCATGCCGCAGGCGGTCGCCACGTCGCTGGTCATCATCTCGATCAACTCCACCGGCGCCCTGCTGGCACGGGCCGGCACGGCGCACTTCGACTGGGCGGTGATCATCCCGTTCACGCTGGCCGCCGTCGCCGGCTCGCTCGGCGGGAAGCTGGTCGCCGACCGCATCTCCGGCGCAACCCTCACGCGGGCCTTCGCCGTCCTACTCATCGCCGTCGCGGTCTATACCGCCTCGTCGAGCCTGATCTCGCTCCTCGGCTGACCACCCGGAACAGGATGTCACCGTCCCTGGTTACCCCCGTGGGTATCCGACGACGAAAGGGCTACATCATGAGCTCGACCGCCCTCACTGCATCGACCTTCCAGGACACCGTCAGCCGCGACGGCATCGTCCTGGTCGACTTCTGGGCCGGCTGGTGCGGCCCCTGCCGGGCCTTCGCGCCGGTCTTCGAGGCCGCCGCAGCGGGCCACTCCGACATCGTCTTCGGCAAGGTCGACACCGAGGCCGAGCAGGAGCTGGCCGCCGCCGCCGGGATCCGGTCCATCCCGACCCTGATGGCCTTCCGCGACGGCGTGCTCGTCTTCGCCCAGCCCGGCGCCCTGCCCGCCGAGGCGCTCGAGGAGCTCGTCACCGCGGTACGCGGGCTGGACATGGAGCAGGTGCGCGCCGACCTCGCCGACCAGCGCCGCAGCGCCTGACGACCCTGTGCCGGACGCGGCTCCGCCCTCGAGCCGCGGGCGCCGACGACGGGGCCCGCGGCTCCGGTCGGGCATCTCTGGTCGAGCGGTGGGCGGTGGCGTCTCGTCCCCGATCCGGCTCGGCCTGGGCGCCAACGCCGCCCAGTTCGCCCTGCTCGTCGCGGTCAACGCCCTGGTCGGCGGCATGGTCGGCCAGCAGCAGACCGTGCTGCCACTGCTCGCAGAGGACGAGTTCGGCCTGACCGGCTACACCTTCGTCTTCACCTACGTGGCCGCGTTCGGAATCACGAAGGCGGCGGCCAACTGGTTCGCCGGCACGCTGTCGGACCGCTACGGGCGCAAGCCTGTGCTGCTGGTCGGCTGGCTGTTCGCGGTCCCCGTGCCGCTGATGCTGATTGCCGCTCCGAACTGGGGCTGGGTCGTGGCAGCGAACGTGCTGCTCGGCATCAACCAGGGACTCACCTGGTCCACCACCGTGGTCATGAAGATCGACCTGGTCGGTCCCCGGCAGCGCGGGTTGGCGATGGGTCTCAACGAGGCGGCCGGCTACGGCGCGGTCGCGGTCACCTCCCTGCTCGCCGGCTACCTGGCCGGGGAGTACGGCCTGCGCCCGGCGCCCTTCCTGCTCGGGCTCTTCTACATCGCCCTGGCCCTGCTGCTGTCCGGCGCGTTCGTGCGGGAGACCCGCGGCCACGCCCACCTCGAGGCGGGGACGCACGTCCCCCGCGCCGACGGCCGCCACGATCACCTGCACGCCGGCCTCACCGACCGCCAGATCTGGGCCCAGACCAGCCTCAAGGAGCCCGCGCTGTCCTCGGCCAGCCAGGCCGGGCTGGTCAACAACCTCAACTTCGGCCTCTCCTGGGGCCTGTTCCCGCTGCTGTTCGCCACCGCCGACCTGCCCGTGGGGCAGATCGGCCTGCTGTTCGCGCTGTACCCCGGGGTGTGGGGAGCCGGGCAGCTGATCACCGGCGCCCTGTCCGACCGGATCGGGCGCAAGCACCTCGTCACCGCCGGCATGGCCATCCAGGCCGCCGCCCTCGCGGTCATCGCCGCATCCGACAGCTTCGCCGGCTGGGCCACCGGCACCGCGCTGCTCGGCGCCGGCACCGCGATGGTCTACCCGACACTGCTTGCGGTCATCGGCGACGTCGCACACCCAGCCTGGCGCGGACGGGCAGTGGGCGTCTACCGAGTCTGGCGCGACCTCGGCTACGCAGTCGGGGCGGTCCTCGGCGGGATCGTGGCCGACCTGGTCAGCCTGTCCGCCGCCGTCTGGGTCGCCGCCGCCATCAGCGCCACCTCCGCGCTCGTCGTCGGCGCGCGCATGTACGAGACCCACGCCCGTACCGCCCGCATGACCGCGTGACCGTTCCCTGCGCCATCACTTCGGCAAAGGTGGATCGGGCGACTCCATCCCAGGACCGCTCTCCAGGCTCAGCTGACCCTTCACCCGACCCCGTCGCACCGTCCGTGGACGCCGCATCAAGTCTGGGAGCATCAGCGGGCCCGGTCTCCGTTCGTGTGCCGTGGAAGGGGCTCGATCGACCGTCGGGATCGGTGCGTGTGTTCCGCCGCAGGGCGGCCCTGGCAGCTGAAGGGCGGGCGCTGTCGGTGCTCCACCGTGCACGACGGAGCCGGAGCGCCGGGGCCTCGGCTCAGGCTCGGGAGAAGGGGCCGGCGTAGAACTCGTCCCGTGCCGAGGGGACGTCGCGGCACCGGACGGCGACGTGCCGACGGCGCGTAGCTTCCCGTCAGAGCGACGTCTCCGCGAACCCGGCCTCGGCCAGCCACGATCGCAGCCAGCCCATGAGCTCGGTCCACGCGCCGGTGAGCAGGAGCAGCCCGACCAGCACCAGGATCCCGCCGCCTACCCGGGTGACGGTGCCGGCGTGGCGGCGCAGGAAGATGGTCGCGCCCATGGCCCAGCGGGTGCCCAGGGCGACCAGCACGAACGGGATCCCCAGGCCGAGGCAGTAGGCGACGCCGAGCACCGCTCCCCGGACGGCGGTGGCCTCGGAGAAGGCCAGGGAGTAGACGGCGGAAAGCGTCGGCCCGAGGCACGGCGTCCAGCCCAGGCCGAACACGCCGCCGATCAGCGGGGCGCCGGCCAGCCCGGCGGCGGGGCGGGCGTTGATCCGCTTGGTGCGCTGCAGCAGCGGGAGCCGGCCCAGGAAGGCGAGCCCGACGAGGATCGTGACCACCCCGAAGACCCGGTTGAGCAGGTCGGCGTGCTGGAGCAGAAGCCGGCCCAGTCCGCCGAAGGCCGCGCCAAACGCGACGAAGACGAGGGTGAACCCGAGGACGAACAGCAGGGCTCCCATCACCATCCGGCGGCGCGTGGCCACCTCGGTGCGGCTGACGGCCGCAGTGCGGCCGCCCGACGGAGCCGCCGAGCTCTGCGAGGCAGCCGCTCCCGTGCCGACGAGCCCGGCCACGTAGGACAGGTAGCCCGGGACCAGGGGCAGCACGCAGGGCGAGGCGAAGCTGATCAGCCCCACGAGGGCAGCCACCGCGGCCGCGACGAGGAGCGGCCCGTCGGTGACGAGCGAGCCGAAGAGTTCACCCACGCATCAGCCCTGCCGTCCGCGTGGCCTCGTCACGGTGGGGGGATCTGTTCGACGAGGGCCTGGATGTCGTGGGCGTAGTCGGCCGAGCTCGTGCCGGCCAGCCACAGGAGGTCTGCCTCCCCGGCGACGAAGCCGAGCACCTGGGCGCCGTGGTCGACGATGACGACCCCGTCCGGCAGCACCTCGGGGGCGCTCATCTCGACGCCGAGGGCGTCACCGAGCGCGTGGACCTGCTCCAGCGGACCGGTCAGCCCTAGGAAAGAAGTGGACAGATCACCGTCGAAGCGGCCCAGATAATCCGCCAGCACCTCCGGGGTGTCCCGCTCGGGATCGGCGGTCACCATGACGACCTGGGTCCGCCGCTGCACCGCGTCGGGCAACTGCCGGAGCGCGATGGCGACGGTGGCCAGGGTCGTCGGGCAGACGTCCGGACAATGGGTGTAGCCGAAGTAGAGGAGCATCAGGCGCGCCTGCTGGAGGTCTCCCAGGGTGGTCTGCCCGCCGGCGGAGCTGGCGAAGGGCTGGACGGCGATCGCGTCATCCATCGTCACAGCCTCGGGCAGGGACGTGCCGCGGTAGTCGGACGTAGAAGCCGGACCCGAGACCACGGCTACGGCTCCACCCTCGTCGGAAGCGTCCGCGGATGCGCAGGCGGTCAGGAGAAGTGCTGAGGCGGCCAGCGACGCGAGCAGGCGTCGTGACCGCGGGCGCTGTCTGAGGTGATGGTTCATCGCGCTGCTCCCATCAGCGGCACGACGGGCAACTCGACGGTGACCGCGCCGGCGTGTTCGAACGTCAGCGTGAGGGACACGGTGTCCCCCGGGCGCAGCGGATCAGGATGCATCAGCATCAGGTGTGCCGATCCGGGCTCGAACGGGAACCTCGACCGGCCGGGCAGGACCACCTCACCCAGGTCGGCCATCTCGGTGGTCGTGCTGTCGCCGGACTCGGTCATCGGCACGACCGACGCCGCCGAGGGCGTGCTCACGGAGAGGAGCCGATCATCGGTCTCCCCGTCGTTGCCGATCGCCAGGTAGGCGGCCGCGACCGAGGGGTTGGCCGGCTCGCGCACGTAGCCGTCGCTGATGGACAGGTCTGCGATCTCGGCGCTTCCGAGCGTGGGTGGCTCGGCCGGTCCTGCCCCGTCCACCGCCGCCTCAGCGGCCGGATCCGGAATCCGTGCGGCGGCCTGACCCTGCGAGGTGCCGCAGCCGGCGACGAGCAGCACGAGCACCACACTCCCCACGGCACGCACAGACCGGTGCACCTGCCTTCCGCTGCGCCGTCCGGCGTCCAGTCCTGGAATCGACATGTCCTCAGTTCGCCTCCGTGTTGTCGCATCCCGAGGGACCCCGCACCCAGCGCCGGTACGCAGCGCACCTCGACGACCGGGTCGACAGCGACCCGCCGGCCCCGTCGACCGCGTGGCAGGGCGGTGGGTCAAAGCTCGGTTCTTCTCTCACAGCCGCAGGTAAGCGGCCCCCTTGAACTGCTCCTCGACGATCGCGACGGGAGCGGCGGGAAGAATCTCAACGCCGGCCGGCATGTCCGCCTCGTCGATGTCCCGACGGCGCAGCCCGACCGAGCACACGGCGACCTCGACATCGTTCGGGACCTGTTGGGTGCTCAAGGCCGGCACGGCCGAGAGCGCGTCGCCGTTGACGATGATCCGGATGCGCACGCCCGGAAAAGACGCGCGCAGCGCATCGGCGGTGCTCATCGCCCGTTGCACGTCCTCCGGAGCATCAGAGACATGGATGACGACGGCCTGGGTCGTCGAGCGTGAATCGGTCACGGGCGTACTCCTGTCTGGATCTTTGAGCGCGAGCACGCGAGTGCGACTTCGGTCCATGCGTCACCGAGCCGCCGTCACGAGCAAGGGGTCGTCGACGGTTCCGACAACTCCGGCACCGCCTTCGCTGATGTGCAGCGGCACGGCCACTGCAGCCGACGAGGAGTCCGGGATCGGGTTCCCGGTGGCCACGTCGTAGACGTGGATCCCGTCGGCCGAACGGGCGTAAACCACACCGTGCCCAGCGGCCTCGAGCCGATCGGGCGCCGGAGCGTCGTGCGCCCACGACAGCTGCCCTGCAGCGTCGTACGCCCGCAATTGCTCCCCGAGGACGACGTAGGTGCCGGTGGCCCGGTCGAACACGCCGTCGTCGATCCCGTCGGCCACCACCGTGCCGTCGGCGAGATCGATGAGCACGTGCTTCGTGTCCGCGTTCCCCAGCAGCACCAGATCGCCGCCGAGGTGTTCGACCCCGATCTCCGGCAGCAGCTCCGGCGGCCAACCGATCTCGTCCGGCGAGAGGCGCCAGAGGTGGTCGCCGTCGGAGTGCCAGGCGACGAGGGCGCCGTCGTCGGCGAGCACGACGACACCGCCGTACTCCCCCAGGATCTCCGCGCCGTCCATCTGCTGCTCATCGGCGATGACGTGTCCGGTTGCTGGATCCAGGGCGACGCGCAGGTCGCTGTCGCCCATGTAGTCCACCGGCGGCGCGGCGAACACCAGACCGGGGCCCTGGTGGGGACCCGGAACATCGACCGGTCCCCACACCTCTTCTCCGGTGTGCAGGTCATAGGCAGTAGCGGCAGGGGGCCCGAACCCATCAGGGCCTGCGGTGAGGTTCATCAGGACCGCGAGGTCCCGTCCGCCGTCGTTGGTGACGACGAACCCAGAGCAAACCTTGGGCCGCTGCGCCTCCCACAGCACGGTTCCGGTCTCCGATATCGCGGAGAAGACCAACGCGCGGTCCCCTTCCTGGAAGGCCAGGTAGACACCACCGGACTGCTGCGGTGTGCCCTGCCATCCCGGATCGACGACGGTCGCGCCATCGAACTCGGCGGGCAGCATCAACCCGGACGCGTCGTGAATTGGCGCCGGCCTGCCGACCTGTTGCGGGTCAGGATCGAGTTCGCCACCGGTGCCTGGTGACGCACAAGCGGTCAGCGCGATGGAGAGCGCGATGACCACCGTGGTGCTCGCCCCATGGCGTGGGCCCATCACGACGCCGACTCCGAGATATACGGTGCGCGCAGGGCGGTAGAGATCAGGGACGGCATGCCGACGACGCCGTTGGTGAGTGGCATGGTCCTCCTCAGGCGATGGCCGCCTTGCTCGATCACGCGACGACTATGACACATAGTCGACTACCTGCAGTAGTAACCCCGGGGGGCTCGCGGGAGGACAGCGGGAGCAGGGGTGTCGAGCGCCCGTGGCGAGTCGACGAGCCAGATCACGGGCGCGGGTTCGTGAGCCGGACGAGCGGCGCCGCATGGGACTCGACGCCGGTGGATGATGTGCGGCCACGACCGCCGGCCACCCGAGCGCGGGCCAGCGACCCGACCAGCAGAAGGGTCGCCGTGGCCGCCAGGACCGGTCCGTCCCCGGTGCGTGCGTAGACGGTCAGACCGCTGCGCAGCGGCACGGTGACCGCCAGGACTTCTGGCGTGCCGAGGTCGCCTCGGGTGAGAACGTCCCCATCGGGACCGACGACAGCCGTGTACCCGGTGGGAGCGGCCTGCAGGACCGCGCGGTCGAATTCACGCGCACGCATCCGGGACGCAGCCACCTGCATCTGCGGAACCTCGTCGGTGGGAAAGGAGGCGGCGTTGGTGGGCACCAGCAGGATCTGGCCGCCGGCGGCGACCGCGGCCCGAGCACGGTCGCTGAAGAACACCTCGTAAGAGATGACGACGCCCAGTGGACCAGCGGGAGTGCGCAGCAACCCCGTGCCGCGTCCCGGAATGGCGTCCCGAGGCACCAGCGCCGTCATGCCCGAGAGCCGCTCGAACAGGCCGCGCGCCGGGAGGTACTCGCCGAACGGCACCCTGTGGACCTTCTCGTAGCGGTCCACGACGTGCCCGCCGGGGCCCCAGGCGACCGCAGCGTTGCGGAAGTGGCTGCCTTCGGTCTCGGTGACCCCGGCGACCACGGTGGCTCCCGTCCGCTCGGCCAGCCGCGACACCCGGTCGGCGTCCCGGCTGGCCGCGACCGGTCCGGGAACCCCGATGCTGCTCTCCGGCCACAGCACCAGGTCGACCCCGGTGGGAAGGTCAGCGCTGAGCCGGAAGAGCCGCTCGGTCACCTCCTGCTCATCGCTCAGCACGGCAGGGATGCCGCGCGGACCACCGCCCTGCACCAACGCCGCCCGGAGCTCGCCGACGACGGCACCGTTCGGGGCCGCCAGGAGAATGCCGACCGTGCCCACGGCCGCGAGTACGGCCGCGAGTACGGCCACCGATACCGCCGTCCGCACCCGCCGGCCGGCGGCCAGCAGTCCGGCGAGCGCAGCCCCGCTCGTAGCGGCCGCCCCGAGAACCAGGAGTGATCCGCCGAGGGGCGCGGTGGCGACAAACGGGCCATCGAGCTGGCCCAGGGCCATCCCCGGGATCGGGAAACCGCCGAAGGGGAACCGGGCACGCAGCGCCTCCAGCGCCACCAGTGCCGTCGGCACGGTCCACCAGCGCGCCGGTCGCGGATCGACCAGCAGCATGGCCGAACCGAAGAGCAGGACCTCCAGCGCCAGGACGGCGCCGAAGCCGGCCGGGGTGAAACCGGCCAGCCAGCCCAGGGTCGGGAGGAAGAAGGCCAGGCCCGCGCCGGCGCCGAGCACGAACCGATGCCGCCACGGCCGGCCCCTCAGTGCCCAGGTGAGGACCGCCACTCCGGCGGGCAGCGCGTACCAGACCGGCCGGGGCGGCAGGCTGACCGCCAGCAGGACGCCGGCCACCGCCGCGGCGAGCAGACGCACCGGACCCGGTAGCCACCTCGCCCGTGCGCCGGTCAGCCTTCGGTCAGACACACCCGGAGAGCGCGGCGAGGGCGTACGGGACGTGCACCACGGCACTGACCGCCGCGAGCATCGTCAGGCAACAAGTGGCGACGACCGTGGAGACGACGCCGGCCCGGCCGGAGTGAGGCTGGAGGAGGTGGCGGACGCGATCGGGGCCGAGCGCGTGCAGGGCGCCGTCCAGCGCCGCGTCCTCGTGGGCGGGATGGCCGCCCTGCCCCAGGAGAAGCAGCGCGCTCGCCAGCGCCGGGGTTCCCGCCTGGCGACGCGCGGCGTCGTCGGCGGCGATCTCCAGATAGTGCCCGAGAGCGTCTTCCGCGGCGGCCAGGAGCGGCACCCACCGCAGTCGCCGGGTCAGGCTGGTCACGACCGCCGTGACGAGGTGATGGCGCTGGCGCAGGTGGGCGTGCTCGTGGGCGAGGACCGCGGCCGTCTCGTCGGGTGGCAGCAGGTCGAGTGCGCCGGTGGAGATCACGATCCCGCCGTGTCGCCGCGGGAGGGTGAGCGCGAACGGGTGCGGGTCGTCGGCGACGAGCACCGAGTAGCCGTGCACCTGCCGAGGTGCACGGCGGGCGCGGAGCCACCAGGCGGTTCGCAGCGTGCCGCGCCGCCGGCGCCGGATATCCACGACGATCGAGCCGGCGAGGAACGCTCCACCCACCGTCGGCGGAGCGAGCAGGGCCACGGCCGGGATCGCGGTCTCGATCAGCGGGGAGACGAACGGACTGCTGGCGGCAAGGCACCGTTGGCAGACCTCGGCCGCGCCTCCGGGCAGGACACCCGGCCCGGAGATGATCCAGGCGAGCATCGGCCCCAGCGCGAGCAGTCCCAGGACCCAGATGCCGGTACTGCCGGCGAGCAGGCCGATCGCCAGCCGGGGGAAACGCATCAAGGCCGGCGCGGCGCGTCGCAGCACCCACGGGCCCGCTACGGCCGCGACAACCATCCCGAGGGTCAGCGTGGCGACGAGGAGCGCGATCGTCATGTCCGCGGGCCGCCGTCACGTTGCCGCAGGTATTCGCGCAACAGATCCAGGTCGCTCGCCGGGATGCTCTCCACGAAATGCAGGATCGACGCCGCACGGTCCCGGCTCGCGCCGAGTGCGTGCTGCATCACCGACGCCACGTGCTGCTCCCGGCCGATCCGGGCCGAATACCGGGTCGAGTGGTTCTCCTTGGAAGAGGTGACCAGTCCCTTGCGGCCGAGGTTACCGAGCACCGTCGCGATCGTCGTGTAGGCGAAATCACCGGGTAGGCAGTCGATGATGCCGCGGATCGTGGCCGGCCCGCGGTCCCACAGCACGTCCATCACCTGCGCCTCCAGCGTCCCGAGCCGGGGCGGCTCTCCGGTCGCTGCACTGGGCGTGCTCATCGGGCGGGGTCCGGCACCACGGCAGCAGTCCGCCGAGTAGGGATCGGGCACGCAACCTGCCCGCGCAAGCGCCACACCAGCGCCACGCCGGTTAGGGCCAGCGCCCCGATCGCCAGGAGCGGTTGCACGGGCGCGAACCAGGTGATCGCGCCCGAGTAGCCCAACGCGAGCAGCGCGAGCTTGTTGCACACCGGGCAGCCGACCGCGAACCACGCCAGCACGCCCCCGGCCATGCCGAACCGGCTCGTCCGTCGCTCCGCGGGCCCGTCAGCAGGCGCAGCGTCGCCTGCCGCCGTTCCGGATCCGCGCACGTAGGTGGCCACGAGCATGCCGGCGAACACGGACGTGAGCACCCACACCGGGTAGTTCCACCACACCGGCGGGATGTCGCGGGCGAAGATCGAGTTTGGGATCAGCACCGTCGCGATCCCGAGCAACAACCCAAAGGCCACCGCCGCGCCCGCGGCGACGAGCGCCTGCCGACTCGTCCACGTTCGCAGTCCGCGTACTGCCAGGCTGGTGGTGACGGGCACGCCACGCAGGAACGACTCCATGTCCCCCATCATGCCCGAGGAGAACTATCGTGCATAGTCGACTATGCGAGGTAGTAAACCTCGCTCCATCGACGACGAGGGGCGATCGTGGCCAGGACGACCGACGATACGACGAAGAAGGCCGAGACGGAGTCCGCGGCCGAGGGAACCCGGGCCCGTTCCACGGACCTGATAGAGGCGAAGTACCGCCGTTCCCGGATCTGGACCGTCGTTCTGGCCGTGCTCGTCGTCTTCCTCGGGATCGTGGTCGTCGCCGAAATCCTTCCCGGCCAGTCACCGACCTCGTCGTCGTCAGCCGGGCCTGCCGCATCCTCGGCTGAATCCTCAGCGGCGGACGGGGAGTCAGGCGGTGCGCAGGAGATGGGGTTCGTCCGTCGCGACCCCGACGATCCGATGGCGATCGGCGACGTGGACGCTCCGGTGGTCCTGACCGAGTGGATCGATCTGCGCTGCCCGTTCTGTGCTGCGTTCAGCCGCAACACCTTGCCCACACTGGTCGAGGAGTACGTCGACACGGGTCAGGTGCGGATCGAGTTCGTCGACGTGGCGTTCTTCGGCGAGGAGTCCGAAGACGCCGCCGTCGCCGCTCGGGCGGCGGCGAACCAGGACAAGTTCGTGGAGTTCGTGACGGCCGTCTACGACGCCTCCCCCGAGCGAGGGCACCCGGACCTTCCGCGCGACGTGCTCATCGACTTCGCCGACCAGGCGGGCGTGCCCGACATCGACCGGTTCACCGCGGATCTCGACGACCCCGAGATCCGGGCCGATGCACAGGCGAGCACGCAGTACTCCCAGCAGATCGGTGTCACCGCCGTGCCGTTCTTCTTCGCCGGGGACATGGCCCTGTCCGGGGCGCAGCCGACCGCGACCTTCCAGGAGTTCCTCGACCAGGCCCTGGCCCAGGCGAAGTGAGACCGGTATGGACATCGGCCTCCTCGCCGCGTTCCTCGGCGGCGTCCTCACGCTGCTGAGCCCCTGCTCGGCGATGCTGCTGCCCGCGTTCTTCTCCTACGCGTTCGCCAGCCCGAGAGCGCTGCTCGCCCGCACCGGCGTGTTCTACCTCGGGCTGATCACCAGCCTCGTTCCGCTCGGGGTGCTCGCCGGAACGCTGGGCGCGTTCGTGAACGAGCACCGCTTCACCTTCGTCACCGTCGCCTCGATCGTCGTGATCGGGCTCGGGGCGGTCATGCTGCTGAACGTCCCCGTCCCGCTCCTCTCGCGCGGCATGGCGTCTGAGGGCACCTCCACCGCGGCGGTGTACGCCCTCGGCACCGTCTACGGGCTCGCCGGAGTGTGCGCCGGTCCCCTGCTCGGTGCCGCGCTGACCGTCGCCGCGGTCTCCGGCAGCGCGCTCGCCGGCGGGATCATCCTGTTGATCTTCGCTGCCGGGATGGCGCTCCCCCTGGTCGTCCTCGCCCTGCTGTGGGGACGGCTTCCGTTCGTGAAACGCCTCGTCCGACCTCGCGGGATCACCATTGGCCGGTGGAGCAACACGTGGACCGGGATCGTCGGAGGCGTGCTGACCATCGCCGTCGGGATCCTGCTCCTCGTCACCGACGGCACCACCGCACTGAGCGGCGTCCTGGGTGCGTCCGACCAGGCCGCGATCGAGGGCACGGTCCTGCAGGGAGTCGGCCAGGTCCCCGACCTCCTCGTCGTCGCCATCGCCCTGGCCGCCGCGCTCACCGGCTGGCTGCTCGTCCGAGCCGGCAGGAGACGTTCCGGCAGCGTCGATCCACAGATCTCGTCGCCGCGCGCCGCCTCGACACCACACGAGGAGATCGACGCCTGACCGGCACCGTAGCCACACCACGAGGTCACCCAAGCCTCCGAAGAGTTCACCAGCTCGCGGATGCCGAACCTGCGGGCGTGGTCAGCGGAGGCACCGGCCAGTGAACCCGAGCGAGCACGTACTACGACCAGCAGTTGCGCCGCTCATCCTCGCCACGGGGATGAGGCAGCACGCCCCGGGCAGCCGCGAGGCGGCGTCGGCTGCGAAGTCGACACGAGCCCACACCACCTTCCGGTCACCCTCGGTCGTCCAGCCGTGTGCGGCACACAGCTGCGCGACCAGGTGCAGGCCCAGCCCACCCTGTGCGGCGTCCCGACCGACGGCCGGCACAGGCGGCGTTGCCGCTGCTGCGTCGGTGACCTCCAGCAGCCAGCCGGTGTCGACTGTGGTGACGACGACCTCGACCGGTGAGCGGCCGTGCCGCAGCCCGTTGCTGACCAGTTCCTCGAACGCGAGCAGGAGGCACTCGACGTCGGCCTCCTGCGCCGCGGGCGGACGGGCGCCGTCGTGGAGAACGGCGGCTAGCTGCATCCGGTACGCAGTGAGGTCGGCGGGCGTGGCCGGAGACCACCGGCCGATAGTGGACGAGGCACGTCCAGGCGTCGGCCGGGGCCGCTGGGCCCAGTGCGCGTCGCTCATCAACGGTCCTCCTGGCACCACGGGTGAATCTGACGCGGGCCGCCGGCACCCGGCACGACTCAGCCATCGTGACGGTGCGGGCATGCGGCCAACACATGAGTGGCTCAAGGTACTGCGCAGGTTGAGGCCGCGTTAACCCGGTTGACTTAGGGCGCCGACCGCCGCTGATCAGTTCTGGTAGACCTCCCAGAGCCCAGCGCGCCCGCCTCCGAGTCGATGCTCGGCAGACCGCACGGAGCTCCTCCGTCGGATCGCGGCGGTAAGGCACGTGGAAGGCACGACGCCCACATGAACGAACCCTTGAGCAGCGCCTTTGCGGCTGGAGCAACCAAGCCTTCCAAGCTGGCCATGCCGGTTCGATCCCGGTCACCCGCTCCACCTTCTGGCCAGCTCGGATCCCCAACTGGCCAGCTCAGCTGCACATCGGGGCCATCTTCGTGCCTCAGTGGTTCCGACCGTTGCTAACCGCTGACGTTCGCTTTTGGCCCCTGCTTAAGCCTCGATCCACCGATGAGGCGGGCGTCTGATCCCTTTTCGGGCGAACGTGCGTGTGGTCGCGGCAGGGCGTGAAGGATCCGCCGGTCTGCCCGGCTTTTCCACTGTGGGTCGTCTCGTCGGGGCAGACGCGGTTGGTCAGGTCACCGTGGCGACGGGCTTTGTGAAGAGCGCGTCGTAGAGCGCTGTCCAGGCCGTCTTCCAGGGCCAGCTGCTGGGCAGATGAACATGAATCCGCCGGGCCGAGGTGGCGATCCGGGCCGGGACGGCGACGAGCTTGCGCCGGATCGTCGCGGTGGTCGCCTTCGCCAGCGCCGCCGCCTTCGTCAGGGTTCCGGCGGCGCGGGTGAGGTTGAAGGCCATCACGGCACAGACGAGCCAGGCGGCGTTGGCGTTGAACACCCCCGAGGGCAGGTGGGCCAGCGCGGAGGCCTTGAGGTCGGCGTGGACGTTCTCGATGATCGCGTGCCGGCGGTGGGTCTGGTCCGCGGCGACCGTGTCCAGGGCGGCGGGGTCGGTGGTGGTGAAGAACGCGTGGAACCGCCAGGTGTCGAACAGCGTGTCCTGGCCGTCGTTCTTCTTGGGGTTCAGGTCGGGGATGCGGCGCACGATCAGCCGGCCGGGAATCTGCTCGGCCTTCTTGTGGGAGGTGAACGCGGTGAACGGCACCTCGGCGACCTGGGCCCTGGAGATCCAGTTGCTGGTGGTCTCGTCGTAGACCGCGTCGGTGTACTTGATCGTGGTCCACGCGTGCTCGCCGATCGTCGTGATCGCGCGCTTGACCGCCGGATCCATGCGCACGGTGATCGACACCTGCCCGCCGGCGGTGCGCACCGCGGCGACCAGGGCGTGGGAGTAGAACGCCGAGTCCGCCCGCACCAGCACGTCCCGCCCGGCCAGCTGGCTGCGCCGGACCAGGGCGAGGGCGTCGGTGGCCAGCCTCGCCGCCCCGCGCGGCGAGCCGACCGACCCCTTGCGCAGCCGCTGGGCGGCGATGACCGGCGCAACCTGACCGGTGGAGACGGTCGCGAGCAGGGCGTTGAGGCCCCGGATCCCGGAGTACCCGAACGCCGCGCCCTGCTTGGCGTAGCCGTGCACCTCGATGATGGTGTCGTCGAGGTCGAGCAGCACCGTGCCCGCGTCCTCACCGCGGCCGAGCAGCTCGGTGTGCTCGGCGAGGTTGAGCAGGAACCGGGAGGCCACCGCGTCGGCCTGCCGGACGTGGCCGAAGGTGAACGAGCGCAGAAACGAGCCCAGCGTCGAGGGGGCATACGCGCCGGTGAAGACCTTGCCCATCCCGCCGTGCCGCAGCAGGGCCATGTCCTCGATGCTGTCCGCGCCGGCGGCCATGCCCGCCACCAGCGAGGAGAGCTTCAGGCCGGCGTTGGCGCCCTTGTCCGTCGGCACGCTCAACCACTCGTCGGCCAGCTCACGCAGGCCGGCCTTGCCGGCCAGCGCCATCAGCGGGACCAGGCCCGCCGCCGACACGAGGTTGGGCTCATCGAACGTCGCAGACACCACCGGGTGGGTGTGGGAAAGTTGCATCTACGAGATGCCCTTCTTGATCTGGCGATACGGACCTTAGACAAGTCGTATCTTCCCAGCTCAGAGGGGCATTTCGGCGTTCCCACGCCCGTCCGCGGCGCTCAGCCCATCGGTGGATCGAGGTTAAGGCACGCGTAAGGCACGCCCTCGGCACCACATCTGAAGTGACCCCCGTCAGGCGGACACCTCGTTCTGTGTCAGGTGCATGGTCTCGTAGTCGGTCGGGCTGAGGTTGCCGAGCCGGGAGTGCCGGCGGCGGGTGTTGTAGAAGCCTTCGAGGTAGGAGAAGACCTCCATCTCCAGTTCGTGGCGGGTGGGCCAGGAGCGGCGGTAGATCAGTTCGGTCTTCAGGGTGGCGAACACCGATTCGGCCATCGCGTTGTCGAACGCCGACCCGACCCGCCCCATCGAGGCCAGCAGCCCGGAGGCGCGCAGAGCCTTGCCGAACTCGTAGGCCGTGTACTGACTGGTCTCAACTGGTCGTTGCAACACCGGCCTGGTGCAGCGAGCGTAGGTGCTCGTCGAGGACCTCGGCGGGTGTCTTCCAGCCGAGGACCTTGCGGGGTCTGCTGTTGATCGCGGCTTGGACCGCGAGGAGGTCTTGTTGGGTCCAGCGGGAGAGGTCGGTGCCCTTGGGGAAGTACTGGCGCAGCAGGCCGTTGGTGTTCTCGTTCGTGCCGCGCTGCCAGGGTGAGTGCGGGTCGGCGAAGTAGACAGCGATGCCGGTGTCGACCTTGAACTGGGCGTGCGCGGAGAGCTCCTTGCCGCGGTCCCAGGTCAGCGAGCGCAGCAGCTCGGCGGGCATCGTGGTCATCGTCGTGGTGAGGGCGTCCTTCATCGCGATGGCGCCGTAGCCGCCGAGGGCGGGTCCGTTCTTGACCGGCGCGACGGTGCCGTAGCCCGCGTAGTCGAGGCAGGTGAACGAGCAGCGTGTAGCGGCTGGTGCGCTCGACGACGGTGCCGATCGCCGACCGGTTCAGCCCGATGATGAGGTCGCCTTCCCAGTGGCCGGGGACCGCCCGGTCCTCGGCTTCGGCGGGCCGCTCGCTGAGCACGACGTCGGCGGTGACGTGGCCCTGCGGCTTGTTGCGCGAGCGTTCGCGGGGCTTGCGCAGCGCTCGTCCGGTCCGCAGGCAGGCCACCAGCTCACGCTTGAGCGCGCCGCGCCCTTGGATGTAGAGCGCCTGGTAGATCGCCTCGTGGCTGATGCGCATGTCGGCATCGTCGGGGAAGTCGAGGACGAGCCGTCGGCAGATCTGCTCCGGACTCCAGGCCGTCGCCCAGCGCCGGTCGTCGCGATGCGGCTTGTTCAAGCCCTTCCAGGTCGTCGGCGGCCCGGCTGCGACGCTGCCGTCGGGTCGCTGCAGCTGCCCACTCAGCCGCATCTGGACGTACTCCTGCAGCCGTGGGTTGCGTCGCGAGCTTCGCCGGCTTGGGCCGCCGGGCGGCGGTCTGCGCCTTCCACTGCGCGACCGTCGCCCGGTAGTCGCGCTTGCCGCTGCGGGTCGCGGCGTTGCGCCGCAGCTCTCGAGAGATCGGTGCCGGGATCGCGCTGGAGTTCTCGAGCGATCGCCCGGACGCCGAGGCCCTGCGCCTTCAGCAGCGCGAGCTCCTCACGCTCGTGGAACGACAGGTAGCGGCCGGTGGGCTCGGCCAAGCTCAGCGGCGGCATGCCGCCAGCGTGGCGAAACCAGCGCGACCCGACCGGCCAGTCGACACGCCGACCTCGAGCGCCGCGTCCTCGGTGCGCTTGCCCTGCGCGATCAGCCGCCAGAACTCGCGCTCCACCTGCCGGGCCGGCATCGGCCGACCCGGCGACCGCATCGCCGGACGCAGAGCCCGATCCGCCTGCTGCTGACGCCGTGCCATCGCACACCTCCGAGATCACGGGGTGTTGCGACGACCGATTGAGTCCGCCCTGCGATCCGCGGTCGGTGTGGTGCACCGTTCCGGCCGGCGGCTTGCGGGTGGTGATGGCCATGCCAACCGCGTCCAGGACCAGTTCGGTGCGCAGGTGGTCGGCCATCGCCCAGCCCACGACCTTGCGACTGAAGGCGTCGACCACGACGGCGAGGTAGACGAAGCCCTCCCAGGAGCGCAGGTAGGAGATGTCGGCGACCCACAGCTGATTCGGCGCGGCGGCGGTGAAGTCGCGCTCGACCCGGTCCGGGGCGGTCGCGGTGGAGACCGAGCGGCGGCCGTACTTGCCGCGCCGGCGCCGGTGCACTCCCTCGATCGCGCCCAGCCGCATCAGGCGGGCGACCCGTTTGCGGTTCCAGGCGTGCCCGCGGTCGCGGACCTCGGCGGTCAGCCGGCGGGCGCCATAGATCCGGCGATGGGAGATCCAGGCGTCCCGCGCGGCCTCGATCGCGTAGGCCTCCTCGAGTTCGGCGGCCGTCGGCCCGCCGGCGCGGGCGGCCCAGGCATAGAAGCTGGTGGGGCTGATCCGGAACACCCGACAGAGACGGCGCACGCCGTAGCTAGTCTTCTCCGCGGCGATGAACTCGCAGACCAGTCCGCGGCTCACCGGCCCGTCTCCCGAGCGAAGAAGACCGCGGCTTTTTTCAAGATCTCCCGCTCGAGTTCCAGCTCGGCGACCTTGCGCCGCAGCCGGGCCAGCTCCATCCGCTCATCGGCGGTGAGAGCGGCAGGCCCGGCGGCTCGCTCGCGGCGCTCGGCGGCCACCCAGTTGCGCAGGGTCTCGTGATTGATGCCCAGCTCGCCGGCGACCTCGCGGACGCTGCGCCGGCTGTCCAGCACCAGCTGCGCGGCTCGCTGCCGGAACTCCTCCGGGTACTTGCTCCGTCGGCCCAACGGGTCCTCCCTCCTTGGCTGTTGCCAAGTCTGGAGGTGTTCAGCCGACGGGGGTCACTTCAGAGCGCCGTTGTTGACGTGATCGGACAGGAACGCCAGTACGGGCCCCCGAAGTCGGCAGCTGGCCGTCGCTCCGTCGCCATTCCGCCGCACATCATCGGCGACCTGGAGCGCCACCTCGCGGTGTACGCCCAGGCCGGAGCGCATGGGCTGGTCTTCGTAGGACCGAAGGGCGGCCCGATCCGCAACAACAACTTTGCTTCACGAGTGTGGGCACCAGCAGCGAAGGCGGCCGGACTCTGTCCCGCCCCGGGTTCAGTGGAGACTCGGAACTGACGCGGCGACGGTAGCCGCCGCGATGTTGTGCCGGTAGAAGGTGTCCTCGTGCTCGGCCGGTGGAACCAGGCCGATCTCGCCGTGCAGGCGTCGGTGGTTGAACCAGTCGATGTACTCGGCGACGGCGATCTCCAGGTCGTCGATGCCCTTCCACGGGCCCCTGTTGCGGACCAGCTCGGCCTTGAACAGCGAGTTGAACGCCTCGGCCAGGGCGTTGTCATAGCTGTCGCCGGTGGAGCCGACGGAGGCGACCGCGCCGGCCTCGGCGAGGCGCTGGGTGTACCGCACGGCGAGGTATTGCACGCCCTTGTCCGAGTGGTGAATGAGCCCGCCGAGGTCCCGCCCAGTCCGGCGGCGGGTCCAGACGCCCATCTCCAGCGCGTCGAGGGCCAGGTCGGTGCGCAAGGACTTCGACAGTTGCCAGCCCACCACCCGGCGGGAATAGACGTCGACGACGAAGGCGGCGTAGACCCAGCCGGAGAAGGTGCGGCAGTAGGTGATGTCGGCGACCCACAGCTGGTCCGGGCCGGTCGCGGTGAACGCGCGGTCGACCAGGTCCGGGCGGGTGTCCAGGCCACTCCCGGGCACGGTGGTGCGCGGTCCCTTCGCCCGCGTGATGCCGCGCAGCCCGGCGGAACGCATCAGCCGCTCGACGGTGCAGCGGGCCACGGCGTGGCCCTGCCGGCGCACTTCGGCATGCACCTTGCGGGCGCCGTAGACCCCGTAGTTGTCGGCGTGCACCTTCTCGATCACCGCGGTGGTCGCTGCGTCGGTCTGTGACCGTGCCGAGGGTGGCCGGGTGCGCTGGGCGTAGTAGGTGCTCGGGGCGATCTTCGCGCCGGCCTCGGTGAGGACGCGGCAGATCGGCTCGACCCCGTGTTCGAGCTTGTGCTGGTCGATGTAGTCGACGATCAGCGGGAGGGGCGGTCGAGCTCCGCCGCGAAGAAAGCCGACGCGCTCTTGAGGATCGCGTTCGCCCGGCGCAGCTCCCGGTTCTCGCGCTCGAGCTCGGCCAGCCGGGTGGCGTCATCGGTCGTGGTGCCGGGCCGGTGGCCCTCGTCGATCTCGGCCTGGATCACCCAGTTGCGCAGCGTCTCGGGGTTGATGCCCAGCTGTACGCCGATCCGCTTCAACGCCCCGGTCCGGGTCGCCGGGTCACGCCGTGCCTCGACCGCCAGCCGGGTCGCCCGCTCACGCAGCTCGTCGGGGTACTTCCTTGGTGCCGCCATGACTCTCATCCTCACGTGGATTGAGAGCCTCCATCAGACCCGGGGCGGGACACTCCCGACCGGCGCCCACCTGCACGACCTCCGCGGCTGGGGCGCCACTATCGCCGCCCAGCACGGAGCCACCACCAGGGAGCTGATGCACCGCCTCGGGCACGCCTCCCCCGCCGCAGCGCTGCGCTACCAGCGTGCCGAGCAAGAGCGAGATGCCGCTCTCGCCGCCTCGATGAGTGCGGCGGCGAGGCAGTCGCAAGGCAACCCGCCGTCCTGATTCGGCATTGACCAGCGCTCGACACCGGCAGCAAGGTGTTCTTCGCCGACCCGCACTCGCCCTGGCAGCGACCGAGCAACGAGAACACCAACGGGCTGCTGCGGCAGTACTTCCCCAAGGGCACCGACTTTGTCCCGCTGGTCGGCCGAGGACCTCGAAGCCGTCGCGCTGACGATCAATGACAGGCCCCGCAAGGTGCTGGGCTGGAAGACCCCCGCGGAGGTCTTCGCCAAACAGCTACGGTCCCTCCAACTGAACCGCCCCGGCGAGTCCGGAGACTCAGGTTGTTGAGACCCGAGCCCGGTCTTGGGCCGGGTGGTGACCGTAGAACACCTGCTCGTACTCGACCGGGGTCAGGTCGTGGCAGGCGGTGTGCAGCCGGCGGTTGTTGTGCCAGTCGACCCACTCCAGCGTGGCGAGCTCGACGTCGTCGAGCCCCTTCCAGGGTCCGCGGCGGCGGATGAGCTCGGTCTTGAACAGCCCGATGTGGGTCTCAGCCAGGGCGTTGTCCAGCGCGTCCCCGACCGTGCCGACGCTGGGTGCGGCTCCGGCGGCGGCCAGCCGCTCGGTGAACGCAATGGATGTGTACTGCGAGCCGGCGTCGTTGTGGCACACGAGCCCGGACAGGTCGCTCACGCCCTCGCGGCCGCGGGTCCAGATCGCCTGCTCGAGCGCGTCGAGCACCAGCTCGGTGCGCATGCTCGTCGCCGCCCGCCAGCCCAGGATCCGGCGGGAGTGGGCGTCGAGGACGAAGGCGACGTAGACGGTGCCCGACCAGGTCGCCACGTAGGTGAAGTCCGCCACCCAGACGGCGTCCGGGCGGGCCTGGGTGAAACGGCGTTGCACCAGGTCCGCGGGGCGGGCCGCACCCGGATCGGCCACTGTCGTGCGGCGGATCCGGCCGCGGCGGGCGCCCTCCAGGCCGAGCTCGCGCATCAACCGCTCGACGGTGCAGCGAGCCACCGGGATCCCTTCGCGGTTGAGCGCCAGCCAGACCTTGCGGGCGCCGTAGACGCCGTAGTTGGCCGCGTGCACCCGGGCGATGTCGGCCTTGAGCTGCTCGTCCCGCTGGTCCCGGGCCGAGATGCGGCCGCGGGCGTCGTAAAAGGTGCTGGGGGCGATCGGCGTTCCGTGCTCGGTGAGCACCCGGCAGATCGGCTCGACCCCCCAGCGCAGCCCATCGTCGGTGCGCCGATCGGCGTGGGCTTCGATGAAGCTCACGAGGTCCGCTGTGGCCGGTCGAGCTCGGCCGCGAAGAAACCCGCCGCCGCCTTGAGGATCTCGTTGGCGCGACGTAGTTCGCGGTTCTCCGCCCGCAGCCGGCGCAACTCTGCGGACTCCTCGCTGCTCACCCCGGGGCGGGTGCCGTCGTCGACCTCGGCCTTGCGGACCCACTTGCGCACCGTCTCGGTCGAGCCGATGCCCAGCTTCTGCGCCACCGAGCGCATCGCTTCCCACTCGGTGGCATGGTCCGGTCGGCTCTCGGCGACCAGGCGCACCGCCCGCTCCCGCAGCTCCTGCGGATACCGGACGCTTCGATCTGCCACGACTCCATCCTCCTCAAGGACTGGAGTCTCCGGACTCGCCGGGGCGGTTCAAACAGCCTGGTGTTGCATCGACTGGTTGAACTCGCCGAGTACAGCTCCCACGCCCTGGAACGCGAACTCCGCCGGCACGGCGCGCTGGCCAGCATGGGCAGCGTCGCCGACTGCTTCGACAACGCCCTGGCCGAAAGCGTGTTCGCCACCCTGGAGTGCGAGCTGTTCGACCGGCAGCCCGGCGGCCGGTTCACCACCCGACGCGAAGCCAAGCTCGCCGTCTTCGACTACCTCGAGACCTTCTACAACCCCCGCCGGCGGCACTCGGCCCTCGGCCAGATCGCGCCGGCGACCTTCGAAGCACGGCACACTCTCACCACCGCGGCCTGAGCCTCAGACCGCATCAACGAGGTGTCCACACAAGCGGGTCAACTCCACCGCCACTTCGCACCCCGAACCGAGTCCTGGCACGGCCCTTGGTAACTGGTACCCACCACTACCGCGCCAGGTCACGAGAACTCCGGCTTACGAACTGGGCGGGAGCGAGAGGCGGGGCCATTCCAGCAACCGCGCACCGAGAACAGCCGCATGCAGGGCGAACCGCTGGTCGGGTTGTGCCGGGTTGTACCCGGTCAGGTTCGTGATCTTCGCCAAGCGGTAGGTGACCGTTCGAACGGACACGTGCAGTCGCTTGGCTGTCTCGGTCGCGACCTCTCCCGCGTTGAAGTACTCCTGCAAAGTGCTGAGCAGAACTTCCGGTCCCCCCCGGATGTCCTGCAAGGGTCCGAGGACGTCGCGAACAAGGTCGACGATCGCCGCTTGGTCGCGTCCAACCACCCGGTACACGAGAAGGTCGCGCCCGTCGACCACGTCCGCATCGAGATGAAGTCGATCGGCGAGCAGAAGCGCCTCCCGAGCCTCTTCGTAGGACCTGGCGACGCCATACGCACCGGGGAAGGAACGACCGGTCCCCACCCGCCACTCCCCGGCCCCTCGGAGGCGGCTGAGCTCCTTCCGAATGACTCGCCCCACGTGCACGGACGGTGCCGACGTCGATAGCGACGTCGCCGGGACCAACACGACCAACCGGTTGTCCTTCGTCGCCACGAGCACGTCCCGATCGCCGAACTGGTCGACGATCACGCGCTCCAGGAAGGTCGCCGCGCGATCGATCTCCACACCAGCGTCCCGCGGAACGGCCAGTGCGACGTGATGAGGCTTTCCGAGGTCGAGACCGAAAGGCTCGGCCCTCTCGACCATCCGGGAGATGTCGGCGTCTCCCCGGAGCAAGTCGTCGACGAACTCTCGGCGAAGCGCCTCTTCGTGACGGATCAAGTCCCGCCGGGCCGCCTGATGGCTCTCGACGAGCACAGCAACCGCGTCGTCGAGGACACGGAGAACGGCCTCGGCCGCATCGCGCACCTTTTCCCTGTCGCGGGATCGCACGACCATCGGCAGTTCCCGCCACAGCCGCCAGGAAGCCGACAGGTAGAGTCCTACGATTTGGCCGGCGCCGACGCCCTGCCTGGCCGCCCGCTGCCCGAGCTCGCGCACAGCGTCGAGCTCTCGGGCCTCTGGACGACGTCCGTGGATCGCCGCGTCGGCGAGCATCGGAAGGAACTCTCCCAGTAGGTCGACCGGCGTCCCACATGCAGCGGCCGCCGACGTGCCCACCTGAACAAGCCACTCGTCGCTCCCCGCCGAGAGCGCGGGTTGCCCGGACCTGCGGCTTTCGGTCATGTGCCCTCCCAACGGCCGTAAGTCGTCGTGCGACGACGCCCCTGCCAGGCCCCGAGTCTTCTCTTGCCGAGCGTCGGCAACAACAACCTCGACGATGTGACCGGGGACAGCCCTACCAGAACATCGGGAAAGACCCCACACTCGAGTCAACGGATTCGCCACAGCGTTCGGGCCGAGCAGCGAAGTCTGATTGAACTCGACCATTCTTATGACCTGCCGAATAGTGACCTGCTATTTGCAAGCACCTGGTCGCAATCACCAAGGAGGAGCGTTGTGCTCAGTGCCGATGAACAGAGGGTCGTTGATCAAATAGAGCGTCACAACGCGGAGCGAATCGGAACCACCCGCTCACCACATTCCCAACGGAAGACCCCGCTGGCGTTCGTCGTCCTGTGGTGGGTCAGCGTGCTGACAGTGATCGTCGGCGCAATCCTGCCCGGTATGGGAATGGCCGCCGCCGTCGGACTCGGCTGGCTGATATGGCGCTACCTGCCCGAGTTGGGGGACATGTTGGAAGCCGCTTCCGACGTGGACGACGACGGCGACACTCGCCACCCCCGCTGAGGGGCGGATAGAGGTCCAGGTGGGCGTCAGCCGACACGGGCGAGGTCGCCCACCTAGCGACATGCGGTGTTGGGAACGGAAGCGGCAGCCGCCGAAGAAGGACCTCCTAGAAAGGACGAACAAATGACGATCGATGTGGTGGACCGCGTCTCACCGGCACGGGTATGGCAGCAACCCGACGGGACGGAAGCTAGTCAAGCCGGCCGGCCGCTGCCAACAGCAGGTCAAGTGATGTCCCGTAGCCCGAGGACGATCGATTCGCAGGCCTCGTTGTTCAGCGCCTGGGGCAAGCTGCACGGCGAACACAATCGGCACCTGGTCGTGATCGACGAGGGCGTCCGTCCGATCGGAGTGCTTGATGAACGCGATATCGCGTTGGAGTGGCCTGCGGGTCCCCTCGGGGCTCACCACCTCCCGGTCCGCAAGGTGCTCCGCTTCCGGACGCGGCCGCGGGTGCGTGCCGAAGATGACGTGGCGGAAGTCGCTGCGACCATGCTTGGCGCCCGCGAGGACGCGCTGCCAGTAGTCGACGAAGACGGGCGGTTGCTCGGCCTCGTCACGGTCTGGCACTGCCTCGAACTCCTCGCCGACGCTCGTGCCAGTAATAGAGAGGGGCGCCTGAGTCTGGAGTCGGCTCCCCTCGGTGATCGGGAGCTCGACTGATGCCCGGGGCCGCCCACGTCGTTACGGAGTACAAGGACCTGCTCGCCCGGACCGAGACTTTGATCCGCGAGTTTCAACCGTCAATGTCGGCTGGAGCCGTCATCACGACGGTGCTGAGCTGCCGCTCCGAGCTCATGCGATCTGGCGTTCGGCGGGGGCTCGCCATCGCCGCCGAGGCCATGGCTCGCTCGCGCCTTCACGGCACGACGAGCTGAGCCACGGACAGTACTGTCGTCTTTACGGTCAAGCGCATTGCAGACGGTCGGCAAGGTAAATGAGCCGAGGTTGACCGACGACTGCCGTACTTGGGACAGCGGCGCTTGGGCACGCTTGGGTCTGGTCTTCGGGGGCGTCCCCCCGCGCCGCCGGAGACCGTGACTTTCGGTCGCTAGGTGTCCCGGGTCCCGGGTGACGGTGCAGGCCGGGTCCGAAATGAGGAGCTCTGGCCGAGCCCGTCGCCCGCGCGACTACGACCAAGGAGGTGAGTCAGCGATGACAGCACGCGCCATCACGCCCACCGGCTGCCCTGTGGCCGCCGCCCCCACCTCTGAGGCCCCTCGGGCGGAACTCTTCCCCGGTGACCGGCCGGCAGTTGCTCGCTCTCGCGATGAGCCTGCGAGCCCGCGGCCTTCGCGGACTGGACGTGCTGCGGCACAGCCGAGATCGGGCGCCGCCGCCCTCCTGACCTCCACGGTCCCCTGCCCGAAGCCCTTCGCGCGTCCCGCCCTTCGCCGGACGCGTTCTTACCTATTTCAGGAGAACACCCATGTCCCCGCTCGCTACCACGGCGACGACACCCGCTCCGGCACCCACGATGGCGTGGGAGCCCTTCCGGGTCCTCCTTGAGTCCCTGCGCGCCGACTGCCTTCGGCGTCGGGAGCTCGCCCTCGCCGAGACCATGGCGCCGAACCCCGACCCCGTGGCGATGAGCCGCACTGCCACCCTGCTGCACACCATCGCCGAGATCGATGCGGCCCTGGACCGGATCGCCGCGGGCACCTACGGCCGGTGTGTGCACTGTGGAGCAGCCATTCCGGAGGAGCGGCTGGAGTTCCGTCCGTTCGCGTCCGGCTGCGTCTCCTGCCAGCAGCCGGCCCGCTGACACGCCGGCTGCGCCCGGCTGCAGCCCTGGCATCACCTCGTCCTCCAATGCCCAGACACACCACCAGTCGGACCTCGGGGTGACCGCTACCGGCGCAGGCACAGCACACGTTGCGGCTGGCCGCACCCATCCCCCGCATGTTCGGCGGAGAAGGAGCTTGCATGTTCCCCGATCACCACCAGCAGCACGGGTCGACGTTCGCGACCGGCTCACCCCGGCAGGTCGCGGTTGTAGGTGCAGGCATGGTCGGCCTAGCCACAGCCTGGTTCCTGCAAGAGGCCGGAGTACAGGTCACCGTTTACGAGCGGGATCAGGTCGGCGCCGGCGCCTCCTGGGGTAACGCCGGATGGCTGACCCCCGGCCTGACCGCACCGCTACCGGAACCGGCGGTGCTGCGGTACGGGCTGCGCGCCGTTCTGAGTCCACGGTCGCCCGTGTACGTGCCGCTGCGCGCCGACGGCGCTCTGCTGCGCTTCCTGGCCTCGTTCGCTCGCCACAGCACTTCGGGACAATGGCGGCGGGGCATGGCCGCCTACGTGCCGCTCAACGAGCGGGCGCTGGAGGCCTTCGACGTCCTGGCGGCCGGTGGCGTGACCGCGCCCACGCACCGGGCGGTCAACTTTCTCGCCTGCTTCGCGCGCGAGCGTGAGGCGCGGGGGCTGCTCACGGAACTGGAGCAGATTCGGAACGCTGGCCAGGACGTGACCTTCCACCCGGTCACCGGCTGGCGGGCCCGGTCCCTGGAACCGGCGCTGAGCGATCGGGTGGGCGCTGCCGTACAGATCTACGGTCAGCGGTATCTGCACCCGCCGGAGTACGTCCGGTCCCTGGCGTTCGCCGTGCGGGATCGCGGCGGCGTGATCGTCGAAGGCGTCGATGTGACCGACCTCGAACATCGATCCGGCGGGGTCTCCGTGGTCGCCAGCAACGGCGAGCGGCATCAGCACGACGCCGTCGTGGTGGCCACCGGTGCCGTGCTCGGTGCGCTGGCCGGCCGATTCGGTGTCCGGCAGCCGGTGCAAGCCGGCCGCGGCTACAGCTTCAGCGTGCCGGCCGCCCCGATGCCACGCGGCCCCCTGTACTTCCCACAGCAGCGGGTGGCCTGCACACCGCTGGGCGGGCGTCTGCGGGTGGCCGGGATGATGGAATTCCGCCGCCCGGGCGACGCGCTCGACCCGCGGCGCATTCAGGCCATCGTCGACGCCGTCCGGCCATTCCTGACCGGGGTGGACCTCGACGACCGGCGCAATGAATGGGTCGGGTCGCGTCCCTGCACCCCCGACGGTCTGCCGCTACTCGGTGCCACCGCCTCCACGCGGGTGTTCGTCGCCGGTGGCCACGGCATGTGGGGTATCGCGCTCGGCCCGATCACCGGGCAGTTGATGGCCCAGACGGTGCTCAAGGGCGAGGCCCCGCCGGAATTGGCCCCCTTCGACCCGCTGCGTTAGCCCGTGGCCGCTTCCCGGCGACCTCCTCGTTCTTCCTCCACACGAAGGAGCCGCAATGCCCTCCATACCTCCCCACCGTGTCGCACCTGACGCAGGTTCGCTGCTCTCGGTCACCGTGCTGCCCGGCGACTGTCCCGGCCACGTGCTCATCGAGGTCATCGGCGAGGTCGACACCTTCACCCCCCTGCCCTGGACCTTTGCCTGGCCCCACAGGCGTCGCAGCGTGGCGTCTGCGAGCTCATCGTCGACATGTCGCAGGTGACGTTCCTGGGTGCCGCGGCCGTCTCGGTGCTGGCTCAGGCGCAGAGGCACTGCCGGCTGCGCGGCGCGCGTCTCCTACTCCGCAGCGGCGGGCGGCGCCACGTGCTTCTTCCTTTGCAGCTCATCGGTCTCACCGAGCCGGCGTCCATCGAGGTCGAGCTCGAACGCAAGGAGGATCTCAAGCGTCGCGTCGGAGGGCCTCGCCGTACGGGCCGCTCGACCAGCTGGCGCTGTCAGGGAAGTCTGGCTTCTCCTCGACCGTCGAGGGAAACCCAGTGACATGCGACCAGCAGACCGCAAGGCTCGCGCTGATCGTGGAAACTTTCGCCGAGATGTGGGGCTGATCCGAAGGTCCGGACGCGGGAGACGTCCGTGATCACAGGACCGACCGCGCCGTTCTGGTCCAGTGATGGCCAGTGGGCCTTGCTGCTGCCGGCCCTGCTGGCACTGGCGCTCACCGCACTCATCGGCCTCGAGCGGGAGTTCCGCGCGAAGAGCGCCGGATTGCGCACACATACGCTCGTCGGGCTGGGTGCCGCCGTCTTCATGCTCGTGTCGAAGTACGGGTTTGGTGACCTGGTCGACGTCGCAGGCGTGAGCGTGGACCCCTCCCGCATCGCGGCCCAGGTCGTGTCGGGCATCGGCTTCATCGGCGGCGGGCTGATCTTCGTCCGCCGGGACATCGTCCGCGGCCTGACCACTGCCGCCACCGTCTGGCTGGCGGCCGCCGTCGGCATGGCGGCCGGTGCCGGGCTGCCGCTACTTGCCATGGGTACGACGGCCGGCCACTTCCTGATCTCGGAAGGGTTCCCTCCGCTGGCCCGTGCCCTCGCGCAGCGTAGGAAGGAGACGCCCGTGCTGCGCCTGGACTACTTCGACGGGCAGGGCGTGCTGCAGGCCGTCCTTTCGACGTGTACCGAGCAGGGCTGGGCGGTGCATCGGCTGAACATTCACCGGGAGTCGACGACCGACGAGGGGCATCGCGTGGCGAGCGTGACGTTGACGCTGGCCGGCCGCGAGGAACTGGTGACGCTCGCCGCCGAGATCGCCCAGCTGCCGGGCGTCCGGGCGGCCCGCACCGGCGACGAGGACCTGCTCGACGAGGAGTGACCCGGCTCAGCGTTCGCCGGGCCGGACCGGTCGTACGCCAGGATCACGGCCTGGATCCGCTCGCGGGGCAGAGCTTCTGCAGCACGTGGGTGACGTGCACGGCGGGTCGTCGGCTCGCTGATGCACAGCTGGTCGACCATCTGATCGTTGGGAGCCCGCCTCCGATCAGCGTCAGCACCTCGCGCTCACGCTTTCTTAGGGTGCCCGCGGGGGCTCAAGCGCTGGAAACGGCGCGCGACTCCTCGAGCACCGGGCGCACCACGCCCGGGGGCGACAGCGGGTTGCTACAGGTCGGCCCGGCCGGCCACGAGCTCGACGCAATGCCTCGCGGTGACCAACCCGACCAGCCGCCCGTCGTCATCGACCACCGGGACGGCGTCAGTGCGGGCAGCCAGCATGGCGCGGGCTACGGTCGACAGAGCGTCCTCGCCGCGTGCCTGAGGCCGAACCGACCCGTCCAGCAACTGACGAATCGGCAACCGGTGCGCGTCGAACGGCCCGGGTGGCCAGCGTAGGGCCAGATCCCGCGCCTCGAGCACGCCCAGGGGACGTAGGCGACGGTCTACCACCACGAGGTGACGGTTGTCCGGTCCGCGCAGTCGACCCCAGGCGCCCCACACGGACGTGTTCTGGTCGACGACCGGGGACATCGGTTCATCACCTGTGCTGCTGTTCGGAGGCCGTACACGGAGTCAAGAGCCGCTGCCTCCGTGGCGGGCTGTCTCGGCGCCCGACGTTCTGCCCTCTCGACGCCCGCCTCATCGGTGCCCACCGCGTGGCTCGTCATCGCTCTCCGCCCT
Source organism: uncultured Actinomycetota bacterium (assembly GCA_963723745.1). GTDB lineage: Bacteria > Actinomycetota > Actinomycetes > Mycobacteriales > Geodermatophilaceae > CAVRRZ01. The sequence continues at coordinate 201,793 of CAVRRZ010000004.1, forward strand.
TCCGAGGCCCCGTCCGGTACCTGGGCACCCCGCCTGGCCGCCGTTTCGGCAAGGCGTTGGTCGGCTGCCGCCGTGGGTGCAGCCGTCGGGACTCCGGCATGTCCGCCGGTTCTCCCCATGCGCCGGCCGGTTCCCTGACGTCTCCCCCGCCGGCAAGGCACACACCGTCGCTGGGGTGGTCCCCTGCGGCCAATAGCGCCAAAGCAGCCATCAGAGTGCCGTGGCACCGCCGACGGCCAGGCCGACGACTGGCGCACCGACGAAGACCAGCATGATCGCGATACAGGCGCCGGCGACCAGGTCATGCTGTCCCTGGAATTGTCGCGTCCGCCGGTGGGTCCGGTGCCGGTTGCCTCGAACGGGTTCCTCGGCCTCGGCGTCGAAGCACTGCACCGGGTCCGTCCAGCCCTGCCGTTCGTGATGACTGAGCACGAGCCACCTCCCCTGTTGGATCGACCATGCCGGTGCAGGTGGCAGGTACACCAGGGCACGTGCCGGTCAGGTTGTGCCCGCTCACACTGCCGACGGTCGGCAGGGTGGGTGACCATGGGGCCATCCGGAGATGGCGGAGGCGCGGCGGCGATCACGGACCTGAGTCCCTTCATGACCGCGACGGCTTGGGAGCCCCTTGGTCCGCAGCGCTGGAGTTACGGGGACGCTGATCCTGGCAACGCCGACGACGCCCTTGTGTCCGGCGCTCCTCCGACCGGTTCGTGGAGCGCGATCGACCATCACCAGATGTTGGTGCACGTACCCCGAGTTGCCCCTGCAGGTCCCCCCGCACCTGTCGTGCACACCGACCGAGGTGAGGTCACGTTGACCACACATCGCGTTCGACGCTCAGCGTGTCGTTGATCCGTATTCGATGTCCTCTTCACGAACGAAATACATGTGCGATGTCGTCGAGGCCCAGTGCACCCTCAGTCGCTTGCCGCGCGTCGGCAGACACGGCATCAAGACTGCAGCGAAGCCTGCGGGACCCAGCACTCGGCGAGCAATTCGGACGGGCCGGCGGCGCAGCAACTTGCCGAAGGTCGGAAGCCGCGCTGGACCCGAGTTGACCGGGCGTGGCCCTAGATGCAACGCGCAACCCCGAGCCATTCTGGTTGCACACCATTTGAATGATTGGAGACAACAGCGTGCCCCTCACCCTTTCTCGAAATTCAGGCCCGCAGAGCGCGACGATTGACTTCCCGATCGCTATCGAGGCTCTCGTCGATGATCGACGGGGCGACGTCGTTCCCATCGTCATTCAGTCCGAGGCGACGAAGCCACTTTCCCTGCCCGTCGACATCGTCGAGGAATGGGGGCTGCAGTCATTTCCGGCCAGCGACCCGCCAGCGAACTGGTGAAAAAGCTTTCCGACGGATTTCAGAGCATCGGGCGGGAGTAACGTGAACGGACTGCTGTCGCACGACCTCATACGATTGAAGCAGAGAGGAGAAGGCCCTCGGTTGTCCGTCTTCCTTCCACTCTCTCCCGGTTCGCCGCGAGCGACGAAGACCCGAGTTCGCGCCAAGAATGCGCTCGCGAGCGCGGAGCAGGCCCTGCGTTCCGAAGGCCTGCCGAACGCCGAGGTGAACAATCTGGTCAGCTTGGCCCGCCAAGCGCTGGAAGACGCGCGGCCGCTGGGCGACCAACACCTGGGTGTCGCCGTTTTCGCCGACGCAGACGACGCGCGTGCCTACCAAGTCCCTCTTCGCCTGCCAGAGCTCGCCGTGGTCGGCGATAGGTTCTTCATCACGCCCCTGTTGCCGTCGCTCAGCATGCAGGGCGAGTTCTTCCTTCTGACGCTCACGCAGAACAGCATCCAGCTCTTCAAGGGCACGTCGCTGTCCCTGGTGCGGGTCGACGTGGAGGGGTTGGAGCTGGCCGCGTGGACCACGATGCCGCCGCCACGGACACCGCAGGTACATGCCTTCGTGGCCGACCGAGGTGGCCACCGGAGCCATGCCATCTTCCACGGAGTCGATCGCGAGACCGACGAGCGCAAGATTCGCGCCCTTCAGCACTTTCGGGGCACTGACCGAGCGCTGCGGGAAGTGCTAGAGGTAGATCGAGCTCCTCTCGTCCTGGCTGGCGCGCGGCAGTTGCAGGTCCTCTACCGGGCGGTCAACACCTACCCCCGCCTCCTGCTGGCCGGCATCGACGGCAACCCGGAACAGATCAATCCTGAAGAACTGCACCGACAGGCATGGGCCCGAGCCGAGCCGGAGTTGCAGCGCGGCCGGTCAGCCGCGATCAAGCGCTACCTCGACCTGCGAGGGACCGGCTTCACGGTCGACAGCGCCGAGGAAGCCCATCGCGCAGCAGCCGAGGGGCAGGTTGACACGCTCCTGATCCGTGAGTCGGCCTGCTCCTGGAACTCCGCCGGCAACGACCCAGCGTTGATTCGGCTGGGCTGCCCACCTGCGGTGGAGGAACAACTCGACTTCGCCGTTGTCGACACCCTCCGTCGCGCAGGCGCGGTTTTCGTGGTTCCGGACGCGGACATGCCCGAGCAGTCCTCCGCTGCGGCCATCTTGCGGTACTGACCCGCTTCACCATCGCGCGCTGATCATCTCCACCTTTTGCGAAGGAGCCACCATGCCAGCCTCAATGTCGATCGCCTCTGAATTCGGCCAGCAAGAAAAGCAGCGGAAGACCGCGCCACAGTCCGTCGACAACCCGCTCTGCGACGTGTGCCGGCATACCGTCGTCGACCACGACGCCATCGCACTGCGGTCTTGCCGAGCTCCTGCGTCGTCAACGGCCAGTCGGATGCCCGCGTTCCGGAGGGGGCGTAGGGCGCGGGTGAGCCGGGCGTAGTCCGGCACGGTCGTGTGCTCGGTGAGCTCCACGACGATGCGCGACGGGTGGATCGGCAGACTGCTCAGCAACCGGGCGAGCCCGGACCAGAGCAGCGTGGCCGGTGAGAAGTTGACCGCGACGTACCCCAGTACCGGGAGGGCGGCCGCCGCGTCGAGGGCGACGACGGCGGCCCGTAGCTCCAAGTGGACGGTGCGACCGGCTCTCGCCGCGTCGCTGAACCAGTCCTGCGGCGCTCCCCGGTCGGCCGGGACGAACCGTGACAGCGCCTCGACCCCGAGGACTTGGCCCGTCCCGAGGGACACGATGGGTTGGAAGGCGGTCGTGATGGCACCGCTGCCCGGGGCCGCGAACGCGTCCGCGGCTCGCTGCCTGGGAAGGAACACCAGGACGATCGTCGCCGGAGCGGCCGGGCGGGATGGCCGCAGTGTCACGACCCCGCGGACGACCTGTCCGTTCTCCGCAGCAGGTGGATCAGCTCCTGTTGCGACGCCACCCGCAACTTGCGGAACACCGCCGAGAGATGATTCCGCACGGTGCTCGGACTCAGGAAGAGCGCCTCGGCGATCGCCGGCACGCGATCACCGTTGAGCAACCGCGTCACGATCTGCAGTTCCCGTCCGGACAGGCGACTCAGTCCGGGCACCGCGTCGCTGCGGGCCGCCAGACGCGACGCCGTGGCCGACCGCAGGCCCTCATCGAACTGCCACAGTGCCTGCCGGATCCCCACCGCCGACGTAAGCGCGCCGGACGCCCCCTCGTCGTCCAGGAACGCGAAAGCGAAGCTGGGGGCCGGCACCAGGGGCAGGGTCAGGAGCTGGCACCGGTGCACCGCCGACCCGTACATCTGCACCCGGACTGCAAGGGTCGTGCCCAGCCCGGTGGCAGCGGACTGCGCGAGCGCGCCCAGCAGCGCCGTGACGTCGGCGGGCTGCACGAGCCGGAACAGCGACTGGCCGACGACGTCGGACGGTTGGTGGCCGGTCAGCACCTGCACGTCGGCGCTGATCCGGTCCACGATCACGTGCGGGTCCGTCGACCCGACGACCGCCTCCGCGGTCATCCCCTCGGGGCGGTGTATCGCCTCACCGAGGAACGAGGGGTCCGGCAGCAGGAACGCCATCGCGAACCGACGATCCCCCCGCGGGTCGGCGAGGCGCAACCACACCGTCACGGACTCCGACCTGCCGGCGCGCACGATCGTGCGCCGCGCCTCGTAGCCGTCCAGCCGCCCCTCCCGGAGAAGCTCCAGCGCCCCGGTCGGCTCGTCCGCGGTGAACTCCTCCAGGCTGCGGCCGACCGCTGAACCCCCGTCCGGGCACAGGATCTTCTCGGCCACCGGGCTGGCGGCGAGAATCCGTTCGGACGGCACCGCCAGCAGCAGGGACGGCAGCGGGCAGGAGGCCACCGCGTCGAGGACGGCCTGGGGAGGTCCGGTCGTCGACAGAACTGATCCGGTGCGCTCACGACTGCCAGAAGCCATACCGACCACACTGCCAGAAGCCATACCGACCACCTCGACGAGGACGGTAGCCCTCTCCGGGGCCGCCGCCCACCCGCGAGGCGACAGCGATCAGCGCTCCGCCGTCGCGTGGATCGGCTCCTCGGTGCTCGCCAGCCGCTCCCCCGAACCGCCCCAGCGCCCGGCGATGATCTCCGCCGCGATCGACACGGCGGTCTCCTCCGGCGTCCGGGCTTCCAGGTCCAGGCCGATCGGCGACGACAGCCGGCCGATCTCCTCCTTCGACAGCCCCGCCTCGACCAGCCGGGCCTCGCGCTCCTCGTGCGTGCGCCGTGACCCCATCGCACCGACGTAGGCGACCGGGATGCGCAACGCCACCTCGAGCAGCGGGACGTCGAACTTCGGGTCGTGGGTGAGCACGGCGAGCACGGTGCGCTCGTCGACCCGGCCGGCGTCGACCTCGGCCTGCAGGTACCGGTGCGGCCACTCCACGATCACCTCGTGGGCGTCGGGGAAACGCTTGGGCGTCGCGACGACCGGCCGGGCGTCGCACACGGTGACCCGGTACCCGAGGAAGGCCCCGACCCGGGCGACGGCGGCGGCGAAGTCGATCGCGCCGAAGACCACCATCCGGGCCGCCGGCGCGAAGAAGTTCACGAACAGGGTGAGGTCGTCACCGCGCCGCTCGCCGTCGTGCCCGACGTGCATCAGCCCGGTGCGCCCGGCGGCGAGCATGCCCCGAGCGTCGGCGGCGACGGCGTAGTCCAGGCGCTGCAGGCTCAGGCTGCCCGAGGCCCGGTCGGGCCAGAGCACCAGCCGCTTGCCGAGCCGGTCCTCCGGCCCCTTGACGACCGTCACGACGGCGACCGGCTCGTGCCGGCCCACCGACTCGGCGATCTCCCCGAGCTCGGGGAACGACTCGCGCGACACCTTCTCCACGTACACGTCGAGGATCCCGCCGCAGGTCAGGCCGACGGCGAACGCGTCATCGTCGCTCACGCCGTACCACTGGAGGGTCGGCACGCCGGTCGCGACGACGTCCTTGGCCTCCTCGTACACCGTGCCCTCGACGCAACCGCCGGACACGCTGCCCACCGCCGTGCCGTCGGGGCCCACGAGCATCGACGCACCGGCCGGGCGCGGTGTCGAGCGGCAGGTGCCCACGACGGTGCCCACGCCGACGGTCTCCCCCGTCTGCCACCACCCGATCAGGTCGTCAAATACATCGCGCATTCGACTGGTCCTCTCCGGCCCCGTCCCGAGCCTCGTCCACGCGGGCGCGGCGCGCATGTCGTCCTCCTGGGTGCTGTCACGCCCTCCGCGCGGCCGTCGCATGTCGCGCGACCACGGCGGCGAGTTCTTCCAGGCTCGCCACGTTGTGTCCGGCCAGGAAGAGGTCCAGGTGCGGTACGGCCGCGGCCATCCCCCGCGCGAGCGGTTGGTAGCGGGGGTCGCCCTTGAGCGGGTTGAGCCACACCAGCCGGTGCGCGAGCCGGGAGAGCCGCGCGGTGGCCGCACCGAGCAGCTCGAGGTCGTCGCGGTCGAGACCGTCAGAGCAGACCACCACGACCGCCCCCGCAACGCCCCATGACCGCGCCGCAGGTCCAGCAATCGGGTGAGCGACGTCGCCAGCAGGGTCCCGCCGTCCCAGTCGGCGACCTGCCGGCCCACCTCGGCGAGCGCGCCGGTCGGCGGAGTCGTGACCGAGCGCGTCGGTGACCCGACTCAGCCGCACGCCCACGTCCTCCCCGGCCTCTAGCGCAGCCGGTCCGGTCGAGCCTAGGATCGACCGTTCCGACGGAGTCCCCCCGGGAGGCCGTGCATGCGCTCGAACCAGGCCAGTGAGCTGCTGCTGGCCGAGACGGCCAGCTCGCTCGGAAACACGTCCGAGCGCGCGCAGGCCCTGCTCGAGGTCCTCGGCCGGGTCGTCCCGTTCGACGGTGCATGGCTGGCGCTCGCCGATCCGCTGGGCCACGGCTACCACTCCCTCGCGAGCGTCGGCCTGGACGTCCCGACCGTAGAGTTCCTCTCCGGCCCGTTGATGGCCCGGGACATCGAGGTCACCGGCACCAACCGGGCACGTCCACCGCTGAGCCCGTCGGACCTGCCGTATCCGGCCGAGGAGCTGCCGACCTGGGCCGAATGCCTGATCCCGGCCGGCATCCACGAGGGCCTGGCCGTCGCGCTCTTCGCGGACGAAGGTCGTCACGTCGGCTTCCTCGCGCTGCTGTCAGCGAGCCCGCAGCCACCGTCGACGGCTGCGCGCCGCCGGCTCGGGCGGCTGGCCCCGGTGCTCGCACGTGGCATCGACCCGATGCGTTCGCTGGTCATCGCCGCACGCCTGGTCCGGGCCGCCAGGGCCGGCGTGGTGCTGCGAGCGGACGGCGGCCTCGAGGCGCTCCCCGGCCTTCCCGGGGATGCGCTGCTGTCCGCCCGCTCTCCCCTCCTCTTCGCCGCACGTGAGCGGATCGGCCACGGGCACGCCCTGACCCTGCTGTCACCGGCACCCGACGGCCACGGGCTCACCCCTCGTGAACTCGAGGTGCTCGGCCTCCTGGTCCAGGGGTGCTCCAACCATGAGATCGCTCGCACGCTGATGGTGGCCCCACGGACCGTGGCCGCCCACCTCGAGCACATCCTCGTCAAGCTCGGGGCACCGACGAGGACACTCGCCGCGGCTCGCGCAGAGCGAGACGGGCTCTACGTTCCGGCCCCCTCGCGGTGACGGGCATGCGCGTGTCAGCGGCCGAGCACGGATGGGCCGTAGCGACCCTCTCGCGGGCCGGGGGACCGAGACCGGCCGGCACGCGGGGCTCGAGGCCGTGTGCCGGCCCGCGACGCCCGGACCACTCTCGCTGCACGACGGCCGAGCGGGCCGGGCTTCCGCCGCCGTCCTGACCACCGTGCCGGACGCGGTCAGCCGTCGCCATGCTCGGTGGCGCGACTCGTGCGATACGTGTAGGCAACACGACGCACCGCCTCATCCGATTCGAGTCCCGCGCCGAGTGCACCGCCGACGGTGGCCAGGGAGGCCGTCAACCAGGCGACCTCGATGTAGTCCCCGAAAGTCACCGGATGGCTGATCGCGTCGGCGAGGCGGGACGGGACGACGAGCAACAACCCGGCGAGCAGGCTCAGCACGAAAAGCGCGGCATAGAAGACCGCCACCCCGACCACGACCGTCGCCGTGGTCGCGATGTTGAACAGCACGATCTGCTGACTCGTGCGAGGGTCGGCGACGCGCTCCCGCAGCCGCGCACCGAAGATCAGCGTCACACCGATCGCGACGACCGAACACCGGCTGACGACCGTCAACCGCCGCCACCCGAGGGCACTGGCCAGACTCCAGATGTCTGGCGTGACGAGCGCGAAGCCACCCGCAGCTGTGGCCGCCGTCAGTGCCCGCGAAAGACGACCGGCCAGCTGCCACGGACGATTCGCCCGCACCATGCCGAACAGCAGCTGCAGGTGACCGGTGACCACCCGAGTCGTGTACCGGAGCGCCTGTCGCTGGTCCTCGACGTCGGAACCGAGTTCGCACAACCGGCTGCTGATCCGCCGCAGCGCCGCATCCCCGAGACCGTCGGCGCCTCTCCTGCGGTCCTCAACCGACAGGGCGCCGACCAGGCTGAGCACGGGTCACGGAGAAGCCGTCGCACAGCGAGGGTTCCCAGTGCGGGGACCGACAGGACCGCGACCCCGTGCATCGGGCTCGCGTGGGCCACCTCCGGCCGTCTGGCCACCCGCAGGGGCAGATCGGTCAGGACCACGACGAGGTCCCAGCCGCGCGCCAGGAGGAGTTGCCGAGCTGCGGCGACGATCTTGCTGTCTTCCGCCGGTGGCTCCACCAGACCGTCCTCGAGGACGTGAAGGGCCCACTTCACGTCCGGGAAGAGCGCTTCGAGGTCACCGCAGATGTCATCGACGAGCTCTGCAGTCAGCTCGTCAGAGACCGCGGGGGCGTTGCCCCCCCTCGGACGTCGGGCATCCGGGCCTCCACCGGCACGATCAGACGCCCAGCCGGAAGAGGTCGATCGCTTTCTCCCGCTGGTCGATCGACCGGCTCCACACGGTCTGCAGCGGCGTGATCACATCGCGACCGGTCCCTCGCCCGGAGCCGCGTCCGGGAACGTCGGTCTCCTCCCCGTCGTCGGTCACCGGCGGGTGGCGAAGTGCTCGTGCACCATGCGGACCGCCATCGCCCCCTCTCCCACCGCCGAGACAACCCGCTTCACCGAGCCACTGCGTACGTCGCCGGCCGCGAAGACGCCCGGCAGGCTGGTCTCGAGCAGCAGCGGCTCGCGCTCGCGGGGTTCCGCGCTCTGCGTCGCCCGCCTCGCGTCCGGCCCGGTCAGCACGTAGCCGCCGGCGTCCAGGGCGACCGAATTCGGCAACCGCGACGTGCTGGGCTCACCCCCGATGAACACCATGAGTTCGCGTGCGAGCAGGCGCTGCCGTTCACCGGTCACCGTGTCGGGCGCAGCCAACTGGACCGACCCCGCAGATCAGGACCGCTGCGTTGCGTGGGCGCGCGACACCACTGCGGCAATCGCGCCGCACTCGCGCGGGGGCTACATCAATTACGAACCCGACGCGGACGGCGCTTACGTGCCGGCTGCGTTCGGCGACCGCCTTGCCCGGCTTAGCGCACTGAAGACCCAATACGACCCGCAGAACGTCTTCAACCTTAACCAGAATGTCACCCCCGCACCATGAGGCAGCCCTGGCCGTGGAGTTGATCCGCTTGAGTGGGCACCTCGTTGATGCGGCCTGAGCTTCAGCCACGGTCCGCCGCAGTCGACGCGAGCTACACCGCTTACGACGAACACCCGCTGGACGAGCCGGACGAGTAAGGCGACCTGGCATCGTTTCGCGAAGCCGCCAGCCGCTCGCGACAACGCTGCCAGAGCGCGGTGAGAACTGTTGGTACGAGATGCCCGAGATCGGGCGCCGCCCTGTCGTCGCCCTCTCACGCGATGCATGATCCCCAGACACCGGCGCGCCCTCATCGCACCATGCACCACCACGATCCGTGGCCTCGTGAGCGAAGGCGACCTCGAGCCCGGCGAGGACCCGGAACCCCGTCGTTGCGTAGTCAACATGGACTCGGTCGAGAGCGTGTCCGTCGCAGTCCTCGTCGAGCGGCTCGGTCGGCTGGCCGACACGCGTATGCCCCAGGTCTGCGAAGCCCTTGCCGTTGCGGTCGATTGCGCGGACTGACGAAGCTCCCGCGCCGCGAGCCGCAGCGCTCGGCTGTCCTCTGCCCGCGCGACAGCCCGTGACGTCCAGCTGAGGAACGTAGAAGGCACGAGATGCGCCGAACTTCGCGCTGACCACGCTAAACAGCGTCTGGAGTCCCAAGCCTTCCAAGCTGCTTACGCGGGTTCGATTCCCGTCACCCGCTCCACGCGATGTCGCGGGACACCGATTCCTGGTGGTGTCCCCCGACATCGTCACGCCCGGCCTGTGGTTGGTATCTCCGGGTCGGATCCACTTGCAGGTCGCGCCAGAACTGTCCGTTCGTGGCGAGTACGAAGATCGTGCCGTCGTGGCGCAGCAGCGGAATGGTGTGCCGGCGTGGCCAAGCGGACGACGATGTGTGTGGTCGGCTGTCGTCGCAGGCTGAGTTCGGCAGCAAGATGAGTTGGTTGGGTACAAATCCGCCGGTTCCTGAGCAGCCCATTCGGGGTCACGAGGTGCGCGGAACCCGGGGCTCCTGGACGACGGTCCAATGTCACTCGGGGCCGAGCGTGCCCGTCTGGGTGAGGCTCTCGGCGACGTCAAAGAGCTTGGTGTTGTTGTCCTGACTGATCTTGGCGAGAAGGGCGAACGCCATCGACGAGGTGATCTTGTACCGCTCCATCAGGATGCCTTTGGCCTGGGAGATCACATCCCGGCTGGCCAGGGCTCGGCCAATGTGGTTGAGGTCCTGGGCGTCGGCGACCGCGACCGCCGCATGACTAGCGAACAGCAGGCCGACCCTCTCCGACTCGTCGGTGAACGCATTCGGCCGGCGGGCCAGCAGGTTCAGGCTCCCCAGGTCGCTGGCGTGGACGAACAGCTGGAAGCACAACATGCTGGCCACGCCAAGCTCCTCGGTGACGCGGCGGGCAAGCGCCGGCCAGCGAGGATCGGCGGCGAGGTCGTCGACCCGCACGGTCTGCTGCTCGTACATGGAATCCACGCACGGCCCCTGCTGTGTCTCCTGCTGCAGCTCGTCGAACCGGCGCGCCCGCTCACTGGTGAACGCCGCCGACAGCACCCGGCGCCGGTTGTGCACCAAGCTGACTGTCGCCTCCTCGGCGCCCGGGATCACGCCCGCGGCGGAGACGATGACCTGCATGACCGACCCGGGGTCGCTCTCCTGCTGCAGCCGTCGGGCCAGGTCGGCCATCGCCTGCGCCAGGTCCTGCCGTACGGCTCCGCCGGTGGCCTGCGCGGACGGGTGCCCACGGTGGCCGACCGGTTCGGGCCCCGCCGCCGACTCGCGACCCTGCGCTTCGGGAGCCTCGGGGGCGTTCGGGGTCTTCTCGTTCACCCCGCCAAGCCTGGCACTCTCTCGCCGAACGAGACGGGAATCTGTCCTGGCAAGTCGGTCCCGCCGGCTCAGCTCCTCGACGGCTCCCCGGCTGACCACAGCTGCGCGGTAGGCCAGAAGCTAGCCCACCGGAGGCCGAATCGGGCACGTCTCCCTCCGTCGCACTGAAGCCGCCTTGAGGGCTCGGGAGCACGGTGTCACCGGGAGGCGGACTTGTGCCCACCAACTCATCTTGCTGCCGAACTCATCGCAGGCTGAGTTCGCCGGTGGAGTCAATCTTGTCGTGGTGACGCGGAGGTGGCTGACAACGAGCGGGATGCCGCCGGCGGTCACCTCGGGGCGTTCGGTGTCAGGTCTGGGCGGAGCTGCCGGGCCACGTCCTGGCCCTGGCGTCTCGTCGTCGCCACTGTTTCGGACTCGGTCAGATCACCGAGGCGCCCAGGCCGGTCGTGGCCAGCCACGAACGCAACCACATCATCACTGCGTCTCATCCGCCGGTGACCAGTAGAAGGCCCAGAACGATCAGCAAGACGCCGCCGGCGCGCATGACTGTGCGGGCGTGCCGGCGGGCGAAGGTGGAGAAGCCCAGCGCCCGCCGCGCGTCGAGGGCGACGAGCAGGAACGGGATGCCTAGTCCCAATAGGCCAGGCCGAGCACCGCGCCGCGGGCGGCCGAGGCCTGGCTGTAGGCGAGGGTGTTGACCGCCGAGAGGGTGGACCCCATGCACGGGGTCCAGCCCAGGCCGAAGACGATCCCGAGCACGGGCGCGCCGGCCAGTCCGGTCGGCGGGCGGCGGTGGATGCGCCGTTCGCGCTGCAGGAACGGCAGGGCGCGAGGAAGGCCAGGCCCATGACGATGGTGACCACCCCCCATCACGCGGGTGAGCACCGGGGCCCACTGGAGCAGCAGCCTGTCGAGGCCGCCGAAGAGGGCGCCGAAGGAGACGAAGACGACGGTGAAGCCGGAGACGAACAGCAGCGCGCCGGCCAGGACCCGTCGGCGGTTGCCGCGGTTGGGTGGCGCAGCGGTGGTGACGCCGGCCGTCGCGACGGGGTGCCGATCCGGCGCCGGCCGGTCGGTCGGGTACCCCTGGGCGGAGGCGCCGGTGAGTCCGGCGACATAGCCGAGGTAGCCCGGCACCAGGGACAGCACGCAGGGCGAGGCGAAGCTGACCAACCCCACCAGCGCAGCCGCCGCGACGGCCAGCAGCATCGATCCGTCGGTGACGATCCCGGCGAAGTCCGCGCCCAGGTCCCCCACGCCTCAGCCCTCGGCCAGCAGCTGGTCGAGCGCGGCGCGCAGCTCCTGCTCGGGGACCACCGCCACGTAGACCGCGGCCACCCGGTAGTCCCTGTCGAGCAGGATCGTGGAGCGCACCACGTTGGCCGGGAAGCCGCGGAAGGCCAGCGCGACCTCGCCGCGGGGGTCGAACAGCGACGGGTAGGTCACCCCAACGCGGTCGACGAAGGCCTGGGCGAGCTGCCGCTGGTCCTTGACGTCGACGCCGAGGAATTGCACGCCCTGCTCGGCGACGTCGGTGTGGACCGACCGCTTGGGAACTCCGGCGTTTCGACCCGGCACGGTGCGCACCAGGATCCCCAGAAGTTGAGCACCGTGAGGTCGCCGGCCAGGGACACCGAGTCGAAGGCGGTGCCGTCGAGGAGCTCGCCGGTGAACGTCGGGGCCGACCGGCGGGCGTCGGCGGGGATCAGCTGCCCCAGCGGCGTGCTCTCGGTGAAGTCGAACTCGCCGGCCTCGGTCGCGGTGCTGGGGTTGCACGCGGCGCTGCCCGAGCAGCCGAGGAGCAGCAGCGTGGCGGCCGACACGGTGACCGCCGCCGGCAACCCCCGGCGGATCAGGGACTCAACCAAGGAGGGTGCTCCAGTACAGCCAGAACCGCTGCGTGATGGCGGCCACGATGAGCAGCCGAGGTCACCGCGGGCGTCGTAGCCTCGCTGAAGGAAGGGGGTGGGCATGGCGGCACGAGGATGGACAGCGCTGCTGCTGCTGGCCGCCGTCTTCGCGATGCACGGCCTGCAGTGCACCGCCGCCGGCACCGAGCACGCGGCCGGCCACGGCGCCGCTCCCGTCGCCGCCGCCCCCGCCGCGCTGCTCGACGGCGGTCCGCACCCCGGCGCCATGAGCTTCGGCCACGAGGCGAACGGCGGGGACCACGCCAGCGTCCCCGGCGCCGCCGCGATGGTCGCCGCGGCCGCTGCTCCGCTGGGAGGACTGCTCGGCGCCGGGAACGACACCGCGCCTGCCGGCGCGGGCGGGCACCTGTGGGCGCTATGCCTGGCGGTGCTCGCCGCCGGCCTCGCGGTGCTGCTCGCGCTGCTGCTGCCCCGCCTGCTGACGCTGCTGCCGGCGGCGGGGGCAGGGTTGCGCACGCACGCCTCCACCGGCCTGGCGCCACTGCGCCCGCCGGACCTGCACGCCCTCTGCCTGCTTCAGATCTAGGCCGACAGCCTCCACCGCCCCGCCTCAGCGACCGTGCTGGCCCGGCGGCGGTTTACGCGCACGTCCACCGGCCCACTTCTGCTGCTTCAGGAGATACCCACCATGACCCGCACCACCGCACGCCTGTCCGGCCTCACGGCCGCCCTGCTCGCCGGCGCGCTCGTCCTCGCCGGCTGCTCCAACGACACCGACGCCGCCGGGCACGGCTCGATGATGAACGGCGACAGCTCCTCGGCCGGCTCATCCGCCGAACAAGCCGAGTTCAACGACGCCGACGTCACGTTCGCCCGCGACATGATTCCGCACCACCGGCAGGCGATCGCCATGGCCGAGCTGGCCGAAGGGCGCGCCGCCGACCCCCGCGTGCTCGACCTGGCCGCCCGCATCCAGGCCTCGCAGGACCCCGAGATCGAGACGATGACCGGCTGGCTGCAGGACTGGGACGCCGACGGCGGTCACATGGACCACGGCATGGGCGGAATGGACCACAGCGAGGGCGGGATGATGTCGGCGGGCGACATGCACGCGTTGATGGCCGCCACCGGGGCTGAGTTCGACCGACTCTTCCTGTCCGGCATGATCGTCCACCACCAGGGCGCAGTGGAAATGGCAGCCGAGCTGTCCGCGAACGGCCGCAACGCCGAGGCCCTCGCGCTGGCCGAGTCCATCCGCGACAGCCAGAACGCCGAGATCGCCGAGATGCAGCAGCTGCTCACCGAGCTAGGGCGTGTCTCCTAACCGGGTGGCCTGCGGGGCGGCAGGCTGGCGGGGTGTCGCGGATGAGGTCGCTGTCGGATGGGGCCTGGGCCCTGGTGGAGCCGTTGATGCCGGCGGCGTCGGGAAAGGGCGGTCGGCCGTTCGCCGATCACCGGCGCACGGTGGAGGGAATTATCTGGCGGTACCGGACGGGGACGCCGTGGCGGGATCTGCCGGCGGAGTTCGGGCCGTGGCAGACGGTGTGGAAGCGGCATCGCCGCTTCGCCGCTGATGGCACATGGGATCGGGTGCATGCCGCCCTGCTGTCCGACGCCGATGCTGCCGGGCTGATCGACTGGGACGTGTCGGTGGACTCCACGATCAACCGCGCGCACCAGCACGCGACGAACACCAAGCGGGCCACAGGGGGCCCCGGAGAACTACAAGAATCTGCTCGACGAGCCAGATGATCATGCGATCGGGCGGTCCCGCGGCGGCCTGAGTAGCAAGATTCACCACTTGGTTGATGGGCACGGGCTGCCCCTGGTCGTGCTGGTGGGCGCGGGCCAGGCCGGTGACGCTCCGATGTTTCCGAACCTGCTGCACCACCTGCGGGTGCCTCGGATCGGCCCCGGGCGGCCACGGACACGGCCCAACACCGTGGCCGGGGACAAGGCCTACTCCTCCCGCGCCATCCGCAGCCACCTGCGTGAGCGTGGCATCGGCGCTTGCATCCCCGAACCAGATGACCAGAAGGGCCACCGCAGGCGTCGGGGTAGGCGCGGAGGGCGACCACCCGCCTTCGACGCGCAGCGCTACCGCGGACGCAACGTCGTCGAGCGCGCCTTCAACGACGACAAGCAGTGGCGGTCCCTGGCCACTCGCTACGACAAGCTCGCCGTCGTTTACCGGGCCGGAGCAGTCCTGCGCGCGGTCACCCTCTGGCTCAAACGGTTAGGAGACACGCCCTAGCCGTCGATCCGTCGCCATTCCGCCGCACATCATCGGCGACCTCGATCGCCACCTCAGGATGTACGCCCAGGCCGGAGCGCACGGGCTGGTCTTTGTGGGGCCGAAAGGCGGCCCGATCCGGAAAAACAACTTCGCTTCACGGGTGTGGGCACCGGCAGCGGAGGCGGCCGGACTCCCAGCCGGCGCCCACCTGCACGACCTCCGCGGCTGGAGCGCCACTATCGCCGCCCACCATGGAGCCACGACCAGAGAGCTGATGCACCGCCTCGGGCACGCCTCCCCCGCCGCGGCGCTGCGTTACCAGCGTGCCGAGCAAGAGCGAGATGCCGCTCTCGCAGCCTCGATGAGCACGGCGGCGAGGCAATCGGAGACCACGGCACCGTCCTGATCCGGCGAGGACCAGCGGAGAACCGCTTGGCGACACCACCCTTCCGAGCTGACTGTGCGGGCCCGTCACCCGCTCCGCTTCGATGTCGCGGGACACCGTTCACGGGTGTCCCGCGACATCGTTCGCGTTGGCTTTAGTGGTTGGTGGTCCCGGCTTGCTCCCGCCCGTGAGCACCGACCGCAACGAGTCCGAGCGCACCAGAGCCCGACCGTGTCTCTCATCTGCGAAACAGGGACAGCAAGATGCTCGCGACGACCGAGACGATCAGCATCGACACCAGTGGAATGTGCACGCGCAGGTTCTCGCGTTCGACCCGGATGTCTCCCGGCAGCGACCGAACCAGGAAAGGCCACCGCTCCACGCCAACAGGCCTACGACAGCGACCGTGAGCCCGAAGGCAACGAGCAGAGGACCGATGTCCCTACCCATCGTGCTCCTCCGTAAGGTCCTGATGCGTCTGCGGAGTTGCTAATCCGCACCCTAACCAAACGCGCGACAACTGTGATTTGGAAATGCGCATCTCCGCTGGCTATCAAGGCCCTTGGGTTTTCTCTCTCGCGGTGCTAGCGGCCACGATTCACGGTCGGCCCCAGGACAAGTCGTAGATAACCGGAATACCCGCACGGAACCATTCCACACCTTGGTCGCAGCGGTCGCCGTCAGACAGTCGTACGGGAACAAGACAATCGCTTCCGGCGTCTTCAGCTATGCAGCGATTGCACCGCCGAGGGCGCGGCGGTGCATGGGTGTCACCGTGAGAGGAGGCATGGATGGCCACAGCACTCCGCAACTCCACGCGTTACCCGGAGTTCGCGCCGAAGATGACTCGGCAGCGGGGGGCGCATTCGGGCGACCGGCTCGCTTCCGCACCACCGTCTCGCCATCGTTCGTACTTCTCGACCGCGCGCGTCGGCTGGAACGGCGTCAAGACCGCCGTGCTGCTCGGTGCGCTCGGAGGGTTACTGGTCATGCTCGGCTCGCTGTTCGGCAACGTCGGCACCACGATCGGATTGGTCGCCGGCCTGGCGGCGGTAGGCGGCTCCTACTGGTTCTCCGATCGGCTGGCGCTGATGGCCGCCCGAGCGGTCCCTGTGAGTGATCGTGAGCTGCCGGCCTATCACCGCATCGTGCAGGAACTGGCTGCCGAGGCTGGGCTGCCGATGCCGAGGCTCTACGTGACGCCGGACCGCCAGCCGAACGCGTTCGCAACCGGACGCAACCCGCAGCATGCAGCGGTCGCTGTCACGCGAGGCCTACTGGATCTGTTGACTCCGCGGGAGCTCAAGGCGGTTCTGGCGCATGAGCTGGCGCACGTGGGAAACCGCGACATCTTGCTGACGTCGGTGGCCGCCGCGTTGGCGACCGGAATCAGCTTCCTGGCGAATGTGATCGGGTGGCTGCCGTTCTTCGGCTCCTCCGACGATGAGGAAGACCCTGGACCGCTGGCCATGCTGGTCGCCGCGCTGGTCGCGCCGATCGCCGCGGCCTTGCTGCAGCTGGCGCTGTCCCGTAGCCGGGAGTACGAGGCCGACCGCACGGGCGCGGCGTTGCTGGGCGACGGGCATGCGTTGGCCAGCGCCCTGGCCAAGATCGACCATGCCGTCCGGTACGTGCCCATGCAGGTTGAGCCGTCACAGGCCTCGAAGTACCTCGTGAACCCGCTGAGCGGCAGCCCGCGGTCGCTGTCGGTGCTGTTCATGACCCATCCGCCGGTCGCGGACCGCGTCGCCCGACTAGTCGGCGACCGGCCCGCGTGAGCTGACCGGGCCGACAGCTGTCGAGCGGGATCAGCACGGCACGGCGTCACACCGACCGTGACGCTGGTTCCGCTCTCTCGCGACCTTTCCTGTCCAAAGCCGGAGGGGGTGAAAAGACATGGGCAGGACCGTCCGAAAGGTTCTCCTCGCACTTCTCCTGTCATTGATGATGATGGTGAGCGCGTGCAGCGCCGGCCAGGTGACGCAGACCGCGACACAGGAGCGGGACAAGACCGGTGGCTTCGGTTTCGTGGGTGATCTGACCATTCGCGCCGTACAACTAGCCTATCCCCCGGACGGCCTGTATCGGCCCGGCGACCAGGCCGAGCTGACGATGGCGATCGTCAACACCGGCCGGCAGGACGACGAGCTGCTGTCCATCACCGGCGACTTCTTCACCGGCGTCACCGTCACCGGAGCGCCGTCGCCGGCCGCGACCTCGCGTGCTGTCGCCTCCGACCCGCTGGTCGCGGGGCAGCGCGTGGTGGAGGCCGAGCGAGTGACCGCGCCGTCGAGAGACGAGACCGGCCTGGCGAGCATCGTCGTTCCGGCCGACGAGGCGGTGTACCTCGGCAGAGGTCGTCCCTCCGTGGTGCTGACCGGGCTCACCGAGGTGATCGATGCCGCTCAGTCGAAGGATGTGACCCTGACCTTTGCCCGAGCCGGTCAGGTCACCGTCCGGGCCATCGTGGCGCCCGCGCCCGAGCCACTGCCCCGCGAACGAGTCATCGACTTCTGACGCGCCAGCCGGCGGCGCGCGACCAGTGCGATCGAAGCCGGGAGCCGCGCGGTCATCTGCGATCCAGGAACCACGTCCGGAGGGAGGACCGAAGGTGCGCCTCAGCGCGACACCACCAACTGCCGTGACCACCCGGCCCCCGGCCACCAGCCCCCCGGGCAGCGACCCGGTCACTCCCCCGGGGCCTGCCCGTCCGCCTCACCCGGTGGGCGACCGTCGTCGTTCCCCTGCTGGCCGTCGGCGTGCTGGCCGTGGTGTGGGGGCGCCCGCAGCTGCCGGCCCTCGCGCAGGTGGCGGTCGCCGGCCTGCTCGCTGGCTCGGTGCTGGCTGCCGTGCACCACGCCGAGACGGTTGCCCTGCGCGTGGGCGAGCCGTTCGGGTCGCTCATCCTGGCCGTGGCGGTGACGGTCATCGAGGTCGGGCTGATCGTGACGGTGATGCTCTCCGGCGGACCGGGAACCGATTCCCTGGCCCGCGACACCGTCTTCGCCGCGGTGATGATCACCTGCAACGGGATCGTCGGTCTGGCCCTGCTGATTGGTGCGTTGCGCCACAGGGTTGCCAGGTTCAACGCCGAAGGCACCGGCGCGGCGTTGGCCACCGTGCTCACCCTGGCCGCGCTGTGCCTGGTGCTGCCGACGTTCACCGTCAGCGCCCCGGGCCCGACCTACACCTCAGCCCAGTTGGTCTTCGCCGCCGTCGTGTCCCTGGCGCTGTACGCGCTGTTCGTATTCGTGCAGAACATCCGTCATCGCGACTACTTCCTGCCGCCCCGCGGCGACGACCCCGAGAAGTACCTGAGCGCTCACCGGCGACCTGGGGGCGGCGAGCATGCCGCGCCGCCGTCGACCGGATGGGCCCTCCTGAGCCTGGTGCTGCTGGTGGCAGCGCTGATCGGCGTGGTCGGGCTGGCGAAGGTGGAGTCGAAGACCATCGAGGAGGCCGTCACCGGCGCTGGGCTGCCGGCGTCGTTCGTCGGCGTCATCATCGCCGTGCTCGTGCTCCTGCCAGAGACCCTGGCCGCGGTACGCAACGCCCTCCGCGACCGCGTGCAGATCAGCCTGAACCTGGCGCTCGGTTCGGCCATGGCCAGCATCGGATTGACGATCCCGACCATCGCCGTCGCCTCCTTCTGGCTGCCCGGGCCGTTGCTGCTCGGCCTGGGGCCACTGCAGATCGCACTGTTGGTGCTGAGCGCGGCCGTCGGCATCCTTACCGTCATGCCGGGACGGTCGACCCTGCTGCAAGCCGCCGTGCACCTGGTGCTGTGCGTCGCCTTCGTCTTCCTCGCTGCGAACCCCTGAGCTCAGCCGCCGACGGAGCCGATCACGACTGCAACCTCACTCGTGCTCCCCTGGGAGCGAGCGACGGTGAGTGGCACCTCCTCCCCCGGACTGGTGTCCCGCAGCAGGTCGAGGAGATCCTCGACCGAGGACACCGCTTCCCCGTTGAACTTGACGACCACGTCGCCGGCCCGGACGCCGGCGGTGTCTGCCGGCCCGGCGGGCTGCACCGCCAGCACCAGTGCACCTTCTGACACGGGTACGCCGAGCTGCTCTGCCAGCTGCGGCGTGATCGGGGCGAGCGAAACGCCCAGGAACGGGTGGATGGCCCGCCCGTCGGTGAGAAGCTGCTCGGCGACGTCCACCGCAGTGGCTGCTGGGATCGCGAATCCGAGAGACACTGCGCCGGCCGTCGGAGGGATGTAGGCCTCGTTGATGCCGATGACACGTCCTCTGGCGTCGAGGAGGGCGCCGCCGGAGTTGCCCGGGGAGATGGCTGCGTCGACCTGGATGAGATCGACCAGCGCCCGGCTCTCCGACGCGGCCGCGGGGATCTCCCGATCCAGCGCTGAGACGATGCCGGCGGTGACCGTCCCGTCCAGGCCCAGCGGGCTCCCGATGGCGAGGACGAGCTCACCCGGCCGCGGCAGCTCGGTGCGGTACCCGGGCACGGGTAAGCCGGTGCGGGCGGTCCGGACGACCGCAAGGTCAGTGATGCGATCAGTGGCCAGCACCGTCCCGGCGGAGGAGGTTCCATCGGCGTAGTCGATGGTCACCTGCCGCTCGTCCCGCACGACGTGGGCGTTGGTCACCACGACGTCGTCGCGGAAGACGACGCCGCTGCCCACGCCGTTGCCGGCGAAGATGGTGACGACGCTGGGAGCCAGCTGTTCCACCACGTCGGCGAAGTCCCCCACGGTCGCCGGCGCCGGCGCCGGCGCCGGCGACGAAGAGGAAGAGGAAGAGTCTGTGGCCGTCGGTGGGCCCTCGGTGTCCGTGCAGCCCGCGGTGCCCAGCAGGGACATGACGACGAACAGCGCCGACGACCACCGCGGTCTGCGCCCAGGGTGTCTCCAGCGACGCGCGCCTGAGCGCCTTGCGACAGGCAAGGACTCCTTGCCCTGCGTCATCGAGTCACCAGACCGGACCCGTCCGGACGGCGTCATCACTCCGGACCCCCAGGGTTGCTGGCTCATGACGGCTCGCTGAGGTACAGCAGTCCGAACTTCCCGATCTGGATCTTATCTCCCGAGACAAGTGCCGCCTCTGCAACGGGCTCCCGGTTGACGTAGGTGCCGTTGAGGCTGCCGACGTCGCGAACGAGGAAGCCGCCATTCCTGCGGTCGAACTCTGCATGCCGGCGGCTCACGGTCACGTCGTCGAGGACGATGTCGCTGTCTGGTCCGCGTCCGACGGTCACCACCGGCCCCTCGAGCAGGAACCGGCTGCCCGCGGTCGGCCCGCGCTTGACGATCAGGAGCGCCGCCCCAGCCGGCAGTGTCTTGATCGCGTCGGCATCGGCCTGCTCGGCCCACGGCATGAACACGTGCGGCGGCAGGCCGGTCTCCTCGCCGATGGCAGGCATTCCGTTCGTAGCGATCTGGGACTGCTCGTAGGGCAGCGCTGCGCCACACTCGACACAGAAGCGGCTCCCCTCGGCATTGCGGTGACCACATCGATGGCAAGGCATCAGACCTCCCCGACGGTAGGGGCCGGGACAGTTCGGGGACCGCGGATGCGGTGCCTCCGTCCGGCCCGGCGACGAGCGCAGCCTCATCGACTGGGGCTGCCCACCTCCGACAGTGCCTGCTCCACCCAGCTCTGCAGGGCCGGTGCTGGTGCCGCGCCGGCTTGGCGGCTGATGACCCTCCCGTGGTCGAGGACCATCAGCGTGGGCACGGCCTGCACCGCGAACCGCTGCGCGATCTGCGGCGCGGCGTCGATGTTGACCTTGACCAGCTTGACCCGTCCGGCGAAGGTGCGGGCCAACTCCTCCAGTGCGGGGCTCACCATGCGGCAGGGCCCGCACCAGGGTGCCCACAGGTCGAGCAGGACCGGCAAGGGGGCCTGCTCGGCGACGGCGGCGAAGTCTGACTCGCCGGCGTCGACGACCCAGGGCAAGGGGCTGTGGCACTGACCGCAGCGGGGGGTGCCCGCCGCGGCGGCGGGCACCCGGTTGCGACGGCCGCAGGACGGGCAGGCCACGACGGTCGGTGAGGTCATCTCTTTGCCCTCCTCACGCGGCGGCCTGCTCGTCCCCGGTGGGGTTGTCCCACCGGACGACGAGTTGGCCATCGGTGGCGTCGACGCGGATCGTGGCCCCGTCGAGGATGTCCCCGGTCAGCAGCGCACGGCCGATACGGGTCTCGACCTCGCGGGCGATGAACCGACGCAGCGGCCGGGCGCCATAGACGGGGTCGAAGCCCTGACCGGCGATGAACCGGCGGGCGTCCTCGGTCAGCTCCAACCGCATCTGCCGCTCGGCCAGCCGGGTGCGGAGGTCACCGGCCATGAGCTCGACGATGGTCTCGATCTCGGCCAGGGTCAGCGGCTTGAACAGCACGATGTCGTCAACCCGGTTGAGGAACTCCGGCCGGAAGTGCCCGCGCAGCTCGCCCATGACGGCCTCCCGTGCCTCGGGCTTGATGTCCCCGCCGCTGGTGACACCGTCGAGCAGGTACTGCGACCCGATGTTCGACGTCATGATCACCACGGTGTTGCGGAAGTCGACCGTGCGACCCTGGGCGTCGGTGAGCCGGCCGTCGTCGAGCACCTGCAGCAGCGTGTTGAACACGTCGGCGTGCGCCTTCTCAATCTCGTCGAACAGCACGACCGAATACGGCTTGCGCCGCACCGCCTCGGTGAGCTGGCCACCCTCCTCGTAACCGACGTAGCCGGGCGGGGCCCCGACCAGCCGGGAGACGGTGTGCCGCTCCTGGTACTCGCTCATGTCCAGCCGCACCACGTTGTCCGGAGTGTCGAACAGCGTCGCGGCCAGGGTGCGGGCCAGCTCGGTCTTACCAACCCCGGTGGGGCCGAGGAAGATGAACGACCCGATCGGCCGGCGCGGGTCCTTGATCCCGGAGCGGGCACGAATGATGGCGTCCGCGACAAGCTGCACCGCCTCGTCCTGCCCGACGACACGCTCGTGCAGAATCTCATCGAGGCGCAGCAACTTGTCCCGCTCGCCCTCGGTCAGCCGGGACACCGGGATGCCGGTCCAGCGGGAGACAATGCTGGCGATCTCGGCCTCGGTGACGACCTCGCGCAGCAGCCGCTGCCCGCCCTGCTTGGCCGCGAGCTGCTCCTCCTCGGCGGCCAGCCGCCGCTCCACCTCCGGCAGCCGCCCGTGCCGCAGCTCCGCGGCCCGGTTCAGGTCGTAAGACCGCTCGGCCTGCTCAGCCTCGAGCCGGACCTGCTCCAGCTCCTCGCGCAGCGCCTGCACCTTGCGCAGCGCGTGCCGTTCGGCCTCCCACTGGGCGTGCATGGCGTCGGCCTCGGCGCGCAGGTCGGCCAGCTCGCGGCGCAACTCCTCAAGCCGCTTCGCACTTGCCGGGTCGCTCTCCTTGGCCAGCGCGGCCTCCTCGATCTCCAGCCGCCGCACCCGCCGGGTCAGCTCGTCGAGCTCGGCCGGCATCGAGTCGATCTCGGTGCGCAGCATCGCGCAAGCCTCATCGACCAGGTCGATGGCCTTGTCGGGGAGGAACCGGTCGGAGATGTAGCGGTGGGACAGCGTGACCGCGGCCACCAGGGCGGCGTCTTGGATCTTGACGCCGTGGAAGATCTCGAACCTCTCCCGCAGACCCCGGAGGATGGACAGTGCGTCCTCGATGGTGGGCTCGTCGACCACGACGGGCTGGAACCGGCGCTCCAGTGCGGCGTCCTTCTCCACGTGCTTGCGGTACTCGTCCAGCGTGGTGGCGCCGATGAGGTGCAGCTCGCCGCGGGCGAGCATCGGCTTGAGCATGTTGCCGGCGTCCATGGAGCCTTCCGCCGCTCCGGCGCCGACGACGGTGTGCAGCTCGTCGACGAAGAGTAGGATGCGTCCCTCGGCGGCGCGAACCTCGTTGAGGACGGCCTTGAGCCGTTCCTCGAACTCGCCGCGGTACTTCGCGCCGGCCACCAGCGACCCCATGTCCAGGGCGAAGACGGTCTTGTCCTTCAGGCCCTCGGGGACGTCGCCCCGGGTGATCCGCTGGGCCAGCCCCTCGACGATCGCGGTCTTTCCGACGCCCGGGTCACCGATGAGCACCGGGTTGTTCTTGCTCTTCCGGGACAGGATCTGCACCACGCGCCGGATCTCGGTGTCGCGGCCGATGACCGGATCGAGCTTCCCCGCGGCCGCCTCGGCGACCAAGTCACGGCCGTACTTGCTCAGCGCCTCGTAGGCGACCTCCGGCATGGCTGAGGTGACCCGCTGGTTACCGCGGATGTCGGTCAGCGCCGTCAAGAACTTGTCTCGGCTCACGCCGTGCGAGCGCAGCAGCCGACCCGCCGCGGTGGCACTACCCTCCTCCAGCAGCGCGATCACCAGATGCTCGACGGAGACGTACTCGTCCTTGAGTCGCTGCGCCTCGCGCTCTGCGGTGTCGAACAGCCGGGACAGCCGCTGGGTGACGTACACCTGCCCCGGGGCCGCACCCGGTCCGGTCACCCTCGGCCGGCGGCCGAGTTCACCCTCCAGGTCGGCGCGCAGCCGGTCAGGGTCGGCCCCGGCCTGCGACAGCAGCCGGGGGGTCAGCCCGTCCGGCTGGTCGAGCAGGGCGAGCAACAGGTGCTCGCCGTCGACCTCGGTGTGGCCGAAACGCAGTGCCTTGGTCTGCGCGTCGTGAAGCGCTTCCTGAGACTTCTGGGTGAGTCGGTTGAGGTCCACGGTCAGCCTCCGATGAATGTCGGATGTGTCTTGAGGTGACTTGTCGTGCTGCTAGCGGGGGGCTGTGCCCGCCGCAGAGCGGCCTCTAGCTCCTCGATCCGGTCAAGCAGGTCCATGACCAGACCGACGGCGGCGTAGTTGAGCGAGAAGCCGGCCCGCAGGCGCTGGATGCGCGCGACTGCGGCCAGTTCGGTAGGCGCCAGCCACAGCTGGTCGGTCGCATCTCGCTGGGCCTCCAACAGCCCAAGCGTGATCAGCCGACGCACCAGGTCTGGATGCAGCCGCGCCCGGCGGGCGAACGAATCAAGGTCCCACAGCGGGCTGCGGCCCCGGCGCACGAGGGTGTAGGTCATGACCGCCTCCCGGGGGGCTTGCGCGCGTCGAAGCTCGAGGCCGCGGCCAGTTCAGAGAACAATCTGCGTTCCTCCTCCGACAGCCGGTGCGGCACGACGATGCGCGCCTCGGCGTAGAGGTCTCCGGCCTTCCCGCGTGGGTTGGGCAGACCTCGGCCGCGCAGCCGCAGCCGGCGCCCGCTGGACGTCCCGGCCGGCACCTTGACCTTGGCCTCCCCGCCGAGGGTCTCGATCGCGACCGTCGTGCCCAGCGCCGCCTCCCAGGGGGCCAGGGGCAGGTCGACATAGAGATCGCGGCCCTCCACGCGGTAGCGCGGGTGCGGCGCGAGTCGCACGACCAGGTATAGGTCGCCGCTGGGTGCGCCGCCGCTGCCCGCTCCGCCCTTGCCGGCCAGCCGGATCCGCTGCCCGTCAGTCACCCCGGCGGGGATGTTGACCTCGAGGCTGCGCTGGCCGTCCGGGCCGGAGACAGTCAGCCAGCGACGGCCACCGGTGTAGGCATCCTGAACCGACAGCTCCAGCTCGAACTCTTGGTCCGCGCCTGCGACATGCCCCCAGCCGCGGCGGGTGCGGCCGCCGCTGCCGGGGCCTGCGGCGCGTCCCCCGAACATGCCGCCCAACAGGTCGTCGAGGTCGATGCCCTCGCCGAAACCCCCGCTGCTGACCCACACCTGTTCGCCGTCCGACCCGCCGGGCCAGCTTGAGGTCCAGCCGCCCCCGGGTCGAGAGCCGGCTCCAGCCCCGGCCCCGGAGCGAGCCCGACGCCACGTCTCGGCGTCCACGCCTTCGGGCACCTGGCGGAATTCTGCGCCGAAGGCGTCGTAGCGGCGCCGGGTCTCTGGATCGGAGAGAACGTCGTAGGCCTCGGAGACCTCCTTGAACTTCTCCTCCGCCCCCGGGTCCTTGTTGACGTCGGGGTGGTACTGGCGGGCCAGCTTGCGGTAGGCGCGCTGGATTTCCTCCTGGCTGGCGCCGCGGGTTACTCCCAGCGCGGCGTAGTAGTCGCGGTCGGCCATCACCGCGCTCCTGGATCCCGGCGCTCACCGTCCGCCTCGCCCTCGGGCGTAGCCGGAGCGGCGGCGACGACCACGGCTGCCGGACGCAGTTGCCGCTCCCCCTCCCCGTAGGCCGGGCGGAGCACCTCCAAGACCGTGCCGGCGGGCACGTACGGAGCGGGAGTGGCTGCCACGGCTTCGTGCCGGGCCGGATCGAACGTGGCTCCGACGTCATCGCGTCG
This sequence comes from uncultured Actinomycetota bacterium, assembly GCA_963723745.1. GTDB lineage: Bacteria > Actinomycetota > Actinomycetes > Mycobacteriales > Geodermatophilaceae > CAVRRZ01. The sequence goes on from CAVRRZ010000004.1 coordinate 227,359, forward strand.
CGGAAAGCCCAGTCCGGCGAGGACGGTCAGCGCCTGGTCGCGGATGCCACGTACCCCGTCGATGATCGACGTCGGGTCGGCCTCGGCGTGTGCCAGCGCCAGTTCGAGGTGGTCGAGCACAGGCAGCCAGGCGGCGGCGACCTGTGCTCGTTCCCGGGCGCGCTGCTGCTCGGAGTCCCGCTCGTAGCGCTTGCGCAGGTTGTCCAGGTCGGCCAGAGCGCGCCGCCACCGGTCGTTGAGCTCGGCCACCTGCTGCTCCAGCTCGGCGATCCGCTGGTCGCGGTCGGCTGCGGCCGGCGGAGTGCCGGCCGCGGCCGACCCCGCGCCGCCGGGAGCGCCGGCGGACGAGGTGTCGGGGGTGGGCGCTGAACTGCGGGCCGCCGAGGTGTTTTGGTCAGTCATCGTCACCACCTCACTCGTTGACGACCTCGGCGTCGATCACGTCATCGTCATCGGGCCGCCCGGATCCACCGGTCGAGCCCTCCGAGCCGGACGCGGAGCCGGTGCCGCCGGGCGCAGTCGCGGCCATGCCGTGGAAGATCTGCTGCAGCTCACTGGTGAGCGACCGCAGCCGGTCCAGCGGCGCCTCGTCCTTGATCGCCTGCCGGGCGTCAGCGATGAGCATCTCGGCGCGGGCCTTCTCGTGCGTCGGCGCCGCATCGCCGAGCTCGGTCAGCCGTCGCTCCACCTGGTAGGCGGCCGAGTCGAGCGTGTTCTTGGCTTCGACCAGCTCGCGCAGCCGGGCGTCCTCGTCGGAGTGCTGCTGCGCATCGGCCACCATCCGCTCGACCTCGGCCTTGTCGAGGTTCGAGGACTCACTGATGGTGATCTGCTGCTGCTGCCCGGTGTCCTTGTCCCGGGCGGTGACGTTGAGGATGCCGTTGGCGTCGATGTCGAAGGTCACCTCGACCTGCGGCACCCCGCGCGGCGCCGGCCGGATGTTCTCCAGCCGGAACCGGCCCAGCACCCGGTTGTCGCTGGCGCGCTCACGCTCGCCCTGCAGGACGACGATGTCGACGGCGGGCTGGTTGTCCTCGGCGGTGGAGAAGACTTCCGAGCGGCGGGCGGGGATGGTGGTGTTCCGCTCGATGACCTTGGTCATCACGCCGCCCATGGTCTCGACACCGAGGGACAGCGGGGTGACGTCGAGCAGCAGGACGTCCTTGACCTCGCCCTTGAGCACCGCGGCCTGCAGCGCGGCACCGAGGGCGACCACCTCGTCGGGGTTGACCGACATGTTCGGGTCCTTGCCGCCGGTCAGCCGGCGCACCAGGTTCTGCACCGCGGGAATCCGGGTGGAGCCACCGACCAAGATGACCTCGTCGATGTCGTTGGCGGTCACCTTCGCGTCGGCCATTGCCTGCTGCACCGGGCCCATGCACCGCTCCACCAGGTCGGCGGTGATCGACTCGAATGTCGACCGCATCAGGGTGGTGTTCAGGTGCTTGGGGCCGTTGGCGTCGGCGGTGATGAACGGCAGGTTGACCGTGGTCTGGGTGACAGAGGACAGCTCGACCTTGGCCTTCTCCGCGGCCTCGAACAGCCGCTGAAGCGCCTGCGGGTCCTTGCGCAGGTCGATGCCCTCGGCCCGCTGAAACTCCTCGGCCAGGTGGTCCACGATCCGCCGGTCGAAGTCGTCACCGCCCAGGTGCCCGTCCCCGGCGGTGGCCCGGACCTCCACGACACCGTCACCGACGTCGAGCAGGCTTACGTCGAAGGTGCCGCCACCGAGGTCGAAGACCATCACCGTCTCGTTGGTCTTCTTGTCCAGACCGTAGGCGAGCGCGGCGGCGGTGGGCTCGTTGACGATCCGCAGGACCTCCAGCCCGGCGATTCGGCCGGCGTCGCGGGTGGCCTGCCGCTGGGCGTCGTTGAAGTACGCCGGCACCGTGATCACGGCCTCGGTGACCTTCTCGCCGAGGTACTTGGATGCGTCCTCGACAAGCTTGCGCAGCACCTGCGCGGAGATCTCCTCCGGGGCGTACTGCTTGCCGCGCACGTCGAACCGCACCGCGCCATCCGGTCCGGCGACCACGTCGAAGGTCACCGCGTTCTTCTCGCTGGCGACCTCGTCGTGGCGACGGCCGATGAAGCGCTTGGCCGAGTAGATCGTGCCCTTGGAGTTCAGGATCGCCTGCCGGCGGGCGAGCTGGCCGACCAGCCGCTCGCCGGACTCGGTAAAGGCCACCACCGACGGGGTGGTGCGGGATCCTTCGGCGTTGGCGATGACGGTGGGCTTGCCGCCTTCCACGACGGCGATGACGGAGTTCGTGGTGCCCAGGTCGATACCAACGGCCTTGGCCATCTCAACCTCCTGTGTGCTCGTAGGTAGAGGAGTTCAAAGGCTTTGCTGAGGGGGATGCATCGAGGCCCGGCGGCGGGCTAGGGCTCGATGATCGGCACGCCGGGGGCCGACTCGCCGAACACTAGCTGCTCGCCGGACAGCAGCGGCGCCTGGCGGCGGGCCGCCTGCCGTTCGGCGTCCACACGCTGGCGGGGACGGTCGGGGTCCGCCTGGCTATCCGCCGCTTCGACGAGCGGTACAGTGCGCACCGCGACGAGCTGGAAGTGAATCCAGGTCGCCCCACATCGCGGACACATGAGGGATCCGGGTGCGGTCGGGGCCGGCACGGGGACACCGTTGAGGGAGTAGTACTCCCATGTCAGACCGTGGCCGTCCTCGATGTGCTGCACGTCGAAGTCGGTGCTCCAGACGTGGCCACATCCGGCGCAGGTGAAGCGGTAGCGCTCCACCGCAAGCTCCTTGAGCAACTCTCGATCACCTCCTCTCGCCGGGTGCGGGAAGCTGGCTAGCTGTTCGACCGGTGAGCCATCTGACCGGTCCATGGGACGGGTCGGCGTCTGCGGGGATTGGGTGGGCGGTGCGCCCGCCGCGGGCTCACGCACCGCCCACCGTGCCGCCAATCAGCTCTTCTGGCCGCTGCTCTCCGACTTGGCGGTCCCGCCGGCCTGCTCGTCGCTCTGCTGCTGGCCGGTCGACAGCTGCTGCTGCCCGCCGCCGTGCTGAACCTCGATCCGTCGAGGCTGGGCGGACTCGGCCATCGGGATGGTCAGCAGGAGGACACCGTTGTTGTAGGTGGCCTGCACCTTGGCGGTGTCCAGGGCGTCGCCGACCTGGAGTTGCCGGGTGAAGGTGCCCTGCGGGCGCTCCGCGAGCAGGACGTTGTGCCCCTCCTCGTACTCGGCGCCGCGGTTGGCCTGGATGGTCAGCACGTTGCGCTCGCAGGTGATCTCCACGCTGGACGGGTCGACACCCGGCAGGTCAAGCGCAACGTGGTAGCCGTCGTCGCCCTGCCACACGTCCATCGGCATGCCCATCGGCGTCCGCCGCCCGGACACCAGCTGGCTGGTGAGCCGGTCGAACCCCCGGAAAGGGTCGCCGAACGGCTCGAACCGCATCACACTCATGGTGCTTCTCCTTCCCGACAGTTGTGGTTGGTGACTCTCTGTATTTGCGTCGCGCCGAGCAGGAGCACGGCCGGACACGAAGCTTGTGGCGTGCGGCATGCCCTCCGGCCGCAGAGAGCGGGCGGTCTGGGCGTCTAGAAGATGGCTCTGGGAGGTCGCGCTCGTCGGCAGGGCGGGCTTTCGGCCCGACACCCCACCGTGGCGCCGTTCTGGAGCAGCCCGGCGATCACCGCCCAGGAGCCAGCCAGGATGACCGAGGCGAGCACAGTGGTCTGGGGCCGGAACCAACTCGCTAACCCGGCCACGATGCTGAGGCGCCCAGCGGCCACGGAGCTCGGACCTGGCCGCAAGTTGGCCGACGGGACTGGGCCGCTAGCCAGTGAGCGGAGGCCAGCCACGGTCGCAGAGGCGCCAGACGGCGGTGCCAGGAATGTTGCTCCGGCCAGCATCGCCCGCACGCCGCGCAGTCCCCGCGCGAGGGGCAGTAGCCGAGCGGCCCGTTGCCCCTTCAGCATGTGCCGATCGGCGGGCAAGTCACCGACCGTGGGCTCTGCGTCCTCCCTCCTGATGACGCCGCTCCAGGTCGGGTGCAGTGAGATCAGGCTGGTCATTGCGACCTCCTCGGACTCCTCTCATAGGCACCGGCCGCGTCGATCCCATACTACCCCAAACCTACAGTCGCGAACATAAATTTCCTGCGATCGCCGCCACGGCTTTGAGGGCGGTAGGTTGCGGACGGGGTTCAGGAACTCCGGCCGCTGCCGAGCCGCCCCCCGGCTGCGGTGGCCGACACGAGAGCGCCCGCATGGCGCCCAGATACCCGCGCTGAATCGGGGATGCACTGCCTGTTCGATGGCACGCTTGACGCGCCCGTCGACGGTGCTCGCCCAGTAGTCACGCCATTCGCAGACGGCCGCGGACAGCTTGAAGCGGCGGCCCTACCTTGAGCCGCCCCCCGCCCACGCGCACCTGTCCAACGAGCAGCCGAGCGCTTGTGACGAGCCGTCCGGATCGCGCTCCTGCCGTCCGTAGGTCCGCACATCGAAGGTGTGGTGTCCACGCGGGACGCGGAGCTGGCGCCGCCACGGACTTCAGCGGGAGGTCTTCTCGGCTGTTTCGGCGCGGAAGGACTCGTGAGCATCTTGCCGCTCGGTGGCCCGCCGCCAGCCGCCGCAGATGGCGCTGGGGATCCTGACTGCGGCCAAGCTGGTGGGCCTTCCCTCGGACGCCGGACCGAAGCGCGGGCACACATTTGAGCTGTCCCGCGCATACCGGTCAAAGGCGTTGGCGGCATGCCCGCGAGCCGAGTGCTAGCCGCCCCGGATGAACGTGTGCGGCGGTGCCAGAACCTGGTGAGCGGTGAAGGCCTGTCGACGGCCCCTGAAAACTGACCCCCTGATGGCGCTCAGCTGAACCCCAGACCTGCTCACTGAAAGTCCCCACCCGTGGAGCTCCGCCAGAGACGGCGGGGCCCCTTCGAGGATGGCGGTCTCTGACCACCGCACCACCTCGAAGGAGCCCTGCCTCTCATGCTCACACGGGAGGACGACATCGACGTACACGCGCTACGTCGCCAGGGCTGGACGATCTCGGCGATCGCCCGGCACCTGGGTCGCGACCGCAAGACCATCCGCGCCTACCTCAACGGTCGCCAGGCCGGGGTGCGCGCCCCGGCCGGTCCGGACGGGTTCGCCCCGTTCATCGAGTACTGCCGCGCCCGGCTGACCGAGGACCCCCACCTGTGGGCGATGACCCTGTTCGACGAGGTCGTCGAGCTCGGCTACGACCGCGCCTACTCCACGTTCACCCGCCAGCTGCGGGCCCGGGAGCTGCGCCCGGTGTGCCAGCCGTGCGCCCCGACCAAGGGCCGCCCGGTCGCGGTGATCGAGCACCCGGCCGGTGAGGAGACCCAGTTCGACTGGATCGAGCTGCCCGACCCGCCCGCCGGCTGGGCCGCCGCAGGCTACGGCTCCAAGGCGTTCCTGCTGGTCGGGGCGCTGGCGCACTCCGGCCGCTGGCGCGGCGTGCTCTGCACGAGCATGGAGCAGCCGGTCCTGATCGACGCCATCCACCGGGTCAGCGCCGCCCTCGGCGGGCTGACCCGCATCTGGCGGTTCGACCGGATGGCCACGGTCTGCCACCCCGCCTCGGGGAAGGTGACCGCGTCGTTCGCCGCGGTCGCCAAGCACTACGGCGTCCAGGTCGCGATCTGCCCGCCGCGGCGCGGCAACCGCAAGGGCGTGGTGGAGAAGGCCAACCACACCGCCGCCCAGCGATGGTGGCGCACCCTGCCCGACGACGTCACGCCCGAGGCCGCGCAGGCCTCCCTCGACCAGTTCTGCGCCACCCGCGGTGACGCCCGGCTGCGCACCCTGGCCGGGCGCCGGGGCAGCGTGCGGCCGCACCGCACCGGCGCAAGCAGCGCATCCCACCCGGCCCGGCCGCCCAAGCGGCGGCCGACGTCCTCCGCCAGACCACTTCCACCGCCACGCCCGGCGGTGAGGTCGTGATCGACCTGGCCGCCTACGACCGCGCCGCCCGAGGAAGGAACACCCTCCGATGACCACACCGCCACTGCAGCCGAGCACGAGGACGCAGGCCAGCGTCTACCAGCAGCTGCGCGGGCACCTGGCCACGCTCAAGCTGCACACCGCCGCCGAGCAGCTGCCCGCCGTGCTCGACGCCGCCCGCACCGAAGGCCTCAGCCTGACCGCCGCGCTGGAACGCCTGCTGGCTCTAGGAGCCTGCTGAACAAGGCTCGGCGTTTCTGCCGGGTCCGGGGCGGGGGCGGGGGAACGATTTGGGTCGTGCAGGGGACTTCCCACCCTGAGCATGTGGTGATGGACGTCGAGTCGGTGTCGGGTCACCTGTTGCCGCAGGGCAGCGTGTACGCGTTCCTGGCCGAGCACCGCCGGGAGCTCTTCCCGGATGTGATGTTCGCCGATCTGTTTCCCTCGCCGCGGGGCCGGCCGAGCGAGCCAGCTGATGTGGTCGCCGCGGTGCTGGTGCTGCAGGCGCTGGAGGGGCGCTCGGATCGGGAGGCGACCGAGGCGCTGACCTTCGATCTGCGCTGGAAGGCCGCCTGCGGCTGGCCGATCGGAGCGGCGGCGTTCCATCCCACGGTGCTGACCTACTGGCGGCGCCGGCTGGCCGCCTCGGCCCGGCCGAACCGGATCTTCGATGCCGTTCGCGACGTACGGGCAACCGGGGCGCTGAGCGGGAAGACCCGGCGGGCGCTGGACTCCACGGTGTTGGAGGACGCGGTCGCCACCCAGGACACCGTGACCCAGCTGGTCGCCTCCATCCGCCGAGTCGCCCGGACCCTGCCGGGCGGGGCGCAGCTGGTCGCGGCCACGGCGACCGCCTCCGGGCATGACTACTCGGCGCCGGGAAAGCCGGCCATCGCCTGGGACGACGAGGCAGCCCGCGCCGCGCTGGTCGACGGGCTGGTCCGCGACGCCCGAGCGGTGCTCGCCGCGACCGCCGCCGGCGACCCACCGGCCGAGGGGCCGGCCGCCGACGCGGTCGGGCTGCTGGCCCTGGTCGCCGGCCAGGACGTCGAACACGTCCCCGACCCCGACGAGCCCGGTGGTGGCGGCCGGTGGCGGATCGCCCGGGCGGTCGCCCCAGATCGGATGATCTCCACCGTCGATCCCGACGCCCGCCACGCACACAAGACGGTGCACCGTCGGATCGATGGCTTCAAGGCCCATCTCGTGGCCGAGCCGGACACCGGGCTGATCACCGGCTGCGCGCTGACGCGCGCCAGCGGACCGGACACCGGCGACGCCACCGTCGGCATCGGCCTGCTCACCGCCGATGACAGCCCGGCCGGGGCCGTGCAGGTGCTGGCCGACTCGGCCTACGGCACCGGCCCGATGCTCGCCGCCCTGGCCGCCGCCGGGCACACCGCCCTGATCAAGCCATGGCCGACCCGCTCGTTGATCCCCGGCGGGTTCACCACCGCCGACTTCGCCGTCGACGAGGTCACCGGCACGCTGACCTGCCCGGCCGGACACGCCGTCCGCTACACCCCGGTCAAGCGGACGGCCAAGTTCGGGCCCCGCTGCGCCGGCTGCGCGCTGCGGGCACGCTGCACCACCAGCCCCCGCGGGCGCACCGTGGTGCTCGCCGAGCACGACGCGCTGCAACGCGCCCACCGGGCCCACGCCGCGAACCCGGACTTCCAGGCCGCTTACCGCCGGCACCGGCCGATGATCGAACGCGACATCGCCTGGCTCACCCGCGGCAACCGCCGAGTCCGCTACCGGGGCGTGGCCAAGAACGACGCCTGGCTGCACCTGCGCACCGCCGCGATCAACCTCCGCCGCCTGCTCGCCCTTGGACTCACCGGCAGCTCCGGACACTGGGTGCTCGCCTGTTGACCAGCACCACCCATCGGACCACGGTGAACAGCGGGCAGGGCGACCCCTCTGTCGCACCCACGGGTGCTGACTCGACCGCAGCACTGACTGCCGCGAGGGGCCCTGCCCCTTATTCAGCAGGCTCCTAGGCCAGTTGGACACCGTGAGTGGCGAGTTGCAATGGATCAACGCCGGACATCCAGCGCCCCTGTGGGTGCGCAACGGCCGGGTGATCGGCGAACTCACCGGGCCGGTCACTCGACCCGTGGGCTTCGGTGGCGCGGCCGCGCAGGTGCAATCGGTACGGCTGGAGCCGGGCGACCGGCTGCTGATCTTCACCGACGGTGTGGTCGAGGAGCGACTGCCAGGGGGACAGCAGTTCGGGGAAACCCGGCTGCGTCAGATGCTGGAGCAAGCCAGCGGCCAGCGGCTGCCCGCGGCCGAGACGGTCCGCCGGCTGTCCCATGCACTCATGGCCGCTCGCCAGGGACAGACCAGCGATGACGCCTCCCTCCTGCTGATCGAGTAAAAGAGCCCGCCGCGGGACGACGAGCTAGCCACGAACATCCGCGTTAGCCGCTCGCCGAGCCGGGGCGCACCCGGCGACCCCGCCCGCCCGGCCGGCTAGCGACAAGGTGCGTGGGCCGGTCTGACCGGTGATCTTGTCGGCGAGCCGCCAGGCCGAACCACGGCCCGGCTCTGCCGGGCAGGACGTCATGACGGTGACGTTCGCCGGCGCCTGTCGGTTCCGACCGGCTAGCCCGCTGCTTCTTGAAGCTGAGGGGCGCTCATGTTCACGGGCGCCCGGGCGAGGTGATAGACGCGGTGCTCGGCAGCGAGGACGACGATCGCCAAGTCGTCGATGGGGCTGTCCGCGAAAGCACGTACGGCATCGTCAATCACGGCCACTAGGGACTCAGCTGGGCGCCCGGCGGCAGCGCGGACCGTGTTGATCAGGCGCTCGAGGCCGAACTGCTCTTGGCCGGCGCGCGCCTCGGTGACGCCATCGGTGTACAGCACCAGGGCGTCGCCGAAGGTCAGCCTGACGTTGACCGTGCCGAACCGAGGGTCGTCAGAGATCCCGAGCAGCGGCCCCGGCGGCTTCAGCACTTCCACTGAACCATCGCTCCGCACCACGAGCGGATAGGGGTGGCCGGCGCGGACCAGACAGACCTCCAGCGCGCTGCTAGTGCACGCCAGCCGACCGAAGACCGCAGTCGAGAACCGGTGTTCGTCGGCGCTGTTCATCAATCGCCGGTTGAGCAGCCGCATCACCCGGACGGGATCGGCATCGAGCATGGCGGCTGTCTGCAGCGTGTGCCGGATCAGCGAAGTATACGTGGCCGCTTGCGGACCCGACCCGGTGACGTCGCCGATCGCGAACCCCCACTCGGTGCCGTCGCGGCTGGAGCTGGGGAGAGGAAAGACGTCGTAAAGGTCGCCGCCGACCTCATCGCTGTGCGGCCGGTAGTGGGCGGCCAGGTCGACACCCGCGACCGCCGGCAGCTCTCGAGGCTGCAGGCCAGCACGCAAAGTGTCCGCGACCACGGCCACTCTCTGGTGGGCTTGGCCGTACCGGATCGCTACACTCGCCTGCGCTCCAAAGGCCTCCACCAGCGACTTGTCCGCTGCATCGAAGGGCTCCCGACCGCGGACCCGGCCCAAGGACAACACGCCGAAGGGGCGGCCGGCGGCCTGCAGCGGAATGGACATCCACGGGCCCAATGGCATGGCGTCCCCGAGTGGACCGACCGTCTCGGCGCCGCCGGCGACATCGGCCAGCACAGCAGTCTTCCCCGTCCGCACCACGCGTCCCTGAACTGTCCCCGCGTCGGCGAACGAGGTGTTCAGCAAGGTTGCGCGGAGGTCGCCGGCAAACGCACGAACGGTGAGACGCTGGCGACGTCGGTCGGTCACCGTGACTGACGTCATATCTGCCCCGACCAGTTCTTTGGCGTGAACAGCCATCAAGTGCAGCACTTCGTCGACCGCAGCTCCCGCGAGCAGGGCACTAGACATGCCGTGCAACGCCTCGACTGCGTGCTGCTGCCGTCGGCTGCTTTCGACGGCGCGCGCATTGATGACCGCCGCTGCGGCCACTCCCGCCAGTGCTTGCACGATCTGTTCGTCGGCGACGGTGAACGGGCCGCCGCGCTTGTTGGCCAGATACAGAGAGCCGATCGGCTCGTCCCCGGCTCGAATCGGCACCCCGAGAAAACTGTGGATGGGTGGGTGCCCGGCCGGGATGGCCATGCCTGCGGATCTCGCAGCTACGTCGTCCAGCCGGATCGGGCTCGTGGAGGTGAGCAGCTCACCCAACAGGCCCAGCCCCTTGGGCGCCCGGCCAATGAGGCCCGCCGCCCGCTGGTCCATTCCTTCGTGGATGAACTCCACCAATTGGTTGTCGGGCCCGGCGACCCCGAGTGCGCCGAACCGTGCCTTAACCAGCCGGCGACCGGTCTGCACCACGCGCTCGAGTACCTGCCGTGAGGTCAGCCCGGAGTGCAGCGTCGCTAGCGCCTGAAAGACCTCGGGAAGCGCCGCGTCCGTTGGCCCGGTGTTGGCGCCCCTGAGTTCGGTTCGCCCGTCATCACCCAGCGATGTGAGCCGCACTCGACCGCTGTTCGGGTGGGCCCATCCGATCACTCCGCACGTCCGGGAAGGGGCGTCTCGGCGCCGCCGTTGTGGTCCAGTCGTCGCAGCATGCTGCCCTTCCCACCCATGACGGATCACACGATCCGACCGACCGACCGGCATACGTTCGGCCCGGTGCGGACCCTATCGGACCCCAGGGGTCCGATCCGTCGGCCGCCAGCCTGCTCGCGGGCTCGAGAACCGGAGCTCGCACCTCACGGGTCGCGGCTCCGCAAAGTCGCGCCCACCAGGCCGCTGGGCTCGCCGACGGGTCCACCGGCACCGGGCTGCTCGGGGCCTTCCACCTACACCGGCAGGTGTGTTCCTCGACTCTCGAAGGGTCAGGGGTTAGCGGCCAAGAACAGAAAGGCCGCGCATACGCATAGATGGACAGCAGCTTGAAGCACCGTGGCCCGGCCAGGCATGACGGTCAGAATTCCAACGGCTGCGGTGAGCACCAGCAACGCGATCTGGACCGACCCGAGGCCGAGCAGCAACGGCCCAGGCAGCCAGAGGGAGGCGACCGCGATGGCGGGGATCGTCAGGCCGATGCTCGCCATCGCCGATCCCAGGGCAAGATTGAGGCTGATCTGCACGCGGTCCCGTAGTGCGTTGCGGACTGCGGCGAGAGTTTCGGGCAAGAGCACGAGCATGGCGATGATCACGCCGACGAAAGAGGCAGGGAGACCAATACCCGTTACGGCCTCCTCGATGGTCTTGGACTCGACCTTGGCCAGACCCACGACGCCAATCAACGCGGCGACGAGCAGAACCAGGCTGTTCAAGGCCGACCGCATCGACGGCGGCGCGGCGTGCCGCCTGTCCGGCGGTGCGCCAGCGCCTCCGAGGGCCTCCTTCAGCTCGGCGTTGAGGGGCGGCAAGAAGTAGTCACGGTGACGGATGTTCTGCACGAAGATGAACAGTCCGTACAGGGCTAGCGACACGACCGCCGCGAACACCAGCTGCGCCGGCGAGAACACCGGGCCAGGCGCGCTCCTGGTGAATGTCGGAAGTACCAGGCACAGCGCGGCCAGCGTGACGACGGTGGCAAGGGCTGCGCCGGTGCCTTCCGCATTGAACGTGGCGACTCCGCGGCGCAGCGCAGGGATCAGAAGGGACAACCCCACGATCCCGTTGCAGGTGATCATGACGGCGGCGAAAACCGTGTCCCGGGCGAGGGAAAGGGTTGCCGGTCCCCCAGTCACCATCACGCTGACGATCAGGCCGACCTCGATGACCGTCACGGCGACAGCGAGGATCAGTGAGCCGAACGGCTCACCGACCCGATGCGCGACCTTCTCGGCGTGGTGTACCGCCGCCAGCACCGAGCCAGCCAGCAATACGGCGATGCCGACCTCCACCACAGTCGGCAATTGCCGACCCCAAGCCAGTGCCAGCACGACGACGGCCAAGATTGGGACGACCGTGGCCGATAAGTCAGCCGCTCGCGTTCCCAGCCTGACAGGCGCCGACGAGGTCGAGGACAAGGTTGAGGGCTGTTCCGAATCCGACCGTGCAGCATCCATGACAGGTCGTGGCATCGAATCATTGGCCACTCCGGCACCCCCTCCCGTGCGACGACGACTACTGACCGACGCGGTGCGTAAATGGCTCACCGTCGCAGTGGCCGGCCAGAACCCCCTGTAAACCTTCAGCGACCACTGCAGGTTTAGGCACGTGGTGACGGCGACGACCTGTGCGCAGAGGAGAAGACCGCGTCGCGCCCCGATGCCTTAGCCCGGATCTTTCGTGATCTTGTCCGGTGTGATCGTCGTCGGGGTTCTTGTCCCGCGTGGGCTTGAGGATCGCATCGGGGTGTGACGGTTCGCCCGAGGTCGTTCGGGTGGGCGCCGGTTCCACTGGCCGGTCGGGTTCTCGGGTCGTCGGGGTGGGGTTCCGGCGGTCAGCCGGTCGCGGCGGCCGGTGGTGGGGCGGTCAGCCGGGCGAGGGCGTCGAGGGCGGCCAGCACGAGCGCGGTGAACGGCGCGGTAGCCGCGAGGTGCAACAAGCGTCGGCGTCCGGTGCGGGCGACTCGGGCGGGGATGGAGAACAGTCGTAGCCGCAGCTTCTTGGGTTCCCACCGTCGGGCGGCCTCGTGGCCGGGGTGGCCGGTGAGGGCGAGGGTCTGCATCCAGGCGGTGAGTTCGCAGGCCAGTGCCACGATGGCGCACCAGATCTGGTTCTGGGCGAAGTCGTGCAGCGGGAGGTTGGTCAGGCCGGTGTCCTTGGCGCATCGGATGCGGTCCTCGCAGCGGGCTCGGCGGCGGTGGCGCAGCTCGAGGTCGGCGAGCTGGCCTCTGGTGGTGTTGGTGACGAACGCGGTGATCCGTAGTCCGTCGAGGTCGGTGATGCGCAGCTGCGCGCCGGGGTGCGGGCGTTCTTTGCGCACGATCAGCCGCATCCCGTCCGGCCAGGAGCCCAGCTCGAACAGGTCGGTGACCTCGGCGACCCAGGCGCCGGGCCGGAGCTGGCCGTCGGCGTCGTAGGCCGGGGTCCACACGTGCTCGGGGATCGTCGCCAGCCTGGCCTGGATGCTGGGGAGGTCGCCGGGCAGGGAGAACCCGACCGAGTACGAGAGTCGGCGGCGGGTCAGCCAGGCCAGCAGCTCATGCGTGCCGCCGGCGCCGTCGACCCGGATGAGGACTTTCTTGCCGCGGTCGTGCCCGCCGGGCAGCTGTGCCAGCGCCGCTTTGAGCACCGTGAGGTGGTCGGCGGCGGTGTTGGAGCCGGCGTTGCCCTTGCGCAGCGCGAACGCCAGTGGTTCCCCGGTGCCGTCCTGTCCGTGGTCGACGAACGCCCACAGCGGGTGGAAACCGAAGCCGCGCTTGAACGTCGGCGCCGCCGCTTCCTTCTCCGAGTGCGCCGTCACCAGCGTGGCGTCCACGTCGATCACCACCGGCCGGTGAGCGTCCGCGGCGTGGTCAGGGGCGTGCTCGCCGGCCAGCGCCCACGCCTGGGCGCGGGCCGTCGCCCGGGCGGTGTTGATCGCGGCCAGCGCTGCCGTGACGTCAGCGGCCAGCGCGTCGATGCACCGCGACACCGTCGGGTCCGAGGCCACCGGGCCGAACACCTCTGGGCAGGCGCGGAGCTGGGCGATGTCGGCCAGGCAATCCCCACCGATCGCCAAGCTCACCGCAAGATCGAGCACGATCTTGCCCGGGTCGTGGATGGCCAGCGGCTTGCGCCACGGCGACAGCGCCTTCGACAGCGCGGCGGTGAGACCGACGGTCTGCGCCGTCCTCAGCAGCAGTGTCGCCCCGGCGTGCGGCACCACGCTCGACCCGCCGCCATCCACTGTCAGCGCCGGGTACGGCCCGGTAGTCTTCTTCACCAGAAAGGTGCTCCAGTTCCTGCGCGATCATGACCCTCGACAAGTCACATCGTTGCAGTTCAGGAGCACCTTTCCTACTTCTGGAGCCGACCGATCACGGACCGGTGTGAAAGCCCCGGGTTAGGTGAGCGCCTTTTCAGCATCGGTCCGTGGCCGACCGCCTGCTGGCTCGCGTCTCTGGTCGGCCGCTGAATCCCGGTCGCGCGGCCAGCACGAACTCTCGTCGAGGATCCTGCACTTGCCCCAGGGCAGTCACCTCGCGCCGAAAGAGCGAGGCCAGCGTCCAGTCGGCGATGATCCGAACCTTCCGGTTGAGCGTAGGCATCCGGCTGACGTGATACGCACGATGCATCAGCCACGCTGACCACCCCTTGAGCTTCATGCCGTAGACCTGGGCCACTCCCTTGTGCAGCCCCAGACTGGCCACCGAACCGACGTAGCGATGCCGGTACGGAACAGGTTCGTTACCTTGCAGCACGGCGACCACGTTGTCGGCCAGCCGTTTCGCCTGTCGGACGGCATGCTGCGCATTCGGCGCAGTTGTCGCGCCCGGCTCGGAGCTCGTGAGGTCCGGTACGGCGGCGAGATCCCCGGCAGCCCAGGCATCGGATACGCCGGTCACTTGCAGGGTGGCCTCGCACATGACACGACCTCGGTCGTCAACGGGCAGGTCGGTGTGCGCGAGGAGCGGGTTGGGTTTGGTTCCGGCCGTCCAGACCAGTGTGTCGCTGGCGAACTGGTCACCGTCGCTGAGCAGTACGACGCCGTCGTCCGACACCTTCTCCAGTCGGGTGTTCAGCCGTATGTCCATGCCGCGCGCGGCGAGTTGGCGTACCGTCCACGCGGCCAGGTCGAGGTCCACCTCGGGCAGGATTCGCCCGGTCGCCTCGACCAGTACCCAGCGCATGTCCGCGGGTGACAACCGCGGGTGATCGTGCTCGATGGCATAGCGGGCCATGTCCTCCAGCTCGGCGAACGCCTCGATGCCGGCGTATCCGCCGCCGACGAAGGTGAAGGTCAACGCCCGCTTGCGCACTGCCGGATCGTCGGTGGAGCTGGCGGCGTCGAGCCGGGCGAGCACGTGGTTGCGCAAGTAGATGGCCTCGCCGACGGTCTTGAATCCGATGCCATGCTCGGCCAGGCCGGCGATGGGCAGCGTGCGCGCCACCGACCCGGCCGCCATGACAAGCACGTCGTAGGAGAGGTCGAAGGGGCGGCCTTCTAGCGGGTCGATGCGCGCCGTGCGGTCGGCGTGGCGAATGGCGATCACGGCCCCAGTGATGACTCGACAGTGCCGCAATGTGGGCCGCAGTGGGACGACGACGTGCCGTGGCTCGACCGATCCCGCCGCTGCCTCCGGCAGGAACGGTTGGTAGGTCATGTGCGGTTGCGGGTCAACCACGACGACCTCGGCCCGGCCGCGGGAGAGCCGCTTCTGCAGCCGCAAGGCGGTGTAGAGGCCGACGTAGCCACCGCCCACAATCAAGATCACAGGTCGATGAGGCATGCCGCAATCTCCCGGCGACGGCCGATGGACGGACATGCCGCGATCGACCGCGCCCACACTCGAAGGATCATGAACGGGTGAAGAGAAGGCTCCGGGCTCACCGCTCCCCTATCGGCACGGGATCGGCCGACCGGCCCCCCTGCGCTGCAGGACTGTGGCGACCATCGGCCGGGCCCAGCGTGTCCACCGCCGGAGCACGCTTCGGCAGGCCAGCCGCTTCATAGGCCTGATCGGCCTCAAGGGTCTCCGCGGCGAGCAGAGCACGCGCCAAGCGCTCGAGCCGATCACGGTGTTCGCCCAATGTGTCACGGGCCTGGGCGTAGCACTCGTCCAGGATTCGACGCACCTCGGCATCCACGAGTTCCCGCGTGGCCGGCGCAGGCCCGTTTCCGTCCAGGGCGATCGGTTGCTCCGTGCGGGGGTCGGGCAGGACCGACACGGGCCCGACGGCTTCAGACATTCCCCAGCGCCCCACCATCTGCCGGGCGATCTTGGTCGCTTGTTCGAGGTCGTTCTCTGCACCGGTGGTGATGTCGCCGTAGACGAGTTCTTCAGCCGCGCGTCCACCGAGCGCACCCACGATGCGGCCACGTAGGTACCGCCGGCTGTAGCCGTACCGGTCGGTCTCCGGGCTCTGCAGGGTGACACCCAGGGCCATCCCTCGCGGAATGATGGAGATCTTCCGCACCGGGTCGGCACCTGGGGTCAGCATGCCGAGTAGCGCATGGCCCGACTCGTGGTAGGCGGTCCGTTCCCGCTCCTCCGGCGACAGCAGGATCTTCCGTTCCGCCCCCAGGACGATCTTCTCCAGGGCGTCGGTGAAGTCGGCCATCTGCACCCGGTCGTGGTTGCGGCGGGCCGCGAGCAGGGCGGCCTCGTTGACCAGATTGCGCAGGTCGGCACCGACCATGCCGGGCGTCGCCGAGGCGAGCACGGCCAGATCGACGTCGTCGGCCACCGGTACCCCACGTGTGTGAACGGCCAGGATTTGCTGACGTCCGTTGGTGTCGGGTGGATTGACGGTGACGCGGCGATCGAACCGACCGGCCCGCAGCAGTGCCGGGTCCAGAATTTCCGGTCGGTTGGTCGCCGCCATGACCACAATGCCTTCGCTGCCGTCAAACCCGTCCATCTCGGTCAGGATCTGGTTGAGGGTCTGTTCGCGTTCATCGTGTCCGCTGAGCGAAACCCCGTTGCCGCGGGCCCGACCGATGGCGTCCAACTCATCGATGAAGATGATCGCCGGCGCCTCCTTCTTGGCCTGCTCGAACAGGTCACGCACCCGACTGGCGCCGACGCCGACGATCATCTCGATGAATTCGGCAGCGGAGACCGAGAAGAATGGCACGCCGGCTTCACCGGCGACGGCACGTGCCAGCAGGGTCTTGCCCGTCCCCGGCGGACCGCTGAGAAGCACACCCTTGGGCACCGTGGCACCCAGACGGCGATAGCGATCCGGATTGCGCAAGAAGTCGACAATTTCCCTGACTTCTTCTTCGACGTCGTCAATGCCGGCCACGTCGTCGAACGTGGTCCGTGGCCCTGCTTCGGGGCTGTACCGCCGCGCCTTGGACTTGCCGAGGCCCAAGCCACCACCAAGGCCGGCCCCAGCGGCCGAGCGGCGGGCCAACCACACCAGCAGCGCCACGAGCAGGATGGTGGGTCCGAATCCGAACAGCAGCTGCTGCCAGACCGACACTCGGTCGGGCGGTTCGGAGTTGACGGTGACGTTCTCCCGCAGCAACAGGTCCATCAGGCCGTCATCTGCGAATGAGGGCCTCTGCGTGGAGAACAGCGTGCTGGTGCGAGGAGCGTCGGCTACCACGGCGGGCAGCTGCTGATCCGACCCGGTGTTTCCCTGACCCTGTTGGCCATCAGGGGGGAAGGTCACGGCCTCGTCGAATCGGCCTTCGATCGTGTCTCCGATCGTGGTGACCTCGGCGACGTTTCCGTCCTCGACCTGCTCCCGAAAGAAGGTGTACGGAACCTCCAGCCGAGGCGGCGGCGCGAGCAGAAGTCCCGAGATCAGCCAGTTCGCGAGCAGCAACCCAGTCAGCACGAGCCAGAAGCGGCTCCCACCCGGCCTACTCCAACTGTCCGCCCAACGATCGGACTCCTTGTCAGGGCGCGCACCCTCCACGCGCCACGGCCGTCGCCATCGCTCACCGCTGCCGGACTCCTCCCCGGCAGGGTCACGTCGGGTGACCCGTTCGACGACGGCCCCGTCCTCCCGGGTCATCGCCTGCTCCTCCTTTCGACTTACCGGCGGGTCTGCGCTATGGCCGACCGCATACCTAGGTCCGGACGACGAGCGCCCGGAGACGTCGACGTCGAGTCTGTTGCCCGCCATGAGGCACGCTGAACACAGATCTGGAGTTCCGTGCCGTTGGGGGCGGCACCCAGAGGACCGCCGGCGCTACCCGGGGTGCGCTCATTGAGCGGTCGGCCACCCGTGCGTCGTCGAGTTGGCACCCACGCGGATAGTGCTCGAGCTGGTCCCAGGTGTCGGCTCATTGGCCTCGGTGTCACCTCTGGTTAACGGCGACGTCCTGGCACCGCATGATGTCCGCGTTCAGCCCCTCGCTTGCGACGCCTGAAACGGCAGGTCGCTCCGCGCGGCGGACAGCCAGGGGATCATCAGGAGCGGGGCTGGCCGCGGTGCCGCTCACTCGGCGGGGACGGCGCTGCCGTCCGCGTCCGTGAACCCTCTACCCGTGGCACCAGTTCGGACGACTGTGACCGGGCAGGGCGCGTGGTGCACCAGCTGATCGCTCACCGAGCCGAGCAGCAGACCGGCGAAGCCGCCCAGACCGCGAGCCCCCACCACCAGCAGGCTGGCACCCTCGGCCGCAGTCAGCAGGCCCGGCACGGGCGCCTTATGCACGACGTGGCAGGTGACGCGCACCGAGGAATCGATCCCCGCGCGCGCCACGTGCTTTCCCAGCTCATCCTGGACCGCCTTTTCCCAGTCGGACAGCGGGGGGACGTAGCCCGGCTCCCAGGTGGACGGCTGCGGCGCGGTCGTGATCGACCAGGCGCGGACGACGTGAAGGTCGAGATCGGCCCGCTGCGCCAACCGACCGGCCCATGCCAGGGCCTCCTGGGCGCATTTCGAGCCGTCGTGGCCGGCGACGATCCCGCCCTCGACCTGCACTACCTCGCGTACCTCGTCCAATTCTCGCCTCCCGCGTCCGGCCTACCCGGCTCCTCCACCGATGTGCGCCCCAGCCTCTCATTCACCCTTGGCACCGGCACACGGAACGGAGGCGCGGGTGGGAGTGGCGGGTCTGCGCCAGCTGCTGGCGCGGCCGGGCCCGTGTCGTCTGGCCCGCTCAGCTTTCCCTTTCTGTGCGGTGACTCGGAACACTGCGGCGGAGTGCAGAAACGCACTACTTCTGGTCGCCGGGGGCGCGCTCGCGGGGCGGGCGCGCGTCGGGCTGCGCCCACTCCGCTGTCGGCGCAAGGCACCGCCCCGCGGGAAGCGGCTGGGCACGCACAGACCCAACCAACACAGCGCCCCTACGGAGCAGACCATGCCTCGGTGCACCGCAGCAGCAAACGGGTTCCTTCGCGAACATCGTCATCCATGCGCCCCAGGTAGTGAGGCGCCTCCATACGCACCTCGGCGGCACCATGGGCCGCTGGATTCCGGTACTTGAACAAGCGTTCGACAAGGTGTCGGTCGCGGTCCAAGCCGAGGGCTTGAATAGCGTGCTCCTTGGCGCCCCTGACCTCGGTGGAGGCCACACGCTCGACCAGCCGTGCGGGGTCTACCGACAGCGTCGGAGGCAGGCCGTAGGTAATGGCGGTGCGCATCCTGCGCCTGTCCGTCGTCGTGAGCTTGAGGAGCTTCGGTGACTTTCCCGCTAGGGCCTCCAGCCCGGCACAGACGAGCATGGCGCCGACGTGCACGTCGGCGCCTACGCCGGCGAGATGCGCGTAGTGGAGCGCGGTGCGCTGGGCGGGCGACATCCGCTCGACGCGGTCGATGCTCGACCGGGCATCCCACGACCGCCCCGGACTCGTGATCAGGTGACGGGAGGCATCCACAATCTGGCGATGGCGGGCGTCGTTGCTGGCTGCGGTCTGCCCTCGGAGCAGGGGCGGCCCACTCGGCACGCAGTGCACGCCGTCGAGGGCCAGCGCGAGCACGACGCGGCTTACCAGGTCTTTGAACTCGCCCACCGACGGGCACCAGCCCCGCAGGAGGTACACGTCCGAGTTGGTGATGCCCGTGCTGCGGTCGGGCACCGACCAGTGCAGCGTCGCGTGAGGCGCAATCTGGATCCCCGGGCCGGTGTTTATCCGCGTCTTGTACGCCGGAGCGAGCCGCTGTTCGTACAGCAACGCGAAGCCTGGCGGCTGCTCGGGCCAACGATCCAGGAGGCGTCGCAGCAAGGAACTGCGAGCACCGAGTTGAGCCAGGCGAACCATGAGGCGCGCAAGAGCACGGCGACGGCGACGGCGATGCACTGACCTACTCCCCCGGCTCTCGGCTGCACGGCAGCGGCCGTCGACGCATGCTCCAGCTATGACCGCAAGCAGCCACGCCCCCAACCCGCTCACCGCGGCGCTGCAGCACCTGGGACTGCCCAGACTTCAGTTGACTCTGTTCGGTAGGGGCGGTCAGGCCGCGTGGGCGGCCTGGGTCAGTGTCTCGAACTCGATGGGGGTCATGCGTCCGAGGGCGTCTTGGCGCCGGCGGCGGTGGTAGGTCTTCTCGATCCAGACCACGATCGCCAGGCGCAGTTGCTCGCGGCTGGTCCAGCGTTGTCGGTTGAGGACGTTCTTCTGCAGCAGGCTGAAGAACGACTCCATGGCGGCGTTGTCAGCGCACGCTCCGACTCGGCCCATCGACCCGCGTAGCTGGGCCTCGCGTAGCGCCCGGACGTAGGCGTGGGAGCGAAATTGGCTGCCGCGGTCTGAGTGCATGATCGCTCCGACTGGGCCGCGGAGGGCGATGGCGTTGCGGAGCGCGTTGACCGCTAGCTCGGAAGTCATCCGGGCGTCGATGGAGTAGCCGACGATGCGCTTGGAGCTGGCGTCCTTGATCGCGCAGAGGTAGAGCTTGCCCTCGGCGGTGGGGTGCTCGGTGATGTCGGTCAGCCACAGCTGGTTGGGACGCTCGGCGGAGAACTCCCGCCGCACCAGGTCATCGTGCACCGGCGGCCCGGGCTTGCGGTTCAGGCCGCGCTTTCGGGAGTGCACCGACCAGAGCCGCTGCGAGGTGCACAGCCGATTGACCCGGTTGCGGGAAGCCCGCACGCCTTGGCCGGCGAGCTCGTCAGCGATGAACCGGTAGCCGAACTCCGGATCGTCGTGGTGGATGTCGATGGCTGCGTTGATCAGGTGCGCGTCATCCCAGTCGCGCTGACTGATCGGATTGGCCTGCCACTTGTAGAAGGCCTGCTTGGAGAAGCCGAGCACCCGGCAGGTCACCGCGACGGGGATCTTGTCGGCGGCGAGGTCTTGGACCAGCGGGTACATCATTTTGGGAGCACGTCGCGGGCGAAGTACGCGGTCGCCCGGCGCAGGATCTCGTTCTCCTGCTCCAGCTGCTTGGTCCGCTTGCGCAGCTCCCGGTTCTCAGCCTCGAGGTCACCGCCTGGGCCGGCGGCATCGCTGGGCGAAGCTGGGCCGGGAAGCCCATCCTCGCGGTCAGCGATCTTCAGCCACCGGGCAAGACAGGACTCAGAGATCCCGAAGCTCCTGGCGACCTGCGCGATCGACTGGTCGCCCTGCCGGGCTACCGCGATCACATCCCGCCGGAACTCCTTGGGGAACGGCTTGGGCACGATGCTGATCCTTCCAGCGAGGCCGCAGCCTCACAGGCAAGGAGTCAACCGAACCCTGGGCAGTCCCGTCCGTCATCGGCCAAGGATGGACGGCTTGCTGCGGTCGCCGTGACCGTCGACGGAGGGCACGCTCGGCAGCGGCACTCAGGGCAACGCCCTCACGACAGCGCTCGCTCCGCGCGCGTAGTCCTTAACGTGACGATGTGCTCGGCCTTCCAGAAGGCATCGGCGGTTGCCTCTTCGACATGGACGGCGTCCTGACGCAGACGGCGACTCTTCACCAGGCCGCTTGGCAGCGCGTGTTCGACGAGTTCCTAGCGGTGCGGGGCGGCCAACAGCGAGGGTTCAGCCGCGGACGACTACCGCCGCTACGTCGACGGCAAAGCCCGCGCCGACGGCGTCCGCGACTTCCTTGCCAGCCGAGGCATCGTCCTGCCGGAGGGCAGTGCCGACGGTCCCGCCGACGCGGCCACGGTGCACGGCTTGAGCCAACGCAAAGACCAACTGTTCCTGCGTGAACTCACAGAACACGGCGTTGCGGTCTACCCCGGGTCGGTGCGCTACCTGCACGCGGTCAAGGATGCCGGCCTGCGCACGGCCGTCGTCACCGCCTCGGTTCACGGTGCCGAGGTGCTGGCGGCGGGCGGCCTGACACCGTTGATAGATGTACGCATCGACGGTGTCGTGGCTGCCCGGGAAGGTCTGCGTGGGAAGCCGGCACCCGACGGCTTCCTCGCCGCTGCACGAGCGCTGGGCTTGCCGCCGGCGCAAGCGGCGGTGTACGAGGATGCACTCGCGGGAGTGGCCGCCGGGCGCGCAGGGGGTTTTGGCTACGTCATCGGGGTCGACCGCACCGGGCATGCAGCGGATCTGCGGAGCTGTGGGGCCGATGTGGTGGTCACCGATCTGGAGCAGCTGTTGGACGCTGAACGCCCCCATGCCGCGGGCCGCGGGATGGGCGGGGCCGGCGGCCGTCGAACTCGGGGGGGGTGGGAGCGAACGGTCGGCCGACCCGGTCAGGGTCGGCCGACCGCTGCCACGAGGCCTCACCGGGACTGGTTCTCCGCCTGCCACATCCAGTAGTGCTTCTCCAGGGCTGCGGTGATCTCGATGAGCAGATCCTGCGTCACCTGGTCGTCCTCGGTGGCGTTGATGCGTTCCCGCATGCGAGCGACCATCTGATCGAAGACGTCCACGAAGAACCGGATCGCATCCTCGGCCTGGATCCACTCCACGGGAGGCTGCGGCACCTGGCTCTGGGACCGCAGGGCGTCGACGCGGCCGTCGGGCAGGACGCCGATCGCGGCCGCCCGCTCAGCCGCGACGTCGGTGTACTGCCGAGCCGTCTCGACCACGTCGTCCAGCTGCAGGTGGATGCTTCGGAAGTTGCGCCCCACGAGCGTCCAGTGGACCTGCTTGGCGATCAGGCTGAGGTCGCTGAGGTCGACCAGGGTGCCCTGCAGTGCCTCACCGGCGACCTTCTGGGCGTTCTCGGGAAGAGGGCTCTTGATCGGGGCCATACGTGAATTCCTCCTCGTCATGGCTTTCGTTGCGCTTGCACTGGGTGTTCGTGTCGCCGACCGGCTGACTTCAGGCGTGTCCTGGCGCGCGTGCGTGCCCGCGCGTCGCGCGTTGGGGGTCCGCTGCGGCTGGCGACAGTGGATGTGGCCGACGATCAGGCGAGGTCGGCCTTGCCGAACAATGGGGCGTAGCCGGAGGGGAGCTGAGTCAGGACCTGGTTGAGCTCGCCGCCGCTGACTGCCTCGGCGAGCGTGGTGAGCACAGCGCTGGCGTCCCAGCGTGCGGTCTCCTCGGTGGCCGACAGTTCCCCGGCCACCCGGCGCAGGAACTCCTCGACGCCGAATGCCTCCTGCGGCGGCGCGGTGAGCACGACGTCCTGCAGCTCACCCGGGAGCTGGGCGGCGAGGTCCTTGCGCTCACCGTCCACCAGTCGCTGGCTAAGCAGGCCCAGCACGGTGCGCGTCGCCCGGTCTGCTTCGGCCTGGTCGGCGTACTCGCCACGTTCGCGGACCTTCGCGAGGAACTCGTCGTATCGCATGACGCTCCCTTCTCGCCACAAGGACACCGGGGTGGAACCTGGGCTGGTCTAGCTGCTGCGGAGGATGTCGGTTTGGGTCAGATCAGTCCGTGCCGCGCGAGGGTCCACTGCAGCTCGCGCGGGGTCGGCTGTTCCAACCACTCGCCCGCGACGTTCACGACTGGGTTGCGCAGGTCGCCGCCGGCCATCCAGCGCAGCCGCCGCTTCATCTCCGGGTGCATGTCCAGGTCGACGTACTGGTAGGGCACTCCGGCTCGGTCGAGCATGCGGCGGGTCATCTGGGTGATACCGCACCACCGGTTGCCGTAGACGGTGACCGGTGCCACGGCAGCGGTCGGGCGCGCCCCAGTCATCAGCGGGGCCGTCATGGCGTCATCTCCCTCCTTGTCCTACTTGGTGTGACGGGGACTCGCGCTCAGGCCGCCTGCTTGTCGGACAGCCGGTCGAGCGCGGCGAACAGTTCATAGATGTCGGGCAGGTGCTCCACCCGCGGAGACACATCGGCGTAGCGGATCACGCCGTCGCCGTCGATGACGAACAGCGCGCGGTCACTGAACCCGTCGGAGTCCCGCAACACGTTGTACCGCCGCGCGACGTCGCCCCTGGGGTGGAAATCGGCCAGCAAGGGGAAGGTGATCCCACGGACGGCGGCCCAGGCGCCATGGCTGTAGATCGAGTCGACGGACACCCCGATGACCGCAGCTCCGCGGGCCTCGAACTCCGCCAACTCTTGCTGGTAGAGCTCCAGCTGACGACTGCATCCGGGGCTCCAGTCCAGCGGGTAGAACACCAGGACCACCGGCTGCCCCCGGAAGTCGGACAGGCTCACCGGATGGCCGTTGGCGTCCGGCAGCGTGAAGTCCGGCGCCGTGGTGCCCACGGGCAGGCCGGTCGACTCGGCTGCTCCGCTCATCGGCGGCGCGGTCAGATACAGGTCGGCCACGTCCTGCAGCGTGGTGCCGATGGCACCCGACGGGTCCTGCGCCGGCGACGGGGCCTGCCGAGCCACTTCCTGCACGATTGCGTGCAGGACCGAGAGCGCCTCGGTGACCGGCGAGTCGTCGAGCTGGTCTCCGAGTTCGGCGAAACGCTCCTCCAGCTGCTGGAGCCGACTGGGCGCCACCGGCATCGCAGGGGACGACGTCATGGCATCACACCTCTTCGTCAGTGAACGGCGGGGACGCCCGGCGTCCCGGGTCGGCGCGGTCGTGTGCGCCGACCCGGAATGAGGGC
This sequence comes from uncultured Actinomycetota bacterium, assembly GCA_963723745.1. GTDB lineage: Bacteria > Actinomycetota > Actinomycetes > Mycobacteriales > Geodermatophilaceae > CAVRRZ01. Next base: position 251,711 of record CAVRRZ010000004.1, read on the forward strand.
CGAGCGGCCGGGTGGACGACCACCCGAGGGACGACTGGGTAAGCGGTGAGGCCGCATCCCGGTCAGCTGCTGATCTGGATCCGGCGGGGCTTGGCCTGCTCGGGCTTCGGCACGCGCACGGTCAGCACGCCGTCGTCGAGGTGGGCGCTGACCTTGTCCCCATCGATGTCGGCGGGCAGGGTGACCGAGTAGTGGAACTGCCCCACCCGGCGGGTGCGCCGGCGGAGGATCCCGACGCGCTCCTTCTCCTTGATCTCACCGGAGACGGTCAGCTGACGATCAGTGAGCTGGATGTCGATGTCGTCGCGCTTGACCCCGGGCAGGTCGATCTCGACGACGTACGCGTCGTCGGTCTCCTCCACGTCGGCCAGCGGGGCCCAGCCGTGCAGGCCGCCGTTGAGGTTGGCCTCCCACAGGGAGTTGACGCGGTCGGCGAGCTCGTCCAGCTCACGGAGGGGGTCCCAGCCGGCGACTGCATGGGGCCGAGAACGGACAGGCAGTGTCATCTGAGTCAACCTCCTTCGAACCGGAAGGGATGTGGACTGCGACCGGTTGATTGTCCAGTCGACACTCTCTTAAACCTGTAGTCGTCGCTGGAGATTCCCGGATCGGGTGTCCGTTCGCCTGTCGCCCTCGGCGCATCCGTACGTCCCGCCCCGGCCGTGAACTGGGTCGGCGCGGGCTCCAGGTGCGGCAACCCGGCGGAAGCCCGAGCGAGCCGAGGCCCGAGCCTTGACATGGCGGCAACCCGTCCCCGCGGGCTGTCGACACAAGGGATACAAACCCGCCAGTGACGGGCTGCGACCACCGACAGCGTCGTCATCTCCTCAGGGATGCGCGGAAGAACGGATCGACGTAGGACCTGGCCGCCTCCATCGTGTCCACATCTCGGCCAGCCCGCTCGGACAGCATCCGACGGTGCTCGACTCTCGGCGGTTGTGCCCGGGCTCGGCGACCCGAGCTTCCACACGCAGTTTCACCGCGCCGTCCGGCAATGTGATGAGCTCGACCTCACCGACGTTGAAGCCGAGATCGTTTAGCCGCTGAAGCCGCTCCGCCACCCGATAGCGCTGCTCGTCCCAGTCGAACTGTTCTTCCCGGGGTCACCTCGTCCCAGAGTGCCTCGTAGCGCTGTACCAGGCTGTCGGCTACCGCGATCGGGTCAATCCACTCTGAAAGCAGCTCACCGGCTTGCAGGTCGAGCAGCCCACCGCCCACCCGTTCCCTGGCCAAGTCCAGTCGTAGCTCCGCTGCCCATTCGAGAGGGCTGGATGGCGTTCCACGGTCTCGGCGTCGACCAGATAGGCGGCCAGTGCGCCTGCGTCGAGTCGGAACAGCGTATTGAACAGGGAGCAGTCGCCCCAGAAGACGCCGGCCAGGTGTAGACGGACAAGCCGAACGACAAGGGTGTCGAGCAAATGCTGAACGGAGGGTCGCCTGTCGGTCGGGAAAACAGATACAGATACGACATCGAGTACTCGAGGTACCTAGTGGCGAGAATGGCATCCTGCCCGTCGGGGCGGTCGATGCAGACTCCCAGGACTGACACGGCCGACAGCGCTGGGCGAACCGTGAGGAGCTCCGCCTGGCGATCATCACCTGGATCGAACGGACCTATCACCGCCGTCCCCGACAATGCCGACTCGGACGGCTCACACCGGTCGAATACGAGACACTCACCCTCGCCGCAGCAGCGGCCTAATCCCTACCGGAACGAGTCAACCGGACCGGGGGCAGTCCCGTCCATGGTGGCGAGATGGTCCCTCAAGAGCAGCTGCAGACGCAGGTCGCCATAGGGGGACGACGGCGGCGGTCCGTGAGACAGGGGAAGGTCCGGCCGTCCGCAGACGGCCGGACCTTCACCCGTGGACCCCGCACGGCTGCGCGCGGATCGCGTGGGTCAGACCTGGGTGCGGCGGTCGGCCGCCGTGCGCACCGGCCCGAGGGCGACCACGAGGCCGGCGAACGCGCTCACCAGATGCAGCCAGTTGTCCGCCCAGTTGAGGCTGAGGAAGTCCCAACTCTCGGCCACGGCGAACAGCCCGTAGACGAACGCGGCGCCGTAGGCGACCGCCAGCACCCATCCGAAGGTGCGCGCTCTTGACAGCGTGCGGGCCAGCACGATGCCGGCGACGCCGATGAAGATGTGCACCAGGTTGTGGAATCCGTTGATCTCGAAGCCGAGAAGTTCCTCTCCGGTGTGGCCGAAGAACTCGTCGAATCCGGTGATGAAGAAGCCCACGACACCGATCAGCGCGTAAAGGACGCCGATCGCGATCGCGAGCATCTGCGGCCAGCTCATGTCCCGGTAGCTTCCGAGACGGTCAGCAGTCGTCATGGTTTCCCGTTGTCCTTTCTCGGCTCTTCGTACCTGAGGTGGGTGTGAGGAACTCGCGCGGGTGAGCTGAGGCCGGGAAGGGGTCGAGACCTTCCAAGATCGGGAGCGACCAAGCAACCCGTTCCGGAAGGCCTCGACGGTGTCCGAGCCTACGGCGTGCGCTCGCGCGCGCTCACGTCCTGTTTCCGCCTACTGCGACCGCTGTGATCTGCTCGTCGGCCTGGACGGGTTCCACGTCATCGAGGTCGCCGAGCAGCCCGGCCGGGTGCAGGTGGTGGTCGAGTCGGCACCGGAGCCGATGGGCTGCCTGGCCTGTGGCGTCCTGGTCGGCAGCCACGGTCGCCGCGACGTCGTCCTGATCGACGTGCCCTGCTTCGGGCGCCCGGTCGAGCTGGTGTGGCGCAAGCGGACCTGGCGCTGCGCCGAGGACGAGTGCACCGGCAAGGCGTTCACCGAGCAGCACGCCGACCTCGCCCGGCCACGGGCGCTGCTCACCACCCGGGCAGCCTGGTGGGCGGTCGGTCAGCTGCGCCGCGAGCACGCCTCGGTCGCCGGGATCGCCCGGCAGCTGGGCACGACCTGGCGCACCGTGTGGCGGACGGTCAAGCCGCTGCTGGAGGAGATGGCCGCCGATGAGGCGCGCTTCGCCGACGTCACCGCCTTGGGCGTGGACGAGCACATCTGGCACCACGTCTCGACCAAGCCGGTCGAGGACGGTGGTCGCGGCCCCAAGGAGCTGACCGGCATGGTCGATCTGACCCGTGACCAGCACGGACGGGTCCGCGCCCGGTTGCTTGACCTGGTACCCGGGCGGTCGGGCAAGGTCTACGCCGACTGGCTGACCGCACGCGGCGACGCGTTCCGGGCCCGGGTGCAGGTAGCCACGCTGGATCCGTTCCACGGCTACAGGAACGCCATCGACGACCAGCTCGAGGACGCCACCGCAGTGCTGGACGCGTTTCATGTCGTCAAGCTCGGCACCGACGCCGTGGACCGCTGCCGGCGCCGCATCCAGCAGGAGATCCACGGCCACCGCGGCCGCAAGAACGACCCGCTCTACGGCATCCGGAACACCCTGCGAGCCGGCGCGGAGAACCTCACCGACCGGCAGTGGGAACGACTGCACGCCGCGTTCGACGCCGACGACCGACACTTGGCGGTCTGGCTGGCCTGGTCGTGCGCGCAGCAGCTGCGCTCGGCCTACCGGCACGAGCACACCGCCGAGGGCCGACAGATCGCCGAGAAGGTCATCGACTCCTTCCCCAGCTGCCCAGTCCCCGAGATCGCCCGCCTCGGCCGGACGCTGAAGCAGTGGCGCGAGGCGTTCCTGGCCTACTTCGACACCGGCCGCGCCAGCAACGGCGGCACCGAAGCCGTCAACGGCCTCATCGAGCTCCACCGTCGCATCGCCCGCGGCTTCCGCAACCGCGACAACTACCGCCTACGCATGCTGCTCATCGCCGGCGGGCTGACCAGCCCCCACCTCAAGTAAGAAGAGCCCCTTTCTCCTGTCTGCGATTGGATGCCCCCATGTGGGCGCATTGGTATGAGTCGGGTGACCGACCGTCGTCAGTCATCCGTCCGTGAATCACGCTGGCTGACGTCTTCTTGCGCGCGCTCACCTCCTCCCGCTGGGCGCCCGGGAGGCTCCGCCTGCCGGCGCAGCGGGTCCGGCAGCTGGGTCGGATCGCCCCGTGGCCCGCCTGAGCGCCCACCTCCAGCGGTCGGCCGGCCGCCGACGTGGTCGGCACCCGTCCGGCCGGAACCCCTGGTGGACGCCGGGTGGTCTGCCCGCATCGAGGAGCCGCCGTCCGGGCCGGGCGACCGCGGCTCGTCCGCCGTGCCGGTGCGCGGCAGTGCGGCACGCGGTCACCCACGGCTCCTCCACGACGACGGCGGGAGGCGACCGGATCCTCGAGTGGATCGACGCCCCGAGCGGTGCCTCCCCGGCCGTCAGCATCGACCGGTCCGGCCGCGTCGACTGCGCCAAGCCCTACGTTCTGCCGACGGGACAGCCCGCACGAGTCCGCGTGGAGAGCCTCGTCGAAGACCCGGGCTGCGCCAACTGCTCGCTGCTGATGGTCGAGGTGCTGTACGACGGGTCGGAGGACACGGCGTACCCGCTGGCCGTCGAACTCCCCGACCTGGCCGCGGTCCTGCCGGCGCTCGCGCCCGGACAGGTGGTCGGCCTGCAGCTCAGCGGGATCGCGGAGTCGGTGGACCTCTTCGCCGGCGAGGCCGCGTACCGCGCCAGCGGCACCCCGTTCGCCACCCGCTCCCTGGTTCCCAGTGGGCTGTTCACCCCCCGGCCCGGGTCCTGAGGACGATCCCCGGCCGCCGCGTGCCGAGGCGCTGTTCAGCGGCGTCGTCCTGACCGCGCGACTGCGCCGGAACTCGCTCTTCGGTGCGCCCTTCTGGCACGTGCTGGTGGACACCCTGGCGGCTCAGGTGGACGTGGCCATCGACCCGGAGATGCTGGACGGCGAGCCGGTGGCTGGTTCGGTCTGCTCCGCGACCGCCTGGCTGATCGGCCGCCTGGTCGCCCGCTGATCGCGGGGGGCGGCTGCCGGCTCGAGCTGCCCCCGCCGAGCCTCAACAGTGCGAAACGCCCAGCAGCGCGGCGCAAGGTGTGCAGAAGCGCCATGGGCCCGCCGCTCGCGCTCCCCATACCGTGAGCGCGGCTCCCGAGCGGGGGCACCCCCTCTTTTTCGCAGGGAGCCATTCGTGCGGCAACTGACCTTGGATGACATCGACAACCTGGTGCTGGGAGCGACGCTGCTCGGCACCGGCGGCGGGGGCGACCCCTACATCGCTCGCCTCATGGTGCGCCAGGCGATCGAGGACCACGGTCCGATCACGGTCGTCGAGCCGCACGAGCTCGACCCTGAGGGGCTCGTGCTCACGACGGCGATCATCGGTGCCCCCACCGTGATCCTCGAGAAGATCCCGGCGGGCAACGAGTTCGCGGGCGGCGTCAAGGCTCTGGCGAACTACCTCGGCAAGACGCCGGTGGCCATGATGCCGATCGAGGTCGGCGGCATGAACACGATCATCCCACTGGCGACTGCAGCCGAACTGGGACTGCCGGTCATCGATGCCGACACCATGCGCCGAGCGTTCCCGCAGATCGAGATGACGGTGTTCACCCTGGCCGGCATCGGCGCCGCACCCATGAGCATCGCCGACGAGAAGGGCAACCTCGTGGTCTTCGAGACGATCACGAACCAGGTCGCCGAGAAGCTCGCCCGGAGCACGGTCATCCAGCTCGGTCTCGCGAATGCGATCTCCTGCTACCCCGCGACGGTGGAGCAGGTCGCCAAGTACGGCATCCAGGGCTCCATGACGTACTGCATCGAGCTCGGCCGCCTGCTGTTCGCCGTGCAGCGCGGTGAGGAGGGAGCGTACGAGGCCTTCCTGGATTTCGCGCAGGGCAAGAAGTTCTTCAGCGGCAAGGTCATCGACATCGACCGGCGCACCACCGACGGCTTCGCCAAGGGGACGGTCGTGCTCGAGCATCTCGACGACCCGGCCCGGACGATGCGCGTGGAGATCCAGAACGAGAACCTCATCGCTTTCGAGGACGGCGTTCCGGTCATCACGGTGCCGGACCTGATCTGCCTCCTCGACCACGAGAACGCCCAGCCCGTCACCACGGAGACGCTCGCGTACGGCCAGCGGCTGGACGTGATCGGCCTGCCCTGTGCCCCCGAGTGGCACCAGCCCGGAATGCTGGACGTCGTCGGCCCGCGTGCCTTCGGCTACGACGTCGACTACAAGCCGATGGAGGTCGGGACCAAGTGAGCGGACTGCGCATCGGGATCGACGTCGGGGGGACCAACACCGACGCCGTCGTCGTCGACCAGCAGGGGGCAGTGCTGGCCAGCCACAAGGCAGCCACCACCCCCGACCCCTTCGACGGCATCCGCGCTGCCATCGACGGCGTGCTCGTCGACGTCGACGCCTCGGCCATCACGCAGGCGATGCTGGGCACGACCCACCCGGCCAACGCGATCATCCAGCGTCGGGATCTGAATCCGGTCGGCGTCCTGCGGCTCGCGGCGCCGTCGTCCCTCGCCATCCGTCCCGGCGCGGACTGGCCCAAGGACCTCCTCGCCGGCGTGGTCGGCCCGACCGCCATCGTCGGTGGCGGATTCGAGTACGACGGCTCGGAGATCGCACCCCTGGACGTCGAGGCGGTCAAGCGTCTCGCCGCCCAGTGCGCGGGCAAGGTGAGCGCCATCGCGGTGTCCTCGGCGTTCGCCCCGGCGAGCTACGAACACGAGCTCCGCGCTGCCGAGATCCTCGCGCAGGAACTGGGCGAGGAGATCAAGGTCTCGCTGTCACACCAGGTCGGCACGCTGGGGCTCCTGGAGCGCGAGAACGCGACCATCCTGAACGCCTCCCTGTTCGGCGTCGCGCGCAAGGTCGTGGACGGTTTCCACGCGGCGCTGCAACAGCACGGCATCGACGTCGACGGTTACCTCACGCAGAACGACGGCACGCTGATGACCGCCGAGGAGGCGGTCCGGCTACCGATCCTCACCGTCGGTTCCGGGCCCACGAACTCGATGCGGGGCGCCTGTGCGCTGGCCGGCATCAGCGATGCGCTCGTCATCGACGTCGGCGGCACATCCGCCGACGTCGGCATCCTGGTCGACGGTTTCCCACGGGAGTCCTCGGCCGCCGTCGAGGTCGGCGGGGTTCGGACCAACTTCCGGATGCCCGACCTCATCTCGATCGGCCTCGGCGGAGGAACGATCGTCCGTGGCGGCCCCGGCGCGGTGACGGTGGGTCCGGATTCGCTCGGCTACCGCGTCTCCACCGAGGCTCTGGTCCGTGGTGGGTCCACGCTGACCCTCTCGGACGTCTCCGTGCGCGCCGGCCGGCTCCGCGGCTTCGGCGACCCGAACCTGGCGAAGGACGTGCCGAGCGAGGTCATCGACCAGGCGATCGCGTGGGTCGACCAGCAGATCCAGATCATGTCCGAGCGGATGAAGGCCTCCCGCACGCAGGTCCCCCTGATCGCCGTCGGCGGCGGGTCGCACCTGGTGCCGGAGAAGGTCAGCGGCGCGAGCGAGGTCATCCTGCCCAAGCACCACGCGGTGGCCAACGCCTTCGGTGCAGCGATCGCCGAGGCCTCCGGGGCGGTGGACCGCGTCTACCGCTACGAGGGTCAGGGCCGTGAGGCGTGCCTGGACGACGCCAAGCGACTGGCGTCCGAGGCGGCGGTTCGGGCCGGCGCGGACCCCGATCGGGTCCGGATCACCTCCGTCCTCGAGGTGCCGATGAGCTACCTGCCGGGTCAGGGGTGCCGGGTCCAGGTCAAGGCCGCGGGTCCCCTGGCGGAGTGAGCCCGATGGCAGATGGAAGCGCTGCCGAGGTCTATCGCGCCTACAACGACGCGGAGAACTCGCACGACCTCACCGCCACGCGCCGCCTGATCGCCGACGACCTCTACGTGGAGGTCAACGGTCGGGCTCAGCTGGGGTCGGCCGAGGACGACGACCTGGCCAACGCCGAACTGCTGCGCTGCTATCCGGACTATCGGCGCGAGGTCGTCGAGATCGTGAGCGCGGGACACCGCGCGGCCGTGCGATGGCGCATGAGCGGCACCGCCGCGCCGGACACCGGGCTCGATCCGCTGGACGTCCACGGCTGCTCGGTGATCGAGGTGGCCGGCAACCGCATCACGAAGGCGTTCCTGTACGTCGACGGTGGTGTGCTCGACGCCCTCCTCGAGCGCAGCCGCACGGGAGCGCGCTCGTGACCGGCCGGGACAGCGAGCTGCTGCCGATGGCCGACTGCCACAACGACCTGCTGCTGGGCGTCCTCCACCAGCGCGAGCGCGGTATCGACGACCCGTTCGGCGACTTCTGGCTCCCGCAACTGCGGGCAGGCGGTGTCGTCCTCCAGGTGCTCCCGGTGTTCACCGAGGAGCAGCACGTCGGCGAGGGAGCGCTGCGCCGCAGCCTCCTGGTCCTCGAGGAGGCCAGGCGTATCGCCGACCTCCACGCCACCGACGTCGCGATCTGCGAGACCGGCTCCGACATCCGATCGACGATCGAGGACGGCAGGATCGCCCTGGTCCTCGCCCTCGAGGGCTGCGAGCCCATCGGCCACTCCCTCGCCGTGCTGGACACGTTCTTCCGACTCGGCGTCCGCGTGGCTTCCATGACGTGGAATCGCCGGACGATGCTCGCCGACGGCGTCGGCGAGCAGGACACCGGCGGCCGGCTCACGGCATTCGGCGTCGAGGCCGTGCAGGAGATGGAGAGGCTCGGACTCGTCCTCGACGTGAGCCACCTGTCGGCCACCGGCTTCTGGCACGTCCACGACGTCGCGACCCGCCCCTTCGTCGCCAGTCACTCCTCCTGCCGTGCGCTGCAGGACCACCCGCGCAACCTCGACGACGACCAGATCCGGGCGGTCGCCGCCAGCGGCGGATTCGTGGCGCTGAACGGCTTCGGCCCCTTCTTGGCCGACGAGCCGACGGTGGATGCCTACGTCGATCACGCTGCGCACGCCGTGTCACTCGTCGGCGCCGGGCACGTAGCGCTCGGCTTGGACTTCATGCGTGACCTGATGGGCACCGTGGATCCGATCCTCGGGGCCGCACTCGTCGATCTCGACGCGCTGCCTTGGGTGCCCGGACTGCAGCGCCCCGCCGACCTGGCCCTGCTCGGACCGCGACTGGTGCAGCGGCTCGGTCGCGAGGCGGCCGAGCAGGTGGCGGCACGGACGATGATCGAGGTGCTGGCGGGGCTCCTGCCGAAGTGAGGCGCCCGGCGGGGTGGGATGATGCCGGGATGCCCCAGGGCCTCCGCGGCCAGAACCACCGCCGTCGCGGCGATCCCTCGTCGGTCCTGGTCCGTCAGATCGTCGCGCTCGACCAGCTCGCCGGTGCGACCGTGATAGGTGGCTCTGCCGGTCTGGACCGCCCGGTCGACGATGTGGTCTTGTTGTCGGCCGCGCTCACGGCCGAGAAGTTCGCCTCCGAGCGGTCCCTGGTCGTGATGGATGCCTCGGTCCTGCACTCGGACACCTACCAGGTCGACGTCGCGTTGCGCACGGTGCACGAGGCGAACGCGTCGGCGCTGCTGCTGTGCTCCCCCAGCACGCGGGTCGGTGTGGCGACCACGAGACTGGCCAACAAGTTCCAGGTTCCGCTGGTCGTGCTTCCGGGCGCCGACCCGCTCGTGCTGACCGACGCGCTGCGCCGGGTCGTCCGGGCGCCGTTCCTCGTACGCAGCGACCTCGTGCTGGAGGCGGTGAGCCGGCTGCGGAGGACAGCAGGCTCGGCCGGCCTGAATCAGACGCTGCAGGCGCTGGCCGACATCCTCGACGGGGTCACCGCGTTGCTCGGCGTCGAGGGCACGGTCGTCGCGGGCGATCCTGGGGCCGCGCCGGAGGAGACCCGGGACCTGCTCGGGGTGCCGATGGCCCGGCGGAGCGGCGCGTACGTCCACCTCACGCACCCGATCAGCCTCGCGCCGCGCGAGCGGCCCACGTTCTGGCTGGTCTGCCGGCTGCACGAGCCCACGGCCGCATGGCAGTCGGTGGCCACGGACATCTTGGAGCTCGCCTCGTGGTCGGTGGCGGTCCGCATGGTCGCCGACCGGCTGCAGCGGGAGCGCGATGCTCGCTTTCGACTCGGCGTCCTCAATGCTGTCGTCGCCGCGCAGGAGCGGCCGGAGCCGGTGCTGCTCGAGCAGCTCGGCGTGCTCGGATGGCAGGTCGACGGCTGGTGCACCGGGATATCACTGCAGGCGTCCGGCGACGTCGACCCGCTGCGCGTGCTGACCCTCACCGAGGACCTGCAACGCCAGCTCGCCGCGGCCGGGCTACGCGGCCCGCTCGTCGAGCGCCCGGACGGTTGGACCATGTGGACCGTCGACCGCAAGGAACCCCCGCCGGCCTCGTACCGGCAGGTGGTCGAGGCGGTGCGGCGCGCCGCCGAAGCCTTCGTCGGGTCGGTGTCGCGCGTTCGGCTCCACGCCGGCGTCGGGCGACCCTACGAGGGACTCGGCGGACTGCGGTCGAGCCTTGCGGAAGCGAAAGAGGCGGCGACGATCGCCCAGGCCACCGGTGACGAGCTGGCGGTCCAGCACATCGACGACATGGGGATCCGGCGCATCCTGCTGGGCTGGTACGCGTCCGACACGTTCGCCGAGTTCGCGCACACGCTGCTCGCGCCGTTGCTGCAGGCCGACCACGACGGCGAGCTCACGCAGACCCTCGAGTCCTACCTGGATCACGAATCCTCCGCCACGCTCGCCGCCGCCGATCTCGGCGTGCACCGGAACACGGTGCTGAACCGGCTGGAGCGATTGCGGTCGCTCTTGACAGTGGACCTCAACGACCCCAACGAGCGGCTGGCGGTGCAGCTGGCCTGTCGCGTCATCAGGCTCAAGACCCGCTGACGCTCACAGCGCACATCCCTCGATCGCCGCGGGGGATGCACCCCTGCAGCCCCTGACGTGCACACCCCCAGCCGTCCTGTGCGTTCCGCCTAGAGGGCGCGGCTTAGTTGTGCACGTCGCCTCTTCGGTGCACCCACCGCCGTTCCTACTGTTCGCGGCATCAGGCGACCTCACTCGCCCCTGCCCTTCAGGAGAATTCTCATGCGAACCATCTCGTACCGCCGAGCGGGGTGCATCGCGACCGCCGTCGCGGTGAGCACTCTGGCTCTCGCCGCCTGCGGCGGCTCCGGCAGTGACACCACCGGCTCCGACTCCTCGCAGGAGGCCGGAAGCACGGACGGAGCTCAGGTCGCCTTCCTGTCCGCAAGCTCGGCGAACACCTGGCTCCAGGCCTCGAAGGCGGAGATGGAGAAGGTCGCGGAAGCGAACGGCATCACCATCACCGAGTTCGACGCGCAGTTCAAGCCCGGCGAGCAGGGCAAGCAGGTCCAGGACGTGCTCGCGTCGGGGCAGTACGACGGCATCGTCATCGCCTCGGTCGACGGGGCCGGGATCATCCCCGAGCTCGAGAACGCCATCGAGCAGGGTGTCGAGGTGGCGATCCTCAACCAGGTCGTCGGCACCGCCCTCGACACCCCCGACCCACAGTTCGACGGCCCCGCCGTCTCCGTGCTCGCGCCCCCGCTGCGCTCGGGTGAGCGATTCGGGAACCTCACTCTCAAGGCCTGCGAGGGCGTGTCTCCCTGTCGCGTCGTGTACTTCTACGGGCTCAAGGGCACGCCGATCGACACCGCCTTGCGACAGGGCTTCGACGAGACGATCAAGAGCAACCCGGACATCGAGGTCGTGAACGAGGCGGAGGGCAAGTACCTGGGGCCTGACGTCGCGCTCGAGGCCATGCAGGACGTCCTGCAGCGGACGCCGGACTTCGACGTCGTGGTGGGCCCGGACCAGGCCATCGCCGGTGCTCAGCTGGCTCTGTCGGACGCCGGAAAGGACTCGGTCAAGCTGATCGGGCTGGGCGGGTCGAGGAACGCCATCGAGGGCATCGCGGCGGGCACCTGGTTCGGCGGCGTCTACGGCGCGCCTGCGACCGAGGGCAGGCTCGCCATGGAGGCCCTCGTCGAAGCGATGCAGTCCGGCACGGACAGCGGCGGGATCGACCCCCTGACGACGCTGCCGGACAACGGCGAGATCACGCAGGACAACGTCGAGCAGTTCTCGCCGGAGTGGGACGGCTGAGGCACCGACGATGACGATCCCCTCGCACGTCGAACTCCGGGGTGTGACGAAGCGCTTCGGCGCGACGCTGGCGCTCGCGGATGTCGACCTCGACGTCCGCCGCGGCACCGTGCACGCACTCGTGGGCGAGAACGGGGCCGGCAAGTCGACGCTGGGCAGGGTGATCGCGGGTGTGCACGCACCCGATGCGGGAGAGCTCCGGGTGGCGGGGCGGCCGGTCGAACTCCGGTCGCCCCGCCAGGCTCTCGACCTGGGGCTGACCATCATCGCGCAGGAGCTGGCGCTCGTGCCCGAGCGGTCCGTCGTCGAGAACGTGTACCTCGGCATCGAGGATCACCGCGGCCCCTGGGTACGCCGCGGCGCGCTCCGACGGCGCTTCGAGGAGTTGGTCGAGACGTCGGGCATCGTCGTCGCCCCGGACGTTCCGGTCGGCTCGCTCGGGGTGGGCGAGCAACAGAAGGTCGAGATCCTGCGGGCCCTCGCCCGCCGGGCCGGTCTGATCGTCATGGACGAGCCGACCGCCCGGCTCGCCGCCGGCGAGACCGCCGCGCTGAGGGCCACGATCCGCCGGCTCGCCGACGGAGGGACGACCGTCGTGTTCGTGTCGCACTTCCTCGACGAGATCCTCACCCTCGCCGACACCGTGACGGTGATGCGCGACGGCCGCGTCGTCCGCAGCGGACCGGCGGCGGACGAGGACCACCGTTCGCTGATCGAGGGGATGACCGGCCGGAAGATGGAGGCGGCCTTCCCCGAGAAGCCGTCACCGAAGGCCGACGCGCGGGAGGTGCTGCGCGTGTCCGGCCTGAGCCGGCGTGGCGCCTTCGAGGACGTCAGCTTCACCGTGCGGGCCGGCGAGATCGTCGCGCTCGCAGGGCTGGTCGGTGCCGGTCGAAGTGAGACGGTCCGGGCCGTGTACGGCGCCGACCGCGCCGACCGCGGGTCCGTGACGCTGGACGGCAAGCCGCTGCGGGTGCGGCACCCGCGCCAGGCCATCGCTCGGGGCGTCGCGATGATCCCGGAGTCCCGCAAGGACCAGGGACTGCTTCTGACCCGCTCCGTGCGCGAGAACGTCAGCCTGCCGTTCCTGCGCCGGCTGTCCCGCGCCGGTCTCGTGTCGACCCGACGGGAGCGCCACGAGGCGGAGCAGCGCACGGCCGAGGTGGGTGTCAAGGCCGCGAGTTCCGAGGTTGCCGTGAGCGCGCTGTCGGGCGGGAACCAGCAGAAGCTGCTGTTCGCGCGGTCGTTGATGCAGACGCCTTCCCTACTGATCGCCGATGAGCCGACCCGGGGTGTCGATGTCGGGGCCAAGCGCGCGATCTACGGCCTTCTCGCCGATCTCGCCGCCCACGACATGGCGATCCTCGTCGTGTCCTCGGAACTCGAGGAGGTGCTGGGCATCGCGCACCGGATCCTGGTGATGCGTGGCGGCCGCCTCGTCGCCGAGCTCGACGGCCGCACCGCCAGCGAGAACGACGTGATGGCTGCCGCCTTCGGCACCGACGACCAGCCCTTTCGCGAGACAGAGGTGACCGTATGAGCACGCAGACCGACAGCCCCGAGGTCGAGACGGCTGCTCCGCCGTCCGAACCGAAGCGGATAGGTCACTACCTGCGCAGCTTCGGCGTCGTCTGGGTCACCCTGCTGCTCTTCCTCGGGCTCGGCCTGCAGACCGACAACTTCCTCAGCGAAGCCAACCTGCGCAACATCCTGGACCAGCAGTCCGCCGTGCTCATCGTCGCCGCCTTCGCGACCTTGGTCATGATCGCGGGCGGTTTCGACATCTCGCTCTCGGCCATCTTCGTGCTGAGCCCCCTCGTCGCGCTCCGGGTCGAGAACGCCACCGGCTCGCTGACGCTCACGCTGCTTGCCGGAGTGATCACCGGGCTCGTCTGCGGAGCCATCAACGGTGTGGTGGTGACCAAGGGACGGATCAACTCGTTCATCGCGACGCTCGCGACGTCGTTCGTCTTCTTCGGCTTCGCCTACCTCGTCAGCGAGAGCTCCATCCTGCGGCCCGAGGACATGGCGATCCGCGACATCGCAGCAACGCGGTTCCTCGGGATCACCACCGCCACGTGGCTGGCCCTGATCGCGGTCGCGATCGCGTGGATCCTGCTCGAACGGACCCGCTTCGGGCGCTACGTCTTCGCGTCCGGTGGCAACCCGGAGGCGGCCCGACTGGCCGGCGTACCGGTGGAACGCGTGCAGGCCATGACCTTCGTGCTCGCCGGGCTGGCTGCCGGCCTCGCGGGCACGCTGAACGCGGCGCGGACTCTCACGGCCCAGGCAGCCGACGACTTCACCCTCGTCTTCGCGGTGATCGCCGCCATCGTCGTGGGCGGAACGTCCATCGCGGGTGGAGCGGGTGCGGTCTGGCGGACGGTGGTGGGGGTGTTCTTCATCGCCCTCCTGGTCAACGGCTTCAACCTCAACGGCGTCGACCCCATCTACCAGCGCATCATCCAGGGTGCCGTCATCCTGGCCGCGGTGGGCATCGACGCATGGTCACGGGCCCGACGAACGTAGGGCAGCCCGCTGGAACCCTGCCGACCGCCCGCGCTCCACGCGCGGCCCTCAGGCCCGCACGACCCAGGCGGAGAGGTGCAGCGTCGTCCTCAGGACGACGTCACCGGGACGTGCCCGGCCCAGCTGCCCCGGACGTGGCCGATGTGCTGGCGCATCAACCGCTCCAGGCCGTTCCGGTCGCCGCCCTCGATCAGCCGCAGCATCTCCAGGTGCTCCTCCGCGGAGGTGGAGAGCTCCCCGCTCTCGGCCAGGGGGGCCAGCCCGAGCAGCCGGGCGCGGGCCCGCAGTTCCGCGACGATGGTGACCAGCTGCTCGTTGCCGGCCAGGGAGAGCAACGCCAGGTGGAACTGGCGGTCGGACTCGACGTAGTCGAGAAGGTCCGGGGTGCGCGCCAGGTCGACGATCCGCTGGGCCATCGGCCGCAGCCGGTCGAGGTCCGCGGCCGTGGCCCGATCCACGACGTCCACGGTGGTGGGCACTTCCAGGAGCAGCCGGATGCCGGTGATCTCGTCGAGCTCCCGGTCGGAGAGTTCCCGCACCCGGAAGCCCTTGTTGGGCACGGTGAGGACCAACCCCTCCTTGACCAGCTCGAGCATCGCCTCGCGCACCGGCGTGGCCGAGACGCCGAATCTCGCGGCCAGCGTCGGCGCCGAGTAGAGCTCGCCGGGCGCCATCTGCCCGGTGACCATCGCCGCCCGCAGCGCGTGGATGACCTGGCTGCGGACGCTGCGGCGAGCCTCCAGCGACGGGAGCCCCTGGGGCTCGCTCACCGGTCGACCGCCGCCAGCACCGCGGTCGCGACCACGAGGTCCTCCCAGCCCATGCCCACGGTCTTGATCAGCCGCGGACGCGTGACCGCTTCGCCCCGCACGAGCCGAGCCAGAGGCACGAGGTCGGCCTCGGTCACCGCCCCCTCGGCCATGGCCAGGACGACGTCACCGGCCTCCCGGCAGGCAGCGGTCACCGATTCGACGACCACGCCGCAACGGCGCACCGTCTCGGTGTCCACCTC
Source organism: uncultured Actinomycetota bacterium (assembly GCA_963723745.1). Classification (GTDB taxonomy): domain Bacteria; phylum Actinomycetota; class Actinomycetes; order Mycobacteriales; family Geodermatophilaceae; genus CAVRRZ01. The sequence continues at coordinate 267,252 of CAVRRZ010000004.1, forward strand.
CCGAGCGCCGGGTTCGTGGGATCCGCAGGCGACCACGACGGCGCTCTCTCCGAGCAGCCGACCGTCGAACAGCGGCTCCCGGGCGGTGGTGCAGCAGGCCACGACGTCGGCGTCGACCACGTCCGCAGCGCTCGCGACCTCGGCGTCGACCCCGTCGGCCCGCAGCCGGTCGACGAAGGCCGCGGTCTTCTCCGGCACGCGGCCGACCACACCGACGGAGCCCAGCGGGCGGACCGCACGCAGCGCCGCGACATGCCCTTCGGCCTGCGGACCGGTACCGAAGACCAGCAGCCGGTGCGCTGTCGCGGGTGCGATCAGGTCGACCCCCAGCGCCGAGACGGCGGGGGTGCGCAGACTGGTCAGCGCGATCCCGTCGAGCACCCCGACCGGCGCCAGGGTCTCGGCGTCGAAGACCACGCAGACTGCGTTGATCCTGGGCAGCCCCGGCCCGGGGACGTCCGGGGCCACCGTGGCCAGCTTGACCGCGGCCAGCGTGCGGCCACCGAGTCGGGCTCCGGCGTCCGAGGGCATCACGAGCAGCTCGCCGGCGCCGAAGGGCCGGCTGGTCCGCGGCGACTCGGCCTCCGGGTCCATGCCGCCCAGCAAGGCCTCGCGCAGCGCGTCCACCGCGTCGGTCCAGCCGACGGCGGCGGTCACTGCGGCGGCGTCCAGGACGCGCACGGCTCTCACGCTCCCGCGGGTGCGACGGTGACGGTGTGCACGTCGACGAGGACGCCGGGCCTCGGTGCGCGGGCGGCGGTCATGGGGCGCTCCGTTCGAGAAGTTCGGCGGTCGCGGGGAGTCCGAGCAGCGGTTCCGCCCCCGGTCGGCAACAGTACAATTTTACATTGCACAGCCTCGCAGCAACGACCGGAGGAGACGCCTGTGACATCCCCCGCCGCGTCCGGACCTCGGCAGATCCGGCTCGGCGACGACGAGGACGGCGACCGGGGCTCCCGCGACCGGGGCTCCCGCGACCGGATCGCCGACCGGGCACTCGGTCGGGGATGACCGACGCACCCCGCCGTCCCGATGTCGTCGTCATCGGAGCCGGCGTGATCGGGGCCGCCTGCGCGTACTTCGCCGCCGCCGCCGGGCTGTCGGTCGTCGTGGTCGACCGCGGCCCGATCGCCGGCGGGACGACCGGAGCCGGGGAGGGCAACCTGCTCGTCTCGGACAAGGAACCCGGCCCCGAGCTCGACCTCGCGCTGCTGTCGAACCGGGCCTGGCGGGAGCTGGGCGCGCTGCCGCTGCGCGACCGGACCCTGGGGGAACTGGTCGAGCTGGAGGAGAGGGGCAGCCTGGTGGTCGCCTCGTCCGCAGCCACCTTCACCGCCCTCACCGAGCTGGCCGGGGACCAGCGGGCGGCCGGCGTCGAGTCGGTCGCCGTGCCGGCGGGCGAACTGGTCGAGCACGAACCCGCCCTCGCCGGCGACCTGGCCGGCGGGTACCTGTACCCGCAGGACATGCAGCTGCAGCCCATGCTGGGCGCTGCGGCACTGCTCCGGCTGGCGCGGGACGCCGGCGCCGCCGTGCTGACCGGCGAGGAGGTGACCGGCCTGCTGCGCGACGGCGACCGGGTCACCGGCGTGCGGACCGCCGTACGGGACGTGCCTGCCGGGGCCGTGGTGAACGCGGCGGGCACCTGGGCAGGGCAGGTCGCGGCGCTGGCCGGGGTTCCCCTGCCGGTGGCCCCCCGGCGTGGGTTCGTTCTGGTCACCGAGCCGTTGCCCCCCGTGCTGCGGCACACGGTCTACGCCGCCGACTACGTCGCCGACGTGGCCAGCGACTCCGCGGCGCTGCAGGCCTCCCCGGTCGTGGAGGGCACCCGCGCGGGCACCGTCCTGATCGGCGCGACCCGGGAGCGCGTCGGCTTCGACCGCCGCTGGTCATCCGAGGCGGTACGGGAACTCGCCGACGGCGCCCGGCGGCTCTTCCCCTTCCTGGCCGACGTCTCGGTGCTGCGCGGCTACCTCGGGTTCCGCCCCTTCTGCCCCGACCACCTGCCGGTGATCGGGCCCGATCCGCGCGCACCGGGGCTGTGGCACGCCTGCGGCCACGAGGGCGCCGGGATCGGCCTGGCCGCCGCCACCGGCATGCTGGTCGCCCAGGGCCTCTGCGCCCGGCCGACCGAGCTGTCCCTTCAGCCGTTCCGTCCCGAGCGCTTCGAGGAGCTGCCGGCATGACCCGCACGGACACCTTCACCTTCGATGGGGTGCCCATCCCGTTCCAGGACGGCTGGTCGGTGGGCGCGGCGCTGACCGCGGCCGGCATCCGGTCGTGGCGGACCACCCGGCACCAGGGCCGCCCGCGGGGATTGTTCTGCGGGATCGGCGTCTGCTTCGACTGCCTGGTGACGGTGGACGGCCGGCCCTCGCTCCGGGCCTGCCTCCTGCCGGCGCGGCCAGGGACGGCGGTCACCACCCAGTCCGGGACGGGACACGATGACCACGCCAGCTGACCGCGTCGAGGTGCTCGTCGTCGGCGGCGGCCCGGCCGGACTCTCCGCGGCGGCGGCCGCAGCCGAGGCGGGGGCCTCCGTTGCGCTGGTGGACGCCGGCCTCGGCCCGGGAGGGCAGTATTGGCGCGGCGCCGAGCAGGCCTCCGCCGCCGCGCTGCACCACGACCGCCGGCGCTTCCTCGAGCTCCTGGACCGGACGAGAGCCGGGTCGGTGGCGTTCCTGTCCCGGCACACCGTGCAGACCGTCGCCGCCGACGGCGACGGCTGGGTGGTGCGCTGCGTCCTGGGCAGCGAGCCCAGGGCCGGCGGTGGGACGGCGACGATCCGTGGCCGGCGACTGGTCCTGGCCACCGGCGCCTACGACCGGCAGCTGCCCTTCCCTGGGTGGGACCTGCCCGGGGTGCTCGCCGCCGGCGGCGTCCAGGCGCTGCTCAAGCAGCACGGTGTTCCGGCCGGCCGACACGCGGTCGTCGCCGGCACCGGGCCATTCCTGCTCCCCGTGGCCGACGGACTGCTGCGCAGCGGCGTGCGGGTGACGTCGGTCGTCGAGGCGAACTCGCCGGCCGGCTTCGCCCGCCATCCGCAGGCGGTGCTCGGCGCGCGCGCCAAGCTGGGTGAGGCGGCCGGCTACCTGGGCAGGCTGGTGCGCACCCGGACGCCGTACCGGCGTCGCTCGGTCGTCGTCCGGGCCATCGGGACCGACCGGCTCGAGGCGGTGGAGATCGCCCCGCTCGATCGGGCCGGCCGCCGGGCGCCCGGCGCAACCTCCACCGTTGCGTGCGACCTGCTGGCGGTCGGCTGGGGGTTCACCCCGAACGTGGAACTGCACCTGCAGGTGGGCTGCACGGTGGTCCGAGATGCCGACGGAAGCCTGGTCGTCGAGGCCGACGGGGACGGGCGGACGAGCACGCCGGGGGTCTGGGCCGCCGGGGAGTCGACCGGCATCGGCGGCGCGGACCTCGCCGTCACCGAGGGCGAGATCGTCGGTCGGTCAGCGGCCGGCGTCCCGGTCCCTGACCGGCTGCGCCGCCGGCGAGCGGCGCTGCGCCGCTTCGCCGTGGCCATGCACGCGGTGCACCCGGTGCCGGCAGCCGTGCTGGACGGGCTGCCCGACGACACCGTGCTCTGCCGGTGCGAGGAGGTGCCGGCCGGCGCCGTGCGAGACGCCGTCCTCGAGTGGGGCGCCACGGACGCCCGCACCGTCAAACTGCTCACCCGCACCGGGATGGGGTGGTGCCAGGGCCGGGTCTGCGGCTCGGCCACCGCCCTGCTCACCGCTCGGGCGTGCGGGCGCGAGTGCGGGGTGGCGGACCTGCGGGCGTTCGCCGGCCGCCCGCTGCCCGTCCCGCTGCCACTGAGCCAGCTCGCCGAGCCAGCGGACGGGGCAGCGATCTGGTCCAGCACCCCTCGCGGGTAGGTCGGTCCGGTCGTCCACCGGGGACCGCACCGGACGGGATGACGATTCCGGTGAGCAGGCGGGCACCCGTCCAGCAGCTCGCGCGGCGGACCTGTGACCTGCGCTCGCCCTCGTCCTGGGTCAGCCCCGCATCGCACCGACGAGAACGGACTGCTCCGCCAGGATCGACGCAGCGCTCCGGGAGCTGCTGGACCGCGGCCTGAGCGTGGCACCCGGCTGCCGCCGCACCGGGGCTCCGCGGACCGACCGCGAGCTCACCCCGTCACCCCCGCCCCGAGGGTCCAGCCGAGACCGACTGCCCCGAACCCAGCGACGACACTGCCGCTGACGTACAGGGCGGCGTACAAGCGAGCACCGTCCTCCAGCAGGCGCAGCGACTCGTACGAGAAGGTGCTGTAGGTGGTGAGGGCCCCGCAGAGCCCTGTGCCCAGGACGGTCTCGACGGCCGTCGGCAGTCGGGGCGCGGCGGCGACGAGGAAGCCGAGGACGAGGCAACCAGTGACGTTCGCGGTCATGGTGCCCCACGGGAAGAGTGTGTCGTGGCGGCTCTGGATCACGCGGTCGACGACGAAACGCAACGGCGCACCGAGTGCCGCTCCCAGCGCCACCCAGACGACGGCCGTCATCCGGGGCGGTCCTCGGCGGGCGGCCCGACCACCGCCACGTCCTCGACCGTGACCAGACCGGTCTGCCACAACTCCTGGGCGTCGTCCATGAATGCCCGGACGCGCGCGGCGTCGTCGACGATCACTACCACGACCGGCAGATCCCCCGACAGGTCGAGCAGCCGGTTGGTGTGGATGGTGCTGCCCCGCCCGAAGCCCTCGATCCCCCGGAAGACACTGGCGCCCCGGAGACCGGCGGCGTGGGCCCGGCGGACGATCTCGGTGTACAGCGGCCGGTGCCCGATGACATCACCCTCACCCACGAAGACCGTGAGCCGCACCGAGCCCGCGGGCCGAGTCATGGAGGTGTTCCGCGACCGACGCGCCGGCCGGCAGCGATCGCACGGGTCAGCGCCATCCCGGCGGAGGCAGCGAGCAGAGCTGTGACGACCGTGCCGAGGAGGTAGCCGAGGGCGAGCCCGGGCCTGCCGTGCTGAGCGAGCTGCTGCACTTCGACCGTCGCGGTGGAGAACGTGGTGTAGCCGCCGAGGACGCCGACGCCGAGAAACGGCCGCACGAGCCGATGCGGCGCGGTCAGCTCGACGACCACCACCATCAGAACCCCGATCAAGAAGCAGCCGCTGGCGTTGACCAGCAACGTCGCGACCGGGAGCTGCGCGGGTCCGTGCGGCAGCCACACGGACATGCCGTAGCGAGCCTCCGCGCCCACGACCCCGCCCAGGGCGACGGCACCGAGCACAGCCGGGCCGCCGACGGGGTCGAGCACATGTCGGCGAGGCGATGGGGTCATGTCCCCGTACCCGCCATCCGCCGGCGCAGGCGTGCCACCAGCTGGTGACCGGAGGACATCGAGGTCACCCCCTCCCTCGCGGGACATACCGTGGATCACCGGTCACGTGCGCGTGCTCAGCCGACGGTGAGTGCACGGAGACCGCTCCGAGGACCCGTGCCTGGCAGCGGCTCCGACGCGACGGGGGGCGAAGGCAGGTGGGCCCACCCCCAGGGTGCGCGGCCATCCGCGACCTCCCTCCCGTCTGTCGGCGCCTGGCGCGCCGCACCCGACGATCGGTTGAGCGAGCACGATCGGCCTGCCTCGTCCCGACGTCAAGAGGGACGGCCACCCGCAGGCCACCGGCGGAGGGTCCGGCGGACCGGCCGGTGGGTGAAACCACACCCCTCGGCCGGGCCCGGCGCAAGTCCCCGCCGGGCCCGGCGTCCCCGCCTACGAGGAGACGGCGCAGCTCCCCCGATCGGCAGCGACCGGCCCGGACGCGTTCGGCCGGACGTCGAAGTCGAAGATCGCCGTCGGGAGGTACAGGGAGCAGCACGCGTTCGGGATGTCGACGACGCCGCTGACCCGGCCCTCGATCGGCGCCGAACCGAGCAGCAGGTAGGCCTGCGGTCCCGAGTAGCCGAACTTCTCCAGGTACGCGACCGCGTTCAGGCAGGCGTTGCGATAGGCCTGGGTGGCGTCGTTGTACAGGTTGGTGTCGGTGTCGTGGTCGACCCCGATGCCGATGAAACTGATGAACTCGCTGTAGCGCGGCTCGACGTTGCCGGGCATGAAGACCGGGTTGGTCGTGACCGCGTACTTCTCCATCCCGCCCTTGATGAGGTCGACGTGGAAGTCGATGAAGCCGCCCATCTCGATGGCGCCGCAGAAGGTGATCTCGCCGTCGCCCTGGCTGAAGTGCAGGTCGCCGCCGGAAAGCAGCGCCCCCGCGACGTGCACGGGGTAGAAGACCCGCGAACCGCGGGTGAAGTTCTTGATGTCGTGGTTGCCGCCGTTCTCCCGAGGCGGCACCGTCCGCGCGCCGTCCCGCCCGACGGCCGCGAGCGCGTCCCCCGTCAGCGTGCCGGCGAGGACGCTGTCCTCGAGGGGCGGCAGGGCCAGCGGCGGAACCCGGTCCGGGTCGGTCGCGACCAGCGCCCGCTCCCGCGCGTTCCAGCGGGAGAGCAACTCAGGCGAGGGCGCCGTCCCGAACAGGCCCGGGTGCGTGATCCCGGTGTAGCGGACGCCGGGAACGTGGCGGGAGGTCGCGACCTGGCCGGAGAAGTCCCAGATGGCCTTGTACGCGTCGGGGAACTGGTCGGTGAGGAACCCACCGCCGTTCTGCTTGGAGAAGATGCCTGTGTAGCCCCAGCCTTGCCCGGGGGCGTCACCCACCTCCTGCGGCACCGGTCCGAGGTCGAGGATGTCGACGACGAGCAGGTCACCGGGCTCGGCTCCCTCGACTGCGATCGGGCCGCTGAGCATGTGTGCGCCCGACAGGTCGACGTCGCGGACGTCGTTGGCCGAGTCGTTGTTGCCGATCTGTCCGTCGGTCCACTCGCGGCACTCGACCCGGATGTCCGAGCCCGGGCGGACGGTCACGGCCGGTGGGATGTCCGGATGCCAGCGGTTGTGCCCCGGCACCTGCTGGTCCCGCATCGACCGGGCCTGGTCCACGGTGAAGACGACGTCAGGCATAGCGTTTCTCCGTTCTCGAGGGGGGAGATCGAGCTCGGCCGGGGGGCCGGTCAGACGGGTGGCCGAGACAGCGCGGCCTCAGGGCCGGGGCAGCCGCCGGTGCAGCGGATGGGTCGTGACATTGCTCGGCCCGGACCGGGCCGGGAGGGAGCCGACGACCTGCGGCCGCTCGCGGCTGCCCTCCGAAGCGTCCAGTGCCCGCGTCAGTGCCGGTGCCACCCGCCGGGTGTGCGGCGCGGTGTACCGGCGGCGGGCGGGTTCGGTGCAGGTCGGACAGCCCACGGTGGGGGTGATCTCGCGCATCGGGACGCGCACCGTGAAGGTGCCGCAGGTCGAGCAGGTGAAGTCGTAGGACGCCATGAGTCCCTCCCGTTTCTTCCGTCGTAAAGTATTCCGTTCGGAAGGAATGGGCAACCCGAGGTCAGAGCTGGGCGAGGACCTCGAAGTCGAGCCCCTCGGCCCGGGCGACGTAGATCCGCTGCTGCAGATGACGATCGTGCAGGTGCACCGGGCCTCGCGGGCCGTCGTAGCCGGTCGCCTCGGCGGCGGCGCAGATCGCGGCCACGTCGCTGCTGCGCGCCCGCCGGCAGAGCTCGGCCAGCAGCCGCACCCCCTCGTAGCAGGACTCCCCCATGCTGTTGGCCACCGGGCCCGACGGTCCGAACCGCCGGGTGTACTCGAGCAGGAACTGCCTGCTGCTGTCCGTGGGCAGCGCCTCGAAGTAGCCGGCGGCGGCATAGAGCCCCGCGGTGCCGGACGGCCCCGTGGCCAGCAGCATGTTCTCGTCCATCAGCGGGCTCAGCCGCACGATCCGCTCGTGCAGGCCGCGCGCGGCGAAGCCGCGGTTGAACTGCACCGCGTCCTGACCCACGAGCAGCATCAGGACGCCGTCCGGCCGCACCCGTTCGATGTCGCACAGGATGTGGTCGAAGTCCTCCGACCCGAGCCGCACGTAGGCCTCGGCACAGATCTGCCCACCCTGCATGGGCGCGTAGGCCCGCGCCGCCCGCGCGGAGACGTGCGGCCACACGTAGTCGTCACCGACGATGTACCACCGGCGCACCCCGCACTGCGCGTGCATCCACCGCATGGCGGGGTCGAGCTGCCGTGCCGGAGTCTCGCCGGCCAGGAACACCCCGGGCGTCCGCTCACCTCCCTCGTACAGGGCGGTGTAGACGTAGGGCACCCGACCCACCGTCCGCGGCGCCACCTGCTGCCGGACGACCGAGATGTGCCAGCCGACGACCGCGTCGATCACCCCTGCCGAGACCAGGCTGTCCACCTCGTCGGCGACCCGACCGGGTGACTGGCCACCGTCGATGGGGACCAGCCGGAGCTCCCGGCCCAGGACTCCTCGCGTGGCATTGATCTCGTCGACGGCCATGCGCGCGGAGGCCTCGCACGACGGGCCGAACATCCCCGCCGGGCCCTGCAGCGGGATGACCAACCCGATCGGCAGCGTGTCGGCCCACCACGGATCGCCGCTCTCGGGGTGGAAGGCCGGCTCGGTCGCGCCCGGCTCGGCAGGTGGAACGACGGGCGGTGGGCGCACTGGACCTCCCCGTCGACTCCTGACGGTCTCGGACCCGTTCACCGTTACGTGCGGCGGTCGTGGCGTCAATCGGTTCACGGTGGAATATTTGCTTCCGTCAGCGAACGAACGGGGAGGGTCATGCCGGATGCCGCAACGGAGCAGTCCGCGCTGACGCTCATCAGCGAGACGGCCCGGCAGTGGAACGCCGCCCTCGCAGCCGACCTCCTGCACGAGGGGGCGACGCCCGACCAGTGGCGAGTGCTCGAACGCCTCGACGCTCGAGAGGGTCGCCCCATGAACGAGATCTCGCAGGAGACGCTGATCCCTCCGCCCACGCTCACCAAGATCGTGGACCGGCTGGTGGATGCGAACCTGGTGCACCGCCGCAACGACCCTCTCGACCGGCGGCGCGTTCTGATCCTGCTCACCCCGCGCGGCCGGGCGACGAGGCAGCGGCTCGAGCACGTCGTGCAGCGACACCGCCGACGACTCGACGACCGGCTCGGCGCCGACGGCGTCACGCAGCTCGCCGATCTGCTCAAGCGCCTGGCCGCGACCGCCGACTGACGGATGGCCGCTCCGTCCGCGGCGGCTCGGAAGTCGTCGCCGCGGAAGCGCGTTCGCGATCCAGGGGCTTGACCGGTCCTCCGGGGTCGGGCCAAGGTTGGCGAGGTCCTGACCAGCGACCGGTGGTTGCGCCGGTCGATCCCCTTGGGGGCGGCATGGCCGTCTACGACTACCGGTGCACCGTCCACGGCGTCACGGAAGCGTCCTTCCCTATCGGCTCGGCCGGCGGTGTGACGCCCTGCCCCACCTGCGGAGCACCCGCCGCGCGAGTCTTCACCGTCCCCCGGCTCTCGCTCTGGTCGTCCTCCCGCCGGCAGCTCATCGACCGCACCGAGCGCACGCGCGACGAACCGGAAGTGGTCTCGGCTCCCCCGCCTCGCGCGGGGCGCGGGCGGCCGAGGCCGCAGAACCCGGCGCTGTCCCGGCTACCCCGCCCGTAGCCCGAACGCACCTCGTCCGCCGCTGCGGCCCCCCGACCGGCCGTCCGGCCGGCCCCGACATCGACTCCGGGTGATGCGTTCCCGGCGAAAGGATGAGTGACATGGCCAGTGTGGGTCTGCTCTACGTCGGAGCGATCCTCGTGCTGAACGGCCTGATGCTGCTGGGCCGGGTCGAGGCGCGATCAGCGGCACCACTGAACTTGTTCGTCGGCGGCCTGCAGGTCATCACGCCGACCTTCCTGATCTTCACCTCCGGTGGCGATGCCGACGTGATCCTCGGCGCATCGGGTATCTACCTCTTCGGCTTCACCTACCTGTACGTGGGGATCAACCTCCTCGCCGGGCTCGACGGCACCGGGCTGGGCTGGTTCTCCGCCTTCGTCGCCGGCTGCGCCGTCGTGTATGCCGGGCTCAACTTCGGCCGCTTCGACGACCCGGCGTTCGGCGTCATCTGGCTGTACTGGGCCGTGCTGTGGGGACTGTTCTTCCTGGTCCTCGGGCTCAAGCGCGAGGAGCTGACCCGGATCACAGGAGTGGTCGCCGTGGTCGCGGGCGTGTTCTCGGGTGCCGTTCCCGCCTTCATGCTGCTCACGGGCGTCTGGGCGGACAACACCACGGTCATGGCCATCGCCCTGGCCGTCGTCTTCGCCCTCTCCCTGGCGATCTACCCGCGGCTACGCGAGCCGCAGGTGACGGGCTCCCCCACGCCGACCGCCCACTAGCGGACCGGTCGCCGACAGCCGGAGGAGGTGAGCAGGGACCCGGGCACCACCGCTGACCAGCACCCACATCCCGAGAGGCAAGCCATGCCCGAACTTGTGTTCCCCCTGGACTCCAGCAAACCCTTCACCCAGCAGAAATACCTCGGCCACAACCGGTGGCACCCCGACATCCCCGCCGAGGTGTCCGTCCGCCCGGGCGACTCTTTCCGGGTGCACTGCCGCGAGTGGTTCGACGGCGCGATCCACAACGACGACTCCGCCGACGACGTCCGAGACGCCCCGCTGTCGACGGTGCACGTGCTCAGCGGCCCCATCGCGGTGGAGGGGGCCGAGCCCGGCGACCTGCTGATCGTCGACATCCTCGACGTCGGACCCATCCCGCAGGAGGACTCCGGACCGCTGGCCGGCCAGGGCTGGGGCTACACCGGCATCTTCGCCACCCAGAATGGCGGCGGCTTCCTCACCGAACAGTTCCCCGACGCCTACAAGGTCATCTGGGACTTCTCCGGGCAGACCGCGACCTCCCGGCACATCCCCGGTGTCTCCTTCACCGGCATCGTGCACCCCGGCCTGATGGGCACCGCGCCGTCCGCGGAGCTCTTGGCCCGCTGGAACCGCCGCGAGCAGGCACTGATCGACACCAATCCCACTCGCGTTCCCCCGCTCGCCCTGCCTCCGCTCCCCCAGGACGCGATCCTCGGCCGCCTGGAAGGCGCCGAGTTCGAGCGGGCCGCCGGCGAGGCGGCCCGCACCGCCCCACCCCGGGAGAACGGCGGCAACCAGGACATCAAGAACCTGACCAAGGGCAGCCGGGTCTTCTATCCGGTCTTCGTGCCCGGCGCCAAGCTCTCGATGGGAGACCTGCACTTCTCGCAAGGCGACGGCGAGATCACCTTCTGCGGCGCCATCGAGATGGGCGGGTTCATGGACCTGCACGTCGACGTGATCAAGGGCGGCATGGAGACCTATGGGGTGAGCGAGAACGCCATCTTCATGCCCGGCAACGTCGACCCCCGCTACGACCGCTGGCTGGCCTTCTCCGGCACCTCCGTGACCCTGGACGACGAGCAGCGCTACCTGGACTCCCACCTGTCCTACCAGCGGGCCTGCCTGCACGCGATCGACTACCTCACCAAGTTCGGCTACACCCCCGAGCAGGCCTACATGATCCTGGGGGCAGCACCGATCGAGGGTCGGCTGTCCGGGGTGGTCGACATCCCGAACTCGTGCTCGACGGTCTACATCCCCACCGGGATCTTCGACTTCGACGTGGCACCGTCGGCGTCGGGGCCGACCCGGATCGACCCTGGCACGGGCGTTCCGAAGTCCACCTTCTGAGGGCACGCCGTGGACGGGTGGATCACCGGTGGTGATCCACCCGGTCCGGCAGGCGCAGCCTGGGTCACCCGCGCCCCCGCCCTCGCGCACCCGCAGCGAGGCGCTGTCCGCGGGCAGCTCCGTCGTGCGCCGGTGCGGGCGCGGAGGTCATTCCTCAGTGCCGAGGCCGACCTCCCTGGAGTTGTCGCAGGACCTGCTGCGGGAGGTACGAGCACGGGTCCCCTGACGCCGCGCCAGGCGCCCGCTCCACCCAGCCGCCGACCGCTTCCCTACGCTTCGTCCCACCATGGCCCGCCCGCTCACGTTGCTGCTCGTCCGTCACGGCCAGAGCGAGTGGAACGCCGCCGGCCGGATGCAGGGCCAGACCGCGCACCCGTCGCTGACCGAGCTGGGCCACGCGCAGGCGGCCGCGGCCGCGCAGGAGCTCGCGGCCGCGCGGCCCGGTGCGCTGATCTCCAGCGACCTGCGCCGCGCCACGCAGACCGCCGAGCACTGCGCCCGGGCCACCGGGCTGCCCTTCCGCACCGCCCCGGAGCTGCGGGAACAGGGCTACGGGGAGCTCGAGGGCCGCCCCTCCCGGGAACTGTGGGACCTCGTCGACTGGACCGATCCGCACTGGGCGGCCCGGGGCGGCGAGAGCCTGGCGCAGCTGCACGCGCGCGTCGGTACCTACCTCGCGGAGCTGCGTGCGGATCCGCCGGCCGCCGTCGTGGCCCTGGTCACCCACGGCGACACCATCCGCGCCGCCCAGGCGGTCGCCGCCGGTCTCGGCGCCGGGGCGATGCCGGCGGTCACCCCGCCCAACGGCTCGGTGACCCGGCTGGAGCTGCACCCGTGAGCCGGGTCCTGGTGCTGGGCGGCTCCCGGTCGGGGAAGTCCGCCCACGCCGAAGCGCTGCTGGCCGGCCGCGACGCGGTCACCTACCTGGCCACCTCGGCCGCCGCCGGCGACGACGCCGAGTGGACGGCGCGGGTGGCGGCCCACCGAGCCCGCCGGCCGGCGTCCTGGACGACGGTCGAGACCACCGAGCCCGCGGACCTGCTGCGCGACGGCGCCGTCCTGCTCGACAGCGTGACCACCTGGGTGGCCGCCCTGATGGACCAGACCGGCGTCTGGGCCGACGAGCCCGGCGCCGGCGACCGGTTGTCCGCCCGGTGCGAGGCGCTGCTCGGTGCCTGGACGGCGACGCCGGCGCACGTCGTGGCGGTCAGCGACGAGGTGGGGCTGGGCGTCGTCCCGGAGACCCGCGCCGGGCGGCTGTTCCGCGACGTCCTGGGCACGGTCAACCAGCGGCTGGCCGCCACCGCCGACGAGGTGTGGTTCGTGGTCGCGGGCCTTCCGCAGCGGCTGCGGTGAGGTTCACCGGGCCGCTCGAATCCGCGGCGCTGCTCACCGTGCTGCCCGTGCCGGCGCGGGCTGCGGCCTCCACGCGCGGGGTGCTGCCGTGGGCGCCGCTGGTCGGGCTGGTCCTGGGCTCGGTCGCCGCGGCGGTCGCCGTCCTGGGCGAGGTGTTCGTGTCGCCGCTGGTCGGGGCGGTCCTCGGCGTCACCGTCCTCGCGGTGCTCACGCGGGGGCTGCACCTGGACGGGCTGGCCGACACCGCCGACGGGCTCGGACCGCTGCGCGAGCGGGCACGGGCGCTGCAGGTGATGCACCAGGGCGACATCGGCCCGTTCGGCGTCGTCACGCTGGTGCTGGTCCTGCTGCTGCAGGTGGCCAGCCTGGCCGCGCTGCTCACCGCCGACCACGGCTGGCCGGCGCTGGTCGTGGCCGTCGTCGCCGGCCGGGTGGCGATGGCCCGCACCGGGTTGCCCGGCGTGCCGTTCGCCGAGAGCTCCGCGCTGGGGCGCACGGTCGCCGGCACGGTGTCCGCGCGGTGGCTGTCCGGCTGGATCCTGGTCCTGGCCGGTCTGGTCGCGCTCGGCGCCGGCGGCGACCCGCAGCCGGTCTGGCGCCTGGTCGCCGCCTCGGCCGCCGGCGTCCTGGCGGCCGAGCTCCTGCTCCGCCGTGCCCGTCACCGGCTGGGCGGCGTGACCGGCGACGTCATGGGCGCGATGGGCGAGCTCGCGACGACGACCACGCTGCTGGTCGCCGCCGCGCTCTGGTCCTAGCGGCCCACCTGGGCCGGGGTGTCCCCGCCCTCCAGGTCGCCCTCGGTGTCCAGGTACGCCTGCTGCAGCTGCGCCACCAGCGCCGCGTCCGGCTCCGCCCACATCTTCCGGTCGACCGCCTCCAGCAGCCGCTCGGCGATGCCGTGCAGCGCCCACGGGTTGGACTTCTCCATGAACGCCCGGTTCTCCGGGTCGAGCACGTAGGTCTCGGCGAGCTTCTCGTACATCCAGTCGGCGACGACGCCGGTCGTCGCGTCGTACCCGAAGAGGTAGTCGACCGTCGCGGCGAGCTCGAAGGCGCCCTTGTAACCGTGCCGGCGCATGGCCGCCAGCCACTTCGGGTTGACCACGCGGGCCCGGAAGACCCGCGCGGTCTCCTCGGTGAGCGAGCGGGTTCGCACCGACTCCGGGCGGGTGGAGTCGCCGATGAAGGCCGCCGGCGCCGTCCCGGTCAGCGCGCGGACGGTCGCCACCATGCCGCCGTGGTACTGGAAGTAGTCGTCGGAGTCGGCGATGTCGTGCTCGCGGGTGTCGACGTTCTTGGCCGCCACGGCGATCCGCCGGTACGCCGCCTCCATGTCGGGGCGCGCCTGCACCCCGTCGAGGTCCCGGCCGTAGGCGTAGCCGCCCCAGACGGCGTAGACCTCGGCGAGATCGGCGTCCCCGCGCCAGTCGCGGCTGTCGATCAGCGACAGCAGCCCGGCCCCGTACGCGCCCGGCTTGGACCCGAACACGCGGGTGGTCGCCCGGCGCCGGTCGCCGTGGGTCGCCACGTCGGCCTCGACGTGGGCCCGCACGAAGTTGGCGTCGTCGGGCTCGTCGAGCGACGCGGCCAGGGTCACCGCGTCGTCCAGCATCGTGACCACGTGGGGGAAGGCGTCACGGAAGAACCCGCTGATCCGCACCGTGACGTCGATCCGGGGGCGGCCGAGCTCCTCGAGGGGCACCGGTTCCAGACCGGTCACCCGCCGCGACGCGTCGTCCCACACCGGGCGGACGCCGAGCAGCGCGAGCACCTCGGCGACGTCGTCGCCGGAGGTCCGCATCGCCGACGTGCCCCACACGGAGAGGCCCACCGAGCGTGGGTATCCGCCGGTGTCGGCGCGATAGCGGTCGACCAGCGACTCCGCCAGCGCCTGGCCGGTCTCCCAGGCCAGCCGCGAGGGCACCGCCCGGGGGTCGACGGAGTAGAAGTTGCGGCCGGTCGGCAGCACGTTGACCAGCCCCCGCAGCGGGGAGCCCGACGGGCCGGCGGGCACGTAGCCGCCCTCGAGGGCGTGCAGGGTCGCGTCCAGCTCGTCGGTGGTGCGCGCCAGCCGGGGCACGACCTCGTCGACGGCGAACCGCAGGACGGCGGCAACCGCGTCGTCGTCGCGTCCCAGCACCTCCCGCACGACGGCAGAAATGGCCATTTCTGCCCACCCGGCGGCCTCCATGCCGGTCACCAGGGCCTCGGCCTGCGCCTCCACCGCGTCGGTCGCCGCGCGCCCGGCCGAGCCGTCCTCCGTCAGCCCGAGCGCCTCACGCAACCCCGGCAGCGCCACGGAGCCACCCCAGATCTGCCGGGCCCGCAGCATGGCCAGCACCAGGTCGACCCGGTCCTGCCCGGTGGGCGGGGCGCCCAGCACGTGCAGGCCGTCGCGGATCTGCGAGTCCTTGATCTCGCAGAGCCAGCCGTCGACGTGCAGGATCATCTCGTCGAAGTGGTCGTCCTCCGGCCGCTCGTTCAGCCCCAGGTCGTGGTCGAGCTTCGCGGCCTGCAGCAGCGTCCAGATCTGCGCCCGGACGGCGGGGAGCTTCGCCGGGTCCATCGCCGCCACGTTGGCGTGCTCGTCGAGCAGCTGCTCGAGCCGGGCGATGTCGCCGTAGGTGTCCGCGCGGGCCATCGGCGGCACCATGTGGTCGACCAGGGTGGCGTGCGCCCGGCGCTTGGCCTGGCTGCCCTCGCCGGGGTCGTTGACCAGGAACGGGTAGACCAACGGCAGGTCACCGATCGCGGCGTCCGGCCCGCAGGAGGCCGAGAGCCCGACCGTCTTCCCGGGCAGCCACTCCAGGTTGCCGTGCTTGCCCACGTGGACCAGCGCGTGCGCGCCGAAGCCCCCGACATCTCGACCCGACCGCAGCCACCAGTAGGCGGCCAGGTAGTGGTGGGACGGCGGCAGGTCGGGGTCGTGGTAGATCGCGATCGGGTTCTCCCCGAACCCGCGCGGCGGCTGCACCATCACGACGACGTTGCCGGCCCGGAGCGCGGCGAAGACGATGTCCGCGTCGTCGCCACTGCCGTCCACGAACAGCGACCCGGGCGCGGGCCCCCAGTGCTCCTCCATGGCCGCGCGCAGGTCGGCCGGCAGGGTCCCGAAGAACGCGCGGTACTCGGCGGCGGGGATCCGCACCGGGTTGCCCGACAACTGCTCCTCGGTCAGCCAGTCGGCGTCCTGACCGCCGGCGGCGATGAGGGCGTGGACGAGCCGGTCGCCGTCCAGGTCCGCCACGCCGGGCAGCGCGTCGGGCCCGTCGAACGGCCCGATGTCGTAGCCCTGCCCGGCCATGGCGGCCAGCAGCCGGACCACGGACGCCGGGGTGTCCAGGCCCACGGCGTTGCCGATGCGGGCGTGCTTG
Source organism: uncultured Actinomycetota bacterium (assembly GCA_963723745.1). Taxonomy (GTDB): domain Bacteria; phylum Actinomycetota; class Actinomycetes; order Mycobacteriales; family Geodermatophilaceae; genus CAVRRZ01. Next base: position 283,557 of record CAVRRZ010000004.1, read on the forward strand.
GTCGGGTAGGCGGACAGCATCACCACGATGCGCCGCTCGGCCGGGGGCGTGTGGCGGAGGCGGGCGTGGGCGACCGCGGTCCCGGCCACGCGCGCGGCGCGCTCGGGATCGGCGACGTAGTGGGTCAGGCCGTCGTCCCCGGTCTCCTTGAACGAGAACGGCACGCTGATCAGCCGGCCGTCGAACTCGGGGATGGCGACCTGGTTTCCGACGTCGAGCGGCGAGAGCCCGTCGTCGTCGGCCGCCCACTCGGCGCGCGAGCGGGTCAGGCACAGCCCCTGGATCACCGGCACGTCGAGGGCGGCGAGCTCGCCGACGTCCCACGCGCCGTCGTCGCCGCCAGCCTGCGCCGTGGCCGGCCGGGAACCGCCGGCGGCCAGCACGGTCACCACCATCGCGTCGGCGGTGCGCAGCGTCTCCAGCAGGCCGGGGTCGACCGAACGCAGGCTCGAGGTGAAGACCGGCAGCGCCCGGCCGCCGGCGTCCTCGATCGCCGTGCAGAGGGTCTCGACGAAGTCCGTGTTCCCGGCCAGGTGGTGGGCGCGGTAGTAGAGGACGGCGACGGTCGGCCCGCTCCCCCGGTCCGCGCGCTGCAACACCCCCCAGTCCGGCGCCACCGACGGCGGCTCGAACCCCTCCCCGGTGAGCAGCACGGTGTCGGACAGGAAGCGGTGCAGGTGGCTGAGGTTGACCGGCCCGCCCTGCGCGAGGTAGCCGTGCGCCTCGGTCGCCACACCCATCGGCACCGTGGACAGCTCCATCAGCTCGGCGTCGGGCACCTGCTCCCCGCCGAGCACGACGACCGGCGCCGGGCCGGCCAGCAGCGGCCGCAGCACGTCCTCGTACTGCCGCCGCACCCCCAGGATGCGGACGACGACCAGGTCGCTGCCCTCAGCGAGGGCGGCCATGCCGGCGTCGTCCAGCCGGGACGGGTTCCCGAGCTGCCAGTCGGCGCCGCTGGCGCGGGCGGAGAGCAGGTCGGTGTCGCTGGTGGAGAGCAGGGTGAACGTGCGCTGTGCAGTCACTGGCAGGCCTCACTCGGGGTCCGCGCCCCGGGTCGTCGGGCACGGCAGCCGGAGTATCTGGCTCGCCCTCGCGGGCTCACAGTGGCGGGACCGCGCCGGGATCGCACCGGCTTCCTCGCGCACTGCCGTGATGCCGCCGACCGTACCGACCCCGGCAGGGGCGCTCACCGGCAGGAGCGCTCACCGGCAGGAGCGCTGTGTCCGTCGGCCGACGACCCGGTCGGCGGGACTCCCGCCGTAGCCTCGGTGCCGCCATGACTGCCGTGCCGCCGACCCGCGAGCGGGTCGACGCCTGCCCGGGCGCGCTCCAGACCCACCCGGCGGCCGACGGCGCGCTGGCCCGGGTCCGGGTGCCCGGCGGAGCGCTGACCGGGAACCAGCTGCGGGTGCTGGCGGCCGCCGCCCGCGAGCTCGGTGACGGCGCGCTGGAGCTGACCAGCCGGGGCAACCTCCAGCTGCGCGGTCTGCGGCCCGGTGCCGAGGTCGAGCTCGGGCACCGGCTGGCCGCCGCGGGTCTCCTGCCCAGCGCGACGCACGAACGGGTGCGCAACGTCCTGGCCAGCGCGCTCTCCGGGCGGGCCGGCGGCCGGCTCGACGTCCGCCCGTGGGTGGCGGCCTTCGATGCGGGGCTGTGCACCGACCTTGCGTTCGCCGAGCTGCCCGGCCGGTTCCTCGCCACCGTCGACGACGGCCGCGGCGACGTCGCGGGGCTCGGCGGGGACGTCGGGCTGCTCGCCCTGGGACCGGACACCGTGGCGCTCACCCTCGGCGGCTCCGACAGCGGCCTGCGCGTGCCCCCGGGCGAGGCGGTCCCGATCGCCCTCGCCGCGGCCCGCGCCTTCCTCGCCGAACGCGCCGGGCAGGGCGGCACCGCCTGGCGGCTGGCCGAGCTGGCGGACGGCGTCGCACGCGTGGCGGCCCGCCTCGACGGCACCCGCGTGCCGCCGGGGGCGGTTCCCACCGCCCCGTCGACCGGGCCCGCCGGGGTGGTTCCCCAGGACGACGGACGGACGGCGATCGTCGCGGTCGTACCGCTGGGGCGGCTGACCGCCGGCCAGGCGGACCTGGTGGCCGCGCTGACCGCCGACCTCCAGATCACGCCCTGGCGCAGTGTCGCGCTGACCGACCTCCCGGACGCCGCGGCGGCCGGCGAGCTCGGCGCGGCCGGGCTCGTGCTGGACCCCGGCAGCCCCTGGTTGCAGGTCACGGCCTGCGCCGGGCGGCCGGGGTGCGCGAAGTCCCTCGCCGACGTCCGCGCCGACGCGGCGGCAGCCGTCTCCGCCGGCGCTCTCCCCGCGGAGGGCGCCCGGCAGCACTGGGCCGGCTGCGAGCGCCGCTGCGGCCGGCCCCGCGGGGCCGTGGTGGACGTCGTCGCGACGCTCGAGGGCTACCGCGTCAGCCTGCGCCGGGGCGGGACGTAGCCTCGCCGCGCAGCCCCATCCCGAGTCGACGGAGATCCCCGCAGCCGATGTACGAGTACGAGAAGGACGGCGCCGAGATCTACCGGCAGTCGTTCGCCACCATCCGGGCCGAGGCGCGAGCTCGGCCGGTTCCCGGCCGACGTCGCCCGGGTGGTCGTCCGGATGATCCACGCCTGCGGCCAGGTCGATCTCGCCGGTGACGTCGTGCACTCCCCCGGCGTCGTGGAACGGGCCCGTGCGGCCCTGGACCGTGGCGCCCCGGTGCTCTGCGACGCGCAGATGGTGGCCTCCGGCATCACCCGGCGGCGGCTGCCGAAGGACAACGACGTCGTCTGCACGCTGAACGACCCGCGCACGCCGGGGCTCGCCGCCGAGCTCGGCACCACCCGCACCGCGGCCGCGCTGGAGCTGTGGCGCGACCGCCTCGACGGCGCGGTCGTCGCGATCGGCAACGCACCGACCGCGCTCTTCCACCTGCTCGAGATGGTGGCCGCGGGCGGCCCACGACCGGCCGCCGTCCTCGGCATCCCGGTCGGGTTCATCGGTGCCGCGGAGTCCAAGGAGGCCCTGGCCGCCTCGGACCTCGACCACCTGCTCGTCCGGGGCCGGCGGGGCGGCAGCGCCCTCACCGCGGCGGCGGTCAACGCGATCGCGAGCGACGTCGAATGAGCGGGACCGGCCGCCTGTACGGGGTGGGCCTCGGGCCCGGCGACCCGGAGCTGGTCACGGTGAAGGCCGCCCGGCTGATCGGTGCGGCGGACGTCGTCGCCTTCCACGCCGCCCGGCACGGGCGCTCGGTGGCCCGGGGGGTGGCCGCGCCGTACCTGCGGGAGGGCCAGATCGAGGAGCTGCTGGTCTACCCGGTCACCACCGAGACGACCGACCACCCCGGCGGGTACCAGGGCGCGATCGACGAGTTCTACGAGGCGGCGGCCGCCCGGCTGGCCGCACACCTCGACGCGGGCCGGGACGTCGTCGTCCTCGCCGAGGGCGACCCGTTCTTCTACGGCTCCTACATGCACATGCACAAGCGGCTGGCGCACCGCTATCCGACCGAGGTGGTGCCCGGGGTCACCAGCGTGAGCGGCGCGGCGGCGGCGGTCGGCCGGCCGCTGGTCGAGCGCGACGAGGTGCTCACCGTCCTGCCCGGGACGCTCGGCGCCGACCGCCTCGCCGCGCAGCTGTCGGCCACGGACTCGGCCGCCGTCCTGAAGCTCGGCCGCACCTTCCCCGCGGTGCGGGAGGCCTTCGACCGCGCCGGCGTCCTCGACCGCGCCCTCTACGTCGAGCGCGCCACCACCGGGAGCCAGCGGTTCCTGCCGCTGGCCGATGTGGACCCGGCCACCGTCCCCTACTTCTCGCTGGCCCTGCTCCCGAGTCCCGTGACCGGGCCGACGGGGGTGGGCGCCGGTCCCGCGGCGACCGACGCCCACCCCGGCGAGGTCGTGGTCGTCGGCCTGGGCCCCGGCTCCCGCGCCTGGACGACGCCCGAGGCCGCCGACGCCCTCGCCTGCGCCGACGTCCTCGTCGGCTACGGGCCCTATCTGGACCGGGTGCCGGCCAACCCACGCCAGGAGCGCCACGCCAGCGACAACCGGGTGGAGGCCCAGCGCGCGGCGCACGCGCTGGAGCTCGCGCGGTCGGGACGCCGCGTCGCGGTCGTCTCCAGCGGCGACCCGGGCGTCTTCGCGATGGCCGCCGCGGTCCTGGAGGTGGCCGAGCGACCGGAGTTCGCCGACGTCCCGGTGCGGGTCGTGCCCGGGCTCACCGCCGCGCAGGCGGTGGCCTCCCGGGTCGGCGCGCCCCTGGGCCACGACTTCTGCGTGCTCTCGCTGTCCGACGTCCTCAAGCCGTGGGAGGTCGTGCTCGACCGGCTGCGGCACGCGGCCGCCGCGGACCTGGTGATCGCGCTCTACAACCCGCGGTCCAGGCACCGGCCTGCACCAGCTCGGCGAGGCCCGGAAGGTGCTGCTGGAGAACCGGTCGCCCGACACGGTCGTGGTGGTCGGCCGCGACGTCGGGGGGCCCGAGGAGTCGCTGACCGTGACCTCGCTCGGCGACCTCGATCCCGAGACGGTCGACATGCGCTGCCTGGTGCTCGTCGGGTCGTCGCAGACCCGGGTCGGTCCGGCCGGCCGCGTCTGGACGCCACGCACCTATCCGGCCTGACCGCGCAGCCAGGCCAGGGCCTGGTCGACGCTCGCGACCGTCGGCACCCCGGGCGGCAGGGGCGGTCGGCGGACCAGCACGACGGGGACGCCGAGCCGCCGGGCCGCGGTCAGCTTCGCCTCGGTCATGTGCCCACCGCTGTCCTTGGTGACGACGACGTCGACGGCGTGCTCGGTCATCAGGGCGAGCTCCTCGTCGACCGTGAAGGGGCCGCGGGCGAGCACGACGGTCGTGCGCGGCGGCAGCGGCGGGGACGGCGGGTCGACCGAGCGCACCAGGCAGCGTCCGGTCAGCCCGGCGAACGCGCCGAGCCCCTGCCGGCCGGTGGTGAGGAACACCGAGCCGAAGCCGGCCACGCCCGCCGCCGCGTCGGGCAGCGAGTCGACCCACCGCCAGTCGTCCCCGGGCCGCGGCGACCAGCCCGGCCGCTGCAACCGGAGCAACGGCACGCCCGCCACCTCGGCCGCGGCGGCGGCCGACGTGGTCATGGTGGCCGCGAAGGGATGGGTCGCGTCGACGACCGCCCGCACCGGGTGCGCCTGCAGCCAGGCGGCCAGGCCGCCCGCACCGCCGAACCCGCCGATCCGCACGTCGCCCGGCGGCAGCAGCGGATCGGCCACCCGCCCGGCCAGCGAGCTGACGACGTCGACGCCGTCCTCGGCCAGCGCCGTCGCCAGCCGCCGCGCCTCCCCGGTGCCGCCGAGGACGAGCACGCGCCCGGTCATGCGCAGCGCCCGTGCATGCTGATCACGTGACCGACGCGGGCAGGGAGCGCAGCACGGGGTTGCGCTACGGCTGGACGACGGGCGCCTGCGCGACCGCGGCGACCACGGCCGCCTACACGGCGCTGCTCACCGGCGAGTTCCCCGACCCGGTGCAGATCGACCTCCCGAACGACAGGCACCCGGCCTTCGCGCTCGCCCGCGAACTCCTGGAGGAGGGCGCGGCCGCGGCCGGCATCGTCAAGGACGCCGGCGACGACCCCGACGTCACCCACGGCGCCCTCGTGTCGTCCCGGGTCACCCCCGGTGTCCCCGGCAGCGGGGTCGTGTTCCGGGCCGGTCCGGGCGTCGGCACGGTGACCAAGCCCGGCCTGCCGCTCGCCGTGGGGGAACCGGCCATCAACCCGATGCCCCGGCAGTTCATCACCGAGCACGTCGCGGCGGTCGCGGCGGCGCACGGCGCAACCGGGGACGTCGTCGTCGAGATCTCCGTCGAGAACGGCGAGGAGCTGGCCCGGAAGACCTGGAATCCGCGGCTGGGCATCGTCGGCGGGCTGTCGATCCTGGGCACCACCGGGGTCGTCGTCCCCTACTCCTGCTCGTCGTGGATCGACTCGATCCGCCGCGGCATCGACGTCGCGCGCGCGGCCGGGCACCGGCACGTCGCCGGGTGCACCGGCAGCACCAGCGAGCGGGTCGTCGGCGAGCTGTACGGGCTGCCCGAGGACGCGCTGCTCGACATGGGCGACTTCGCCGGCGCCGTGCTGAAGTACCTCCGTCGTCACCCGGTGCCGCGGCTGACCATCGCCGGCGGCATCGGGAAGCTGGCCAAGCTCGCCGACGGGCACCTCGACCTGCACTCGGCGCGGTCGCAGGTGTCCCCCGAGGCCCTGGCCGCGCTGGTCCGCGACGCCGGTGGGGCGCCGCCGCTGGTCGAGGGCGTGCGCACGGCGAACACCGCCCTCGATGCGCTGCAGCAGTGCCAGGCGGCGGGGCTGCCGCTGGGCGACCTGGTCGCCGCCGGGGCCCGGGACACCGCGCTCGGCGTGCTGCGCGGCGCGCCCGTGGCGGTCGACGTCGTGGTGATCGACCGGGCGGGGACCGTCGTCGGCCGCGCCTAGGAACGGCATCTCGTGGTCGAGTACAGGTGGCTGTCGGGGAACTCCCCCGCCGCGAGCACCGCGCCGACGATGACCACCGCCGTCCGCCGGACCCCGGCCCGCTCCACCTGCTCGGCGATGTCGGCCAGGGTGCCGCGCAGGACCAGCTCGTCGTCGCGGCTGGCGCGGGCCACGACGGCGGCCGGGCAGTCCGCGCCGTAGTGCGGGAGCAGCTCGGGCACGAGCTCGGCGATCCGCTGCACCGCCAGGTGCAGCACGAGGGTCGCCCGGGAGGCGCCGAGCGTGGCCAGGTCCTCCCCGGGAGGCATCGGCGTGGAACGCACCGAGGTGCGGGTCAGGATGACCGTCTGCCCGACGCCCGGCACGGTCAGCTCCCGCTTGAGCGAGGCAGCCGCGGCGGCGAACGCCGGGACACCCGGGACGACGTCGTAGGGCACCCCGGCCGCGTCGAGCCGGCGCATCTGCTCGGCCATGGCGCTGTAGACCGACGGATCGCCGGAGTGCAGGCGGGCGACGTCGAGGCCGGCCTCGTTCGCCGCCACCAGCTCGGCGGTGATCTGGTCGAGGTCCAGGTCGGCGGTGTCGACCAGCCGCGCCCCGGCCGGGGCGGTGTCCAGGAGCTCCCGCGGAACCAGCGCACCGGCGTAGAGGCAGACCGGCGCCGCGGCGATGATCCGCGCGGCGCGCACGGTGACCAGGTCGGCCGCGCCCGGCCCCGCCCCGATGAAGTGCACGGTCACGGCTTGCTCACCGACCAGATCGTCACGGGCATGGCCGGCTTCCAGCCGGTGAAGGTGCCCACCGGCTCGGCCCGCTGGACGCCGAGGCGCAGCAGCTCCCCGCCGGCGCGGGCGAACCAGGCCGCCAGGACCGCCTCGCTCTCCACGGTGACGGCGTTGGCGACCAGCCGGCCACCGGCGGGCAGGGCCGCCCAGCAGGCCTCCACCAGCCCCGCCGTGGTGAGACCGCCGCCGATGAACACCGCCTCGGGCGAGGGCAGACCGGCCAGCGCCTCGGGCGCCCGGCCCCGCTCCACCCGCAGCTGCGGAACGCCCAACCGGGCGGCGTTGCGCGCGATCCGCCCGGCCCGCTCGGCGTCGGCCTCGACAGCGACGGCGCGGGAGGCCGGGTGCACGCGCATCCACTCGATGCCGATCGATCCCGAGCCGGCGCCCGACGTCCCACAGCAGCTGCCCGGGCACGGGGGCCAGCCGGGCCAGCGTGACCGCCCGCACCTCGCGACTTGGTGAGCTGCCCGTCGGACTCGTAGGCGTCGTCGGGCAGCCCCGGGACGGCGGGCAGCGGCCGGGCGCCCGCCTCGGCGAGGCACTCGACCGCGGTCACGGCCAGGGCCGGCGAGGGGCCCGACCACGTGCCCGCCGTGCCGCTGCGCACCTGCTCGCCGGGTCCGCCCAGCTCGCCGAGGACCGTCATCCGGCTCGGCCCGAACCCCCGGCCGGCGAGCAGCGTCGCCACCTGCGCCGGGGTGTCGCCGTTCGACCCGAGCACCAGGAGCCGCCGGCCGGGCTGCACGTGCGGGTGCAGCAGCTCGAGCGGCCGGCCGACGAGCGTCACGACCTGCGTGTCCTCCACCGGCCAGCCCAGCCGCGCGCACGCCAGCGACACCGACGACGGCGCCGGCAGCACCCGCACCCGGTCGGCGCCGAGGAGGCGGGTGAGGGTCGTGCCGATGCCCGACAGCATCGGGTCCCCGCTGGCCAGCACGACCACCGCGCGGCCCGCGAGCTCCTCGAACAGTTCCGGCAGCGCCTCGCTCATCGGCGAGCGCCACGGGACGCGCCGGGCGGTCACCGAGGACGGCACCAGTGCCAGCTGCCGGGCACTGCCCACGAGCACCTCGGCGCGCTCGAGCTCCGCGCTGGAGGCCGGCGCCAGGCCGGTCCAGCCGTCGGCTCCGATGCCGACCACGACGATGGGCCGGACGCCGTCGGGAGGGCTGGGTCGGTGCACGTCCGCCGATCCTAGGGACGGCCGGCTCGCGGGGGGTTGACACGATGGTCGGCGTGAAGGTCCTGGCAGTGCACTCCCCCACCGCGGCCGGGCTGGCGCTGGGGGTCGCCGTGGACCTGGTGCTCGCCGACCCGCGCCGGGCTCATCCGGTGGCCGGGTTCGGCGCCACGGCCGCGGCCCTGGAGCGCCTGGTCTGGCGCGACTCCCACGCGGCGGGCGCCGGGTACGCGCTGGCCCTGACCCTCGCCGCGACCGGGCTCGGCGCGGCCCTGCACCGCGCCACGGGACGGCGTCCGGCCGCCCGCCTCGTGCTCACCGCGGCGACCGCCTGGACGGTCCTGGGGGGCACCTCGCTGGCCCGGACCGCGGACCGCATGCAGCGCGCGCTGGCCACCGGTGACCTGCCCGCCGCCCGCGCCGTCCTCCCGTCCCTCGCGGGACGCGACCCTCGCCACCTCGACGGACCGGAACTGGCCCGGGCGACCGTGGAGTCGGTGGCCGAGAACACCGCCGACGCCGCCGTCGCCCCGCTGTTCTGGGGCGCGCTGGCCGGGATGCCCGGGCTGCTCGGCTACCGGGCGGTCAACACCCTCGACGCGATGGTCGGGCACCGCTCCCCCCGCTACGCCCGCTTCGGCTGGGCCGCCGCCCGGCTCGACGACCTGGCCAACTGGCTCCCCGCCCGGATGACCGCCGCCCTGACCGTGGTCTGCGCGCCCGTGGCCGGTGGCTCGGCGACCGGCGCCTGGCGCGCCTGGACGCGGGACGGCGCGGCGCACCCGAGCCCGAACGCCGGGCGGTGCGAGGCCGCGCTGGCCGGCGCGCTGGGCGTGCGCCTGGGCGGCCGCAACGTGTACGGCGGCCGGGTGGAGGAGCGGCCGGCGCTCGGCGACGGCCGCGCCCCCGGGGCCGCCGACATTCCGCGCGCCGTCCGGCTGTCCCGCGCCGTGTGGTGCGCGGCCGCCGTCGTGTGCGTCCTGGCGCGGTGGGGGCGTCGGTGAGCGGCGCCCTGCTGGTCGCCGGGACGACGTCGGACGCCGGCAAGTCGGTGGTCACCGCCGGGATCTGCCGCTGGCTGGCCCGCCAGGGGGTGTCGGTGGCGCCGTTCAAGGCGCAGAACATGAGCAACAACTCGATGGTGACCCCCGACGGCGCCGAGATCGGCCGGGCGCAGGTCATGCAGGCCGCCGCCGCGCGGGTGACACCCGAGGCGGCGATGAACCCGGTGCTGCTCAAGCCCGGCGGGGACGACAGCAGCCAGGTCGTCGTCCTGGGCCGGGCGGTCGCCGACGTCACCGCGCTCTCCTACCGGCCGATGAAGGCCGCGCTGCTGGAGCAGGTGCTCGGCTGCCTGGCCGACCTGCGCTCCCGCTTCGACGTCGTGGTCTGCGAGGGCGCCGGCTCCCCGACCGAGATCAACCTGCGGGCCGACGACATCGCCAACATGGGCCTCGCGACCGCGGCGGGCCTCCCCGTGGTCGTCGTCGGCGACATCGACCGCGGCGGGGTCTTCCCCGCCCTGTACGGCACGGTGGCCCTGATGCCGCCCGGCGACCAGCGGCTGGTCGCCGGGTTCCTGGTCAACAAGTTCCGCGGCGACGTCCGGCTGCTCGAGCCCGGGCTGGCCGAGCTCGCCCGGCTCACCGGCCGGCCGACGCTCGGCGTGCTGCCGTGGCTCGGCGGGCCGGCGGTGGACGTCGAGGACTCCCTCGGCGTGCCCGCCGGGATCAGCGGCGGCGGTCCCCCGCTCGGTGAGGAGGTGCTGCGGGTGGCGGTGGCCCGGCTGCCGCGGCTGTCGAACTTCACCGACCTGGACGCGCTGGCCGCCGAGCCCGGCGTGCTCGTGCGGTACGCGACCCGGCCGGAGGAGCTGGCCGACGCCGACCTCGTCGTGCTCCCGGGCACCCGGTCCACCGTCGCCGACCTCGCCTGGCTGCGCGACAGCGGCCTCGCCGAGGCCGTCCAGCGCCGGGCCGCCGCCGGCATCCCGGTCCTGGGCATCTGCGGCGGCCACCAGATGCTCGCCCGCACGATCACCGACGACGTCGAGTCACGGGCGGGCACGGTGCCCGGCCTGGGGCTGCTGCCGGCCGAGGTGCACTTCGCCGCCCGGAAGACGCTGGGCCGGCCGGTGGGCACGGCGCTGGGCGAGGTGGTGCACGGCTACGAGATCCACCACGGGGTCGTGTCCGTCGACGACGCCGCCGAGCCGTTCCTCGACGGCGCCCGCGCGGGTTCGGTGTTCGGCACCACTGGCACGGCGCGCTGGAGAACGACGGCTTCCGCCGGGCCTTCCTCGTCGAGGTCGCCCGGGCCACCGGCCGGCGCTTCGTCGCCGCCCCCGACACCAGCTTCGCCGCGGTGCGGGAGAGCCGGCTGGAGCGGCTCGGCGATCTCGTCGCCGAGCACGCCGACACCGACGCGCTCTGGCGGCTGATCGAGACCGGACCCCCGACGGGGCTGCCGCTGCTCGCGCCCGGCGCCTGACACCGCCTGTCGCCGGGGCACGCCGCCATGGTCTGATAACCGGGCCACACGCGACGGCAGTGGAGGAAGCCCGGTGAGATTCCGGCGCGGTCCCGCCACTGTGACCGGGGAGTTCGCCCCCATGCACGGCCACTGCTCCGGAGAGCCTTCGGGAGCGGGAAGGTCGGGGGCGGGCGTCGATCCGGGAGCCAGGAGACTCCCGCCGTCGTCCCTGCCACCTCCGGGCGTGGACACCCGGGGAGAGGACGCGTGCCATGCGCGGTCGGACCGCATGACCTACCCCTTCGGCGCCGTCGTCGGCATGGACGACATGCGACTGGCCCTGCTGCTCAACGCCGTCTCACCCGCCATCGGCGGCGTGCTGGTGCGCGGCGAGAAGGGCACCGCCAAGTCCACGGCGGTCCGCGCCCTGGCCGCCGTCCTGCCGCCGGTCGCGCGTCGTCGCCGGGCTGCCGCTTCGCCTGCGACCCCGCCGCCCCGGACCCCGGCTGCCCCGACGGCCCGCACGACGCCGGCGCGCCCGGGCACACCCGCCCGGCCCGGCTGGTCGAGCTGCCGGTCGGGCGCCTCCGAGGACCGCGTCGTCGGCGCGCTCGACCTCGAGCGCGCGCTCACCGAGGGGGTCAAGGCGTTCGAGCCGGGCCTGCTCGCCGCCGCCCACCGGGGCGTCCTGTACGTCGACGAGGTCAACCTGCTGCACGACCACCTGGTCGACCTGCTGCTCGACGCCGCCGCCCTGGGCACCGCCTACGTCGAGCGCGAGGGCGTCTCGGTGCGGCACGCCGCCCGCTTCCTGCTCGTCGGGACGATGAACCCGGAGGAGGGCGAGCTGCGCCCGCAGCTGCTCGACCGGTTCGGGCTCACCGTCGAGGTGGCCGCCCCACGCGAGCCGGCGGAGCGAGCCGAGGTCGTCCGCCGCCGGTTCGCCTACGACGCCGACCCGGCGGGGTTCGCCGCCGCGTGGGCCGCCGAGGAGGCCGGGCTGGCCGCGCGGATCGCCGCGGCCCGGGCGCGGCTGCCGCACGTCGTCCTCTCCGACGACGCCCTGCGCCAGGTGACCGCGGTCTGCGCCGCCTTCGACGTGGACGGCCTGCGCGCCGACCTCGTCACCGCCCGCACGGCCATCGCGCACGCCGCCTGGTGCGGCCGGGACGCGGTGACCGAGGACGACGTCCGGGTCGCCGCCCGCCTGGCCCTGCCGCACCGCCGGCGGCGCAACCCGTTCGACGCGCCCGGCCTGGACGACGACACGCTGGAGCAGGCCCTCTCCGAGACGCGGCCGGAGGACGACGGCCCCGACGACGACGGCCCCGACGACGACGGCGGCGGTCCGGGCGGCGGCGGTCCGGGCGGCGGCGGTCCGGGCGATGCCGGCAGCGGTCCCCCACCCCCGGAAGGTGGCGCGCAACCCGATGGCCCCCCACCCGACAGCCTTTATGGCCATAAAGGCCAGGAGGGCGGCGAGGGGGGTGCCGCAGGTCGCGCCGGCGCCGGAGCGCGCTGCCGTGGCGCCGTCGGAGCCGTTCCGCACCCGTCGGCTGGAGGTGCCGGGGATCGGCGCCGGTGCGGCCGGCCGGCGCTCGCGGGCCCGGTCCGACCGCGGCCGGGTCGTGGGCTCGCGCCGCCCCGGCGGCACGGTCACCACGCTGCACCTGACCGACACCGTGCTGGCCGCCGCCCCGCACCAGGTGGCGCGCGGGCGCAGCGGCCCAGGACTGCGGATCGCCCGCGAGGACCTGCGCCAGGCGACGCTCGAGGGCCGGGAGGGCAACCTCGTCCTGTTCGTCGTCGACGCCAGCGGGTCGATGGGCTCACGAGCGCGGATGGGCGCGGTCAAGGGGGCGGTCCTGTCGCTGCTGCTCGACGCCTACCAGCGCCGCGACAAGGTCGGCCTGATCACCTTCCGCGGATCGCGGCGCCGACGCTCGCGCTGCCGCCCACCTGGTCGGTGGACGCGGCGGCGGCCCGGCTGACCGACCTGCCCACCGGCGGCCGCACCCCGCTGGCCGCCGGCCTGCTGCGCGCGCACGAGCTGCTGCGGGTCGAGCGGCATCCGCGATCCGCAGCGCCGTCCGCTGCTGGTCGTCGTCACCGACGGCCGGGCCACGGGTCCGCGCGGCGGCAGTCACCTGGCCGACGCGCACGCCGCGGCCGCGCTGCTCGCCGCGAGCGGGACGGCGGGGGTCGTCGTCGACTGCGAGTCCGGGCCGGTGCGGCTGGGGCTGGCCGGCGCCCTCGGCCGCCCGGCTGGGCGCCCGGACGCTGCGCCTCGAGGAGCTCGCCGCCGAGTCGCTGGCCGTCGACCGTCCGCAGCGCGCGGAAGGCGGCCTGACATGCCGCAGGGACAGGTCGCGGCCGTGCCCGCCGACGGGCTCACCACGCGGCAGCGCCGGAACCGGCCGCTGCTGGCCGTGCACACCGGCGAGATGAAGGGCAAGTCCACGGCCGCGTTCGGCATGGCCATGCGCGCCTGGAACCAGGGCTGGCCGATCGCGGTCTACCAGTTCGTCAAGAGCGCGAAGTGGAAGGTCGGCGAGGAGAACGCGCTGACCGCGCTCGGCCGGCTGCACGACCAGACCGGCGAGGGCGCCCCGGTCGTCTGGCACAAGATGGGCAGCGGCTGGAGCTGGTCGCGCCGGCAGGGCACCGAGACCGACCACGCCGCCGACGCGGCCGAGGGCTGGGCGCAGATCAAGCGGGACCTGGCCGCCGAGGCGTACCGCTTCTACGTGCTGGACGAGTTCACCTACCCCATGACGTGGGGCTGGGTCGACGTCGACGACGTCGTGGCGACCCTGACCCAACCGCCCGGGCAACCAGCACGTCGTCATCACCGGCCGCGACGCCCACCCGGCGCTGGTCGAGGCCGCCGACCTGGTCGTGGAGATGACCAAGGTCAAGCACCCGATGGACGCCGGCCAGAAGGGCCAGCGGGGGATCGAGTGGTGAGGCTGCCGCGGGTCGTGCTCGCCGCCCCGTCGAGCAACGCGGGCAAGACCTCCGTCGCCACCGGGCTGATCGCCGCCCTGACCGCGGCGCGGCGCTCACCGTCTCGCCGCACAAGGTCGGGCCCGACTACATCGACCCCGGCTACCACGCGCTCGCCGCCGGCCGGCCAGGCCGCAACCTGGACCCCTGGCTGGTCGGCGAGGAGCGCGATCGCCCCGCTGTTCCTGCACGGTGCGCGCTCGGCCGACGTCGCCGTCGATCGAGGGCGTGATGGGCCTGTTCGACGGTGCCACGCACCCCTCGGTCGAGCCCGGCTTCGCGTCGACCGCGCACGTCGCCGCGCTGCTCCGCGCCCCCGTCGTCCTCGTCGTCGACGCCTCCTCGCAGGCGCGCTCGGTCGCGGCGCTGGTGCACGGTTTCGCGACGTTCGACCCGTCCGTGCGGATCGGCGGGGTGGTCCTCAACCGGGTCGGCAGCGACCGGCACGAGGCGATCCTGCGGGAGGCGCTGGGCGCCGCCGGCGTGCCCGTGCTCGGCGCGATCCGCCGGCTCGACCAGCTGCACACGCCCTCCCGCCACCTCGGTCTGGTCCCCGCCGCGGAGCGCTCGGCGGAGGCGCTGGCGACGGTCGACCGTCTCGCGCACGTCGTCGCCGACGGGGTCGACCTCGACGCCGTCCTGGCGCTGGCCGCGACCGCTCCCCCGCTGCACGCGCAGCCCTGGGAGCCGGCCGCGGAGGTGACCCGGGCCGCCGGCCGGCCGCGGATCGCCGTCGCCGGCGGACCGGCGTTCACCTTCGGCTACGCCGAGAACGCCGAGCTGCTGGCCGCCGCCGGCGCCGAGGTCGTGCCGGTCGACCCGCTGCGCGACGAGGCGCTGCCGGAGGGCACGAGCGGCCTGGTCGTCGGCGGCGGTTTCCCCGAGGTCTACGCCGCCGAGCTGTCGGCGAACGAGACCGCTGCGCGCCGACGTCGCCGCGCTCGCCGCCCGCGGCGCCCCGATCGCCGCCGAGTGCGCGGGGCTGCTGTACCTCGCGCGGGAGCTGGACGGCGCCCCGATGTGCGGCGTGCTGGACGTCGGCGGCGGCGATGTCGCCGCGCCTCACGCTCGGCTACCGGGCCGCCGTGGCACCGGCCGACTCGGTCCTCGCCCCGGCCGGTACACGCGTGCGCGGCCACGAGTTCCACCGGACGCACGCCGAGCCGGGTGCCGGCGCGACCCCCGCCTGGCAGTGGTCGAGCGCCGGCCCCGAGGGCTTCGTGTCCGGCGGCGTCCACGCTTCCTACCTGCACCTGCACTGGGCCGGCTCGCCGAGAATGGCCGCCCGGTTCGTCGCCGCCGCCGCGCGGCTCCCAGAAGGGATGAGACATGCACATCGCTGAGGGGTTCCTGCCCGCGGCGCACGCCGTGGGGTGGACCGTGGCCGCCGCGCCGTTCGTGGTCCACGGCGCCCGGGCCGTGGTGACGGAGGTCCGCGAGCGCCCGGAGTCGACGCTGCTGCTCGGCGCGGCCGGTGCCTTCACCTTCGTGCTCAGCGCGATCAAGCTGCCGTCGGTCACCGGCAGCTCCAGCCACCCGACCGGGACCGGCGCCGGGGCGATCCTGTTCCGGCCACCGGTGATGGCCCTGCTCGGCACGGTGGTCCTGCTCTTCCAGGCGCTGCTGCTCGCGCACGGCGGGCTGACCACCCTGGGGGCCAACGCCTTCGCCTTCGCCGTCGTCGGCCCCTGGGTCGGGTACGGCGCCTACCGGCTCACGCGGGCGCTCGGTGGCGGGCTGCTGCCCGGCGTCTTCGCCGGCATGGCGCTGGCCGACCTCGCCACCTACGTCACCACGTCGCTGCAGCTCGCGCTGGCCTTCCCCGACCCGGCCAGCGGCCTGGCCGGCGCCGCCGCGAAGTTCCTCGGCGTCTTCGCCGTGACCCAGATCCCGCTGGCCATCGGCGAGGGGCTGCTCGGCGTCCTGCTGTTCCGCGTCCTGACGGTCAACGCCCGGCCCGAGCTGGAACGGCTCGGCCTCCTCCGGCCCGCGCCGGTGCCGGCCGCCGGAGGTCCGGCATGAGCCGCCGCCGGCTGGTCGACCTGCTGATCGTCGTCGCCGTGGTCGCACTGTTCGCTGGTCCCGCTGCTCGTGGACGGCGGCGCGTCGGAGTTCGGCGGCACCGACGCCGCGGTGACCGAGGAACTCGAGGCAGGCGGCTACACCCCCTGGTTCGAGTCCGTCTTCAGCCCGGCCGGGGAGGTGGAGTCGGGGCTCTTCGCCCTGCAGGCCGCGATCGGTGGTGGGGTGCTCGGCTACGTCCTCGGCCGGCTGCGCGGCCGGCGCCTGGCCCAGGAGAAGGCGACCCCGGGGAGCCCGACGCCGTGACCGGGCTGGCGGTCGACGACGCCGCCTGGGCCAGCGCCTGGCGGCGCCGCTCCCCCGGCGACAAGCTGCTGCTGTGCGGCGGCCTGGTCGTCTGCGCCCTCGTGCTGCCGGCCTGGCCCGGCAGCGTCCTCGTCGGGCTCGGCGCCGTCGCGCTCGCGCTCGGCCCGGCCCGGGTACCCGCCCGCACCTTCGGCCGGGCGGTGCGCTGGTCCCGCTGGCGTTCATCGCCGTCGGCGCGCTGACCGCGGTCGTGGCGGTGGGCGCCGACGGGCTGGGCTGGGCGCCGGACGCCGCGGCCCGCGCCGGCTCGCTGGCCGGGCACGCTCTCGCCGGCACCGCCGCGGTCCTGCTCCTCGCCACGACGACGCCGATGTCGGACCTCCTGCCCGCGCTGCGGCGCCTGCACGTCCCCGACGCGGTCGTGGAGGTCGCCTCGGTCACCTACCGGTTGCTGTTCGTGCTGCTGGAGAGCCTGCGCACGATCCGGGAGGCGCAGGCTGCGCGGATGGGCTACTCCTCACCACTACGGTCCTACCGATCCTCGGGTGCGCTGGCCGCGGCGGTGCTCACCCGCTCCTGGGACCGGGCCCGGCGGCTGCAGGACGGGCTGGCCGGCCGCGGCATGGAGACCGGGCTGCGGGTGCTGCCCGAGGTGCTGCCGTCGTCGCGGGTGTTCCGGACGGCCACGGCGGCCGGCCTCGCCGGGATCGTCGCCGTGACCCTGGCGGTCCGATGAGCCACCGCACGCTGACCGCCGAAGGGCTCGTGGTGGGTTACGAGCGCGGCCGCCCCGTGCTCGACGGCGCCTCGCTGACCGTGCCGGCCGGCCGCCGCCTGGCCCTCCTCGGGGCCAACGGCTCGGGGAAGACGACGCTGCTCCGCTGCCTGTCGGGTGCGCTGCCGCCGTCGTCCGGCCGGGTCGCTGTGGACGGCGTGCCCCTGCAGCACTCCCGGCGCGGGTTGCGCAGCCACCGGCAGGAGGTGCAACTGGTCCTGCAGGACCCCGACGACCAGCTGTTCAGCGCCTCGGTGGCCCAGGACATCTCGTTCGGCCCCCTGAACCTCGGGCTCGACGAGCCCACGGTCCGGGAGCGGGTGGACGAGGCCCTGCTCCTGCTCGCCGTCGACCACCTGGCCGGTCGCCCCACCCACCAGCTCAGCTACGGGGAGCGCAAGCGGGTCGCCATCGCCGGCGCCGTCGCGATGCGCCCCTGCGTCCTGCTGCTCGACGAGCCGACGGCGGGCCTGGACCCGTCCGCGGTCGCCGAGACGCTGGCCGCCCTCGCCCGGCTGCAGGAGCACGGCTCGACGGTCGTCATGAGCACCCACGACGTCGACCTCGCCCTGCGCTGGGCCGACGACGTGGCCGTCGTCGTGGACCGCGCGGTCGTGCAGGGCCGGCCCGAGGACGTCCTCGGCGACGGCGACCTGCTGGCCCGGGCACGGCTGGACCGGCCGTGGGCGCTCACCGTCGGCGCGCGGTTGCGCGAGCTCGGCCTGATCCCGGCGGGCGACCTGCCGCGGGACGCCGCCGCACTGGTCGCGGCGCTGCCCGAACGACCCGGGGTGCCGACGTGACGACGGTCGGGGTGGGCGCCGTCCGCGGGGTGACCTCCGACGAGGTGCTCGCCGCCGTCGACGCCGTCCTCCCCCCGGGCGCGGCCGACGTCCGGCTCGCGACCCTGGACGTGCGCGCCGTGGAGCCGGGGATCGCGTCGGCGGCCCGGGCGCGGGGCTGGCCCGTGACCGGGCACGCCGCAGCGCGGCTCGCGACGGTCGCGGTGCCCTCCCCCTCGACGCGGGTGGCCGCCCTGGTCGGCACGCCCTCGGTGGCCGAGGCCGCGGCGATGCTGGACGGCGGCACCCTCGTCGTGCGGCGGACCGTGATCGGCCGCGTCACCGTCGCGGTGTCGGTGTGACCGATCTCCGGCACCACGGGGACGCCGAGCTGGCGCCGGGTCTGGTGGACCTGGCGGTCAACGTCCGGTCCGGCACTCCACCCGCCTGGCTGCGGACGGTGCTGCACGAGGCACTGGACGCCTGCGCCGGCTACCCCGACGCCGCGCCCGCCCGCGCCGCCGTCGCCGCCGCGCACGGCCGGCAGCCCTCCGAGGTGCTCCTGACGGCCGGCGCCGCGGAGACCTTCGTCCTCCTGGCCCGGGCCCTCCGGCCCAGGCGGGCGGTGCTCGTGCACCCGTCGTTCACCGAGCCGGAGGTCGCGCTGCGCTCGGCCGGCCATCCGGTCCACCGCCTGATGCTGCGGGCCGAGGACGGCTACCGGCTGGACCCGGCGGCCGTGCCCGAGGACGCCGACCTGGTCGTCCTCGGGAACCCGACCAACCCGACGTCGGTCCTCCATCCGGCAGCGGACCTCGTCGCGCTCGCCCGTCCCGAGCGGGTGCTGGTCGTCGACGAGGCGTTCGCCGACACGGTGCCGGGCGAGCCCGAGTCCCTCGCGCACCGCCGGGACGTGCCGGGCCTGCTGGTGGTGCGGAGCCTGACCAAGACGTGGGGGCTGGCCGGTCTCCGGGTCGGGTACGCGCTGGGCTCGGCCGATCTGGTCGAGGCGCTCGGCGCGCAGCAGCCGCCCTGGCCGGTCTCCTCGCCGGCACTGGCCGCGCTGGCCGCCTGCACCACGCCGTCCGCCCGCGCGGAGGCCGAGGTGGCGGCCCGCGAGCTGAGCAACCGGCGGGCCGCGCTGCTGAGCGCTCTTCCGCCGGACGCGGTGGCCGAGGGCCGGCCGCGCTCGTCGTTCGTCCTCCTCCGGGTGCCCGACGGCGCGCGCGTGCGGCAGGCGCTGCGCGACCGCGGCTGGGCGGTCCGCCGAGGGGACACCTTCCCGGGGCTCACCCCCGACCACCTCCGTGTGGCCGTCCGGGACCCCGCCACCTCGTCCGCATTCGCGGCCGCGCTCGCCGGCGTCATGACCGTCGACCGCATCGCAGAGGAGACCCGTTGAGCACCGATCCGACACCGTTCGCCGGGACCCTGCTCGGCAGCACCGTCGCCGCCGTCGTCCGCCGGGACGCCGCGGCCGAGCGTGCCGCGCGCGAGCGGCTGGACCGGATGACGAAGCCGCCGGGTTCGCTCGGTCTGCTGGAGGACGTGGCCGCGCAGCTGGCCGGCATCGCCGGATCGTGCCCTGCGCCGTCGCCGGCGCCGGGAACCGTGGCCGTCTTCGCGGGCGACCACGGAGTGCACGCGCAGGGGGTCACGCCGTGGCCGCAGGAGGTGACCGCGCAGATGGTGGCCAACTTCCTCGCCGGTGGCGCGGTGGTGAACGCCTTCGCGGCCGGTATCGGCGCCTCGGTGATCGTGGTCGACGTCGGTGTCGCGACCACGCTCGACCCCGCCCCCGGGTTGCTGGACCGGAAGGTGCGGCGGGGGACGGCGGACCTCGCGACCGGCGCGGCGATGACCGTGGACGAGGCGCGCCGGGCCGTCGAGGTGGGCATCGAGGTGGCCGCCTCCCTGGCCGCCGGTTCGGGTGTGCTGATCACCGGCGACATGGGGATCGGCAACACGACGGCCGCCGCGGCGCTGGTGTGCGCATTCACCGGCGCTTCCCCGTCCGCGGCCACGGGACGCGGCACGGGGGTCGACGACCCGACCCTCGCCCGGAAGGTGGACGTGGTCGGCCGCGCCGTGAGCCGGGTGAGCGACCGGCCGTCGAGCCCCGGAGCCGCGCTCGCCGCGCTGGCCGAGGTCGGCGGTCTGGAACACGCGGCCCTGGCCGGGTTCATCATCGGCGGGGCCGCCCACCGGGTCCCGGTGATCCTGGACGGCGTCATCGCGGGGTCGGCGGCGCTGGTCGCGGCCGCGCTGTGTCCCGCCGCACTCGACTACGTCCTCGCCGGGCACCTGTCGGTCGAGCCCGGGCACGCCGTCGCGCTGGCGCACCTGGGGCTGCGGCCTCTCCTCGGGCTGGACCTGCGGCTCGGTGAAGGAACCGGCGCCCTCCTGGCGCTGCCGCTGGTGAGCGGCGCCGCGCGGGCGCTCCGCGACGTGGCGACCTTCGACTCGGCCGGCGTCACCGAGAAGAGCGGATGAGCGCCGCCGACGCGGCCGAGGGCTGCACCCCACCGTCGTGGCCGCCGAGGTGGTGCCCGGGGTGACCAGCGCGGTCGCCGTGCCCGCCCTGGCCGGGGTGCCGGTCAGGCACCGCGGGCTGACCCACGAGTCGCGCGACCCCTGGTGACCGCCGAGCGACCGCTACAGCGCTCCGCTACCCGCGCGGCGAACGAGGACGAGAGGCCGCTCTCGCCGCAGCCATGAGCGCGGCGCTCAGGCAGTCGAAGGGTTCGAACTGCTCCGACCGACCACCCTCGAGCAGGCGTTCCGACGCCAGGTGTGCTGGGCTGGTGGCAGCCCACTGACCGTTGACCGGTCGCGGCGGTGGGTCAGGCCCCGCGTGTCGAATCGGTGCATGCGGGGCCGCCTGGCGCTAGCCTGTTGTGGTCATCCTGCCTAGGCGAAAGTGCGGCCATGGATGAGCCGAGCGCGCAGCCCCGGCACCGTCGTGGGCAGCCCTCCGCGCAGGCCACGGGTGGCGCCTTCGTGTCGGAAGACCTGTCGCAGCGGCTGGCCGACCTGGCACGGGACATGCAGCGTCAAGGGGACGCCGCCGCCGTCATGGACGTCATCGTCTCCGCGGCGGTGGCCATGGTGCCGGGCGCCGACGAAGCCACGATCAGCTTGACGCAGGGTCGGCGTCGTGTGGTGTCGGCGGCGGCGACCAGCGACGTGGCCAGGCGCTTCGACGACCTGCAGGAGGAAACGCAGCAGGGGCCGTGCACGGACGCCATGTACGAACTCGAGACCATCAGGGTCGACGACCTTCCCAGCGACCCCCGCTGGCCCGACCTGGCGCGCCGCGTACCGGAGCAGGGCGTGGCCAGCATGTTGTGCTTCCAGCTGTTCGTCGAAGGCGACGACCTGGGGGCGCTGAACCTGCTGGCCCGTCAGCCGGGGGCGTTCACCGACGAGTCCGAGCGGATCGGGCTGCTGTTCGCCAGCCACGCCGCCGTAGCGGTTGCCCAGGCGCAGAAGGTGAACCACCTGGGCACGGCACTGGCGAGCCGGGACGTGATCGGCCAGGCCAAAGGCATCCTCATGGAGCGCTACAAGATCACCGCGCCTCAGGCGTTCGCCCTGCTCGCGAGGGTCAGCATGGACACCAACCGCAAACTGCACGAGGTCGCCGACTACCTCGCGACGTCCGGGGTGCTCGCCACCGAACGTTAGGCAGAAGTCGCCGCCGTGTCCGAGGTTTCGACCACCGAGTCGGGGGCACCCCGGGTTCGCTGGGATCGTCTGGACAGCCCCGCACCGGGGCCGCGCGGCCAATCGCCGCAACGGCACGGTGCCTCGAGGGGTGCGGCCGTGGCTCACCGCTCGCAGCACGGGCACGCCCGCCCGCCTCACGAGGGTTGTCCTGGGCCGCGGGTCGCCGATTCGGTGCGCGCCCGGGCGCGTTCGCATGCGCGACGCCGCGGGACGCCGCGGGACGCCGGAACGAACGGTGACCGGACGTGACGCACCCCGAGACTGATGCGGCGGCGGCTGGGCCCCCGGTGCCGCGCGCGGTCGGCGTCCCGGTCGATGCCGAGTCGTCCGGCGCCCACCACGACGTAGCCGTCGCAGAGGTCGCGCAGGGCGCCGCCGAGGCGAGCAGGGACCGGCTGCAGGCGATGGTCGCCGGGCTGAACGCGATCGGGTGGGAACGGGATCCTGACAGCCTCCGGGTCCGGTTCGTCGATCAGCGGGCCGAGCGGGTGCTCGGCTACCCGGCCTCCCGCTGGCGGGAGGCCGACGGCTCCGCCGAGCGGATCGTGCACCCCGACGACCGGCAGCGGATGCTCCGGCTGCTGCGGCGGGCCGTCGCCGACAGCGCCGACTTCTCGCTGTCCTACCGGGCCCGGGCGGCCGACGGTCGGTGGGTGTGGCTGCAGGAACTCGGGCACGTCGCCCGTGACGCCTCCGGCACTGCCCGCGCGCTGCACGGGGTGCTGCTCGACATCACCGCCCAGCAGCGAAACGAGCAGGCAGCGGTCCTGTTGGCCGACGCCAGCCGGGTGCTCTCCGGTACGCGACGCCTGCCCGAGCGGCTGCAGGAGCTGACCGGGGTCCTGGTCGGAGAGCTCTGCGACCGCGCCGCTGTGTGGCTGTGCACCGAGGGCGGGCTGTTCGAACCGGTGGCCGCCGCACCGCCCGCGGCACCGTCCGGTCCGCTGTCCCGGGCGCCGCGCCCCGCGCCGGCCGCCGTGGTGACGCTGCTCCGGGCCGGGCACCCGTTCGTCGTTCCGGCGGGCGGTGGGCAGCTGCGCCGCGCCCCGGACGGCGAGGACGCCGCCGACGGGGCCGCCGCGCTGACTCCCGACGGCGCGCTCGTCGCGCCACTGCTCGCCGCCGATGACCTCGTCGGCCTGCTGACGGTCCAGCTCAGCGACACCCGCCGCGGGTTCGACGACGTCGACCTCGCCTTCGCCGGCGACCTGGCCCGGCGCATGACGACCGCGGTGGCCGCCGATCGGCTGGCCACGTGGCGGCGGCAGTTGCACGACATCGCCGTGGCTCTGTCGGGTGCCGCCACCGTCGCCGAGGCAGCGACGGCCCTCGCCGCCGGCCTGCAGCGCGCGCTGGGTGCCTCGGTCGTCGCGGTGTGCACGCTGGGACACGACGGGATGCTGCACTCCGTTCCCGATCTCGGTTTTCCGGTCGAACTGCTGCCCCGGCCGGCGACCCTCCCGCCGACCGGCGCGATGCCGCTGACCGACGCGATGCCGCTGACCGACGCCGTCCGCCGTCGCCGACCGGTGTGGCTGCCCGACCGGCAGGCGGTGGTCGAGCGCTACCCGGCGGTGGCGCCCAGCCTGCTGCCGGTCACCGAGGCGGTCGCGGCACTGCCGTTGCTGGTCGGCAACCGGCCCATCGGCGCCCTCGGCGTGACCTTCTCCGCGCCCCGCACCTTCGACGCCGCCGACCGGGAGTTCCTCCTCACCGTCGCCAGCCAGGTCGGCCTGGCGTTCGAGCGCGCGGCCCTGGCCGACGTGCGCAAGGAGATGGCCGAAACCCTGCAGCGCAGCCTGCTGCCGGCCGAGTTGCCGGCGATCGACCGGCTGGCGGTCACCGCGCACTACCTGCCCGCGGTGGACGGAACCGTGGCCGGCGGGGACTGGTACGAGGTCCTGCCGCTCGATGACGGCCAGATCGCGGTGACGGTCGGTGACGTGGTGGGGCACGGTGCATCCGCCGCGGCGGTGATGGGCCAGCTACGCGGGGCGCTGGCGGCCCTCCTGCAGACCGGCTGCGGGCCGGGGCGGGCGCTGGAGCTGCTCGACCGGTTCTCCGCCCGGGAGCGCGGCGCGCGGGTGGCCACGGTGGCGTGCCTGCAGCTGGACCTCGCCTCCGGGGAGGTGCTCAACAGCCGCGCGGGCCATCCACCGCCGCTGCTCGCCTCAGCGATGGGCGTGACGTACCTCGACGAGGGGCTCGGATCCGCGCTGGGCCTGCCGACCGGCGGGTCGCGCCCTGAAGCGTCGGCCGTGCTACAGCCCGGCGCGACCCTGCTGGTGTTCACCGACGGTCTCACCGAGCGTCGCGGAGAATCGCTCGACGACGGGCTGGCCCGGCTGGCCACCACGGCCGCCGCCCGGGCCTCGGTGCCGCTGCCGGCACTCGCCGACGGAGTGCTCGGCGAGCTCGTCGGCGCCGCCGGTGGCCGCGACGACGTCGCGCTGGTCGCGCTCCGCCTGCTGCCCGGCCCACTGCGGCTGGACCAGGCCGCCACGCCGGCGCAGCTGCACTGGACCCGTCGGGCGGTCGCGGACTGGGCCCAGCAGGCCGCCTTCGACGCCGACGCCACCGACGACCTGCAGCTCGCGCTCGGGGAAGCGGTCGGGAACGCCGCCGAGCACGCCTACCGGGGAACCGACGCGGGGCGCGTCACCGTCGACCTCGACCTCGACGACGTCGGCGCCGTCCCCGCCAGTGTCGCCGACACCGGCACCTGGCGCCCCGCCCCGGTCGATCCGGGTCACCGCGGCCGGGGCCTGCAGATGATCTCCGCACTCACCGAGGAGGCCCACGTCGACACGGGGCCCGCCGGCACCGTCGTGCGGTTCCGGTTCGTGCCGGCCGCGCCGTCCGGGGAGACCCGTCCCCGGGACCTCGACCGGCCGGCCTTCCGCCGGCCGGCGACCCTGACCGCCGTCGAGCACGGCGGCCGGCGCCGTCTGGAACTGGCCGGCGACCTCGACCTGGCCGGCGTCGACACGATCCGCGGAGCCCTGCTCGCCGAGCTCGCCGACCACCGGGGCCTCGTCGTCGATCTCACCGGGCTGGACTTCATCGCCAGCGTCGGCCTCGGCCTGCTGCTCGAGATCGCCGACCGGGCACACGAACCCGGTCTGCTGGAGTTCCGGCTGCGGATCGGTGGACCGGTGCGTCGGGTGCTCGAACTGACCGGCCTGACCGCGATGCTCGCCACCCCGACCCGCCCATGACGACCTGGCTCGTGCCGAGCTCGTCGTACCCGCGGGGCAGGAAGGCTCTTTCCATGACCGTCGACAGCCGGGGCTGCCACGCCGGCTCCTCACGCGGATCGAGCACGCCGGGGTGCCGTTGCCGACGAGCGGCATGCGCCGTGCTTCTGCATCGCCTCGACGACTGGGCGGGTGCCCTCGACCAGCGGTAGCCCGGTGGTCTTGTGGTCCAGGCTCGGGCCCAGGGCGCTGACCGCGGCGTCGGTGCCCTGGAAGCGAAGCGGCCCCGGACCAGCTCGAGCCCCGGAGCGCCGACGCTGGACTCAACAGATGCAACCGTGGTTGCATCTATTCGTGTTCGAGTCGTCCCGCGCGCTGGCTCCTGGTGAGTGGGTGCTGCTGTCCTACCGGCTGCCCCGCGAGCCGTCGGGGCCGCGGACGACGCTGTGGCGGCGACTCAAGCGGCTCGGGGTGGCGCAGCTGTCCGACGGGCTGGTCGCTCTGCCTGCCGACGCGCGCACCCGGGAGGCGCTGGAGTGGCTGACCGATGACGTGCTGGCTGCCGGCGGAACCGCTGCCCTGTGGCTGGCCCGCCCGACGACCGCCGCTCAAGAGCGGGAGCTGGCCGCCGGCATGGCCGCCGCGCGCGCTGAGGAGTACCGCCAGCTGGCCACCGCCTGCGCCGTGGCCGCGGCCGCCGACCCGGCCGAGGGGGCCCGCGCATTGCGCCGGTTCCGCGGCGAGTGGCGGG
Source organism: uncultured Actinomycetota bacterium (assembly GCA_963723745.1). GTDB lineage: Bacteria > Actinomycetota > Actinomycetes > Mycobacteriales > Geodermatophilaceae > CAVRRZ01. Next base: position 309,023 of record CAVRRZ010000004.1, read on the forward strand.
CGATCAACCGGCGCGACTTCTTCCCGCCGCCGGAGCGGGATGCGGCCGCCGCGGCACTGCGCGAGCTGGCCGAGACCGTCGCCGGTGACAGCACGGTCGGCGCCGAGGCGGCGGAGGTCGCGCGGTGAGGTGGGTGACCCGGGCCGGGGTGCACATCGACCGCGCCGCGTGCGCGTGGCTGATCCGCCGGTTCCTCGACGAGGACGCCGAGTTCCTGTTCGTCGCCGACCCCGCTGAGGTCCCGGCCGACGCCACCCCCTTCGACATGCGCGGCGTCGACCTCGGTCACCACGGCGGCGACTGCTCGTTCGAGACGATCCTGCGCCGCCACGAGCTCACCGATCCGGTGCTGTGGCGGATCGCCGAGATCGTGCACGAGGCCGACCTGGACGACGGCCGCTTCGACGCGCCGGAGGCACCCGGCCTGGACGTCGTGCTGCGGGGGCTGTCGATGACCGGGGACGACGAGCAGACGCTCGCGGTCTCCGGGCCGGTCTTCGACGGCCTCTACGAGTTCCACCGCCGCCGCCTGCTGCTCGGCCGCGAGCCGGCCTGACCCTCGACGGACAAGGACCCATGACCGCAGACATGCCCTCCCGACCCGACGCCGCGCCCGCGGCGGACGTCGACGGCCCTCCGGCGACTCAGCCGCAGCAGCAGACGGTGGTGCCGTTCGGCACCGCGGTGCGCGTCTGGTTCGCGATCAGCCTGCAGACCTTCGGCGGTCCGGCGGGGCAGATCGCGGTCATGCAGCGGGCCCTGGTCGACGACAAGCGCTGGATCTCGCAACGACGCTTCCTCCACGCGCTCAACTACTGCACCCTGTTGCCCGGCCCGGAGGCCCAGCAGCTGGCCACCTACATAGGGTGGCTCCTGCACGGCACCCGCGGCGGCCTGGTCGCCGGCGGCCTGTTCGTCCTCCCAGGCGTCGTCGCCCTCCTGGCGCTCTCCGCCGTCTACGTCGCCTTCGGCACCACCACCGTCGTGACCGCGGTGTTCGTCGGGCTCGCGGCCGCGGTCCTGGCGATCGTCGCGCAGGCCGTCGTCCGGGTGGCCCAGCGCGCGCTGGACAGCCGCGCCCTGCTCGTCATCGCGGTGGTCGCGTTCCTGGCCCTGTCGCTGTTCGGCGTGCCCTTCCCCGTCGTCGTCGCCCTGGCCGGTCTCACCGGCTGGGCACTGGGCCGTTGGCGGCCGTCCGCGCCGCCGCACACGAGCAAGGCCGAGGCCGCCGAGGCCGGTCCGCCGCCGGTGATCGCCGACGACGTGCTGCACCACGAGGCGCCCTCCACCCGCCGCACCCTCACGGTGCTGGGGGTGGGGCTGCTCGTCTGGGGCGTGCCGATCGCCGCGGTCGCCGTGCTCACCGGCCGACACAGCGTCTTCACCGAGCAGGGCCTCTTCTTCTCCGGCGCCGCCGTGGTCACCTTCGGCGGCGCCTACGCGGTGCTGGCCTACGTCGCCCAGCAGGCCGTGCAGGTCTACGGCTGGCTCGGGCCGGGCGAGATGGTCCGCGGGCTGGCGCTGGCCGAGACCACGCCCGGCCCGCTGATCATGGTGGTGCAGTTCGTCGCGTTCCTCGGCGCCTACCGCTCCCCCGGCGACCTCGACCCGTGGGTCGCCGCGGTGCTCGCGTCGCTGCTGGTCACCTGGGTGACCTTCGTGCCCAGCTTCCTGTTCGTGCTCCTCGGCGCTCCCTACATGGAACGGCTGCGCGGCAACCGGTCGCTGTCGGCGGCGCTGCGCGGCATCACCGCCGCCGTCGTCGGGGTCATCGCCAACCTCGGCGTCTACTTCGCCGTGCACACCCTGTTCTCGGAGAGCCGGGAGGTGGACCTCGGCCCGCTGCACCTGGAGCTGCCCGACGTGACCACCCTGCGGCCGGTGCCCCTGGTCATCGCCGTGATCGCCGCCGTACTGCTGTTCCGGGTGAAGTGGTCGGTGCTGCGCACACTCGGCGTCTGCGCCGTGCTTGGCCTGGTCGCCGGCCTGGCCGGCCTGCCCATCGCCTGACGGCGACCGACGCGGAGGAGCGTCCGATGTCTGCCATGACGACCACACATTGCCGCCCCGTGTCGACCGACCGACCACCGGACTCGGCCGGTGCTCGAGGCCGGGGCGGCCAGGCTCACCGTCAGGCGACGTCGGCTTCCATGGCCGCCACGAACTCGGCTTTGACCTGTCGCCACGCCTCGTCGGCCATGCTGCGCCGCCAGTAGGGCGAGCACGACATGTCCGACCGGGCCAGGCCGCGATCGAGCAGAAGGTGGCGCCGGATCTCGCGGATCTCGCCCGCCTCCCCGTGGATGAAGGCATGGACCCGTCCCCGCGGGAGGACGAGGTCGCGAACGGCCGCCGGCAGCAGGTCGCCGTCGTCCGTGGCGCCGGTCCGGTGCAGCCACTCGACGTCGACATGCGCGGGCGAGGACAGCGGCAGCTCGTGCTCGGGTCCGTCGCACACCAGACGCACGACCGCCAGGGCGCCGGGTGGCATGGCCTCGAGCGACGCCGCGATCGCCGGCAGCGCGGATTCGTCGCCGACCAGCAGGTGCCAGTCAGCCATCGGGTCGGGTCGGTAGCCGCCGCTGGGGCCCGAGAACACCAGCACGTCACCGGTCTCGGCGGCGGCTGCCCAGGCACCCGCGACGCCCTGGTCGCCGTGCACCACGAAATCCACGGTGAGCAGGCGCCGGCTCTCGTCCCACGCTCGTACCGTGTAGCGCCGGCGGGCCGGCCAGTGCTGCTTCGGCATCTCGGCGCGCACCTGAGCGGGGTCGAACACGGGGCCGTAGGGTGCGCCCGCCGGCGGGATCGCGATGTTGAGGTAGGCGTCGGTCGCCTCCGGCATCGTCAACGCGGCGAGATCTCCGCCGCTGAGGACGATCCGGACCATCCCGGGCGTGAGGTGCTCGACTTCCGCCACCCTCGCGTACATGCAGACCTCCGCTGCCGACGACCAATGCCTGTGAGCCGCCATCGGCGCCACCCACCCCGGAGCCTAGGTCAGCGTGCCCTAACCACCTTCCGCCCGGGCGCGGCTGAAGGCCGCCGCGGCCGACGACTTCCGGGTGAGCACCGTCGCCGGGCCGCCTGCGGTGACCTCGCTCGACGCGCTGGTCGAGCAGCCGGCCGATCCGGCTGCTGCCGAGAGCGGACGGTTCGTCGGGCGGGTCGTGGCAGTCCGCCCATCCCGCCGAGGTGGACCGAGGACGACGCTGGGAGGCACCTGGCCGACACCGGAAGAGGACCGCATGAGTGAACTCGTGACATGGGAGACCTGCCCGACGTGCGGCGGCGCCGCGGCCGTCGGCTGGCTCGACGAGGCCCCGGTCGAGTTCGACTGCCCTCGGCACTGCTCGCTGGACCGGGTCGAGGTGAGGGCCGCCTTCGAACCGCGATCCGGGCTCCGGTAGCACATCCGACGGCCGTCGAACGGGGTCCGGGCCGCGGCGCTCAGCGCTCCGCGGTCCGGTGGATGGGTCCGGCGAGCTCGGCGAGACGTTCACCCGACCCGCCCCAGCGCCCGGCGATGATCTCCGCGGCGATGGAGATCGCGGTCTCCTCCGGCGTGCGGGCGCCGAGGTCCAGACCGATCGGCGAGGACAGCCTGGCGATCTCGTGCTCGCCCAGGCCCGCCTCGCGCAGCCGCGCCTCGCGCTCCTCGTGCGTGCGCCGTGACCCCATCGCACCGACGTAGGCGACCGGGATGCGCAGCGCGACCTCGAGCAGCGGGACGTCGAACTTCGGGTCGTGGGTCAGCACGCACAGCACCGTGCGCTCGTCGATCCGGCCGGCGTCGACCTCGGCCTGCAGGTACCGGTGCGGCCACTCCACGACCACCTCGTGCGCGTCGGGGAAGCGCTTCGGGGTGGCGAACACCGGCCGCGCGTCGCACACCGTCACCCGGTAGCCCAGGAACGCGCCGACCCGCGCCACCGCGGCGGCGAAGTCGATGGCGCCGAACACCACCATCCGGGCGGCAGGGGCGAAGGAGTTGACGAACAAGGTCAGGTCGTCACCGCGCCGCTCACCGTCGTGCCCGACGTGCAGCAGCCCGGTGCGACCAGCGGCGAGCATGCCGCGGGCGTCGGCAGCGACGGCGTCGTCCAGCCGCTGCAGCCCGAGGGTGCCCGAGCCGCGGTCGGGCCAGAGCACCAGCCGCCGTCCCAGCCGGTCCTCCGGGCCCTTCACCACCGTCACCACGGCGACCGGCTCGTGCCGGCCCACCGACTCGGCGATCTCCCCCAGCTCGGGAAAGGACTCGCGCGACACCGACTCGACGTAGACGTCGAGGATCCCGCCACAGGTCAACCCGACCGCGAACGCGTCGTCGTCGCTCACGCCGTACCGCTCGAGGGTGGGCTGCCCGGAGGCGACGACGTCCGTGGCCTCCGCGTACACCGCCCCCTCGACGCAGCCGCCGGAGACGCTGCCGACGGCGGTGCCGTCGGGCCCGACCAGCATCGAGGCACCGGCCGGGCGCGGCGCGGAACGCCAGGTGCCCACCACCGTTCCCATGCCGACGGTCTCCCCCGCCTGCCACCAGCCGACCAACTCGTCCAGCACTTCACGCACGGATGGGCTCCTTCCTGCTGCGCCCTCGGTGGCGCGGGCGTGGCGCGCGCCTGTCGTTCTCCAGGGTGGTGCTCAGCGGAGGCGCTGCCCATGGGCGGCGCACAGGCTTGCGGCCGGATCCTGGGTGCTGTCACACCCTCCGCGCGGACGTCGCATGTCGCTCCACCACCGCGGCGAGTTCCTCCAGGCTGGCCACGTTGTGTCCGGCCAGGAAGAGGTCCAGGTGCGGCACGGCCGCGGCCATGCCCCGCGCGAGCGGTTGATAGCGGGGGTCGCCCTTGAGCGGGTTGAGCCACACCAGCCGGTGCGCGAGCCGGGACAGCCGCGCAGTGGCCGCGCCGAGCAGCGCGGGGTCGTCGCGATCGAGGCCGTCGGAACAGATCACCACGACCGCCCCCCGCAGCGCCGCGTGACCCCGCCGCAGGTCCAGCAGCCGGGTGAGGGAGGTGGCCAGCAAGGTCCCGCCGTCCCAGTCGGCGACCTGCCGGCCCACCTCGGCGAGCGCCCGGTCGGCGGAGTCGTGACCGAGCGCGTCGGTGACCCGGCTCAGCCGCACGCCCACGGTGTAGACCTCCACCCGGTGCCCGGCGTGCCGGAGCGCATGACCGAACCGCAGCAGCGCCTGGGCGTAGGGGGTCATGGAGCCCGAGACGTCGACGACCAGGGTCACCGGCCGCTGCCGCACGCGTCTGCGCCGGCGGCCGAGCCGGGCCGGCTCACCGTCGGTGGCCAGCGACCGGCGCAGGGTGGAGCGCATGTCCAGGTACCGACCGCTGGGAGCTCTGCGCCGGCGCCGACTCAGCCGTCGGGGCAGCCGCACCCGCAGCCGCCGGATCATCAGCGCCGCGATCCGACGCTCCTCCGGGGTCATGCGCGCGAAGGACTTGACGCGCACCCGCTCGGCCTCGCTGGCCTCGACCCGAGCTTCCTCAGGCAGCTCCAGCAGCTCCTCCCCCACCGCGACGTCCATCGCGGGCCGCGCCAGCGCCTCGTTGTCGAGCACACTCGGCGGCGCGTGCGGTGGAGCCGGTGGCAGGGCGTCGTCGGCATCCGCCGCAGCGAAGAACTCCGCGAACGCCCGGGCGTAGGCGGGCAGCACGGCCACGTCGGTGGCCAGGACGGCCCGCCCGGCCCAGTACAGCTCGGCCGTCGTCGTCGGCCGGAGCAGGTACAGCGCCTCCACGAAGGCGGCGGTCTGCGCCGGGCCGACCGCGACACCGCGACGTCGCAGCAGGTCGGTGAAGTCGACGCAGGTCCGGCCGAGCTCCTCTCCCGCCATCCCGGGGGCGGTCACGGAACGTCAGCTCGCGGAGTCGGGGACGACGTCGTCGATCGCCTCGACCACCGCACGCTGGTCGTCGACGTCCTTGACCAGGGCGGCCAGGGTGTCCAGCGCCGTCTGCCGGTCCAGCTTGGCCAGCCCGAGCATGTGCAGCGCACTGGCCCAGTCCACGGCCTCACCGACGCCGGGCCGGTTCACCAGGTCCAGCCCGCGGATGCGGGCCACCGCGCCCGCCACCTCGGCCGCCAGCGACTCGGGAACCTGCGGCGCGCGCACCCGCAGGATCGCCAGCTCCCGCTGGGCGTCCGGGTGCGCCACCCAGCTGTACAGGCAGCGCCGCCGGACGGCGTTGTGCAGGTCACGAGTGCGGTTCGAGGTGAGGACGACGAGCGGACGGCTGGCCGCCGTCACGCGCCCCAGCTCCGGGATGGTGACCGAGAAGTCCGACAGCAGCTCCAGCAGGAACGCCTCGAACTCGTCATCGGCACGGTCCAGCTCGTCGATGAGCAGGACCGCACCCGAGCCCTGCTCGAGCGCGGTGAGCAGCGGGCGCGGCAGCAGGAACTCCCGCGTGAAGACGTCGGCATGCGCCTGGCCCTCGCGCACCGCCAGCAGCTGGCGGGCGTAGTGCCAGTCGTAGAGCGCCTGGCTGGTGTCGATGCCCTCGTAGCACTGCAGGCGGATCAACTCCCGCCCCAGCAGCCGGGACAGGGCGAGGGCGATCTCGGTCTTACCGACACCGTTCTCTCCCTCGAGCAGGAGCGGGCGCCCCATGCGCAGGGCCAGGAACGCCGCCATCGCCAACCCGTCGTCGGCCAGGTAGTCGACCTCGGCGAGGGCACGCTTGAGGTCGGCCACCGTGCTGAGGCCGGCGTCGGGCGCGGCGGGCGGGGAGGTGGCGGTCACGGTGGAGGTCAGCCCTCCCGGTCGTGCCGGCCGGTCAGCCGCCCACCGATCCGCCGGGCGAACCCGGCGAGCACCACCCAGATGATGCGGAAGCCGGAGAGGGCCGCGCCGTCGCCCTGGGCTTCCCGCGGGGTCGTCCGGACCGCCGTGGCCACGGCCGCCGGTGCGCCCGCCGCACGCTGCTGCTCGGGGGCCTGCGCCGACCCGCCGGTGGCGGCCGGCTCCGGCTCGGCCGTCAGCCGGGCCTCCAGCCGGTCGGCGAACTGCTTGGTCATCGTCTTCGAGACGTCCGCGATCATGCCGCGGCCGAAGGAGGCGATCTGCCCGGCCACCTTGAGGTCCTGGACGATCTCGACGGTGGTCGATCCCTCCACCGGACCCGGGACGACGGCGACGACGACGTCCGCGCTCGCGCTGCCGCGGCCGCCCTTGTCCTTGCCTGCGCCGGTCAGCCGGAGCCGACGCTGCTCGTCGTCCCGCTCGACCAAGGCCACGTCACCGGAGAAGGCCAGCGCGACCGGACCGAACTTGATCTTCAGCCTCCCCCGCCAGTGCGTGTCGTCGACGGTCTCGACCAGTTCCGCGCCCGGCATGCACGGCACGAGGTTCTCGACCTCGAGCAGGTGCGCCCAGACCGTCTGGGGGTCGGCGGTGACGGTGAACGAGTTCTGCAACTCCATTACGCGTTCTGCTCCTTCTGCTGCTCGCGGGCCGCGAGCACGGTGGCGACGATGTCCGAGGGCTTGATCGGCAGGTTGCGCACGTGCATCCCGTACTCCCGGAGCGCGTCGTCGATCGCCGCGGAGATGACACCGGGCGTGGCCATGCGGCCGCCCTCGCCACCACCCTTGATGCCGTACTCGGTGTAGGGCGACGGCGTCTCGACGTGGCCGAGCTTCATCGCCGGGATCTCGTTGGCGGTCGGGATCAGGTAGTCCATGAACGTCGAGGACTTGAACTGCCCGTCGTCGTCATAGGCCAGCTCCTCAAGCATCGCCGTCCCGACGCCCTGCGCCGTGCCGCCGGTCACGTGCCCGCCCAGGGTGATGGGGTTGACGATCGTCCCGGCGTCGTGGACCGCCACGTAGTCCAGCCACTTGGTCATGCCCGTGTCCGGGTCCACCTCCATCACCGCGATGTGGCAGTTGTGGCCCATGATCGGGTAGAAGATGCCCAGGTCGCTGCGGTCCGGCGACGGCAGGGTGGTCAACGGGTGGTCGTAGGTGAACTGCTCCTCCAGCCCGCTGGTCATGCCCGGCGGCAGGTTCAGCGCGAAGAAGTAGGCGGTCGCGGCGACCTCGCCCAGGCTCAGACCCACCTCCGGCGCGCCCTTGACCTGCACCCGCCCGTCGGTGACCTCCATGTCCTCCGGCGGCACCTCGAGGGTGTGCGCGGCGATCTCGATGATCTTCTTCTGCAGCTTCCTGGCCGCGCCCCGGATCGCACCGGTGACCATGACCGTGAAGCGGCTGCCGCCGGGGCCGGTGCCGGGCAGGGCGTGCGCCGAGTCGGCGTACCGGATGTTGACCTTGTCCGGCTCGACACCGAACTCCTCGGCGACCACCATCGCCGCCACCGTCTCGGGGCTGTTGCCCCACATGGCCTGCGAGTGCAGCAGGACCTGGAACTCGCCGGCCGGGTCGACGGTGATCGTCGCGCTCTCCGGGCTGGAGGTGATCGGGAACGCCGGCTCGTCGAACCAGTACCAGAACTCCGTGGAGCTGAACACGCTGCGCTCCTGCGTGGTGACCAGGCCGATCCCGATGTATCGGCCCTCCTCCTCGCGCAGCCGCTTCTGCTCCTTGCGCCAGTGCTCGAGGTCGATCATCGACAGCGCCTCGTCCAGCACGGCGTCGTAGTTGCCGCTGTCGTAGAGGTTCCCGCCGGGGATCTTGTGCGGGAACTGCTCGGGCTGGATGAAGTTCTTCCGGCGGATCACCTCCGGCGCCATCCCCAGCCGCTCGGCGGCCTGGTCCACCAGGCGCTCGAGCACCCAGTTGTGCACCTCGGACCCGAACCCGCGATACGCGCCCTGCTGGCACTTGTTCGTGAGCACCGCTCGCAAGTGGTAACGGAGGTTAGCGAAGTTGTACGGACCCACGCCCTGGGACAGCGCGTTGCCGTGGGTGCCCACACCGAACTGCAGGTAGGCGCCGTAGTCATCGACGACGTCGACGTCCATCCCGGTGATGATGCCGTCGGAGGTGAGCGCCAGCTTGGCCTCGTAGTAGCGGTCCGACGCGTGGTGGTCGGAGTTCATCAGGTGGTCGAGCCGGTCCTCCACGTAGGACACCGGCTGGTTGACCTGCAGGGCCAGGAAGCCGGCGAGGGTCGGCACTTTGTGCGCGGTGAACTTGCTGCCGAAGCTCCCGCCCGCGGGGACGGGGTTGATCGTCACCCGGTTGCTGGGCAGCTTGAGCGCGGTGGCGATCAGCCACACGAAGTAGCTGAAGTTCATCGAGTTGCAGTAGATCTCCAGGACGCCGTTGAGGCCGGGCCGGGCGATCGCACCCGTGGTCTCCAGCGGCATGCCCGCCGAGCGGCCCCAGTGCAGCGTGTCGGAGACGACGAGATCGGCGGTCTCGAACGCGTCGTCCACCTCGCCGAAGGTGAAGGTGCGCTCGTAGGCCAGGTTGCTGCCGTGCTCCTCGTGCAGCAGCGCGGCGTCCTCCTGCAGCGCCTTGAGCGGGTCGACCACCGGCGGGAGCTCCTCGAACTCCACGTCCAGCGCGTCGACGCCGTCCTCGGCGAGGTAGCGGCTCTCGGCGATGACGGCCACGACGGCCTCGCCGACGTACCGGACCTTGTCCACGGCCAGCGGGTACTGGCTGATCGTCGGAGGCCCGAAGTTCATGCAGGGGTTCATCTTCGCCTTGCAGTCCTCGCCGGTGACCACGGCGACGACGCCGGGGATGGCGAGGGCGTCCGAGGCGTCGATCGAGACGATGCGCCCGTGGGCCACGGGGCTGCGGAAGATCGCGGCGTGCAGGAGGCCGGGGATCTTCTGATCGGCGATGTAGCCGCCGCGGCCGGTGAGCAGTCGCGGGTCCTCGACCCGCTTCATGCTCCGGCCGATCCACTTGCGCTTGAGCTGGCCGGCCCCGGCGGTGGCGGCCGGCGCGGGGGTGATGTCCGTGCTCATCGCGTCACGCTCCTGGGTGTGCGTCGGAGGAGCCGCCGGTGCCGGTGCCGGAGGCGATGGGCGCGGGCGAGTCACCGCGCAGCTTGCGGGCCGCGCACTGCACGGCGTTGACGATGTTCTGGTAGCCGGTGCAGCGGCACAGGATCCCGGAGATGTCCTGGCGGACCTCCTCGTCCGTGCGGTCGCGGCCGTCGTCGAGGATCTCCTTCGTGCGCAGGACCATCGCCGGCGTGCAGAAGCCGCACTGGAGGCCGTGCTCCTCGTGGAAGGCCTCCTGGATCGGGTGCAGGTTGTTCGGGTCGCCCGACAGGCTCTCCACCGTCTCCACGTCGTGGCCGTCGGCCTGGACGGCGAGCATCAGGCAGGCGCGCACGGACTGCCCGTCGAGCAGCACGGTGCAGCAGCCGCACACCCCGTGCTCGCAGCCGAGGTGCACGCTGACCAGGTCGCGTTCGTCGCGGAGCCAGTCAGCAAGGGTGGTGCGGGTGTCCACGGAGCTGGTCACCTCGCGGCCGTTGAGTCGCGCGGTGATCCTGCGCTGCAGCGTCGGGCCTGCGTCGAGCCCGGTCTGGCTGGTCACGAACGGTTTCCTTCCTGAGCGGCCCGGCGAACCGCCGCGAGGACGGCGCGCTGGGTGACGGTGGCGGCGAGATGCCGGCGGTAGCTGTGGGTGGCGTGCAGGTCGTCGGAGGCGGTGACCTGGTCCTGGACGGCGCGGGCGGCGGCAGCGACGGCGTCGGCGGTCGGCAGCTGGCCGAGCAGCGCGGCCTCGGTCTCGGCCGCCCGCACCGGGCGGTCGGTGACGCTGGCGACGCCGATCGCGATCTCCGCGACGCGGCCGGCGTCGTCCAGGCGGAGCTGGGCAGCCGAGGCGGCCAGCGCGAAGTCCCCCTCGCGACGGGCGACCTCGACGAAGCCCCAGCCGGCGTCGGCGGGCGTGATCGGGAACCGGACGGCGACGAGCAGCTCGTCGGGCGCGATGGTGGTGGTCATCCACCCCGCGAAGAAGTCCCGCGCGGCTTCCACGCGGCGGCCTGCCGGCCCCTCGATGACCATCTCGGCATCGAGGGTGAGCGCGGCGGTGGGCAGCTCGGCAGCGGAGTCGGCGTGCGCCAGGCTGCCCCCGACGGTGCCGCGGTGCCGGTTCTCCACGTGCCCGATGTAGTGGGTCACCGCGGCCAGCAGCGGAACGTTCCGGGCGACCACCGGGTCGCTCTCCAGGCGGTGCTGGCGGACCAGTGCGCCGAGCTCGACGTGGGTCTGGCCGACCTCGAGCTGCTGCAGGGAGGTGATGCGGTTGATGTCCAGCAGCGCGTCGGGCTTGGCCAATCGCGTGTTGAGCATCGGCATCAGGCTCTGCCCGCCGGCGAGCACCAGGGCGTCGGTCTCGAACCGAGCCTTGAGCTCGACCGCCTCGGCGACGCTGGCCGGGTCGTAGTAGGCGAAACGTGGCGGCTTCATCGCGCTCCTTTGCGCCGGACGGCGAACGCCACCCGAAGAGGACGGAGGTTGTGTCGGTCGGGCGGTGACTGGCCCGCGTGTTGTCATCCGTCGACCACTGTGGAGCACGTCACTTGACATCCCTATGGGCCGTCACACTGCATCAACACGAGGGAGTGTGGCGTGGCACAGTTCTCTGTGTGGTACCCACTCCCCCCGCGAACGACTCCGCCCACGCCGTCCCGACCGGAGATGTTTCCGGCGAGCGGGTCGAGCTGCGGCGCTGGCTGGGTGGCATCGCGAGCATCGCTGCCGCGGTGAACACGTCGGCGTCCCGCACCGAACTGCTCGAGCTGGTCAGCCGGACGGCGTGCGAGCTGATGGACTACAAGTTCTGTGCGGTCACCCTGGCCGACCCGGACCGCGGGGCACTGGTGATCGAGGGCTCCAGCGGGCTGTCGGCCGAGTACATCGCCGGCGTGAACGCCGAGCATCCGATCACGCTGCGGCCGGGCGACCCCGCCGAGGCACCCTCGAGCCGGGCGTTCACGACCCGTCGGGCGGTCCACGTGTCCGACATCTCGACCGCGCCGACCTTCCGCCCCTGGGAGGGCGTGGCCCGGCAGCAGGGCTTCCGGTCGATGATCTCGGTGCCGCTGCTGGTGGCCGGCCGCGCTCTCGGCACGCTGAACTGCTACCGCCTGGACGTCCACGAGTTCGGTCCGGCCGAGACCGAGCTGCTCACCACCCTCGCCCATCAGGCGGCCATCGCCATCGAGACGGCGCGGCTGCGGGACCACGAGGCTCGCACGATCGCCGACCTGCGTGAACTCAACCGCTCGCTGGCCGATCAGCACGCCCTGCTGCAGCAGGGCGAGCAGATCCACCGGGAACTCACCGCGGTCGCGCTACGGACCGGCGGGATCTCGGCCGTCTCCGCCGCACTGGCCCCCTTGCTGCGCCGGCCGGTCCTGGTCGAGGACCCGGCCGGCGAGCCGCTGGCATCCACCCCGCACGAGGGTCGGACCGTGGACGCGCCGCCCCCGGCCGAGCGGGACGGCGCCGACCCGTTGCCCGGCGAACTGGCCGACGTCCCCGGCTGGCCGACGGCCGCCCTGCCCGGCCCCCGGGTGGTCGCACCAGTGCTGCTCGGCAACGAGGTCGTGGCCCGGATCTGGCTGCCCGGATCGCTGGCCGACCTCACCCCCCTCGATCAGCGGGCGCTCGAGCACGCGGCGACCGTCTCGGCCCTCGAGCTGCTGCGGGCCCGTACCGCCCTCGAGGTCGAGTGGCGCCTGTCGGGCGAGGTGATCGGCGACCTCCTGACCGGCGACCCGGCGGCGCTGGCCACCATCGCCTCGCGTGCGGCCCGGCTGGGGCATGACCTGGGCACCCCGCACGCGACCCTGGTTCTCAAGATCGATCCCGAGCGCCGCGAGGACGTCCAGGCCGCGCAGGGTGCCGCCCGCTCCGTGTCGGCCGCGATCCGTCCCCGGCCCCTGGTGTCGGCCGTGGCCGAGTACGTCGTCGCACTGTGGCCGGTGACCGACGGGGACCTCGCGGCCTGCGTGACCGGCGCCGATGCGATGCGCCGCGCGATCCGCGCGCAGGCGCGCGGCGCGACCGCGTCGGTCGCGGTCGTCCCACCCTGCACCAGCCTGCAGGACCACGCCGCGGCCTTCCGGCTGGCCCGGGGCGCCGTCGAGCTCTCCCGCCTCCGCGGACGCCGGGACGTGACCGTGACGCTGGCCGACCTCGGCGTCTACGGGCTGCTCCTGCAACTCGAGGACACCCGGGAGCTGGCGCGCTTCGCCGACGAACTGCTGCGCCCCCTGCGCGAGCACGACGCCGCCCGGGGCACCGCATTGCTCGAGACCGTGGTCTCCCATCTGCGCCACGACCTGAGCACCGCGGCGACGGCGGCCGCGCTCTACGTCCATCCCAACACCGTGGGGCTGCGGATCCGCCGAGCCGAGGAACTGCTCGGCCTCTCGCTCTCCGACGTCGAGTCGCTGACGCAGGTGAAGGTGGCGCTGATGGTCGACGACGTGCTGGCGTTCTCCACCTCCGCGCCGCCGGTGCCCAGGACCTGAGCGCCGGACCGCCGATCAGTCCGCTGGGCGCGTCCGCCGGCCCAGGGCCTCCGCCGGGGCGAGCAGGGGCACCAGCCAGAGGGCGGCGACCACGAGCAGCCCGGCGGTGCTGTTCGCGTGCTGGATCGCGGCGCCGAGCAACGGGGCGCCGAGCAGCACGAGCAGATTGGCCTGGGCGTTCATCAGGCCCACCGCCGCAGCAGGCCGATCCGTGCGCCGGGCCTGCGCGGCGGCCAGCACCGCGGCGAACGGCAGGCCGGACGCCATGCCGAGCACGCCCACCGCCAGCCCCGCGACGACGACGCCGGACGGCCAGGCCAGCGCGGCCGTCGCCGCCGCCGAGGCCACCAGTGCGCCCACGACCATCGGTCGGATGCTCGTCGGGTGGCGCCGGGCGAGGTATCCACCGAGCGGCCGGCTGACGACGGCCAGCAGCAGGATCATCGAACCGAGCGTGGCCGCCACCCCGGTCGGCAGTCCCCACACTCGCGCCAGGACGACGGCCACCCAGTTGCTGAGCACCACGCCCAGCCCCAGCGTGACGGCGTGGACCGCGGCCAGCCGGTGCAGCTCACCGTCGCGGATCACCGAGGCGCCGCCGCGGAGGCGCGGCCGCGTCCCGGAGGAGGTGACCGAGGCGGGAGTCGGTACGAGCATGACCGCTCCGGCCGCGAGCGCGGCCGCCGCCGCGCCCGTCCCCCACGCCGAGCGCCAGCCCAGCAACCCCTCCAGCAGGGGGACGAACAGGACCGCGGCGCCGCCGGCGCCGATGGCGAACCCACCGAAGAGTCCCAGCCCGAGAGGGCCCATCCGGGACTGGCGGGCCAGCTCGGCGCCCGCCGAGAAGCAGATCGCGCCGCCCGCGCCGACGACCGCCCGGGCGGCCATGGCCAGCGCCACGTTCGGCACGGCGAGGGCAGCCAGGTAGGCGAGGATCATCAGTGTCAGGCCGACCAGGCCCGCCCGCCGCGCCCCCCAGCGGTCGACCAGCGCCCCGGCGGGCAGCTGGAGCAGGGCATAGGGGACGGCCATGGCGGTGGTGAAGAGTCCGACGACGACGAGATCGACCCCGTAGCCGTCCTCCAGCCCGGTGGCTCCGGCGCCGGCCGCCGTCAGCGACCAGCCCGCCGCCCCGCCGACCAGGCAGCCGGCGACCAGGGTGCCGGTCGAGCGCCCCACCCCGGTGCGCGCGGTCACTGGTGCGCGTTCTGCAGATGCAGGCGCAGGGCGTCGAACCCGAAGTCGCCCTCCGGGTCGCGCCAGACCGAGTGGATGTGGTTCACGTCGCGCTGGGTGTTGTCGTACTCGACCAGCAGACGGGGGCCCTGCATCCGGTAGTAGTGCGGCTGGTGCCGCTCGGTGCCTCCGGCCCACGCGAAGTGCATCTGCCCGAGCCGGTCACCGCTGAACTTGGCCGCCTCCCGTTCGGCCAGCTCATCGGGGAGCCGCCCGAGGTAGACGTCGAGGAGCGCGCGCAGCTGCTCCTGCTGCGCCGGCGAGAGATCGGCCGCTGCGACCCCCTTGGGCCGGGCGGTGAGGCGGACGGCCTCGTGGTCCTGCGGTCGCACCCCGGCCTTCTCCTCGGCACCGCGGTGCATGGCCTCGACCCGCTCCGCGAGGCGCGGCTCGGTGAAGACACCCCGCCAGACGTCCGGGAGGGGCAGGAGCCGGTCCCCGTCGCCGATGCGCGGCCGATTGCCCCCGACGATGTCGACGGGGGCGACCCCGGTGAGCAGCGCGCGCTCGGCCTGGGACTCGTCGAGGGACCGCACCAGGTCGCGGGCCAGGTCCTCGGCGCCGGCGAGCGGCCGCAGCAGGTGCGGGCCGAGGAGGGGCGACTCCGCGGGATCCGCGCCCAGGAAGCACGGCGTGCTCGCCCGCACCTCGCCGTCCACGACCAGGAGGTTGAGCGAGACGTGATGCCCGCCGAAGCGCCACGACCACGTGCCCTGCTCCCCCGGCTCGCCGAAGACCCGGAGCCAGTACAGCTGGGGGTC
This sequence comes from uncultured Actinomycetota bacterium, assembly GCA_963723745.1. Classification (GTDB taxonomy): domain Bacteria; phylum Actinomycetota; class Actinomycetes; order Mycobacteriales; family Geodermatophilaceae; genus CAVRRZ01. Next base: position 324,455 of record CAVRRZ010000004.1, read on the forward strand.
GCGGCCCCGCTCGCGGCCCCAGTCGACCTGCCAGCCCTCCACCTGATCGAGGACGTTCTCCAGCCCCATGATCGTCGACACGGTCACGTAGCCCGCCCGCGACAGGCCCGTGGCGACGAGCTGCATCGCCAGGCTCTGCTGCCCCGGCCGCATGTCGCGCAGGGCCAGCCCGCCGTGGTCGGTGGGCGTGTAGTACCAGCGCACCCGCTCCCCGCCGTCCTCCCACGGCCAGGCGGCCTGCGCCCGCTGGTCGTCGTCGAGGCTGGCCAGCCAGGCGCGCGCCGCGTCCGCCATCCGGTCCGCGGCGGCGCTCTCCCGAACCGGCGGCGTCATCGTCGTCCTCTTCCTGTCGTGTCCAGTCGTGCCGGGCCGACGCTCAGCGGTCGGGGCCGTAGAGGCCGAAGCGCAGGTTCCGGTCGGCGGGGTCGGCGTCGCTGTCGACCTGGTAGTGCCGGCCCATCTCGGCCACCCGCTTCAGCAGGCTGCGTCCCAGCTCGAGGCGACCGGGCTCCCACTTCTCGAGCGCGGCCACGACGTCGCCCTCGGTGCTGCGCATCGCGTCCGCAAGCGCCCAGGCGTCTGCGGCTGCCTTCGCCGTCCCGGCCGCGGCGTGCGGTCGGGCCGCGAACGCGGCGTCCCCGATGAGGCAGACCCGCCCGAAGGCCATCCGCGGCACCTCGATGTCGAGGACCGGCTGGATGAAGGGCTGCTCGGTGCGCAGCACGAGCTCGGCCGCCGCGGGGGGCAGGAGTTCCCGTGCCGCCGCACGCAGCTCCTCCACGTAGCGATCCTGGACCAGTCCCGGGTGCACGGAGACCGGGGAGGGGAACCCGCGCTTGTCGGTCAGCATCTCGTCGAGTTCCGGCCCCTCGGCGACGTTGCGGTACCAGACGTAGTTGAGGTCGCGGGACCCGACGCGGAGCCCCCCGTCCCGGCCGGGGATCGGGTACATGACGATGTGCGTGCGGGGCGCCGTCGCGTACGTCAACGAGTCGTGCAGGAGTTCATGGGTGCGCGAGCTGACCTCCGACTCGAGCACCGTCCCCCGCCACCCCACGTAGCCGGAGTAGCGGGGCGCGACCTCGGGCAGCAGCCGGCGGCGGCCGGTCGAGGAGATCCCGTCGGCGAAGACGACCAGGTCCGCGCGTTCCTGGCGCCCGGTGACGAAGCGCAGGGTGACGCCCCCGTCGTCCTGGCTCAGCCCCGCGACGTGCTCGCCCAGGTGGTAGCGGTCGGTACCGAAGTCGCCCAGGAGCGCCCGGTACGTCGCCGTCCACGAGGTGAAGCGCCAGGACGACGGGACGTCGTACACCACGGTGTCGTCCGCGCCCAGGTACCGCAGGTGCGAGGACCCCGTGCTCACCCGCTCGACGGCCTCGGTCCCGCCGTGCTCGGCGAACCAGCGGACCGTGTCCGGCTGGACGACGATGCCCGCCCCGCGACCCTCGAGGGGTTCGGGGGACCGTTCGAAGACATCCACGTCGAAGCCCAGGTCGCGCAGGAGAAGCGCCGCCGTGAGCCCGCCCATGGAGCCGCCGACGACGATGGCCCTCTGCTGTTCCCGCTTCGTCATCGTCACTGTGCTCCTGCCGTATCCGTCCAACCATGCGGCACCAGAGTGACGGCTGCCACCGCACGAGACACTGTGCGGCCCCCTTACGTGTCCGCACTTCGCTGTGGCTGCACACAAGTACGCAGCGCAGCGCCGAGGGCATCGAGGAGTACCTCGAGACGCCGCACGTCCTGAGGGACGGTCACGCGGCGGCCGCCTCCACTGCGGGATGTCCCTGGTCCAGGTGGCGCCGTCCGGTCGGGCGGCACCCGGGCCATCAGCCAGGAACACCGATAGGGTGGCCTCGCTGGATGCGGGAGCTCGGAGGAACCGGGCTGAGAGGGCGACTGAAGCTGTCGCCGACCGCTGGAACCTGTCCGGGTAATGCCGGCGTAGGGAGCGATGCATGAGCACGTCACCTGCGGTCCCTGCCGCAGCGTCTTCCAGGCCGGCGCAGACCACTGCGTCGATGGCGTCGGCCCGACGACTGCCCCCGCCGGCCTGCGCGGTCCGGGAGGCGCGGTGATCGGGCGTCTGCATGTCCTGACCGATGCGCGGGGCGGCCGCGCCGGGCTCGAGGCGGTCTCGGCCGCGGTGGCGGCCGGCGCGCCGGTCGTCCAGGTGCGGCAGAAGGGCTGCACCGACCGCGCGCTGCACGACTTCGCCGCCCGGGCGGTCGAGATCTGCGCGGCCTCCGCGACGTCCTGCATCGTGAACGACCGCGTGGACGTGGCGCTCGCCGTGGGCGCGGCGGGCACGCATCTCGGCGCCGAGGACCTGCCGGTCGCCGCCGTCCGCCGGGTGGCCGGCCCGGGGCACGTGATCGGTGGAACGGCGCGCGATCCGGAGCGGGCCCGCGAGCTGGTGGCTGCGGGCGCCGACTACCTCGGGGTGGGTCCGGCATACGAGACGACGACGAAGTCCGGACTGCCCGACCCGATCGGCCCGGCCGGGGTCGCAGCCGTGGCCGCTGCCGTGGACGTGCCCGTCATCGCCATCGGCGGTGTGACCGCCGAACGGGTCGCCGACCTCCTGGCGGCCGGGGCGTGGGGCGTCGCCGTGGTCGCGGCGGTGTCCGGTGCGAGCGACCCGGCGGGCGCCACCCGCCGCCTGCTCGACGAGCTGGACCGTCGGCGGTGACAGACGTCGTGATCGCCGGTGGTGGCCTCATCGGCTTGTCGGTGGCGTGGCGGTCGGCGCAGCGAGGCCTGTCGGTGACCGTCGTCGACGACGCTCCCGGTTCGGGCGCCTCCCGTGCGGCGGCGGGGATGCTGGCGCCAGTGACCGAGGCCGCCTACGGCGAGGAGCCGCTGACGCGGCTGGGCCTGGCCTCGCTGCACCGCTATCCCGGCTTCGTCGCCGAGCTCGCCCAGGCGGGCGGTGTCGAGGTGGACCTGCACACCGGGGGGACCTTGGCGGTCGGGTTCGACGAGGACGACGTGCGCGCCCTGAACGCCATGCACTCCTTCCAGCAGGAGCTCGGCCTGGAGGTGGAGCGGCTGACCGGCAGGGAATCCCGTCGCCGGGAGCCGTCACTGACCCCGCGCGTGCGGGGTGGTGTGCATGTGCCGGGCGACCACTCCGTCGATCCCCGCGCGTTGCACCGGGCGTTGCTCGCCGCCGCGGCGGCCGCCGGAGTCGACATGGTCCGGTCGCGGATCGAAGCAGTCCGGGCCCAGGCCGGGCGGGCCACCGGGTTGCAATTGGCCGGTGGCGTGGAAGTCGCCGGTGACGCCGTCGTGCTGGCCCTCGGAGCGTGGAGCGCCGGCCTGCCCGGCGTGCCGCCACTGCCGGTCCGGCCGGTCAAGGGGCAGATCCTGCGCCTGCGCGGCGCGGCCGGCTTGCTCGCGGGCACGGTCCGCGCGCTGGTCCGGGGCCGGCAGGTGTACCTGGTGCCCTACGCCGGTGACGGCCTCGTGATCGGCGCGACGGTCGAGGATCGCGGCTACGACGCGGCGGTCACCGCCGGCGGCGTGCACGACCTGCTCCACGACGCGATCGACGTGGTCCCCGGGGTCACCGAGCTCGAGCTCGTCGAGACGCTGGCCCGATGGCGTCCCGGTACCGCCGACAACGCGCCGCTGCTGGGGCCGTCAGCCCTGCCCGGTCTCGTACTGGCCACCGGTCACTACCGCAACGGGGTGCTGCTGACTCCGGTGACCGGCGAGGCGATCGCGGAGCTGCTCGCACGCGGAGCTCTGCCGGAACTCGCCGCCCCCTTCACCGTCGACCGGTTCCGGAGATGATCGACATGCAGGTGACCGTCAACGGCGTCCCGACCGTCGTGGAGAAGTCGGCCACGGTCGCGAGCCTCGTGGCCACGCGTGGTGGGGAGCACCGCCGCGTCGCGGTCGCGGTCAACGGCGAGGTCGTTCCGCGAGGCCGGTGGGACACAACCAGGCTGGGCCCCGGCGACATCATCGAGGTGCTCGTGCCCACCGCAGGAGGATGACGACGATGACGACTCACGAACTGGTCCCGGCCCCCGAGCAGCAGCAGGGCGCCGATCCCTTCGTTCTGGCCGGAGAGACGTTCACCTCGCGGCTGCTGCTCGGCACCGGGGGCGTGCCGAGTCTCGAGGTCCTCGAGCGGGCGGTCGTCGCCTCCGGTACCGAGCTGGTCACGGTGGCGCTGCGCCGGGTGGAGGCCTCGACCAGCGGAGCGCTGCTGGACGTCCTCGACCGCTGCGGGGTCCGGCTGCTGCCGAACACGGCCGGCTGCAGGACGGCGAGAGAGGCGGTGCTCACCGCCTCCCTCGCGCGCGAGGCGTTCGACACGTCCTGGGTGAAGCTCGAGGTGATCGGCGACGAGACGACCCTGCTGCCCGACGCAGTGGAGCTGCTCGACGCCGCCGAGCAGCTCGTCGCCGAGGAGTTCACGGTGCTGGCCTACACCAACGACGATCCGATCCTGGGCCGCCGCCTCGCCGACGCCGGCTGCGCCGCCGTCATGCCGCTGGGCTCGCCGATCGGCAGCGGGCTCGGGATCCGCAACCCGCACAACATCGCGCTGCTCCGGGAGGTGGTCGACGTGCCGGTGGTGCTCGACGCCGGCATCGGCACGGCCTCGGACGCGGCGCTGGCGATGGAGCTCGGCTGCGACGCGGTGCTGCTCGCGTCCGCGGTGACGCGGGCTCGTGACCCGGAGCGGATGGCCCTGGCGATGCGCCATGCGGTCGAGGGGGGCCGGCTGGCCCGCGGCGCCGGGCGGATCCCGCGTCGGTGGCATGCGGAGGCCTCGACGCCGATGGAAGGCCTTCCGGACCTGTGAGTCTGCCTCGTCTGCTGGTGCTGACCGACCGGTCGCAATGCGCCGGGGGGCTCGTCGACGCGGTGGCCGCAGCCGTCGACAACGGCGCCCGCGCGGTTGTGCTCCGGGAGAAGGACCTGCCCGCCCATGAGCGGGATCGTCTCGCCGAACGACTGCGCGCCCTGCTCGACCCGATCGGCGGCGTGCTGGTGCGCGCCGGTGCTGCGGGAAGCGCCGGCGCCGGTGCCGTTCATCTGGCCGCGAACGACCCCGTGCCACAGCCCCGTCCGGCTCTGGTCGGGCGCTCCTGCCACTCGGTGGACGAACTGAGACGGGCGAAGGCCGAGGGCTGCGATTACGTGATGCTCTCCCCGGTGTTCCCCACGACCTCCAAGCCCGGCTACGGACCCGCCCTGGGCCTGGAGGGGCTGGCCTCATTGGCCGCCGTCGCCCCGCCCGTCTACGCGCTGGGCGGGATCCGGCCGGCCGACGTCCCCGGCTGCGTGACCGCCGGCGCCCGGGGCGTCGCCGTCATGGGCTCGATCATGCGCGACCCCGGGATCGTTCCCGCGTACCTGGCCGCGCTGGAGGAGACGGCCGCGTGACGCCTCCCGTCGCGCTCACCATCGCCGGCTCGGACCCCAGTGGCGGCGCCGGTATCCAGGCCGACCTCAAGACGTTCGCCGCGCTCGGCGTCTTCGGCACCTGCGCCATCACCGCGCTCACCGCCCAGAACACCCTCGGCGTCCGTGGCGTCCACGCCGTGCCGGCCGACTTCGTGGTCGCGCAGGTCGACGCGGTGCTCGACGACATCGCCGTCGCGGCGGTGAAGACCGGGATGCTCGCGACGGCCGAGATCGTGCAGGCCGTGGCCGGACTCGCCGCCGCCGGCCGGCTGCCCCGGCTGGTCGTCGATCCGGTGATGGTGTCCTCCAGCGGCCACCGGCTGCTCGAGCCGCAGGCGGAGCGGCTGTACGTGGAGGCGTTGCTGCCGCATGCTGCCGTGCTGACGCCGAACCTCCGCGAGGCCGAGGTTCTGCTCGGCACCGCCATCGGCTCGCTCGGCGAACAGCGGGAGGCGGCGCGGGCCCTCGGCGAACTCGGCCCGGGCGTGGTCGTGGTCAAGGGAGGCCACGCGGTCGCCGACACGGTCGAAGAAGCGGTCGACGTCGTCTGGGACGGCAGGTCGATCCACGAGCTCCGCACGCCGCGGATCGACACCGCCAATAACCACGGCACCGGCTGCACCTTCGCCTCCGCCACGGCCGCGGCCCTGGCCAAGGACAGCGACGTCCGTGCGGCGATCCAGGGCGCCAAGACGTACGTCTCGCGGGCGATCGCGGCCGGCGCGCCCTGGCGGATCGGCCAGGGACACGGCCCGCTCGACCACTTCGGCTGGGCCGCGGTCCGGTCGCGGTGAGGCACGCGCGACGAACGCCCCCACCAGGCGCTGTCCGGGCGTTGACCTAGACTCGCCGACGCCACCGCGGGAGCCCGGCGTACCGGGCTGAGAAGACGGCTGATCGGCCGCTGACCGCCACAACCTGATCCGGTTCGTACCGGCGTAGGGAGGGGATTTCCCTTGACAGCTCTGTCCACCACCTCCACGGCCAGCCGCAAGACGTACCTGGCCGGGCCCCGTCCGGACATGCGGGTGCCGATGCGCGAGGTTCTGCTCAGTACCGGTGACTCCGTCGTCCTCTACGACACCTCCGGCCCGTACACCGACCCCGCCTTCAGCGCTGACGTCCGTGCCGGACTGCCGCCGGTGCGCTCGGCGTGGATCGCCGCACGCGGGGACACCGAGGACTACGACGGGCGGCCGGTCCGGGCCGAGGACGACGGTCGTCGGCCGGGCGACCTGCGCAACCTCGACGCCGTCTTCGCGGGCGAGGGCCGCCGCCCCCGGCGGGCGGTCGGCCGGACGGCCGTGACGCAGCTCGCCTACGCCCGGCAGGGGCTGATCACGCCGGAGATGGAGTTCGTCGCCGTCCGGGAGGGCGTGCCGGCCGAGCTGGTGCGCGCCGAGGTCGCCCGGGGCCGGGCCGTGATCCCCGCCAACGTGAACCACCCGGAGTCCGAGCCGATGATCATCGGCCGGGAGTTCCTGGTGAAGGTCAACGCCAACATCGGCAACTCCGCCGTCGCCTCCTCCATCGAGGAGGAGGTGGACAAGATGACCTGGGCCACCCGCTGGGGCGCCGACACGGTCATGGACCTCTCCACCGGCCGCAACATCCACACCACCCGCGAGTGGATCCTGCGCAACTCCCCGGTGCCCATCGGGACCGTGCCGATCTACCAGGCCCTGGAGAAGGTCGACGGCAAGGCGGAGGACCTGACCTGGGAGGTGTACCGGGACACCGTCATCGAGCAGTGCCGAGCAGGGCGTCGACTACATGACCGTGCACGCCGGCGTGCTGCTGCGCTACGTGCCGCTCACGGCGCGGCGCAAGACCGGCATCGTCAGCCGCGGCGGATCGATCATGGCGGCCTGGTGCCTGGCCCACCATCAGGAGAACTTCCTCTACACCCACTTCGCCGAGCTCTGCGAGATCCTGCGCGCCTACGACGTCACCTTCTCGCTCGGCGACGGGCTGCGACCCGGCTCGATCGCCGACGCCAACGACGAGGCCCAGCTGGCCGAGCTGCGCACCCTCGGCGAGCTGACGACGGTCGCCTGGGAGCACGACGTGCAGGTGATGATCGAGGGTCCCGGCCACGTGCCGATGAACAAGATCAAGGAGAACGTCGACCTGCAGCTGGAGCTGTGCCACGAGGCGCCCTTCTACACCCTCGGCCCGCTCACCACCGACGTCGCGCCCGGGTACGACCACATCACCTCCGCCATCGGCGCGGCCATGATCGCCTGGTACGGCACCGCGATGCTCTGCTACGTCACTCCCAAGGAGCACCTCGGCCTGCCCGACCGGGACGACGTCAAGGAGGGCGTGATCGCCTACAAGATCGCCGCTCACGCCGCCGACCTCGCCAAGGGCCACCCCGGCGCGCAGGCCTGGGACGACGCGCTCTCCGACGCCCGGTTCGAGTTCCGCTGGGAGGACCAGTTCAACCTGGCCCTCGACCCCGACACCGCCCGGTCGATCCACGACGAGACGCTGCCGGCGGCACCGGCGAAGACGGCTCACTTCTGCTCCATGTGCGGGCCGAAGTTCTGCTCGATGCGGATCTCGCAGGACGTCCGCCGCTACGCCGAGGAACGCGGGCTGACGTCGGAGCAGGCGATCGAAGCCGGGCTCCGGGAGAAGGCCGCCGAGTTCACCGCCCACGGCGGCCGCATCCAGCTGCCGCTGGCCGAGTAGCGGGATGCCCGAGGGCGGGCGGGTCTGGCCGCGGCCGGTGCCGCTCGTCGGCGACGGGACGGCGGCCTCGGAGCGGGCCGCCGATCCCAGCGGTTGGGCGCTGGGATCGGCGGCCCGGGCCGGGTTGTACGAGACGATCGGTGCTCGGCGCGACGTCCGCCGGTTCCGGCCCGATCCGGTGCCCGATGAGGTGGTGACGCGGGTGCTCGGCGCCGCGCACGCGGCCCCATCGGTCGGGCACAGCCAACCGTGGCGGTTCCTGCTCGTCCGGGACCCCGAGCTGCGTGACCGGGCGGCGGTCCTCACCGACCGGGAGCGGCTGCGGCAGGCCGCGCTCCTGGAGGAGGACGCCGCCCGCCGCCTGCTCGACCTGCAGCTGGAAGGCGTGCGCGAGGCGCCACTCGGGGTGGTCGTCTGCTGTGACCGCCGGGTGCCGGCGGCCGGCGTCCTCGGCCGGGCCACCTTCCCCGACGCCGACCTGTGGAGTTGCGCGGCGGCGATCCAGAACCTCTGGCTGGCCGCGCGAGCCGAGGGACTGGGGCTGGGTTGGGTGACCCTGTTCCGGCCCGAGGACCTGGCGGAACTCCTGGGGCTGCCGGACGGCGTCGTCACGCTGGGGTGGCTCTGCCTGGGATGGCCGGACGAGCGCCCGCCCGGCCCGGGCCTGGAACGGGCCGGTTGGTCGCGCCGCTCGCCGTTGGCCGATGTCGTCGTCGAGAACCGCTGGCCCGGCGCCGAGGCCCCGGCCGCACCCCCGTCGCGGCTGCGCGCGCCCGGACCGGCCGCGGTGGTGGGGGCCCGGGACCGCGCCGACCGGCTGCTCACGCCACCGGGGTCGCTCGGCGTGCTCGACCGCGCCGTCGACCGGGTGGTCGCCCTCGGCCATGCCGAGGCCACCAGCGGGATCCTCGTCGTCGCAGCCGCCGACCACCCCGTCGCCGCGCACGGCGTCTCGGCCTACGACCCCGGGCTGACCCGTGACCTCGTGCTGGCGGCGGTCGCGGGCACCGCGGTCGGGCCCACGGCGGCGCAGTCGGCCGGCCTCCTCGGGACGCGGATCATCGACGCGGGCGTCACCGGCGGCCCGGTACCAGGTGCGGCTTCCCTCCGGCCGCTGGGCCCGCGTGGCGACCTGGTGAACGCGCCGGCCATGACGGCGGCCGACGCCGAACGGCTGGTGGCGGCGGGACGCCGGCTGGGCCGGACCGTGGGTGCGTCGAGCATCGTCGCGCTGGGCGAGATCGGCGTCGGCAACACGACCGTCGCCGCCGCCCTCACCTGCGGGCTGCTCGGGACCGACCCGGCCGATGTGACGGGGTTGGGCTCGGGGGCCGACGCGGCGATCGTCGCGCGCAAGCGCGAGGTGGCGGCGGCCGCAGTCGGTCGCGCGCGCGCGACGGGGCGACCGCTCACCGATCCGGTGGTGTCCCTCGCCGAGCTGGGCGGACCGGAGTTCGCCGTCCTGGCCGGGCTCGTGCTGGGGGCGGCGGAGACCGGCGCGGCGGTGGTGCTGGACGGCCTCGCCGTGTCACTGGCCGCCCTCGTGGCCGTGCGCCTGGAGCCGGGGGTGCAGGCGTCCCTCATCGCCGGTCAACGCAGCCGCGAACGCGGGCACGCGCTCGTCCTGGCCGACCTCGGCTGCGAACCGCTGCTCGACCTGCGCATGCGGGCGGGCGAGGGGGCCGGTGCCGCGCTCGCGGCCGGGCTCCTCCTGGCCGGGTTGCACGTACGACGGCACGCGGCCCGCGTGGACCGTTGACCTTTTCCTTCCGGCCCCGCTACGACGTCACCTCGACCGTGCGACCTCCTCTGCTGAGTCCGTCGCCTCGCGCGGCCCCGGCACGCCGGCGCCGGCTGCCAGCGGCGAGTACAGCCGGGGCTGCCGGAGGTCGACGAAGTCGAGCGGCTCCGGGCTGAGGGCCATGAGCTGCTCCATGACCGCCTGCACCTCCGGCGGAACCTCCTTGCGCTCGCCCTCGCGGGCCTCGGCCTCGGAGGTGAAGTAGATGACCTGGGCCCACCGGTCCGGCTCGTGGTTGATCATCACGCTGCCGAGGATCTCGGGTCGGAGGTCCGCCATCTCCTCGGTGGACAGCTGGGCGACGAGCTCCTTGGCCCGCTCCCGGTCGGTGACCCGGCCCTGCATCACCTGCACGAACCCGGCCCGGTCCGGATCTCCGGTCAGGTCGACCTCGACGTCCTCGCTGTCGGCGAAGGTCACCTCGCCGTCGAAGTGCCGCTGCGTCTCCTCCCACCAGCGGGACTGCTCCGGGCGCTCGGAGTTGCGTGCCGCGGCCTCGGCCGACTCGAAGCGGGCCACGGCCACGAATCGGCCGTCGTCGGCGACCCCGACCGTGCTGCCCAGCCAGCCGATCGAGCCCGGCTGCAGCTCCTCCACCCACGTGTCCAGCGCCGCCCGTACCGCCTCGGCGTCCGACGTCCTTCCCTGGATCAGCTGAACGAACATGGCGAGCCTCCCGGCGCCGTCGTCGGCCCCCGTGGGAAGTCCAACGCTAGGGCTCACGGCGCGGTCGCGGGAGCCGGTCCGGCGCGGTCCGTAACGGAATCCGACAGCATGTCGCGACGGTGGAGCGCCGGGCTCACCGGCCAGCGTCAGGCGACCTCGACGACGACCTTGCCCCGCGCTCGGCCCTCGCCCACGTGCGCCAGCGCCGCGGCGGTCTCCTCGAGCCGGTAGGTGCGGTCGATGTGGATCGCCACCTCGCCGGCTGCGCAGAGGTCGGCCAGCGGCACGAAATGGCTCGGCCCCTCCTTCACGGCGAGCACCCCGATCCGGCGGCCGGTCACCCGTCCCGCAGCCGCACCGACGGTGAGCACTCGCACCAGGGCGGGCACGGAGCCGCCGACGCACCGGTAACGCCCGCCCGGTGCCAGGGCCCGGCGAAGGGCGAACACCGAGCGGTGCGCGACCAGGTCCAGGACGAGGTCGTACGGCCCGTGGCGGGTGAAGTCCTCGCGCTGGTAGTCGAGGACGTCGTCCGCCCCGACCGCCCGCATGTGCTCGAGCTTGCCGGCGTTGTCCACGCCGGTCACGTGCGCGCCGAGCCGCTTGGCCAGCTGGATCGCGAACGTGCCCGAACCTCCCCCACCACCGTTCACGAGCACCCGCTGACCCACCGCGGCGCCGGCGGTCCCCTGCAGCGCGATCGCGCCCGCCTGAGGAATGGTCGACGCCTGCGCGACGGTCAGGCCGGCCGGCCTGCGGGCGAGCGCGGATTCCGGGACGACGGCGTACTCGGCGAAACCGCCCTTGAGCAGCAAGTTGTCGCCGTACACCTCGTCACCGGGCCGGAAACCGGTCACGCCGGCACCGACCGCGTCCACGGTCCCCGCGACGTCCGAGCCGAGCGTCGGCCGCGCCGGCGAGCGGAGCCCACCCAGGCGTGCGTAGAGCGGGGAGCCGGTCAGGCACTCCCAGTCGCTGAGGTTGACCGACGTGACCGCCACCCGCAGCCGCACCTGTCCGGCGGCCGGGACGGGCGTCGGCACCTCCTCCACCCGCAGCACGTCGGGCGGTCCGTACCTGTCGTGGACGACCGCGCGCACCGGAGCTCAACCCGACCGTCGAGCCGGCACGCACACCATGCGAACGATCGTCCCGGACGAGAGGCCTGCCCGGCGAGGCATTCGGCCGCGGCCCGGAACGGCTCACGCACTGATGAGGACGACGAGTCGCTCGGTCGCCCGGGTCATCGCCACGTAGCGGTCGACCGCTCCCTCGATGCCCGTGCCGAACGTCTCCGGGTCGACCAGCACCACCAGGTCGAACTCGAGCCCCTTGGCGAGCTCCGGCGTCAGCGACCGGACACGGGACGTGCCCGCGAACGTCGGATTCCCGATGACGCAGGCGACCCCCTCGGCGTGCGCGGCGAGCCACTCCTCCAGGACCGCGCCCAGCTCCGACGCCGCCCCGCACCGCACGGGGATGCCGGTGCTGCGGATGGACGTCGGCACGTTGGCGTCGGGCAGCACGGCCCGGATGACCGGCTCGGCCTCGGTCATGACCTCCTCCGGCGTCCGGTAGTTGATGCTCAGGGACGCCCGCCTGATGTTCCGCAGGCCGATGCGCTCGAGCCGCTCCTGCCACGACTCGGCGAAGCCGTGCCGAGCCTGGGCCCGGTCACCCGCGATCGTGAAGCTCCCGGACGGGCAACGCAGCAGCAGCATCTGCCACTCCGCGTCGGTCAGCTCCTGGGCCTCGTCCACGACGACGTGCGCGAACGGTCCGGCGAGGAGGTCGGCGTCGGTGGTGGGCAGGGCGTCGTCGTCGACCAGGGCGTCGCGGAGGTCCTGGTGTCGGAGGGTCGTCATCAGCATCAGCTCGGAGTCGTCGGTCGCGATCAACTCGTCGATGACCAGCGACATGCGCTCGCGTTCGACCGCGACCGCGGCGTCCCGCCGGCGTGCGCGTCGGGACACCTCGGGGTCGCCGAGCCGCCGCCGTGCGGCGTCCAGGAGCGGCAGGTCGGCCACCGTCCAGGCCTGAGGGTCGGATCGCTGCAACCGCTGGACCTCGCCGGGGAGCAGCCACGGGGCGCACATCCGCAGGTAGGCCGGCACGGACCACAGGTCACCGACGAGGTCGGCCGCCTCGATCAGCGGCCACGCCCGGTCCAGGGCGGCGAGCAGTTCCCGGTTCGTCCGCAGCGACGCCCGGAGGACGTCGGGCGATTCGTCGCCGTCCCCGTGCCGGTCGAGCAGGATCGTGAGCAGCTGCTCCCACACCTGGTCGCGGGCGGCGTTGTGCGCGGTACCAGGGTCCGGGGCGTCGAAGGCCTCGGCCCAGTCGTCGACGCCGAGCCAGACCTCGGACGTGCCGACCTCGACCGTCATCCCCGTCGCCGGTGGCTGCTCGTAGAACCGGACTGCGGCCTCGATGGCCGCCACCAGGTCCGCCGACGACTTCAGCCGTGCCACCTCCGGGTCGGTCTCGGTCGCGGCCCCGGCTCCCTCGGCGACGAGGTCGCGGACGGTGCAGGTCTGCACTCCCTCCTCGCCCAGGCTGGGCAGGACGTCGGCGACGTAGGCCAGGTAGGGCCGGCTCGGACCGACGAACAGCACCCCGCCCCGCTGGTGACCGAGCCGAGGATCGGAGTAGAGGAGGTAGGCGGTGCGGTGGAGGGCGACGACGGTCTTGCCGGTTCCCGGGCCTCCGTCGACGACGAGGGCACCGCGGGATCCCGCGCGGACGATGGCGTCCTGGTCGGCCTGGATCGTGCCGAGCACGTCGCGCATTCGGGGCGACCGGCTGCTGCCGAGGCTGGCGATGAAGGCCGACTGGTCGTCGAGCGCAGCGTGGCCCTCCAGCCCTTCGGGGGTGAACACCTCGTCCCAGTAGTCGGTGACCCGGCCGCGGGTCCAGCGGTACCGGCGGCGGCTGGCCAGCCCCATCGGGTCGGCGTGGGTCGCGCCGAAGAAGGGCTCGGCCACCGGCGACCGCCAGTCGACCAGCAGCCGGCGGCCGCTGCGGTCGGTGAGACCGAGCCGGCCGACGTACACGGGGTCGGGGTCGTCGGCCCGGACGATGCGCCCCAGGCACAGGTCCAGGCCGAAGCGGCGCAGGGTGCGCAGGCGGGCGGTCAGCCGGTGGACCTGCAGATCGCGGTCCAGCGCGGCCTGGCCGTCGCCGCCGGGCGCCCTCCGCTCGGCGGCGAGGCGGTCGCTCAGGTCGGCGATCGATTGCTCCAGGCTCGCCGCGATGGCGGCGAAGTGCTGTTCGTCGCCGGCGATGAGCGCCGGGGCGGACTTGGCGGGATGGTCGGACAGCTCGAACGCACTGGCTCTGGCGGGGCTCACGTCAATCAACTCGGCTCTGGGCTCGTCGCTCCGGATGGCTCGCGAGGCATGGACGAGCGAATACGTTCGACGTCCGTCTTCGCAGGTCAGCGCCCCGGCCGGGCGATTCTGCGGCAAGCCCGGGGGCTTGCCGCAAGCCCCCGGGTGCGCTATACGTTGAAGAGGGAAGTCACGCGGAGGGTGCGCGTCGGGCCGCCCGGACGGCGCGTCGCACGGCCCACCCAGCCGCGGCATCGCTCGCCCTCCGCCACAGCGGAGCCCGGCGCTGCTCCAGCCGGGCCACGCGTGCCTCGAGTGCCGCGACGTCACCGGCGTCCGGACCGAGGGCCCGCGGCCGGGCCGCCAGCGCGGCCAGGCCCTCGACGAGGCCCTCGACCAGCTGGGCGACGTCACCGGGACGCAGCCGAGCCGTGCCCACGCAGATGTCGTCGCGCCAGAGGCTCAGGTTCAGCAGGCCGGCCTCGCCGTGCGTGGACACGCGAACCGCCCGTCCGTCCCCACGCGCGTCCCACGCCCAGCGCCCGTGCGTAGGCAGAACAACGGCACTCATCGGCTCAGGTTGAAGGTCGCGCCCGCACGGGTCAAGCGCATGGTGCCCTCGATGTGCTCCTCCATCCGGCCTGAGCCCACCCCGCGCCGACGATCACGATGGTCGGGAACGACCCCGGGGCTGGGCTGCGGTCTGTCGCTTCGCGGACATCATGATCACTCAGGCGTGAGGCTCCGGGGTCAGGTCTCCAGCACCGAGAAGATGTTGCCCGCGGGGTCGGTGAACCAGGCGATCGCCGGCCCCAGGCCGCGGGCGATGCCCTTCTCGTCCTGCTCGAACCCCTCGTACCGCTCGAACCGCACGCCCTTCGCGGAGAGCTCGTCGACCGCCTTCTCGACGTCGGGCACCGGAAAGTTGAGCACCGTGTAGGTGGCGGGCGTGTAGTCGGGCTTGGGGTACACCATGACGTCGGTGCCGCCACCCAGGTGGAGGGTGAGCATGCCGCCCATCTCCTCGTTCACGTCGACCCGCAGGCCGAGGGTGTCGGTGTAGAAGCGGCGGGCCGCTGCTACGTCGGGTACTGCGAAGCCACTGAAGGCGGCGCTGTCGGTGAGCACGGCGGATCTCCTCCCAGGTGGTGACACCGGTGTCGACCGGACGAGCGCCCCCGACTCATCGGTCGGCGGCGACCTCCGGCGTGGCGGGCAGGCCGAGACGGGCGAACATGTCGTTGTCCAGGTCGAGAAAGCTGCTGATGTGGCTCACCCGGCCGCCCTCGATCTCGAGCACGTGCAGCGCCCACGGCGCGAACCCGTCGCCCGCCCGCCGCCACTGGGCCACGGCGGGCGTGCCGTTGGCGGAGGTGACCATCAGCGTCGACCCCTCGCACCCGTGCCCGGGACCGCGCATCCATGCGCCGATGTCCTCGGCTCCGCGCAGCCACATCTCGAACGGCGGCATGTGCTGGGTCGCGTCGTCGCGGAGCAACCGGACGAAGCCGTCGATGTCATAGCGCTCGAAGGTGTCGACGTAGCGGGCCAGCAGCTCCGCGTCGTCGTCGTCGAGCGGGCGGGGATCGGGACGTCCGCCGGCCTCGGCCATCGTGGCGCGGGCGCGCTGCAGCGCGCTGTTGACCGAGGCGACCGTCGTCTCCAGGAGGGTGGCCACCTCGTCGGCCCGCCACCGCAGCACCTCGCGCAGCAGCAGGACCGCGCGCTGGCGCGGGGGCAGCAGCTGGAGTGCGCTGATGAACGCCAGCCGGATGGACTCGCGGAGGACGGCGCGCTCCGCCGGGTCCGCGTCGTCGGGCAGCACCTCGCGGTCCAGCACGGGCTCGACCCACGCCCCCGCCGGCCGTCGGCCGGCCAGCGACGCCTCCACCGGCGGGTAGGGGGTGCCCGACAGGTCCATCGGCAGGGCCCGGCGCTGCCGGCCGGAGAGCTGGTCGAGGCAGACGTTCGTGGCGATCCGGTAGAGCCACGAGCGCACCGCGGAACGCCCCTCGAAGCCGTCGATGCCGCGCCAGGCGCGGACCATGGTCTCCTGCACCGCGTCGTCGGCGTCGAAGGCCGAGCCCAGCATCCGGTAGCAGTAGCCAGTCAGCTCCCTGCGGTGCTCGAGCAACCGTGGATCGAGCTGGTCGGCCTGGCCGATCGCGAGCGTGCTCATGCTGGCTCCCCCTTCGGGTGACGACCCGGGAAGCACACCACAGGGCACCGACAGAACGGGACCCCTACTGGTACGAGATCAGCTGCGGCAGCGGATCGACCTGCTCGACGGTCTGCCGCGCGGTGAGCATCGGTGAATCCTCGTCGTAGAAGTTCTTCCAGCCCCACCACAGCTCCGGCTGGGCACCCTGCCGCAGCGTCCGCCAGGTCGCCTGCTTCGACCCCTGCGGGCCCTGGCCGTCGGCGTGCACCATGACCGCCAGCTCATCGCGGGAGAGGTCCAGCCGTTCCCGGCCGGGCAGCATGTCCAGCCGGAACTGGTGGAGCACCAGCAGCTTCTGCGGCAACGCGTTCTCCCGGGTCAGGTCGGCGAGCCAGGTGATCACCCGGTTGACCTCCTCGACCGGCACGGAGCCGATCTGGGTCAGGTGCACCTCGTTCGGGCCCAGCCGCCACTCCGGGTCCAGGGCCAGCCCCACGTGCGGCAGCTCGAGGAACTCGCGGTAGAGCTCGGCCTGGGTGACGAAGTCGGTGCGCCCCGGCTGCAGGTCGAGGACGACGTACAGCCCGGCCTCGCCCGCCGCCTCCACCCAGGGCCGGAGCAGGTCGACCTCGGCCTCGTTGGAGTAGTTGCCGTCCGGCCCCGGGAACTCCGAGGCGACGGTCGCGATGATCTCGAACGACGGCACCACCGTCGCGTCCACCAGCGCCTCGTAGGACGCGGCGTGCTCGCGGGCCCGCTGGACGGCGGCGTCCACCGGCTGCTCCCCCATGATCCCCAGGGCGCTGGTGCCGGGATGGCCGTAGAGGGCGACCAGGAAGCTCTCGGGGAAGAGCACCTGCCCGCCCGCGGGCAGCTCGACCCCGGTGGCGGCCGTCGCCACCTTCCACTCCAGTCCGTCCTCGTCGGCGAACCCCGCGCCCAGGACGACGACGGACGACGGCTCCTGCTCGCCCATCGCGGCCACGACCTCCGGCAGTGCGCGCGGGTCGGTGCCGCCGTCGGTGACGAGGACCCGCGCCCCGGCGGCCCGGGCCGTGGCGACGGCCGCGAGCTCCTCCGGTGCGCCCGTCGCCAGCACGATCGTGTCCGACAGCGGCTCGGCGGCAGCCACCTCGGGCAGCGAGTCCTCCGGCGAGCCGGTCGGCGCCGCCGCGCCGTCCGCCACCAGCGCGACCGGCTCGTCCGTGCCGGCCAGCTCGGCGACGGCGTCCTCGTCGGCAACCTCGCGGACGTCGGCCCACTCGAGGCCCGCGGCCGCGGCGACCGCGGCCGGATCGGCCGGCACTGCGACCACGTCGGAATCGCCTCCGGCGTCCTCGGCCGGCTCCTCGCCCACCCGCAGGACGGTGGTGACGCCGAGGCGTTCCAGCTCCTCCCCGGCCGCGGGGTCGGTCCCGTCCGCCGACTCCAGCAGCACCGGGACGCCCAGCCCGGCCGCGGCCGAGGCCGCGAGCATCGTCCCGGCCGCGTCGCCGCTGCGAGCGAGGACGGCCACGTCCGAGGAGGCGAACAGCGCACGGCTGGTCGACGCGGCGAGGGCGACATCGGTCGCGTCGGAGACGACGGTGAGCTCGTCAGGTGACGTCGTGGTCACGGATGCCTGCTCGGCGTCCGCCTCGGTCGCCGCGGCCGCACCGCCGCTCTCGCCGCCGAACGACGTGCAACCGGACAGCAACAGCAGCACGGACGCCGCGGGCAGCACAGCTGAACGCACGTGGTCCTCCGTCCCCCCGGGCGGACTCCGTCGGCCCTCCCCCGGCCCCTCGACCCTAGGGCTTCCGGAGCACGGGTCGAGGTGACAGGTGGGGCGCTCGGCTGCGCTGTCGTCAGGGAGTCTGGCAGAGGGCGTTGCGGGCGGTGATCGCGTGCAGGACCTGTCGGGGGCTGCGGCCGCGCATGTAGTCGCCGTGGTTGCGGCGACGGCCGTTGTAGTCGGCGACCCAGGTCTGCAGCGCGGCGTCGAGGTCGCTGATTCGGTCGACTCGTCCGCGGTGAAAGAAGGGCCGGTAGAACTCCTGCAGCACGGTGCCCTGGACGCGTTCGCAGACGCTGTTGTGGTTCGGGCTGCGCGGTGGGGTGCGGTGATGGTCGATGCCGAGATCGGCGGCGTGGTCCCGGAATGCGCGGCCGATGAACTCCGGGCCGTTGTCGGTCAGCACGCCGGTCAGCTCGACGTCGATCTCGCCGAGGGCGGCGGAGACCTGGTCCAGGAAGCGAGCGGCGACCGGCGCGCCCTTGTCCCCGACGATTAGCCGGACGACCAGCCAGCGGGTGGCCACGTCGATCGCGGTGAGCTGGTAGACCGCGCCGACGCCCTTGAGCTTGCCGACGTAGAAGGTGTCCAGGCAGACCAGCTGCCCCGGGTCGCTGGCGGCCAGGCAGAACCCGAAGGGTCCTTCCAGGGCCGCGTCGGTCAGCTGGCCGCTCTCGGCGGCGGTCAACGACGCCAGCGCCGCGATCCGCTGCCGGCGGGTGCTCAGGTTGTGCCGGCGCAGCACCTTCTGGATGCCGGAGGCCGAGCGGTGCACCCCGGCGGCGGCGAGGTGGTCGACCAGCTGCCGGGCGCCGAGCGTGGCCTTGGCGACTGCAGTGGCCAGGATCGTGCTGACCTCCTCGGCGCTCATCGCGTTGGGCATCACCGGCGGGCGGCGGTCCTTGGGCATCAGCGCCGACAGCCCGTACTTCTCGGCCTTGGCCACCCACCGGTAGTAGCTGGTGCGCGAGACGCCGGCGGCCTTGCAGGCCGCGGTCACGTCGGTCAACGCGGCCTGCTCCAACACATGGGCACGCCGAGCATGGATGATCTGGTCAGGGGTCACGGGGAGGGTCTCCTTCTGGTCACCGAAGCAACCGAAGGCTCCCACCCCGTGACCCCCTCAAGATCGAAGAGGTGTCACCTCAACCCGTGATCAGCAAGCCCTAGGGGAGGTCTGCCGCAGGCGTCGTCCCGGCGAGGGTCGTCGGTCGCCCGCGGCTGCGGGTCACGCCCCTCTGCTGCCCGGTCAGTCGACCGGCCGCAGCCGAGCCTCGACCTCCACGAAGTCGCCGTACTCGGCCCGGATCTCCGCGCGCAGCTGCTCGTCGGCGACCGGCACGGTGACCGTGACGACCCCGGTGATCTCGTCGGCCCCCGAGGAGATGGCGTCCAGATCGTCGTGCAGACGTCGCGCGACGGCGTTCAGCTCGTCCAGCGGACGGTCGGCGAACGTGACACACAGCGGACCGCCCCAGAGCCGACGCAGCTGCGCTTCGTGACTCTCGAGATCACCGGTGAACCGCGCGTTGAGCACGACATCGGTGGGATCGAAAGGACGCTCCTCGGCGACGTCGGACAGCGAGTCGAGCCACACGCCGGCGTGCTCCGCCCGCGCGCGGGCGTAGCTGATCGCGGCCTGCATGTCGCGCTCCGTCGCCGTCGCCGCATCGACGACGGTCCAGCCTCCGGCCGGCGGTTCGCACGGCGACGCGAAGATGTCCACCGAGTGGTCGGGCTCGACGCGCTCCGGCGGTGCGGGCGGTTCGGTCAGCGTCAGAGCGTCGCCGTCCCAGGTGCCGGTCAGACCGTACTCGCCCCACGTCGTACCGTTCGCCGACTCCTCGCTGTCGACGTCGGCCCAGTCGAGGCCGACCACGTCCGGCCCGCCGCACTGCGGCGGGTATGACTCCAGGACCCCGCCGAGGCACAGCTGGGGTCCGTGCTCGGGCGACTCCAGGACCGTGGCGGTGACGGTGTACCGCTGGATCTCGACCGGCTCGGGGGCTGACGCGGTGCTGGTCGTCGTGGCGCACCCCGCGAGCAGCACAGACGCGAGCATCCCGATCGAGATGCGACCCCGCCCGGTCCCGGTCATGGCGGCATGATGCACGGAAACCGGCTGGCCGGACGTCGGTGGCGGACGATAGACATCAGACCGTGATCGATCCCGCCGCCCTGCGCCCCGTCACCCCCGAGGAGTGGCCGGCGTTCGCGCAGGCCCTGTTCGACGCGTTCGCCGAGCGGGTACCGCGCAGCTGGCGGGACGGCCCGCCACCGGTCGCCGAGATCGACCGGTCACTCGGGCTGTGGGACGGTGACCGCGTCGTCGCCACATCGGGCCTCTACAGCCAGACGCTGACGGTGCCGGGTGGCACGGTGCCCAGCGCCGGGGTCACCTGGGTGACGGTCGCCCCGACCCACCGGCGGCAGGGCGTCCTGACGGCGATGATGCAGCGCCAGCTGCACGGGCTGCACGAGGAGCAGCGTGAGCCGGTCGCCGCCCTGTGGGCGTCGGAGGCCTCGATCTACGGCCGCTTCGGGTACGCGCCGGCGACGCAGAAGGGCAACCTGTCCGGCCGGGTCCGGGATCTGCGCCTGCGGGCGGACGTCGACCTCGGTGCCGGCCGGGTGAGCATCGTGCCGGTCGAGGAGTTCCGGCCGGCCGCGACGCGCATCCTCGACGCGGTGCGCCGGTTCGTGCCGGGCAACCTCGCCCGCGACGACCGGTGGTGGGACCGCGCGCTGCGCGACGACGAGGAGGACCGCAAAGGCGCGACGGCCCGCCGCTACCTGCTGCACACCGAGCCCGACGGAACGGTCACCGGGTACGCCTCCTACCGGATCAAGGGGTCGTGGACCGACGGCGGCGAACCCGACGGGGTGGTGCTCGTGGACGACGTCCGGACGCTGGGCACCCCCGCCTACGCGCGGCTGTGGCAGTTCCTGCTCTCCCTCGACCTGGTGCGCACCATGCGCTACCTCATGGCCTCACCCGACGACCCGCTGCGGCACCTGGTCGCGGACACCCGCGCACTGCACGCGCGACCCAACGACGGGATGTGGGTCCGGCTGGTCGACGTCGACCGGGCGCTGGCGGCCCGCCGTTACCCGGCACCCATCGACCTCGTGCTCGAGGTGCGCGACGAGTTCTGCCCGTGGAACGCCGGGCGGTGGCGGCTGTCCGGCTACCCCGCCGGGGCGCACTGCGGCCGCACCGACCGCGACCCGGACCTGGTGCTCGGCGTCGAGGAACTGGCGGCCGCCTACCTCGGCGGCGTCTCGCTGGCGTCGCTGCAGGCGGCCGGGCGGGTCACCGAGGTGAGCCCGGGCGCGGTCACGCTGGCCGCGACGGCGTTCGGCTGGCCGGTCACCCCCTGGTGCCCCGAGGAGTTCTGAGCGCACCTCACCTCGTCTGCAGGCCCAGCCAGCGGACTACGTCAACACCTCGACCGCACATCGAAGGCCCGGGGCCCGGGACAAACGCGCGTCGGCTGTGACCAGGCTGCAGTCCAGCAACTCCGCGAGGGCGACGTAGGCCGCGTCGTACGGCGTCACGTTGTCGCGGAGCTCCCAGCATCGTGAGAGGAGCGGGACATGCGAGGTGCGGCGGATCGGCAGGTCCCCGAGATCCTGGAGGGCGAGGGCGGCGCGACGCAGCGGGAGATGCCCGGCAAGTACCAGTCGGCGGACCACCGAGATCACCTCGAGATCCACCAACTCGGGCGCCGCAAGGTCCTCCCCTGCGAGACGGCCCCGAGCCGTCTCACCTGCTCGATCGTCGTCGATCAGGGCCGCCACGAGCACCGACGAGTCAGCGATGATCACGATCAGCGCGGACCAACACTGCCGCCTCGTCGAATGTGACCGAGCCGCCCGTGCGTGCCCCGGCACGTCGAAGCACCTCGTCGACGGTCGGGCGGGCGGCGTCCTCGATCAGTCGGGCGCGCAGATACTCCTGCAGCGACTGGTGCGCCTCGGCCGCGCGGCGACGCAGGACGGCATGAGTCTCCGGCGGCACATCCTTGATCTGCACGCTCGGCATGGCGCCATTCTGGCGCTACTGGCGCCAGAATGCAAGCGTCACGCGTCGCGGGTGGGGAGGCCACCGGCGGGGCGGTGCCGGTCGCGCTCGTAGTCCGAGATCAGGCCGATCCGGCGGACGTGCCGCTCGTCGCCGCTGAACGGCGTCCGAAGGAACTCGAGCACCAGGGCGGCGGCCTCGTCATCGCTGTGCTGACGGGCGCCGATCGACACGACGTTGGCGTCGTTGTGCTGCCGGGCCAGCTGCGCGGTCTCGGTGTTCCACACCAGGGCGGCGCGGACGCCGGGCACCTTATTGGCCGCCATCTGCTCACCGTTGCCCGAGCCGCCGATGACGACGCCGAGCGTGCCGGGCTCGGCCACGACCCGCTCTCCCACCTCGAAGCAGAACGGCGGGTAGTCGTCCTGCGCGTCGTACTCGAAGGCGCCGCAGTCGACCGGCTCGTGGCCGGCCTCGGCGAGGACCTTCTTCAGATGTTCCTTGAACTCGAGACCGGCGTGGTCGGTGCCGACGAAGACGCGCATGACGGCGAGTCTGTCAGACTGCGCCGGTGGCGGTGCTGGGGGTCGACGGCTGGCGCGGCGCCTGGGTCGGCGCCCGGCTGAGCGGCCGGACGGTCACCGTGTCGGTGCTCCCGGACGCCGGTGCGCGCGCATGCGACCGCGCGGCCGGACGGCTGCTGGGCCGGGCGCGTAGCTCGGTCTTCCCGGCGCCCGTGCGGACCGTGCTCGCGGCGGCCGACCACGCCGATGCCTGCGCGCGGTCGCGGGCCGCCTCGGAGAAGGCCCTGCCGGCGCAGCGGATCGCCGACGGTCCCGCGGAGTCCGTCGGCGACGACACCCTCGACGGCCGGGGCCGGCCGATGCGGATCTCGTGGTGAGCGGGGTGGGCAGCTGGCAGGAGGTGGCCGCCGGCGTGTACGTCCGCCGGCACACCGAGCTCGACCTCAACTGCGGCCTGGTGGTCGGCGACGGCGCCTGCCTCGTCGTCGACACCCGCTCGCACCTGGGCGAGGCCGCGGACCTGATCGCCGCCGTCCGCGGGGTGACCTCGCACCCCTGGACGGTGGTCAACACCCATGCCCACTACGACCACTGCTTCGGCAACGCCGCGTTCCGGCCGGCCGACATCTGGGGATCGCGCGGCTGCGCCGCCGTCCTGCGGGCGACGGGTGAGCGGCAGCGCGCGGACGTCCTCGCCTCCCTGGCAGCGGCCGGCAAGCCCGCGGAGGCCGACCTCGTGCACACCGCACCGATCGATCCGCCCGACCGGCTGGTCGACGACGCCGCCGTCCTCGACATCGGCGGCCGGGAGGTATGGCTCCGGTTCCTGGGTCGCGGCCACACCGACCACGACCTCGTCGTGGAGGTCGAGACCGACGGCGACGACACGGTCGTCTTCGCCGGCGACCTGGTCGAGCAGGGCGCGCCCCCGGCGTTCGAGGACTCCTGGCCGGCGGACTGGCCCGCCACCCTGGGCCGGCTGCACGCCCTGGCCCGCGGCCCCGTCGTGCCCGGGCACGGCGCCGTCGTCGACGCCGACTTCGTCGGTGCGCAGCGCGAGGAACTGCTCGCCGTCCTGACCGCCCTGCGCAGAGGGCGCCCGGACGACGGTCCCTACGACGCGGAGACGATGCGCACCGCGGCCGCCCGACCGCGATGAGCGCTCAGCCGGTCAGGCGGCGGACGATCGGCAGCGGCAGCACGCGCAGCAGCATGGCGATCGGCCGCCACGGCCACTCGGGCACGTACGCCTTCGCCGGCTCCCGCTCGATCGCCTTCACCAGCGCGTCCACGCCGGTGTCCAGGTCGACGGTGAACGGGCCGCGCCGTCCGACGTTGATGTCGGTGGCGATGTAGCCCGGCAGCACCGTGGTGACGACGATGTCGCTGCCGTACACCTCCGAGCGGATGCCCTCCGCCAGCGAGTTCAGGGCCGCCTTGCTCGCCCCGTAGGCCATGCGGGTGCCGCGCATGCCGCGGATCGAGGCGACCGACGAGATCACCACCAGGTGGCCGCGCCCCTGCGCTCGGAACAGCTCCATGGCCGCCTCGCACTGGGCGTGCGCGCCCAGCACGTTGGTGGTCAGCGTGGCCCGGTTGGCCCATGCGAGCCCGGTGCCGACCGGGCCGCCCTTGCCGATGCCGGCGTTGACCACGACCCGGTCCAGGCCGCCCAGCTTCCCGGCGAGCTCGGGGATCACCCGGCCGACCGCCTCGAAGTCGTCGACGTCGAGGGCGGCCACCTCGATCCGGATGCCGGGATGGGCGGCGGTCAGCTCGTTCCGCAGGGCCTCGAGCCGGTCGACCCGGCGGGCGACGAGCGCGAGGTCGCGGCCCGAGGCGGCGAAGCGGCGGGCCATGCCCTCGCCGAGGCCGGCACTCGCGCCGGTGATCAGGATGCGCTGGCGGACGGGCGTGGACACCCGCCCAGCATCCCGCACCCCCGCCCGTGCGGCACTTATGGCCATAAGTGCCACAGGGCGGACCGACATGGACCTGCGGAGGGCACTTATGGCCATAAGTGCCCTCCGTCAGGGGCGGAGGACGCGGGCCTCCCAGGGGCGCAGGACGGCAGGGTCAGCTCCGTCGTCCGGAGGCAGGTTGCCGAGGACGAGCTCGGCACCCACGGCCTCGGGCAGCAGGTCGGCCAGCGGCTGGTCGGACGCGGAGAGGTTGCAGACGACGAGCAGCCGGTC
Source organism: uncultured Actinomycetota bacterium (assembly GCA_963723745.1). Taxonomy (GTDB): domain Bacteria; phylum Actinomycetota; class Actinomycetes; order Mycobacteriales; family Geodermatophilaceae; genus CAVRRZ01. The sequence goes on from CAVRRZ010000004.1 coordinate 349,053, forward strand.
GTCGTCCGTGGCCCTCGTGAACGCGTACACCGACTCGGAGTCGGGCAGCAGCATCGTGAAGTCACCCAGTGCCACCACCGGCAGGTCGTGCCGCAGCGCGATCAGCCGCCGGTAGTGGGCGAACACCGACTCCGGATCCTTGCGCTGCGCGGCGGCGTTCCACTCGACGGAGTCCGGGTTGACCGGCAGCCACGGGGTGCCGGTGGTGAAACCGGCGGACGGCGAGTCGTCCCACTGCACCGGCGTCCGGGCGTTGTCGCGGCTCATCCTGCGCAGCGCGGCCAGCACGTCGGACGGCGACTCCCCCGCGGCCACCGCCTGCGCGTAGTGGTTGACCGACTCGACGTCCCGGAACTCGTCGACCGAGGTGAACGGGTAGTTCGCCATCCCGATCTCCTCGCCCTGGTAGACGTAGGGCGTCCCCCGGTGCAGGTGCAGCAGCGTGGCCAGGCAGGTCGCCGAGGCGCGGCGGTGCTCGGCTGAGTCGTCGCCGAAGCGCGAGACCGCGCGCGGCTGGTCGTGGTTGTCCCAGTAGAGGGAGTTCCAGCCGACGTCGGCAAGCCCGGCCTGCCAGCGGCCGAACGACGCCTTCAGGTCGCGGATGCGCAGCGGCCGAGGCCGCCATTTGGTGCCGTCGAAGTCCAGCCCGACGTGCTCGAACTGGAACACCATGTCGACCTCGGCGCGGGCCGGGTCGGTGAACAGCCGGGCCTGCTCGACGGTGACCCCGGGCATCTCACCGACCAGCAGCAGCTGCTGCGGCTCTCCCCGCCCACCCCGCCCCGCGAACACCTCGCGGTGCATCTCCTGCAGGAACTCGTGGATGCGCGGCCCGGCGAAGACGAACTGCGAGCCGTCGCCGTAGGGCAGGCCGGGCAGCGGCGGGCCGTCGGGCAGGTGTCCGTCCGGACCGACGGCCTTGGAGATCAGGTTGATGACATCCATCCGGAAGCCGTCGACGCCCCGGTCGAGCCACCACCGCATCATCTCGTGGATCGCCTGCCGGACCTCGGGGTTCTCCCAGTTCAGGTCCGGTTGCTTGCGGTCGAACAGGTGCAGGTAGTACTCGCCGCTGGCCTCGTCGAGCTCCCAGGTGGGGCCGGAGAAGAACGAGTGCCAGTTGGTCGGCTCGGCGCCCGGGTCGCCGGCCGCCATGCCCGCGCGCGGCGGGCGCCACCAGTACCAGTCCCGCTTGGGCGAGTCCTTCGACGACCGCGATTCCACGAACCACGGGTGCTCGTCGCTGGTGTGGTTGACCACCAGGTCCATGACCAGCTTCATCCCCCGCGCGTGCAGCGCGGAGATCAGCTCGTCGAGCTGCTCGAGCGTGCCGAACGTCGGGTCGACGTCCTGGTAGTCGCTGATGTCGTAGCCGTTGTCGGCCTGCGGCGAGCGGTAGACCGGCGAGAGCCAGACGACGTCGACGCCGAGGTCGGACAGGTGGTCCAGGTGGCGGAGGACGCCGCCGAGGTCACCGATCCCGTCGCCGTCGGAGTCCATGAACGAGCGCGGGTAGATCTGGTAGACCACCGCGCTGGTCCACCACGGCGCCCCGCCGTCGGCACCGGGGCCGCTCATCGCGTGCCGGTGAGCTCCAGCGCGTCGGCCGGGACCGAGTCGAGGTCCGGGCCGGACAGTCGGGTCCGCTTGAGCTCCCAGAAGTCCGGCAGGTTGGCCAGCAGCACGGCGCCGTCGAACGCTTGACCGGCGTCCTCACCGGTGGGCACCTTGCTGATGACCGGGCCGAAGAACGCCACCCCGTCGATGTGCATGACCGGCGTGCCGACGTCGTCGCCGACCGGGTCCATGCCCTCGTGGTGGCTCTTCTCCAGCAGCGCGTCGTACTCGGTCGGACGACGCGGCCTCGGCGAGCGACGCCGGCAGACCGACCCGCTCGAGCGCCGGGGCGATGATGTCGGGCAGGTCGAGGCCCTCGTGGTGCCGCAGCGTGCCCATGGCCGTGTACAGGTCGCTTCAGGACGCCGTCGCCGTGCTGCTCGGCGGCCGCCACCGCGACCCGGACCGGGCCGAGCGCCTCGTCCATCAGGCGCTGGTAGTCCTCGGGCAGGTCCCGCGCGCGGTTGAGCACGGCTCAGGCGACATCACGTGCCAGTGGACGTCGAGGTCGCGCACCTTGGCGGCCTCGAGCACCCAGCGGCTGGTCAGCCAGGCCCACGGGCAGACCGGGTCGAACCAGAAGTCCACGCGTGCGCGCACCGGGGCGCTCTGCACTGCCTCGGTCATCGAAGTCCGCTCCCTCTCGTCATGTCGCTCGTCGCCGGGTCACTTCCCGGAGGTCTCGTCGAAGGCCAAGGCGTCCGCCGTCGCGGTTGTTCCCGGCTGCTCCGGCGAGGAATCCCCGTGAACGCGTTCGAGTCGCATGGAAAGCTGCCGTTCGTGGCCGTCCCGAATCTGACCCGCACCGACGCCGTTGCACGAGCCGACCTGCTCTCCACCGAGAGCTACGACATCCGGCTCGACGTGTCCGACGGCGCCGGCCGCCCCGGCTCCGGCACCTTCTCCTCGATCACCACCGTGGAGTTCGGCTGCCGTCGTCCGGGCGAGGCGACGTTCATCGACCTCGTCGCCGAGACCGTGCACTCGGCCACGCTGAACGGCGTCGAGATCGACGTCAGCGGCTACACCGAGGCCGGCGGGCTGCCGCTGCCGGGGCTCGCGGCGCACAACACCCTCGTGGTCACCGCCGACTGCCGGTACTCCAACACCGGCGAGGGACTGCACCGCTTCCAGGACCCGAGTCGACGGGCAGGTCTACCTCTACACCCAGTTCGAGCCGGCCGACGCCAAGCGGATGTTCGCCTGCTTCGACCAGCCGGACCTGAAGGCCACTTTCACGCTGCACGTGACCGCGCCGTTCGACTGGCAGGTCGTCTCGAACACCGGTGGCCGTGACGATCGAGGCCGGCGACGGGTGGCTCGCAGCTGGTCCACTTCGAGCCGACGAAGCGCATCTCCACCTACCTGGTGGCGCTGATCGCCGGCCCGTACGCGAAGGTCACCGACTCGCACGACGGCATCCCGCTCGGGCTGTACTGCCGGGCCTCGCTGGCCCAGTACCTCGACCCCGACGAGCTGTTCCGCGTCACCAAGCAGGGCTTCGACTTCTACCACCGGGTGTTCGACTACCCGTACCCGTTCGACAAGTACGACCAGCTGTTCGTGCCCGAGTTCAACGCCGGTGCGATGGAGAACGCCGGGGCGGTGACGTTCCTGGAGGACTACGTCTTCCGGTCCAAGGTGAGCCGGGCCAAGTACGAGCGCCGCGCCGAGACCGTGCTGCACGAGCTGGCGCACATGTGGTTCGGCGACCTGGTGACCATGCGCTGGTGGGACGACCTGTGGCTGAACGAGTCGTTCGCCACCTACATCAGCACCCTGTGCCAGGCCGAGGCGACCGAGTACGCGACCGCCTGGACGACCTTCGCCAACACCGAGAAGGCCTGGGCGTACGCGCAGGACCAGCTGCCCTCGACCCACCCGATCGCGGCCGACATCCCCGACGTCGCCGCGGTCGAGGTCAACTTCGACGGCATCACGTACGCCAAGGGCGCCTCGGTGCTCAAGCAGCTGGTGGCCTACGTCGGCCGCGACGAGTTCCTCGCCGGCGTCCGCCGCTACTTCCGCACGCACGAGTACGGCAACACGACCCTCGCCGACCTGCTGGCCCCGCTGTCGGAGGCGTCGGGCCGCGACCTGTCCGAGTGGGTCGACCAGTGGCTGAAGACCAGCCAGGTGAACACCCTGCGCCCGGTCTTCGAGCTCGAGCGACGACGGCCGGTACTCGAGCTTCGCCATCGAGCAGACCGCGGTCGCGGAGCACCCGGTGCTGCGCAACCACCGGCTGGCGGTCGGCCTCTACAGCGAGGGTCCCGAGGGCCTGACCCGGACCGCGCGGGTCGAGCTCGACGTGGCCGGCGCCCGCACCGAGGTGCCCGAGCTCGTCGGGCACCCGGCCGCCGACCTGGTGCTGGTCAACGACGACGACCTGACCTACGCCAAGCTGCGGCTCGACGAGCGGTCGCTGGCCACCCTGCGCATCGAGCATCGGCGCGCATCGCCCGACCCCTGGCCCGGGCGCTGTGCTGGTCGGCCGCCTGGGACATGACCCGCGACGCCGAGCTGCCCGCCCGCGACTGGGTGCAGCTCGTGCTGGCCGGCGTCGACGCCGAGAGCGAGATCAGCGTCGTCCAGTCGCTGCTGGCCCGCGTGCAGACGGCGCTGTCCTCCTACGCCGACCCGTCCTGGGCGCCGACCGGCTGGACCCTGCTGGCCGACGCGCGCTCGCGGCGCTGCAGGCGGCGCCGAGCCCGGCAGCGACCAGCAGCTGCAGTGGTCGCGCACCTTCGCCAGCGCGGCCCGCACCGACGAGCACGCCGACGTCCTGCGCGGGCCTGCTCGACGGCTCGCAGGAGGTGCCGAGGGCCTGGTGGTCGACGCCGACGCGCGCTGGGCCTTCCTGCACGGGCTGGTCGCCATCGGCGCGGCCGGCGACGCCGAGATCGACGGCCGAGGCGGAGCGGGACGCGACGGCCACCGGCGCCCGCCGGGCCGCCACCGCCCGCGCCCTGCGGCCCGACGCGCGGAGTCGAAGGCCGAGACGTGGCGGCGTGCTGTTCACACGACGACGTCGGTGCCCAACGCGGTGCACGAGGCGATGCTGCAGGGCTTCTGGCACCCGGCCCAGCGCGAGCTGACCGCCGAGTACGTCGACCGCTACTTCGCCGACATCCGCCCGCTGTGGGACCGCCGGCCGGGCGAGATCGCGAAGAACGCCGTCCAGTACCTGTTCCCGCCGGTCGTGGAGCCGCGGACGGTCGTGGCCGCCGACGCCTGGCTGGCCGACGCCGAGCAGCCGCCGCCGCTGCGCCGCCTGGTGTTCGAGGGCCGGGACGGCATCGCCCGCGCCCTGCGGGCTCGGGAGTGCGATGCGCAGGAGGGCCTGCGCTGACGCGAGCGGCGGAGGCCCGGGCCTGCCGGGCCCGGGCCTCTGCGCTGCGTCCTATCCGTGGCTGCGGGCGGGCCGACCGGCCTGGTCGGACATCTGGCGCAGCCCGTTGACGATGCCGCCGACGAGGTCGCCCGCGGCGAACGAACTGGTCATCGACAGCACGGCCAGCGCGCACGCGCGGTCGGGCAGCCGCCGCGACGACGCAGCCCCGGTGACGACCTCGACGACCTTCTGGCCGGGCGAGACGGCGATCAGCACCGCGTTCGGCGGGTCGGCCGCCGGACGCGCCGTGCATCTCCTCGGCGCGGACGCGGGTCCGGGTGCCCAGGTCGCCGACGTAGAGGGTGAAGCGCAGCCCGGTCTCGCGGGAGGACATGGTCAGCGCCTCGTCGAGCCGGGCCAGCTCGGCGTAGCTGAAGATGCGGTCGAGCGCGCCGTCGGCCTCGTCGGTACGAGCGGCGCCCGGTCGTCCGACGTCGCGGTGTCGTGCGACTCGGCTTCGAGCGCGCGGGTCATCGCCGGCCTCCGGAGAGGAGTCGTGGGAGTGCGGGTCATGGGTGGGTCACCAGGTACCGCGGGCGCCGCCGAGCGGGCCCGCCGGCGGACGGGCGTGCCGGACGTCGAGGGCCGCGCGCGAGCGCCGTGGCCGGCCGCCGGCACGTTCTCGGGGTGCGGCTCGTACCAGATCGGCTCGTGCTCCCAGGGCTGCCCGGGCTGTACCGGGCCCGGCGCTCGCCGGGCCGGGCCGCAGGGTCAGCGCGGCCATGACGACCACGAGCGCCAGCGGGACGGCGACGAGACGAGCATGGTCTCGGCGACGGTCACGGCGCGACAACCTACCGGCCGCGTCCCGCTGACCGGCGGCGGATCACCCCCGAGTCCCTCGACGGGGGTCCGGGCGGCCCTCGTCACCACCCGGGCGGGCGGCGGTGCGCCCACGGGCGGGCCTCCTCCAGCTGCGCCGAGAGCGCGATCAGCGTGGCCTCGTCGGCGGGTCGCCCCACCAGCATCGTGCCGATCGGGAGGCCGTCGGCGCGTCCAGTGCAGCGGCACGCTGACCGCCGGCTGGCCGGTGACGTTGTACAGCGCGGTGAACGCGGCGTAGCGCTTCTGCCGCTCGAAGTCCGGCCAGCCCTCGCCGTCGGCGCCGAACCAGCCCACCGGCCGGGGGGTCATCGTGACGACCGGCGCGAGCGAGGACGTCGTAGCGGTCGGTCGCCTGCACGAACCGCCGGGCGAACAGCCGCAGCGCGTAGAGCGCCTCCATGGCCGTCGCGGGCCGACAGCGCCAGCCCGCGCTCGCGCAGTTCACGGGTCAGCGGGCGCAGCTCGTCCGACCCGCTCGGCCGGTACCGGCAGGGTGGTCGCCGGAGAGCGCCCACGACCCGTTCGAACGCCGGCAGCACCTCCGGCCCGAGGAGGCCGGCCGGCACCTCCTCGACGTCGTGGCCGAGGTCCTCGAGCAGCGGCGACCGCGTCGTCGAGGGCGGACTGCACCTCCGGGTCGAGTCCGGCGCCGTCGACGGCCGACTCGACGGTCAGGCCGATCCGCAGTCGGCCGGGCGGCCGGTCGGCGCAGCCGAGGAAGGTCTCCCCGGGCGGGAGCGGTGGCGCCCAGGCGGGGTCGCCGGGCACCGGCCCGGCCATCGCGTCGAGCATCGCGGCGGCGTCGCGGACCGTGCGGGCCAGCGGACCGTTGATGCCCAGCCCCGTCACGTCACCGCCGAGCGGCGCGTTGCTGACCCGCCCACGGCTGGGCTTGATGCCGAACAGGCCGGTTGATGCTCGCCGGGATGCGGATCGATCCGCCGCCGTCGCTGCCCTGGGCGAAGGGCACGTACCCGGCGGCGACCGCGACCGCCGCTCCCCCGCTGGACCCGCCGGCGAGCCGGGTCGGGTCCCAGGGGCAGCGGGCAGGTCCGGCGAGGTCGTTGTCGGTGTAGCAGGGGAAGCCGAACTCGGGGGTGTTCGTCTTGCCGAGGCTGATCGTCCCGGCGGCGGCCAGCTTGGTCACGACGGCGTCGTCGACGGCCGGCACGAAATCGGCCATGACCGTCGAGCCGAACGTCGTCCGGACGCCGGCGGTGTTGTTCAGGTCCTTGATCGCCGTCGGCACGCCGAGCAGCGGCGGCAGGTCGCCGCCCCGGCGCAGCCGGCGCCTCCGCGCCGGCGCGCGGCGGCCAGCGCCCGCTCCGGCGTGACGGTGAGGAAGCCGCCGAGGTCGGCGTCGCGCGCCTCGATCCGCGCCAGGGCGTGCTCACCAGCTCGGTCGGGCTGACCTCCCGGCTGCGGACGGCGGCGGCTGCTCGAGCGCGGTGAGGTCGTGCAGCTGGGTGCCCACGGACGGCGACGCTAGCCCGCGATGGGCGTAGACAGGACGCCGTGGATGCTCCGGACACCGCCGTCCCGACGCGGACGCAGGCGCAGGCGCTCGACGACGCCGACCCGCTCGGCCGGCTTCCGCGCCCGGTTCGCCGGCACCGACGACGACGGCCCGACCGGTGCACTACCTCGACGGCAACTCGCTGGGCCGGCTGCCGCTGGACACCCCCGCCGCCCTGGCGCGGGTGGTCGAGCAGGAGTGGGGCCGCGGGCTCGTCGGATCGTGGGGGCAGTGGATCGGCGCGGCCACCCGCGTCGGCGACGTGCTGGCCGAGGGGGTGCTGGGCGCCCGTCCCGGCGAGGTGCTCGTCGGCGACTCGACCACGGTCAACCTCTACAAGCTGCTGCTGGCCGGCATCGACGCCCGGCCGGGCCGCGACGTGCTGGTGTGCTGCGCCGACGACTTCCCGACCGACCGATACGTCGTCGCCGGGGTCGCCCGGGCGCGCGGGCATGGCGGTGCGGGAGATCCCCGCCGACATCGACGACCGGCCTCGACCCGGCGGTGCTGGCCGCGGCGCTGGACGAGCGGGTCGCCGTCGTCGTCCTCTCGCACGTGGCCTACCGCTCGGGCGCGCTGGCCGACCTGCCGGCCGTCACCCGCGCAGGCCCGCGACGCCGGAGCGCTGGTGGTCTGGGACCTGTCCCACGCGGGCGGGCTCGGTGCCGGTGGACCTGGCGGCGTCCGGTGCGGACCTGGCGGTCGGCTGCACCTACAAGTACCTCAACGGCGGGCCGGGCTCGCCGGCGTTCCTCTACGCACGGCGGGAGCTCCAGGAGTCGCTGCGCTCGCCGATCGCGGGCTGGTTCGGGGCAGCGCGACCAGTTCGAGATGGGCCCGGCCTACGAACCGGCCGCGGGGATCGAGCGGTTCGGCGCGGGCACGCCGCCGATCCTGGGCATCACCGCGGTCGAGGTGGGCGCCCGGCTGGTCGCCGAGGCGGGCGTACAGCGGCTGTACGCCAAGGGGCAGGCGCTCACGTCGATGGCCGTCGCGATCGCCGACGCCTGGCCGGCACGGCACGGCGCCGTGCTCGCCTCGCCGCGCGATCCGGCGCGTCGCGGCGCGCACGTCACGTTCGCGCACCCGCACGCCTGGCAGGTGACCCAGGCGCTGATCGACCGCGGCGTCGTGCCGGACTTCCGGACGCCGGACCGCGTGCGGCTGGGCCCGGCACCGCTCTACACCCGGTTCGTCGACGTCTGGGACGCGATGGACCGCTTCCGCGAGGTGCTCGAGACCCGGGCCTGGGAGCGGTTCCCCGCCCAGCACGCCCGCGTCACCTGAAGGATCCTTCTGCCCGTTCAGCCGGGCTCGGGGACGCCGATCGGGTTGCCGGCCGGCCAGTCGCCGGACGCGAGCACCGCGCGGCGGACCGGAACGAGCAGGTCGGCCAGCCGGTCGCAGCGGGCGTCGCCCAGCCCGCGCCACGGCCCGAGAGCGAGCCGGTCGGTGTCGGCCTCGACCGCGGCGGTCATCGCGAGGCCCGCGGCGGTCAGCTCCGTCCCGTCCAGCCAGCCGCGCCCGGACAGTGCCCTCGTCGCGTCGTCCCAGGCCTCGTCGGAGAAGCCGCGGGCGCGCAGCAACCAGTCGCGGGTGCTCCGGCCGGCTGCTGCCGCCAGCACGTGCGCCTGGAGCCCGGTGATCTCGCGCTGCAGCAGGGCTGCGGTGTGCCCGTCCCCGCGGTACTCGCGCAGCGTGGTCAACGCCTGCCACAGCGCCAGGTGCGGCTCGTCCGGCAGGGGCAGGGCCGAGTTCGCGGCCGCCAGCGGTCGTCCGGACACGTCGACCGCCCGCGCGGCGGCACCGGCCAGCTCGGCGGCCTCCTTCGCCTCGGCCGACCCGATCCACTCCTCGCCCAGCACCCGGCGGACGGCGGCGTCCACGCCGGCGAGGCGCGCGTGGAGCGCGCCGTCCGGCGTCACGACATCCCAGACCTCGGGCACCGCGCGGGCCACGAAGGCGGGTGCGAAGTTGTAGAACGTCGCCGCCACCACGGTCGGGCCGACCGGACCCAGCGGCGCGGCGCGCAGCGCGAAGTAGCCGCGCCAGAAGCCGCGCAGGCCCCGCTCCTGCGCGGCCGCCCGGCTCTCGGCCGCGAAGTACGTGAGGGCGTGGTACGGCTCGGCCAGCGCCCACAGCCGGCGCGCGGTCCCCGGTGAGCTCATGCAGCGCAGGCTGTCATGCGCTCACGGTGTCGGGCACGCCCAGCCACTCCCGCCAGCGCGGATCCACCGTTCGTGCGCCCAGCAGACGCCACGCGGCGCCGCTGGGCGTGCGTGGTGGGTGCGGCAACGCCCACCCCAGCTCCGCCAGCGACCGGTCGGCCTTGGTGTGGTTGCACCGGCGGCAGGCGGCGACGACGTTGTCCCAGGTGTGCGTGCCGCCCCGGCTGCGCGGGACCACGTGGTCGATGCTCGTCGCCGAGCTCCCGCAGTACACGCAGGTCTGCCCGTCCCGGGTGAAGACCGCCCGGCGGGACAGCGGCACCGACGCCGGGAAGGGCACCCGCACGTACCGGGTCAGCCGGACGACGACCGGCACGGGGAGGCTGATCGTCTCGGCATGGACGACCTCCGCGGCCGCGTCGACGGCCTCGGCCTTCTCGGCGAGCACCAGCACGATGGCGCGCCGCGTCGAGACCACGCACAGGGGCTCGTACGTGGCGTTGAGCAGCAGGGTCGCGCCGGCGGTGCCCGGTGAGGGCGCAGGCGACAGCGGTCGAATGTTCGGGTCGCGGCGCGGGCCTGGATGACCCGCCGTCGTCGACCCGTTCGCGGCACGCGGCACGGATCACCTCCGACGCCGGCGGACCGCCGGTGGCTCGAGCGACCCGCGGGCGGCTCCATTCTGACCTGTTCAGGCCCGGCACCGCTCCCGGGTTGTGCGCGATGCGGTTCCGGTGGGGCCGGGAGGCCGCACTACCGTGGGCGTGATGCGCTATCCCGAGGCCCCGCGGCTCGACCTCGTCGAGGACCTGCACGGGCATTCCGTCGCCGATCCCTACCGCTGGCTCGAGGACGGCGACGACCCGCGGACCATGGCCTGGAGCGAGGCCCAGGACGATCTCGCCGCCGAGTCTCCTCGCCGGCCTGCCCGGCCGCGAGGCCTTCGCCGCGACGCTCGAGCGAGCTGATCCACGCGGGCGCGGTCGGCGTCCCTGTCTGGCGGGCGGGGCGGGCGTTCTCCATGCGCCGCGACCCGGGCCAGGAGCACGCCGTCCTCCGGGTGCGCGAGGCCGACGGCACCCAGCGGGTCCTCGTCGACCCCATGGCACTCGACCCCGAGGGCACGACGACCCTGGACGCCTGGTCGCCCTCGTGGGAGGGCGACCGGCTGGCCTACCAGCTGTCCACCGGCGGGGACGAGGAGTCGCGGCTGTACGTCCTCGACGTCGCGACCGGGAGCGCAGCTCGACGGTCCGATCGACCGCTGCCGGTACTCCCCCGTCGGCCTGGCTGCCCGGTGGGGAGGAGCTGTTCTACGTCCGCCGGCTGGCCCCGGAGCTCGTGCCCGCCGGCGAGGAGCAGTTCCACCGCCGGGTGTGGCGCCACCGCGTCGGCGCGCCCCCGGAGGACGACGTGCTCGTCCACGGCGAGGGCAGCGACCCGACCACCTACTTCGGCGTCCGCACCAGCCGGGACGGGCGGTGGCTGGTCGTGTCCGGCTCGGCGGGCACCGCGCCCCGCGACGACGTCTGGATCGCCGACCTGGCCGGTGACGGCACGTTCCGGGAGTTCCAGCTCGGCGTCGACGCGCAGACCGCTGCCTGGGTGGCACGTGACGGGCGGCTGTGGCTGATGTCGGACCGGGACGCCCCGCGCTGGCGCCTGGCGGTCGCCGATCCGGCGGACCCGGCAACCTGGGCACCCGGGAAGTGGCAGGACGTCGTCCCGCAGCAGCCCGACGCCGTGCTGTCCGACATCGCGCTCGTCGACGGTCCCGACGGCGAGCTGCAGGTGCTGGCCGTGCACGCGGTCGACGCCACCGACCGGCTCTCGGTGTGGGCGGGCCCCGACTCCCCGGCCCAGCCCGGCCGCCTGGTCGACGTGGACCGGCCAGGGGCGGGGAGCATCTCCGGCGTCACCGCGCCCCCCGAGGGCGGCACGCAGGCGTGGATCGGCTACACCGACTACGCCACCCCGCCGTCGGTGTACTCCTGGGATGCCGCCGACCCGACGTCGCTGCGCGGCTGGGAGAAGGCGGCCGTCGCCGGCCGGGTGCCCCACGTCACCGTGGTCGAGACCCACGCGACCTCGGCCGACGGCACGCCGGTGCACCTGTTCGTGCTCTCGGGCGACGGACGTCCCGAGCGTCCCCGCCCGGCGGTGCTCTACGGCTACGGCGGGTTCAACGTCGCGCTGACGCCGGCCTACTCGGCGCAGGCGCTGTCCTGGGTCGCTGCCGGCGGCGTCTGGGCGGTGGCCAACCTCCGCGGCGGCTCGGAGCACGGTGAGGACTGGCACCGCGCGGGCATGCGCGAGCGCAAGCAGAACGTGTTCGACGACTTCGCCGCGGCGGCCGAGCACCTGGTCGCCGAGGGCTGGACGACGCACCGGCAGCTGGGCGTCATGGGCGGTTCCAATGGCGGGCTGCTGGTGGGGGCCACGCTGACCCAGCGACCGGAGCTCGCGGCGGCCGTCGTCTGCAGTGCTCCGCTGCTGGACATGGTGCGCTACGAGCTCTTCGGGCTGGGCCGCACCTGGAACGACGAGTACGGCACCGCCGACGACCCCACCGAGCTCGGCTGGCTCCTCGGCTACTCGCCGTACCACGCCGTCCGGGAGGGCACCGCGTACCCGGCGGTGCTGTTCACGACCTTCGAGTCCGACACCCGGGTGCACCCGCTGCACGGCCGCAAGCTGGCGGCCGCGCTCCAGCACGCGACCACCTCCACGGCCCCGGTCGTGCTGCGGCGCGAGACTGCGGTGGGTCACGGAGCGCGGGCAGTGAGTCGTACCGTGGGTCTGGCCGCCGACCAACTGGCCTTCCTCGCGGCCCACACCGGGCTCACGGCTGGGGCTGCTGGGGCGGATGCCGCTTCGAGGGCAGCCGACGACACGGTGGGCTCGTCGACCGCCTGACTCCGGCCGCGATTGTTGAGAGAATCCGTCGTGATGAGTGCTTCACCCTCCGTACTCGCCGCGGTCGACCGGGCCGCAGAGCTCGCACCGAGCTGCGTCGAGGACCCGACGTCGCTGTGCGCGAAGCTCTGGGAGCTGTTCGGCCTGCGCTGGCTCGCCACCAACGCCGACGTCCTGGTGGCCAAGCCCGCCAAGATCCTGCTGATCGTCGTGCTCGCCGTCGTCGTCCGGCTGTTCGTGCACCGGGCCATCGCCCGGCTGACCGACCGCACCGCCACCGGGGCCATGCCGACGATCATGCGCCGCCGCCGGCGCACCGCCGCGCAGCAGGACGCCGTCGACCAGGTCGCGGCCCGGCGGACGCAGCGGGCCGAGGCGATGGGCTCGGTCCTGCGCAGCTTCGCCTCGATCGTCGTCCTCGGCATCGCCGTCGTGCTCGTGCTGGGCGAGCTGGGCCTCAACCTCGCCCCGATCGTGGCCAGCGCGGGCGTCATCGGCGTGGCCCTGGGCTTCGGCGCGCAGAACCTGATCAAGGACTTCGTCGCCGGGATCGCGATCATCCTCGAGGACCAGTACGGCGTCGGTGACGTCGTCGACCTCGGCGAGGCCAGCGGCACCGTCGAGGCCGTGGGCCTGCGGGTGACCCGGCTGCGCGACATCAACGGCGTGGTCTGGTACGCCCGCAACGGCGAGATCCTGCGGGTGGGCAACAAGAGCCAGGGCTACGCCCAGGTGGTCGTCGACATGCCGGTCGCGCACGACACCGATCTCGAGCGCGCCCGCACCGTCATGCAGGAGGTCGCCGACGCCATGTACGCCGAGGAGGAGTGGGAGGACGTGCTGCTCGCCCCGCCGGAGTCCCTCGGCGTCGAGCAGATCACCGCCGAGGGCGTGTTTCTGCGGCTGATGGTGCGCAGCACCAACGCCGACCAGTGGCGCGTCGGCCGCGAACTCCGGCTGCGGCTCAAGGAGCGGTTCGTCGCCGAGGGCATCCGGACGCCGGTGCCGCTGCTGGGCGTGGCGTCGGGCAACGGAGCGGGGACCCGCTGAGCGCGGGCGTTCCCGAGGGCGCCGCGGCCCCCCGCGCGGCCACCTTCCGGGAGGTCTTCGCGGTCGGCGAGTTCCGGCCGCTGTTCGGCACGTTCCTGCTCTCCACGATCGGCGACGAGCTCGCCCGGGTCGCGCTGACCGTCCTCGTCTACGCGCGCACCGAGTCGCCGCTGCTGGCCGCGATGACGTTCGCCATCAGCTACCTGCCGTGGCTGCTGTTCGGGCCGCTGCTGTCGACCTTCGCCGACCGCTTCCCCCGGCACCGGGTACTGATCGCCACGGACGTCGCCCGTGCGGTGCTGGTGGCGGGGATGGCGATCCCCGGGACGCCGCTGCCGGTGCTGCTGGCGCTGCTGTTCCTGGTGGCGATGTGCGCGCCCCCGTTCGAGTCGGCCCGGTCGGCGCTGATGGCCGACGTGCTGGAGGGTGACCGCTACGCGGTGGCCACGTCGCTCTCCAACATCAGCCTGCAGCTGGCGCAGGTGGTCGGCTTCGTGCTGGCCGGTGCGCTGGTGGCGGTGTTCGACCCGTCGATCGCGCTCCTGGTCAACGCCCTGACGTTCGCCGTCTCGGCCGTCTGGCTCAAGGCAGGTCTGCGGCCGCGGCCGGCGCCGTCGTCCCCGTCGGGCGGGCTCGCGCGCGGCGTCCTGCGCGACGCCGGCGAGGGGCTGCGGCTGATCGGCGGCAACCCGCGGCTGCTGGCGATCATCGCGGTGCTGTGGGTGGGCACGCTGTTCGCCTACGCCTCGGAAGGCATCGCCACCCCCCTCGTCGAGGAGCTCGGCCAGGGGACGACGGCCGTCGGCGTGCTGCTGGCCGCCAACCCGCTCGGCGTCACGATCGGCGGCCTGGTCGTGGCCCGGCTGGTGCGACCGTCGCGGCGCGAGGCGCTCGTGCCCTTCCTGGTGCTGCTCTCCCTCGCGCCGCTCGTGCTGGCCGGCGTGCTGGCGAACCTCGCCGGCCCGGGCGGGGTGTCCTTCGCGCTGGTCGTCGGGCTGATGTTCGTCTCCGGCCTCGGCGGCGCCTGGCTGATCCCGCTGAACGTCTCGTTCGTGCAGGCGGTACCGCCGGCCTTCCGGGGCCGCGCGTTCGGTGTCGCGGTGGCCGGGCTCTACGGCGTGCAGGGCGTCGGCGTCCTCGGCGCCGGTCTGGCCGCGGAGGGCATCGCTCCCAGCGGTGTGGTCGCGCTGTCGGGCGCGCTGGGCCTGATCGCGGTGATCGTCCCGCTCATGGCGTACCTACGTACGCAGGGTCACGTGGCACCGGCGGGCGCCGCCGCGGGATCATCGGTGTCATGACCGAGTCGAGCCCTTCCCTGCCCTCGGCCCGGACGTTCTACGACGAGATCGGCGGCGCGCCGGTCTTCGAACTGCTCGTGGGCCGCTTCTATGCCGGGGTGCGCACCGATCCCGTGCTCGCGCCGCTGTACCCGCAGGACGACTGGGAGGGCGCCGAGCTGCGGCTGCGGGCCTTCCTGGAGCAGTACTGGGGCGGGCCGACCACGTACTCGCAGCACCGGGGGCATCCGCGCCTGCGGATGCGGCACGCGCCCTTCGCCATCGGCCCCGCCGAGCGGGACGCGTGGCTGCGGCACATGCGTGCGGCGGTCGACTCCCTCGAGCTGTCGCCGGAGCAGGAGGCCACGATGTGGCAGTACTTCGAGATGGCTGCCCACAGCATGCAGAACCGTTGGCCCGACGAGGCGCCCGGCGGGCTGTCCCCGGCCTGATGCGAGCGGACACCGCGTTCCGCGCCGCCGACGCCGGCTCGATGCAGTGGCTGCCCGCGCCCGACGGGTGCCTGGAGGAAGGTCTCCGGCGGCGACCTGTCGGACGACGCCGCAGTCTGGCTGCAGGCCTGAGCCAGCGTCCGGAGGGGGCCGGGCGCTCGGGTACCGTGCGCCGGTGAAGAGCAGAGACTTGGCCTACGTCGCGTTGTTCGCGGCAATCGTCGCCGCGCTCGGGCTGCTGCCGCCGCTGCCGGTGCCGGGCATTCCGGTGCCGATCACCGCCCAGACCCTCGGTGTCATGCTGGCCGGGTCGGTGCTGGGTGCCCGCAGGGGCGGCCTGGCGCTGCTCGCCTTCCTGGCCGTGGTGGCAGTGGGCGCCCCGGTGCTGGCCGGCGGGCGCGGCGGACTCGGCGTCTTCGTCGGGCCGTCGGCCGGCTTCCTGCTCAGCTGGCCGCTGGCCGCGTTCGTGATCGGCCTGCTGACCCAGCTGTTCTGGCGCCGACTGAACCTGGCGTGGGCGCTGGTGGCCAACCTGGTCGGCGGCGTGCTGGTCATCTACGCGGTCGGCATTCCCGTACTCGCGCTCGTCGGCGACGTCCCGCTGTGGACGGCGTTCTCCGGCTCGATGGCGTTCGTGCCCGGCGACCTGGTCAAGGCGGTGGCGGCGTCGGCGGTCGCGGTCGCCGTCCGCAAGGCCTATCCCGTCATCGAGCTGCCCGCGCGCCGTCCGGCGGTCGGCTGACCGGCGGGGGACCCGGCATGCGACGGGTGCAGCGCGCCGCCACGCTCGACGCGGCCGAGCGCGCCCCGCGCACCGCGATCGAGCTGGCGGGGGTCTGGCACGCCTACGGGGAGCGTCAGGTGCTCGCCGACGTCTCGCTCGAGCTGACCGAGTCGCGGATCGGCGTGATCGGCGCCAACGGCTCGGGCAAGAGCACCTTCGCCCGGTTGCTCAATGGACTGGTGCTGCCGACGACGGGGACCGTGCGGGTCGACGGCTTCGACACCGCCCAGCAGCTGCGCGAGGTGCGGCGCCGGGTCGGCTTCGTCTTCCAGGACCCCGATGCGCAGATCGTGCATCCCACCGTCGCCGAGGACCTGGCCTTCGGTCCGGCGAACCAGGGGGTCCCGGCGGACGAGCGGAACCGCCGCGTGGAGGAGATGCTGCGCCGCTTCGGGCTGGCCGACCACCGCGACCACCCCGCGCACCTGCTCAGCGGCGGCCAGAAGCAGCTGCTGGCCATCGCCGGGGTGCTCGTCATGCGGCCGCAGCGGATCGTGTTCGACGAGCCCACGACGCTGCTCGACCTGGTCAACACCCGGGCGATCGCGCGGGTGATCGACGAGCTGGACCAGGACGTCGTGGTGATCACCCACCACCTGGACCTGCTGGCCGGCTTCGACCGGGTGCTGGTCTTCGAGGACGGGCGGGTCGTCGCCGACGGCACCCCGGCGGAGACGGTGCCCTGGTACGTGGCCAGGTCGGGCTGATGCTGGCGCTGTACGTACCCGGGACGAGCCCGGTCCACGGCGCGCCGGCGGGCGTCAAGCTCGGCCTGATGGCCGCACTCGGGCTCGCGCTGTTCGTCGTGCCGGCCGAAGTCGCTGGGGTCGTCGTCCCCGAGGTGGCGGTGGCCGGGACGGCGACGCTGCTCGTGCTCGCCGTCGGGCTGGTCGGCGCGCGCCTCCCAGCTCGGGCACTGTGGGCCCAGGCGCGGCCGGTGTGGCCCTGGCTGGCCGGGCTGTTCGCCGTCCACCTGCTGGTCAACGGCCTCGCGACCGGCGCGGCGACGGGCACGGCGACCGTCCTCCGCGTGCTGGCGCTGGTGCTGGCCGCCGCAGTGGTGACATCGACGACCCGGGTGACCGCGCTGGTGGACGTGGTGGAGCGGCTCACCGGACCGCTGCGGGTGTTCGGCGTCCGCCCGGCGCGGGTGGGGCTGGTGATCGCGATGACGCTGCGCTTCATCCCGCTGGTCGCCGACCGCGCGGCGCGGATCCGGGAGGCGCAGGCGGCCCGCGGCGCGGACCGGGTGCGCCTGGTGGCGGTCGTGCCGCTGCTGGTGCACGTGCTGCGAATGGCGCACACCCTCGGGGAAGCGCTCGACGCCCGCGGCGCCGACGACGCGGAGCCGCCCCGCCGCGGCCGGGTCGGGCTGGCCCCGTGAGCGGGCCGGCGACCGGCGCGGAGGGCGGTGGCCCGGTCGGCCGGCTGGTCGGGATCTGGCTGGCCGATGAGGCTGCGGCGCCGATGCGCAGCGTGTCTTCCGCCGAGTTGCTGGCCGGCCGCGGGATCGCCGGCGACCGGTACGCGCTCGGCGGGGGGACATGGGCCCGGTACCCGGACGCGGAGAAGCAGCTCACCCTGATCGACGAGGCCGACGTCGAGGCGGCCGCCCGCGAGTCCGGACACCCGCTCACCGCCGGTCAGACCCGCCGCAACCTGGTGACGACGGGAGCCGCACTGCCGGAGCTGATCGGCCGCCGGTTCGCCGTGGGCGACGCGGTGCTGGTCGGGGTGAAGCGCTGCCCGCCGTGCCGGCACCTCGAGCGGCTGGTCGGCGTGCCACTGCTCGGGGCGCTGCGCGACCGGGGCGGGATCAACGCCGCCGTCCTGGTCGGCGGGACGATCGCGCCCGGTCTCCCGCTCCGTCCCCTCGATGACGATCGGCCCGGGTGATCCTCGGGCACCGGATCAGCGAGCGGCCTCCACCACCATGGCCACGCCCTGCCCGCCGCCCACGGCGATCGCGGCCAGCCCGTAGCGACCGCCGGGACGGCGTACCAGCTGGCTGAAGAGGCGAACGGCGAGGACCGCCCCAGACGCTCCCCACGGGTGCCCCAGTGCGAGCGCCCCGCCGTCCCGGCACACCCGCCGGGGATCGAGGCCGAGCTCGGCGCAGCAGGCCAAGACCTGGCCGGCGAAGGCTTCGTTGAACTCGATCACGTCGATGTCCCCGAGGTCGAGTCCGGCACGCTCGAGCGCCCGGCGCGCGGCCGGGACGATGCCGATCCCGGGAAGCTCGGGATGGACGCCGGCCGTCGCCGTGGCCAGGATGCGCAGCCCGGGGCGCCGGGTCCGCGCGAATGTCGCGCCGTCGACCAGCGCGACCAGCGCCGCACCGTCGTTGATCCCGCAAGCGTTGCCCGCGGTGACGGTGCCGTCGGCGGCGTAGACCGGGTGCAGCCGGGCCAGGCGGTGCGTCGTCAGTCCGGCCCGCGGGCGCTCGTCGACCCGGAGGGCCCCGACAGGCACGATCTCCGCGTCGAAGAGTCCCGCCGCCTGGCTGGCCACCGCGCGCGCGTGCGAGCGCGCCGCGTACTCGTCCTGGGCGTCCCGTGCGATGCCGTACCGGTGAGCCAGTGCATCGGCGGCCGGCCCCATCTCCGGGTCGCCGAGAGCCGCCGGGGCGAACGGAGCTCGCTCGTAGCGCACCGGATCGCCGTCCGTCGGCGGCCAGAATCGCCAGGGCGCGGTCGAGGCCGATTCGACCCCGCCGGCCAGGACGATGCCCGGCTCCTCACGGACGGTCGCGGCGGCGAGCACGATCGCGGCCAGGCCGCTGCCGCACTGCCGGTCGACGGTGAGGCCGGGCACGTCGACCGGCAGCCCGGCTTGCAGGGCGGCGAAGCGGGCCAGGTTCCCGCCCGGACCGGTGCAGTTGCCCAGGAAGACGTCCCGGATCGGCGCGGTCCCGGCCAGTTCACCGGCGGCGTCGGTGATCAGCGGCGCCACGAGTTCGGCGGCGGTGAGCCCTCGCAGCGCGTGACCGGCGGTCCCGATGGGTGTCCGCCGGGCGGCCACGATCACGGGGGCGTCGCCTGCCCCGGACCGGTTCACGAAGACCCACCGCCAACTGCGGTGACCGGCGTCAGCCGCCCTGTGCGGGCCAGGTCGGCAACGGCCGCTCGGTCGAGCTTGCCCCCGGCGGTGAGCGGGAGATCGTCGATCCGGAACCAGCGCCGCGGCCGCTGCGCGGGCGCGAGCTCGGCGCGGGCCGCCCGGCGCACGGTGGGAACGGCGGCCGCGTCGGGCACGACAGCGGCGACCACCGCGCCCAGCCGGGGGTGGGGCACGCCGACCACCACGACGTCGCCGTCCACACTGCGCCTCAGCACCCGCTCCACGTCGTCGACCAACACCGTGACGCCTCCGGTCAGCACCACGTCGCAGCCTCGTCCGGTGACGGTCAGCACGCCGGCGTCGAGACAGCCGCGATCCCCTACCGTGGCGTAGCCGTCGTCGTCCACGCGGAACGGAGGCTCCGTGCACGGCCGGCCGTCCGGCCCCAGGTAGCCGAGGGCAAGGTACGGCGACCGCGCGCGGATCACGCCGCCGCGCACCCGCACCTCGGCGCCGGGAAAGGGCCGCAGGTCGTCCTCGGCCGTGCCCCAGGCGACGAAGGACAGCTCCGCTGCTCCGTAGTAGTGCGCCACCCGGGCACCGGCTGCCTGCGCCCGCCGCGCGAGGGCGCGCGGCAACCGATCGCCGGCGACCACGACGTGCACGCCGCGGATCGGCGCACCGGCACGCAGGGCGGCGACCAGTGCCGACGGCGTGAGGTGCACGTGGGTCGCGTCGTCCGGGGTGTCGACCAGGCTCGCCCCGGCCCAGCGGGAGTGCACGGCGGCGAACAGGTTCATCGTCGAGGTGAGCGGTCCGGGGACCCACACGCGCGAGCCGGTGTCGACCTCCGTGAGCCGCGAGAGGTGCGGAAAGGAGGTCACCCACGAGTGGGTGGTGCGGACGACGGCGCGCGGCCGGCTCGTGGTGCCCGACGTCCGCAACGCGAGCAGGTCTCCGGCCGCGTGGGCGTCGAGCACGGCGGCGACCGGATCGGGGGCTACGACGACGTCTCGCACGGTCGGGGCCACCTCGCGTCACCTCCCACGCACGCTTCCTGGTTCGCGCGGCTGCCGGGGCCGGCGCTGCCGCGACGGTAGTGCAGGACCACCGGGCGGCCGGCGACCGCCGGTCCCTCAGCAGCCCGTCGACAGCGCTGGGGCCGGCGGCCGGTCCCGGCCGACGGAAGTTGCGACAGGCCGAACGTGGCGGTCGTCCCCGGGCTGGGAGGCCCGCCAGGATCGGGGTACGGGCGGAGACGGCCGGGCTCAGGCCGTGGGCTCGTCGGTGTAGCGGGCCAGGAACTCCTTCTCCTCCGCGGTGATCCGGCGCGGCCGCTGCAGAGCGAAGTCGAAGGGCACCAGCACGGTGCTGCCGGTGACCGCCAGCTCTCCGTGGTCGAAGGTCTCGTAGTGGCAGACGAACGAGGCCGCGCGCACGGTGGACACCCAGATCTGGATCTCCAGCGGCTCGGCGTCGTAGACCACCGAGCGCCGATACCTGATCTCGTGGGAGGCGACGACGAGCCCACGGCGCATGCCGGTCTTCTCGTCGTGCGTGGGGTGCTCGAAGAAGAGCTGGACGCGGGCCATCTCGAAGTACTCGAGAAAGGCCGTGTTGTTGACGTGCTGGTAGGCGTCCATGTCCGACCAGCGCATCGGGACGTGCACGATGTGCCTCACGGGCCCCACCCTGCCGCACCGTGGGCCGCTGCCGCGCGCGGGCCTACCGTGGGCGCCGTGGGTGGGTCCTGGGACGCTGGTCTGACCGGTGTACTGGAGTTGCCGTCCGGCCGTCTCGTCCGCGGTCGGTCACTGCGCGAGTCCGCGGGGAACCCGCCGCCCGAATTCGGTCTCTACCTGCTGGCCAGGCCGCCGGCCGGCATCGCCTGGCCGTGCGGCTGGGTGCGCTGGCCGGACTTCGGCCTGCCCGCTGACCCGGAGCGGCTGCACCATGCCCTGCGGGAGGTGTGGGAGCGCGCGGGCAGCCAGCGCGTCGAGATCGCCTGCCGGGGCGGAACCGGCCGGACCGGCACCGCGCTGGCCTGCCTCGCCGTGCTGGACGGGGTGCCGCCGCCCCAGGCGGTGGCGTTCGTGCAGGCGGGCTACCGGCCGCACGCCGTGGAGACCCCCCGGCAACGCGCCTTCGTGATCGGGTTCCGGCCCTGACGGCGGCGGCCCGCCGGAGCGACCGCTCCGACGGGCCGCTCGCTCCGACGGGCCGCGGTCGCCGTCGCCATCCGTTCAGTCGCGGGAGAGCTTTCGATAGGTCGCCCGGTGCGGTCGGGCGGCGTCGGGGCCGAGCCGCTCGACCTTGTTCTTCTCGTAGTCGTCGAAGTTGCCCTCGAACCAGAACCACTTCGAGTCGCCCTCGTAGGCGAGGATGTGCGTCGCCACGCGGTCGAGGAACCACCGGTCGTGGCTCACGACGACGGCGCAGCCGGGGAACTCGAGCAGCGCGCCCTCGAGGCTGGTCAGCGTCTCGACGTCGAGGTCGTTGGTCGGTTCGTCGAGCAGCAGCAGGTTGCCGCCCTGCTTCAACGTCAAGGCGAGGTTGAGACGGTTCCGCTCGCCACCGGACAGGACGCCGGCCGGCTTCTGCTGGTCTGGACCCTTGAAGCCGAAGGCCGCGACGTAGGCCCGCGAGGGCATCTCGACGTTGCCGACCTTGATGTGGTCGAGGCCGTCGGAGACGACGTCCCAGAGGGTCTTCTTGGGGTCGATGCCACTGCGGTTCTGCTCGACGTAGGACACCTTGACGGTCTCGCCGACCTTGATGTCGCCGTCGTCGGGCTTCTCCTCGCCGACGAGCATCTTGAACAGCGTCGTCTTGCCCGCGCCGTTGGGGCCGACGACGCCGACGATGCCGTTGCGGGGCAGCGTGAACGACAGGTCGTCGATGAGCACGCGGTCGCCGAAGCCCTTGGTGAGGTTCTTGGTCTCGACGACGACGTTGCCCAGCCGCGGACCCGGCGGGATCTGGATCTCCTCGAAGTCGAGCTTGCGGTACTTGTCGGCCTCCGCGGCCATCTCCTCGTAGCGGGCCAGACGTGCCTTGCTCTTGGCCTGGCGGGCCTTGGCCCCGGAGCGAACCCACTCCAGCTCGTCCTTGAGCCGCTTCTGCCGCTTGGCGTCCTTGGCGCCCTCGACCTTCAGCCGGGCGGCCTTGGTCTCGAGGTAGGTCGAGTAGTTGCCCTCGTACGGGTAGGCCCGTCCGCGGTCGAGCTCGAGGATCCACTCGGCCACGTTGTCCAGGAAGTACCGGTCGTGTGTCACGGCGACGACGGTGCCGGCGTACTTCTCGAGGTGCTGCTCGAGCCAGGCCACGCTCTCGGCGTCGAGGTGGTTGGTGGGCTCGTCGAGCAGCAGCAGGTCGGGCGCCTCGAGCAGCAGGCGGCACAGCGCGACGCGGCGGCGCTCACCGCCGGAGAGCACGGTGACGTCGGCGTCGCCGGGCGGGCAGCGCAGCGCGTCCATCGCCTGCTCGATGCGGGCGTCGAGCTCCCACCCGTCGTGCTGTTCGATGACCTCCATGAGCTCGCCCTGCTCGGCCAGGAGCGTGTCGAAGTCGGCGTCGGGCTCGCCCATCGCCGCGCTGACCTGCTCGAACCGGGTCAGCGCGTCGCGCAGCGGCTTGACCGCCTCCTCGACGTTGCCACGGACGTCGAGCGCCTCGTTGAGGTGCGGCTCCTGCTCGAGGATGCCGACCGAGTAGCCCGGGGACAGCGTCGCGTCGCCGTTGGAGGGCTGCTCCATACCGGCCATGATCTTGAGGACGGTCGACTTTCCGGCGCCGTTCGGGCCGACCACGCCGATCTTGGCCCCCGGCAGGAACGCCAGGGTGACGTCGTCGAGGATCACCTTGTCGCCGTGCGCCTTGCGGGCACGGACCATGGAGTAGATGTACTGAGCCACTGGGCTGCCGAGCCTTCCGTCGTCTCGCGAAGGGGGGCGGGGCGGCCGTGCGGCGGCCCCGCCCCCGTGCGTGCTGTCGACGATCCTCCCAGCCCGGGGCAACTACGCGTGCACGGGCTCCGGGGCGTGATCGCCGGCGGTCACCTGGTGCAACGCCTCGTCGGCCCCCACGTAGTCCCGACCGCGCAGAAGGCGCTCGCCGTCCTCGCCGGCGTCGAGAAGCTCACCGGTCATGGGGTCGACGCCGTCGACGTACGCCTCGTCCGCGTCGTCGCCCAGTGGGCCGGCGTGCGGGGAGTCACCCGGGCCGGCCCCCTCCCCCGCTCCGACGGCGCGCACGGTCTTGATCCGGGTGAACTGGGCGGTGCCCTTGGCCAGATCGTGGCCGACCGCGCGGGCCCGGATCCGGGGCTTGCTCCGCGGGCCGTCGTCGCTCTGCCAGTTCTGCGTGCTGATGTCACCGCGCACGATGACGGGGTCGCCCTTGCTGACGCAGCCGGAGACGTGACCGCTGAGCTGACCCCAGCACTCGACGTCGATCCAGAGCGTGCTGCCGTCGACGAACGAGCCGCTGGCGGCGTCGTAGCGCCGGGACGTCGAGGCCAGGCGGAAGTTGGTGACCGGGCCGTTCTGCGTACGGACCAGTCGCGGTGAGTCGACGACGTTGCCGACGACGGTGATCGAGGTGTCGTTCACGGTGCCCTCCAGGCAGTCGCGCCGTGGCCGGCGCCGGCCGACCCGTTGCCGGCCTGGTCCGACCTTCGACGCCCGCTCGACCTGGGAGAAGGCACGCCCGCGATCTGTGGACGGCCACCGCCCCTGTGGACACCCGCGTCCCCCGAAGGCGGAGCATCGTCACCGGCTGCGGGCCGCCGACGTGCCGGCGGTGCGATGATCGGCTCCCGAGCGCCCGTAGCTCAGCGGATAGAGCAGGTGCCTTCTAAGCACTTGGTCGCAGGTTCGATCCCTGCCGGGCGCGCTCTGTGATGTCGCAGGACCCTGCGATGTCGAGCAGGCGCCCGATTGCCCGTCGAAGGATCGGCAGGTCGTGAATGACGGTGCTGGCATGTCGATGGTGACGGGTCACAGCGCCACCAGGTCGGCCTCGATCTCGGGACGAGCCCCCACCTTGAGTCCGGCCTCGGGCACCACATCCACCCGCGCCCCAGCAGATCCTCCAGATCACGTCGCAGCCGGCCGAGGGTGAACAGACCCATGTCGTCTGGCAGGTCCATCAGCAGGTCGACGTCGCTGTCCCTGTGCTCGGTTCCCCGGGCGACGCTGCCGAAGACCCGCACGTGACCAGCGCCGTACGAGGCGGCAATCGCCTTGATCCGCGCGCGGTGCCGGACCACCCGACGCCCCAACGTGCCCGAGAGGGTTGCCGCGGTCCCCTGACCCGCCGCTCCGATACCGGTCGGCCCAGCGCTTGGCCGTGGGCCAGGAGACGTTGAACACCGCCGCCGCGTAGGAGATCGACCAGCCGTCCTCGACCACGGCGCGCGCCAGCCTCAGTCGGTGGCGTGGAGTCAGGGCGGCATTACCGTGGGACACGAGGACCTCCGGGTCGTGGGTGGGTGCCTTCAGCAGCTCCACTCCACGTCCGGAGGTCCTCCCCGAACAAGATCAGTCAGATCGTGTCGTCACACGCCCTCGACCAACGTCTCTGGGCAGTACAGCTAGCTCCGCGGTCGGCGCCCCCCGAACGCGCAGAACCCCCGGTCGCGGTGCAGCGTGGCCGGGGGTTCTGCGCGTGCCGGATGCGAACGAGGGCTTCGTCCGCCCGACGTGGCTACCAGTAGTGCTTTCGACCGCCGACGGCGCGGCCCATCGAGCCGGCGACGTACAGCACGGCGCCGATGACCAGCAGGATGATGCCGATGGTCCACAGGATGGAGATGTCGAGGAAGAAGCCGAGCAGCAGCAGGACGAGCCCGAGGACGATCACGAAGGTCTCCTAGCGGTGGCGGACAGGAACGTCGGTAAGAGATGCCGCATCGCGACCCCGCCGAAACCACTCACCTTCATGATCACCCGAAGGGGGTGGTCCGTGACGGGGCCCGTCGAGGGCGCCGTCAGTCCGCGCGGGCCCGGCGGGAGGACGGCGGCCTGAGCACGGCGAAGGGGTCGGTGACCTCGAGCGACGGGGCGGCGAACCGGTAGAGCATCGCCGGCCGGCCACCCGAGCGGCCCGGGGGCGACAGCTCCCCCGTCGGCTCCAGCACGCCGCGCCGCAGCAGCACCCGCTGGAGGTTGGTCGCCGTCACGTCGTAGCCGAGCGACGCCACGTAGATGACGCGCAGTTCCGCGATCGTGAACTGCGGCGGGGCCAGGGCGAAGGCGACGTTCGTGTACGAGAGCTTGGCCCGTAGCCGGCCCAGCGCCGACCCGACGACCGACCCGTGGTCGAACGCCGTGGCCGGCAGGTCCTCGACCGGGTGCCAGGCGGTGTCCGACGGCAGCGGCGGATCGAGGTCCGACGGGATCAGCCCGAGGTAGGCGGTGGCCACCGTGCGCCCCCGCGGGTCCCGGCTGGGATCGCTGCGCGTCTCGAGCTGCTCGAGGTGGGCCAGTTGCTGGACCTCCACTTTCGCGGCCAGCTGGCGGGCCACGGAGGCCCCCAGCGTCTCGTCGGCGCCCAGCGGTCCGCCGGGCAGCGCCCACGCGCCGGAGAACGGCTCCGCCGACCGCTGCCAGAGCATGACGTGCAGCCGCCCGTCCCGGACCTGGAGCACCACGGCGAGCGCGTGGTGCGGAAAGGCCGGGCGTTCCGGGGATGACCACACAGACGGCATGACCGGAATGGTAGGTTGCGCCCGTAGGTTTTCGCCTGAGAGTTGCAAACGTGAGCCAGGAGGCCACCGGTGACCGCGATCCTCGAGAACACCGCCGCTGCGTGGACGCCCGGGCAGTGGGTCGACTGGCGTGCCGAGGTGCGCCGGCTCGCCACCGAGCGCGACGCCGTCCTGCTGGCGCACAACTACCAGGCCCCCGAGATCCAGGACGTCGCCGACCACGTCGGCGATTCGCTCGCGCTCTCCCGGCTCGCGGCCTCCAGCGAGGCGGGCACGATCGTGTTCGCCGGCGTCCACTTCATGGCCGAGACGGCCAAGATCCTGGCGCCGGAGAAGACCGTGCTCGTGCCCGACGCGAACGCCGGCTGCTCGCTGGCCGACACCATCACCGCCGACCAGCTGCGCGCCTGGAAGGCCGAGCACCCCGGGGCCGTCGTCGTCAGCTACGTCAACACGACCGCCGAGGTGAAGGCCGAGACCGACATCTGCTGCACCTCGTCCAACGCCGTCGAGGTGGTCGAGTCGGTGCCCGAGGACCGCGAGATCCTCTTCCTCCCCGACCAGTTCCTCGGCGCGCACGTCCAGCGGGTGACCGGCCGGCAGAACATGCGCATCTGGATGGGCGAGTGCCACGTGCACGCCGGCATCTCTCCCACCGACCTGCGCCGGAGCGTCGAGAACGCTCCGGACGCCGAGCTGCTGATCCACCCCGAGTGCGGCTGCGCGACCAGCGCGCTGTGGATGGTCTCGGACGGTCAGCTGCCCACCGAGCGCGTGCACGTGCTCTCGACCGGCGGGATGCTCGACGAGGCGAAGCGGACGACGGCGAAGCGCGTGCTCGTCGCCACCGAGATCGGCATGCTGCACCAGCTGCGCCAGGCCAACCCGGTCACCGACTTCCAGCCGGTCAACTCCCGCGCCGCCTGCCCCTACATGAAGATGTCCACCCCGGAGAAGCTGCTCCGGGCGCTGCGCGAGGGCCGTGACGAGGTCACCGTCGACCCCGAGGTAGCCGCCCGTGCCCGCGCCGCCGTCGAGGCCATGGTCGCGCTCGGCACGCCGTCCCCGGTCGGCGAGTGACCCCCCGCCGCGGACGCACGCCGTCCGTCGTCCCCGCCCTGGCACTTCCCGGGGCCGAGTGGACGCGGACGACGGACGTCGTGGTCGTCGGCTCCGGTGCCGCGGGGCTCATGACCGCCCTGGCGCTGGCCGACGCCGGGCGGGCGGTCACCCTGGTGACCAAGGGTGCGCTGGGTGTCGGCAGCACGCCGTGGGCGCAGGGCGGCCTGGCCGCCGTGCTCGGTGCGGACGACGACGCCGAGCTGCACGTCCGCGACACCCTGGTCGCGGGCGCGGGCCTCTGCGACGAGCAGGCCGTGCGCACCCTGGTCGACGAAGCCCCGAAGGCGATCGCGCTGCTCCAGGAGCTCGGCGCCCGGCTCGACCTCGACGGCGACGGCCGGCCCGCGTTGACCCGCGAGGGCGGGCACAGCCGCGACCGCATCGTGCACGCCGGAGGTGACGCCAGCGGTGCCGAGGTGACCCGGACGCTGGTCGCGGCGCTGGTCGAGCGCGGCGTCGAGGTGCTCGAGCACACCGCCGCGCTCGAGGCGCTGCGGTCCGCCGACGACGCCGTCGCCGGCCTCCGGGTCGCCCGGATGACCGACGAAGGCGCGCTCGTCGACGCCGGCGACCTGCTCGCCCCCGCGGTCGTCCTCGCCACCGGCGGCTTCGGGCACGTCTACGCCGCGACCACCAATCCCGCCGGGGCCACCGGCGACGGCCTGGCCCTGGCGCTGCGCGCGGGCGCCGAGGTTGCCGACGTCGAGATGGTGCAGTTCCACCCGACCGTCCTGTGGCAGGGCCCCGCGGCCAGCGGTCAGCAGGTGCTGATCAGCGAGGCCGTGCGCGGCGAGGGCGCCGTCCTCGTCGACGCCGACGGCGCGCGGATCATGCCCGCCGCCCACCCGCTCGCGGACCTGGCCCCGCGGGACGTCGTCTCGGCGACCATCGCCGCTTTCCCCGGCCCGGTCTTCCTCGACGCCCGGCACCTCGATGCCCGACACCTCGATGCCCGGCACCTCCATGCCCGACACCTCGGCGCCGGCTTCCTGGAGCAGCGGTTCCCCGGCATCCTGCGCGCCTGCCGGGCGGCCGGATTCGACCCGGTCACCGAGGTGCTGCCCGTCGCACCGGCGGCGCACTACGCCTGCGGCGGGGTGCTCGCCGACCTCGACGGGCGCACGAGCGTGCCCGGCCTCTACGCCGTCGGCGAGGTCGCCTGCACCGGCGCCCAGGGCGCCAACCGCCTCGCCTCCAACTCGATCACCGAGGGGCTGGTCGCCGCCCGGCGCTGCGCCACGCTGCTCGCCGCCTCGCTGCCGCCGCGGGTCGCGCCGGTCGCGCCGGTCACCCCAGGCGGCGGGCGGGCGGTCGACCCCGCGGTCCGGCAGATGATCGTCACCGGCACGACCGCGCACGCCGGTGTGCTGCGCGACGCCGCCGGGCTGGCCGACCTCGCCGCCACGTTGGGCACGGCCCCGCGCAACGATCGCCCGCTGGACGTCGCCGCTCTCGAGACCACGGCGCTGCACACCGTCGCGACCGTGCTGGCCTCCGCCGCGCTGGCCCGTCCGGAGAGCCGGGGCTGCCACCGCCGCACCGACGCACCCGAGTCCCGTCCGGAGTGCCGGGTCAGGCTGGTGCACCGCATCGACGCCGAGGGACACCTGCACACCCGAACGCTGCCCCTGCGCAGCCCGAACACCATGGAGGTGGTCGCGTGACCGGCCTGACCACGAAGCCGCTGCGCGCCGACATCGCCGAGGCGCTCGCCAAGGGCGGCCTGGCGCCGGCCGACGTCGAGCGAGTGGTCCGCAGCGCCCTCGAGGAGGACCTGGCCTACGGCCCCGACGTCACGACCCTCGCCACGGTCCCGGCCGGCGCCCGGGCGACCGGTGACGTCGTCCCCCGGGTCGCGGGCGTGCTGGCGGGCGTACCCGTCGCCGCCGCCGTGTTCGACCTGGTCGGCGGGGCCGAGGTGGACCTCGTCCTGCACGCCGCCGACGGCTCCCCCGCGGTGCCGGGGTGGCCGGTTCTCTCGGTCACCGGTCCCACCCAGGCGCTGCTCACCGCCGAGCGCACCGCGCTCAACCTGATCGGCCGGCTCTCCGGGGTCGCCACCCTGACCCGGCGCTGGGTCGACGTCGTCGCCGACACCGGCGCCGCCGTCCGCGACACCCGCAAGACGACGCCGGGACTGCGCACGCTGGAGAAGTACGCCGTCCGGTGCGGCGGCGGCCTGAACCACCGCATGGGGCTCGGTGACGCCGCCCTGGTCAAGGACAACCACGTGGCCGCGGCCGGCGGCATCGGCGCCGCCGTGGAGGCGATCCGGGCGGCCGCCCCCGACGTGCCGCTGGAGGTCGAGTGCGACACCCTCGACGAGGTGCGCGCGGCCGTCGATGCCGGCGTCGGGCTGGTGCTGCTCGACAACTTCGGCGTCGAGGACACGCGCGCCGCGGTCGAGCTCGTGCGGGGCACCGGGGTGCGGCTGGAGTCCAGCGGCGGGTTGACGCTGGCCACGGCGCACGAGTTCGCCGCCACCGGCGTGCACTACCTCGCCGTCGGCGCGCTCACCCACAGCGCCCCGGTGCTCGATCTGGGCTTCGACCTCCGCAGCAGTTAGTGCACTAATCGCACGTCGGGTCGGGGTGCTCGGCGAGGAAGCGCTCGGCCGAGGCGGCGTCCCGCCGGGCGGGGACGCTGGCGGTGACGGCCAGCGCGAGGAAGACGGCAGCGAGAAGGCCGGCCCACCAGAGCCACGACGCCGTCCAGAAGCCGAGGTACACGACCGCGCTCGCCTCCTGCAGCGCCCCGGCGGTGCGCTGCTCGCACATCCAGTCGGCCTGCAGCCGCGCCAGGCCCACCGTCTCCGGCCGCACCGGCGCGCGGCCACGCACCTGGTCGCGCAGCGCGGCGCGTTGACCGTCGTCGAGTGCCTGGAGCGGACCGGGCATCGACGCCCTGCGCCCGTAGGGCCGCGCCAGCCGCGCCCCGGCGATCAGGACGGCCCCTCCGAGACCGACGGTGAAGCCGGTGACCGCCCGCCAGGTCGTCGGCTCACCGCTGCCGCGCCACGGCGGGTCGACGAGCAGCAGGACGACCGCGAGCGCCGCCGTGCCGAGCACGAGCACCGCGCCGAGCCGCGCGGCCCGGCGGTCGTGGCGCAGGCGTGCCGCCTGCCGGTGCGGCGGCACCTGGGGCAGGCGGTCGAGCCGGGCCCGCGCTTCCGCCCAGCGGGCCTCCGCGGTCACGGCTGCGCACCCGGGCCGGGATGGCGGTCGAGGAAGGCCTGCAGACGGCGGGCGTCGCGCCGCTCGACCGCGTACCCGGCCGCCACGGCCAGCAGGACGACGGAGAAGACGACGTCCCAGAGCAGCAGGGCACCGGCGATGGCGTGCAGCGCCACCATCAGCACCGCCGTCAGAGCAAGGGGCAGGTACGTCCACTGCGCGAGCCGCACCTCGGCGAGACGCCGACTCAGCGGCAGGTCCTCCGGCACGACCGGTGCCCGCCCGCGCGCCTGCCGGAGGAGGTGCTTGCGCTCCTGCGCCGTGAGCCACTCCAGCGGCAGCGCCAAGGACCGGGCGCGGCCGAGGGTGCCGGAATTCCTCCACGCCAGCCCCACCACCACCGAAAAAGCGAGCACGGTCCCGGCGGAGACCGCCAGGGGCCATCCGGACACGTCATCGGCATCGGCGGGCCCGCCGACGAGCGTCGCGAGCCACAGCGCAACCACGCCCGCGAGCAAGACGGAACACAGCACCTCCACCCGGCGTCGCGCGCGGAGGCCCGAGACACGTTCCTGCTGCGTCTCCGGCGGCACCTCGTCGAGTTCAGCGAGGGCCCGCGCCCGGCGGCGCGCGTCGTCCGGTGCCTGCGTCACGGACGGTGCTCCGCCGCGTCCGGGTGCTCCTCGAGAAAGCGGTGCGCTGCCCTCTCGTTGTGCCGGACCTGCCGCCCGACGAGGAGCGCGAGGACCGCGTAGGCCGCGGCACCTGCCACCCACCACCAGGACGCCATCAGCAGCGCGATGCCCAGCATGAGCGGTGGGATGGCGGCCAGCATGACCAGGACGGGTCGTTGGAGCAGCATGGTCGCCGCGAGGTGACGCGTCAGCGGCAGCCGTTCGGCGATCGCGGGGGACTTGCCCTTGACCTCGTCGGCCAGGTCACGAACCTGCCGACTCGTCAGAGCCCTCAACGGGCCGATCCACCGGCCGCGCCAGGTGCGGAACAGGAGGACCAGCGCAGTGAACTGCAGGAGGACGGCCGCACTCATGACCACGAGCCCTGTCACCTCGAGCGCGGTGCTCGTGTCCTCGGACGACGAGCGTTCCGGCCGGTCGGGCAGGAGCAGCAGCGGGACGAGCACGGCCACGAGCAGCCCGACACCGGCAATGCCGAGAATCCCGACCCACGATCGGCGGACTTTGGCGCGGAGCTCCGGCGTGGGGCCGTGCTCGAGGGAGGTCAGCGCCTCGGCCCACCGGGCCTCGTCGTCCGCCGTCCGCCTGGTCATCCGGCCACGCTGCCAGGAATGCCGTCCGGGTGCCGGGCAGGGGTCGCCCGACCGGGTGACATCAGCGCTGGTCGGCGGGTACCCAGCCGATCGCGGGGGCGACGTGGCGGGCCACGTTCTCCAGCAGCGTGGCGTTGCAGTCGACACCGAGCATGTTCGGCACGGTGAGCAGCAGGGTGTCGGCCTCGCGGACGGCGGCGTCCTTGGCCAGCTCCTCGGCCAGCTGGTCGGGCTCGCCCACGTAGCTCTTGCCGAAGCGCGAGCGCACGCCCTCGAGCAGGCCGACCTGGTCCGCGCCGCCCCGCTCGCCGCCGAAGTACTGGGCGTCGAGGTCGGTGACGATGGGCATCACGCTGCGGCTCACCGAGACCCGTGGTTCGCGCTCCCAGCCGGCCTCGGCCCACGCCGTCCGGAAGCGCGTGATCTGCTCGGCCTGCAGCTCGTCGAACGGCACGCCGGTGTCCTCGACCAGCAGGGTCGAGCTCATCAGGTTCAGGCCCTGCTGCGCCGTCCACTCCGCCGTCGCGCGCGTGCCGGAGCCCCACCAGATCCGGTCGGACAGCCCGGGTGACTGCGGCTGCACGGCCAGGCCGGCGCCGGGCTGCCCGGTCATGGCCGGGTCGGCCTCAGCCATGGGGCCGCCCTGGATGGCGGCCATGAACACCCGCGTCTTCTGCCGGGCCAGGTCGGCGTCGCTCATGCCGTCGGACGGCACGTAGCCGAACGACTCCGAGCCACGCAGCGCCGTCTCGGGCGACCCGCGGCTGATGCCCAGCTGCAGCCGGCCGCCGCTGATCAGGTCGGCGGCCGCTGCCTCCTCGGCCATGTAGAGCGGGTTCTCGTAGCGCATGTCGATCACGCCGGTGCCGATCTCGATGCGCTCGGTGCGCGCCGCGATCGCCGACAGCAGCGGGAACGGCGAGGCCAGCTGGCGGGCGAAGTGGTGCACCCGCACGAACGCGCCGTCCAGGCCCAGCTCCTCGGCCGCGACCGCGAGCTCGACGGTCTGCACCAGCGCATCCCGCGCGGTACGCACCTGCGAGCCCGGGAGGGGCTGCCAGTGGCCGAAGGACAGGAATCCGATCCGCTTCTCCGTCACACCGGTCAGCAGCGCACCCGACCGCCCGGCTGTTCCCTCAGCGGGTGCGCACCGTCGGGCTGCGGGGAGTGGGCCGCCCGAAGCCGTAGCGGGTCTTGGCCGTCACCGTGAACGTGTAGGAGGCCCTGTTGCGCAGACCAGTGATCAGCGTGCTGCGCTTGGCCCCGGACACCGTGACGGTCTTGATGCCCTTCGAGCCCTGATAGACCTTGATCACGTAGGCCGAGATGTACGCACCGCCGTTCTGGGTCGGTGCGGCCCAGTAGACGCGGGCGGCGTCGTCGGCCGCGGCCGGCTTCCCGACCCGCGGCGCCCCCGGCTTCCCGTGCGGCGTCACGGCGACGCTGCGGGCCGAGTGCCGGCTCGTTCCGACGGCGTTGACCGCTTGGACGAGAAAGGTGTGTGCGCGACCGTTGGTCAGCCCGCTGATGCGGACGTCGCGAGCGCTCGCCGGCACGGTGACCGTCTTGACGAGCCTCCAGCCCTGGTAGGCCTTGACGACGTATCCCGTGACGGGCGATCCCTGGTTGTTCGCCGTCGACCAGCGGACTCGTGCCGCCTGCGAGCCCACCGACGGCTTGCCGATCTGCGGCGGCAGGGGCACCGTCCGAGTGGTGGCCGGCCGGGTCTCCATCGAGAACTGGCCCACGTCGTCGTCGGAGTTCACCGCGACGACCACCGCGACGAACGTGGCGCCGTTGGCCAGGCCGCCGACGGTCAACTCCGTCTCCGACACGACCGGCGTCCAGCCCTGCTCGACGAGCTCGCCGCCGAGGACGCGCCAGAAGAACGCCGCGTACCCGTCGATGGGGAGGGCGCCGGTCCACTGCGGCTGGTCCCACGACAGGGTCACGGAGGACGCCCCGGGGGTGAGGACGACGTTGCGGGGAGCGCCCGGCAGGTATCCCCATGCCGGGTCGGCGGGGGTGTCGACGCCGGTCAGCAGCTCCCCGACGTCGATCAGCCCGTGGCCGGTGTTCGGGTCCTGCCCGGCCACCTCGATGTCGATCGCCGTCGACTCGATGTCGGACCGGATCGTCCCGACGTCCGCGGTGGGGTCCTTCTCCCGATACCGGGCAACGACGCCGGCGACGTGCGGGGCCGCCATCGAGGTCCCGCTGGAGTAGTCATGGCCCGACGGGGTCGTGGACAGCACCAGGTCACCCGGCGCGGCGACGCTGACCGATGCGCCGCTGTAGCTGTAGGGCGCCGACAGACCCAGCTCATCGGTCGCCGCCACGGAGATGACGCCCGCCCGCGATGCCGGCGCCTGCGGTGCGTTGCCGAGATGGCGGTTGTTGCCCGCAGCGGCTACCACGACGACGTCGTTGGCCAGCGCGTGCGCGATGGCGGCGTCGAATGCGGCGGTGTCCTCACTGACGATGCTCAGGTTGATCACCGTCGCGCCGTTGTCGACGGCCCAGATGATGCCCGCGCTGATCCGCGACGCGAGGCCGCCGCCGTTCGCGTCCATCACGCGGACGGGCATGATCTGCGCCGCGCTCACCCCGGCCACGCCGGCACCGTCGTCCCCGACGGCCGAGACGATGCCCGCGACGTGCGTGCCGTGCCCGTGCGGGTCGCTGCACCCGTTGCCCACCGAGCGGTGGCTGGTCACGCTGAAGTCGGCGCCGATGTCGCAGTTCACCCGGCCGCGCAGGTCCGGGTGCGACGCCCGCACACCGGTGTCGAGCACGGCGACGATCTGGTCGGATCCGTCGGCCGCGCTGCCGGGCAGCTGGTCGATGCCGAGCGCGTCGAGGTTCCACAGCTCGTCGCGGAGGTCGGGCCAGGCCGCGATGGTCGCCGGCTGGTCGACGAAGACGTCGACGACGCCCCCGATGACGGGCTGCCGCTCGAGCCGGTCCTCCACCTCGGCCGCCTCGTCGGGCCCGCCGTCGACCTCGACGACCTGCAGACCCTCGGGGGTCTCCACCACCGCTCCGAGCGTGCCGGTGGGCTCGGTGTCCTCGGGCAGCGGCGGGGCGGGCTCGCCCGCGAGCGGCGGTCGCTCGGCCGGCGCGGTCGCTGCCGGACCCGCGCCCAGCAGCACGGTGTCGTCGGACGACGGAGCAGGGTCCGGCTCCTCGGCCCGCACCGGTGGCGCGACGGCCAGAGAGGCGACGACGGCGGCGGCCACAGCGAGGACGGCCGACCTCAGGACGACGGGGAACTCACGGGCGTGGGACAGCGGAACTCCTCGGACGATGCGACCACGGGCGTGCAGCGGCGTCCGAGTCGGTCGAACCACGTGCATCCGGTGGAGTCGGTCGGTTCGCATCTTCCGTCGGGCCCGGCCACGCTCCGTACGTGACGCGCCGGGCCGCAGACGACGGATCCGTGACGAATCGTGTCAGCGCCTCGGCGTCACCGACCGGCTCTTCGCCGACGCCGGCCCTGTCCCCACGACGTTCTTGGCCGTGACGGTGAAGGTGTGGGCACGCCCGGCGAGCAGGCCTGAGACCGTCACCGAGGTCGCCCGGCCGGAGGCAGTCACCGACTTCACCAGCGTCGAGCCGCGGTAGACCTTGACCACGAACCCGCTGACGGCCGCACCACCGTTCGACGTCGGCGCGGCCCAGCGCACGACGGCGGCCTTGCGCAGCGCGCTCGGCGTGCCGATCCGGGCCGCCGAGGGCTTGGTCCTCGGGGTCACCGCGATGCTGCGAACGGAGTGCGGGCTCGTGCCGGCGGCGTTTCTCGCCTGCACCAGGAAGGTGTGCGCCCGGCCGTTCATGAGGCCGCTCACCACGGCCTCGCGCGCCGTCGCCGGGACGGTGATCGTCTTGACCAACGTCCAGCCGCGGTAGGCCTTGACCACGTACGAGGTCACCGGCGAACCGCCGTCGGAGGCAGGGGCGACCCAGCGCACGCGAGCGGCGCCCGGGCCGGCGTTCGGCTTGCCGAGGCCCGGCGCGTGGGGCGCAACGGGCGCCACCTCCACCCCGGCAAGCAACTGCTGGACGTCGAGCAGACCGTGGCCGGTGTTGTTGTCCTTGCCCGGCGTCTCCAGGTCGATGGCCGTCGAGGCGACCAGCGAGCGAATCTGCGCCTCCGTCGCCGAGGGGTACTTCGCGCGGTACCGGACCAGCACGCCGGCCACGTTCGGCGCGGCCATCGAGGTACCGGTCATGGAGTAGTAGGCGGACGCGCTGCCGGCGCCGGTGGACGCGATGTCCCTGCCGGGCGCGGCGATGAAGTTGGTGGGCCCGCTGTAGCTGAACGGCGCAGAGGTCAAGTCCCGCTCGAGCGCGGCGACCGAGATCGCACCCGGTGACGCGGCCGGATAGTTGACCGCGCCCCCGCGGTTGTTGCCGGCAGCGGCCACGACGACCACGTCGGCCTTGGTCGCGTACGCCACCGCAGTGTCGTACGCCTCGTTATAGCCGCCGCCGAGGCTGAGGTTGATGACGTCGGCGCCGTTGTCGACGGCGTGCACGATGCCTGCGGCGACACCGGACGAGGTGCCCTCCCCGTTGGCATCGAGCACCCGGACGGGGATGATGTCGGCGGCGCTGAGCCCCTGGATGCCCAGGCCGTTCCCGGTGACGGCCGAGATCTGCCCGGCGACGTGCGTCCCGTGCCCGTTGGGGTCCACGCACCCCTGCGCCCCGCCGTAGGTCGCGGCGTCCAGCGCGAAGTCGGCGCCGAGGTCGCAGCGAACCCGGCCGGCGAGGTCCTCGTGCCCCGCGTACACGCCCGAGTCGACGACGGCGACGAGCAGCCCGGCGCCGTCGGGGGTGTTCGCGGGCAGCTCGTCGTAGCCGAAGGTGTCCAGCGTCCACTGGAGACCGCGGTGCGGCTCGCCCATCGCGTACGCGGGGGTATCCACGGAGACGTTGAGCACACCGGCCTCATCCCGTAGGTCCGCGGCGACGCGCGCGACCTCACCGGGGGCCGCCTCGCGGGAGACGACCTCGGCGCCGTCGTCGGTGACGACGACGGCGGACACCGTCATGGTCGCGCTCGGCTCCTCCGCCTGCGCCGGCGTGCCCACGGACGAGACCGCCACCGCGACGACGACCGCCGGGACGGCGGAGCGCAGGCGGAACGGCGACGGACGACTGCCGGACATGGATGATCCTCCTTGGGCATGCGGAACCACCTCATGCATCGGCTCCGACCAGCGGCTTCCTGAGCCGCTTCACCCGTGCGGGGGGGTGATCCGCATGCACTGCCGGTGACTGTTCGTGATCGAACGACCACGACTCTCCGTGTGCCGGTTGCGTCACTTGACGGCTTCGATGCGTGACCCTGTGCAGGTGAGTGCTCCCGTCCCCGATCCGTCGTCCGGCCCCGGCGGCCCCCCGAGCGCCGCCGCCGGGCAGCGCCTCAGGGCGATCGACACCCTGCTGGCCGACCGCGGCCAGCTCTTCCAGGCGCTGTTCCTGTCCGCGCCGATCGCCAAGGCGCTGGTCGACCTCGACGGTCACCTGCTGGTCGCCAACCCGATGCTGTGCGCGCTGACCGGCCGCACCGTCGACGAGCTCGCCGGGCGGCACGTCGATCTGCTGGCGCACCCGGACGACGCACCCATCGGCGACATCGCGCCGTTCCAGCCCCCCGGCGAGCCCCGGCTGGACCCCTACCTCCTGCTCGACGGCGAGCGACGGCTGCGCCGCTCCGACGGCCGCGAGCTCTGGATCGTGCAGTCGCACGAGATCGTCCACCACTCCAACGGCTCGCCGATGTTCGTCGTCCTCTCGCTGGTCGACGTCACCGACCGGCGCCGGGCCGAGGAGGACCTCGTCCGCCGGGCCTTCACCGACCCGTTGACCGGGCTGCCCAACCGCCGTGCGCTCACCGACCGGCTGCGGCACGCGGTCGCGCTCTCCCGCCGGCGCGGCCTGCAGGTTGGGCTGGTGCACCTG
Source organism: uncultured Actinomycetota bacterium (assembly GCA_963723745.1). Lineage (GTDB taxonomy): Bacteria > Actinomycetota > Actinomycetes > Mycobacteriales > Geodermatophilaceae > CAVRRZ01. Next base: position 386,374 of record CAVRRZ010000004.1, read on the forward strand.
AACATCGACCGGTTCAAGGCCGTCAACGAGGCGCTGGGCCACGAGGCAGGCGACCTGCTGCTCAGCCAGGTCGCCGACCGGCTGCGCTGGAGCACCCGCGTCGAGGACACCGCGGTGCGCCTGGGGGCCGACGAGTTCCTCGTGGTCGCGGAGGACGTCGAGGACCTCGACGGCCTGCGCGCCCTCGCCCACCGGCTGCTCGGCGTCCTGGACGAGCCGTTCATGGTCAACGAGCGCGAGATCAACCTGTCCGCGAGCGTCGGCCTCACGCTGGGCTCGGACACCACGCCCGACGACCTGCTCCGCCAGGCGCAGAGCGCGCTGACCGTCGCGAAGGGCGAGGGCACGCGCGGGCGCATCGAGGTGTTCGAGGGTGTGCTCACCAGCAGCGAGATCGACGCGCTGCAGCTGGAGACCGACCTCAAGCACGCCCTGGACAACGACGAACTGCGGCTGTTCTACCAGCCGATCGTGCACCTGGCCGACGAGGGACTGCTCGGCTACGAGGCGCTGATCCGCTGGCAGCACCCCACCCGCGGGCTGCTCCCCCCGGGCGCCTTCCTCTCCGCCGCCGAGAACAACCGGCTGACCTCCAAGCTCGGCGCCTGGGTGCTCCGCCAGGCGTGCACCGACGCGGCGACGTGGCCCGAGGACCTGCGCGTGCACGTCAACATCTCGGCGCGGCACCTGGCCGAAGAGGGTTTCAGCGACCTGGTGGCGGACGCGCTCGAGGAGTCCGGCCTGGACCCGGCCCGCCTCGAGCTGGAGATCACCGAGTCGACCGCGCTGTTCGCCGCGGAGGCGACGCTGCACTCGGTGGCCGTGGTCACCGACGCCGGGGTCACGCTGGCGCTGGACGACTTCGGCACCGGCTACTCCGCCATCACCGCGCTGCACCGCCTGCCGATCCACACGGTCAAGATCGACCGCTCGTTCGTCGCCGACGTCGTCACCGAGCCCGCCACCGCCGCGCTGGTGCAGGGGCTGCTGCAGCTGGGCCGCGGCATGGGCCTGCAGGTGATCGCCGAGGGCATCGAGGACCTCGACCAGGCCAAGTGGCTGCTCCGGCACGGCTGCGCCATGGCCCAGGGCTTCGCGTTCGGGCGGCCGGCTCCGCTGCCCAGCGCCGCCGAGGCCCTGATCGACGAGATCACCGAGGCGCCGGGGCCGGCCGTCCCGGACGCCCCCGACGAGCAGGTGGCGCTCGCCGACGTCGACGAGCCGCCGACGACCCGGCCCAGCCCGCGGATCTCGCTCGAGCCCGCCCACGACGACGACCTCGCGTCGATGCCGTGGGGCGCGGACCCGACGGAGTGGGCCGAGACCGGCGCCGATGACGCGGCGGACGACGGCCGCTGACACGTCCCCCGGCAGGGTGGGTGCACGGCAATGGAAGCTTTACCTGCGTCGTGGGCGCCCCGACGGGGGTAAAGCTTCCTTTGCCTCAGCGCGGGGCGTCCGCCACCGGCGCCACCGGCACCACCAGGGCCGGCGGGCAGTGAGCGGCGGGGGCGGGGGCGGTGGCGGCCGGTTCGCCCGCCATCGCGCCACGGTCTCCGCCACGTCCACCTGACCGACCGGCACCTGCGGCCCCTCGGCCGGACGCCGCCAGTACGCGTCGACCCGCGCGTTGAAGTCCTCCACCACGGCACGCACGGCGGTCTCCGACGGCAGGGCCGCGAGCCGACGCGGCAGGTCCTCCCGCTCCCGGCGCAGCGCCAGCCCCGGCGGCAGCATGCCCAACGGGTCGACGTTCTCGCGTCGGGCCCACTCCAGCGCCCACTCGTAGCTGGTCTGCTCGGTCCGCCGCGGCGGCAGCGGGCGGCCGGCTCCGGCGAGGCCGTCGAACGCGCCGGACTCCTGCGCGGTGCGGATCTGGGTGTCCACCCACGTCTCGAACGGGACGCCCGCCGGCTTGCGCTCCGTCACGCCCGGCCAGTATCCCCGCTGTCGCGCCACGTATCCCCGCTGTCGCGCCACGTATCCCCGCTGTCGCGCCACGCCTCCAGCAGTCGCAGCCAGACCTCGCTCATCGTCGGGTAGGCCGGCACCGCGTGCCACAGCCGGGCGATGGGCACCTCGCCGGCCACGGCGACCGTCGCCGCGTGCAGCAGTTCGGCCACCGCCGGGCCGACGAAGGTGACGCCGAGCAGCACCTCGCGCTCGGGATCCACCACGGCGATCGCGGTGCCCTCGTAACCGTCGGCGAACAGCGAGGCGCCGGCGACCCTGCCCAGCGGGTAGCTGATCACCCGGTGGGGGCGGCCCTCCTCGGCCGCCTGGGCGGCGGTGAGGCCGACCATGGCCACCTGCGGGGTGGTGAAGACGACCGACGGCGTGGCCGCCCGGTCCGCCGTGGCCACGAAGGGCGACCAGTCGGCGGTCGAGGGCACCTCGTTGCGCGACCGCGTGACGATGGCCGCCCCGGCCTGGCGCGCCTGGTACTTGCCCATGTGGGTCAGCTGCCGCCGGCCGTTGACGTCGCCGACGCCGTAGAGCCACGGCACACCGCGCACCCGCATCGTGTCGTCGACGTCCAGGTACGCGCCCGGGTCGAGACCCACGCTCTCCAGGCCCAGGTCCGCCGTCCGGGCGCGCCGGCCGACGGCGACCAGCAGTTCGTCGCCGCGGACCTCGCCGCCGTCCGTGGTGACGACGACGTCCGTGCCGCTCCGCCGCGCGGCCGTCACCTCGCAGCCCAGGCGGACGTCGACGCCCCGCGCGCGCAGCGCCGCGGCGACCGCGTCTCCGGCTGCCGGCTCCATGTCGTCGAGCAGCCGCTTCCCGCGCTGCAGCACGGTCACCTGCGACCCGAGCGCCTGCCAGGCCGTGGCCATCTCGCAGCCGACGTAGCCGCCGCCGAGGATCAGCAGCCGGCCCGGCGGCTGCTTGGCGCTGGTCGCCTCGCGCGGCGTCCACGCACCGACGTCGGACAGCCCGTCGACCGGGGGCATCGACGCCTCCGACCCGGTGCACACCGCGACCGCGTGCCGGGCGTGCAGCTCCAGCGGGCCGCTGTCGGTGTCGACGACGACGGAGCGCCGGCCGCTGAGCCGTCCCGAACCGCGCACCAGGGCGATGCCGGCGCGCTCGACCCAACGGACCTGGCTGCTGTCGTCCCAGCCGTGGGTGAACGTGTCACGCCGGGCCAGCGTCGCCTCGACGTCCTGCTCCCCCGTCACCGCCTGCTTCGCCCCGTCGACGGCGCGGGCCTCGGCGAGCACCTCGGTGCCACGCAGCAGGGCCTTGCTGGGCATGCAGGCCCAGTACGAGCACTCACCGCCCACGAGCTCGCGCTCCACGAGGACCGCCGAGAGGCCGCCGCGGACGACGACGTCCGCGAGGTTCTCGCCCGTGGAGCCACCACCGATGACGACGACGTCGTAGGTCTGCTCGCGGTCGCCGGTCACGCTGTACACCGGATCATGTCCCCATCCTGATCGTGTGGTCGACTGGCCGCCATGCCGGTCGACGCCGTCGAGTTCGCCACCGCCATGCGGCTGTACGCGGCAGGCGTGTGCCTGCTGACCGTTCAGGACGACATCGACGACGTCGGGACGACGGTCAGCTCGGTGATGAGCGTCTCGGCACAGCCCCCGCTGGTGGCCGTCGGGCTGACTGCGCACGGCTATCCCGCCGAGCTGCTCGGCGAGGTGGGGCGGTGCGGGCTGACGGTGCTGGCCGCCCAGCACGCGATCGTCGCGAGCCGGTTCGCCTCGGCCGGCCGGCCCAGCGCCCGGCACCTGCTCGAGTCGGTGCCGTGGTCCCGGACGGACGGCGGCGCCATCGTGCTGGACGAGGGTCTAGTGGCGCTGGACTGCCGCCTCGACCGGCTGGTCCCGGCCGGCGATCACGTGCTCGCGCTGCTCGAGGTCGAGGCGGTGCCGGTGCTCAACGACGCGGCCGTCCCGCTGCTGCGACTGCGCGGCCGGTACGCCGACGGATCCGGCAGCGTCCTCGGGCGCCCGTGAGCGCGCCGCGAGAAAAGTCCGCCGCCGGTGTCACATCCCGGTGGCCGGCGGTGCTGACCAGGTGTGGAGCTCGTACGGCCGTCGATGACCGCACCGGTGTCGCTGCCCGGTGCGCGCGGTGCGGTCCGGTCCCGGACTGAACGGGGCACGCCCATGGCGCGAGGCCACGCGGACATCCGGCCGGATCTCGAGGCCGTCTTCCGCAGCCACTACGCCCGCGTCGTCGCCGTCGCCGCCCGGGTGCTCGGCTCCCGCGACCAGGCGGAGGACGTCGCCCAGGAGGTGTTCCTGTCCTTCGGGCGCTCCTCGGTGCCGGCCGGCGAGGCGGCCGGCTGGCTGACCGTGGCCGCGACCCACACGGCGCTCAACCTGCTCCGCTCGACCCGCCGCCGCAGCGCCCGCGAGGAGGCGGCGGACGACGGTCCAACGGTCGCCCCCGATGTCGCCGACGTCGTCGTCACGCGCGACGAGCGCAGCGCCGTGCGGGCAGCGCTCACCCGGCTGCCGCACAAGCAGGCGGCGGCCCTGGTGCTCCGGCACAGCGGCCTGAGCTACGCCGAGGTCGCCGCCGCCCTCTCCATGTCCCCCGGCAGCGTGGGCACCACCGTGCGCCGCGCCGAATCCGTCCTGCTCGAGGAGCTGAACCGCCATGCGTCATCCGAGTGAGGGCGTCCTGCGCCGGCTGGTCGACGAACCGGCCGGTGTGACCGACGACGACCGCGCGCACGTCACCGGCTGCCCGACCTGCCTGCGTGCCCTGGACGGCGCCCGCGCCGACGCGCAGCTGGTGGGTTCCGCCCTCTCGACGTCGGGCGCCGAACGCGTCGACACCGATGCCGCGTGGGCCCGGCTCGCGGCCACGACCACGGCCACGACAACGGCCACGGCCACGGCCACGACCACGACCACGACCACGGTCCGGCCCGAGCGGTCCCGGGCCATGAGCCGGGGGCGTCGCCGGTGGCAGTCCGTCGTCCGCCGTCCGGCCGTGGCCGCTCTCGCCGCGGCCGTGCTGGTGACCGGGGCCGGCGTCGCGGCGGCCAACGACTGGCTGCCGATCTTCCAGACCGAGCGCGTCGACCCCGTCGAGGTTCCCGCCACCGAGCTGGTGCAGGTGCCCGACCTCTCCGCCTACGGCGACCTCGAGATCACCGACGAGCCGGACACCGAGCAGGTGGCCGACGCCGCGACCGCGCGGGAGCGGACCGGCCTCGACGTCCCCGAGGTGGCCGAGCTGCCGGCGGGCGTGACCGGCGAACCGGTCCACCTGGTGGCCGGAGTCGTCGACGCGACGTTCACCTTCTCGGCCGCGAAGGCCGCGCAGGCGGCCGCCGCCGACGGCGAGGTGCTGCCTCCGCCGCCGCCCGGGCTGGACGGGAGCGCGGTCCGGTTCGAGGCCGGGCCGGGCGTGGCGACCCTGTGGGCGCAGCCGACCGGTGTGCCGACCCTCGTGGTCGCCCGCGTGGTCGCGCCCTCGGTGTACTCGTCGGGCGTGCCGTTCGAGACGGTGCGCGACTACCTGCTGTCGCTGCCCGGCCTGCCCGACGGGCTCGCCGACCAGCTGCGCGATCTGTCCGCCGACGCCTCGACGCTGCCGCTGCCCGTGCCCGCGGAGCTGGTCACCAGCTCGACGGCCGAGGTCGACGGCGCCACGGCCACGGTGCTCACCTCCCGCAACGGGGCGTTCGCCGGCGTGGTCTGGGTCGAGGACGGGGTGATGACCGGCGTCGCCGGGTCGCTGAGCGTCGACGAGGTCCTGTCGGTCGCCCGTGGCCTCCGCTGACGCCGCTACCGTCCGCGGGGTGACCTCCGGGACCGCCGCAGCGGGAGCACTCGCCGGCCTGCCGCCGTCCCCCGCGGTCTGGTGCTCCGGACTGCGCAAGCGGTACGGGCGCCAGACCGCCGTCGACGACGTGTCGTTCTCCGTGGCCCGCGGCGAGGTGCTCGGCCTGCTCGGCCCCAACGGGGCGGGCAAGACCAGCGTGATCAAGATGCTGCTCGGCCTCGTGCGGCCCGACGCCGGCGAGGTACTGCTGCTCGGCCGGCGCTCGTCCGACCCCCGGTCGCGCAGCGCGGTCGGGTACCTGCCCGAGCTGTTCCGCTACCAGCCGTGGCTGACCGCGGCCGAGGTGCTCGACCTGCACGTCCGCCTCGCCCGCGTGCCGGTCGACGCCGCGCAGCGGCGGGAGTGCCTGGCCCTGGTCGGCCTCGCCGCGCGCGCCGGCGACCGGGTCGGCGGGTTCTCGAAGGGCATGCAGCAGCGACTCGGCCTCGCCGTCGCGCTGGTCGCCCGGCCCGAGCTCGTCGTCCTGGACGAACCGACCAGCGCGCTCGACCCGCTCGGCCGGGCCGACGTCCGCGACCTCGTGCTCTCGCTCAAGGCGCGCGGTGTCGCCGTGCTGCTCAACTCCCACCTCATCGGCGAGGTCGAGCGGGTCTGCGACCGGGTGGTCATCCTCGACAAGGGCAGGGTGGCCGCGTCGGGCACCCTCGCCGAGCTGCTCGGGCAGCGGGAGGTCCGGCTGCGGCTGGCCGAGGTGGACGGCCGAGCCGAGGACCGGCTGCGCGCGGCCGGCGCCCTGACCCGCAGCGGCGACTGGTTCACCGTGCAGCTCCCGTCGGACGACGACGGCGTCACGGTGTCCGACCTGGTGCCCGACCTGGTGCGCGACCTGGTCGCCCTCGGCGTCCGCGTGCACGCCGTCGAACCGGTGCGCATCAGCCTGGAGGAGCGGCTGCTGGCCGTGCTGCGGCACGACGAACCCGTCCTGCCCGGCGCCGGGGAGCCGGCCCGATGACGGCGCTGACCATCGCCCGCCTCACCCTGCGCGAGGCGTCCCGCCGCCGGGTCGTCTGGGCGCTGCTCGTGCTCACCGTCGCGCTGCTGGCGCTCAGCGGGTGGGGCTTCTCGCGACTGATCGGGCTGGACACCGAGCTGGGCACGCTGACCAGCGGGGAGGCCCGGCTCGTGGCCTCGCTGTTGCTCAACCTGGTGATGTTCGGCTTCAGCCTGATCGCGGCGATCGGCACGGCGTTCCTCGCGGGACCCACGCTCGCCGGGGAGATCGAGTCGGGGCAGGCGCTGGCGATCCTCGCCCGCCCGGTCCGCCGCACCGCCGTCCTGCTGGGCAAGTGGCTGGGGCTGGCCACGTTCGGCGGCGGATACGTCGTCCTGGCCGGCCTCGCCCAGATCCTCGTCGTCCGCGCGGTGGTCGGCTACTGGCCCCCCGCGCCCGCCACGGGGCTCGCCCTGCTGGCCGCCGAGACGATCGTGCTGCTGACGCTGGCCCTCCTGCTGTCCAGCGCCGTCTCGACGATGGCGTCGGGCATCGTCGCGGTCGGCCTGTTCGGGGCGACGTGGGTCGCCGGCGTGATCGGCGGCATCGGCGGGGCGCTGGGCAACGAGGGCGTCGAGCGCGTGGGCACGGTCGCGCAGGTCGTGCTGCCCACCGACGGGCTGTGGCGCGGGGCGATGAACGCCTTCCAGGACCCGATCGCGCTCGTCCAGATGGGCCCCGGTGAGGGTGGCTTCCCGTTCCTGAGCGACGCCCCCCTGACGCCCGCCTACCTCGCGTGGGCCGCCCTGTGGGTGGCCGCGGTGTGGGGGCTGACCGCGCTGTCGTTCCGCCGCCGCGACGTCTGAGCCGCCCCTCCCCGGGCAATGGAAGCGATACCTACGGGCTGGGCCCCCGAGACGTAGGTATCGCTTCCATTGCCCGGAGGGGGGACTAGCGTCGGCGCCGATGAACGCCCCGACCGGGTCCGCGGTGAGCCGGGCCCTCACCCGAGCGGAGCGCGGCGTCGCCCTGGACGCGACCGAGGCGCAGACGCTGCTGCACGCCCGCGGGCTGGGCGAGGGCGAGCCGCTGGACCGGCTGCTCGTCGCCGCGGGCCGGGTACGCGACGCCGGCCTGGCCTCGGCCGGGCGGCCGGGAGTGGTCACCTACAGCAAGAAGGTGTTCATCCCGCTCACCCGGCTGTGCCGCGACCGCTGCCACTACTGCACGTTCGTGACGACGCCGGGTGCGTTGCGCGCCGCGGGCACGGCGCCCTACCTGTCCCCTGACGAGGTGCTCGAGGTGGCCCGCGCCGGTGCCGCCCTCGGCTGCAAGGAGGCGCTGTTCACCCTCGGCGACCGGCCCGAGGAGCGCTGGCCGGTGGCGGCCGAGTGGCTGGAGGCGCACGGCTTCGACTCGACCGTCGCCTACCTGCGGGCGATGGCGATCCGGGTGCTCGAGGAGACCGGGCTGCTCCCCCACCTCAACCCGGGCGTCCTCAGCTGGGAGGAGATCCAGCGGCTCAAGCCGGTGTCCGCGTCCATGGGCATGATGCTCGAGACCACGGCGACCCGGCTGTGGTCGGAGAAGGGCGGCCCGCACCACGGGTCGCCGGACAAGGAGCCCGCCGTCCGGCTGCGGGTGCTCGAGGACGCCGGCCGCAGCGCCGTCCCGTTCACCACCGGGGTGCTGCTGGGCATCGGCGAGGACTACGCCGAGCGGGTGGACGCCGTCCTGCGGATCCGGGCCGCGCACCAGCGGCACGGGCACGTGCAGGAGGTGATCGTGCAGAACTTCCGGGCCAAGCCCCGGACGGCGATGGCCGCGCACGAGGACCTCGACCTGCAGGAGTACGTGGCCGCGGTCGCGGTGACCCGGCTGCTGCTCGGCCCGAAGGCGCGCGTCCAGGCCCCGCCGAACCTGTCCGACTCCACCGAGCTCGGCCTGCTGCTGCGCGCCGGCGTCGACGACTGGGGCGGGGTCAGCCCGCTGACACCGGACCACGTCAATCCCGAGCGGCCGTGGCCGGAACTGGACAAGCTCGCCGAACTGTCCCGCGACGCCGGGTTCGAGCTGCGCGAACGACTCGCCGTCCAGCCGCCGTACGTGACGCGGGTCGAGCCGTGGCTGGACCCGCGGGTGCGTCCCCACGTGGCGGCGCTCGCCGGCCCCGACGGGCTGGCGGTGGCCGAACGCATTCCCACCGGGCTGCCCTGGCAGGAGCCCGACGAGGTGTGGGCCTCGACCGGGCGCACCGACCTGCACGCCGAGGTGGACACCGTCGGCCGGACCACCGACCGTCGCAGCGACTTCGACGACGTGTACGGCGACTGGTCCGATCTGCGCGACCGGACGACGGCCGCGCGCGACGGGCACACCACCGCGCTCGAGGCCGGCGATCGCCGGGTGCTGGCGGCGCTGCTGCACGCCGAGGCCGACCCGGCGGGGCTCTCCGACGACGAGTACCTGACGCTGCTCGGCGCCGACGGTCCCGATCTGGACGCGTTGGCAGCGCTCGCCGACGCCGTCCGCGCCGACGCCGTCGGCGACGACGTCACCTACGTCGTCAACCGCAACATCAACTTCACCAACGTCTGCTACACCGGCTGCCGGTTCTGCGCGTTCGCGCAGCGGCGCACCGACGCCGACGCCTACACGCTGTCGATGGAGCAGGTCGGCGACCGGGTCGACGAGGCGTGGGCGGTCGGCGCGACCGAGATCTGCATGCAGGGCGGCATCCACCCCGACCTGCCGGGGACGGCGTACTTCGACCTGGCGCGGGAGGTGAAGCGCCGGCGACCCGACATCCACCTGCACGCCTTCTCGCCGATGGAGATCGTCAACGGCGCCGCCCGCACCGGGCTGTCGTTCGCCGACTTCCTGACCGCCGCGAAGGAGGCCGGCCTCGACAGCGTGCCCGGTACGGCGGCCGAGATCCTCGACGACGACGTCCGGTGGGTGCTGACCAAGGGCAAGCTGCCGACGTCGACCTGGCTGGAGATCATCGCCACCGCACACCGGGTGGGCCTGCCGTCGACCTCGACGATGATGTACGGCCACGTCGACACGCCCGCGCACTGGGTGGCGCACCTGCGCACACTGGCCCGGCTGCAGGACGACACCGGTGGTCTCACCGAGTTCGTGCTGCTGCCGTTCGTCCACCACAACGCCCCGATCTACCTGGCCGGCGTCGCCCGCCCCGGCCCGACGGTGCGGGAGAACCGGGCCCTGCACGCCGTCGCCCGCCTGCTGCTGCACGGCCGGATCGTCAACATCCAGACCTCGTGGGTCAAGCTCGGCGAGGCCGGCACCCGGTCGGTGCTGCAGGGTGGCGCCAACGATCTCGGTGGCACGCTCATGGAGGAGACGATCAGCCGGATGGCCGGCAGCGAGAACGGCTCGCGCAAGACCATCGGCGAGCTCGAGGCCATCGCAGCCGCCGTCGGCCGGCCCGCCCGCCAGCGGACCACCGAGTACGGCACCCCGTCGGCCGAGCGCCTCGCGGCCGCCCGCGCCGACGAGGCCCGCCATCGGCTGACGCTCACGATCACGCCGGCCTGAGGACCGCGGCCGGCGCTGTCTACTCTCCGGGCGTGGGGTACTTCGGCAGGCTTGCGTTCAGCGACGGCACCTGGACGACGGGTCGGCCCACCGCCGTCCCGTTCCTGCTGGTCGACGTGCACGACAGCGACATCGCGACCCTCGACTACCGCGCCTCCGACGCCACCGGCGGGCGCTTCTTCCTCGGCTACGAGCCGCGCTTCTACTTCGACGAGCGCGACGCGGCGGACCCTGTCGACATCTCAGCGGAGGCGGTGGGCTTCGCCCGGTGGGCGCGCGAGGTCACCGGTTCGGACGTCGACCCGTCCGACGTGAGGGCGCTGATGGCGGCTCCCGACGGCACCCCGCCCCCGGACGAGGTGGTCGAGGACACCGTCGGCCGGCTGATGCGGCTCGTGGGCCTGCCGCTGCCCGACTGGCCGGCCGACGACGACGCACCCGCGGGCTAGCAGCTAGCCGACGCTCGCGGCGCCGGCCAGCGGCTCGGCCGCCGCGGGCCGGGACAGCGTGCCCGGCGTCTGCTGGGAGGCCGGTAGCGGGCGGCCGAACAGGTAGCCCTGGCCGTGCGAGCAGGCCAGCGACCGGAGCACCGCCAGTTGACCCGGCGTCTCGACCCCCTCGGCCACGACCTCCAGGTGCAGGGCGCGCGCCAGTTCCACGATCGAGGCGACCAGGGTCGTCGACCGGCCTCGGGCGTCGAGCTCCTGCACGAAGCTGCGGTCGATCTTGACGATGTCGGCCGGCAGCCGGCGCAGGTAGGACAGGCTCGAGTAGCCGGTGCCGAAGTCGTCGATGGCGATCCGCACCCCGAGCGCGCGCAGCCTGCGCAGCTGCTCCACGACGAGGTCGACGTCGCGCAGCAGCACGCCCTCGGTGACCTCGAGGGTCAGCTGGTTCGCGGGCAGGCCGCTGGCCCGGAGGGCCCGCTCCACCGCGAGGACGACGTCGTCGTCGGCGAACTGGCGGGGAGAGATGTTGACCGCGATCCCGACCGGACGGCCGGACTCGCGTGACCAGGCGGCGGCCTGCTCGGTCGCCTGGGCGAGCACCCAGCGGCCGATCTCGACGATGTGCCCGATCTCCTCGGCCAACGGCACGAACTCCGCCGGCGGGACGGCGCCGCGGGTGGGGTGCTGCCAGCGCAGCAGCGCCTCGTAGCCGGTGATGCTGCCGTAGTCGAGGGAGATCACCGGCTGGTAGTGCACCGCGAGCTGACCGGCGGCCGTGGCCGCCACCAGGTCCTCGAGCAGCTCCACCTTCGTCTGCGCCGCCTGCGCCATGCCGTCGGCGTAGACGACGAGCTTGTTCTTGCCGCCGGCCTTCGCCATGTACATGGCCAGGTCGGCGTTGCGCAGCAGGGTCAGCGCGGCCCGGTCCTCCGCCGTCGCCGTGTCGGCGGCACCGATGCTGGCGTGCACCCCCACCGGCTTGCCCTCGATCAGCACCGGTGCGCCGAGGGCCGACAGCATCCGGTCGGCCACGCGGCGCCCCGCGTCCACCCCGCCGGCGAGAACCACGGCGAACTCGTCGCCGCCCAGGCGGGCGATGGCGTCACCCGGGCCGACGCAGCGGCGCAGCCGGTTGCCGACCTCCACCAGCAGCTGGTCGCCGACGGCGTGCCCGCGCGCGTCGTTCAGGTCCTTGAAGTCGTCGATGTCGATCACCAGCACGGTGACCGGGCCGGAGCCCAGCAGCAGCCGGTCGGCGGCCTCCACGACGTGCGTCCGGTTGGCCAGGCCCGTGAGGGGGTCGCTGAGACCCTGCTGCTCGTTGAGCCGCCAGGCCGCCAGGTTGGCAAGGCTCGCCGCCAGCACGAAGCTGCCGTGCACGCCGGCCCACACCCACGGCTGCGCCTGCGCCTGCTCGTGGCCGAAGACCGAGTGCGGGAACAGTGCGCCCACGACGCCGTGATGGGTGAGCACGACCAGCAGGGCCACCCCGAAGGGCACCCAGTCCTGGTAGAGCGACACCAGCCCCACCATCACGAAGAACAGGAAGTGCGCCTCGGTCAGCCCGTCCATCAGGTAGACCAGCAGCACGCACGCGGCCATGAGGCTCAGCGTGGCGGCGGCGGCCCGGATGCCGCGGCCCTCCCGCGGTGCCGGGAGCACGGCGACGGCGATCGGCGCGGCGACGGCGGCCGCCTCGGCCAGCGCGAGCACGGGTGGCTGGCCCCGCAGCAGGGCGACGCCGCCCAGGGCCGCCGCCTGGATGAGCGCGATCCGGACGATGATCGCGTGCCTGCGCTGCCACACCTCGTCGGGCAGCAGCCGACCCGTGGGCAGTACCCGGCGCACACCGGAGCTCAGACGGGCGGACACACCGACGTTGTCGGCAGCGACGTCCGGCCGGTTCACCCGTGCCCGCGGGACTTCCCCCGCACGGGTGGGATGGCGGCTACGGAGCGGGCACGGCCGCCGCGCCGACCTGTCCGGCCGCCCAGCGGTCGACGGCGTCCCAGTCGTCGCCGCTCAACGACGCCAGCGCGGCCGGGAACAGGCCGAAGTCCTCCTTGTACATGTGCTCGTCCAGGTCGTGCAGCACGGCGAGGACACCGGCCCGCCAGGCCGGCGTCGCGACCAGGTCGTCGAGGTCGTCGACGTCGTCGTAGAGGCCGGCGTGCTCGCCCTCGAGGAGCCGGACGTGGTCGGTGAGCTCCGGGTCGCGGCGCAGCATCGGGAACAGCGCCGTCTCCTCCCTGGCCACGTGCGGGCCGAGGACGATCAGCAGGTCCGCGAAGACCGCCCGCGCCGCGCTCTCGTCCCCGGACGCGAGCAGGCGCCGGATCCGGTCGCCGAGTGCACGCAGCCGGTCGTGCTCGTCCATCAGGCGGGCGACCGGGGTGAGCACCCGGCAGCCGCAGTGGTCGCACATCGCTCGGTCCTCCCGTTCCGGGTCCCGCTAGCTCGCGGCGGGCGTCCGGCCGACCGAGCGCATGCCCCAGAAGGTGTAGGCCGCGGCGATCAGTGCCGTCACTGCCAGAAGCCACAGACCGGGGCGGTAATTCCCCTGCCAGCCGTAGATGGCGCCCATGACCAGCGGCGGGACGAAGCCACCGAGGCCCCCCGCGGCCCCGACGATGCCGGTGACGCCACCGACCTTGCCGGGCGGGGCAGCGATCGCCACCAGCGCGAACACCGCACCTGAGGCCGCGCCGAGGGCCGCGGCCATGGCCAGGAAGGCCACGGTGCCGATCCACTCCAGCGGCCGTTCCAGGGCCGACACGGCGGCGAACACGGTGACGACGCCGAAGCAGCCGGTGAGCACGGGGACGGGGTGGAACTTGTCGGAGAGCATGCCGCCGATCGGCCGCATGACGACCGCGAGGACGACGAAGCCGGCGGTGCGGATCGCGGCGTCGCCCGGCGTCAGGCCGAAGGCGTCGCGCAGGTAGGTCGGCAGGTAGACGCTGAAGGCGACGAAGCCACCGAAACCGACGGCGTAGAGGAAGGACATCTGCAGTGTGACCGGCATGCGGAAGGTGTCCCAGGTCCGCTTGAGCACGCTGCCCGTGGCCGGCGTCCGGCCGGGGGCGTCGCGCAGGAACACGTAGGACAGCACGGCGTAGGCCGCGAGCAGCACCGCGACGAGCGTGAACGGGAACCGCAGGTCAAAGGCGTCCTTGAGCGCCACCGTCGTGAACGCTGAGATCGCCGTGCCGCCCATGCCGGCGCCGAAGATGCCCAGGGCCGTGCCACGCTTGGCCGGGGGGAACCAGGCGTTGACCAGCGGGACCCCGATGGCGAAAGTAGTGCCGCCCAGGCCGAGCACGAAGCCGCCGAGCAGCATCATCGAGTAGGAGTCACTGCCGACGTAGCCGATGAACAGCACCGGCAGGATCGTCAGCGCGCTGATCAGCGGGAACATCAGGCGGGCGCCGAACCGGTCGGTGAGCGCGCCGACCGGGATGCGGCCCAGCGAACCGACGATCACCGGCACGGCCACGAGCAGGGACTTCTGCACCGCGGACAGCCCCAGCGCCTCGGTGTAGAAGGCGCCCAGGGGGCTGACGAGCGCCCAGGCCCAGAAGTTGACCGCGAACCCAGCCGTGGCGACGCCCAGCATCACCCACGCCTCGCGAGGGACGGACGCATCTCCGGCGGACGCCGAGGCGGTCCCGGACGCAGGGGCAGGGGCGGCGGCCGGGGCCGTCGAGGTCATCTCGTTGCTCGCTCTCGTGGGCGTGCCCCGCCGGCCCGCGGCCGGATCGTCGTCAGGGCGCTGCATCTCGGGAACCACCCTCCAACAGGATGTGCCTGGTCGGTCAGGGACGCTCGTCGTCCCCGGGCGGGGCGAAGGTCCCGGTCGCGGAACGGCTCACCGACGCCGGCCCGAGTCCACCCGGTCCCAGCCCCGCGGCGTGGCCCGGTTGCCGAGCTGGCGGTCGCGGCTGCGGTAGACGATGTAGGGGCGCGTGAAGTAGCCCAGCGGCGCGCTGAACACGTGCACCAGCCGGGTGAACGGCCAAATGGCGAACAGCACCAGCGCCGAGAGTGCGTGCAGCTGGAAGCCCAGGCCGGCCGCGGTCATGAGCTCGGGCTGGGGCTGGAAGTAGAAGATGCTGCGGAACCACGGCGAGACCGTCTCGCGGTAGTCGACGTGCTCGTCGCCCAGGCCCAGGACGCCCAGGACGGTGTTGCTCATCCCCAGCAGGATCGTGACCGCCAAGACCAGGTACATGAGCTTGTCGTTCTTGGTGGTCGCGCTGAACACGGGTCCGACCGTGCGCCGCCGGTAGATGAGGATCGCCATCCCGACGACGGTGCCGATCCCGGCGATCGCGCCGACCCCGACGGCCAGGGCGTGGTAGGCCTCCGGGGTCAGGCCCACCGCGTCGGTCCAGGACTTCGGGATGCCCAGACCCATGACGTGGCCGATGAGCACGAACAGGATCCCGAAGTGGAAGAGCGGGCTGCCCCAGCGCAGCAGCTTCCGCTCGTAGAGCTGGCTGGATCGGGTGGTCCAGCCGAACTTGTCGTACTTGTACCGCCAGATGTGCCCACCGATGAAGATCGCCAGGCTGACGTAGGGCAGCACGACCCAGAGCAGGATCTCGAGCGCGTTCATCGGGCGGCCCTCGCGGGCTGACCGGGGGCGGGCATGTACTCCGGCGGCGCGAACGGCGTCGCGCCGTAGGGGTCGAGGCCGACCTCTTCGGTGGGTGGCCCCTCGCGCGCCAGGCGCAGGACCGCCTCCTTGTCCTCGGCTCGCACCGGCGGCAGCGTCGCGCAGACCGCCTGCAGCACCGCCGCGTACGGCGACGTCCGCTCCTCCAGCGCGAGCCGGATGAGCTCCAGCCCGGCGCGGTGCTCGTGCAGCAGCCGCTCGCCCCGGACGGGGTCGCCGAGCGCGGTGAACTCGAGGACGACGGCCAGGTGGTCAGGCAGCTCGTCGTCGGCGAGGGTCATCCCGGCCCGGCCGTACAGGTGCTTGAACTGCAGCAGCGCCATGCCACGCTTCCGGGTGTCGCCGTAGGCGTAGTAGGTGAGGTACAGCGAGCACCGCCGGCGCAGGTCGAACGTCTCGACGTAGGCCGCCTGCTGCTCGGTGAGCGGGGTGGTCTCCAGGTGGTCGAAGAAGCGCCCCAGCGGCCCGGCGAACTCCACCGGCAGGGGCGCGACCGCGGCCCGCAGCAGCGGCAGCCGCCCGAGCAGTTCCTCGTCCGGGTACCCGAGCAGCAGGGACGCCGTCTGGCGGACGACGGCCAGGTGCTCCGCCGCCGGCGCAGCACCGCGCACGCGCAGTCGCGGGCTCATGGCTTGGGCTCCGTGACCGCGGGCGAGTCCGGCCCCACCCCGCCGCCGTCCGGCCCCCGGAGCGCCTCCGACTCGTCCGGTTTCGGCGGGAACATCCCCTCGGGGGCGCCCTTGCCGTCCCAGTTCAGCAGGTTGACCCGCTGGGCCTTGTCGCCCGGTGCCGCCATGGTGTCGGCCGTCTGGCGAGCGGCGAGCATGTGGAAGTTCTCCACCGCGATCGGGGTCGTGCCGCCCGAGGTCTCCCCGAAGGGCCCCCAACCACCCATGCCGGGGCCCTCCTCGTAGTCCAGCGAGCAGCCGGTATCGAACTCCTCCTGACCCGGCCCCTGTTCGGCGTGCGCGAGCGGGATCACGTACCGCTCGTCGTACTTCGCGATCGCGAGCAGCCGGTGCATGTCCTCGATGTCGCGGCCGGTCATCCCGACGGCGGCGGCGATCGACTCGTCCGCCGGCCGGCCGAGGTTCAGGTCACGCATGTAGGACCGCATCGCCCCGAGCTTCTTCAGCACGCCGGTGACCAGGTTCGTGTCACCGGCGGTGAACAGCTCGGCCAGGTACTCGACCGGGATCCGCAGCGACTCGATGGCGCCGAAGATGTTGCCGGCGTCCTCCCCGTCGTGGCCGGTCTCGGTGAGCGCGTCGACCACGGGTGACAGCGGGGGGATGTACCAGACCATCGGCATGGTCCGGTACTCCGGGTGCAGCGGGAGAGCCACCTCGAAGCGGTTGATCAGCGCGTAGATGGGCGAGCGCTGCGCGGAGTCGATCCAGTCGCGGGAGATGCCCGCCTGCTCGGCGGCACGGACCACCGCCGGGTCGTTGGGGTCCAGCAGGATCGAGCGCTGGGCGGCGTAGAGGTCCTGCTCGTCGGGGGTGGACGCCGCCTCCAGCACCTTGTCGGCGTCGTACAGGACGATCCCGATGTAGCGCAGCCGCCCGACGCAGGTCTCCGAGCAGACCGTCGGGATGCCGACCTCGACGCGGGGGAAGCAGAAGGTGCACTTCTCGGCCTTGCCGGTGCGGTGGTTGAAGTAGACCTTCTTGTACGGGCAGCCGGTGACGCACTGCCGCCAGCCGCGGCAGCGGTCCTGGTCGACCAGGACGATCCCGTCCTCCTCCCGCTTGTAGATCGCGCCCGACGGGCAGGAGGCCGCGCACGACGGGTTGATGCAGTGCTCGCAGATCCGCGGCAGGTAGAACATGTAGGTCTGCTCGAACTTCTCCTTGATCTCCGCCGAAATCTTCTTCAGGACCGGGTCGTCCTGGGTGAGCTCCGGCGCCCCGCCGAGGTTGTCGTCCCAGTTGGCGCTCCACTCGATGCTCATCGGCTCGTTGCTCAGCAGCGAGCGCGGCCGGGCGACCGGCGTGTGCTCCTGGACCGGAGCGTTGGTGAGCGTCTCGTAGTCGTAGGTCCAGGGCTCGTAGTACTCCTCGATCGAGGGCATCTTCGGGCTCGAGAAGATCGTGAGCATCCGCGACAGCCGGCTTCCGGTGCGCAACTGCAGCTTGCCGTTGCGGCCGACCTGCCAGCCGCCCTTCCACTTCTCCTGGTCCTCGTAGGTGCGCGGATAGCCCTGGCCGGGCCGGGTCTCCACGTTGTTGAACCACACGTACTCGACGCCGCTGCGGTTGGTCCACGCCTGCTTGCAGGTGACCGAGCAGGTGTGGCACCCGATGCACTTGTCCAGGTTCATCACCATGCCCATCTGGGCCATGACCCTCATCAGTACGTCACCTCCTGATTGCGGCGGCGGATGACGGTCACTTCGTCGCGCTGGTTGCCGGTGGGCCCGAGATAGTTGAACGCGAAGGACAACTGGGCGTACCCGCCGATCAGGTGGGTGGGCTTGAGGAACAGCCGGGTCAGGGAGTTGTGGATCCCGCCGCGCTTGCCGTTCGTCTCGGTGAGCGGGACGTCGATGAGCCGGTCCTGCGCGTGGTGCATGTAGACCGTGCCTTCGGGCATCCGATTGGACACGATCGCCCGGGCGACGACCACGCCGTTGCGGTTGACCGCCTCGATCCAGTCGTTGTCCCGCACGCCGACCTTGGCGGCGTCCTGGGTGCTCATCCAGATCGTCTGCCCGCCGCGGGACAGCGAGAGCATGAACAGGTTGTCCTGGTACTCCGAGTGGATCGACCACTTGTTGTGCGGGGTGAGGTACCGGACGGTGATGCCCAGCTCGCCCTGGTCGCCGACGTGCGGCTCGCCGAAGAGGGTGTGCATGTCCAGCGGCGGCCGGAACACCGGCAGGTTCTCCCCCGCCTCGGTCATCCAGTCGTGGTCGAGGAAGAACTGCATCCGCCCGGTCAGGGTGTGCCAGGGCTTGAGCCGCTCCACGTTGATGGTGAACGGCGAGTACCGCCGTCCGCCGGTCTCGCTGCCCGACCACTCCGGGGAGGTGATCACCGGCGTCGGTGCGGCCTGGGTGTCGGCGAAGGTGACCAGCTTGCCCTCGTGCTCGGCGGCCAGGTCGGCCATCCGCATCCCGGTGCGCTCCTCGGCCCGGTGGAAGCCCTGGGTCGCCAGCCGGCCGTTCGTCGTCCCCGACAGCGCGAGGATCGTCTCGCACCAGTGCACGTCCCGGGCCAGGGCGGGGCGGCCGGCCGCGGCGCCGTCCCGGATGACGCCGTTCTTGTGCCTGAGGTACTCGACCTCCTTGTCCGGCATCGTGGTGACGCCCTTGGTGGTCAGGCCGAGCTGCTCCACCAGCGGCCCGAGGGCCGACCACTTCTGGGCGACGGCGGCGTAGTCCCGCTCCTGGACGACGAACTTCGGCATCGTCTTCCCCGGCATCGGATCGCACTCGCCGGCCTTCCAGTCACGCACCACCCCGCGTGGGTTCGCCATCTCGTCGGGGGTGTCGTGCATCAGCGGCAGCGCCATCAGGTCCTTGCGGACGCCGAGGTGCGTGGCGGCCAGCCGGCTGAACTGGCGGGCGATCGTGCCGAAGGCGTCGAAGTCGGTCCGCGTCTCCCACGGCGGGGCGATCGCCGGGTTGAACGAGTGCACGTAGGGGTGCATGTCGGTGGTGTTGAGGTCGTGCTTCTCGTACCAGGTGGCCGCCGGCAGCGTGATGTCGGAGTAGATCGTGGTGCTCGTCATCCGGAAGTCCAGCGCGAGCAGCAGGTCCAACTTTCCGGTGGGCGCCTCGTCCCGCCAGACCAGGTCCTGGGGCCGGGCCTCCGGCGGCGCCTCCTCGGCCCGGACGGCGTTGTCGGCGCCGAGCAGGTGCTTGAGGAAGTACTCGTTGCCCTTCGCCGAGGACCCCAGCAGGTTCGCCCGCCAGATGGTCAGCACCCGGGGGAAGTTCTCCGGGGCGTCCGGGTCCTCCGCGGCGAACCGCAGGCTGCCGTCCCGCAGGCCGTCGATCACGTGCTGGCCCGGTTCCTTCCCGGCGGCGGCTGCCTCGTCCGCCAGGTCGAGCGGGTTGCGATTGAAGGTCGGGTACGACGGCATCCACCCCATGCGGGCGGACTGCGCGAGGACGTCGGCCGGCGTCTTCCCGGCGAACCGGCCCTCGCCCAGCGGCGAGGCGAACCCGTCGAGCGTCGTCTGGTCGTAGCGCCACTGGTCGGTGTGCAGGTACCAGTACGCGGTCTGGATCATCTGCCGCGGCGGACGGGCCCAGTCCAGCGCCGAGGCCAGCGTGGTCCAGCCGGTGACCGGCCGGCACTTCTCCTGACCGACGTAGTGCGCCCAGCCGCCGCCGTTCACGCCCTGGCAGCCGGTGAGCGTGGTCAGGGTCAGGAACGCGCGGTAGATCGTGTCGGAGTGGAACCAGTGGTTCGTCCCGGCACCCATGATGATCATGGAGCGGCCCTGGGACTCGTCGGCGTTCTGCGCGAACTCCCGGCCGATCCGCGCTGCGGCCGCCGCGCTGACACCGGTGAACTGTTCCTGCCAGGCCGGGGTGTAGGGCTGCGAGGCGTCGTCCAGGCCGGACGGCCACTCCCCCGGCAGCCCCGCGCGCCCGACGCCGAACTGGGCGAGCAGCAGGTCGTAGACCGTCGTCACCAGGTGCTTGCCGATCCGCCGGACCGGCACCCCGCGCCGCATGGTGTCGCCCTCGCCGCGGGCGGTGTCGAAGCGGGCCAGCGCGACGGTCACCGCCTCGGCACCGTCGGCGTGCAGGCTCAGCACCGGGTCGACCTCGCCGAGGTCGAGGTTCCAGCGGCCCTTGCCGGCCTCGCCGAACCGGAAGCCCAGGGATCCGTTCGGGACGTGCGGTTCGCCGGTCGAGGAGTCGACCAGCACGGTCTTGAACTCCGCGCCCTCCTCCAGGTCGCCGAGGTCGGCGGCGGTCAGGAACTTGCCCGGCACGTATCCGTCCCCGCGCGGGGTCAGGGTGAGCAGGAACGGCAGGTCGGAGTAGCGCTTCACGTACTCCTGGAAGCGGGGCACCTGCCGGTCGACGAAGAACTCCTTGAGGACGACGTGCCCCATCGCCATGGCCAGCGCGCCGTCGGTGCCGGGGTGCGGGGCGAGCCAGTCGTCGGCGAACTTCGTCGCGTCGGAGTAGTCGGGGCTCATCACGACGACCTTCTGGCCCCGGTAGCGGGCCTCGGTCATCCAGTGCGCGTCCGGCGTGCGGGTGACGGGGACGTTGGAGCCCCACAGGATCAGGTAGGCGGCGTCCCACCAGTCGCCGGACTCCGGGACGTCGGTCTGGTCGCCGAACACCTGGGGTGAGGCGACCGGCAGGTCGGCGTACCAGTCGTAGAACGACAGCATCGGGGCGCCGATCAGCGACATGAACCGGGCCCCGGCCGCGTGCGAGACCATCGACATGGCCGGGATCGGCGAGAAGCCGGCGATCCGGTCGGGCCCGTACTGCTTGATCGTGTGCACGTGGGCGGCGGCGATCATCTCGGTCGCCTCGTCCCAGGACGCCCGCACCAGCCCGCCCTTGCCGCGCTGCGACTTGTAGGTGCGCGCCTTCTCCGGGTCGTCGACGACGTCGGCCCAGGCCAGCACCGGGTCACCGAGGCGCGCCTTCGCCTCCCGGTACATCTGCAGCAGCGAGCCGCGGACGTAGGGATAGCGCACCCGGGTGGGCGAGTACGTGTACCAGGAGAACGCGGCGCCCCGCGGACAGCCGCGGGGCTCGTACTCGGGCCGGTCGGGGCCGGTCGACGGGTAGTCGGTCTGCTGCGCCTCCCAGGTGATGATCCCGTCCTTGACGTAGACCTTCCAGGAGCAAGAGCCCGTGCAGTTCACCCCGTGCGTGGACCGGACGACCTTGTCGTGGCTCCAGCGGTCCCGGTAGAACGCATCGGCGTCCCGGCCGCCGATCTGGTGCAGCGAGCGCCGGTCGGCGCTCACCTCGCCCTTCCGGAAGTACCGGGAGGTCTTCACCAGCGCCTCGGAGATCCCGCCGTCGAAGCCGGCCGGCTCGCCGGTCCTGCCCGTGCCCGTCTGCCGAGTGCTGGTCACAGCCGTCCCTCCCGGGGATCGACCGGGCTGCGACGACGCAGCCGGTCCCCCTGATCGCTGGTCTCCCCTATCAGAGCGAGGTCGAGCGCTCGGCGCATCTCGACACCCGCGGATCGGGCGGCGAGGGCCTGACCACTTCGTACGTGGGAGAGAACCACCGGATTCAGGGACCAAGGTCCCGTCCCTCCCGGCGGAGGTCCGTCGGACCTATGGTCGGCGCATGAGCGACGCGCCCATCGATGTCCACGCCCTGTCCGCCGAGCTGCTGGAGAAGGCCGGATCGGAGCACTCCGGTCGGGCCGGCCGGACGCTGCCGCACCCGGTGGACGGGCTCCGGCAGACGCTGATCGCCCTTCGCGCCGGCGGGAACCTCAGCGAGCACGAGAGCCCGGGCGCGGCGAGCCTCATGGTGATCCGCGGGCGGGTGCGGCTGATCGCCGGGGACCAGGGCGTCGAGGTCGGCCCGCACCAGATCACGCCGATCCCCGACCAGCGGCACAGCCTGCACGCCGACGAGGACTCCGTCGTCCTGCTCAGCGTCGCCGTGCCGCAGCGCGCCCCGGGCTCCGACGCTCCGGGAGCACGCCGCAACGTCGGCGGCTGACCCGGCGGCCGCCCTTCCGCGTCAGGCGACGGTGCGCGGCCCCTCCGACCGCCGGCGCGGCGCCCCGCACGCGACGTCCCGGACCGCACGGATCAGCTCGTCGGTCTGCCGGATCAGCGGACGCAGCTCGTCCTCGAGCTCGGGGTGCAGACCCAGGGTGCTCTCCAGCGAGAGTCCCAGGGCGAACAACCGGCGGACGACGACGTCGTTGAGCTCCTCGCCGACGCGGACGCGCTCGGCCTCGACGACCTCGTCGCGCAGCCGCCCCGTCCAGCGCGACCACCGCCTCGGCGTGGGCAAGGTGCGCATGAACGGGATCGTGGGTGGGCCGACGTCCTGAGGACTGGTTTCCGACACCGGACCTCCTCTGCCAGAGGAACCGGAACTGGAGTTCCCGGAACCACTCGCGGCGAAACCCTCAGTAGTGGTACCTGGCCTGCAGGACGACGAGCGTCTCGCCGTCCACGGTGCAGACGAGACGGTGCTCCTGGTCGATCCGGCGAGACCAGCACCGCGACAGGTCACCGCTGAGCCGCTCCGGCTTTCCCGTGCCCGTGCCCGGGTCCCTCGCGGCCTCGGTGATCAGCCGGTTGATCCGGTGCAGCACCTTCCGGTCGCCCACCCAACTCGTGTAGTCCGCCCACCCGTGCGAGGTGAAGGCGATCCTCACGCGAGCAGATCGCGCGGCCGCGCCTTTCCGGCACCGACCTCGTCGAGGCTCTCCCGGAGCCGCGCGGCGTTGGCCGGCGACTGCAGCAGGTAGACGGTCTCCTTCAGTGAGCGGTACTCGTCCGCGGAGACCAGGAAGGCCGTGCCCTTCCTGGAGACGATCTCCACGGCCATCTGGTCGTCGTTGACCTGCTCGATCAACGGGAACAGGCGCTGGCGAGCCTCGCTGGCGGTGACGGACATGGGACCCCTATCGGCAAGTAGTACGACAAACTGTACCAGTCAGCCGACGCCGAGGTCGCGGGCGATGAGCATCCGCTGCACCTCGCTGGTGCCCTCGCCGATCTCGAGGATCTTGGCGTCGCGGTAGAAGCGGCCGACCGGGAACTCGTTCATGAAGCCGTACCCGCCGTGCACCTGGGTGGCGTAGCGGGCGTTCTCCATGGCCATCTCGGAGCTGTACAGCTTGGCGATCGAGGCCTCGCGCTTGAACGGCTCACCGCGCAGCATCTTCTCGGCCGCCCGGTAGTAGGCCAGCCGCGCGGTGGAGGCGCGCACCTCCATGTCGGCGATCATGAACTGGATCGCCTGGTTGCGGCCGATCGGCTGGCCGAACGCCTCGCGCTCGCCGGCGTACTTCACCGACTCGTCGACGCAGCCCTGCGCCAGCCCGACCGACAGCGCCGAGATGGCGATCCGGCCCTCGTCGAGGATCGAGAGGAACTGCGCGTAGCCGCGGCCCCGCTCGCCCACCAGGTTCTCCTCGGGCACGCGGACGTCGCTGAACGACAGCTCGCGGGTGTCGGAGGCGTTCCAGCCGACCTTCGAGTACCGCTGGCCGACGGTGAAGCCCGGGCGTGCCCGACGGCACGATGATCGCCGAGATCTCCTTGCCGCCGTCCGGGCGCGTGCCGGTGACCGCGGTGACGGTGACCAGCTGCGGTGAGGTCGGTGCCGGCGTTGGTGATGAACGCCTTCGAGCCGTTGATCACCCAGTGCCCGTCCTCGAGCCGCGCCGTCGTCCTCGTCGCGCCGGCGTCCGAGCCGCCGCCGGGCTCGGTCAGGCCGAACGCGCCCGAGCGCCTCGCCCGCGCACAGCCGCGGCAGCCACTCCTGCTTCTGCTCCTCGGTGCCGAACCGGTAGATCGGCATGGCGCCGAGGGAGACGCCGGCCTCGAGGGTGATCGCCATCGAGCTGTCGACCCGGGCGAGCTCCTCGAGCGCGACGCACAGGTCGAAGTAGTCGCCGCCCGACGCCGCCGTACTCCTCCGGGAAGGGCAGGCCGAACAGCCCCAGCTCGCCCATCTGCCGGACGATCTCGGTCGGGAACTCGTCGCGCTCGTAGAACTCCCCGATCTGCGGGGCGATGACCTCGCTGCGCGAACTCGCGCACGGTCTTGCGCAGGGCCTCGGTCTCGTCGTCGAGCCGGTAGT
Source organism: uncultured Actinomycetota bacterium (assembly GCA_963723745.1). GTDB lineage: Bacteria > Actinomycetota > Actinomycetes > Mycobacteriales > Geodermatophilaceae > CAVRRZ01. Next base: position 410,584 of record CAVRRZ010000004.1, read on the forward strand.
CCAGCATGGGGTTCAGTTCTCCTGTTGCTCGTCGGCGGGCGCCGCTGGGGTCACCACGGCCACCCGCTCGTCCAGCGCGACCGTCTGGCCGGCCGTCACCCCGAGCTCGGTGACCGTCCCCGCGACCGGGGCGGTCAGCACGTGCTCCATCTTCATCGCCTCGACGACCAGCAGCGGGGTCCCCGCCTCCACCTCGTCGCCGACCTGCACGCCTGCACCACGGTCACCGTGCCCGGCATGGGCGCGGTGACGACGCCGTCGCCGGCCGCGCCCTCGGCTGACGCGGTCAGCCGCTCGTGCTCGCGGCAGCGCCGTCACGTGCCCGTCGGCGGCCAGCCACACGCGTGCCGCCCTCGTGCATGACGGTGTAGTCGAGGTCGTCAGCCCGTCCAGGGTCGACCGTCAGCCGGTCGCCGTCGCGGAACGCCCGGGCGGGCACCGGCTCGCCGTCGCCCGACCGCGCACCTCCGCGGCCGCCGACCGGCCGCGCACCCGCACGGTCACCGGCTCGCCGCCCGGCGGCCTGCAGCCGGCGCACCGTCCACGCCGGCTCGCCGAGCCGCCAGCCGTCGGGCACGTCCCAGCGGTCGACGACGCGGCCCGCGTCGGCTCGTCCTCGATCAGCAGCGCCAGGGCCGCGGCCGCGTAGACGTGCGGCGGCGGGGGCTCGGGGCGGGTCAGCGTCGTCGCCGCGCCGCTCGATCAGGCCGGTGTCGAGCCTGCCGGCGACGACGTCGGGGTCCGCCAGCAGGGCGCGCAGGAACGGCGCGTTGGTGGTCACGCCGAGGACGGCGGTGTGCCCGAGCGCGCCGACCAGCCGGGCCCGGGCGGTCTCGCGGTCGGGCGCCCAGGCGATGACCTTGGCCAGCATCGGGTCGTAGTCCGTGCCGACGACCGTGCCGACGGCCAGCGAGCTGTCGACCCGGATGCCGGGGCCCGAGGGCTCGACCAGGCCGAGCACCGTGCCGGCCTGCGGCAGGAACCCGCGGGCCGGGTCCTCGGCGTAGATGCGCGCCTCGATGGCGTGCCCGTCGAGGGAGATGTCGCTCTGGTCGAGCGGCAGCCGCTCGCCCGCGGCGACCCGGAGCTGCTGCTCGACCAGGTCCAGGCCGGTGACCGCCTCGGTGACCGGGTGCTCGACCTGCAGCCGGGTGTTCATCTCCAGGAAGAAGAAGTCGGCGTCGGCGGCCGGTCGCGCGTCGACGATGAACTCGACCGTGCCCGCGCCGGTGTAGCCGACGGCCTTGCGCCGCCTCGACCGCCGCGCGGCCCATCGACGCGCGGCGCCGCGGTGTCCAGCAGCGGCGAGGGCGCCTCCTCGATGACCTTCTGGTGCCGGCGCTGCAGGCTGCACTCGCGCTCGCCGAGGTGGATGACGTTGCCGTGCGCGTCGCCGAGCACCTGCACCTCGATGTGCCGGGAGTTGCCGACGTACCGCTCGACCAGCAGGGTGTCGTCGCCGAAGGAGCCGCGCGCCTCGCGGCGGGCGGCGGCGATCGCGTCGGGCAGCTCGCTCCTCGCCGCGGACGACCCGCATGCCCTTGCCGCCGCCGCCGGCGCTGCGGCTTGAGCAGCACCGGGAAGCCGACCGCGACCGCGGCCGTCGGCGACCTGCGTCGTCGGTCATGCCCGGCTCGGTCCGGCCGGGGACGACGGGCACGCCCGCGGCCATGACGGTCTGCTTGGCGCGGATCTTGTCGCCCATCGCCTCGATCGCGGCGACCGGCGGGCCGATGAAGACGACTCCCGGCCTTCGTCGCAGGCCCGGGCGAACTCGACGTTCTCCGACAGGAAGCCGTAGCCGGGGTGGATGGCCTGCGCGCCGGTGCGCGCGGCCGCCTCGAGCACCCGCTCGATCGACAGGTAGCTCTGCGCGGCCGGCGGCGGGCCCGATCGGGACGGCGACGTCGGCCAGCCGGGTGTGCAGCGCGCCGGCGTCGGCGTCGCTGTGCACGGCGACCGAGCGGATGCCCATCGCGCGCAGCGTGCGGATCACCCGGACGGCGATCTCGCCCCGGTTGGCGACGAGGACGGTCTCGAACATCCCGCTCATTCCCGCACCCCAGGGGGCCTTTCTGGCCATAAAGGCCCCGGGCGCCCGCACCCAGCCGTTCGTGGACGAACGGCCCCGGCCTTTATGGCCATAAAGGCCGCCTCACATCCGGAAGACGCCGTAGCCGACCTCCTCCAACGGGCGCGTTCGCGCAGGCGGACAGGGCGAGGCCGAGCACGGTGCGGGTCTGGGCGGGGTCGATGACGCCGTCGTCCCAGAGCCGGGCGGTGGCGTAGTACGGGTGGCCCTGGTGCTCGTACTGGTCGCGGATCGGCGCCTTGAACGCCTCCTCGTCCTCGGCCGGCCACTCCTCGCCGCGGGCCTCGACGCCGTCGCGGCGCACCTGGGCCAGCACGCTGGCCGCCTGCTCGCCGCCCATCACCGAGATGCGGGCGTTGGGCCAGGTGAACAGGAAGCGGGGCGAGTAGGCCCGGCCGCACATCGAGTAGTTGCCGGCGCCGAACGAGCCGCCGATGACGACGGTCAGCTTCGGCACCCGGGCGCAGGCGACGGCGGTGACCATCTTGGCGCCGTGCTTGGCGATGCCGCCGGCCTCGTAGTCGCGGCCGACCATGAAGCCGGTGATGTTCTGCAGGAACAGCAGCGGGATCTTCCGGCGGTCGCACAGCTCGATGAAGTGCGCGCCCTTGAGCGCCGACTCGGCGAACAGCACGCCGTTGTTGGCGATGATCCCGACCGGGTGGCCGTGCAGCCGGGCGAAGCCGGTGACCAGCGTGGGCCCGTACAGCGGCTTGAACTCGGCGAACCGGCTGCCGTCGACCAGCCGGGCGATGACCTCGCGGACGTCGTAGGGCGTGCGCGGAGTCGGGCGGCACGACCTCGTACATCGACGCCGGGTCGAGTACAGCGGCTCCTCGACCGGGTCGACGTCCCAGGGGCCGGGCGTCGCGCGGGCCGAGCGTGCCGACGATCTGCCGGACGAGCTGCAGCGCGTGCGCGTCGTCGTCGGCCAGGTGGTCGGTGACCCCGCTGATCCGGCTGTGCAGGTCGCCGCCGCCGAGGTCCTCGGCGGTGACGACCTCGCCGGTCGCGGCCTTCACCAGCGGCGGGCCGCCGAGGAAGATCGTGCCCTGGCTCGCGGACGATGACCGCCTCGTCGCTCATGGCCGGCACGTACGCGCCGCCGGCGGTGCACGACCCGAGGACGGCGGCGATCTGGGCGATGCCGGCCTTGGAGAGGTTGGCCTGGTTGTAGAAGATCCGGCCGAAGTGCTCGCGGTCGGGGAACACCTCGTCCTGCATCGGCAGGAACGCGCCGCCGGAGTCGACCAGGTAGATGCACGGCAGCCGGTTCTGCAGCGCCACCTCCTGCGCGCGCAGGTGCTTCTTCACCGTCATCGGGTAGTAGGTGCCGCCCTTGACGGTGGCGTCGTTGGCGACGACGACGCACTCGCGCCCGGCGACCCGGCCGATGCCGGTGATGATCCCGGCGGCCGGCGCGTCGCCGTCGTAGAGGCCGTGCGCGGCCAGCGGCGAGAGCTCGAGGAACGGGCTGCCCGGGTCGAGCAGCGCGTCGACCCGCTCGCGCGGCAGCAGCTTGCCGCGGTCGACGTGCCGCTGCCGGGCGCGCTCGCCGCCGCCGAGCGCCACGCGTGCGCAGCTGCGCGGCGAGGTCGGCGGCCAGCTCGGCGTGCGCCGGCGGCGTTGCGTGCGGCGCGCGGGATCGGCCGGGCGGCTCGGGGAGCACCGGTGCGTCCACGGCCGCGAGGTTAACCGCTCGTTCACTCCTGTGGTCCAGCGCCACCCCCGAATGGTTAACGCTCGTTCACGGCGACCGCTAGGCTTCCGGTCATGACGCGCGACGCAGGACGCGGCGCTGCACGCCGACGCCGAGCGCCCGTCGCGCCGCGAGCAGATCCTGCAGGCGGCCGCGCAGCTGTTCGCCGAGCGCGGCTCGCGCGGCGGTGGGGGTCGACGACGTCGGCGCGGCCGTCGGGGTGACCGGCCCGGCCATCTACCGGCACTTCGCGAGCAAGGACGCGATGCTCGCCGAGATGCTGCTGCGGATCAGCGAGCGGCTGCTCGCCGGCGGCACCGAGCGGGTGGCCGCCGCCGGAGACGACCCGCGCCGCGCAGCTGCGCGCCCTGATCGCCTTCCAGGTGGACTTCGCGCTGGACAACCCCGCGCTGATCACCGTGCAGGACCGCGACCTCGGGTCGCTCGCCGACGCCGACGCCGCCCAGGTCCGCCGCCTGCAGCGGCGCTACGTCGAGATGTGGGTCGGCGTGCTCGCCCGCCTGCATCCCGGGGCCGACGCCGCGACGTGCCGGGCCCGCGCGCACGCCGTGTTCGGGCTGATCAACTCGACCCCGCACAGCGCCGGCCGGCTCGACCGCCGCGCCATGGCCGCCCTGCTGGCCGGAATGGCCGGGGCCGCCGCGGCGTCCTGACCGCCGTCGCGCTCCGGGTCAGTCCGGTAGCGGCGGCGTCTCCAGGACCAGGGCGATGCTCGCCACGCGGTCGAGCGTCGGCGGCGTCGCCGGCGTCCGGCTGCACCCAGGCGCTCTCGACGATCGTCACGGTCGGACCCGGAGACCGCGCTGGCGTACTCCGCACCGGAGAGCTCGGCCGGAGCTGCCGCGTGTACCGGACGCCCTCGCGCAGCAGGTCGTTGACGTTGCCGCTGCCGTTGGTGTCGGTCAGGCCCTGCAGGTCGCGCGCCGTCGCCGTGTCGGGCATCCGCACCCGGACGACCGACACGACCACCGGCCGGCCCTCGACCTGCGTCGGAGTACAGGGCGCGGGACAGGCCGGTGCAGTCGGTGGCGGCGAAGAACGCGGCGATGTCGCCGTAGGCGTGCCCCTGGCAACTGTCGGCCAGGTCGACCGCCTGCGCGGTGAACGCGAGGCCGTTCACCTCTGGTCGCATCCCCCGGCTCGGGCCCGGGGACCGGCGTCTCACGCCGCGGGCGTGCTCGGACCCGGTCGACGCGGCCGGCTCCTGGCCGCCCGCAGCCGAAGATCAGCCACCGCACCGAAGACGACCGCGGCCACCAGCGCGAGCACCGCCAGCGCCCAGCAGGAGCGTCCGCCGCGCCGTGGGCGGTCCGTCGTCCACCCCGGCGGGCGGCGGAGGCGCGGACCGCACCGGAGCGGTCGGCGCGGCCGGCGGCGGAACCGCCGACCGGTCGGGCGGCCGACGCGGGCGGCGACGGAGGGCGGCAGCGGCGGTCGGCGACGGGGAGCACGGGCGGCCGGTCGCGCTCCGCGCCGGCGAACAGTCCGCCGATGCCGCCGGTCTCGTCGTTCGCCGGTGGAGCGGACGGGCCGTCGACCGCGACGGTGTCCCGGGTCGGCGGCACGCCGACTCGGCGGGCACGGGCGGGTGCCGCGGCGTGCGGCGCGCGGCGGGGCGACCACCGGTTCGGCGGCGGGTTCGGCCCGGGGCGGCGTCGGCTCGACGAGCGGGGCCGTCGACCGCGGCGACCGGGCGCCGCGGTGGCCGGGGCGGCGACCAGCGCGGCCGGTGTCAGCAGTTCGGGCCGGCGCAGCACGTAGGGCGAGTACGGGAACGCCCTCGCCGTTGAGCTCCTCGACGGAGGGTCCGCGGCCCTGCAGTCCAGCGCCTCGAGAGCGGCCCGGACGTCGGCCGTCGTCCAGAGCCGGGGGTTGTCCACGCCGGCGTACCGGCTCGCCCGCGCGATGCCGAGCAGCAGCGACCGGGGGTCGAGCAGGGCCACCTGGTCGCCCTCGCCGAGGTCGCCGTCCGCGGGAACCAGGCCCGTCGACTCGCCCGACGAGCACGGTGAGCCGGGCGATGCGGCCGGGCTCGAGCCCGGCGCGACGCAGCCGGACGGCGGTGTCCATGCCCGCGCGCATGAGGCCGTCGAGCGGGGTGGACCCGCCGCCGGCGATCTGCAGCACCTCGCCGGGCGTGCCGGCCGGGCCGATGGTCCAGGCGCCCTCGGGCGAGGCGGTCACGACGCCGGACTGGCGCTCGACCTCCACCACGCGGACGACGGCGACGCCTTCGGGCACGAAGAGGACCGCGTCGGAGAGCCGGCGGCGCATGGGGCCGTCGTCGAAGCGCGGAGCCGAGGCCACGACCGCGGCCCGGATGGACCCGCCGGTGTCCCAGCGGGCGAGCTCCTCGAAGAAGCGCGCGCTCCCCCGCCGTCTCCAGCGGCACCGGGGTGAGGGCCAGCACGTCGTCCTCCGGGCGGTCGGATTCGTCAGGCCGGGCAGCGGGCGCGCGAGCGCACCGGGCGGGCGCGCCACACGCGACGGCGTCCGGCGTCGGCAGCTGCGCCCGACGCTACGTCATCGGACGCGCTCCATGCCGCGCTCGTCGGGCGAGACGACGCGCCGCGGCGTCCTCGTGCGACCGGCTCCCGCCAACGAGCGAACCAGCCGCTGCCGCGCGAGCAGGTCGACGGCCGCCCAGAGCACGCCGAAGCCGACCGCGACCGGGATGACCGACCACCAGTTCCACGGCGGCAGCAGGCCGAGGGCCGTCCTGGGCCGCACGGCGGCGCCGTAGACGAGCCCGGCCACCAACGGCCCGGCCAGCCAGCCGGGCACCCGGTGGGTGACGGCGAGGTCGACCAGGACCGCGCCGACCAGCAGCACGACGGGCAGCACCGAGGGCGGGAAGCCGCACCGCGACCAGACCGAGCCACATGACGCGCCCGGTAGGCGAGGTAGACGCCGGCGATCAGTCGTCGCCGTCCAGCGCAGCCCGACGACCTTGCGGGCGAGGACGAGGGCGAGCAGACCGGCGCAGATCATCCAGGCGGGGTGCACCCAGGACGGGCACCGGCAGCATGAACTCGCGCGGCGACTGGCCCTGGGCGGCGGCGAAGTCGAGCAGCTGCGGTTCGGCGGTGGTCCGACCGGCGTCGTAGGCCCGCAGGGACAGGACGCCGTACTCCTGGTGCTGGTTCGGGAAGAGGGCGTTCTCGACGAAGAACAGCCACAGACCCAGCGACGACCAGGTCGCGGATGCGCCCCGGCGCGGCGTACAGCCAGCCAGCCGCGCAGCGCGCCGGCCAGCATGATCGCCGTCCCGAGGTAGAGCAGCGCGTGGCTGGGGCTCCAGCTGGTGATGTCCAGCCCGTTGATGCGGTGGTTGACGATGTCGATCGGGACGGCGACGAGGAACACGCCGATCCCCCACTGCATCAGCCGCAGGGCACGCCGGTCGACGCCGTAGCCGCTGTAGCTGTGGAAGATCACCAGCCCGACGACCACCGCCGTCCCGGCGCGAGTTGAGCAGGTGCGGCGGGGCCAGGTCGTCGCGCAGCCACTGGAAGTGCCAGGAGACGTCCCAGGTGGAGCCGAGCATCTTCAGCAGGAAGGCACCCAGCCACGCCAGTGTAGATCCAGCGCAGCTCGGTCTGGGTGGTGGGCCGCCCGGGACGACCCGGAGTCATGTACGCCGTCCAGAGCCAGCGGACGAGGGCGATCGGGTTGCGCAGCCCGGCGCGCAGCGACGCCGGCGCGCGTGGCGGGGCGACGGGAGCGGGGGCGGATGTCGATGCAGGCACGGCGCAACTTCCTCGGACTTCGGGTACGGCCCGGTCACCCTAGCCGTGGAAAGGGCCGGAATCCGACCTCTCTCCACCGCTACTGCGACGCCGCACGGGGAGGGCGGGGCCGGCGGTGCAGGCGGTGCGTACTGTCGTCGGCGCGTGGCAGAGAGCGCAGGGCACCTGGTCTGGATCGACTGCGAGATGACCGGCCTGGATCTGGGCAAGGACAAGCTCATCGAGGTCGCGGTGCTGATCACCGATTCCGAGCTCAACGTGCTCGACGCCGGGCTGGACCTGGTCATCTCCGCCGACGACGCGGCCCTCGACGGCATGGACGACGTCGTCGCCGAGATGCACGCCAAGTCCGGGCTCACCGACGCCGTCCGGGCGTCCACCCTGACCCTGGCCGAGGCCGAGCAGCAGGTGCTCGCCTACATCAAGCGCTTCGTCCCCGACCGGCGGACGGCACCGCTGTGCGGCAACTCGATCGGCACCGACCGGGGGTTCCTCGCCCGCGACATGCCCGAGCTCGACGACCACCTGCACTACCGGATGGTCGACGTCTCCTCGGTCAAGGAGCTGGCGCGGCGCTGGTTCCCGCGGGTCTACTTCGCCCAGCCCCCGAAGGGCCTGGCCCACCGTGCGCTGGCCGACATCATCGAGTCGGTCCGCGAGCTGGCCTACTACCGGCGCACCGTCTTCGTGCCGGCGCCCGGCCCCAACGGCGAGCAGTCCCAGGCCGCGGCCACCGAGGTGGTGGAGTCCTTCGCCGGGCTCCTCGCCGCAGGCGACGCGATGCCCGCGACGTCCGCGGACGACGCCCGGCCACCGGCCGCGTCGGAGGGCTGAACACCTCCGGTATCGTTGGCGCGGTTCCTCGGTGGCTCGGCCGCGCGGGGACCGTGGTGGGTGTAGCTCAGTTGGTAGAGCACCAGGTTGTGATCCTGGGTGTCGCGGGTTCGAGCCCCGTCACTCACCCCACGCGAGAGGCCCTGGTCAGTTCCCCGACCAGGGCCTTTCCCGTTCCCCGGCCAGTGCTGGGGGGCAAGATCGTCTCAGGTGCCCCCTTGCTGGGGGCGGATCACCCGTCGGGGTACGGCACGTACCGCGGGGCCAAGTACGGCACGGTCATGCCTGGAGCGGAGCTACGCCGCAGACTATGTGCGGAAATACCCCCAGGGGGTATCGTCGTTGCCGCGCGAGCACCGCATCGAAGACCAGTCCTCGGAGGCCTGCCGTGACCGAGTCGCGATCGCCGCACCACCAACACAACGTGCCCAGCCCGGATCGAGCCGAGGGCCAGCGTGCCGGGGAGCGCCCCACCACCCACGGGCAGGGCATGCCCGACGGCGCCGCGCGGGTCGCCGATCCGCTGACCGCCGCCGAGCACGACGCCGTCGCGGACGATGACGCCGATCACGGCGCCGCCGGCCACGGCCGGGGGCCCGACTGCCACACCGGGCACACCGCCGAGCCGGCCGACCACCCGGCCCAGCACGCGGGACACGGCGGGCACGCCGGGCACGGCGGCGACCACGTGGCGATGTTCCGCCGGCTGTTCTGGCTCATGCTGGCGCTCGCGATACCGACGGTGTTGCTCAGCGACATGTTCGCCGACCTGCTCGGCTACTCGCTGCCCGACGTGCCCGGCCTGTCCTGGGTCTCCCCGGTGCTCGGCACCATCATCTACGTCTGGGGCGGACGGCCGTTCCTCACCGGCGCAATCGGCGAGATCCGGGCCCGCAAGCCCGGGATGATGCTGCTCATCGGCATGGCCATCACCGTGGCCTTCGTCGCCTCCTGGGGCTCCACGGTCGGCCTGCTCTCCCACGAGCTGGACTTCTGGTGGGAGCTGGCGCTGCTGATCGTGATCATGCTGCTGGGGCACTGGCTGGAGATGCGCTCGCTGGCGCAGACGTCCTCGGCGCTGGACTCGCTGGCCGCGCTGCTGCCCGACGAGGCGGAGAAGGTCGTCGGCGACCAGGTGATCACGGTGTCCCCGGCCGAGCTCTCGGTCGGCGACGTAGTGATCGTCCGGCCCGGCGGGCGGGTGCCCGCCGACGGGCAGGTCGTCGACGGGACCGCCGACGTGGACGAGTCGATGATCACCGGGGAGTCGAAGCCGGTCCGCCGGGCACCCGGCGACACCGTGATCGCCGGCACCGTGGCCACCGACACCGCGATCCGGGTGCGGGTGGCCGCGGTCGGCGAGGACACCGCACTGGCCGGCATCCAGCGGCTGGTCGCCGAGGCGCAGTCCTCCACCACCCGCGCGCAGTTGCTCGCCGACCGCGCGGCCGGCTGGCTGTTCTGGTTCGCGCTCCTCGCCGCGATCATCACCGCCGTCGTCTGGAGCCTCAACGGCGCGCCAGAAGCCGCATTGACCCGAGCCGTGACCGTCCTCGTCATCGCGTGCCCCCACGCCCTGGGGCTCGCGATCCCGCTGGTCGTGTCGATCTCTACCGAGCGCGCCGCGCGCGCAGGCGTGCTGATCAAGGACCGCGGCGCGATGGAGCGGATGCGCACCGTCGACACCGTCCTGTTCGACAAGACCGGAACGCTCACGCGAGGCGAGCCGGCGGTCAACCACGTGGTCGGCGTGGGCCGCAGCGAGGACGAGGTGCTGGCGCAGGCCGCCGCGGCGGAGGCCGACAGCGAGCACCCACTGGCCCGCGCGATCGTCGCCGCCGCCCAGCGGCGGAACCGGCCCGTCGCACCGGCCACCGAGTTTCGCGCGTCGGCCGCGGTCGGGGTGACCGCCACCGTCGACGGGCACACGGTCGCCGTCGGTGGCCCGCACCTGCTCACCGAGCACGGCCTGACCCCGCTGCCGGACACCGACGCGTGGGCCGAGTCCGGGGCGACGGTGCTGCACGTGCTCGTCGACGGCCGCATCGCCGGCGCGCTGGCGCTGGCCGATGAGATCCGCCCGGAGTCCCGGCAAGCGGTCGACGCGCTGCACGCCCTGGGCATCGACGTCGTGATGATCACCGGCGACGCCGAGCCGGTCGCCCGTGCGGTGGCCGCGGAGCTGGGCATCGACCACGTGTTCGCCGGGGTGCGCCCGGAGGACAAGGCCGAGAAGGTCGCCGAACTGCAGGCCCAGGGCCGCGCTGTTGCCATGATCGGGGACGGCGTGAACGACGCCCCCAGCCTGGCGCGCGCAGACGTCGGCATCGCGATCGGCGCCGGCACCGACGTCGCGATCGCCTCGGCCGGGATCATCCTGGCCTCCTCCGACCCGCGCGCGGTGGTGTCGGTGATCCGGCTGTCGCGGGCCAGCTACCGCAAGATGCAGCAGAACCTGTGGGCCGGCGCCGGCTACAACCTGATCGCCGTGCCGCTGGCCGCCGGGGTGCTCGCCCCGGTCGGGTTCGTCCTGCCGATGGAGGTCGGCGCTCTGCTGATGAGCCTGTCCACGATCGTGGTGGCGTCCAACGCTCAGCTGCTCCGGCGGCTGGACCTGCGGCCGGAGGTCAGCGTGGCCGAGGTCACCGCGGGTCGGGCGTCCCGGCGGCCCGCGGCCCGCGAGCCGGTCGCCGCCGGGCACCACTGACCGGTGGCGACCACGGGGATGCTGGGGCGTTCCGCCGGCGGTTGGCCCGGCTCTCGTAGCCTCGCGGGAGGAGGGGGTGTGATGACGACGCGACTGTGGACGGCGCTGCTGATGCTGGCCGCGGTGTTCGCGCTGCACGGCCTGCAGTGCACCGCCGGCAGCACCGACTCCGCCGCAGGGCACACCGCCGGGCACGTCGCCGCCTCCCCGGCCGGGCACGGTGACGTGGCGGCGATGACCGCGGAGGCGGCGCCGGTAGGCCTGGGGTCCGCCGGGATGTCCGCCATCGGGGAGCACTCGTCCGGGCACCCCAGCGTCGTCGCCGCCGTCGTTGCCGCGGCGACCGACACCGAGCACCGGGGCGCGCCGCACGATGCGGCCGGACACCTGTGGACTGTCTGCCTGGCCGTGCTCGCCGCTGGGCTGGCGGTACTGCTCGCCCTCGTCGCACCCCGCCTGCTGCGGCTGACCCGGCCGGCCGCGGCGCTGACCTGGCTGCGCCCGCACCCCGGGCCCGCCCTGCTGCGGCCGCCGGATCTGTTCGCCCTCTGCGTCCTGCGGACGTAGGCCGACCGCACGACCGTCCCGCCCCAGCACAGCTGCCGCGGCGGCGGTCCGCGCACGCCTTCATCCAGCAACGACCGCAGGAGACCCCCGATGAACCGCACCACCGCACGCCGCGCCGGCCTGACCGGCGCCCTGCTCGCCGGCGCCCTCGTCCTCGCCGGCTGCGCCGACAACTCCGTGCACGGCGCCATGTCGGACATGTCCGACAGCCCGGCGGCGAGCTCCTCGACCGCGGCCTCCGACCCGGCGGCGGAGGTCAACGACGCCGACGTCGCCTTCGCGCAGGGCATGCTGCCGCACCACGAGCAGGCCGTGGAGATGGCACAGCTGGCCGCCGACCGGGCCGCCGATCCGCGGGTGCAGGACCTGGCGGCCCGCATCGAGGCCGCCCAGGCACCCGAGATCGAGACCCTGTCCGGCTGGCTGGAGGCGTGGGGCGCCGAGGCCACCGGCTCGACCGGAATGGGCCACGGGGAGATGGGTCACGGGGACACGGGCGGGATGATGTCCGAGGAGGACATGGAGTCCCTGGGCGGCGCCGCCGGTGCCGAGTTCGACCGGATGTTCCTGGAGATGATGATCGCCCACCACGAGGGCGCGGTGGAGATGGCGACCACCGAGGCCGCGGAGGGCCGGGCGCCCGACGCGATCGCGATGGCCGAAGAGATCCGCGACACGCAGAACGCCGAGATCGCCGAAATGCGGCAGCTGCTGGCCGAGCTCGGCGGCTGAGTGCACCGCGGCGGGGCGGGCCGACGTCCGCCCCGCCGCCGGAACCGTTCCGCCAACCTCATACAGCCCTCGGAGTTCCGCATGCGCTCGCCCCGCTCCACCAGCCGCCCCGCCCGCGCACTCGTGGCGGCCGCCCTGGCCGCCGCCCTGGCCGCCGCCCTCGCCGGCTGCTCGAAGCCCGCACCGGCACCCGCCGCCGCACCGACGTCGTCGGCGCCGGCGTTGGAGCTCACCCACGTGCACGGCGCCGCGTACGACCCCGGAGACGGCGCCCTTCTGCTGGCCACCCACCACGGCCTGCTCAAGCTCGACGGAGGCGAACTCGTCTCGGTCGGGCCGGTGATCGACCTGATGGGCTTCACCGTCACAGGCCCTGATCGCTACCTCGCCTCGGGCCACCCCGGGCTGCAGGTCGACCTGCCGCAGCCGGTGGGGCTGATCGAGTCCACCGACGGCGGCCGGTCCTGGACGCCAGTGTCCCGGCAGGGCCGGTCGGACTTCCACGCACTGACCGCCAGCGACGCCGGCGTCTTCGGCTACGACGGGACCCTGCTGAGCAGTCCCGACGGCCGCTCGTGGCAGTCGCTGACCATCCCGGCCGAGCCGCACACACTGGCTGCCACCCCGGACGGCGGCCAGGTGCTCGCCACCACTCAGCAGGGCCTGCTCCGCTCGACCGACGGCGGCGCAACCTGGACCCCAGTCGAGGCCGCGCCGCAGTTGCAGCTGGTCGCCTTCGCCGACGGAAACGCCGCGGTCGGCGTCGACCCGGCCGGCACCCTGTGGACGTCTGTCGACGGAGCCGGCACCTGGCGGCAGGGGCCGCAGCTGGGGGCGCCGCCACAGGCGCTGGCCGCGGCCGGCGCCGGGGACGGCCTGCGCATCGCAGTGGTCACCGCCGACGCCGTCCTGGAGTCGCGGGACGGTGGCGGCACGTTCACCGACGTGCTCAGCGGCTGACTTCACCGCCTCAGCCGGCGGTAGACAGCATCCCGCACGGTGGCGACTCCCGACGGTCAGCCCAGGGAGCCGATCAGCTCCCGGCAGGCGGCCTCGCAGCGGCGGCATGCCTCGGCGCAGACCCGACAGTGCTCGTGCATCTGCGCGTGCTGTTCGCACTCGTCGCCGCAGGCCTGGCACGCCGCGGCGCACGCCTCGAGCACCGCGCGCGTGAGGTTCGCGTCGTAGCCGGTGTGCCGGGACAGGACCCGCCCGGTCGTATCGCAGACGTCAGCGCAGTCCGCGCAGGTCCGGATGCACTTGGTCAGCTCGGCCACCATGTCCTCGGACAGGCACGCGTCGGCGCACGCCGTGCAGGCCTGGCCACACTCAACACACGCCTCGAGACAGGCCACTAGCTTGTCCTTGTCGACCCCACCGAGGTCCTTCGGGTAGGTGTCGAGCATCTGGGCGGCGACGGTCATGGGGGTCTCCTTCCGGGCCGGCGGCCGAGGACGCGGTGCTCTCGGCGACTGCTACCGACCGGCAGGTGACCTGCCCTACCCGCCGGACCCGCAGATGCACGCCGGGGGCTCTCCCGGTCCGTCGCTGGCGGCGTGGCCCGGTTCCGCCGGTCGGGCCCGTCAGCGCGTCAGCGCGCCTGTGTCGCGCAGCGTCGCCAGTTGCCGGCGGAACTGGTCGTCGGTCAGCTCACCGCGGGCGAACCGCGCGGCCAGGATTTCCTCCGGCGAGCGTGTGTCGGCGGCCGGCCGGTCTGGCTGTCGGGCGAGTCGGATCAGCAGCGCGCCGCCGCCGACCAGCAGCGCGACGAACAGCAGGCTGCTCAGCGTCATGCCGATCCAGCCCCAGCCGGTCATGTGGTCACCGACGTACCAGCCCATCATCGCCGTCTCCACTCCTTTGCCGGTCCACCACTACATCCCCAGCCTGGGCGCGCGCAGCCCGGCCTCGCATCGAGCGAAGGTCATCACTGCCAGGGTCCTCCGGCTCCCGCTGGACCGGCCCGGGGGGAACGCCTGAGCCCTGCCCCGATGAAGTCAGTGCCGGCCGGGTCGCTGGTGGTCCGCCGGCGTCGGCGGGGCCGGCGCCCCGCCGGGCGTGGCGTCGCCGACCCAGGTGACGGTGAGCTCGGCGCGCTGGGCGAAGCGCTCCAGGTGGCTGCCGAGCACGTGCTGCACCCGGGCCAGCGCCTCGGGGTCCGGCGCCTCGGCGATCAGGGTGAGCACGCCGTCGCCGACGGCGATCCGGCCGGTGCCGCCTGCCACCTCGGCGGTCGAGGTGCCCCCGTTGGTCGTCCAGGCGACCCGGCGACCGAGGTGGGACAGCAGCTGCTTGGCGTACCGCTCGGGTGCGCCGGTGCGTACCTCGGCGCGGGCGGTGAGGACGGTCATGAGCCGCATCCTCCTCGGGAACGTGTTGCCGGCGCGCCGTCGCGTGGCGCGCGGCTGCGTCAGCTCCGCGGGTTGCGGGCGGCGCGGTTCAGCAGCCAGCCGCCGACCAACCCCAGCGCGGTCTACAGCACGGCCAGTTGTCCGAGGGAGCCCAGCCGGAGGTTCCACACCGTCCGGACGCCAACGTCGTCGGGGCCAAGCGGTGTCGGCGATCCGGGTTCGTCGCGGAGCAAGTCACCACGCCAGGTGCCCAGTCATCAGAGACCGATGCTGGCCCACCTGTCGAGCACGTCGGTGGTGGGGGGCTCCGGCGCGTCCGGCGCCGCGAAGTGCGCATCGGCGGCCGCGGCCCGCTTCCCCTGACGGGGCGTCATGAGTTCCGGCAGCATCTAGCCGATCGCCAGGATGTCGGCCCAGGTGAACCACACCCCGCGCTGTTGGACGCCGCCGGGGTTGCCGCTGCGCTGGTGTGGGATGCGCCGGGCGGTGACCCACCTCTTCAGCCAGGTGTCCGGGATGTGCAGGATCTGCGCCACCTCGGCCCGCTTGTAGCAGCGGACGGTGGCGAACTGCTCGTTGCTCACCCTCGGACCTGTCCGGCGGCCGGCACCGGGGGCAATCACCGCCAGCGCTACACATGCCCCGCCGGCATCGGGACGGGCCGGTCCGAGCTCTGCTTGCGGGCGCTGCAGGCACTCGGGAGTTGGGGGGCAGATTGGGGGGCAACCGACCGCTGAGGACCGCTGTAGACCGCTCAAGACCGTCCGAGGACACGCGTAGCCTGCGCATTCGCCGGGCCACCAGGCCGGGGACCGGCCTCACTCGCGGGTTCGAGCCCCGTCACTCACCCCACGCGAGAGGCCCTGGTCAGTTCCCTGACCAGGGCCTTTCCCGTTCCCGGGCCCGTACTGGGGGGCACGACCACGCCAGTGGCCCCTCGTTGGGGGGCGCCGTGGGGGGCCGTGGCAGGGCGACTGCGCCGCGGATCCCGCTGCGCACCGTCCGGCCGGTCACCGCGCCACAGCCGTTGGTCCGAGCGAGGACCGCCCGTGCCAGTACCCTCGGCGTGCCCGCTGGAAGCGACGGCGGCCGTCGAATGTCTGCGACCGGGGGAAACGTGTGACTGGCTCGCTGCCTGCGGGCACCGCGCTGCCCCCGCAGTCGGATCCCGCCCTGGAACGTTTCGCCCGTCTGGTCCGCGGTCAGCTGGACGTGCCGGTCTCGCTGGTGACGTTGGTGTCGGCCGACGAGCAGGTGTTCCCGGGCGCGCTGGGGCTGCCTGAGCCGTGGCAGTCGACCCGCCGCACGCCGCTGAGCCACTCCTTCTGCCAGCACGTGGTGCGCTCCGCGGCGCCGCTGGTCATCTCCGATGCCCGCATCCACCCGCTGGTCGCCGACAACCTGGCCATCCCCGACCTGCACGTGATCGCCTACGCCGGGGTGCCGCTCACCGACGCCGACGGCGCGGTGGTCGGGTCGCTGTGCGCGATCGACAGCCGGCCGCGGGAGTGGTCGGCAGCCGACCTGGCCGTGCTGACCGACCTGGCCGGGGCGTGCAGCTCGGAGCTGCGGCTGCGGGCAGCCCAGCAGCGGGCCGCCGACGCCGCGGCGCAGGCGCGACAGCTGCTGGCCGAACGCGAGGTCGACCGATCCCGGTGGGCGCTGGCGCTGGAGGCCGGGCAGGTGGGCACCTTCGAGATGGACCTGGCCAGCGGCGCGCTGGCCGTCGACGACCGGCTGCTGGAGCTGTCGGGCATGAACCGGGCCACCTTCACCGGCCGCCCCGAGGACGTCTACGCCCACATCCACCCCGACGACATCGCCTCCGTCATCGCGAGGGTCGACCAGGCCATCCGCGGCAGCGGCACGTACAGCGCCGAATACCGCATCGTGCTCGCGGACGGCTCGCATCGGTGGATCGCCGCCCGCGGCCAGGTGGTCGGCGGCGCCGACGGTGTGGCGGGCCGCCTGGTGGGCGTCATGCACGACACGACGGTGCAGCGGGAGCCGCTGAGTCTGGCCGCGCAGGCGGTCGAGTCGATGGCGGTCGGGTTCATCGCCATGGACAGCGACTGGGTGATGACGCACGTCAACGGCGAAGCCGAGCGGATCGCCGGGCTGCCCCGGGAGAAGCTGCTGGGCCGCACGCTGTGGGAGGTGTTCCCGGCGACCGTCGGCACCGAGTTCGAGACCCACTACCGGCGGGCGGCCGACACCGGGCTGCCGGTGTCCTTCGACGCGTACTACCCCGAGCCGCTGGACGTCTGGGTCGAGGTGCGCGCCGTGCCGAACCCGACCGGGGTGGCGCTGCACTTCGTCGACATCACCGTCCGGGCGCTGGCCCAGCAGCAGGCCCAGCAGCAGGCCGAGCGGGAACGACTGCTCGGCCGGATCACCGAGGAGCTCGTGGGCACCCTCGACGCCGACGAGGCCGCCCAGCGGCTGGCGCAGTTGGTGGTGCCGGCGATCGCCGACTGGTGCATCGTCACCGTCAGCGACGACGACCAGGCGGCCGCTTCGCGCCGCGGTCTGCGCACTGCCGCCTCCTGGCACGTCGACCCGGCGATGCGCGAGACCACCGCCGCGTACGCGCAGGCGCGGCTGAGCTCCCTGGAGCACAACGCCGTGCTCATGCGCGCGATGCGCACCGGGCAGGCGCAGCTCATCGACGCCGCCTCCGCCGCCCAGGTGGAGAAGATGCTCACCGCGGCGGAGCGGGACCAGATGAGCGAGCTGGCATCCGAGGCGGTCGCCGTCCTGCCGCTGCCCGGCCGGAACGGTCCGGTCGGACTCCTCAGCCTGGTCAACGGCGCCGCCCGCGACCCGTTCACCCCTGACGACCTGGTCACCGCCCGGCACGTCGCGGCCCGGGCCGGGCTGGTCCTCGACAACGCCCGCCTGTTCCGGCAGCAGCGGGACCTGGCCGAGGGCTTCCAGCGGTCCCTGCTGACCCCACCGCCGGACCCCGACCACCTGCAGATCGTCGTCCGCTACGTGCCGGCCGGGCAGTTGGCCGCGGTCGGTGGCGACTGGTACGACGCCTTTCTGCAGCCCGGCGGTGCGACGACGCTCGCCATCGGAGATGTCGCCGGCCACGACGTGGAGGCGGCTGCGGCGATGGGCCAGCTGCGCAGCATCGTGCGGACCATCGGCGCGCTCGACCACGACGGGCCGGCCGCGGTATTGAGCCAGGTCGAGCGGGTGATGCACACCTTGCAGTCACCGATCCTCGCGACCAGTGTCGTGGCGCGGCTGGAGCAGACCGACGAGAAGGGCCTCACGCGGCTGCGCTGGTCGAACGCCGGCCATCCGCCGCCGATGACGATCTCCGCCGATGGCACGGTCACCACACTGACCACCGACCGCGCCGACCTGATGCTCGGCGTGGACGCCGGTGCGCCGCGCCGGGAATCCCAGGTCACCCTCGGCCGCGACGCAGTCGTCGTCCTCTACACCGACGGGCTCGTCGAGCGCCGCGACACCGACCTCGATGCCGGCACCGCCCGGCTGCACGCCACGCTGGCCGAGCTGGCCGGCCGGGACCTGCACGAGCTGTGCGACGAGCTGCTGGCCCGGATGCTGCCCGACGCGCCCGAGGACGACGTCGCCCTGGTCGCCGTCCGCCTGCAACCCCGGGCCCGGTCGCGCCCGGCCGAGGCCGGACCCGACCGGGTGCCGCCGGGCTTCCCGGTGGACCTCGCCTTCGCCACCGACCGCGCGGGTTGACCCGAGCGCGTGCCCGCGACCGTCGGTCGAACGCGGGACGGCGCCGGGTGATGCACTGCTCTCCGCCCGCCGGTTCACAGCGTGCCCACAGCTGACGCGCGCACCATGGGTGCACGACCACCCGACGGGTGGCCCACGCGCCGGCGAGGAGTTCGGCATGGCAGTGATGGCTCGCCTCCACGAGGTGCTCCCGACGGTCGGTGATGCCGAGCAGGCCGGCGCCGCAGGCGCCGCCGACGACGCCCGTGATGCCGGTGACGTCCCGTCCACGGTCGTCTCGTTCCTGATCGGGGAGGACGGCGGACTCCGGCTCACCCGGACGACGACACCGGCCACGCGCTCGGCGCCGGCGTCGCCCGATGCCGCTCAGCCGGCAGATCCGGGCTGATCGGAGGTCGGCGGCGTGGACGCGCAAACGGTCTCCCGGCAGGCGTTCGAGGCCATGGTGGTCGACGCTCTGGACACGCTCCCGGAGTTCGTCCTCCCTGTCGTCTCCGAGCTCGCCGTGCTCGTCGAAGAGGAGCCCCCGCCCGAGAACGGAGTGGCGGGCGGGCAACTGCTGGGGCTGTACCGGGGGGTGCCGCGCACGAGGTCCGCCGGACGAGTGCCCGGGACGCTGCCGGACGTCATCACGCTGTACCGGCTGCCGATCCTGCGCGTCTGCTCCACCCCGGAGGCGGTGGCCACCCGCGTCCGGCTGGTGCTGCAGCACGAGGTCGGCCACGCCCTCGGCATGACCGAGCAACGCCTGCGCAGCCTCCGCTGCCATTGAGGCCGGCGACGAGGTGGCTGCGCGCGGCTAAGGTTGGACGGCCGATGCCCGGAGCCCGGGTTCGAGGTCGCCGGTCCCCGGCGGCACAGCGGGCGGACCGATCGGCGCGAACGGGGATGCCGACCCGATGGGCGGCCCGCACCACCGTCCGACGACTCGACCTCCGGGAGATGCACCGTGTCCACGACTGCGCCCGACCTCGCGGCCGCCGGTCCCCGGCGCGACCACGTCGTCGCCGAGGCCGCACGCCGGCGGACGTTCGCCGTCATCAGCCACCCGGACGCCGGCAAGTCGACGCTGACCGAGGCGCTGGCCCTGCACGCTCGGGTGATCGGCGAGGCCGGAGCCGTCCACGGCAAGGCCGGACGTCGCGGCACCGTGTCCGACTGGATGGACATGGAGAAGGCCCGCGGCATCTCGATCACCTCCGCGGCGCTGCAGTTCGAGTACCGCGACACGGTCGTCAACCTGCTCGACACCCCGGGCCACGCCGACTTCTCCGAGGACACCTACCGGGTGCTCACCGCAGTCGACGCCGCGGTCATGCTCATCGACGCCGCCAAGGGACTCGAGGCGCAGACGATGAAGCTGTTCGCGGTGTGCCGGCACCGCGGCATCCCGGTGATCACCGTGGTCAACAAGTGGGACCGCCCCGGCAAGGACGCGCTCGAGCTCATGGACGAGGTCGCCGAGCGCACCGGCCTCACGCCCACGCCGCTGACCTGGCCGGTCGGCATCGCCGGTGACTTCCGCGGCGTGCTGGATCGGCGCGACGGTGGGTACCGCCGCTTCACCCGGACCGCCGGCGGCGCGAAGGTCGCCCCCGAGGAGCTCCTCTCCGCGGATCAGGCCGCCGCCCGCGAGGGCGAGACCTGGGACGCCGCACGCGAGGAGGCCGACCTGCTCGCCGCCACGGCGGGCGAGCACGACCGCGACCTGTTCCTCTCCGGCGTCACCACCCCGGTGCTGTTCGCCTCGGCCATCTCCAACTTCGGCGTCGGCGCCCTGCTCGACGTGCTGGTCGACCTCGCCCCCGCGCCGGCCGGCCGACCCGACGCCGACGGGGCGGTCCGCCCGGTCGACGCGCCGTTCAGCGCGTTCGTGTTCAAGGTCCAGTCGGGCATGGACGCAGCCCACCGCGACCGGCTGGCCTACATCCGGATCTGCTCGGGCGTCTTCGAGCGCGGGATGGTCGTCACGCACGCCGGCACCGGTCGCCCGTTCGCCACCAAATACGCCCAGCACGTCTTCGGCCGCGAGCGCGAGAGCATCGACGTCGCCTACCCCGGCGACGTCGTCGGCCTGGTCAACGCCTCGGCACTGCACGTCGGCGACACCCTCTACGCAGACAGCCCGGTCACCTTTCCGCCGCTCACCACGTTCGCGCCCGAGCACTTCGCCGTCGCCAGGTCCAAGGACAGCGGCCGGCACAAGCAGTTCCGTCGCGGAATCGAGCAGCTGCACTCCGAGGGCGTGGTGCAGGTCCTGCGCTCCGAGCGCCGCGGCGACGGCGCCCCGGTGTTCGCCGTCGTGGGGCCCATGCAGTTCGAGGTGGCCACCCACCGGATGGAGCACGAGTTCGGTGCGCCGATCAGCCTCGAACCGCTCCCCTACTCCCTCGCCCTGCGCACCGACGAGGAGTCGGTGCCGGGGATCAGCGCCACCAGCGGGACGGAGGTCATGCAGCGGGCCGACGGCGAACTGCTCGCCCTGTTCCCGAACAAGTGGGTGATGCGCATGCTGCGTGAGGGCAAGCCGCACCTCACCCTCGAGCCACTGGTGGCCGCCCAGCTCGGCTGACCCCCTCGGGCGCATTTGACAGCGACCGGGGCCCGCGCTGTCATGAGCGTCACCGGCCGCTGCCGTGGTGGCAGCGCACCGCGCGACCGAGGGAGGTGAGGGATGGATCCCGGCTCCGATAGCCGTCCGGTCGATGCCGTCCCCGCCCGGACCTGGTCGGGCGCGCGGTCGACCGTCGTCTGACGTCGCCGCACCACCGCCTGGCTCCGACGCATCCTCTCGGCCCCGGCGCCGCCCGCAGGCCTTCGCAGGCCGCGGGTCCGGCCCGGGCATCCCCCCTCTGCGCTCCGCCCACCTGGAGGCCTCGTGCCCACTCTCGCCGAACTCGCCCGCGCCGGGGACCTGGTCGCTCTCCGGACCGCACTGGACCATCACGACGGCCCCGCCGTCGTCGAGGAGCTGGAGCGTCAGGACCGGCTGACGCGCGCGGTGGCCTTCCGCTCGCTGCCCAAGGGGCAGGCCCTGGCGGTCTTCGAGGCCCTGGACCCGTCGGTGCAGACCGAGCTGCTCGAGGGCTTGCGCGAGGAGGCGACGGCAGACCTGGTCGCCGGCATGGACCCCGACGACCGCGCCGGCCTGCTCGACGAACTGCCCGCCACGGTCGCCAATCGCCTGCTGTCGGGCCTGCCCCCCGGCGAGCGAGCCATGACCACGAGCCTGCTCGGCTACCCGCCCGACTCGGCCGGCCGGCGGATGACCCCCGAGGTCCTGGCGGTGCCCGACGACGCCTCGGTGGGCGAGGCGCTGGCGCGTGTCCGCACGCGCGGGGCCGACGCCGAGACCGTGTACCTCCTGCCTGTCACCGCAGCCGGACGCCGGGTGGTGGGCGTCGTGTCGCTGCGCAGGCTGCTGTTCACGCCGGACGGGACGCCCGTGACCGCGGTCATGAGCGAGCCCGTCGTCGTCGAGGCCTCCGACGACCAGGAGGTCGCGGCCCGGCTGGTGCGGGAGCGGGGTCTGCTCGCGCTCCCCGTCGTGGACGCCGAGCAGCGACTGCTCGGCGTGCTCACCGTCGACGACGCGATGCGCATCCTCGAGAGCGAGGAGTCCGAGGACATCGCTCGCTCCGGGGCCTCCGAACCGCTGCGGCGGCCCTACCTCACCACCCCGGTCACGGGCCTGATGCGCAGCCGCATCGCCTGGCTGCTCGTCCTCATCGTCGCCGCGACGCTGACGGTCAACGTGCTCGACCACTTCGAGGACACGCTGGCCCAGGTCGTGTCCCTCGCCCTCTTCGTGCCGCTGCTCATCGGGACGGGCGGAAATGCGGGCGCGCAGTCGGCGACCACCGTCGTGCGTGCGATGGCCGTCGGTGACGTCCGGTTCCGCGACCTGCCGAGGGTCGTGGGACGGGAGATTCTCACCGGCTTCCTGCTGGGGACCGTCCTGGCGGCCGCGGGATTCGCCCCTGCCGCGCTGCTGGTCGGCACCGACATCGCGATGGTCCTGTGCTCGGCCCTCGTGGTCGTGTGCACCCTGGCCACGGCGGTCGGATCACTCGTGCCCATGGTCGCCAAGCGGCTCGGTGTCGACCCCGCCGTGGTGAGTGCCCCCTTCATCACCACCTTCGTCGACACCAGCGGCCTGATCGTCTACTTCCTCATCGCACGGGCGGTTCTCGGCCTGTGAGCCGCCGATCCGAGTACGCGACGACCGGATGCCCCGGGGGCCCGAGCGGTCGCCGGCCGGCTGGTCGCCGTCCCGGTGACGCTCATGCCGATCCGCGCCCCGGGCGGCCGCGCAGCCACCGGGCGATGAGCAGCGCTGCCCCGGCGACGACGACGGCGGCGGCCGCCCAGAGCCAGGCCGATCCGCCGTCGGACGGCGGGCGACTGCCGGCGGACGCCTCACTGGCTCCTGCCGCGGGTGATGCCGTCGGCGAGGCCTCCGGGAAGGCTGTCGGCGAGGTCTCCGGTGAGGCTGTCGGCGAGGCTTCCGGGGTAGGCGGGGCGTAGCTGAACGTCAGCGTGCCGCTCAGGGGGTGGCCGTCGCCGGCGGTGACCGTGTAGTCGACCGTGTACTCACCTGCCTCGGTGAGCTCGACGGCTTGGGTGACCACCGCCCCTGCCACGTCTGCCGGCCCGGTGCCCGCACCGGTGCCGGCCGGGCCGGTCACGGTCACCTCCCCCGAGATGATCTGCCCGGTGAAGGTCAGCTGGACCGCGGACAGCGGTCCGGTCACCGTCCCGCCGTCGACCGGGTCGGACGACGCCAGCTGGGTGTGCGCATGCGCAGCAGTGGCGGTTCCCACTGCGGTGCCGAGCGCCAGCACGAGAACGGTCAGCAGGCTGCGCACTCGCAGCGTCGTGGTCATGGCAGTACCGGGGCCTCTCGCGGTCGGGGTCTCCCAGCGATAGTCGTCCCGGGACCCGCCGGAGTTCCCGACGTGCCGGATCTGGCGGGCGCGGAGGCAGCTCCGGTCCGCGACACCCACCCGGCTCGGCTGCGTCCCGCGCCGCCGTCCCGAGGTGTCGGTTCGTTTCCACACCTCGGCACGAACCCGCCCAGCACCTTCGCGCGCACGGCAGGAGGTCAGCCCACCCCGACGATCCGCTCGAGGTCGGCGGCCATGCGGGTCGCCTCCTCCGTGGCGCCCACCATCGCCTCCTGCGCCTGCTCGGTGGCGGCGTTCTGCTCCTCGACCGCGGCGGCGATCGTGCCCTGGGCGTCGACGACGCCCTCGATGATCTGCTGCACGCCGGCCATGGCCGAGCCGGCGGCGGCCACCTCGTCGCGGACGGCGTCGACCACGCGGCGGATCCGCTCGGTGGCCTGGGCGGTCTCGGCGGCCAGGTCCTTCACCTCGCCCGCCACCACGGCGAAGCCCTTGCCCGCCTCGCCGGCCCGCGCCGACTCGATGGTGGCGTTGAGGGCGAGCAGGTTGGTCTGGTCGGCGATGGTCGAGATGCTCGTGGCGATCTGCTCGATCTCGGCCATCGTCGACGTCAGGCGGCCGACCGTGGCCGCGCTGAGCCGCGCGTGCTCGTCGGCCTCGCGAGCGGTGGTGGCCGCGCCGTTCGCGGCGGTGGAGATCTCGGCGATCGCCGAGCGCAGGCCCTGCAGGACCTCGGTGGCGGTGGCGACGTTGCCGTCGAGGCGCCGCCCCGCGTCGACCAGAGTGGCCAGCCGCTCGGTGCGCTCGGCGGTCCGCCGCTCGCCCTCCTGCAGCCGCCGGGCGGTCTCGTCGGCAGTGCGCGCCCGCTCCTCGGCGAGCGCCAGCTCGGCCGCTGCCTGAGCGGCCTGCTGTTCCTCGGCCCGGCGCTGCTGGGCGCGACGGGCGCGGTCGGCTTCTTCGGTGAACTTCCACCCGTAGGCGAGGAACGTGGCCTCGACCAGCAGGAAGACCGCGTGCAGGCCGGCGAACAGCAGTGGGTTGGCCAGCGCCGCGGGGGTCGAGAAGACCATCTCCGGCATCCAGAGACTCATCGAGCCGTGGTGCACGGCGACGAACCCGACGGCGATCAGGAAGGGCGCCCACATCTGGTAGAGCGCGACCAGCGGAAGCATCGCGTAGAACCAGATGTGCAGGTCGGTGAGGCCACCGCCCACGTGGACCAGGGCGCCGGCCGACACCATCAGCCCGGCTCCGACGGCGCTGGCACGGGCCACCCGGCTGCGCAGGGCCAGACCGAGCACGAGCGCGAGCACGATCGCCGCCAGTTCGGCCCAGAACAGCCAACCGTGCACGTGCCGGGTCAGTGCGATGCCGACGAGCACCGGCGGATGCACGGCGAGGACGGCGAAGATCACCCGGTGCCGCGGCCGGAACGCGGTCTCGTCGAGCACCGCACCCCGCGGGATCCATCCGGGCAGGCCCCTGGGAGTCGGCTCGGCCGGGGGAACAGGGCGCATCGTCGTCACGACCGTGATATCGACGGCGGCGGCAGCGCACTCCACCCCAATTGTGCGCAATCCCATACGTGACGGGGCGTACCGGTACGTGCGGGTGCGCGAAAAGGCTCCGCCGGGTGCTGCTGCGACTCCAGTGACGGGTGCGGAGAACACGCACACAGCGGTGCTGGTGCGACGGCCGGGACGGTGTGGACCCTGACGTCCATGACGAGCGTCTACGCCTACGGCACGGCCCATGCGGTCGTGATGGTCGGCTCGTTCGGTGCCGAGGGTCTCCGGCCGCGCCAGATCGGCCCGGCGCACGCCACCATCGGCCGGGTCAACGGGCAGAGCCGCAAGGCCCTGTGCGGTGCGTACGTGACCATCGACGAGCAGCTGCCCTGGCCGCCCGAGGGCTACGAGGACACCC
Source organism: uncultured Actinomycetota bacterium (assembly GCA_963723745.1). Lineage (GTDB taxonomy): Bacteria > Actinomycetota > Actinomycetes > Mycobacteriales > Geodermatophilaceae > CAVRRZ01. The sequence goes on from CAVRRZ010000004.1 coordinate 435,895, forward strand.
AGCTGTGTCCCGACTGCGCCGCACTCGCCGCCCTCTGACCGACCGGGTGGCCGGTCACCCGCCCGCCACCGACGGCAGCACCTGCACCACCGCGCCGTCCTTCACCGCCGTGGCGGTCCCCCGCTCGTACCGGACGTCGTCGCCGTCGACGTAGACGTTCACGAACCGTCGCAGCGGCGCCGGTCTCGTCGCGGATCCGCCGGTCGAGCGTGGGGCGGTCGACCACCAGCCGGTCGAGGACGTCGGCCAGGGTGCCGACGTCCCCGACGTCGACGTCGACGTGCCGCGCGCCGCCGGCCAGGTCGGCCAGGAAGCCCGGCAGCACGACCTGGACGGTCACGGCAGCCGGACCGCCCGGACGGCGAGCACGTCGGGCAGGTGGTCGGCGACGAGGGTGAAGGTGTCACCCTCGTCGGCGCTGGCGTAGAGGCAGCCGTCGCGGGTGCCGACGTACACGCCGGTCGGGTCGTGCTCGTCGGCGCAGAACGCGTCGCGGACGACCGCCGTCCAGGCATTGACGGGCAGACCGGCGCCGACCTCCGTCCAGGTCTCGCCGGCGTCGCGGGTGCGGTGCACGCGCAGGCGCCCGTCGGGCGGCACGCGCTGCATGTCGGCGACCAGCGGGACCACCCACGCCGTGCCGGGCGCGCGAGGAGAGGCGACGATCGGGAAGCCGAAGTCGGCGGGCAGCCCGTCGGCGATCGACGTTCCACCGGACGCCGGCGTCGTCGGTGCGGAAGACCCCGAAGTGGTTCTGCGCGTACATCCGGTCCGGCGTCGCGGCGTCGACGGCGACCTTGTGCACGCACTGGCCGTACTCGGGCTCCTCGCCGGGCAGGAAGACCGCGGTGATGCCCTTGTTGCGCGGCTCGAAGGACCCGCCGCCGTCCTCGCTGACGTAGACGCCGCCGGTGCTCATGGCGACCGTGACCCGGTCCGAAGCGGGGTCGGGCAGGATCGTGTGCACCGCCCCTCCGCCTCCGCCGGGCTCCCAGGTGGGCCGGTGCGGGTGCTCCCACAGCCCGCGGACGAGGTCGAAGCTGCGGCCGCCGTCGGTGCTGCGCCACAGCGAGTGCGGCTCGCAGCCGGCCCAGACCACGTCGGGCCGGTCGGCGGAGTCGGGACGCAACTGCCACACGCGTGCCAGCGCCGCGCCGGTGTCCTCGGGGAAGCGGATGGCCCCGGACTCGGTCTCCTCCCACGTGACGCCGAGGTCGTCGGACCACATGACGGTGGGACCCCAGTGCCCGTAGAGGATCGCCGCCAGGATCCGCGGGACCGGACGACGGGTGTCCACCGACACCGCCGCGACCTCCTGCGCCAGCAGGTGGGGGCCGTCGACCTTCCAGGTGCGGCGGTCGTCGTCGCTACGGGCCAGGAACAGGCCCTTGCGCGTGCCGATGGCGAGCAGGTCGGTCATGGTGGCCTCCGGGGTCGACGCGGCGACGCCGGTGACCGTAGCGACGGGGACCGACACAGGTCACGGTCCCCGCGCGCGGCGATCGACGGGCGTCCTCGGGGGTGCAGACCGCCCGAGGACGCCGAACTCATCGGCGGGTGGCGCCGCCGTCCGGAGGCGACTCCCGGTAGGCCGGGTCGTCGTGCCCGACGGCCCCCCGAGAGGGGGGCACGGAGCCGTCGTGCGGCTGGACGGGTGCGGCGCGGTGCGTGTCGTCCGCGGCGACCCCGGGGGCGAGTTCCTCGGCCTTGGCCCGCAGCTCCTGGGCCGCCGAGCGGTCCCGCTCGGCCTGGGCCGCACGCTCGCGCGCCTCCTGCTCGGCCAGTGCGGCGCGCTCCTCGACCTCCGCGCGCTCGCGGCGGGCGCGGGCGGCCTGCTCCTCGGCCATGGCCTGGTCGCTGCTCGGCTCGAGCGCCCCGGACCTGAGCCTCCTGCAGGTGCTCGCGCGCCTGCTCCCGCTTGCGTTCCCTACCGACCTGGGAGCGCTTGCTCCAGGCCAGTGCGGCCAGGGCCAGCACGACCAGGACGGCGACGACGATCACGACGATGAGCCAGGTGTCCACGGCGATCCCTCCTCGACGATCACCGGTGTGCGTGCCCCCCGCCCTCTTCCGGGAAACCCGGCGGAGGTCCCGCGGGTCACTTCAGCGCGCTGCCTGCCCGCCACTCGTCCCAGGGGATCGTCCAGTCGTAGATGGCGCCGTCCGCGGCGGAGAGGGCCGGCCCGGTCGAGTTCTCGATCTCCACGATGTCGCCCGGCTGGGAGAAGTCGTAGAACCAGGCCGCGCGCTCCGTGGACAGGTTGACGCACCCGTGGGACACGTTCTGGCTGCCCTGCTGGGCCACCGACCAGGGCGCGGCGTGCACGAACTCGCCGTTGTCGTTGAGCCGCACCGCGTACTCGACCTCGGTCCGGTAGCCGTCCGGGCTGTCGACCGGGACGCCGTAGGTGCTCGAGTCCATGACCATCTCCCGCTGGAAGTCGCTCACCACGTGCGGGCCGTTACGGCTCGGGCTCTGCGGGCTGCCGGCGCTGATCGGGAAGGTCTTCACCAGCACCTCGCCGTCGTAGACCTGCATGCTGTGCGCCGCGGCGTCGACGACCGAGACGTGCCGCTCGCCGACCGTGAAGGCGATCGTGCGGTCCTTCTCGCCCCAGACGCCGTTGCCCAAGTGCACGCCGTAGAGGTCGGCCTCGAGGGTGACGTCGATGTTCTCCGGCCAGTACTCCGACGGGCGGAAGTGCACCTCGGTGTCGCTGAACCAGTTCCAGGCGCCGTCCGTCGGCTCGGTGCTGGTCACCGTCAGGCGGCGCTCCACGGCGGCCTTCTCGGTGACCGGGGCGTCGAACCACACGCGGATCGGCATCCCGACGCCCACCGTGGTGCCGTCCAGGGGGCCGACGGCGGGCGTGACCACCGAGTCGGGCGTGACCACGGTGAACGTCGCCGTCGCCTCGGTCTCCTCGTCGGCGGCGTTCATAGCCGTCGCCGTCAGCGTGTAGCTCGTGCCGTAGGACAGGGGCTGCTCCGGCGTCCACACGGCCGGCGCGCCGTCCTCGACCTCGCCGGCCACCGGCGTGCCGTCGGCTGCGACGAGCGTCACCTCGGCGAGCTCGCCCTCCGTGACGTCGATCTCCAGAGGCGCGGACGGCGGGACGTCGGTCGCGCCGTCCTCGGGTGCTACCGACAGCTCGGCGGGGGCCGACGCGGGGTTCGCGGCCGCGCTGTCGGCGTCGACACCGCCGCCGCCGCTGCAGCCGGTGACCAGCACGAACGCTCCCGCGAGCGCTGCGATCGTCCTCCGCACCGTTCCGCCTCCCCCTCGCCGACCCCGCCCCCGCGCCCGGGAACGGCTGCACCCGATCCAGTGTCCACGGTTCCGGACGCCGGTGGACCGGATCGCCGCCCACCGCGACCCGGCCGTCGGGGCGCTGGTATCGTTCTCCCTCGGTCGCCGGTCAGCCGGTCGACACGCGCCATTAGCTCAATTGGCAGAGCAGCTGACTCTTAATCAGCGGGTTCGGGGTTCGAGTCCCTGATGGCGCACCACGCGAGATCCTGGCCAGCGGCGATGCCTTCGGGCGTCGCCGCTTCGTCGTTCCGTCGCAGGCTGTGCGGTGGCCCATCGGAAGCCGGCGCGGTCGACCACGTCGCACAGGCGGCGAGAGTGTTGTGGCGAGCAGTGTTGCGGCGACCCCGTCGTCCTCCCGTGTGCAGTGCTGCCCCCGAGCGGCCCTCTCGGCGCCCGGACGACACCGCAGTTATGCAGATGGACGCTGTTATCCGTGGCCGGATAGCAGCATCCATCCGAAAAACGGCGGGAAACGCGACCCCCGAAGGGACGGCGTCCCCGACGGCGCCCTTCCACCCCCCGCTTGCACCTCTGCACGCAGCGTGACCGAACGGTCTGCTCGACACCGAATGGCTGCTCCCGGCGTGACCTGCGCGCGGTCCTCTCGTTACTGGATCAACAGGCCCTCCCCGGAAAGGTCGACGATGACCACTCGCTCCCGGCGCCCGCTCACGCGGTCCCTCGCGCCCGCTCTCGCCCTCGCGCTCGCCCTCGTCGTGCCGAGCACCGCGTACGCCGCGCCGCCCGACGACCGCCCCGGCAAGAAGCCGAAGAAGCCCCCGGAGCCCCCGCCGGTGTCGCAGTCCGCCTTCGACTACACCCAGGTGGAGGGCCTGACCGCCGACGAGTACGAGATCGTCAAGGAGACCCTCGAGCTGCCGATGCACGACGGCACCGAGGTGCACATCGAGGTCACCCGGCCCGCCGACGCACAAGGTCAGCCACTGGACGGCGAGTGGCCGGTGATCCTCGAGGCCAGCCCCTACCACGGCACGCTGGCCGACCGGGAGGGCATGCGGATCCTGCCCGAACCCCGCGACGAGAGCGGAACCTCGCTGGGCCTGACCGGCTATTTCGCGCCCAAGGGCTACGCGGTCGTGATGATGGACCTGCGCGGCACCGGCCTCTCCGACGGGTGCCTCGACCACCTCGGCCCGAACGACGCCAAGGACCTCGAGACCGTCGTCGAGTGGGCCGCTGCCCAGCCGTGGTCCAACGGCCGGGTCGGCATGACCGGTCACTCCTACGTCGGCTCCACCCCGTCGCTGGCCGCGGCCGTCGACCCCGACGGCCTGGAGACGATCGTGCCGAGCGCGGGCCTGGCCACCATGTACGACCACCAGTTCCAGGCCGGCGTCCCCTACTTCCTGCAGTGGGTCGGCCCGATGTACGCCTACGAGCAGATCGCCCTGGAGCGCGACCTGCCCGGCGGGGAGCACGTCGGCGACAAGCCGGAGGAGACCGGCTGCGGCCTGCCCAACAGCGCCGCGACGGCCGGCGAGCCCCAACTGTCCGGGCAGTACACGGCCTGGCACGCCGAGCGCGACTGGCGGGCCGAGGCGACCGCCGCCGACATCCCGGTGTTCATGGTGCACGGCGTCAACGACAACGCCGCCCGCGTCGCCGGCATGGAGTGGTTCACCGAGCGCGACGGCCGGGCCGGCGACAAGGTCTGGCTCGGGCAGTGGGACCACGGCTCGGGCTGCTGCCCCACCCGCCGCGGCATCCAGTGGACCTACGCACTGCACGCCTGGTTCGACGCCCACCTGGCCCAGCGCGACGTCGACACCGGCCCCGCCGCCGAGCTGTTCCTGTCCGACGGCACCTTCCAGGGCTCGCGCACCGGCGACCGCACCGAGATCCTGGTCGACGAGCAGTGGCCGCCCGCCGGCGCGGAGTACCTGACCCTCCACCCCGCGGCCGACGGCAGCCTCGGCAGCACGCCGGACACCGTGCCCGGCGCGGTCAGCTTCAGCGGTGACCCGCGCGGGGCCACCGACCCGCAGGCCACCGGCGGCGCGGACTTCGTCAGCGACCCGATGGCCCAGGACACCACCCTGGCCGGCCAGCCGCTGCTGGACCTCGTCGCCTCGGTCACCGCGCCCCGGGTGCACCTGATCGGGACGCTCTACGACGAGAGCCCGGACGGCGAGCGCCGGCGGATCAGCCAGTTCGCGATCAACCCCGAGCTGCGGACCGGGCTGGCCACGCCCAAGCCGGTCATCCCCGGCCAGCTCATGGAGTTGCAGCCCCCCGGCTTCGCCATGGCCCACGATCTGCGCGCCGGTCACCGGCTGGTGCTGCGGTTCACGACCTCGGACCCGGACAAGGTGCCGCTGTTCGCCGTCGACCCGCGGGTGACCGTCGCGACCGGCCCCGGCGGCACGTCGCTGCAGGTCCCGGTGGTGAAGTCGCCGACCCTGGTCGCGGACACCGTGCCCTTCGACCTCGACGCCCCGGCGCAGGCCGGCCCCGCCCAGCCCGGCGAGACCGCGTCGGTCACCCCGGCCACCGGAGCGCCGGAGCGCACCCCGGTGACCGTCGCCCACCACGAGTTCGACGTCGCCGACGGCTTCGACAACGCCGTCCTGCTCGTCGGTGCGGTGCCGGCCACCGAGGCCGACATCGACCTGTACCTGCAGCGGCAGCAGGCCGACGGCACGTGGAGCAGCGACCTGACGTCGGGGGCCACCGGCAGCCTGACCGAGGAGTCCATGAGCTACGGCTCGCCCGAGCCCGGTCGCTACCGCGTCGAGGTGCACAACTGGGCCGGCGCCCCCGGTACGCGGGTCGACCTCACCCTCACGTTCCTCAACTCCGCCGGCGAGGCCGGGTCCTGAGTCCCCGCCGGTGGTCCCCGTTCCCCCCGGGGGCCACCGGCGGCTTCCATCCTCGCCGAGCGGCAGCGTCACCGCACGGTCGCGGCCGGTAACGTGCCCGGCGTGCGGGAGGCCAGGGTGCGCCGGCGCTCCCTCAATCTGCTGACGTTCGGGCTGTTCTCCGTCGCGCTCGGCACCAACGTCCCCACCCCGCTGCTGCTGATCTACCGGCGCACCCTGGACCTCTCCGAAGCCGACCTGACCGCGATCTTCGGCTGCTACGCGATCGGGCTGATCGCGGCCCTCACCGTCTCGGGGGCGGCCTCCGACCGCCTCGGACGACGACGACTCGTGCTGCCCTTCGCCGTGATCGCCGGCCTGGTGTCGCTGCTGTTCGTGCCGGCCGCGGGCAGCCTTCCCCTGCTGTACACCGGCCGGCTGCTGCAGGGCGTGGTCTCCGGTGTCGTGTTCTCGGTGGCCAACGCATGGCTGCAGGAACTGGCCGGACCCGAGGAGCAGCGCTCGGCGGCCACCCGCGGGGCGGTGTCCACGTCGCTGGGTTTCGCGATCGCCCCCGCCATGAGCGGTGTGCTGGCCCAGTACGGGCCTGCGCCGACGACGCTCCCCTACCTGGTGCACGTCGCGGTGCTGGTGGTCGGCGTGGCCGCCCTCGCGCTGGTGCCGGAGACCGTCCACGTCCGGCGGACCGGCCCCCTGATGACCCTCGGCCTCCCGCCGGAGGCCCGCCGTCCGTTCTGGACCGTGCTCGCGCCGACGGCCTTCGGCGTCTTCGCCTTTCCGGCGGTCGCCGCGACCCTGCTGCCGCTGCTCGTCGTCCCCGGCGGGGTGAGCGTGGTCTACGCCGGCCTGATCGCCGGCCTCGCCCTCGGCGCCTCGGCGGTCGCCGCGCGCGTGGGCCGGGGGCTCGGCCCGGCGGCGGCTCCCTGGGGCACCGCGCTGGGTGCCCTCGGGTACGCGCTCGGCGTCCTGGCCGTCGTCGTGCAGTCCAGTCCCGTGCTGTTGCCCGCGACGATCCTGCTCGGCGCCGGCGGCGGGCTGTGCCTGACCGCCGGGCTCACCCTGACCGCCCGCCTGGCGCCCCCGGCCACCCGCGGTGCGATGAACAGCGCCTTCTACGCGTTCGCCTACGCCGGCTTCGGCGTCCCCCTGCTGCTCGCCTGGCTGGGCTCGGCGGTCGGGGACGTCGAGGCGCTGGCCGCCTTCACCCTGATCCCCGTCGCGCTCGCCGTCGGGCTGTGGCGCGAGCTCCGGACCGACTGATCACCGCCCGGCGCGGTCGAGCGGCGGCGACTCGGGAGCGAACCGCCGCCAGATCCAGCTCGTCGGGACCCGGCGCCCGGTGACGACGTACTCGCACACGGCGTCGACCACGAGCGTCCGGTCGAGCGCCCGCCGGGCGGCCGGCCGGCCGGCGAGGAGCAACTCGTCCCCGGGTTCCAGCACGAAGTCGTCGTCCGGGGCGAGGTCGACCTCCCGCCCACGTGCGACGAGCAGCACGACGGCGTGCAACCGCTCCTCGCCGTTCTCCGGGTTGCGCAGCAGGTCGCCGAGCCGGACCGGCGCGTGGGCCAGCCGGCGGGCCATCGCCGGCGCCTGGTCGCGGTCGAGCCGGAACTTCCACAGCGACTGCAGGTGCGTGCCGCAGACGTCGGTCAGCCGATCGACGAGGCCGGCGGCCCACGCGTCGTCCCGACCCGGCAACCCCTGCAGGAACCGCCACAGCAGCGGCGTCGACAGCTGGGCGTACACCTCGTGCGCGACGACGTCGGTGGGCACGAGCAGCGCGTCGACCCGCATCGCGGCGAACAGCGGGGCGCTGGCGGGCCGGTTCTGCCGGGCCGCGACGAACAGCTCGGCGTGGAGCCGGCGGGCGGCCGCCACGAGTGAGAGGTTGGTCGTGTCGTTGTCCGTGCCGGCGACGAAGCCGACGGCCGAACCCAGATCGACGCGGGCCAGCACGCCCGGCTGGGCGCCGTCGCCGACCAGGAGGTCGTCGTGGTCGATGACCGTGGGCGCGGACTCGATGACGGTGACCTCCATGCCTTCCGCGCGCAGGTCGGCGGTCAGCTCGCGGCCGAGCCGGCCGTAGCCGCAGACGACCCAGCGGCCCTCCCTCGGCGGCGCGCCCCGCGGTGGCCGGGCGGCGCCCGGACCGCTCTCCAGCCAGGTGAGCAGCTGGTAGGACGCCGGGGCCCGGAGCGCGAGACGCAGGTGGTCGCCGAAGCTGTCGAAGGGGTTCACCACGGTCGGTGAGCCGAACGCGGTCATCCGCTCGACCATCGCGCGCGTCGTGGCCCGGGCGATCACCGGCAGGTCGGGGCGCAGCAGCGTGGCCGCCTGGACGACCGCCAGGTTCGCCTCGTCGTCGTCGGTCAGCGCCACGACGGCCTCGCACGTCGGGTGGTGCAGCCCGGCGACCCCGAGGTGCTCGGGGTCGCGGACGTCGGCGACGAGGCCGGGGACGTCGGCGTGGTAGGCCTCGAGTTCCAGGTCGTCGATCCGGTCCGGGGACGAGTCCAGCACGACGAACCGCCGACCCAGGCGGTCCAGGGACCGCCCGAGCAGCTCCCCGGCGCGCCCGTACCCGGCGACGAGCACGAAGGACTCCCCGAGCCGGGACACCTTGCGGGTGAAGTGCTGCACGGCCAGCGCGTGCCGGAACGAGCGGTCGTTCAGCAGCGCGAGCAGCGAGCCGATCGCGTAGGCCCACCCGACGACCGCCAGGAAGATCGAGATGGTCACCCACATCCGCTGGGGGTAGGTGAACGGGTACGGGATCTCACCGAACCCGATGGTCGACGCCGTGTAGCTCATGACGTAGAAGGCGTCGAAGAAGCCCATCCGCCAGGGGCGGCCGTCGGCGTCGACTCCCGGGATGAGCGTCAGCCCGAGCACGCTCACCGCGAAGATCATGATCAGCACGATCAACGGGGCCCGCATCCGCCGCATGACCAGGAAGATCGTGCCCTCGGCACGATCGGCCGAGGCGGCCGCGATCCGCCGGGGCAGCCGGTAGGCGCGGCGCACCTCGTCGGGCTGCTGCAGGAGCCGGACGAGGTAGCTGAGCAGCGGATTGGCCACGGGACGGGCTCCGATCAGCCGCGGTGGAAGGACACCGTCTCGATGACGAGCAGCACGACGGACACGATGTTGGCCAGCAGCGCCCCGCCCGAGAGCGACACCACGCTCGCCGTCCAGGACTCGGTCATGCCCGCGGACGACACGTAGGTGGCGTAGCCGTACATGAGCGCCGCCGCGACGAGCTGGAGGACGGCGACCAGGCTCGTGGCCAGGTGCACCGCCCCGATCTGGGTGCGGTCCCCGAACTTGAGCACGAGCGCGATGAAGTTGACGACGACGGCGGCGAACAGCTCGTAGGGGTTGTGCAGGTCCGGGTCGGAGATGTCACCGATGAAGAAGCCGAAGTTCAGCGTCGCGGCGAGGACGACGAAGAACCCGAAGACCACCTTCTCCAGGTTCACCCGGCCCTCCTCCCGCCCTGACCACGGCATCTTCCATCCGCCGGGCCTCCGGCGGTACCGGCTGCGTCGCGCTCCCGCGTGGCTTGGCACAGTGGAGGGGTGACCGCCGACCCCGCCGCCGAGGGCGCCCGCCGCGCCGAGCACCTCGTCCGGCTGCTCGCCGAGCAGGACCCGGTCGCGGCCGACGCCCTGCTCGCCGATCTCGACGTCCGGAGCCTGGTGTTCGTGGGCGCCGCCATCAGCGCCGCCGCCCGTGCCGAGGCCCGCCGGCTGCCACCCGCGCAGCGGGCCCAGGCCAGCACCCGTCAGGTGCGCCTGGCCGTGCTCCGGGACGCCAACCGGACGGACCCGGACGGGTTGCGCGCCTGGCTGCGCCGCGCCGCCGAGGAACTTCTGTTCCTGCGCGCCCTGCCGATCACCCCCTGAGGACGCCCGCCCTCGGTCGGTCTGAGCGCGTGCGGGGAAGCCAACACGAAGCGCCGGCGTTGGTCCCCACGTGACCCTCGCACCCGCCGCCCGCGACGTCGAGGTCGTCGTCATCGGCGCCGGTCAGGCAGGGCTGAGCGCGGCCTGGGCGCTGCGCCGGCAGGGCTTCGAGCCGTCCACCGGCTTCGTCGTCCTGGACGCCGACGACGCGCCCGGCGGCGCGTGGCAGCACCGCTGGCCCTCGCTCACGATCGGCGGCACGCACCGCGTGCACGACCTGCCCGGCCTACCGTTCCGGCCGCCGGCGGACGACGTGCGTGCGGCCGAGGTGGTCCCCGCCTACTTCGCGCGGTACGAGCGCGCGTTCGACCTGCCGGTGATCCGGCCCGTGCGGGTGCGGGCGGTGCGGCGCACGGACGACGACCGGTTCCGCGTCGAGACCGACTCCGGCGACTGGACCGCGCGCGCGGTGATCAACGCGACCGGCACGTGGACCCGGCCCTTCGTCCCCCGCTACCCGGGCCAGGAGAGCTTCCGCGGCCGGCAGCTGCACACGGTGGACTACCGGTCCCCCGAGGAGTTCGCCGGCCGGCACGTCGTCGTGGTGGGCGGCGGCGCGTCGGCCACCCAGCTGCTCGGTGAGATCTCCCGGGTCACCTCGACGACGTGGGTGACCCGGCGACCGCCGGTGTGGCGGGACGGCCCCTTCGACGAGGACGCGGGCCGCCGCGCCGTGGCTCTGGTGGAGGCGGCCGTGCGCGAGGGCCGCCGGCCGGGCAGCGTCGTCGGGGTCACCGGCCTGCTGACCTCCACGCCCTACATCGCCGACGCGCTGGACCGCGGCGTTCTCGAGCGGCTGCCGATGTTCGACCGGATCACTCCCGACGGCGTGGCCTGGGACGCCACCGAGGGGGCGCCGGCCCGCTTCCTCGCCGCCGACGTGCTCCTCTGGGCGACCGGTTTCCGAGCCGCCGTCGGGCACCTGGCGCCGCTGCGCCTGCGCGGACCCGGCGGCGGGATCCGCATGGACGGAACCGCCGTCGCCGGCGAACCGCGGCTGCACCTGGTCGGCTACGGCCCGTCGGCGAGCACGGTCGGAGCGAACCGCGCCGGGCAGGCGGCCGCACGCGCGCTGCGCCGGCTGCTGCGCCCGCCCGCCACCCACGCGGCCTGACCCACCGCCGTCCGGTCCTGTCCCGCCGACGGTGCGCACACCTGCGGGGCCAGGACCCCGTCGCGACGCCTGACCGGCAGCCGATCGACCGGGCCGCTCAGCCCCGACCGCTCACGACCGCGAGCGGCAGGACCAGGACGACCAGGACGGCGGCCGCGCCGAACGTCACGGGCAGCCCCACCCCGGCGTAGAGCAGGCCGAGGAACAGCGCACCGACCGCGGTGCCGGCGTCGAACGAGGCGTTCCACATCGCCGACGCCGAGGTCGTGCCGGCCTCACCCGCCCGCGCGAAGGCGGCCAACAGCGTCAGGTTCTGCACCGCCCCGTAGCCCGCACCGAATACGGCCGCGCCGACGACGACCCATACGGGGCCGGCGAGCAGGCCGCCGGCCAGCGCCAGCATGCCGACCGCGGCCACGACCACGAAGACGGGCAGCAGCGTGCGGCCGCCGAGCCGGTCGGCGACCAGCCCCACACGCCACCTGGTCAGCGCCCCGGTCACGCCGAACAGCAGCAGCGCGGTCGTCGCGGTCGCGCCGTCCGGGCGTTCGATGGGCAGGAACGTCATCACCCCGCCCCCGGCCAGCGTCACCGCGAACAGCACCAGGGACGGCGCCAGCGCGGCCAGCGCCGCCGTCCGGCCGCCGCCCCCCGAGAGCCGGCTGCCCCCTCCGACCGCGCGCATCAGGGTCGGCACGAAGAGCAGGCCCAGCACCGGTGAGGCGGCCAACCAGGCCAGCCAGGCGGTCTGACCGTCGAGCACCAGCGCCACCCCCGCCGGCACCGCGACCAGGTTGGGCACCGCGATCGCCAGCCCGTACAGCCCGATCGACTCCCCCCGCCGGGCGAGGGGGGCGACCTGCGCGGCCAGGGTCGACCCGAGCACCGTCAGGACGGCGAACCCGGCGCCGCGCACCGCAGACAGGGCGCACAGCGACAGCAGGCCGTCGTCCAGCGCGTAGAACGGCGAGGGCAGCCCGAGCGCCAGCAGCCCGGCGACGAGCACCCGCTGCTGCCCGAAGCGTGCGGTGAGCGCCGGCACGGCCGACTGCACCGCGATGGTGACGGTCAGGAAGACGGCGGTGACCAGACCGGCCATGGCCTCGCTCGTGCCGCCGCGGACCGCGTAGGTCGGCAACGACGCCAGGGTGAGGCAGTAGCTGGCGAACCCGAGGGTCGTGACACCGACCAGCGCCCGCATCGCCGGCAGCCGCCACAGCGACGTCCGGGCCTCGACCCCGCCCACGCAACCCCCTTCTCCGGCGACGAGCATGACCGGCCGCGCGCGAGCGATCGCGCCCGGGTAGGCAGGTGGGGCGCCGCTCGTGACCGTGGGCCGGCAACCCCGAGTTGATCATCGTCCGCGTGCGCGGGACACGCGCGCACACGCCGGCCGGACGAGCACGCGGCCGATGATCAACCTTCGAGGGGGCTGCGACGGCGGTCAGCTCATGTGCGGGTAGCGGTGGTCGGTCGGCGGCACGAACGTCTCCTTGATCGTGCGGCTGCTCGTCCAGCGCAGCAGGTTCTGCGCCGCGCCCGCCTTGTCGTTGGTGCCCGACGCCCGCGCCCCGCCGAAGGGCTGCTGGCCGACGACGGCGCCGGTGGGCTTGTCGTTGACGTAGAAGTTGCCCGCCGCGTACCGCAGCACCTCGCGGGCGTGCGCGACGGCTCCGGCGTCGGTGGCGATCACCGAGCCGGTCAGCGCGTAGGGCGCCACCGACTCCATCTGGGCGAGCACCTCGTCGTAGTCGGCGTCGTCGTACACGTGGACGGCGAGGATCGGCCCGAAGTACTCGGTGGTGAACACCTCGTGGTCGGGGTCGGTGCCCTCGATGATCGTCGGCCGCACGAAGAAGCCCTCGCTGTCGTCGGCCGTGCCGCCGGCGACCACGGTCAGCGCCGCGTCGTCGGCCGCCCGGTCGAGGACGCCGGAGAGCTTCGAGAACGACTTCCGGTCGATCACCGCGCCCATGAAGTTCGAGAAGTCCGCGACGTCGCCCATCGGCAGCGCGTCGGTCTGCGCGATCAGGTCGTCGCGCAGCCTCGACCACACCGACGCGCGGGACGTAGGCGCGCGAGGCCGCCGAGCACTTCTGCCCCTGGAACTCGAACGCCCCCCGGATCAGCGCCGTCCGCAGCACGTCGACGTCGGCCGACGGGTGTGCGACGACGAAGTCCTTGCCGCCGGTCTCCCCGACGATCCGCGGGTAACCGCGGTAGGAGGAGATGTTCTCCCCCACCGTGCGCCACAGGTGCTGGAACACCGCCGTCGAGCCGGTGAAGTGGATGCCGGCCAGGTCGCGGTCGGCCAGCGCCACCTCGGAGACCGCGATCCCGTCGCCGGTGACCATGTTGATCACGCCGGGCGGCAGACCGGCGGCCTCGAGCAGGCGCATCAGGAAGTGCGCGGCGAACTGCTGGGTCGGCGCGGGCTTCCAGACCACCGTGTTGCCCATGAGCGCAGGGGCCGTGGGCAGGTTGCCGGCGATCGCGGTGAAGTTGAAGGGCGTGATCGCGTAGACGAAGCCCTCGAGCGGGCGGTGGTCGATGCGGTTCCAGACGCCCGGTGAGCTGACCGGCTGCTCGGCGAGGATCTCGCGGGCGAAGTGCACGTTGTAGCGCCAGAAGTCGATCAGCTCGCACGCGCTGTCGATCTCCGCCTGGTAGGCCGTCTTGCTCTGACCGAGCATCGTCGCCGCGTTGAGGGTCTGCCGCCACGGCCCGGCCAGCAGGTCGGCCGCCGGAGGAACACGGCGGCGCGATCGTCGAAGGACAGCGCCCGCCAGTCACCGGCGGCGTCCTTGGCGCAGCGGACCGCCTCCTCGGCGTCGGCGTGCGTCGCGTTGGCCGCCGTGCCGAGGACGGCGGCGTGCCGGTGCGGCGCGACGACGTCGAACGGCTCGCCCGAGCCCATCCGCTGCCGGCCGCCGATGGTGCCGGTGAGCTCGACCCGTTCGCCGGCGAGCTCGGCCAGCCGGGTCTGCAGCGCCGTCCGCTCGGGCGTGCCGGGTGCGTAGGTGAGCACCGGCTCGTTGCGCGGCGGCGGGACACGGGTGATGGCGTCCATCGTGGGAACTCCTCGTTCACGGTCCGGCACTTATGGCCATAAGTGCTGTGGGTCAGGTGCGGGTGGCCAGCGAGCGGAGGAAGAAGCGCACGTTGGCCGGGCGCTCGGCCAGCCGGCGCATGAAGTAGCCGTACCAGTCGAGGCCGTAGGGGACATAGGCCCGCACCCGCGTGCCGGCGGCGGCCAGGCGGCGCTGTTCGTCCGGGCGGATCCCGTAGAGCATCTGCACCTCCCAGGAGTCGGGGGCGCGCGAGTGCTGTGCCGCGAGCTCGTGGGCCAGCGTGATCAGCGCCGGGTCGTGCGAGCCGACCATCGGGTAGCCGGGACCGGTCATCAGGATCTCCAGGCAGCGGGCGTAGGCGGCGTCGACGTCCAGCCGCTTCTGGTGAGCGACCGACGCGGGCTCGTCGTAGGCGCCCTTGACCAGGCGCACCCGCGAGCCGCTGACCGCCAGGGCCTTGGCGTCGTCCTCGGTACGGAACAGCATCGCCTGGAGCACCGCGCCGGTGCCCGGGTGCGTCCGTGCGCAGCTCGGCGAGCGCGGCGAGCGTGGAGTCGACCGTGCGGTGGTCCTCCATGTCGAGGGTCACCGTGGTGCCCATCGCGGACGCCGCCTCGACGACGGGACGGACCAGTGTCGAGCGCGAAGTCGTGACCGCCGACGGGCAGCGCCTGGCCGCACGCCGACAGCTTCATCGACACCTCGGCCGCCGCACCGAGGCCCAGCGGCTCGAGCGCCTCGAGCGCGGCCAGGTAGGCGTCGCGGCGTGCGCAGCGCCTCGGCCCGGTCGGTGACGTCCTCGCCCAGGTGGTCGAGGGTCACCGCGATGCGGTCGGCGGTCAGCGCGCGGACGGCGGCCAGCGCGTCGTCCAGGGTCTCGCCGGCGACGAAACGGTCGACCACCCGACGGGTCGCCGGGTTGCCGACGACCACCCGGCGGAGACCAGGTCGGCGCGACGCGGCCAGCAGGGCCTTCGACACGAGGGGACCGGACAAGGGCACGCGCACCTCCGCGGACGTCGCAACGCTGCTGACGCTAGGCACCGCACCCCCGCAGGGCCAGGCGCAGCCGCCCCGAGTCCGTCCGGGGAGGCCTGCGGCGCTCGGCCGTCTAGGCTCGACGCAGTGACCTCCAGCCCAGCCGCGCTCCCTGAGGACGACGTCCTGCGGCGGCTCCGGACGGCGACCGCCGCTGACCACCAGCAGGTCGAGGCCGACCTCGGCCTGATGGCTCCCGACCTCGACCGGGCCGGACTGCAGCGAGCGATGACCGTGCTGCACGGCTTCTGGGCCGTCGCCGAGGACGGTCTGGACGCCTGGGCCGGACGGGACCCGGCGGCGGCTGCCGCCGTCGACTGGGCCGCCCGCCGCCGCGCACACCTCTACGCGGCCGACCTCCGGGCGCTCGGGGGCTCCCCCGGCAGGGCCCCGACGCTGCCCGCGGTGGAGTGCACCGACGACGCCCTCGGCCGGATGTACGTGCTCGAGGGTGCCACCCTGGGCGGCCGGTTCATCGACCGCCACCTGGCCGGCCGCCCGGGGCTGGCGGGGGTCCGCTTGCGCGCCTTCACCCCCTACGGCGAGCAGACGGGGGCGATGTGGCACGCCTACCGGGCCGCCGCGCGGCGGCACGTGGCGGCCGGCGGGGACGCGGAGCGACTGGTCGCGGCGGCGTGCAGCACGTTCGCCGCCCTGGCCGAGCGGACCGCCCCGACCAGGACCCCGCTCAGAACTCCGGCTGGCTGAACTCCGGGGCGAGACCGTCGCCCTGGGGGCCGCCCTCGGCAGGAAGCGGAGCCTCGTCGGCTGCCGCGCGGGCGGCGGCCTCGGACTCCTCGACGAAGGCGTCGTCGTCGGCAGGTGGTGGCAGGGCCCGATCGCCGGGCCGGCCGGCGTCGGAGCCGGAGTCCATAGCGGAGTCCAAGGCGGAGTCCAAGGCGGAGTCCAAGGCGGTGTCCAAGGCGGAGTCCCCATCGGCTTCCATGCCGGATTCCATGCGGGAGTCCGTGCCGGAGTCCGTGCCGGAGTCCATGCCGCCCTCGGGCTCTGTCATCGCGTCTCCGTCCGGTCAGCGGGGGAAGTTCGGTTCGAGCCGGGGCACGATCTGCAGCTCCGGGACAGCCTCACCGACCGGACGCCGGTCCGCAGGTCGACTCAGCCGATCCGGGCGACCGTCGCGGTCACGGCGCCGCGCACCCGCTGTTCGACGGTGGACCAGACATCGGCGAGGGTGACCGTGGTGAGTCGACGGTCGGCCATCACCTGCTGCAGTTCGTCGAAGACCGTCGTCACGGTGGGCTGGTTGGCGTGGCCGACGATGATCGCCCGGGCCGCGAACCACTCCTTCGCGGCGGCGACCAGCTCCGCCCCCGTCACCGGGCGTGCGTCGTCGAGCGTGCCGTTCCACATGACCACGGTCGGGTGCCCGACGTCCGCGGCGATCCGGTCGATGCGCTCGTTCCGCGCGCCGAAGGGCGGTCGGAAGAACGGGCTGTCGCGCACGCCGAAGGTGTTCTTCAGGAAGTCGCGGTTGCGCGAGATCTCCTCGGCGACCTCGGCGTCGGACAGGGTCGTCAGGTCGGGGTGCGACCAGGTGTGGTTGCCCAGGGCGATCTGCCCCGACTCGACCATCGGCTGCAGTGCCCTCGCGTTCTCCGCCCAGGAGGAGTAGCGCCCGTTGGGGAAGAAGGTCAGCCGGATGCCGGTGCCGGCGGCCAGGGCGGTGAACGCGGCCACCACGTCGCTGCTGGTGCCGTCGTCGATGGTCAGGGCGAGGGTGTCGCCCTGACCGGGCAGCTCGGTCACCACCCCGCTCGGCGGGGGCTCGGCGACCGGCAGCACCGGTCCGGCGCTCCGGGCGCCGGCGGCCGGCCGGGGTGGGCGCGGGGCCGTCGCCGTCTTCTCGGCCACGAGTTCCACTCCCTCGGTGCCCCGGACCGCGGCCACCCCGGCGAGCCCCGCGGCGAGGGTGAGGAGGAAGCGTCGTCGGTCCACGCCGGGACGCTAGGAGCCGTCGTCCCACCAGCCCCGCAGGCACCACGAGACGCGCCGAAGCACCTCGCACCGTCACGCTGTGTCTACCCACCGTGAGCACATCGAGCGCAGAGGGCAGAGGGCAGTAACACCATCACTCTCCGTCAATAATGACGCCGCTCGGGGGCCGCCGGACCCGCTTCGGCTCCCTGTTCGAGCGCACTCCCCAGTCGGGGTGAATGTCTGTCACTCACCTGTGCTCAGCGCATTCAGGTCCTCACACTCGGTGCCGAAGAGCCAGCGTCAGGCACATGGATGTGCTCCGACACGACACAGGGAAGTGCAGGCCCACATGAAGGAAACCCGCGCGGGGCTGGCCCCCGCGTCCGCGCCCGGATTCGGGGTGACCTGGGGCGGACCGCCTCGGGCAGCCCGCCGGGCTCTCACGGTGGCCGCGTCCGCGGCCATGATCGCCGGCATGGCGGGACCCGCCGTGGCCTCCGAGGCCTCGGCAGTGCCCTCCGCGCCCGTCTCGGTGATCGTGCAGGAGCTCCCGGGCTCCGGTAACGGTCCCGAGGCCGCTGTCGCCGCGCTCGGCGGCAGCGTCGTCCGCCCGCTGGACGTCATCGACGGTTTCGAGGCCACCCTGCCGGGTTCCCGGCTGGATGCGCTGCGTGCCGTCGCGGGCGTCAAGGACGTCACCGAGAACGCCTCGGTGACCCTGTCCAGCCAGGAAGTGACCGACCAGGAGGGCCTCAACGGCTCGCTGCGCCGGATCACGCACGAGATGACCGGTGCGGCCGACATGTGGGACGCCGGGTACACCGGCGCCGGCGTGGACGTCGCGATCATCGACTCGGGCACGGTCCCGGTCGAGGGGCTCAACGGCGCCGGCAAGGTCGTCCACGGCCCGGACCTGTCGTTCGAGGCCCAGGACTGCAACCGGGGGGGCAAGTGCAAGGCCAGCCCGGTCGCGACCTTGGACACGTTCGGCCACGGGACGCACATGGCCGGCATCATCGCCGGCAAGGACAGCTCGGTGACCGGCGCGGTGACCAGCGAGACGGCCGGCAGCTTCGTCGGTGTCGCGCCGGACGCGCGGATCGTCAGCGTCAAGGTCGCTGACGCCCTCGGTCGTACCGACGTCTCCCAGGCGATCGCCGCGATCGACTGGGTGATCAAGCACAAGAACGCCAACGGGTTGAACATCCGGGTGCTGAACATGTCGTTCGGCACCGACGGTGTGCAGAGCTACCAGCTCGACCCGCTGGCGTTCGCGGCCGAGCAGGCCTGGCACGCGGGCATCGTGGTCGTGGTCAGCGCCGGCAACCGCAACAACGGTTCGGCCAAGCTGGACAACCCGGCGTACGACCCGTACGTGATCGCCGTCGGCGGTTCGGACGGCAAGGGCACGGCGACCACCGAGGACGACATCGTCCCGTCGTGGTCGGCGAAGGGCGACGGGGCGCGTAATCCCGACGTCGTGGCCCCGGGTCAGTCCGTGGTCAGCCTGCGGGTGCCCAACTCGTTCCTCGACGCCCAGTACCCGGGCGCGCGGACCGGGGACCGGTTCTTCCGCGGTACGGGCACGTCGCAGTCGGCGGCCGTCGTCTCGGGCGCCGCGGCGCTGCTCCTGGAGCAGCGTCCGGGCCTCAAGCCGGACCAGGTCAAGGCGCTGCTCATGGGCACTGCCCAGGAGCTTCCGGCGACCGACCCCGTCGCCCAGGGTGAGGGTCTGATCGATCTCGCCGCGGCGAAGGACGCCCCCACTCCGGACGCCGTCCAGACGTGGGAGCGGTCGACCGGTACGGGTTCGCTCGACAAGGCCCGCGGTACGGCCTTCGTCGAGCACGAGGGCCAGCAGCTGCGCGGTGAGACGGACTTCACCGGGCGCAAGTGGAACGCGACGGCCTTCTCGAAGACCCTCCGCAACGCGATCAAGGAGGGCAAGCTCAACGGCCTCTCCTGGTCGGGTCTGTCCTGGAGCGGGCTGTCCTGGTCCGGGCTGTCCTGGAGCGGGCTGTCCTGGTCCGGGCTGTCCTGGAGCGGGCTGTCCTGGAGCGGGCTCTCGTGGTCCGGTCTGAGCTGGAGCGGGCTCTCGTGGTCCGGTCTGAGCTGGAGCGGGCTCTCGTGGTCCGGTCTGAGCTGGAGCGGGCTGTCCTGGTCCGGTCTGAGCTGGAGCGGACTGTCCTGGTCCGGCATCAGCTGGAGCTGACCCCCTGAGGGCGATGACGGGCGGCGTCCTGCGCACCACGCCGGCCGCCGTCCGTCATCGCCGTCCCCGGGACGTCACCCGCGCGGGTGACGTCCCCTCGCTCGCCGGGCCGTCGGCCCTACAGCCGTAGGGCCCGACGGCCGATCTCTCCGACGCGACACCTACGTGTCCGCGCGACCGCAGAGGAGGTGACCATGAACCGAACCCGTTCCGTGGCGGGCTGCACGCCCGCCCCGGACGCCCGGCCTGCGCTCCCGGCGCCGGCGGGGACCGCGCTCGTGGTCCCTGCGGCTGCCGTCGTCGCGGACCGCAACGCGTCGGGTCCCTCTCCGCAGGGGATCCGATGACGGCCACGGTGCCGGAGGGCACCGTGGCCGTGCTCCGGCGCTTCCGGCTGGGCGTGTCCCAGAAGATCGCGCTGCTCACCGCCTCGGTGGCCGCAGCCGCAGTGCTGCTGTTCGTCACCGTGGTCGAACCGCTTCCCACAGCTCCCACGGCCCTGTCCCTGCCGTGGGTGCTGTGGGCGGCGATCTTCGCCGCCAGCGAGGTGCTCGTCGTCCACGTGCAGTGGAAGCGCGAGTCGCACACCTTCTCGCTCAGCGATCTGGTGCTCGCAGCCGGTCTCGTCCTGGCCGCCCCGGGCGATCTCGTGCTCGCCCAGGTCGCGGGCACCGCCACCGCCCTGGTACTGCACCGGCGCCAGCGCGGCCTCAAACTCGCCTTCAACGCCGCGCAGTTCGGCCTCGCCGGCTGCATGGCCACGATCGTGTTCCACGGCCTGGCCGCGCCCCTGGGGGACGCGTGGTCGTGGGCAGCGCAGCTGCTCGCCGTCGCCGTGTCCACCCTGACCGCCTCGGTGACCATCTTCGCCGTCATGACCATCTCCGAGGGCCGGGCCGACGTGCGCCCGCTCCTGGGGATGCTCGGCTTCTCGCTGCCGTTCACCCTCGGCTCCGCCGCCGTCGGTGTGGTCATCGCCCGGACGTCGGTCAACGACCCGGCCGCCCTGGCACTGCTGATGCTGCCGACGCTGCTCATCATCGGCGCCTACCGCGCCTACACCCGCGCCCGCGAGCAGCAGGAGAACCTCAAGCTGCTCCACGAGGTGACCTCGCTGCTGCACGGCGACGACGTCGACGCCGCCCTCGGCGACTTCCTGACCTCGGCCCGCACCGCCTTCCGCGCCGAACTGGCCGAACTGGTGCTGGTGAGCAGCGCCGGCAACGGCGGGCTGACCGTCAGCCGAAGCCAGGACGGCGCCGAGCCGGTCGTGATGGCCCCCGCCGACAGCGACGGCGAGCGGCAGCGGCTGCTGCGCCTGTCCACCGCCCACGGATCGATGGCCACCCGGACCGGCGCCGGCCGCGGCGGGCCGCTGGACACCTACGCCACCGAGCGCGGCTTCAAGGACGCCATGGTCGCGGCGCTGCGCACCGAGGACCGGGTGCACGGCCTGCTGCTCGTCGCCGGGAGGCTGGGCGACGTCACCACCTTCAACCGGAGCGACCTGGCCCTGCTCGAGACCTTCGGACGGCACGTCGCCACCTCGCTGGAGCGCGGACGCCTGGAGGAGACGCTCCGCCAGGTGACCGACCTCAAGGAGCAGCTGCGCCACCAGACGCTGCACGACTCGCTGACCGGATTGCCCAACCGGGTGCTCTTCCTGGACCGCGCCCGCCAGGCCGTGGACGTCGCCGCCCGCACGCACGCGTGGCCCGC
This sequence comes from uncultured Actinomycetota bacterium, assembly GCA_963723745.1. Lineage (GTDB taxonomy): Bacteria > Actinomycetota > Actinomycetes > Mycobacteriales > Geodermatophilaceae > CAVRRZ01. The sequence goes on from CAVRRZ010000004.1 coordinate 457,108, forward strand.
GGTCCTCTACCTCGACCTCGACGGCTTCAAGCCGGTCAACGACGAGTTCGGCCACGACATCGGCGACATGGTCCTGCGCACCATCGCCCACCGGCTGCGCAACTGCCTGCGGCCGGCCGACACCGCAGCCCGGCTCGGCGGTGACGAGTTCGCCGTGCTGCTCGGCGGCCCGCTCGACCGGCAGGGCGTCGACCGGATCGTCGACCGCGTCCGGGCGCAGTTCGACGTCCCCGTCGACATCGGAGAGGGCCGACTGGCCCGCATCGGCGCCAGCATCGGCATCGCCGTGGGCAGCATCGGCATCGGGGACGCCGACAGCCTCATCCGCCAGGCCGACATCGCCATGTACGCGGCCAAGCGCGGTGGCGGCGGGGCGACGTACTTCGAGGAGGGCATGGGCGACCCGACGTCCGCCCGGGAGGACGCCGTCGCCGAGCTGACCAGCGGCGGTCGCCCACGGTGAGCTCGTCACCGTCTTCCAGCCGCTGGTCAACCTGCGTACGGGTCGTCCAACCGGCGCCGAGGCGCTGGTGCGCTGGGCGCACCCGGAGGGCATGCGCGGCCCCGACTCCTTCATCGGCCTGGCCGAGGAGACCGGCCTGATCGTCGAGATCGGCGAAGTGGTGCTGCGCGAGGCCTGCCGGCAGGCCGCCCGCTGGGCGGCTGCCGACGGGTCCGTCCCGCTCACGATCACGGTCAACCTGTCGGCCCGGCAGCTGTCGGACCCCGGGATCGTCGACGTCGTCACCGACGCGCTCGGCGAGGCCGGCCTGGACGCCAAGCGCCTGGTCCTCGAGATCACCGAGACCGTCCTGATGCAGGACCGCGAGGCCGCGGCGGCCACCCTGTGGCGGCTGAAGGCTCTCGGCGTGCGGATCGCGATCGACGACTTCGGCACCGGGTACTCGTCGCTGGCCTACCTGCGCCGCTTCCCGATCGACATGCTCAAGATCGCTCGCGAGTTCGTCGACGGCCTCGGCCGCGACGAGCACGACGACGTCATCACCCGCGCCATCGTCGAGCTGGCCGGCACGCTGGGGCTGCTCACCGTCGCCGAGGGCATCGAGACCCACGACCAGCAGACGTTCGTGACGGCGCTGGGCTGCGACCTGGGCCAGGGCTACCTGTTCTCCCGTCCGGTCGACGCCGAGGCCGCCCTCAGCCTGCTCACCGCGGACGCCGTGACGCCGGTGGAACTCACCCGGCCCACCGAGGGCCCGCTGCTGCGCGTCGTCTCCTGATCCCGCGGGTCGCCCACGCGTCGTTCAGCGGGCGTGCTGCACCAGGCCCTGCTGCTCGATGAGGCGCGCCTGCTCGCGGCACCAGGGTGACCACGCGTCGCCCTCGGTCTCCTGCCGCCGGCGGAACGACGCCCAGTCGAGCAGTTCCCACTCCCCCACCTCGGAGGACTCGGGGGCAGGGTCGCCGGTGAAGCGCCCGAGGTAGACGGGGCAGATCTCGTTCTCGACCACGCCGCGGAACTCGGCGCGGTACCGGTAGCCGGGCAGCGCCGGGCGAAGGTCGGCCACCGCGATGCCCAGCTCGTCACGCGCACGCCGTGCGATGGCGCTCGCGTCGTCCTCGTCCGGACCCGGGTGCCCGCAGACGGTGTTGGTCCACATGCCGGGGAAGGTCGCCTTGTCCGTGGCGCGGCGGGTGACCAGCAGCCGGCCATCGTCGGCGAACAGGTAGGCGGAGAACGCACGGTGCAGGGGGGTCTCGCCGTGGTGCACGAGCGGCTTGGGCATCGTGCCGATCGCCCGGCCCTCGTCGTCGACGAGCACGATCAGTTCCTCCACCACTCCCCCATCGTGCCCTGCCGGGCGTCTCGATGGTGATCAGCCTGGGTGATCCATCGGTGGGCACCCCGGCTCGTCGCGGGTGCCGGGCCCGCTGCCCGGTGCCGATCCAGGGCGACCTCCGGACCAACGTCCCGCACGGTCGGTCCCTTCGCATCCGGCCCCGGCCCCCACCGGTCGTTGAGATGGATGCCGGGACACCGAGGACAGGAGGATGCGATGAGCACGACCACGGGCAGGGCGGCCGGCCACGTCGTCGTCGTCACCGGCGGCGCGCGCGGCATCGGCGCAGCGATCACCGAGACCTTCGTCCGGGAGGGCGGGCGCGTCCTGGTCACCGACGTGCTCGACGACGAGGGCAAGCAGCTCGCCGACTCGCTGGGCGACGCGGCCGCCTACGCGCACCTCGACGTCACCGACCCGGAGGACTGGCGGACCGCCGTGGCCCAGGCCGAGTCCACGTTCGGTCCGGTGACGGCGTTGATCAACAACGCGGGCGTGGTCGAGTTCGCGACGATCGAGGAGACCTCGGACGAGCGCTTCCACCGGGTCCTGGACATCGACCTCGTCGGCGCCTTCTTCGGCATGCGCAGCGTGCTGCCTTCGCTCCGCCGCTCCGGCGGCGGTGCGATCGTGAACGTCTCCTCGACCGCCGGCCTGATGGGCTACGCGGGGATCGCCGCGTACGTCTCGGCCAAGTGGGGACTGCGCGGGCTGACCAAGGCCGCCGCGCTCGAGTTCGCCCCCGACCGGATTCGCGTGTGCTCCGTCCACCCGGGACCGATCCGCACGCCGATGACGGCGGGCATCCCCGACGACATCGCGGAGGGCCAGCCGATCCCCCGCTTCGGTGACCCGGCCGAAGTGGCGCGCATGGTGCTGTTCGTGGTCGCCGACGCGACGTACTCCACCGGCTCGGAGTTCGTCGTCGACGGCGGCGCCGTCACCGGCAGCCCCCTGCGCGTGGCCGTGAAGACCGAGTGAGGACTACTGGTCGTAGTCGACGGTGACCTCGTCGGAAACGGGAATCGACTGGCAGGTGAGCACGTAGCCGGCCGCGACCTCCTTCTCCTCCAGCGCGTAGTTGCGCAGCATGCGCACCTCGCCCTGGGTGACCTTCGCCCGGCAGGTGCCGCACACGCCGCCCTTGCAGGCGAACGGCAGGTCGCCCCGGACCTTCTGGGCGGCGTCGAGCACCGGCACGCTGCGGGGCAGCGTCAGCGGCGTGGCCCGGCCGTCGAGGACGACGGTCACCTCGGCGCTCGGCCCGGTGACGGTGGCCTCGTCGCCGCGCACCGGCTCCGGCGGCACCTCGTCGACGTAGAACAGCTCCTGGTGCACGCGGGCGGGCGGCGACGCGGAGCTCGCCGAGGAGGTCCTTGGCGTCCACGACCAGGCCGTGCGGCCCGCACAGCCACCAGTGGTCCACGTGCTCGGCGTCGACGAACGCGCCGATCAGCGTGCGGAGCCGGTCGCGATCGAGCCGGCCGCTCATCAGCTCGGCGTCGCGCGGCTCGCGCGAGAGCACGTGCACCAGCTGCAGGCGCGGGCCGTAGGCGTCCTTCAGGTCGGCGAGCTCGTCGGCGAACATCACGGTGTCGGTCCGGCGGTTGCCGTAGAACACGGTCACGGTCGACTCGCCGTCACGCAGCACGGTCGCGGCCAGCGACAGCACCGGGGTGATCCCGGAGCCGGCGACGACGAAGACGTGGTCGCCCGGAGCCGCCAGGTCCGCTGTGAAGGTGCCGGACGGCGGCAGCACCTCGATCGCGTCGCCCGGGCGCACCTCGTGCACCAGCCACGAGGAGAAGAACCCGCCGGGCACCTCGCGGACGCCCACGCGCGGTGCCGCTCCCATCGGAGCGCAGACCGAGTAGGACCGCCGTTCGTCGCGGCCCCCCTCGGCGCGACGCAGGGTGAGGGCCTGCCCGGGCTGGAACGCGTAGTCCTCGGCCAGTTCGGGCGGGACGTCGAAGGTGACCGCGACCGCGTCGTCGGTGAGCCGCTCGACCTTGGCAACCGTGAGCTCCCGGAAGGTCGGCCGACGGCGAGGAGGCGTGGCCACTAGATCTCCTTCACGTGCTCGAACGGTTCGCCGCACGACCGGCACCGGCGCAGCGCCTTGCAGGAGGTCGCGCCGAACTCGCTGACCTCCTCGGTGTCGCGCGATCCGCACAGCGGGCAGTCGGCGGCGCGCCCGGTGGGGCCGAGCTGCAGCGGGACCGGTCCCGGCCCGCGTACCGGCGCCGCGCCGGGCGGGGCGATGCCGGCCTGCGCCAGCTTGCGGCGCCCCTCGGGGCTGATCCAGTCGGTGCTCCACGGCGGCGAGAGCACCGTGCGGACGTCGACGCGCGCGAACCCCGCGCGGTGCAGCGCGTGCACCAGGTCGGCGCGCATCACCCCCATCGCGGGGCAGCCGGTGTACGTCGGTGTGATCTCGACGACCACGGTGCCGTCGTCGTCGGTGCGGACGTCGCGGAGCACACCCAGGTCGGCGAGCGTGAGCATCGGCAGCTCCGGGTCGGTCACCGTCACCGCGACGCTGCGCGCATCTCGGGTGGGGGGCTCCAGGGCGGTCGTCATCACGCTCACCATGTCGCCGCAGGGTGCTGCCGCGCCAGCCCCTGGAGAGTGGTCGAGCAGGACGTCCAGCTCGGGGCCGTGCGCACCCCGCCGGCCGGCGGGCTCCCGATCGGCCGGTTCCGGCGGCGCGGTCAACGTCGCCCGCGTCAGCACCTCGCTGAGCACGTCGCGCACCTCGTCGCGGACCGACGACGGGTCGACGGCCAGGCCGGCCGCGGCGAGCCGGCGCTCGACGTCGGTGGCCGTGAACAGCTCGGAGGTGAGGGGCCAGACCGTGTCGGCCGCGGCCTGGGCGCGCCGGTGCGACTCCGCCGTCCCGTCGCCGAGCCGCAGCACCCAGCGGGCCGCGTGGTCGCGGTGGTAGGCCAGCTCGTGAACGCCCTTGGCCGCGATCGCGGCCAGCACCGGGTCGCGCGAGACGCGGAGGCGGGCGAACACTGCCAGGCGGAACGTCGCGGCGACCAGCAGCCGCATCATCGTGTGCGCGAAGTCGCCGTTCGGCTCCACCACCAGCGGCGTGCACCGGAACTCGTCGGCGTCGCGGAAGTAGGCGAGCGCGTCCTCGTCCGGGATGGTCGCGGTCGCCCGGCCCGGCTCCCTGGCCCGGCCGAGCACGCCGACCGAGCCGGCCCGGGCGAGCAGCAGGCGGGCCTGCCCCAGGAGGTCGAGCGCGATGTTGCCGATGGCCACCTCTTCCTCGAGCTCCGGGGCGTTGGTGATCCACTCGGTGAGCCGCTGGGAGAGCACGAGCGCGTCGTCGCCGAGCATCAGGCAGTAGGCACCCAGGTCCGCGGGGTCGACGCCGTCGGGCACCGAGGTGTCGACGCCGGCCAGCGGATCGTCGAAGCCGGTGCCGAAGGCCCAGTGCGAGTCGTCGCCGGAGGCGTGGTCAGCGACTCGTAGACCGTCTCCTCGTGCGCCATCGCTGTGCTTCCGTTCCCGACGAGATCTGCACACTCGTACGCATCGGACGCCGAAGACGTACGAGTGTGCAGATCTCGCCGCTCACATGTGGGGGACGTCTGCGGGGATCTCGTAGAACGTCGGGTGCCGGTAGACCTTGTCGCCGCTCGGGGCGAACATCGGGTCCTTCTCGTCGGGGCTCGAGGCGGTGATGTCGACCGCCTTGACCACCCAGATGCTCACGCCCTCGTTGCGCCGGGTGTAGAGGTCGCGCGCCTCGTGCACGGCCATCTCGTCGTCCGGCGCGTGCAGCGAGCCGACGTGCACGTGGTTGAGCCCGCGCTTGCCGCGCACGAACACCTCGTACAGCGGCCAGTCGCGCTTCGAGACGGCGGGCTCGGTGCGCGTCGGCACCTCGGGGCCGGTCGGGATCGCGCCGTGCCCTCCCTCGGCGGTGAGGTCGCTGCTCACGAGGCGTGCTTGCGTGCGTAGGCCGTGGCCGCCTCGGTGACCCAGGCGTTGTCGTCGCGGGCCGCGCGCCGCCGGGCGATCCGGACGTCGTTCATCGGCCCCTGCCCGCTGATGACCCGTTTGAACTCGTCCCAGTCGATGGCGCCGAACCGGTAGTGCCCCGTGTCGGCGTCCCACGAGAGCTCCGGGTCGGGCAGCGTCACCCCGAGGACGCTCCGCCTGCGGCACCGACATGTCGACGAACTTCTGCCGCAGCTCGTCGTTGGTGTGCCGCTTGATGCCCCAGGCCATGGACTGGGCGGTGTTTGGGCTGTCGTCGTCCGGCGGCCCGAACATCATCAGCGAGGGCCACCACCACCGGTCGACGGCGTCCTGCACCATGGCGCGCTGTTCGTCGGTGCCGCCCATCATGGTCATCAGCAGCTCGTAGCCCTGCCGCTGGTGGAAGGACTCCTCCTTGCAGATGCGGATCATCGCCCGGGCGTAGGGACCGTAGGAGGACCGGCACAGCGGCACCTGGTTGCAGATCGCCGCCCCGTCGACGAGCCAGCCGATGACGCCGACGTCGGCGTAGGTCAGCGTCGGGTAGTTGAAGATCGAGCTGTACTTCTGCCTGCGCTCGATGAGCTTGTCGGTGAGGTCGGCCCGGTCCGCGCCCAGGGTCTCCGTGGCGGAGTACAGGTAGAGCCCGTGGCCGGCCTCGTCCTGCACCTTGGCCAGCAGGATCGCCTTGCGTCGCAGGCTGGGCGCGGCGAGCATCCAGTCGCCCTCGGGCTGCATGCCGATGATCTCGGAGTGCGCGTGCTGGGCGATCTGGCGCACGAGCGTCTTGCGGTAGCCCTCGGGCATCCAGTCGCGCGGCTCGATGCGGTGCTCGGCGGCGATGGTGGCGTCGAAGTGCTCCTGCAACGCCGCCTCGTCCAGCACGGTGGACCGGTCCAGTGGAGGGGCTGACATGCGGGTCTCCTCGCGATGTCGGAGGATTTACTGACCATCTGGTCGGTAATAGTCTGCCGCACGTCACCGCCGGACACAAGCGGTCGCACTTGACAGCCGCGCACCCGGCGAGTTGATTACTGACCGCACGGTCGGTAATCAGCGGCGCCGACTGCCAGACCCCAGGATCCGACGCAGCCGAGGGGACGCCCATGACGACGACGCGGACCGCAGGACGGCTCGGCTCGCCCCCCGATCCGGCGACGCTGGACCCCGAGGAGCGGATGGGCGTCGACGAGCTGCGTGCCCTCCAGCTGCGGCGGCTGCAGCAGACGCTGCACCGGGTCTACGAGCACGTGCCCCACTACCGGCGCGCGTTCGACGAGGCCGGGGTCCATCCCGACGACTGCCGGGAGCTCGCCGACCTGGCGATGTTCCCGACCACCAGCAAGGCCGACCTGCGCGACAACTACCCGTTCGGCATGTTCGCCGTCCCCCGGGAGCAGGTCGTGCGGGTGCACGCCTCGTCGGGGACGACGGGCCGCCCGACCGTCGTCGGGTACACCGCGGCCGACATCGACACCTGGGCCACCGTCGTGGCCCGCTCGATCCGGGCGGCCGGCGGGCGGCCCGGCGACGTGCTGCACAACGCCTACGGCTACGGGCTGTTCACCGGCGGCCTCGGCGCGCACTACGGCGCGGAGAAGCTGGGCTGCACCGTCATCCCGGTGTCCGGCGGGATGACACCCCGCCAGGTGCAGCTGATCACCGACTTCGGTCCCCGGATCATCATGGTGACGCCGACGTACATGCTCACGATCATCGACGAGTTCGAGAAGCAGGGCCTCGACCCCCGGGCGTCGTCCCTGCAGATCGGCATCTTCGGTGCCGAGCCGTGGACCGAGCAGATGCGCCGCGAGATGGAGGAGCGCCTCGACATCGAGGCCATCGACATCTACGGCCTGTCCGAGGTCATGGGGCCGGGGGTGGCGCAGGAGTGCGTCGAGACCAAGGACGGCCTGCACGTCTGGGAGGACCACTTCTACCCGGAGGTCATCGACCCGCTCACCGGCGAGGTGCTGCCGGACGGCGAGGAGGGCGAGCTGGTCTTCACCTCGCTGACCAAGGAGGCCATGCCGGTCATCCGCTACCGCACCCGCGACCTCACCCGGCTGCTGCCGGGGACCGCCCGCCCCGGCATGCGCCGCATGCAGAAGGTCACCGGCCGCACCGACGACATGATCATCCTGCGCGGCGTGAACCTCTTCCCCACCCAGATCGAGGAGATCGTGCTGCGCACCGAGGGGCTCTCGCCGCACTTCCGGCTGGTGCTGCGCACGGAGGGGCGGCTCGACGCCTGACCTGCGAGGTGGAGGCCCGGCCCGACTGCCCGCCGGAGCGCCGCGACCCGGGCCGGAGCCGAGGTCGCCCGGCTGGTCAAGGACACCGTCGGCACGACCGTCGACGTCGTGGTCGTCGACCCGGAGACGCTCGAGCGGTCGGTCGGCAAACTCAAGCGGCTCATCGACACGCGGGAGCGGACGTGACGGCGGTCGCCGGACGGCGGGGGCGCCCCGGGCACTCGCTGGAGACGCTGCTCGACGTGGCCGTCGTCGTGTTCAACGAACGCGGCTACGAGGCCACCAGCATGGAGGAACTGGCCGGCCGGCTGGGCATCACCAAGTCGGCGATCTACCACCACGTGACGGGCAAGGGCGAGCTGCTGCGCCTGGCGCTGGACCGCGCCCTGGACGCCCTGTTCGCCGTCACCACCGAGCCGGGTGCGACCACCGGGCCGGCCATCGACCGGCTGGAGCACGTCGTCCGCGGCTCGGTGCGCGTGCTGGCCGCCGAACTGCCGTTCGTCACCCTGCTGCTGCGGGTGCGGGGCAACACCGACGTCGAGCGGGCGGCGCTGGAGCGCCGCCGCAGCTTCGACCGGATCGTCACCGACCTGGTGCGGGCCGCCGAGGAGGAGGGCACGGTCCGTCCGGACGTCGATCCGGCGCTCACCGCCCGGCTGCTCTTCGGCACCGTCAACTCCCTCACCGAGTGGTACCGCCCCGACGGCGACCTCTCCGCCGACGACCTCGCCGACGCCGTCGTCACCACGACCTTCGGCGGCCTGCGCACCGCGACCCCCTGCCCCGGCCATTAGTCCACCAATGGCCGGCCCAGCCCCGGCCATTTGTGGACTAATGGCCCACAAGAGGAGCCCCGAATGACCGCACCGATGCTGGAGAGCTACGTCGCGGGCCGGTGGTTCACGGCTGCGGACGACGGCTCGCCCGTCGCCGACGCCGTGACCGGCGAGACCGTCGCCCGGATCAGCAGCACCGGCCTGGACGTGCCCGCGATGCTCGACCACGCGCGCACCGTGGGCGGGCCGGCGCTGCGCGCGCTGACGTTCCACCAGCGGGCGGCCCTGCTCAAGCAGCTGGGCCTGCGGCTCATGGCGGACAAGGACGAGTTCTACGCGCTCTCCCGGCGCACGGGGGCGACCGACCGCGACAGCGCCGTGGACGTCGACGGCGGCTTCGGCACCCTGCTGTCGTACGCGTCGAAGGGCCGCCGGGAGCTGCCCGACGACACGATCTACCTCGACGGCGCCCCCGAGCAGCTCGGCAGGGGGGGCACGTTCGTGGGCCAGCACGTCTACACGTCGATGCGCGGGGTCGCCGTCCAGATCAACGCCTTCAACTTCCCGGTCTGGGGGATGCTCGAGAAGCTCGCGCCCGCGTTCCTCGCCGGCGTGCCCACGGTGGTCAAGCCGGCGAGCCAGACGGCGTACCTGACCGAGCTGGTGTTCCGCCGGATGGTCGAGTCCGGGCTACTGCCCGAAGGCTCGGTGCAGCTGCTCGTCGGGTCGGCGTCCGGCGTGCTCGACCACCTCGGCGGGCAGGACCTGGTGTTCTTCACCGGTTCGGCGGCGACCGCCCGCACGCTGCGCAGCCACCCGGCGGTGATCGCCCACTCGGTGCGGTTCAACGCCGAGGCCGACTCCCTGAACTGCTCGGTGCTCGGCCCCGACGCCGGGCCCGGCACCCCCGAGTTCGACCTGTTCGTCGAGCAGTTGGTCGTCGAGATGACGGTCAAGGCCGGGCAGAAGTGCACGGCGATCCGCCGCGCCCTGGTGCCCCGTGAACTAGCGGACGACGTCGTCGCGGCCACCCGGGAGCGCCTGGCCGAGGTCGTCGTCGGCGCACCCGGCACCGAGGGCGTGACGATGGGCGCGCTCGCCTCCCTCGACCAGCGGCGGGAGGTGCTCCGCTCGCTCGAGGCGCTGCGCGGCGTGGCGCAGATCGTGGCCGGTGACCCGGAGGACTTCGAGGTGGTCGGCGCCGACCGCGACCGGGGCGCCTTCCTGCCCCCGGTGCTGCTGCGCTGCGACGACCTGTCCGCCGGCGCGCCGCACGACGTCGAGGCCTTCGGCCCGGTCAGCACCGTGCTGCCCTACGAGGTGCGCGGCGAGGCGGGCATGGACCACGCCGTCGAGCTCGCCGCCCGTGGTCAGGGCAGCCTGGTCGGCTCGCTGGTCACCCACGACGAGGACGTGGCGCGCGCCTTCGTGCTCGGTGCGGCGGCCGCGCACGGCCGCATCCTGGTGCTCGACCGGGACGACGCCACGGAGAACACCGGCCACGGCTCGCCGCTGCCGATGCTCGTGCACGGCGGCCCCGGCCGGGCCGGCGGTGGCGAGGAGCTCGGCGGCATCCGCGGCGTGCTGCACCACATGCAGCGCACCGCCGTCCAGGGTTCGCCGGACATGCTGACCGCGATCGGTCGCCGGTGGGTCACCGGCGCGCGGCGCACCGACGACGGCGTGCACCCGTTCCGCAAGTCGCTCGCCCAGCTGCGTATCGGCGACTCGGTGACCGCCGGTCCGCGCGAGGTCACACTGGCCGACGTCGAGCACTTCGCCGAGTTCACCGGCGACACCTTCTACGCCCACATGGACGAGGAGGCGGCGGCGGCCAACCCGCTGTTCGGCGGCCGCGTCGCGCACGGCTACCTCATCGTGTCGTGGGCGGCCGGCCTGTTCGTCGACCCGGCCCCCGGACCGGTGCTGGCCAACTACGGCGTCGACAACCTGCGGTTCCTGACCCCGGTGAAGCCCGGCGACGAGCTCACGGTCACGTTGACCTGCAAGCAGATCATCCCGCGCGGGGACGCCGCCCACGGCGAGGTGCGCTGGGACGCCGTCGTCGTCAACCGGGCCGGGGAGCCGGTGGCGACGTACGACGTCCTGACGATGGTCGCCAAGGAGTAGCCCCTCCCCCGGCGATCCCGCGCCGCCGGCAGGGAGCGTGGCAGTCTGCCTCCGTGGACAGCTTCCGCCGGGACGGCCTCACCTTCGACGTGCGGGACGCCGGCCCCGCGGACGGCGAGCCGGTGGTCCTGCTGCACGGCTTTCCGCAGGACGCCAGCGCCTGGGACCGGGTCGCCCCGGTCCTGCACGGGTCGGGGCTGCGCACCCTGGCGGTCGACCAGCGCGGCTACTCCCCCATGGCCCGGCCGCACCGGCGCTCGGCCTACCGGCTGCGCGAGGTCGCCGACGACGTCCTGGCGTTGCTCGACACGGCGGGGCTCGACGGTGCGCACGTCGTCGGCCACGACTGGGGCGCCGTCGTCGGCTGGGCGCTGGCCGCGTGGCACCCGGAGCGGGTGCGCACGCTGACGGCCCTGTCCGTGCCGCATCCCGGCGCCATGGCCAAGGCGATGGTCACCAGCGACCAGGCCCTCCGGTCGACCTACATGGCGTTCTTCCAGCTGCCGCTGGTGCCCGAGGCGGCGCTGCTCTCCGGCGGCGGCGCGCCGCTGCGCCGGCTGCTGCGCCGCTCGGGACTCCCGGACGACCTCGCCGACCACTACGTGACGCGGATGCGCGAGCCCGGCGCCCTCACGGCAGCGCTGAACTGGTACCGGGCACTGCCCTGGGCCGGCCGCGACCCGGTCGGCCCGGTGACCGTGCCGACCCTGCACGTGTGGAGCACCGGCGACACCTTCCTCGGCCGGACGGCGACCGAGCACACCCGGCGCTACTGCGGTGCCGACTACCGCCTCGAGGTGCTCGAGGACGTGCCGCACTGGATCCCCGAGCTGGCCGCCGAGCAGGTGGCCGAACTGGTCACCGCCCACGTCCGCACCGCCTGATCCGGCTCTCGGAGCGCCGCGCCGCCGCGCCCGTGCTGCTCCAGGACGCCGGCGAGGTGGTGCGGCAGCAGCGTCGTCCAGCCGCCGGTGTTGCGCTCGCGCCGGACCGGGCGCGTGCCGGAACGCATTGACGCCGCAAGGACGCGGGTCTACGCAGACCCCAGCGGGGTCGGCGCGCCAGGGGGAAAACGATGATCGGCAGCATCCTGTACCGCACGCTGGTGCCCGACGCGCCGTTGCACCGGCGCACCGAGGCCGACCCGGGCGACGAGCGCGGGCTCGAGCGCCGGGCCGCCGCGCGCTCGGCCCTCCAGCCGTCGCCCGGCCTCGCCAAGCCGCGGCTGAACTCCTCCTACGCCGGCCGGATCGAGCAACTCCTGTTGGCCTTTCCCGGCTGGGCGACCGACGACCCGGCCACCTCGACCGGCTACCGCTCGGTGATCGGCGCGCTGCGGCCGGGCACCGAGTTCGTCGTGGTGCACGCCGTCCAGCAGCGGGCGACGGTCGAACAGTGGTTCCGGCACGCCGGCCACGACGCGGTCACCTACGTGCCGATGCCCGAGTACGTCGCGTTCACCGACTGGGCCGAGGACGCCTACGTCGCGCTGGTCGACGCCAGCGACGGGACGCCGTACCTGATGGAGCCCTGGGAGTTCCTCCGCGCCGGCGACGCGCTGATCGCCGACGCCGTCGAGGAGTACACCGACATCCGTTCCTCGCAGGCGCCGCTGATCTTCCAGGGCGGCAACTGCCTGATCGGGGACGACTTCTGGCTGCTGGGCACCGACTACTTCGCCGACAGCCTGGCGCTGCTGCAGGGCGGCCGGCCGCCGGTCGCACCGCCCGCCCACGCCGACCTCGACGGCTTCGTGCGCGGGCTGTTCCGCGACTACCTGGACGCCGGTCGCGAACTGCGCCTGGTCGGCACCCGCCGGCCGATCCCCGTGCGCGACTTCGCCGGCCGACGCGAGGGCGACAGCTTCTACCTCGACCTGCCGGGCAACGGCGTCGGCGCCTTCCAGCCGATCTTCCACATCGACATGTTCGTCACGCTGGCCGGTCGTCGGGACGACACGTTCACCGTGCTCGTCGGCGACCCGCGCCTGGCCGACGACCTGCTCGGCACCACGTCCCCGTACGGCCTCGCCGACGTGTACGACCAGATCGCCCGCACGCTCGCCGGCGCGGGTCTCGACGTCCGCCGCAATCCCCTGGCGCACCGATCGACGCCCGGCCGGTCGTTCCTCCTCGCCGACCTGCGCCGGATCGCCGAGCGCGACGGCAACGAGGCACTGATGCAGGCCGTGGCGGAACTGGCCGAGGCCGGGGCCGCCGACGACACCCAGGTCACCGTGCGCGACTGGCACCACGTCACCTGGAACAACTGCCTGGTCGAGGACAGCGCGACCGCCGGCCGGCACGTCTACCTACCCACCTACGGCGGCGGGGACCCGGCGCTCGTCCCCCTCGACCGGCACATGGTGGCGCTCTGGGAGGAGCTCGGCTTCGCCGTCCACCCCCTGGCCGACTTCGGGTCCTTCGCCCGGCGGCAGGGCGTCGTCCACTGCATCAAGAAGTACCTGCGGCGCGGCGACTGAGATGTCGGCCTCGCTGATGTAGGAGCAGCCGCCCGTTGCGAGACTGGCGGCCATGAGCACGACCGAGGCACCACCCCTGCGCCGTGCCGAGCGGCTGGACCGACTGCCCTTCACCCGCGAGCACGGCAAGCTCGTCGTGGGTTCGGGGCTGGGCTGGGCGCTGGACGCCATGGACGTCGGCCTCATCTCCTTCGTCATCGCAGCGCTCGCGGCTCAGGAGCAGTGGGGAGTCAGCGACACCCAGCTGTCCTGGGTGGTGTCCATCGGGTTCGTGGGCATGGCGCTCGGGGCGACCCTCGGCGGGCTCCTCGCCGACCGGTACGGACGCCGGCAGGTGTTCGCGCTCACCCTGCTCGTCTTCGGCCTGGCCACGGGGGCCGCGGCGCTGGCCTGGTCGGTCGCCGCACTGATGGTCTTCCGGTTCCTCATCGGCCTGGGCCTCGGCGCGGAGCTGCCGGTGGCCTCGACCCTGGTCAGCGAGTTCGCCCCGGCCCGCGTGCGCGGCCGCGTCGTCGTCTGGCTCGAGGCGTTCTGGGCTCTCGGCTGGACCTTGGCCGCGCTGATCGGCTTCCTCGTCGTCCCACTGTCGGACGCCGGCTGGCGCTGGGCCCTGGCCATCGGCGCGGTCCCGGCCCTCTACGCCGTCGTCGTCCGCTGGGGCTTACCGGAGTCCGTCCGCTTCCTGGAGCTGCGGGGCCGCACCGACGAGGCGGAGGTCGCCGTCCGCAGGTTCGAGTCCGCGGCCGGGGTGACGCCCGCGCCGTCCCCGCCACCGGTCACGGCGGCGCCGCGCCGGGCGCGGGAGCTGTGGGGAGCCGGCCTTCGGAGCCGGACGGCGGCGCTGTGGACGGTCTGGTTCTGCGTCAACTTCGCCTACTACGGCGCCTTCATCTGGCTGCCCAGCCTGCTCGTGGAGCAGGGCTTCTCGCTGGTGCGCTCGTTCGGCTTCACGCTGGTCATCACGCTGGCCCAGCTGCCCGGCTACGCGGTGGCGGCCTGGCTGATCGAGACGTGGGGTCGCCGGCCCACGCTGGCCGCGTTCCTCGTCGGCTCCGCGGCGGGCGCGGGCATGTTCGCGGCGGCCGGCGACGAGACCGCGCTGCTGCTCACCGGCATGGTGCTCTCGTTCTTCAACCTGGGCGCGTGGGGCGCGCTGTACGCGGTGACGCCCGAGGTGTACCCGACCGCCCTGCGGGCGACGGGAGCCGGCGCGGCGGCGGGCTTCGGCCGGATCGCCTCGATCCTCGCGCCGCTGAGCGTGCCGCCGCTGCTGACCCTCGGCGGCTCGGGCCTGGTGTTCGGCACGTTCGCGGCCTTCTTCGTGGTCGCCGCGATCGCCACGTTCGGCCTGCCGGAGCGCCGCGGGGAGGCGCTCGAGGACACCCCCGTGGCGGAGGACGTCGATCAGCCCGGGTGGTCGGCGGGGGACCCTGCTCGGCATCGACGCTGAGCGGGGTTGCCCCCGTGTTCAGCCGGACGCGCACGGAAAGGGATCGCCAGGTGGGCCGCCCTCGGAGCACAGTGACGTCCCATGAGCATGGATCCGGTCGAGACCAACCCGGATCACTACCGGGTGGTGTTCGAGAACGAGCGGGTGCGCGTGCTGGAGTACACCGACAGCCCTCCGTCGGACGGGAGGATCGGCCCTGCTGGAGAACCCTGACCTGCCCCGCGACCTCGGCGCACCGGCACTGAGGGCGCTGCGCGCCGCGGGGTACACCCGCCTGGACCAGCTCGCCGCCGTGCCGCCGGCCGAGCTGGCGAAGCTGCACGGCGTCGGCCCCCGGGCACTCGACCGCCTTCAGGCCGCGCTCGACGCCCGCGGGCTCTCCCGGGGTTGACCTCGGTGGACGCCGCCGATCTCGCGCTGCGCAACGCCACCTACCGGTTGCTCGTCACTCTCGGCAGGGTGCCCACCCTCACCGAGGCCGCGGACGCGGCAGGGCGGACGGTGGACGACGTCCGTGCGGGGTGGCGGCGGCTGCACGAGGCGCACGCACTCGTCCTCGAGCGCTCCGGCGCCGCGATCCGCGTGGCCAACCCGTTCTCCGGCGTGCCGACCGCCCACCGGGTGGAGGCCGCAGGCCGCTGGTGGCACGCGAACTGCGCCTGGGACGCCTTCGGCATCTGCGCCGCCCTGCACGTGGACGGCCGGATCGAGACCTCCTGCCCCGACTGCGCAGACCGCATCGTCACGGAGGTCCGGGACGGTCAGCCGAGCGACGAGAGCCTGCTCTTCCACTGCCTGGTGCCTGCGCGCCAGTGGTGGGACGACATCGTCTTCACCTAGGGCGCGATGAACCTCTTCCGGTCGGAGGAGCACGTGTCCCGCTGGCTCGGGATCCGGCCCCCCGGGGCGACGGTGCCGGTGGCGCAGCTCGCCGCGCTGGCACGCGCTTGGTGGGGGGATCGGCTCGCCGCCGACTGGCGTCCGCACACCGTGGCGGAGAACCAGGCGATCCTCCGTTCGGTGGGCCTGACCGGACCGTTCTGGCAACTGCCCGGCTGAGAAATGCCAAGAACTCTTTGCAAAGGGTTCTTTGCGATCTACGGTGGTCCGCATGCTTGGCACCTCGGACCGGTTCGAGCTCCCCACCGGCGCCATCCGCGTCACCGACGTCGACGCGTTGCGAGCCCTCGCGCACCCGCTGCGCGCAGCGCTGCTCGGCGCGCTGCGCCTGCACGGTCCGTCGACCGCGAGCCGGCTGGCCGAGCGCCTCGGCGAGAGCAGCGGCTCGACCAGCTACCACCTGCGTCAGCTGGCGAGGTTCGGCTTCGTCGACGAGCTCCCGGACGCCGGCAACGGGCGCGACCGCTGGTGGCAGGCGCTGCACCGCTCGACGAGCTGGGAGACCGAGGACCTCAGCGGTGACCCGGACGGTCGTGAGCTGGTCGACGAGGTCACGCACCAGCAGCTCGGCCAGCAGCGCAGGCTGCTGGCCCGGCACGCGGACGAGCTCCGGACCCTCGACGAGGAGTGGCGCAACGCGACGTCCCTCAACGACTGGTCGATCCGCCTGTCCCCCACGGCCACCCGCGAACTGGCCGCCGAGCTCAACGACGTGATCCGCCGCTGGCAGGAGACGCGCGAGGAGTCCGACCAGCCGGCCGTGTCCGTCCTGCTGGATCTCTTCCCGGTGACGGAGTACCCGCTGTGAGCCTCACCCCGGCGCAGGCGCAGCGCCGTTACGTGGGTCTCACCGCCCTGTGCTGGCTCCCGGTGGGGATCTCCGCGCCGGTGACCGTGCTCCTCGCGACCTCGCGCGGGCTGTCCCCGGCCGACATCGGGCTGGTCCTGGCCTGCTACTCGTTGGTCACGCTGCTGCTCGAGCTGCCCACCGGTGGCCTGGCCGACGCGATCGGCCACCGGCCGGTGCTGGCGCTCTCGGGCCTGCTGTCCATCGCCTCGCTGCTGACCATGGTCGCCGCCGACTCGGTGCCGCTCTTCGCCGCGGCCTGGGCCCTGCAGGGCATGTCCCGGGCGCTGGACTCGGGCCCGCTGGAGTCGTGGTACGTCGATGTCACCCATGCGGCCGACCCGACGGCCGACACGACGGTCGGGCTGTCGCGCGCCGGGGCGGCCGACGGTCTGGGGCTGGCCGTCGGGGCGGTGCTCGGCGGCACCCTGCCGCTGCTGGTCGGCCGGTCGGGGAGCGAGGCCCTCGCCCTGCCCCTGCTCCTCGCCGCGTCACTCGTCCTGCTCTGGCTCGTCGCGGTCCTGCTGCTCGTCGTCCCTCTGCGCACGGCGCCGGTCTCGGGGGTGCGCGCCCTCGCCGCGGGGATCCGAGAGGTGCCGGTCGTCGTCCGGAGCACCTCGGCGCTGGTCGTCCGCCACAGGCTGCTCCGCCTGCTCCTGCTGATCTCGTTCCTGACCGGCGTCGCACTGACGACGCTGGAGGTGCTCGGCCCCCTGCACTTCGCCGACCTCGGCGGCAGCGTCGAACGCGGATCGGCGATCTTCGGCGTCGTCATGGCGGTGTCCTTCGCCGCCGCGGGGCTCGGGGCGCTGCTCGCGCCGGCTGCTCGGCGCGCCGCGGGTGGATCCGTCGCCCGGGCCGGCGCCGCGACCGCGCTCCTGGGCGCGCTGACCGTGGGAGCGGTGGCGCTCGTCGGGCAGGTCGTCGAGGCCGCGGTGGCGTTCGCCCTGTTCTACCTCTTCAACGGCGCCGGGTGGCCGCTGCGCCAGCAGCTCCTGCACGAGCAGACGACCTCCGCGCAACGGTCGACGACGGTGTCCGCGACGTCGTTCGCCCTGATGCTCGGCGGTGGGCTGGGCAGCCTGCTGATCCCCCGGCTGGCCGAGGTGTCGGGCAATGCGGCGGGCTTCCTCGCCGGCGCCGGAGCGCTGGCGGTCATCGCGGTCGTGTCGCTGGGGCTGCGGCCACAGCCGGCGCGCATCGCGCAGGAGCCGGTGGGGCGGGCGTCGAACGCGGTCGGATGACGGGACCAGCACAAGGGCCCCATGCCCCCTGCCATCGAAGCGCTGCGCAGTCAAGGCGACACTGAGTGTTGTCTCCGAAGCGACATGTGACTACCGTCGGTGGCAGGTCGAACACAGAATCTCGCGCCCGCATCTGACCAGACAGGAGATCCTGTGCCGCAGCTCAACGTCGCCCTGGTTCCCGCCCCCGACCAGGTCGTCGTCCGCCTCACCGGTGAGGCGGATCTCTCGACCGCGGGCCTGGTCGCCGATGCGCTCGCGCGGGCCGCGGCCCTCGGCACGGACTCCGTCGTCATCGACGTGGCCGGGACCCGCTTCTGGGACTGCGCCGCCCTACACGAGCTGGCCACGTTCACCACCGATCTGGGCCGGGCCGGTCGCCGCTGCCGCATCGTCGGCGCGACGGCGGCCACGCGTCGGCTCGTCGTGCTGGCCGACTTCGCCACGACCTTGGTGCTCGACGGCCCGGTACATCTGCCCGGTGTCGCGCCGGCCGCCGCCACGCCGCGACCGCCGATCACCCGCCCCGAGCGCACGCTGGCCGCCGTGGCCGCAGCCGACCGCCGCCGGTCCCCGGTGCCCACCCACCCGGCCCCCGGCCGGCGCCGGGGCGAGGCGAGCGGGAGCGCCCGCGGTGCGGTGGCGGTGCGCCGCTGGCGCTGAGCTGATCCGCCGGCCGGCGCTCAGCCGGCCGGCGTGGAGTCGACCGTCCGGGCGGGTGCCCGCCGGCGCACGTCGACCACCGGCTGGAAGCCTCCCGCCGGTTCCTCGGCCGGCGGCTCGCGCCTCTCGGGCCGGCCGAACAGCCAGCCCTGTCCGAGATCGGCGCCCAGGCCGGTGAGCTGTTCGGCCAGCTGCTCGGACTCGACGCCTTCGGCAACCACGACGGCGCCGATCCGGTGCGCGGCCTCGATGACCGCCCCCACCACGGCACGGGCGCCCTCGACGGGCAGCTCCTGCACCAGTCCCTTGCCGAGCTTCACGACGTCCGGGCGGACGGCGGTGAGCAGCGACAGGCTGGACCAGCCGGCGCTGACGTCGTCCAGTGCGATCCGCCAGCCGAGCGACCGGCACGTGCTCCAGGACGGACAGCAGGTGCCCGCGGTCGCTGGCGACCTGCGACTCGACGACCTCGAGGACGAGCCGCGCCGGGGCGATGCCGGTGTCGTGCACCGCGTCCTCGATGCCCGCGAGGCAGACCTGCGGGCGGAGCACGGAGCGCGGGATCCACGTTGACGAACAGGTCGTGCGTCGCCGAGCCAGGAGGCCGCGCCGACGACGGCCGACTCGCGGCCGATGGCGTCGAGGCGGGGCAGCCAGCCGGCCGGACTCCGCGACGAAGAACAGGTCGCCCCCACCGACCTCGCCGGCCGTCGACCACGCCGCGGAGCAGCGCCTCGTGGGCCACGACGGAGCGGTCGGCGAGCGACACGATCGGCTGGTACACCGACCACAACTCGGCCTCGGCCAGCACACCGATCTCGACGGTGACGCCGCGGCGGGCGAGCTCGACGGCGAGGGTGGGCGCGGTCAGCAGCCGGGCGGTCGAGCGTCAGCGACCCTCCACGGCGGATCGGTGACCACCCGGACGACCTCGGTCTCGGCGGCGGTCAGCTCGCGCGCGAGCCGCTGGAGGAGCCGCTCGAGCCCGCGACCGCCGCGGTCGGTCGACCACGTCCAGGAAGGCACCCCACGCGGAGACCGACAGGCCGAGCGCCTGTGCGGTGCGCGCGATCGCCGGCAGCACGTGGTCCGACGGGGCTGGCCAGCAGTGCGCGGGTCGCACGCGCCGGGCACCTCCCAGTGCGCACGGCAGTCGCAGACGGCGCCGCACAGGGTTCCCACCCCGGCAGGATGACCCACCTGGGCCGGCGGATGGAGCAGGCGCGCGGCGTTGCCGGGCGCCCGACCGGGTGACGATTCCGGCCGTACCGCCGCCAGGTACCGACCGCGCGATGACTTAAGTGATTAAAGTCTGCGCATGGCCGCTCTGCACGACCGATCGCCCCTCGGACCGAGCCGAGGTGGGCGACCGCGCGATCCGAGCCGGGACGGCGTCATCCGCGCCGCGATCCTGCGGCTGCTGGCCGACGTCGGTTACGGCGCGCTGACCATGGACGCCGTGGCCGCCGAGGCAGGCGTCGGCAAGGCGACGATCTACCGCCGGTGGCGGACCAAGCAGGACCTGGTCGTCGACACGATCCCGAGCTGAACCGGGCCGAGGCATCGCCACCCGACACCGGCTCGCTCGAGTGCGACCTGCGCGCGATGCTGCACTCGCTCGTGGCGGCTGATCAACGGTCCCGACCGGGGCCGCGACCCTGTCGCTGCTGTCCACGGTGCCGCACCAGCCTGCGCTGGCCGAGGCGTTCCGCGACGGCCCGCTCGGCCGTCTGGCGGCACGGCTTCGAGCAGATCTGGGACCGCGCCGAGAGCGCGGCGAGGTCCGACCGGGCCTGTCCGGCTCCGCGCAGGCGCCGAGAGCGGCCAGCGCCCTGCTCGTGCAGCGGTGGCTGCTCACCGGCGGCCCGGTCGACGAGGCCTACGCCGACGAGGTGCTCGAGCAGGTCGTCCTGCCACTGCTGCGCGCGACGTACACACCGTCGTCCTGAGGCCGGTCACCAGCCGCGGCTGCCGGCCTCGCCCTTGAACGGGCCGACGACGTCGTCGGTGATCCAGCCGCCGTAGAAGTCGCCGGGCTGGGGGCGCACCCGCTCGCCGTCCACCAGCGCGCCGGTCGACCCTGCCCGGGTAGAACGCGACCGCGCCGCGCAGGTGCTCGTAGCCGGGCGTCGGGCTGCTCGTAGGACCAGGCCGCCTGCGGCAGCCGTCGGCCGTCGACGACGACGTCCCAGTAGGTGGCCGCCCCTTCCACTCGCACCAGGACCCGCCGTCGGCCCGCTCGAGGACGCCGTCGGAGACGTCCTCGCGAGGCACGTAGTAGACCGGCGGATGGCTGGTCTCGCACACCCGCACCGCACGATCGGTTCGCGCGATCACCCGGCCGCCGGCCTCGACGACGACGCGGCGCCGGGTCACCTCGGCCGACGGCGGGCGCGGGTAGTCCCAGACGGACTCCTGACCGGGACCGACCGGGTCGCGACGCGGAGGCATGCCCCCAGTGTGCGACCGATCGCCGCCGGGGGGCTCAGCGCGTGCGGACGGTCAGCGCCTGCGGGCGGTCAGCGCCTTGGGGCCGCTGCCCTTGCGGTACCTGGCCTTGCGGACGACGCCGACGGTGACCAGCAGGCCGAGGCCGCCGACCAGCGCCATGCCGGGCGGGGACTGCAGGAAGGCCAGCGCCTTCGCCTTGGCCTCGCCGGCGAGGCGCTTCGGGCTGGTGCGGTCGGCGAGCTGGTCGAGCGTCGCGGCCAGCGACTCACGGGCGGCGTCGATCTCCAGCTGGATCTGTCGAGGGTCGCGAGGCACGCCGACAGCCTGCCAGACGCCGCGGCGTCCAGCGCCCCGACCAGGGGCCGCGGCCCCGTATCGGGTGGACGCGGCGGTCACTTCTCCTAGACTCCGAGGCCGCGCGGGAGTGGTGTAACGGCAGCCACGCCAGACTTAGGATCTGGTGCCTTCGGGCGTAGGGGTTCGACTCCCCTCTCCCGCACGCACGTCGATGGCCGACATCGAGTCACCGCGGCGGTTCCTCGGTCGCCCGGTGCGGCCGTCCGCGGTCGACGCGATCGAGGGCCGCGCGGTGCTCCGATCAGGCGGGTCAGCGGCCGGCCCGGGGCACGACGACTCCACCGATGCGGTCGAGGTCCTCCATCTCGACCGGCCCGAGCACCCGGGCGCCGGCCTCCAGGTTCTGCTCCAGGTGATCGAGCTCCCGTGTGCTCGGGATGGCCAGGATGTTCGGCGAACGGGCGAGCAGCCAGGTCAGCGCCACCTCCGTCTGCGTCGTCTCCAGGACAGCGGCGACCCGCGCCAGACCGGGCGCATGGATCGGCGGGAACCCGCCGAGCGGCCGGCACGCCACGAAGGGGATGCCCGCGCGGGCGAGCACGTCGACCAGCGGGTCGTCGTGGCGGTGCGCCACGTTGTAGTGGTTCTGCACGCACACCACCGTCGCGATCGCCTTGGCATCGGCGAAGCTCTGGGTCGTCACGTTGGCGACCCCCAGGTGCCGGATCAGCCCCTCCTGCTGCATCGCGGCGAGAGCCTGCATCGGCTCGTCCGGTGACCGGTGAACCGGCTCGGGGGCGCCCGGCATGCGCAGGTTCACGATGTCCAGGACGTCGACGCCGAGATGCGTGAGGTGCCCTTCGACGGCCCGGCGCAGCTCGGCGGCGGACAGCGCCTCCACCCAGCGTCCCTCGGTCGTCCATCGGGCACCGACGTTCGTGACGATGGTGAGTTCGACCGGATAGGGATGCAGCGCCTTTCGGATCAGGTCGGTCACCTTGTGCGGACCCTCGTAGACGCCGGTGTCGATGTGGTCGACGCCCAGGTCGACGGCGCGGCGCAGGAGGGCGATGACGGTCCTGCTGTCGGGAGGAGGTCGCCCCGCTGCGTCCGGCCCGGTCAACCGCATCGTGCCGTAGCCGAGGCGGTTGGTCAGGCGGTCGCCCAGCATGTACTGGCCGGATCTCTCGGCGGTGATCGTCATGGCCCGGGTACTACCCGCCGGCGTGGGCAGCTGACCCTCCACGCGGCGTCCTCACCCCCGCCCTGACCGTGCTCGGCCTGCTGGCGTTTCGCCGGAGCTCGAGCACGGTCCGGTCCGGCCGGATCAGGTCCAGAGCACCGCGAGGAGCACGTTGAGGATCGCCAGCGCGCCGGCGGCGTGGAACCAGGGCAGCGGCGCCTTCGCCGGTCCGCCGGCCGCAGCGGCCTTCTGCTTGCTGCCGGCCATGAACACCGCCACCAGTACCAGGACGGCGACGACGAGCTTGACGCCGATCTTCGGGTGGTTGACATCCCCGTCGCCGGCCTCGAGCACCCCCACCAGCGCGAGGCCCGTGACCAGCTGCGCGATCGCACCGATGCGCATGAGCCCGGTGTCGAAGTCCGCCTTCCGGCTCACCTGGAACAGGAACGGGCCGATGATCACGGCCAGGCCCAGGATGTGCAGGACGACGAGCAGCAACCGCAGGGTCTCCATGCCCGCAGGCTAACGACGATCCCGCGGTGGTCCCGATCACGCGCGGGCACACGGCGCGGCGACTCACCCGTTGGGGTGCCCCCGTCCCGGCTCGGCTGGGCCCGCCCGCCGTACGGACCGACGGAAACCACGTGACCACGTTTCCCTGGGCCGGCCGGCTGCTGCCCGCCGCCCTGACCCGCGCCGCCGTCGTCCGGGAGCTGCCGGACTACCTGCGCGACCTGCCCGCTGCCCTGCGCCCCGTGGCCCTCGACCAGGTGCCCGTCGGCTGGGAGCAGCGGGCCTACGACCCGACGGCCGGTGACGCCGACGCCCTCACCTGGCTGGGCTTCGAGCCCGGTGACGACGCCGAGCCGCTGCTGCCCTGGCCGCGGCCGGAACGCTGGCCGGCCCACCGGCCCGTCGGACGCCACCGCGCGAGCGCACGCTTGCAGACCGCCTGACCCTCTCGGGCGATCAGTCGCGGGCGAGCACCCGGGCCACCACGGGCACCAGCGCCGCGAACGCCTGCCCCCGGTGACTGCGGGCGTCCTTCTCGGCCGGGGCCAGCTCCGCCGACGTGACGTCGAGCCCCTCGGGCACGAAGACCGGGTCGTAGCCGAAGCCGTTCGAGCCGCGCTTCTCGCGGATCAGCCGCCCGGACCACCGCCGCTCCAGGACGTGCTCGTCCCCGTCGGGGGTGACCAGGGCCGCGGCGCACACGAAGGCGGCCCCCCGCCTCTCGTCGGGCACGTCGGAGAGCTGGGCGAGCAGCAGGGCGGTGTTGGCGTCGTCGTCGCCGTGCCGGCCCGACCACCGGGCCGAGAGCACCCCCGGCATGCCGCCCAGCGCGTCGACGGTCAGGCCCGAGTCGTCCGCGACGGCGGGCAGGCCGGTGGCCCGAGCCGCGTCGCGCGCCTTGAGCAGCGCGTTCTCCTCGAACGTCGCGCCGGTCTCGGCCGTCTCCGGGAAGTCGGCGACCGCCTCGAGGCCGACCACCTCGACGCCCGGCACCGCCCCGGCGAGCAGTCGCTGGAGCTCGGCCAGCTTGCCGCGGTTGCGGGTCGCCAGGAGCAGCCGGTGGCTCATCGCGGCGTCGGGGCCCCGGACAGCGCCTCCTGCTGCAGCTGGGCGAGCCGCCCGCAGCCGGCCACGGCCAGGTCGAGCAGCGCGTCCAGGGTGGGCCGGTCGAACACGGCCCCCTCAGCGGTGCCCTGCACCTCGACGAAGTTGCCGTCTCCGGTGCAGACCACGTTCATGTCGGTGCCGGCGGTCACGTCCTCCTCGTAGGCGAGGTCGAGCCGCGGCTCGCCGTCGATGACCCCGACGCTGACTGCCGCGACCGACTGCACCAGCGCCGTGGGCCGGGCCAGCTTCCGGCGCGCGTCCAGCCAGGACACCGCGTCGGCCAGCGCCACGTACGCGCCGGTGATCGCCGCCGTGCGGGTGCCGCCGTCGGCCTGGAGCACGTCGCAGTCGATGGCGATGCTGTTCTCGCCCAGCGCGGCCAGGTCGGTCGACGCCCGCAGCGAGCGGCCGATCAGCCGGCTGATCTCGTGCGTGCGGCCGCCGATCCGGCCCTTGACCGACTCCCGGTCGCTGCGGGTGTGCGTCGCGCGCGGCAGCATCGAGTACTCGGCGGTCACCCAGCCCAGTCCGGACCCCTTGCGCCAGCGGGGCACCCCCTCGGTGACGCTGGCGGCGCAGAGCACGCGGGTGCGGCCGAACTCGACCAGCACCGAGCCTTCGGCGTGGTCGAGCCAGTTGCGGGTGATCGTCACGGGGCGGAGTTCGTCGGCGGCGCGGCCGTCGGGGCGGGTCACGGGCACCGACCCTAGCCGCGCCGCCGTGCGACCGACGGGGCCGCCCGAGATCATCGGCGGCATGCGATCCGAACTGCGTGCCGTGCGGACCGGTGGTGTGGCCACCGTCGTGGACCTGACCGACGAGTGCGCGGAGTTCGTCCGCGAGGAGGGCGACGGCCTGCTGCACGTGTTCGTGCCGCACGCCACCGCCGGCCTGGCGATCCTGGAGACGGGCTCGGGCAGCGAGGAGGACCTGCTCGCCCAGCCTCGAGGACCTCCTGCCGCAGGACGACCGGTGGCGGCACCGGCACGGCAGCCCCGGCCACGGCCGCGACCACGTCCTGCCCGCCTTCCTGCCGCCGTCGACCGGCGTGCCGGTGCTCGAGGGCCGGATGCAGCTGGGCACGTGGCAGCGGATCTGCCTCGTCGACACCAACGTCGACAACCACCAGCGGCACGTCCGGTTCTCGTTCCTCGCCGGCTGACCGGATCGCTCCATGGGAGCGGCGAGCGGCCGACCACCTTGCACGAGCCCACGGGCGACACGGCAGGATCACGGGCATGAGCGAGACCGAAGCACCCGTCCGTCTGAGCCCGGGCGACCCCGCGCCGGCCTTCACGCTGCCCGACGCCGACGGCAAGCCGGTCTCCCTCGCCGACCACCGCGGACGGCGTGTGATCGTCTACTGCTACCCGGCGGCGCTCACCCCCGGCTGCACCACCCAGGCGGTCGACTTCACCTCCGCCGCCGGGGAGCTGGCCGAGGCGGGGCTGGACATCATCGGCATCTCCCCCGACCCGCCGGAGAAGCTGCTGCGCTTCCGGGAGAAGGAGAACCTGGGCATCACGCTCGTCTCCGACCCCGACAAGCAGGTGCTGCGGGCCTACGGCGCGTACGGACCCAAGAAGCTCTACGGCAAGGAGGTCGTCGGAGTCATCCGGTCGACCTTCGTCGTCGACGCCGAGGGGCGCATCGAGAAGGCGGCGTACAACGTCAAGGCCACCGGCCACGTCGCCAAGCTGCGCCGGGACCTCGGCCTGGACTGATCTCGCCCGCGCTCACGCGCGCCACGTGCCCGGCCGGGGCTGGCACGACGGCGGGCACGGCCAGCGCGGTTCCCAGGGAAACGTCCCGTCGGAGTGCGGCCAGGTGAGCTGCAACGCGGGAACGCTGACCTCGTCCGGCCGCTGGTACCAGCGGTTGGCCGTGAACAGGATGTCGCCCGGGTTCGGGCACTCCTCGACGAACAGCGCACCCGGCCACTCGGGCGGAGCGAGCATCTCGCCGGGCACCAGATCCCGGCCATCGACCACGGCGGAGGCGACGCGGTTCAGCATGCCGTGCGCCGACCCGTGGTCGAGCCCGACCACGAGGAGTTCGGGGTGGCCCAGCCCGAACAGCCCGATCGTGTAGGCGAAGTCGGGCTCTTCCGGCTCGTCTCCCGAGCCGACGTACTGCACCGCCCAGCGGTGCGTGCGGATGGTCTCGGCCAGCCAGGCCGACTCCTGGTCGAGGAACGCGGTGATCTGCGGATCTGTCGTCATGCCGGCAGGGTGCGCCGGGACGCCGACAGGACGCCGCCGCGGACCGGACAGCCTGTGGATCCGGGCTCCCTGTGGACGCAGTGCGTCAGCTGTCGGTGGCGACCCTCCGCGCCCGGGCCCTGCGGCGCTTGCCCTCGTGCATCGCCGCGACCCGCGCGACGGGGATCGTGTGCCCCTCGGCGACCAGGTCGTCGGGCAGCGGCTGCGGCTCGGGCAGCGCCTCGGCCCAGGGGTCGCCGTCCCCGAGCCGCTCCACCGCCGTCCGGACCGTGACGTCGCCGGGGCGGACCGTCCGCAGGTCGTCCCACGCCACCGGCGCCGACACCGGCAGCCCCGGCCGGACCCGGGGGCTGTAGGCCGCCACGAGGGTCGCCGTCCCGGAGCGGGTCGAGTCCAGGAACACCCGGCCGCCGCGGTCCTCCTTGATGTAGGCGGTGGTGGCCAGGTCCGGGTCGAGCCGCTCGGTGCGGGCGGCGAGGGCCCGGGTGGCCGCCGCGACGTCCTCGAAGGAGGTGCCGCGCACCGGGACGACGACGTGCAGGCCCTTCGACCCGCTGGTCTTGACCGCGCCGACCAGCCCGACCTCCGCGAGCGCCCGCCGGACGAGCTCGCGCCGCGGCCACCACGGCGGAGAAGTCGGCGCCCTCGGGCGGGTCGAGGTCGAGGACCATGCCCGTGGGCTCGCGTCCCCTCCACGCGGAGGAAGGGGACGTGGAACTCGACCGCCCGCTGGTTGGCCAGCCACAGCAGCGTGCGGCGGTCGTCGCAGAGCACCTGGTGCACCTCGCGACGGGAGGCCTCGGCCCACACCGGCACGGTGCGCACCCAGTCGGGCGCGCCCTTGACCACGTTCTCTGCATGAACGGCGCCTGCCCGGGACGGACCCGCACGATCGACAGCGGCCGCCCGGCCAGCAGCGGGACGAGCCGGTCGGCGAAGGCGTCGAGGTGGTCGACCAGGTCGCGCTTGGTCACCTCGAGACCGTCGCCCAGGGGCTGGTCGAGCTGGTCAGCCGGACGCCGTCGCGTTCCTCGTCGTCGGCCATGGCGTTCACCGTGCCGGTAGCACGCGCGCCCGGCAAGTGGCCCTCTTGCAGGGGCCCGCCGTGAGCCTGCGAGCGGCGGGGGGGCAGGAGGCCCTCTTTCAGATCTCGTAGACCGCGCCGGTGGCGACCAGCTCGGTCTCGGGGAAGACCTGGCTGGCCGCGAACAGCTGCGCCGATGCGTCCACCCACGACGGCACGTGGGTGAGCAGCAGCCGGCCGACCCCGGCGGCGGCCGCGTGCTCCCCGGCCTCGCGTCCGGTCAGGTGCAGCCCTCCGGGCAGGCCGGGCTCCGTCGGGATGCGCCGCCTCGGCCAGCAGCACGTCGGCGCCCCGGGCCAGCTCGACCACCCGGTCGCAGGGGCCGGTGTCACCGGTGTAGACCAGCGAGCGCCCGTCGACGGTGAGCCGGATCGCGTAGCACTCGACCGGGTGCGCGGTCGGGCGAGCGTGCACCTCGAAGGGGCCTAGCTCGAACGAACCCGGCCCGACGTGGCACGAAGTCGAAGACATCGGTGAGCCGGTCGCCGTCGCCGTCGTAGGCGAGCGCGAGCCGGACGTCGGCGCCGACCGGCGCGTAGAGCGGCACCTGGCGGCGCGGTCGAGCGGCCGGAGTACCGGTGCCAGACGACGAAGGGGGCGACGTCGAGGCAGTGGTCGGCGTGCAGGTGGGACAGGAACACCGCGTCGATCGCAGCCGGGTCGACGAAACCCTGCAGCGGGCCGAACGCGCCGTTGCCCAGGTCGAGCACCAGCCGGAACCCGTCGTGCTCGACGAGGTAGCACGACGCCGGCGACTGCGGACCCGGTCCGCTGCCGGAGCAGCCGACCACGGTCAGCTTCATGCCGCTCCCACCGTCGACGGCGCGCAGCACCGCGCCGATCTCCGGCCCGAGGAAGCGGCGTCCCAGGCGGGCGAAGGGCTCGGGGATCGCCGGTGGCGAGGAACCGGTGCTCCGGGGCGGGGGCCGTCCTCGTCGCGCAGCAGGTCGCCCCGGGTGAGCACGCGGTAGACGTCCTTCGCCGTCTCCTCGGCGCTGGACACGAGCGTGACGTCGTCGCCCATCACCAGGGAGATCACGCCGGTGAGCAGCGGGTAGTGCGTGCACCCGAGGACGACGGTGTCGACCCCGGCGGCCAGCAGCGGGTCGAGGTAGGACTGCGCCAGCCCGACGAGCTGCCGGCCGCTGGTCACCCCCCGCTCGACGAAGTCGACGAAGCTCGGGCAGGCGGCGCTGGTGACCGAGACGTGCGGCGCCGCGGCGAAGGCGTCCTCGTACGCGCCGCTGGTGACCGTCGCCTGGGTGCCGATGACGCCGACCCGGCCGTTGCGCGTGGCCGCGGTGGCCCGGCGGACCGCGGGCAGCACGACCTCGACCACCGGGACGTCGTAGCGCTCGCGGGCGTCGCGCAGGGAGGCGGCGCTGACGCGGAGTTGCAGGCGACGACGAGCATCTTGACGCCGTCGGCGACCAGATCGTCCATGACGGCGAGCGAGTGCCGGCGGACCTCGGCGATCGGCAGCGGCCCGTACGGGACCGTTCGCGGTGTCGCCGATGTAGCGGATCGCCTCGTGCGGGAGCTGGTCGAGCACCGCGCGGGCGACGGTCAGCCCGCCGACGCCGGAGTCGAAGATCCCGATCGGTGCGTCCGCTCCCTGTGGCCCCGAGTGCCCGTGCGTCGTCCCCATGTCGCCGGACAGGCTAGCCCGTCGCCCCCGCAGGGGGACGTGCCGGCGGGACGGCGTCCCCGGATCGGGTAGCGGCTCGCCCGGAGCCCCGCGCCGTCGTGGCACGTCTCCGGCGAGATGTCGCAGCCGGGCCTAAGGTGCCTGTTCGGGTGGCCGGCGCGGTCGGCCACCCGGACACGTGAAGGTGGTGGCGGGGGCGGTGCGACGCTATCTGCGGTCGACCTTCGAATCGCTCTACGACCGCGACTACCGGCTGTACTTCACCGGCCACGGCGTCTCCGTGGTGGGCAACTGGATCCAGAAGGTCGCCCAGGCCTGGCTGGTCCTGGAGCTGACCGGATCGGGCACTCTCCTCGGCGTCACGGTGGGTCTGCAGCAGCTGCCCACCCTGCTGCTGACGCCGTGGGGCGGGCTGCTCGCCGACCGCGTCGACCGCCGCCGGCTCCTGCTGTGGACCCAGTCCGCCGCGATCCTCCCCGCACTGGTGCTCGGCATCCTGACCGCGCTGGAGCAGGTGAGCGTCTGGCTGGTCATGCTGCTGGCCCTCGCGCTGGGCGTCGTCGAGGCGCTGGACAAGCCCGCCCGCCACACGTTCGTCGCCGACCTCGTCGGGCGGGACCACCTGGTCAACGCGGTCGCCCTCAACAACACCATGTTCAACGCGGGCAAGGTGATCGGACCGGCCGTGGCCGGGATCCTCATCAGCACGGCAGGCGTCGCGGTCGCCTTCCTGCTCAACGCACTGTCCTATGCCGCCGTGGTGGTGGTCCTCCTGCTGATCCCGGCGCGCCGGGCGGACACCGCTCGCCCGCTCCGCGGCCCGGGCCAGCTCCGGGAGGGTGCGCGGTACGCCGTGAGCACGCCGGCCGTCGCCGCGCCGCTGGCGCTCATGGCCGTAGCCGGCCTGCTCGCCTACGAGTGGACGGTGACGCTCCCGCTCTTCGCGGTGGAGACGTT
Organism: uncultured Actinomycetota bacterium; assembly: GCA_963723745.1. Lineage (GTDB taxonomy): Bacteria > Actinomycetota > Actinomycetes > Mycobacteriales > Geodermatophilaceae > CAVRRZ01. The sequence goes on from CAVRRZ010000004.1 coordinate 487,121, forward strand.
CGACGGCGACGCCGACCTGGTGGGGCTGTTCTTCTCCGCCATGGGCGCCGGTGCCGTCGTCGGTGGTCTGGCGCTGGCCGGTGCGCTCCGGGCCTCGCCCCTGCGGCTGGTCGTCTTCGGCCTGCTGTTCTCCGCCGTCCTGCTGGCGACGGCGTTGGCGCCCAACGTCGCGGTGGCGCTGGGAGCGCTGTTCCTCCTCGGCGCCGTCGGCGTCGCGTTCCGCGCACTGGCCACGTCGTGCGTCCAGCTCTACTCGGACCCGGCGATGCGGGGCCGCACGGTGGCGCTGCTGCTGGTCGCAGTGGGTGGCACCAGCCCGTTCGGCGGCCCGCTACTGGGCTGGCTCAGCGACCAGTTCGGCGCGCGGGTCGGCCTGGCCACCGGCGCGGTCGGTACCGGGATCGCGGCGATCGGCACGCTGCTGTACCTGCGCGCCCGCGGCGCGCAGGACGACCTCCCGCAGCGCCCGGCGGCGACCCGGCCGGAGAGCGCCGCCGAGCCGGCTGCCTGAGCTCAGGCCCAGAGCTGGCCCTCCAGGGCGGAGGTGGCCTCCTCCGAGCGTGCCGGCGTAGGCGCCGGTGGAGAGGTACTTCCAGCCGCCGTCGCAGACGATGAAGCACGATGTCGGCGCTGCCGTCCGGCCGCGACCTCCTTGTCGGCGATGCCGAGCGCCGCGTGCAGGATCGCGCCGGTCGAGATGCCGGCGAAGATGCCCTCGCGCTCCACCAGCTGGCGGGTGCGGTGGATGGCGTCCTCGGGGCCGACGCGAGAACCGGGAGTCCAGCAGCGACGGCGTCGTAGAGCTCGGGGATGAAGCCCTCGTCGATGTTGCGCAGCCCGTAGACGAGCTCGCCGTAGCGCGGCTCGGCGGCGATCACCTGGACGTCGGGCTTGTGCTCGCGCAGGTAGCGCGAGACGCCCATCAGCGTGCCGGTGGTCCCGAGGCCGGCGACGAAGTGGGTGATCGACGGCAGGTCGGCGAGGATCTCCGGGCCGGTGCCCTCGTAGTGCGCCTGGGCGTTGGCCGGGTTGCCGTACTGGTACAGCATCACCCAGTCCTCGTGCTCGGCGGCGAGCCCCTTGGCGACGGCGACCGCCTGGTTCGAGCCGCCCGCCGCCGGCGAGTAGATGATCTGCGCGCCGTACATCTCCAGCAGCTGGCGCCGCTCGACCGAGGTGTTCTCCGGCATGACGCAGATCAGCCGGTAGCCGCGCTGCCGGGCGACCATGGCCAGCGAGATGCCGGTGTTGCCGCTGGTCGGCTCGAGGATGGTGGCGCCGGGCTGCAGCGACCCCTCCTTCTCGGCCGCCTCGATCATCCGATCGCGGCGCGGTCCTTGATCGAACCGGTGGGGTTGTGGTCCTCGAGCTTGGCCCACAGCCGGACGTCAGGCGGTCGGCGACAGGTTCGGCAGCCCGACGAGCGGGGTGCCGCCGAGCGAGTCGACGAGGGAGGCGAAGCGGGCCATGTGGATCTCCTGAGTGCTACGGACGGCGGAAGGGCGGCAGGCCTCAGCAGCCGCCGGCGACCGCCGGGAGGATCGTGACCGAGTCGCCGTCCTTGACCTGGGTGTCCAGCGCGCCGGTGAAGCGCACGTCCTCGTCGTTGACGTAGACGTTGACGAAGCGGTGCAGCTTGCCCTCCTCGGTGACGAGGCGGTTCTTCAGGCCGGGGTGCTTGGCGTCGAGGTCGTCGACGAGCGCGGCGAGGGTGTCGCCGCTGCCCTCGACGGTCTTGTTGCCGCCGGTGTGGGTGCGCAGGATGGTCGGGATCCGGACCTCGATGGCCATGGCGTGCGGTTCTCCTCGGTGCTCGGGTGTCAGGGGCGCGCTGTCGCGGGTGCGAGCAGGGTCGTGCGTCTGCGCATGGGCAACGCCGGCGTGCCGCCGGGATTCCGGCGGTCGCCGCCCTCCTGCACGGGCCCGCCGGCGAGCGGTGGGGGCAGGAGGTTCTGCTCAGTCGTAGACGACGGTGGTCGGCGAGTGGCCGAAGAGGTAGGACTCGACGACCTCGACCTCCTCCTCGCTGACCTCGCCGTCGACGATGCGGAAGCTGCGGAACTCGACCTCGTCGCCGGCCAGGCCGGTCTGCTCGCCGTGCTCGCGGGTGGAGACGAGCACGTAGTGCGCGTTCGGCTCCGAGGCGTAGCCGATGTCGGTGCGCGAGGGGTAGGCCTCGGTGGCGGTGTGCGAGTGGTAGATCACCACCGGCTCCTCGTCCGCGGTCGTCCATCTCCCGGTACAGCCGCAGCAGGTCGCCGGAGTCGAACTCGTAGAACGTCGGCGAGCGCGCGGCGTTGAGCATCGGGATGAACCGCTCGGGCCGGTCGCTGCCCTCGGGACCGGCGACGACGCCACAGGCCTCGTCCGGGTGGTCCTCCCGGGCGTGGGCCACGATGGCGTCGTAGGTCGCGCGGTCGATGCGCAGCACGGGGCCCAGTCTAGGCGGCGCCGCTCCGGCGCGCCCGGCCGCGGTCCCCGCGGACGGGAGGCGCCGGCCCCGTCGCGTTCACCGAACCGATACGGTTCGCTCCGTGCTGGTCGAAGCTGCTCCTGATCGCCGGCGTGGTGCTGCTTCCCGCTGCCCGCGCTGGTGCCTGGGCCCGCGGGGCCTGCTCGGGCGCCACGGGCTACAGCGCCGACGAAGCCGGCCGACCGCGTCCTCGGTCATCGTGCTGGTGACGCTGCGCGTCGCTCGCCCTGCTGCTGGTGTTCGCGCTGTCGGCCGTCGTCCTGGTCTCGCTGCATCGGCGCGCTGGTCAAGGACGTCGAGCTGCACGGCCTGGTCTACGTCTTCTTCGTGCTCGACCTGCTGCTCGCGCGCTGGTCGCTGCTCACCTTCGGCCGGCGCGACCGGCGACCAGCGCGTCGACGAGCGAGCCCTGCAGGGCGGTGAGCCAGTAGTAGACGGCCAGCTGCTGGTCCTCCTCGCCGTCGATCTCCTCGGGCGGCTCGGTGTCCTCGCTGATGTCCAGCCGGGTGCCCAGCGCCAGGCGCAGGTCGTTGATGCGTGCGCAGCCAGGCGCCGGCCTGGTCGCGCGTCCAGCCGCACCTCGCCGCCGCCGTCCGGCAGGGTGGCCCGCACGCATCGCCAGGTCGTCGGCCTTGCCGCTGCGCAGCGACGCCTCGGTCAGCTCCCGGTAGTCGGCGGCCAGCTCGGGGTCGCCCGGTGCCCGTCGGGGCAGAGCCGGGCGAGCACCGGGTCGCCGGCGACGTCGTCGGCGTCGGCCGCGAGCAGCTGCTCGAGCTGGTCGAGCAGCAGGCCGAGGATGCCGGCCTCGGCGGCGTCGAGCCGGGCGACGAGCTCGCCGCCCGTGCGCGCGGAACGGCTTCATGAGTCCCGCTGGTAGCTGGCCCAGAGGCCGTAGGCGTGCAGCCGGCTGGTGTCGTGCTCCATCCGCTCCCGCGGGCCCGAGCTGACGATCGCCTTGCCCTCGTGGTGCACCTGGAGCATCAGCGTCGGTCGCCGTCGGCTCGTCGTAGCCGAACAGCTCCTGCAGCACGAAGGTCACGTAGTTCATCAGGTTGACCGGGTCGTTCCAGACGATGGTCACCCACGGACGGTCGAGGTCGTGCTCCTCGTCGACCGTGGTGTCCGGCGTCCGTTCCGGCGCGAGCGGTCCGGCCACGGCGTCCACCTTAGGACGCCGGTCCGACGGCCGTCCGCCTACGCTTCCCGATCATGCCGACGACCGGACTGCCCGCACGGCTCCCGCGCTGCTCACCGACCGGTACGAGCTGACCATGGTCGCCGCGGCGCTGGCCGACGGCACCGCCGACCGGGACTGCGTCTTCGAGGTCTTCGCCCGTCGGCTGCCGCACGGCCGCCGGTACGGCGTGGTCGCCGGCACCGGCCGCTTCGCTCGAGGCCCTCCCCGCACTTCCGGTTCGGCGACGACGAGCTGCGCGCGCTCCGCGACGCAGGGGCTGACCGACCCAGCGGCTGCTGGACTGGCTGGCCGACTTCCGCTTCAGCGGCGACATCGACGGCTACGCCGAGGGCGAGCTGTACTTCCCCGGCTCGCCGGTGCTGACCGTGCGGGCGTCCTTCGCCGAGGGCGTGCTGCTGGAGACCCTCGCCCTCTCGGTGCTCAACCACGACAGCGCGATCGCCTCGGCCGCCGCCCGCATGGTCGCTGCCGCCTGCGAGCGCCCCTGCATCGAGATGGGCTCCCGGCGCACCCACGAGGAGGCCGCGGTCGCCGCTGCCCGCGCCGCCTACCTCGTCGGCTTCGCCTCCACCTCGAACCTCGAGGCCGGCCGCCGCTACGGCGTCCCGACCACCGGCACCAGCGCGCACGCGTTCACGCTGCTGCACGACGACGAGGAGTCCGCCTTCCGGGCCCAGGTGGCCGCCCTCGGCAGTCGGGACGACGCTGCTGGTCGACACCTACGACGTCGAGCAGGGCATCCGGACGGCGGTCGAGGTCGCCGGGCCCCGAGCTGGGCGCCATCCGGCTGGACTCCGGCGACCTGCCGACGCTCGCCACCCGCGCCCGCGAGCTGCTCGACGAGCTCGGCGCGACGAGGACCCGGATCGTCGTCACCAGCGACCTCGACGAGTACGCCATCGCCGGCCTCATGGCCGCCCCGGTCGACGGCTACGGCGTCGGCACGTCGCTGGTCACCGGCTCCGGCGCCCCGACGGTGGGCATGGTCTACAAGCTGGTCGAGCGCGACGGCGTGCCGGTGGCCAAGAAGTCCGAGGGCAAGATCTCGGTCGGCGGGCGCAAGACCGCCGTCCGCCGGCACGACGCGACGGCACCGCGACCGCCGAGGTGGTCAGCAGCGGCCCCGTCGAGCCGCGCGCGACGGCGACCGCGACCTCGTCGTCCCCCTGGTCAAGGGCGGGCAGCTGATCGACCCGGCCGACCCCGTGCCGAGGCCCTGGCCCGCGCGCGGGCGCACCACGCGCGAGGTGCGGGCGGCGCTGCCGCAGGAGGCGTGGGCGCTGTCCCGCGGGGAGCCGGCGTTGGACACGGTGACCGCCTGAGAGCCTGTCGCTCGGAGCTCCGTCCGAGGGCAGCGAAGGGTGGACATGGCCCGCGCGCTGATCGTCGTCGACGTGCAGAACGACTTCTGCGAGGGCGGCAGCCTCGCCGTGGCCGGGGGCGCGGCGGTCGCCGACCGCGATCAGCGAGCACCTGCGGACGGCGGGCGGCGGGTACGCCCACGTCGTCGCCACCCGGGACCACCACGTCGACCCGGGCGGGCACTTCGCCGAGCACCCCGACTTCCTCGACACCTGGCCGGCGCACTGCGTCGTGGGCACCGACGGGCGTCGAGCTGCACGCGGCTCTCGACCGCGGCCCGCTGGAGGCGGTCTTCGACAAGGGCGAGCACGCGGCCGCCTACTCCGGCTTCGAGGGGGCGGCCGACGGCGTGCCGCTGGCCGACTGGCTGCGGGCACGGGACGTGGACGCCGTCGACGTCGTGGGCATCGCCACCGACCACTGCGTGCGGGCGACCGCCCTCGACGCGGTCGGGCACGGGTTCGCCACCCGCGTGCTGCTGGACCTCACCGCCGGGGTCGCCGAGGCCAGCACCGAGGCCGCCCTCGACCAGCTGCGGGCCGCCGGGGTCGAGCTGGAGGGCCGGGTCCACCGCCCCTGACGGCACTTATGGCCATAAAGGCCGTCGCGGGGGGCTACTGCTTCGCGTCGAGGACCTCGTCGCGGGTGAAGCCGAGCACCTGCAGGACGGCGTCGAGGTAGGGCTGGTTCAGCGCGGTGTGCGCCTGCTCGCGGACGAACGGGCTTGGCGTTGAACGCGATGCCCAGGCCCGCGGCGTTGAGCATGTCGAGGTCGTTGGCGCCGTCGCCGACCGCGACCGTCTGATCCAGCGGGATGCCGTACTGCGGCGGCGAACCGCTCCAGCGCCCGCGCCTTGCCCGGCGCGGTCGACGATCTCGCCGACCAGCCCGCCGGTCAGCCTGCCGTCGGCCACCTCGAGGGTGTTGGCCGCGGCGAAGTCGAGGCCGAGCAGTCTCGGCGAGCGGGTCGGTGATCTGGGTGAAGCCACCGCTGACGATGCCGCAGCGGAAGCCGAGCCGCTGCAGCGTGCGGATCAGGGTGCGCGCGCCCGGCGTGAGCACGAGCGCCTCCCGCACCTCGTCGAGCACCTCGACCGGCAGGCCCGGCGAGCACGCCGACCCGGGCGCGCAGCGACTCGGCGAAGTCCAGCTCCCCGTTCATGGCGGCGGCGGTGATCCGGGCGACCTCGGCGGCCCGGCCGGCCCGCGCCGCCAGCTCGTCGATCACCTCGCCGCGTACGAGGGTCGAGTCGACGTCGAGGACGATCAGCCGCTTGCTGCGCCGGGCCAGGCCCACCTGCTCGACGGCGATGTCGGCGCCGGTCGTCGGCCGCGACCGTGGCCAGCCCGGTGCGCAGCGGCGGTCGCCTCGGCGCCCGAGACGGTGAGCTCGAAGCTGGTGACCGGGTAGTCCGACAGCCGCCGGATCGCGTCGATGTTGCCGCCGATGCCGCGATCGCGCGGGCGGCACCGGCCACGGCGTCCGGAGGGACCGGCCGGCCGAGGACGATCACGTGGTGCGGGCGGCCCGCACGGGCGCCGGGGCATCCGTCGGCACCGTCGCCGACTCGACGCTGCACCCGCATGCCCGTGTCGGCCGCGACGGCGTCGGCCAGCGGCCTTCAGCCGGCCGAGGAGCGTCGACCTCGTCGGCGGTGCCGTCCCCGGCGCCGACGCCGACGACGACACCGAGCACCAGATGGCCGTGCACCACGACCTGCTCGACGTCGAGCACCTCCACCGTCGGCCGCCCCGTCGGCGAGGGCCGCGAACAGCCGGGCGGTGACGCCGGGCCGGTCCTCGCCCGTGACCGTCAGCAGCGCCCGGGGCGCGGGGCGGCGGTAGCGGTGCGGGAGTCCGGGGGGTGGGATCGAGCGGCACCCGGCCATCGTGCCGCACCGCGGTGCGCCGTCCGTCCATCGGCCCCGATCGCCCCGGTGCGCGGCTGTTGCCGCTCCTGCGCCCGGACATGCCGCACGAGCGGCGTCAGGCGCGCACGAGCGGCCGTGAGGGGCGGACGACGGACGCCCCGCCGGCCGATGGCCTGCGGGGCGTCCGGAGGGTTGCCTCTTACGTCGGGTCGGGGTCGTTCGGGCCCTGGCGCGGACCCTGGCCGCCCACGAGCTCGGTCGGCGTAGGGCTCGTGCCGCTTGCCGGCGTGCGCCTCGTCCTGGAGCCGCTGCCGCAGGTGCGGGTAGTGCGCCTCGAACGCCGGACGCTCGGAGCGGATCCGCGGGATCTCGACGAAGTTGTGCCGCGGCGGCGGCGACGAGGTCGCCCACTCCAGCGAGTTGCCGTGACCCCAGGGGTCGTCGCGCAGCGCCAGCTGCCCGTACTTCCACGACTGTCACGACGTTGTAGAGGAACGGGATGATCGAGGCGCCCAGGATGAACGAGAAGATCGTCGAGATCGTGTTCAGCGTGGTGAACCCGTCGCCGGCCAGGTAGTCGACGTAGCGGCGCGGCATGCCCTCGTTGCCCAGCCAGTGCTGGATCAGGAACGTCCCGTGGAAGCCGATGAAGGTCATCCAGAACTGCAGCTTGCCCAGCCGCTCGTCCATCATCCGGCCGCACATCTTCGGGAACCAGAAGGAGATCCCGGCGTAGGCGGCGAACACGACCGTGCCGAACACGACGTAGTGGAAGTGGGCGACGACGAAGTACGAGTCGGTGACGTGCCAGTCCAGCGGCGGGCGAGGCCAGCAGAACGCCGGTCAGGCCGCCGAGCAGGAAGGTGACCATGAAGCCGATCGACCACAGCATCGGCGTCTCGAAGGTCAGCTGCCCCCGCCACATGGTGCCGATCCAGTTGAAGAACTTGATGCCGGTCGGCACGGCGATCAGGTAGGTCAGGAAGGCGAAGAACGGCAGCAGCACGGCGCCGGTGGCGTACATGTGGTGCGCCCAGACCGCCAGCGAGAGGAAGCCGATCGCCAGCGTCGCGAAGACCATGCCCTTGTAGCCGAACAGCGGCTTGCGGCTGAACACCGGGATGATCTCGGTGATGATGCCGAAGAACGGCAGCGCGATGATGTAGACCTCGGGGTGGCCGAAGAACCAGAACAGGTGCTGCCACAGCATCGCCCCGCCGTTCTCCTCCGCAGTAGATCAGCGCGCCGAGGTTGCGGTCGGCGAGCAGCGCGAACAGGGCGGCGGTCAGGATCGGGAAGGCCAGCAGGATCAGCACGCTGGTGACCAGCGCGTTCCAGGTGAAGATCGGCATCCGGAACAGCGTCATGCCCGGGGCGCGCAGGCAGACGATCGTGGCGATGAAGTTGACGCCACCGAGGATGGTGCCCAGACCGCTCGACCGCCAGGCCGGCGATCCACAGGTTGCCCCCGGCGCCCGGCGAGTGCACCGACGTTGGACAGCGGCGTGTAGGCGGTCCAGCCGAAGTCGGCCGCGCCACCTGGGGTCAGGAAGCCCGAGAGCACGATCAGGCTGCCGAAGAGGAACAGCCAGAACGACAGGGCGTTCAGCCGCGGGAACGCGACGTCCGGCGAGCCGATCTGCAGCGGCATGATCAGGTTCGCGAAGGCGAAGAACAGCGGCGTCGCGAACAGCAGCAGCATCACCGTGCCGTGCATCGTGAACAGCTGGTTGTACTGCTCCGGCGACAGGAACTGCATGCTCCGGCCGCGCCAGCTCGGCCCGCATGAGCATGGCCATGAGGCCACCGGCGATGAAGAACACGAACGACGGCGACCAGGTACATCAGGCCGATGGTCTTGTGGTCGGTGGTCCGCAGCAGGTTGGAGAGCCGCGAACCCTTCTCGACCGCGCGAGCCGGGCTGGGCCGACTCACGATCGGTGCCGGTGCGATCGTCACGTCGGCGAGCTTAGCCCGTGACCCCGTGGCGTCTCACGACCACCGGTTCGGGCACGCCGTAGGCGCCGTCGCCTGCGCGGTTGCACGCGGAGACGGCCCCCGCCCGGGGTCGTCCGAGGCTCAGCCGCCCCGGCGGTACCCGCCGATGCGGACCGCCACGGTGACCTCCACCGGCTCGGGCAGCCCGGCCACCGCCGCGGCCAGCTCGCTCCGCGTCCGGTGCCGGGCGTGCGGTCCCATGCCCACCAGCGTCGACGGACGTCGTGGTGCCCCAGGCGCAGGCGGGCCGCGTGGCGGGCCGACCCCTCGGACGTCAGGTGCGGCTCCAGCGCCGGCGGCCAGCCGGGCCTCCTTGTCCGGGTCGACCCGCAGCAGTCCGAGCGGGCCGACGAGCTCGGCCAGGTGGTCCGGCTCGGGCGTGGCCACGACCAGCCGGCCCCCGGGAGCGAGCACCCGCGCGATCTCCGGCCCGTTGCGCGGCGCGAAGACGACGAGCACGCGGTCCAGCACGCCGTCCCGGACGGGCAGCCGCGCCCAGGTGTCCGCGACGACCGCCATGGCGCGGGGATGCGCCCGCGCCGCCCGTCGGGCGGCGTAGCGGGAGGAGTCGAGGACGACGCCGACGCTCGCGGGCGACCGGTCCAGCACCCCGGCCAGGTGGTGGCCGGTGCCGCCACCGAGGTCGAGCACCGTGCGAGGTGGGGCACCGGCCGGCGGGGCGCCGGCCAGCACGGCGTCGCCCAGCGCCTCGGTGAGCCCGGCGTAGTGACCGGCCGAGAGGAACGTCGACGCGGTCGGCGACCATGGCCGCGTCGTCCCCGGACGGCGGCCGGTGTCCCGGCGGCAGCAGCGTGACGTGCCCCTGCCGGGCCCGGTCGAAGGCGTGCCCCGCTGCGCACCCCAGCCCGGCGTCCGCGACGGCCAGCGCACCACCGCAGACCGGGCAGGCGAGCAGGTCCACGGCCGCGGGTGGCAGCGGTGGGCTCACGCCGCGCTCCCGACGGGGGCCGTCCGCCGCTCGATCGTCCGGCCGGGCACCAGCGGCACCGCGGCCGCCGCACCGAGCACCCCGAGGCCGAAGGCCGTCGCGTATCCGGCGCCCGCGTCGATCAGCAGCCCCGCCAGCGGCACCGTGGCGACGGCGAACACGTGCTGCGCGGTGTTGTGCGCGCCGAGCGCCCGACCCGCCCACGCGCTGCCGGCCTGCTCGGCGACGGAGGTGAAGGCCACGCCGTTGGGGCTGACGGTCACGACCGAGGCCAGGACGACCGCCGCGGCGGCGACGGCCGGGGGCAGCACCTCGGGCGTCAGCGCCGCGGCCAGCGCCAGCACGGCGACCGCGACCGCGACCGCACCGGCGAGCCCCCGCAACGGGCCGACCCGGCTGCCGGCGCGGTCGGACCAGGCGCCCGAGCCCAGCCGCGCCAGCGCTCCCCCGCCCTGGGCGGCCGCCAGCAGCGAGCCCGCCGCCGCCGCGCCCCATCCGGCACCCCGCACCAGGAAGTCGAACGCGAAGGCCGCCACGGCGAACTGCGGCACCACCAGCAGCGCGCCCGCGGCGTGCAACCGCCAGAGCACCGGCGTCCGGTACGGCGACGCCGTGGGAGGCGCACCCGCCGGCCGCGCCGGCCGCTCGGGGTCGCGGACGAGCGCGCCGATGAGGACGGCGGTGGCCGCGCACAGCAGCGCGAGCACGGCGAACGCGCGCCCCGTCCCGCCGTCGGCCAGCCGCGGAAGGGTGAGGGCGGCCAGCCCGACACCCAGGGGCTGCCCGGTCTGCCGGATCCCCATGGCCAGGCCGCGCTGACGTGGCGGGAACCAGCCGAGCACCAGCCGCCCGCTGGCCGCGTGCACCGACGCCGTGCCACAGCCGGCCAGGAAGAGCCACCCCCCGGTCACCACCGGGGACGACGACGCGGCGGCTCCGCCGAGCGCGAGGGCCCCGATGCCCAGGCCCGCCGTGAGGACGACGCGCTCGCCGAACCGGTCGGCCAGCGCCCCCCAGCCGATCAACGTGACGACGAGGCCGAGGATCGGCGCGCTCACCAGCAGCGCGATCCCGGCCAGGCTCAACCCCTCCGCCCGCCACGCGACGGTGAGGAACGGCAGCCCGTGCTGGACGGCGCAGGCGGCGACCAGGCCGAGCAGACCCACGCCGAGGTGCCGCCAGCGGCTGCCCGCGACGACGCCGCTCACCGCTCGAGTCGGTGCACGGTGACGTCCCGCAGCCGCCCGGCGTCGACCACGGCGGTCACGTAGGTGGCGTGCGGCTGCCGACGTCGGTCGGTCGGGGAACCGGGGTTGATCAGCCGGAGCCGGCCGTCGGCCGTCGTGTCCCAGGGGATGTGACTGTGCCCGAACACCAGCACGTCGGCGTCCGGGAAGCGGGCGAGGCACCGCGCTTCCCGCCCCTGCCGATCGCCGGTCTCGTGGACGACGGCCAGGCGCAACCCGTCGATCTCGGCCCGGGCGATCTCCGGCAGCCGCTCACGCAGCTCGCCGTGGTCGTTGTTGCCGTGGACGGCGACCAGCCGTCGGGACCGCCGCTCGAACTCGTCGAGCAGGCGGACGTCGACCCAGTCTCCGGCGTGCACGACGACGTCGGCCGCCTCGATCGCCGCCCACAGGGCGGGAGGCAGGTCGCGGGCCCGCTTGGGGACGTGCGTGTCAGCGGTCAGCACGAGCGAGACGGACACCGGGTCATCGTCCCAGGCCGCCCGCAGCTCGCCCGCGAGGACTCAGCCCTGCTGCTGGGCCATCGCCCTCAGGCGGGCGTTGTACGCCTCGAGCTCCGCGTCGGCGGTGCGGTCGGCGACCCGGTCGAGGGTCTTGCCCTTCCGGTCCTCGGAGCCGACCCACGACAGGAAGACGACGGCCAGCACGAGCACGGTCGGCAGCTCGCCGAAGGACCAGGCGATGCCGCCGGCCACCCCCTGGTCACCGACCGGGTCGATGCCCCAGTCGGCCGGTGGCTCGGCGAAGGTCCGGACGACGAGCGAGGACGCCATCATGATCGTGACGCCGAAGAACGCGTGGAACGGGACGGGGACGAGCAGCTCGAGGATCCGGCCCGGGTAGCCGACGGTCCGCGGCCACGGGTCGGCCGCGATGATCGGGCCGAAGAACAGCAGCCCCGAGACGACGAAGTGCGCGAGCATGAGCTGGTGCCCCGCCGGGTTGCTCATCAGGGCGTCGAACAGGGGCGTGAAGTAGACGCCGTACAGGCTGGCGATGAACAGCGGCACGGTGAACAGCGGTGAGGACACCGCGCGGGCGAACCGGCTGTGCAGGGCCTCGAGCAGCAGCGCCCGCGGCGTGCCCGCGGCGCCCCTGCCACGCGGCAGGGCGCGCAGGGCCAGGGTGACCGGGGCGCCGACCAGCAGGAGCATCGGCGAGATCATCGCCAGCACCATGTGCTGGGTCATGTGCACGCTGAACAGCACCATGCTGTAGCCGTTCAGCCAGGTGCCGGTCACCGCGAACACCGAGAGCGCGCCGGCCGCGAACGACGCCGTCCGCCACCAGGACCAGCGGATCCCCTGTCGGCGCAGCCGCCACACGCCGCCGAGGTAGGCCGCGAGCGCGATCAGCGCCGAGCACCGCGACCACCGACCACGGCTCGAGGTGCGGCAGGAACATCCGCCCCCACGTCGGAGGCTCGTCCGGCACCCACATGCCCGAGTGGTGCCCGTGCTCCACCGCCGCCTCCTGTCCGCCGCCTACCGCTACCGACCCACTGTCCCACTCACCTGTGCACGGGCGACTCGTGGTCGGCGTGCTGCTCGCCCTCGAGCTGGAAGGTGCAGTGCTCGACGTCGAAGTGGCCGGACAGGCAGGCGCAGAGGGCGTCGAGCACGCGGCCGCCGTGTCCTGCCTCGAGGACGCCCTCGGTGACGACGACGTGCGCCGACAGCACCGGCATGCCGGAGGTGATCGTCCAGGCGTGCAGGTCGTGGACGTCGACGACACCGTCGACCGCCCGGATGTGCGCGCGCACCTGATCCAGGTCCACCCCTCGCGGAGCCGCCTCGAGCAGCACGTCCAGGGCCTCGCGCAGCAGGTGCCACGCGCGTGGCACGACCAGCACGCCGACCGCGAGCGAGGCCACGGTGTCGGCCGGTGTCCAGCCCGTGGTGATGATCACCACGGCGGCGACGATGACAGCCACCGACCCCAGGGCGTCGCCGAGCACCTCCAGGTAGGCGCCACGGATGTTGAGCGACTCCCGGCGTCCGGCGTGCAGGAGTGCCAGGCCGACCAGATTGACCAGCAGGCCGACGACGGCGATGACGAGCATCAGCCCTCGACCCGATCTCCGGGGGGTTGCCGATGCGGCGGACCGCTTCGACCACCACGAACGCGCAGACGGCGAGCAGGAGGAGGCCGTTGGCGACCGCGGCGAGGATCTCCAGCCGCTGCCAACCGAAGGTCCGTCGCCCCCGGGCAGGCCGCTGGGCGAGGGTGACCGCACCGAGGGCCAGGCCCAGGCCCAGCGCGTCGGTCGCCATGTGACCCGCATCGGCGAGCAGCGCCAGCGAGCCGGAGATCACCGCGCCCACGACCTCCGCCACGAGGACGGCCAGCGTCAGGCCGAGGACGACGGCGAGCCGGACCCGTCGTCCGGCGGCGGCGGTCGCTGCGCCGTGGTCGTGCCCGTGCCCCATGCCCGCCCTTCCCTGCCTGCGCCCTGCCGCCCAGTCTCCTCCGTGCACGACGTCCGAGGCGCACGACGCCCCCCGACGGAACGTGTCCGTCGGGGGGCGTGGCGTGTCTCGTGCGTGCGGCTCAGATCTCGACGCCGCGATCCCGCAGCCACGGGATCGGGTCGACCTTGGTGCCGTCGAGTCCGCCCTGGTGCACCTCGAAGTGCAGGTGCGGGCCGGTCGACTGCCCGCGGTTGCCCAGCAGGGCGATCGTGTCGCCAGCCTTCACGACCTGACCGGCCTGGACCAGGATCGAGTCCATGTGGCCGTAGACGGTGACGTCGCCGTTCTCGTGCTGGATGTAGACGGCCAGGCCGAAGCCGCTGGCGGGGCCGGCCTCGAGCACGACGCCGTCCATCACCGCGTACTCGGGCGTGTGCATGGGGGCGGCGAGGTCGATCCCCGCGTGCAGGGTGCCCCACCTCGCGCCGTAGCCACTGGTCAGGCGAGCGCCCTTCACCGGCGCCACGGCCTTCGGTCGGGCGGCCTCCGCGGCCGCCTTCGCCGCCGCGCGCTTCTTCTCGAGCGCCTTCTCGTCCGCCGCCTTCTGCTCCGCCGCCGCGTCGGCCTTCTCGGCGTCTCGCTCGGCGCGGCTGGCGACGAGCTCGCCCAACCGGTCGGGAGCCTGGGCCTCGGCGACCTCGGCGCTGTCGCTCGTGATGCCCAGCTTCTCGGCCACGCTGACCGACGAGCTCACCGGGGTGGTCCCGGCCAGGGCCGCGGGGCCGCCGGTCGAGACGCCGCCGATCCCCAGCGCGCCGACCAGGGCAGCAGCCAGGTACAGGGCCGGACGACGGCCCGGCGACGGTGGGCGGCGGTGCCGGATGCGGACCCGCCGGGGGGACGACGCGGCGATCGCCCGCTCCTCGGGAGCGTCGGCAGCAGGGACGTCAGCGGCAGGGACGTCGGCAACCGGGACGCCGACGACCGGGACGTCGGCCGGGAGGGCGTGGCCGACCTCGACGATCGCTGCGGCGGCCGCGAGGACCGCGGCCTCCGGAGTTCCCTCGCGCGTGCCGTCGTGGGCGACGACCGTCCGCTTGTACGGGGTGGGCCGGTGCGCCGGGCGCGGGGCCGGCTTCGTGGCAGCCGCCGGCTTGGCAGCGGTCGCGGCCTTGGGAGCAGCGGTCGCCTTGGCAGCAGCGGCCGGCTTGGCAGCAGCCGCCGGCTTGGCAGCAGCCGCCGGCTTGGCAGCAGCCGCCGGCTTGGCAGCAGCCGCCGGCTTGGCAGCAGCCGCCGGCTTGGCAGCAGCCGCCGGCTTGGCAGCAGCCGCCGGCTTGGCAGCAGCCGCCGGCTTGGCAGCGGTCGCGGCCTTGGGAGCGGTCGCGGCCTTGGGAGCAGCGGTCGCCTTGGCAGCAGCGGCCGGCTTGGGAGCAGCCGCCGGCGTGGCGGCAGCGCGCTTGGCGGCGGATGCCGCCTTGGCGCCCGCGGCCTTGGCCGAGGCGGCCTTGGCGGTCGCCGTCGCCGATCGGGCCGCCTTCGCGGTCACGGTGCGGGCGGCTCGCGCAGTCGCGGTGGCGGTGGCCGCCGCCGTCCGTACGGTCCGGGCGCGGGCCGCGGACGAACCCTGCGGCGTCCGGGAGGACTCGGCAGGCGCCTTTCCCGTGCGCCGCACGGCGGTCCGCGAGGCCCCGGACTGCGGAGCGGTCGCCCTCGCCGGCACCTCGGCCGTCCCCTTGGCCCTTCCGGTGGCTCGACGGGAGGTCGTCCCGGGCGCCGTGGCGAGGGTCGAACGGGTGCCCGAGGCGGGCGCCGGACCCTCGGCAGGGAGGCGGTCTGGGTGGAGCGAGCTCATGCACCTGGCTTCCGTTGGCGGACATTGCTAGTCACTCCCGGGGAGAGGAGCGAGAGCCATGTAAACACGTCGTGATTGTTTCGTGATCTGTTGGCACCGGTCATCCGGGTCGGTTAAGTGACTCAAGCCACAAAGCTTCAGTGGTGTGATTCTGCGCAGCGTGTATCACTGTTCACGCTGCGTAGACGACTCGCCGTGTCCGGCCGGAAAACCCATGCGATGCACATCTCGAGGGGCACAGGACCCTTGCTCGGGGCCGAATCCGCCGCTCTATCGAGGAGACACGCATGCGCGCAGTGACCTGGCACGGACGAGCCGATGTACGGGTGGACACCGTCCCGGACCCGGTTCTCCAGGAACCGAGCGACGTCATCGTGCAGGTCACCTCCACCGGCATCTGCGGGTCCGACCTCCACCTGATCGAGGTGATGGCACCGTTCATGACGGTCGGTGACGTCATGGGCCACGAACCGATGGGCATCGTGCGTGAGGTCGGCCCGGAGGTGACCGCCGTCAAGGTCGGCGACCGCGTCGTCATCCCGTTCAACATCAGCTGCGGCACCTGCTGGATGTGCGGCCAGGGCCTGCAGTCGCAGTGCGAGACCACGCAGAACCGCGAACAGGGCTTCGGCGCCTCCCTGTTCGGCTACACCAAGCTCTACGGCCAGGTCCCCGGCGGGCAGGCCGAGTACCTGCGCGTCCCGTTCGGCAACACCCTGCCGATCAAGGTGCCCGAGGGCCCCGCGGACGACCGGTTCGTCTACCTCTCCGACGTGGCACCGACCGCGTGGCAGGCGGTCACGTACGCCGACGTGCCCGTGGGCGGGACCCTGCTGGTCCTCGGGCTCGGGCCGATCGGCGACATGGCCACCCGCATCGCCCGCCACCTGGGCGTGGAGAAGGTCTACGCGTCGGACGTGGTCCCCGAGCGCCTCGCGCGCGCACGCGCGCGGGGAACGGAGGTCATCCCGACGACCGAGAAGGACGACGTCGTCTCCGCCATCCGCGACGCCACGGCCGGTCGGGGCGCCGACGCGGTCATCGATGCGGTGGGCATGGAGGCGCACGGCTCCCCCGCTGCCTCGTTCGCGCAGAAAGCGACCGCGCTGATCCCCGACGCGATCATGGAGAAGGTCATGCAGGTGGCCGGGGTCGATCGGCTCGCCGCGCTGAACACCGCCATCGAGGCGGTCCGCCGCGGCGGAACGATCTCGCTGTCGGGTGTCTACGGCGGTGCCACCGATCCGCTGCCGCTCATGCGCATGTTCGACAAGCAGATCCAGCTGCGCATGGGCCAGGCCAACGTGTGGCGGTGGGTGCCCGACATCCTGCCGCTGCTCGTCGAGGGCGACCCGCTCGGCGTGGACGACTTCGCCACCCACCGGGTGCCGCTCGAGCAGGCCCCGGAGGCCTACGCCGACTTCCGGGAGAAGAAGGACGGCACGGTCAAGGTGCTGCTCAAGCCCTGAGGAACGGCGGCGCGGCCCACGGGAAGGTCCGTCGCCACCGGCGAGCGACGTCCCGTGCCACGGGCTTCCCGGGGGCGTCCTCCTGGGGGGCGGACGGGCTCACCGGGTCGAGCACGGACCCAGTACCCGGTCGAGGTGGGCGTTGCTGAGCACGCCCGTCGGGTCCAGGCGGTCCCGGACGGCGAGGAAGTCGTCGAAGAGCGGGTAGCGGGGGCGCAGCGCCTCGGCGTCCAGCCCGTGCAGCTTGCCCCAGTGCGGACGGCCGCCCGCCGCGGCGGCCGTCCGCTCCACCGCCGCGAACCAGGGGCCCGGTTCGGTGCCGGCGGGCACGTGCGCGGCGACGTAGGCCGTGTCCCGCCCGTACGCGGTCGACAGCGGGACGTCGTCGGCCGCAGCCAAGCGCACCCCCACCGGGAAGGCCGAGCGCCAGTCGCTGGCCTCGTGCTGACGGCGCAGGTCGTCGAGGACGTCGGTGGCGGCGCGCCGCGGCACCGCCCACTCCGTCTTCAGGAAGCGCACGCGGCGCCGGCTGACGAAGACCCGGTGCGAGTGGTCGGTCCACGTGCGGGGTGCCAGCGTCCGCGCCGACACCCGGGCCAGCGGCGGCACGAGGGCCGGCACCCGTCGTCCGGCGGCCACGAGGCCGGCGAACGCCGCGTTCGCGAGCACCTCGTCGTCCCACAGCGCCCGCCACGGAGGCAGCGGGTCGATCTCGCGCAGCGGCACCCGCGTACTGCGCTTCACGAGGGTCTTGTCGGTGTGCGGGAACCAGTAGAACTCCACGTGATCGGTGGAGGTCATCAGGTCCTCGAAGTCGCGCAACGCGGCGGTGAGCGTGCCGGGCCCCTCCTCGGCCCGCAGCGCGAAGGCCGGCTCCGCCTGCACGGTCACCGCGGTCACCACGCCCAGGGCGCCGAGCCCGACGCGGGCCGCCGCGTAGACGCCGGCGTTCTCGGTCGGCGAGCAGGTGAGCACCTCGCCGGCCGGTGTCACGATCTCCAGCCCGCGCACCAGGGTGGCCAGCCCGCCGAACCGTGCCCCGGTGCCATGCGTTCCGGTGGCCAGCGCCCCGGCCAGCGTCTGCCGGTCGATGTCGCCGACGTTGGTCAGCGCGCAGCCCCGCCGGGCCAGCTCCGCATTGAGCCGGTGCAGGGTCGTGCCCGCACGGACGGTGACCAGCCCCCCGTCCCCCCGTCCCCCCGAGGCAAAGGAAGCTCTACCTACATTCTGGCGCCCATGACGCCGGTAAAGCTTCCATTGCCTGGCCCCAGGTGGCGGGGGCCCCGAGGGGTGGGGCGGGTCAGCGGGTCCGGGCCACCCGCGACTCGTCGAACACCGGCTCGTCCGACTCGTAGACCCGGCCGTCGGCGCCGAAGACCAGGAACCGGTCGAACGAGCGGGCGAACCAGCGGTCGTGGGTGACCGCGAGCACGGTGCCCTCGAAGGTCTCGAGCGCCTCCTCGAGCACCTCGGCCGACAGTGCGTCGAGGTTGTCGGTCGGCTCGTCGAGGAGCAGCAGGGTCGCGCCCGAGAGCTCCAACAGCAGGATCTGGAACCGCGCCTGCTGGCCGCCGGAGAGCGTTCGGAACAACTGGTCACCCTGGTCGGCCAGCCCGTACCGGCGCAGCGCCGCCATGGCGCGACCACGGTCCACGCCCGGGCGACCGGGCTCGCCGTGCCAGAGCAGGTCGACCGGCGTCCGGTCCTGCCACTCGGGGTGGGCATGGGTCTGCGCGAAGAAGCCGGGGACGACGCGGGCGCCGAGCCGGCACGACCCGGTGTGCGCCACGTGCTCCCCGGCCAGCAGCCGCAGGAAGTGCGACTTGCCCGCTCCGTTGGCGCCCAGGACACCGACCCGGTCGCCGAACCAGATCTCGGTGTCGAACGGCCGCATCAGCCCGGTCAGCTCGAGCTGCTCGACCATCACCGCGCGCACCCCGGTGCGGCCGCCCCGCAGCCGCATCGCCACCCGCTGCTCCGGCGGACGATCCGGTGGCGGGCCGGCCGCCTCGAACTTGGCCAGCCGGGTCTGCATGGCCGAGTACTTCGACGCCATGGCCGGCGAGTTCTTGGCCTGCTGCTGCAGCGTGCGCACCAGTTCGACCAACCGCTCGTGCTCCTCGTCCCAGCGCAGCCGCAGCTCGGCCATCCGGTCGTGCCGGGCGCGCCGCGCGTCGTGGTACGCGGCGAAACCGCCACCGTGCACCCACGCCGTCCCGCCCTCGACGGTG
Organism: uncultured Actinomycetota bacterium; assembly: GCA_963723745.1. Lineage (GTDB taxonomy): Bacteria > Actinomycetota > Actinomycetes > Mycobacteriales > Geodermatophilaceae > CAVRRZ01. The sequence goes on from CAVRRZ010000004.1 coordinate 506,182, forward strand.
ACCACGCGGTCGGAGACCCGGGCCAGCAGCTCCCGGTCGTGGCTGACGAACAGCACCGTCTTGCGGGTCTGCAGCAGCTGCTCCTCGAGCCAGCGCTTGCCCGGCACGTCGAGGTAGTTGTCCGGCTCGTCGAGCAGCAGCACCTCGTCGGGTCCCCGCAGCAACGCTTCCAGCGCCAGCCGTTTCTGCTCCCCGCCCGAGAGCGCGGACAGCTCGCGGTACTTGCAGCGCTCGAGGGGCATGCCGAGGGCCGCGGTGGTCACCGTGTCCCAGGTGACCTCGGCCTCGTAGCCGCCGGCGTCGCCCCACTGCGCCAACGCGCTCGCGTAGGCCAGCTGCGCCGGCTCGCCGTCGGTCTCCATCAGCGCGAGCTCGGCCGCCTCCACCGCCTCCCACGCGGCACGGACGGCGGGCGGCGAGAGGTCGACCAGGAAGCGCTGCACGGTGGTGTCGTCGCGCACGGAGCCGATGAACTGCCGCATGACGCCCAGCCCACCGGTGCGCGCCACCGACCCGGCCTCGGGTGCCAGGTCGCCGGCGATGATCCGCAGCAGCGTGGTCTTGCCCGCGCCGTTCTCGCCGACGAGCGCCGCCCGCGCCCCCTCACCGATGCGGAACGACACGTCCTCCAGCAGCACCCGCCCATCGGGCAACGTGTGGCGGACCCCGGTGACATCGACATAACCCACCGGGTCATCCTCCCGGCAGGGGCAAACCGTTTCGGACGACGGCCCGCGGTGTTCCCTGGGCCGTCGTCAGGCCTGGGTCAGCCGGTGTCGGGCCAGCCGCTCGACGAGCTCGGGCATCGCGGTCGGCGGCACTCCGCTCAGGTCGGCGCGGGCCAGCTGCACGATGCGCCGGACGTACTGCGCCCCCAGGCGATCCCGGAACTCGTCGGCGAGGCGATCGACCGCGGAGTCCACCGAGTCATCGCGACGCGTCTCGTGGCGTAGGACGAGGAGGTTCGACGTCATCGAGGTCCTTCTGTGCAGTGCCGGCGGCCGTGGTCCGGCTCGGGATGATGCAGAAGTTGGTCTCCCGACCGGATCGTGCACCGCCGGGAGCGCGATCAGCCTCTCTGGTGTGACCGAGGTGACACCAGGGGCCTAGGTCCCGGCGCCCGATGCCCCCCGGACGACACGCCCCGACACGCCGGCCGGCCCGACCAGGGCCCGGTGGCGGCCCGGCTCGCCGGCGCCGGTCACCCAGGCGTCGAGCTCCTGCGACGCGACCCGCCGATCAGGCCAGGACGATGGTCAGCAAGGTCGCGCCTGCCGCCAGCAGCATCGCGACCACGATGACCGTGGCCACCAGTCGCCGACGCCGGTCGCCCGATGGCCCGTCCGCACCGCCCATTCCCATCACGGTCGGCACGGTACGCGGCAGCGGCGACGCGGTCAGTGCCTTCGGCGACCCCACAGCAGCGTGTCCAGCGCGGTGCCGTCCGCCGTCTCCCGCCGGACCTGCTCCAGCCGGTCGACGTCGAGTCGCTCGGCGACCGGCGCGAGCCGCTCGACGCTGTGCAGCCGGCCCGGCTCCTGCGGACCCCCGACTCCACGGGTGATGTTGTCGACGTCGTGCCCGAGGAGCAGGAACCGCCCGCCCGGTCGCAGCCAGTCGACCGATCGGACCAGCAGCTCGGTCATGACGTCCGTCGTCAGGTGCAGGTAGGCGACCAGCACCAGGTCCAGCGACGCGGCCGGCGACGACCACTGCAGGACGTCGGCGACCACCCACTCGACCGAGTCGGCACCGGGCTGAGCGCGTCCCCGGCCGAGACCCACCGCGGAGAAGTCGACCGCGGTGACGCGCCAACCCAGGCCGGCCAGCCACAGCGCGTGCCGGCCCTCTCCTGCCGCGAGGTCGACCGCGTGGCCGGGCGGCACGTCCGCCAGCAACTCGGCGACCAGTGGGTTCGGCCCCGCCGACCACTGCTGCTTGTCCGCGTACCGCTCGTCCCACTCCGTCGATCGCATGGCCCACATCGTGTCAGTGCAGCGTCATCCCGCCGGAGACGTTGAGGGCGTCGCCGGTCAGGTAGTCCGAGTCGCTGGAGGCGAGGAACAGCGCCGCACGGGCGATGTCGTCCGGATCGGCCAGCCGGCCCAGCGGCGACAGGGCCGACAGCGACGCCACCCCGCTCGGCGTCCGCGCAGCGGGCTCCATCTCGTCGAGCACGTAGCCGGGGCACAGGCAGTTGACCGTGATGCCGTGGGGTCCGAGCTCGTGTGCCGCGGCACGGGTCAGCGCCACCACCGATCCCTTCGCGGCCGCGTAGTGCGCCTGCCCGCCGCTGGCGCTGCAGCCCGCGCCGGCCACGTTGATCACCTTGCCCGCGGACTCGGCCGACGGCGTCCGGAAGGCCACCATGGTCCGCACGGCGACCTGGGTGGCGAGCAGCATCGTGCGGGTCGGCAGCGGGAAGACCTCGTCGGTGTCGTCGGGCTCCCAGTCGATCAGGGACGTGAACCGGCCGCTGCCCGGGTTGTTGACCAGCACGTCGAGGCGGCCCAGGCGGGCGATCGCCTTCTCCATGCAGTCACGGAGATCCCGGACGTCGTCCAGATCCACCGCCCAGGCGCGCCCGTCGACCACGGTGCTGATGGCAGCCACCTCGGGGGCCTCGCGGTCCAGTACCGCGACCAGGGCACCGTCCGCGACGAAGGCGCGCACGATCGCCGCGCCGACGCCCTTGGCTCCCCCGATGACCAGAACTCGTCGACCGGAGAGCCGGTTCACGACAGCAGTCGTCCGTTCGGAAGTGGACCAGTGACGTAGGGGCCGGCCTCGGATGTGTTCACGTGGGCCGGACGAGGACGGTGCATCAGGTGTTCTCCTCGGGTTGAGCGCCGACCCGGTACCCACATCCGACGCCTCTGCACATCCGGCACCCAATTCGTCGAGCGTTTCGTCGGCACCCCGTGCCACGGTGGTCCTCGTGACGTCGTCCCGCGAGATCGGCCTGCTGCGGCTGGCCGCGCTGGGCCTGGTGGGACCGGGCGGGCGGTCGGCGGCCGAGGCCGTCGCCCGGCTCGGCGCCGTCCAGGCCCAGGACTACCCCGGCGCCCTGACGTCGGTGGCCCTGCGGACGGCGGACCGCTCCCGCGCATCCGTCGAGAGGGCGCTCGACGCCGGTGAGGTCGTCCGCTCCTGGCCGATGCGCGGGACCCTGCACCTGGTGGCCTCCGACGACCTGCACTGGTTCCTCGAGCTGCTGGGTCCCCGGGTGCTGGCCGGCGTCGCCAAGCGGTGGGCGAACCTCGGGCTCGACGAGGCGCAGGCCGAGCGGGCGCGGGAGCTCGCCTCCTCGGCCCTGGAAGGGGGCGGGCGCGCCACCCGCGCCGACCTCCTCGAGGCGATCGCGGCGGGTGTCGACACGACCGGCCAACGGGGCTACCACCTGCTCTGGTACCTCTCGCAGACCGGCACGCTCTGCCTCGGACCGACCGACGGCGCGGGCGAGCAACTGTTCGTCCTGCGCGAGGAGTGGCTCGGCCCGCGCACGCCACTCGACCGCGACGAGGCGCTGGCCGAGCTCGCGCTGCGGTACTTCACCGGCCATGGGCCGGCCACCGTCCCGGACCTCGTGCGCTGGGCCGGCAGCACGGCGAGGGACGTGCGGGCCGGCCTCGCGGCGGTGCGCGACCGGCTCGAGGCGATGACCGTCGCCGGCACCGAGTACTACCTGGATCCCTCGACACCCGAACGGCTCGCCGCCGCCCGCGACGAGGCCGAGGGCGTCCTGGTGCTGCCCGGCTTCGACGAGTTCGTGCTGGGCTACGGCGACCGATCCGCCGTGCTCCCGGCAGAGCACGCCGACCGTCTCGCCCCCGGGCGGAACGGGGTCTTCCGGCCCACCGTGGTCCACCGTGGCCGGATCGTGGCCACCTGGCGCTGGGCCGGCCGGGGCGCCGCCCGGACCGCCGTCGCCGAGCCGTTCACCGACCTCCCCGACGACATTGCCGAGACCGTCCCGGTGCTCGCGAGCCGGCTGCCCTAGGTGCCGGTGATCACGTCGTAGCGCAGGTAGACGGCGCCGTTGTCGAAGCGCCGCTGGTCGCGCAGGTCGAGCCGCAGGTGGAGGCCGTCCGGCCAGGCGGTCCGGCCGCCGCCCACCAGCACCGGGAAGGCGATCACCTGCACCTCGTCGACGAGCCCGTGCCGCAGTGCGGCGGAGGCGATGTCCGTGCCCCCCACGAGCAGGTCGCGTTCGGCGGTCTCCTTCAGTCGCCGGACCTGCACCGGGTCGAACTCCCGCACCAGCGTCGTCCGCGGCGCCGCGACCGTCTCCAGCGATCGCGAGTAGACGATCTTGTCCGCCGACCGCCACAGCTCGGCGAAGTCCCGCTCCACCGGCGACAGCGAGCCGTCGTCGGGCATTCCGTCCCAGGCGCGCATCACCTCGTGGGTCCGGCGTCCGTAGAGGTGGGTGCCGGCCGGTCGGACGAGGTCGTTGACGAACGCGTGCGTCTCCTCGTCGGGCACCGCCCAGTCGAACGAACCGGATTTGTCGGCGATGTAGCCGTCCAGCGAGGTGATCGCCGAGTAGATCAGTCGCGCCACGGGCCCTCCCCTCCGTCGTCCGTTGGACGGCGGAGGCCCGGGCTCATCGGCGCTCGACGACGAAGACGGGGATCTCGCGGTCGGTCCTGCGCTGGTAGTCGGCGTAGGGCGGATAGGCGGCCACGGCCCGCTCCCACCAGGCCGCCTTCTCCTCACCGTGCACCTCGCGGGCGACGCCGTCCCACGGCTCGGGACCGTCCTGGACGGTGATCTCGTCGGGGTGGGCCCGGAGGTTGTCCACCCACGCCGGGTCGCTCGGGGCGCCGCCCTGCGAGCCGACCATCGCGTAGGCGCCCTCGTGCTCGACCCGCATCAGCGGCTGCTTGCGCACCTTGCCGCTCTGGGCTCCGCGGGTGCTGAAGATGACCACCGGCAGCCCGGTGTCGCGCAGCGTGTTCGCCTCCCGCCCGCCGGTGGCCTCGTAGCGCTCCACCTGCTCGCGCACCCAGGCCTGCGGGCTCGGTTCGTACTCACCTTCCAGCGGCATGCCCCGAATCTAGGGCCGCCGGCGACGCGGTGCCTCCGGAGGCTCGTAGTCGATCGTGTGCGGCACGAAGTAGCTGAGGTTGTCGGTGATCAGCCCGTCGCTCTCGCGGATCCCCAGCCCGGCCGGTTCGCCGTCGACCACCCAGGCCCCGAGCACGGGATGGTGCGGCCCGTCGACGCCAGGGAAGTCCGGCAGCGCCGCGAACTCCTGCACGACCCAGCCTTCGGTGCCGTAGCGGCCGGGCAGCGCGACCTCGACCGCGCCGTCCCGGATCGACCGTCACGTTCTGCGCCCTCGCGGCCCCACAGCGGCTTGCGCACGTAGGTGCGCCACGTCGAGGGCATCTCGTCGGCGAAGTAGGCGGGCAGCAGCAGCTCCCGGAGCTCCGGGTCGGCGCCGAACAGCTGCCACAGCACCGGCAGCAGGGCCTTGGTGCTCCACAACATCTTGTAGACCGGCTCCACCCACGTCGTCCCGCCCGGGCGGTCGGAGTCGGCGAGGACGGCGGGGCCGAACTCGTCCTCGAGCAGCCACTCCCAGGGATAGAGCTTGAAGACGACGTCGAGGTGGCGGCCCTGCTGGTCGTAGAACCGGCCGTCGCCGTCGTCGAGCACGATGTCCTCGACCACGAGTTCGATCGCCTCGTACCCGGCCTGGACGACGGTGTCCATCAGGTAGGCGATCGTCATCCGGTCCTCGCCGGACTTCTCCTCGCGGTCCAGGCCAGGTGCACGCGTGGCCGAACGCCGGCCCGCCGCTCCCACTTCAGCAGGTTGCGCTGCCAGGCCGCGACGAGCTGCTCGTGGAGGGCGTTCCACTGGTCGCGGCCCTGGCCGGTGAACAGGTGCCAGTTCCACTGGGTGACGGCCGACTCGACCAGCCCGGTCGGGGTGTCGGCGTTGAACTCCAGCAGCTTGGGCGGGCCGGACCCGTCGTAGCGCAGGTCGAACCGCCCGTAGACGCTCGGCGGCTCCTCGTCCCAGGTGCGCCGGATCGCCGACCGTGCCGCCGGGGGGATGCGCAGCCGGTCGAACAGGTCGTGCTCGATCACGTGGTCGCCGGCCGCCTCGCACATCGCGAACAGCTGAGCGACCCACCCCTCGAGGCGGCGAACCTCCTCCATCGTGAAGTCGTAGAAGGGACCCTCGCGCCAGTAGCTGCGCACCTCTCCGCCGGGCACCTGCGTGCGGTTGTAGACCAGGCCCTGCGCCTCGATCTCGGCCTGCCACCCGGACCGGACGACGCCGGCCTCGACCCGTCTCACCGACCGGCCCTCAACTGCCCGCGCCGGTCCCCGCCCGGCCGCCGAGGCCACTGCCGATGCCGCCGCTCACCCGCGTGCCCCCGCTGACCGATCCCGACCGGGGCAGACCCGCGCGCTCGCGGGCGATCGCGTCGCCCGGGTCGATCCGCGTGCCGCCCCGCGGCAGGACCGTCCCGGTCGGCAGACCGGCCCGGAAGGCGCCGAGGTAGAGGAAGAACAGGCCGGCGCCCGGCCCGCGGTAGCCGTCGTCGCAGTACTCGTCGTCGACGATCTCGCCGTCCTCGTCCATGCAGTAGGCGCGTTGCTCCTCCTCGCCCTCCACGGCACAGCCGGCCAGGAAGCCGGTGGCGGCGGTGGTGAGCACGGTGGTGGTCAGGGCGGCACGGATCCGGTTCGAGATCACGCAGCCCTCCCTCGCCCGACCCGGGCATCGCGGGGGTGCGTGCGACGCCGTTCCGGATCGACCCTAGGCGTTCGTGCGCTCGCCCGACTGCCCGGTGCCCGCCGGTCTGCGACAGTCCGGAGCGCCGGTCGAGGAGAGGGATGCCATGAACGAACCACAGGTGCAGGTGCGGGGCTCCGCCGTGCTGTCGGTGGACCCCGAGTGCGCCGACGTCCACGTCGACGTGCAGGTCACCGCGCGGGACCGGCAGACGGCCCTCGAGCGGTGTGCCGCGCGCCAGGCCGCGGTCGACCGGGTGGTCGCGGACGCCGGGGCGGTCGTCGAGTCCGCCGAGACCAGCGCGGTGACCGTCCACGTGCCGTGGCGCGAGCGCGGAACCGCCGACCCGGTGGCCGCCGTCCGCACCCGGCTGCTGGTCGCCGACCTGACGGCCGTGGCCGACCTCGTCGTCGCGCTCGGCTCGCTCGAGGACGTGCAGCTCTCGGGCCCGTTCTGGCGGCTGCGCAGCGACAGTCCCGCCTACGAGCGGGCACGGCTGGCCGCGGTCACCGACGCCGTCCACCGCGCACGGCAGTACGCGGCCGCGTTCGGATCGGAGCTCACCGCCCTGATCCAGGTGGCCGACGAGGGTTTGTCCGCTCGCGGGATGGAGATGTCTGCTTCCGGCCTCGCATTCGACGGGGCGCTCGGCGGGGCGCTCGGCGGGCCCGGCCTGGACCTGACGCCCGCGCGCCAGGAGGTGCACGGTGCCGTCGAGCTGCGATTCGCCATGTCCCCGCCCGATCCGGAGGTGTTCGGCACGATGACCGGAGTCGATCGATGAGGTACCGCGAGAGCGGCCGGCTCGACACGTCCGGCGTGCAGGACCGGCGCGGGCGCGGGGGGTTCGGCGGTGGGCGCGGAGGACGCGGCCTGGCCGTCGGCGGAGGCGGGCTCGGCCTGGTCGGCGTGGTCGTCGTCGTGCTGCTCCAGTTGCTCGGCGACGGCGGGAGCGGCGGTGGCTCGGGCAGCGGGCTGGGCGGTCTGGCCGGGATCGGCCAGGGCGGCACGGCCGACAACAGCGAGCTCGAGAGCGAGTGCCGCACCGGGGCCGACGCGAACGAGTCGGTCGACTGCGCGGTCGTCGCGAACATCGAGTCGATCCAGGACTTCTGGACCGGCGTCCTCGGCGCCGACTACTCCCCGACCGAGACCGTCTTCTTCAACGGGTCGGTGCAGACCGCCTGCGGCGGGGCCACCAGCGGCTCCGGTCCGTTCTACTGCCCGGCCGACGAGCTGGTCTACATCGACCTGAGCTTCTTCGACCAGTTGCAGAGCCAGTTCGGCGCCCAGGGCGGGCTGTTCGTGAACGCCTACATCATCGCCCACGAGTACGCCCACCACGTGCAGAACCTGCTCGGCACCAACCGGCAGGTGACGCCGGGCGAGACCGGGCCCCGCAGCGGCACCGTGCGGCTCGAGCTGCAGGCCGACTGCTACGCGGGCGCCTGGGCGAACCACGCCGAGACCGTGCCGGACGAATCCGGGCGGCCGCTGATCGAGGAGATCACCGACGACGACATCGCCCGGGCGCTGGACGCGGCGGGCCGGATCGGCGACGACTTCATCCAGCGCGAGCTCGGCGGCGGGACCGTGGACCAGGACGCGTTCAGCCACGGCACCTCCGAGCAGCGGCAACGGTGGTTCCTGACCGGCTACCGCACCGGAGATCCGGCGCGCTGCGACACGTTCGCGACCGACGACCTCGGCTGAGAACGGAAGGGAGTCGACCCGAAACTGGATCTTCCGTTTCAGGCGGATCACTCCCGGGGTACCGGAAGACCGCCCACGTCGAGTCCTCAACCAGGCAGGGCTCCGACGCCTCGCACGGCCTGACCTCACCTCTCTACGCCCCGCGCCGCACGCATGCGCCGGGCGCATCGGCCACGGCCAGAACCGCGCAGAACCGGGCACCAGACCCCGCCCCCGACCACCCGAGGAGAACCGATGACGCACTCGGTCAACGCCCCGTTCCCCCCTCCCGCCACGACGCAGAGCATCGATCCGCCCACCTCCGACGCGACGTCCACCACGGCCTCGTCGACCAAGGACACGGCCAAGAACGAGGCCGCCAACGTCAAGGACACCGCCGTCCAGGCCGGTAGCCAGGTCGCCTCCACCGCCGCCGACCAGGCCAAGGAGGTGGCGCAGGAGACCAGGCGCCAGGCGCAGGATCTGCTCGATCAGGGTCGTTCCCAGGTCCGCGACCAGGCCGTCAGCCAGCAGCAGAAGGCCGCGCAGGGCCTGTCGACGCTGGCCGGCGAGCTGCGCAGCCTCGCGAACGGCACCAGCGAGGGCGCTCCCGGCCCCGCCCGCGACCTGCTCGAGCAGGCGTCGGGCAAGGTCGAGGAGTTCTCGTCCTGGCTGCAGAACCGCGAGCCGGCGGAGCTGCTCGACGAGGTCCGCCGCTTCGCCCGCCAGCAAGCCAGGCATGTTCCTCCTCGGCGCCGCGGCAGCCGGCGTGCTCGCCGGCCGCATGACCCGCGGCGTCAAGGACGCGCACTCGGACACCGACCAGCGCAACGTCGGAGGCCGGGTCCCGGCCACCAACTACGTCGACCCGGCGCCCGCGTACGGCGGCTACACCGGCACGGCCACGACCGGCGAGACGAGCGGCCTGACGACCGGCACGACGACCGGCACCTCGACCGGCACGACGGCCGGCGCTCCGCTGCCACCCCCGCCGTACGGCACCGTGCCGCCCGCCGGAACCACCGTGCCGCCGACCACGCCGGCCGGCTGGGACGACCCGGCCCGTCGTCCGGGTGAGGTGCGCTGACCGTGACCTCCCCCTACTCCGGTGCCACCCCCGCGGGTGGCCGGTCGACGGCGACCCCGCCGACGTCCGCCGCCGTCGGCAACTACGCCGTCGGACCCGAGGCCCACAGCGGCAACCTCGGCACCCCGATGACGGCCACCGGCGAGCCCGACGTCGAGGGCACCTCGGTCGGGCAGCTGATCGGCGAGGTCACCAAGGACCTGTCCACGCTGATGCGCCAGGAGCTCGAGCTGGCCAAGGCGGAGATGAAGGTCGAGGCCAAGAAGGCCGGCCAGGGCGCGGGCATGTTCGGCGCCGCCGGCTTCGCCGCCTACATGGCGATCTTCTTCCTGTCGATCGCGCTGTGGTGGTCGCTGTCCCACCTGGTGGGTCACAGCTGGTCGGCCCTGATCGTGGCGATCCTCTGGGGTGCCGGCGCAGCGGTCGCCGGCCTCATGGGCAAGAAGAAGTTCCAGCAGGTGAACCCGAAGCCCGAGCGCACCGTCGAGACCCTCCAGCAGGTTCCCGGCGCGCTGAAGCCGAACTGAACCCCACCCCCCTTGACATCTCGCGACTTGGAGCAGACACATGACCACCAGTGACCCCGACGTCCTCCGGCGGCAGATCGAGGAGACCCGCCGCGAGCTGAGCTACGACGTCGACGCCCTCAACGAGAAGGTCAATCCGGCCCGTGTGGTCGACCGGCGCATGTCGGCGGCCAAGGGCAGGATGACGCGCGCGAAGGAGATGGTGATGGGTACCGCCCACGACACGACCGCCTCGGCGCACGGCAAGGCATCCGACGCCGTGGGCAGCGTGCAGGGTGCAGCGGCCGGCGCCGTGGGCACCGTCCAGGACGCCGCGTCGTCCGCGGCCGGCGCCGTGCAGCAGGCCCCCGACCAGGTGATCCGGCAGACCCAGGGCAACCCCCTGGCCGCCGGGCTGATCGCCTTCGGCGTCGGCTGGCTGGTCTCGAGCCTCATGCCCGCCAGCGAGAAGGAGAAGCAGCTGGCGCAGCAGGCCGAGGGCGCCGTCAAGGAGCACAAGGACGCGATCCTGGAGCCGGCCAAGCAGATGGCCCAGGAGATCGGCGACGAGCTCCGGCCGGCCGCCCAGCAGGCTGTCGAGGAGGTCAGGTCGACCGCGCAGAGCGCTGCCGAGACCGTCAAGGTCGAAGGGCAGTCGGCCGCGCAGGACGTGCAGGGCCAGGCGCAGGAGTCGAAGGCGACCGTGCAGAGTCAGGCGTCCTCTTCCTGATCGATCGCACGCGACTGCGCCCCGCCGGGTCCGACCCGGCGGGGCGCAGTGGCGTCCGGGGCCGGCGGATCGCGCGGGGCTGTCACCTGAACGGGTGAGCCGGGCGCGCCCGGGGCTGCAGACGGGGCCCGGGAACGCCGTCCACATCGGTGTGAGCGAGCAGCATCCGGCCGGACCGCGCGTCCTGGTCGCCGACGACGAGGACGACATCCGCGGCCTCGTCGGCCTCGCGGTGCGCCGCGCCGGGTGCGAGGTCGTGCACTCGGTGTCCGACGGCTCGTCCGCCCTGGCCGCCGCCCGCGCCGACCTCCCGGATCTGACGGTGCTCGACGTCTCGATGCCCGGCCGGACGGGTCTGGAGGTCTGCGCCGAGCTGCGCGCCGACCCGGCCACCGCGGGCATCCGGGTGCTGCTCCTGTCCGCGGGCGCCTCGCCGTCCGACGTCGCCCGCGGGCTCGACGCCGGAGCCGACGCCTACCTGGCCAAGCCCTTCTCCGTCGCCGACCTGGTCCGGCAGATCCGATCGCTGACCGCCGGGACCCCGGCATGAGCGCCGTCGCGGTCCCGGTCCCCCGCCGCCGGTCCGGCGAGCTGCCCGCATCGGCCACGCCGCTGCTCGAGGGCATGCTGCCCACCGCGCTGACCGTCGCCCTCGCCGCGCTGCTCGTGGCGGTGGGCGCCGTCCCCGTCCTCGACCTGGAACTGGTGGTGGCGGGCCTGCTCGCGTCCGTGGCGGGCAGCATGCTCGCCCGGGTCGTCCCCGCCCGCTCGCGGACGGCGACCCTCGTGGCCCCGCTGTCCGCCGTCGCCGGTGCCGGCCTGGTGCATGCGGGCACCGGTTCCGTCGTCACCCTCTTCCTCCTGCTCGGCCCCCTGGTCGCCCTCGGCGCGGGTGCCGGGCGGACCGGCGTCCTCGCCGGCAGCCTGGGTGCGGCGCTGGCCTCGGTCTCACCGGTGCTGCTCACCCCCATCGAGGCGACCGGGCCGGCCGCGCTGCTCGCCCCGGTCAGCGCCGGACTGACCGGGCTGGTCGTGGCCGACCTCGCCGCCCGCGGCCGCAGCCGCGCCGAGGAGCTCGACCTGGCCACCCGGATGCTGGCCGCCCGTGCGCAGACCATGACCAGCGTCATCGATGCCGTGACCGAGCAGTCGATCATCGGCACCGACCGCGACGGCGTCGTCCGCGTCTGGAACCCCGGCGCCGAACGGATGCTCGGCCTTCCTCGCGCCGACGTCGTGCGCCGGCGCTCGATCACCGAGTTCCACTCGGGCGAGGAGCTGGACGCGCTCGCCTCCGAGCTCGGCGCGCCCTCCGGGCTGGCCGCGCTGGTGCACGCGGCGCAGGAACGGGGCAGCGACGTCCGGGACTGGACGTACGTGGCCGCCGACGGCCGCGAGCGCACGGTGTCGGTGGCGATCACCCCGCGGTCGGACGACGACGGCACCCACACGGGCTGGAACTTCGTCGGCACCGACATGACCGAGGCGCGGGCGACCGAGCGGATGAAGGACCAGTTCGTGAGCCTGATCAGCCACGAGCTGCGGACGCCGCTGGCCTCGATCCTCGGCTACCTCGAACTGGTCCTCGACGACGACGAGCAGACGCTGACCGACGAGCAGAAGCAGTTCCTGGGCACGGTGGAGCGCAACGCCCACCGGCTGCAGCGACTCGTCGGCGATCTGCTGTTCACCGCGCAGGTCGAGGCCGGACGGTTCACCCTCCAGCCCGGCGACGTCGACCTCGCGGCCGTGGTCCGCGCCGCGGAGGAGACCGCTCGCGTCACGGCCGCCGCCGGGAGCGTGCGGGTCGTGCTCGACCTCCCGGACGGCGAGCTCGTCGTGCCCGGCGACGCCGTCCGGCTGGGTCAGGCCTGCGACAACCTCGTGTCCAACGCGGTCAAGTTCACCCCGCCCGGCGGGCGGGTGGCGCTGTCCCTGCGCGCGGCCTGGCGGCTCCCCGACGGCACGATGGCCGACGACGAGCGCCCCGGTGCCGAACCGGTCGCCCTTCTGTCGGTGAGCGACACGGGCATCGGCATCCCCGCCGCCGAGCAGACCGAGCTGTTCACCCGGTTCTTCCGGTCCTCGACCGCGCGGCGCAACGCCGTGCCCGGGGTCGGCCTGGGGCTGACGATCACCAAGGCGATCACCACGGCGCACGGCGGCACGCTCGAGGTCCGCAGCGCCGAGGGCGAGGGCACCACGTTCACGCTCACGCTGCCCCGCCGCACCGCCTGACGCCGCCGCCGGGCGCCGCCGCCGGGCGCCGCCGCCGGGCGCCGCCGCCTGGCGCCGCCGCCGAGATCTGCACACTCGTACGCATCCGGGCCCGGATGCGTACGAGTGTGCAGATCTCGCCGTGCCGGGCCGTCCTGCGGGAGACGCGGGCGAACCTTGCGGATTCCTTGCGGAACGCTGGCGGGTGCGCTGCGGATGGGCCTCCAGAGTCGTCCCTGTCGCCGGGATCCCCCGGCACGAGGTTCGACCACAGGAGATGCGAGACATGAGCACCAACAAGCGTCCGGGCAGCCCGACCGCCCGCAAGGTCGTCGGCTCCCTCGCCGTCATCGGCACCGCCGCCGCCGTCGCGGGGCTGGGCACCTACGGCAACTTCACCGACAGCACCACGCCGATCAACACCACGGTGGCCACCGGCACGCTGTCGATCGACCTGACCCAGCCCGCCGGCGCCGTCGCCGTCCCGCTGAACGTCAACGGCATGGTTCCCGGCGACTCGATCACCCGCGCGGTGAACCTGGTCAACGACGGCTCGGTCCCGCTGTCGACCGTCAGCATGGTCAGCACGGCGCCGTCCCCGAGCATCCTCACCAGCGACCAGACCAACGGCCTGCAGCTGACGGTGAAGAAGTGCTCCGTCGCCTGGACGCAGGGCGGCACCGCGCAGGCGCCGACCTACACCTGCGGCGGCACCGAGAGCACGGTCCACAACTCGCCGGTGGTGAACACCGCAGCCCTGAACAACCCCGCCAGCCTCACCCCGGGCGGTGTCGACCGGCTGGTGTTCAGCGTCTCGCTGCCCGCCACGGCCGGCAACGAGTTCCAGGGCAAGAGCGCCGGCATCAGCCTCTCCTTCACCGGCGTCCAGCGCGCCGGCACGGCCCTCTGACCGCCACCACCTGACTGGTCGGAGAACCTCATGACCGCCACTCTCCTGGCACGCCTGCCGGGGGCAGCGACCCCGCTGCCCCCGGAGGCCGACCTCGCCCGCGCCGCACACCACCACTGGACCGCCACCGCCCGCCGCCAGGCGGCACGCGTGCTCCCGTGGCTCGTGCGAGGCCTGGTCGCCACGGCCGTCATCGCGTTCCTCGGCCTCGCCGTCGGACCCCACGTCCTCGGCTACCGCACGATGACCATGCTCACCTCGTCCATGGCACCGGAGATCGAGCCCGGCGACATCACCGTCGTCACCCCGCTCGCCGTCGAGGACGTCACCGAAGGCATGGTCATCGCCTACCACATCCCCATCGACGACCACCGCGTCGTCACCCACCGCGTCACCGACGTCCAGCGCGGCCCCGACGGCACCACCACCGTGGCCACCAAGGGCGACAACAACGAGGCAGCCGACCCCTGGCTGGCCACCCTCGAAGGCGACACCGCCTGGCAGGTCCGGGCCGTCGTCCCCGAGGTCGGCCACCTCATCGCCGCCCTGCGCACCCCCGTGGTGTCCCAGGTCCTGCTCTACGGCGCACCCGCACTCCTCGCCGGATGGCTCCTGCTCTCCATCTGGCGACCCACCACCGACACCGACGACACCACCCAGGACGAGGAGGACCAGCGATGACCGCCACCAAGCGCCTGCTGACCCTCGTCGGCCTGGTCCTGGCCGTCGTCGTCGGCAGCAGCATCCCCGCGTCGGCCGGCTACTCCGAGACGGTGAGTTCCTCGCCGCTGGGGTTCGCCACGGTCAGCGTCGCCGCCCCGACCGCCGTTTCCGGCAGCCTCTCGTGCGGGTCGTCCAACTCGACGATGAACGTCAGCTGGGCCGCGAGCACCACGACCCGGGTCAACGGCTACCGCGTCAGCGTCCACTTCAGCGACGGCTACGTGCAGCACACCAACCTGCCGGCCGGCACCACCAGCTGGACCAAGTCCATCATCACCTACAACGTGACGGCGTACTCCATCCGCTACTCGGTCACCGCCGTGACCGACTTCGGCTGGTTCGCGCAGTCCGGACTCACCGGGAGCTTTCGATGCTGACCGCCCTTGTCGTCGACGACGAGACCGAAGCCCGCGCCGAGATCGCCGACCTCCTCCGCCTCGGCGGCTGGCAGGTCCGCGAGGCGGCCGACGCCGCCGAGGCGCTGCGCCAGACCGTCTACAGCGACCCCGACCTGGTGGTCACCGACATGGCGATGCCCGGCTGCAGCGGCACCGCGATGCTGCACCGGCTGCGCCGCCGCGGCTCGCGCGCCCGGTTCGTCGTCATCACCCAGGACAACTCCGCCGAGGTCCGCGAGGAGTCGGCCGCCGCCGGCGCCGAGGCCTGCCTGATCAAGCCGGTCGGGCCGCAGGTCCTGCTGAACTTCCTGTCCAACCGGTCCACGGGGACGGTCGGCCAGGAGATGCTCACCGACATCCGCGACGTCGACGACCTGCACGACGCCGACGTCGAGGCCGAGTTCGCCGACCGGCTGCACGAGATGTACACCGACGCCCTGCCCGGCCGGCTCTCGGCGATCGCGAACGGAGCCCGGTTCGGCAACGCCCGGGCCGTGGTTGCCGCCGCGGACTCACTGGCCGGCACCAGCGGCCAGTTCGGTCACGACGAGGTGGCCGCCCTCTGCCGGGCGATCGCCCACGACGCCCGCCGGGGTGTGCTCGCCCACGCCCGCGTGGTGGAGCTGCAGAACCTCGCCACCGACTGACGGCGGCGATCCCGGACAGGAGGTCAGGCCAGCACGGGGTGGCCTGACCTCCGTCCGCACGCCCGCACTGCCGGCCGGACGGCTTCTGCTGTCCGTCCGGCGACACCCCGACGACGAAGGAGACATCTCCGTGACCGCCGCCCGGCGCATCGCGACGCTCATGGCCCTGGCCCTGGCCCTGGTCGTCGGCGCCCCGCTGCCCGCCTCGGCCACCTACTCCGAGACGGTGGGCACGTCGGCGAACCTCGCCACGCTCACGGTCGAGGCGCCCACCTCGGTCAGCGTGAGCGACCGCTGCTACACGACCTCGAGCAACACCTGGGGCGGCTGGGGCTGGGGGACCACCCACTCGCACTGGTACTCGGTCACGGTCTCCTGGCCGGCCAGCAACTCCAAGGGAGTCACCGGCTACCGGGTCATGGTGCATCCGGCCGACGGCGAGTCGTTCGAGATGGCGACCACGGACGCCGCCACGCGCTCGGTCAGCGCGACGGTCGACCGGAGCTACCTGGAGCTGCGGCCCCGGCTGTCGGTCGTCACCCTCACGTCCTACGGCTGGACGGCCGAGACGCCCAGGACGGCGATCCTCACCTGCTGAGCCGGACCCGCGCTCAGGCGACCAGGCGGTACCCGACTCCTCGGACCGTCTTGATCTCGGGGTTGTTCAGGCCGGCCGCCTGCAGCTTGCGGCGCAGGTTCGACATGTGCGCCTCGACCAGGCGGACGCTGCCCTCCCAGTCGGTCTGCCAGACCTCGCGGAGCAGGGTCTCCCGCTGCAGCACCCGGCCGGGCCGGGACGCGAGCGCGGCGAGCAGGTCGAACTCGGTGCGCGTCAGATCGACGATCTCGCCGTCCACGCGCACCTCACGGCTGTCCTCGTCGACCTCGAGCTCGGCCAGCCGACGAACCGCGTCGGTGGCCGCGGCGGCGGGCTCGGCAGCAGTGGTCGGGCGCGGGAAGCGCAGCATCGCCTGCACGCGGGCCACCAGCTCGCGCGGCGAGAACGGCTTGGCCATGTACCCGTCCGCGCCCACGGCCAGCCCGATGAGCAGGTCGACCTCCTCGGCTCGGGCGGTCAGCATCAGCACGTAGCAGCCGGTCTCGGCGCGGATCTGCCGGCACACCTCGGTGCCGTCGGCGTCGGGCAGGCCCAGGTCGAGCACGATGAGGTCCGGCGCCTGGCGGCGGACCTCGGCCAGGCACTCGGCACCGGACGCCACCGCCCGCACGTCGAAGCCGGCTCGACCCAGCACCGTACGGACGAGCTCCCGGATCTCGTCGGTGTCCTCCACCACGAGCACGGACTGATCGGCCAACGCTCACCCCTCCTTGTTCCGGCCACCGGCACGTTCTGTGCGCAGGGACGTCACCTGACCGGGTGATCGGCACGGGACGACCGCGCCTTGAGGGGTGCGCGCAGCGGGTTCTCACCCCTCGGGGTGAGCCCGCGAGAGCTGTGAGCCCGGCCACAGCGGTCGCCCCGCACGTGCGACGATGACGGTGGGTGACCGGTCGGACACGCATGCGCGCGGCCAGAAAGGTCACGAAAACGTAACGTCGAAACCCATGACCCCCTCGTCGACCACGCCGTCACCGGCCACCGACGGCAGCCGCGCGCGGCAGGGGCGGCGTCTGGACCTCGACGTCGTCCGCGGCCTGGCCATCGTGCTCGCCCTCGGCTGGCACTTCAGCAAACAGCGCACCGGCAACCCCGTGATCGACGTCCTGACGTGGCCCGGCGAGACCTTCGGCTGGGCCGGCGTCGACCTCTTCTTCGTCCTCAGCGGATTCCTGCTCGGCCGTCTCGCGCTCATCGAGCACGCCCGCACCGGCCGGTTCGACGGGCGGCGCTTCACCGTCCGTCGACTGCTCAAGCTCTGGCCGGTGCTCTACCTGTTCCTCGCCGTCCAGGCATTCGCCGGACCGGAGCCGTGGGCGTCCTACCTGTGGCAGAACGCCTTCCACGTGCAGAACTACGCGGGCACGTCGCTGACCCACCTGTGGTCCCTCGCCGTGGAGGAACACTTCTACCTGGCCCTGGCGGTGCTCTTCCCGCTGTTCGCCAGGCGGCGCGGCACCCCGCGCCAGCTCGCCGCGATCCTCGCGGCCGTGCTCGTGACGGCCCTGGCGCTGCGGTTCTGGGGCGCGCTGGACGGCGTCAGCGAGGTCCGGCTGCAGTGGCGCACCCACTTCCGCGTCGACTCGCTGGCGGCCGGCGTGCTCCTCGCCCTCGTCAGCGTGCACTGGCCGGAGCGGTTCGAGCGCCTGCGCAGGCAGCGGCTGCTGCTGACCGGGGCCTTCGGCCTCGGGGTTCTGTACCTGGCGACGATCGGCAAGGACGGCTTCGTCGGGGGCACCCTGGGCTACACGATCGCCTACCTGACCGCCGCCGCCCTGCTCCTGCTGCTCTACCGCGCGGCGTGGGTCCCGCGGGCCCGGCTGGTCACCGCCCCGATCGCCTTCCTGGGCCGCTACTCCTACGGCATCTACATCTGGCACGTGTTCGCCGCCGCCGTCGCGCTCGACCTGCTCGGCCTCGACCCGGAAGCCGCGACGCCGACCACCGCGGTCGTGCGGTACGGCGTCGCGTTCGCGGTCGGTGTGGTGGCGACGGCGGTGGTCGAGAAGCCGATCCTCCGGCTGCGGGACCGGCTGCTCCCTGCTCGGGGACGGCGCGAGGTCCCCCCGCCCGCCGTGCCGACCGGGCCCCCCGCCCGCCGCACGGAACCTCTCGGCGCCGCGGCCTGACCCGGGCGCGTCAGCCCCGCTCGGTTCCAGGGCGGCCGAGGGGCACGGCGTGGTCGCCGCGCGGTGGGCGGACGAGAGCCGCGGTAGGGGGACCAGAGCCGCGGTGGACGGCGGCTCCGGTGCCGATGGAGCGGCTCCGGACGCACCGGGAGGGTGGCCGCGTCAGTTGAGCCGGCGGGTCCCCGCGGGCAGGACGCCGCCGGAGGCGAGGTCTGCGGCCGCATCCTGCAGCGCCGTCAGCGCCACGTTCTGGGTGAACGGCCCGGCCGACACGCGGGTCACGCCCAGTTCCTCGAGCTCCCGCGCCGACGGCGTGCGCCCCGGTGCCGCGATGACCGACAGCCGCCCCCGGCCCAGCCCGTCGACCAGTTCGGCGATCTCCTCGCGCGCCGACACCCCGGGCACGAAGACGACGGGCGCCCCCGCGTCGAGGTAGGCGCGGCCGCGGCGCACGGCCTCGGCCAGGGCGGCCGACCGGTCGCCGTCCGCAGGCAGGCGCAGCAGCGCGTCGGTGCGCGCGTTGAGCACGAACTCGATGCCGCACTCGCGTCCGGCTGCGAGCACCGCCTCGACCGCGGCCACCGCCTCGTCCAGCGGGCGCATCCGGTCCTCGAGGTTGCCGCCCACCGCACCCGCGGCGATCGCCCGTCGGGTGGTCTCGGCCGGGTCTCCGTAGCCGGCCTCGACATCCATCGAGACGGGCAGGTCGACGGCCGCGGCGATCCGGCCCACCATGTCCAGGTGCAGGTCGAGCGGGATGTTCTCGCCGTCCTCGTAGCCGAAGGTGGCCGCGATCGAGTGGCTGGCAGTGGCCAGCGCCCGCACCCCGTCGGCGCCGGCCACGACCCGCGCGGAGATCACGTCCCAGACGTTGGGCAGGACCAGGATCTTCGGCGCGGCGTGCAGGTCGAGCAGGGTGCGGGCGCGGGCGGCGAGGTCGGGCACGGCCCGACCCTAATGATCAGCCCAGCTCGGTGGCGAGGCGCTCGACGATCAGGGCGGCGGCGGTGGGGCCGATGCCGGAGTAGAAGACGTCGTCCTCCACCGCGATCGCCCGGTCCTCCTCGACGGCGGCCAGCCGTGACCACAGCGGCCCCCCGAGCACGTCGGACTCCCCCGACTCGTCGGTCGCGCCGTACGAGGAGTACAGGACGACGTCGGCATCGGCGAGGGTCACCTGCTCGGGGCTGAGCTCGGCGAAGGCCGGGTACTCCCCGGGCTCCTGCTCGGTGATCGACAGCCCGATGTCGGTGAGCACGGTGCCGATGAAGGACTCGGGCGAGTACGCCCGGATCGCGCCCGCGACGAAGCGGATCGGGCTGACGGTCGTCTCGGCCGGATCGCCCAGCGAGCTGCCCAGCTCCTCGGCGGCGGCCGTGTACCCGGCCATGACCTCGTCGGCCTCCTCCTCCATGCCGAGCGCCTCGGCGGCGAGGGCGAAGTTCTCCTTCCACGTCACCCCGACGTTCTCCGCGAACACCGTCGGGGCGATCTGGGAGAGCTCGTCGAAGAGCGCCTCGTGCCGGATGACGTTGGACAGGATGAGGTCGGGCTGCAGCGCCGCGATGGCTTCGAGGTTCGGCTCGCCGATGGTGCCGACCTGCTCGGCGCCTTCGGCCGGCTCCTGGAGATAGCTCAGGAAGCCGGTGGCGACGTCGGTGGTCACCGCCCCGGCCGGCGTCACGCCGAGGGCGACGACGGAGTCCAGCTCGCCGGTGTCGAGGACGACCACCCGCTCCGGCCGCTCCGGGATCTCCGTCGAACCCATGGCGTGCTCGACCGTGCGGGGGAACTCGCCGTCCGAGCCCGCCGGTTCGGCGGCGGGCTCCTCGGCCGAGCTTCCGCCGCAGGCGGCGAGGGTCAGGACGGCGGCCAGCGCGAGGGCGCCGGCACGGACGCGGGTCATGCATCTCCTTCGGTGGGGACGAGCTGCCGGACGGCGGCCTGTCGGGTGTGGCGGGTGCCGATGGGGACGACGAGGACGCCGTCGGACACGGGATCGGGAAGGACCGCGGCGTGCAGGCCGAACACGTCGGCGAGCAGTTCGGGGGTGATGACCTCGCGCGGCGGGCCCTGGGCGACGATCCGGCCGTCGCGCATCGCGACGAGGTGGTCGGCGTAGCGGGCGGCCAGCGAGAGATCGTGCAGCACCATCACGACGGTGCGGCCACGGTCGTGGTGCAGCCGGTCGACGAGGTCGAGCACATCCACGGCGTGGGCGAGGTCGAGGTGCGTGGTCGGCTCGTCGAGCAGCAGCAGGTCGGTTCCCTGGGCCAGCGCCATGGCGATCCACGCCCGCTGCCGCTGACCTCCGGACAACGAGTCGACCGGCCGCTCGGCGAGGTCGCCGACCCCGGTCCAGGACATCGCCTCGGCGACCACCGACTCGTCGTCCCGGGACCACTGCCGGAACCACGCCTGGTGCGGGTGCCGCCCGCGGGTCACCAGATCGACGACGGTCAGGCCCTCGGGGGCGACCGGCGACTGGGGCAGCATGCCGAGCGCGCGGGCCACGTCGCGGGTGGGCAGCTTGTCGATCCGCTGCCCGTCGAGCAGCACCTGCCCGCCCTGGGGGCGCAGCAGCCGGCCGAGCGCGCGCAGCAGGGTCGACTTGCCGCAGCCGTTGGGCCCGATGACCGCGGTGATGCCGCGGTCGACCACGTCGAGATCGAGGTGCTCGACGACGACGTGCTCGCCGTAGCCCAGGGTCAGGTCGCGGGCGGTGAGGCGCCCGGCGCGAGCAGAGTTCAGGGCCGTGTTCCGGGCCGTGTTCAGGGCCGTGGTCATGCGTTCTCCCTGCGGGTGCGGCGGGCGATCAGGTAGAGCAGGTACGGGGCGCCGATGGCAGCGGTGAGGACGCCGACGGGCAGGTCGGTGGGCAGCACGGTGCGGGACACGACGTCGCTGCCGACCACCAGCACCGCGCCGACGAGTCCGCCGGCGAGCACCGGCGGACCGGCCGAGCGGATCATCCGCATGGCCACCTGCGGGGCGATCAGCGCGACGAACGGGATCGGGCCGGCCGCGGCCACGGCCACCGACGCCAGGAGGACGGCGACGCCCAGCAGCACCGCCTGGCCGGTCTGCAGCCGCACCCCGAGGGCGCGGGCGCTGTCGTCGCCGAGCCGCAGCGCGGTCAGCGTGGACGAGCCCAGCAGTGCCCCCAGACCCACGACCACGACGGCGATCGACACCGGGACAACGTGCTCCCAGCCGCGGCCGTTGAGGCTGCCGGTCAACCAGACGGTGGCCCGGGACGCCTCGGTGATGTCGGCGACGATCAGCAGGTAGGAGATCAGCGAGGTCAGCATCGCGGCCACGGCGATGCCGACCAGCACCAGCCGGAAGCCGGCGACGCCCTGACGCCAGGCGAGCAGGTAGATCGCGGTGGCCGCGAGCATCCCGCCGAGCAGCGCGGCGACCGGCAGGCCGACGTAGGCGGTCATCCCGCCGAACGCCCCGCCGCCGAAGACGATGAGCGCGACGGCGCCGACCCCCGCGCCCTGGGTGATGCCGAGGATGTCGGGGCTGGCCAGCGGATTGCGCGCCACCGACTGCAGGATCGCCCCGGACATGCCGAAGGCCAGCCCGACGAGCAGTGCGGTCAGTGCCCGCGGCAGCCGCAGCTCCATGACCACGAAGCGGTCGGCGGCCTCACCTCCGCCGAGAACGATGCGCAGCACGTCCAGGACGCCGATCGGGTAGTCACCTCGGCCGACGTCGACGGCGGCGAGCAGCAGCGCGGTGAGCGCCAGCAGCACCGACACGAACACGACGCGGGGCCGCCACACCATCGAGACGCGGCCGACCCGAACCGCCCGCCGCGTCGGCCCCGTCGGCCCCGTCGGCTGAAGGACCCCGGTCACGGCGTCCCCACCCGCTGCGGCACTAATGGCCATAAAGGCCGGGAACCCGGCCCACGCCCCGGCACTGATGGCCATGAAGGCCGGGTCACAGGGTCACCAGCCGGCGGCGGCGCACGAGCGCGATGAAGAACGGCGCGCCGACGAAGGCCAGCACCAGGCCGACCGGCAGCTCCCCGGGCCGCACCAGCACGCGGGCGACGACGTCGGCGGTGAGCAGCAGCACGGCACCGAGCAGGCCCGCGTAGGGCAGCAGCCAACGGTGGTCGGGGCCGGTGATCGCGCGGGCGATGTGGGGGACGACGAGACCGACGAAGGCGATCGGCCCGCTCACGGACACCGCGGCCCCGGTGAGCAGGGTGACCGCCGCGATCCCGCCGACACGGGCCAGGCCGATCCGCTGGCCGAGCCCGCGGGCGACGTCCTCGCCCATCTGCAGGGTGTTCAGCGCGGGCGCATTGATCGCCGCGAGCAGCAGCCCGACGACGACGAAGGGCAGTACCTGCACCAGCACGCCCTCGCCGCGACCGACGAGCGAACCCACGACCCAGAAGCGGTAGGCGTCCAGCGTGACCGAGTCCATCAGCACGAGGGCGCTGGTGAGGGCGGTGAGCAGCGCGGTCACCGCGGCCCCGGCGAGCGCGAGGGTGACCGGGCTCCCTCCCCCGTCGCCCATCGTGCCGATCACGAACACGACGACGCTGGCGATCAGCGCCCCGACGAGGGCGAACCAGACCGAGCCGCTGACCGAGGTGATGCCGAAGGCGAAGACGGCCAGGCAGACGGCGAATGCGGCGCCGGCGCTGACACCGAGCAGGCCGGGGTCGGCCAGTGGGTTGCGGGTGTGCCCCTGGATCAGCCCACCGGCGACGCCGAGGGCCAGGCCGACCACCACACCGAGCGCGGTCCGCGGCAGGCGCAGCGCGCGGACGACGACGTCGTCGTCGGTGCCCGCCGGCGCGAACAGCGCCGACCACACGTCCTCCGGAGCGATCGAGCGAGCGCCGATCGCGATGGATGCCACCGCGACGACGGCGAGCAGGACGACCAGGACGAGCAGGCCGCCGGTCATCCGCGCACGGCGACGCGCCGGCCGGGGGGTGCCCGCGGGCATCCTCCCGGCCGGCGCGTCCACCGGCGCGGTCGAGGTCACGCGGGCGCGTTCGCCGCAGCCTCGGCGAGGCCGTCGACCAGCTGGTCGAGCACGTAGGGGATGGCCAGGACGCTGACCGAGCTGGCCGCCGCGGCCACGGTCTGGTCGTCGAGCACGATGGCGGCGTCCCGCTCGATGGCCGGCACGCTCGAGTACAGCTCCGAGGTGAGCACCTCCTCGGTGGTCATGCCGTCGGCGAAGCCGATCAGCACGTCGGACTCGATCTCCGGCGCCGCCTCGAGCGAGAGCTGGGCGTAGAACGAGCTCTCGCTGCCCTCCGCGAGCTCCTCGACGCTCGGGTCGACGGTGAGGCCGAGGTCCTCGATCAGCTGCACCCGCGGGTCGGTGGGCAGGTAGAGGTACAGCGCCTCTGCGCCCATGCTCGTGTAGGCGAAGGTCAGGTCGCCGAACTCCGGGTGCTCCTCGGCGACCGCGGCCACCTGCTCCTCGGTGTCGGCGATGAGCTGCTCGGCCTCCTCCTCCATGCCGAGCGCCGCGCCGATCATGCGGGTCTGCTCGCGCCACGGCGTGGTCCACGGCTCGCCGGGGTAGGCGACCGTCGGGGCGATGCCGGAGAGGTCGTCGTACACGCCCTGGTCGAAGCCCTCGTACGGCGCGAGGATCACGTCGGGCTGCAGCGCTGCGATCTGCTCCAGCGGCGGCCCGTCGGCGGTGTCGAGCAGGGTGGTCTGCTCGGGGTCGAAGTACTCGTCGTTCCAGGGCAGGACGCCGTCGTCGCCACCGCCGTAGGGATAGGACGGCATGCCCACGGGGGGGACGCCGAGGGCGTAGAGCGTGTCCTGCGCGCTCCAGCCCAGGACGACGACGCGCTCGGGCTGCTCCTCGATCGTGGTGTCGCCGAAGGTGTGCTCGATCGACACCGGGAAGAAGCTCGAGCTCTCCCCGCCCTCGTCGGCCGGCGCGGTCGACGTGGGCTCGTCGCTGCCGCCGCTGCCGCCGCAGCCGGCGAGAAGGGTCAGGGCGGCGGCTGCCGCCAGGGTCGTCGCTGCGCGCATCAGTTCTCCCGGTATCTGGCGCCGGGCCTTCCGCCGGCGGGCGAGGGAAGGCTAGCCTAAGCAAGTCATGCCTTAGTAAGCCAGGCCTTCGATCCTTCCCGGGGAGCACGATGACCGTCGAGACCGTCGACACGGCTCCGGCCGTGCCCGCCTACCGCCCCTTCGCCGTACGCGTCGCCCGGGTGTGGCGGATCAGCCCGAGCTTCTGCCGGGTGACGTTCACCGGCGCCGACCTCGACGAGTTCGCCTCGGGCGGCGCCGACCAGCGGATCAAGGTGCTCTTCCCACTGGCGACCACCGGGCTGGCCGACTGTCCGATGACGGCCGACTGGTACGCCGACTGGCGCGCCCTGCCCGAGGAGCGACGCAACCCCATGCGCAGCTACACCGTGCGGGCCGCCCGGCCCCTCGAGCGCGAGGTGGACGTCGACTTCGTGCTGCACGGTCCGGCCGGGCCCGCCTCGGCGTGGGCCGAACGTGCCGTGGCCGGCGACGAGGTGGTCCTGGTCGGCCCGAACGCGCGCTTCCCCGGCCCGACCGGGGGCGTCGAGTGGCGGCCGCCGGCGGGTGCGCGGTCGCTGCTGCTGGCCGGCGACGAGACCGCCGTCCCGGCGATCAGCGCCATCGCCGAGGCGCTGCCCTACGGCACCGGCGCCCGGGTGCTGCTCGAGGTGCCGACAGAGGACGACGTCCTCGACCTCGAGGTACCTGCGGACGTGCGGCTGACCTGGCTCCCCCGTCGCTGCGGCGCCACGACGCACCCGCTGGGTGCGCTGCTCACCGCCGCGGTGTGCGCGGCGGCCGCCGACATCGGCGGCGCGGACGCCGCCGCGGACGGCGACGACCTGGACCCCGACGCGCTCGTGTGGGAGGTGCCGGCCGGGTCCGGCGAGGGAGCCGCCGCCTACGCCTGGCTGGCCGGCGAGGCCGGCGTGGTCACCGGCCTGCGCCGGCACCTGCTCCGCGAGGCCGGGTTCGACCGCCGCTCGGTCGCCTTCATGGGCTACTGGCGGCAGGGACGCCCGGGCCTCTCCTGACGCCGCCGGCTCGGCCTCACCCGCCCTGGTGATACCGGCGGAGCCGCCGGACTCCAGCCGGGGCCCCGATCTGCCGATGGGAGAAGGCCCTGACAGGGCGCCACCGGGGTCCGCTACCCCGACCGAGCGCGAAGGACCGTTGGCGTGATCGCAGTCACCTGCCGCAACGGCGAGCACTTCTCGCTGAACCCCGACCTGATCCAGCGCGTGGAGAACCGGGGCGACACCTGGGTCTTCCTCGCGGACGGCACGAAGTACGTCGTCGGGCAGTCGATCGAAGAACTGGCGCGCATCGTCACCCACCACCGCGCCGCCGCGATGTCCTCCCGACGGCTGCTCGGCCGTCCGGCTCGCGTGGCGCACCTCGCGCCGGAGCTGTCCACCACACCGGACTGACCACACCGGACTGACCGCGCCGGAGCGACCGGGCCGGAGCGACCGGGCCCGGTTGCCGCGGGCACCGGCATCTCAGTCGCGGTCGCCGCGCCCCCCGCCGCGGCCGGGCCGGTCCTCCTTGTCCTTCTTCTTGTCCTTCTTCTTCTCGTCGTCGTCCTCGTCGTCGTCCTCGTCGTCGTCCTCGTCGTCGTCCGGCGGGGCCGGCGCCGGGGCCGGGGCCGGCTCGGGAGCCGGCACCGGCGCCACCGCGTAGGACACCGTCACGGCACCGTCGGGCGGGACCGTCCCGACGGGTGCCACGTCGAGCACCTGCCCCTCGGAGACCTCCGCGGTGGTCACCGGTGTCAGCTGCACCGACAGGCCCAGGCCGACCAGCTCCGCCTGCACCTGCGCCACCGGACGCCCCACGAGATCGGCCGCGACGACGGGAACGCCGGTGGGTGTCGCCACCGCAGGCGACGACGGCGAGGAGTCCGACGTCGGCGCCGGCGGGGTGTCGGCCGCCGGGCGCGGGCCGTTGACGAGCACCACACCCAGGACCAGGAGAACGGTCAGCAGGGCTCCCAGCGCCGCCCACACACCGGGGCCGCGCCGCGTCCGCGCAGCCGGAGCCGCAGCCGCACCGGAAGCAGCCGGAGCCGCTGCCGGGACCACGGAGGGCACGGTCGCCGCGTCGGCCCCGGACGCCGCGGCGAGCGCACCCGCCGCCACTCCCCCGGCGCCGAGGCCCAGCGGCAGGGGCAGGACGGCGGTGCCGGTCGGTGACGTCGGGCGCGGAGCCGCCAGCACCCGCTCCACGTCCGCCAGCAGCGCGCCGCCGTCCGGATGGCGCACGGCCGGGTCCTTGGCCAGCGCGCGCATGATGAGGTCCCGGACGTCGGCGGGCACGTGCGGTGGCAGCGGCTCGGGCTCGTCGCGCAGGTGCCGCAGCGCGATCTGCACCGGGTTCTCGCCGTCGAACATCCGCCGGCCGGCCAGGCACTCGTAGGCCACGGCCCCCAGCGCGTACACGTCGCTCGCGGGGGTGGCCTTCGCGCCCTGTACCTGCTCGGGCGACAGGTAGTGCGCGGTGCCGATGACCTGCCCGGTCCCGGTGAGCGGGACGCTGGACGCCGACCACGCGACACCGAAGTCGGTGATCTTGACGGTGCCGTCCGGGGCGACCAGCACGTTGCCGGGCTTGATGTCGCGGTGCACGATGCCGGCCGCGTGCGCAGCGGCCAGTGCGGACGCGGTCTGGCGCAGCATGGACGTCGTCCCTGCGACGTCCATCCGGCGCTCGCGGTGCAGCAGCGCCGCCAGCGACTCGCCCTCGACCAGCTCCATGACCAGGTAGGCGACCGGTTCGCCGGTGCCGGCCGGCACCTCGCCGTAGTCGAACACCGAGGCGACGTGGGGGTGCACGAGACTGGCGGCGTGCTGCGCCTCGGCGCGGAACCGGGCGCGGAAGGCCGGGTCGTCGGTGAACTCGCTGCGCAGGATCTTGACGGCCACGGTGCGGTTCAGCAGCCGGTCGCGGGCGCGCCAGACCTGCCCCATGCCGCCGCGGGCGAGTGGAGCGACCAACTCGTAACGGTCGGCGAGGACGTGCGGACCGCCGTCCATCGGCACCTCCCCCTCTCCCGATCCGAGCTGCCCTGCCGACCCAGTGTCCGTGATGCGGCGGCGTGCGGCGGGACGCGCTGGGGATCCCCGCCCGTCCGGGCGACCCCTGCACCCCCTGTCGCGGCAGCCCCGCTGGTGCCGGCATGCGTGCGACACCGGCGTGAGGCGCACCTGCCGGCGCGCTGACTACTCGCAGCCGACCCCGTCGCCGTCGCCGTCGAGGTGGCTGCCGTACCCGGCGGTCCCGCGCCGCACCGGCGCGTCGCCGGCGGCCCGGGCCTCGGCGCAGTTCGCGTACGGGCGGGCCGACCCGGCCTCGGCGGGTGGCGCGTCGGGGGTCGGGGGCGGCCCACCGTCGTCCGCGGGCAGCGGGTGGTCCGGGCAGGCCTCGAGCACGCGGGCCATGGCGTCCCGCTCGGCCGCGGTCACCCACAGCTCGTAGGCCTGCTTCACGGCGATCTGCCGGGCGACGTAGTCGCAGCGGAACGGACGGTGTGGCGGCAGCCAGGTCGCGGCGTCGCCGTCGCGCTTCTGCTGGTTGAGCGAGCCGTCGACGGCGAGCAGGTTCAGCGGGTCGCTGTAGAAGGCCACCCGCCGGTCGGCGTCCCAGCCCTGGGCGCCCTTCTGCCAGGCGTCGCTGACCGCGACGACGTGGTCGATCTGCACGTCGTCGCTGGTGTCCTGCCCGCGCCGGAACTCGATGGTGGTGCCGGAGTACGGGTCGGCCAGCGTGCCGGCGGCGACCACGCAGTCGCGGGTGCCGGGCTTGAAGGTCTCGCCGGTGAGGTCGCGGGCCAGGACGTCGTTGCGGGCGTCGCAGCCGTTGCGGTCGGGGTCTCCCCAGCCCGGTCCGAACAGCTCGCGGTCGTACCCGGTCCGCGGCGCACGGCCCTTGACGGCGAGACCGGCCAGCGCCGCCTGGGCAGCGGAGGGTTCGGCGTCCCCGGACGGGTCCACCTCCGGTGCGTGAACCCCTGCGCTGCTGGGGCCGGCGACGGCAGGAGGCGCCAGGTCCGCGCAGCCACCGAGCACGATGACGGCGGCGAACGCCGCCAGGACGGCGCGCGCGGACGTTCTTCCCCGGTTCGACATGCACAGGCAACGTACGTCCGACGGAGCACTGCCGGCCGGAGGCCGCGCCGTGTCGCCCTCCGTTGACGGGTGCGCGGCCGTGCGAGGACCATCCCGTCCGCCATGGAGGTCTCTGCCGCGGACGAGGACGCACTGGACCGGGCGGTCACCCACGTCCGCGGCTGGCTGGCGTCGTTGCCCGACCGCCGCGTGCCGTCGAGCGCCACGCCGGAGGAGGTCGCCGCCGCCCTCGGCACGGCCCTGCCCCGGCACGGCTCGCCGGCCGGCGAGGTGATCGACCGGTTGGCCGCCGCCGTCGAACCGGGGCTGATGGCCAGCGCCTCGGGCCGGTTCTTCGGCTGGGTGATGGGCGCGACGCTGCCGGCGGCCCTCGCGGCGGACTGGCTGGTCACCGGCTGGGACCAGAACGCGGGCATGCGCGATGCGACACCGGGCGTCGTGGCCGTCGAGGAGGTCGCAGGGGCGTGGCTGCTGGAGCTGCTCGGCCTGCCGCCGGGCGCGGCGGTCGGGTTCACGACCGGCGCCACGATGGCGAACCTCACCTGCTTGGCCGCGGCGCGCGACCGGGTGCTCGACCGGGTCGGCTGGGACGTCACCGCCGCGGGCCTGACCGGCGCGCCCCGGGTGCGCGTGGTGGCCGGCGTCGAGGTGCACAGCTCGGTGGAGGTGGCGCTGCGCTACCTCGGCCTCGGCCGGCCGGAGGTCGTCGCCGCCGACGACCAGGGCCGGCTGGACGTCGACGCGCTGCGGGCGCACCTGGCCGACGCGGAGGGTCCGCTGATCGTCTGCCTGCAGGCGGGCAACGTGCACTCCGGCGCGTTCGACCCGTTCGGGCCGGCGATCGAGGTGTCGCACGAGGCCGGCGCCTGGGTGCACGTCGACGGCGCCTTCGGCCTGTGGGCGTTGACCACCCCGACGCTGGCCGACCTGACCACCGGCCTTCTCGGCGCCGACTCCTGGGCGACGGACGCGCACAAGACGCTCAACACGCCCTACGACGGCGGGGTGGCGGTGGTGACCGACGCGGCCGCCCTCCGCGCGGCGATGGGCGTGCAGGCCAGCTACCTGCTGGCCGGGACCAAGGCGAACCCCTACGACCTGGTGCCCGAGCTGTCCCGGCGGGCCCGCGGGGTGCCGGTGTGGGCGGCGCTGGCCTCGCTCGGGGCCGACGGCGTGTGCACGCTGGTCGAGGGGCTGGTCGCCGCAGCCCACGGCATCGCGGACGGCGTCCGGGAGATCCCGGGCGCCCGCGTGGTCAACGACGTCGTCTACACGCAGGTCTGCGTGGCCTTCGAGGACGACGAGCGCACCCGGTCGGTGTACGCGCGCCTGCTGGCCGAGGGGCACGTGATGCCGTCGGCGAGCACCTGGCAGGGCCGGGCGGTGATCCGCTTCTCGGTCAGCTCGTGGCGGACCAGCGCCGACGAGGTGCGCTCGACCGTCGAGGCCCTCGCCCGCGCTGCGCGGGACGCGGGGCCCGGCGACGCCGGCCGAAGAAGCGCCTGACCCGGCGCCACCGGTCCGGGGTCTTCTCGGCGTCGAGCAGCTCGGTGTCGGCCAGCGCCCGGTCGACCGGCCCGAGGTCGGGCGGCTCGAAGTCGGCCAGCGAGCGGCCGGTCGGGCGCCGGAGCCGCTCGACCCCCCGCACCAGGGAGCCGGTGTCGGCGATCGCGGCCGCGACCTCCTCCGGCGTCGCGCCCAGGTGCTCGGCGAGCAGCCCGTCCCGGAAGCCGACGATGGTCGCGGCGATCTCCTCCTGCCGCGGCGAGCCGGCGACGGCCTCGATGGTCAGGTCGCACTCGGTGTCCACGCCCATCGACCGGTTGTTCAGGTTGGACGAGCCGACGCGCAGCAGGCGGTCGTCGACGACCATCACCTTGGCGTGCACGTAGATGGGCTGCCGCCCCTCCGTGACCGGGACGTAGAGCCGGAAGCGACCGTGCCGGTCGGCGTCGGCGAGCATGGCGAGCAGCTTGGCTCGGGCGGTGCCCATGGCCTTCTCCGACAGCCAGCCCTCGGCCACCTCGGGGTTGACGACGACGAACTCGGGGCCGTCGGGTTCGCGCAGCCGCTCGGCCATGGCCTCGGCGACGCGACGGTTGGCGAAGTACTGGCTCTCGATGTAGACGGAGCGCTTCGCCGCCGCGATCGCCGCCAGCCACAGCAGCTCGATCTCGTGCACCAGGTCCTCGCCGCCGTACTCGGGCCGGGTGCGCGAGATGGCGACGTCGACGTCGGTGAACAGCGGCTCCACGCCCTCGGGCCACGGGTGGTCGACATCGGTGACCGGCTCGAGGTCCTCCCCCGCACCGCTCTTCCACCGTTCCCGCGCGAGGTCGCCGAGGGCCCGCGCCGCCGGCCCGGAGACCAGGCTGGTGACGTCGTGCCACGGCATCGTGGGCTTGCGGGACGTCGGACGACGGCGGTGCGGATGCGTGTCGGCGTGCTCGGCGGTGTCCCACCGGTCGGCGGTGACGTCGATGCCGCCGGCGAAGGCCAGGCAGTCGTCGACCACCACGATCTTCTGGTGGTGCGCGGCACCGAACGGATGATGGGTGTCGACGGTGAAGGTCAGCCGGTCGGGGGTGCGGCGGTCGAGCAGCACGATCGGCTTGAGGCCGCGGCCGAGGGCCACGAGCATGCCGAGGTCCCACTGCAGGACCCCGATCTCGAGCTCGGGGTTGGCCTTGACGGCCTTCTCCAGCACGGCGCCCAGCCGGTCGTCGCGCGCGCGGTCCGGGCCCAGCGGGTCCAGCCGGATGCGCGGGTCGAAGTCCCAGCCGATGAACAGCACCCGCCTGCGGGCCTGCAGGACGACCTGCTTGAGCGTGGCGAAGTAGCTGGCGGCGTCGACGAACACCGCGTGCTCGGTCGCGCGCTCGATCCGCCAGCACGTCTCGCCGGGGACGAGCAGCGAGTCCGACGCCGGCTGCTGCGGGCCGGGTGGCTCGGCCGGCTCGCGGGGGATGGGCAGGGCCAGGCCGGGGTCGGTCGCGGGCCCGGTGGCCGCGGGGGCGTCGTCCGTCACCCGGGCAGTGTGCGCACAGTCCCCGCCCGGGACCAACCTCCGCGCGCCGGTCCGGCGCAGATGTCGCGGCCGGCCGACGACGAACACGGCACCCCGCCCTGCGCGACCCCCTGACGGACAGGTCGCGGGCGCCGGCAAAACCTCTGGGGCGGCACGCCGCGAACCGGACATCTGCGGTCATCCGCGCATGGACAACGGCAGATATCCGTGTGCGGGCGCAATCCACCCGACCCCGGCCGAGCCGGTCCGCACCCGCTGCACTCCCGGACTTCAGGTCCGCATCCAAGCTGCCGAGAACAGAGGGGTACCACTGCAGCACCACCCTGGGAGAAGCCTGTGATCGTCACCTGCCGGGCACGGACGCCCGCACCCGAGACTCAGATCGCCGCGGAGGTGTCCGACGTCCTCGAGCGCCGCGGGGCGCTCGCGCACCCGCCGGTCTCGATCGCCGTGTCCGACCAGGTCGCCCTCGGCATCGCCTACCTCTTCAAGAGCGCCTCGATCAACGGCCAGATCCTCGACCGGTTCGCCCGCACGGGGTCGGTCGACAGCCACGAGTTGCTCGAGGCGATCCGTTTCGAGCAGCAGTACGCCTCCCCGGAGGGGCACGCCGCCCTGCACTGCCTGATCGGCTGGGTGCACAGCCGCGTGCACCGGTTGCGCGCCGACTGACCGCCCACCGGAGGGGCGACGACACCGCCGTAACCTGCGGGGCATGAGTCGCACGCACCCGGAACTGCGGACACCTCCCCCGCTCCCGGACGGGGGCCTCCGGGTCGTGGCCCTCGGCGGGCTGGGTGAGATCGGTCGCAACATGACCGTCTTCGAGCACGCCGGCAAGCTGCTGGTCGTCGACTGCGGCGTGCTCTTCCCCGAGGAGCACCAGCCCGGGATCGACGTCATCCTCCCCGACTTCACCTCCATCCGGGACCGGCTCGATGACGTCGTCGCGATCGTGCTGACGCACGGGCACGAGGACCACATCGGGGGCGTCCCCTACCTGCTGCGCGAGCGCGCCGACATCCCGGTCGTGGGCTCCAAGCTGACGCTGGCCTTCATCGAGGCGAAGCTCAAGGAGCACAAGATCAGGCCGGTCACCGTCGAGGTGGCCGAGGGCGACCCGCCGGACGTTCGGCCCGTTCGACTGCGAGTTCCTGGCGGTCAACCACTCCATCCCCGACGCGTCTCGCGGTGGCGATCCGGACGGCGGCCGGGCTGGTCCTGCACACCGGCGACTTCAAGATGGACCAGTTCCCCCTCGACCGGCGGATCACCGACCTGCGCGGCTTCGCCCGGCTCGGCGAGGAGGGCGTGGACCTCTTCCTCACCGACTCCACCAACGCCGAGGTCCCGGGCTTCACCATGTCCGAGGGCGAGCTCGTCCCCGCCATCGAGAAGGTGTTCCGGACCGCCCCGCGGCGGGTCATCGTCTCCAGCTTCGCCAGCCACGTGCACCGCATCCAGCAGGTCCTCGACCAGGCGCACGCGCACGGCCGCAAGGTGGCCTTCGTCGGCCGCTCCATGGTCCGGAACATGGGTATCGCCCGGGAGCTCGGCTACCTCACCGTGCCCGACGGCCTCGTCGTCGACATGAAGGTGCTGGAGAAGCTGCCCGCGAACCAGGTCTGCCTGATCTGCACCGGCTCGCAGGGCGAGCCGATGGCGGCGCTGTCCCGCATGGCCAACCGCGATCACGTCATCCGCATCACCGAGGGCGACACGGTGCTGCTGGCCAGCTCGCTGATCCCCGGCAACGAGAACGCGATCTACCGGGTCATCAACGAGCTGACCCGCTGGGGCGCCGACGTGGTGCACAAGGGCAACGCCAAGGTGCACGTGTCCGGTCACGCCAGCGCCGGCGAGCTCGTCTACTGCTACAACCTCGTCAAGCCGCGCAACGTCATGCCCGTGCACGGCGAGTGGCGCCACCTGCAAGGCCAACGGCCAGCTCGCCATCCGCACCGGCGTCCACCCCAAGGGCGTCGTCCTGGCCGAGGACGGCGTGACCGTCGACCTGCTCGGCGGCAAGGTGCGGATCAGCGGCAAGGTGCCGGCGGGCAACGTGTACGTCGACGGCCAGACCGTCGGCGGCGCCACCGAGGCCCACCTCAAGGACCGCCGCAACCTGGCCGAGGAGGGCGTCATCACCGTCGTGGCCATCGTCGACGCCGAGTCCGGCACGCTGGCCGAGCCGCCGGACTTCCTCGCCCGCGGCTTCGTGCACGACGAGACCACGTTCGACGCGGTCGTCCCGCTCGTGGAGAAGGCGCTGGCCAAGGCGGCCGAGGAGGGCGTGGGCGGGGCGGTGCAGCTGGAGCAGCTGATCTCGCGGGCGGTGGGCCAGTGGGCGCACCGCACGTACCGGCGCAGCCCGCTGATCATCCCCATCGTCATCGACGCCTGAGCGCGGCCGGCGTGAGCGCGCGGTTCGAGGAGCTGGACTGGAGCAGCACCCCGATCGGTGAGCTGACCCTGCGCCGGCGGCGCGACCCCCGGACCGGGGAGGACGTCTTCGAGGTCAAGCTGGGCGAGGACTTCCTCATGTCGTCGCTGTTCACGGCCGCCGAGATCGAGGTGGCGCGCCGTGCGCTGGCCCGGCTGGACGGAACCGGGCTCGACGTGGCGGTCGGCGGCCTGGGCCTGGGCTACACGGCCGCCGAGGTGCTCGCCGACGACCGGGTGCGCGAGCTCGTGGTGGTCGACGTGCTCGAGCCGGTGATCGGCTGGCACGAGCGCGGGCTGGTACCGGTCGGCCCGGTTCTCACCGGTGACCGGCGCTGCCGGCTGGTGCACGGCGACTTCTTCGCGATGGCCGACGGGCCCGGGTTCGATCCGGGTGCGCCGGACCGGGTCTTCGACGCGGTGATCGTCGACATCGACCATTCGCCGCGGCACGTTCTCGCCGGCGGCCACGCGGGCTTCTACGGGTCGCGCGGCGTGCGCCGGCTGGCCCGGCACCTGCGGCCGGGCGGGGTGTTCTCCCTGTGGTCCAACGATCCACCGGACGACGCCTACCTGGCCGTGCTGTCGGAGTCCTTCGCGGACGTCGCCGCCGAGGTCGTCCGCTTCGCGAACCCGCTGCAGGGCGGCGTCGCGACCAACACGGTGTACCTCGGCACCCGGGTCCCTGCGGGCTCCCCGCCCGGACGGGCACCGGTCAGGTAGCCGCGTCGAGCTCCCGCAGCCGCGCCTCGGCCGCCGAGACGGCGGACCGCACGGCGTCGGCGACCGGCGCGACGGTCGCCCGGCGGAACCGGGCGGTCGGAATGCTGATCGAGAGCGCGGCGACGGGCCGGCCGGCGGCGTCGTGGACCGCGGCGCCCACCGCCGCCACGCCCTGCTCGCTCTCCTCGACGTTGAGCCCGTAGCCGCGCGTGCGGACGGCGGCGAGCCGGCGGTGCAGGCCGGCGAGGTCGCGCACGCTCGCGTTCGGCCAGGCCGGCAGTCCGTCGCGGTACAACGCGTCCACCTCGGCCCGCGGCAGGGCGGCGAGCATCGCCTGGCCGCCGGAGGTGCTGAACGCGGGCAGCCGCAGCCCGGTGCGCAGCCCGACCCGCAACGCCTGCTCGGCCTCCACGCCATCGACGAACCGGACGTCCCCACCGGACAGGACGGCGAGGTGCGCGGTCTCCCCCGTCCGGTCGTGCAGCTGCTGGATCGCCGGCCGCAGGAGCCGCCGCAGGGCGGCCACCGACAGGGTCGTCGACAGGGCGTCGCTCAGCTGCGGGCCCGGCCGGTACTGCCGGTTCCGGTCCTGGACGGCGAAGTCGCGATAGCAGAGGGCACCGAGCAGCCGGTGGGCCGTCGAGGGGGCCACGCCGAGGTGCTCGGCCGCCTGGGAGACGCTCACCGGACCCTGCCGCCGGAGCAGCACGAGGAGCTGGAGGGCGCGGTCCACCGCCGCGAGCGGCGAGGCCGCGTGATTCTGCACCGCGAAATAGTGCGCTGACCTCGTTGCTGTGTCCAGAACGACTCCCCTACCGTGCGGGCCATGCAGTTCTATCTGGACGGCTACCGCCCCGGGGATCCCCTCGTCGAGGAGCCGCACCCGTCGGTGAGCACGCGACCGGCGGGCCTGCCGGACGAGGTGGACGTGCTGATCGTCGGCTGCGGCCCGGCGGGGCTCGTGCTGGCGGCGCAGCTGGCCGCCTTCCCGGAGATCCGCACCGCGGTGGTCGACCGCCGGGACGGCCCGCTCGCCGTCGGCCAGGCCGACGGGGTCGCAGTCCGGACGGTGGAGATGTTCGAGGCGTTCGGCCTGGCCGGCCGACTGCTCGACGAGGCGTACTGGGTCAACGAGGTGACGTTCTGGCGTCCCGACCCGGACGACGGCGGCCGGATCACGCGGACCGGCCGGGTCCTCGACACCGAGGAGGGGCTGTCGGAGTTCCCGCACGTCATCGTCAACCAGGCGCGGATGCTGGCCTGGCTGCGGGAGCACATGGCGCGGTCGGCGGCCCGGCTGGAGCCGTTCTACGGGCTGCACGCGAGCGACCTCGACATCGACACCAGCGGGTCGTCGGCGCACCCGGTGACCGTGACGCTGCAGCACCTCGAGGAGTTCGAGCCGACCGGGCGGACGTCGACGGTGCGGGCGAAGTACGTCGTCGGCTGTGACGGCTCGCGCAGCAGCGTCCGGACGGCGATCGGGCCCGAACTCGTCGGCGACCTGACCAACCAGTCCTGGGGCGTCATGGACGTCCTGGCCGTCACCGACTTCCCGGACATCCGGCTGAAGTCCGCCATCTCGGCGACCGCGGGCAGCATCCTGATCATCCCCCGCGAGGGCGGCTACCTGGTTCGCGTCTACATCGAGCTCGACGCCGTCCGGGACCGGGAGATGCTGGAGAACCGCAGCGTCACCCCGGAGAAGCTCGCCGCCGTCGCCAACCGGATCCTGCACCCGTACTCGATCGAGGTGAAGGACGTCGGCTGGTGGTCGGTGTACGAGATCGGCCAGCGGCTGACCGACAAGTTCGACGACGTCCCTGCGGGCGAGGAGGCCTCGCGCTCCCCGCGTGTCTTCATCGCCGGCGACGCGTGCCACACGCACAGCGCCAAGGCGGGGCAGGGCATGAACGTGTCGATGGCCGACGCCTGGAACCTCGGCTGGAAACTCGGCGCCGTGCTGCGGGGAACCGCCTCCGCCGATCTGCTGCACACCTACTCCGCGGAGCGCCAGGAGGTGGCGGCCGAGCTGATCGCCTTCGACCGCGAGTTCTCGCGGCGGTTCAGCGCGGTGCGGGAGGACGGCGAGGGCACCCCGCCCGACCCGGAGGAGTTCCAGCGGTACTTCGTGCAGCAGGGCCGCTTCACCGCAGGAGTGGCCACGCGGTACGGGCCATCCATGATCACCGGCTCGGCGACGCACCAGCAGCTCGCCACGGGCTTCCCGATCGGCATGCGGTTCCACTCCGCCCCGGTGATCCGCCTGGCCGACGCCAAGCCCGTCCAGCTGGGACACGTCGCCCGCGCGGACGGTGCCTGGCGGCTCCACCTGTTCGCCGACCCGGCGCACCCGGCCGACCCCGCCTCGCGGTTGCGGGCGCTGTGCGACGTCCTGGGCGCGGAGAAGTCACCGCTGACCCGGCACACCCCCGCCGGCGCCGAGCCGGACTCGGTGATCGACGTCCGGGCGATCCTGCAGCAGGGGCATCGTGAGCTCACCGTGGAGCACCTGCCGCCGGTCCTCCTCCCGCGGAAGGGCCGGTTCGGGCTGGTCGACCACGAGAAGGCGTTCTGCCCCGACCCCGGCCGCGGCGACGTCTTCGACCTGCGGGGCATCGACCGAGACGCGGGCTGCATGGTCCTCGTCCGGCCGGACCAGTACGTCGCCCACGTGCTCCCGCTCGACGCACACGAGGAGCTGTCCGCCTTCCTGGCCGGCATCCTGATCGACAGCCGCTGACACCCGGTCCGCCGCTCACCCCGGCGCAGCGACGGCCTCGGCGAGCGACTTCTCCAGATCCGACCTCGCGGCGAGCAGGCCGTCGACGTAGCGGGGGATGTCCTGGCGCCGGAACCGCACGCTCGGCAGGGCGACGGTCAGTGCGGCGACCCGGCTGCCCGAGGGCGCGTGCACGCTGACACCGACGCCGTGCACGCCCCTCTCCGTCTCCTCGATGTTGGTGCCGTACCCGAGGCGGCGGACCGTGGCCAGATGCCGCTTGAGCGCCTTGACCGAGGTGAACCGGGCCGTGGGCCAGGGGGTGAGCCCGCCTCGGTGGAGCTGTTCGATGTCCACGTTGGGCATCTCGGCGAGCAGCGCCTTGCCGCCGGCCGAGCAGTAGGCCGGCATCTCGTCGCCCACCCGCATGCCCACGCGCAGGCTGCGTCCGGCGTTCTCGATCCCGTCGACGAACAGGATGTCGGCCCCCTTGAGCACCATGACCTGGACGGTCTCCCCGAGTCGCTCGTGCAGTTCCTGGAGCACCGGATAGGCCAGCCGACGCACCAGCCCGTTGTTGACCTGGGTGCCGTCGGGCACGAACACGGGACCGGCACCGTAGCGGCGCTCGCGGTCCTGCACGGCAAACCCCCGATGCACGAGCGCACTCAGCAGGCGGTGCGCCGTGGAGGCGGCGGTGCCGAGGGCATCGGCGGCCTCCTGCACCGCCAGCTGCCGCCCCTCCCGGAGCAGCAGCGCCAGATGCAGCGCACGGTCGACCGACTGCAGCGGAACGGCGTCGCGGGCGTCCTGGGACATGCCGGCATGGTCGCACGTGGTTCCGGGAAGCGGAACGGTGGACGCTTCGCATCAGGGCTTGACTGGGCGTGACGATTCGCCCTGACTCCGTCATGACGACGCAGGGTCCGGCCCGTCCGGTCCATCACGGCAACAGGCGGCGACGGCGGGAGTCGCGTGGAATTCCTCATATCGGAATGTCTGACGTGATCATTGTCGGGACGTTCCGACATCCGTAGGTTCGTCGGCATCGTGAACCGCGTCACACGCGAGAGGTGAGAGCGGTTCGTCGACCTCGAGGCGAGCCCAAGGCGCGCCGCCCCGGCTCAGGAGGAGACGCTCGATGGACCTGGACCTCGAGGAGCTCGCAGCAGTCATCGAACTGCTCGACAGGGCCGACTTCACCGACTTCCGGTACGAGAAGGGTGACCTGCGCATCGCCGTCCGGCGTGGCGGGCCGCCCCTCGACGAGGCTCCCCCCGCCCGGCCCGCCGCGGCCGCGGCGCCGCTCCACGAGCCGGCCCCCGGGCAGCGGGCAGCAGAGCCGTCCCCGAAGCCGGTGACCGTCGCGCAGCCGGCGGCCCCGACCGCGGACGACGAGGGGACGGTGCTCATCAGGTCGGGGATGCTCGGCGCCTTCTACCGCTCCCCCAAGCCGGGCGATTCACCGTTCGTCGAGGTCGGCGACAAGGTCGAGGTCGACTCCGTCGTCTGCATCGTCGAGGTCATGAAGCTGATGAACTCGGTGACCGCCGGCGTCAGCGGGGAGATCGTCGCCGTGCACGCGCAGAACGGCGACCTCGTCGAGTTCGACCAGCCGCTGTTCTCGGTGCGGCCGCTGCCATGAGCGACCGGGTCTTCGTCGCCAACCGCGGTGAGATCGCCGTCCGCGTGATCGACGCCTGCGCCCGGCTCGGCCTCGAGACGGTGCTCGGCGTCTCCGCGGCCGACCGCGACACCCTCGGCGCCCGCCGCGCCGATCGGGTCGTCGTCCTCGGCGGCC
This sequence comes from uncultured Actinomycetota bacterium, assembly GCA_963723745.1. Taxonomy (GTDB): domain Bacteria; phylum Actinomycetota; class Actinomycetes; order Mycobacteriales; family Geodermatophilaceae; genus CAVRRZ01. Next base: position 545,474 of record CAVRRZ010000004.1, read on the forward strand.
CACGGCCGGCCGACAGCTACCTGGCCGAGGACACCGTCGTGCAGGCCGCGATCTCGACCGGCTGCACCGCCGTGCACCCCGGGTACGGCTTCCTGTCCGAGCGCCCGTCGTTCGCTCGCCTCTGCGCGGAGAACCGGCTGACCTTCGTCGGCCCCGACCCGTCGGCGCTGGCGGCCCTCGGCGACAAGCTGCGCGCCCGGGATCTGGCCGAGTCCCTGGGCGTGCCCGTCTCCCCGGGCGGAACGGCGACCGACCTCGCCGAGGTCACCGCCCTCGCCGACCGGATCGGCTACCCGGTGCTGATCAAGGCCGCCCACGGCGGTGGCGGTCGCGGCATGAAGCGGGTCGACTCCCCCGCCGACCTCGCCGCCGCCTGGTCGGTCGCCTCCTCGGAGGCGCAGGCGGCCTTCGGCGACGGCACCGTGTTCCTCGAGCGGTACGTCCGCGACGCCAAGCACGTCGAGGTGCAGGTCCTCGGCGACGGGCACGGCAACCGCGTGCACCTCGGCGAGCGCGAGTGCTCCGTGCAGTTCCGCTACCAGAAGGTGGTGGAGGAGGCGCCCTGCGCCGCGCTGCCCGACGAGGCGCGCCGGACGCTGCACGACAGCGCGCTGCGCATCGCCGACGCCCTGGACTACCGCAGCCTCGGCACGGTCGAGTTCCTCTACGACGTCGAGCGACAGCAGGTCAGCTTCCTGGAGGTGAACCCCCGGCTGCAGGTCGAGCACCCGGTCACCGAGGCGGTCACCGGTGTCGACCTCGTCCGCGAGCAGCTCCTCGTCGCACTCGGCGAGCGGCTGTCGTTCGGTCAGGACGACGTGCGGGTCTCGGGGCACGCCGTCGAGGCGCGGCTGACCGCGCAGGACCCCGCGCAGGGCCTGCGCCCGTCACCGGGCCCGGTGAAGCGCTGGCGGCCACCGGTCCGCGGCGGCCTGCGCTTCGACAGCCACGTGTTCGAGGGCTATTCCTTCCCGCCGTTCTACGACGCCCTGATGGGCAAGCTCATCGCCCACGGCGACGACCGGCCGGCGGCGATCGACCGGCTGCGGACCGGGCTCGCCGAGTTCGAGATCGCCGGCCTGCCCACCTCGAAGGACCTGCTCGAGCGGATCGTGCGCGAGCCCGCGTTCCTCGCCGGCGAGGTCACCACCCACTGGCTGACCGATCTCCTGGAGGAGGACTCATGAGTGACGTGCGCCTGGTCGACGTGACCCTGCGGGACGGCAACCAGAGCGTCTGGGGGGCCACCGGCGTGACCACCCGGATGGTCGAGGGCATCGCCCCGCACCTCGACCGCGTGGGCTACCGGGCGGTGGAGGCGGCGACGAGCACCATGATCGCCACCGCCGTCCGCTTCCACCGCGAGGACCCATGGGAGCGGCTGCGGGCCGCGCGGGACCGGATGCCGCACACCCGCCTGGGCTTCCTCACCACCGGCAAGCGGTTCATCACCTTCTACCGCACGCCCGAGTCGGTGTTCCGCCTCGCCTTCGAGCTGCTCGTGCGCAACGGGGTCACCCGGCTGTGGGTCATCGACCCGATGCACGACATGGACGGCGCCAAGCGCATGGCCACGATGGCCCGCGAGTGCGGCTTCGAGGAGATCGTCGGCGGCATCTGCTACACCACCAGCCCGGTCCACACCGACGCCTACTTCGCCGACCGGATCGCCGAGCTCGACGGCTGCCCCGCCATCGACAGCGTGTACCTCAAGGATCCGGCCGGCCTGCTCACCCCGGACCGGATCCGAAGCCTGGTGCCGGCGTTGCGGTCCCGCCTGACGTCCGTCCCGTTCGACGAGATCCACTCCCACTGCACGACCGGCCTGGCCCCGCTCACCGTCCTGGAGGCGGCGGACCTGGGCATGACGACCGTCCACTGCGCCCTGCCGCCGCTGGCGAACGGGAACTCGCATCCGGCCGCCGAGCGGCTGGTCGCGAACCTGCGGGCCCGCGGCCACACGGTCGACGTCGACACGACCGCGATGGCCGACGCCTCGGCCTACCTGCAGCACCAGGCCCGGATCAAGCGGCTGCCGTCGGCAGTGCCGGCGGAGTACGACGAGGACTACTACCGGCATAACATCCCCGGCGGCGTGCTGGCCACCCTGGCCCGCCAGCTGGGCGAGATCCGCCGGCCGGAACTGCTCCCCGCCGTCAAGGAGGAAGCGGTGCGGGTCCGCGAGGACCTGGGCTGGCCGATCGTCGTCACTCCCTTCGCCCAGTACATCGTCACGCAGGCGACCCTCAACGTGATGTCCGGCCGGCGGTACGCGCAGGTCGCCGACGAGATCGTGGACCTGCTCCGGGGCGACTTCGGCCCACTGCCCGGGCCGGTCGACCAGGACCTCATGGACCGGGCCATGGCCACCAAGCGGGCGCAGCAGCCGCTCCCGGGCGCCGACGCCGTGACCGTCTCCGAACTGCGCGAGCGCTTCGGCCGGTCGTTGTCCGACGAGGAGCTGCTGCTCCGGGCCGTGATGCCGGCCGAGCAGGTGGACGCCATGGTGGCCGCACGCGGGCGGAGCACCCGGGACGTCGTCGGCCGGGTGCTCTCGATGCTCGACGAACGGCCCGGGGTGAGCTCGTTCTCGGTGACCAAGGGCGGCACCCGGATCTCCGTCGAGCGGGAGGCCCGGTGAGCGAGCACGCCGCCGTCGTCGAGGCCCGTGGCTGGGTCTTCGACGTCGACGGCTGCCTGATGCGCACCGCGCGCGCCGGGGGCGCCGGCGGGGTTCCGTTCCCGGGGGCGGTCGAGCTGGTGGCCGCACTCAAGGGGGCCGGCCGGCGGGTGCTGCTGTGCACCAATGCTTCCGGCCGGCCGCCCCGCAGGTACGCGGCACATCTGCGGTCCCTCGGCTTCGACGTCGACGACGACGAGTTCGTGACGGCCGGCAGCGCGACGGCCGACCACGTCGCGGCGCACCACCCTGGAGCGAGGGTTCTGGCGCTGGGGGGCGACGGACTGACCGTGCCGTTGACCGAAGCGGGTGTCGACGTCGTCGACCCGGCCTCGGGAGCCGACGCCGAGGTGGTGGTCGTCGGGGCTGCCGACGGTTACTCCACGGCGGAGCTGAACGCCGCCTGCCTGGCCGTCGACTCGGGTGCCGCGTTCTACGTCACCGTCCGGACGCCGTGGTTCTTCGGCGGGGTGGGCAAGTCGGTCGCGGTCTCCAGCGCCGTCGCCGCGGCCATCAGCTGGGTCACCGGCGTCGAGGCGCAGGTGACCGGCAAGCCGTCGCCGGCACTCGCCGAGCGGATGCTGGCCCGGTTCGGGGCCACGGCACCGGCCCGCGACCTCGTCGTCGTCGGTGACCACACCGCCGAGCTCGAACTGGCACAGGCCATGGGCGCGCGCAGCGTGCTCGTCCTCAGCGGGGCGACGACGCCCGAAGACCTCGACGCCCTGTCGCCCGGCACCGTCCCCGACCTCGTCCTCCCCGACGTCGCACGCCTGCACGACCTCGTCCGCCCCCACCTCTCACCGGCAGTAGGAGCACCGCAATGACGCTGGAACAGTCCCGCTTCCCCTACTTCTCCGAGGCAGCCACCCCGGCCGGCGCCGAGGGCTGGCAGAGCATGTATCCCTACTTCCTCGTCCCCGCGGAGGAGACGCAGGAGGAGGAGAACTCCCGGCTGTGGTTCGCCGACACCATGCACTGGTCGCGTGGCGCCCTGCCCTTCGACAGCATCGGCGCCGAAGCCGTGTACCTGGGCGCCGGGCAGAACAGCACGCGCATCTTCGTCCTCCCCGCCGCCCTCGGCCTGGACGTCCGGATGCAGCAGGGCTACGTCTACATCTCGCCCATCCCGGTCACCGATCCCGAGGAGATCGGACGGCGGGCGGCGCTGTTCCAGGAGCGAGCCGGCTTCTACTACGCCAACTGGGACGAGCTGTACGCGAAGTGGAAGGACAAGGTCGCCGAGGTCATCGCCCGGATGAAGGCGCTGACCTTCGCGCCGCTCGGCGAGCTCGACCCGATGGAGGTCGTCACCGAGGGTCGCGGCCGGTCCACGAGCTGGGACGTCATCGCCAACTACCACCAGCTGATCGACGACTTCTTCCTGGTCTGGCAGTACCACTTCGAGTTCCTCAACCTCGGCTACGGCGGCTACATCGTCTTCTTCCAGTTCTGCAAGCAGGCCTTCCCCGAGATCTCGGAGCAGTCGATCGCCCGCATGGTGGCAGGCGTGGACGTGCTGGCCTTCCGGCCGGACGAGGAGCTGCGCAAGCTGGCCCAGCTGGCGATCGATCTCCGGGTCGACGACGTGCTCACCCGCGGCGACGCCGCGGACGCCGTCTTCGCGACCCTCGACGGGTCGGAGAACGGCCGCACCTGGCTCAAGGCGTACGACTCCGCCAAGGAGCCGTGGTTCAACTACTTCGCCGAGTACGGGTTCACGCACGACCAGGACACCTGGCTCTCCGACCCGGAGATCCCGCTGTCCGGCATCGCCCGCTACGCGACCAAGCTGCGGGACGGTGAGGACATCTCCCGCCCGGTCGAGCGGCTTCGGCGGGAGCGGGACGAGATCGTCGACGAGTACCGGGCCCTGCTCACCGAGGAGGAGGCCGCCCAGTTCGACGAGCTGCTCGGCCTGGCCCGCAAGGTGTTCCCCTACATCGAGGAGCACAACATCTACGTCGAGCACTGGACCCACGCGGTCTTCTGGCAGAAGACGTGGGAGCTCGCCGACTTCCTGCTCGCGGCCGGGTTCACCGAGCAGCGCGACGACCTCTTCTACCTGAACCGGTTCGAGCTCGACCAGGTGCTCTTCGACGTCGTCGAGTCCTGGGCCATCGGCGTCCCGGCGCGCGGCAAGCGCCGCTGGGCCGCGGAGATCGCCCGCCGGCGCGGAGTCATGGCCGCGCTGCATGCGCAGCCGCCGGCGCCCGCGTACGGGCCCGCCCCGGAGGAGGTCACCGACCCCTTCGCGATCATGAACTACGGCGTCACGACCGAGCGGATCCAGGCGTGGCTGGGGCACGGTGCCGAGGCGACCAACTCGATCAGCGGGATCGCCGGGTCGCCGGGCGTCGTCGAGGGCCCGGTCCGGGTACTGCGGTCGGAGAAGGACCTCGGCGACCTGCAGCCCGGCGAGGTCCTGGTCTGCCCGATCACCGCTCCGTCGTGGGCCGCGGCCTTCTCCGTCGCCGCCGGGGTCGTCACCGACATCGGCGGGATGATGTGCCACGCCGCGATCGTCTGCCGCGAGTACGGCCTGCCCGCCGTCGTCGGCACCGGCTTCGCGACGACCTCGCTCGAGACGGGCCAGCGGGTCCGCGTCGACGGCGACAAGGGTGTCGTGACGATCCTCGGTGCCGGGAGCGCCTGATGCACACCACCCGGTTCGACGATCCGGCGTCCCTGGACGTCGCGGCCGTCGGCGGCAAGGCCCACGGCCTGGCCGAGATGACCGCGGCGGGGTTGCCGGTGGCCCCCGGCTTCACCGTCCGCACCGCCGCCTACCGCGCCTACCTGGACGAGTCGGGGCTCCGGACGGCGATCGAGTCGGCACTGGCCGACGTCTCCGGCTCGTCCCGGGACTCGCTGGCAGCCGCCGAGCGGACCATCGCGGGCGCTCTGGCCTCGGCCCGGATCCCGCCGGACGTCGAGGCCGCGATCAGCGGCGAGTACGCGGACCTGTGCGCCCGGGTGGGCGTGCCGGACCTCAGCGTGGCCGTGCGCTCCAGCGCCACTGCTGAGGACTCGGCCGGCGCCAGCTTCGCCGGCGAGTTCGAGACCTACGTCGACATCAGCGGCGCCGACGACGTGGTGGCCCACGTGCGTCGCTGCTGGGACAGCGTGTTCACCGGCCGCGCACTGGCGTACGCGCTCGACAAGGGCCTCTCGCCGCTGGACATCGAGATGGCGGTCGTGGTGCAGAAGACGGTGCGCGCCCGCGCGGCCGGGGTGATGTTCACGCTCAGCCCGATCACCGGCGACCGCTCCCGCATCGTGCTCGAGGCGAGTTGGGGACTCGGGTTGTCGGTGGTCGGCGGGGAGGTGACGCCGGATCGGTACACCGTCGACAAGATCGGCATGGCCATCTCCGAGCGGACCCCCGGCGACAAGCGCATCGAGTACCGCCGTGGGGATGCACCGGTGCCCGTCCCGGAGGCACGGTGGGCGCAGCCGTGCCTGACCGACGAGGACGTGCTCGCCCTCGCCCGGTTGGGCAAGTCGCTGGAGCGGCTGCACAAGTGCCCCCAGGACATCGAGTTCGCGGTGGACGAGGACCTGCCGGAGGGCTCGAACGTGATCCTGCTGCAGTGCCGGCCGGAGACCGTCTGGTCGACCAGGGCCCGCAAGCCGGCGTTCGACCCCTCGGCCGGCGTGCTGTCGATGGTCACGGCGACGGTGAGCGGCGCCGGCGCGCGCGGCACGGGCCCGGCGGGGGGTGGTCACCGACATGGCTGACGAGTACTTCGACTCCGAGATCGAGACGCGTCCGTGGTCGGACGTCCTCGCCTGGCAGCGCTCCCAACTGCCCGGCTTCCTCGACCGCCTCTCCGCGAGCCTGCCCCTCTTCCGCGAGCGGCTCGCCGGCCTCGATCCGTGCCGGGCCGACGAGCCCGAGGTGTTCGCAGCGGTGCCCTTCACCACGAAGGACGATCTCCGGGGTGCGCAGGCCGACCTCGATCCCGAGCGACCGCTGGGCGAGCTGCAGGCGGTCCCCATGGCCGAGGTCGTCCAGGTGCTCGCCTCGTCGGGGACCACCGGGACACCGGTCTTCTTCGGGCTCACCGAGGCCGACCGGCAGGCATGGCTGCACAGCATCGCCACGATGTTCTTCACCGCCGGCGTCCGGCGGGAGAGCCGGGTCGCGCTGACCACCGGCATGCCGCTGGTCGCCGGCGGCATGCCCTACGCCGACGCCGTCCGGCACATCGGCGCCACCCTGGTCTGGGTCGGCGGGCAGACACCGGCCCGGACGGCGACCATCCTCGACCGGCTGGCCGTCGACACGTTCATCGGCACCGCGTCCTACGCCACCTTCGCCGCGCAGCGTTTCGGCGAGGCGCTGGGCCGCCCGGCCGCGGGCACCGCCGTGCGCACCATCATCGCCGGGGGCGAGCCCGGCCTCGGCGAACCGACGATCCGGACCCGGCTGGCGCAGGACTGGGGTGCCGAGCGGATCAGCGAGGTCATGGGCCTCGGGGACGTGATGTCCGGCCTGTGGGCCGAGTGCCCCGAGGGCGGCGGGATGCACTTCACCGGCGCCCGCAACGTGCTCGTGGAACTCGTCGATCCGGCCGACGGCTCACCCGTCCCGTGGTCCGACGGCGCCGAGGGGGAAGCCGTGTACACGCCCTTCACCCGGCAGGCCACGCCGGTCCTCCGGTTCCGCTCCCGCGACCACCTGCACGTCGAGTCGACCACCTGCCCGTGCGGGCGGACCTCCCCTCGGATCCGGTGCGTCGGGCGAACCGACGACATGCTCATCTACAAGGCGATGAACGTCTTCCCGAGCGCGATCCGCGAGGTCGTGCTCGACGAGTGCGCCGACGACCTGGCCGGGCCGATGCGCATCCGCAAGCAGTCGGCCGCCCAGGTGCGCTTCGACGACCCGCTTCCGCTCGAGGTGGAGCTGGCCGGCTCGCCGTCCGACGCGGATGCGCTGCGGCACCGGATCGAGCAGTCGATCCGGGAGCGACTGCGGGTCCGCGTCGCCGTGGAACTCCTCGCGCCGGGCGCGATACCAGTCGGCGAGTACAAGAACGCTCTGACCTACGTCGCCGAGGAGGCCGCCCGCCCGTGACCCTCACCATCGATCCGCGTGCCCTCGACGGCATCGACATGCACGTGCACGTCGAGAAGGACCTGCACGGACACCTGTCCATGGACGACGAACTGCTCGTCGCTGCGGCGAAGTACTTCAAGGGCGAGATGCACCACCCGACGGTGCCCGAGATCGCCGAGCACTACCGCCGGCTCAACATGGCGGCGGTCGTCTTCACCGTCGACACGGAGGCGGCGACCGGGCACCCCACGCTGTCCAGCGAGGAGATCGCCGAGGCCGCCGCCGATCACCCCGACGTCCTCATCCCCTTCGGCTCGATCGACCCCGCTCGCGGTGCGGCGGGGATCCGGGCCGCCCGTCGCCTGGTCGAGGAGTACGGGGTCCGGGGCTTCAAGTTCCACCCGTCGCTGCAGAACTTCGAGCCCAACGACCGCCGCCACTACCGGCTGTGGGACGAGCTGCAGAGCCTCGGTGTGCCCGCGCTGTTCCACACCGGCCAGACCGGCATCGGCTCCGGACTCCCCGGTGGCCGGGGCATCAAGCTGCGGTACTCCGACCCGATGCTGATCGACGACGTCGCCGCCGACTTCCCCGACCTGACGATCATCATGGCCCATCCCTCGGTGCCCTGGCAGGACGCGGCGATCTCGATCGCCCAGCACAAGGCCAACGTCTACATCGACCTGTCCGGCTGGTCCCCGAAGTACTTCCCGCCGCAGCTCGTCCGCGCGGCCAACACCCTGCTGAAGCACAAGGTCCTCTTCGGCTCCGACTTCCCCCTCCTGCCGCCGGAACGGTGGCTGAAGGACTTCGCGCAGTTGGAGATCAAGGACGAGGTCCGCCCGCTGATCATGAAGGAGAACGCCGTCCGCGCCCTGGGGCTCGGCAGCGGCTGAGTTCGGCAGCAGGGTGTGACCGGGAGGGTCCACATCGACGACCCCGCCGCACTCCGCCGGCGCGCTCTCGCGCGCTGACCCTCGCCTTTGCGCTGATGCAACGCAGCAAGGGCGGGGGAACCAGCGCAAGAGCAGGGCGCCCCCTCGACGAGCGTCGACCGCCGCAACGCACCGACGCACGGGCGCTCCCGAGGGGATGCCATGCTTCAGTGGGACGCCCCACTGGAGGTGGTCGTCGTGCCCCGAACCGACGGACGACGGCCGTTGCTCCCCGCGAGAACCGACGATCCGCCCGAGGCGGTGCTCGACGTGGTAGCGAACTGCCCGATGCCGTCGTTGCTGGCCGTCGTTGCTGCTCGCCGTGCCGTCCGAGCAGATCCTGGCCGCGAGTGGTGTGGCCGAACGCCTGCTGTGCCCGGACGGCGGTTCTCCGGTGGGCCGAAACCTCGAGGAGTTCACCACCGACGAGCCGACCGGCGCGCTCGACCTGCTGGTGGCCGGCCGCCTGGAGGGCTACGAGGCGCGGCGCACGATTCGCCGCGGCGACCGGACGGTCCCGGTGACCGTGTGGATCCGCGCGGTGGACGGGCCGGAGGGACGCAGGTTCGCCCTCGCGAAACTGCTACCCGACCCGGCCGCTCCCGGAGAGGTGATGCGACGCCCGGAGGGAACGACCGCCGAGGCGGTCGTCGGCTCGACCGATGCGCATCTGACGGTGGATCGCATCAGCCCGGACGTCGCCGCGGTGCTGGACCATCGAGCGGCCGACGTGATGGGCCAGTCACTGTTCAGGCTCGTCGACACCCCCGATGTACGGCCGCTGCTGCTGGCGCTGGCGCGCAGCTCCGACACCGGCCTGGGCACGAGCCTCTCGGTGCGCCCGCAGCTGTTCGGCTTCCGCGCGAGCCGCTCCGAGCTGCTGCTGCTGCCGATGGAGCCCTCACCCAGCTTCGCCTTCGCATTGATCTACGAGGAGTCCGCCGACGCGCTGACGTCCGCGCTGGGCATGAAGCAAGCGATGTGGCAGTTCGACGAGGTCCTGCGGTCGGCCACCACGTCACGGATGGCCGCGGAGCTGCCGCCGGATCCGAGCCTGGGCCGGCTGTCCGGGCGCGAGTTGGAGATCGTGATGCGGCTGATGAACGGCGACCGGGTGCCGGCCATCGCCGAGTCGCTGTTCCTGAGCCCCAGCACCGTGCGCAACCACCTCTCGGCCGTGTTCCGCAAGCTGCGGGTCAGCTCGCAGCAGCAGCTCATCCATCTGCTGCGCCGAACGGACGCCCCGGCCAGCGGATCGTGACACTTCACCCATACCGCGGCAGCCGGGGGACGTCGATCCTCGAGAGGTGACCGGCGGACGCACCCCTGGCGGGTACCCCGCACACGGCCTGCCTGCCGGTCGACCACGGATGCCGGTCACCCCTCCTCCGCGGGCGCTGCCGGTCACCGTTCTCCGTCGACCCGTCCTGTCGTGGAGCTGAGGCAGCTCGAGTACTTCCTCGCCGTCGTGCAGGAAGGCTCGTTCACCCGTGCCGCTGCCAGCGTGTTCATGGTCCAGTCCAGCCTCTCCGCGTCCCTGCTCTCCCTGGAGCGCGAACTCGGCACCGAGCTGTTCGTCCGCGGTCGCCGCGGAGCCGAGCTGACCGATGCCGGCCGGGCGTTCCTCGCCCCCGCCCACGCGGTACTCCGCGAGGTCGACCGTGCGCGGGACGCCGTCGCGGAGGTCGAAGGCCTGCTTCGCGGCTCGGTGCGGATCGCCACCGTGCCGCTGCCCCGGGAGCTCGACGTCGGCCAGACCATCAGCGCGTTCCGGACCCGGCACCCGGGCGTGGACCTGCGCCTCGTCCCTGCCCACGCACAAGACGGGGTGCAGCTCGTCGCCGACGGCGAGGTGGACTTCGCCATCGCCCCGCTGCCCCCGCGGGCCGGGCGGACGCTGCGCTTCGAGAAGCTGTTCTCCACCCCGCTGGTGGCGCTCTGCCCGGTCGGCCATCGACTCGCGGGGGGAGGCAATCTGGACCCCCGGGAACTGATCCACGAGCCCCTCATCGACCTGACCGGTGGATGGTGGTCCCGCGCCCTCTTCGATCGTCTGCTGGAGGAGCGCGGCCTGCATCGTGACGTCCGGCTCGAAGTCAGCGAGTGGCACTCGATCCTGACGATGGTCCAGCGCGGCGTGGGGATCTCGTACGGCCCGGAGGCGTGCATCGACCTGGAGACCTTCGACGGCATCGAACTCGTCCCGCTGGCGGGCGCCCCGTCCTGGGAGCTCGGCGTGGTCACCCGGGACGACGGCCCGTGCGGGGCCGCGGGCCGCGCCTTCCTCGCCTCCTACCTCCACCGGTGTCGCGGGATGGAGGGCGGCCCCCCGACCTGAGCCGGCGACGGTCGTCACTCGCTCCCGAGGATGGTCGTGGGGGAATGCAGGTGGTGTGTCGCGAGGTCGTCCAAGAACGCCTGGCACAACCCCACGAAGCGGGCGAACTCCCGTACCTCGTCGTCCCGGAACGGCAGCTCGGCACCGTCGTCACCGGCCGCCTTCACCAGGCGCTCGAGCCGGCGCCGGGCATCGTCGGGCTCCAGGTCCTGCCCGCGCAGCGGCGGACGGCCGAGCCGGAAGTGGGTCGTGTAGTGCTCCATGATGTGGACCAGCCGTAGCTGGAGTTCGTCACCGTGGAACCGGGCGTACGGCGCCACCCTCTCCGCGACGCCCCACCGCGCCTGCAGGCAGGCCATCATCGCCCCGAGCATCAACGTGTGCAGCGACGCGGCGGCGTCCCGGGCGCGGAAGTAGTAGAGGAACGGGAAGCGCTGCGTCTCCTCGTCGATCGAGATGAGCTGGTGCTGCAGGTTCTGCAGGTACGACGCACCGCCCAGGGTGACCATCCGGGCGGCACGGCCCGGATCGTCTGCCAGGGTCTGCACCATCCGGGCAGCGCCGCGGAGGTCGGTGGTGAGCGGGTAGATCGACAGGACGTAGGTGATCGCCGCGGTCATCAGGCCGAACCCGGCGGCGGACTCGGTGACGGTCGCCACGCGAATCAGGTCGGTGGCGCCAGTGCCCACCCCAGCCACATGAGCGCCGTCCACAGTGCGAAGACCGCGACGACGGCCAGCATCCCGGCCCCGGCCAGCAGACCGGGACGTCCGACGGCGCGGGCCAGGGCCCGCGCCGTCGTCCAGACCGCCGCACCGGTCACGAAGGTCAGCGGCCCGCGACGGGTCGGGTGCAGGACGGTGAGCAGTGCGTCCACGGTCACGAGCACCACCAAGCCCAGACCGACGACCACGGCTGCCACGGCTGCCACGGCTGACCCCGGGCACCTGCGGCGGGCGGAGCCCGCAACCGGCGCACGCTCACGCCTGCCCCACCTCGGTCACCCAGGACGGAACACGGCCCGGACGCACCCGTCCTGCCGGCGTCAGTGCCGCCCACCCGCGGCGGCGGCCTGCGGAGCCCGTGCGAACTCCTGCACGATGCGCTCGCAGAACGCCGGCAGGTCGTCCGGCGACCGGCTCGTCGTGATGTTGCCGTCGGTGACGACCTGCTCGTCGACCACCTCCGCGCCGGCGTTGCGCAGGTCGGTGCGGATGCTCGGCCACGAGGTCAGCCGGCGACCGCGCGCGACGTCGGCCTCGACGAAGTTCCACGGTCCGTGGCAGATCGAGGCGACCGGCTTGCCCGACTGGACGAAGTTCCGGACGAACTGCACCGCGGCGGGTTCCATCCGCAGCTTGTCCGGGTTGACGGTGCCGCCCGGGAGGAGCAGCGCGTCGTAGTCGTCGACCGACGCCGCCCCGACCAACCGGTCCACCCCGAAGGTGCCGGCGTCGTCGAGGTCGTTGTTGCGGGCCTGGATCTCGCCGCTCGTGATCGATACGACGTCGGTGCGCGCCCCGGCGTCCTCCAGCGCCTGCCGAGGTTGCTCCAGCTCCACCCGCTCCACGCCGTCGGCCGCCAGGATCGCAACCCGTCGTCCGTTCAGCTCCCCGGCCATGTCAGGCACCCGCCATCGCCGGGTGGAGCACGACCTTGGTCCAGCCGTCGTCCCGCTTGTCGAAGTGCTCGTAGGCCTCCGGCGCGCGGTCGAGGGGCAGCTCGTGGCTGACGATGAACGACGGCTCGGCCTTGCCCCCGGCGATGAGGTCGCGCAGTTGCCGGTTGTACTTCTTGACCGGCGCCTGTCCATTGCCCATCTTCTGGCCCTTGAACCAGTGCATGCCGTAGTCGAAAGCGACCTTGCCCTGCTTGGCCAGCTCGTCCGGCGCGCCGGGATCCTGCGGGATGAACACCCCGACGACGCCGATCGAGCCGGTGAAGCGCACCGAGGCGACCAGCCGGTTGAGCGTCAGGTTCGGCTGCTCCTGGCCGTCGGGGTCGTGCGCCTGGTAGCCGACGCACTCGCACCCGTTGTCCGCACCCAACCCCATCGTCTGGTCGAGAACCGCCTGCACGGGGTCGACCTTCGAGTCGTCGATGGCGATCGCCCCGATCGACTCGGCCAGCCGCAGCCGGTCGGGCTGCCGGTCGACGACCATCACCTTGCTCGCTCCTCGGATGGTCGCCGAGAGGGCGGCCATGAGCCCGACCGGGCCGGCGCCGCAGATGACGGTCTGGTCACCGGGCTTCACGCCGGCCATCTCCGTCGCGTGGTAGCCGGTCGGGAAGATGTCGGACAGCATCACGTAGTCGGTCTGCCGTTCCTCGGCGTCCTCGCCCAGCCGCAGGCAGTTGAAGTCACCCCAGGGCACACGCAGCAGCTCCGCCTGCCCACCGCCGTACGGGCCCATGTCGGCGAAGCCGTACGCGGCGCCCGCCCACTCCGGCTTCGGCTGCGCCGTCAGGCAGTAGTTCGTGAGCTGGCGCTCGCAGTTCTTGCAGTGTCCGCAGGCGATGTTGAACGGCAGGACGACGTACTCCCCCACCCGCACCTTGTCGACCCCGTCGCCGACCTCGACCACCTGGCCGAGGTTCTCGTGCCCGAACCAGCGGCCGGGCTCGAAGTCGGTCCGGCCCTCGTACATGTGCAGGTCCGAGCCACAGATGTTCGCCGAGGTGATCCGCACCAGGACGTCGGTCGGCCGCTCGATCCGCGCGTCCGGTACGTCCCTGACGCTGACCTTCCGCGGCCCCTCGTAGACCACTGCCTTCATGCTGCTGCCTCCTCGTGGCGGGTGTACCCACCGCTCCGGGTTCGGGTCGGGGCCCCGATTGCACCCGGCGCAGCGGGGGGCTCGGAATCGGCAGACATGCCGATCCCCGGCCAGGGGTCCGCCGCCTGGCCCCCGGCGGCAGGCCGGGCACGGGTCACGGGACCCGTCCGTTCAGGCCTGCGCCGACGTGGCCTCCCGCGCGTCCTCCACCTCGACGTCGAGGTCGCCGTCCCGGGCCACGACGCGCACCCGCTGGCCGCTACGCACCCGGCCGTCGAGCATCAACCGGGAGAGCCGGTTGTCCACCTCGCGCTGGATGGCCCGGCGCAGCGGGCGGGCACCGAAGTGCGGTTCGAACCCTCGCTCGGCGAGCCAGCTGAGCGCCTCCGGCGTGACGTCGACCTCGATGCCCTGGGCCCTCAGCCGCCGGCGGGTCTCGTCGAGCATCAGGTCGGTGATCTGCTCCAGCTGAGTGCTGTCCAGCTGCTGGAACACCACGATCTCGTCGATCCGGTTGAGGAACTCCGGCCGGAACGCCTCGCGCAGCCTGCGCAGCACCTGATCGCGCAGGTCGGCGTTGGACCCCTGTGCGGCGCTGCTGCCGAACCCGAGCGGGCCGCGCCGCCCGACGATCAGCTCGGACCCGAGGTTGCTGGTCATGATGATCACGGTGTTGCGGAAATCGACCGTCCGGCCCTGGGAGTCGGTCAGCCGGCCGTCGTCGAGCACCTGCAGCAGGGTGTTGAAGACGTCGGGGTGGGCCTTCTCGATCTCGTCGAGGAGCACCACCGAGTACGGCCGGCGGCGCACCGCCTCGGTCAGCTGCCCGGCGTCCTCGTACCCCACGTAGCCGGGCGGGGAACCGACGAGCCGGCTCACCGTGTGCCGCTCCTGGAACTCGCTCATGTCCAGCCGGATCATCCGGTCCTCGTCGCCGAAGAGCGCCTCGGCGAGGGCCCGCGCCAACTCGGTCTTGCCCACGCCGGTCGGCCCCAGGAACAGGAAGCTGCCGATCGGGCGGTCGGGGTCGCCGAGGCCGACACGCGCGCGGCGCACCGCCTCGGCGACGACCTCCACCGCCTCGTCCTGCCCGATCACCCGCTCGTGCAGACGCTGCTCCAGCCTCAGCAGCCGCTCCATCTCCTCCTGGGTCAGCTGGCTGACGGGGATACCGGTGGTGCGGGACACCACCTCGGCGATGTCCTGCACGTCGACCCGCGGCACGGCGCTGTCCGCCTCGCTGCGCGCCTCGTCCAGGCGCCGCTGAGCCTGGAGGAGATGGTCGCGCAGGTAGGTGGCGCGCTCGTACTGCTCGGCGGCCACCGCCTGAGCCTTCTCCCGGTGCAGGCGCTCGACCTCCTGCTCCAGCCCGCGCAGGTCCAGCGGCGGGGTCCTGGTCAGCCGCCGCACGCGGGCTCCGGCCTGGTCGATGAGGTCGATGGCCTTGTCGGGCAGGTGCCGGTCGGGGATGTAGCGGTCGGACAGTTCCGCCGCCGCCACCAGCGCCTCGTCGGTGAACCGCACCTGGTGGTGGGCCTCGTAGCGGTCGCGCAGGCCGCGCAGGATCTGCACCGTGTCCTCGACGCTGGGCTCGGCCACCAGGATCGGCTGAAAACGGCGTTCCAGCGCGGCGTCCTTCTCGATGTTGCGCCGGTACTCCTCGAGGGTCGTGGCGCCGATGATGTGCAGCTCGCCGCGGGCCAGGGCCGGCTTGAGCATGTTTCCGGCACCGGCGGATCCCTCGGACGCGCCTGCCCCGACGACGGTGTGCAGCTCGTCGATGAAGACGAGGATCTCGTCGCTGTGCTCGCGGATCTCGTCGATGACCTTCTTCAGCCGCTCCTCGAAGTCGCCCCGGTAGCGGGTCCCGGCGACCAGGCCGGCCAGGTCGATCTCCACCACCCGCCGGTCGCGGAGTGTCTCGGGCACGTCGCCCTCGGCGATCTGGGCGGCGATCCCTTCGACGATCGCGGTCTTCCCGACGCCGGCCTCCCCGATGAGCACGGGGTTGTTCTTGCGTCTCCGGGAGAGCACCTCGACGGTCTGCTCGATCTCCTGCTCCCGGCCGATCACCGGGTCGATCTCCCCGCTGCGGGCCATCGCGGTCAGGTCGCGGCCGAACTCGTCCAGCGTGGGGGTGTGCGACGGGGGCCGGCCGGCTCCGGCCTGACCGCCCCCTCCGCCGCTGACGGCCTGCTGCAGGGTCTCCGGCGTCACCCCCCGCTGGCGCAGGAGCCGCCCGCCCGGCGAGTCCGGGTTGACCGCCAGGGCGAACAGCAGGTGTTCGGGACCGATGTAGGGGGAGCCCAGCGCCCGGGAGATCTGGTGGGCGTCGAGGAGTGCGCGCTTGGCCGCGGGGGTGAGGGCCGGCGTCTCGGCGCGCGGCTCGCCGCGACGCGGCAGGCTGTCGAGCTCGTCGCGCAGCTGCGCCGGGTCGGCGCCCGCGCGGCCGATCAGCTGCCCGGTGGTCTCCTCCTCGATCATCGCCCGCAGCAGGTGGTCGGTGTCGAGGTCGGGGCTGCCTGACTCGGCGGCCCGGCGCGCGGCCGCGTTCACCAGTTCCCGGGCCTGCTCGCTGAGGAACTGGGTGATGTCGACGCGCTGGTGGGGCTGGCGAGCGCCGCCCATGTAGTGGGCGAAGAAGTCGTCGAAGGGGCTGCCGTAAGGGCCTGGGAAGTATCCGCTGGTCATCGCTCGTCCGTCCCGGGAGTGGCGTGGTCCCCTACTGCCCTACTCGTCCCGGGTCGGGATCTCCATCGGTCATCCTGCCGAGGCGGCCGTCCAGGGAAGGTGGAGCGCCCGACCGGGCCGGCGGTCACGGAGCCAGGCCGCCCCGGCCGGGGAACTGGACCGGCGCGTCCCCGCCGGCTCAGGACTACGGGGTGCTGACCAGCGTCATGGCACCGGAGAACCTCAGCCGGGGGCCCGCGCCACGGTCGGGTGCAGGCCGGTCCGCCAGCGGAAGGCCGCCCCGGCGGGGTTCGTGAGGGGCAGGTGCTCGGGGGCGGACGGCCGGGCGAGAAGGTACCCGCTCGCGGAGTCGGCCCCGATGGCGCTGAGCGCGGTCAGCTGCGGCAGGGTCTCGACCCCTTCCGCGATGACGTGGGCCTCGAGCGCCCGCGCCAACGTCACGATGCCCCCCACCAACGCGTCGCCTCGAGCTGTGCCGAGGTCGTGGACGAAGGACCTGTCCACCTTGATGACATCGACCGGGAACTCTCGCAGGCGAGCCAGCGAGCTGTAGCCGGTCCCGAAGTCGTCGATGGCGATCGACACCCCCAGCTCGTGTATCCGTTCCAGCACCTCCGCCGCTGCGGAGCAGCCCGCGAGGACCGACTCGGTGACCTCGATCCCGAGGCGGCGCGCGGGCAACCCGGCACGGTCCAGCCGGTCAGCGAGCCGGACGGGGAACTCCCGGTCGGCCAGCTGCTGCGGGGACGCGTTGACCCACACCCGGAGGTCGGGAAGATGCGCCCACCGACCGGCCGCCTGCTCGACGGCCCGGGCGAGGACCAGCTCGCCGATGCGGTGGATGAGCCCCGTCTCCTCGGCCACCCCGATGAACTCCTGAGGGCCGATGAGGCCACGGGAAGGATGCCGCCACCGGACCAGCGCCTCGACGTGGCAGATCCGCTCGACCCGGAGGTCGAAGGCCGGCTGGTACTCCACGAACAACTCGTCCCGGTCCAGGGCGTGGCGCAGGTCGTTCTCGATCTCGATCCGGCGCACCGACTCCACGTGCATCCGCTCGTCGAACCAGACAGCCCGTTCCCGACCGGTGTCCTTGGCGCGGTAGAGCGCCGCGTCGGCCTCCCGGAGCAGGATGTCCAGGTCGGCCGGGCGGGCCGCCGTGGCCAGGCCGACGCTGACCGTGACGAGGAGGCGCGCGCCCACCTCGACCGGCTCCCGGCTGGCCTCGACGACCTGCTCGGCGAACCGGCCGGCGTCCTCGACGGAGCGGTCCACCAGAACGACCACGAACCCGTCGCCGCCGAAGCGGGCCACCAGATCGGCGGGGCCGGCCAGGGCGGCGAGACGTCGCGCGAACTCGCTGAGGACGCGGTCGCCGGTGCCGTGCCCCAGGCTGTCGTTGACCAGCTTGAACCGGTCCAGGTCGATGAAGGCGATGGTGAGGCGGGCCCCCGGCTGCCCGGCGAGTACCCGGTTCACCTCCTGCAGCAACCCGGCGCGACTGAGCAGGCCGGTCAGCTCGTCGTGCGTGGCCCGGTGGGCCAGATCGCGTTGCGCCCGTTCCGCCGCCCGGCGCGCCGCCCGCTCGGCGGCCAGCAGTCGCTCCCGCTCCTGCTCCATGGCGCGCCGCTCGGAGATGTCCCGGAGGTAGATGGCGATCCCTCCCCGGCGCAGGGGGTACACGCGGACCTCGCACCAGAGGTCCGCCTCGTCGTAGCAGGACTCGAGGGTCGCGGCCCGTCCGGTGCCCGCAACCCGGCGGTAGGTCTCCTCGAACTCGGTGCCGAGCAGCGCGGGAAACCGGGCCCAGAGGTTCGCGCCCACGACCGTGTCGCGGGAGACGCCGAGACGGGCCTCGGCCTGCGCGTTGATGTACGTCATCCGCCAGTCGGCGTCGACGCCGATGTACATGTCGCTGATGGACTCGAGGCCCTCGATGGCCTCGGCCGCCGTCCGGGTGGTCGCCTTCGCCCGCGCCGCCTCGGCCTCCGCCGTGCGCACGTCCCGGAAGGACACGTAGGCCCGGAGCTGACCCCCGTCGAGGAAGGTGGCCATGGTGACCTCGGCCGGAAAGGTGGACCCGTCGCCATGGCGGAACCGGAACACCCCGCGAAAGGCGCCTTCCCGCGCCCGGGTCTCGAGCGCCTCCCTCCACCGGCGGTCACCGCGGTCGACGATCCCGTCGCGGCCGAGCTCGATCAGCTCGACCTCCGTCCGCCCGAGCAGTTCGCAGGCCCTGGCGTTCGCGCCGAGGGTGCGCCCGTCGGCCGAGGTGATCAGCACCCCGTCCAGCCCGTGGATGAACAGTGCCTCGTAGACGCTGGTGCGCAGGGTCGAGGGAGGCGAGCCGAGGACCACGTCGGTGTATCGGCCGACCGTCGGGTCCGGTTCACGGGGTTCCGCCGGAGGGGTGAACCGGTGCTGCCGGGGAGCGCCGTGCCTCGGAGCGGCGATCACGGCCTCCCCGGGTCGCGTGCGGTGGCCGGCCCATGCCGGCCGCCGCGTCATGCGGTGACGCCCCGAGTATCGGTCGCCGGACAGGTGTCCTGGACCGGACGACGGCACGCGCTGTCGATGGCGCCGATCGAGGGAGGCGATGGCCGGCAGACTCCCGTGCCGCGGCAGCCTGAGCGTGCCGCCGAGGGCGACGCGAAGAACCTGAGCCGACCGGGGCGCCGGATGGCGGAATCGGTTGCTCTGCCGATGGTTGCCGGTCGAACCGTCGGCTTCCATCGGAGACGGTCCCGTTTCACGCGACGCCCGTGCGCCGCCCTCCTCCAGGACGTTCCATGCGCATCGGCCTCATCGCCCCTCCCTGGATTCCCGTGCCGCCCCCGGCCTACGGGGGCACCGAATCGGTCATCGACCGGCTGGCGCGCGGCCTCGTCCGGGCCGGTCACGAGGTCCTCCTCGCGGCGGCGGGCCAACAGCACGTGCCCGGTGGGCCAGGTGCCGGGTACGGACGAAGCCGTCGACGGGGCGCCGGCCAACGGCGGGGCGGTGACCGAGCTCCGACACGTCGTCACCAGCTACGCGGCCATGGCCGACGTCGACGTCGTCCACGACCACACGATGTGCGGACCCGGGTACCGCCACCGCCCGGCGGGCGTCCCTGTCGTGACCACCAACCACGGCCCGTTCGACGAGGTGCTGAACCCGATCTACACGGCCTTGCACGACGTCCCGGTGATCGCCATCTCCCGCTCCCAGGCCTCGACCGCCGACGGCGCCCGCATCGCCGCCGTCATCCACCACGGCATCGACGTCGCCGCAGTGCCGGAGGGAGCCGGGACGGGTGGGTTCGCCGGCTTCCTCGGGCGGATGTGCCCGGACAAGGGCCCGCGGGAAGCGGCATTGATCGCCCGTGCCGCCGGCGTGCCGCTGAAGATGGCCGCCAAACTGCGCGAACCCGCCGAACGGGCGTACTTCGAGGCCGAGGTCAAGCCGCTCCTCTGCTCCGACGTCGAGTACGTCGGCGAACTCGGCGAGCAGGACAAGTTCGAGCTGCTCGGCACGTCCTTCGCCCTGCTCAATCCCATCCAGTGGCCCGAACCCTTCGGCCTGGTGATGATCGAGGCCCTGGCGGCCGGAACCCCGGTGGTGTCCACCCCGACAGGCTCGGCCCCGGAGATCGTGGACGACGGGGTGACCGGCTACCTGCGGAAGGGATGCGCCGCGCTCGCCGACGCACTGACGGCCGCGGCGGACCTCGATCGGGCCACCTGCCGGGCCGCGGCCGAATCTCGCTTCGCCACCGAGCGCATGGTCCGGGAACACGTGCAGCTGTACACCGATCTCATCGGCTCCGATCTCACCGGCTCCGACCGGTGGCGGGCACGCCCGCGGGCAGTCGATCCCCCGGTGTCACGCAGGGTGGGAGGCCTCCAGCGGGCGGGGCTCGCAGCGCAGCTCGACGCCTGACAGCACGCCGACCGCCACCGGGCGTGCGCCGCTCCACGCTGCTGGTCGTGGTGATGCGTAATCGGTCGTCCTGCCGATGGAGCTCACCCTGCCGCCGGGCTTGGCTGGACGCGCAGGCCCACCTTTTCTTCAGGAGTGCTCATGGAGCTGACCTCGACGACGACCGTCAACAAGCCGCCGCAGGAGGTGTTCGGCTTCTGGCACCGGCTGGAGAACCTGGTCGCGTTCATCGCCCACCTGGACGAGGTGCGGGTGACCGGCCCGCGCTCCAGCCGCTGGACCGCCAGCGCACCGTTCGACACCGTCATCGAGTGGGACGTCGTGACCACGGCCGACGTCGCCGCGGAGCGCATCGCCTGGGCGTCGGTCGAGGGCTCCGACGTCGACACCACCGGCGAGGTGCTCCTCGTTCCCGCACCGGGCAGGCGGGGCACCGAGGTACGCGTCACGCTGCGCTACGACATGCCCGCGGGCCCGCTCGGCCGGGCGATCGCCAAGTACTTCGGCGACGATCCCTCGCAGGCGCTCGACGACGACCTGCGGCGCCTCAAGCAGGTGATGGAGACCGGCGAGGTCGTGCGTTCCGAGGGCGCCCCCTGGGGCAAGCGGGCCCGCAAGGAGTTCCCGCAGCGCCCGGCGCGGCCGCTGAGTGCCGAGGAGCTGCAGGAGCTCCGGGGGCGCAAGGAGGTCCTGGCGTGAAGGCCAACTGCTTCGTCGGGGAGAACAAGGTCGAGGTGCAGGAGGTCCCCGACCCGACGATCCTCAACAGCCGGGACGCGATCGTGAAGATCACGTCGACGGCGATCTGCGGCTCGGACCTGCACCTGGTCGACGGCTACGTGCCCACGATGGAGAAGGGCGACGTGCTCGGCCACGAGTTCATGGGCGAGGTCGTCGAGGTCGGCCCCGGGGTCGACGGGTCGAGGCTGCGGGTCGGCGACCGCGTCGTCGTCCCCTTCCCGATCGCCTGCGGCGCCTGCCTCGCCTGCCAGGCAGAGCTGTACTCCTGCTGCGAGAACACCAACCCCAACGCCGGCGTCGCCGAGAAGATGTTCGGGCACCCCGTCGCCGGGATCTTCGGCTACTCGCACCTGACCGGCGGCTTCGCCGGCGGGCAGGCCGAGTACGCCCGGGTGCCGTTCGCCGACGTCGGCCCGATCCGCATCGAGAGCGACCTCGCCGACGAGCAGGTGCTGTTCCTCTCCGACATCCTGCCCACCGGCTACATGGGCGCGGAGATGTGCGACATCCAGGACGGCGACGTCGTCGCGGTCTGGGGCGCCGGGCCGGTCGGTCAGTTCGCGATGGACAGTGCCAGCGTGCTCGGCGCGGCCATGGTGATCGCCATCGACGGCTTCCCCTACCGCCTGGAGATGGCCGCCTCCCAGGGCTACCGGACGATCGACTTCACCGACACCGACGTCCGCTCCGCCCTGCTGGAGATGACCGCTGGGCGGGGACCGGACAAGTGCATCGACGCCGTCGGCATGGAGGCCACGCACGGAACCGCCGACGTGCACCTCTACGACCGGCTCAAGCAGGCGGTCCGCTCGGAGACCGACCGGCCGCACGCCCTGCGCCAGGCGATCCTCTCCTGCCGCAGCGGCGGCATCGTGTCGGTCATCGGGGTCTACGGCGGTCTGGTCGACAAGTTCCCGGCCGGCGCCTGGATGAACCGGTCACTCACCCTGCGCACGGGCCAGTGCCACGTGCAGCGGTACATGCGCCCGCTGCTGGACCGGATCGAGCGCGGCGAGATCGACCCGACCCGGGTGATCACCCACCGGCTGCCCCTGGCCGAGGCCCCGCACGGCTACGACATCTTCAAGAACAAGGCCGACGGCTGCGAGAAGGTGGTCCTCACGCCCTGATCGCCAGCGCCCTGGAGGGGCGAGGAGGCGCCGCGACGAGAACCTCCGGGGCGTCGACCGCCGCGACCAGGAAGTCGACGAGGCGGCCCACGGCGGGGCGGGCCGGCCGGCGCCAGACGACCTCCAGGTCGAGGAGCAGAGGGGGAACGAGCGGCCGCACGACGATCCCGCCGACGCCCATGTGCTCGGCGACCCCGAGGATCCCGGGGGCGACGCCCGACCCGGCCGCGACCGCCCGCAACATCGCCTCGGGGCTGTTGATGAGGTCCGGCTCGACGACGACCTGCCCCGGCCGTGCCCCCGCCGGCAGCAGGTGGTCCACGGTGCGCTGCCAGATGCCCGCGAAGGGGGACAGCGGGAACATCACCGCTGAGTCGGAACCGAGACCGGCGACCGGGATCACCGCACGGCCGGCGAGCGGGTGCGCCACCGGCAGGACGACTCCGAACAGCACCGAGCCGAGGACGACACCGTCGAGGTCACGGTGCGCCTGCGGACGGTTCCAGACGACCGCTGCATCGGCCCGCGCCTGCCGGACCGCCTCGATGGCGTCGTCCCCGGGGCTGGACGTCACGAACACCTCGAGGCCCGGCATGGCGGAGCCCACCGCTCGCAGCGGGCCGTCGAGGACCCGGTCGGCCATGGTGCAGACCCGCAGGGTCACCTCCTCCCGGCGCGAGACCCCTGCGGATCGCACGTCGTCTCGTGCCCGGTCGACCTCGGCCAGGATCACCCGCGCCCGCTCGGCCAGGACGAGCCCCGCAGGCGTCAGCTCGGCTCCGCGCGGAGTGCGATCGAAGAGCGTGACGCGCAGGTCCCGCTCCAGAACACGAATCTGCTGCGAGAGCGACGGAGCGGCGACGTGCAACCGGCGAGCGGCCGAGGAGAAACGCCGCTCCTCGGCCACGGTGAGGAAGTACCTGAGCTGGCGCAGGTCCACAGATCAGGCTACCGCCGGTGAGGGGACCCGGTGGTCGACGCGTGAGGCCAGGACTCACAGGCCTTTGGTTCTACGTCAGGGCGCAAGAGGTATGACGCCACGTTCCCGCGGTATGACTACCTGGTCGGTGTCCCCCCGACCGGTCGAGCAGCCGGTGCGGTCGTGGCTGGGAGCGGCGCGCCACTGCTGGGTTCGTCGGGAGGTTGACGTGCGTTCACACCGGTCGGGCGAACTGCAGCTGGCCGAGACCGCGGCCTCGGCCGGCACGACGTCCGAGCGCGCCCAGGCCCTGCTCGAGGTCCTCCGCCGGGTCGTCCCGTTCGACGGTGCCTGGCTGGCACTGGCCGACCCGCTGGGCCACGGCTACCACTCGCTGGCCAGCGTCGACCTGGACGGCCCGACCGTGGCGTACCTCTCCGGCCCGCTGACGGCGCGGGACATCGAGGTCACCGGCACCGACCGGGCACGACCGCCGTTGAGCCCGTCGGACCTGCCCTACCCGGCCGAGGAGCTGCGGACCTGGGCCGAGTGCCTGATCCCGTCGGGGATCCACGAGGCGCTGGCGCTCGGCCTGTTCGCACCCGAGGGGCGGCACGTCGGCTTCCTCGCGCTGCTGTCCGGCAGTCGCCAGCCGCCGTCCCCGGCCATGCGCCGCCGGCTCGGGCGGCTCGCGCCGGTGCTCGCGCACGGCATCGACCCGATGCGTTCGCTGCTCATCGCCGCGCGGCTGGTCCGGGGTGCCACGGCCGGCGTGGTGCTCCGCGCGGACGGCGGCTGCCAGACGCTTCCCGGCCTGCCGGCCGATGTGCTGCTGGTTCCCGGCTCCGCCGTCGTGGCAGCCGCACGGGAGCGGACCGGCGACGGGCACGTCTACTCGTCCTTCCTCTGGCCGGTGGGCGGCTCGCACGCGCCCGGCGGGCACGTGCGCGTCACCGTGCTGGCCGCGCCCGAGGACGTGCCGCCGGGGTTGACCGCTGTGGCCCTGCTGTCACCGGCGACCGACCTGCAGGGGCTGACCCCGCGGGAACTGGAGGTGCTGGGCCTCCTGGTCGAGGGGTGCTCCAACCACGAGATCGCTCGCACGCTGGTCGTCGCCCCGCGGACCGTGGCCGCGCACCTGGAGCACCTCCTCGTGAAGCTCGCGGCACCGACGAGGACACTCGCCGCGGTCCGCGCCGAACGGGACGGCCTCTACGTTCCGGCCCTTTCGCGCCAACCGGCCTGCGCGGGTGAGCGCCGCAGCACGGGCAGGCCGTAGGGACGTCGTCGCGGGGGCCCGACATCGACCGATCGGCCGATCGACCGATGTCGAGGGTGCCGGCCGCCCAGGTCACCTCAACGTTCGGACGACGGCGTTCCGGGCTTCGGCCCGCCCGGTCGCTGTCCCCGGCCGTCATCCTGGAGGAGCGGCAGCATCACGTCGTCCACGACGGCCGTCACCAGTTCCTCGTCGATGTGGGCTCCCAGCAGCAGCCAGCGCTGGACGAGGACCGCCGCGCCCGCCTCCGCAGCGAGCGACGAGCCGGCGGTGGGCCGGAACTCCCCTCGTCCGACCGCACGACCGAGGATCTCGTCGAAGGCCGCGGCCCACTGGGCCACCGGCCCCGAGTGATACGCGTCTGCCAGTCTGGGGTCGTCGTGCACTGCGCTGAGCAGGGCCCGGTTGGCGCGTCCCGCCGGGCCGTTGAAGTGGACCGCCGCCGAGCTGAGCAACGCCATGAGGTCGGTCCGGAGCGATCCGGTGTCCGAGACGTCGAGGGTGCCCTCGATCGATCCCTCGGTGTAGTTGGCCAACAGGTCGGTCTTGCCGGCCCACCGTCGGTAGATGGCGGCCTTGCCGACGCCCGCGGTCTGCGCCACCTCGTCCATGGTGAACCCGCTGAAGCCGAGTCGGGCCAGCACGTCCACCACCGCGGCCGTGATCGCCTGGTCCTTCGCGCGGTCCAGCGGACGGCCGCTCGTCCGACGAGCCGGTCGGCGAGCATCTGGCGATCCGGAGTCATCCGACGCCATGGCCCAGACTGTAGGCCGACCCGCCGGGCTGCCGCGCTTCGCCGCCCCCCGGGCGGTGACACGGCACCCGCTGGTTCCGCGCCGGCCCCCTACCGTTCGCAGCACTCAGCCGCCGGGCGACCATGCCAGCAGCCGGCCCCGACGCACGAAGAGGCACAGATGCGCACGACGTCGACCGCACCCCGCCACCGGATCGGCCGGACGTGGAACTGAGGCAGCTGGAGTACTTCCTGGCCGTCGCCGAGGAGGGATCGTTCACCGCCGCAGCGGCCCGCCTCTACATGGTCCAGTCCAGCCTGTCGGGGTCCCTGCTGGTCCTGGAACGCGAGCTGGGCACCGAACTGTTCGTCCGCGGCCGCCGCGGCACCGAGCTCACCGACGCCGGACGAGCCCTGGTCGAGCCGGCGCGTGCCACGCTGGCCCACACCGAGCTGGCGCGCGACGCCGTCGCCGCGGTCACCGGCCTGCTCCGCGGCTCGGTCCGCATCGCCGCGATGGCCGTCCCCCGGGTCGTCGACGTGGCCGACACCATCCGCGAATTCCAGTTGGAGCACCCGGGCATCGACGTGCACGTCCTGCCGGCGAGCGCTCAGGGAATGGTGGACCTCGTCACCGACGGACAGGTGGACTTCGCCATCGGCCCACGAACCCCGCGGGTCGGTCCCGCCCTGCGTTTCATCCCCCTCATCAGCACGCCACTCGCCCTCGTGTGCCCCACCGACCACCGGCTCGCCGGGGCGCGCGACGTGGCCCCCGCCGACGCCGTGGAGGAACCGATCATCGACCTCGCCCGCGGATGGTGGATCCGGGCGCTGTTCGACGCCTGGGTGCAGGAGAGTTCGCTGCGACGCCGGGTCCGGCTCGAGATCAACGAGTGGCTGCCACTGCAGAGCATGGTGCAACGCGGCATGGGCGTCGCCTACGGCCCCGAGGCCTGCATCGACCACGAGACGTTCCCCGGCGTGGCGACGGCCACGCTGGCCGGTGCACCCCTGTGGGAGGTCGGGGTCATCGCACGGGACGAGTCACTCCGCGGTGCCGCGGGTCGCTCCTTCCTCGCCGACTATCTCGACCGGTGCGGCCGGTCGGCACCGGGCTCGGCCCGCGCTCTGGTCACGACCTCACCCTGAGCAGCGCCGTGATCGACGGCTGCGGCCATGGCGAACGCGGTCAGGCGTCGGCACCGACGGGCAGGCGCACGGTGAACGTCGCGCCTGCGCCGGGTTCGGTGTCCACGGCGAGAGTGCCGCCGTGGCCCCGGACCACCGCGCGCACGAGCGGCAGCCCTTGTCCACTGCTGTGGCCGACCGCCTTGGTCGTGAAGAAGGGCTCGAACATCTTCGTGAGCACGTCGTCGACGATGCCGTCGCCGGTGTCGCTGACGGCTGCGACGGCCTGGTCACCTTCCAGCCACGTACGCACGCCCAGCGTGCCTCGCCGTCCTGTCTCGCGCATGGCGTCCACCGCGTTCGAGATCAGGTGCATGAAGACCTGGTCAACCTCGGCGATGTCGAACCGCACCGGCGGGATCCGACCGAGGTCGAGCTGCAGCCCGGACGACGCGCCAGATCGGCAGGTCTGCCGATGGTCTGCCCGGGCGGCATCCCCCAGGTTGGAGCACCGGGGCGGTCTGCCGCGTCCGCCCTTCGGAAGGCCCCGAGGAGGAGCAGTGCAGTACGACGACTTCGTCTCGTCCGTCCAGGTCCGCAGCGGCCGCCCCCGCGACGAGACCGAGACGCTCGTCCATGCGACGTTGCGCGTGCTGGCCGAGCGGCTCACCGCCGGTGAGGCCGACGACCTGCGCGCCCAGCTCCCCGGGGAGCTGCAGGCCGACCTGATCCCACCGGAACCGGAGGCACGGGCCTTCGGGCCCGACGAGTTCGCGCGACGGGTCGCGCGGATGGCGCGGGTGTCCGAGGCGGACGCGCGGGAAGGCATGGTCGCCGTGCTCGCCACGACCCGCGACGCGGTCGAGCCGGGCGAGTTCGACGACGTGCTGTCCCAGCTGGGCGGGGAGTTCGCCCGCCTCGTGCCCGGATCGACGTAGGTCCGGGCGGTGGTGTCCCCGACGAGCGCCGCTGCGACCAGACCGCCCACCGGCTGGCGGCGGCCAGGTCCCTGAGCCCAGCTGCGACGCCGGTAGCCCTCCCCCCTCCTCCGCTGCGATCAGCGCGCCGCGGCCAGGTGCTCGTGCACCATGCGGACCGCCATGGCGCCCTCTCCCACGGCCGAGGCCACCCGCTTGACCGAGCCACTGCGCACGTCGCCCGCCGCGAAGACGCCGGGCAGGCTGGTCTCCAGCATCAGCGGCACGTGCTGCACGGCGTCCTCCGACTGCGCCGTCCGGCGGGCCGCCGGCCCGGTCACGACGTACCCACCCGTGTCGCGGGTCACCGAATCGGGCAGCCACGTCGTGCTCGGGTCCCCGCCGATGAACACCATCAGATCCCGCGCGGGCAGTCGCGTGCGCTCGTCACTCTCGAGGTCCCTGGCGACGACCGCCTGGAGCCGACCCCCGTCGCCCTCCAGGTCCTCGACCACGCTGTGCAGATGCACCTCGATGCGCGGGTCCTGCGTGATCCGGTCGGCGAGGTAGCGCGACATGTTCTCGTCGAGCCTTTCCTCCCTGACCACCATGCGGACCTCGGCGGCATGGTCGGCGAGGAAGACCGCCGCCTGCCCCGCCGAGTTGCCCCCGCCCACCACGACCACGGGGTCACCGACGCACTGCCTGGCCTCCAGCGGCGTCGCGGCGTAGTACACGCAGGTGTCCTCGAACTCCTCCAGCCGTGGCAGGGGGAGACGGCGGATCCGCATGCCGGTCGCGACGATCACGCACCGCGTGGCCAGGTGACTCCCGTCGGCGAACCGCAGGTCGTAGCTCCCGTTCCGCTGCTCGAGCCCCACCACCTCGGCCGGCACGGAGCGATGGGCGCCGAACTTGTCCGCCTGCAGAACCGCGCGCTCGGCCAGCTCGCCACCGGAGATGCCGCCAGGGAACCCGAGGTAGTTCTCGATGCTCGACGTCCGGGCTGCCTGGCCGCCCGTCCCGACCGCGTCGAGCAGCGCCGTGTCCAAGCCCTCCGACGCGGCGTAGACCGCGGCGGCGAGTCCCGCGGGGCCGGCACCGACGACCACCAGGTCGCAGACCTCGGCGTCCTTGCCGAGGTCGCGCAACCCGAACTCCGCGGCCAGCTCGGCGGTCGTCGGATTGCGCAGCAGCCGGTCCCGGTACAGCACGACCGGCGTGTCCTCGGGTCCGAGTCCGACCTCGCGCAGGATGCGCTCTGCCGTCGGATCGGTCTCCAGGTCGAGGAACCGGTGCGGCAGCCGGTTGCGGGCGGCGAACTCGCGCAGCTGCCGGCTGGCGGCGGAGTACCGGGAGCCGATGATCCGGAAGCCGAGGCCCTCGCCGAGCGCCAGCGCGCGCCGGGCCAGGAAGGCGTGCAGCACCATGTCGCCGAACCTGGGGTCCCTGGTCACGAAGGCGCGCAGCCGGTCGCCCGCGACCGCGAGCACCTCGCCCGGGTCGACGACGACGTTGGTCAGGAAGGCCGGCTGCCCCGTGAGGATGCCCAGCTCGCCGAGGAAGCGGCCCGGTCCGTGCACCCGGGCCACGCGCTGCGCCGGCGTCCCGAAGGCCTCGGCGACGGCGACCCGGCCCGAGAGCACGACGTAGAAGGTCTGCTCCCGGTCCCCCTCGGCGATGAGCACCTCACCACGCGTGGTGGGCCGACGCTCGCCCACGGCCTCCAGCGCCCGGGTCTGCGCCTCGTCGAGCCGCGGGAAGGCCCCGTACATGTCCGGGGTCTCGCCGGGCGGTACGTCCGCGAGCAGATCCTCCAGCGCCCGGTCCTCACCCGTCGCCCGGGTGGTCACGCCGGCGCCTCGTCGACGAAGCACCACCGCCAGTCCTCGCCCGGCTCGAACGACCGGATGATCGGATGGCCGACCACCCCGGCGTGCCGGCGGGCGTGCCTGCCCGGGGACTGGTCGCAACAGCCGACGTGCCCGCAGGTGAGGCACAGCCGCAGGTGCACCCAGGGGGACCCGATCCGCAGGCACTCCTCGCAGCCCTGCGGAGTGCGGGGAACGACCCCCTCGCGCACGAAGACGATGTGGGGGTCGACGCCGACGGGGATGGTCATCGGTCCTCGTTTCCCTTCGACTGCAGTGCCTGGTCCAGCCAGGTGCGCAACGCCGGTTCCGGGGCGGCTCCGGGCTGACGAGCGAGGACCTCGCCGTCGCGCAGCACCATCAGGGTCGGCACCGCGCGCACCTCGAACCGCTGGGACAGACGGGGCGCCTGGTCGACGTCGACCTTGACCAGCTTCAGCTCGCCGGCCCGGTCAGTGGCGATCCGCTCCAGGGCCGGGCTGACCATCCGGCAGGGCCCGCACCACGTCGCCCAGAGGTCCACCAGCACCGGGACCGGAGCCCGCTCCGCCACCTCGGCGAAGTCGTCGTCACCCGCGTCGACGATCCAGGGCAGGCGCTGGTGGCAGTTGCCGCACTTCGGGGTGCTCTCTGCCACGGCCGGCACCCGGTTCCTCTTCGAGCAGTGCGCGCAGGTGACGATGCTCGTCCGTGCGGTCGCGGGAGCACTCATGACTGCGCTCCCATCATCTGGTGGGTGACGACGAGCCGGTCGCCGTCCACGTCGACCCGCACGGTCGAGCCCTCGATCGCCCCGTCGCGCAGCAGCGCCCGGGCGACCTGGGTCTCCACCTCCCTGGCGATGAACCGCCGCAGCGGCCGCGCACCGTAGACCGGGTCGTAGCCCTCCCGGGCGATGAAGCGCTTGGCCTCCTCGGTGATCTCCACCGTGATGGTGCGTTCGGAGAGGCGGACGCGGAGGTCGGCGAGCATCAGCTCGACGATGTTCTCGATCTCGCCCGGGTTGAGCGGCGTGAACAGCACGGTGTCGTCGACCCGGTTGAGGAACTCCGGCCGGAAGTGGCCCCGCAGCTCGGCCATCACGAGGTCACGTGACTCGGGCTTGAGCTGGCCGTCGTCGGTGACGCCGTCGAGCAGGTACTGCGACCCGATGTTCGACGTCATGATGATCACGGTGTTGCGGAAGTCGACGGTGCGGCCCTGCGCGTCGGTGAGCCGGCCGTCGTCGAGCACCTGCAGCAGCGTGTTGAAGACGTCCGGGTGCGCCTTCTCGATCTCGTCGAAGAGGACGACGGCGTACGGACGGCGGCGGACCGCCTCGGTGAGCTGCCCGCCCTCCTCGTAGCCGACGTAGCCGGGCGGGGCGCCGACCAGCCGCGACACGGTGTGCCGCTCCTGGTACTCGCTCATGTCGATCCGGACGATGTTGTCCTCCGAGTCGAACAGCGCCTCGGCCAGAGCCTTGGCCAGCTCCGTCTTCCCGACGCCGGTCGGGCCGAGGAAGATGAACGAGCCGGTCGGCCGCTTCGGGTCCTTCACCCCGGACCGGGCACGGATGATCGCGTCCGCGACCGCCTGCACCGCCTCGTCCTGGCCGACGACGCGGCGGTGCAGCACCTCGTCGAGGCGCAGCAGCTTCTCCCGCTCGCCCTCGGTCAGTCGGGACACCGGGATGCCGGTCCACACCGAGACGATCTCGGCGATCTCCTCGGCGGTGACCACCTCGCGCAGCAGGCTGTGCTCGCCCTGCTTCTCGGCGAGCCGTCGCTCCTCGGTCTCCAGCCTGCGTTCCAGCTCGGCCAGCCGGCTGAAGCGGAGCTCGGCGGCGCGATTGAGGTCGTAGGCCCGCTCGGCCTCCTGGATCTCGTGGCGGACCTGCTCCAGCTCCGCCCGCAGTTCCTGGACCCGCTTGATGGCCTGCCGCTCGGCGTTCCACTGCGCCCGCATGGCATCCGCCTCGCCGCGCAGGTCGGCCAGTTCGCGGCGGAGCTGGTCCAGGCGGGCGACCGACGCGGGATCGTCCTCCTGTTCCAGCGCCGCCTCCTCGATCTCGAGCCGCATCACCCGGCGGGTGATCTCGTCGAGCTCGGCGGGCATGGAGTCGATCTCGGTGCGCAACCGGGCGCACGCCTCGTCGACGAGATCGATGGCCTTGTCGGGCAGGAACCGGTCGGTCAGGTAGCGGTGGCTCAGCGTCGCCGCCGCGATCAGCGAGCCGTCGAGGATCCGGACGCCGTGGAACACCTCGAACCGCTCGCGCAGCCCGCGCAGGATCGAGACCGCGTCCTCGACCGTCGGCTCGTCGACGAAGACGGGCTGGAAGCGGCGCTCCAGAGCGGCGTCCTTCTCGATGTACTTCCGGTACTCGGTGAGCGTGGTCGCGCCGATCATGTGCAACTCGCCGCG
Source organism: uncultured Actinomycetota bacterium (assembly GCA_963723745.1). GTDB lineage: Bacteria > Actinomycetota > Actinomycetes > Mycobacteriales > Geodermatophilaceae > CAVRRZ01. The sequence continues at coordinate 577,008 of CAVRRZ010000004.1, forward strand.
GGCCAGCATCGGCTTGAGCATGTTGCCCGCGTCCATCGAGCCCTCGGACGCACCGGCCCCGACCACGTTGTGCAACTCGTCGATGAACAGCAGGATCCGGCCCTCGGCCGCCTTCACCTCGGTCAGCACCGCCTGGAGCCGTTCCTCGAACTCGCCGCGGTACTTCGCCCCCGCGATCAGCAGGCCCATGTCGAGGGAGAAGACCGTGCGGTCGCGCAGCCCCTCGGGGACGTCCCCGTTGAGGATCCGCTGGGCCAGCCCCTCGACGATGGCGGTCTTGCCGACACCGGGCTCGCCGAGGAGGACGGGGTTGTTCTTCGACTTCCGGGACAGGATCTGGATCACGCGCCGGATCTCGGCGTCGCGGCCGATCACCGGGTCGAGCCGGCCGGAACGCGCCGACTCGACCAGGTCCATCCCGTACTTCGTGAGCGCCTCGTAGGAGCCCTCCGGGGTCGCGGAGGTGACCCGCTGGTTGCCGCGCACCTGCGTGAGCGCGGACAGGAAGGCGTCCCGGGTGACGCCGTGCTGCGCCAGCACCCGCCCGGCCCCGGTGGCCGAGCCGGTCTCCGCCAGCGCGACGAGCAGGTGCTCGACCGACACGTACTCGTCCTTCATGCGCCTGGCCTCGCGGTCGGCGGCGTCCAGGAGCCGGGCCACCCGCTGCGTCAGCGACACCTGCCCCGGCTGGGGGGCGGCGCCCGTGGTCCGTGGCTTGCGGGAGAGCTCCGCTGCCGTGTCCTTGCGCAGGGCCGCAGGGTCGGCTCCCATCGCCGAGATCAGCCGCGGGACGAGGCCGTCGGGCTGGTCGAGGAGCGCCATGAGCAGGTGCTCGACGTCGATCTCGGTGTGGCCGTGCTCGATCGCCAGGGTCTGGGCGGCGGCGAGCGCCTCCTGGGACTTCTGGGTCAGGCGGTTCAGGTCCATCGCGAACTCCGCTCGGGTTGGTTGGCGGGCTCCTGGGGACTGCGTCGTCGTACGGGCTCGGTCCGCCCTCGAACGCGCAGTGCGGTCTCGAGGGCGGTGATCCGGTCGAGGAGGTCGCACACCAGTCCGAGGGCGGCGTAGTTGAGCGGCAGGGTGGCGTGCAGCCGCTGGAACCGCGCGACGGCCGGTACCTGCGCCGGGCTGAACCACAGCGACCCGTCGGGGTGACGCGCGGCCGGGATCAGGCCCAGCGCCCAGAACCGCCGCACGAGTTCGGGGTGCAGGCCACAGCGCCGGGCGAACTCCTCCTCGTCCAGCAGGGCGGATGCCGGTCTGCGGACCAGCGGGTAGCGAAGCGCACGATTCTGCGGGCTCATCGACGTCCTCCCCCGGCGTCGGCCGTGGCCCGCCGCGGATCGAACGTCGACGACGCGGCGAGTTCGGAGAACAGCTCACGCTCACGGTCGCTCAGCTGTGGCGGCACCATGATCTTGACCTCGGCGAACAGGTCGCCCGGGTGCCCCGCCGGGTCCGGCATGCCCTGCCCACGCAGCCGGAGGCGGCGTCCCGACGAGGAGCCGGGAGGCACGGTCACCTTGGTCTCGCCCGCGGGCGTGGGTACCGGGACGCTCGCGCCGAGCGCCGCCTCCCACGGGGCGAGCTTCAGGTCGACGTGGATGTTCCGGCCGTGCACCCGGAAGAGCGGGTGCGGCAGCAGCCGCACCACCAGGTAGAGGTCGCCGGCCGGGCCGTCACCGAGGCCCCGCCCTCCCTCGCCGGCCAACCGGATCCGCCGGCCGTCGTTGACCCCCGGGGGGATCGTGACGGTGTAGCTGCGCGGGCCGTCCGGGCCGTTGAGCGTGATCTCCTTGCGCCCGCCGCGATAGGCCTCCTCCAGGGTGAGCGGGAGCTCGGCCTCCTGATCCGCGCCCGCCGTGCGGGCCGCCCGCGCGCCGCGGCCGCGGCGCCCGAACATGCCGCCCAGGAGGTCCTCGATGTCGATGCCCTCGAAGCCCTCGAAGCCCCCGCCACCGAATCCCCCGGTGACGTCGGCGCCGTCGGTGGTCCAGGTCGCGCGGGGTCCCCGACCGGCCCGGCCACCGAATCCCCCGGCTCCGGCACCGACGCGCTCCTCCCAGTCCTCGGGGACCCGGCGGAAGTCCTCTCCGAACCGGTCGTAGCGCTTGCGGAGCTCCGGGTCCGACAGGGCGGTGTACGCCTCGTTGATCTCCTTGAACCGCTCCTCCGCCGCCGGATCCTTGTTGACGTCGGGGTGGTTCTGCCGCGCCAACCGCCGGTACGCCTGCTGGATCTCGTCCTGGCCCGCGTCGCGCGACACCCCCAGGACCTCGTAGAAGTCGCGGGCCATCGGTCAGCCCCCCTGGCGCTGCGCGACGGTGACGGCCGCCGGTCGGAGCTGCCGTCCGGGGGCGCCGTAGCCGGGCCGCACCACGGCGGCCACCGAACCGGGCGGGGTCCCGGCCCCGTCGGCGTCCACCACGCCCACCACCTCGTGTCGCGCCGGATCGAACGGCACTCCGGGCTCGTCCTCCCGTCCGAAGCCGAGCCCCGAGAGGACGGCGAGGGCCTGCTCACGCAGGGAGCGGATGCCCTCGACGATCGACCCCGGGTCCGCGGCGGCGTGTTCCAGGGCACGATCGATGGTGTCCAGCACCGGCAGGAACGCCGACGTGACCAGCTCCCGCTCGTTCTCCCGCTCCCGCGCGACCTCCCGCGCGTACCGCTTGCGCAGGTTGTCCAGGTCGGCGGCGGCGCGTCGCCAGCGGTCCTCGGCGGCGTCCAGCGCTTGCTGGGTGGCACCCGCCGCCGCGCCGTCCGCGGGGGCGGGCGCGGCCTTCCGCGGAGGCACTCCCTCCGCGGAAGGCCGCGCCTCGTCGGATTCCGCGCCGGCATCCGGCGGCCGGGCGGACGGCGCCGTGGGTTCGGGCTCAGCCATCGGTCGAGGCTCAGGTCCGGTCGAACTCGGCGTCGATGACGTCGTCGTCCGCGGCCGCCGTCTCACCGGCGGGTGCGTCACCGACGTCCGCGGCATATTTGGTCGAGGCGGCCTGGAGGCCGGCCAGCACCTGCTGCAGCTCGCTGGTCAGCTCGCGGACCCGATCCATCGGCGCCTGGTCCGCCACCGCCTGCCGGGCGTCGGTCACCAGCATCTCGGCCCGGGCCCGCTCGTGCGGGGGCGCGGAGTCGCCGAGCTCGTCGAGCCGGCGCTGCACCTGGTAGGCCACGGTGTCCAACTGATTGCGCGCGTCCACCTCCTGGCGCAGTTGCTGGTCCGACGCCCTGTTCGCCTCCGCCTCCGAGACCATCCGCTCCACCTCGGAGGTGTCCAGGTTGGTGCTCTCGGAGATGGTGATGCCCTGCTCGGCACCGGTGTCCTTGTCCCGGGCGGTCACGTTGAGGATGCCGTTGGCGTCGATGTCCGTGGTGACCTCGATCTGCGGCTCCCCGCGCGGCGCCGGCCGGATGCCGGTGAGCTGGAAGCGGCCCAGCACCCGGTTGTCCGCCGCCCGCTCGCGCTCGCCCTGCAGCACCACGATGTCGACGGCGGGCTGGTCGTCGACCGCCGTGGAGAACGTCTCGCTCCGGCGCACCGGGATGGTCGTGTTCCGCTCGACCAGCTTGGTCATCAGCCCGCCCTGCGTCTCCACGCCGAGTGACAGCGGGGTGACGTCGAGCAGCAGGACGTCGGACACCTCGCCCTTGAGCACGCCCGCCTGGATCCCGGCACCGATGGCGACGACCTCGTCCGGGTTGACGGTCATGTTCGGTTCCTTGCCACCGGTCAGCCGGCGGACGAGCGCCTGCACCGCCGGGATCCGAGTCGACCCGCCGACCAGGATGACCTCGTCGACGTCGTCGGCCGAGACCTTGGCGTCCGACATGGCCTGACGGACCGGCCCCATCGTCCGTTCCACGAGATCCGCCGTGAGCTGCTCGAACTTCGAGCGCATCAGGGTCATCGTGAGGTGCTTCGGCCCGTTCGCGTCCGCGGTGACGAACGGAAGGTTGACCTGCGTCTGGCTGACGGAGCTCAACTCGACCTTCGCCTTCTCGGCGGCCTCGTAGAGGCGCTGCAGCGCCTGCGGGTCCTTCCGCAGGTCGATGCCGTTCTCCTTCTGGAACTCCTCGGCCAGGTGGTCGACGATGCGCCGGTCGAAGTCGTCACCGCCGAGGTGGGTGTCACCGGCGGTGGCCCGGACCTCCACGACGCCGTCGCCGACGTCGAGGATGCTGACGTCGAACGTCCCGCCGCCGAGGTCGAACACCAGCACCGTCTCCTGCTGGCGCTTGTCCATGCCGTAGGCGAGTGCCGCCGCCGTCGGCTCGTTGATGATCCGCAGCACCTCGAGGCCGGCGATCTTGCCCGCGTCGCGGGTGGCCGTTCGCTGCGCGTCGTTGAAGTAGGCCGGGACCGTGATCACCGCCTCGGTGACCTTCTCGCCCAGGTGCCGTCCGGCGTCGTCGGCGAGCTTGCGCAAGATCAGCGCGGAGATCTCCTCCGGCGCGTACAGCTTGTCCCGCACCTTGATCCGGGCGAGCCCGCTCTCATCCGGGACCACGTCGTAGGTGACCTGACCGGCCTCCTCCTCGACCTCCTCGAATCTCCGGCCGATGAACCGCTTGACCGAGTAGATCGTGCCCTTGGCGTTGAGAATCGCCTGCCGGCGGGCCAGCTGGCCGACCAGGCGCTCGCCGTTCTCCGTGAACGCGACGACCGACGGGGTCGTGCGAGCCCCCTCGGCATTGGGCACGACCGAGGCCTCGCCCCCCTCCCATGCGGCGATGACCGAGTTCGTCGTCCCGAGATCGATACCGACCGCGCGTGCCATCTCAGGTCCTCTCTGTGAGCAGCCGGGCAGCCTGGTCGGCCACCTCGTCGTCGACGACCACCTCGTAGCGACGGGGGCGCATGAACGTGACCGACGCGAAGTCGCGGCGACCGCGCTGCATGGCGTAGACGACCATGCCGATGACCGCCCCGATCACCGCGCCGATGATGAGGCCGTAGAAGGCCAGCAGCAGGCTCGTGATCAGTGGGTCGACCCAGTCGAAGAGCCCGAAGATCCAGCCGATCAGCGCGCCCGGGACGGCGCCGCTGAGAGCCCCGCGCCAGGCGGCCCGGGGGTAGTCCATCTTCCCGGTCACCTGTTCGACGGTCTGCAGGTCCTGGCCGACGATGGCCACCCGCTCGACCGGGAAGTCGAGGTCGGCCAGCCGGTCGACCGCACGCTCCGCGTCGGCGTAGCTGGTGTAGGAGGCCACCGTCCGCCGGGCCGACCGGGTCGTGGCGTCGGGGCTGCCGGGGGACCAGGGGGCGACTGCGGTGCCGCCTCCGGGTCCGGTCGGGTTCGAATCGTGTCGACGTGACGAATCCATGACTCACTCCCTGGTCAGGCGGGGGACTGCCCGGTGGCCGAGGCCGCGGGCTCCTGGGCGGGCGCGGAGCCCGCGACGACGTTCGGGGCATCGGAGGAACGGTCGGAGGAACCGAGAACGACCCGACGCGGCTTGCTCGCCTCGCTGACCGGGATCGTCAGGGTCAGGACACCGTCCCGCGTGTCCGCGGTCAGCCGATCGGCGTCCAGGTTGTCCCCCAGGAACAGCTGCCGCATGAACTCGCCGTGCGGCCGCTCGTCGATCAGCACCTCGTCGCCCTCCTGGCCGGCGGGGAGCCGACGCACCCGGATGCTGACGACGTTGCGCTCGACAGTCAGGTCGATGTCGTCGGGGCCGACGCCGGGCACGTCGAGATGCACGGTGAACTCGTCGCCGCGTCGTAGTGCCGTCATCGGCATGCTGTGCAGCGCACGCGCGCCGGCGGACAGGGTCTGTTCGGCGAGCCGGTCGAGTTCACGGAACGGGTCGAAACGCATCAGGGTCACGGACAGTTCCTCCTGCCGGATGAGGGTCGAGGGAGATCCGACGGTCGCGCGGCGACCACGGCGAGGCTCCACCCGGACCGTGCGAGTCCACGCTAGCCGTCTGCCCCGCCGGCGGCAATCGGTCGTTCTGCTGATGCCGGTGGCACCGGGTGGGCTCGGGGCATTCCGGTTGCTCACCGATGGGTCTGCCGGCGATCCCGCCGTCCCTGGAGCGGGCCGGTCCCGGCTCCGGCGCGCGGAGGAGGGCGTCGGCGCGATCCGGCAGCGGCCCGGCGACGCCGGGACGGTGCGCCGTGTCACGACCCCCCGGCCGACCTGCCTGTTCTCCGGAGCAGATGGATGAGCTCCTGTTGCGACGCCACCCGTAGTTTCCGGAACACCGACGAGAGATGGTTGCGCACGGTGCTCGGACTCAGGAAGAGCGCTTCGGCGATCACCGGAACGCGATCACCGTCGAGCAACCGCGTCACGATCTGCAGCTCCCGGCCGGACAGGCGGCTCAGTTCGGGCACCGCGTTGCTGCGCGCCGCCAGACGCGACGCCGTGGCCGACCGGAGCCCCTCGTCGAACTGCCACAGCGCCTGCCGCAGCCCCGTCGCCGACGTCAGCGCGTGGGCGGTCACCTCGTCTTCCAGGAGCGCGAAGGCGAAGCTGGGGGCCGGCGCCAGGGGCAGGGTCAGGAGCTGGCACCGGTGCACCGCCGACCCGTACATCTGCACCCGGACGGCGAGGCTCGTGCCCAGTCCGGTGGCGGAGGACTCTGCGAGCACGCGCAGCAGCGCCGTGACGTCGGCGGGCTGCACGAGCCGGAACAACGACTGGCCGACGACGTCGGACGGTTGGTGGCCGATCAGCAGCTGCACGTCGACGCTGATCCTGTCCACGATCACGTGCGGGTCCGTCGACCCGATCACCGCCTCCGCGGTCATCCCCTCGGGACGGTGCATCGCCTCACCGAGGGACGTGGGGTCGGGCAGCAGGAACGCCATCGCGAACCGACGATCCCCCCTCGGGTCGGCGAGCCGCCACCACACCGTCACGGACTCCGGCCTGCCGGCGCGCACGATGTCGCGCCGCTCCTCGTAGCCGTCCAGCCGGCCCTCCAGGAGGAGCTCCAGCGCCCCGGTCCGCTGATCCGCGGTGAACTCCTCGAGGCTGCGGCCCACCGCTGAACCGCCGTCCGGGCACAGGATCCGGTCGGCCACCGGGCTGGCGGCCAGGATCTGTTCGGACGGGACCGCCAGCAGCAGGGCCGGCAGCCGGCAGGTCGTCACCGCGTCCCGGACGGCCCGGGGAGGTCCGCCGGCCGACCACAGCGATCCGGTGCGCTGATGACTGTCAGGAGCCACACCGACCACCTCGACGAGAACGGTAGCCCGCCCCGGGGTCGCCTCCTACCCGCGAGGCGCCGGCCCGCGAGGCAGCGCGGGTCCGGCGACCCCGCCGTCAGCCGATCACGGCGGGCGAGGGAGCCTGCGCGGCCCCTTCCTCCTCCACCAGACCGTGCACCGGCACACGCACCGTGAAGGTGGTCCCCTCACCGGGAACGGACTCCACCGTCAACGTCCCGCCGTGGCCCTCCTGGACCACGCCGCGAGCCAGCGGGAGGCCCTGGCCGCTCCCCCGGCCGACCTCCTTGGTGGTGAAGAAGGGATCGAAGATCTTCGTGCGCACGTCCTCCGGGATGCCGGTGCCGGTGTCGCTGACGCGGACGACGACGTCCTCACCGTCCACGGTCGTGGCCACCGTGATCGTTCCGCGACGTCCCGTCTCCTCGATGGCGTCGGCCGCGTTGACGATCAGGTTCAGGAACACCTGGTTGAGGTCGGCGATGTTGCACCGCACGGGCGGGAGGGCGCCCAGATCAAGCACCAGGTCCGCCACCTCGCTGACCTGGTGCCGGGTCACGGTGGCGGTGGCCGCCACCGCCTCGTTGAGGTCGGCGGGCGCCTGCTCCATCAGGCCCTGATGGCTGAACGTCTTCATGGCCCGGACGATCGTGGACACCCGCTCGATGCCCTCCAGCGTCTGCTCGACAGCGCTGGGAATCTCCTTCTGGAGGTAGTCGAAGTCGATGCCTGCCTCCGCCTGCCGCACGCGCTCCTGCCGCTCGACCCATCCGATGGGGTTGGAGGTGTCCAGCAGGCCCCGGTAGATCTCGACCACGCGGATGAGTTCCTGGTACGCCTCCTCGAGGAACCGGGCGTTGTCGCCGACGAACTGGATGGGTGAATTGATCTCGTGCGCCAGCCCGGCGGAGAGCCGGCCCAGCGACTCCAGCTTCGACTCCTGGTGGAACTCGGCGTCACGAGCCTTCTGCTCGCCGATGTCCCGCCCGACCCCCACGACACCGCAGGGCACACCGTCCGGGTCGCAGATCCGCGACAGGATCACCGACGCATGGATCGGCGATCCGTCCGCGCGCCGATGCGCGACCTCGACCGAGTGGGGCTCCCCTCCCATCACCACCCCGGCGACCGCTTCGACGAAGGTGGGGGCCGCGTCCGGGTCGAGGGAGGCGAAGGACCGCCCCAGCACCTCGTCGCGCTCGTACCCGTACAGCTCCGTCGCTGCTGGATTCCACTCGGTGATCAGCCCGTCCAGCGACACCGTGACGATGGCGTCCGCCGTGGACGACAGGATCGCCCGGTAGCGGGCGAGTTCGTCGCTCTGCGCGGCGAGCCGCTCGTCGGACTCGTCGAGGCGCCTGCGCAGTTGGATCACGGTGGCCGACCCCGTGGCCCTCGTCGTCCACAGGGCCGCCGAGGCGAGCAGCAGCCCGGCGCAGGCGGCGACCTGCCAGAGGCTGCCCGTCGGCGCGGTCAGGACGAGCACCACCGAGACCGTCGCCATGGCGCAGCCTGCGAGGAGCTCGACCCGGTTCTGGACGGAGGGCCGGCGACGGCCCGGTGCGGCCCCCCCGGTGACCGACGAACGGGCCGTGGATTCCGGCGTCGCCGGGGCAGTGAGGTCGTTCGTGAGCATGTGGACTCCTGGCGATCGCCGGTGCGGACCCCCCTTCGGAAGTCATCGAAGATCTCGACAGCGGGCGTCCCCGTGTTGATCGCGCGTTCTCGATGGCTCCCATCGGCACGAGGCGACCTTCCTCTGCTTGAAGCCGGACCCGCACGTGACGAGAGAACTGAACGGCTGCAGTTGCCGAATGAACGTCGATCCCCAGGAGTACCCGTGAACTTCTCGAACGGTCTGCCGGCGCGTACGGACGACGAGTCCGCGCCCATCCTCCTCGTCGACGACGAGGTCCCGATCCTGGACGGACTCAGGCGCCAGCTCCGCAGGAAGTTCCGGGTGCACACCGCCAACGGCGGCGCCGAGGCCCTGGAGCTGCTGGAGACCGAGCCGGTCGCCGTCGTGGTCTCGGACATGCGGATGCCGCAGATGGACGGCGCGACCTTCCTGTCCCGGGTCCGCTCCCTCTACCCGAACGTCGTCCGGATCCTGCTGACCGGCCAGACCGACACCCAGGCCGCGATCACCGCAGTCAACGAGGGCCAGATCTACCGCTTCCTCACCAAGCCCTGCGCGCCGGAGGTGCTCCTGCAGGAGCTCGAGAGCGCCGTCGAACTCAACCGCCTCATGACCGCGGAGAAAGAACTTCTCGCCACGACGCTGCGCCGCACCGTGGAGGCGCTCATCGCCACGCTGTCGCTGGCGCAGCCTGCGGCATTCGGTCGCGCGGTCCGGGTGACCAGGACCGTCACCGAGCTCGCCGAGGCTCTGGAAGTTCCGGACGCGTGGGAACTCGAGGTGGCGGCGATGCTGTCCCACATCGGGGCCGTGACCCTTCCTCCGGCCGTCCTGGCCAAGCTGGACGCCGGTCGACCGCTGACCGAGGAAGAGACGGAGATGGTCGACCGCGTTCCGGGGATCAGTCGTGACCTGGTGAGCACCATCCCCCGGCTGGAAGCCGTCGCCGACGCGATCGGCCTGCATCGCGTCCGCTACGACGGCGCGGGAGCGGGCACGGGCGTGCCCCGTGGGGAGGACCTCCCGCTTTCCGCTCGGATCCTTCGGCTGGCGGCAGACTTCGACACGGGAATGTCACAGCGGCCGGCCGTGCAGGCGACGATCAGTGCCCTGCGGGCCGACGCGGGCGCGTACGACCCCCGCGTGCTGGCTGCGCTCGTGACGTGCCACGAGGTCCCGGACAGCCAGGGACCGCCGCGGGACGTCGACGTCGACGATCTCGAACCGGGCATGGTGGTCTTCGACGACGTCTACACGACCGAGGGCGTTCTCCTCATCAGTCGAGGGACCGAGGTGACCGACGCGCTGATCATGCGGATGGAGAACTACGCAGCGCAGGATCGGGTCGCGCACCACGTCCGCGTGCAGGGCTGAGTCGATCCGCCCCCTCACACGCGCCGGGCACGGGACGGTCCGACGTCCCGACCACCGATGCCGGTGCGGCCCCGCAGCCAGTTCACCAAGTCTCCGGCCGGCATCGGCCGGGCGATGTGATACCCCTGGGCGAAGGTGCACCCCAGCGCCGCGGTCAACGCCAGCTCTTCGACGGTCTCCACTCCCTCGGCGAGCGCACGCATGCCGAAGGCCTCCGCGAGGGCGACGACGGCGGCGATGGCCGCGGCTGACTCGTTCCGGCGATCGGCCGCACCCGAGACCAGGCTGCGGTCGATCTTGAGGATTCCGGCGGGGATGTTGACCAGCTGTCCCAGGGAGGAGAAGCCGCTGCCGAAGTCGTCGATCGCCACCTCGACGCCGGATCGCCGCAGGGCGGCGAACTGCGTCGCGGCGCTCTCCGGATCCTCGGCCACCGTGGTCTCGGTGAGCTCGACGATCAGTCGGTCCGACGGAAGACCCGACTCCTCCAGCGCGGCTGCGACGTCGTCCGCGATCGTTCCCGCCGTCAGCGAGGCGGCACTGACGTTGACGCTCACGCTGAGGGGCAGGCCCTGGGCTGCCCACTCCGCGGCCTGTCGGGTGGCGGCCGAGAGCACCCAGCGGGTCAGCGGGGCGATCAGCCCGCAGACCTCCGCCACCGCGATGAAGTCACCGGGGGGCAGCAGGCCTCGCTCAGGATGCTGCCAGCGGATCAGTGCCTCGACGCCGTCCACCCGCCCGGTCGGGAGGTGCATGACCGGCTGGTAGTGCAGGACGAGCTGGTCGGCCTCGATCGCCTCGCGCAGCTCGTTGGCCACCCTCACCTTCTGCTGCACGGCGTCGCGGAGGTCCCCGCTGAACACTCGCATCCGGCTGCGGCCGCCGCGCTTGGCCGCGAACATCGCAAGGTCGGCGTCCCGGACCAGGTCGGTCGCGCGAACGCCGGACGGGTCGCCGCCGCGCGCCGTCGCGACCCCGATGCTCGCGGTCAACCGCGCGGTGCGGCCGCCGACGTCGAAGGGCTCGTCGAAGATGCCCTGGAATCGCTCGGCCAGTGCGACCCCTCCCGGGGTGTCACAGTTCCGGCAGAGGACGACGAACTCGTCACCACCGAGCCGGCCGACGCTGTCCTCCGACCGTGTCCGGGCGACCAGCCGTTCGGCGATCTGACGCAGCAGGTCGTCACCCACGTCGTGGCCCAGGGAGTCGTTGACGTCCTTGAAGTCGTCGACGTCCAGGAAGAGGACGGTGACCGGAGGCCGGTCCGGCCGTTGCAGTTCGGCGTCGATGAGCTCGTGGAGAGCGGCACGGTTCGGTAGCGCGGTGAGGTCGTCGTGCCGGGCCTGCCACGCCGACACCCGCTCCGCCTGCACCCGGTCGGTCACGTCGGTGTGGGTGACGACGACCTGCCCCTCCTCCTCCACCCGCGAAGCCTTCAGGTGGTACCAGCGGGTCCCGGTCGGGTGCTTCACCGAGTAGTCCGTGGCAACGGATTCCCGCTCGCCGCGGGACAGCGCCCGCAGCGATGCGACGATCTTCCGGCCGATCGCAATCCCGCACGAGCGGCGAACCATCGCGAAGTAGTCGCTCCCGATGCCCCCCTCGAAACGGCCGTCGTACACCATTTCGGTCGCGGCATCCCACGCGCGGTTCGTCAGCAGGACGATGCCGTCGGCGTCCAGCAGCACGGTTGGCGACGGCAGTGCGTCGAGTACTGCAACCGAGGGGACGACCGAGTCCCCTCGGGTCCTCTTGCCACGCCTGGGGGCGGGGACGAGATGAGTGCTGTACACGAGAACTCCCGGCGATTTGCGAAATAGCACCCCCGAGCGAGGGCATCCTCAATTTCGTCGTGCAGCACCATCGAATTGAACAGACGATTTCGTTGGGTGATATCGATTGAATCGATAGCAAGAATCGAGCACGGCTCGGAACGGCGCGCCACGAGGACCCGTCGCGCTCTGGATCGCCCCGAAGGGGTGAGGAGAGGTCTCACCGGCAACGAGCGATGTGGCGGAGCGGGCGCGCACTGGTGATCCCGTCGGCGCCGACCCATCGGCAGAGCCGATGGCACCCACCGAAGACGCCCGACCGGCTGGAGCTGACACGATCGCCCCACCGGTCGTTGTTGGGTGCGTGGAACTGAGAAGGCTCGAGCACTTCCTGGCCGTGGTCGAGGGGGGCAGCTTCACTGCCGCCGCCGCACGCCTGTTCATGGTCCAGTCGAGCCTGTCGGCTTCGCTGCTGGCGCTCGAACGTGAGCTCGGGACCGAGCTCTTCGTCCGCGGGCGGCGCGGTGCCGAGTTGACCGACGCCGGGAGGGCCCTGGTCGGGCCCGCCCGCGCCACGCTCGAGCAGGTGGAGAAGGCCAGGGATGCCGTCGGAGAGATTCGCGATCTGCTGCTGGGCACCGTCCGCGTCGCCGTGGCCCCGTCCCTCCCGGGGAGCATCGACGTCTGCGACACCATCTGCCAGTTCCGCGAGCGACACCCGGGCGTCGAGGTCCGCCTCGTGCGCACGGACTCCAGGACCATGGCCGACTTGGTGATGGATGGCTACGTGGACTTCGCCGTCACCCCCTGGGCCGACACCATGACCTCCGGGATGCACTTCGAACCGCTGATCAGCACACGGCTGGCGCTCGTCTGCCCCACCCGACACCGGCTCGCCGGCGCGGTGGACGTGGATCCACGGGACCTCGTCGACGAGGAGATCATCGACCTGCCGCGGGAATGGCAGGCCCGCAGGCTGCTCGATGGGCTGATGGAGGCGCACGGCCTGGAGCGGCGGGCACGCCTCGAGGTCGACGACTGGCTCGGCGCCCTCCGCATGGTGCAACGGGGAACAGGCATTGCGTACGGCCCCCTGGAGTGCCTCAAGGAAGAGGTGTCCTGCGACCTGCAGGTGGCGACGGTGGCCGGCGCCCCGTTGTGGGAGATCGGCGTCGCCACCCGGGACGACAAGCTCCGCGGGGCAGCCGGGCGCGCCTTCCTCAACGCGTATCTGGACGGACGCACGGAACTCCGTCCCGCGACAGCCCGGTCCGGGGCGACCAGCTGACGCCGGCCCTCACCCGTGCCGGGTCTGGCCGGGTGGGCGTCCGTAGGCCTGCTGGTGAGCGGTGACGAACGCGCTCGTCCGAGGAAAGCCCCACCGCGCAGCGACGGCGCGCACGGTGCCGAGGTCTGCAGGATCGGTGTCCACCAGCTCCCGGTGCGCACTGTCCACACGCACCCGCCTCATGTAGTCGGTCGGCGTCGCGTCCTGGTGCCGCAGGAAGGCCGCCTGCAGCCCGCGTGGTCCGATGCCCGCGGAGGCGGCGATGTCGCTGAGGGTCAGCTCGCGGTCTGCGTTCGCGTCGATGAAGTCGACGGCACGACGCACCACCGCCGGTGTCGCGTGATCGGGCGGGACACGGCGATGGGTGGCCAGCTGCGTGCTGGGGAAGGTCTCCAGGACGGCCTCGGCCAGCCGCTGGGCGAGGTACCCGGTCAGCACAGGGCCGGCCACGGTGCGGTTCCGCCGCATCGCGCGCGTCACGGCCTGCACCGTGTCGTTCCAGAGCCGGTCGAGGCTCGGGAGCATCGGCCGCAGACCGGTGAATCGGAGCGCCAGGTTGTCGACACCGGTGGTCTCCACCGCGACCCGCTCGACGTCGTCCGCGTTCAGGCAGACACATCCGGCCTCGGTATCGGCCCACAGGACGCTCACCGCCTGGTGCGCCGGCAGGAGCACCGGCGTGCCCGGCGGGACGGAGATCTCCTCGCGGCCGAACCGAACCATCATGGCGCCCGCCGACGGTCGGACGACGAGTATCACGTCGGGGGCGACGTTGTTGTCCGCACTCGTCGAGTACCTCAGCCACGAGACCCCGCTGCGGCCGGCCTGCTCGTGCACCGCCTCGAACACGAAGTGCCTGCGGCTGTTGGTCTCTTCCGGCAGGTAGCCGGGATACGTGGCGCCGAGCCAGGTGTGCGCCACGTGCGGATCCGACGTCACCAGCATGGCCCCTCCTCGTCCGAGTGGTCAGCACGCACTCGGTGCAGTCGCCGCGGCGGGTCACCTGTCGGGATAAGCGTCGCGCCAGGAGTGGGGTGGCGGTATCGGCAGCCCTGCCGACATCGGCCGGCCCGACGACCCGATGGGTCCTTCCGGGCCGGGGACCGCGAACCACAACGCGAAACTGGCCATGCCCCCCCGGTCGAGTCTTTCGCGAAGCCGCGACGGGTCAGTGCCGACGAAGCAGCGGAATCATGACGTCGTCGACGACCGCGGTGACGAGATCGGAATCGAGCGGCGCGCCGGTGATGAGCCACCGCTGAATGACGACTCCAGGGCCGGCCTCGGCAGCAACAGACATTCCGGCGCGGGGTGAGATCTCACCCCGCCGCACTGCGTGGTCGAACACCAGGGCGAACGCGGCAGCCCAGCGATCCAGGGGGCCTCGACGGTAGGCCTCGAACAGAGCGCGATCTTCGTGCAACACCCCGATCAGGGCGCGGTTGGCCCGTCCTGCCGGTCCGCTCAGATGTTCCGCCACCGATCTGAGGAGCACGACCAGGTCTCCTCGCAGGGACCCGGTGTCGACCACGGACAGCGATCTCAGGGCTTCTTCGTCGACATAGCTGACCAAGAGGTCGACCTTGCTGGGCCACCGGCGGTAGATGGCCGCCTTTCCGACCCCAGCAGCCAAGGCGACTTCGTCCATCGTGAACCCCGTGTAACCGACCTCTGCCAGGACCCGTACGACGGCGGCCGCAATCGCCGCATCCTTGGCCGGGTCGAGTCGCCGGGCACCGGAACGCTGGCGCGCCGAACGAGGGCGAGCCGCAGGCCTCGCCTGATCACGGTCTGTCATGAGATGAATGTAATCTGTGACGGACGGCGACTCGCTCCCGGCGAGCGTCGCTCGCGGAACCGCCAGGTTCCGCCAGACCGCAGCTACCTTCCCCGTTGCCAGGCTGGTTGTGACCCTCGTCGTCACCCTTCGCCCCCACCAGCTTCGCGGGTCATGAGCGGGACACCTCAGAGAGCAGAGCATGGACACAACCAGGCGACACCCAACGGACCGACGTGCCCTGCTTCACGGAGTCCGGCGTCCGAACGGTGCGCCCCTGACCAGCGCCCCGCGTCAGCCTCGGTCGTCGAACAGGTGCCAGCGCCGCGGTGTGGTCGCCATCGACTTCGCTGATCGCCACGTTCCATGGAACTGAGGCAGCTCGAACACTTCCTGGCGGTGGCAGAGGAGGGCTCTTTCGGGCGCGCCGCGGCGCGCGAGTACATGCGACAGTCCAGTCTCTCCGCATCGCTTCTGGCACTGGAGCGAAGGCTGGGCACGGACTTGTTCGTCCGTGGGCGGCGCGGGACGGAGTTGACGGACGCGGGGCGCGCATTCCTCGAACCTGCGCGAGCCGTCCTCGAGGAAGTGCATCGCGCTCAGGACGCCGTCGCCGAGGTGAAGGGTCTCCTTCGTGGGACAGTTCGCATCGCCTCCGTTTTCGTGCCCCGGAGCATCGACATGGTGGAGACGATCCGCCGCTTCGGAAACCAGCATCCCAACGTGGAGGTGCGGATAGTTCCTGCCGATCCAAAGACGATGGTGAACCTCGTGGCGGACGGTCACGTGGATTTTGCGGTCACTCCACGCCTGGAGCGGACGAATACTCCGCTTTGCTTCGAACCGCTCGTCAGTTCGCCACTCATGATCGCGTGCCCCCTCGACCACCGACTCGCAGGCGCGCGGGAAGTCGATCCCCATGATCTCGTCAACGAGTCGATCATCGAACTACCCGTGGGTTGGCGGTCGCGGGAACTGCTCGACGACTGGTGCCAAACACGAGGCGTGCACCGGCAGATGCGCCTGGAGGTCAACGACTGGATCAGCGTGCTGAACATGGTGCAGCGTGGCGTGGGAATATCTTACGGGCCACAGGAATGCATCGATCAAGACATCTACGATGGGATCGGCCTAGCCACGATGGCCGATGCGCCCTTATGGGAACTGGGCATTGCATATCGTGACGAGGCGCTGCGCGGAGCAGCGGGCCGGGCCTTTCTCACCGCTTACCGGGAGGACTGCGCCAAGGCTCCGCACGCTTGGTCGTGGTGAGCCGCCAGCCGCCGAGTTCGCGGTCCTTGCGCCCGTCCGACGGAGCCATCGCCACGTAGGACGCGCCTGCTCGAAGTGCCGAGCAGCCGCAGGTCACCACGACGGGGATGCTGCTCCTTCGCGCCCAGGCCGACGCACGCGCTCGCGGATTGCCCGCCGTCCGTCAGTCGGTGACCTGCGGGCCATGGCACCGCGCAGGAGTTAGGGTTTCGCGAACGGCTGAGCGGTCCTCGTGCCTCCCGGCAGACGAGCAGCACAACCCTGGGCGACCTCCTCAGCCGCGACGATCACGACGCGTGCCCGCAGAACTGAACAGCCCTTCTCACCGGAAGCCCGGTCTCCTCCGACGCCGGCCCATGGCTCTCATCACCGAGCCCATCCGGCAGGCGGGCGAGAAGGAGGGGACCGAAGGATGACCTCGTCCGAGAAGGCGCACGGGAACACCCCGGACGGGCTGACCGAACGCGACGCCGTACGCCTCGTCGCCGAGGCGTGCCGCATCGTGGGGCAGCTGGAGCTCACCCACTCGTCCCTGGGCCACGTCAGCTATCGCTGCAGCGACGACACGATGCTCATCAAGGGCAAGGGCCCGGCTGAAGCGGGACTCCGCTACACCACCGAGGACGACATCCTCGAGGTCGACTTCGATGCGGAGAAGGTGTCGGGTCCACCAGGGCTACAGCCACCGAGCGAGAGCTTCCTCCACATCTGGCTGTACAAGCTGAACCCGGAGGTTCGCAGCGTCGTCCACGTGCACCCGGAGACGGCGGTGCTGCTGACCGTGTGCGAGAAGCCGATCCGGCCCATCTACGGCGCGTACGGGCCCGGGGTCACCATGGCGGTCGAGGGCGTCCCGGTGTACCCCCGCAGCGTCCGGATCAGGGATCACCGGCTGGGTGAGGAGTTCGCACGGTTCATGGGACCGAAGCGGTACGCCCTGATGCGGGGTCACGGCGTCAGCGTCGCGGGTTCCAGCGTCGAGGAGGCCATCGTCAGGACGTTGACCCTGAACGAACTCACGTCCATGACGTACAAGGCCTACCTGCTGGGCGACCCGAAGCCCATTCCGCCGGAGGACGTCGAGGAGTACAGCAAGCCACCGGAGGAGAACCAGACCCGGGGGTCGGCCGGGGGCACGGCCGGGATGCTCGCCAGCTACCGGTACTTCCGCAGGCTCGCCGGCGAGCCGGACCTGGACACGCTTGAGGCACCGAACGCATGAGCGCCGGGAGCGAGCGATCCGGAGCCGTCCACGCCGGCGCGGCGGAGCCGGTGGAGGGGCGGGGTCTGGATGACACCGAGGTCCTGATCGTCGGCGCCGGACCGGTCGGGTTGACCCTCGCCATCGAGCTCGGCCGGCGGGGCGTGCGCTGCCACCTGGTCGAGCGCCGTCCCGAGGCGGGCCGGCTCCCGAAGATGGAGCGCTGCAACCCGCGCACGATGGAGAACTACCGGCGACTCGGCATCGCCGACGAGATCCGGGCGGCGGGGCTGTCGGCGGACATCCCCATGGACGTCTTCGTGTGCGTCGGGTCGGTCAACGCTCCCCCGCTGGTCCACCACCGGTTTCCCTCGGTGAACGAGGCCAAGGAGCGCGGGCGAGGGGTGAACGACGGCTCGCTCCCCCTCGAGCCGTACCAGCTCATCTCTCAGTACACGCTCGAACCGGTGCTGCGACGGGTGGCCGAACGCATCGACGGCGTGCGGGTGACGTTCGGCTGCGAGCTGGTCGATCTCGCCCAGGACGACGACGGCGTGACGGCGATCGTGGTGGACGCCCGCTCCGGGACCTCGACCATCCGCGCCGACTACGTGGTCGGCTGCGACGGTGGGTCGAGCACGGTCCGCCAGCTGCTGGGCTTCGAGCTGGACGGCGAATCGCTGCTGGAGATGCGCCAGGCGCTCATCCGCTGTGACGAGCTGTTCGACCGCTTCCCGAACAAGGGGCGCCACTACCACGTGGCGGACGACAACTCGACGCTGCTCGTGGTGCAGGACGACACCAAGCACTTCGCACTCCACGCGGCTATGAGCGCCGGGCCCGACATGGCGATGCTGTTCCGGTCGATCATCGGGGAGCCGCTGGAGTTCGAGGTGCTGTACGAGGGCGCCTGGACCCAGCGCCTCATGCTCGCGGATCGGTACCGGGACCGTCGGGTGTTCATAGCCGGCGACGCCGCCCACCTCGTGATCCCGACGGGTGGGCTGGGGATGAACACCGGCGCGGGTGACGCGACCGACCTGGGGTGGAAGCTCGCGGCCGTCCTCCACGGGTGGGGCGGGCCCGGGCTGCTCGACTCGTACGAGGCCGAGCGGAGGCGCGTCGCCGCCCGTGCCATCGCCGCGTCGGGCCACACGGCCAGGGGACGACGTACCTGGCGGTCCCACTGGCGTCCCGAGATCACCGAGGACACGCCTGCCGGAGAGGCTGCGCGGGCCGAGCTCGCCGCCGTCGCCGACCGGGAGCAGCGGAACAACCTCGTGGGCGTCGAGCTCGGCTACACCTACGACCGATCCCCGGTCATCGCATACGGCGAGCATCCGGGGCCCGACCTCGACGAGGACTGGCTCGCCGATGCCGGCACCTACCGACCGAGCACGCGACCCGGCGCCCGGATGCCGCACCTGTGGCTCGAGGACGGCCGCGCCCTGCAGGACTGCCTGGAACCCGGCTACACACTGGTGCACCTGCCGGGCACAAAGGTCGCCCCCGGCCTCGCGGAGGCCTTCACCCGAGCAGGAGCACCCTTCGAGACCTTCGAAGTGGTCGCCGAACCGGCCGCCACCCTCTTCGAGGGGTATTCCATGGTGCTCCTGCGCCCCGATCTGCACGTGGCCTGGCGCGGACGGGCGGTACCCGAGGACACCGACCGACTCGTCAGGTTGGTCACCGGCCGAACAAGGGCGGGCGACGCTCCCTGAGTGCCTCAGAATCGCCGACCGCTGTTGACCGCCGAGCACTGAGGTCGACCGCTGCTCGTGGCACGTGAGGCACGACCTCACGAGCGCCCCTCACCTCCGCCGGCACTGCTGCACGACGGCCGGCACACCCCCTTGGTGGACACCACTGGGCAAACTGGCTCTTCTTACTTGAGGTGGGGGCTGGTCAGGCCGCCGGCGATGAGCAGCATGCGTAGGCGGTAGTTGTCGCGGTTGCGGAAGCCGCGGGCGATGCGGCGGTGGAGTTCGATGAGGCCGTTGACGGCTTCGGTGCCGCCGTTGCTGGCGCGGTCGGTGTCGAAGTAGGCCAGGAACGCCTCGCGCCACTGCTTCAGCGTCCGGCCGAGGCGGGCGATCTCGAGGACCGGGCAGGTCGGGAAGGAGTCGATGACCTTCTCGGCGATCTTGCGGCCGTCGGCGGTGTGCTCGTGCCGGTAGGCCGAGCGCAGCTGCTGCGCGCACGACCAGGCCAGCCAGACCGCCAAGTGTCGGTCGTCGGCGTCGAACGCGGCGTGCAGTCGTTCCCACTGCCGGTCGGTGAGGTTCTCCGCGCCGGCTCGCAGGGTGTTCCGGATGCCGTAGAGCGGGTCGTTCTTGCGGCCGCGGTGGCCGTGGATCTCCTGCTGGACGCGGCGCCGGCAGCGGTCGACGGCGTCGGTGCCGAGCTTGACGACGTGGAAGGCGTCCAGCACCGCGGTGGCGTCCTCGAGCTGGTCGTCGATGGCGTTCTTGTAGCCGTGGAACGGGTCGAGGGTGGCTACCTGCACCCGCTGCCGGAACGCGTCGCCGCGGGCGGTGAGCCAGTCGGCGTAGGCCTTGCCCGACCGCCCGGGCACCAGGTCCAGCAGCCGGGCGCGGACCCGTCCGTGCTGGTCGCGGGTGAGGTCGACCATGCCGGTTAGTTCCTTGGGGCCGCGACCGTCCTCGGTCTCGGGCTTGGTGGAGACGTGGTGCCAGATGTGCTCGTCCACGCCCAGGGAGGTGACGTCGGCGAAGCGCGACTCGTCGGCGGCCATCGCGGCCAGCAGCGGCTGGATCGCCCGCCACACGGTGCGCCAGGTCGTGCCCAGCTGTCGGGCGATCCCGGCGACCGAGGCGTGCTCGCGGCGCAGCTGCCCGATCGCCCACCAGGCTGCCCGGGTGGTCAGCAGCGCCCGGGGCCGAGCGAGGGCCTCGTGCTGCTCGGTGAACGCCTTGCCGGTGCAGTCGACATCGGCGCAGCGCCAGGTCCGCTTGCGCCACACCAGCCGGACCGGGCGCCCGAAGCAGGGCACATCGATCAGGACGACGTCGCGGCGACCGTGGCTGCCGACGAGAACACCGCAGGCCAGGCAGCCCATCGGCGCGGGTGCCGACTCGACCACCACCTGCACTCGGCCGGGAAGCTCGGCGACCTCGAGGACGTGGAACCCGTCCAGGCCGACGAGCAGATCGCAGCGGTCGCAGTAGGAATCAGAGGAGGGATCGGGACGTGAGCGCGCGCGAGCGCACGCCGTAGGCTCGGACACCGTCGAGGCCTTCCGGTCGGGCAGCTTGGTCGCTCCCGATCTTGGAAGGCCTCGACCCCTTCCCGGCCTCAGCTCACACGCGCGAGTCCCTCACACCCACCGCAGGTACGAAGAGCCGGCAAACTGCGACCAGAGACGACTCAGGCCGCTCCCCAGAAGGGGAACGGACTGGTCACACGGGTGGAGCTGAGGGACTGGAACCCCTGACCCCCACACTGCCGAGGCGTGCATCCGCACGGCGCGGGCGCGGATCTCCTCGTCGTACTTGCGGGGTGCTGGCACGGTCTCAGTCTCCTTGCGAGATCAGAGCCTCCGCCAGACCCCGGACGGTTCAGAGCAGCTCAAGCCGCACCATGACCGACTTCGAAGTCGGTGTGTTGCTGCCCTCGGCCACGGACCCCAAGGGGACGAGTGGGTTCGTTTCCGGGTAGTAGGCAGCCGCGGTGCCGACGGGGGTGTCGTACTCGACGACGCGGAAGTCACGCACGCGGCGGTCCCGCCCGTCTTCCCAGCAGGCTACGACGTCAACCCGGTCGCCGTCGCGCAGCCCCATCGCCTCCAGGTCGCGGCGGTTGACCATCACCACGAGCCGGCCACCTTCGATACCGCGATAGCGATCGCTCAAGCCGTAGACCGTTGTGTTGAACTGATCATGGCTGCGCAGCGTCTGGAGCATCAGATGCCCCGGAGCGATCTTCAGGGTTTCGATCCGTGACGTCGTGAACTGGGCGCGGCCGGACGGTGTCGTGAAGCTGCGACTGTCTCGCGGAGGATGTGGCAGCACGAACCCGGTCCGCTGGCTCACCCGCCGCTCGAAGTCTTCGAACCCCGGAACGACCCGCTCGATGCCGGCCCGGATGAACCGGTAGTCCGACCGCAGGGCGGCCCAGTCGACCACCGACCGCTCCCCGAGCGTGGCCTCGGCCATGCCCGTCACGATCGCAACCTCGGAACGGAGATGCGCGCTGGCGGGAACGAGCCGGCCACGGGAGGCGTGCACCACGGACATGGAGTCCTCCACCGTGACGAACTGCGCCCCGGTCTCCTGGTGGTCACGCTCGGTACGTCCGAGCGTCGGCAGTATCAGCGCCGTGCGCCCGGTGATGAGGTGTGACCGGTTCAGCTTGGTGGAGATCTGCACGGTCAGGTCCGTGCGCTCAATCGCTTCAGCGGTCAGTGCGGTATCCGGAGCGGCGTGCAAGAAGTTGCCGCCGAGCGCGACGAAGACCGACGCATGGCCACCGAGCATGGCGTGAATGCACTCCACGGTGTCGTACCCGTGGTGTCGCGGGGGCTCGAAGCCGTACGTCGAGCCCAGTGCGTCGAGGAACTGCGCGGGTGGCTTCTCCCAGATGCCCATGGTGCGGTCGCCCTGCACGTTGGAGTGACCGCGCACCGGGCACAGCCCAGCGCCCGGCTTCCCGATGTCGCCGCGCGCCAGCGCAACGTTGACCACCTCCTTGATGGTGGCGACCGCATTGCGGTGCTGGGTCAGGCCCATTGCCCAGCAGTAGACGGTGGCGTCCGAGTCGGCGATCATCCGCGCGGCCTCGGTGATCTGTTCGCGTGTGAGGCCGGTCGCGTGTACGACCTGGCCCCAGTCCACTGCGGCGACGTGCGCCCGCCACTGGTCGAAGCCAGCGGTGCACGCGGCGATGAAGTCGTGGTCGAGGGCATCCCACTCGACCAGGAGCGCCCCGATGGCTTGGAACAGCGCCAGGTCACTGTTGAGCCGGACCTGTAGATGCAGGTCGGTCAGATCGGTCCCGCGGCCGATGACACCCCGTGGGTACTGCGGGTTCCGGAAATTGACCAGCCCGGCTTCACGGAGCGGGTTGATGGAGATGATCCGGGCACCGCGCCTCTTGGCGATCTCGAGGGCCGAGAGCATCCGAGGGTGGTTCGTACCGGGATTCTGACCGGCGAGCACGATCACATCGGCCCGGTATAGGTCTTCGAGGCTCACGCTGCCCTTGCCGATCCCGACCGTGTCGATCAGCGCGACGCCACTGGACTCATGGCACATGTTGGAACAGTCGGGCAGGTTGTTGGTCCCGAACTCCCGCACGAAGAGCTGGTAGACAAAGGCGGCCTCGTTCGACGCGCGACCAGAGGTGTAGAAGACCGCCTGGTCCGGCGAGGGCAGCCCCCGGAGGTGGTCGCCCAGGATGGCGAAGGCTTCCTCCCAGCCGACCGGCAGGTAGTGGTCCGACCCCGGCCACCGCACCATCGGATGGGTCAGCCGACCCTGCTTCCCTAGCCAGTGGTCCGTCTGCCGAAGCAGATCACTGATGCTGTGCCGGGCGAAGAACCCCGGTGTCACCCGGGCTTTGGTGCCCTCCTCGGCCACGGCCTTGGCGCCGTTTTCGCAGAACTCCGCGCGGTGCCGGTGCTCGGGATCCGGGTCGGGCCACGCGCAGCTCATGCAGTCGAAGCCGTCGGCCTGGTTGAGCCGGAGCAGGGTGCGTGCCGTGCGGGCCGGTCCCATCTCACCCAGGGACCGCTGCATCGCCACCTTCACGGCGGTGACGCCGGCCGCATGGTCGTGCGGCTCCTCGACGTGAAGGCGGGACTCATCGACGGAGCCCAGCAACCTTTCGTCGTCGGTCGCCATCAGGGCTCCACGACGTCGACGGCCATTGCGCCGCGTGGGGGCTCGTGGACGATGCGCTCGGCGTGATCCGCTGCGTGCTGCAGGTGGAACTCCGGGAGGCCCGTCGTCGCATCGGGCGAATGCTCGGCGAGCAGGAACGAACGCTCGCACGTCGGGCACGTCCACCGATCAACGGACGTCATCATCACTGCTCCTGTCTGCGAAGCGGGGTCGGATTCGGGCTCAACGCTGACGTACGACCACAAGAAGGTCGTCACCCTCGACCTGCTGGACGGGACCGATGGCCAAACGCTCGACGGTGCCGGTGACTGGGACGGTCACGGCGGCCTCCATCTTCATCGCCTCGATGCTGGCGATGACCTGCCCGGCTTCGACCGCGTCACCGACCTGTACCCGGAGAGTGACGACGCCGGCGAACGGAGCGGCGACCTGGCCGGGCTGAGTGCGGTCGGCCTTCTCGGCCACCGTGACGGCCGCGTCGACGGACCGATCGCGCACCAGAACGGGGCGCAGCTGCCCGTTGAGGGTGCACATGACGGTGCGCATGCCCCGCTCGTCGGGCTCGGCGACCGCCTCGATTCCCATGAGCAGGCGGACGCCGGGCTCGAGGTCGACCGCGTGCTCGGTGCCGGCGCGAAGACCGTAGAGGAACTCCTTGGTCGGAAGGACCGAGGTGTCGCCGAACTGCTCCCGGTGCGCCTCGAACTCCCCGGTGGGCCCCGGGAACAGCAGCCGGTTGAGCGTCCGTCGGGGGTCGTCGGTCAGCCCCCGGCGGTCGTCGGCCGACAGCTCGGCCGGCGGCTCGGCCGGACGGCGGCCTTCGAGCGCGCGGGTGCGGAACGGCTCCGGCCAGCCGCCGGGCGGGTCGCCGAGCTCGCCGCGGAGGAAGCCGATGACCGAGTTGGGCAGGTCGTACCTGCCGGGGTCCGATGCGAAGTCCTCGACCGGCACACCGGCGCCGACCAGCTGCAGCGCTAGGTCGCCGACCACCTTCGACGAGGGTGTGACCTTGACCAGCCGGCCGAGCAGCCGGTCGGTCGCGGCGTAGGCGTTCTCCACCTCCTCGAAGCGCTGACCCAGTCCCAGGGCGATGGCCTGCTGGCGCAAGTTGGACAGCTGCCCGCCGGGGATCTCGTGGGTGTACACCCGGCCGGTCGGCGAGGGCAGGCCGGACTCGAACGGCGCGTACAGCCGGCGCACCGCCTCCCAGTAGGGCTCGAGGTCGTTGACGGCGGCCAGGTCCAGGCCGGTCGCCCGGTCGGTGGCGTCGCTGGCCGCGACGATCGCCGACAGCGGCGGCTGGCTGGTGGTTCCGGCCATGGAGGCCACGGCGCCGTCGACGGCGTCCACCCCCGCCTGCCAGGCGGCGAGCAGGGTGGCGAGCTGACCCCCGGCGGTGTCGTGCGTGTGCAGGTGCACGGGCAGGTCGAACCGCTCCCGCAGCGCCGTCACGAGCTGGGCGGCCGCCGGGGGGCGGAGCAACCCGGCCATGTCCTTGATCGCCAGCACGTGCGCGCCGGCCTCGACGATCTGCTCGGCCAGCCGCAGGTAGTAGTCGAGGGTGTAGAGCCGCTCGCCAGGGTCGGACAGGTCGCCGGTATAGCACAGCGCCACCTCGGCGAGCGCCGTGCCGGTCTCGCGGACGGCGTCGATCGCCGGGCGCATCTGAGACACGTCGTTGAGCGCGTCGAAGATCCGGAAGACGTCCAGGCCCGTCGCCGTCGCCTCGCGCACGAATGTGTCGGTGACCGCCTGCGGATAGGGCGTGTAGCCGACGGTGTTGCGGCCGCGGAGCAGCATCTGCAGGCAGATGTTGGGGACCCCCTCTCGGAGGGCGGCCAGCCGTTCCCACGGGTCCTCGTGCAGGAACCGCAGCGCGACGTCGTAGGTCGCACCTCCCCACGCCTCCAGGCTCCAGAGTTGTGGAGTGATGCGGGCGACGTGTCCGGCGACGGCGACCAGGTCCTTGGTACGTACCCGCGTGGCCAGAAGGGACTGGTGGGCGTCGCGGAAGGTGGTGTCGGTGACGGCCAGCGCTGTACGGGCGCGCAGGTCCGCGGCGAAGGCGTCCGGGCCGAGGGCGAGCAGTCGCTGACGAGTGCCGTCCGGCGGTGCGGTGTCGAGGGCAACACGGGGCAGCTTCTCCACCGGATCCACCACGTGCGGCCGCTCGCCGTGAGGCTTGTTGACGGTGACATCGGCCAGGTAGGTCAGCAGTCTGGTCCCGCGGTCGGCCGACGACCGGGCGGTGAGCAGCTGCGGACGTTGGTCGATGAAGGAGGTCGTCACCCGGCCGGCGACGAAGGCCGGATCGTCGAGCAGTGCCTGCAGGAACGGGATGTTGGTGGCCACGCCGCGGATGCGGAATTCCGCCACGGCCCGCCGTGCGCGAGCCACCGCGGTGGCGAAGTCGCGGCCACGGCAGGTCAGCTTGACCAACATCGAGTCGAAGTGGGCTTCGACCTGGCCTCCGAGCGAGGCGCCGCCGTCCAGGCGAACGCCCGCGCCGCCCGGAGAGCGGTAGGCGGTGATCCGGCCGGTGTCCGGGCGGAACCCGTTGGCCGGGTTCTCCGTGGTGATCCGGCACTGCAGCGCCGCGCCGCGCAGCTGGATGGTGTCCTGGAACAGCCCCAGGTCGGCCAGGGTCTCCCCCGCGGCGATCCGCAGCTGGGACTGCACCAGGTCGACGTCGGTGACCTCCTCGGTCACTGTGTGCTCCACCTGAATCCGCGGGTTCATCTCGATGAACACGTGCCGACCCTGCGGGTCGAGCAGGAACTCCACGGTCCCGGCGTTGACGTAGCCGATCGCCTCCGCGAACGCGACTGCGTCGCTACAGATGCGCTCCCGTAGCGCCGGGTCCAGGTTCGGCGCGGGAGCGAGCTCGACCACCTTCTGGTGGCGGCGCTGCACCGAGCAGTCCCGCTCGAAGAGGTGCACCACGTTCCCCTGCCCGTCCGCGAGGATCTGCACCTCGATGTGCCGGGGGTCGACCACCGCCTGCTCGCAGAAGACCGTCGGATCGCCGAACGCCGACCGCGCCTCCCGCATCGCCGCCTGCAACGCTGCCCGCAGCTCGCCGGGGTCCTCCACGCGACGCATGCCCCGACCGCCCCCACCGGCCACCGCCTTGACGAACACCGGGAATGGGAGGCGCTCAGCAGCTCTCACGAGCAGGTCCACATCGGCCGACGGGTCGGTGGAGGCCAACACCGGAAGGCCGGCGTCCCGGGCGGCGGCGATCGCCCGCGCCTTGTTCCCGGTCAGCTCCAACACCGACGCGGGAGGTCCGACGAAGGTGATCCCGGCTCGGGCACAGGCCTCGGCCAGGTCCGGGTTCTCCGACAGGAAGCCGTAGCCCGGATACACCGCGTCCGCCCCGGCGAGCCGCGCCGCCCGCACGATCTCCTCGACCGACAGATACGCCGCGACCGGGTGCCCGACCGCGCCGATCTGGTAGCTCTCGTCTGCCTTCAGGCGGTGAACCGAGTTGCGGTCCTCCCACGGAAACACCGCGACCGTTCCCGCGCCCAACTCGTAGGCGGCGCGGAAGGCACGAACGGCGATCTCGCCGCGGTTGGCGACCAGCACCTTGTGCAGCATGGGGTCCTCCGGGGGTCGGTGGGGCGGGCGTTCGGAGGGCTGCGCGGCGGACGCCGGCGACGGCCGGCCCGTCCGGCCCCCCGGCCTGGGGCGGTCAACGGCTCGGTTCGCCCTGGGTCGGTTGCCGGGTCGCGGATGACACGGGCACGCGGTTGGCCGCGTCCCCGCGACGACGGAGTCGCCCAGGTCGCTGGCCCGCCTGCGGAACGGGGGCGGCAGGCGGGCGTCCTGCCGCTCAACGCGGTGTCCCGCCGAGTCGGGCAACCCACCGTGGACTGCGCGGCAGCTTGCCCGACTCGGCTCTGGGTGACGCTGTAGTGCCGACCCAGCCGGTCCAGCCTGGGCGGGCTCCCTTACTCCCCCACGGGCTCCGACGCGACCAGCTTTTCGTACCGGCGCAGATCGTTGAGCACGTCGCCGCGCCGTTCCCCAGACCAGTCGAGCTGCGTCTTGGGGATCTCCCCTCCCTCGTACACGCGCTCGTAGGTGATGAGCTCCCACCCGTACTCGTGTGGGAGGTAATCGTTGCGCACGAACCTGCTGCGGATGTCGTCAGGGAAGCTCTGGACCTCGCCGTTCAGGATCACGACCTCGACCTTGTTCGGCTGGTAGAGGACGCGGATGTCCTTCACCGGGTCTCCGTTGACGACGATGATGTCGGCGAGCTTGCCCTCGGCGATCACACCCAGGTCGTTGGGCAGGCCCATGGCGTTGGCGCCGTGCTTGGTCCCTGCCTGGATGGCCTCGAGCGAGCTCATGCCGGTGTACATCATCAGCATCTCGAGTTCGCGGGCATGCCACTGCCCGTACGGGACGAGCGAGAAACCGCTGTCGGTGCCCATCGCGAACTTCACGCCGGCCTTGTAGGCACGGTGGAGGGAGTCCATCGTGGCCTCGTTCATGTGCTTGGTGGCCTCGACGATCGAGTGGCGGGCGCGAGCAGCCTCCGCGAACTCGACGACGTGGTGCATGAGCAGTTGGGTCGGGGCCAGCGGAATCTGACTCTTCGCGAGGTTCTCGATCGTGGCGTCCGACATGTGATTTCCATGCATGATGTGGTCAAACCCGGCGTTCACCGCGGCGTTCATCTCACCATCCCCCCGAGCGTGGATGGTGATCTTCAAGCCCAGCTGGTGGGCCAGGTCGGCGCACATCTTTAGTTCGTCGTCGGTGAATGCCTGATAGTCGCCGAACGGGGAGTCCGCCAGTTTGATGAGATCGACACCACCCTTCTTCTGACGGCGGATCTCATCGATCATCGCGTCCTTGGTGTTGGTCAGACGCCCGGTACTCGCGTCCGGGACGCCGGTCGAGTCGGGGAACCAGTCGGTCAGGCCGTTGCTGGTCGTCAGGTAGCGGCCAGCGCTGGTCATCCGCGGACCGTGGACGAGGCCTCGACGGATGCCTTCACGCAGACCCACGCCGATGAAGTAGCTGCCTCCAGGCTGAGAGATGCTGGTGACCCCGGCGGCCAGCACCTTCTCGACGTTGACCGCAGCGATCAGCGTGCGCAGCTCCGGCGGCGTGTACATGCTGATCTCTTCTTCGGTGCGGGCGAGCCCGTACGTCATGTGGCAGTGGATGTCGATCAGGCCTGGCATGACGGTCTTGCCGCGGGCGTCGATGGTCGTCAGGTCGGCGCCGCGCGGAACATCAGTCGCGACGTCGACCCGCCCCACCTTGATGATGCGCGCGTCACGGACGAGGACGTCGCAATCGTCGATGGGCGGAGTCAGATCTCCGTCGATGACGGTGCCGTTCTTGATGAGCAGGTACTTGGCTGCCATCTCAATTGTCCCCTTCGTCTCTGCGGTCGAACGCGGCAACGGCCGGCTGCCCGGACAGGAATTCCTGAACGATGTTTGCGAACTCGGCAGGGTTCTCGAAGTACGGCGCATGGCCGCAGTTGTCCATCACGCGTAGTTGGGCGCTCGGCAGGGCCTCATGCGTGCGGTAGCCCATCGGCAGCGGCGTCCACTGATCCTTCTCACCCCACACCAGCAGAATCGGGATGCCAGGCCTGACGGCCTGCAACCGCTCGGTCTGAAGATCTGAGACCGAGTCCTCGTTGAGCGCCTGCGCGGCCTTCTGCAGCGCCTCGCGCGCGCCGAACGAGGAGTTGATCTGGGATTCCTCGCGAACCCAGGCGTCCACGACCTGCTCGGCGGATGACATCAAGAAGGTGAGCTTCGTTCGCACCGCCTGCGGGCTACCGTCGGACACCTTCTCCGGCGCAACCATCGCGGCTCGGTCCATCGGAACGATCCCCATGGTTCCGATGAGCACGAGTTCGGCGACCAATTCCGGCCGGTCACACGCGAGGGTCGCGGCTACCTGGCCCCCGAGGGAGGTTCCCAGGACCGTGACATTGCGCAACCCGAGGACGTCCAGCACTCCGGCGACGAATCGGGCGAAGTCCCGCGGTCGGTATCCGAAGTCAGCGGGTTTGCCGGCGAGTCCATGACCCGGAAGATCCACAGCCATGACCCGGAAGCCCGCTGCGACCAGGTGGGGCATGACGGGGACGAACCGGTCAGCTCGAGACCCGACGCCGTGGAGGCACAGGAGCACTCGGTCTCCGCTTCCGGATTCGACGATCCGGGTACTGAGCCCATCGACGGTCACCGGGTAGCTGATGGTCGTTTCTCGACCCTGCTGGAAATAGGTGGTGGCCACGGGCGTCACACTCCCTTCGGACGAACGGCCAGAGCTTCGATCTCGACGACGAATCGTTCCTCCACCAGCCCGGCGACCACGAGAAGTGTGTTCGGCGGAAAGACCCCCTGGGGATATATCTCGGCGAACACCTCTCGACGGGTTTCCATGAAGGGCGGAATGGTCTCGCGACCCACGAGGAAGGTCTGGAACTTCACCACGTGCTCGAACCCCAGACCGACCGCAGCCAGAGCATGTCCCACGTTCGCGAAGGCGCCGCGAACCTGGTCCTGGGGGGAGTCGGTGCGCGGAAAGGCACCCGTCTTGTCGGTGCCGAATTGCCCGGCGATCACGACGAGCTCTCCGGGCGGCGCCTCAGAGACCGGCGAGTAGTCGCCGAACTTCGCCAGGGTCGGAACGACGGGGTGGTAAGTGACGGTCATCATTGCATCTCCACATCAGATCGGACATTGATCGGTCGAGGCACGTCCGGGCGTCCTTCTAAGCCGCGCGTGCCACCTGTTTGTTTGCTGACCGGCCGTGCACCAGCCGGGGGGCAAGGCGGTCGTTCCGGACAGCACGAACGCTGCTCCGGTGGGGCCCCCGGCGCCCCGTTGCTCTGTCGCTGCGATCAGTAGCCGGTAGGCGCCACGTTCGGCCGGCTGCCAGTCAGCTGGCGGCGGTGTCAGCAGTCGCCGGCGGCAATCATGGCCTCGACGTCTTCGTACGTCTCTGGAGTGATGAGCTGGGTGGCGACATCCGTGAATCGCTCAGCGGGCTCCTCTGCGTCGCGGACGTAGGCGACGAGGGTGTCCACCACCAGCTTGCCGGTAGCGACCCCGCACAAGGTGATGGTCATGTCGAGCTCCCCGTCAGCGACCGCCTGCCGGGCTGGCGCGCCGCCGTCGGTCCCGATGATCACGATGTCCTCCATCGCGATCCCGCGCTGCTGCGCGGCGAGCACGCCGCCGAGGGCGATGTCGTCGTTGTCGAAGTAGAGCGCATCCACGTGCGGGTTGGCGGTCAGCACGTTCTCCGCGGCGGCCAAGCCGGCGTCGGTACTGAATTCGCCGGTGTAGGGGCCGTCGATGACGGTGATGCCGGGGTGCTCGGCGAAGACCTCCATCGCCCCCTGGGCCTGCAACTCGCTGAACAGCAGACCGCGGATGCCGTGGATCATGGCGACCGTGCCCTCGCCCCCGAGGGCGTCGACGAGGTACTGCGCCTTCTCCCGCCCGATATCGGTGTACTCCTTGCCGACGTGACCGACGACGTAGGACCAACCGTCCTCGTTGATGTCGTTGACGGCGGTCAGCACCGGGATGCCGGCATCAGACGCCTGCTGGAACACAGGAACCGGCGCGGCCGGGTCGACCGGGACCACGATCAGCCCGTCCGGTGACTGGCTCAGGGCGTTCTGCACCTGGTCGTACTGCAGCTGCGGATCGGTTTCGCCGTAGGTCACGTTGAGGGTCACGCCCTCCGCGTCCGCCCGTTCCTGGGCCCCGGCGACGAAGTCCTGGAAGTAGGGCAGCGACCGTGAGTAGACGTTGAGTTCGAAGGTCAGATCCTCCTGTTCGCCAGAGCCGGCTTCGGCCGTCCCCCCGTCGCTGGAGCACGCTCCCAGGGACACGGCCAGCGCCGCGGCAGCAGCGGCGGCAGCCCAGCGCCGTCCTGCGTGTGAGCCAGCGAGATGGCCGGACGGCGAGCGAAGTGCAAGACGTAGCAAACCAATGCGCATGGAGGCCTCCTGGAGTAGTGGACACCGGCCCCAACGGGCGGTGCTGGGAGCGGGGGCGGTACGAGCCAGGTCGACAGACCTGGGAACGCGCAGGGCAGGGCGCGCCCGGCGCGGGCTGGGGGTCAGCGCGGCGGCGCAGCGACTGACGGTGGTGATACGGACGCGGAACTGGCCGCGACTTGGTCGCGTTTGGCGTCGACGGGATAAGGCGTCGACGTCGGGACAGCGGTGGCCACGTTCGCCCGCCGGCGGACCAGCCGACGCCGCAGGAAGTCGACCGATGCGGCGAGGATGAAGACGGTGCCGAGGACGACCTGCTTGTAGTCCTCGCTGATGCCGCTGAGGTCCAGGCCGTTACGGAGGACAGCGATGAGCAGTACGCCCCAGAGCGTCCGCACCACCGAGCCACGGCCACCGTTAAGACTCGTTCCTCCGACGACGACCGCCGCGATGGCCTCGAGCGCCAAGGTGCCGTTGGCGTTCGGCTGGCCGGACTG
The DNA here is from genome assembly GCA_963723745.1 of uncultured Actinomycetota bacterium. GTDB lineage: Bacteria > Actinomycetota > Actinomycetes > Mycobacteriales > Geodermatophilaceae > CAVRRZ01. Next base: position 608,868 of record CAVRRZ010000004.1, read on the forward strand.
GACGCGCACCAGCAGGGCGATTGCCGCCAGGGCGGTGGCCGCACCGGCCAGAACGAAGACCAGGAGCCGCACCCTGCCGAGCGAGATGCCCGAGAGCCGGGCTGCCTCGGCGTTACCGCCGACGGCCAGCACCCGGTAACCGAAGACGGTCTGCCGCTGCAGCCACCACAGGAGAAAGAAGATGGCAGCAGTTGCCCACACCAGGACGGGGAGACCGAGCAGACGGAGCGTGGCGATCTCGCGGAAGCCCGCCGGAAGGCCGGTGACCACCCCGCCGTTGGTCAACGCGAGAGCAACGCCCCCGCAGATGATCATCGTGCCGAGCGTGGCAATGAACGAGGGAACGTGGAGGGCCGTGACGACGACCCCGTTGATCAGGCCCAGCAGAAGGCCGACTCCGAGACAGGCCCCGAGGCCCAGCAGGATCGAGCCCGTGTCGACCATCACGGTGGCACCGATGACGCTGACGAGCGCGGAGCCTGTGCCCATCGACAGGTCCAACTCCCCAGCCATGATCACGAAGGTCGCACCGAAGGCGACGATCGCGAGGATCGACGCCTGCATGAGCACGTTGGTGATGTTGATGCGGGAGAAGAACGCGTCGTTCGTGGCCGACAGGTACACCACGAGTAGCAGCAGCACGCCGGGCACGAACAGCCGATCGAACAGCGCCCCCCGGACGCGCACCTGGGGCTGACTTGCCCGATCCCCAGGTTGGTCGCCGCGGACAGGACGTTCACGCATCGCGGTCATCGGAAGCTCTCCATGCTGGCAGTCGGACGGGAGGACGGGATCGAAGGTGTTGGCGCACCGCTCGGGACGCCGGGCTCGGGTGGCCCTTCGTCCTGGCCGGCGGTCAGCGCGGTCAGCCGCGCCTCGTCGAGTTCGTCGAAGGCATGCACGCGGGCGAGGCATCCGTGCCGGAACACGGCCACTCGGTCGGCAAGGCCAAGCACTTCACGGACGTCCGTGGAGAAGAGCACCACGGAGCCGCCAGCAGCGGTGAACTCCCGCAGAAGGTCATGGATCTGTGCCCGACCTCCGATGTCCACTCCCTGCGTGGGTTCTTCCACTGCGATCAGCCGGACACCGGATGCGAGCCACTTGGCGACGAGGACCTTCTGCTGGTTGCCACCCGACAGTGCAGACGCGGGGGCGTCCGGGCCGGGCATCCGGATGTCGAGGCGGGTGCGGAACTCCTCAGCCCGGCGCAACAGCCGGCGCCGCGACACCCGCCCCGCGGTGGACACCTTTTCCAGCGACGCCAGCGAGATGTTGACCGCGCAGGACTGCTCGATCACCAGGCCCCGGGCCTTCCGGTCCTCGGGGATGAAGCCGATCCCGTGTCGCTGGGCATCTCGCGCGGTCCGAAGGGACACCTCGTGCCCGTCGACTTCGGCACGGCCGCGGAGCGGTACGTCACCGCCCACCATGGCGACGAAGGTCGCCGCACCTGAGCCGACGAGGCCGGTCACCGCCAGGATCTCGCCCGCGTGAACGTCGATGTCGAAGGGATCGGCGTCCTCGGCACAACGGACGTCGCTCATCCGGAGCAACACGTCCGAGCGGACCGTCGACGCGGTTGGTCGCACCGACTCCTGCGACCGGTTCCCCACCATGAGGCGGGCCATCTCCCCCGTGGTCAACCCGGCGCTGGATCGCTCAACGACCCGCTGACCGTCGCGCAGCACCGTTACCCGCTCCGCCGTGGCCGCCACCTCGTCCAGCCGGTGAGAGACGAAAGCCAGACCGACCCCGTGGCTGCGCAGCGTGCGCATGAGGTCGAGAACCCGCTCCGCCGCCGCCGGCTCGAGGGATGCAGTGGGCTCGTCGAGGATCAGGAAGCGCGGGTCGGCCACCATCGCCCGCGCGATCTCGACGAACTTTCGCTCCGCCGGCCCCAGCGATCCCACGAGCGCTCGGGGGTCCAGATCCATGCCCAGGCGGTGCAACAGTGCCTGCACCTGGCGCCGCCAGGCCCGATGGTTGACGCCAGCGATTGCACTGAGCCGCCGGGGTACCTCGCCGGCGCTGGCAAGGAGGGTCTTCTCGATGGAGAGGTCCGAGAAGAGGTTGTAGTTCTGGTGAACGACCGCGATGCCGGCGGCCTGGGCCTGCTGCGGCGAGGCGAAGTGAACCGGCTCGCCGTCGAGGTGGAGCGTGCCACCGGTGGGCTTCACCGCCCCTGTGAGCACCTTGATCAGCGTGCTCTTCCCCGACCCGTTCTCCCCGAGGAGCGCGTGAATCTCACCGCCGCGGAGCTCGTAATCCACGTCGCGCAGCACGACGACTCCCGAGTAGTCGTGGACGGCGGCCTGCACGCCGAAGCGCGGCACATCGGTCGTGGTAGCCACGGCGTCAGCCCGCCGCCCCGCACTGACCGGTGGAGTCCTCGACACCGGCATCCAGCACGCCAGCGCAGAAGAACCCGCCGATGGGTCGACACGTACTGGCACCGGTGGCGTTCATTGCCGTGCCACAGGTGCTCCGGATCCAGTCCTCGCGCATGGGGACTCCTCTCCTGCCTGTCGAAGGGTGTGCGGGTCCACGCCACGCCCTCAGAGGACGCCGCGGGTGCCGGCGGGATTGCCGTGGAACGGAGTTGGAATGGAGTTGCTGCGGCTCAGGGACCGTCGGGTTCCAGCGTGGGGGCCACCGACGCTGCGGTGCTGTGCAGGTGTTCGCGGATGGCCGCTTCCATGGCGTCCGCATCTCGCCGTTTGAGGGCCGCGACCATCTCCGCGTGCTCCTCGTGCGCGACAACGGCGGACGGCCCGGTCGACACGAGGATGCGCACGTAGAACTTCGCCCTGGCCGCCATGTTGTTGATGAGAGTGATCAGTTCTCGGTTGTCACACGGCGCGTACAGCGTGGCGTGGAACTGCTGGTTGAGCTGCGCCCAGGCGACCGGGTCGCTGACCCCGTCCATCGACTCGTGCAGTTCGGCAACCGCGATGATGTGGGCGTCCGAGGTGCCGTCCACCACCTTGCGGCCGGCCAGCACCTCCAATTGCTCGCGGATCTCGTACAGATCGAGTAGCTGTTGCACCGAGGGCCGCGTGACGACCGCTCCCCGGTGGGCATCGATGGTGACCAGGCCCTCGCTGGCGAGCGCATGGAGGGCTTCCCGCAGCGGCGTCCGGCTGATACCGAGACGGGCGGCGAGTTCGTCCTGCCGCAAGGGCGTGTCGACCTCCACGCCCCCGCTGATGATGAGGTCGCGCAGCGCGTCACGGGTCGCGTCCCGGATCGTCCCCCGCTGGATCGGCGAGAAGCCCGCCAGGGCTCCAGCCGGGGAGGTGGGTTGAGAACTCACGCGGACACTCCTGTGGGGGCTTGTCCCGGCGCCACGGTGTTGGTCAGGGTGCCGAGTCCGGTGATGGTGATCTCCACCGTGTCACCCGCCCTCAAGAAGCGCGGCGGATCGAACCCGATGCCCACACCGGCCGGCGTGCCCGTGGCGATGACGTCGCCGGGCATCAGGGTCATGCCGGCGCTGATCGTTGCGATGAGGGTGGGAACGTCGAAGATCAGGTCAGAGGTCTTCGCGGACTGCCGCAGCTCACCGTTGACTCGAGCCTCGACCACCAGGTCCGTGACGTCGACCTCGTCGGCGGTCACGGCATACGGTCCCATGGGACAGGAGCCGTCCAGCGACTTGCCGAGGAACCACTGACGGTGGTCACGCTGGACGTCGCGCGCGGTCACGTCGTTGATGATCGTGTATCCCCAGACATGGTCGAGCGCCTCCTCGGCCGAAATACCGCGCCCGCCCTTGCCGATGATCACCCCGAGTTCCGCCTCGTAGTCCAGCTCGGTGGTGAGGTGGTCGTACAACGGGATCAGCTGGCCGGGACCGATGACCGTGCTCGGCGCCTTGGTGAAGACGATGGGGCGATCGGGCACGCCGTTGGTGCTGGGCGTGGCGTTGTACCCGGATGCCTCGAACTCCAGCGAGTGCTCGTGGTAGTTCTGCCCGACGCAGATGACGTTTCTGGCCGGACGCGGGATCGGGGCCAGCAACTGGACGTCGGCCAGCCGCACCGGCTTGGTCGAGCAGGGGACGGACATCGGCGCTCCCCGCTCGATGAGGTCGAGCATGCCCGTCGGTACGCCATCCGAACTGACCGCGTACCCGTGGGGAACGAGAAACACGTCCTCACCGAGCACCACCCCGACAGCCGGACCGTTGTCGCCGAGGAATGACACGTACTTCACGAGAAAGCCTCCAGGTTCGCGTATGCGAAAGGGGTCAGGATGGGGGGATCAAGCAGAGCGGAGCGGAGTGGTCCGGGCGCCGGCAGGAACGTGCCGCGCACCCTTGTTCAGGCCCTTTTGGAACGGCCCGGTACCCGACACCGACCGCAGCATGCGGGCGCGGAGTCCGTCCAGGCGCTCGGGGGACTTCGCCACGACGAAGCCATAGAGGTAGGACCACCACTGCACGTGGTCGGTGAGCGCGCGGCTCTCGCGCTCCCACTGCTGCAGCGCGGTGGGGATGTCGCGTTCGTGCTCCAGCGTCATGGCCAGGGCCATCGCGTTGATGAAGGCGGTGTTGGCCGCCTGCCCCAGGTTCGGCGGCATGGCATGGGCGGCGTCGCCGATGACTGCGACGTGGCCCTTCGACCAGTAGCGGCAGCGGACATTGACCAGGCGGTCCCAGCGGCTGGCTTCGGCGAACCGGTCGACCAGGTGGGCGGCGGCGGGGAACTGCTCGCGCCACAGGTTGCGGTCGACTGGCATGCGGCTGGCTCGCTCATCCGACACCGGAGCGCTGAGAAAGATGTAGTCCTGGCCCTCGGTGCACGGGTTGTACAGAAGCCGGCGGCGCCCGTGCCAGTACTCGATGATCGTGTCGTCGGGGTCGCCCTCTTCACGGTCGATGAGCATGCGGATGCCGGCCTCGGTGCCGAAGTCCATCCACGCCGTGGAGAAGATCGATTCACGCAGCCGCGAGTACGCGCCGTCGGCGGCGACGACCAGGTCCGCCGAATACTCCTTGCCGTTCTCCATCTGCAGCCGCCCCTCGGGGGAGGCACCGATCGCCAGGGACGACGTCTCGATCTCCACTCCGAAGTGCTCCGCCTGTGCGATGAGCGCCTCGTACAGGTCCGCGCGCGGCGGCAGCAGCAACCGGTCCTCGGGAGTCGTCCGGCGCGACATGAGGACGCGCCCCTTCGGGTCGGCGATCCGCCACTCGGCAATGCTCCGCGCCCGGGCAGTGGCCTGGTCGAACGCGCCGATCGTCTCGAGCGTCCGCAGCCCGCTCTCCCAGATCCAGATGCCCGCGCCGAACATCCGGAGCTCGGGGTTGCGTTCGTGGAGGCGCACCTTCCACCCCAGCTGCGCCAGCCGGGTGGCGAGGACGAGGCCGGAGAGTCCGGCACCGGCGATCTCAGCAGTTCTGGGCATGCGATTCCTCCACGACTGGGTCAGAAACCTGCTCTGCGAGTACGTCGGATCCCGGATCCGAGGTACGGGATCCGAAGCTAGCGTGTGATGAGGCTCATTGAAAAGAGCTGGCCACGGAAATCCGAAAGTTCTCCGTCGCGGGTCTCGTCGGCGGCCCCCCGGCACGCCGTCTCGGCGCTTCACGGACCCGCGTCCAACCAACATGGGCACGCCCATGCAGACGGCACCCACTGGCTGAGCAGGGCATCGACACCCGGTCGGACTGGGCGTGCACGGAAGCGGCGCCGGGCTGGTCGTAGACCGAGTGCAGCAGCGCCCGCACCCGTGGCCAGCTGCGAGCGGCCGGTGCCGAAAGTCGGGGACCTGGCCGTCGAGGGCCTTGGCCATCTCGCTGACCTTGGACTTGCTCAGCCGGGTGGCCCCGCGGGACTCGAGCTTCTCCACCCGGCGCATGGAAACACCGGGCACGTAGCAGGTGGCCACCACGGTGGTCAGCGCCCGCTCCGCCCGCCGCCGGCGCTCCAGCAGCCAGTCGGGGAACTACGACCCCGACCACGGCGCCGGGATCTTCACCTTCAAGGTGCCCGCCCGACTGTCGAACTCGCGGGTTCGGTAGCCGTCGCGCACGTTGGTCCGGGCCTGGCTGCGCTGGCCGTACTCGCCGCAGACCGCGTCGGACCCAGCCGACATGGGCGTGTTGATGGAGTGGTCAGCATCTGCCGCAGCAGGTCAGGCTGGCCTGGGCCAACTGCTCGTGCAGGAAGTCGGCACGGTCGATGCTGCTGGGAGCGGCCATCGCGTCGTACTCCGGAAGGACTGCGAGAGATCATCCAGAAGATCACGCGGTGGCCCCCTCTACGTAGCTCTACGTAGAGGGCCCGCTGGTCACCGGGGCCGTCCCCCACCTTGGTGGACGCCACTCTCGCCGACGCATCTGGCGGCTACTCGACCGCGGCGCATCTGGTTCAGGTGCTGGCCCGGGTCACGGTTGCAACCGAGCTCCACAATGTCGTCGCGGAACGCCCGGGGTTATGGCTCGGGCACGGTGAACATCCTTCCAGCGGCACCCGGCACCACAAGTCGGATGTCACCTCTCCGTGCAGCAGTCCCATCCGCTCGGTCCACCGCTACGAGGGGGGTCGCTCGGTCCGGCTACGGTTGCGGGGTGGTAGCTGCTCTGCAACTTCGGGGTGTCTACGTCCCGCTAGTGACGCCGTTCGACGAACGCGACAACGTGGATCTGGACGCCCTCGAACGCCTGGCTGACGACGCGCTGTCCGCCGGAGCGGCCGGGGTGGTCGTCCTCGCGACCACGGGTGAAGCCACCTCGCTCAACGACGCCGAACGCGACGCCGTGGTGGCCACCTGCAGCCGCGTCTGCACGGATCGAATGGCCGGCCTCATCGTCGGCGCAGGCACCAACGACACTCGTACCACCGTCTCCCGCCACGAGGGCCTCGCCGCCGTCCCCGGCGTCACCGCGTCGCTGGCGGTGGTGCCCTACTACGTCCGCCCCACCGAGGCCGCGATCGTGGCCCACTTCCAATTCGTCGCTGCTCGTTCGCCGGTGCCGCTCATCCTCTACAACATCCCCTACCGCACTGGGCGCGGGCTCGGCGCCGAGTGCCTGCTGGAGCTGGGCGCGACGGCGAACGTCGCCGGTGTGAAGCAGGCTGTCGACGGCATCGACGCCGACACCCTGACCGTCCTGGCGCAGGCGCCGCAAGGCTTTGCGGTACTCGGCGGCGACGACCCGTACCTGTTCCCCCTCACCCTGATGGGGGCGGCCGGCGCCATCGCCGCCTCGGCCAACCTGCACACGCAGCGCTTCGTCGCGATGATCGAGCACGCGCTGGCCGGGGAAGTCGAGCCGGGGCGGAAGCACGCCGAGGCGCTGCTGCCGATGGTTCGGGCGCTGTTCGCCGAACCGAACCCGGCGGTCATCAAGGCGCTCTTGCATGCCGAGGGCCGCATCCCCACTGGCAACGTCCGGATGCCCCTGTCGAACGCGACGGCGAACGTCGTGCAGCATGCGCTGGCGGTGCGTCCGAGTTGACGCCGGGGACGGGCGGCGTGCCGCCGGGGTTTCGACCACCCTCGGTGTCGCTCATGTTGCGCGGCCGTCTCCTCCGTCCCGATACGTTCTCGGTCCGGGCGACACTCGGTAGCGATGCGGGTCCCCCCGCGCAAGGACTGGAGTCTCCGGACTCGCCGGGCGGCTCAACAAGACGGTCGGAACCGACCTGGCCGCGCCGTTCAACCAGCTGCTCTCGCCCGAGCTCCATCAACAGCTCCACCCTCTGTCACAAGGCTGGCAGACGACATCGCGTCGTCGGCCAGCCCCGAAACAGAACAGAGCCCCGACCGCTTTCGCGGTCAGGGGTTGGAGTATCGACTACTCGGTGGAGCTGAGGGGACTCGAACCCCTGACCCCCACACTGCCAGTGTGGTGCGCTACCAGCTGCGCCACAGCCCCTTACCGACCCGGTCTGGTGTGTCCGAGCCGACGGCAACGATACAGGCCCGCAGCGGCGAGACGGTGGAGGGGTGGGTCACGCTCGACCGCGTGCTCGAGGAGGTCAGTTCTCCTGGAGCTGCGCGATGCGGACGTGGTTGCCGAACGGGTCCCGCAGTCCGAAGTCGATGCCGTAGGCCTGTTCGGTCGGCTCCTCGGTGAGCTCGACGCCCTTGGCCTTGAGCTCGGCGTGGGTGGCGAAGGCGTCCTCGACCGCGAAGAAGAGGTGTCCCCCGGCGGCGCCCTTGCTGACCATGGCCCGGACCTCGGCGGCGGTCTCCTCGCTCAGGGCCGGCGGGCCCGGCCGCTCGAGCAGGATCTTGCGGTCGGGGTCGGCCGGCACGCGGATGGTCAGCCACCGCATGAAACCCAGGTCGACGTCGGTGTCGACCTCCAGGCCGAGCTTGCCGACGTAGAAGTCGAGGGCCTGGTCCTGGTCGAGGACGTAGATGCCGGAGATGTTCAGTCGAGTGATCATGCGCGGAACGCTAGGACCGGACGACGTCGCGCTGCTTCTCCGAAACTGCTCTCCTGCTACGGGCCGCTGGGCCGCATCCAGGCCATCGCGAAGCAGGTCGGCACCGGCGCGAGCGGGCCCCGCCGCCGGTAGCTGCTGGGCGGCTCGCCGACGACGTCCCGGAAGACGCGGCTGAACGTGCCCAGGCTGGAGAACCCGACGTCCATGCAGATGTCGGTGACGCTGCGGTCGGTCGACCGGAGCAGGAACATCGCCCGCTCCACCCGCCGCCGCTGCAGGTAGCGGTTGGGGGTCTCGCCGAACGTCGCGCGGAACGTGCGGATGAAGTGCGCCTCCGACACGTGCGCGATCCGGGCCAGCGTCGGCACGTCCAGCGGTTCGGCGTACCCGCGGTCCATCGCGTCGCGAGCGCGCAGCAGGCGCCGGTTGCTGTCCTCGGCCGCGCGGCTCACCCGGTCATTCGACCACGGTTCTACAGGTACACACCTCGGGCCGCGAGCCACGCGATCGGGTCGATCCGCTCGCCGTCCTCGCCGCCGCGGTGCACCTCGAAGTGCAGGTGCGGCCCGGTCGACTGGCCGCGGTTGCCCAGCAGGGCGATCTGCTGGCCGGCCTCGACGTAGTCACCGGGGGACACCGAGATGGAGTCCATGTGGCCGTAGACGGTCACGTCGCCGCTCTCGTGGAGGATGTACACGGCCAGCCCGAAGCCGCTCGCCGGCCCGGCCCGCAGCACCACGCCGTCCGCAGCGGCGTACTCGGGGGTGTGCATCGGGGCGGCCAGGTCGATGCCGTAGTGGTAGGTGCCCCAGCGCGGACCGAAGGTGCTGGTCAGCACCGCGCCGCGCACCGGCAGCACGGTCTTGGGCCGGGCCGCCTCGCGCGCGGCCGCCTCGGCGGCCTCCGCCTCGGCCGCCCGCGCGGCCCGGGACGCGGCGACCTCGTCGAGCCGGACCTGCGCCTCCGCCACGGTGATCGAGGCCATGGGCTTGACCTCGAGCCCCTCGTCCTCGCCGAACAGCGCCTCCTGCGCCGCGAGCACCGACGTCGGCTCGGCCGTCGCCTCGTCGGCCTGGCTGATGCCCATGAAGCCCGCGACCAGGCCGCCGGCCACCAGGGCACCGAGCAGCACCGACGGACGACGGGGCAGCCGGCGGGCCGCGGGGCGGGCCGCGGGGCGGACCGGGCGCTGCTCCTCGATCAGGTCGGTCAGGTCGGTGACGACCGCCTCGACCTCCTCCGGGGCGATCGCGACCAGCGCCTCGGTGCGGGGGGCCGGCACGCGGTAGTGGCTGCCGGTGGTGACCGCACGCGACGAGCGCGGAGCGCCGTACCGGGACGGGGAGACGCGGCGGTGCGAACCCGTGGTGCGCTCGGCGGACCGCCGGCGCTGGATCGGTGGGACCGACAGCTCTCGGGTCAGCGGGACGTCGTATCCGGCTGCCTCGTGCAGAGCAGTCATGCACCAACCCGTCCGTGGGAAGAAGCCGCCGAGCGGCCGATTCGGTCGGGGTCGATACAAACATCAGGTGACGGATTAGTAACGGGCTGTGCGGCGCGTCGCCCAGGACACGCCGTGCGATGCGCCCCACTCGTCCCACGAGTCACAGCCGTTACTGACACCGATGTCATTTCGGCGATGCCCGCCGAGAACTACTCCTCGGCGCTCAGGACGCCGGAGCGGTGACCTGCGGCTCGCGGAACCGGCGGACGGCGGCCAGTCCCCCGCCGACGAGACCGACCCCCAGGGTGACGAGCAGGGCCACGCTCGACCGCGCCAGCCACTCCGGGCCGGCCAAGGCGACGTTCGCCGTCCACAGCACGTCGACGTCGGGCAGCCCCTGCACCATCAGCAGCCAGCCGAGGGTCACCGCGAGCAGCCCGGTCATGGCGCCCTTGCCGCGGGAGGCCGACCACACCCCGAGTGCGGCGACCGCGGCCGCGGTCAGAGCCGGGAACAGGGCCGAGGCGATCGCCCCGGCGTGCGAGCCCAGGCTGGCCGGCGGGACGGGCGTGGCGACCGCGTGCCAGAGAGCCGCCGCGGCGCCCACCGCGAGCAGCATCGCGAGCGGCCGCGGCCCGCGGGCGAGCAGACCCGCGGTCACGGCGACGGCGACGAGGGCCGCGTAGGCCGGCCAGACGGTCCAGGGCGAGGGCGGCGGGGTCCAGGTGAGCACCCCGTCGACGGCGACGGCGCGGCCGTCGTGCTCCAGCGGCACCGTCCACTCGAACACGGTGTGCGCCCGCGTCGGGTCCGCCGCGGCCATCGGGGGCAGCGCGTTCTCGGTCATCCAGTGGGTGCGGTGGTCGTGCCAGATGTAGGCCGGTTCGGTCGACACCTGCTCCCAGTCCGGTGCCGCGCCGGCGTCGGCGTGCTCGGGCAACTGCGCCACGTCGCCGTAGCGGTCCAGGTTGATGAAGGTGGCCGGGCTGTTGCGGTTGCGCCACACGCCGTCCGGACCGATCCGCAGGTACGGCTCGTCCATGTAGCCGGGCACGAGGACGTCGGCGTCCGTGCGGTTGACCACCTCGAACTCGTCGCCGAACGAGAGCACCCGCGCGGTCACACCGTCGACCGCCGGGCGAACCGAGGTGATGCGCGCGTCGAAGTCGCTGCCCGCCGCCCCGCCGCCGACGTGCGCCTGCACGGGCCCGGCCAGCGCGAGCGTGGCGAGCACCCCCAGGACGACGACGAGGAGTCGGGCGGCGGCCCGGCTCATGCCCCGGCCACGAGCGCCAGGTCGCCGGCGATGTCCTGCGGGGTGTTGGCGGTGTCGAAGGCCACCGGCGCCTCGTCGTCGGCTCCGTACAGCAGCAGTAACGACGAGTGCGCCCGGCCGTCGTCCTTCGCCAGCGGGACCCCCGCCGCCAGTTGCGCCCGCTCGACGCCCTCCAGGTCACCGGTCAGCCCGATGAACTGGGTGGGCAGGTCGGCGTCGAAGCGGTCGAGGTACTCGCCGAGCACCTCGGGGGTGTCGGTCGCCGGATCGGTGGTCACGAACACCATCTGCACCCGCTCGGCCAGGTCGGCGTCGACTCCGCGCAGTGCCACGGCGACGTCGGCCATCGTGGTCGGGCAGACGTCGGGACAGTTGGTGTAGCCGAAGAACAGCAGGGTCAGCTCCCCGCCGGTCTCGGCGCCGAAGTCGAAGGTCTCGCCCTCGGTGTCGGTGAGGGTGAACGACGGGCGCTGGTAGGGCTCGGGCAGGTCGACGCCGGCGAACCGGTCATCCGGGCCCTCCACCTGCGCGGGCACGTCGTGGCTCCCGTGCCCGTCGTCCGCCGCGGCCGGGGAGTCGCCGCCGCACCCGGTGAGCAGCAACCCACCCGAGGCGAGCAGCGCGACGGTCCGGACGGCGGCGGTGCGACTCACGAGGACACGGTACGACGACGGGCGCTCCACCCGAGGGCGAGACCGGCCAGCCCGGCGACGAGTCCGAGCCCGCCGAGCACGAGCGCGACGGTCGCGGTGGAGTCGTCGTCCTCCGCCTCGGGGGTCGACGGAGCCGGCGCTCCGGCCTCGGCGTCCCCGCCGTCCGCGGTCAAGGTCAGCGTCGGTGCCGGGTTCTCCGGCTCCTGGCCGTCGACCGTGGGCTCGATCCAGGCCGCCTCGCTACCGTCGCTGTAAGTCTGCACGGTCGGGTAGCTGACCGTCGCCACGTCGGGGAACGGCCCGCCCGACAGCGCGAACTCCTGGAACTCGCCCGGCCCGATCCCCCCGCCGTCCTCGGCGCGGAACTCGACCACCGACACGTACGACGTGATCTGCTGGCCGTGCGACTCCAGCGGCTCGTCGAGCGTCGACGTCGTCATCACCGACGTCCAGCCCGGCATCGGCTGCACCCGCAGCGAGGCCATCGCGGCCTCCGCCGGGATCTGGATCCGCAGCGCGACGGTCCGGGCGGTGTCGCTCTCGTTGGGCACGCGGAAGACGAGCTTGCCGAACCCGCCGGGAGCCGCGTCGCCCGACGAGACCGTGACGTGTGCGGCGGCCGCACCGGCGAGCAGGACGAGCGAGGTCAGGGCGGCCAGCAGGACGACGGCCGACCGGCGGATCGAGCGGATCACGGATCTCCTTCTCATCAGCGCACCGGAAACGTGGTGCGCGCGGTGGTTGCGGTGAACTCGTCGAGCCGGACGGTGACCGCGAGGGTCCACGTGCCGGCTCCGGGGACGGTCATGCCGTCGCCCACGTAGTGGCCGGGCCCGGCCGGTTCGAGCTCGACGTCCAGCGGGCCGATCTGCTGCTGCTCCTCGGTGAGCGTCACCCGGATCTCGGCGGGCTGGGTGAGCCGGCCGGACTGGTCGAACAGGTAGACGTGCAGCGTGTTCGGGCCGGGGCGGGCCGGGTCGACCGAGATCTGCGTGGTGCCCTGGGCACCCGAGGCGCCCTGCAGCGGCAGCGTCACGTCGACCGGCTGGGCCAGCGCCGAGCGGGCCGGCGGGGTGCCGGCCAGCACCGCCGAGAGCACCAGGACGACGGCGACGACGGCCGCCTCGAATCCCACCGACCGGCGGAACGGGCCGACGTCCTCGATCGCGGCCTTCGCCTGTGCGGCGGCCCGGGCCTCGGCGGCGGCGTCGGTGCCGCCCTGGCCCGTACCCGCCGCGGCGAAGGCGTGCGCGGTCACCCGGCGCGGGCTCCCCCGGCGGGGCGCGCCGAGATGCTGCTGGACCCAGACCCGGGAGATGCCGGCCGCCCCGAGCACCAGCAGGACCAGCAGGACCTTGGCCACCAGCACCCAGCCGTACGTCGTCGACACCAGGGCGGTGGCCGACCCCACCTCGCGGACGGTCTGCAGCACCCCCGTGAGGACGAGCGCGACGACGGAGGCGAAGGCGAGCCGGGAGAAGCGCGGCAGCGCCGTGGCCAGGTCGCCGGCACGGACGCCGGGCTGCAGCAGGCCGGCGAGCAGGGCGACCAGCCCGCCGGCCCAGAGCGACATCGCGGCCACGTGCACCGCCGTCGTGGCCACCCCCAGCACGGGCAGCGCTCCGGCCACGGGGTGGCCCACGGCGGCGGTGGTCACCACCAGCCCGAGGGCCAGCAAGCCGCCGACGACGGGGAACGCACGGCGGGGGGCGCCGGGCAGCACGGCCAGCAGCGCGAGGGCGAGCACGACGCAGGCGAGCAGCGTCCACCCGTAGGCCGACGACAGGGTGGCGGCCAGCAGGCCGGGGTCGACCACGCCCGCGAGCCCGGCGCCCGCGGTGTAGGGCCCCTGCAGCAGCAGCCCGAGGGCGCCACCCCCGGCGACCAGCCCGGCCCCGACCAGGGCGAGCCGGCGCAGCACCGGCCGCGCCCAGCCGGCGGGCCAGCAGAGCAGCAGGAAGGCCGGGACGCCGACGCCGAGCGCGAGACCGGCGAAGCCGAGCCAGCGGGCCGCGACCAGCAGGCCGGCGACCACCTCGTCCTCGTCGGCGGCCGCGTCGGCGACCGATGCGTCGACCGGCTCCCCGTCGCCGACGACGAAGCCGAACGCGCCGCTGACCGGGTGCGAGTCGGCCGAGATGACCCGGAACGTGACCAGGTAGCCGGCGTCCGGGAGGTCGTCGCGCAGCGGGACCGTGACGGTGCCCCCGTCGACCGCGGGGGTGCCGGTGTCGACCCGCTCCCCCGCACCGTCGATGACCCGGGCGTAGCCCGCGCCCAGCGAGACGGCCTCGGAGAACTCCAACGTCACCTCGGCCGGGGCGGCGTCGAGGCGCGCGCCCTCACCGGGAGTGGTGGCGACCAGTTCGGCGTGCGCGGCCGCCGGACCGGCGAGCACCAGGCCCGCCAGCAGCCAGCCGACGACGCACAGGAGGAGGACCGCGGTGCGGCGGGGTACGCCGCGGCGGGGTGCGCCGCGGAGCCCGCGGCGGGTCACGCGGCGGCCCGGCGGCGGGCGACGGCCGGCACGGCACGGCTGTGAGGACGACGCCCTCGCCAGGCGATCACCGCGACGGCGACCACGCCGGCCAGCAGCAGCACGTGGGCCGTCGCGCGGTCGGCGTGCACGTGCCCGGCGGCCAGGTCGAGCACCGTGGTCGCGAGCAGGAACACCGCGAAGGTGCCCAGGAACGGCAGCGATCCGGGTGCCCAGCGGGGAGCGGCCGCGACGGCGGCGAAGGCGACGGCCACGGCGGCATTCCAGGCGCCGGTCTCGTGCGCCATGTGCACCGGCGCGCTCATCGCCGCGGTGCCTGCGATGAGCGCCGGCCACGCGAGGCCCGCCTGCGCGGCGGCCACTGCGGCGAGCAGCAGCCGCAGCCCGGTGTCGACCAGCCGGGCGCGGGCCGCCGCCCGGGTGCCGGGCAGCTCCCCGGGCAGCGCGGTGAGCACGCGGGCGGTGAGGTCGGGGACGACGGGCGCGGGCGCCAGCCGGGCCTGCCGGGTGACCGCCGTGGCCGTCGTCGCCCAGGAGGAGCAGGCGGCGCACGACGTCAGGTGCCGGTCGAGGTCGGCCTCGGCCATGCCGAGCGGCTCGCCGTCGAGCCGCGACGAGACGGCGTCGCGGAACGAGGGACACTGCATGGTGAAGTAGTCGTCGGGAGGAGCCGTCCGGTTCCCGGGTTGTCGATGTGGGGTTCATCGTGGGCGAGCTCGAGCGGCTGGCGGTGTCCGCCGCCGACGGCGACCCGCTCGCGGCCGCGGCGCTCGTCCGCGCCACGCAGTCCGAGGTCTGGCGGCTCTGCGCCGCCCTGGGCACCCGCGACACCGCCGACGACCTCACGCAGGAGACCTACCTGCGCGCGTTCGGGTCGCTGCACCGGTTCGAGGGCCGGTCGTCGCTGCGCACCTGGCTGCTGTCGATCGCCCGGCGGGTGTGCGCCGACGCCGTCCGCGCCCGTCGCCGGCGGCTCACGCTCGTGCGGGCCGAGCCCGCCGACCTGGAGACGTCCGACGGTGCCGACCGCGTCGGCGAGCAGGCCGCCGTCCGTGACCTGCTCGCCCGGCTGGACCGCGACCGGCGCGAGGCCTTCGTCCTGACCCAGCTGCTGGGCCTGTCCTACGCCGAGGCCGCGGAGGTGGCCGGCTGCCCCGTGGGCACCATCCGGTCGCGGGTGGCCCGCGCCCGCGCCGACCTGGTCGAGGCACTACACCGGGACGACGCCGCGCTGGCGTGACGCCGAGTGATCGCTGCGGACCGGGGAGCGACTCCGCTGTGACCCCATCGGGCGATATTCCTCACACAGCGTGCGCAACCCCTTGACGCCTAAGTCGACCGATCTGGTAGACATTCTCCCGTGACACGGACGACGGCGCCGCTCCTCGTGAAGCGACGACACGTCGACCTGCTGCGCGTCTGCACCACCGCCTGTCCGGGCTGCTGACCCGCCGGCCCCGGGACACCTCCCGGGAGCCCGCTCCTGCCCAGTCCCGACCGCCGCGCCGGTGGCTCCCCGCCTGCGCCGCCGCGATCCCCCGGAGTCAGCCCCGTGAAGACCCTCGTCCTCCTCGCCCTCGTCGGCCTCGGCGCCCAACTCGTCGACGGCAGCCTGGGCATGGCCTACGGCGTCACCTCGACGACGCTGCTGCTGGCCATCGGCACCAACCCGGCCATGGCGTCGGCCACCGTCCACTTCGCCGAGATCGGCACGACGCTCATGTCGGGCGCCGCGCACTGGAAGTTCGGCAACGTCGACTGGAAGGTCGTCCGGCGGATCGGCATCCCGGGCGCGGTCGGGGCCTTCGCCGGCGCGACCGTCCTCTCCGGCCTCTCCACCGAGATCGCCGCGCCGGTGATGTCGCTCATCCTGCTGACGCTGGGCGTGTACATCCTGCTGCGCTTCACACTCTGGGGCCTGAACCGGCGCAACCTCGGCAAGCCGATGCGCAAGCGCTTCCTCGCCCCGCTCGGCCTGCTCGCCGGCTTCGTCGACGCCACCGGTGGCGGCGGCTGGGGCCCGGTGGGCACCCCGGCGATCCTGGCCAGCGGCCGCATGGAGCCGCGCAAGGTGGTCGGCTCGATCGACACCTCCGAGTTCCTCGTCGCCGTCGCCGCCAGCCTCGGCTTCCTGCTGGCCCTCGGCTCGCAGGGCATCGACTTCCGCTGGGCCCTCGCGCTGCTCATCGGCGGCGCCATCGCGGCGCCGATCGCCGCCTGGCTCGTCCGGCACGTCCCGCCGCGCATGCTGGGCTCGCTGGTCGGCGGCATGATCATCATCACCAACGTCCGCACGCTGATGCGCACCGAGTGGCTCGCCGTCCCGGGCTCCGCGCAGTGGGCCGTGTACGCCGTCCTGGCCGCCGTGTGGGTGCTGGCGGTCGTGCACTCCTTCCGCAAGCACCGGGAGGAGCGCGAGCTCGCGGCGCTGGAGGCCGAGGCCGAGGCGCTGGAGGCGAACGTCGTCGCCGACGTCGAGCCGGTCGAGGTGACCGGCGAGCTGCCGGCCGGCCGGCCCTCGGCCCCCCGGGACTGACGTCGCCCAGCATGCGCGGGATGAGGGCTTGTCCGACCTTCGCCCGCTGAGGGACCGGAGCCGCCGGACGGTGCCCGGAGCCGCGGTGTGCAGCGGCTCCGGGCACCGCGGCCCGGGTCCGGTGCGCTCAGCGCCCCCCGAGCACCCGGGCCTCCAGGTCCTCCGGTAGTCCCGGCACGGACCGGTCGGCCGGCGGGCGAGGCGCGCCCTGTATCCACGCCCAGGTGTCGGCCACCGTGTCCTCGAGCGGCCGCGTGCCGAGGCCGAGCTCCCGGGCCCGCGTGGCGTCGACGTCCCAGGCGGTTCGGGCCACGTCCGCGGGCAGCCAGAACGGCAGGTGTACCCAGGGCTCCACGCCGGCGTCGATCAGTTCGGCCTCGGGCATCGGCACCCACTGGGCATCGCCGCCGGTCACCTCACGGCACAGCTCCAGCAGCCCGCCGAGCGTGGTCATGCCGGTCGGGCCGGTCGCGTTGACGGCTCCGGTCTCGCCGCGCTCGGCCGCCTCGACCAGCCAATCGGCCAGGTCGCGCGCGTCGACCAGCGCGATCGGCTGGTCCAGTCCCTCCTTGGGGACGACGACCCGCCCACCCCGGGCGATGCGCTCGAGCCACCAGCCCAGCCGGTGGATCGGGTCGTTCGGGCCCACGATCAGACCCGCACGCGCGGTCATGAACCCCTGGCCGACCGCGGCACCGATCTCCCGCTCGGCGTAGGCCTTGTTCGGCCCGTAGTCGTCGTCCGCGGTGTCCCAGGTCGGCTCGTCGTCCTCGCGCCCGACCGGGCCCGGCGGCCAGTTCGCGTACGCGTTGAGGCTGCTGACGAACGCGTATCCGCGGACGCCGGCCAGCGCGGAGGCCGCGTTGCGGGCGGCGGGCCGCGTCCGGCAGGACGTGTCGACGACGAGGTCGGGCTGCCAGCCGTCGAGCGCCCGGGGCAGCGCCTCCGGGTCTTCCCGGTCGCCGTGCAGGTCGCGGGCGCCCTCGGGCGGCCGGCCCGTGACGACCGCGGGTGAAGGTCGCGACGTCGTGACCGCGCGCCAGCGCCGAGGTCGCCACGTGGTGTCCGAGGAAGAGGGTGCCGCCGAGGACGAGCAGTCGCATGCACCCACCCCAGCGGACGGGACGGCCGGCTGTCCAGCCGGTTCGCGGCGGGCGGAACTGCTGTGCCGCGTCGGGTACCGGCATCCATGCGAACGACCGCGGTTCCGGCCGCGGGACGGTGCGACCTCCCTCAGTGGACCGGAGTGGCGGCGCGGGTGTCAGCCGGCGCGGGCGGGCACCTTCGGCACCTGCGGCAGCGGCGTCGAGCGCGCCGCGGCCAGGACCATCTGCGGCGACCCGGGCAGTCCCCGGCGCATGCACAGCCGCAGCGCCCGCGCGCCGGTGAGCACGTCGGTCTCCGGCGGGACGACGAGCAGGTCGGCGCGCCGGGTGCCGCCGTCCCAGGTGATGCAGACGACCAGCGGATCCATGCTGCGGAACCCGCCGGTGCGCACGATCCGGTCGCCGATCAGCACCTTGCGGGGCAACGGCAGCCAGGCGTCCAAGGCGTAGGTGAACCGCTCGACCCGCACGCCGCGCCGGTCGAGCTCGGCGACGAGCTCGGGCAGCTCGGTGTTCAGGTCGCGGTGCCGAGGGAACCAGGCGCCGTCGAAGGCGGACTTACCATCGCCGGCGTTCTCGCGCAGGCTCACCCGGACGTCGATCCCGCCACGGAAGCCGGGATGCTTCGGAGCCGTTCGGGTGATCGTCGTCATGCGCGCCGGCCGCCTCTCCTCGCTCGCTGCTCTCGGACCCAGACGGGTCCGAGAGCAACGTACGGAGGAAGAGGTGTGGGCCCCGGGACACCGGTGACGGGCGTGGCGCCGTCCACCGGCCCGTCGTCACGAACCGTGACCTACCGACCACCTACTGCTCACGCCCCCGTCCGGCACTTATGGCCATAAGTGCCGGACGGACCGGCCTCAGACCGGCTTGGGCTTGCGGTTCTTGGCCTTGCCGCGCTCGGTCTGGTCGAGCACCACCTTGCGGATGCGCACCGTTGCCGGGGTGACCTCCACGCACTCGTCCTCGGCGCAGAACTCCAGCGCCTGCTCCAGGTTGAGGATGCGCGGCGGGATCAGCCGCTCCAGCTCCTCGGAGGTGGACTTGCGCATGTTGGTGAGCTTCTTCTCCTTGGTGATGTTCACGTCCATGTCGTCCGGACGGGAGTTCTCACCGACGATCATGCCCTCGTAGACCTCGGTGCCCGGCTGGACCATGAGCTGGCCGCGCTCCTGCAGCGAGAACATCGAGTACGTCGTCGCCACGCCCTGGCGGTCGGCGACCAGGGAACCGGTCGGGCGGGCGCGCATGTCGCCCAGCCACGGCTCGTAGCCCTCGAGGTTGTGGTTCAGGACGCCGGTGCCGCGGGTCTCGGTGAGGAACTCGGTGCGGAACCCGATCAGGCCGCGGGACGGGCAGATGTACTCCATCCGCGCCCAGCCGGTGTCGTGGTGCACCAGGTTCTCCAGCCGCGCCCGGCGGGTCGCCAGGGCCTGAGTCAGGGTGCCGACGTACTCGCCCGGGACGTCGATCGTGACCCGCTCGACCGGCTCGTGCAGCTTGCCGTCGATCTCCTTGGTCACCACCGTCGGACGCCCGACCGTGAGCTCGAACTCCTCGCGGCGCAGCTGCTCGACGAGGATCGCCAGGGCGAGCTCGCCGCGGCCCTGCATCTCCCAGGTGTCGGGACGGTCGGTGGGCAGCATGCGCACCGACACGTTGCCGACCAGCTCCTGGTCGAGCCGGTTCTTGATGAGCCGCGCGGTGAGCTTCTTGCCCGACTTGCCCGACAGCGGGGAGGTGTTGATCCCGATCGTGATCGAGATCGACGGCTCGTCGACGGTCAGCGGGGGCAGCGGGCGCGGGTCGTTCGGGTCGGCGAGTGTGTCGCCGATCATGATGTCCTCGATGCCGGCGATGGCCACGAGCTCGCCCGGCCCGGCGCTCTCGGCCGGCGTCCGGGTGAGGCCCTCGGTCACGAGCAGCTCGGTGATCTTGACGTTCTTGATCGTGCCGTCGACCTTGCACCAGGCGACCTGCTGGCCGCTCTTCATCTCACCGGAGTGGATGCGCAGCAGCGCCAGTCGACCGAGGTACGGCGAGGCGTCGAGGTTGGTGACCTGCGCGCGCAGGGGCTCCTCGGCGTCGTAGACCGGCGCCGGGATCGTGTCGAGCAGCGTCTTGACCAGCGGCGCGAGGTCGGGGCTGTCAGGCGACTCCCCGTCGTTCGGCCGGGTCAGCGACGCCTGGCCGGTCTTGCCGTTGCTGTAGACGATCGGGAAGTCGAGGTTGTCCACGTCCATGCCGGAGTCCTCGAGCAGCTCCATGAACAGCTCGTAGGTCTCGTCGACGACCTCGGCGATGCGAGCGTCGGACCGGTCGGTCTTGTTCACCACGAGGATGACCGGGAGGCCCTTGCGCGAGCGCCTTGCGCAGCACGAAGCGGGTCTGCGGCAGCGGGCCCTCCGAGGCGTCCACCAGCAGGACGACGCCGTCGACCATCGACAGCCCGCGCTCGACCTCGCCACCGAAGTCGGCGTGGCCGGGGGTATCGACGATGTTGACGACGACGGGGTTGCCGTTCTCGTCGGCGAGGTGGATCGCGGTGTTCTTGGCGAGGATCGTGATGCCGCGCTCGCGCTCGAGGTCCATCGAGTCCATGACCCGGTCCTGCGTCGAGTCGTTGTCCGTGCCCTCACCCTTGGCGCGGCCGAGCGCGCCGGCCTGGCGGAGGAGGGCATCGACCAGCGTGGTCTTGCCGTGGTCGACGTGGGCGATGATCGCCACGTTGCGCAGGTCGTCGCGAGTGGGCATGCGGCAGGGCACCTCAGGAGAATTCGGGGATTCGGCGCGGTCTCGCGCCGTTATCACTGTCAACGGCCGCCGGCCCGGCGACCTTCCCACTGTAGGCGCTCAGCGGGTGAGGGCGGCAGCCCGCGCCCGATCGGCCACCCCGTAGGTGAGCCCTGCCGCGGCGATCGTGACCAGGCTCACCGCCACCCATGACGGCAGACCCACCCCGAGGGCGAGCACGTGCGCCAGGACGAACGCCCCGACGTAGACCACGCCCAGGCCGATCGCGACCGGCCAGCCGCGCCGCCGCACCCACAGCGCGGCCGCGGCCAGGCCGGCCAGGCCGAACAGCGCTCCGCCGAGCTCGCGGACACCGGTGCCCTGCGCCACGCCGAAGCCGGCGGCCAGGCCCACGGCGACGAGCAGGGACGACGGGAAGCGACGCAGTGACATGTCGCCGAGTCTCCCCGCCCGGGAGGCGATCATGGCGCCCGGACGGGAGGGCAGTCGCGGGATCAGGCCGGCCGCGCCTCGCCGGAGGGGGTCGACGGGGCGTCGGTCCCGGGCGACGCGGCATCCGGTGCCGGAGCCCGCGGGAGGAGCAGTGCGGCGATCCAGCCCACCACGGCGAACGCGCCGACGACGACGATCGCCGTGAGGAACGGCGGGTTTCCGTTCGCCGCGGCGGCGACCAGCACCGAGCCGGCGATGGCCACGCCCAGCGACGACCCGAGGTTCGACACGCTGCGCGACACCCCGGAGATGTCGCCCTGCACCTACTCCGGCCAGGCTGACTGGACGACGTTCACCGATGCGGTGAGCATCGCGCCGACCCCGAACCCCATGAGGAACAGGCCGGGCCAGAAGGTCCAGACGGCCGAGTCCACCCGCGCGAGCGCCAGCAGCAGGCCGATGCCGACGACGGTGCACGTGAAGCCGGCGCGGATCAGCAGCCGTTGCGGGTGGCGGCTGGCCATCCGCTGGGCCATGCCGGACGAGATCAGGATGCCGATGGTGGCCGGCACGAGCATGAGCCCGGTCTGGATGGCGTCGTAGCCGCGTTCCTGCTGGAGGAACACCGAGATCACGAAGAAGGAACCCTGCATGACCAGCCACTGGACGTTCTGCGTGATCAGGCCGAGGTTCGACGTCTTGTTGCCGAACATGCTGAGCGAGACCAGCGGTGTCCGACCGCCGCGTTCCCGGACGCGGGCGTAGCCGAAGAAGCCGGCCAGCACCAGCGCACCGGCCGCCACGAGCAGCCAGACCCGGCCGCTGGTCCAGCCGTAGACGTTGGTCTGCAGGATGCCGAACACGACGAGGAACAGACCGAGCGCGGACAGGACGGCGCCCAGCAGGTCGAACGAGGGGCGCTCGGCCGGCAGCGGCGGGTCGTCGATCCGCCGGGCCAGGAGTGCGACCAGGCCCACGACGAGAGCCTGGAGCACGAAGGACGCCCGCCAGCTGACGTAGGCGGTGATCACTCCGCCGATCAGGGGCCCGGCGGCGGCACCCAGACCCGCGGCACCGCTCACCACGCCGAACCACTTGGCCCGGGTCTTCACGTCGCCGAAGAGGACCGTGACGAGGATGTAGATCGGCGGGATCAGCAGTGCCGAGCCCACCCCCTGGAGCACTGAGTAGCCGAACGTGAGCAGGCCCAGTCCTTGCGCCAGGGCGGCGAGCAGCGCACCGGCCCCGTAGATCCCCAGCCCGAGGACGAAGCAGAACTTCCGGCCCCAGATGTCGGTGAGCTTGCTGCCCGGGATCATCAGGGCGGCCATCGTCAGCGTGAACAGCGTGATGGTCGTCTGGATCCCGGGGACGTCGGTGCCGAGGTCGTCGGCGATCGTGCTGATCGCCACGTTCATGTTCGACGCGGCGTACCTGGCGATGAACTGGGCGAGTGCCAGCGGGAGGACGGCGGCGCGCGCGGTCGCGGCCGCGCGGGCAGGTGCGGTCATGACGTCGCCTCCCGGCTGAGGTCGCGTCCACCGGGCCTTCGGGTTGGCTCCCACGACGCGCCGGCTGTCGGCGCGGTCGCCCGAGGACGTCTCCCACCGTCGGGGAGCGGCACCGCCGGCTGCCTCACCCGCGGCGGACGAGGTGCGGCCGGTCAGCCGGCCCCGGGACCCCAAACGAAGTTGATCATCGTCCGCGTGCACGCGACACGACCGGACTCGCCGGTCGGCCGGGCACGCGGACGATGATCAACTCGGGAAGGCGTCGGGGATCAGGCGGCGCGGAGCACGGCCTCGATCTCGAGCTCGACGGTGATCTTGTCGCTGACGACGACGCCGCCGCCGTCCATCGGCATGTCGATGTCGACACCGAACTCGCGACGGTTGATGACCGTCTTGGCGCTGAAGCCGGCGCGGGTGCCGCCGTAGGCGTCGGGGCCGAAGCCGTTGAGCTCGAGCTCGAGCTCGACCTGCTTGGTGACGCCCTTGATCGTCAGGTCACCCACGACGGTCCAGTCGGCGCCGTCGGTGCGCACCTCGGTGGAGCGGAAGGTCATGACGGTGTGGTTGCCCACGTCGAAGAAGTCGGCGGAGCGGATGTGCGCGTCGCGCTGCTCCTGGCGGGTGTCGATCGAGTCCATGTCGACGGTGGCCTCGACGCTGGAGCGGGTCGGGTCCTCGGCGGTCACGATGACGCCCGAGAACTTGCGGAAGTAGCCGCGGACCTTGCTCACCATCATGTGGCGGACCGAGAAGCCGACGGTGGAGTGGGCCTCGTCGATGTCCCAGGTACCGACGACGTAGCCGGGGATCTGGACAGAGGTGCTGGCGGTCATGGGTGCCTCCGGGTGATTGAAAGTTTGACCGTTCGTGAGGCTGAGCGTAGTTGAAGACTTGATTATTTCGCCAGTAGGATGTGGCCATGACCACAGACGCGTCCCCGAGCTCTGCCGACGGGCAGCCGCGCTGGCTGGACGCCGACGAGCAGCAGGCCTGGCGCGCCTGGCTCTACAGCTCCCTGCTGCTCCAGGACCAGCTCGACCGCGAGCTGCAGCGCAACGCGGGCATCTCGCACGCCTACTACGAGATCCTCGTCCAGCTGTCCGAGGCGCCCGGGCGGATGCTGCGGATGAGCGAGCTCGCCGACCGCTGCCTGTCCTCCCGCAGCCGGCTCTCGCACGCGGTCTCCCGGCTCGAGGAGCGCGGCTGGGTGCGCCGGCAGGTGTGCGAGGAGGACGCCCGCGGCCAGCTCGCCGTCCTCACCGACGACGGGTTCGCCGCCCTGGAGGCCGCCGCCCCGTTGCACGTCGAGAGCGTCCGCCGGCACCTGTTCGACCAGCTCTCCCCCGAGCAGGTACAGGCGCTGCGCGACATCGGCGAGACGCTGCTGCGCCACCTCTCCCTGCGCTGAGCCCGATCCCCCGCCGAGCCCGATCCCCCGCCGAGCCGCCGCGTCACCCCGCCCCCACGGCGTTCCCGGAGCTGACCGACGGGAACGGCGAAGCTCAGACGGTGCAGCCGTCGGGGCCGCAGGCGTCCGCGCCGCCGTCGGCCATGATCAGCCGCGGGCGCTCGCTCCACGCCTTGTCGAGGACCTCGCGGAGCACTTCGGCCGGCTGCGCGCCGGAGACGCCGTACTTGCGGTCGACCACGAAGAACGGAACCCCGCGGATGCCGATCGCCTGGGCCTCGGCCTCGTCGGCGCGGACAGCACCGACGTAACGGTTCTCGTCGAGGGCGCCGCGCACCTCGTCGGCGTCCAGACCCGCCTCGGCGGCGAGCCGGACGAGGGTGTCGCGGTCGCCGACCGCCTCGCCCTCGGTGAAGTAGGCCTTCAGCAGCCGCTCCTTCACCGCGTCCTGGATGCCGCGCAGACCCGCCAGGTGGATCACCTGGTGGGCGTCGACGGTGTTGGCGCGCACGGCCCGGTCGAACCGGAAGTCCAGGCCCTCGACCGCGGCCTGGGCGGTCATGGTGTCGATCATCTGCTGGGCGCTGTCGACGTCCGTGCCGTACTTCTCGGCCAGCCGGGTCGCGTACTCGCGGTCGCCGGCCGGCGTCCCCGCGGGCGCCGACGCCGCGGTCGGGTCGAGCTCGAACGCCTTCCACTCCACCTCGACCTGGTCGCGGTGCGGGAACTCGGCCAGGGCGGCCTCGAAGCGGCGCTTGCCGATGTAGCACCAGGGGCAGACGACGTCGGACCAGATCTCCACCTTCATGCCCGGGGCAACGCGCGAGGTCCGCCGGTGTCTTCCCGGAGGCGGAGGCGCTCGACTGCGGCATCCGTCACCGCGGGACGTCGTGCGCCGCGGCCCGCGGCGTCATGATCGCGGCGCGGTCAGCCGGTCCACACCTCGGCGACCTGCTCGGCGACCGCGGCCCCCTGGGTGCGTCCCGCTCGGGCGGAGGGGGCGCGGGCCGCCGGGTCGAGCACGTTGCGGCCGATCGCCGCCCTGGCGCCCGCATCCGGGGAGACGACGGCAACCCGGGCCACCATCCCGGAGACGTGCGCGTCCACGCTCGCCATCGGGCCCACCCCCCGCGGGATGGGGGCGAGGACCACGACCCGCTCGTAGCCGGCGGCCAGGTCGGCGTTGGTGGCCGAGCGGATCCCGCCGTCGACGTAGCGCCGTCCGTCGACGGTCACCGGCGGGTAGACCCCGGGGACGGCGCAGCTGGCCGCCACCGCGAGCAGCAGCGGGACGCCGGAGTCGCGGTCGAAGCGGAGGAACGCGCCGGTGTGCGCGTCCACGGCGGTGATCGCGAGGTCCCGCTCCGGCCAGTTCCGGGACACCAGCCGGGCGCCGATGACCGCGAGCCGCTCCTCCTCCGCCGGAGTGAGCCCGGCCTTCTCCGCGGCCAGCGCGAGGGCACCCACCCGGCGGCGGAAGTCCACCTCCCGGCCCCGGCTGCGCAGCATCGCCCAGCCGTAGCGGGCCAGGTCGGCGCGGGTCATCCGCGCCGGCTTCTCCGGCCCCGGGGGCTCGAGCTGGCGCTGGTACATCGCCGGCAGCTCCGCGCCGCAGGTCAGCTGCGCCCCCACCACCGACCCGGCCGAGGTGCCGACGACCAGATCGGCGGCGCCGAGGTCGACGCCGGCATCGGCCAGCCCGGTGATCACTCCGATCTCCCACGCGATGCCGGTGATCCCCCCGCCGCCGAGCACGAGGGCGCTGCGCTGCTCGCTCATGGGCGCATGGTCGCAGCCGGACGGTGCCGGCGCGGAGCGACGGACCCACGGGCCTACCGACCTACGGACCGATCAGGCCGGCACCCCGACGCTGCGGTCGTACGCGTCCGCGATCTCCGATCCGGTGCAGAACCAGACGCCGTCGTGGGAGGCCATGTGCCGGAACGCCTGCTCCAGGTACTTGGCCCGGAACGGGTGACCGGTGATGAAGGGATGCAGTGGCACCGCCATCACCTTGGGCCGGTCCGCGCCCTCCGCGTACAGGACGTCGAACTGGTCGGTCAGGAGGGTCCCGTAGTCCGGCGCGGTGTAGCCACCGCGCAGGAAGCAGTGGATGTCGTTGATCTCGCCGGAGTAGGGCACGGAGACGAGGCGACCTGCCGGGGTGGTGAACCGGTAGGGCTCGTCGTCGTTGAGCCAGTCGCACACGTAGTCGAGCCCCGCCTCCTCGAGGAGCGCCGGCGTCCGCCAGTTCTCGGCGAGCGCAGGCCCCAGCCAGCCCCGCGGCCGGCGGCCGGTGGCCCGCTCCACGACGTCGAGGGACTCCTGGATCGTCGCCCGCTCCTCGTTCTCCTCCATGGGATTGAGGAACCGGGAGTTGGTCGTGCCGTGGCCGATGACCTCCCACCCGCGGGCGAGGATCTCCTCGACGACACGGGGGTACTCGCCGCACACGTCGGCGTTCATGGCCACCGAGGCGGGCATGCCGAGGCGATCGAGCAGGGCCATGAGCCGCCAGATGCCGGCCCGGAGCCCGTAGTCCCGCCACGAATGGTTGTAGACGTCCGGCGTCAGGGCGGTCATGGCCGGGTTGATCGACGTCGACGGCCGGTCCGGCTGGAAGTACTCCACGTTGAGCACGACGTGCACCGCCAGCCGGGCGCCGCCGGGCCAGCGCAGCGGCGGCCGGTCGACCACCGGCTCGAAGCGGACGGGAAACTGCATGGCTTCCTCCAGCCTGTGGCTCACCAGTGGACGACGCGTCGTTCGACGGACAGGAACAGCTGGTTGAGCAGGTAGCCGACGACCGCGAGCGTGAAGATTCCCGCGTACATCTCGGGGACCCGGAAGGACCGCTGCGCCTGCAGGATGAAGTAGCCGATGCCGCTGTTGGCGGCGACCATCTCCGAGATCACGACCATGATCAGTCCGATCCCGAGGCTCACCCGCAGCCCGGTGAAGATGTTGGGCAAAGCGCTGGGCAGGACGATCTGCCGGACGATCTGACGTGATCCCAGGCCGAACGTGCGACCTGTGTCGATCTGCACCCGCTCCACCTGCCGCACGCCGGCCACCGTGTTCAGGAGGACGGGGAAGAACGTGGCGATGCCGATCAGGAAGACCTTCATCTCCGTGTCCAGCCCGAGGAACAGGATGGCGATCGGGATGTAGGCAGGGGTGGGAATGGGTCGGAGCAATTCCACCAGGGGCTCCAGGAGCCCGTGGAAGAACCGGTAGTAGCCCATGAGCAACCCGAGCGAGATGCCGAGGACGGCCGCGATCGCGTAGCCCATGGCCATCCGGTACAGGCTCGACCCGAGCTCCGACACCAGCTCACCCGACACCAGCAGGTCCCACCACGAGGCCAGGATGCGGCTCACCGGTGGCAGTGACGGTGACTGGACGGCGCTGAGCCGGACGCCCAGCTCCCACGCCACGAGGAGGCCGACGAGCAGGCCGACGCCGGCGAGCCGGTATGCCGCCCCCCGCTTCATCGCACGGCCTCGTGGTCGACGGCGGACACGCTCCCGGCGACCTTGCTGTCGGCAGCGAAGATCTCCTCGTACAGCCGGTGGCGGTAGCCGAGGTAGTTCGGCAGCTCCGGCGTCGTCAGTCGATCCCGCGGGTACGGCAGGTCGATCGCCACGTCCGCCGCCAGGTTGTGCGGCGGACGATTGAGGACGACGACCCGGTCGGAGAGGTAGACGGCCTCCTCGATGTCGTGGGTCACGAACAGCACGGTGAGTCCCAGGTTCGCCCACAGCTCGAGAACCAGGTCCTGCAGCGAACCGCGGGTCATCGCGTCGACCGCGCTGAACGGCTCGTCCATGAGCAGGACGTCGGGTTCGCACGCCATGGCGCGGGCGATGGCGACGCGTTGCTGCATGCCACCGGAGAGCTGGCTCGGATAGTTGTCCGCCGCGTCGCTCAGGCCGACCCGCTCGAGCCATTCCACGCTGCGCGCGTGGATCTGCGCCCTGTCCCATCGTCCGCGCGCCCGCATGCCGAACTGGACGTTCTCCAGCACGGTCTTCCAGGGCAGGATCGATTTGTTGTACTGCTGGAACAGGTAGATCATCTCGAACGGCGGCGCGGTGATGACCTTGTCGGCCAGCGTCACCTGCCCGCCGTCCGCCTGTTGCAGGCCGGCGATGATCTGCAGCAGCGTCGACTTCCCGCACCCGGACGGTCCGATGACCGAGACGAAAGACCCGCGCCGGACGGAGAACGAGACGTCCTCCAGCACCGACTTGAGCGCCGGGCCCTTGCCGAAGCGCCGGCTCACCGACGTGAGCCTCAGGTAGTCATCTGGCACGTCGAACTCCGCTCTCGATGTGCAGGTCGCGGTCAGGAAGTCGCCGTGGGCAGGAGGACGTCCTCCGCCGGGATGGACTCCTCGAGGAGGCCGTGCTTCTCCATGAGGTCCAGCAGATCCTGGAGCGTCTGCTCGTCGACGTCCGCGTTCCACTGGATGGGCGTCATGTCCTCGATCACGGCCACGTCGATACCGGTGTACTCGGCGATGAGCCGGTTCTTCTCGTCCTCGTTCTCGAGGAGGTGCTCGGTCGCCTCGCGCATCGCGGCCACGAACTTCTCGGCGGTCTCCTGGTTCTCCTCGTACCACTCACCCGTGGTCCAGAAGGCACCGATCGGCTGCCCGGGAAGGGCCTCGGTGGCGGCGTAGGAGATGATCTCGAACTCGCCGCTGGTCTCCATGTTCGTGGTGAACGGCTCCACGTTGAAGGCCGCGTCCACCTGGTCGTTGGCGAGGGCGTCGCGCATGGACGGGAACGGCGTCTCGACGAACTCGACGTCCTCGGG
Organism: uncultured Actinomycetota bacterium; assembly: GCA_963723745.1. Classification (GTDB taxonomy): domain Bacteria; phylum Actinomycetota; class Actinomycetes; order Mycobacteriales; family Geodermatophilaceae; genus CAVRRZ01. Next base: position 637,711 of record CAVRRZ010000004.1, read on the forward strand.
GTCGACGCCCTCGGCCTCGAGCACCTCGGCCAGCGACAGCCACATCTGGCTGCCGATGTTGTTCACGGCGACCCGCTTGCCGACCAGCTCGGTGACGTCGGAGATGTCGCTGCCGGCCTGCACGAAGAGCGCCTGCGAATCGACGCCCTCGGTGGCGGCGACCTCGTTCTGCATCACCATCTTGAAGTCGAACCCGCTGCCCCGCGCCTGGATGGCGGACGACGGGATGCTCAGCGTGAGGTCGATCTGGCCGGCGCTGACCGCGGGGAGCAGTTCGGCACCGCCACCCATCTCGGTGAAGGTCACGTCGAGGCCGTGCTCATCGAAGTAGCCCAGTTCCTCGGCTGCGTAGAGGTTGGACAGGGCCGCGATCTTCAGCGTGCCGATGTTCAGCTCCGTGGTCGCCGAACCGTCGCCGTCCTCGTCGGCGGTCGCGTCGGAGCCGCCGCATCCGGCGAGCAGCACGGGCACGAGGACGGCGGGGACGAGCGCAGCGAGTCGCTGGGTGGGGCGCATTTCTTTTCTCCCTGGGATTGTCGGGTTACAGGCGGTCGACGAGGTCGTCGAGTTGCACTACGTCGCCGTACTTCATGTGCATGTCGAGAAGACCGACCTTGTGCGACAGAGCGCTCCGGTCCGCGACGCACTGCTCCGGGATCACGACCCGGTAGTTGTAGGAGAATGCGTCCACGGCGGTCGCGCGGACGCAGCCACTCGTGGACATTCCGGTCACGATCACGGTGTCGATCCGTGAATAGATGAGCATGTCGACCAGGCTGGTGCCGAAGAACGCGCTCGGACGACGCTTCTGCAGCACGATCTCGCCGTCTCGAGGGGTGAGTTCGTCGACGATGCGGGTCTCCATCTCGGACTTCTGCTCGCCGCCCTTCCAGAGACCGAGTCCACCCTTGACGTCCTCGTCGAACCCGCGGGTGAAGAAGACCGGGATGCCGGCGCGCCGTGCGGACTCCAACAGCCGCGCCGTCGCGCGCACCGCCGGGTAGCCCGTCTCGGAGCAGCCGAGCCGGAACCGGCTGTCCACGAAGGCGTAGGTCATGTCGACGACGAGCAGGGCGGGGCTCTCGCCCATGCCCATGTCGCCGCCCATCCGCGCCTTCTCGAAGCTCGCGCGGTCGGCGTCGTCGAGCAGGTCGTCCCACACGGGCACCGGTCAGTCCTCCTCGGCGGTCGGGATGCCGGCCGCGGCCGATTCCAGGTAATCGAGCACCTGGGCGAGCGGAAGGACGTCGGCGAACTTGCGGTCGATGTCTCTGAGATTGGCGCGGTGCATGTTTTCCTCTCGGTCGCCGACCGCTTCCATGGGCACGATCGGTCGAATTCCGTACTGGAGGCTCTCGGCCGCGACCGCACGGACCGAACCGCTGGTCGAGAACCCGGTGATGACCAATGTGTCGACGTCGTATCGGCGGAGGTACTCGAGCAGGTCCGTCCCGTAGTAGACGGAACTGAACTTCGAGAAGATCTGGTGGTCCTTGGCGCGCGCCTCGATCCGCGAATCGAGTTCGACCTCCTCGGAACCGAGGACCAGGGACTCGATGCCGCGGATCTTGCGCACCCAGAGGCGCAGCGCGGCATCCGTCTCGTCGTAGTACGACTTCGAGAGGATGACCGGGAATCGGGCCTTCCGGGCCGCGGCGGTCAGTGCGTTGATCGCCGCGATCTCCCCGCCCCAGTCCCCGCCGAGCGGCGAGCCCGTGCGCGTGAACGCGTTGATGCAGTCGATCGCGAGGACCGCCGGCCGGACGCCGAAGCCGACCCGCCCGGCGAACCCGCGCTCCAGGTAGAACTGCTCGATCTCCGAACGCAGGTACCGGCGCTGCCCGCCGGGGGTGTGGTAGACGCGGATCCCGTACCCCCGGACCTCGTCCCCGCTCTCCAGGCGACGCAGCGTGCCCGGGGAGACCCCCAGCAGCTTCGCCGCCTCGGCGATCGATACGAACACGGTCGACCACCCTTCGAGAACTTGCTCAAACCTACTCATCTGCACCAACCGTGCAGGACGGTAAGGGTGAGTGCATGCGGTGTCAATCACCGCGCGGGAATGAAGTCCGGACGAGGCCCGACGAAGGGGACCCCCCCGGTCCGAGCTCACAGGGGGGTGGGACTCACCCGGCCGGGGTGCGGCGGCGCGCCATCTGCCCGTCGGCTCACTATCGTCCCGCTGCGTGAAGCAGCGCGGCATCCGGGCGTCCGGCAGCACCACCCACTGGGGCACCGGAACCGAGCACACCGGCGTGCAGATCGCGCACGAGGAGCAGTCGCCGTTCCGCCAGGTGATGAAGCGGGTCGTGATCGCCGCGCTGGTGCTGATGGCGACCGTGCTCATCGTCTACTTCGACCGCGACGGCTACGCGGGACGGCGACGCGGCGACGACATCTCGTTCCTCGACTGCGTTCTACTACTCGACCGTCACGCTCTCGCACCACCGGTTACGGCGACATCACACCGATCACCGCCGGGCGCACGGCTGGTGAACATCCTGGTCATCACGCCGCTGCGCATCCTGTTCCTGCTCATCCTCATCGGGACGACCCTCGAGGCGCTCACCGCGCGCTCGCGCGAGGAGTTCCGCATCCGACGCTGGAGGTCCCGCGTGCGCCAGCACGTCATCGTGTGCGGCTACGGCACCAAGGGCCGCAGCGCCATCCGGTCGCTGCAGGCCGGTGGCACCACCCCCGACAAGATCGTCGTCGTCGACACCGACCCACGGGCCATCGAGGAGGCCAACTCCCTCGGCCTCACCGGCATCGTCGGCGACGCCGGACGCACCGACGTGCTGCGCCGGGCCTCGGTGGAGCGGGCCCGCGCGGTCATCGTCGCGGCCAACCGGGACGACGCCGCGGTGCTGATCACGCTGACCGTCCGCCAGCTCAACCCCAGCGTGCCGATCACGACCAGCGTCCGCGAGGAGGAGAACGCCAACCTCCTGCGTCAGTCCGGCGCCGACACCGTCATCACGACGTCGGCAACGTCCGGCCGGCTGCTCGGCCTGTCCACCGACAGCCCGCGCGTGGTGGCCGTCGTCGAGGACCTCGTGACCGGCGGCGAGGGCCTGGACCTCCACCAGCGGACGGTCAGCTCCGGCGAGGTCGGCCTCGACCCGCGGTCAGCTGCGCGACATCGTCCTGTCGGTGACCCGCGGCGGGCGGACCCTGCGCTTCGACGACCCGCTGATCGGCACCCTGCAGCCGGAGGACGTGCTCGTCGTCGTCAAGTCGCACAAGTAGCCGGCGATCATCCCTCGGGGACCCTGTCCCAGGGGGCGAAGGCGTTGTCGGAGCGGGCCAGGGCCGGGCGCAGCTGCGGGTAGTGCCGCAGCAGGACCGTGCGCATGTCGTTGTCCCGCACCCACGCCAGGCCCGTCCGGCGAGTAGATCTCCGGGCGGAAGTCCTTGGTGAAGAACCGGTCGCTGTTGAGCCGGCGGGAGGCCATCAGGATGAAGATGCGGAACGCCGTGTCGCTGAACGCGAACCCGGTCGGCCGCTGCTCCGCGAACAGCCCGACCATCAGGTCGACCTTCTCGATGTCCCCGCCGTAGAGCCGCGGCGAGCTCGGCGGCCGTGGCGGCGTCGTCGGTCAGAGCTCCTCGAAGCGTCTTCGGTGCCGTCAGGTGCAGCAGCCGGCGGAACTCGCAGTACCGCGGGACGCCGAGCTCCCGGATGCGGATGATGTCGGTGGCGGCGAGGTCGATCGACCTTGCCGTCGGGCCGCTCGAACTCCTGCAGGAACCGCGGGAAGTTGTGCAGCACGATCGCACCGGGATGCGTGGTGCCGAACGAGTAGAACAGGTCGCCGAGTGTCGAACCGCGGCACTGATCTCCTTCGAGTGCGGCCCGGCCAGCTCGCGGAAGCTGCAACTGCGCCAGCGGCCTGTCGCCGTCGAGCGACCGGAGGTCGAAGTCGTCGGGCATCAGCGGGTGCATCCGGTAGACGGCGGTGAACTCCTCGGTGAGCGAGAACGGCACGCCGTAGTGCTCGGTCGCCGCGCCCGGGATGCCGCTGACCACCTCGCTGTCGCTGATCCGGCCGAACGAGCGGGCGATCCGCTCCCCGGCGACCCCGAACCAGTTGGCCCGCAGCGCGAAGACCGTCGTCGGGTGGCTGATGACGGCCGGCGTCCACTCGACCGTGTGGATCTTGGCCAGCAGCGCGGCGACGACCAGCCGGGCGCGCTGGAACAGCTCCTCGTCCGTCCCAGTGCGGGTACTCCGACTTCAGCCGGTCGCAGACGGCGTTGTGCTCGCGGGCGAACAGCGTCAGCGAGCATGCCCAGCCCGGTCCACCAGCCGGGGACCTCGTGGTGAAGTCGCGCTCCGGGTCGTCGGGGATCGGGATCTGCCCGTCGTCGGTCAGCCGCAGCTTGCCGTCGACACCGGCTGCGCACCGCCTGCTGCGCCGCGAGCGACGATGCCGTAGATCGACGACCCGTCCCACCAGTGGGTCACCTCGTTGACCGACGTGATCGGGCCCTCGGCACCCTCGGGCCGGGTGGGGTCGGGGTGGATCGCGCGGGATCCGCATCGGGTCCTCACGGGATCGCCAGGGGTCGCCCGGCGCGAGCGGGATCTCCATCAGCCGGGAGGTGTCGCCCTCCCCGTGGGTGAACCAGTCGCGGATCATGAACTGCAGCCAGGCCGCGGCCAGGGTGTTGACGGTCGTCGGCCGGCAGGAACGGCTCGCGCGTGAGCAGCCGCCGGCTGACCTCGCGCGGGATTGGGCTCCATCAGCTCGCTCGTCGGTCACCGGCCGCACCTGGTCGAGCGGGATGTTGCGGCCGAAGCGGGTCCCGGCCATGCCCATGCCGGGGAAGTCGAGGTCGTTGTGCGAGCCGTCGACACTGCGGGAGGTCAGGTGCGCAGGTGTCCGCGGCGGCACCGGCGGCAGCGTTCACCGACGGCACGGCCGTCGACGGGTCGAAGAGGTTCTTCTTGCCGCAGGACGTTGCGCACCCCGATCAGGACGGCGAGGCCGCCGGGAACCGGCAGCTTGTCCCAGCCACGCGCCGTGGTCGACCGCCTCGGCGAGGCCGTCGAAGACCCGCCAGAACAGCGAGCGCCGGTAGTCGGCGCCGGGCACCGCCGGGCGGCGGCACCGAGCCACCGGCGGGATGCCCGTCGGCCAGCGTGCGCTGCTGCGGGAACGGTCGGGCTGGAGGGGTTCAGCGGGGTCTCGGTGCTCATCGGGTCTCCTGAACGGCCGGCGTCCGGGTCGGCGGGCGGGATCGGATCGTGCGGACGGGCGCGAGCGCCCGGCGGAGAGCGGCCACCGGCGGCGGAGCGGCCGGTGCCCCGTCCGCCGTGCGGGCGTCGGCGAGGATCACGTCGCTCGCCTTCTCGGCGATCATGTAGATCGCGGTGACGATGAAGAAGCCGGGGATGCGCGGGAAGACCGACGCGTCCACGACGCGCAGGCCCTGCGTGCCGTGCACCCGGAAGCCGGCTGTCGACGACGGCGCGCGGATCGTCTGCCGGGCCCATCGGGCAGGTGCACGAGGCGTGGTGGCCCCACGCCTGGTCCCGCACGAAGGCCCGCAGCTCCTCGCGGGTGCGCACCCCCGGGCCGGGCAGGAGCTCCTCGACGACGTCGTCCCCCAGACCGTCCATGATCCCGCGGGCGATCTCGACGCCGGCGACGACCGCGTCGAGGTCGGCCCCGGCGCGGTCGTCGCCCTCCTCGAAGTAGCGGAACCGGATGTCGGGGGGGTCGCGCGGATCGGCCGAGCGCAGCAGCACGCGGCCGGCGCGGTTGACCGTGTGCGCCTTGAGCACCGCCCAGGTGAAGACGTCGGTCTGGTGGGCGAGCTTGGCGGAGTAGCCGGGGTAGTAGCCGGTGAAGTGCGCGGGCAGACCGAAGACGAACAGGTCGGGGTCGGCCAGGTCGTCCCGGGATCGGTGCACCAGGCCCAGGAGCGCGCCGTTGGTGGTGTAGACGCCCTTGCCGGTCTGCCACTCGACGTAGCCGGGGTCGGGGTCGGCTCCTTCGGCGGGCGGCGAGAAGGTCAGCCCCTTCAGCAGGTCGAACCGCTTGCGCATGCGGTGCACGACGCCGACCTCGTAGCGGTCCTGCAGGTTCTCCCCTACTCCGGGCAGGTCGGCCCGCACCGGGATGCCGAACCGCTCGAGCTCCTCGCGTGGGCCGATCCCCGACAGCTTGAGCAGCTGCGGGGTGTTGAAGGCGCCGCCGGCCAGGATCACCTCCCGCCGCACCCGGACCTGCACCGGTTCGGACGGCGGGCCGGCCGCGGGCTCGGGGTCGGCCCGGTAGGCGTGCGGCAGGTCCAGGTACTCCACGCCGCGGGCGACCGTCGCCCTCGAGCAGCACCCGGGTCACCAGGCTGCCGGTCCGGATCTCCAGCCGGTCCGGGAAGCGGTCGCGGACGTCGCGGAGGCGCTCGCGGGTGCTGTTGCGCCGGCCGCCGTGCACGGCGATGGGGATCATCCAGAGCCCCTCCGGGATCCTGCGCACCCGCCAGTCGTTCGGATCGACGGCGCTGGCCAGGCCCTCGACGAAGGTCAGCGGCCGGCGGAGGAAGCGGCTCAGGCTGCTGCCGGCGGCCTCCTTGACCACCTCGAGCACCTGCTCGTCGCGCAGGGCGAGCTTCGGATCGGCGAGCGCGGTGTGCAGCCACCCGTCGAAGCCGTGCCGGCTGCGGTTGACGTACTTCTCGCTGACCAGCGGCAGGGCGGCGAGCAGCCGTGCCAGCCACGGGTTCCGGGGCAGCATCCGCGGCCGCCGCTTGTACCCGCAGGCCTCGAGCCGCTCGAACCACCGGCGCATCTCCGCCGGCCCGCCAGCTCGGGTCGCCGGTGAGGGCGGCGATGCCGTCCCAGTCGGCGTCGTGCGGGTACATCGTGATCATCGCGTTGTGCGCCGTGCACCCGCCGAGGGTGGCCGCCCGGGGGTAGAGCACGCCCTGGTGGTCGGGCCGGTACTTGGCGTCCCGGGCCTGCTGGGCCTCGTCGTCGAAGTGCCGGACGAAGAAGTTCCAGCTCATCCCCGGGTGCTCGCTGGCCCGGCCGTGGAAGGCCGGCACGCGGTAGTCGTCGTCCTCGTCGTCGAGACCGGCCTCGAGCAGCAGCACGCGGTGCCCGGCCTCGGCCAGGTTGGCCGCCACCGGTCCGCCGCCGGCGCCGGAACCGACGACGACGTAGTCGAACTCCTCGGTGCCGGCAGAGGTCACCGGGCGCTCCGCCGGTTCCCCAGGAACGCGGTGATCGACAGCAAGGTGTTGAGCGCGGAGATCGCGGCCAGCGGCCGCGCCCGCTCCGGCGCGAGCACCTTGCTCTGCTGGAGCGAGAGCACCGTCGCGGTGTCGCTGGCGTGGATGAGGACGGCCGAGCGCAGCGCGCCGTGCAGCGCCTCGCCCCGGAGCCGGAAGAGGTCCAGGCCGATAAGGATCGTCCGGACACCGAACAGCCGGATGCCGTAGATGGCCGCGGCGTTGACCTCGGGCCGGGGATCCCCGAGCCGCTGAGCGATCGTCGTGGGCGCGACCAGCCCGAGCGTGCCGGTGATCATCCGGATGCCGCCCAGGGCGTACCGCGCTGTGCGTGCCAACGTGCCGATGGCCACGTGCCCCCCTGCCCTCGTGCGGGAGGGCAGCGCCAACCGACCGGACCGCCGAGCCCGGAATGGTGCGCAGGAATGGCTCGGCGGCGCACGCGATCGACCGGTGACCCGCGGCCCCGGCAGCTTTCCCCCTGCACTTGTCGTCCCCCGCCGGGCCTGCCCCGGCGGGCGACACATTCCTCCGGTCGGAGCGGCTCCACAAGACCTTCGCGTGGCATTCCGGTCACTGAGTGCGATGTACCCAGGCGCATGTCACCACGGGCGCCGGCCGGCCAGCGCCCGCCCGATCGGCCGGGCCACGTCGGGGTCGGAGAGGTAGTCCTGGATGGAGTGCGGATCGCTCGGGTTGAAGGTGCGCTCGTCGACCGGGGTGTTGCCGTAGAGCGGGCGCAGCGGGTGCACCAGGGCCACGAAGTCCTGGACGTCGTAGGCGTTCAGCCACGGCACGGCCGCGCCGCCCCTGCCGCGGGGCGCGGCGCGGTCCTTGATCTTGGACGGCCGCAGCGCACCGCGCACCACCGGGAAGCCCAGCGGCGATCCGGTGGTCACGAACAGGGGGACGTCGACGTCGCCGGAGAGCCGGTCGAACAGGTCGTACCCCACGATGCTGCCGAGGCTGTACGCGACCATCACGACCGATCCGTGGGAGTCGGCCGCCGCCCGCACGTCGTCGGCGACGATGTCCAGGACGAGGTCACGGATCTTCTCGACGTCGAGGTAGTAGGCCACGTCGCTGAGGAACCGCTCGATCACCAGCTCGGTGGCGCCGGTCTTGCGCGCGATGTACTGCAGCGCGCTGCGCAGGAGCTTCGGACGGAGGATGGGCCCGAAGTTGATCTCGGCGCCCTGGGAGTAGGACGTCCACGCGGAGTCCAGGTCGGTGTCCGCGTCCCCCTCGGCGGTCTCCCGCCCCGGCTGGTAGCCGAGCTCCATGGCCGCCTCAAGGATCAGCGTGTCCGCCGACGCCGGCGGCCCGGCGTCGGCCTCGGCCGTCGCGTCGGTCGCCAGCTCCGCCCCGGGGTCGAGGGCCAGGTCCGGCCGTGCGCCGCCGGCCTTGTCGTGGTCGGCGATCGCGTCGACGAACGCGTTGCCGAAGTACGGGAAACGGACGTCGGTCTCGCGGACCGGCGGCAAGCCGGCCAGCACGAGGCCCTTGGCCAGGCCGGCCAGCCAGGCCTGCTTCTTCCGTTCGACGAACGCCGCCTCCTCGGCCGCGCCGCGTCGGGTGTTGGCCGGCATCTGCTGGTTGCGGCCGTGTACGAGTACCAGTGCGGGTCCGGCCATGTCAGTTCCCCTCTTCGAGCAGGGTCAGGGCGAGCGCCGCGCGCGCGCCGTCGTGGTCGCGGGCGCTCAGGTCGCGCACCAGGGCCGACACGCGGGTGCCCTTGTTCGCCGTCCACTGGGTCAGCGCGTCGGGTGTCCGCTCGTCGATCGGACGGCCGTGCCGGTCGACCGGCCGGCCCTGCGCGTCGGTGGCCGCGACGCTGGAGCGGTGCAGGCCGACCAGTTCCCACTGGTCGTTGAGCACCGGTGAGCCGGAGGAGCCGACGTCGGTGTCGGTCGAGTAGGTCATGACGTCGGCGTCGACGAGCGACAGGAGACGGTTGTCCCGGAACGCGATCTCCTTCGCGCGGCCACCGGGGTGCTGCACGATGTTGACCGGCTCGCCCTCGAGGATCTTGCCGATCGCGCCGTAGAGCGGCAGCGTCCCGAACACCGTGCCCGGCGGCTCGGGGCTGCCGGGCAGCGCACCGACCGCGACCACCGTGTAGTCGAGCTCCTCCACCGGGCTGGTCACGAAGAACCGGTCGGGATCGAGCACGAGCCGCGGCGTCTCCGGCACGGCACCGGAGGGCTCCTCCTGGTAGCCGAAGCGGACCTTGACGGTGGCGGCGACGTCGGCGGTCGGCAACACGTGGTTGTTGGTCATCAGCAGCCACGGCGCCACGAGGAACCCCGTGCCACTGAATCCTCGTCCCTCGACCAGCGCCACCGCGCGAGCCGCCTGCAGGCCGGTGGCCAGCCAGTGCACCGGGCGCAGGTCGGGCTGGGCGATCGTCCGCTGGAGGACCTCGTCGAGGTGCACCTCGGGATGGCGGGCGGCGCCGGGGCCGCACAGCCGCTGGACCCGCGAGGCCTTGCGGCCGGGCGCCTCGGCGCGCCACGCCGTGCCGTCGGCGACCCGCGCCAGCGCGCCGGACAGGTCGTAGCTGTCGGCCAGTTCCCCCACCCCCTCAGCACGCGCCGGGGCGCTGCGGGCGGCCCACCATAGGGCTGCGCGGAACGGTGCGACAAGCCGTTCGTCACCGCGCGCGACGGGGTTGACAGGAATTGTGTTCCCGAGTTCGCTCATTCTTCCGGGACCGGGCAGCCAGATGGTCGGCCCGCTTCATTCCTGCGCGTTCTTCTCGTGCCACCTTCTTCGATGTGCCAGCCATTTCCGGAGGCATCATGGGCACCGTCCACGCCCGGGCGCACGGGTCGTTCCCGCCCGACGTCTTCGTCCGCGCGCTCACCGACTTCGGCCCCGGCCGCGAGGCGGTCTTCGGCAACAGCGAGGCGGGGCACCTGCAGGTGCACGACAGCGGCCCCACCTGGGCCGATGTCACCGAGGGCTCGAAGGCCGGCGGTGGCATCTGGCAGCGGATGCGCTACGACTGGTCCGAGCCGCGCGTCGTCCGCCTGGACGTCACCGACAGCAACGCCTTCGGCCCCGGCAGCCGCTGGACCTACCGGGTCGATCCGGCCCCGGACGGCGGCACCGACATCGATCTGACCATCGTGCGGGCGCCGTCGACGGCGAAGGGCCGGTTCGTCGATCTCCTGCTGCGCCTGACCAGGGGCGCGTTCTTCGCCCGGGACCTGCGCCGGACGGTCAGGAAGCTGGAGAGCCGGGTCAGTCCGACCACCTGACCCGCCGAGGACGACGCTTCGATCGAGGGGGACGGCGAGATGATCGAGGACGGCACACCGGACGGCAGTGAGCCGCCACCGGCCGAGGACCTGGTGCCGGCCGGAGGCCCGGAGCCGGACCCGGTCGATCTGCCGGCGCGGACGGTCGACGAGCCGTCGGGCAACGGCAGCCCGGCGCCCGGCCGGCGGGCCCGCCCGCGATCGGCCGTGCACGGCACACCGACCCGCAAGTACGTGCCGCCCCTTCCACCGGGGTCCCGGACCAAGCCGCGGCGGCGCTCCGAGGGAACTCCGCGGAGCGACGGGAACGGCTCGCGGGCCGGCGTCCCGACCGGCGGTCCTGGCGGTCCCGCGGCCGGTGCCACCGCGACGTCCCCCGGGCAGGGCACCCCGCAGTTCACCGCCGCGACCATCGGGGCGTTGCGCCATCCGTGGCGGGAGCACGTGTTCACCCGGGTGGTCACGCTCGACGCCCTCAACACGGCGCTGCCGCCGCGTCCGTCGGCGGGCCCGTCGCCCGATGCCGTGGCGCGGCAGCTCGAACTGGCCTGGACCGCGGCGAGCGACCCCGCCGGCATCCGTCCCGGGCCGAACCGGGCCCGCATGGAGCGCGCGTTCGGCAACGTGGACGAGGCGGCCGCGGGCCTGCTGGAGCGGTTGCCCGAGCCTCAACTGCGCGGGCAGCTGCCGGGGCTGGTCGCGCACGTGCAGGCGCATCTGAGCCCGAGCCATCCGCAGCGGGTGGCCGTCGAGGCGCTGGGCAGCAAGCGCCGGCCGCAGTCGGACGCGCTGGAGGAGGACGAGCGGACGGTCCTGGTCGAGGCGGCGCGCACCGCCAGCGCCGCCGCCCGGCGCGAGCACGCCCGGCTGCGCAGCTTCTGCACGATCGTGAAGGGCAGCACCGCACTGCTGCTGGCGCTCGCGGTCGTCACCGCCTGGCTCAGCGTCGTGCAGCCGACCTGGATCCCGCTGTGCTCGCGGCCGGACGCGACGAGCGTCGTCTGCCCGACCGGCAGCGCGACCGGTTCCGACGTCACCATCGCCGGCACGGCGGACGCGGCGGACGTGCTGGTCGTCATGCTGATCGGTCTGCTGGGTGCTGCGGTCACCGGTGCGGCAGCGATCCGGCACATCCGAGGCACCTCGACCCCGTTCGCGGTTCCGGTGGCGCTGCTTCTGCTGAAGCTGCCGCTCGGTGCGCTCACCGCCGTCCTCGGCCTGCTGCTGCTCAACGGTGAGTTCGTCCCGGGCCTGACCGCGCTGGACACCTCGGGCCAGATCCTGGCGTGGGCGCTGCTCTTCGGCGCCGCCCAGCAGCTGCTCACCGGCCTGGTGGACAAGAAGGCCCAGACGGTTCTCGACTCGACGGGGACGACGCCGATGACCGCCGAGAAGGAGTAGCGCCGACGAGGCAGATGACACCGAAGGGGTACGCCGGCTTCGGATCCCGGGGAGACGGAAGGAAGATCGTTCCGGCGCTGGGCTTCACACGACCGGTCCGGACGCCGAGAAAGTTCGGAGACGACGTCGTTCCTCAGCCTCGTGGAGAGCCAGCGTGACCTACCCGCCACCGCACGATCCCGCCCCGCAGTACCCCGCCTACGGGCCGTCCGGTTCGCCGTACGGCGAACCGGCTCCCGAGGCGGCACCCGGTCGCCGCGGACGGCGCGGGCTGGTCGTGGCGGGGGTCGTCGCCGGCACCCTCGTGATCGGTGGCGCGGGGTTCGCGGTGGCGCAGTACCTCTCCGGCGGGGGCGCGCAGCCGGAGGAGGTGCTGCCCCGCGACACGATCGCGTTCGCGAAGCTGGACCTCGATCCGGCGGCGAACCAGAAGGCCGCGCTGTTCAGCCTGCTCCAGAAGTTCCCCGAGCTCGGCGACGCCGAGGGCGATCTCAAGGGCGAACTCCTCGACCGATGGCTCCAGGAGTCGGACGCCGACATCGACTTCGCGCAGGACGTCGAGCCGTGGCTGGGCGACCGGATGGCGCTCGCGGCCGTGCCCGCACCGGGCACCGACATCGGCGTCGCTCCGCTCCTCGTGCTCGCGGTGACCGACCAGCAGGCCATGTCCGACACCCTCGACCGCGTGCAGGACGAGGCCGGCGCCGACTTCGGTTACGCCGTCCGGGACGACTTCGTCCTGATCACCATGGGTCAGGAGCTCGCCGACGACCTCGCGTCCGCCGACGAGTCGCTCGTCGACGATGCCGACTTCGCCGGCGACCGGGACGCCCTCGACGGTGACCAGATCGCCGTGGCCTGGGCCGATCTGTCGGCGGCCCAGTCGGTTCTGGAGCAGAGCCCCGCGTTCGGCGGCATGGGCTTCGGCGACCAGCCGATGTCCGGGCGGATCGTCATGGGCGTCCACGTCGAGGACGACGCCCTCGAGATCGAGGCCCGTGAGTTCAGCGTGTCCGACCTCGGCGCCGGGCCGGCCGGCGAACCCACCCGCCTCGTGCAGGACCTGCCCGCCGGGACGCTGGCCGCGCTGTCGGTCAGCGGGGCCGGCGACGCGGTGGTCGAAGGGTGGGCCGACGTCGAGGCGACCGGGGCGCTGATCGGGCTCGAGGAGCAGATCGCCACCCTCGGCCTGGACCTGCCGGCCGACCTGCAGGCGGTGTTCGGCAGCGACGTCGTGATCGCCGTCTTCGGGGACATGAACAACCCGGTGTTCGGGGTGCGGGCCACCACCGACGACCCGCAGCGCGCGACGGAGGTCCTCGACGCCCTGCTGGGCGAGTCGCTCCTCGGCATGCCGACGTACAACGCGCCGGCCCCCGGTGGCTACGCCGTCGCCAACCACCCGGACGCCGCGGACACGATGGGCGGCGACGGTGACCTCGGCGAGACCGACGTCTTCCGGGACGCGGTGCCCGATGCCGACGAGGCCGGCATGGTCGCGTTCGTGGACCTGGCCGCGGCCCTGGAGCAGCTCCGCGAGCAGGGCGGGGAGGGCGCCGCCGAGGCGGAGAAGTACGCCGCGCTGGAGGCTCTGGGCCTCAGCGCGTCGTCCACCGACGAGGGCGGGCGGTTCGTCCTGCGGATCACGACCCGCTGACTGCCCGGAAGGCGGCCTCAGGGGCGCCTCGTCGGGGTCGCGCTTTCCCGCCGGTTTTCGCATGGTTGCTGTTATCCGTCAGGCGGATTCAACTGGTCGTCGCAACACCAGCTTGTTGATCTTCGGAGAGTAGCTGGGCGAGGGCTTCGGCCGGGGTCTTGAACCGGAGGGTCTTGCGGGGCCGTCCGTTGAGCCGGGCTTCGATGGCGATCAGGTCCTCGACCGAATGGACCGAGAGGTCGGTGCTCTTGGGCAGGTACTGGCGGAGCAGGCCGTTGGTGTTCTCGTTGGTGCCGCGCTGCCAGGGACTGTGCGGGTCGCAGAAGTAGATCGGCAGGTCGGCGGCGATGGTGATCTCGGCGTGCCGGGCCAGTTCGATGCCCTGGTCCCAGGTCAGCGAGCGGCGCAGCGCCGCCGGCAGCGTGCCGATCTTGGCGGTGATGGCGTCCCGGACGGCTTCGGCGCCGTGATCGGCGGGCAGGTGCAGCAGCATGGTGAACCGGGTGGTGCGCTCGACCAGGGTGCCCACCGCCGAGCCGCTGTCCTTGCCGACGATCAGGTCACCTTCCCAGTGGCCGCCGACGGAGCGGTCGTCGGCCTCGGCCGGCCGGTCGGCGATCATCACTTTGTCCTTGATGCGTTCCCGGCGGCCGTCGACGCGGCGGCGGGGCTTGCGCAGCGCCCGCCCGGTGCGCAGGCACTTTCTCAGCTCGCGGTTCAGTCCGCCCCGGCCCTGCACGAACAGCGACTGGTAGATGGCCTCGTGCGAGATGCGCATGCGTTCATCGTCGGGGAAGTCCTCGGGCAGCCGCCCGGCGATCTGTTCGGGGCTCCACCCGTCGGTCAGCTTGACCTGCACGTAGGCCTGCAGCTCGGGCAGCCCAGCCAGCTTGCTCGGCTTGGGCCGCCGGCCCCGCCCCTCGGCCTTGGCCTGCGCCGCCGCCGCCCGATACCGCGACCGGAGCCGCCGGTACGGGCTGCCCGGGACCCGCCCAGGCCGCCGCCGCAGGCCATCGGGTGACGGCGGCCGTCGCGGAGCCCACGGCATCCGGTTGCGGGCGAGCTCGCGACCGATCGTGGAGGGGTGCCGCCCCAGATGACGGGCGATCTCGGCCTTCGTCCAGCCGTCGTCCCAGCACAGGTCGATCGTCTCCCGCTCAGCCAGAGACAGAAAACGGCCACTGGGCTCGGACAATGTCATCGGCGCCATGCCGCCACCGTCGCGGAACCAGTTCCGACCGGTGGTCTCCGACACTCCGATCTTGACCGCGGCCTGCTCCGTCGACACTCCCTCGGCGATCAGCCTCCAGAACCCGCGCTCGAGGGCATTCAGCCTCCGCGGACGCGCCATCGACACCACCCCTACTCACAGGGTGTTGCGACGACCCCTTGAACCCGACTCACGGATAACAGCAACCATGCGCATGACTGCGGTGCCGTCGGGCTCGAGTTCAAGGGGGCGCCGCGGTACTCACGACCCGCTGGACGAGCGCACCCAGATGCGGGTGGGCTCGTCGCGCCCGCGCACCGTCACCTCGCCCTCGGGCCTCCAGTGCGCCCGCTCGCCGGGCGGGGCCGCCGCCACCGTCGGCTCGCTGGCCACCACCCGACCGGGGTGGTCCTTGGCCAGTTCGGTGAGCCGCGCCGCCTCGTTCACCGGGTCACCGATGACCGTGTACTCCAGCCGGCTCGCCGCCCCCACCTGACCGGCCCAGACCGGCCCGCACGAGACACCGATGCCCACGTCGACCTCTCCCGCGTCGGCCACGGCGTCGCCGATCCGGCGCGCGGCGCGCAGCGCGGCACCGGCCGGGTCGTCGTGCTCGGTGGGGGCGCCGAAGATGCACAGGGCGGCGTCGCCCTCGAACTTGTTCACCAGGCCGCCGCCCTCCTCCACCGCGTCGACGACGACGGCGAAGAAGCGGTTGAGCAGGCCGACCATCTCCTCCGCGCCGGTGCGCCGCACCAGCGATGTGGATCCGGCGATGTCGACGAACAGCGCGGCCACGGTCCGCTGCTCACCGGCGAGGGAGATCCCCTCGTCGAGCGCTCGCTGCGCCACCGTCGTCCCGACGTGCCGGCCGAACAGGTCGCGCAGCCGCTCCCGCTCGGCCAGGCCCGCGGCCATCGAGTTGACGCCCTCCTGGAGGAGGCCGATCTCACCGGCGTCGTCGACCTCCACCCGGGCGCCGTAGTCGCCACGACCCACCCGGCCCACCACCTCGCGCAGATGGCGCAGCGGCTGGCCGACCGCGCGCGCGGTGAGCAGCGTCGCCAGTCCCCCGACTGCGATCGCGACGAGCGCCAGGAAGATCACCACCGTCTCCCCGGGCCCGCCCGGGTTGCTGGGGTCGACGAAGAGCAGCACGAGGCCGACCAGTGGCACGCCGCTGGTCAGGCCCCAGGCCAGCAGCAGCCGTGGCCGGACACCCAGCGCCAGCCGCCCGGACGGCGGGTGGGCGGCCAGCGCCCGGGCGGTGACCGCGCGCGCCGCGCGGGCGACGAGGAGGTAGGTGAGGCCGGCGGTCACGATGCCGCCGAGCAGGGTGACCAGCCCGACGCGCAGCCCGACCCGGGGGTCGGGGAAGGCCGCCGCTGACACCAGCCCGACGATCACCGCGCCGAGCAGCCAGGTGAGCCCCGCGATGATCCCGGTGTCGACCGGCATGCGGAGGGCCCGGCGGGCCTCGTCGGACGACGGGCGACGGCCCGCGAGCAGCCAGGCGTTGGTCATCCGCTGCCGCCGCAATCCCAGGAGCGTGCCGAGCGGGAGCCCCACGAGCAGGTAGGCGACGCCGGCGAGCAGCACCGGGACCCGCCCGGTCGAGCTGCCGTCGTCCACACCGATGAGCAGCGACGTCACGGTGACGACGCCGATGAGGTTGGCGACGACCACCAGGGAGACGATGACCGGGACGGCGATGCGGGCGCCCGGGGCCCACTCCCCCCAGTGCCGCGCGGGCGCGGCGTCTGCGCCGACCGGTGTCATGATCGGCTCAACGAGGATCCGCCGTCCGGGACACGGTGCCCAGCCGCCTCCTCCGCGCCACCCGAGCATGATCCCGGACGCCTCGCGCTTGCGCCGCCCCGACCGCTCGGAGGCCCCCGCACGGGTGACCTGCGGGCAACGATCGGGCGTCGCGGAACGATCGCGAGCCGGATCAGGGATGTCCGGTGCCATGATCTCCGGACGCTCGCGGGCACGCGGACTTGGGGGAACGGGGAGGGCGCGCGATGTGCGACGACGATGTCCCGCCCCTCGCCGGCCTGCGGCTGAGCCGCCGGCACCTGCTCCAGGGCATGGTTTCGCTGGCGGCGCTGACCGCCTGCACGTCCACGGGTGGCGCGACACCGCCGTCGAGCCTGCCCGCGTTCACGACACCGCTCCGCCCCCGCACTCCCAGTGCCGACCGGCTCGAGGCGCGGATCATCGCGATGCACCTGCACGCCTCGGCGTCCGAGGGCGAGGGCAGCGTCCGCTCGCAGCTGGCACAGGCCGCCACCCACGGCTACGACGTCGCGTGGTTCACCGAGCACGACTGGCGCCGCCGCCGGCTGCTGTTCCGGCCGACCTACTCGTTCGTGCCCGGCGAGAGGCTCAACGGCGGCGCGTGGGAGCTCGAACGCCGTCCGGACGACGGCACGCTCGCCGGCGACAGCGGCGGCAGCCAGGTCGACGACCCGGTCAGTCCGGCCGACCCGGCCGACCGGAAGGCCAGCCTGCGGATCCGCGCCACGAGCGCCGGCGCCCGCGTGGCGGCCGTCGAGTACAGGGTGCAGGCGAAGGGCGGGTCGAGGACCAACTTCCGCAGCCGCATCGCCGGCCGGGTCGAGAAGCTCGACGTCCTCGCCGTCACCACCGGCCCCAACGCGTGGGGCGAGGTGTTCCTCTCCCTCTCACACCACCCGGCCACGGGTGGCCGGCCCGCCGGCGTCTACGGCGTGCGCTACCGACTGCGCACCGACATCCGCAATCGCCGGGCGAGTGCCGAGGGCCTGAGCGGGCTCGTCGACGTGCCGGTGCCTGCCGGGCGGTGGCACGAGGTGACGCTCGACCCGGTCACCGACCTCGCCGAGCTCTTCCCCGACATGGACGCCCGCGACCACTCGCTAAGCCTCGATCCACCGATGAGGCGGGCGTCTGATCCCTTTTCGGGCGAACGTGCGTGTGGTCGCGGCAGGGCGTGAAGGATCCGCCGGTCTGCCCGGCTTTTCCACTGTGGGTCGTCTCGTCGGGGCAGACGCGGTTGGTCAGGTCACCGTGGCGACGGGCTTTGTGAAGAGCGCGTCGTAGAGCGCTGTCCAGGCCGTCTTCCAGGGCCAGCTGCTGGGCAGATGAACATGAATCCGCCGGGCCGAGGTGGCGATCCGGGCCGGGACGGCGACGAGCTTGCGCCGGATCGTCGCGGTGGTCGCCTTCGCCAGCGCCGCCGCCTTCGTCAGGGTTCCGGCGGCGCGGGTGAGGTTGAAGGCCATCACGGCACAGACGAGCCAGGCGGCGTTGGCGTTGAACACCCCCGAGGGCAGGTGGGCCAGCGCGGAGGCCTTGAGGTCGGCGTGGACGTTCTCGATGATCGCGTGCCGGCGGTGGGTCTGGTCCGCGGCGACCGTGTCCAGGGCGGCGGGGTCGGTGGTGGTGAAGAACGCGTGGAACCGCCAGGTGTCGAACAGCGTGTCCTGGCCGTCGTTCTTCTTGGGGTTCAGGTCGGGGATGCGGCGCACGATCAGCCGGCCGGGAATCTGCTCGGCCTTCTTGTGGGAGGTGAACGCGGTGAACGGCACCTCGGCGACCTGGGCCCTGGAGATCCAGTTGCTGGTGGTCTCGTCGTAGACCGCGTCGGTGTACTTGATCGTGGTCCACGCGTGCTCGCCGATCGTCGTGATCGCGCGCTTGACCGCCGGATCCATGCGCACGGTGATCGACACCTGCCCGCCGGCGGTGCGCACCGCGGCGACCAGGGCGTGGGAGTAGAACGCCGAGTCCGCCCGCACCAGCACGTCCCGCCCGGCCAGCTGGCTGCGCCGGACCAGGGCGAGGGCGTCGGTGGCCAGCCTCGCCGCCCCGCGCGGCGAGCCGACCGACCCCTTGCGCAGCCGCTGGGCGGCGATGACCGGCGCAACCTGACCGGTGGAGACGGTCGCGAGCAGGGCGTTGAGGCCCCGGATCCCGGAGTACCCGAACGCCGCGCCCTGCTTGGCGTAGCCGTGCACCTCGATGATGGTGTCGTCGAGGTCGAGCAGCACCGTGCCCGCGTCCTCACCGCGGCCGAGCAGCTCGGTGTGCTCGGCGAGGTTGAGCAGGAACCGGGAGGCCACCGCGTCGGCCTGCCGGACGTGGCCGAAGGTGAACGAGCGCAGAAACGAGCCCAGCGTCGAGGGGGCATACGCGCCGGTGAAGACCTTGCCCATCCCGCCGTGCCGCAGCAGGGCCATGTCCTCGATGCTGTCCGCGCCGGCGGCCATGCCCGCCACCAGCGAGGAGAGCTTCAGGCCGGCGTTGGCGCCCTTGTCCGTCGGCACGCTCAACCACTCGTCGGCCAGCTCACGCAGGCCGGCCTTGCCGGCCAGCGCCATCAGCGGGACCAGGCCCGCCGCCGACACGAGGTTGGGCTCATCGAACGTCGCAGACACCACCGGGTGGGTGTGGGAAAGTTGCATCTACGAGATGCCCTTCTTGATCTGGCGATACGGACCTTAGACAAGTCGTATCTTCCCAGCTCAGAGGGGCATTTCGGCGTTCCCACGCCCGTCCGCGGCGCTCAGCCCATCGGTGGATCGAGGCTAAGCGACATCGTCTTCCGCGGCGTCAGCCGCGGCCGGGCGCCGGCCGAGGTCTGCTTCGGGCACCTGCGCTTCGAGGAGCAGGACGAGTACGACGCCGTCGGCGTCGAGGACGAGCTCGTCGCCCGGTACGCCGACGAGGTGCCCGAGGTGCTCGGCCTCGTGGGCAGCGAGATCTCCCTCGGCCCGCACATCAACCAGTACGGCGGCGAGCAGCGGCCCTACGACTACGGGGACGTGAAGGTCTTCGGCGACAAGCCGCGGGACGAGGCCTACCCGTCGATCGTCGACCACATCCACGCCGCCGGAGGGCTGGCCAGCATCAGCCATCCCGGCGTCCCGATGACCACCCTGCTGGCCCAGCGGACCGAGGCCGACCTGATCGAGGTCGGGTACGGCCGGGGAGGGCCCGACGGCATCGGCCGGCAGCTGGACAACTGGGACGTGCTCAGCCGCAACGGTCTGTTCCTCACCGGCAACGGCGCCTCCGACGACCACAGCGGCCAGGGCTGGGAGGAGAAGGGCAACCGCTACTACACGGCTGCCTGGGCCGGTCGGGTCGCGCAGCCCGAGCTGCTCGATGCGCTG
The DNA here is from genome assembly GCA_963723745.1 of uncultured Actinomycetota bacterium. Lineage (GTDB taxonomy): Bacteria > Actinomycetota > Actinomycetes > Mycobacteriales > Geodermatophilaceae > CAVRRZ01. Next base: position 657,643 of record CAVRRZ010000004.1, read on the forward strand.
GCCCGAGGCCGCGCCTACGTCGGCTACCTGGGGTCGTTCGCCGGCACGGTCGACATGTCGATCGACGGGACCGTGCCGATGGGCTCGGTCGTGGTGGGTCCGTCCCGGCGGCGGAGCCTGCAGATCGACGTCACGGGCCTTCCGGACGGCGGTGCCGTGGAGCTCGTCCGGGGCGTCGTGGACCGTGCCGGGACCGCCGACCCGACCCCCGGGACGACGGTGGTGCAGACCCTCGGCGCCGCCGACCTCTCCCGCGCGCGCGAGGTGGACCTCGACGTCGACGGCGACTGCTTCCACCGGCTCCAGGTGACCGATGCCGGCGGCGCGGTGGTCGCCTACGGCCAGCCGATCTGGCTGCTGCGTGGCGAGCCGTCCGGCGGGGTCCCGGCCGCACGGCGGGTCTCCCGCTAGCGCTCCAGCAGCTCCTTGAGCCGCGCGAGGTCGGCGTCGTTCGCCCGCTTCATCGCGGCAGCCATCACCGGGCCGGTCACGGCCGCGAACCCGCTGGGGCGGCCGCGGTTGCGCAGCGTCATCCGGGTCGCACCGTCGTCCGTGGGCTCCCAGGTGTAGGTCGTCTCCATCGGGAACGGGCCGTCCGCCGTCCGCATGACCAGCCGCCGGCCGGGCTCCAGCTCGGCCACCTCGTAGGTGTAGGCGAGCCGCCGGCCGAGGAAGCGGGCCACGAACGACATCCGGCTGCCGACCGCCACCGGCGGGTCGGTCAGCCACTCGACGCTGGAGATGTTGGCGTACCACTCCGGCGCGTGGGTCGGGTCGGCCGCGTAACCGGCCACCTCCTCCACCGGAGCGCGGATCACCGTCTCCGTGCGCACGTCGACGTCCCTGGCCATGGCGCCCTCCCCTGGTCCGATCCTCCTCCGCGACTAGGTTCGCTCACCATGACCCACGCCCACGATCACGATCACGGCCATGTGCACGCCGAACCACCGCTGGCCGGCAGCGAGGCCGCCACGCTGGTGGGTTCGCTGGAGCGCCAGCGGGCGACGTTCGCCTGGAAGTGCGGCGGGCTGGACGCCGCCGGCCTGAACGCGCGGGTCGGGACGTCGACCATGACGCTCGGCGGGCTGCTCAAGCACCTGGCGCTGATCGAGTCGCACACGTTCGCCTGGAAGGTGCTCGGCCGGTCGCCCGGCCAGCCGTGGGAGTCCGTGGACTGGGACGCCGACCCCGACTGGGACTGGCACTCGGCCGCAGACGACAGCCCGGAGGAGCTCATGGCGCTGTGGCGGGAGTCGGTCGAGCGATCGCGGGCCATCGCGTCCGGGGCCCTGGCTCAGGGGGGCATGGACCGGCCGGTCCGGATGACGAGCGAGGCGGGCGAGGCGGTCACTCTGCGCCGCGTCCTGGTCGACCTGATCGAGGAGTACGCGCGGCATGTGGGCCACGCCGACCTGCTGCGCGAGTCGGTGGACGGGCTCACCGGCGAGGACCCGCCGGCCTGAGCTACGCGAAGGGCACCGGCCGCTGCTCCTGGAACCGGGACACTGCCGAGGACTCGGTCAGACGTCGCGGCGCGGCTCCTCGACCCGGTCCTCGACGGCACCGTGGCGCACCAGGCTCGCGACGGCCAGGGCGAGACCGCCCCAGATCACGAGCATCGCCACCACCATCATCACGATCGCGGCCGTGCTCATCGGGGCCCTCCCTCGTCGTGACCGGTTCCCGGTCTGTCGTGACGGGCCGGGTCCGTCGTGGAGGCCGCGTGCAACGGCGCCGCCGGGTCGGAGCCGGGCGGCGGCCCGTCCAGGTGGGTCCCGGCGCGCCACGGCAGCCTGGCGAGGAGGAAGCCGATCAGCGGGAGCGCCACGACCAGCAGCCACCCGAAGCCCAGCAGGAGCCAGCTGGGGTAGCCCCCGTAGGGCTCGGCGAGGTCGTCGCGCAGTGCGAACACAAGCACGACGGCCAGACCCAGCGGGGTGACGAGGCTCGTCAGCACGCGCCAGCCCGTGCCGACCCGGGGACGGCCGTGGACGTTGAGGTGTTCGCCGAGGCCGGTCAGAGCCCGGAGCACCCAGACGACGACCAGCATGCTGACCAGTGCCACGACGAGGATGCCGTACTGGTTGACGAAGTGGTCGACGACGTCGAGCACGTAGATACCGCTCGTGGTGCTGAACAGCACCAGGCTCAGGACGGCGGCGGGGACACCGACGGCGAGGGTCGCGGTGAGGCGGCCGGTGTCGAGCTTGTCGCGGACGGCGGAGATCACGACCTCGATCACGCTCACCAGCGAGGTGATGCCCGCGATGACGAGCGAGCCGAAGAAGAGGACGCCGATGAGCGTGCCGGCCGGTGCCTCACTGATGATCGTCGGAAACGCGATGAAGGCCAGCCCGATCCCGTCGCTGGCGACCTCGCCGACCGCGACCCCGCTCGCCTGGGCCATGAAGCCCAGGGCGGCGAACACGCCGATGCCGGCGAGCAGTTCGAAGCCGGAGTTCGAGAATCCGACGACGAGGCCGGATCCGATCATGTCCTCGCGGCGGCCGACGTACGAGGCGTACGTGATCATGATGCCGAAGCCGATCGACAGCGAGAAGAAGATCTGGCCGAACGCGGCGGCCCAGACGGAGGCCGAGGTGAGTGCCGACCAGTCGGGTGTGAAGAGCGCGTCGAGGCCACCGGCCGCGCCCGGCAGCAGCAGCGCCTGCACCACGAGGGCGGCGAAGGCGAGCACCAGCACCGGGATGAAGATCAGCGAGGTGGCACCGATCCCGCGCTGGACGCCGAGAGCCATGATCAGGAGCACGGCCAGCCAGACGATCGCGAGGGGCACGAGGACACCGGGCACGACGTCGGCGGTGACCTCGACATCCCCGGCCTGCAGGAACTCGCCGAAGAAGAACCCTTCGGGGTCGTCGCCCCACGCCTGGTCGAGCGAGAAGAAGGTGTACCGCAGGGCCCAGGCGATGACCGCCGCGTAGTAGACGGCGATGACGAAACAGATGGCCACCTGCCACCAGCCGAGTCCTTCGGTGCCACGGCGGAGCCTGGCGAAGGACAGCGGTGCGGAGCCGCGGTGGCGGTGGCCGATCGCGTAGTCCAGCAGCAGGAACGGGATGCCGGCGGTCAGCAGCGCGACCAGGTAGGGCACCACGAAGGCGCCGCCGCCGTTCTCGTAGGCGACGTACGGGAACCGCCAGATGTTGCCCAGCCCGACCGCCGACCCGATCGCCGCCAGGATGAACACGCGCCGGGAGCTGAACGCACCGCGGCGGCGTTCCGCGTCCGCCTGCCCCTTCACCGGCCCCGCCGTGGTGCTCATGCGACCTCCTCCGTCGTGGTCCGCCGAGCCGGCACGCCCATGGAGCACCGGCGACGTCGCACCGTAGGAAGAGGATGGCAGGACTCGCGCACCTCGGCTCAGGAAGGCGCTCGGGGCGGTGTGTAGCCGAGGCCGTCCCGCCTGACGAACGCGAACGCCCGGTCGGACGATCCCTCCCCCGGGCGCGCCGGGTCAGCGGCGGCCGAGGTCGGCGGTGATCCGGTCGGCGGTCTCCACCAGCAGCGGGACGACGTTCCGCTCAAGCTCGCCGCGGGTCGACCGGCCCGCGGAGGTGGAGGAGGCCAGCGCGGCGACCACCTCGCCGGTGCGGTCGCGCACCGGCGCCGCCGCCGACAACAGGCCCACCTCGAGCTCCTCGTCGACGATGCTCCAGCCGGCGGACCGGACCCGCGCGAGCTCGGCGCGGAGCGCCGAGGGGTCGGTGACGGTGCGCGGCGTGATCCGCCGCAGCGGACGGCGGTTGAGCACCGAGTCGACCACGTCGGTCGGGGCCCAGGCCAGGAGCACGCGGCCCATCGACGTCGCGTACGCCGGCACCCGGGTGCCGATCGACACGTTGAGGCTCATGATCCGGCGCACCGGCACCCGGGCGACGTAGACGACGTCGTCGCCGTCCAGCGTCGCCAGCGACGCCGATTCGTGCGTCTTCTCGGCGAGGCGGAGCAGGTGCGGCTGCGCCAGCTCGATGAGCGCGTGCGAGGCCGTGTAGTGCTGCCCGATCGTGAGCACCCGCGGGGTCAGCGACCAGCGGCCGGCGGACCCACGCACGTACCCCATGCGCTCCAGCGTGATGAGGAAGCGCCGCACCGCCGGCCGCGAGAGGCCGGTGATCTGCGCCAGCTCGGCCAGGGTGGGCTCGGGGTGCTCCTCGTCGAAGGCGAGCAGCACCGCGATCCCGCGCTCCAGGCTCTGCACGTAGTCGCGGTCGACCTGCGGGGTCTCGCCGGTCGGGTCGTCAGTGATGGCCATCGGCACCATCTTCCTGCACGCGGGGGGTTGACGGACGTCGTGACGCCCAGCACACTTCCTGCACGCTCTGCGGACGATCTGTACGCACAGCGTACAAGACGCCACAGAACCAGAGGGAGGACCCCGATGCTCGACCCGGTCGCCATCCGCACCGCGTTCGGCCGGTTCGCCACCGGCGTCACCGTCGTCACCTGCACCAAGGGCGACGGCGTCCCGCACGGCGCGACGGTCAACGCATTCACCGCCGTGTCACTCGATCCCCCGCTGTGCCAGGTCACGCTGACCCGTCAGTCGAAGGCCTGCGGCTACCTGGAGGGGGCGCCCTTCGCCGTCAACGTGCTCGCGGCCGCACAGCTCGACACCGCCTGGCACTTCGCCGGGCGCCCACAGGTGTCCGAGCCGGCCTGGGCCGAAGGCCCCACGGCCCCGGTGCTCGTCGGCAACGCCGCCACGATCTCCTGCCGGCCGTGGCGCACCTACGACGGCGGCGACCACCTGATCGTGATCGGCGAGGTCGTCGCCCTCGACGTCACCGACGCCGCCCCGCTGCTCTTCTTCGGCGGGCGGTTCCGCGAGTTGGCCGCGCCCGCCACCGGCGTCCACTGGGGCGGCTCGCTGGACTGCCCCGACGTCGGCTGGTTCGGCCACGCCACCTCCTTCACCCCGCTGCACGTCCGAGACTCCCGCGCCGCCTCCTGATCGTGGCGCGGTCGCCGGGCCCGCCCGGCATCGCCTTCCCCGCACGTCCCCATTCCCGACTCCACCGACGAAGAAGGGTCCCCCTATGACGCTCGAGCAAGAACGCGCGATGGCCGACAACACCACGGTCGACAGCGACACGCCGTTCGCCAGCCGGCCGATGACCGGTGACGAGTACATCGAGAGCATCCGCGACGACCGCGAGGTCTGGATCTACGGCGAGCGGGTCAAGGACGTCACCACGCACCCGGCGTTCCGCAACCCGGTGCGCATGACGGCCCGGCTCTACGACGCGCTGCACGACCCGGCGCACAAGGACGTCCTCACGGTGCCGACCGACACGGGGAGCGGCGGGGTCACCCACCCGTTCTTCCGCGCGCCGCACTCGGTGGAGGACATGGTCGCCGACCGGGACGCCATCGCCGCGTGGGCGCGGATGTCCTACGGCTGGATGGGCCGCTCGCCCGACTACAAGGCCAGCTTCCTCGGCACGCTCGGCGCCAACAGCGAGTTCTACGCGCCCTTCGAGGACAACGCCAAGCGGTGGTACCGGGAGTCGCAGGAGAAGGTCCTCTACTGGAACCACGCGATCATCAACCCGCCGGTCGACCGCAACCTGCCGCCGGACGAGGTCGGCGACGTGTTCATGAAGGTGGAGAAGGAGACCGACGCCGGCCTGATCGTGTCCGGCGCGAAGGTCGTCGCCACGGGTTCGGCGATCACGAACTACAACTTCATCGCCCACTACGGGCTCCCCATCAAGAAGAAGGAGTTCGCGCTCATCTGCACGGTGCCGATGGACGCACCGGGCGTGAAGCTGATCTGCCGCACGTCCTACACCCAGCAGGCCGCGGTCATGGGCAGCCCGTTCGACTACCCGCTGTCGAGCCGCATGGACGAGAACGACACGATCTTCGTCTTCGACAAGGTGCTGGTGCCGTGGGAGAACGTCTTCCTCTACGGCGACATCGAGAAGATCAACGGCTTCTTCCCGGTCTCCGGCTTCATCCCCCGCTTCACGCTGCACGGCTGCACGCGACTGGCGGTCAAGCTCGACTTCATCGCCGGGCTGCTGCTCAAGGCCCTCGAGGCGACCGGCAGCAAGGACTTCCGCGGGGTGCAGAGCCGGGTCGGTGAGGTCATCGGCTGGCGCAACGTCTTCTGGGCGCTGACCGACGCCATGTGCCACAACCCCGACGAGTGGGTGGGCGGCACCCTGCTGCCGAAGCTCGACTACGGGCTCACGTACCGGATGTTCATGATCCAGGGCTACCCGCGGGTCAAGGAGATCATCGAGTCCGACGTCGCCAGCGGGCTGATCTACCTGAACTCCCACTCGATCGACTTCAAGACCCCCGAGGTCCGGCCCTACCTCGACAAGTACGTCCGTGGTTCCAACGGCATCGAGGCGGTCGACCGCGTCAAGGTCATGAAGGCGCTGTGGGACTCGATCGGCACCGAGTTCGGCGGCCGGCACGAGCTGTACGAGCGCAACTACTCCGGCAACCACGAGAACGTGAAGGCCGAGCTGCTCTTCGCCGCCGAGGCGCAGGGCACGACCCGCTCGATGAAGGGCCTGGCCGAGGCGTGCCTGTCCGAGTACGACCTGGACGGCTGGACCGTGCCCGACCTGATCGGCAACGACGACGTCTCCTTCTTCGCCAAGAAGAAGTGACCCCCTCCCCCGTACCCAGCACAGGAGCTATCCCATGACCACCGTCGAATCCCCCACCGCCGCCGGCTCTGGCGCCAACGCCACGGCGTCGTTCCGGACCACCGAGGCCTACCACTCCGGCGCCGCCGCGGTGTCACCCGAGCGCATCAGCACCGTCGTCAAGGCCGTCCTGCAGGGCGTCCACCAGGCGATCCGCGACAACGACGTGACCTATCCGGAGTTCCAGGCCGCCAAGGCCTGGCTGATCGAGGTCGGCGAGGGCGGCGAGTGGCCGCTGTTCCTCGACGTCTTCGTCGAGCACGTCGTCGAGGAGGTGGCCGCGCGGACGCAGGAGGGCACCAAGGGCACCATCCTCGGCCCCTACTACCTGCCCGAGCAGACGAGGCTCTCGTCGACGGCCACCCTGCCCATGCGGGAGGACGAGCAGGGCACCCGGCTCGTGTTCAGCGGCCAGGTGCGCGACGTCGACGGCACGCCGCTGGGCGGCGCCGAGGTCGACATCTGGCAGGCCGACGACCAGGGCTACTACTCCGGGTTCGCGCCGCACATCCCCGACGGCAACCTGCGCGGCGTCGTCGTCACCGACGACGAGGGCCGGTTCGAGATCACCACGATCCAGCCCGCGCCGTACCAGATCCCGACCGACGGCCCCACCGGCCAGCTCATCACCGCCGCCGGCTGGCACCCGTGGCGGCCGGCGCACCTGCACCTGCTGGTGCGCGCCCCGGGCCACCGCACCATCACCACCCAGCTGTACTTCCAGGGTGGCGAGTACGTCGACAGCGACGTCGCCGAGGCGGTCAAGCCCGAGCTGATCCTCGAGCCGCAGGAGCGGGGCGACGGTACGAACGCCGTCACCTACGACTTCGTCCTCGAGCGCGCCTGATCTCCGCGCCCCCGGGCCGTCCCGAGACGGCCTGGGGGCGCGGTTCCCAACGACGAGCGGAGACCACAGCACCATGAACGACCTGACGATCGAGCGCGTCGACACCGCGATCCTCGACGTCCCCCTGCGGCGCCCGCACCGGTTCGCCCGCACCGGCATGGAGGCGCAGCCGATCCTGCTCGTCACGCTCACCACCCGCGGCGGGGTCACCGGCACCGGTGAGGGCGTCGTGCCCGGTGGACCGTGGTGGGGTGGGGAGTCCGTCGAGACGATCCAGGTCATCGTCGAGCGGTACCTCGCCCCGCTGCTGACCGGCCGCCGCGTCGACGACATCGCCGGCATCCAGCAGGCCATGGACGATGTCGTCGCCAACAACCTCTACGCCAAGGCCGCCCTCGAGGTAGCGCTGCACGACGCCTGGGCCCGCAGCCTCGGCGTGCCGCTGCACACGCTGCTCGGCGGGCTCGCGCGCACCTCGATCCCGGTCACCTGGGCCCTGGGCACCGAGTCGGCCGCCGAGGTGATCGACGAGGCCCGCGGCAAGCTCGAATCCGGCCTGCACAGCAGCTTCAAGCTCAAGATGGGCGCCCAGGACCCCGCCGACGACGTCGCCCGCGTGGTGGAGGTCGCCGAGAAACTGGCCTGCGACGCGAGCATCCGGGTCGACCTCAACGCGCGCTGGGACCTGGTCACCTCGTTGCGGTGGCTGCCGCGGCTGGCCGAGGCCGGCGTCGACCTGGTGGAGCAGCCCGTCCCCGGCGCCCAGGTCGAGTGGCTGGCCGAGATCAACGCCGCGCTGCCGATCCCGGTCATGGCCGACGAGAGCCTGCGCACCCCCTCCGACGCCCTGCGGCTGGTGCGGTTGCGCGCCGCCGACGTCTTCTCGCTCAAGACCACCAAGTCCGGCGGGCTGCGCGCCACCCGCGCGATCGCCGAGATCGCCGCCGCGGCCGGCGTTCCCTGTCACGGCGGCACCTCGATCGAGGGCCCCGTCGGCACCGCCGCCTCACTGCACCTGGCCTGCGCCGCGCCGGGCATGACCTTCGGCAGCGAACTGTTCGGCCCGCTGCTCATGCGCGAGGAGCTGCTCATCGAGCCCCTGCGCTACGCCGACGGCGCCCTGCAGCTGCCCGAGGGACCGGGCCTCGGGGTGGAGCTCGACCCGGCCGCCGTCGCCCGCTTCACCCGCCGCTGAACCAGGAGGAGCCTGATCATGCTGTTCCACGTGCGCATGGACGTCGCCGTGCCCCGCGACCTCGACCCCGAGGAACGGGCGACGCTGCTGGCGAAGGAGAAGGCACGCGCGCTCGAGCTGCAGCGCCAGGGCACGTGGGTGCACCTGTGGCGGGTGGTCGGCCAGTACAGCAACGTGAGCATCTTCGACGTCGAGAGCTCCGACGAGCTGCACGAGATCCTCTGGAACCTGCCGCTGTTCCCGTTCATGACCGTCGCGGTGACCCCGCTGACGGAGCACCCGTCGGCCCTCGCCGCCAACCCGTGACCGCGGCGACCGCGACCCGCGCCCGGCTCTGGCACGGGCTGGCCGACGTCCCGGCCGGCTTCGGCCCGTGCGCGGCGACGATCGGTGTGTTCGACGGCGTCCACCGCGGGCACGTGCGGGTCATCGAGCGGGCGGTCGCCGTGGGCCTGCAGCAGGGGCTGCCGGCCGTGCTGGTCACCTTCGACCCGCACCCGGCCCGGGTGGTCGGCCCGCCGCGCGACACCGCCGAGCTGTCCACACCGGGCCGGCGGGCGGAGCTGGCCGGGGAGTTCGGGGTGGATGCCGTGCTCGTGCTGCCGTTCACCGCCGAGCTGGCCGGCACGTGTCCCGACGACTTCGTCCGGCGGGTGCTGGTCGAGGCGCTGGATGCCCGCGCCGTCATCGTGGGCAGCGACTTCCGGTTCGGCGCCCGCGGGGCCGGGGACATCGGCACCCTCGCCGAGCTCGGTCGGCGGCACGGGTTCACCGCCGACGGCGTCGACCTGCTCTCCCCCGAGGGCGTGCGGTGCTCGTCGACGCAGGTCCGCGCCTGTCTGGCCACCGGTGACGTCGCCGGCGCGGCGCGCGTGCTGGGCCGGCCGCACCGCGTCGAGGGCCGGCTGGCCGGCGGCGTGCTGGCGGTCCCACCGGGGACGGCGGTGCCGGCACCGGGCCGCTACCCCGCCGTGCTCACCGCGTTCGACGAGCGGGTCCGTGTGGAGGCCGTGGTCGGGGCCGGCGACGCGATCCGCGTGGCCGGCGGCCGTGCCGGCGACGGCGTCGTCTCCCTGGACTTCCTGCCGGACGGTGCCCGGTGACGGTCGAGGAGCGGCTCCAGCGGCTGGAGGACGTCGAGGCGATCCGGTCGCTCGACGCCCGCTACTGCCGCCTGCTCGACGACGGTGACTGGCCGGGGCTGGTGGGGCTGTTCACGCCGGAGGGCATCTTCGACGGCCTGAGCCGGGTCGAGGGCCGGGCCGACCTGCTGGCCTTCTTCGCCGGCCTCGCCGACGGCGGTCTGACCGCGTTCTGGCACCACGTGTCCAACCTGGAGATCGAGGTGGACGGCGACCACGCCTCGGTGACCTCGCTGCTGTGGCAGCCATGCGTCGTCGACGGCGTCGCGCACGTGGCCGCGGGCCGCTACACCGACGAACTGGTGCGCACCGGAGAGGGCTGGCGCTACCGGGAGAAGCGGGTGCGCTTCTCCTACTGGGTGCCCCTGGCCGACGGCTGGGACCGGCACGCGTTCGCGCTCGAGTCCGCCCGCGCCGTCACCCTGGAGGACGCATGACCGCCCGCCTGCACGCCGTCATGGACGGCCCCGCCGACGCCCCGGTGCTCGTGCTGGGCCCCTCGCTGGGCACCGACACCGGCCTGTTCGACGCGCAGGTCGCGGCGTTCGCCGATCGCCTGCGGATCGTCCGGTACGACCTGCGGGGACACGGGGCGTCGCAGCTCGTGCCGGGCCCGTGCACGATGGCCGACCTGGCCGCCGACGTGCTCGCGCTGCTCGACCGGCTCGGCGTCGAGCGCTTCTCCTACGCGGGGGTCTCCATCGGCGGGGCGATCGGCCAGCAGCTGGCGCTCACCGTGCCCGAACGGCTGGAGAGGCTGGCGATCATCGCCTCGGCCGCGCAGTTCGCCGACCCGCCGTCCTGGGCGGTGCGGGCGCAGCAGGTGCGCGAGGACGGCACCGGATTCCTGGCACCCTCCCGCACCGGCACCTGGTTCACGGCCGAGTGGGCGGAACGCTCCCCGGGCGAGGCGAAGCGGCTGCTCGACATGCTGCGCGCGACCCCGACGGAGGGGTACGCGGCCTGCTGCGAGGCGATCGGCGCGTTCGACGTACGCGAGCGGCTCGGCGAGATCAGCACGCCGACCCTGACGATCGCCGGCGCCGAGGACCCGGCGACGACGCCGGAGATGGTGCGGTTGATCGCCGACGGCATCCCCGGTTCGCGGTTCATCGTCGTCCCGGGTGCCGCACACCTGCCGAACGCGACCGATCCCGAGGTGGTCAACGCGGCGCTGCGCCGACACGTGCTCTGACACCCCGCGGGTCAGGTCACTTCTCCCGGAGCAGCCGGTTGCTCTTGGGGTCCCGCTTTCCTTTCTCGTCCTCGATCTGCTCGATGAGCCTGCGCCTCGCCTCGGCGAGCGCCCGGTCGAGGTCGCGGTGCGCGGACTTGGCCACCAGCTGCGGGTATCCGGGCAGCTGCGCGCGCAGCGTGACCTGTTGCTCTTCGGCGTCCCGGTCCTTCACCGAGACGTCCACGCTCACGCCGGCGGGATCCCACCGGGACAGGTGCGGTTCGAGCCCGGACAGGGCGTCGCGCACCCACTGCCGGTCCGCCGACGAGAAGCCGCCGCTCAGATGGAGCAACTGGTCCAGGATGCCGGTGCCGGGCCGGCCGGGGCGGGGGTTGTCGGTCTCGCTCACCACTGGCCTCGCTTCTCCGGCGGCGCTCGTCCGACGGTAGCCCTGCGGGGGGACGGTGGGGTCACGGCCGGGGCAGAACCGTCAGGACCCGCACCAGGTGGTCCCTGAACTCCTGCATGAAGTCCTTGAGGAAGCCCGCCGTGGTCTCGTCGACGACCTCCCCGTCGTCCCGGAAGCGCTCCGCCGTGAACTGGACGTAGGCCTCGGGTGAGGTCATCTGCCGCGCGTTGCAGAAGCTGAGCACGCCACGCAGGCTCTGCTGCGCCACCGCGGTGCCGATGGCCCCGATCGAGGCGCCGATCACGGCGGCCGGAATGTGATGGAACGAGTTCTGGCCCCAGGGGCGGGAGGCCCAGTCGATGGCGTTCTTGAGGGCTCCCGGAATGGACCGGTTGTACTCCGGGGTCACGAAGAGCAGTGCGTCCGATCCGGCGATCGCGTCCTTCAGCGCCCGGGCCTCCGGCGGGTAGTCGGCATCGTGGTCCGGGCTGTACAGCGGCAGGTTGCGGATCGGGATCTCGGTGAACTCCAGATCCGGCGGGGCGAGACGGATCAGCGAGCGGGACAGGATCCGGTTGATCGACGTGGAGGACAGACTCCCCACGAAGTAGCCGACCTCGTACGTGGTTCCCGGCGACTGCGACATTGACCCTCCATCGGCGCACCGGCTGCTGCCGACGCGACGAGCAGACCTCGGGTCCTCTGCTCGGACGATGGTGATGCGCTTGCTCGGTTCGGGTTGCGGGAGCAACGTAGCCGTGCAGGCGTCGGTCAGTGCAACCTGACTGACCCCGGGACGGAGACGGCGATGACCGAGGACCGGCTGAGTGACTACGAGGCCGGATCCCCCGCCCGACTGGCGCTCACCCTCCTCGCGCACAAGTGGACGCTCCTCATCGTCGTCGCCCTCCAGGGCGGGCCCCAGAGGTTCACCCGCCTCCGGGCCCTGGTGCCGGGGGTGACGGCACAGGTGCTGCGGGATTCCCTCCGGGAGCTGATGCGTGACGGCCTCGTCGTCCGCCAGGAGTTCGCCGCTGTGCCGCCGCACGTCGAGTACACCCTCACCGACCTCGGGGCGTCCCTGTGCGAGCCGGCTCGAGCCGTGCGGACGTGGGCGGAGAGACACGGGCCGGCCGTCATCGCGGCGAGGCAGCGCTACGACAGGAGCCCGCAGTGGAGGTGAAGCGCCGTGTCTCGAGCTCGCCAGCAGGTCACACCGGGGTTGTCGGGCTCGGGTTCAGGCGTGGACTCGGACGGGGACGTGCTCCACGGTTGCTCGGGTCGCCCGGGGCCAGGTCCATGCGGCGCGCAGGATGAAGGCCAGGAGCAGCACCTCGAGTCCGATGGAGAGGCCGTAGAAGTAGGAGTAGGCCCAGGACTCGCTGGCCGCGTTGTACATCGAGACGGGGATGTAGAGCGTTGCCACGACGAGGTTGGTGGCGCGGTTGACCCGGGCGGGCAGCGTCGCGGAGAGCAGGATCATGAGGATCGGGACGGCCACGAGCGTGAGCGCGAGGGCGACGAAGGTCGGGCCGGTGTCGAAATCATGGACGACGCCGACCAGGATCTCGTCGATGCTCCCGGGCTTGTACAGGTGGAGGTAGTCGACGTAGATGTAGAGGAACATGAAGCTGGTCCAGGCCGCTGCGAGCTTGGCTCGGACCGGGAGTTGCGCCTGCTGGAATGCGCCGGCGGCTGTGCTGCTTCTGGTCATCACTTCTCCTGGGTGCTGGCGAGCCGGCCGACCGGCTCAGTCGATGTCCTCACCATGACCAGCGTCGACGGGCGACACATCCGCCTGCGGGCTCCAGCTGTCCTGGCCGCGGGGACGGGACATCCGCCGTACTTTCGGCCGATCCGCGCGAGCGGCGGCCCCTCTAGGTTGGCGGGGTGCTCGCTGGGATCTGGGCCGAGCCGCGCCCCGCGTGCCCGCCGGTGCGGGTCTGGCGGGACTGGGCTCTCGTGGCGGTTCTCGTCGCGGGTTCGTTCGTCGAGATGCTGCTGCGCGAGGACAGGGCATGGGCGCCCTTGGTCGTCGGCGTCAGCCTCGTCGTGGCAGCGTGCCTGCTGTGGCGGCGCACGCGGCCGCTGGCCGCAGTCACCGCCGCCTTCGGAGTCGTCCTCGCCTTCGACATCGCGAGGATCGTGGCCGTCGATGCCACCGGCCTGCTGAGCATCGCAGGGCTCCTCGTGCTCCCCTACGCCCTGCTGCGCTGGGGGGCAGGTCGCGAGGCTGTCCTCGGCCTCGGCATCATCCTCATCTGGCTACCCGTCACCGCCATCGCGGACCCGACCGCACCCGCGGAGGCGGTCGCCCTCTACGGCTTCTTCCTGTTCTCGGCCGCGCTCGGCGCAGCAGTGCGCTATCGCACCAGGAGCCACGACCGCGAGATCGAGCAGGTACGGCTGCGCCAGCGCAACGACCTCGCCCGCGAGTTGCACGACACGGTCGGCCACCGCGTCTCGGCCATAGCCGTCCAGGCACAGGCAGGTCGCGCGCTGGCGGCTGCAGATCCGAAGCGCGCGCTGGCCACCCTGATCACCATCGAAGAAGAGGCGTCCCGGACGCTCGAGGAGATGCGAGCCCTCGTGGGCGTGCTCCGTGACGGAACGGACGCCGACCTCGCCCCCCGGCGGGGGGTGGCGGACGTCGAAGCGACTCGCTCGTCCCGGCGGCGAGGTGCTCGGCGTCCGCGTGCAGGTCGCCGGTGACATCGACGCCATCGACCCGGCGGTCAGCACCGCCCTCTACCTGATCGCCGCCGAAGCGGTCACCAACGCGACCCGCCACGCCTCAGGGGCCACCTCCGTCAGCGTCGACGTCACCACCCCCCGCAGCCAGGTTCACCTGCGGGTGCACGACGACGGCGAGGCCTGTACGCCCAGCCCCTCGCACGCCGGATACGGGCTGCGCGGCATGGCCGAGCGGGCGAGCCTGCTCGGGGGCACCCTGCGGGCCGGACCCGACCCGGACGGCGGCTGGAGTGTCGACGCCTTGCTTCCTCGGACCGTGCGCGCGTCATGACGATCCGCGTGCTCGTCGCTGACGATCAGGACATCGTCCGGGCAGGGCTCTGCATGATCCTCGACGCCCAGCCGGACATCGCCGTCGTCGGCGAAGCTGCCGACGGCCGGCAGGCGATCGCCATGGCCCGAACGCTGCGCCCCGACGTGTGCCTGCTGGACATCCGCATGCCCGAGGTGGACGGGATCGAGGCCACTCGGCAACTCGCCGGAGCCGACGTCGCCGACCCTCTGGCCGTCGTCGTCATCACTACATTCGACCTCGACGAGTACGTCTACGGTGCGCTGAAGGCAGGTGCCCGCGGCTTTCTGCTCAAGGACGCCGGTACGGACATGCTCACCCAGGCCGTCCATGCCGCTGCCCGTGGCGACGCCCTGATCGCACCGAGAATCACGGCTCGACTCCTGTCCTCCTTCGCCAGCAGGCGCTCGCGGTCGATGCCACCCGAGCCTGTCGAGGCGCTCACCGCTCGAGAGGAGCAGGTCTTGCTCGCTGCCGCTCGCGGGCGTACCAACGGCGAGATCGGCGACGAGCTGTCCATCAGCCTCAGCACCGTCAAGACGCACATCGCCGCTCTCATGCGCAAGCTCGATGCTCGCAACCGCGTGGAGATCGTCATGTGGGCCTACGAGACGGGCCGCGTCGACACCTGATTCGCGTGAAGCCCACTCGCCAGGGCAGGTTGGGTCGCCTCAGCCGGAGGTGCGAGCGAACCGTTCCGGCGCTCAGAGCAGCGGCAGCCCGCAGACGGATGCGCCCAGGACACCCACCGTCGGCGTCGGGCGCTCGGCCCCCATGACCGCAGTCGGCGACGCCGGGGCCCGGCTTTTCACCAGGATCTGATGTGAGTGGGGCCTTCGCAGATAGGCGAACGAGGAGGGCTGGGCGCGCTTGTGCGAACTGCGCGGGACCACGTGCACCCATCGGCCCCGACATCAGCACCCCGGCACCAGCGGCTCGGGCCTGGCGAGCAGGTTCGTACGCCCCTTCCCGGCGGGATCGGCGACTCCTAGCGTCGGCCCATGACTCGGAAGCCACTGCGGTGCCGGTTCGGGTTCCACTCCTACGTCCAGCGACACCCGGACGGCGAGCGACCCTCGAGTCCGGACGACAAGATCTGCCGGCGGTGCGGGAAGCGCACGGGTACCCCGTTCGGGAACGCGCCGGGGGTCCTCCCCGTGTGACGTCCTCGGCGGCAGTGGTGGAGGCGTCGGTGGCTCCCTGATACGCCCCTCTGACGCCGAGGCCACCTCGTCGCCGCATGCGACTTCGCGACCGGTCCGGCGTGCGAAGCCCGAGCGTCGCGTGGGCTCCTCGACCCGGGGCGACGTACGGCCGACTGGTCCCGCTCGACAAGAAGACAGCCCCGGACCTTCCGGTCCGGGGCTGTTCGTCATTCTGCGAAGGATCTCCGCACAATCTGCGAAGACCCCTGAGTGGAGGTGGCGGGAATCGAACCCGCGTCCTTCGACGCATGGCCAGGGCTTCTCCGAGCGCAGTCTGCTGTGCCTCTCTCGGCCCCACCGATCACGCAGACGAGTCGGTGTGACGGGCCCAGTCGCTGTGAGATGTCCCGTGCGTGTCCGCGACCGGCGCGCACGGTGAGTCATCTAGCTGATGCCAGGATCCGGGTCGATGACGAACCCGGGCTGACAGACTCGCCTAGCTGCTATCAGGCAGCGAGAGCGAAGTCGTGCTGCTTAGGAGCGGCACTTGTTGGTTTGCAACGGATGGTTAACGAGATCATCGTTGCCTTCCTCGGCTCGCTTCCCCTGGTCAACCGACCGAAGTCGAGACCAATCACCCCCTGTGTAGTTGTACGACCAGCCTAACTGCTCGGGCGCCCGAGATGTTCCTGTCGTTCACCCGGACGCGCCGGCGTCGGCCTGCGCACCCGCCGGAGCGACCCGGCGGAGCGCAGCGTCGTAGCCCAGCAGTCCGCTGGCCTGCTCCGCCGCCCGCGCGACCAGCGGACCGAGACGTCCGACATCGCTCTCCGTGACCCGCTGCGTCGGGAAGCCGAGCCCCACCACGACGGCCAGGTCGCCGGCGTGGTCGAAGACCGGCGCGGCGATCGAGCCGACGTCCTCGTGCCGCTCGCCGAACGCCGCGAAGAAGCCCTGGGCGCGCGCCACGGCGATCTGCCGGTCGAGCACATCCGGATTCGCCGGCGTCCGGGGCGTGAAGGCGGCCAGTTCGGCGCCCTCGAGGTCGCGGCGGGCGTCCGGGTCGAAGGCGAGGAACACCTTGCCCGGCGCGCCGGCGTGGATCGGCATCACCATGCCGACCATGAACGGCCGCATGACGACGTGCCGGGTCTCGGCCACGGCCACCACCGTCCGGAACAACCCGTCGCGGACGTAGAGGCACGCCGTCTCGCCGGTCTCGTCCCGCAGCTGCTGCAGGACCGGCTTGAGCAGCCGCACGACGTCGAGGCCGAGCGTGCCGGGGGTCGCCCACCGCACCAGCGCGATGCCGATGCGGTACCGGTCGCCGTCCCGGTCGAGGAAGCCCTCGTAGACGAGGTCCTGCACGAGCCGCTGACAGGTGCTCGCCGGTAGGCCGGTCGCCCGGACCAGGTCCCGCATCGTCGGCTCGGGCGCCTCGACCGAGAAGCAGTTCAGGATCCGGGTGATCTTGTGCAGGACGAGCGTCGACGCCCTGCCCTCGTCCTGTCGAGCTGCCACCGCCGCATCCTCCCCTGTGCGTCGTTCGGGCCGCGAAACCGGGGGCGTTCGCCGGCGGGTCCCGCTGCGACACCCGGATGTGCCGCTTGACACAGTAGCCGCGTAACCCGCATGGTGGGAACAGCACCCACGATGTGGGTTGACCGATCCCCTCACACACCGCCGTGGAGAACTCATGTCTGTTCCGTCCGCAGTGACCTCGGAGACCGCACCCGAGCCGAAGAACCCGGGCACGTCCCGGATCGGGCTCATCGTCCCCAGCTCGAACATCACGATGGAGACCGAGCTCCCGGAGCTCTTCCGGCGGCAGTCGGAGGCGACCGGGCACCGCTACACGTTCCACTCGGCCCGCGCGACGCTGAAGAACGTCACCCGCGAGGAGCTGCTGGCCATGGTGGCCAAGGCCGCCGACTGCGCCGTCGCGGTGTCGGACGCCGACGTCGACGTCATCGCCTACGCCTGCCTGGTCGCGGTCATGGCGCAGGGCCCGGGCGCCCACGAGGAGTCCGAGGCGGTCATCGCGAAGGCCGCCACCGACAACGGCTACCCCACGGAGGTCGTCAGCAGCGCCGGAGCGCTCGTGCGCACCCTCCAGGAGCTGGGCGCGAACCGGGTCGCGATGGTCGCCCCGTACATGAAGCCGCTCACCACGATGGTCAGCGACTACATCGAGGGCTCCGGCATCACCGTGATCGACTCGAAGAGCCTCGAGGTCGCCGACAACCTGGCCGTGGGGTGCCTCGACCCGGCCAACCTTCCGGCCATCGCCCGCGACCTCCAGCGGGACGGCGCCGACGCGATCGTGCTCTCCGCCTGCGTGCAGATGCCGTCGCTGCCGGCCGTGCAGGCCGTCGAGGACGAGCTCGGTCTCCCCGTGATCACCGCGGCGACCGCGACGACGTACGAGACGCTCAAGGCGCTCGGGCACACCCCCGCCATCACCGGCGCCGGCCGGCTCCTCGCCGGCTGACGGGGGGCAGGACGTGACTCTCTCGATCCTCGCCTTCCTGGTCCTGATCACCTGCTTCGCGATCGGCTCGCTCACCACCATCAACGCCGGGCTGCTCGCCCTGGTCGCGGCGTTCGGCGTCGGCACCCTCCTGGCCGACATCCCGATCAAGGAGGTGATCGAGCTCTTCCCGTCCGGCCTGTTCTTCATCCTGGTGGGTGCCACGCTGCTCTTCGGCATCGTCCGGATCACCGGCACGATCGACCTGCTGGCCTACTGGGCCGAGCGGCTCGCCGGCGAGCGGCGCCTGCTCGTGCCCGTCCTGATGTTCCTGCTGACGGCGATCCTGGCCTCCGCCGGCGCCTTCACCCCGGCCGCGATCGCCATCGTGGCCCCGGTCGCGCTCGCGCTCGGCAGCCGGTTCGGCATCAGCACCCTCGCCATGGGGCTGGTGGTCGTCCAGGGGGCGAACGCCGGAGCCTTCTCGCCGGTCAACCCGTTCGGCGTCCTGTCCAACCTGATGCTGGACGAGGCGGGCGCCCCCGGGAACGCCACCCTCAAGTTGTTCGTCTACTGCTTCCTGTTCAACGCCGTGCTCGGGGTCATCGCCTACGCCGGCGTCCAGGCCGTCGTCCGGCGCCGGAAGAACCGCGACGGCTCCACGGACGTCGACGGAGTCGGCGGCTCCGCCCCGTCGATCCCCGAGGGCACTCCGGCCTCGGGTGGTGGCGTGGCCACCGCCGTCCAGACCCGGACGGAGACGCCGGTAGCCGCCCCGACGAAGGTGTCGCTCACCCCCATGCGGGCGCTCACGCTGCTCGGGCTGGTCGCGCTCCTCCTGCTGACCACCGTGCTGGGCATCGACGTGGGCGTCGCCTCGCTGATCATCGCGCTCGCGCTGATCGTGATCCAGCCGTCGGTGCAGAAGCCGGCCGTCGAGACGATGCCGTGGTCGGCGATCGTGCTGGTCACCGGCATCGTGACCTTCGTCGGAGTGCTCGAGGCCATGGGTGCGCTGGCGGACCTGCAGGAGGCCATCGCCGGCCTGGGCAGCAGCTCGCTCGCCGCGCTCGCCGCCAGCTACGTCGTCGGGATCGTCTCGGCGTTCGCCTCGACCACCGGGACGCTGGGCGTGGTCAGCCCGATCGTCGTCCCGATCGCCGGGGACCCGCTCCTCTCGCCCATCGGCGTGATCACCGCCGTGAGCATCAGCTCGTCGGTGGTCGACACCAGCCCCATGTCGACCAGCGGCGCGCTGCTGATGGCCAGCGCGAAGCCCGAGGACGAGCGCATGTTCTTCCGGGCGCTGCTGCTCTGGGCCATCGGGATGATCGCGATCGTGCCGGTCACCGTCTGGTTCCTGTTCGTGCATCTGGGCATCGGCTGACCGACGACGACACGGCGAACCGCCCCGGACCGCACGGTCCGGGGCGGTTCGGCATCCCGCGGGTGGCCGACGGGCCCCGGATCGGCGGCGGCGAGCCGGGTCCGTTGACCGCGCGACTCTCGGCCGCCTACGTCGAGCTGACCGGCGCGTCCGGTACGTCGGTCGGCTGAGGGGCGTGCCGGTCCGGCTCACTCGGCGCCGCCAGCACGCCCCGCAGGCAGGTCAGCGTCTCGACGATCCCGCGGAGGTTCCAGGTCTGAGGCGCGTCCCGACCGGAGCCGTGCAACCGATCCCACAGGACCGCGTTCTCCGGCGTCCGGCTCTCCCCGGCATTGCCGACGAAGACGGGCACCACCTTGCGGGCCAGCCAGGGTGTCCGGTGCGCACCGACGAGGTCCCTGCTGCCCTCCACGACGAGGGCCGCGACGGCGGCCAGTCCGCCGACGATGCCCGCCGCCCCGGAGGCGCCCGCGGCGTCGCCCGCGAGACCGAAGGAGTTGGCGTCGAAGACGACGATGAGTCCAGCGGACAGGCCGACCGCCACGACCAGGACGACGACCGGCGTCCAGGCGTGCAGCAGGACGGCGGTCAGCCGGGGCCGCCCCTGACGGACGACGAACGCGACGAGCAGCGCCGCGAGCAGCAGCCCGGCCGTGACCGACAGCGCGACGATCCACTGCGTCCGCGCCGGGGACACGAGGGCGGAGTAGACGCCGGCCGTGGCGGCGGCGACGACGATCGGGACCATCAGCAGACCTGAACCTGCCCGCCGATGGACCAGCAGTGCGGCCCGCCCTCGGCGCTCGTGTGCGCACAACTGAGCACGATGTTGTTGTTCGCGTCGAACGTGGTGCCGATGTCACGGCCCGGTGGCCCGTGCGGGCACTGCGGCAGGGTGGTGGCCACGACGGCGACGGCGGCGGCCAGGGCCGCACCGGCGACGGGGGTCCGGGTCGCGAGCACGCCCCCGCCGACGACCGACCCGAACGCGACGAGCGCCCGCAGCGCCAGCTTCTGCGCCTCGCTCAGCTCGAGGGCCATCGGCTCGATCGAGAATGCCGAACCGCTCATGGGACGCCTCTTCCGCGGCCGCGCGGCCGGCGAGCAGACGGTGTGCGGGCAGGCCGATGATGGCGACGGCGGTACACGCCGTCAATGCGCCCGTGCCCGCCCGGACGTGCCGGGCCTCGCAGAAGTGGGGCGGCGCTCAGCCGACGTCGCCGAGCACCAGCCCGATCATCACCGGCAGCAGCAGCACGATGAGGATCGCGCCGAGCACGTCGAACGAGAAGCCCGACCGGATCATCTTGGTGATCGGCACGACGCCCGAGCCGTAGACGATCGCGTTCTGCGGCGTCGAGACCGGCAGCATGAAGCCGAACGACGCTGCGAACGTGGCGGCCAGCGCCGGCACGAACGGGTTGATCCCGGCGGCCACGGCCACCGGGATGATGATCGGGACGACGACCGCCGCCGAGGCCGTGTTCGACGTCGTCTCCGAGATGATGATCGCCAGGACCACGGCGAAGACCGTGATCGCGAGCGTGCTGGTCAGGCCGAGGGAGTCGGCCGCACTGTTGCCGATCGTCTCGGCCAGCCCGGTGTCGGCCAGCAGCGACCCGAAGATGATGCCGGTGCCGAACAGCAGGATCGTGCCCCAGTCGATGCGGGCCGCGTCGCTCCAGTTGAGCGTGAACTCCCGCGCGGACCAGTCCGTCGGCAGCAGGAACAGCAGGGAGGCACCCAGCACGGCGACGATGCCCTCGTCGAGCCGCGCGCTGACCGTCTCGTACAGGCTCGACTCGGTGCCCGCGGTGAGCGCGATGATGCCGGGGAAGATCCACAGGAAGACGGTGACCGCGAAGGCGGTGAGCGTGTTGCGCTCGGCCCGCGAGAAGCCGCCGAGCTCGGCCCGCTCCCGGCTCACGTACTCGTGCACGCCCTCGATCCGCTTGATCTCGGGCTTGTTGAGCAGCAGCAGGACGACGGCGAGCGCGACGAACATCAGCGCGCAGATCGGGAACGCCATGAGCATCCAGGACAGGAACCCGATGCGCTCCCCCGTCGCCTCCTCGATCAGCCCGCGGCCGATCAGGTTGGGCGGGCTCCCCACGGGGGTGAGCAGGCCGCCGACGCTGGCGCCGTAGGCGAGCATCAGCATCAGCGCGACGCCCACGCGCAGCCGCAGCGGGTCGAAGTCCGCCGCGACGATCTCCTTCTCCTGCAGCAGCTTCGCGATCACCGACAGGATGCCGATCGCCGTCGGCAGCAGCATCGCGACAGTGGCGGTGTTGGACACGAACGCCGAGAGCAGGCAGGTGATCCCACCGAAGGCGATGATCACGCGCGTGGTCGACGTCCCGACCCACTTCAGCGACAGGATGAACATCGCGAACCGCCGGGCGACGCCGTGCTTGAGCATGGCCGCGGCCAGGATGAACGCGCCGATGAAGGTGAACACCGTCGAGGAGCCGAACGGTGCGAGCGCCTCGTCCGGGCCGACCACGCCCAGCACGACGATCGCCCCGACACCGATGAGCCCACCGATCGGGATCGGCACCGGCTCGGTGATCCACAGGACGATGACGCCGAGCAGGATCGCCGCCAGCAGCTGCTGCTTGCTGTCCATGTCGAACGGCAGCAGCGCGAAGACGACGGCGACCGTGGGGGCGAGGAACAGGCCGACGGTGCGGCGCCCCTTCTCGAACCGCTCCTCGGCCGGACTCAGTCGCTGCTCACCGAGGCTGCGATAGGTGGCGCTGCCCTGGAAGGCGGCGTCGACGTCGGTCCGCTGTCCGGGAATGACCCCGCCCGGCTTGCTCACGGCTGCCTCCTCGTGATCACGCTGAGGAGACAGTAGGGAGGCGCGCCCCGCTCGGCGACCGGAAGTCAGCTGCGGGTGGCGAGCAGCCCCGGCGGGTAGGCGCCGGCGCCGACGATGCGCCGGACCATGCCCTTGGCCAGTTCGACGACCCGGTCGGTGCGCTCCGGCCCCAGGTGCAGGAACGGGTCGGCCGAGAGCAGGTCGGTCTCGGCCTCGATGGTCTCGCGCAACTCCACGCCCTCCTCGGTGAGCGTGCCCTCCTCGGTGAGCAGGCCGCGCTCCACCAGGGCGGCGCAGGCGCCGTCCCACTCCTCGTCGCTCCAGCCACGCAGCTCCTTGGCCGCCTGCTCGGTGAAGCCGCGACCGGTCGCGGTGTGGGTGATCAGCGCCTCGAGCCCGGTCAGGTCGGCGTCGAGCAGCGCGGCCAGGTGCCCGTCACCGCGGTACTCGCGCAGCAGGCTGGCCGCGTGCCACAGCTCCAGCAGCGGCTCCTCGGGCCACGGCAGGTCGGCGTGGCCCGCGTACAGCGGTCGCGCCTCGGGGCTGAGCACCGAGCACGCCTCCCGGAGCAGGCCGGCCAGCTCGGCCACCTCCGGCACGTGGACGGCCTCGGGCCCGCCGAGCAGCCGGGTCAGCGACGCACGCGCGGCCGTCAGCCGCGCGTCGACGATCTGCTGCGGAGAGGCGATCGACCACGCGTTCGGGATGAACCGCGCGATCAGGGACGGCGAGAAGTTGCAGAACGTCGCCGTCACCACGCCGGGGCCGACGGCGCCCATCGGGGCGGCCCGGGCGGCGAAGTAGATCATCCGGCCGCGCTCGAGCCCGAGCGCGCCGAGGTGTTCTTCCAGCTCGGGGGCGAAGTAGGCCTGCGAGTGCAGGGGCTCGACCGCGCGGTGCGCGCGCGCCACGACTCGGGCGTCCAGAGTGGGACCGGGCTGATCGACACTGACCATGGACCGACCCTAGGGGACCGGCGCCTCCGCCACCGCCGGCAGCCGGAGCGCCCAGACCGTCTCCCGGTGGGTGACCTCGAACCCCGACGACTCGTAGAGCCCGAGCGCGCCGGTGGTGTTGTTGCTGTCGACGGTGAGACCCGCGCGCTGCGCGCCGTCCGCGGCCGCCGCGCGCAGCGCCGCGGTGATCACGGCCTTGCCCAGGCCGCGCCCGCGGGCCTCGGGCAGCACTCCGATCTGCCCGAAGTAGGCCTCGCGGACGCCGGTCGCCGCCGTGTCGGCCTCGTGCTCGTAGACCAGCGCGTAGCCCAGGATCGCGCCGTCGGCGACGGCCAGCCGGGAGAGGTCGGGGCGGAACGCCCGCTGCCCGGTGAAGAAGGTCCGCCACGTGTAGCTGTCGCGCTCGGCGCTGCCGAAGTGGTCGACGAAACAGCGGTTGTGGATGAGCCGCACCTCGTCGTCCCGCGACCAGTCGTAGGGCAGGAGCTCGACGCCCTCGACGACCCGCGCCTCGGGCAGCGCGGTCAGCGGGCGCCGCATCGAGAAGAAGTACTGCACCGGCTCGAGGCCCAGGCGCCGGACCAGCCGCTCCAGCCGCTCGTGGGCCTCGGGCACCCCGACCGCGAAGCGCGCGCCCATCTCGGGGCGACGCGCGCGGTGCAGCTCGCGGGAACGGTCCAGCTGCCAGCCGATCAGCACCCGACCGACGCCCCGTTCGCGCGAGCCGGGGTGGACCCGGCCGTCGAGCCGCAGCGCGTACTCGTCGCGGTGGTCACCCAGGTCCATGACGGTGGCCCAGGCGACCACGTCGCCGTCCGCGGTCACGACCACGCGGCTGTCCTGCGCGAGGTCGAGCCGGTCGTTGACGAACCACTCGGTGAGGTCGTCGACGTCCTCGTTCTCGCCGGTCCGGTCCAGCGGCTCGGCCGCGGCGAGCAGGTCGGCGATCGCCGGGATGTCGTCCCGTCGGAGCGGGCGGGCGGTCAGGCCGCCGGGGAGGTCTGCGGCCAGGTCACGGATCTCGGGCACGAGCGCACAGGCTAGGGCGCCGGCCTCCGGACGGCGATCAGGTTTCCACCAGCGGCGGGATCACCCTCGACCACGACACCCAGGTGTGCGTCGTCCCGAAGCCGAGACCCTCGTACAGACGCTGCGCGCCCGAGGAGTTCTCCCCGTCCACCTCCAGCCCGGCCGACCCGCAGCCGGCCGCCGCCGCCACCTCCAGCGCCCGAGCGACCACCGCCTTCGACAGGCCGCGGCCGCGGGCGGCCGGCACGACACCGATCTGGCCGTAGTACGCCTGCCGCGACCCGGTCGCCCTCGCCGCGGCCTCCGACACGTAGGTGAGCGCATAGCCGACGACCGCATCGTCGCGCAGCGCGAGCACGGACAGGTCGGGGCGGAACGATCGGCGGCCGGTGAACATCACCTGCCACGACGCGACGTCGCGCTCGCTGGATCCGTAGTGCTCGGTGAACGCGGCATTGTGCGCACGGCGCACCTCGTCGTCCCGAGCCGGGTCGAAGGGCACCAGGGCGAGGCCGCCGGCGTCGGGCACCGGAGGCAGGTCGGTGAGCGGCCGCTCCATGTGGAAGAACCAGCGGACCTGCTCGAGACCCTCGCGGCGGAGCAGTCCCTCGAGGTCGCGCATCGTCGTGGGCACGGTGGCGGTCAGCCGCGCGGTCGCCTCCGGATGCCGCTCGGCGTGCACCTCGGCCCCGCGGGCGAGCTGCCAGGACAGCAGCGCCCGGCCCAGCCCGCGCCCCCGCCGCGAGGGGTGCACGCGGCCCTGCAGGTGCACGCCGTAAGCATCGCGGAACGTGGGCGGCGCGATCGCCGTGGCGTAGCCGACCACGGAGCCGTCCCCCTCGACGACGACGCCGTCGTGCGCCGGGTCCACCAGCTCGTTCACCCAGGCCTCGATCAGGTCGTCGGCGTCGAGATGCTCACCGGTGCGGTCGACCGGTTCGGACACGGCGAGCAGCGCGGCGACGGCGGGGGCGTCGGCCGCGCGCAGCGGCCGGGAGGTGTACCCGTCGGGCAGCGCGGGGAGGTCGGCCACGGCCGCCAGGCTAGGCCGACGCCGGGCCGCGGTTCAGGGGGCGGTGCGGACCGGCCGCGCGGCACCGATGGCGAGGGCGCCACCCAACAGCAGCCCGACGACGACGAGCAGCGCACGCAGGATGCCGGTGGACTCGGCGAGGAAACCGATCAGGGGCGGTCCGGCGAGGAACGCCGTGTACCCGATCGCGCTGACCACCGACACCCGGGCGGCGGCCCGAGCCGGGTCGTCGGAGGCCGCGCTCATGCCCACCGGGAAGCCCAGGGCCGCGCCCGCTCCCCACAGCACCGTGCCGACGATCGCCCACGGCAGCGAGCCGGCGAACACGAACAGCACGACCCCGGCGACGGCCGAGAGCACCGACACCCGCAGCGTGGCCACCCGGCCGAAGCGGTCGATCAGGCCGCCGCCGACGAGCCGGGCGGCGGTCATCGCCGTCACGAACACCGCGAACCCGGCGGCCGCCGCGGCACCGCTCACCCCGTAGCCGTCGACGAGTGCAACGGCGAGCCAGTCGTTGGCGGTGCCCTCCGTGAACGCGAACGCGAGCACCATGACGCCGATCAGCAGCGTGCGCGGCTCCCGCCAGGCCTGCGCGACGCCGGACGACGTCCGCTCCTCGACGGGGGCGTCCACCGGCAGGAACGACCGCACCGCCGCCGCGAGCGCGGTGACCACCAGCCCTGCGGTGATCACGAGCTGCATCGCGAGCGAGACGTCCAGCGCGGCCGCCGCCGCCCCGGCGAGCGCGCCCACCACGGTGCCGAGGCTGAACGCGGCGTGGAAGCGGGGCATGATTCCCCGCGCCAGCCGGTGCTCGACGGCCGCGCCCTCCACGTTCATCGACACGTCCCACACCCCGACGCCGGCGCCGGTCAGGAACAGGCCGGCCCCCGCGGCAGGCACCGACGTCCAGGCGAGGCCGGCGGCGAGCACGAGCAGGCCGCAGGTCGACAGCACCCCGGCGGTCAGCACGCTGCGCGCCGGGGCCAGCCGGTGCACCACCGGTCCGGACGCCGGCAGCGCGAGGACCGACCCGACCGACAGGCACAGCAGCAGCAGGCCCAGCTGGGCCGCGGTCAGGTCGAGCCGGTCGCGGGCGGCCGGCACCCGGGCGATCCACGAGGCGAAGGCGAACCCGTTGAGCGCGAAGACGACGGCGACCGCGACGCGGGCGCGCTCGGCGGCGCGGACGCCGGTGCCGGTCACGCCTCGATCTCGAACAGGCGGGCGCCGTTGCCCCAGAGCACCGCCCGCAGCCAGTCGTCGCCCAGGCCGAGCCGGTGCAGCGCGGCGAGCTGGTGGGCGTAGGGGTAGGGGATCGACGGGAAGTCGGTGCCCAGCAGCACCTTGTCGCGCAGCGCGGCCAGCCGGGGCAGGTCGGCGCGGTCGAAGGGGGCGAACTGCTCGGTGAAGTCGGTGGCGAACATCGTGGTGTCCAGGTGCACCCGCTCGAACCGCTCGGCCAGGCCGAGGAAGGCGCCGTACTCGGGCAGCCCGAGGTGCGCGATGACCAGGCACAGCCGCGGATGCCGCGCGAGCAGCTCCGGTCGATCGGGCCGGGCCCGGTGTGCCGCCCCGGCCGCGGTCCCGAGCCGCAGTGGATGACGACGGGCGTGCCGGTCTGCTCCAGCCGCGCCCACACCGGGTCGAGGTGCCGGTCGCGGGGGTCGAACCCGCCGACCTGGACGTGCACCTTGAACACCCGTGCTCCGCCGTCCAGGGCCTCGGCGACGTAGAACGGTGCCTCCGGCTCCGGGAAGAAGGTGGCCGAGCGGATCACCCGCGGGTGCGCGTCGGCGAAGGCCGCCGCCTCGTCGTTGAGCCACGCCGCCATGCCGGGCTTGTGCGGGTAGGGCAGCGTCGGAAAGGCGCGGACGCCGAGCCGCTCCAGCACCGCGAGCCGCTCGTCGACGTGCAGCTGGTAATGGATCGGCCATTCCCGGCCGTAGTTGCGGCCGGCCTCGGCGAAGAACTGCCAGACCTTGGCCTGCATCCGCGGCGGGCAGGAAGTGGACGTGCGCGTCGATCAGCCCGGGCAGCCCCAGCTCCCGCCAGAACCTCGGGACGTCCGCGTCGTCGGCAGGCGGGTGGACGGTCACGGGAGCGTGACGACGACCTTGCCGCGCACGTGCCCACCCGGCGACGAGCCCTGCGCCGCGGCGGTCTGCTCGAGCGGGAACGCCTTGGCGATCGGCACCCGCAACTGGCCGGCGTCGGCCATGCGGGCCAAGCTCCTCCAGGTCGTGCTGATCCGGACGCACGAACACGTACCGGCCGCCCATGTCGTTGACCACCGGGTCGACCACGGAGGCGATCCGCGAGACGTCGCGCACCTGCTCCGGGCGCGTCGGCCAGGGTGTCGCCGCCGACCAGGTCGAGCACCGCGTCGACCTGCTCGGGCAGCTGCTCGCTGACAGCGGACCGGCGGAGTAGTCGTAGACCTCGGCGGCGCCGGCGTCGGTCAGGAAGCCGTGGTTGCGCGGGCTCGCGGTGCCGATGACGTGCGCACCCAGCGCGACGGCGATCTGGACGGCGAAGAAGCCGACGCCGCCGGCGGCCCGGTGCACGAGCACGCGATCGCCCTCACCGACGTCAGCGCCTCGGTCAGCGCCTGATAGGCGGTCAGCCCGGCCAGCGGCAGCGCCCGGCGGCCTCGGCGAAGGACAGCGACGCCGGCTTGTGCGCCAGGCAGCGCTGCGGCGCGGGCACGAACTCGGCCGTCGTCCCCCACTGGACGTCGTCCCGGCGGACGTAGCCGAACACCTCGTCGCCGGGGGCGAACGCGGTGACCGCCGGGCCCACCGCCTCCACGACCCCGGCGACGTCCCAGCCGGGGATGATCGGGAAGCGGTGCGGGAAGAACGCCGGCCAGGTGGCCCTCGCGGATGCTCATGTCGACCGGGTTGACCGCCGGCGGCGCGCACGCGGACCAGCACGGTGTCGGGGCCGACCGGCGGATCGGGCAGGTCGTCGCGGAGGGTCAGCACCTCGGTCCCGCCGAACCGGTCGTACGCGATGCCCCTCATCGGCGTCCCTTCACGTAGCGGCCGAACGCCTTCTGGATCTCCCGGCGGGAGTCGCGCTCGGCGAGGTCGTGCCGCTTGTCGTAGCTCTTCTTGCCCTTGGCCAGCGCGAGCGTGGCCTTGACCTTGCCGTCCTTGAAGTACAGGTCCAGCGGGACGAGGGTGAGCCCGCCCTCCTTGGTCTTGCCGATCAGCTTGTCGATCTCGACCGGTGCATGAGCACCTTGCGCTTGCGGCGCGGGGCGTGGTTGGTCCAGGTGCCCTGCGTGTACTCGGGGATGTGCACGTGCTGCAGCCACACCTCGCCGTCGTCGACCGAGGCGAACCCGTCGACGAGCGAGGCGCGGCCGGCACGCAGGCTCTTCACCTCGGTGCCGGTGAGCACCAGACCCACCTCGAAGGTGTCCAGGATCGAGTAGTCGTGCCGCGCCTTCTTGTTCTGGGCGATGAACTTGCGCCCCTGTTCCCGCGGCATGCCACCACGGTACTTCCCGCCGAGATCTGCACACTCGTACGCGTCCGGGCGCTGATGCGTACGAGTGTGCAGATCTCGCGGGCTACAACCGGACGTAGAGGCGCAGGGTGACGTACGCGGCGAGGCGGCCAGTCCGACGCCGACGCCGGTGACGATCAGGCTGTTCGTCACGATCGCGCCCCAGTCGACCGCGGGGATGATGCCGGCCTTGATCGGCCCGGCGCAGCGTGTCGTCGACGAACAGCACCTTGGTCAGGATCAGCCCGCCGGCGGCGAGCAGCCCGCCGATGAGGCCGGCGACCGCGGCCTCGAGGATGAACGGCAGCTGGGTGTACCAGCGCGAGGCGCCGACCAGCCGCATGATGTTGGTTTCGTTGCGCCGGTTGAACGCGGCCAGCTGGATGGTGTTCGAGATCAGCAGCAACGCCGCCAGCGCCTGGACCACCGCCACGGCGATCGTCGCGTTGCGGGCCCCGTTGAGCAGGCTGAACAGCCGGTCGAGGAAGTCGCCCTCGTCGCGCACCTGGTCGACGCCGTTCTCCCCGTTGGGGAACTGCTCGGCGATGACCGCGTAGCGCTCCGGGTTGACCAGCTCGACGCGGAAGCTCTCCGGGAGCGCGTCGGCCGGGGTGTTCTCGACCAGCTCGGGCTGCTGGCTGAACTGCTGCTGGAAGCGCTCGTAGGCCTCTTCCTTGGACTCGTAGAGGAAGCCTGGCCACCTCGGGCGAGGTCCTCGAGCTCGCTGCTCGATCGCCGCGCGCTGCTCGTCGGTGACGTCGTCGGCCAGGAAGATGGAGACCTGCACCTTGTCGTAGTAGATCTCCCTCATCTCGGAGATCATCCCGGCGATCAGCAGGCCGGTGCCCATGAGTCCGAGCGAGATGGCGGTCGTCAGGATCATCGCGACCGTCATGGTCAGGTTGCGACGCAGCCCGGTGGCCACCTCGGAGAGGACGAAGTTGACGCGCATGTATTTCCTGTCAGGACGGACGCGGTAGGAGGTCGGACGGCAGGCTCGCACCTGCCGAGTTCACGACGGGTTCTATCGGCCCACGCCGTAGACGCCGCGCGACTGGTCGCGGGTGAGGACTGCCCCCGTTGAGCTCGATGACGCGGCGGCGCATGGAGTCGACGATGTGGTAGTCGTGCGTCGCCATGACCACCGTGGTGCCGGTGCGGTTGATCCGCTCCAGCAGCAGCATGATGCCCTCGCTGGTCTCCGGGTCGAGGTTTCCGGTGGGCTCGTCGGCCAGCAGCACCAGCGGCCGGTTGACGAACGCGCGGGCGATGGCCACCCGCTGCTGCTCACCACCGGAGAGCTCGCTGGGCAGCCGGTGCGCCTTGCCCTCCAGGCCGACCATCTCGAGCACCTCGGGCACGACCCGCTTGATCGTGCGCGTGCGGCTTGTTGATCACCTCGAGGGCGAACGCGACGTTCTGCGCCACGGTGCGGTCCCGCAGCAGCCGGAAGTCCTGGAAGACGCAGCCCATCGTGCGGCGCAGCTTCGGCACGTTCCACTTGCTCATCGTGTTCAGCGTCTTGTCGTTGACGATGACGGTGCCCGAGGTCGGGTCCTCCTCCTTCAGCAGCAGCCGGAGGAAGGTCGACTTGCCCGAGCCGGAGGAGCCGATGAGGAAGACGAACTCGCCCTTCTCGATCTCGGTGGACACGTCGTCCAGGGCCGGCCGGGCGCTCGCCGGGTAGAGCTTGGTGACGTGTTGCAGTTCGATCACGAGGCGCCACGGTACCTGCATCGCGCACCGTCAGGAGCCGTTCGGCGCGAAACGCTCCGGCGCTTTCCGGGAGGCGGTGCCCGCTGGCCTGCGCAGAACCCGGAACCTGCGGATCGGCTGTGAGTCTCAGCTCGCCGGGACGGTCTCCTGCTGGCGCCGCCACCGGATGCCGGCCTCGATGAACGCGTCGATGTCGCCGTCGAGGACGGCGGCGGTGTTGCCGGTCTCCTGCTCGGTCCGCAGGTCCTTGACCATCTGGTACGGGTGCAGCACGTAGGAGCGCATCTGGTTGCCCCAGCTGCTGCCCTCGCCCTTGAGCGCGTCCATCTCGGCGCGCTGCTCCTCCTGGCGGACGACGAGCAGCCGGGCCTGCAGCACGCGCAGCGCCGCGGCCCGGTTCTGGATCTGGCTCTTCTCGTTCTGGCAGGACACGACGATGCCGGTCGGGATGTGCGTCATCCGGACGGCGGAGTCGGTGGTGTTGACGCTCTGCCCGCCGGGCCCGGAGGAGCGGAAGACGTCGACCCGGATCTCGTTCTCGGGGATGTCGACGTGGTCGGTCTGCTCGACGACCGGCAGCACCTCGACGCCGGCGAACGACGTCTGCCGCCGGCCCTGGTTGTCGAACGGCGAGATGCGCACCAGCCGGTGCGTGCCCTGCTCGACCGACAGCGTGCCGTAGGCGTAGGGCACCTTGACCGCGAACGTGGCCGACTTGATGCCGGCCTCCTCCGCGTAGCTGACGTCGTAGACCTCGGTCGGGTACTTGTGCCGCTCCGCCCAGCGCAGGTACATGCGCATGAGCATCTCGGCGAAGTCGGCGGCGTCCACGCCGCCGGCCTCGGACCGGATGGTGACCAGCGCCTCGCGGGAGTCGTACTCACCCGAGAGCAGGGTGCGCACCTCGAGCTCGTCGATCGCGGTGCGGATGCTCTCCAGCTCGCGCTCGGTCTCGGCGATGGTCGCCTCGTCGTTCTCCTCGGCGGCCATCTCGTGCATCAGCCCGACGTCGTCGAGCCGGCTGCGCAGCTCCTCGACCCGGCGCAGGTCGCCCTGCAGGTAGGACAGCTTGGAGGTCAGCGCCTGGGCGGCCTCGACGTCGTTCCAGAGGTCGGGGGCCGCGGCCTGCTGCTCCAGCTCGGCGACCTCCCGGCGGAGCCGGTCGACGTCGAGGACGGCCTCGATCGACGACAGGGTCGTGCTGAGTTCGTCGAGGACGGCGGAGAAGTCAGCGGCCACGTCGATCCAGGGTAGTGGTGTCGGGCGGGCGGGTACTGCCCGGAGCATGACATCCACTCCGAACGACCCCGGTCCACGCCGGTCGCGGGAGGAGTACGAGCAGGGCCTCCCGGACTACCACGACCCGACGGCGGGTTTCGGCGGCGCTCCCCCGGCCCAGTCCGCGCTCACCCTGCGGCTGGCGCTGGCGATCTTCGGCCTGATCGTGTGCCTCGTCGGCGGGCTGGTGCTGCTGGCCACGCCGCTGCCGGTCTTCTTCCCGGTCGCGTTGTTCGTGCTCGCCGCGGTGGCCGTCGTGGACCTGGTGGTGATCATCCGCCGCAAGCTCCGGGGCGAGCCCGGCTGACGCAGGACGACGCCGGGATCCCGCGCCCCGGACGATTCGCGATCGCACTTCTCGATGGCACCCTGCGCCCGCAGCCGTCCGATGCGGGAGGAGCACCCCAGATGACCGGCACCCATCGCGCGCCGCAACAGGCCGCGGATCCCTACCTGACCGAGCAGGGCCTGACCGGCGGCTCCTGGGCGCCGACCGGGCCTCGCCGGGAGCCGCCCGGCAGTGCGTGGGAGAACTGGGCGATCTTCGCCGGGGTTCTGCTGCTCGTGGCCGGCGTCGCCCACGTGCTCATCGGCCTGCTGGCGCTGTTCGACGCGAGCTACTTCGATCCGGCCGAGAGCGACCCGTCCTTCCGCATCGGCTACACCGCCTGGGGCTGGATCCAGGTCGCCGGCGGAGGCCTGCTCATCGCCGCCGGCTCCGGCGTCCTGGGCAGGAAGGAGTGGGCGCGCCTGGTCGCGATCGTCCTCGCCGCGGTCAACGCGGTCAGCGCACTGGCGTTCCTGCCCGCCGCACCGGCGTGGGGGCTGATCCTGGTCGCGTTGAACGTCGTGATCGTCTACGCGCTCACCGTGCACCGCCACGACAGCTACGGGTGACGCGGGGATCAGCCGAGGCCCTCCGCCGACGACGTGATCGCGGCAACCAGCTCGTCGCCGTCCAGGAGAACCCGGTCGTTGTGGTCGGCGCCGGGCACCTCGACCAGGCGGACCAGCCCCGCCGCCGCGTCGGCCACGGCGCGGCTCTGCGCCGGCGGCACGATCGAGTCGGCGGTCCCCAGGACGACGACGGTCGGCGCCTCCACCCGCGCCACGAGCTCGGCCACGGGGTAGCGGTCGCGCAGC
Organism: uncultured Actinomycetota bacterium; assembly: GCA_963723745.1. Taxonomy (GTDB): domain Bacteria; phylum Actinomycetota; class Actinomycetes; order Mycobacteriales; family Geodermatophilaceae; genus CAVRRZ01. The sequence goes on from CAVRRZ010000004.1 coordinate 690,648, forward strand.
AGCGCGCGCACCGGCAGGAACGGGTAGTGGTGGCTGCCGACGGCGGCCAGGTCGGTGAACGGCGAGCGCAGCACGAGCCCGGCCGGCGGATGCTCGACCGCAAGCTCGGTGACGACGGCGGCGCCGAGGCTCTCCCCGAAGTAGACCAGCCGGTCGGCGGCGACCCCCTGGTCGAGCAGCCATTGGCGGGCCCCCCGGACGTCGCGGGCCAGCCCGGCCTCGGTCGGGCTCCCCGGGTTGCCGCCGTAGCCTCGGTAGTCGAGCAGCAGCACCGACAGGCCGGCATCGTGCAGCGCCGCGGCCAACGGCGCCCGCAGGTCGCGGGATCCGCCGTTGCCGTGCGCGACCAGGACGGCCGGGGCGTCGTCGCGACCGGCCGGCAGCCACCAGGCGGCGAGCTCCAGCCCGTCCGAGGTGGTCACCACGACGTCCGCCGCGCCGGGCAGCACCGCGGCCGCTGCGGGCACGGGCGCGCTCCCGGGCAGGTAGATCAGCCGGCGCTGCAGCCCCCAGAACGCCCCGGTCACGACGAGCCCGAGCAGGACGACGGCGACGAGGAGGGCGGTGAGCCGGCGGAGCACCTCACGCCTCGCGCGTCTCCGCGGCGAGCCACTCCAGGTAGGCGGGGTTGCCGCCGGTGAGCGGCAGCGCGATCACGCACGGGACGTCGTAGGGGTGCAGCTGGTTCGTCCGCTCGACGATCGCCGGCACCAGCGACCGCCGGGTGTGCAGGGCGACCCGCGCCTCCGTCTCGTCGTGGACGGCGGACTGCCAGCGGTACACGGAACGGATCGCCGGCGTGATCTGCCCGCACGCGGCCAGCCGCTCCGCCACCAGGGTGCGGGTGAAGCCGGCCAGCCACTCGGCGTCCCCGGCGGTGACGACCACCTCGCAGAACTCGTCCTCCACGTCCGCATTCTCGCCCGCCGGCCGGGTAGCCCGCCGTCCATGACCGAAGAGATGACGATCGACGTCGACGGGGAGAGCTACCTCGTCCGGGCCGACGGCGACGGCCTCCGGGTCGGCCGCCGGGTCGCCGGCGACGTCATCTGGCTGGACACCGTCGACGGCGGCCTGCTGCCCGATGCCGCGAGGGAGGCGGCGCGGCGCGGCGACACGGACGACGAGTCCCTGCGGACGGCGATCCGCGGCATCGTCGAGGCCGAGGCCCGGCGCGGCGGCTGATCGCTCCGGTCAGCAGGCGGTCGAGACCGCCGTGCCCGTCGAGGTGTACGTGCAGTGGTCGACCAGGGTGCCGGAGGTGTTGCGCAGGTAGGCCGTGTCGCCGGTGTTGTTCCAGACGTACCAGCTCTGCTGCCAGTAGCGGGTCGAGATGCCGTTGCTTCCCTCGCCGGTGCGGAGCGTGACCGTGCTCTTCGGCTTGATCGTCGTCGCGGGGAACGTGTACACGACCCCGGCCTTGTCGCGGATGGTCCAACCGGTGACCGTCCGTGGGCTCGACGTGGTGTTCTTCAGCGTGACGTACTCAGCGTTCAGGCTCGTGTTGCTGCCGGTGTCGTTGCCGGGACTGTTGTAGTAGATCTTGGCGATCACGACCCACGGGGTGGCGGCGTGAGCCGGTGCCGCCGCGGCGACGAGCCCTCCGATCACGAGGGCGGAGACGACAGCGCTCACGGCTGCGCGCATGCGGACGGTCACGTGGACTCCCCAGCTGACGGTTGCGTTCCGGAACAGCAGACACCTCCCACGGCGTCGCGTCCAGGCCGCCCACCCCTCGTGTCCCACCAGGCACTCGAGCAGCTGGAATCGTGCGATCCGCTCGCGATTCAGTCCGCGACGTCGGGCGGCCAGACGACGCGGAACCGCTCGAAGACGATCTCGTGCTCGTCGGTGAACTGCTCCCCGCGCGCCGCGCAGACCCTGTTCCAGTAGTTGCGGTGCCCGAGCAGCCAGTCCTGGCGACTGCGATCACCCTCCCCCTCGTCCCAGGCGAACGCGTCGTCGACGCTACCGATCGGGCCGAGCCGCAGCTCCGTCGTCCGCAGGACGGCGCGCGGCGCGCCGGAGCCGTCGCAGGCGACCCAGTGCCCGCCGATCCTCGGCAGCGGAGCACCCTCGGCGGCGAAGTCGGCGACCAGGCCGGCGGTGGCGTGCTTGGGGCCGTGCAGGACGAGACCGATGAGCTCGTCGGCCAGTTCGCGGGAGTCGCCGAACTGCTCGACAGGGTGCTCGTCGTCGGCACGGACCGACCCCGGGGAGGCGGCCACGTAGTCGGTCCACATGCGCTCGGCCGCGTCGAGGTCGAGCGGTCCCAGGGGAGTGCGGTCAGGTGCGGTCACGGTCGGCAGTGTGGCAATCCATGGCGTCCCCGGCGCTCGACCGAGCGGTGTGGTCGCTCCCGGACCGATGACGACCCGCGGACGATCCTGTGACGGAACTGTGACGGCCGACTCGCCAGATTGGTGTCCTTCGCGTCCGACGGCGCTGACCGCGGCCGGGCGTGCCCACCGAACGAAGGGGAAGACCGATGCGCCGTACTGCCACGCTCGCGGGTCTGGTGCTCGTGGGAGGCCTTCTGGGTCCAAGCGCCGCGCTCGCCGAGGACGACCACCGAAAGGGCAAGAACCAGCTCCGCTGGGTCGCCGTCGAGGATTCCTTCACCGCCGTCCTGCCGGACGGCGAGACGTTCACCGACGACGATCCTCCGCCCGACGAGGCCGAGACGCCGCCCGTGGGCACTCGGATCTTCATCGGCGAGGTGCTGTACGAGGCGGACCGCGACGGGGATCGCGGCGACGAGGTCGGTCGCACGTACATCGAGTGCACCGCCCACATCGCGGACAACAACTTCCTCTGCGACATAGCCTTCGTCCTCGACGAGGGATCCCAGCTGCACGGAAGCGTGCACATCGACTTCACCGACCTTCCGGAGGGCGAGAGCGCGACGTTCGACATCGCGGCGACCGGCGGGACCGGCGATTTCGCCCGGGCCGTCGGCGAGGTGTCGCTCACCGACCTGACCGACCAGGAAGACCCGGAAGCCGAGACGGTGTCGCTCTACGAGACCGAACTGAAGTTCGTGCGGAAGTAGGTCGGCGGTCGAGATGGGGCGCCGTGAGCACGCTCACGGCGCCCGCCCTCGTGGCGCGGAATCTCCGGAGCCGTCCGGCGTTGCATCGGGTGCCGGTCCGTTTCATGCCCCCGGGCCTCACCTTCGCCGCTACGAGCGGCCACTCGCCGAGAGGCGGCTGTCGGACCGGCACCCAGAGCGCGGCGGCCGCCCGGTGATCCCGGACGGCCGCCGTTGCTCTTGGGGTCCGTGGACCCACTGCTCACCCGAGCCGGATCCTGCCCTTGCCGACGGGAGCTGCCGACCTCGCGGCCGGAGTCGGCTTCTGGGGCCGAACGCGACGACGTCCGCGTCGGGGAAGGCTGCCCAGTGCGACGGCCGAGAGTCATCACTGCGGGAGCCACGATGCAGTCGGTTGGGGGCGTAGCGTCGGCCTCGCGGAGCCACTCGGGGCTCCCGATCGAGGGAGCGCCGTCATGGCCGACAAGTCCCCGCGTCACTCGATGACGAAGAAGTCCGGCAAGTCCATCAAGGAGAAGCGCGCCGAACGCAAGTCCAAGGGCGCGGACGCGCCGTCGCAGATGGACCAGCTGACCCACTCGAAGAAGCACTGACCGCCGGCCTGCCCGGCGAAGTTGGCCGGAGCGCCCTGTCCCACCTCGGGACGCGACGCGCTGCCGAATCTCGGTGCGGTCCGGTGGGACGAATCGCGACCTACCGTTCCAGCGTGCTGCGCTGGCTGTACGCCCTCGTCGTCGGAGCAGTCGTCTCCGGATTCGCCTTCCTGCTGGTGACCGGCGAGTACACGAAGGACGGTCCGGTCATCCTTCGGCTCGTCGGAAACCATGGCGTCCACCGCGGTGACCTCTTCGTCCTGGCCGGCTGGCTCGTCGCCGTCCTGGCCGTGCTCGCGCTGACAATCGCCGCCCGGCGTGCCGACCGCGAAACCTGAGCACGGAGCCGTGGGGACGCGTGCCCGCCACCACGGATGCGCCGCCGGACGCCACGGATACGCCGCCGGACGCGTCAGCCGTCAGCGACCACGCACCGCCCCCTGGGCGTCGACGATGCCCTCGCCATACAGTCCGTTGCGGCGCGTCGAGCCCTCGCACACGGCGTTCCAGTCCGGCGGCCGCCCCTCGTCGGTGTAGATCTCGACGCCGCCCGTAGGGCACGGGTGGTCGTCCGCCGTCCGCGCGAGCACGCGCGCGACGACCGCGGGGTCGAGCGCCCGGCCCTTGCCGCGGGTGCGCTGGCCTCTCTCCTCGATGATCAGCGCCGCTACTCCGGTCACGTGCGGCGAGGCCATCGACGTGCCCTGCAAGTACGTGTAGAAGCCGCAGACGTCCTCGTCGTCGCAGAACTTGACGGAGAACTCGTCGACCGGGTCGCCGTTCTCGTCCGCCAGTCCCTCGGAGATGGCCAGGTCCATCGGGTACGACGACAGGATGAGGTTGCCCGGCGTCTGGAACTCCGGCGTCCCCACGAAGTCGCGATACCACCCGCCGGGAGCCGCGACCTCGACGTCGCCCAGGCCGTAGTTGGAGTAGTCGGCCTTGGTCGTCGACGGGCCCACCGCGGACACCGAGATGACGTGCGGCGCCTCGGACGGCAGGTCCAGGCAGGTGTTCTTGACGACCCGCGGCCGGGCGGTGCCCTCCGGGTAGTCCGGGCTGGACGGGTCGAACCGGGTGGGCGCGGCGAGGTCGGTGAAGGCGTTGCCGGCGGATCCGACCAGGGTGACTCCACGTCGGTGGGCATAGGCCACCGCATCCAGGACCAACCGTCGGACCAGCCGCTGCTGCTGCAGCTCCTCGTCGGTCACGGTGCCCTCGACGTACTCGTCGCGGGAGGAGCAGTTGAACAGCCACGGGTCGGTGTAGAAGCTCATGTTGACGACGTCGAGGCGGTTCTTCGCCGCGTAGGTGATGGCCGCGACCGTCTCGTACAGGAAGAAGTAGCCGGAGTCCTGGCCGGCCCGCAGATTGATCAAGGTGGCGTCGGGCGCCACACCCGCGATACCGAAGTCGTTGGCGGCGGCCGCGGCGATGCCGGCCACGTGCGTACCGTGCCCTCCCTGGTCCACGTCCGCCGGGTCGACGCAGCTCTCGAACTCGCACGGGCCGTCGATCTCGGGGATGTCGGTCGTGAAGTTCCGCGACCGCTTCGCGTCGAAGTTCGGGGCGAGGTCGGGGTGACTCGCGTCGATACCGGTGTCGATGATCCCGATGTCGACGCCCTTGCCGGTGGCGCGACGGTGCGCGCCGTCGGCGGTCGCGCCGATCATCTCCATGTTCCACTGCAGCTCGGCCAGTGGCTCTTCGTCGGGGCGGTTCCCGCCCTGCGTGCTCCCGACTCGACCGGCGTTCGCCCGATCGGCTGCCCCCGGCCGTTCCTCGGCGAAGCGGTGCGGCATCCCGAGTCGGGAGGTGCCGACGGCATGGTTGCGCGCCGCCCCGGTGATCCCGCCGCTGGTCCGTACCTTCTCCAGGAACGCCGCATCGGTGGAGGTGACCAGAGCGACGCCCACCTGCTCGGTGACGTCCTCGACCGTTCCTCCCGCGGCCCGGATGGTGGCGACGGCTTCCTCCGAGGCCCCGGTGAAGGAGACGACGTACTCCTCACCCGCCCCGGCGGAGGCGTGTCCGGCCGCAGCGTCCTCCGCGGCCCCCGTCGCCGTCGTGGAGGTGCCGAGCACGGCCGTGGTCACCACGGCGAGGACTCCGAGTCGCCTGAGCAGACCGCGTGGGACAGGCCGTTGGTGCGACATGGCGCATCCCTTCCCCGGCAGGCCTGGGACAGAACGGGGCGGCCTGGTCACAGCCGCGGGCCGCACCGGGAAGTAAAGCGAGTCGGGATCGTCCGTGTCGAGAGGAACGGACGCCGTCCGTCGCCGACCGGTGCTCGCCGACGGTCCTCGCCCCGGATGGAGCGCTCACGGACGGCCGCCCGGTCAGCCCCCGGGCCGGGCCAGCCGCATGCGCCGGACCACCGCACGGACGCCGAGCGCGCCGAGCAGCAGCAGGTCGACGCCGGCGACGCCGGCACGCCAGAGCCCGTTCTCGCGACAGTCGTCGCGGACGGCGTTGCGCGCGGTCACCTCGGTCTGGGCGATCCGCTGCTCGTGGGTCCACGTGGCGACGGCGTCCTCGTGGCCCTCCTCCAGGTCCTCGACGCGGGACCGCGCGGGCAGGAGAACGGTGTCGACCTTGCGCTCCTTCGCGGCGAGGATGTCGGAGAGCTTGTCGGCCGTCTTCTTGGCAGCCGTCGCCTTCGCGGCCAGCTCGTCGGCCTTCTGGCGGGCCGCCAAGACCGCGGACTCCGCCGCCACGTCGGCCGCCAGCAGGCCGTCAGCCAGGTCGGCCCGGGTTGCTAACCGAACGGAGCGCCCGCCGACGCCCTAATCGGTACTCGACCGACGAAACGGAAAGAACCGGCGACGCCGCGGCTGCGGCTCAAGTAGGGGGCGCTCGGGGGCCACGATCTCCAACGCCACCTGCCAATAGTCGATCGGGCGCTCGAAGCCTTTGGCCAACCCCTTCTCGAGGAACTCGCGGAGTGGAGCGATTCGCCCTCCGTCGGGCTCCTGGAGCGTCTCGCCGCCTTGCCACGCGGTGCACACCGCCCGGGGCGGCAGCTCCCCGTCGTGCCACTCCAAGTCGTATGGGAGCAACCACAACTGACCCTCGGCATCCAGGATCAGTTCACCGTGACCCCAGCCGACACTGAAGAACCAGCCCTCACGGTCGGCGAGCAGCCAGAACGACGCCCTACCCCGTCGACGTACGAGGGCGTACTGCGACTGTGGCTGCAAACCCCGCTGCAGTGCCCGGTCACGGAACTCCCTGCCGAGGGCCAACAGTCGGGCTTGTCGAGCAGCCTCCTCAGCGCGCTGGCGCGAATCCCGATCGGCCTGTTCGCGAGCCACCCGCTCGTTCATCCTTCGCCGGTCGTCGTCGACGCTCATGGGACGGCATTCTCGCCACAGCGTCCAGCCGAGGCGAGCGGCAGGCGGCGGATCGGTCAGAGGAGCCCGGCCCCGAACCCTCGTCGGAACCAGCGCCAGCAGGCTCCTGTCAGGGCTGGCGGAACCGATGCCAGCGCTTTCGGTCGCCTGCCCACCACGCCACGACGTCCACGGCCCGGAGCAGGGAGATCGGTGGATCGACGGCCAGCGCGACGACGTCCTCGAAGAAGCCACGGTCCGCCTCGATGTCTGCGCGGACGACATCGGAGAACACGAGGAAGAAGTCGCCCCACGACCGCCGCCGGCCCATCGGCGGGATCCGGGGCGTCGCGCCCAACAGGTAGACCTTCTCGACGTTGCCGTCCCACAGTGGGATCAAGCGCGGCCGCTTGCGGTGCAGCACCTTGGAGAGGACCGTGCCCCGCGAGCCTGGGATCCCGCGCCGGTCGATCAGCGCGAACATGCGGCGCACACTCTCGCGCTCGTCGTCGGTCGCGTCCAACACCGAGGCCTCCGGCCGGATGGTGTCCAGGGACTCCTGCAGCTGCGGCCGGACCGCCTGCAAGCTCTCGTAGACGCGCAGGCCGAAGTGCTTCACGTTCAGTAGCGGTTGGGTCAGCAGGTCGGCGTCCGTCAGCGGCCCCAGCGCCCGAGGCGCCTCGTACCGCTCGTAGGCCGGGTAGCCCCACCCGGACCCGTCCGTGAGGTACCGCCGCGCGGGGTCGAACGCCTCGTCCCGAGGCACCCGGATCCCGCCCACCCGCACCGTCTCCACGGTCGGCAGCGTGACACGGCCGCAACGGAACGCCGCCGCGGTTGCTGCCCCGGCGTGTTCCGCCCGAGCGGAGAGGCGGGCCTCCGCCCGGCCCCGGCCACAGTGACGGAGGGACCGGGCCCGAGCGGAGAGAAGGCAGCCCCGGTCAGCCGTCGATGTAGCGGTCGCGCTCGACGACGAACTGGCCCGTGGCGGTGTTGGCGTCGACGAACTCCGGCAGCATCGGGATGCGCACGGTCACGGTGACGCAGACCGAGAACTCTTCCCCCGGCGCGAGCGTCGGCGTGTAGCCGCCGGCGCCATCGCACCGGACGCCCGCGGCGGCGTAGGCCACCCGCACGTCCGCGGCGTCGACCGACTGGTCCTCCACCGCGATGCGGGCCGCGGCCTCGGCGCGCTCGAGACCGGTCGCCACATCGGGTGCGGTGCCGATCGCCCGGCCCGCCTCGCGCGCCGCCGCGGTCGAGGCGAACACCCCGCGCTGCACCGCCGAGAACCCGGCCACGATGTAGACCAGCGGCACGAACACCACGAGGGCGACGAACACGAACTCGACCAGCGCCGAGCCGCGCTCCTCCCGCAGCATGCCGAGCCGCGCACGCAGCCACTTCACGCCGCCGACTCCTTGACCGACCGGCCGGTCACCGACAACGGCAGCAGGTTCCCCAGGGCCGGCAGCATCGAGGGCACCGCGCCCTCGCAGCGGACGACGACCAGGGTCAGGCCGCTGCCGTCGACCTCCTCGCCCGACGTGCAGGCGAGACCTTCGGCGGTCTGCACGGAGGTCGCCCCCGCGACGATCTCCACGGTGCGCGCGGCCCCCACGTTCGACGGCACATCGGCGTTGGCCGCGTACCGGGCGCCCTCCTGCGCGCTCGCCGTGACCACGTTGCGCACGTGCACGTACACGGCGACCTGCAGCACGGCCAGCAGCAGCCCGACGATCAGCACCGAGACCAGCACGAAGTCGACGACGGCACTCCCCCGCTCGCCGTCGTCCCCTACCGCCGGGAGGTCAGCCCGCACTCGTGACGGAGGTCAGTGCGTTCTGCACCGCGGTGACGATCGCCTCGCGGAACGGGATGAGGATCGCCAGCACGAGCGCCGCCGTCATCACCGTGATCATGACCCAGCCGGGCACGTCGCCCCGTTCCGGTTCGGCACCTCGGACCCGGGCCGCGAGCGCGGCCAGGGCGGCGAGCAGGAATGCGAGCAGTCGCATCGGTCGTCCTTCCATCCGACGTCTCACCGGGCCAGCGAGACGATGCTGATCAGCCCCGGGAACAGGGCGAAGAGAACGGTCACCGGCAGCACCAGGAAGACGACCGGCACCATCATCTGGATCTCCTTGCGGCCGCCGGCTTCGAGCAGCCGGCGCTTGCCGGCCTCGCGGACGTCGGCGGCCTGGGCGCGCAGCACCTCGGCGAGCGGAGTTCCTCGCTCGATCGCCACGAGCAGGCCGTCGATGAACCGCGCCAGCGGCTCGAGCGACGTCCGGTCGGCGACCTGCTGGAGCGCCTCGGTGAGCGGGAGCCCGGCCCGGGCGCGGCCCAATGCCGCCGCCAGCTCGCGCGCCAGTTCTCCGCCGGAGAGCCGGGTGACCCGAGCGATCGCCGCGGCCGGGCCCTCACCGGCGGTGACCGCCAGGGCGAGGAGCTCGGCGACGACGGGGAACTCGGCGAGCAGGAGCTCCTCCCGCCGGCGCACCTGCTGGGTCAGCCACCAGTCACGGCCGAGCACCCCGCCGAGCAGGCCGGCCACGCAGAGCAGCCCGCCCGAGAGGATGTTGAGGCTGCCGGCGGCGAGGGCGCCGACGGCGGCCAGCAGCGTGCCGCCCAGGAGGCCGAGCCCGCCCCAGACGACCTGCTCGACCCGGAAGTCATCGACCGTCGTGTCCGTGGCCAGCGCGTCGAGCCGACGACGCACCGCGGCCCGCCCCCCGAGCAGTCGGTCGACGACACGCGCGCCGTCGGACACGGCCGGGCCGAACACCCGGCGGACGGCGGACAGCAGGCCGGGCTCGGTCGCCGTGCCCAGCAGCCGGGACGGCGACGGGGTGTCGTGCACGTAGGGCGCGATCCGGTCGACCAGCCGGACCGAGCGGAAGGGCGGGGCGTAACTGATGGCGAGGACGAGCCCGACGGCCGCGGTCAGCCCGAGCAGCATGCCGACGAGGGAAGGACTCACTGGAGCACCCGCACGTCCTGGGGCAGCCGGCCGATGCGAAGCATGACCCGGTAGGCCACCAGGCAGACCGCCCCGCCGACGACCAGGATCGCCGTGCCGACCGGCGAGTCGTACGCGGCCAGCGTCGTCGACTGGGTGGCGAGGAGCAGCAGGACGACCCACGGGGCGGCGACCGCCAGCCGCGCCGCCTGCACGACCCAGCCCTGCCGCGTCTCCAGCTCGGCGCGGGCCCGCGCGTCCTCGCGGAGGAAGCCGGCCAGCGTCCGCAGCACCCGGCCGAGGTCGCTGCCACCCACTTCCCGCGCCACCCGCAGCGTCTCGACGATCCGGTCACCGACCGGGTCGGCCAGGTCGTTCTTCAGCCGGTCGAGCGCCGGACCGAAGCGACCGCTGGACCGGTAGTCGGCCGCGAAGCGGGCGAACGGCGGCCGCAGCACCTCGGGCCCCCGGGTGGCCAGTGCCGACAGGGACTCCGGCAGGGACAGGCCCGCGCGGACGGCCGAGGCGAGGTTGTCGACGACCTCGGGCCAGACCTCGCGCAGGTCGGCGCGGCGCCTCGCCGCCAACCGGCGCACCTGCGCGTAGGGCAGCAGGAAGCCGAACAACCCGAAGACGAGGCTGACCGTCACGGTGGAGGTGGTCAGCAGGACGACGACGGTGGCCAGCAACCCCAGGCCGATCTGGATCGCGAGCAGCTGCGCCGCGTTGATACCGGTCAGACCCGCGGCCGCGAGGGCCTGGGCCCGGCGGCCGGGCCGCCGGACGCTCGACGGCCGGGGCGCCCGAGGACCGCTGCGCCAGATCAGCAGCAGCCCGACGCCGAGCACCAGGCCGAGGAGGGCGCCGGTCATCGCCCCTCGCCGAGCAGCGCCGGCAGGTCGAAGCCGGCCGCGGCGAAGCGGTCGGCGTGCGGCGGGTACCCGTCGGCACGCACCAGCCGCCCGTCGCGCGAGGTGAAGACGTCGGCGGTCTCGATCACCCCGCCCTCGGCGCGGCCGGGGAGCGCCACGATCTCGCGCACCCGCCGGTGCCCGTCGGCGTCGGTGCCCACGTGCACGACCAGGTCGACGCTCGAGGCGACGGTCGGGACGACGAACGCCGTCCCGATGTTCTCGCCCGCCAGCAACGGGAGGGTGCACATCTTGACCACGGCCTCGCGGGCGCTGTTGGCGTGCAGGGTGCACATGCCCGGCAGGCCGCTGTTGAGCGCGATCAGCAGGTCGAGGCACTCCTCCTGGCGCACCTCGCCGACGACGATGCGGGACGGCCGCATCCGCAGCGCCTCCTTGACCAGCCGGCGCAGCGGGATCTCACCCGTGCCCTCGAGATTGGCCTGGCGGGTCTGCATCGAGACGACGTCGGGCAGGGGCACCCGCAGCTCGAAGACCTCTTCGCAGGTGACCACCCGCTCGCGCGCCGGGATGGCCGCGCACAGGCAGTTGAGCAGCGTCGTCTTGCCGGCCTGCGTACCGCCGGCGACGAGGATGTTCAGACCGGCCGCAACGGCCGCCTCCAGGAACCTCGCGGCCTGCGCGGTCAGCGTGCCGAGCGCGACGAGCTCGTCGAGCGAATGCGCCTGCAGCACGAACTTGCGGATGTTGACCGCCATGTGCCGGCGGGTGATGTCGGGGATGACCACGTGCAGCCGCGACCCGTCGGGCAGCGTCGCGTCGACGAATGGCTGGCTCATGTCGATGCGCCGTCCGGACGTCCGCAGCATTCGCTCGACCAGGTCGGCCAGCTCACCGGGGGCGAGGATGGTGGTGGTCAGCTCCGACCGGCCACGGCGGGCGACGAACACCCGGCCGGGCTCGTTGACCCAGACCTCCTCCACCTCCGGGTCGTCCAGCCACCGCTGCAGCGGGCCGTAGCCGGCCACCCGGTCCAGAACGTCACGGACGACGGACTCCGGGTCGGCGATCGGCGGCAACGCCGAGGTCAGCGATCGCTCGGAGTAGTCGGCGACGACGTCGCGCACCAGCACGCGCACCGGCCCCGGATCGGTGAACGGGTCGAGACCGCGGCGCCGGATCAGCTCGCGGACCTCGCCGTCCACGACATCCAATGCGCTCGGCACACCCACCCCCGTTTACGGAACCGACCAGTCGTAAGGAACACGGACTGTAAGGAACCGGGGCGTTCGCCGGTGGCGGTCCAACCCGAACTGTGGACAACGTGACGCTCTGTGGAGAGCAAGACCACCCGGTCAGGTGACCGGCCGCTGGTCAGCAGCGTCGACAGAGCTCCGACCACGCCGACGAGCATCCGGCTGCGGCTGCCGATAAGCAGGGCGTGGCACCCGTCAATTCGCCGACCGCGCAGACCGCCGTCGGGCCGACTGCTCACCGCCTCGTCCGCGCACCGTTGCCGAGCTGGGCAACCGGCTCGTCCGCAGCCCCCCGCGTGCGGGCGACCGACGCGGACGGCCTCGCGTCGTGACCGCCCACTTCCCGCCCCCGGGCCCGCCCCCTCAGGGCCCGCCGCCGTCGGGACCCCCGTTCCAGGGACCGCCGTTCCAGGGACCCCCGTTCCAGGGACCCCCCTTCCAAGGCCCCCCGCCTCACGGGCCGCCCCCCGGCTGGTCGCCGCAGGGGCCTCCGCCGGGGCCGCTCGGGCAGCCGCCGAACCCGAAGAAGCCGGACTGGGTTCGTTGGGGCCTCGCCGCCCTGTCACTCCTGCTCTTCGTGGCCCTCCTGGGCAGCCTCGCCGGGACGGACCCGCAGACGGCGGGGTCCCGGGCCGCGCCCACGGTCACGGAGACGGTGACGGTGACGAGCCGCGCCCCGGCACCTGCGCCGAGAACGGCCACCGAGACCCCCGAGCCCGAACCCACCCCGGCCCCGGTACCCACTTCCGAGCCCGAGCCGGAGCCCGAGTTGTCGTCGGGGCAGCAGAACGCCCTGAGCAAGGCCGCGGACTACCTGGACTACACGGCCTTCTCGAAGTCGGGTCTGGTCCAGCAGCTCGAGTTCGAGGGCTTCTCCAACGCGGACGCCGTCTGGGCGGTCAACTTCCTGGGTGTGGACTGGAACCAGCAGGCGGCGAAGAAGGCCGAGGAGTACCTCGAGTACACGAGCTTCTCCAAGTCGGGCCTCATCGAGCAGCTGGAGTTCGAAGGCTTCACCGCCGCGCAGGCTCGGTTCGGGGCGGACGCCGCCTACTGATCGCTCTGCCGGTGCGCGGCTGACTTCCGGAGTGCCGGCACGCCCGCATCCGGTGCGGCTCGGGGGTCGGCTCAGTGAGCCGCGACGGACTCCCTGTACGTCCGGCAGGGCCGAGAGGACGCTGCCGGAACCGACCGAGTCCGCGCAGAGGAGATCACCATGGCGAAGACCGCGCTGGGTCTGACGAAGCGGCAGCACGTGCAGGTGCTGGGCGGCAGCGCTGCCGCGTTCGGGGCAGCCGGTGTCCTCGCACCTCGGGTGCTGGGGGCGGCCTACGGCGTCCCGCCGACGCCGCACACGACGCAACTGCTACGCCTGTTCGGCAGCCGAATGCTCGCGCTGGCCGCGTGGACCGTCACCGCCCGGACGAAGGAGGAGACCGACCGGTTGCTGGCGGTCGCCGCGGGGATGAACGGCGTCGACACCCTGACCGCGCTCAGGTCGGCGAGGGGAACGGGCAGGGCGACCGCGCTGCGGGCCGCGGCCACGAGCGGCGCCTTCGCCGCCCTCGCCTTCGTGGTCCGCTCACTGGACGACTGACTCGTCGGGTCCGGCGGAGTCCGGACGGCGGACCATCAAGGACCTCGCGTACCGATGGCCGCTCACCGGCCGATCTGTGGACATCGAGAACGCTTGTGAACAGCACAACGGGCCGGTCGGGCGGGCGGGCCATGATCCGAGCATGGAGCGGCAGCTCCACGCACCGGCGATCCTCGGGGCCGAGGTGGCGTCGGCAGTGCGGACGATGGTGCGCCGAGGAGCGCTGACCGAGATCACCGCACGGACGGCCGCGCGACGGGCGGCCGATCTCCGCGCACGGCACTATCCGTTCGAACCGTTCCTCGACCGCGCGTGGGAGCTCCGCGACAACCTCACCGTCCACGACGCGTGGTACGTCGCTCTCGCCGAAACCCTGGGCGCCCCGCTCGTCACCGGCGACGAGCGGCTCCGCCGAGCCGACGGCCCGCGCTGCCCCGTTCTCTCCCCCGCGGAAGCGCTCGCCGCCTGAGCGGGACCAGGCCAGAACCGGCCGACGTTCGCAGCGACAGGGGTGCATCACCGCGAGCCGGGTGCGACGGAGTGCCGCAAGATCGGCGTCCCGCCGTCGTCAGATCGTCATGTTCCTCCGGCACGCTGTAGCTCATGACGGCGATCCTGCAGACGAGCACCTACGCCTCCGCGGTGGCGCACCGGCTGAGCTCCCTGAGCTCCAGTCGCGGGGACGTCGTCCATGCGGTTGCGCGGCCGGTGGTCGACGGCCTCGACCAGTCGGTGTGCGGGGTGCTGGTGAGCGCAGTCGCCGCGCGCGACTGGCTCGCCGTCCCGGCCGCCGGCCGGTGCCAGGAGTGCGCGCGCATCACCGGCTGACGGTCGCACGAGGACCGCTCGCCCCGCCGTGTCATCCGGCGTAGCGTCCCCCGCCACGGGGCCACCACTCCCGTCCTCCTCCCAGGAGCACGCCATGGGCGACAAGTCACCGCACGACGCGCACCACGCGAAGAAGTCGGCCAAGTCCATCAAGGAGAAGCGGGCCGAACGCCGTGGCAAGGCCCATGAGACGCCGTCCCAGTTGCAGCAGCTGACCACCTCCGAACGGGACCACCGCCGGCACGCCTGACCCAAGGATCCGGCCTCAGGCCGGGCGACCGAGCACCCGCTCCGCGACCAGCGTGCGGATGAGTGCCTTCGCGCCGTTCACCCGTCCTCCCCCAGCAGCTCGCGGGCGTTGGCCCCCATCGGGTCGCGCCGGGTCGGCAGCTTCAGCACCTCGGGCACGAAGTCGCTGCGGTACTCGTCGACGAGCTCGCGCAGCCGTTTCGCCGGGTCGATCTCGGAGTCGACCCGCACGTCCCACAGCGGGTAGGCCTCGTCGCCGAGCACGAGCACGTGCCCCGACCGGGCGCCCTCGGTGTCCGCCCCGGTGGCCTCGCCGGCCTCCACGGCGCGCATCAGCCGCTCGGCCAGGTCCTGTCCGGCGTCGGCGGTGAACGCGTCGAGCGCCGCCTCCAGGGTCTCCGGTCCGACCAGCCGGTTGCCGGCCACGACGACTCCCTCGGCCTCGACGTGCCCGGACCAGGGAAGGGTCTGCGCGCCGGTGAAGGCCGCCGTGCCCCCGTCCCGGTCGACGAGGCTGCACTGGCGGACCGCCCGGCCGGGATCGCGCCGGACCACCTCGGCCAGCGCCGCGGGCGCGTCGAGGCCCTCGGTCAGCAGCCGCAGTCCGTCGATCGCCAGGTACGGGTTCGTCGCGGCCTGCGAGGCCGCGGCACCGACCCGCGGGGAGGCGTGGCCGACGAGCTTGCCCACGCCCATGACCGCGGTGAGCGCGCCGACGCCGAACTGTCCGGTCCTGGCGCACCGGGCCACGATGGAGAAGGTCATGGGCCCCCTCCTGCCCCGCCGGGGCACCAGAGGAAACGGTCACCCTCCCGCGCAGGCCCTCCCGCTCTGCACCTGGCACCCCAGGAACGCCGCCATCCGGCGCTCGTAGGCCTCCGGGTCCGCGTTCCACGCCCGCACGTGGCCCGCGCCCTCGACCAGCACGGCGTCGACCAGACCGGGGCGGTCGTCGGCGAACTCCTCGGTGATCGACACCGGCACCAGGTCGTCGCCCGTGCCGTGGAACACCAGCGCGGGCACCTCGAGCCAGTCGGCCGGCAGGTAGTCGACGGCGTCCCAGTCCAGGTCGTAGCGCCAGCCGGCGATCCACTGCGCGGTCGAGGTCAGCGCGCCCGGCACGCTGCCCACCAGCGGCAGGTCGCGCTGCGCGGCCCCGTGCTCGACGGTTGCGTCGAGGTCGAGCATCGGCGCGTCGAGGACCACACCGCTGACCACGCCGGCCAGATCGGAGCGCTCCAGGAACCCGGCCACGATCGCCCCGCCCATCGACGCCCCGAACAGCACGACCCGCTCGGCACCTCGGTCGACCGCGTACGCCACGGCCTGCTCGAGGTCGCGCCACTCCGTCGTCCCGAAGCCGTGCCGGCCCGACTCGTCGGCCGGCGCCCCCTCGTCGTTGCGGTAGGTGATCACCAGCGACGGCAGGCCCGCCTCCACCGCCGGCCCGAGCGCGCGCAGCGGCTCGGTGCGCGAGGCGCCCCTGCCGTGCACCAGCACCATCCAGGTCGACGACTCCCCCGGCACGAACCAGGCCGGGCACGAGCCGCCGGCGCAGGGCACGGCGACCTCGTCGAAGTCGACGCCGTGTGCGGCACGCGGGTCGGTCCAGACGTCGCCGCGCAGGTCGGCGGCGGTGCCGTCCGCCGGCGGCTCGCCGTCGACCACCTCCAGTGCGCGGACGACGGAGCCGTCCTCGCGCACCTCCGGATCGCCCGAGACGACACCGGCGCCGCCGTCCCAGACCAGGCCGTAGGTGTCCGGCGTGCGCAGCGGGTCGTCGTCCACCGGTTCGCCGGTGCGGCGCAGCACCGCCTCGCCGTCGGCGAAGGACTCGACCTGCGTCTCCCGCTCCTCCGCCCGGGGCGGTGACACCTCGAGCGCGCCCGCGTGGATCTGGCCCGCGTAGTACCAGCCGCCCCCGCCGAAGGCGAGCACGGCCAGGAGCAGCAGGACGCCGAGCGCGATCAGCGCCCGGCGGAGTCGTCGGTGCGGTCGGTCGGTCACGCGCGGACCGTAACCACTGCGTGCGCCAGGAATGGGCACCGACGCTGTTTCGTCGGCTGCGCGATCGCCGTCCGCGCCGCGACGCAGCCGCCCGCGCCGAGCGCAGCGTGGTCTGCAGCGCCACCGAGAGAGGCGCGATCAAGGGAGTGGGCGGTAGAACGGGGGGTGTGGACGACGCGTCGCAGGACCTGCTGAAGGCCGTCCGCGCCGCCCTGGCCGCCGCCGCCGACCCCGAGCGGGCCCGCGGCATGCAGGCCTACCTGAAGACCAGCGAGCCCTGCCTCGGCGTCCGCGTGCCCGAGGTGCGGCGCCGGACGCGGGCCGCG
This sequence comes from uncultured Actinomycetota bacterium, assembly GCA_963723745.1. GTDB lineage: Bacteria > Actinomycetota > Actinomycetes > Mycobacteriales > Geodermatophilaceae > CAVRRZ01. Next base: position 707,722 of record CAVRRZ010000004.1, read on the forward strand.
GCCGCGGCGCACCCGCCCGCCTCGGTGGCCGATGTCCACGCGGCCGCCGCCGACCTCTGGCGCACCGCCACCCACCGCGAGGAGCGCTACGCGGCCATCGTGCTGACCGGCCTGCCGGTCGCCCGCGGGGCGATGGAGCTGCTGCCCCTGCACGAGGAGATGATCACCACCGGCGCCTGGTGGGACCTCGTCGACGCCGTCGCCCCTCGGATCCGCGACCTGCTGCTCGCGCATCCGGGGACCATGGCCCCGCAGCTGCGGTCCTGGGCCCGCCACCCCGACCGCTGGCTGCGGCGGACGGCGATCATCGCCCAGCTGCAGGCGAAGGAGCGCACCGACGCCGCGCTGCTCGCCGACGTCATCGAGGCCACCGCGGCCGACCCCGAGTTCTTCGTCCGCAAGGCGATCGGCTGGGCGCTGCGCGACTACGCGCGCACCGACCCCGCCTGGGTGGCGCGCTTCCTCGACCGCCATCCGCTCAGCCCGCTGTCGGTCCGCGAGGCGAGCGGGCACCTCGCGGACCGCCCACCCGTCCGGTAAATCCGAGAGCGGCTGCTCTCGCGGCCACCTACCCTGCCCGGATGGCCACGGGACGGGACGACGGGACACCCGCGCCGGTGATCAGCCCGGCGGACCGGCTGGCCGATCTCCGCGCGGCCGAGCGTCGAGGAGAGAAGCTCTACCTCGTCCACTTCTGGTCGCACCGGCCCGGCCGCGACGCGCCCGGACCCTGGGTGCTGTCGCAGTGGTGGCCGGCGTCAATCGAGGTGGACGGCGTTCCGTACGCGTCCGCCGAGACCTACATGATGGCCGCCAAGGCGCGGCTGGCCAGTGACGCGGAGACCCTGGCCCGCATCCTGGCCACCGACGATCCGGCCGGGGCCAAGGCGCTCGGCCGCCAGGTGCGCGGGTTCGACCCCGTGGCCTGGGAAGGGTTCGGCTACGAGACCGTGATCGCGGGCAACCTGGCCAAGTTCACCCAGCACGCCGAGCTCGGCGCCTACCTGCTCAGTACGCACCCCGCGGTGCTCGTCGAGGCGAGCCCGCAGGACGCGGTCTGGGGCATCGGGCTGGACGCCGCCCAGCCTGACGCCCGCCTGCCGTCCCGCTGGACCGGGCGCAACCTGCTGGGGTTCGCCCTGATGGAGGTGCGGGAACGGCTCATCGCCGGCACCGCGTGAGCGCCGGTCAGCGCTTGAGCGCGTACTCCTTGAGCAGGCCGCGGCTGATGATCGTCTTCTGGATCTCGCTGGTGCCCTCGCCGATGAGCAGGAACGGCGCCTCGCGCATGAGCCGCTCGATCTCGTACTCCTTGGAGTAGCCGTAGCCGCCGTGGATGCGGAACGACTGCGTGGTCACCTCGGCGCAGTACTCGCTGGCCAGCAGCTTGGCCATGCCGGCCTCGACGTCGTTGCGCTGGCCGGAGTCCTTCAGCCGCGCCGCCTTGACCATCATCGCGTGGGCGGCCTCGACCTTGGTCGCCATCTCGGCCAGCTGGAAGGCGATCGCCTGGTGCTGGGCGATCGGCTTGCCGAACGTCTCCCGCTGCTGCGCGTAGGCGATGGCCAGCTCGAAGGCCCGGATGGAGATGCCGCACGCGCGGGCGGCGACGTTGACCCGCCCCACCTCGACGCCGTCCATCATCTGGGAGAAGCCCTTGCCGGGAGTGCCGCCGAGGATCGCGTCGGCGCTGATCCGGAAGCCGTCGAACACCGCTTCGGTGGTGTCGACCCCCTTGTAGCCCATCTTGTCGATCTTTCCGGGGATGGTCAGGCCGGGGAGCACCTCACCGAAGCCGGCCGGCTTCTCGACCAGGAACGTGGTCAGGTTCTGGTGCGCCTTCTCCGCACCCAGCTCGGTGCGCACCAGCGTGGCGACCAGCGTGGAGCTGGCCCCGTTGGTCAGCCACATCTTCTGGCCGTCGATGACATAGGTGTCGCCGGCCGTGCCCTCTTCGCGAACGGCCTTCGTACGGATGCCGGCCACGTCCGACCCGAGCCCGGGCTCCGACATCGAGAACGCCCCGCGCAGGTCACCGGCGGCCATGCGCGGCAGCAGATCCTGCTTCTGCTCGGCCGTGCCGTGCTGCATCACCATGTAGGCGACGATGAAGTGGGTGTTGATCACGCCGGAGACGCTCATCCAGCCGCGGGCGATCTCCTCGACCACCAGGGCGTAGGTCAGCAGCGACTCCCCCAGCCCCCCGAACTCCTCGGGGATCGTCAGGCCGAAGATGCCCAGCTCCTTGAGCCCGTCGACGATCTCCTGGGGGTACTCGTCGGCGTGCTCGAGCTCCTGCGCGACCGGGATGATCTCCTTGTCGACGAAGCTGCGGACCGTCGACAGGATCTCCTGCTGGATGTCGGTCAGGTCGGCGGTCTGCGCCAGGCGGGCCATGGTTCCTCCGAGGGACGGCACTGTCCGTGGTTACCGGTGAGTATGGAGGATCCTCGCCGGCCGGCCCTGTGTGGCTGGTCACGCTCCCGAAGGCAGCCGACTAGCGTCCGCCGGGTACGGACGGCGAGCGACGGGACGGCGATGACGCAGGACGACTTCTACCGCGGCGACCCACCGCCGGGGCACAAGCCGCCGCCCGCCCAGGGCTACCCACCGCCGTCCGGCCAGGGCTACCCGCAGCCGCCCGGCCAGGGCTACGCACCGCCGCCCGCCCAGGGCTACGCACCGCCGTCCGGTCAGGGCTACGCACCGCCGTCCGGCCAGGGCTACCCGCCGCCGGGCTACGGGCCGCCGCCCGGTTACGGCTATCCGCCTCCGGCGTACGTGTTCGCGCACCGGCCGACCAACACCACGGCGATCGTCTCGCTGGTGTTCGCCTTCCTCTTCCCGCCGGTGGGCATCGTGCTGGGCGTGATGGCACGCAACCAGATCCGGCGGACCGGCGAGGAGGGCGACGGCCTCGCGCTCGCCGGCGTCATCGTCGGCTCGATCGTCACCGGCCTCTACGTGCTGCTGATCGTCTTCTGGGTCGTCACCTTCGCCTCGCTGATCGGCAGCATCTGATCCGAGGCGCCGGGCAGGCACCCAGGCAATGGAAGCTTTACCTACGTCTCGGCGCTCACGACGCAGGTAAAGCTTCCATTGCCTCGAGAGGGGCGGTCAGTCCTCCGGCGGCGTGAAGGACGACGTCCGCTGCATGCCCGCGGCCCGCCCCTTGCCCGCGACGACCAGCGCCATCTTGCGGCTGGCCTCGTCGATCATCTCGTCGCCGAGCATGGCCGAGCCCTTCCTCCCGCCGGCCTCGGACGTGTAGTACTCGTAGGCGTCGAGGATCAACTCGGCGTGGTCGTAGTCCTCCTGCGACGGCGCGTAGATCTCGTTGGCCGCGTCGATCTGGCCGGGGTGCAGCACCCACTTGCCGTCGAAGCCGAGGACGGCCGAGCGCTTGGCGACCTCCTTGAAGGCGTCCACGTCGCGGATCTGCAGGAACGGCCCGTCGATGGCCTGCACGCCGCGGGCGCGGGCGGCCATCAGGATCTGCATGAGGATGTAGTGGAACGGGTCGCCGGCGTAGTCCGGGTGCAGGGCACCGACCACCAGCGACTTCATGTTGATGCTGGCCATGAAGTCGGCCGGCCCGAAGATGATCGTCTCGATCCGCGGGCTGGCGAAGGCGATCTCGTTGACGTTGATCAGACCCTGGGCGTTCTCGATCTGCGCCTCGATGCCGATCCGCCCCACCTCGAGGCCGTTGGTCTTCTCGATCTGGGTGAGCAGGAAGTCCAGCGCCTTCACCTGGTGGGCGTCGACGACCTTCGGCAGCATGATGCAGTCGAGCTCGGCGCCGGCGCCCTCGACCACCTCGATCACGTCGCGGTAGGTCCACTCCGTCGTCCAGTCGTTGACGCGGACGGTGCGGATCTTGTCGCCCCAGCCGCCCTCGTTGAGCGCAGCCACGATGTTCTTGCGGGCGCCGGGCTTCGCCAGCGGCGCGCAGGCGTCCTCGAGGTCGAGGAAGACCTGGTCGGCGGGCAGACCCTTGGCCTTCTCGAGGAAGCGGGGGTTGCTGCCCGGGACGGCGAGGTTGGAACGGCGGGATCGGAGCTCGGCCACGGTGCCTCTCCTACGGCTCGGGGGCTGTTGCTACCGGAGAGTAACCAGAGCCCCCACCCCCCGCCCCGCGGGGTTGATCATCGTCGGCGTGCACGGTCTGCCGGCGTGTCCGCGGGTGTCCCGTGCACGCAGACGATGATCAACTTCGGAGGGAGGGAGGGAGGGAGGGAGGGAGGGAGGGAGGGAGGGCGGCCGCGGTCAGGTGGCGGGCTCGACCAGGGTCACCGGGCGGCCGGCGCGCACGACGAGCGCGACGCCGACGACGACCGCCGCCATGCCGGGCAGCGCGAGCAGTGGCGGCACCTGGCCGAGGAGCACCAGCGCGACCAGCAGGGCACCCGGCACCTCCAGCAGGACGGCGAGGCTGACCACGGTGGGCCCCACCGTCGACAGCACCACATTGAGCAGCGTGTGCCCGAACAGCTGGGCGCACACGGTGATGGCGGCGATCAGCCACCACTCGCGGGCCTCGAAACCGGTCAACGGCGCGCCGACGATCACGGCGGCGAGGGCGAGGACGACGGCGCAGGTCGAGTACGCCGTCACCGTGTAGGCCGACGTCGACAGGCGTACCCGCGCCCGCGCCCCCGCGAGCACGTAGCCGCCGGCGAACATCGCGCCGAGCAGGGCCAGCCCGTCACCGGCCAGCGCCTCGAGGGAGACGGTGACGTCGACGCCCGCGATCAGCGCTGCCCCGCCGACGGCCAGCGCGAGCCCCCACCAGACCGCGGCGGGGAACCGGACGCCGGACAGGCGGGCGACCAGCGCCGTCCAGATCGGCGTGGTGGTGACCAGCGCGACGGAGGCGCCGATCGTGGTCAGGTACAGGCTGGGCAGCCAGGCGGCGAAGTGCGCGGCGAGGAACAGCCCGGCGACCACGGAGCTGCGCAGGTCCCGCCAGCGCAGGCCGGCCAGCACCCGGCGGTCGCGCGTGAGCAGCAGCGGCAGCATCGCGACGGCGCCGGCCGCGTTGCGCCAGAAGGCCAGCGCCAGGATCGGCGCGGTCACCATGGCCGTCAGCGGCGCCGACAGCGAGACCCCGATGACGGCGACCGACATCAGCGCCACGTCGCGGCCACCCGGCCGGTGCACCGCCCAGGGATCGACCGCCCGCGGCGCAGCGTTCACCCAGGGACCCGGATGCGCCCCGCGGCCACCGGCACGACGGCGCCGCGCACGGACGCCGACACCGCGCGCCCGCCCGCCGCCCGCACGGAACCGGCCAGCACCGACGGCCGGCCGAGCTGCACACCCTGGGAGATGGCGTAGTCCGCCGTCCCGTCGGGGGGCAGCAGCCCGACCGCCACCAGCCAGACACCGGTCGAGAGCGCGGCCGAGCCGGTGGCGGGGTCCTCACCCCAGCGCAGGTCGTTCGCGAAGGTCCGCGAGTAGACGGTGGAGGACGCGCCGTCCCAGGAGAGGACGGCGACGCCCTCCCCGACGCCCAGGGCATCCAGCGCCGCCGAGTCGGGGACGGCGCGGTCGACCGCTTCGCGCCGCACCGAGAGGATCGCCCAGGGCAGCCCGCAGCCGGTGACCAGCGCCGGCAGGCCCGTGACGTCGGCGGCGGAGAGCCCGACGGCCGCAGCGAGGGCGGCCGGATCCGGGCCGTCCTCGAGCGTCGGCTCGCCGCCGGTCAGCAGCGCGCCGTCGTCGTCCACCACCAGGTCGAGGACCCCGGCCCCGCACTCCTGCCGCAGGGTGCCGGCGGCCAGCCGGCCGGTACGCACGAGGGTGTGCGCGGCGCCCACGCTCGGGTGACCGGCGAAGGGCAGCTCGGCGAACGGCGTGAAGATGCGCACCCGATAGTCGGCACCCGGTTCGGTGGGCGTGCAGATGAACGACGTCTCGGACAGGTGGAACTCGAACGCCAGGTGCTGGCACTGCTCCGTCGTCAGGCCGTCGGCGTCGAAGACCACGGCCAGGGGATTGCCGGCGAAGGGCCGGGGGGCGAACACGTCGACGATCTCGTAGTCGAGATGGGCGGGGGCGGCCACGCGCCGACGGTAGCCTTCGGGCCCGTGAGCACCGGAACGCGGGCGACGGGATGAGGACACCGGGATGAGGGCGTACGTCTCCCGGCTGGCCGGGCTGACCGTCTTCGACCCGAACGGTGACCGCGTGGGCAAGGTGCGCGACGTGGTGGTGGCCCTCCGGACGGGCAACGAGCCTCCGCGGGTCCTCGGCCTGGTCGTCGAGGTGGTCGCGCGCCGGCGCATCTTCGTGCCGATGGGCCGGGTGACCGCCATCGACCCCGGAGCGGTGATGCTGGGGTCGGGCACCCTGAACCTGAAGCGGTTCGAGCAGCGGCCCGGCGAGACCCTCGTGCTCGGCGAGCTGCTCGACCGCACCGTCACGATCACCGAGTCGGGCCGGACGGCGCACGTCGTCGACGCCGCGATGGAGCAGACGCGCACCGGCGACTGGGTGCTCTCCCGGCTCGCCGTCCAGGAGCCAGGCCGCCTCGGCCGCCGCGGCCAGCTGCACCAGCTGGCCTGGGACGAGGTCACCGGCCTGACCCTCCCGCAGACCGGCCAGGGTGCCGAGACGCTGCTGGCCACCTACCGCGAGCTGAACGCGGCCGACCTGGCGCACGCCCTCCAGGACCTGCCCATCAAGCGTCGGCACGAGGTCGCCGAGGCGCTGGACGACGAGCGGCTCGCCGACGTACTGGGTGAGCTGCCAGAAGGCGACCAGATCACGATCCTGGGCACGCTCGACGAGGAGCGCGCCGCCGACGTGCTCGAGGTGATGGACCCCGACGACGCCGCCGACCTGCTGGCCGAGCTGTCCAACGTCGACCGCAACCGGCTGCTCGAGCTGATGGAGCCCGACGAGGCCGAGCCGGTGCGCCAGCTGCTCAAGTACTCCGAGGACACCGCCGGCGGGATCATGACCAGCGAGCCGGTCATCCTCTCCCCCGACGCCACCGTGGCCGAGGCGCTGGCCCGGGTGCGCGACCCGGAGCTGACCCCTGCCCTGGCCAGCCAGGTCTACGTGTGCCGCCCGCCCTCGGCCACGCCGACGGGGCGCTACCTGGGTCTCGCGCACATCCAGCGGCTGCTGCGCGAACCGCCGTCCGGACTGGTCAGCGGAGTGCTCGACGACCTCGAGCCGCTGCGCCCGCAGGCGCCGCTGGGCGAGGTGACGCGCTACTTCGCCACGTACAACCTCGTCGCGGCACCCGTGGTCGACGCCCAGGGCCGGCTGGTCGGCGCGGTGAGCGTCGACGACGTCCTCGACCACCTGCTGCCCGACGACTGGCGCGAGCGGGCCCGTCGTGGCTGAGCAACCCCGCCTCGACGTCCCCCGCACCGGGGGCCGTCGGCTCAGCAACCTGATCCGGCTCAACCCGGACGCCGTGGGGGCGACCGCCGAGTCGTTCGCCCGGTTCCTGGGCACCGGCAGGTACCTGGCCATCCAGACGATCCTCGTGATCATCTGGATCGCGCTGAACGTCTTCGCGATCTCCCTGCAGTGGGACCCCTACCCGTTCATCCTGCTCAACCTGGCCTTCTCGACCCAGGCCGCCTACGCCGCGCCGCTGATCCTGCTCGCCCAGAACAGGCAGGCCGACCGGGACCGCGTGCAGGCCGAGGAGGACCGGGCCCGGGCCGCGCAGATGCGCGCCGACACCGAGTACGTGGCCCGGGAGCTGGCCTCGCTGCGGATCGCCGTCGGTGAACTGGCGACCCGCGACTTCCTCCGCAGCGAGCTCAACCGCCTCGCCGGGGAGGACCCCGACGAGGCGGAGCGGCGGGAGCGGCGGGCCCGCAAGCGGCGGGAGCGCGAGGCCCGGGAGGCCGCGGAACGCGCCGGTGCCGACGGCGGCCTCGGCCTCAGCTGAGCAGCCCCCCGAACCGCTCGAGTGCCCAGGCCGCCGCCCAGGCCATCGGCACGAGCAGGGCGAGGCCCCACAGCCGGGTCGCCCGGTGCAGCGGCAGCACGAGCACGATGACTGCGGCGACGAGCAGGTCGACCGCCGCCTGGACCGGTCGGGTGGCCGACTCGACGAGCAGCCCGCTCGCTGCGAGGTGCAGCCGCTGTAACGACCCTCCGGCCAGCGCGATCCCGGCGATCCCGGCGAGGAGCAGCCCCGGAACAGCTCCGGAGCGGGCCGTCGCCCAGCGGACGGCGACCGCGGTCACCGGGACGGCGGTGACCGACAGCACCAGCCAGGCGGGCAGCAACCACGTCCACGGGAAGCCGAGGACCAGCGACGCCCAGAGGTAGTAGGCGACGGTCATCGCCGCGAAGAACAGCGCGGCCCGGACGCCTGCGGCGGTGAGCGTCGGCGCCGTGCGCCCGATCAGGGTCACCGCCAGCACCCACGCGGCCGGGTGGGTACCGAGGTCGGCCGCCCACGTCCACCCGGACTCGTCGGCCGCCTTGGCGGCGACGCCCGTCGCCGCACCGACGAAGGCGAGGCCGGCGAGGCCGGCGAGGGTGGGCGGTCGGGACGCCGTCGCGAGCGGAGCCGTGGTCACGGTCGACATCCTCGCCGAGCCCGCCGCGCCACCGATCCGGGGCGCGGTCAGCCGGCCAGCAGGGACACCCCTGCGCCGGCCGCCCCGGCCAGGAGGAGGACGACGATGAACGGTGCCCGCAGGGCAAGCGCCACCGCGGCCACGGCGAGCCCGACCAGGCGGCCGTCGAGCACCAGGTCGGTACCCGCGGCGAGAGCCTGCACCGCCACGAGCGCCGCCAGCAGCGCAGCGGGCACGAAGTCGACGACGCGGGCGACCCACGGCTGCTCCACCCACGACGCCGGCACCGACAGCCCCGCCAGCTTGAGCAGGTAGCAACCCAGCGAGGCGGCCAGCACGGTCACCCAGAGCGCGGTGCCGGTCATGCCATCTCCTCGCGAGCGGTCGGCCGCCGTTCACCGTGCGGTCGACCGGCGAGGACGACGGCCACCGCGGCCGCGAGCACCTGCACGCCGGCCGGGACGACCGGGGTGAGCGCCAGCGCGATGACCGCGCCGGCGAGCGCCACCCGCCGCTGCACGGCGGCCTCGGGGAAGGGGCGCCGCAGTCGCGGCCACAGCAGCGCGAGGAAGGCGGCGGGGACGACGGCGTCGAGGGCGGCCCGGGCGGTCTCGCCGAGCGCCGCCGCACCGAGCACGCCGACGACCGTCATCGCGTTCCAGGTCAGGAAGATCGACGCGCCCCCGGCGAGGAACGCGACGCGGGCGAGCGCCCGGTCCGGCGCGGCGATCGACAGCGCCGTGGTCTCGTCGATCACCCAGTGGGCCGTCCCGAGCCTGCGCAGCAGGCCCCGCGGCCCGAGCAGCGGCAGGAGGCGGACGCCGTACACCGTGTTGCGGGTACCGAGCAGGACGGCGCTGCCGACAGCGGCCAGCCCGCTGCCCCCCGCGCCGAGCACGCCGACGAGGGCGAACTGCGAGGCGCCGGTGAACATCAGGGCCGACAGGGTGATGGCCTGCCACGCGCTCAGGCCGGCGGCGTCGGCGGCGGCACCGAACGCCGCGCCGTAGAGGCCGACCGCCAAGCCCAGGCCGATGGCGTCGCGCAGCACGGCCGAGCGGGTGGGGGACGACACTCCGGCCACGTTAGCGCCGCGACGCAGGTCACCCGTTGCAGCGTGGATCACCCGTCCGCCGGGGGGCGTCGTCCGGGCACCGCCGTACAGTGGCGGAAGGTTCCGAGTGCGCAGGTCGGCCGCTTCGACGCGGCTCCTGCGCCCGCCTCCCCCGCCCGAGGAGACAGACGCACACGATGTCCGACACGCTCACCGGCCCGCCGGCGCTGGACGCGATCAACGCGGCCCTGGCCACCGTCCAGGACCCGGAGATCAACCGGCCGCTGCCCGACCTCGGCATGATCAAGGACGTGCAGATCGGCGCCGACGGCGCGGTCCGCGTCGAGGTCTACCTCACCGTCGCCGGGTGCCCGATGCGCGAGACGATCACCAGCCGCGTCACCGAGGCGGTGTCCGCCGTCCCGGGCGTGACCTCGGTGCAGGTCGGGCTGGACGTGATGAGCGACGAGCAGCGGTCGGAGCTGCGCAAGAGCGTGCGCGGCACGGACGCGGCCGAGCCGGTGATCCCGTTCGCCCAGCCCGGCTCCCTGACCCGCGTGTACGCGGTTGCCTCGGGCAAGGGCGGCGTCGGCAAGTCGTCGGTGACGGTCAACCTCGCGGCCGCCCTGGCCAAGCGCGGACTCTCGGTGGGCGTCGTGGACGCCGACATCTACGGGCACTCGGTGCCCCGGATGCTCGGAGTGGACGACAAGCCCACCCAGGTCGACAACATGATCATGCCGCCGCAGTCCTACGGCGTGAAGGTCATCTCGATCGGCATGTTCACCCCGGGCAACACCCCCGTCGTGTGGCGCGGACCGATGCTGCACCGCGCGCTGCAGCAGTTCCTCGCCGACGTGTGGTGGGGCGACCTCGACGTCCTGCTGATGGACCTCCCGCCCGGCACCGGCGACGTCGCCATCTCGGTGGCCCAGCTGGTGCCCAACGCCGAGATCCTCGTCGTGACGACGCCGCAGCTGGCCGCCGCCGAGGTGGCCGAGCGGGCCGGCGCGATCGCCACCCAGACCCACCAGCAGGTGGTCGGCGTCGTCGAGAACATGTCGTGGCTCGAGCTGCCCGACGGCTCGCGCATGGAGATCTTCGGCTCCGGCGGTGGCGAGGCCGTGTCCGACGCGCTCACCAAGACCCTGGGCGCCCGGGTTCCGCTGCTCGGTCAGATCCCGCTCGACACCCGGCTGCGCGAGGCCGGCGACGCCGGCGCCCCGATCGTGCTCGCCGAGCCCGAGTCGGCCGCCGCCCAGGCACTGGAGAAGATCGCCGACCGCCTGGCCAGCCGCCAGCGCGGCCTCGCCGGCATGAGCCTCGGCCTCACCCCGGTCAGGAAGTAGCGGCCCGCCCGCAGTGCACGGGTTCCGCGCGCGTTGCACGCGCTGCAGCCCGGGCTCTGCGGGTGAAGGGCGAGCAATGCGCCGGGGTCAGGTCGCGTCGGCGTCGAAGGGCGGGGGCGTCGCCCGGTCGCGGGCCCGCGCCGCCGCGACCCGGGTGGCGGTCGCGCCGTTGCGAGCGGGCTGCTCGTCGTCGTCGGCGAGCAGCTGCGTGCGGATGAACGTGCGCGGGTGGTACTGGCGCAGGTCGAGGTCACGCAGGTGGGCGAGGTCGTCGCCGAGCGACTCGTTGACCTGCGTCCGGACGCCGGTGATCGCCTGGCGGGCCTTCTTGAGACCGGCGGCGGCGTCCTTGGCCAGGTGGGGCAGCCGCTCGGGCCCGAAGATGAACAGGGCGGCGAGCGCCAGGACGATGATCTCGCCCCAGCCGATCGAGTCGAACACCCGCCCGCTCCTGTCGTGACGGCCCGGCATGGCTGCCGCGCCGCCGTCCAGAGTAGGCGCAGGACCCGGCCGGGTCAGGACTCGCCGAGCGTGGCCTCGAGCTCGATCGACCGGCCGTTGCGGATGACCTCGAGGGTCACCGTGTCGCCGGGGTCGCGGCGGTCGACGGCGACGGACAGCTCCTCGGAGCTGGCCACCGGCTCGTCGTCGACGGCGATGACCGTGTCCCGCTCCTGCAGACCGGCCGCGTCGGCGGCGCTGTCGGGCTCGACGTTCAACACCAGCGCCCCGTTGCGGACGCCGTCGGTGACCGTGCGCGTGCTGACGCCGAGCGTGGCGTGGACGGCGGAGCCGGTCGCGATGAGCTGCTCGGAGATGTCGCGGACGGTGTCGATCGGGATCGCGAACCCGAGGCCGATCGAACCGCCGACGCCGCCGACGCCCAGCGACGCGATCGCGGTGTTGATGCCGATGACCGCCCCGCTCGCGTCGACGAGTGCGCCGCCGGAGTTGCCCGGGTTGATGGGCGCGTCGGTCTGCACGGCGCTGATCACCGCGTTGGTGTCACTGCCCTCGCCCTGCAGCCGGACCGGCCGGTCGAGCGCGCTGACGATGCCGCTGGTGACGGTGCCGGCCAGGCCCAGCGGCGAGCCGATGGCCACCACCGGGTCGCCGACGACGACCTCGTCGGAGCTGCCGAGCGACGCCGTGACCAGGCCCGGCTTCTCGACCTTGAGGACGGCGAGATCACTGGCCGGGTCGCGCCCGACGATGCGGGCCGCCGACCCGCTGCCGTCGTCGAACACGGCACGGATCTCGGCGCCCTCGGCGCTGTCGGCGCCGGAGACGACGTGGTTGTTGGTCACGATGTAGCCGTTCTCGCCGTCGATGACCACGCCCGAACCCGTGGCGCCGTTGTTGCCCAGCCGCACCTCGATCGAGACGACGGCGGGCGCGACGCGGGCGGCGATGTCGGACACCGACCCGGGCTCGCGCGTGATGCCGGGTTCCACCTCCGACAGCTGCGTCCCGGACGACAGCAGGGGCGTCTCGGCCGCGGTCCGGGTGAAGTACCAGCCCAGCCCGCCGCCCACCGCGCCGACGAGCAGGACGGCGAGCAGCACGAGCACCGACACCCGCACCGAGAGGTCGCGCAGGCGCACCTTGCGGCGGCCCTTGGCGTCGACGATCAGCGGCCCGGGCTGCGATTCCTCGTCGTAGACGGCGGGCGCGCCCAGCCCGGCCGGCGCGTGCGGGTCGCGCCAGGGGTCGGAGCGGGCGTCGGCCTTCCACCACGGTCCGGTGGCGGTGCGCCGACGGCCCGGACGGCCCCCGGGCGGTTCCTGCAGGCCGCGTGCCGGGCCGGGTGGACCGAATGCGCGCAGCAGCGCCTCCGGTGGCGGCGGCGGGGCGGGACGCTGCGGCGCCGGCGGGCGCCCTCCGGCGAAGCCACCGGCCACGTCCGCCGGGCGACCGAACGCCGCCTGCTGCGCGGGACTGGGCGGGGTGGGAGCAGCCGGTCGGTCGTCGATGCGCGCCGGCGGTGCGAAGCCGTCGTCCGTACCCGGAGGACGGCGGAACGCCGCCTCGCCGCCGTCGTGCTCGGAGGGCGGAGTCAGGGTGTCCCACCCGATCCGCGGGCCGAGACGGGAGTGGAGTCGCCGGCGACGAGCGTGCGGGTGACCGGCGGGACCACCTCGGTGCGCTCCTGGGGCACGGTCGGACCGGCCACCGGCACCCGGCCGCCGTGCGTGGACTCCCCGCCCGGCAGCGTGAAGGCCAGCAGTGCCACCCCGAGCCCGAGGCCGGCCAGTGTGCCGCCGACGCCGCGCCGGAGCCAGCGGGCGTGGTCCGAGCGCGGCGGAGGCTGCGAAGGTGCGAGATCGACCGCCCAGCCACCGGTGGCGCCGCCCATGGTCAGCCCGCCGGGGCCGGCCGTGAGCGAGCCGAGGGAGCCGCCGGTCGGGACGTCCGTGGTGAACGGGATGGCGCACAGCCGGGAGAGCAGGTCACCGGGGACGTCGACCTCGGCGCACTCGTGCAGCGCCTCCTTGGCCTCGCGTTGCGCCTGCACGGCCAAGCGGCACTGCGCGCAGCCGGCGAGGTGCCGGGCGGCACGACCGGCCGGCCCGGACGGCAGTTCACCGTCGACCAGGGCGGCGATCGCCTCCTGGGCGAGGTGACTCTCCGGGATCGACAACGCCGTCATCCCTCCAGCACGGGCGTCGGACCCACCCGCCGCGGGGCGAGGTGGGCCAGTGCCTGACGCAGCTGCACCCGACCACGGTGGATGCGGCTGCGCACGGTGCCGAGCTTGATCCCGAGGGTCGCGGCGATCTCCTCGTAGGTCAGCCCCTCGATGTCGCACAGGACGACGGCGACGCGGAACTCCGGCGACAGTGCGTCCAGCGCGGCCTGGACCTGGGGGTCGAGGTGGGTGTCGGCGTAGACCTGCTCCGGGCTGGGCGCGGTGCCGGGCAGCCGCTCGGTGTCCTCGGGCAGCGCGTCGAAGCGGATTCTCTGACGCCGCCGCACCATGTCGAGGAACAGGTTGGTGGTGATCCGGTGCAGCCAGCCCTCGAAGGTGCCCGGCGAGAAGTCGGCCAGCGACCGGAAGACACGGACGAACGTCTCCTGCGTGAGGTCCTCGGCGTCCTGGGCGTTGCCCGACAGCCGGTAGGCCAGCCGGTACACGCGGGCCGAGTGGTCGCGCACGACCTGCTCCCACGTCGGCGCGACCCAGACGTCTGCGGCGGGCTCCGGAACCGCTGGCGCCGGAACTGCCGCAGGCGCGGTCACCGGCGCGGCCGGTGCGGGCGCGCCGGTTCCGGTCGCAGCGGGGACGGCGGCGTCGGACACGGTCCCAGGATCGCAGACCGGGGCGCCCGTTACCTCCCCGACATCCTCCTGGCGGGGGGTGAGGGCACGTGAGAGGCGCACGCCTTGATCAACGTCGGGCCGGGGCCGGTGTTCCCGGGGCGGCCGGTTCCCAGCGAACTCCCAGCTCCACCGCGCCGGGCGCACCGGGCCAGCGGGCGGCCACTACCCTCGGGCCGGCGATGAGGTGCTCGAGAGCACGGCGAAGCCGTTCCGTTCCTGCACCGGAGGTGGGTTGATGAGCGCCGAGGGACCGCCGCCGTCCGGCGGCACGGACGGCGCCGCCTACGCCGACCGGTTCGCCGCCGAGCCGCCGGAGATGCAGCCGGCCCGGGACCGTGCCGCCCGGCTGCGCGGCGCACCGCCCGTCTCTCCCGGCGTGGGCGCGATGCTCGCCGTCCTGGCGTCGGGGGTCTCGGCCCGGTCGGTGATCTCGATCGGCAGCGGCGGCGGCATCGCCGGGCTCTGGCTGCTGCGCGGGATGCGCCCGGACGGCGTCCTGACCGCTCTGGACGGCGACCCCGAGCAGCTGCGCCTGGCCCGGGCGGCGTTCGGCGAGGCCGACGTCCCGTCGTCCCGTACCCGGCTGATCTACGGCACCCCCGGCGAGGTGCTGCCCCGCCTGTCCCCCGGCGCCTACGACCTGGTCGCCTGCGACGGGCCGCCGCGCGAGTACGGCCCGCACCTGCCGGGGCTGCTCGACCTGGTGCGCACCGGCGGCACGCTGGTCTGCCACGGCCTGCTCGCCGGCGGCCGGATCGCCGACCGCACAGCCCGCGACCCGCAGACGGTGGCGTGGCGCGAGCTGGTGCGCGCCATCCGCGAGGACGAGACGCTGCTGTCCGCCGTCCTCCCCGTGGGCGCCGGCCTGCTGGTCGCGACCAAACGCTCCTGACCGGGGCCAAAATGGCCATAATGGCCACGCTGGGCCCGCGCGTCGCCTCCGTAACCGGCCATTATGGCCATTTTGGCCGGTTCAGACGACGGCGCGGGCGCCCTTGCCGAGCACGGTGACCCCGCCGGCGCTCACGTGGTAGCGCTCGGCGTCGGCGACCGTGTCCACGCCGATCCGGGCCCACGGCGGGACGACGACGTTCTTGTCCAGGATCGCGCGGCGCACGTAGGCGCCCTCACCGATGACGACGCCGTCCATCAACACGCTGTCCTCGACCCGGGCGCCACGGTCGACCCGGACGCCGGGCGAGACCACCGAGTTGTGCACCGAGCCGCCGCCGATGATCGCCCCGGCGCTGACCATCGACTCCTCGGCCCGCCCGCCGAGCACGAACTTCGCCGGCGGCAGCTGCGGCGGCAGCGTGAAGATCGGCCAGCGGTCGTTGTAGAGGTTGAAGATCGGCGTGACCGACACCAGGTCCATGTGCGCGTCGAAGTAGCTGTCGATGGTGCCGACGTCGCGCCAGTAGCCGTGGTCGCGCTCGGTGGCGCCCGGCACGATGTTGGTCGAGAAGTCGTAGACCCAGGCCTCACCGGCGTCGGCCAGCATCGGCATGATCGAGCCGCCCATGTCGTGCACCGAGTCGGGATCCTCGGCATCGGTGCGCAGCGCCTCGAGCAGGGCGTCGGTGGTGAAGACGTAGTTGCCCATCGAGGCGAAGCTCTCGTCGGGTGAGTCGGGCAGGCCGGGCGGGTCCGCGGGCTTCTCCAAGAATCCCCGCACCTTGCCCTCGGCGTCCGCGTCGATCACGCCGAACTCGGTGGCCTCGGTACGGGCCACCCGCAACCCCGCGATGGTCACCCCGGCACCGGTCTGCAGGTGCTGGTCGATCATCTGACCGGGGTCCATGCGGTAGACGTGATCGGCACCGAACACCACGACGATGTCGGGCCGCTCGTCGTAGATCAGGTTGAGGCTCTGGTAGATCGCGTCGGCGCTGCCCATGTACCAGCGCGGGCCGAGCCGCTGCTGCGCCGGCACGGGAGTGACGTAGTTGCCGAGCAGCTGCGACATCCGCCAGGTCTGCGTGATGTGCCGGTCGAGGCTGTGGCTCTTGTACTGGGTGAGCACGGCGATCTGCCGGATCTCGGCGTTCACCAGGTTCGACAGCACGAAGTCGATCAGCCGGTAGTTGCCGCCGAAGGGCACCGCGGGCTTGGCCCGATCATGGGTCAGCGGCGCGAGGCGCTTGCCCTCTCCACCTGCGAGTACCAACCCGAGAACCCGTGGACCGCCGCGCATGTCCCGCAACGTAGCCGGTGAGCGCGTCCTCCGCGCTACGTCACGACGCGGGGACGCCCCCTAGGGTGACGCCGTGCACATCGGCATGGTGACTCGGGAATGGCCGCCGGACGTCTACGGCGGCGCGGGCGTGCACATCGAGCACCTCGTCGCCGCGCTGCGCGCACTGCCCGCCGGCCCCGAACTGGACGTGCACTGCTTCGGCGGTCCGCGTCCTGACGCGACCGGGCACGTGGTGCCCGCGAACCTCGCCGGGGCCAACGGCGCGCTGCAGGCGATCGGTGTCGACGTCGAGATCGCGGCGGCCCTCGCCGGCACCGACCTCGTGCACTCGCACACCTGGTACGCGAACACCGCCGGGCTGCTGGCCTCCCTGGTGCACCAGGTGCCGCACGTGATCACCGCGCACTCCCTCGAACCGCGCCGGCCGTGGAAGGCCGAGCAGCTCGGCGGCGGGTACCGGCTCTCGTCCTGGGCGGAGCGGACGGCGTACGCCGCCGCGGACGCCGTCATCGCGGTCAGTGCCGGCATGCGCGACGACGTGCTGGCCGTCTACCCGGAACTCGACCCCGCCCGCGTGGTCGTCGTCCACAACGGGGTCGACGCCGAGGTGTACCGGCCCACGGCGGCGCCGGACACCGTCCGGGCGCTCGGCGTGGACCCCGACCGGCCCTACGCGCTGTTCGTCGGCCGGATCACCCGGCAGAAGGGCCTGCCGCACCTGCTCGCCGCCGCGGAGCAGCTGCCCGCGGAGGCCGGCCTGGTCCTCTGCGCCGGTGCCGCCGACACCCCCGCCGAGCGGCAGCAGGTCGCCGACGCCGTGACCGCCCTGCAGGCCCGCCGGTCGGGGGTCGTCTGGATCGAGCAGATGCTGCCCCGCGACCAGCTCGTGCCGCTGATCTCGCACGCCACGGTGTTCGTGTGCCCGTCGGTGTACGAGCCGCTCGGCATCGTGAACCTGGAGGCGGCCGCCTGCGGCACCGCCGTCGTCGCCAGCGCCGTCGGCGGCATCCCGGAGGTCGTCGACGACGGGCGGACGGGTCTGCTCGTGCCCTACGACCCCGACGACCCGGCCGGTTTCGAGGCCGGCCTGGCAGCGCGGACGGCGGAACTGCTGGCCGACCCGCAGCGTGCGGCCGCCATGGGCGCGGCGGGCCGGGAGCGGGTGCTGGGCGAGTTCGGCTGGCCCGCGATCGCCCAGCGGACGGTTCAGGTCTACACCGACGTCCTGGCGGCCCGGGGCTGACTCCCGACTGGTACCGTCCCTCCGCCGGCCCCCGGGGCCGACGGCGCGAGCGCAGCGAAGTCCGGTGCAATCCCGGCGCTGTCCCGCAACTGTGAGGGTCCGACCTCGTCGGCCTCGAGCCAGATCGCCTGCCTCGCGCCATGCACCGACCCTCGCGGCAAGGGTCGCGCATCGAGCGCTACCGGCTCCTTGAGCGACGCAGGCCGCCTCCCTCCTGGAGGCTCCGTTGTCCCCCCGCACATCCCGCCTGGCCCCGGCCGCGCTGCTGTCCCTCGCCCTCGTCCTGACCGCCTGCGGCGGGTCCGAGCCGGCCACGCAGGAGCCGGAGTCGTCGACCGCCTCGGGCGACGCCTGGCCGGTCACCGTCACCGCCGACAACGGCGAGGTGACCATCGAGGAGCAGCCGCAGAACATCGTGTCGATGTCGGCCACGGCCACCGAGATGCTGTTCGAGATCGGCGCCGGCCCGCAGGTCGAGGCCGTCGACAGCACGTCGAACTTCCCCGAGGAGGCGCCGGTCACCGACCTGTCGGCGTTCACCCCCAACGCCGAGGCCATCGCCGCCTACGAGCCGGACCTGGTGATCATCAGCGACGACCTGAACGGGATCCTCGGCTCCCTCGAGGCACTCGACGTGCCGACCCTGCACCTGGGCCTGGCCGACGACCTGGACGAGAGCTACGAGCAGATCCGGACGCTCGGCGAGGCCACCGGCCACGGTGACGACGCGGCGGCGCTCGTGACCGACATGACCGACCGCATCGCCACGGCGGTCGAGTCGGTGCCCGACAGCGCCGACGACATGAGCGTCTACCACGAGCTCGACCCCACCCTGTACTCCGCGGCGAGCCCGACGTTCATCGGCAGCGTCTACGAGATGATGGGGCTGGAGAACATCGCCGACGGAGCGAGCGATGCCGCCGGCGGGTTCCCGCAGCTGTCGGCCGAGTACATCGTCGGCGAGGCTCCGGACCTGATCGTGCTGGCCGACACCATCTGCTGCGACCAGACGGCCGAGACCCTCGCGCAGCGGCCGGCGTTCGACACGATCCCCGCCGTCCGGGACGGGCGCATCGTCGAGGCGAGCGACGACGTCGCCTCCCGCTGGGGGCCGCGCGTCGCCGACTTCGTCGAGCAGGTGGCGGCGGCGCTGCAGCAGTGAGGACCATCCGGTCATGACGGCCACGGCCGGCGACGCGCGGACGGACCGGGGACCCATGGGGCTGCCCGCCGCGCGTCGTCGCCGTCCGGTGCTGGTGCTCGCCGGGTCCGGCGTCGCGCTGGTGCTCGCCGTCCTGGCCGGGGTCTGGGTCGGCGCGCTCCCCCTGCCCCCCGGAGCGGTCGTGCTCACCCTGCTCGACCGGGCGCTCAGCCCGCTCGGGGTCGACGTGCCCGGCGGGCTCTCCGGCACCGGGGAGGCCGCGCTCCTGCAGCTGCGCCTGCCGCGGGTGATCCTGGCCGTGCTCGTGGGAGCCGGGCTCGCCGTGTCGGGTGCGGCCTACCAGAGCGTGTTCCGCAACCCCCTGGCCGACCCCTACCTGCTCGGCGCCGCGGCCGGGGCCGGGCTCGGCGCGACCCTGGTCATCGCCTACTCGCCGGTGCAGGCGGTCGGCCCGGTCGGCATCATCCCGCTGGCCGCGTTCGCCGGGGCGTTGCTCGGCGTCGGCTGCGCGGTCGCCCTGGGGACGGCGGCCGGCGGGTGGCACAGCGCGACCCTGCTGCTGGCGGGCATCGCCGTCGCCTCCTTCCTCGCCGCCGGCCAGACGCTCGTGCAGCAGCAGAACACCGACGACCTGCGCGCCGTCTACGGATGGCTGCTCGGCCAGCTGGGACGGGCGCAGTGGGCCGACGTCGTCCTGGTGCTTCCCTACCTCGGTGTCGCGGTGGCCGTGCTGCTCGTGTGCGGCCGCGCGCTGGACGTGCTGGCCGTCGGCGACGACGAGGCGCGGTCGCTGGGCGTGCACCCCGGCCGGCTGCGGCTGGTCGTCATCCTCGCCGCGTCGCTGGCCACCGCGTCGGCGGTCGCGGTGAGCGGGCTGATCGGCTTCGTCGGACTCGTCGTCCCGCACATCGCCCGACGGCTCGTCGGCGGCGCCAACGCGCGGGTGCTGCCGGTGTCGCTGATCGCCGGCGGCGCGTTCCTCGTGCTGGCCGACATGGTGGCCCGCGTCGTCCTGGCCCCTGCGGAGCTCCCCCTCGGCGTGGTCACCGCCTTCATCGGCGCCCCGTTCTTCGCCGGTCTGCTCTGGGTGGGGGCACGGCGATGAGCGCGTCCGGCGGGGCGTCCGTGGAGGTGGTGGGGCTCAGCGCTGCCTACGGCCGCACCCGGGTGCTCGACGACGTACGCCTCACCGTGGGCCCCGGCGGCTGGCTGGCGGTCATCGGTCCCAACGGCTCGGGCAAGTCGACGCTGCTGCGCTGCGTCCTCGGCCTGCTCCGGTACGACGGGCAGGTGCGGCTGGACGGCGTCGCGACCACCGGCCTCCCCCGCCGGGCCCTGGCCCGGCAGCTGGCCTACGCACCGCAGCTGCCGGTGCTGCCCGAGGGGCTGTCCACCCGCGAGTACGTGACCCTCGGCCGGACGCCGCACCGGCCGCTGCTCGCCGCTCCGCGGGAGGTGGACCGCCGGATCGCCGCCGATCTGCTCGCGCGGCTGGAGCTCGGCGCCCTGGCCGACCGGCCGCTGCGGACCCTGTCGGGCGGTGAGCAGCAGCGGGCGGTGCTGGCCCGCACCCTGGCGCAGCAGCCGCGGGTGCTCCTGCTCGACGAACCGACCGCCGCCCTCGACCTCGGCCACGCCCAGCAGGTGCTCGACCTCATCGACACGCTGCGCCGCGAGGTCGACCTCACCGTCATCAGCACCCTGCACGACCTGACCCTCGCCGGGCAGTACGCCGACCGGCTGGCGCTGCTGTCGGGGGGCCGGGTGGTCGCGGAGGGCACCCCCCAGGAGGTGCTGACGGCCGCGTCGCTGCAGACCTACTACGGGGCGCGGGCCGAAGTCGTGTCCGGGCCGTCCGGCCCGGCGGTGCTGCCGGTGCGGTCCGCGGGCCGGTAGGACAGGCTGGGCAGTCGTGTCCGCCCCCTCGCCCACGCCGCCCTTGCCGCCCCCCGGCGACGAGGCCCCCACCGTCGTCGTCGGGCTGGTCGCCGCCCCGGGCTCGGCGGCCGAGCTCGCCCGGTCGTCCGACGCGGAGCTGCTGGCCGAGCTGCGCCGGCTGCTGCCGGGCGTCACCTGGCAGCTGCGTCGGGTGGTCGACGGCCTGGTCCCGCCACCGGCGGACGACAGCGACCTGGTGGCGGCCGCCCGGGCACGGCTGCTCGCGGAGGACTGGGACCTGGTCGTCGTCCTGACCGACCTGCCCCTCGAGGTGGCCCGCCACCCGGTCGTCGCGCACGCCAGCCCGCTGCACCGTGTCGCGATCCTCTCGCTGCCGGCGCTCGGCGCGGTCAGCGTGCGCCGCCGGGCGGTGCGCACCGTGCCCGCGCTCGTGCGCCGGCTGCTCGGCGAGGACGACGACGACGCGGCCCAGCTGGTCCGCCGGGCACGCGAGCTGGTCACCGACCCCGACGCCGCGCACGAGGGCGTCCGGTTCACCGCCCGCGTCCTGTCCGGCAACCTGCGCCTGCTGGCCGGGATGGTGGCCGCGAACCGCCCGTGGCGGCTGGCCGCCCGGCTCTCCCGCGCGCTCGTCGCCGCGATCGCTGCCGGCGTCTTCGCCCTGGTCACACCCGACATCTGGCAGCTGGCCGACGCGTTCGGCTGGGTGCGGATGACGGTGGTGGCAGTGGGGTCGGTCGTCGGCACGTGCGCCACGCTGATCATCGGCGCGGGGTTGTGGGAGCGGGCGGCCGAGCGCCGGGTGCGCAAGCAGGTGGCGCTGTTCAACCTGGCGACCGCCGCGACGGTGGCCATCGGCGTGCTCACGCTGTACGTGGCGCTGTTCCTGCTCTCGCTCGGCGGCTCGCTGCTGCTTGCCGTCCCGGACGTGTTCGCGGCCGGGCTGGGCCATCAGCCGGGCTGGGCCGACTACCTCGAGCTGGCCTGGTTGACCAGCTCGCTGGCCACCGTCGGGGGCGCCCTCGGCGCCGGGCTGGAGGACGACGACGCCGTCCGCGAGGCCGCCTACACCTACCGGCCGGACGTGGCCGTGGAGTGAGGGTCCGCCCGGAACCTGACCACGTCGCCCGGGCGGAGCTGGGCCGCGAGGGACAGATCGGCGGTGCGGACGACGGCCAGCACGGGGTAGCCGCCGGTGACGGGGTGGTCGGCGAGGAACAGCACCGGGGCGCCGTCCGGAGGCACCTGCACCGCGCCGGGGACCAGCCCCTCGCTGGGCAGCTCGCCCGGGACGGCGTGCCGGAGCGCCGGGCCGGCGAGCCGCAGCCCTACCCGGTCGGCCGCCGAGGTCACCGACCACTCGGCGGCGACCAGACCGGTCCAGGCCTCCGCGGCCAGCCGGTCCCGACGGGGTCCGGGACCCACGCGCAGCACCGGGGCCGGGTCCGGTCCCGCGACCGGCGCCACGTCGACGATCGGCTCGTCGCCGGCCAGGTCGCCGACGGGCAGCCCGTCGCCGGCCCGCAGGGGCGCCGGCCCCAGGCCGGAGAGCGTGTCGGTGGCGCGCGACCCCAGCACCGCCGGCACCCCGATCCCGCCGCGGACGGCGAGGTAGCTGCGCAGCCCGACCGGAGGCACGCCGAGCGCGAGGACCGAGCCGGCGGGCAGCCGCAGAGGAGCGTTGCAGGGCGCCGGTCGGCCACCGACGGTGACCGGCGCCGGAGCCCCGGTGACGGCGACCAGGCAGCCGCGCGCCGACCGCACCCGCAGCCCGCCCGCGGTGACCTCGACCGTGGCCGCTCGCGGGTCGTTGCCGACGAGCCGGTTGGCCAGGTCGTGCGCGCCGCGGTCGGCGGCGCCGGAGCGGGTCACGCCGATGGAAGCCCAGCCGGGGCGGCCACGGTCCTGGACGGTGGCCAGCGGCCCGGGCGCCAGCACGGTCAGCACGTCAGGAGACCTGTCGCAGCCGGACGACGGTTCCGGGGACGAGCAGGGCCGGCGGCTCCCGGTCGACGTCGAAGAGGACCGCGTCGGTGCGCCCGACCAGCTGCCAGCCGCCCGGCGAGGCGCGCGGGTAGACCCCGGCGTAGGGGCCGGCCAGGCCCACGGCGCCTGCCGGCACACGGGTGCGGGGCGTGGCCCGTCGCGGGACGTGCAGGTCGGCCGGCAGCCCGGTCAGGTAGCCGAACCCGGGCGCGAACCCGCTGAAGGCAACGGTCAGCTCGGTGCCGGTGAGGGCGTCGACCAGCGCGGCGACCGAGCGGCCGGTGCGCTCGGCGACCTCGTCGAGGTCGGGGCCGTCGAACGCGACGTCGAGGATCACCTCGTCGGCCGGCTCCGGGGACGCGACCGCGGCCGGGTCGAGCCGCCGGAGCGCGGCGACGTCGGTCGCCGCCGGGGGGCGGCCCAGGCGCACGAGAACGGTGCGGGCGGCCGGGACGAGCTCCTCCTGGCCGGGCAGCGGGCGGGCGGTGAGCGCCGCGGTCAGGGCGCGCACCGCCGCCCCGTCGGCGACCTCGACCAGCAACGCGCGGTCACCGCACGGCAGCACGGTGCAGCCGTCGTCCACGCACCCATGATCACACCGGCCGCTCGACCGGCGCCGCGCCGGTGGCAGGCGCAAGATCTGCTGGTGAGCATCGCTGCCCGCTTCGAGGACGAACTGGAGGCCGCCACCCGCGAGGGGCTGGGCGCGCCGGAACTGCTGCCCGACCGGCTGGCCCGCGCCGCCGCAGCGATGCTGCCGGTCGACGACGCCGGCCTGAGCCTGCTCGACCGGAGCCAGAAACGGGTCCCGTTGGGGGCGAGTTCATCCGTCGCGGCCGTCGCGGAGCGGCTGCAGTTCACCGCGGGCGACGGCCCGTGCATGACCGCGCAGCGCACCGGCGAGCCCGTCTTCGCGACGGAAGAGGACCTGCGGCGCCGTTGGCCGGAGTTCACCGCGCTGCTGTTCGACCTGACGCCGTACCGGGCGATCATCGGGCTCCCCCTCCAACGCGCCCTCGCCGGCATCGGCACGGTGGACCTCTACTTCGAGGAACCCGGCCGGATCGCGGAGGTCGAGGTCTTCGAGGCGCTCGCGGTCGGGGAGCTGATCACCTCGGCGCTGAGCGAGGCGGCGGTGTTCTCCGAGTGGACGCCGGAGGACGGGCCGGCCTGGTTGCGCGCCCCAGCAGCGGTGCGGCGGGCGAAGGTCTGGGAGGCGATCGGCAAGCTCAGCCTCGACCTCGAGCTCGACGCGCCCGACGCCCTGGACCTGATGCGGCAGCACGCGCTGGCCTCCGACCGCGTGGTCGACGACGTCGCGCTCGACCTGCTTCGGGGCACGCTGCGACCCGACGAGCTGCGACCCGACGAGCTGCGACCCGACGAGCTGCGACCCGACGAGCTGCGGATGGACGACGCCGACGGCCGGACGCGCGACGGGCGGGGGTGACGAAGTCCTCGTCACCCCCGCCCGCGCGGGAGGGAGCTATCGACCGATCACGAGGTTCGATCTGGCCGACTGGGGGCCGCTCCCGACCGCATTGCGGGCCTCCACGGTGAACCGGTAGTTCGCCCCGGCCACCGGCAGGACCATGATCAGCGTCCGGGCCGACGCCGGCTGAACCGCCGACGTGGTGGTGCCCAGCACCGCTCCGGTCGCACTCATCCGCAGCGCCCGGACCACGTACCCGGTGATCGCCGATCCGCCGGTGCTCGCGGGCGCTGCCCAGTTGGCGGTGGCGGTGACCGTGCCTCCGGCGACGCCGGAGGACGCGGTGCCGATGACCGGAGCGCCCGGCACCGTTGCAGCGGTCGTGAACGACCAGGTCGTCGTCGCGAACGCCGCGCCCGCCAGGTCCCGGATCGCCGCGGCACCACCGGTGAGGGTCACCCGATACGTGGTGCCGGCCGCCAGGTTGGCGTTGGGGTTGAGGATCCACTGGTTCGTGGTCCCGTTCCGGCTCACCCCGGCCGCGATCAGCGTGCCGGCCGGGTTGCGGAGCTGGAACGTCGTTCCGCTGACCCCGGTGACCGCCTCGCTGAACGTGGCGGTGACGTTGCTCCCGACGGCCACGCCGGTCGCGTTCACCGCCGGAGACCTCGCGGTCAGGGTCGGAGCCGCGTTCGCGGCCGCCGTCGTGAACGACCAGGTCGTCGTCGCCAGCGGGGCGTTCTGCCCGTCCCGGATCGCTGCCGCACCACCCGTGAGGGTCACCGTGTACGCGGTGTTCGCCTGCAGGTTGGCGGCCGGGTCGAGGATCCACTGGTTCGTGGTCCCGTTCCTGGTCACCGTCGCGTTGATGACCGTGTTCGGCGCCGCGTTCGACCGGACCCGGAACGTCGTCGTGGTGACGCCCTGGACGGCCTCGCTGAACGTGGCGGTGATGTTGTTGCCCACGGGCACCCCGGTGGCGCCGCTCGCCGGCGTCCTGGCGGTCACCGTCGGAGGTGCGTTGGGGGGCTGCGGCGTGACGGAGTTCGACGTGACCGAGTCGGGGCTGTCACCCACGGCGTTGATCGCCCGCACCCGGAAGGTGTACGCGGTGCCGTTGGTGAGGCCGGTGACGACTGCGCTCGTCGCGTTCGCCGGGATGTCCGGGACGGTGCGCAGGACCGCGCCGCCCTGGAGGACGTCGATCTCGAACTCCAGGACCGGCGAGCCGCCGTCGGCCCCCGGCGTGAAGGTCACCGTCGCCTGCTGGTTGCCGGCCACGGCCGTGACGTTCGTCGGCGCCGCAGGAACCGTGGCGGTTCCGGAGTCGGCGAACTGGAGCACCTCGATGTTGCGCAAGGTGTCGGTGCCGTCCTGCCCGTTGCCGCCCGTGTGCGCGACCGTGACGGTCCCGTCGGCGTTCGTCGTCACGGTGTAGTCGTCCTCCGGACCGGAGAACACCGCCGTGTCGACGGCGCCGACGGAGGCCGGACGCTCGATCCGCCGGACGATGGTCATGTCACCCGGGTCGATGAGTCCGGCCATGGCGTCGGCGCGGATCTCGCTGAGGCTCTTCACCGTGCGGACGGTGGTCCCGTCCTTGTAGGGCACGTTGAGCTCGACCGTGAGCTGGGCGTCACCGTCGATGACGTCGTCCCCGCCGCGGCCCTCGATCAGGTCCGAGCCGGCACCACCGAGGAGGATGTTGCCGGTGTCGAACCTCGTCGTGCCGGCCGGCAGCACCGAGGCGAGACCGGCGATCCGGTCGATCCCGGCCTGGTCCAGCACGTGGGAGTTCGCCGGCTCGTTGACACCCGCCGTGAGGTCGGCGACCGCACGGTCGTCGCCACGCAGGATGTCGTCGAACTGGTAGCCGGAGAGCCCCTCGACCAGGTCGAAGCGGTCGCGGTTGGTCTCCACCCCCGGTGGCAGTGCACCGGTGAAGTCCATGTCGGAGTCGGCCGGCTCCGGGTCACCCTGGTGGGTCACCCAGTCGAATCCGCGCATGCCCTCGGACCGCTGGATGCCCGGCCCGGCGAGCATGATGTCGTCGCCACCCTCGGCGTCGTAGTCCTGCTCACCGCCGTCACCGTCGAGGACGTCGTGACCCGGCTCGTTCGGGTCGTCCTGGAACGGGGCGCCGTTGTCGCCCTGCGCGAGGGCGAACGGGCCACGCCCGGTCTCGATCCAGTCGTCGCCGTCGTCACCGAAGACGGTGTCGGAGTCATCGCCGGCGTAGACGAAGTCGTTGCCGGGTCCGGCGAACGTCTCGGTCAGGTCGTTGCCGCCGAAGATGAGGTCATTGCCCCGGCCACCCTGGTTGAGGTCGCCGCCGAAGCCCTGACCGGACGAGAGGGTGTCGTCCCCGTCGCCGCCCTTGAGGGTGTCGTCGCCGCTGAGGTCGGTCAGCAGGTCGTCGCCGAGACCACCGATCAGGTTGTCGTTGCCGTCGCCGCCCTCGACCCAGTCGTCCCCGTCGTTGCCGCGGATCGTGTCGTCGCCCTCGCTGGACCAGATCCGGTCGTTGCCGGCGGAGCCGTTGAAGACCACGTGCTCGGGCCCGCCGTACCGGATGGTGCCCGACGGCAGCATCCGGGTCAGTTCGACCGACTCGTCCCAGTCGGGCGTCGCGAGGTCGTCCTGGACTCTGAGCGGGTCGTTGTCGATGGCGTCGACGTCGAACACCATGGCCGGATAGGAGAACGAGTCGGCCGGCAGGCCCTGGGCGTCGGTGTTGCGCATGATCAGCTCGGAGAAGGAGTTGCCCTCGAGCTGGGTCAGCAGGTTGAGGCCGGCGGTGCGGGACAGGTAGTAGAACCGGTCGCCGTCCTGCAGGTCCTCCATCTGCTGTTCGAACACGTAGTTGAACGTCGGGCCGAGCAGGCCGCCGAACACCATCTGCTTCTCGGCCAGGCCGCCGACCCACAGGTCGATGTCGTCGACACCGGTGACGGTGCGGCCGCTGACCTGGGCGTGGGTACCCAGGCTGTTGAGGAAGTCGAACGCGTCGGCCGGCTGGGTGCCGGTCGGGTTGTCCGCCGCCTCGTCCACGGTCGTGGCCGGGTCATCGACGAGGATGCCGTCGGCACCTTCCGAGCCGTACACGATGAGCTCGGCGGCGTTGCGCCGCTCCGCCACGGTGCCGGTGATGGAGGTGTGCCTGCCGAAGGCTGCGACGAAGTTCGGCAGCGACTCTCGGTGCTTGAGGCTGAACGCGAGGTCGGCCCAGCTCTCGTAGGGCCGCAGCTGGGTGTTGCTCGACGCGGCGAAGAACGCCCGCCGCGCCTCGTTCAGCGTCGGGGTGCCGGTGTCCCGGGCCCGCGCCATGTTGATCGCGGCCAGGTCCAGCGGCAGGCCGACCAGGTTGTTGCGCAGCGCGCCGGTGACGAACTCGTCGATCTCGTTGCCCGGCTGGCGGGTCATGCCGCGCACGATCTCGCCGGCCGCCTGCTCGGGGGTCAGGCCGCCCGCGAGGAACGACGGCGGGTTGAGGAACGCGTCCAGCAGCCGGACGTCCCGGTTGCCGCCCGACGGGGTGCGCCGGGCCACGGTCTCGGTCAGCATCGAGTGACCGAAGCGGTAGACCGCGTGCGCGAACTCCGCGCGGATGGTGGCGTCCACCCCGGTGTGGTAGCCGGTGCCACCCTCACCGAAGGGGTTGACCATCGGCTGCACCTTGCGGGCGAACTCCTCGAAGGCCAGGTGCTGGTACTCCATCTCGGTGACGAACCGCGCGGCCTGGAACAGCCGCTCCCCGTAGCCCCAGCCACTGGCGGTGTCGACCGCCTGCCAGGCAGTGGCCTCCGCCGGAGTGAGGATCGCGTCCGGCCCGGTGATCAGACCGTCGATCTCCTCTTGCAGCCGGTTGTGCTCGGAGTGGAACACGTGGTGGACCGCGGTCAGGCCGGTGTTCTCGTTGGCCCGGCCGTCACCGGCGATGAAGTGTGCCGCGAGCATCTCGTCGTCGTAGGTCGTCGCGATCCCGTCGTCGGTCGTGCCGGCATCGCCGTCCGGCGTCAGTGGCGCCCCGGTCCGGCTGACCGGAACCGCGTGGTGGGCGATGTCGTCGAGGAACGCGTGCCCGGTCGGGGTGGCCCCGGCCGTGGTGATCGGGGTGGTGAGGTTGCCCTCCTGCAGGCCCCCGGTCTCGCCGGGCTTCACCATCTGCGGGAACCCGTCGGGGCCGCGCAGGAAGTGCCCGTAGGCGTCGGTCATCAGCAGCGGCACGTTGAGCACGTCCTGGTCGCTGAGCTCGATGCCCAGCACGTTCCTGGCCTGGGCCTGGACGTCGTCCCACGTGGCCATACCACCACCGGGACCGTCGATCAGCCGGCCGGTCTCGACCGGAACACCACCGACCAGCTCGAACTCGCGCAGGAAGACCTGGTGCGCGGGGTGGGAGGTGTAGGTCTGGTTCTGGTCCACGTAGGAGGTGGTGGTGTTCCGGGCCTGGTTGCCGGGGTCGGCCACGTCGGTGGCCCGGGTCAGCAGCATCGGCGTGCCAGGGTCGACCTCGTCACCGTTGCCTGCGACCCCGTCGCGCCCGTGCGTGACCAGCGGGTCGTCGGCCGCCAGTGGCATCACCACGCTGCCGTTCCCACCCTTGGTGACCAGGTCGAGGCCGTGGTCGAAGAACTGCCCGAACAGCGTGAACCAGGAGTTGAACGGCGCGGACAACCCGACGTCGGTGGCGACGTTCTCGATGAACAGGGTGTTCCCGTCACCTGCGGCGGGCCGGTCGGTGCCCGCGGCGGCCACGGCGGCCGGGTTGTTCGGAGACTGGTCCACGACGAGGTTGCTGACCTGCCGCGGGGTGCCGTCGGTCACCGTTCCGGGGTTCGCGTAGCCACCGCGCGGCGCGGCGGGAACCAGCCGCGGGAACACGGTGTCCGCCGCGCCCCACAACTCCCGCCCGGGCAGGTTGACCAGGTTGTTGCACGACCCGTCGACGGTGCGCAGGCCCCACGGCAGCTGGAGTCCCTGCCCGGTGCCCGGGATCTGGTTCGGCCCGCTGCCGATCTGGGTCCGGCAGCGCTTGGTCGTCGTGGCCGTGGCCGAGTGGTGCTGGGCGATCTGGATCTGCTTGAAGATGAACCGCAGATCGGAGGCGTTCAGGTTGAAGCCCTGACCGACCGGGGCGGCCACGGCGGTGGAGACGGCCAGGCCCTGCAGGGCACCGACCCAGAGGAGCAGGGCGACCACGGCGGCCAGCGCCCGCCGGAACCGCTGACCGAACTGTGCGGATGCGCCGGGCGGGTGCCCGGTTCCCGTGGTTCTCGACATGATCGTCTCTCCTCAGAGCCGGTCGCCGCGCGACGCGGCCTCGTCCTGGTCGGTGTGTCCGGCCGGCGCGCTCGGAGCGCGTGGCCGACACCGGGCCAGACTGTGGGCAGGCCAGATGCCGCCCCAACCTCTGGACGGGGGTGCTCCCGGCCCCCAGGACGGGGGGGAACCGGGACAGCGCCGCGTCGCGTCCGGCGTGGTCCTCCAGCGCGCAGCCACGTCGACTGGGGGCCTGTCGACCCCCGACCCGGGGGCTGCGGAACCGCAGCCGGACGAGCACGCTCGAGGGGTGGCGACCCCTTCCGGATCTGCGCACGTGACAGGCGCACAGCGAGCAGTTCATGATCCCGTCGTGATCCGGGTCCTGGTCGCCGACGACCACGAGAACGTGCGCACGTCGCTGACCGTGCTGCTGGACCAGAGCGACGACGTCCGGGTGGTGTCCGCATGCGCGGACGGCGACGAGGTGGTGGAGGCCGCCCGGCGCACGCACCCCGATGTCGCGCTGCTGGATCTGTCGATGCCCCGCATGGGCGGGCTGGCGGCGGCCCGGGAACTGCGGCAGGCCATGCCCGACGTCCGGATCGTCGTCCTCACCGGCTCCGTCGACCCGGCTGCCGTGCGCACGGCCCATGACCTCGGCGTGATCGGCTACCTGCTCAAGAGCGAGGATCCGGACGCCCTTGTCGATCACGTGCGCGGGGTCTGCGGCGGCGGCACCGCGTGGGACCCGGCCGCGATCAGCGTCCTTCGGGCGGCCGGGGTCATCGACCTCCCGGGAGGACAGGGCAACGGTGACGGTCCGCAGGTGCATTGGTGACGCTGCGTCCGTGACACCCGTGTAAGCGTCGGCGTCCGCCCCGTCGAGCGGATCGTCAGGGACTTTCGGCCGTGTGCGGCGCCGCAACGGGTCCAGCATTCTCGCGGACCGCAAGGAAACGTGCACGTCGGGTCTGGGGGCCACGATGTCGGTGAGCGGAACGACCACGTCCATACCGGTGGACACGCGCAGCGTCCTGGTGGTCGACGACCACCGGACCTTCGCCGAACTGCTCGCGGGTGCCCTGACGGCGGCGGGCATGCGCGTCGTCGGCATGGCGCACTCCGCCGCGCAGGGGGTGGCGATGGCCCGGGACCTGCACCCGGACATCGTCGTGATGGACATCCAGATGCCCCGGCAGGACGGCCTCGCGGCGACGCGGCGGATCCGCGAGGTGGTCCCGGACGCCGTGGTGGCGGTGGTCACTGCGCACCGGGAACCGGACTGGGTGGTGCGGGCAGCCCAGGCGGGCGCCTCGGCGTTCGTCCCCAAGGACGGGTCCCTGGCCGAGATGCTCGACGTCCTGGGCCGTGTACGGCCGGGGCAGATGCTCGTCGCGCCGTCCACGTTCGCCGGGAGCTCGGGAACGGACCTCGCCACCCGCCGTCCGCCGTCCGAACGTGCCCCTCGGCTCACCCGCCGGGAGCGGGAGGTGCTCGATTGCCTGGCCGAGGGCATGCAGGTGAAGTCCATCGCCCGCGTCCTCGGCATCACGCAGGAGACCTGCCGCGGATACGTGAAGGGTCTGCACGCCAAGCTCTCCGCCCGCTCCCAGCTGGAGGCGGTCGTGAAGGCCCAGCACCTCGGACTGCTCGGCCCGCCGGCCCGGCTGTGACCGCCCCGGCGCGGACGGCGCGCCGGTACTTCCGCCGCCGCGCGACCGCGCCCGGATCGGCGGCACGTCCGGCCTCCTCCCGTCCGGCTTGGCGGGCGCTGTCGGTCTTCCTGTTGATGGCGGTCGTCGCGCTCGTCGCCGTCTCCGCGGGCACCGTCTACATCAGCGAGCAGGTCGCCCGGCGGAATGCTCTCGCCGAGGCCGAGCGGTCAGCCGTCCGGACGACCGAGTTCCTGATCGAACCGGTTCTCACCGAGGCGATGGCCGACATCCCGGGACGCTGGGAG
Organism: uncultured Actinomycetota bacterium; assembly: GCA_963723745.1. GTDB lineage: Bacteria > Actinomycetota > Actinomycetes > Mycobacteriales > Geodermatophilaceae > CAVRRZ01. The sequence goes on from CAVRRZ010000004.1 coordinate 739,148, forward strand.
GAGCTGGGTCGCCGCGTGGCCCATCGGCTCAGCGACGACTCGGTGAGTGCCATCCTCGTCTGGACGGCGGAGGGCGAGATCCTCTTCGCCAGCGACGAGGCCTTGCGGGGTCGACGGATCGCGCCCACGCCCGAGCTGCTGGCCGCCGTGGGGGGCGAGGTGGTGGCCACGATCGACGACCATCCCGAGACGGCCTACGCCGAGGGGTCCGACGGCGAACGAACCGACGGCGAGCGCCTGCTCGAGGTGTACGTGCCGCTGCAGGTGGGCGAGGAGGCTCTCGCCGTGGAGGTCTACTTCGGCTACGACGCGATCGAACGGCAGGCCGCGCTGCTCCGCTCCGAGATCATCCCGCTGGCCGTGGGGTCCTTGCTCATCCTGCAGCTCGTGCAGGTCCCGATCGCCGTCTCCCTCGTCCGCCGTGTGCGCCGGCAGGAGGTCGAGCGAGCCGACCTCCTCGCCCGGAGTTTCAGCGCCTCCGAACGCGAGCGACGCGCGATCGCCGGCGACGTGCACGACGGTCCGGTCCAGGACCTCGCCGGCGTGAGCTACGCCCTGAGCGCGCTCCGCCCCAGCGTGCCGGCCGATCGGCAGGCCACGGTGGACCGCCTGGTGACGACGGTGCGCGACGCGGTGCGCGCCCTGCGCAGACTGATCGTCGACATCTACCCGCCGGACCTCAGCGGGGCCGGGCTCGCTCTGGCCCTCGACGACCTGGTCGGCCCGGTCCGGTCCGACGACCGGAGCGTCCGGCTGGAGACCGCGCCGGTCGACGACCTCGAGCCGCACGTTGCGGCCGTGGTCTACCGGACCGCGAAGGAGGCCCTGGCCAACGTCGTCCGTCATGCGGAAGCGCACACCGTGGTGGTCCGGCTCGGCCCCGACGTCCTGGCGGGACGGGCGGCGGTCCGGCTCGAGGTCACCGACGACGGCACCGGGCTCCGGGACGACGCGGTCGCCGAGGCGCCGGTCCAAGGACACGTGGGCCTACGGCTCATGCGCGACCGGGTCACCGAGGCCGGCGGGACGTTGACCATCCGGCCCGGCCCGGAGGGCGGCACCTCGATCGTCGCCGTCGTCCCGGCCCACCGGCACACCTGAGCACGCTCCGCGACCCCGCCCCTCCCCCACATCAGGGGGTCCGGTCCCCCCCCGGATCGCGGTTGAGGGCGAGCGTCGATCCCGCGAGTGTGACGTCGACCGCCGACCACCGTGGACCAAAGGAGGCGGTGTCATGGACACGCCCGACCTGAGCCGCCGCGACGCGCTCAAGGTGTCGCTGCTCGGTGCGGCCGCTCTGGCCCTCCCGTGGCAGGGCACGCTCTCGGCGGGCACGGCCTCGCGGATCTCCAAGAACAGTATCCCGCGGCCGTACACCGTGCCCTTCCGCACGCCGCCGGTCCTGTCCCCCGTGCGGGTCGACGCGACCACCGACTACTACCGGATCGAGCAGCGGCCGTTCGTGGGCGAGATCCTGCCCGGGGTGCAGACCCCGCTCTGGGGGTACGACGGGCACGTCCCGGGCCCGACGATCAAGACGACCAGGGATCGGCGGACCGTCGTCCGCCAGGTCAACCAGCTGCCGGCGAGGCACCCCACGCTGGGCTACGAGCCGTGGACCTCCACGCATCTGCACGGCTCTCCGTCGGAGCCGCACTTCGACGGCTACGCGTCGGACATCTCCTACCCCGGGCAGTGGAAGGACTACGTCTACCCGAACAACGCCGAGGCGCGCACCCTCTGGTATCACGACCACGGCGTCCACCACACCGCCGAGAACGTGTACATGGGCCTGGCCGCCCAGTACCACATCACCGACGCGCACGAGCGGAGCCTGCCGATCCCGCAGGGTCGGTACGACGTCCCGCTGATCATCGGCGACGTCATGTTCGCCGCGGACGGTTCGCTGATGTGGGACGACGACGACCACACCAGCCTCTTCGGCGACGTGATCGTGGTCAACGGCCGCCCGTGGCCCACCATGCCGGTCGAGCAGCGCAAGTACCGCTTCCGGATCCTCAACGCCTCGGTGTCGCGCGCCTACCGGCTACGGCTCAGCAACGGCCAGCCCTTCACGGTGATCGCCACGGATGGCGGGCTGGTCTCCACGCCGATCACCGTGACCGAGCTCCTGGTCGGGATGGCGGAGCGGTACGAGATCGTCGTCGACTTCGCGGGCATCACGGTCGGTCAGCGGATCCAGCTGGTCAACCTCGGGGTGAAGAACACGAAGGACTACGACAACACCGGCAAGGTGATGCAGTTCCAGGTCTCGGGACCGCCCAGCGACACCAGCCACAACGCAGTTCCCGCGGTGCTCGCGCCGGCCCACCCGGTGATGGCCCTGACGCCGGCCATGGCCAGACGCACGCGGAAGATGCGGCTCAAGCACGACGACCGCACCAACGTCTGGACGATCGACGACAAGACCTGGGAGGACGTCGTCGACAGCGGGTTCACCCGCGTGTTCGCCAACCCGCAGCCCGGGGACGTGGAGATCTGGGAGGTGGACAACCGGTCGGGCGGCTGGTTCCACCCCCTGCACATCCACTTCGTGGACTTCAAGGTGCTCAGCCGCAACGGCCGCCCGCCGCGACCGGAGGAGAACGGGCCGAAGGACGTCGTGTACGCGGGAGAGAGCCAGGTGATCCGGCTGATCATGAAGTTCTCGACGCCGACCGGACCGCACGGTCGCTACATGATCCACTGCCACAACCTCACGCACGAGGACCACGACATGATGACCCAGTTCCAGATCGGGGCGCACGACTCCTCGTGCGACCCGATCAACACCGCACCGCCGGTGAGCGGCCCCGAGACGCCGCTGTGACGTCCGTGGACGCCGCCGCGGCACCCGCCGCCTCCGCCTTCCCGCTCGAGCCACGCCCGCTGTCGCGCCGGTGGGCGCACGCAGCCGTGGTCACCCTCGCCGCCGCCGGCGCACTGCACCTCGTGGCGGCCGCTGACCACCGGAGCGGCCCCGACCCGGTGGTCGCCTTCTTCCTCGCCGTCGCGCTCGCCCAGCTGGGTACCGCTGTCTGGCTCGCCGTCGAGGCGCGCACGCGCCACCGGCCGGGGAGCCTGCCCGTCCTGCTCGCGACGGTTGCCACCGTCGGGCTGCTGCTCCTGTACCTCGCTGCCCACACGACGGATCTCCTCACCGGCGTCGTCGGCGGGTCCGTGGAGCCACTCGACGGCGGTCACACCCACCCGACGACGGCGACCGGTGTGGAGTCGGCCGGATGGCTCGGCAGTGCGACGGTCGCCGTCGAGGTCGTCCTGCTGCTCGCGCTGATGGCGCTGCTGCCGAGCCGCGCTCGCCGTCTCGCGGCCGACGGGCTCCTGGCGCTCGGCGCGCTGGTGTGGGCCCTGTGGCTGTTCGGCTGAACGACCCGGACCCCGGCCTCCCCCGCTCCCCCCTCCGGAGCCGGGGCACGCTTCGACGCGTCGGGTTGTCCACGGGCCTGGTGGTCCTGCTGCTGCTGTGCCTGGGGATCAGCGGGGTGCTCCCGGTCCGGGTCGTCCGGGTGGCATCGGACAGCATGGTGCCGGCACTCTCGGCCGGGGACCTGGTGGTCGTCGTCCCGACACGGGAGGTGGCGCGACGCGATGTGGTCGCGGTGACCCGGCCGGGCGGCGACGACCTGATCGTGAAGCGCGCGGTGGCGGTCGGGGGCGACCGCGTCGCGATCGAGGACGGCGTCCTGACCGTCGACGGCACTCCTGCGTGCGAGCCGGCCATCGACCCGGACCGCATCGACGGGGTGTGGTTCGCCCCTGTCACGGTGCCCGACGGCGAGCTGTTCCTGCTGGGGGACGACCGCCGTGACGCGGTCGACTCGCGCGACTTCGGCACCGTCCCGGCCTCCGACGTCGTCGGCGTCGTCCACAGCCGGTTGTGGCCGTCCCCCGGCGGGCTCGCCGGGACGCCGTGCTGACCGGTGGAGGCCTCGACCTCAGCCGGTGAACGGCGCCAGCCGCAGCCCGGCGTCGGTGAGCGCCGCCCGCACCGCCCTGGCCAGGTCGACCGCGCCGGGCGTGTCCCCGTGCACGCAGACCGAGTCCACCTCGACGGCCACCTCCCGGCCGTCGACGGCGACGACGGTGCCCTCGATGGCCATCCGGACGGCGCGGGCGGCCACCGTCCCCGGGTCGCGGACGAGCGCACCCGGGTCCCGCCGCGGCACGAGCGCGCCCTCCGGCGTGTAGCCGCGGTCGGCGAACCCCTCGCGGACGGTGCGCAGGCCGGCCTCGGCGGCGGCCCGCAGCAGCGCCGACCCGGGCAGGCCGAGCACCGGCAGGCCGGGGTCGAACCGGCGGACGGCGTCGACCACGGCGCGAGCCTGCCCCTCGTGGTCGACGGCGGCGTTGTACAGGGCCCCGTGCGGCTTGACGTAGGCCACCCGTCCGCCGCTGACCCGCGCGACGCCGTCGAGGGCGGCCAGCTGGTAGAGCACGTCGTCCTCGAGCTCGGCCGGGTCGACGTCGATGAACCGGCGGCCGAAGCCGGTGAGGTCGCGGTAGGACACCTGGGCGCCGATCGCGACGCCGGTCTCGACCGCACGCGCGCAGACCCGGCGCATCGTCGAAGGGTCACCGGCGTGGAAGCCGCAGGCGACGTTCGCGCTGGTCACCACGCCGAGCAGCGCGTCGTCCTCACCGAGACGCCAGATGCCGAAGCTCTCCCCCAGGTCGGCGTTGAGGTCGACACTGCGGCCGGAAGTGGTCACCGGCGCAGTCTCGCACCGCTGACCTACCGTGGCGGGGTGGCCCGGGTCGTCGTCGTCGGCGCCGGGCTGGGGAGCCTGGCGGCTGCCGCCCGGCTGGCCGCGCTCGGCCACGGGGTGACGGTGCTGGAGCAGGCGGCCGACGTCGGCGGCAAGCTCGGCTGGTTCAGCCGCGACGGGCACGCGTTCGACACCGGCCCGAGCCTGGTCACGCTGCCCGACGTCCACCGGGACCTCTTCGCGGCGACCGGCGGATCACTGGACGACGCGCTGGACCTGGTGCGGCTCGACCCGGCCGGCGAGCTGCGCTTCGCCGACGGCACGGCCGTGCGGCTGCCCGGCCGGCGAACGGAGGTGCCCGACGCGCTGGACGCCGCGCTCGGGCCCGGCGCCGGGGCCCAGTGGGCCGCCCTCATGGCGCGGGGCGAGCGGATGTGGCAGGTCACCGAGGAGCCGTTCCTGCGCTCGCCGCTGCGCGGTGCCGCCACGCTGGCCCGGCTGGCCCGCCGCGCGGGCGACGTGGCCACGGTGGCGCCGTGGCAGACGCTGCGTGGACTGGGCTCCCGGCACCTGACCGACCCGCGGCTGCGCATGCTGCTCGACCGCTACGCCACCTACTCCGGCTCCGATCCGCGCCGGGCGCCGGCGGTGCTGGCCACGGTGCCGTACGTGGAACAGGAGTTCGGCAGCTGGTACGTGCGGGGCGGCCTGCGGCAGCTGGCGACCGCCGTGCTCGAGCGGGCGCAGGCGTGCGGTGCCGTCGTCCGCACCGGTTGTGCCGTGCGCCGGGTCGTGCTCTCCGGCGGCCGGGCCGCCGGGGTGGAGCTCGCCGGCGGCGAGGTCGTGCCGGCCGACGTCGTGGTGTCCGGCGTCGACGCAGCGGCCCTGTACGCCGATCTGCTGCCGCCGTCGCGACGCACCCGGGGGGTACGGAGGGCGCTGGCCCGCAGCACGCCGTCGCTCTCGGGGTTCGTGCTGCTGCTGGCGCTCCGCGGCCGGACGCCGGACCTCGCCCACCACACCGTGCTGTTCCCCGACGACTACGACGCCGAGTTCGACGCGGTCTTCGGCACCGGGCGCTTCGCGACGCCGCGGCCGGTCGACGACCCGACCGTCTACGTGAGCGCGCCCGACGACCCCGCACTCCGGCCGGACGACGACAGCGAGTCGTGGTTCGTGCTGGTCAACGCCCCCCGGCACGGGGAGGCCGTGGACTGGACGGCCCCCGGGCGCGCGGACTCCTACGCGCGGACCGTGCTCGACACGATGGCCCGCCGCGGGCTCGACGTCCGGTCGCGGGTGAAGTGGTGCGAGGTGCGCACGCCCGCCGACCTCGAACGGGACACCGGCAGCGTCGGCGGCTCGATCTACGGCACCTCGAGCAACGGGGCGCGGGCAGCCTTCCTGCGTCCGGGCAACGTCTCCCCGGTGCCGGGTCTCTTCCTCGTCGGCGGCTCGTCGCACCCCGGCGGCGGGCTGCCGCTGGTCGCGCTGTCGGCCGAGATCGTGGCCGGGTCGATCGGGCCGGCGTGACGGGCTGAGCCGTGCGCGCGCAACGGTGCCACCATGGCGGCCGTGAGCGTCGCCCCGACCGCCGGCCTCCGGATGGGCACGCCCGAGGCCCGCTGGGTGCTCCTCACGACCGTGCTCGGCTCGTCGCTGGCGATGCTCGACGCCACGGTGGTCAACGTCGCGCTGGAGAGCATCGGCCGGGACTTCGGCGCCGACTTCACCGGGCTGCAGTGGACGGTCAACGCCTACACGCTGACGCTCGCGTCGCTGATCCTGCTCGGCGGCTCGCTCGGCGACCGGTTCGGCCGCCGGCGGATCTTCGTCCTCGGCGTCCTCTGGTTCGCCGTCGCCTCGCTGCTGTGCGGGCTCGCGCCGAGCGTGGAGACGCTGGTCGCCGCCCGGGCACTGCAGGGGGTGGGTGGGGCGCTCCTGACGCCGGGCAGCCTGGCCATCATCTCCGCGGCCTTCCACGGCACCGACCGGGCAGCGGCGATCGGCGCGTGGTCGGGCCTCAGCGGGGTGGCCGCGGCGGTCGGCCCGCTGCTCGGCGGGTGGCTGGTCGAGTGGAGCTGGCGGGCGGTGTTCCTCATCAATCTGCCCGTGGCCGCCCTCGTCGTCGTGGTCGCCGTCCGGCACGTGCCCGAGACCCGCGATCCCGACGCCGCCACCGAGCTGGACTGGCCGGGGACGATCGCCGTCGTGCTGGGGCTGGCCGGGTTGACCTACGCGCTGACCGAGGCCTCGACCGCCCCTGCGGCCCTGGCCGCCGGCGTGCTCGGCGCGGTCGCGCTCGTGGCCTTCGTGGTGGTGGAGCTGCGGTCGACGCACCCGCTCGTGCCCCCCCGCCTGTTCGCCGACCGGCAGTTCAGCGCCACCAACGGCGTGACGCTGCTGGTGTACGCCGCCCTCGGGGCGATCTTCGTGCTGCTCGTGCTGCACCTGCAGATCGTGTCCGGGTACAGCCCGCTGCTGGCCGGCGCCGCGCTGCTGCCGGTGACCGTGCTGATGCTGCTGTTCTCGGCGCGGGTGGGCGCGCTGGCGCAGCGGTACGGCCCCCGGGTGTTCATGACCGCGGGGCCGCTGGTCGCCGCCGCCGGTGTGCTGATGCTGCGCACCATCGGGCCGGACGCGTCGTACTGGCTGGCGGTGTTCCCCGGGGCGACGGTGTTCGGCGCCGGCCTCACGCTGACCGTGGCCCCGCTGACGGCCACGGTGCTCGACGCCGCGCCCGACCGGTTCGCGGGCATCGCCTCCGGGGTCAACAACGCCATCGCCCGGGCGGCCGGGCTGCTGGCGGTGGCCTTCATCCCGGTGGTGGCCGGCATCGGCGGCGCCGACTACACCGACCCCGTCGCCTTCGGTGCCGGCTTCCGGACGGCGATGCTCGTGTGCGCCGGGTTGCTGGCGGCCGGCGGGCTGCTCGCGCTGACGTTCGTCCGCCGTCCGCTGTCGGCGACGCCCCCACCGCACGTGGGCCCGGGTCCGCACGACGAGCGCGTGCCCATCGAGAAGTGCCCGCACTGCGCGGTGGCCGGGCCGCAGCTGCACCCCTCGGACGACTGACTCGGCCCCTGGTGCTCAGGCCCTGGTGCTGGTCGCCTGGTGCTCAGGTCCTGGTGCCGGTCGCCTGCACGAGCGGCTGGCCCGGCACGAGCCGGCGCAGCGCCACGTCGGTGAGGCCGGCGTCCTCGAGCTGACCGACGAGCTCGTCGCCGTCGCTGAGCTGGAGCTCGCCGTCCTGGGCGCGCAGCAGCAGGTCGACGTGCCGGCTGAACAGGTTCGGCTCGGCGACGGTGGTGACGACGACGAGCATGCCGCCCGGCGCGAGGAGCCCGGCCACGTCACGCAGCAGGGGAACTCGCTGGGCGGGCGGCAGGTAGTAGAGGACGTTGGCGCGCAGCGCCAGGTCGAAGGTGCCGGTGCCCTGCTCGGCCTGCTCGGCTACGACGTCCCTGACGTCGGCGTGGCGGACGGCGGCCCGGTCGGCCAGCCCCCAGTCGTGGATCGTGCGCCCGGCCCGGGCGACGGCGTCCGCGTCGAGGTCGAGTCCCAGCCCGGTGACGTCCGGGGCCGCCGACACCATCGTGGCCAGGTCGACGCCGGCGCCGCAGCCGACGTCGGGCACGCGGCGTACCCCCTCGTCGTGACCAGCCGGGTGAGCTCGCCGAGCACGAAGGGCTCGAATCCGGCCGAGACACGGGCGAGACACGGGCGATGAGCCCGCCCTGGTCGCGGACGTCGTACCGCCGCAGGTCGCCACGGAGGACGTCGGCGAGTTCGCGGTAGAGCCCGGTGTGGAAACCGGCGACCGCGGCGACCTCGAGCCAGGCGGCGAGCAGTTCGCGGTCCGCGGCGCGCATCGCAGCGGCCAGGCCTGCCGTCGAGCGAGGACCGTCGGCGAGCGCGTCGACCAGTCCCGTGCCGATGGCCGCAGCGGCCAGGTGCAGCCGGAGACCGGCCTGGCTCTCCCGGACGGCGCGCAATCACGCTCCCGGCAGCCAAAAGGAAGCTCCGGTCAGCCCCGGGCGGCACCGAGGCCGAGCAGCGCGGCGAGTCCCAGCGCGCTGCGCGGCGCGTACGGCGTCCGCCACAGACCGCCGTGCGCCGCCGCGTACGCCTCGTCCTGCCACGGGTGCTCGTGCGCCGCCCCGCCGCCGGTGTGCAGGTCGTGCACGAGCAGCGCGGCCATGAGCACGTTGGCCGTCGCCGGCTCGAACACCTCGACGCCGAAGCGGTGCGCGCCCGCGTACGCCGCGGCCAGCGCCCGGTTCTTGACCACCGAGCGGGTGCGGGTGGGCGGTGCGACGTTCATCGACACCGTCGTCCCGGCCGCCCGCGCCACGGTCGCCCGCCAGCGCTGCAGTCGCTTGGCGAGCGCGTAGTTCGGGCCCTGCTGCGAAACCAGGCTGTCGCTGATCCCGGGATCGGCACCCGGCACGTACGCCCGCCGCAGCAGGCGGCCGGCCGAGAGCGTCCGCAACGGCCGGCCCAGCAGCTTGCCGGTGCGCGACCGGCTGTCGTACGCCCGCGCCGAGAACGCCACGGCCTCGCCCGGGACGGCGAACACGTCGGTGGGCGTGGCCAGGAACGCCAGCGCGGTGTCCGGGCGGGCCGCCTGCAGCCGCAGCGTGAGCGCGTCGACGGCCGTAGACACCCGCACGTTGGCCGCGCCGTCGGCGTAGACGTAGTTGCCCAGCACGAGCGATCCCGGGCGGGCGGCCAGCCAGTCGGCGACCGCCGGCACCTCGGACACCAGGTCGACGCCGAGGTCCCCCGGCCGGTCGGTCGCGCCGGCCCCGAGCGCCGGGACGACGAGCGTCCCTGCCCCGCGGCGAGCCACCTGCAGCACCCGATCCCACAGGTCCGCCCGGGGCAGGTCGACGCCGGCGACCGTCGCGCCCCAGCGGAGCAGCGCCGTCAGCGGCCCCATCTCGGCGCCGGCCCCCAGCACCGCGACCGTCCGGCCCTCGAGCCGCAGCCACTCGGGATGCGCCACGACCTCGGCGACCGCTTCGGCGCAGGACGGCTCCACCACACCCGCCGCCACCCAGGCGTCGAGCCGGCGGCGCAGGTCGTCCCCACGCAGCCGGGCCCCCCGGTACGGCAGCGACAGCTCCGTCTCGGGTTGGCCCTCACCCGTCACCGTCACGCTCGCGAGTTGCCGCGGCGCGGGCTCGGTGACCAGCCGGTCCAGCTCGACCTCGCCCGCCGGGCCGGTCACCCGCATGCGGGCATGCAGCGAGTCCAGTCCCGAGCCGGCGATCGTGCGGGCGGCACCGGGCGAGGCCAGCCCCGCCTCGACCAGCCGCCGGAAGTGCACGAGGTACCCGGCCCGCCAGTTGGTCTCCTGCTCGGCCGAGAGCGCGCCCGCGGGATCCACCGGCCGCAGCGCATCGGACACCACCGACCGCCCGAGCGCCGCGGTGCTGCGCCGCCCGTCGGTCGAGCACGGGAAGACGACCCCCGCGTCGTCGCCGTCCACCGGTTCAGCCCACCATGGTCGCGGTCTCGTCGACCGGCGCGCCCGCCTCGAGCCAGCGCAGCAGCGTGCGGGCGCCGAACCCGGTGCCGCCCTTGACGATCTCCGCGTCGTCGGACCCCGCCCGTGCCGGCCCGGCGACGTCGAGGTGCGCCCACGGCAGGTCGCCGGCGAACGGCTTCAGGAACAGCGCCGCCGTCGTCCCGCCCGGGTTGCCCGGCGCGTTGTTCGCGTCGGCGACGGTGCTCTCCAGCAGATCGGCGTACTCGTCGGCCAGCGGCATCCGCCACAGCGGCTCGCCCGCGTGCCCGCCTGCGGCCAGCAGCGCGTCGGCCAGCCCGTCGGTGCTGGCGTAGAGCCCCGCGGTCTTCGTGCCGAGGGCCACCTTCATCGCGCCGGTCAGCGTGGCGACGTCCACGAGCGCCGTGGCGCCCAGCGACAGCCGGGCGTACGCCAGACCGTCGGCCAGCACCATCCGTCCCTCGGCGTCGGTGTTGAGCACTTCGGTCGTCCGCCCGCCCACGTGCCGGACGACGTCGGCCGGCCGGTACGAGGAGCCGGAGACCGCGTTCTCGGCAGCGGGCACGACCACGGTCACCGCGGTCGGCAGCTCCAACCGCGCGGCCGCGTCGATCGTGGCCAGCACCGCGGCCCCGCCGGCCATGTCGGTCTTCATCTCGCGCATGCCGGCGTTGGGCTTGATCGACAGGCCGCCGGTGTCGAACGTGATGCCCTTGCCGACCAGCACCGGATGGTGCGAGCCGGCGCCGGGCGGCCGGTAGCTCGCCACGATCACCCGCGGAGGCGTCGACGACCCGCCGCCGACGGCCAGCACGCCACCGAAGCCCCCCTCGCGCAGCGCCTCGGGCTCGAGCACCTCGACCGTGACGTGCGACAGCCCGCCCAGCCGAGCGCGCGCCTGCTCGGCCAGCCACGCCGGGTCCTTCGTGTTGCTCGGGGTGTTGATCAGGTCGCGCGCCCAGGCCACGGAGTCACCCGTGACCTGGCCCGCCCGGGCCGCCGCCGCCACCGCCGGGTCGGCCGCGTCCTCGCACACCACGACCACCGACGCCAACCGCGCCGGGTGCGGTGCCGACGTGGCCCGGAACCGGTAACCGGCCAGCAGCACCGCCTCGACCGCAGCCCGCACCTCGTCCGCCCCGGCGGGCGCGACGGCGCTGTCCAGCGCCAGGACCAGCCGGCGGACCCCGGCCTCGGCCATCCCCTGAGCCCTGCGGACGGCGGCGGCCGCGTAGCTGCGGACGTCGGGCAGCAGACCGGCGCCCATACCGATCGCCACGCACGCTGCGCGGGCGGCGGCCCGGGACCGGGCAGCGACGTGACGCTGCCCGCCGTGCCCTTGTTGCCGGTGTCGGCGAGCGCGTCGGCCAGCAGGTCGGGCGTCCACCGGCGGCGGCGCGAACAGCGCCGGCGCCTCGAGCCAGGCCGGCAGCGTGCCGCCCTCGGACACAGGGACGGCCAGCACGTCGACGTCGGTGAACTCGGGCAGGGTGCGGAGCAGCTCGACCCCGGGCATGGCGCGGCCCCGGCCGCCGGCGTGCTGCCGGCGGCCGGGGCCGCGTCGTCCTCGCGGGGAACTGCCCGTGGAAGGGCTCGCGGCGGTGATCAGCTGGTCGCGCCCTTCAGCGCCTCTGACAGGGCCGCCGCCTCGTCGGGCGACAGCTCGACGACCAGGCGACCGCCGCCCTCGAGCGGCACGCGCATGACCAGGCCGCGGCCCTCCTTGGTCACCTCGAGGGGACCTTCACCCGTGCGCGGCTTCATGGCCGCCATGCGTGCCTCCTTCGCCGGCCATCCGCTGGCGCCGTGGGCGGCCGCGGTGTGGCATCCGTCGATGCTCTGAGAACCGGTACCCATGATCCCGTATCGAGCGCCGTCGTCCAACAGCAGCCCCTCTCACCGGGGCGTGCGCGGAAGCACGTCGACCACGTGGTCGTCGACCATTCCGGTGGCCTGCATGAGCGCGTAGGCCGTGGTCGGGCCGACGAACGCGAACCCCCGGCGCTTGAGCTCCTTGGCCATGGCCACCGACTCCGGGACTGGTCGCCGGCACGTCGCCGAGCGTGGCCGGGCGGGGCCGCCCACCGTCGGGGGCGAACGACCACAGCAGCGCAGCCAGCCCCTCGGGCAGCTGCTGCGCGGCGCGGGCGTTGCGGACGGCGGCGCTGATCTTGGCGCGGTTGCGGACGATGCCCGCGTCGGCCATCAGCCGGGCCTCGTCGTCGGGGCCGAACCCGGCCACGGCGTCGATCGAGAAGCCCGCGAACGCCGCCCGGAACGCCGGGCGCTTGCGCAGGATCGTGATCCACGACAGCCCGGACTGGAACGCCTCGAGGCAGAGCCGCTCGAACAGGGCGTCGTCGCCGTGCAGCGGCGTGCCCCACTCGTCGTCGTGGTAGGCCACGTAGTCAGGGGTGCTCGTGGCCCAGGCACAACGCGGGAGTTCGTCCACGGTCGGCGACGCTAGCGGGAGGGTCCGACAGTCCTGGTCGTGCGCATCCTGGTCACCGGAGGAACGGGTGAGGTTCGCCGCGGCGCCTAGGGCACGGGTGTCGCGTCGGCGTCGGTGATCGGCACCTCCGCGCGCGGGCGGGACCGGCTGCGGCGGGTCGCCAGCACGCAGCCCAGCACGATCAGGGGCAGGCCCAGGGCGATGCCGAGGGTGAACGGCTCGTCGAGCAGCAGCACGCCGAGCAGCACCGCGACCGCAGGGTTGACGAAGGTGATGACCAGTGCCCGCTGCGGCCCGACCTCGCGGATCAGCGCGAAGAACAGCGCCAGCGCGAGCGCCGGTGCAGACGACGCCGAGAGCGACCAGCGACGACAGGGCTTCGGCCGACGCGTCGGCCACCTGACCGAGCTGCGGCACTGCGAACGGCGCGTAGACGACCGCGGTCAGGGTCAGGGCGATCGCGCTGGCCGCCACTCCGGGCACGTCGGGCAGCGAGCGCGTGACGATCAGCGGCGCGGTCGCGTAGCCGATCACCACGAGCGCGATGGCGCCGATCGGCAGCAGCTGACGCGCCGCCGACGTCCAGACCGAGCAGCGCCACGATCCCGGCGAGGCCGATGAGCATGCCCCACCACGCGGACGGGCGTGAGCCGCTCCTCGTCGCCGGCCAGCCGCGCGGCCAGCGCGGCCACGAACGGCACGCTGGCCACCAGCAGCCCGGTCAGCGAGCTCGACAGCGACTGCTCGGCGTAGGCGAGCAGCAGCCACGGTCCGGCCATCTCCAGCACGGTGAACAGCCAGCAGCGCCTTCCAGTGCCGCAGCGCAGGGCGCAGCTGGCCTCGCGCGATCGTCCACGGCAGCAGCAACGCGGCGCCGATGACGCAGCGGAGGAAGACGACGAGAACCGGCGACACCTCGCCGACGGCGACCTTGATCAGCAGGTACGGGATGCCCCAGATCACCGCCATCGCGAGGAACAGCACCCACCCACGCCGGCTCACGCGGCAACTCCGGAGGTCACCGCGTCATTCTGGGCCGGTGCTCCAGCAGCCGGGCAGGGGCCTCACCACTCGGGGCCACGGACACCGCGATCGGGACCGGGGCAGTCAGTCGGGGTAGCGGCGGGCGAAGTCCTTGAACCGCTTCAGCCCGAGGCCGAGCGCGAACGCCGCACCCGGCCGGACCAGCGGCCAGCCGAGCTCGCCGAGCCGGCCCAGCGGCAGGTCGAGCAGCTCGGTCCAGACCACGGTGGCGCCGGCCAGTCGCGGCCGACCTCGAAGATGCCCGGCCCGCGGACGACGCGGCCGGTGTGCTGCACCTCGACCCGGTGCGGCGGCTCCCACTGCGGTGATCACCATCGTGTCGAGCATCCCGGCGTGCCGGCCGCCGGCCACGGGCAGGCCGGTGCGCGCCTCGATCCGGCCCCCGACACCGGCGGGCCGTTCCCGCCGACCACGCGCACGTCGGTGAGCGAGCATCCACTCGCCCTGCCGCTCCCAGTCGATCAGCGCCCGCCCACACCTGCTCGGGAGGCGCCTCGACGTCCACGGTCGACCAGCTCACGCACCGGGTCACTCCTCGCCGTCGGCGGCCGGTCGATCCGACTCCGCCCGTCGCTCTCCGTCGGCAGCCGGATGCGCCGCGCGCAGGGCTGCGATCTCCGGCGTCCCGCTCGTCGAGCGCCTCGGCCAACTGGTCGAGCAGCCAGTCCACCTCGGTCATCCGGTAGCCCCGCACGCTCACCGACATCCGCAGGGCCCGCACGTCGTCGCCGGTGACCGGACGGTCGTCGGGCAGCTCCACCGGCGAGCGGACCGAGCGTCCGCCGGTGGCTGCGTCTCGCCGCGCCCCATCAGCAGCGAGGCGCCGAGGAACAGCACGACGGCGACCAGGAGGACGCCGAGGACGAAGCGACGAACGCGAGCACCTCAGGCGTCGCTGGGACCGGAGTCGACCGGCATCGAGCGCATGCCGCCGCCCGGCGTCCCCTCCTGCTGGCGGGCCGACTCGGCGGCCTGGATGGCCGCCACGACCTCGCTGACGTCGTCGGTGACCGTGAACAGGTCAGGTCGGCTCTCGTTGATCGTGCCCGAGGCCACCAGCGTGCTGCGGATCCAGTCGACCAGCCCGGTCCAGTAGTCGCTGCCGAAGAGGATGACCGGGAAGCGGGTGACCTTGCGGGTCTGCACCAGGGTGAGCGCCTCGAACAGCTCGTCGAGCGTGCCGAATCCGCCGGGCAGGATCACGAAGGCCTGGGCGTACTTGACGAACATCGTCTTGCGCACGAAGAAGTAGCGGAAGGCGATGCCGACGTCGACCCACTCGTTGAGCTCCTGCTCGAACGGCAGCTCGATGCCCAGGCCGACCGACAGGCCGCCCGCCTCGGACGCGCCCCGGTTGGCCGCCTCCATGGCACCCGGCCCGCCGCCGGTGATCACCGCGTAGCCGGCCTGCGCGAGGGCGGCGCCGATCGCGACGCCGGCGGCGTAGTGCGGGTGGTCGCGCGGGCGTGCGGGCGCTGCCGAACACGCTGACCGCGCGAGGCAGCTCGGCGAGCAGGCCGAAGCCCTCGACGAACTCGCTCTGGATCCGGAGCACCCGCCATGGGTCGGTGTGCACCCAGTCCGTCGGGCCGCGCCGGTCCAGCAGCCGCTGGTCGGTGGTGGTGCCCGACGGTCCGCGGATCGGGCTCGCCGCCACGGAGGATGACCGGCCCGCGGTGACGGGTCTTGCGCCGACCGCGGCCGTCGGAGGGCTGCTGCTCCAGGGTCATGCACTGCTCCTCATGCGGGGCTCTTCGACAGGTAGGCGACCAGGGCGTCCTCGGCGGGCTGGAGCCGGTCGATCCGGACGTGCTCCTCGCGGGTGTGGGCCAGCTGCGGGTCCCCGGGGCCGTAGTTCACGGCCGGGATGCCGAAGGCGGCGAAGCGGGCGACGTCGGTCCAGCCGAGCTTGGCGCGCGCCGGGCGGCCCACGGCCTCGACGAAGGCCGCCGCCGCCGGCTCGGACAGCCCCGGCAGGGCGCCCCCGGCGTTGTCGGTGACCGCCAGGGTGGCGCCGGCCGCGATCGCCTCGGCGAACACCTCGCGGACGTGCGCCTCGGCGGCGTCCTCGTCCCGGTCCGGCGCGTAGCGGAAGTTGACCTCGATGCGGCAGTCGTCAGGGATGACGTTGCCCGGCGACGCCGCCCTCGATGCGCGACGGCGTTGAGCCCCTCGCGGTAGGTGCAGCCCGTCGATCGTCGACCTCCCGCGCCGCGTACGCCGCCGAGGGTGGCCAGGATCCCCGCGGCGCCGTGGATGGCGTTGACGCCCAGCCAGCTGCGGGCGCTGTGCGACCGGCGGCCGGGGACATCGATCTCGGCCCGCAGGGTGCCCTGGCAGCCGCCCTCGATCTCGCCGTCCGTGGGCTCGAGCAGGATCGCGAGGTCGCCGTAGAGCCAGCCCCGGCGCTCCCGCGCCACCCGGCCGAGCCCGTTCTTCACGGCCTCGACCTCCTCGTTGTCGTAGAAGACGAACGTCAGGTCGTGCGCGGGCTCGGCCCCGGGGACGCCGAAGCGGCCGGCCAGCCGCAGCATGACGGCGTCCCCGGCCTTCATGTCGGTGGTGCCGCACCCGTAGAGCAGGTCGCCGTCGAGCCGGCTCGGGACGTTGTCGGCGATCGGCACCGTGTCGAGGTGGCC
This sequence comes from uncultured Actinomycetota bacterium, assembly GCA_963723745.1. Taxonomy (GTDB): domain Bacteria; phylum Actinomycetota; class Actinomycetes; order Mycobacteriales; family Geodermatophilaceae; genus CAVRRZ01. The sequence goes on from CAVRRZ010000004.1 coordinate 755,522, forward strand.
GGCGAGGACGACGCGGGTCGGCCGGCCCAGGTTCGTGCGGGCGAGCACGGCGTCGCCGACCCGCTCGACCTCCAGGCCGCCGAGCGCACGCAGCGCCGCCTCGACCGCGTCGGCCAGCCGCTGCTCGTCGCCGGAGACCGACGGGGTGTCGACCAGCGCGCGGGTCAGCTGCAGGACGTCGGCGGACAGGTCCAGCTGCGGTGAGGTCCCCACGACGGGCGAGCCTACGGCGGCGGCCGCCTCCGCTCGCGGCGCCGGTCCGGAGGCTCGGTAGCGTCGGCACCCGTGACGACGCCTGCACCCACCTCCGCCCTCGCCGTCGGTCTGGCCACCGTGACCCCGTCGGGCACCGTTCTCGACACCTGGTTCCCCGAGCCGCGCCTCGGCGCTCCGGACGACGCGAAGCCGGGCACCACGCGACTCGGTGCGCTGGAGCTCTCCGGGGAGCTCGGCCCCGACTACGGCGGCCTGGTGCGCAGCGACGCGGCCCGCGGGGTCGAGTCGTCGCCGTCCGCACGGTGATCCCCGACCTGACCGAGCCCGCCGGTCGACACCTACGACGTGTGGCTGCGGCTGCACCTGCTCTCGCACCGGCTGATCCGGCCGCACGGCGCGAACATGACCGGCGTCTTCGGGCTGCTCACCAACGTGGCGTGGACCAGCGCCGGTCCGGTCGAGGCCGCCGGGTTCAACGCTCACCGGCTGCGGGCCGCGGTCGGCAACGTGACCGTGTTCGGGGTCGACAAGTTCCCGCGGATGGTCGACTACGTGATCCCCTCGGGCGTGCGGATCGCCGACGGCGACCGGGTCCGCCTGGGCGCGCACCTCGCCGAGGGCACCACGGTCATGCACGAGGGCTTCGTCAACTTCAACGCCGGCACGCTGGGCCCGTCGATGGTCGAGGGCCGGATCACGCGCCGGTGTCGTCGTCGGGCCCGGACAGCGACATCGGCGGCGGGGCCTCGATCATGGGCACCCTCTCCGGCGGCGGCACCCAGGTCATCTCGATCGGCAGCGGCTGCCTGCTCGGCGCCAACGCCGGCATCGGCATCTCCCTCGGCGACGGCTGCGTCGTGGAGGCCGGCTGCTACGTCACCGCCGGCTCGCGGGTCACCCTGCCCGACGGCTCGGTGGTCAAGGCGGCGCGAGCTCTCCGGCCGCAACGGGCTGCTGTTCCGCCGCAACAGCGTGAGCGGCGCGCTCGAGGCCCTCCCCCGCGACGGCAACTGGGGCGCCCTGAACGCCGAACTGCACGCCAACTAGGACCTGCTCCGAGTCGATCATCGTCGCGTGGCTGCTCCCGGCCGGCGTGTCGACCGCCACTCGACGATGATCAACGGCCGACCGGCGTCTCGACCTACAGTCGGGGCGTGCCCGCCGCTCGACGTCGTCCCCTGCGGCGCCGCTCGAAGCGGGAGGAGCGATGGTGGCCGGCGCTGGTCGTCGTCGTCCTCGTGCTGGTGGGCATCGGCTGGGTGGCGCGCGGCGACGAGCCGACTCCGGACGCTGCGTGCGTGGTCGACGGCACCTCGGTCGAGCTGACCGGCGAGCAGGCGGCCAACGTCGAGACGATCGCCGCGGTGGCCCGCGAGCGCGGGCTGCCCGACCGAGCCGTCGTCGTCGCGCTGGCGACCGCCCAGCAGGAGTCGCGGCTGATCAACGTCGCCCTACGGCGACCGCGACTCCCTGGGACTGTTCCAGCAGCGCCCGTCCCAGGGCTGGGGCTCACCGGCGCAGGTGCAGGACCCGGAGTACGCCGCCGGCGCCTTCTACCGCCGGCTGGTGCGGGTACCGGACTGGGAGACCCGGCCGGTCGGCGAGGCCTCGCACGCCGTGCAGCGCAGCGCCTTCCCCGAGCGAGTGCCCCGGTGGGAGCCCATGGCCCGGGCGCTTACCCGGGCTCTGGACGACGACGGCGACCTGCCCCTGACCTGCGCGGACGGCGCTCAGTAGCCACCCATCGCCCAGGCAATGGAAGCTTTACCCACATCTTCCGGCCGCGAATGGGGGTAAAGCTTCCATTGCCTGGGGCGGGCTCGGGCGTCGGGCGGGCTCGGGCGTCGGGCGGGCTCAGGCGGTGAGGCGCTCCACAGCCGCATCGACGCGCTCGTCGGTGGCGGTCAGCGCCAGCCGGACGTGCCGCGCGCCGGCCGGCCCGTAGAACGACCCGGGTGCGGCCACGATGCCCAGCCCCGCCAGCCAGTCGATCGTCGTCCAGCAGTCCTCGTCGCGGGTGGCCCACAGGTAGAGGCCGGCCTCCGAGTGGTCGACCCGCGCCCCGGCGGCACGGACGGCGGCCAGCAGCGTCGCCCGCCGCGCCCGGTAGCGCTCGCGCTGCGCGTCGACGTGCGCGTCGTCGGCCAGCGCCGCGGCCATCGCCGTCTGCACCGGTCCCGGCACGAGCAGGCCGAGGTGTCGGCGCACCTCCCACGCCCGCCGGACCAGCGCCGGGTCGCCCGACAGCAGCCCGGCGCGGTAGCCCGCCGCGTTGGACTGCTTGGACAGCGAGTGCACGGCCAGCAGGCCGCTGTGGTCGTCGCCGGCGATCGCGGGGTGCAGCAGCGAGCGCGGCTCGACGTCCCAGCCGAGCGTCACGTAGCACTCGTCGGCGACCACCGGCACACCGTGCGCGCGGCCCCACGCCACCCACTCGCGCAACTGCTCGTCGCTCAGGACACGGCCGTGCGGGTTGCCCGGGGAGTTCAGCCAGACCAGCTCGATGGGCGGGTGGGTGGCCGACACGCCTCCGGACGGGGGCACGTCGGTGCGGCGCACGTCGAGGCCGGCCACCACGGCACCGACCTCGTAGGTCGGGTAGGCGACCTCGGGGATGACGACGGTGCCCTCCCCGCGCAGACCCAGCAGGGTCGGCAGCAGCGCCACGAGCTCCTTGGAGCCGACGGTCGGGATGACCGAGGGATCGGCGCCGAGAGGATCGGCCAGCCGCACGCCGAGCCGGCGGGCCAGCCAGTCGGCGGCCGCCCTCCGCAGGTCCGCCGTCCCGAGGGCGGACGGGTACCCCGGCGCGTCGGCACCGCCGGCGAGCGCCTCGGTGAGCACCGCCGGGGGTCGATCGACGGGCGTGCCGATCGAGAGGTCGACGACGCCGCCGGGGTGCTCCGCCGCGCGGGCCCGTGCGGCCGCGAGGGAGTCCCACGGGAAGTCCGGCAGCACGCCGGCCGCCGGGGCAGAGCCGGTCAGCTGCCTTCGCCCTGGGGCGGCAGCGCCGCGACCAGCGGGTGGTCCTTGGGGATCTTGCCGGTCTTCGCCGCGCCACCGGGGCTGCCCAGGTCGGAGAAGAACTCCACGTTGGCGTTGTAGAAGTCCTTCCACTTGTCCGGGACGTCGTCCTCGTAGTAGATGGCCTCCACCGGGCAGACCGGCTCGCAGGCGCCGCAGTCCACGCACTCGTCGGGGTGGATGTAGAGCATCCGGTCGCCCTCGTAGATGCAGTCCACCGGACACTCGTCGATGCATGCCTTGTCGAGGACATCGACACACGGCCTGAGTGATCACGTAGGTCACGGTGGTTCCCTCCCGGGGGCGCGCTGGTGGCTCCGGAACGGGTCCGGGCCGGGTGCTTCGGCGCTCCAGTATCCCCTGTGGTCAGGTACGGGAGTGCGACGGGGGACGCGGGACACCCCGCAGGGAGGATGCAGGCCATGACCAGGGCCGTCACAGCCGCGGACGTCGCCGCGCTCGAACGGCTGGCCGCCCACAGCTGGCGGGGGTCGGAGCAGCGGTCCTACGGCGACTGGCTGCTGCGCGCGGGCGGGGGCTTCACCGGTCGGGCGAACTCCGTGCTCGTCGTCGGCGATCCGCCCGAACCGCTGCCCGCCGCGGTGCGCACCGTCACCCGCTGGTACACCGATCGCGGGCTGCGACCACAGGCCCAGCTGCCCTCGCCGGGGAGCGAGGCGGCCGACGCCGCGTTCGCCGCGGCCGGCTGGTCGATCCCCGAGGAGGTCCTGGTCCTGACCGCGCCGCTGACGCCCTGGCCGGCGGTCGACGTCGCCGTCGACCTGCGCCCCGCGCCGGACGAGGCGTGGCTCGAGGGGTACCGCTACCGCGGCACCCCCCTCCCGCCGGGGGCGCGGGACGTCCTGCTCGGCGCCGACGGCCCGGTGTTCGCCTCGATCCGGGTCGAACCGCCGCCGGCGCCGCTGGCCGCCGTGGCCCGCGGCGTCCTGGTCGAGGATCACCTGGTGGTCACCGCCGTCACCGTCGACGAGCAGGCCCGCCGACGCGGACTGGCCACGGCGGTCATGGCCGCCCTCTCCGACTGGGCACGACCCCGCGGCGGGCGTTCCTGCCTGCTGCAGGTCTCGGAGCACAACGCCCCCGCGCTGGCCCTCTACGCGCGGCTGGGCTTCACCGAGCACCACCGCTACCACTACCGGCTCGGCCCCCAGCCGGCCTGACCGGCCGGGCCAGGACGCGGGCGACGGCGACCCCGGCGGCGCCCACCCCGCAGAGCAGGAAGGCCATGCCCGCAGCCCCGAGGGCACCGTTGCCGACCAGCACCAGGTCACCCTCCGGACGGCGGACGGTGGCAGCCACCGCCACCATCCCCCAGGTGAGCGCCGGCAGCACCGCCACCGCGCGCGAGCCGCTGCGTCGGAACACGTACTCCACGAGCAGCAGGTTGCCCACCACCGCGGCGAGCACCGACACGGGTACCAGCAGTCCGCCGACCCGCAGCGGCAGCCAGAACACCTCGACCAGCGCCAGCCAGGCGGCGGCTCCGACGCCGGCGAGCGCCCAGCCGACGAGGGAGGCGGCTCGGTTCACTCCGCCAGGCCCGCGAAGAGGTCGTCCTCCCAGTCCTGCGGAGCCTCCCCCGCCGGGCCGCGGTCGCCGTGCACCAGCCGGAAGTACTCCACGCCCAGCACCTCCTGGCCGAGGTTGTTCGAGAGCGCGAAGAAGGGCCCGTCGACGGTGATCTGGGTGGCATGCGCCCGCATCGCGGCGGCCTTGCGGTCGTGCCACCGGCGCCCGTCGATGGCCGCGGTGACCAGTTCGTCGGGCACCCCGTACGGGATCTCCCCGGCGTCGGCGACGCCGTCGAAGAAGGACTCGTCGCCGGCGGCGGCCAGCGCGTCGATGCCCGCCTGCAGCACCGACCGCGGCACCGCCGTCCAGTACACCTTGGCCACCCGCCAGGCCGCGCCCAGCTCGGGCCGGTAGCCGGCGTCCGCGGCGGCCGCCACCGCGGCCATCGTCACGCGGTGCGCCTGGATGTGGTCGGGGTGGCCGTAGCCGCCGTTCTCGTCGTAGGTGACCACCACCTGCGGTCGCACCTCTCGGACGACGGCGACGGCGTGCGCGACCGCCTCGTCGAGGTCGGCGTTCCAGAAGGCGCGGGGGTGCTCGTTCGCCGGCGTCCCGATCATTCCCGAGTCGCGGTACCGGCCCGCGCCGCCGAGGAAGCGCAGGTCGGTGACCCCCAGCTCGGCCATCGCCGCCCGGAGCTCGCCGATCCGGTAGCCGCCGAGCTGGTCGGCCTGGTCGGCCGCCAGCTGCGCGAGCTCGGGCACCAGCACCTCGCCCTCCTCGCCCAGCGTGCAGGTGAGCAGGGTGACCGCGGCGCCCTCGTCGACGTAGCGGGCCATCGTGACGCCCGAGGTGATCGTCTCGTCGTCGGGATGGGCGTGCACCAACAGCAGTCGGCGGGAGGCGGTCACGCCCGCCATTCTCGCCGACCGGTGTGCTGCGCCCCGCCTGGCCCGGTCCGCGTGCGGTCGTTACTCCACGTCGACGGGGACGACTCGCCTGGCCTCGGCGAAGTGGCAGGCGGACGGGTGGCCCTGACCGCGGTCGACCAGCTGCGGCGGTTCGGTGGCGCAGATGTCCTGGGCCTTCCAGCACCGGGTGCGGAACCGGCAGCCCGACGGCGGGTTGGCCGGGCTGGGGACGTCGCCCTGCAGCAGGATCCGGTCCTTCTGACCGCGCAGGTGCGGCTCGTGCAACGGCACCGACGACAGCAGCGCCTGGGTGTAGGGGTGCGACGGGGCACCGTAGACGTCGGCGTCCGTGCCCTCCTCCACGATGCTGCCGAGGTACATCACGGCCACGCGGTCGGAGATGTGCCGCACCACCGAGAGGTCGTGGGCGATGAACAGGTAGGCGAGGCCGAAGTCGTCCTGCAGGTCCTCGAGCAGGTTGACCACCTGGGCCTGCACCGATACGTCGAGCGCGGAGACCGGCTCGTCGCAGACGATGACCTCCGGCTGCAGGGCCAGCGCCCGGGCGATGCCGATGCGCTGCCGCTGTCCGCCGGAGAACTGGTGCGGGTAGCGGTTGACGTAGTCGGGGTTGAGGCCGACACGGTCCAGCAGGTCCTGGGTGCGCTTCAGCCGACCCTTGCGCGGGGCGATGTCGGGGTGCACCGCCCAGCCCTCGGCGACGATGTCACCGGCGGTCATGCGCGGGTTCAGCGACGCGTACGGGTCCTGGAAGATGATCTGGACCTCGCGGCGGTACTGCTTGAGCTGCCGCCGGTTCATCTTCGTGACGTCGCGGCCCTTGTAGAGGATCTGCCCGTCGGTGGGCTGTCTCCAGCGCCACGAGGAGCTTGGAGACCGTCGACTTGCCGCAGCCCGACTCGCCGACCAGCCCGAGGGTCTCGCCCCGACCGAGGGTGAGCGTCACGCCGTCGACCGCCCGGACGTGCCCGATCGTCTTCTTGAACAGGATCCCCTGGGTCAGCGGGAAGTGCTTCTTCAGGTTCCGCAGCTCGAGCAGCGGTTCACCCATCGAGCCACCGCGCTCCGACGGGCCACTGCCGGTCGGCGCCTGGACGGCCCGGTCCACCTCGTCGTCCCGGTCAGACACCCAGGACCTCCTCGCTGTAGTGGCAGGCCGCCTCGCGGCCCGGCAGGACCAGGCGCAGCACCGGGACGTCGTTCCCGCAGTTCATGCCGGGCGGCGTGTCGGGTCCGAGGCGGCGGTGCGAGCACCGGGGGTGGAACGGGCAGCCCGACGGGATGTTCGCCAGGTTGGGGGGCTGGCCGACGATCGGCTGCAGCCGGCCGCCCTTCGCCTCGACCTGCGGCACCGAGGCCATGAGCCCCTCGGTGTAGGGGTGGGCGGGCCGCTCGAAGACGTCGTCGACCGTGCCCGTCTCGACGATCCGGCCGGCGTACATGACCGCGACCTTGTCGGCGACCTCGTTGACCACCCCGAGGTCGTGGGTGATGAGCACCAGGCCCATGCCGGTCTCGCGCTGCAGGTCCTTGAGCAGGTCCATGACCTGGGCCTGCACCGTGACGTCGAGCGCCGTGGTCGGCTCGTCGGCGATCAGGATCTTCGGGTCCAGGGCGATCGCCATGGCGATCATGACGCGCTGCCGCATACCGCCGGAGAACTGGTGCGGGTAGTCGTTGACCCGCTCGTGCGGCGGCCGGGATGCGCACGCGCTCCATCAGCTCGACGGCCAGCTTCTTGCGCCTCCTTGCGGGAGGTGCCGCGGTGGCGCGCGGAACATCTCGCCGATCTGGAAGCCGACGCTGTAGACCGGGTTCAGCGACGACAGCGCGTCCTGGAAGATCATCGAGATGCCCGGCCCGCGGACCCTGCGCTGCTCCTCGGCGGGCAGTCGTGAGCAGGTCGCGGCCCTCGAACCAGATGCGCGCCGTCGGGGATCTCCGCCGGCGGGCATGTCGAGGATGCCCATGATCGCCTGCGCGGACACCGACTTGCCCGACCCGGACTCGCCGAGGATCGCCAGGGTCTCGCCGGCGGCGACGGTGTAGCTGAGCCCGTTGACCGCCTGGACGACGTCCCGATCGCGTCCGGAACTCGCACGTAGAGGTCGTCGACCTCGAGCACCGCGGTGGGATCGGACGGTCCGGCGACGGCCGTCGCGGCGGATGCGGGATGACGTCATGAACGCTGCCTCGGGTCGAGGGCGTCGCGCAGCGCGTCGCCCAGCATGATGAACGCCATGCACCGTCAGGGTCAGGACGGCGCTCGGGAACAGGACCAGGTGCGGCGCGGTGCGCAGCAGGCTCTGCCCGGTGTCGATCTGCAGGCCCCACGAGATGGCCGGCCGCTGGAGACCGACGCCGAGGAAGGTCAGCGTCGCCTCGGCCGCGATCAGCACGCCGATGGTGATCGTCGTGTAGACCAGCACCGGCGCCACCGCGTTGGGCAGGATGTGCCGCACCATGATCCGCCGACCGGACGCACCCATCGCCCGTGCGGCTGCCACGTAGTCACTGTTCTTCACCGCGATCACCTGGGACCGCACCAGCCGCATGGCCGTCATCCAGCCGAAGGCGGCCAGCGCCACGGCCACCGCGATCGGACCGGGCCGGTCGAACGCCGACTTGAGCAGCACGATCGCGCCGAGGATCAACGGCAGCGCGTAGAAGATGTCGGCGAGGCGGGCCAGGACGCTGTCGGTGAGCCGCCGTAGTAGCCGGCGACGGCGCCGACGATCACGCCGAGCAGCAGGATGACCGCCACCGCCACGACCAGCCGATGAGCAGCGAGTTGCGCGCGCCGTAGACCACGTTGGCCAGGTAGTCGCAGCCCTGCTGGTCGAAGCCGAACCAGTGCTCGGCCGACGGCTGTGTCCGCCGAGTTGCTCAGGCTGCACTGCCGCGGATCGGCACCGCGGGCGAACAGGCTGCGGGAAGAGCGCCATCGTCACGAAGACCGCCATCAGGACCGCGCCGATCCAGAACAGCGGGTTCCGCTTCAGCGCCCGCCAGGCGTCGCTCCAGAGGCTGTTCTGCCGCTCGTCGGTGACGTCGACCGACGGCTCGCCGAGAACGGTCCGGGTGCCGGCCTCGACCTCGTCGTGCCGCAGGTCGGCGCTGCTGCTGGTCAGTCATAGCGGATCCTCGGGTCCAGGACGGCGTAGAGCACGTCGACGACCAGGTTGAAGAAGATGAAGAAGAAGACCAGCAGGGTGACGATGCCGACGACGACGGCGCCCTCCTGGCTGCGGATGGCGTCGAAGACCGCTCGGCCGAGGCCGGGGATGTTGAAGATGCCCTCGGTGACGATCGCCCCGCCCATCAGCGCGCCGATGTCGGCGCCGATGAAGGTCACGACCGGGATCAGGCTGTTGCGCAGGGTGTGCCGGACGACGACGGTCCGCGGGGTCAGGCCCTTGGCCTTCGCCGTCCGCACGTAGTCGGCTCGCAGGTTCTCGGACGATGCTCGTGCGCGTCAGCCGGGCGACGTAGGCGAGCGATCCGGCCGCGAGCACGAAGCCGGGCAGGAGGTAGCTGTACCAGCCCGTCGCTGGATGCCGGCGATCGGGAACCAGCCCAGCTGGAGGCCGAAGACGTACTGGGCGAGGAAGCCGAGCACCAGGATCGGGATCGAGACGACGAGCGTCGTCGAGACCAGCACGAGGTTGTCGAAGAAGCCGTTGCGCCGGATGCCGGCGAGCACGCCGGCGACCATGCCGATGAGGATCTCGAAGAGGATCGCGACGATCGCGAGCCGTGACCGTGACCGGCAGACGCTGCGCGATCGTGTCGAGCACCGGGCGGCCGCGGAAGTCGGTGCCGAAGTCGCCCTGCACGAGGTCGCCGAGGTACTTGACGTACTGGACGAGCAGCGGGTCGTTGAGGTTGAAGTCCTCGACGCAGCTGCGCGACGACGGCGGGCGGCAGCGGGCGGTCCCCGCCGAGCGCCCGGATCGGGTCGCCCGGCAGCGCGTAGACCATCGCGAAGATCAGGAAGGACGGCCCCGATCAGCACGGGGATGGTGAGCAGCAGCCGGCGCGCTACGTAGCGGCCCATGTCTCCCCTCGGTGGGTGCGCGGCCGCTCACCGATGAGCGGCGTGAGGGTCACTCTGCCAGCCGGCACGGGGTTTCGACGGGTCCGAGGGACACGTGGCCGCGCGGGCATCGATGACCGCATGGAAGCCGCCGGGGGGCTGTCCTGTCGGACAGCACCCCCGGCGGCGAGGGTCGTGCTGGTGTTACCTGATGCGCCCGAGATCAGCCGTTGACGGTGACCGCGGCAGTGTCGACGTGCCCGAAGATGTCGAATCCGACGTTGGCCACGTTCTCGGTGTGGACGCCCTGCTCGAGCCCGAAGAACATCGGCGCGATCGGCATGTCCTGCAGGAGGATGTCCTCAGCCTGCTGGTAGAGCTCGATGGCCTCCTCGTTGGAGCCGGCCACGTTGCCCTGAGCCAGCAGCTCGTCGAACTCCTGGTTGGAGTAGAACGCGGGTAGTTCGACCCCGCCGGCGGGAAGCCGGCCGTCCGAGTACAGCGGGCTCGAGGTAGTTCTCCGTGCTCGGGTAGTCCATGCTCCAGCCGAGGCGGAACGGCCCGGTAGCAGCCCTTCTCCTCGAGCAGCGGCAGGTACTCGGCGAAGTCGAGCTCGCCGCGGAGGGTGTACTCGATGCCGAGGTTCTCGCGCAGCTGGTTGCCCACGGCCTCCATCCACGCGTCGTGGCCGGCGCCGGCGTTGAACCACAGCTCGATCGGCTCGCTGCGGTCGAAGCCGGCCTCGTCGAGCAGGGCGTTGGCGGCGTCCACGTCGAGCTGGCAGTACTCGCAGGCGCCCTCGCGGTAGCCGTCGACGACCGGCGCGATCGCAGAGGTGGCCGGGGTGCGCGTGCCGTTGAAGATCGCGTCGGTGATCGCCTCGCGGTCGATCGCCATCGAGAAGGCCTGGCGCACCCGCGGGTCGGACGAAGCGCTCGTCGTAGGTCGGGAAGCCGACGTAGGTGAACGACGACGACTCGGCCTCGAAGTAGCGGTCACCGAACTCCTGCGGAGCCGTGGTGATCGCGTCCGGCGGGAGCTGTCCCGGTGATGTCGAGGTTGCCGCCCTGCACGTCGGTGTAGGCGGTGTTGATGTCGGAGTAGATGCGGTACTCGACGGTGTCGGCGTTGGCCGCGTCCTCGCCGGCGTAGTCCTCGTACTTCGTCAGCGTGATGCCCACGCCCGGCTCGAGCGGACCGTCGGCCTTGAACGGGCCGTTGCCGATCGGGGTGTCCTGGGCGGCTGCCTCCGGGTCCTCGAAGAAGGACTCCGGCATCGGGTGGAAGGCGCTGTAGCCCACGGTCACCGGGAACTGCGCGAAGGGCGCCGAGAGCGTGACCTCGAAGGTCTGCTCGTCGATGACCTCCAGGCCACTCATCTCCTCGGCCGCCGGCTCACCGGTCGGCTCGCCGGCCTCGTTGGTCGGGGCCTGCAGGTCGTCGTAGCCCTCGATCTTCGAGAGGAAGTAGGAGCCACCCTGCGCGTTCGGGCTGTAGGCCGTGTAGTTCCACGCGTCCACGAACGACGCAGCGGTCACGGCGGTGCCGTCGTGGAAGGTCCAGCCGTCCTTCAGCGTGATCGTCCACGTCGTGTTGTCCTCGGACTCGATCGACTCGGCGACGCCGGTGTATTCGATCGAGCCGTCCGGTGCGTACTTGACCAGCCCGGTCCACAGGGACTCGATGATCTGCGCGCCCTCGGACTCGCTGGTGTTGCCCGGAACCAGGGGGTTCTGCGGCTCCCCGACCTCAATGCTGAATGAACCGCCGGTAGCCGCCTCACCGCCCTCGGAGCCGTTGCCGCCGTCGTTGTCGTCACTACCGCCACACGCTGACAGCACCATCGCACCGGCAATGCCGGCCCCGATGAGCGCAGCATTGCGCTTTCCCAACTTCACGTGCGATGCCTCCCTCGTCCCGCGTCTGCGGGGGGAATGATCTTCGACCGACGCCGACTGCACGGTCGGGCGTCGGCGCTCCTGGTGAGCGGACGCACCGAGGACGACTCAAGGTCCTGGCACGACGGGCCGACACTAGGCACGCCCGAGAGGGGAGTCCACTGGCGCAACCGATTTGTGACCTCGTGTCACAGTCGGTTGTGCGCGCCACAAGTTCGTCGCCCCACGCCCCACAGCAGCCACAGGAGTTGCGACCCAGCTGACAATCCGCCGGACACTTTTCGGCAACGTCGTCACAACCCGACCCCCGGCCATTTGTCCACGAACGTCCGCGGCCGCCCCACCCCGTCGGGTCACTCCGGCCCTCTTTCGGCCGGCCTCGTGAGCTCAGTCGCCGACGCCGGTCAGCACTCGCGCGATGCGTCGCACGAGAGCCGGGATGTCGCGCAGATCATGAGCAGCGACGCGGATGACGGTCCAGCCTGCGGCGACGAGTCTGGCGTACCGACCGTCGTCCTTGCGGATCTGCACGCCGTCGAAGTGGTAGGCACCCTCGTACTCGACGATGACGCGCTGCAGCGGCCATGCCAGATCGACCTGCGCGAGCTCGACTCCACCGGCGTGGACCTCGAACTGTGGCACGGGCACGGGCAGTCCTGCGAGCACGCAGGCGACTCGCACCCAGGACTCCGGCGGGCTCTGGCTGCGCCGGTCGCACAATCCGAAGGCGCGCCTGACCCGGCTGACACCCCAGCGTCCCGATCCCTGCGCCAGCATCTCGCTCAGATGACGCTCGTGGAGCATGTCCGCGGAAAGCATCGCGTCGAGCACGCCCACCGCGTTCGCCGTCGTTTCGGTGGCGGCGACGTCCCACGCGGTCCGGAGCGGCGTCGTGTGGTGCAACCCGTCCTCGCGTTGGACGACGTCGGCGTCCGGGAGTTCGAACCGACGGGTGCGCACGCCGGCGGGGCCGCTCCACTGCGCCCCGATCGGGAGCAGCACCGTCACCGAGGCATCGTGCTCGGGTTGCGGTGCGCCGAGCACCGCGGCAGCGGACCGGGCGCCGAGTGCGGCACCCGGCGGCATCAACAGGGCTGCCGCGCGGCACCTCAGCAGGTGATCGCGAGGCTGCGAGACGTCGGCGTATACGCCGTGCAGCACGCGGATGAACGGCCCCTCCCGGAGTTGTCTCCGGGTCAGGACGCCCTCCGACAGCGCGTGTGCGCCGATGAAGACGCCCTCCATGAGCCGGAAGTTCTCGACCATGGACGCAGAGGGTGGCGACCGGCGGCCCCAGGGGCTTGCGAACTGTCCACAATCCGCCTGTGCGTCCACGGGTTGCGATCCGACGTTGCCCTTCCACCGCTGAGCACTTCGTGGACAAACGGCCGGGGCGATCGGGACCTTCGTGCACAAACGGCCGGGGCGCTCGGGACCTTCGTGCACAAACGGCCGGGGCGATCGGGACCTTCGTGCACAAACGGCCGGGGCGCTCGGGACCTTCGTGCACAAACGGCCGGGGCGATCGGGACCTTCGTGCACAAACGGCCGGGGCGCTCGGGACCTTCGTGCACAAACGGCCGGGGCGATCGGGACCTTCGTGGACAAAAGGCAGGTCAGAGGCGGGTGAGGAGGGCCCGGACGGCGGGAAGGAGGGGGCGGTCGGCGGGGATCCAGTCCAGCGCCTCCAGTTCGTCGGCGCGCACCCAGCGCAGCTCGGCGTGCTCCAGGGCGTCGGCGGCGCCGCCCACCGCCCGCGCCCACCACAGCCGCATCGTCGAGGTGCCGGGCGATCCGCCGGCGACGACGCCGTCGAGCACGACCTCCCCGACGAACGCCTGCGGCGCGATCTCCAGGCCCAGCTCCTCGCGGCACTCCCGGACCAGCGCGTCGAGTTCGGCCTCCCCCGGCTCGACCTTTCCGCCGGGGAACTCCCAGCAGGCGTCGTAGGGTCCTCCGTGCCTCTGGGCCACGAGCACCCGGTCGTTCTCGACGACGGCTGCCCCCACCACCTGGACGACGTCGACCGCCGCCCGCGCCGCCGCCGCCGCGTACGCGTCGAGGTGGGCCTGCATCGACCGCATCAGCCGCCGGCGCAGCACGAACTCGTCGACGACCCGGCCGAGCAGCCCGGTCAGGCCTGTGTCACCGTCGATCTGCTCGGTCACGAGGGTGCCCGCGCCGGTGGGCCGGAACGTGCGCGTGTGGACCAGCGAACGCCAGCCCGGCACCGGGCCGGCGGAGTACACGTCGCGTTCGGGTCGGGACGACGACACCTCGGTCAGCGGGAAGGGCCAGGGCCGCCCGAGCGAGCGGGCCACGTCGAAGGCGACGGTCAGCGGCGCCTCCACCAGGGTGGTGAAACGCAGCCGGAACACGCAGGACACCCTGGCAGACGCGGGCAGGATGACCTGCAGGACCCGGCAGCATGCGCTGGCAGCACCCGGCAGCATGCGCTGGCAGCACCCGGCAGCATGCGCTGGCAGGACCCGACAGAAGAACCAGCAGAGGGAGAGCAGTGCGCATCACCGCCCGCGTCGACTACGCCGTCCGCGCCGCCCTCGAGCTGGCCGCGGCGGCGCCGGAGGCGCTGACCGCCGACCGCATCGCGACCGCTCAGCGGATCCCGGTGCGGTTCCTCCAGGCCATCCTCCGCGACCTGCAGGGCGCCCGTCTGGTCACCAGCCAGCGCGGTCGCGACGGCGGCTACCGGCTGGCGCTGCCCCCCGAGGAGATCGCCCTGGCGCGGGTGATGCGGGTGGAGCAGGGCTTCCTCGCCGACGTGCACGGCCAGCGACCGGAGGACGTCGACTACCCGGGCGCGGCCGCCGCGCTGGCCACGCGTCTGGGTGGCCGCCCGCGCCAGCTACCGGCAGGTGCTCGAGCAGGTGACGTTGGCCGACGTCGTCCGCGGCGAACTGCCGGCGCACGTGCAGGAGCTGCTGGAGGTCGAGAACGCCTGGCGCAGCTTCGGGGACTCCCCCTCCGGGTGAGGACCCGCGCGTCCGCGCCCGCGCGTGTAGAACACTGACCGCCATGTCAGCTCCGCACGACGCAGGTGTCACCGTCTTCCTCACCGGCCTGTCGGGCGCCGGCAAGTCCACCGATCGCCGATGCACTGGTGGCCGCGCTCGAGGCCGACGGCACGCCGGTGACGGTCCTGGACGGCGACGTCGTCCGCACGCACCTGTCCAGCGAGCTGTCCTTCTCCCGCGAGCACCGGGACCTCAACATCCGCCGGATCGGGTTCGTCGCCGGCGAGGTCGTCAAGCACGGCGGCACGGTCGTGGTCGCCGCGATCGCGCCCTACGAGCAGGCGCGCGAGGACGCGCGGCGCCTGGTCGAGGAGCACGGCCGGTTCGTGCTGGTCCACCTGGCCACGCCGCTCGAGGTCTGCGAGGCCCGCGACGTGAAGGGCCTCTACACGAAGGCTCGTGCCGGTGAGATCCCGGAGTTCACCGGGGTGAGCGACCCCTACGAGCCGCCGGTCCGCGCCGAGGTCACCATCGACACCTCGGTCACCCCGTTGGAGGAGTCGGTCGCTCGCATCCGGGCGGCGATGGACGGCCAACCGGCCCCTGTGAGCTGAGCCACGCCGCACGATCCCGCGAGATATGGCACGATCGTCCCCATGACGGACCGCGGCCTCCTGCTCGTCGCGCGTCTGCACATCGACCTGGCGCTGGTCTCCAGCGCCGTCTGTCGCGCCTCCGCGCTGACAACCGGTCCCCTCCCGCGCGGCTGACGCCGCACGACCCGACCCGGCAGCGCCGCAGCCCGCCCGCGCGCAGCGTCGCGACGGCGGAGGGCGGACGGCGCAGGAAGAAGCACCACGTGAGCTCCCCCCGCACGAGCACGCGTCCGCAACGCGGCCAGGGCCAGTGGGCCCTCGGTTACCGCGAGCCGCTCAATCCGAACGAGCGGATGAAGAAGGACTCCGACGGACTCGACGTCCGTCAGCGGATCATCGACATCTACTCGAAGAACGGCTTCGACTCCATCGACCCCGGTGACCTGCGCGGGCGGATGCGCTGGTTCGGCCTCTACACCCAGCGCGCCCAGGGCATCCCCGGCGGCAAGACCGCCGTGCTGGAGCCCGAGGAGCTCGAGGACTCGTACTTCATGATGCGGGTGCGCATCGACGGCGGGCAGCTGTCCAGCGACGCGCTGCGGGTCATCGGCGGCATCAGCACCGAGTTCGGCCGGGACGTCGCCGACGTCACCGACCGGCAGAACGTCCAGTACCACTGGATCCGCATCGAGGACGTCCCCGAGATCTGGCGAGCGCCTGGAGTCGGTCGGCCTCGGGACGACGGAGGCCTGCGGCGACACCCCGCGCGTCATGCTCGGCTGCCCGCTGGCCGGCATCCTCGAGGACGAGGTGCTCGACGCCACCGACGTCATCGCCGAGACCGTCGCCAAGTACGTCGGCAGCCCGGAGTTCAGCAACCTGCCGCGCAAGTGGAAGACGTCGATCTCCGGCTGCGTCGACCACTGCACCGGGCCCGAGATCAACGACGTCTCCTTCGTCGGGGTTCGCAACGAGGCCGGCGAGGCCGGCTACGACCTGTGGGTCGGCGGCGGCCTGTCCACCAACCCGAAGTTCGCCCAGCGGATCGGCGTGTTCGTCCGGCCCGAG
The DNA here is from genome assembly GCA_963723745.1 of uncultured Actinomycetota bacterium. Classification (GTDB taxonomy): domain Bacteria; phylum Actinomycetota; class Actinomycetes; order Mycobacteriales; family Geodermatophilaceae; genus CAVRRZ01. The sequence goes on from CAVRRZ010000004.1 coordinate 771,800, forward strand.
CAGGTCACCGACGTGTGGGCGGCCTGCACGGCGGTCTTCCGCGACTACGGCTACCGCCGGCAGCGCAACCACGCGCGGATCAAGTTCCTGATGGCCGACTGGGGCCCGGAGAAGTTCCGCCAGGTGCTGCAGGACGAGTACCTGCACGATGCGCTGCCCGACGGCCCGGCAGCCGCACCGCCCAAGCACGACCAGCGCGACCACGTCGGCGTCGCCAGGCAGAAGGACGGCGCCAACGCCGTCGGCTTCGCGCTGCGCACCGGCCGGATCAGCGGCAGCCTGCTGACCCGGATCGCCGACCTCGCCGACGAGTACGGCAAGGGCCGGATCCGGACGACGGCGCAGCAGAAGCTGGTCATCCTCGACGTGCCGGACGAGAAGGTCGAGGACCTCGTCGCCGCGCTGGCCGAGCACGACCTGCTGGTGCGCCCGAGCGCCTTCCGCCGCGGGACGATGGCCTGCACGGGCCTGGAGTTCTGCAAGCTCGCGATCGTCGAGACCAAGCAGCACGCCCAGGACCTCTACGCGGAGCTGGAGAAGCGGCTGCCCGAGTTCGACGCGCCGATCGGGATCAACGTCAACGGCTGCCCCAACAGCTGCGCCCGGTTCCAGACCGCCGACATCGGGTTCAAGGGCTCGATGGTCAAGGACGACAACGGCGAGATGGTCGAGGGCTTCCAGGTCCACCTCGGCGGACACCTCGGCGTCGAGGCCGCGTTCGGCCGGAAGTTCCGCGGCCACAAGGTGACCAAGGCCGAGACGGCCGACTACTGCGAGCGCGTGCTGCGCGGGTACCTCGAGCGGCGCACCGACGGCGAGTCGTTCGCCGCGTACGTCGCGCGCGCCGAGGAGAGCTGGCTGCTATGACCGAGGAGCCGACCGGACGCACCCGGCAGCTCCCGCCGTTCCACTGCCCCTACTGCGGGGACGAGGCGATCTCGCCCTACGGCGAGGGACGGCGGGCGACTGGCGCTGCGACGCGTGCCTGCGCGCCTTCACCGTCCGCCTGATCGCAACGGGGGTGCAGCCGGAATGACCACCGCCATCCGCCCGACGCCGCTGCTCGCCGCAGGCGGCCGACGCCTGGTTCGACGGCATCGCCGACCCGGTGGAGCAGGCGCTGACCGTCCTGCAGTGGGCCGGCGACACCTTCGGCGACGGCTTCGCGATCACGTCGTCCATGGCCGACGGGCTGCTCGCGCACCTGGCCGGCGAGGCCTTTCCCGGCGTCCACGTGGTCTTCCTGGACACCGGCTACCACTTCGCCGAGACCCTCGGCACCCGCGACTGGATCACCGGCGTCCTGCCGATGACGTTGGTCAACGTCGTGCCGCGAGCGCAGACCGTCGCCGAGCAGGACGCCGAGTTCGGCCCGCGGCTGTACGAGCGCGATCCGGACCTGTGCTGCTCGCTGCGCAAGGTCCGCCCGCTGGCCGACGTCCTCGCCGGCTACGTCGCCTGGGGTTCCGGGATCCGCCGGGACGAGTCGCCGATCGCGCGCCGGGACGAAGATCGTCGACTGGGACGACAAGCGGCAGATGCTCAAGATCAACCCGCTGGCCGCCTGGACGCAGGACGACGTCGACGCGCTATGTCGCCGCCCACCAGATCCCCGTGAACCCGCTGGTCGATCTGGGCTACGCCTCCATCGGCTGCGCGCCGTGCACCCGCCCGGTCGCGCCGGGCGAGGACCCGCGCGCCGGGCGCTGGGCCGGTCGCGGCAAGACGGAGTGCGGCATCCACGCCTGAGGTCGGCAGGATGGGGCGATGAGCAGACCCGCAGCGCTGACCCCCGACGAGCTGTCGGCCGCCCTGACCGACCTGCCCCTGTGGTCGGGCGACGTCGACGGGCTGCACCGGAGCGTGCAGCTGCCGACCTTCCGGGACGCCGTCGCCACGATCGTCGCCGTCGCCGACGTCGCCGAGGAGCTCGACCACCACCCGGACGTCGACCTGCGCTGGCGCACGCTGCACTTCTCGCTGGTCAGCCACTCGGCCGGCGGGGTCACGTCGCTGGACCTGCAACTCGCGCACCGGATCGACGCGCTGCTGCCCGCTGGCCATTAGTGCACAAATGGCCAGGACGGGATACGCGCGATCGGCCGCCCGCGGCCATTTGTGCACTAATGGCCCTCGAGGGGGAGGACGAGCAGGCGCAGCAGGCGGTCGGCCTCCGCCTCCGGGTCCTCGGTCAGTCCCGTGTGCACCGGCCCCGGCTGGACGACGGTGCTCCGCGGCGCGGTGAGCCAGCGGAAGCGCGAGCCCAGCGACTCGCGCCCGGCCGCGCCCGCCGCCGGATCCGCGGCGCACACGTCGGCCGCTGCCTGCAGGGCCCGCGAGATCGCGCCGGCGTCCGCGGTGGGGTCCAGCGCCCGCAGCCGGTCGGCGTCCAGGTGCACCCGCGAGCCCAGGTAGTCGCGCTGCCGGCAGTACACGAGGACGCCGGCGTTGAAGCTCTCGCCTCGCTCGACGCGCGGCACCACCCGCAGGACGGCGTACTCGAAGGTGTCCCGGCTCATCGCTGGCTCACCCCCTCCGGCGGCGGCGGGCCCAACCAGGCGGGCCGGTTCTCCCCGCGCGGTTCCCTCCGGCGCCGGGTGCCCCCCGCGGCGGCGGCCTCGAGCAGCCCGGGCAGCCATGCGGGGCGGGCCTCGAGCCGGGCCAGCAGCTGGTCGACGTAGCGGGCGCGCAGGTCCGCGCCGTCGAGCCACTCGTCGGGCACCTGCGCCAGCACCTCGGTCAGCAGCTCGCGGGTGACCCGTGGCGCCAGCGCGGCGTCGGCGGCCGGCAGGTCCGGCGCGCACTCGATCAGGGCGTGCTGGGTCGCGTCGTAGGGGCGGGCGACCGCGGCGGCGGCACCGGGCCAGGAGTGGTGGAAGGTCAGCGCCGCGCCGTGGTCGATCAGGTAGAGCCCGTCGTGCCAGAAGAGCATGTTCGGGTTGCGCCAGGAGCGGTCGACGTTGCCCACCAGGGCGTCGAACCACAGCACCCGGCCCGCGAGGTCGCCGTCCACCGACGAGACGCCGGCCTCGAAGTCCAGGGCACCGGGCAGGTAGTCCAGGCCCAGGTTGCGCCCGGCCGATCGGCGCAGCAGCTCCTGGACCTCGACGTCCGGTTCGCCGACCGCGAGCTCGGGGACGACGTCGACCGTGACCAGGGCCGGCACCGGCAGACCGAGGGAGCGGGCCAGCTCGCCGCACACCACCTCCGCGACCAGCACCGGCAGCCCCTGACCGGCCGCGCGCCACTTGACGACGTACGTGCCGAGGTCGTCGGCCTCCATGAGCCCCGGCAGCGAGCCACCCTCACGCAGCGGGGTGACGTAGCGGGTGGCGGTGACGGCGGGCAGCACAGTGGGCCGGAATCTACCGGTGCCCGGCCTGCTCACACGTCGCGCCGCTCGAGCAGTGCGGCGGCGAGCACCCAGGCACCCACCGCCCACGCCACCAGCACGGCCGTCCCGACCGGCCAGGTCGCCGGCCCGGCGAGGAAGGCGTCCTCGCCGACCCGCAGCGCGGGCAGCGCGTCGGCCAGCCACCGGGTCACCGGCCGGTCGTCGGCCGCGAGCAGCGGCGAGAGCACGAGCACCAGGACGACGCCCAGCCCCACGCCGCCGGCCGTCGAGCGCAGCACCGTGCCCAGCGCGACCCCGAGGACGACGACCGTGGCCGCCGCTGCCGCCTGCAGCAGCAGGGCCCGCAGCACCCCGGGGTCCCCCAGCCGCACGCCGCCGTCCACCTGGGTGAGCGCGCGGGCCGCCAGCCAGCAGCCGAGGCCGAGCACGAACGAGACCGCGGCGGTGAGCCCGGCGAGCACGGCCGTCTTGGCCAGCAGCAGGCGCGCCCGTCGCGGCACCGTCGAGAAGGACGCCACCGCCATGCCGCTGGTGAACTCCCCCGCGCCGGCCAGGACGCCCAGGACGAGGAGCACCAGCTGGCCGATGCCGAACCCGGTGAGGGCCACGGTGACCGCGATGTCGGCCCGGGGGGCGCGGTCGGTCACCGCCGCCGCCAGCCAGCCCAGGACGAGCACGAGGCCGGCGTAGCTGCCGGCGCACCACCAGGTCGATCGCAGCGAGCGCAGCTTGGTCCACTCGCTGCGGAGCAGGCCCGTCATCGGCACCGTCGCGGTCACCGGGCACCCGCCCGGTAGTCGACCGAGTCGTGGGTGAGCGCCAGGTAGGCGTCCTCGAGGGATGCGGTGACGCGCGTGAGCTCGTGCAGGCGGACGCCGGCCTCGAACGCCACGTCGCCCACCACGGCGACGTCCAGGCCGGTGATCCGCAGGGTGTCCACGCCGTCCGGCTCGACCCGGCCGCCGGCCCGCGCCAGCGCCGAGGCCAGGAGGGCCGCGGACGGGCTGACCACCCGCACGCTGGCGTGCGCGGCGAGCAGGTCGCGGATCGGGACGTCGGCGAGCAGCCGGCCGCGGCCGACGACGACGAGGTGGTCGGCGGTGTCCTCCATCTCGCTCATCAGGTGGCTGGACACCAGCACGGTGCGGCCCTCGTCGGCGAGGTCGCGCAGCAGTTCGCGCACCCACCGGATGCCCTCGGGATCCAGCCCGTTGACCGGCTCGTCGAGCAGCAGGACGTCGGGGTCGCCCAGCAGCGCCGCGGCGATGCCCAGCCGCTGACCCATGCCGAGGCTGAAGCCGCCGACCCGCTCCGCCGCGACGGCGTCCAGACCCACCAGGTCGATGACGTCGTCCACGCGGTGCCGCGGCAGGCCGTTGCTCTGCGCCAGCACCTGCAAGTGGGCGTACGCCGTCCGCCCGGGGTGCCGCGCCCGTGGGTCGATGAGTGCGCCCACCCGCCGCATCGGCGCGGGCAGGTCGCGGAACGGGTGTCCCAGCACGGTCGCCGTCCCGGACGTCGGCCGGGTGAGGCCGACGACGCAGCGCATCGTGGTGGTCTTGCCCGAACCGTTCGGGCCGAGGAAGCCGGTGACGCGGCCGGGCTGGACGGTGACGGTGAGGTCGTCGACGGCGACGCGGCCCCCGAAGACCTTCGTCAGCCCGTCGAGCTCGATCACAGCCCCAGCATGGGCCCGCCGGTCCCCCGGCCGGTGGCAGGCGCGCCCGCGCTCAGGCGTCGCGGCGCTCGGTGACGAGCGCGCCGAGCACCCACAGCACCAACGCCCAGCCGCCGGTGACTGCCAGCCCGGTCGGCCACGCGGTGGCGCCGGCCAGCAGCACGTCGCCACTGGCCGGGAGGCCGAAGGCGCCCCGTGTGGCGACGGTGAGGATGTCGTCCTCACCCACCCGCAGCGTCGGCCACAGCCACGAGGTGCCCACGACGCGGGCCTCGCCGGCGAGCACGGTAGCCACCGGCAGGACGGCGACCAGCAGGGTGCCGACCACGGCCACGGCGGCGGTCCGCCGGAGCAGCGCACCCATCGCGGCCCCGAGCAGCGTCACCAGGGCCGCGGCGGCCACCTGCAGCCCGATGGTCCGCACGACCACCGGGTCGGTGAGCAGCAGGTCGTTGGCCCCGGCGGTCAGGGCCGGCACGGCGGCCACGCAACCGATCGCGAGCACTGCGGTCAGGACGGCGACCCAGAACGTCACCACGAGGCTCTTCGCGATCAGCCAGCGGGTCCGCCGCGGCACGGCGGTCAGGGAGCCCAGGACGGTGCCTGCGCGGTGCTCGCTCGTCACCGGCAGCGCCCCCACGACGAGCAGCACCAGTTGCGCCGGTGCGAAGCCCACGAGCGCCACGGCGACGGCCACGCGGACGTCGTCCGGCGCGATCGTCCCGCTCAGCGAGACCCAGGCGCCGACCACCACGGCGGCGGCGTAGACCGAGAGGGCGAGCCAGAAGGCGCGCACCGACCGGAGCTTGGTCCACTCGCTGCGCAGCAGCGCCCGACCGGGAACCCGCCTCACTCGGCGGTCCGGCCGGTCTCGTCGGCGAGTGCCAGGTAGGCCTCGGCGAGGGTCAGTGGGACGACGCCGAGCTCGTGCACCGGAACGTCGGTGATGAACGCGATGTCGCCGACCCGCTCGACGTCCAGTCCCTCGACCCGCAGCGCGCCGTCGACCTCGAGCGCCACCTCACCGCCCTCCTCCCGGAGCGCGGCGGCGAGCAGCGGCGCTCGCGGCGTGCGCACGCGCACCGCCGCCCCGGTGCCCAGCATGTCCGACACCGGGAGGTCGGCGAGCAGCCGTCCCCGGTCGAGGACGACGAGGTGTTCGGCGGTCTCCTCGAGACCGCTGGACGGGTGGCCCGTGACCAGCACCGTGCGCCCCTCGTCGGCGAACTCGCGCAGCAGCTCCCGCACCAGCCGCACCCCACCGGGCCCCAGGCCGGTCAGCGGCTCGTCGAGCAGCAGCACCTCCGGGTCGCCGAGCAGCGCGGCCGCCAGGCCGAGCCGCCGGCCGCCGGCGTAGGGCAGCGCGCGCACCCGCTCGTGGGCCACCGAACCGAGACCGACCAGCTCGATCACCTCGTCGACGCGGCGGGCGGGGATGGCGTTGCTCCGGGCGAGCGCCCGCAGGTGCTGGTAGGCGGTCCGCTGCGGGCGGCCGACGCCGTCCCCGACGAGGGCGCCCACCTGGTGCAGCGGCCGCGGCAGCTGGCGGTAGCGGCGTCCGAGCACGATCGCCGACCCGGCGGAGGGCCGGGTCAGCCCCAGGACGCAGCGCAGGATCGTGGTCCGGCCGGAGCCGTCCGGACCCAGCAGGCCGGTGACACGACCGGGCCGGATCGAGACGGTGACGGAGTCGACGGCGACGTGCGACCCGAAACGCTTGGTCAGCCCGTCGAGCACGATCACCCCGACAGCATCCCGGGCGTGGCAACCGCAGCGCAGCCGCCACGGCGAGCCGGGACCACCTCGTGACCTGCGCCCGTCCCCGTCCGGGTGGATCGGCCCCATGACCGACGGTCACCACACGCCGGACCCTCCGGACCGCGTGGTGCCGGAACCGCGTCGATCTTGCGTCCGCCCCTACCTTCCGGGCGTCCCGGCTTCCGGGCGTCCCGGCGCACGACGGGCCCGATCCGAGGAACTCCACGCAGGAACGAGGTGTCGAGATGCTGCGCAGCCTGGCCACCGGAGCCGTCACGGCGGGGCTCGTCGTGCTCACCGCGGGGATCCCCCCGGCGGTGGCCGAGAGCGGGGGCGCCGCCCCTCGCGCCGGCGCCCCGGGTCTCGGCGACCCGTACTACCCGCTGGACGGCAACGGCGGGTACGACGTCGCGCACTACGACCTCGACCTGACCTACGACCCCGCGCGCGACCGCCTCAGCGGCGTCGCGACGATCACCGCGCGCAGCACCCACGCGCTGTCGCGCTTCAACCTCGACCTGGACGGCCTGCGCGTCGACCGGGTCGCCGTCGACGGGCGGGCGGCGACGTGGACGCGCTCGGGCGGCGAACTGGTCATCCGCCCGGCGAAGCCGATCGCCGACCGCCGAACCTTCACCGTTCGCATCGTCTACGGCGGCGTCCCGGAGACGATCCAGGACGCCCTGGGGGCGTCCGGCTTCATGCACACCGACGACGGCGCGATCGTGGCCGGTCAGCCGCACGGCGCGGCGACCTGGTTCCCGGCCAACGACCACCCCCGTGACGCCGCGTCGGTGAGCGTGTCGGTCGCGGTCCCGAAGGGGCTCGAGGCCGTCTCCAACGGCAAGCTGACCGGCACGAGGACACGGGATGGGTGGACCACCTGGTCATGGCGAGCGGCGGAGCCGATGGCCCCGTACCTGGTCACCCTGGCGATCGGCCAGTACGGCATCCGCACGTACTCCGCGGACGGCGTGTGGTACCTCGACGCCCTCGACCCGGACCTGTTCGACACCGACGCCGACGGCGAGCCCGGCGGACCGTCCCTCGGCCGGATCGCCGAGGATGCGCTCGCCCGGCAGCCGGAGATGATCCGGTTCCTGGAGAGGACGTTCGGCCCCTATCCGTTCCGTACCGGCGGCGGGATCGTCGACGACCACCCCGAGTTCGCGTTCGCGCTCGAGACGCAGACCCGGTCGATCTACGCCTCCGGGTTCTTCTTCGACCAGGTCTTCGGCGAGACCGTCGTGGTGCACGAGCTCGCCCACCAGTGGGCCGGCGACCTCGTCCGGCTGCACGAGTGGCACGACATCTGGCTCAACGAGGGCGTCGCCACGTACGCCGAGTGGCTGTGGCTGGAACGCGAGGGCGTGAGCACTCCCCAGGACGAGTTCGACTTCATCGCCGACAACAGCCCGCCGGAGTTCTGGCGGACGACGATCGGCGACCCGGGGGCGGAGGTCGACGAGCTCTTCGACATCGCGGTGTACCACCGCGGTGCCATGACGCTGCATGCGCTGCGCGAGGAGGTCGGCGACCGGACGTTCTTCACGATCCTGAAGAAGTGGATCGCCTCGCAGGCCGGTGGCACCGCCAGCACCGAGGAGTTCATCTCGCTGGCCGAGAAGGTCTCCGGTCGGCAGCTCGACGGCCTCTTCCGGACCTGGCTGTTCACACCCAGAAAGCCCGCCGGCATCTAGCGCTCGAGGACTTGCTCCCGGGTGCCAGGGGCGACGGTAGGCTGCCGACGGCGACTCCCACGCCGCACCCTCTGACCGGTCGCCCACGCCGCCGGCTCCGCGAGGGCAGAGGGGATCGATGTCCTCGGGAGGACCTCGCACCGGCGTGCCCGTCCTCGTCGCCGCGGCTGGGTCCGACGACGCGTGGGGTCCCGGGCCCGTGCCGCCGAGGAGCACCGCCATGACCGCGCACAAGCACCTGAAGTCCGCCGTCCGCGCCCGGATGGCCCGCACGGGCGAGCACTACACCACCGCCCGCCGGAACCTCGTCGGCACTCCGCCGGCCACACCCGGCACCCCCGCCGTCGGCGGCGGGCGGCACCACGACAGCGCCGTCCTCACGCACCTGCTGGCCACCGCCGGGGTCCGGACGACGGCCGGCGAGCCCCTCGACGAACCCACCGTGGCCGGCCTCGCCGGGGGCATCGGGTTCATGTACTTCACGTTCTCCTACGCCGGGTCGATCCCGACGATGACGATCGTGCCGCGAATCCACCCTCGGCCGTTCCTCCCGGGCGCCCTGGAACGGGCCGGGGTCGCGCACCACGTGGCCGGGACGGGCAGCGCGGCCAAGGCGGCCCGCGATCTCGACGCGGTGCTCGCCGAGGGCCGGGCCGCCGTCTGCACGGTCGACCGCGGCCATCTCGGCTACCACGCCCGCCCGGTCGAGTACCTCGGTGCCGAGCCCTACGACGTCGGCGTGGTGGGCCGACGCGACGGCGCGGTGCTGCTGGACGACGAGTGCCTGACCCCGGTCGTCGTCCCGGCGGAGACCTTCGCCGCTGCGCGGTCGGCGCACCGGAAGAGCAGGCACCGGATGCTGGTGGTCGAGCCGGACCCGGCACCGGTGGACGTGCCGGCGGCCGCACGGGCGGCCGTCGCCGTGACGGTGCACGACCTGGTCGAGGACGTGATGCCGAACAACTTCGCCGGCAACTTCGGGCTGCGCGGCCTGGCGAAATGGGCAGGGGCGGTCGCCGACCGGCGAGGGAAGAACGGCTGGACGCGGTTGTTCGACAGCGGCCCGGCGCTGGCCTCGGCGCTGCGGCGGCTCTACGACTGCCTCACCTGCGAGTACTCCTCGCCGGGCGCGATGCGGCCGCTGTACGCCGACTTCCTGCGGACCGCCGGGCTGGGTGCCGCGGCCGTCGAGGCGGCCGACCGCTACGACCGCGCCGGCGAACTCTGGGCGGCCGTCGCGGCCACCGCCGTCAGCGGACCGCTCGCCGGCTACCGCGACCTCGCCGAGCAGCGGAGAACGCTGCTGCTCGACCGCGGCGCGGACGCCACCGGGGAGCTGCAGGCGCTGGCCGCGCAGCAGGACCGGCTGGTCGCGGCCATCGACCTCTCCGCCGACGACCGGACCGCGCTGCTCGACCGGATCGCCGCACTCGCCGCCGAGATCGTGCCGCTCGAGCGGGAGGCGTGCGCGGCGCTGTCGGCGGTCTGACCCGGGTCGGGTCGCTTGATGTTCCGGTCACGTTCCGTTTCCCGGCGTGGGGAGCCCGGGTAGCGACCGGGGACCGCCGTCCTCGAACTCTGGAGAACCCATGCCTCCTGCCCGCAAGCCCGAGCAGTCCGCCCCGCGCACGGTCAGCCCCACCGGCGTCGGCTACGAAGGCCCCGAGGACGGGCGGGATCCGCGCGGCCAGGCGGGCGATCGGCTGACCACGCCCAACGGCGTCCGCATCCCCGACAGCGACCACTCGCTGAAGGCCGGCCCGCGCGGCCCGGTCCTGCTCGAGGACTTCCACCTGCGCGAGAAGATCATGCACTTCGACCACGAGCGCATCCCCGAGCGCGTGGTCCACGCCCGCGGAGCCGGGGCGCACGGGGTCTTCACCGCCTACGGCAACGCCGCCACGCTCACCCGCGCCGCCGTCCTCGCCGAGAAGGGCCTGCAGACGCCGGTGTTCGTGCGGTTCTCCACCGTGCTCGGCTCCCGCGGGTCGGCCGACACCGTGCGCGACACCCGCGGGTTCGCGACGAAGTTCTACACGAAGGAAGGCACCTGGGATCTGGTCGGCAACAACATGCCGGTCTTCTTCATCCAGGACGCGATCAAGTTCCCCGACATCATCCACGCGGGCAAGCCGCACCCGGATCGCGAGATCCCGCAGGCACAGTCGGCGCACGACACGTTCTGGGACTTCGTCACCCTCCACACCGAGGCGACCCACCACACGATCTGGAACATGAGCGACCGGGGCATCCCGCGCAGCTACCGGACGATGGAGGGCTTCGGCGTCCACACCTTCCGGCTGGTGAACGACAAGCGGAAGACCGTGCTGGTCAAGTTCCACTGGAAGCCCGTGCTCGGCGTGCACTCGCTGACCTGGGAGGAAGCGCAGATCGCCGGGGGCGTCGACCCCGACTTCCACCGCCGCGACCTCTACGACGCGATCGAGGCCGGCGCCTTCCCCGAGTGGGAACTGGGCGTGCAGGTCTTCCCGGACACCCCGGACGAGACGTTCAAGGGCATCGACCTGCTCGACCCGACCAAGATCGTCCCCGAGGAGCTGGCACCGGTGCAGCCGATCGGCCGGCTGGTGCTGAACGGCAACCCGACCAACTTCTTCGCCGAGACCGAGCAGGTGGCCTTCCACACCGGTCACCTCGTGCCGGGCATCGAGGGCACCAACGACCCGCTGCTGCAGGGTCGCAACTTCTCCTACCTGGACACCCAGCTCACCCGGCTCGGCGGGCCGAACTTCACCCAGATCCCGATCAACCGCCCGCACGCGCCGGTCAACGACAACACCCGCGACGGCTTCCACCAGCAGGCCGTGCACACCGGTCAGGCGCCGTACACACCCAACAGCGTCGACGGCGGGGTTCCGTTCCCGTCCGAGTGGGCGGAGGCCGCCTACGTGCAGGTGCCGCGGCACGTCGAGGGCGAGGTCGGCCGCACCGCCCCGGCCTCCTTCGACGACCACTTCTCGCAGGCCGCGATGTTCTACGCCAGCCTCACCAGCGTCGAGCAGCAGCACGTGGCCGACGCGTACACCTTCGAGCTCGGCAAGTGCTACGAGCAGGCGATCAAGGAGCGGGCCCTGACCGTGCTGGCCCGCATCGACGCCGACCTCTGCCGGCAGGTGGCCACCGGCCTCGGCCTGCCGGTGCCCAAGAAGATCAAGCCCGAGAAGCCCGGTCTCGAGTCGCCCGCCCTGCGCCAGATCAAGCCGGAGCCGTTCCCGATCGCGGGCCGCATCGTCGGAGTGGTGGCCGGACCGGGCGCCGACCTGGCCGGCATCGCCACGCTGCGCAAGGCCCTCGAGGCCGAGGGCGCGCTGCTGCGGGTGATCGCGCCGCACGGCGGCCGGCTGGTCAAGGGCAAGGACGTCGAGATCGTCGAGCGGACCTTCGCCACGGGCCGGTCGATCGAGTTCGACGCGATCGTGGTCGCCGATGGCGCACCCCAGGACGGCGACTTCCGCGCCCTGGTCATGCTGCAGGAGGCCTTCCGCCACCTGAAGGCGGTCGGCGCGTGGGGTGACGGCGCCCAGGTGCTGGCAGCGGCCGGCATCGACACCGGCGCCCCTGGCGTGCTGACGGGACGCAAGGCGAACGCCAAGCTCGCCGCCGGCCTCGTCGCCGCCCTCGGTCTGCACCGTGCCTGGGATCGGACGCCGCTCGTGGCCGCGTCGGCGGTGCCGCCCTCGGCGTGAGCCGGGTCGCTCGGGTGCGGTCCTCGCGCACCCGAGCGACCCCGGTCACTGCGCCGCCTCGGCGAGGGTGAGCGGTGGGCCGATGACGTCGTTGCCATGGCGCGCGCCCGCCTCGACCAGGCGGGGCACGTCCGGCCGCGACGGTTCGGGCAGCCCCGGGGCCGTCGGGGGGCGGCCCACCTCGGCGATGAAGTCCTCGAAACCCGCGGGCGAGGTGATCTGCAGGCCGCGTACCGGCCCCCGGGTGACGACGAAGACGTGCGCGATCCCGTGCGGCAGGAACACGAACGACCCGGGGCCCGCGGTCCAGCGGCGCTCGCCGCACTCCAGCGCCATCTCCCCCTCGAGCACGTAGAAGCCCTCGTCCTCGCGGTGGTGCACGTGCCGTGGCGGCCCGAAGCCGAGCGGTGCGGACCACTCGAGCAGGGTGAAGGCCCCGCCGGTCTGCGCGCCGCCCGCCTTGACGGTCATGCGTGTGTCGAGGAACCAGACGTCGGTACCGCCACCGGGTCCCAGTGCGTAGCCGTTCTCGTCGAAGCTCATGCCGGCGTCCTTCCGTCGTGCCGTTGCAGGGTGTAGAGCCGGACCTCCAGCCCGTCGGGGTCGCGCACCCCCACGAGCACCCAGCCCTGGTGACCCTCGACCACGCCGCCGTGCGGCTGGCCGAGGTCGTCGAATCGCCGCTGCCACTGTTCGACGTCGGCACGGGTCGGCACCCCGAGGGCGACGGGATCGAATCCGACGAGCGCGGCGGCCCGGTCCGGGTCGTGACGCAGCGCGATGCAGACCGTCTCGCCGGGGTCGCGCAGGGCGACGCCCCGGAGGGCCCCGTCCTCCACGAACTCGATGTCGACGACCATCCCCAGCACGTCGCGGTACCAGTCCCGGCTGCGGACGACGTCGCTGACCGGGAGCTTGACGTGGTGGAGACCGTTCAACGGCGGCATGGCAACCTCGGATCCATTCGCTAGAGGCGACTCTAGAGTAGAGTTCAGTGAATGACCGATCCTGTCAAGGGCCGGACCGGCGGCGGCGGCTCGCGGGCGGACCGGGCGCGCGAGACGCGGCGGCGGATCGTGGCCGCGGCGGCCGAACTGTTCGTGCGCGAGGGCTACGCGGCCACGACACTCGACCGCATCGCCGCGGCCTCCGGTGTCGCCGTCCAGACGGTGTACTTCCACTTCGGGAACAAGCGGACCTTGCTCAAGCAGGTCGTGGACGTCTCCTCCGTCGGCGACGACGAGCCGGTCCCACTGCTGGAGCGGCCGTGGACCGAGCAGCTGCGGGCCGCACCCGACGGGCGCGCCGCGCTCGCCGTGTGGATGCAGATGAGCCGGGAGATCTTCCTCCGCGTCGCGCCGCTGCTGCGGATCGTGCGGGACGCGGCCGGCACCGACCCCGAGATGGCCGAGCAGTGGCGGGTCAACCAGGAGCAGCGCTACGTCGCACACCGGGCGCTCGCCCAGACGCTCGCGGACAAGGGGGGCCTGCGCCCCGGCGTGTCGGTCGACGAGGCCGCCGACGCGCTCTTCGCCCTGATCAGCATCGAGGTCTACGTGCTGTTGACCGCCGAGCGCGGGTGGTCCCCCGCCCGCTGGGAGGGGTGGGCCCTGGACGCGGCCGCGGCCGCCGTCCTTCCCGACCGACCTCGCCCACCGCCTCGAGGGACCCCTCGGCTCAGCCGGTAGGCCCGAATCGCTCGATACGGACATCCCCGGCCGCGAACCCGAGCCCCAGCACGAGCTGGCTCAGCGCCTCGGCGAAAGCGGCCGACCCGCAGACGAAGGCGGTCTGCCCCGGCTCCCACAACGGCACCAGCTCGTCACCGGTCAGCCGCCCGACCGGCCGGATGCCGCGTGACTCCCGCGAGAGCGCCAGCAGCGCCCCTGCGTCGGCGAGCTCCCGGCCGTACGGCAACTCCCCGAAGGTCCGCCCGGCGGCGGCGATGCGCAGCAGGTCGGCGCGGCCCAGCGCCCGTGCCGTGCGCAGCATGGCGACCAGCGGGACGACACCGGTGCCCCCACCGATGAGCAGGGCCGGCGACTCGCCGTCCCACACGAACCAGCCGCCGATCGGGCCACGCACCTCCAGCTCGTCACCGGGCTCCACCACGTCGGCGAGGTGGGTGGACACCTCGCCGTCCTCCAGCCGCTCGACGAACAGCTCCACCAGCGGGTCACCGGGGGCCGAGGCGATCGAGTAGGAGCGCTGGGCCGTGTAGCCGTCCGGTGCGGTCAGCCGGACGACGTAGTGCTGGCCGGGCATGTGGTCGACGCGGTCGTGCACGTCGAGCCGGAGCCGGACGGCGCGCGGCACCGGGTGGTCCACCCCGGCGACGACCGCGGTCCGCCATCCCCCGGACGGCGCGCCTGGCAGGCCCTGCAGCTCGGCCACGGCGTCGTCAATCGCCCTGGTAGCGCTGCTCGCGCCAGGGGTCGCCGCGGTCGTGGTAGCCGTTGCGCTCCCAGAAGCCGGGTTGGTCGCGCGTGGTCAAGGTCAGCCTGGTGACCCACTTGGCGCTCTTCCAGAAGTAGAGGTGCGGGACGAGCAGCCGCACCGGGCCGCCGTGCTCGATCGGCAGCGGCCGGCCGTCGAACTCCCAGACGATCCACGCCTTGCCGCCCGTGACGTCGGCCAGCGGCAGGTTGGTCGTGTAGCCGGTCTTCGACGTGGCGAGCACGAAGTGCGCCTCCGACGTCGGCCGGACGGCCTCGAGCAGGGTGTCGACGCTCACGCCGGAGAAGTGGGTGTCGAACTTCGACCAGGTGGTCACGCAGTGGATCGCGCCCCGGTACTCCGAGCCGGGCAGCCGGTGGGCCTCGTCCCAGGTCCAGGTCGTGGGCTGCGCCACGCGCCCGTCGACGGTCATGGTCCAGGTGTCCGGACCGATCCGCGGAGTCGGCTCGGCCGTCAGCACCGGCCAGTCCCGGCCGACGTCGTACTGCCCCGGGGGCAGCCGGGGGTCACGTGTCCGCCGGCCGAAGAAGCCGCGAGTCGGACCAGGCACGCCAACCTCCGCGTCGGTGAGGGCAGCCTTACATGATCCGTGTCACGCGACGCCTACCTGGCCCGGAGGGGTCCGGGGTCCTAACTTTGACCCGTGGTGACAGTGACGCGGCCGGCCCAGCGCAGGGCCCCGAAGGCCGCGAGGGCGAGTTCTCGGTCTTCAAGAAGGTCGTCATGGCGGTCAGCGGCATCTTCTGGTGCTGTTCCTGATCGCGCACATGGTCGGCAACCTGCAAGATCTTCTCCGGCGCCGAGTCGTTCAACGACTACTCCGAGTGGCTGCGCACCTTCGGCGACCCCGCGCTGCCGTACCGCGCCTTCCTGACGATCATCGAGGTCCTCCTGCTCGTCGCGGTGCTCGCCCACATGTGGCCGCGGCCTTCGTGCTCTGGCGGCAGGCCACGCGCCGCGCGCCCGGTCCGCTACGTCACCAAGAAGTCGGTGCAGCAGAGCTACGCGTCGCGCACCATGCGCTGGGGCGGCGTGATCATCGCGCTGTTCATCGTCTACCACCTCCTCGACCTGACGTTCGGGGTCGTCGAACCCCGACGGCACGGACCGCACGCCCTACGACCGGCTGGTCGCCGAGCTTCCAGAACCCGATCGCGACGGCCTTCTACGTCGTCGCGCTCGTCCTGCTGGGCATGCACCTGCGCCACGGCCTCTGGAGCGCCACCCAGACGCTCGGCCAGAGCAACCGGCGCCGCGAGCGGACGGTGAACGCCGCCGCGACCGCGTTTCGCGGTCCTCCTCATCGCCGGCTACCTCGTCGTCCCCTTCGCCGTCCTCTTCGGCCTCGTCGGACTAAGGACAGGAACGCAGCTCGCCATGCCTCTCGAACTCTTCACCGTCGGCGACCCGATCGCCGACACCAAGGCCCCCACCGACGTCCCGATCGGCGAGCGGTGGAGCAGCCGCCGGTTCCGCGGCACGCCTGGTCAACCCGGCCAACCGCCGCAAGATGACGGTCATCGTCGTCGGCACCGGCCTGGCCGGCGGCTCGGCCGCCGCGACGCTCGGCGAGGCCGGCTACAAGGTCAAGTCGTTCTGGTACCAGGACAGCCCGCGCCGCGCGCACAGCGTCGCCGCGCAGGGCGGCATCAACGCCGCCAAGAACTACCGCAACGACGGCGACAGCGTGCACCGGCTGTTCTACGACACGGTCAAGGGCGGCGACTTCCGCTCCCGCGAGAACAACGTGCACCGCCTCGCCGAGGTCAGCGTCAACATCATCGACCAGTGCGTGGCCCAGGGCGTGCCGTTCGCCCGCGAGTACGGCGGCCTGCTCGACAACCGCTCCTTCGGCGGCGCCCAGGTGTCGCGCACCTTCTACGCCCGCGGCCAGACGGGCCAGCAGCTGCTCTACGGCGCCTACCAGGCCCTCGAGCGGCAGATCGCGGCCGGCAACGTCGAGCAGCACGCGCCGCACCGAGATGCTCGACCTGATCGTCGTCGACGGCCGCGCCCGCGGCATCGTCGCCCGCGACCTGGTCACCGGCGAGATCAGCACCCACTTCGCCGACGCCGTCGTGCTGGCCACCGGCGGCTACGGCAACGTCTTCTACCTGTCCACCAACGCCAAGGGCTCCAACGCCACGGCGATCTGGCGGGCGCACAAGCGGGGCGCGCTACTTCGCCAACCCCTGCTACACGCAGATCCACCCGACCTGCATCCCGGTCAAGGGCGACTACCAGTCCAAGCTCACGCTGATGAGCGAGTCGCTGCGCAACGACGGCCGGGTGTGGGTGCCCAAGGAGCGCGGCGACGACCGCGACCCGCGGCAGATCCCCGAGGACGAGCGCGACTACTACCTGGAGCGCATCTACCCGTCGTTCGGCAACCTGGTGCCCCGCGACATCGCCTCGCGCCAGGCCAAGAACGTCTGCGACGAGGGCCGCGGCGTCGGCCCCGGCGGGCTCGGCGTCTACCTCGACTTCGCCGACGCCATGCAGCGGCTGGGCCGCCCGGCCGTCGAGGCCAAGTACGGCAACCTCTTCGACATGTACGCCCAGATCACCGGCGAGGACCCCTACGAGGTCCCGATGCGGATCTACCCGGCCGTGCACTACACGATGGGCGGCCTGTGGGTCGACTACGACCTGCAGTCGACGATCCCCGGCATGTTCGTGATCGGCGAGGCCAACTTCTCCGACCACGGCGCCAACCGGCTCGGCGCCAGCGCCCTCATGCAGGGCCTGGCCGACGGCTACTTCGTGCTGCCGAACACGATCAACGAGCTACCTCGCCGACGGGCCGTTCGAGAAGGTCGACGAGAGCCACCCGGCCGCCGTCGAGGCGATGCAGGGCGTGCAGGCCGCAGGTGCAGAAGCTGCTCGTCGATCAACGGCACCCGCACCGTGGCCTCCTTCCACCGGGAGCTCGGCCAGCTGATGTGGGACCTGTGCGGCATGGAGCGGTCCGAGGAGAGCCTGCGCAAGGCGCTGGACCGCATCCCGGAGATCCGGCAGGAGTTCTGGACCAACGTGAAGGTCACCGGCGACTGGCACTCGTTCAACCAGACCCTGGAGCACGCCGGCCGGGTCGCCGACTTCATCGAGCTCGCCGAGCTGATGTGCGTCGACGCGCTGCACCGCAACGAGAGCTGCGGCGGGCACTTCCGCGCCGAGAGCCAGACCCCCGAGGGCGAGGCGCTGCGCGACGACGAGAACTTCGCCTACGTCGCCGCCTGGGAGTGGACGCCGGAGGGCGCAGCCCCCGGTGCTGCACAAGGAAGACCTCGAGTACGAGTACGTCCACCTCGCCCAGCGGAGCTACAAGTGACGATCACCCAGGGCGGCCCGCACCGCCGTACGCCGGCGAGAAGCGCGGGATGAACCTGACCCTGCGGGTCTGGCGGCAGAAGGACGCCGACGGTCAAGGGGAAGATGGTGACCTACAAGGTCACCGACATCTCCCCGGACATGTCCTTCCTCGAGATGCTCGACGTCCTCAACGAGCAGCTGATCCTCGACGGCGACGACCCGGTCGCCTTCGACCACGACTGCCGCGAGGGCATCTGCGGCATGTGCGGCGTGATGATCAACGGCATGGCGCACGGCCCGCAGCAGACCACCACCTGCCAGCTGCACATGCGGTCGTTCCAGGACGGCGACACGATCGACATCGAGCCGTGGCGCTCGGCCGGCGTTCCCGGTGATCAAGGACCTCGCCGTCGACCGGTCGGCCTTCGACCGGATCATCCAGGCCGGCGGCTACATCAGCGTCCCGACCGGACGGCGCCCGAGGCGCACTCGGTCCCGGTGCCGAAGGAGGACGCGGACGCCGCCTTCGACGCCGCCACCTGCATCGGCTGCGGCGCCTGCGTGGCGGCGTGCCCGAACGCCTCGTCGATGCTGTTCACCGCCGCCAAGGTCACCCACCTCGGCCTGCTCCCCCAGGGCCAGCCCGAGCGCGACGACCGGGTGGTCAACATGGTCGCGCAGCAGGACCGCCGAGGGCTTCGGCGGCTGCACGAACATCGGCGAGTGCTCCGCGGCCTGCCCCAAGGGCATCTCGATGGAGACCATCTCGCGGCTCAACCACGACCTGCTCGGCGCCCTGCGCGCCGGCGGGGTGCCCACGGCCTGACCTGGCGGCCGTCGGCCTCCCCGTGAGCGGGAGGCCGACGGCGGCCGTTCGTGGTCGAACGACCACTGCCGTCGCGTCGTCGCCGGGCCTACCCTGCCCGGCATGGCCACCTGGGACGACGTCGCCCGCGCCTGCCTCGCCCTGCCCGGGACGACGGAGTCGACGTCCTACGGCAACCGCGCGTGGAAGGTCGGCGGTACGTCGTTCGCGTGGGAGCGGCCGCTGCGCGGGCGCGATCTCCAGGAGCTCGGACCGGCCGCACCCGACGGTCCCGTGCTCGGCGCGTCGGTGCCCGACGAGGGCGCCAAGCACGCGCTGATCGCCGAAGAGCCCCACGTCTACTTCACGACGGCGCACTTCGACGGGTACCCGGCCGTCCTGGTCCGGCTCGACACCATCGGCGAGGAGTCGCTGCGCGAGCTGGTGGGCGAGGCGTGGGCCTGCCGGGCGCCCAAGCGACTGGTGGCCCGGTTCCGCGCCTGACGGGTCAGTCCGCTGGCACGATGCGCTCGACGAGGTCGGGTGGCATCAGGTCGGCGCGGCCGAACCGGCGGGCGGCCTCGATGAACTGCGGGTGGACCGTCCGCAGCTCGCTCAGCATCTCGCGCGCGGCGTCCTCGCGGCCGGCCAGCGCCGCGACGACGGCCCGCCACAGCACCTGATCCGGCTCCTCGGCGGGATCCTGCGGTCGCAGCATCTCCAGCTCCCGGTCAGCGGTCAGCGGGTCACCGTCGATGGCGAGCTCGAAGGCCCGGACGACGTCCTGGTAGCGGGCCAGCTTGACCATCAGCTGGTCGAGTTCGGCGACCGGATCCGGGGAGTCGTCGACGCGCAGGTTGACCACGGTGTCCCGCCAGGGGCGGCCGGTGGTGGTGGCACGGACGACGACGATCGCCGCCGAACGGCTGCCCCGGAAGTCCCCGCCCTCGTCCTCGGCCGCCTGCAAGGCCGACATCAGCCGCGTGGCGAGGGCCCCGCCGGTGTTCTCGAAGCGCGCGACCATCGACTCCCAGACCGCCGGGGACGACGCCATGTTGGCCAGGCCGACGCAGTTCTCACCCTCGAGGTGACCGGCCACCTCGACGCAGCCGGACCCGGTGTAGACGGCCAGCTCGCCGTCCACGTCCAGGATGGCCACCTGGCGGCGGTCGGGGTGCGGGTCGACGCTCGACAGCGCGGTCAGGGACTCGTGCGCGGTGAAACCGCCCCGCAGCAGGTCCAGGCCGACCTGGCCGTACATCGGCTCGGCCATCGACTGGGTGGCGATGACACCGAAGCCGGGCAGCGCGAAAGGCACGCTGTTGCCGACGGCGAAGGCCTGCGACTGCGTGGCGACGCCGACCTCTCCGGTCTGGTTGTCGCGGGCGACGATCGAGTAGGTCACCGGGTCCCGCTACCCGCACCCGCGCCGGGCTCACACCGCGACGGATGACACGTCTGCGATCCAGCAGGCCCGGTCCGTCACCCGCACGGGTGACGGACCCCTCCGGAGTCCGTGACACAGAAAGTAATGAGTGCGCTACTGAACGTCGGATTACGTGCCACGAGTCGTGCCCCGAAGGAGGTGGAGATGGTCGCGTCGTCCCTCAGCGCACCCTTCCCGCTCCGCCGGGTGCCGCGGGAGACGCTGGTGGTCCTGGCCGTCAGCGCCGGCATGGTGGCGCTCGGCCTGACGGTCGGCAGCCAGTTCCTGTCCGCTCCCGCCTACCTTCCCGACGCGACGCTGCCGTGGTGGGCGCTGGCGCTGGCGTTCCTGCTGACCGAGACCTGCGTCGTGCACATCCAGGTGAAGCGCGAGGCGCAGTCGATCTCGCTCAGCGAACTGCCGCTGGTGCTGGGCCTGTTCTTCGGCACCCCGCTGGCCCTGCTCGTCGGTCGCGTCGTCGGCATGTCCGCCGCGTGCGTCGCCTACCGTCGCCTCCCGCCGTTGAAGACGACGTTCAACGTGTCGCTGGTGGTGATGGAGACCGGGATCGCGGTGGCGCTGTTCGCCGCGATCACCTCCATGGCCGACGGGCTCGACCCCGTCGCGTGGCTGGCGGCGCTCGTCGCGGCCATCGTCAGCAACTCGCTGGGCGCCACGGTGATCAAGTGCGTGATCGCCCTGTACGAGGGCCGCCGACGGATGCTGACACTGATCCGGGAAGCAGTCGTCGAGCAGCCGGGCGCCCCGATCGGCGTCACGGTCGCCCTCATCGCGGTCACCAGCCTGCACGCCTCGGTGCAGAGCGCGTGGCTGCTGGTGGCGCTCGGCGCGCTGTTCCTCCTCGCCTACCGCGCCTACGGCGCCCTGTCCGACCGCCACCTGCACCTCGAGCGGCTGTACCGCTTCAGTCAGGCGGTGAGCCGGGCCCCCGAGCTCGACACGGTGATGTCCAGCGTGCTCGGCGAAGCGCGTGACCTGCTGCACGCCGAGCGGGCGTCCGCGGCGTTCGTGGGCGCCGACGGCACCATCATCGCGCGTGTCCGGATGAACGGATCGGACGCGATGATCCGCTCGGAGGAGCCGGCGAGCGAGGCGGACGACTGGCTCCTGCGCCAGGTGGTCGGTGCCGCGACCCCCGTCCTGCTCCCCCGGACCTCGCGGGGTCCGGCCCGTCGCTGGCTGGACTCCTACGGGATGCGCGACGCCATCGTCGTCCCGCTGCGCGGCTCGGCCGGCGCGCTCGGCGCGCTCGTGGTCGCCGACCGTCTCGGCGACGTGCGCAGCTTCGAGGCCAACGACCTGATCCTGCTCGAGACCGTGGCCAACCACGCCGGCGTCGCGCTGCAGAACGGCGAGCTGATCGACAAGCTCCGGCACGAGGCGCTGCACGACGCCCTGACCGGCCTGCCCAACCGGGTCAACCTGCAACGCCGGCTGGCCGGCGCACTCGACGACGTGACCGCGGGACGGTCCGAGGGCGCGGCGGTGCTGATCCTCGACCTCGACGAGTTCAAGGAGGTCAACGAGACGCTCGGCCACCAGCAGGGCGACGCGCTGCTGACCGAGGTCGGCACCCGCCTGTCCGGCGCCGTGGGCCAGGCCGGCACCGTGGCGAGGCTGGGCGGCGACGAGTTCGCCGTGCTGGTCACCGGCATCGCCGACCAGGAGCGCGTGCTGCACATCGGACGCCGGATCGTGCAGGCCCTCGAGCAACCGATCGCCCTCGACGGCCTCGACGTCGAGGTGGGCGCGTCCGTGGGCGTCGCGATGGCCCCGGAGCACGCCACCGACGCCGCCGCGCTGCTCAAGCGCGCCGACATGGCGATGTACGACGCCAAGACCTCCGTGCGCCGGCTGCGCATGTTCGACCCCCAGCTCGACAGCGACAGCCCTCGCCGCCTCACGCTCGTGGCCGAGCTGCGGTCGGCGCTGCAGAACGGCGACGTGGCGGTGCACGTGCAGCCCCAGACGCGACTGGCCTCCGGGGCGGTCGCGGGGGTGGAGGCGCTGGCCCGCTGGCTTCACCCCACACTCGGTGCCGTCTCGCCGGACGAGTTCATCCCGATCGCCGAGCGCAGCGGGCTGATCGGCCCGCTGACCACGCTCGTGCTCGACGCCTCCCTGGCCGCCTGGGCACAGTGGCGCGCCGCCGGGCACGACCTGACGGTGGCGGTCAACCTCTCGGCGCGAAGCCTGCACGACCCCGACCTGGTCGACGAGGTCGCCCGGCTGCTGGACAAGCACGCCGTCCCGGCGTCCCGGCTGACCCTGGAGGTCACCGAGAGCGCGGTCATGGCCGACCCGGCCCGCGCGGTGGCGCTGCTGCACCGGCTGCGCGACCTCGGCGTCCGGCTGTCGGTCGACGACTTCGGCACCGGCTACTCGTCGCTGTCCTACCTCAAGCGCCTGCCCGTGCAGGAGGTCAAGATCGACCGCAGCTTCGTGACCACGCTCAGCACCGACGCCGACGACCTCCCGATCGTGCGCGCCATCGTCGACCTCGGCCGGCACATGGGCCTGGAGGTCGTGGCCGAGGGCGTCGAGGACGCCGAGACCCTCGACCTGCTCGCCAGCATCGGCTGCGACCTGGCGCAGGGCTGGCACCTGAGCCGTCCGATGGCCATCGGCGCGCTCCTGCCGTGGCTGGAGTCCCGCCCGCAGGCCACGACCCGCAGCCGGGGGCCGCTGCGGCTGGTCTGAGCGGATCGGCCGCGGGTCAGCCGGACGTCGACGACGTCGTGCGCTTGACCCAGCCCCACGCGGCTGTCGCGAGGAACAGGACGACACCGATGACCAGCAGCCAGAACAGACCCTCCACCACGGCGCCGATCACCGCCACGACGACCCACACGAGCAGCAGGAACAGGACCAGACCCAGCACAGTGCACCTCCGGTAGCAGCCGTCCCCCGAGTGGGGACCGCGTCGAGCGACTCCGACCACCTGCCCGGTCCGACCGCTCGTCACACGCCCCACGACATTGAGATCGCGTGACCACCGCTGTGGCGGTCCAGGTCAGGTGGGTCGTCGACCACCCACCGGGTCGGGCAACCGTCCTGTCCGCGAGGGGGACGGTGGTGCTGCCCGGCCGGCACGACGGCCGGCCGGGCGGTCGATCACTTGAAGATGTCCTTGATCTTCTCGCCGGCCTGCTTGAGGTTGCCGCTGACCTGGTCCGCCTTGCCCTCCGCCTGGAGGTCCTGGTCGTCGGTGGCCTTGCCGACCGCCTCCTTGCCGTGTCCCTGAAGTTCCTCGGCCTTGTTGTTCATCTTGTCCAGTCCACTCATGCCCCAGCCCCTACCCGAGCCTGACCGATCGCACACAACGGAATCCGCGAACGCTCTCCCGCCAGGTCGCCGAGCGCTGTGCGAGGGTGTCCCGCGTGCCAGACCGCCACCGGCGAGGGCCCGACCGGCCGTGACCTCGAACGTCGGTGCGGCGACGCCGACCTCGGGCCTCCGGCACCCGGCCCAGCTGATCGCCACCGGCTTCGCGATCGCGATCGCGATCGGCACGGCGCTGCTGTGCCTCCCCGTCACCACGGCCCCCGGGAACCGGACGGGCTTTCTCGACGCGCTGCTGACCGCCACCTCGGCGGTGTGCGTCACCGGGCTGGTGACCGTCGACACGGGCACCCATTGGTCCGGCGTCGGGCAGGGCGTGATCCTGCTGCTCATCCAGGTCGGCGGTCTGGGGATCATGACGCTGGCCAGCCTGATCGCGGTCCTGCTGTCGCGGCGGCTGGGGGTGCGGGCCCGCCTGGTGGCGCAGACCGAGACGAAGTCGCTCAGCGCCGGCGACGTCCGCAGCGTCGTCCGCAAGGTCGTGATCTTCAGCCTCGTCTCCGAGGTCGTCGTCGCCGTCGTGCTGGCCACGCGGTTCGCCGTCGCGTACGACGAGGACCTGCCCCGCGCCGTGTACGACGGCGTCTTCCACGCGATCTCGGCGTTCAACAACGCCGGGTTCTCGCTGAACGCCGACAGCCTCATGGGCTACGTCGGCGACCCCTGGGTCTGCCTGACGATCTCGCTGGCGGTCATCGTCGGTGGGCTCGGCTTCCCCGTCGTCTTCGAGCTGATGCGCTCCTGGCGTCGTCCGAAGACCTGGTCGGTGCTGACCCGCATCACCGTCGTCGTCACCGCCTCCCTCCTGGTCGTCGGGACCCTGGGGATGCTGGTGGCCGAGGGGCGCACCCCCGACACCCTCGGTCCGCTGGGGGCCGGCGACACCGTCCTGGCGGCCTTCGTCGCCGCTGTCATGCCGCGCACGGCCGGCTTCAACAATCTCGACATCGCCGCGATGCAGCCGGAGACGCTGCTGATGACCGATGCGCTCATGTTCATCGGTGGGGGCAGCGCCGGCACCGCCGGCGGCATCAAGGTGACCACGTTCGGGCTGCTGGCCTACGTCCTCTGGGCCGAACTGCGTGGCGATCCGGACGTCGACGTCGGACGCCGGAGGGTCCCGACCGGTACGCAGCGCCAGGCGTTGGCCGTCGCGCTGCTGTCCATCGGATTGGTCACCGTGGGCACGTTCCTGCTGGAGGCGCTGACCGACTTCGGGTTCGAGCAGGTCCTGTTCGAGACGGTGTCCGCTTTCGCGACGGTGGGGCTGTCGACCGGGATCACGCCCGACCTCCCGCCCGGTGCGCAGGTCGTGATCGTGATCCTCATGTACGTGGGCCGGATCGGGCCGCTCACACTGGCCTCGGGCCTCGCCCTGCGCGAGCGCGCGCGCCGGCACCGGCTCCCGGAGGAGAGGACGATCGTTGGGTAGGTACAGGGAGCCGGTCGCGGTCATCGGGCTGGGACGCTTCGGCACGGCGCTGGCGCTGGAGCTGGCGCGCAGTGGCACGGAGGTGCTGGCCGTCGACGACGACCCCGAGGTGGTGCAGCGGCTGTCCGGCCAGCTCGCGCAGGTCGTCGTCGCGGACGCCACGGACCCCGACGCCCTGGCCGAGATCGGCCTCGCGGACTTCACCCGCGTCGTCGTCGCGATCGGTACCGACCTCGAGGCCAGCATCCTGGCGACATCCCTGCTCGCCGAGATGGGCATCCCCGACATCTGGACGAAGGCCCTCAGCACGCAGCACGCGAACATCCTGCGGCGCATCGGCGCCCATCACGTCGTCTTCCCCGAGAACGAGATGGGTGAGCGGGTCGCCCACCTGGTCTCCGGACGCCTGCTCGACTGGGTCGCGCCGGCGCGCAGCGAGCTGACCTGGCTGCTGGTCGAGCTGGACCGGGAGCCGGTCGGCGACGAGTCGTGGGAGCGGCGCTACGCCCGCCGGATCGCCGAACACTTCGCGGGCTGATCTTCTTGCGGATCTCTTGCGGTTCCCTGGCGGGGGCGCTGCGGTAGGCCGCCCACAGTCGTCCCTGGGAGCCGTGGTGAACAGCCACCGCGGCCACGGACCAGGGAGATTCCCCGTGAGCAACGCGACCGTCGGCAGCCGCCGGCCCACGACCGCCCGGATCCTCGGCACGCTCGGTGTCCTGGGCGCGCTCGGCGCGGTGGCCGGGCTGAGCACCTTCGGCGCCTTCACCGGCGCCACCACGCCGGTCGACACGACCGTCGACACCGGCGTCCTCTCGATCGACGTGACCACGCCGACCTCGGTGTCCCTCGACAGCGCGAACATGCTGCCCGGCGACTCGTCGGCGCTGCCCCTGGACCTGGTCAACGACGGGGACCTGGCGCTGTCGAGGGTCACCTTCTCGTCCGTGGCCAGGCAGTCGAGCCTGCTGGACACCGACCCGGTGCACGGCCTGCAGCTGACCGTCGAGTCCTGCTCGCAGCCCTGGGTCGCCGACGGCGCGGCGTACTCGTGCGCCGGCGACCTGAGCACCCACTACTCGGGTCCCGTGGTGGTGGAGCGCGCACTGCGCGACGCCGGGGCCCTGACCGCCGACGGCGTCGACCACCTGCTGGCGACCCTCTCGCTGCCCGGCACCGCCGGGGAGTCGATGAAGGGTCAGCTCAGCGAGCTGGCGATGACGTTCTCCGCCGTTCAGCGGGAGGGGGAAGCCCGCTGAGCCACGGGGTCGGCGGGAGGGGGAACCCGCCGGCTCCCGGAGCTCCGTGGGAGGGGGAACCCGCTGGAGCTCCTCGGAGCGATGTGCGCTGACGACGGTTCGTGCTCCCGCCGCCGTCCCGGCGCACATCGCTCCGCCTTCGTGTGCGCAGGACGACCCCGACCGGGTCAGGACCCTACGGACGACGGGGCTTGAGCAGCCCGACGACCGCGTCGCGCACCCGTCCGATGCCGTGCTCGACGACGGTCGCCGGGGTCCCGGGCGCCGCGGGCATCAGCACCCACAGCAGCAGGTAGAAGAGGACGCCGGAGCCGCCGAGCAGGGTCAGGACGACGAAGCCGGCCCGCCAGAGCAGGACGTCGATGGCGCTGTACTCGGCGAGGCCGCCGGAGACGCCGCCGACCATCCGATCGGTGGCACTGCGCTGCAGCTGGGGTCGGTCGGCCGCGGCCGGCTCGGGCGTGGGCTGGTCGGTGGGCGGGAGCGTCTGCGTCATGGCGTCGAGCCTGCCGATCGGGGCCGCCGCCGACCATCGGGGAACCCCCGGATCCGCCCCTGGTTCCGGCAGTCGGGGTCGGCTCTCGGCAGGCCCTGATCACGGCCCGCCACTACCCTGGACCCGGATGCATGCGAGCCGGTCGAGCAGGTCCCCCTGGGCACTCCTCGCCGTCCTCGCGGTCTTCGACGTCCTGCTGCTCGCGGGCAACGCGCTGCACGTCGAGGCACTCGCCGCCGAGTCCGCCGAGTCACCGTTCGCCGCCGCGGAATGGAACGGCGACCGCGACCACTCCTACATCGAGTACTTCGGGCACGTGCAGGGGCTGTTCGCCGTCGGTGTGCTCGGGGCCGTCTGGTGGCACCGCCAGGCCGGAATCCACGTGGTGTGGGCGCTGACGCTTCTCGTCATGGTGGCCGACGATTACCTGCAGGTGCACGAACGCGTCGGCGGGTGGCTCGTGGCGGCCTGGGACCTGCCGTCGGTCTGGGGTCTGCGCCCGCAGGACCTCGGGGAGCTCGCCGTCTGGGCCGGATTCGCCGTGGTCCTGGGACCTGCCCTGGTGATCGCCCACCTCCGGGCGAAGGGCAACGACCGCCGCGGATCGTGGCTGCTCGCGGGCGTGGTGGTGGTGCTGGCGGGCTTCGCGGTCGTCCTGGACATGGTGGCCGTCGCGGTCAAGGAGTCGATCAGCGGCGCAGCCCTGGCCACGCTGACCGCGACGGAGACGGCCGGCGAGCTGGTGGCGATGACGTTGTTCGTGGTCGTCGCCGCGCACCTGCTCGTCCGTGCCCGCGAGGCCCGCGGCGTCCAGCCGCTGCGCGTGGTCGCGGCTCAGACCGGGTTGCCCTCGACCAGGCTCCGGGGCGCCCGGGCGGCCCAGGCCTCACCTGCGATCTCGGTCAGCGCGGTGTCGTCGAGCCGGTCGAGCCGCACCATCAACGCGGGTACCCCGGCGAAGTGCGACGTCGAGAAGAACACCTCCGGCTCCTCGGCGAGGAGGGCGCGCTTGGCTCCCTCGTCCGGCACGTAGGCGACCATCACCGGACCGTCCGGAGCGGATTCGCCCAGCTCGTCGAGGTCCTTGCGGTGCAGCGGACGCTCGCGCAGGAAGGTCCGTCCCCGCACCGCCCAGCGACGACGGCCGCTCGGCGACGCCACCTCCGCGGCACCCGGCAGTGCACGGCAGACCCGCGCGACGTCGTCCCAACTGGCCACCGGGACATCCTGCCCGGGCATGAGCTCAGCCACCCCCCGATGAATGATCATGCACGATCGTGCATACTTGTGGCATGTCCAAGGTGCTCACGTCCCTGCCCGCCGGCGAGCGGGTCGGCATCGCATTCTCCGGCGGCCTCGACACGTCGGTCGCCGTCGCGTGGATGCGCGACAAGGGCGCCGTCCCCTGCACCTACACCGCCAACCTCGGGCAGTACGACGAGCCGGACATCGACTCGGTGCCGGGTCGGGCCGCGGCCTACGGCGCGGAGATCGCCCGTCTGGTCGACTGCCGCGCCGCCCTGGTCGAGGAGGGGCTGGCGGCGCTGACCTGCGGGGCGTTCCACATCCGCTCGGGCGGCCGCCCCTACTTCAACACCACCCCGCTGGGCCGCGCGGTCACCGGCACCCTGCTGGTGCGCGCCATGCTCGAGGACGACGTCCAGATCTGGGGCGACGGGTCGACGTTCAAGGGCAACGACATCGAACGGTTCTACCGGTACGGCCTGCTGGCCAACCCGTCGCTGCGGATCTACAAGCCGTGGCTGGACGCCGACTTCGTGCAGCGAGCTCGGCGGCCGCAAGGAGATGTCGGAGTGGCTGCTCGCCCACGACCTGCCCTACCGGGACAGCGCCGAGAAGGCGTACTCCACCGACGCGAACATCTGGGGCGCGACGCACGAGGCGAAGGCGCTCGAGCACCTGGACACCGGCCTGGAAATCGTCGAGCCCATCATGGGGGTCCGGTTCTGGGACCCGGCGGTCGAGATCCCGGCCGAGGACGTGACGATCGGCTTCGAGCATGGGGCGGCCGGTCACGATCAACGGCAAGGAGTTCGACTCGGCCGTCGACCTCGTGCTCGAGGCCAACGCCATCGGCGGCCGCCACGGCCTGGGCATGTCCGACCAGATCGAGAACCGCATCATCGAGGCCAAGAGCCGGGGCATCTACGAGGCCCCGGGAATGGCCCTGCTGCACGCCGCGTACGAGCGGCTGGTCAACGCCATCCACAACGAGGACACGCTGGCGGCCTACTACACCGAGGGACGGCGACTGGGTCGCCTGCTCTACGAGGGCCGCTGGCTCGACCCGCAGGCGCTCATGCTCCGGGAGTCGCTGCAGCGCTGGGTGGGCACCGCGGTCACCGGTGAGGTGACCCTCCGGCTGCGGCGCGGCGAGGACTACTCCCTGCTCGACACCTCGGGGCCCGCGTTCAGCTACCACCCGGACAAGCTGTCGATGGAGCGCACCGAGGACTCCGCGTTCGGCCCGGTGGACCGCATCGGCCAGCTCACCATGCGCAACCTCGACATCGCCGACTCCCGCGCCAAGCTCGAGCAGTACGCGCAGCTGGGCATGGTCGGCAGCTCGCACCCGCGGCTGATCGGGGCGGCCCAGGCGGCCTCGACCGGCCTGATCGGTGCGATGCCCGCCGGTGGCGCCGAGGTCATCGCCTCCCGCGGCCGGGTGTCCGAGGACGAGGAGCTGCTCGACCGCGCCGCCATGGAGTTCGGCACCGACTGAGTCGGCCGGCTCGTCGGCCGTGGATCGCCGGCACGGCGCCGACCAGCGGGGTCGGTTCGGCTACGTCGTTGCGGTTGCCACCGCCCGGCGTCAGGACAAGACTCGTCGCACCGGACATCAGCGTGCCGGTGAATCCCCGGCCGGTGTCCGGCTCGAAGGGGGATGAAGATGCCCGAACCGGAAGCATGGGCCAGGTCGTTCACCGAGGCGACCGACCAGGACGCCGAGATCGGGGCGCACGGCAAGCACTACTCCTGCTCCTTCCTCTGGGACATGGGGGACCGCAAGGTCCTCGTGGACATGCACAAGGGGAAGGTGGAACGGCTCAACCTCGATCCCCAGCCGCTCGACGCCTACGAGTTCGCGCTGCGGGCCCCGGCCGAGACCTGGCGCGGCATGGGTGAGAAGACGCCGAAGCCGATGTACCACGGCATCTGGGCGGCGTCCTTCCGCAAGGGGATGAGCATGGAGGGTGACCTGCTCGTCCTCATGCAGAACCTGCGCTGCTTCACGCGACAGATCGAGATCCTGCGCGACACCGGCGTGCCGGTCTGAGGAGAGTCATGACAACGAGCGCACGCATCTCACCGGTCACCGGTCACTACGTCACCTTCGACGTCGACGACCCCGACCTCGGCGGCGAGTACAAGGTCTTCTACCTGGAGAACGGCCAGGGCCGACCCCTGGTGTGCCAGCACACCGCCGGCTGCCACAACCACCAGTACCGCGGCCTCCTCGAGGATCCCGGCATCACCAGCCGGTACCGGGTGATCGCCTACGACCTGCCCCGGCACGGCAAGTCCGATCCGCCGAACAACCGGGAATGGTGGAAGGAGGAGTACCGGCTGACCGCTGACTTCTTCACGAAGTTCATCGTGGCCTTCTGCGACGCCTTGGAACTTGACCGCCCGATCTTCACGGGCTCCTCGTTCGGCGGAAACGTCGCCCTGCAACTGGCCTGGCGATATCCCGAACGGTTCGCCGCAGTCATCCCGGTCGAGGCGGCCGCCTACTCGCCAGGATTCTTCCTGGACTGGTGGCAGCACCCGCACGCCAACGCGGCGCAGGTCTGCGCCAGCGGTACCTGGGACCTGATGGCGCCGCAGTCACCGGACCAAGAGCGGTGGAAGACCTGGTTCTACTACTCGCAGGGCTCCGAGGCGTTCCGCGGCGACCTGTACTTCTACTCGGTCGACCACGACCTGCGGGAGCACCTGCGGGAGATCGACGGCGAGCGGTGCCCCGTGGTCATGATGACCGGCGACTACGACTACCTCACCACGCCGGAGATGACCAAGGAGACCGCCGACCAGATCACGGGTGCGGAGTTCATCGAGATGAAAGGCATCGGCCACTTCCCGATGAGCGAGAACCCACCGATGTTCAACGAGTTCTTCGCTCAGGCCCTGGACATCATCGAGAAGCGGATCAGCTGACCGCCACCGGCGAGTGCGGCGCCGCCGACGCGGGGCGCCGCACCCGCTGACGGTGTCCCGCGCTGCTTCCGCGACCGCGGCGCCACCCCGGCGCCCTGGAACTGAGGAGCGTCCCGTGGCCGTCGTGACCACCGTCAACCCCGCAACCGGCAAGCCGCTCGCGGAGTACCCCGCGCTGTCCGACGTCGAGGTGGACCTCGCCCTCGACCGGGCAGCCGCGGCGCAGGTCGGCTGGGCGGCGCTGCCGATCGGCGACCGGACCGCGGTGCTGCGGCGCGCGGCCGCGGCGCTGCGCGCCGATGTCGACCAGCTCGCGCTGCTGGTCACCCGAGAGATGGGCAAGCCCGTCGCCGAGGCCCGGGCCGAGGTGGAGAAGTGCGCCGTGGCGTGTGACTACTACGCCGAGCACGCCGGTGACTTCCTCGCCGACGAGCCGGTGGCCACCTCGGCCGACCGGAGCTGGATCGGCTACGAGCCGGTCGGCGTGGTCCTCGCGGTCATGCCGTGGAACTTTCCGCTGTGGCAGGTGTTCCGGTTCGCCGCCCCGGCGCTGATGGCCGGCAACGCCGCACTGCTCAAGCACTCCTCCAACACCACCGGCTGCGCGCTGGCGGTGCAGCGGGTCCTGACCGACGCCGGCGCGCCGGAGGGCCTGTTCACCGCGCTGGTCGTGGCCGACCCGGACGTCCCGGCGGTCACCCGGCGGCTGATCGAGGACCCCCGCATCGGCGCGGTCACCATCACGGGCAGCGAGCGGGCCGGGCGGGCAGTCGGCTCGGCGGCCGGCGACGCCATCAAGAAGTCGGTGCTCGAGCTGGGCGGGTCCGACCCGTTCGTCGTCCTGGCTGATGCCGACCTGCCGCGCGTCGCGGCCATGGCCGCGCGGGGCCGCTATCTCAACGCCGGGCAGAGCTGCATCTCGCCGAAGCGGATCGTCGTCGACGCCTCCGTCGTCGCGACGTTCACCCGTCTGCTCGTCGCCGAGGTCGAGGCGCTGACCGTGGGTGACCCCGAGGCGCCCGGCACCGACGTCGGACCCATGGCGCGGGCGGACCTGCTCGAGGGGGTCCACCGTCAGGTCGAGGCGTCCGTGGCCGGCGGTGCCCGGCTGCTGACCGGTGGCCGCCGGTTGGAGGGCCCGGGCAACTTCTACGCGCCGACCGTGCTGGCCGACGTCGCGCCCGGTCAGGCCGCCTACGACGAGGAGGTCTTCGGCCCGGTGGCCGCGGTCATCGTCGCGGACGGCGACGACGAGGCCGTCCGGATCGCCAACGACACCCGCTACGGCCTCGGCGCGAGCGTGTGGACGGCCGACCCCGAGCGCGGGGTCTCCGCCGCGCGGCGGATCCGCTCGGGCGTCGTGTTCGTCAACGCCGTCGTCGCCTCCGACGTCCGGACGCCCTTCGGCGGCACCCGCGCCAGCGGCTACGGCCGGGAACTGGCCGCCGTCGGTATCCGGGAATTCGTCAACGTCCGCACCTGGTGGGTGCTGGACGAGCCGGCCGACTCCGCGCCGCTCTCCGAGTAGCCGACCCCGGAGCGACCGCGGCCTCGATGAGCCACAAACCGGCTCTTCTTACTTGAGGTGGGGGCTGGTCAGCCCGCCGGCGATGAGCAGCATGCGTAGGCGGTAGTTGTCGCGGTTGCGGAAGCCGCGGGCGATGCGACGGTGGAGCTCGATGAGGCCGTTGACGGCTTCGGTGCCGCCGTTGCTGGCGCGGCCGGTGTCGAAGTAGGCCAGGAACGCCTCGCGCCACTGCTTCAGCGTCCGGCCGAGGCGGGCGATCTCGGGGACTGGGCAGCTGGGGAAGGAGTCGATGACCTTCTCGGCGATCTGTCGGCCCTCGGCGGTGTGCTCGTGCCGGTAGGCCGAGCGCAGCTGCTGCGCGCACGACCAGGCCAGCCAGACCGCCAAGTGTCGGTCGTCGGCGTCGAACGCGGCGTGCAGTCGTTCCCACTGCCGGTCGGTGAGGTTCTCCGCGCCGGCTCGCAGGGTGTTCCGGATGCCGTAGAGCGGGTCGTTCTTGCGGCCGCGGTGGCCGTGGATCTCCTGCTGGATGCGGCGCCGGCAGCGGTCCACGGCGTCGGTGCCGAGCTTGACGACATGAAACGCGTCCAGCACTGCGGTGGCGTCCTCGAGCTGGTCGTCGATGGCGTTCCTGTAGCCGTGGAACGGATCCAGCGTGGCTACCTGCACCCGGGCCCGGAACGCGTCGCCGCGTGCGGTCAGCCAGTCGGCGTAGACCTTGCCCGACCGCCCGGGTACCAGGTCAAGCAACCGGGCGCGGACCCGTCCGTGCTGGTCACGGGTCAGATCGACCATGCCGGTCAGCTCCTTGGGGCCGCGACCACCGTCCTCGACCGGCTTGGTCGAGACGTGGTGCCAGATGTGCTCGTCCACGCCCAAGGCGGTGACGTCGGCGAAGCGCGCCTCATCGGCGGCCATCTCCTCCAGCAGCGGCTTGACCGTCCGCCACACGGTGCGCCAGGTCGTGCCCAGCTGCCGGGCGATCCCGGCGACCGAGGCGTGCTCGCGGCGCAGCTGACCGACCGCCCACCAGGCTGCCCGGGTGGTGAGCAGCGCCCGTGGCCGGGCGAGGTCGGCGTGCTGCTCGGTGAACGCCTTGCCGGTGCACTCGTCCTCGGCGCAGCGCCAGGTCCGCTTGCGCCACACCAGCTCGACCGGGCGCCCGAAGCAGGGCACGTCGATCAGGACGACGTCGCGGCGACCGTGGCTGCCGACCAGGACGCCACAGGCCAGGCAGCCCATCGGCTCCGGTGCCGACTCGACCACCACCTGCACCCGGCCGGGCTGCTCGGCGACCTCGATGACGTGGAACCCGTCCAGGCCGACGAGCAGATCACAGCGGTCGCAGTAGGCGGAAACAGGACGTGAGCGCGCGCGAGCGCACGCCGTAGGCTCGGACACCGTCGAGGC
Source organism: uncultured Actinomycetota bacterium (assembly GCA_963723745.1). Classification (GTDB taxonomy): domain Bacteria; phylum Actinomycetota; class Actinomycetes; order Mycobacteriales; family Geodermatophilaceae; genus CAVRRZ01. The sequence goes on from CAVRRZ010000004.1 coordinate 805,665, forward strand.
CTTCCGGAACGGGTTGCTTGGTCGCTCCCGATCTTGGAAGGTCTCGACCCCTTCCCGGCCTCAGCTCACCCGCGCGAGTTCCTCACACCCACCTCAGGTACGAAGAGCCCACAAACCGCTGGCCTGCTGGGCCTTGGGGTAGGGCTTGGGACCGATGATCATCGTTCCAGCGGCACCTCTCGGCACCACAGATCAGATGTCACCCACTCGTGCAGCAGTCCCGTCTCATACCTTCCGAAGTGGAACTCCACCGCGTTCCGGTGCGGAAAGGCATCAGCATCGCGAGTCGCTCAGGAAACCACGGCCCTGACGATGTCGGCGATTCGCTGCTCTGTCGCTTCGTCCACGGTCTCGAAGTACCAGGCCGCCGGCATCAGGGCGCCATCCACGCCGCCAGCAGGTCGGAAATCGGCCTTCTCGGTGATTGCGAGGTTCAGGCGATCGTCGCTGCGCAGCGTCACCAGGGCCGGAGTGCTCGCCGAGAGCGAGTATGCCGGCATCCCGTACCAGATCCGCGGCTTCAAGGCGGGAGCGGCGGTCATGATGATGTCGTGCACCCGCTGCATGATCGACCGCCGCGGCTCGTCCATCTTCGCGATCTTGCCGATCACCTCAGCGAGGTTCTTCTCGTCCTTTGACGACATGGCTTGTCCTCTCGTCGGCCGACGCCGAGCATCGTCAACTGAAGTCGGCGCATCGGTGCGCCGCACCCCAACCGGACGTGTCCCGAACTGGTCAGGCCTCTCCGAGAAGATTCAGGTGATCGTCACCTGGAAGTGCTGTCGGTGGCGCGAGCCACCGTTGCTCAGCATAGCCGCCGACGTCGGCGACCCCGCCCGTCTCCAGTGCTCGATCCGTCGCCGGACCGGATCCGACTACACGTTGAAGCGGAACTCCACGACGTCGCCGTCCTGCATGACGTAGTCCTTGCCCTCGATGCGCACCCAGCCCTTGGCCTTGGCCTCGGTCATGGAGCCGGCCTCGACGAGCTGGTCGAACGACACGATCTCGGCCTTGATGAAGCCTCGCTGGAAGTCGGTGTGGATCACGCCGGCGGCCTGTGGGGCGGTCGCGCCGACCGGGATGGTCCAGGCCCGCGACTCCTTCGGACCCGCGGTCAGGTAGGTCTGCAGGCCGAGGGTGGCGAAGCCGACGCGGGCGAGCTGGTGCAGACCTGGCTCGTCCTGGCCGATGCCCTCGAGCAGCTCGGCGGCCTCGTCGGCGGGGAGCTCGGCGAGCTCGGCCTCGATCTTGGCGTCCATCAGGATCGCCTCGGCCGGGGCGACGAGCGCGCGCAGCGACGCGATGAGCTCGTCGTTGGCCAACTCCTCCTCGTCGACGTTGAAGACGTAGAGGAACGGCTTGGTGGTCATCAGCCCGAGCTCGCGCAGCGGCGCGGGGTCGATGCCGGCCGCGAACAGGGTCCTGCCCTCGTTCAGCACCTGCTGCGCCTCGACGGCGGCCTTGTGCAGGGCGGCGCGCTCCTTGTCCTTGCGCATCTCCTTCTCCAGCCGCGGGATCGCCTTCTCCAGCGTCTGCAGGTCGGCCAGGAGGAGCTCGGTGTTGATCGTCTCGATGTCGTCGGCCGGGCTGACCTTGCCGTCGACGTGCACGACGTCGGGGTCGGTGAACACCCGGATGACCTGGCAGATGGCATCGCTCTCGCGGATGTTGGCGAGGAACTTGTTGCCCAGCCCCGCGCCCTCGCTGGCGCCGCGCACGATGCCGGCGATGTCCACGAACGACACCGTCGCGGGGATGATCTTCTGGCTGCCGAAGATCTCGGCGAGCCTGCCGAGCCGCTCGTCGGGCACCCCCACCACGCCGACGTTGGGCTCGATCGTCGCGAACGGGTAGTTCGCGGCCAGCACGTCGTTCTTGGTCAGGGCGTTGAAGAGGGTCGACTTGCCGACGTTGGGCAGGCCGACGATCCCGATGGTGAGACTCACGGGAGTCGAGCGTACGTGGGCGCGCAGTGCTCGCTCTGCGCCCGCGTCGCACGCGCTGTAGGGCGAGCGATGCGGCAGAAGAGCGTGCGATGCGCGGGGACGACGAAAGTCCCTGGGGCCGGCCCGGGTCTCCGTGACAGAGTCCGCCCGAGGGAGGGACGGCCATGACCGATGCGGCGCCCCGCCCGCCCCGGGTGCCACCACGCTGGTTCGTGCGCGCGGCCTGGCGGGTGCACCGCGCGCTCCACCGGCTCAGTGGCGGGCGCCTCCTGTGGACCCCGGCGAACAGGCGCGGCTGGGGGGCGCTGCACCTCACGACGGTCGGCCGGAAGTCGGGACGGGAGCGCACCGTGATCGTCGGCTACCTCGAGGACGGCCCGGACCTCGTCCTTATGGCGATGAACGGCTGGCAGGAGGGCCATCCGGCGTGGTGGCTGAACCTGCAGGCACACCCGGAGGCCGTCGTCCGGCTGGCCGGCGGGGAGCCTCGCCGCGTGCGCGCCCGGACGGCCGCGGGTCAGGAGCGGGAGCGGCTGTGGCGGCGGTGGTCGACGGTCGACGCGAACCTCGACGGATACGCCGGACAGCGGTCGACGCAGACCCCCGTGGTCGTGCTCGAGTTTCTCGATGAGGGCGCCGGCGGCCGCTGACCGGCGTCCGAAAACCGCCAGTGGGCGCCCGTCGCGGCTGGCATGCTCGTCCTCGTGACCGGCTCCCTGGACCACGAATGCTGCTACCGGGCGGTGGCCGGCCGCGACGTCCGGTTCGACGGCTGGTTCTTCACCGCGGTCCGGACGACGGGGATCTACTGCCGGCCGAGCTGCCCGGCCCGCACCCCGCTGGCGCGCAACGTCACCTTCTTCACCACCGCGGCCGCCGCCCAGGCTGCCGGCTACCGCGCCTGCCGGCGCTGCCGACCCGACGCGGTGCCCGGATCACCGGAGTGGGACGTCCGCGCCGACGTCGTGGCGCGGGCCATGCGGTTGATCGCCGACGGCGAGATCGAGCGCTCGGGGGTCCCCGGGCTGGCCGCCCGGCTGGGCTACTCCGAGCGGCAGCTGCACCGGCACCTCGTCGGCGAACTCGGCGTGGGCGCGCTGGCGCTGGCCCGGGCCCAGCGCGCCACCACCGCACGGCTGCTGATCCAGACCACCGACCTGCCGATGGCCGACATCGCGTTCGCGGCCGGGTTCGCGAGCATCCGCCAGTTCAACGAGACGGTCCAGGCGGTCTACGCCACCACCCCGTCGGCCCTGCGCGGCGCGCGCGGCCCGACCGGCGACGCACCGGGCTGGCTCACCCTCCGGCTGGCCGCGCGACCGCCGTACGACGCCGCCGAGGTGCTGCTCTTCCTGGGCGCGCACGCCGTCCCCGGCCTGGAGGAGTGGGACGGCACGACCTTCTCGCGGGTGCTCGACCTCCCCCACGGCCCGGCGGTGGTCCGACTCTCCCCCGCCCCCGACGGCGCGGCCGCCGTCGTCGCCCGGCTGCGACTCACCGCGCTGCGCGACCTCGGGACGGCGGTCAGCCGCTGCCGGCGGATGCTGGACCTGGACGCCGACCCCGTGGCGGTCGATGACGTCCTGGGCGCCGACCCGGCGCTGGCCCCCCTCGTGCGGGGCGCGCCCGGACGGCGGGTGCCCGCCTCCCCCGACGCCCCCGAGCTCGCCGTCCGGGCGGTGCTGGGCCAGCAGGTGTCCGTGGCCGGCGCGCGGACGCTGACCGCCCGCGTACTGGTGGCGGCCGGCATCCCCCTGCCCGAACCGGTCGGCACGCTGACGCACACCTTCCCCCGGGCGGAGTCGCTGGTCGACGCCGACCTGGGCGCGGTGGGGCTGACCGGTGCCCGGCGACGGACCGTGCACGCCCTGGCCGCCGCGCTGGCCGACGGCGCGGTCCCCCTCGGCGTGGGCGCGGACCGCGACGAGGCCCAGGGAGCCCTGCTCGCCGTCCCGGGCATCGGACCGTGGACGGCGGCCCTGGTGGCGCTGCGCGGCCTCGCCGATCCCGACGTCTGGCTGCCCGGTGACCTGGCACTGCGCCGGTCTCTGGCCGAGGTCGGCAGCTCCGACGCCGACGCCGCCGCCCGGTGGCGGCCGTGGCGCTCCTACGCCGTCGTCCATCTCTGGGCCCGCGCCGTGCCCTCCCTCTTCACCCGACCGCCCGTCGCGCTGTCCCCTCCGGCCCGCGAACCCCTGACGAGGAGTGCCTGATGTCCCCCGTGACCGCCTACTACGCCACCGTCGCCACCCCACCCGGCCCGTTCACCGTGGTGGCCACCCGCGATGCCGACGGCACGGAGGTGGTGCTGGCCAGCGGGTGGACTCCCGATCCGGCCGAGCTCGTGCGCCTGGTGCACCCCTCGCTGCGGCCCACCGTCGTGCAGTCCGGCCGGCCGGAGGCGCTGGACGCGGTCGAGTCCTTCTTCGCCGGCGACCTGGCCGCGATCGACGGCGTCCGCGTGCGCCAGCTCTCCGGACCGTTCCTGACCGAGGCCTGGGACGTGCTGCGCACCGTGCCGGCCGGGGAGCCGGACTCCTACGCCGCCTTCGCGGTGCGCTGCGGCCGGCCGGCCGCGGTCCGGGCGGCCGCCCAGGCCTGCGCGCGCAACGCGGCCGCCTTGTTCGTGCCCTGCCACCGGGTGCTCGGCTCGGACGGCGGGCTGGGCGGGTTCCGGTGGGGCACGCCCGTGAAGCGCTGGCTGCTCGACCACGAGGCGGCGTCGGCGTCCGTCCCTGCCTGACGCCCGATCCCGATCCGGACCCCGATTCCCTGAGGCAATGGAAGCTCTACCCCCGTCTGGAGCCCCGACATGCAGGTAGAGCTTCCGATGCCTCCGAACTGTCGGCCCCCTCCGGCATCCTCCGACCCATGGACGCCGCTTCCCTGCTCACCGGTCTCCTGCTCGGTGCCCTGCTCGCGACCGCCGCCACGCTGGCCGCCGTCGCGGTCGGCCGTCGCCGCCCGTCGGGGGGCACGGGCCTCGAGCCGGTGCACGAGTCGCTGGACCACCTGCACCGGCTGATCGCCGGCATGGAACGCGAACGCGCGACCGCGCACGGCGAGCTGCGCGAGCAGATGGGCACGGTGGGCCAGGCGTCGACGCTGCTGCGGCAGGAGACGGCCGCGCTGGTCACGGCCCTGCGGACGCCGCACGTCCGGGGGCGCTGGGGCGAGCTGCAGCTGCGGCGGGTGGTCGAGGTCGCCGGGCTCCTCGAGCACTGCGACTTCGTGGAGCAGCCCGCGGGCACCAGCGACACCGGTGCGGGCGTGCGCCCCGACCTCGTGGTGACCCTTGCCGACGGCCGGCAGGTCGTGGTCGACGCCAAGGTGCCCTTCACCGGGTACATCGAGGCCGTGCAGGCCCCCGACGAGACGGTCCGCGCCCAGCGCGTCGCCGCGCACGCCCGACAGTTGCGCGTCCACATCGACGCCCTGGCCGCGCGCCGCTACCCGACGGCCTTCCGGCCGGCAGCGCCGTTCACCGTGCTCTTCGTGCCCTCCGACGGGTTCCTGACCACCGCCCTGGAGGCCGAGCCCGGGCTGCTGGAGTACGGCTTCGGCCGCGACGTGGTGCTGGCCACCCCGAGCACGCTGCTGGCGCTGCTGCGCACCGTCGCCTACTCGTGGCGCCAGGAGCGGCTCGCCCGCGACGCCGACCAGGTGCTGGAGGCAGGCCGCCGGCTGCACGCGCGGCTCACCACCCTGTCCGGGCACCTCACCCGCCTCGGCTCGGCGCTCGGTTCGGCGCTCACCCGCTACAACGAGACCGTCGGCTCCTACGAGCGCTCCGTACTCGGTGCCGCGAGGCGCTTCGACGACCTCGGCGAGACACCGATCCCCGTTCCCGAGCCGGTCGAGGCCACCGTGCGGGCGCTACGCCCTGCCGACCCCGTGACGCCGGGTTCCCGAACCGGTCCCGGCCACGACGTGGACCACGACGATCTCGACGGCCACGACGATCTCGACGGCGTGGCAGCCCGCGACGGCACGCGCGGGTGACCTCGCCCCGCGTCCGCACTCCGCCCAGCGGACGACCGCCCTCTCGTCAGGATCTGCTGAGACCAGTCCTCCGGTGCTGGCACGAACACGACCTCGAAGTCCTCGCCGCTGGCGATGCCGGTCGCTACCGTGACGCGAACAGGGGACGGCGATCACGCTGTGCTCCCGACCGGAACGGAGGACGCGATGGCCACGGCACGAGCCGACGCCCGGCAGCAGAGCGACCTCCTGGTCGAACGGCCGCCGCTGCCCCGGTCGGACCGCCGCCCGCCGCCGCCCCTGCCGCCCCTGCCTCCCCTGCCTCCGCTTCCCGAGCTGGCCGGTCGCGGCCGCCCGGCTCGAGGCGCGACCGACGGCCCGCGCGACCGCGCGCCGGAGCTGCGCGCTGATCGGTCGCGCCCGGTGGACCGGGCAGCCGCCGCCCGGCTCCGCGCCGGCCGGAGCCTGAGCGACGACCGCGACGCTCCTCGCCCACCCGCGCCGCGCGACCCCCTGCCCTCGCGGCCGGTCGGCCGGGAGGGTCTGCGTCCGCGCCGCGACGACAGGGGCGCGGACGACGGCCGCCCGCCCCGCCCCGGCCGGCCGTCTGCGGCGCAGCCGGGTTCCCGGACCACGGAGACCGGCCGCATCCGGGGACTCGTCGCCGTCGTCGGCGTCTTCCTGGTCACCCTCGCCGGCGCGGCCGTCGACTGGTTCCTCGGCGGTGGCCTCGGGGTCATCACGCTCGTCTCGCTGGTCGCCTCGACCGCGGTGGCCGTGCTCGTGGTGCGCCGGCGGGACATGGCCTCCGTGGTGCTCGCACCACCGCTGGTCTTCGTCGGCGTGGCAGGCCTGAACATCGCCCTGTCGCCGTCCGTGGACCTGAGCCTGCCGACCGCGGTCACGCTCATGATCCGCGGCTTCCCGACCATGGCCATGGCCACCGCCGCCGCGGTGGTGCTCTGCCTGGTCCGGTTGACCACCCGGCGCTGAGCCCGGCGACGTCCCGCCCGACCTACTCCGTGTCGACCGTGCGCTCCTTGCGCCGCGCCCGCAGTTCCTGGGGCAGCGCGAACACCAGCCGCTCCTCGGCGGCCTTGACCGTCTCGACGTCCGCGTAGCCGCGCGCGGCGAGCCAGTCGAGCACCTCGCTCACCAGGATCTCCGGGACCGACGCGCCACTGGTCACGCCCACGGTGCTGACGCCCTCCAGCCAAGCGGGGTCGATCTCGGCGGCGTAGTCGACCAGGTGCGAGTCACGGGCACCGGCCTCCAGCGCCACCTCGACCAGCCGCACGGAGTTCGACGAGTTGGTCGAGCCGACCACCAGCACGAGGTCACAGCTCGGGGCCATCTGCTTGACCGCCTGCTGCCGGTTCTGCGTGGCGTAGCAGATGTCGTCACTGGGCGGTGACTGCAGCTCCGGGAAGCGACCCTTCAGCTGGTCGACCGTCGCGAGCGTCTCGTCGACGGACAGGGTGGTCTGCGAGAGCCACACGACCTTCGAGGGGTCGCGCACCTGCACGCTGGCGACGTCCTCGGGACCGTCGACGAGCTGGATGCGTTCCGGCGCCTCGCCGGAGGTGCCCTCGACCTCCTCGTGACCGCGGTGACCGATCAGCAGGATGTCGTAGTCGTCGCGGGCGAAGCGCTTGGCCTCCTGGTGCACCTTGGTGACCAACGGGCAGGTCGCGTCGATCGCGTGCAGGTTGCGCTCGGCCGCCTCACGGTGGACCGCCGGCGACACCCCGTGTGCGCTGAACACGACGACGGAGCCCTCCGGCACCTCCTCGGTCTCCTCCACGAAGATCGCGCCGCGGCGCTCGAGGGTGGCGACCACGTGCTTGTTGTGGACGATCTGCTTGCGCACGTAGACCGGCGCCCCGTGGATCTCGAGGGCCCGCTCGACCGCCACCACCGCCCGGTCGACGCCGGCGCAGTAGCCCCGGGGATCGGCCAGCAGGACACGTCCGCGCTGATCAGCCATGACCTCATGGTAGGTGGGTGACCGGCGTCGGCCGTGCGGACGACGGTGGTGCGGGTCACCCCTCCCCTCGGGTGTATCGGCGGCGATCGGGCTGCCACGCCGCCGGTCTTGGGGCACGCTGTGGCCATGGCTCGTGAGATCCCCGAGGCCGTCCGCGCTGCTGCCGGGCTGGCCGCCACCGTGCTGGACGAGGCGCGCAAGCTGCCCGAGACGCTTCCCGGGCTCCCGGTGCGGGCGATCGGCATGGCCATGCAGGCCACGATGAAGCTGCAGCAGCACTACGCGGGGCTGGTCGCCCGGGGCGACGAGCTGTTCACCGGCATCCGCGGCGATGACGAGCCCGGGCTGGCCACCTTCGACGACGAGGCCGACGACGGCCGCGGCTCGACGCCCGCCGTGGCGACGCCGTCGGGTTACCGGGAGTCGGCGTTCGACCGCGCCGACGCGCCGGTCGAGCACCAGCCCGACGTCCACGAGGCGCTCGAGGAACTCGCCATCGAGGACCTCGTCGACGCAGCACCGCCCACGCCCGGCGCCGACGTCAAGGGAGGCGCCGACGCGCTCCCCGCGGCCGGGGGTGGCACGGCAGGTACCCGGGCACCCACCGACATCGGTGGCACGCCTCCCGTCGAGGGCTACGACGACTTCTCCATCGCCCAGCTGCGCGGCCGGCTCCGCGGCTACGCGGCCAGCACGGTCGAGAACCTGCTCGCCTACGAGCAGGCCACCAAGGCGCGTGAGCCGTACCTGAGGATGCTGCGCAACCGTCAGGAGCGGCTCGACGCGCAGGCCGCGGAAGCCAGCCCGCTGGCCCCCCGCGGCAGCTGAGCCCTCGCGGGCACGGACCCGTCAGGGCCTCATGGCACCCTCGGTGCCGTGACCGCACCGTCGAGCCCCGAGGCGCCCTGGCCGGTGCGCACGGTCGCCCGCAAGGTCGCCGAGTGGATCGGCCGGCTGGGCGAGGTGTGGGTCGAGGGTCAGGTCGCCCAGCTGTCCCGGCGGGGCGGCGCGGCGACGGTGTTCCTCACCCTGCGCGACCCCGCCGCCGACCTGTCGGTGCCGGTCACCTGCGCCCGCGACGTGGCCGACCGCCCCGGGCTCGAACTCGCGGAGGGCGCGCGGGTGATCGTCCGCGCGCGGCCCGACTACTACATCGCGCGCGGCTCGTTCTCGCTGCGCGCCACCGAGATCCGCGCCGTCGGGCTGGGGGAGCTGCTGGCCCGCATCGAACGGATCCGCCGCCTGCTGGCGGCCGAGGGCCTCTTCGACCCCGCCCGCAAACGACCGCTGCCCTTCGCCCCGGCCGTCGTCGGCGTCATCACCGGGCGCGAGAGTGCGGCCGAGCGCGACGTCCTGGTCACCGCCCGGCGCAGGTGGCCGGCGGTGCGTTTCGCCGTCCACCACTGCGCGGTGCAGGGCCTGAACGCGGCCGCCTCGGTGATCGAGGGGTTGCGCCGGCTGGACGCCGACCCCGACGTCGAGGTGATCGTCGTGGCCCGCGGGGGCGGCTCGGTCGAGGATCTGCTGCCGTTCTCCGACGAGGGGCTCGTGCGCGCCGTCGCGTCCTGCCGGACGCCGGTGGTCAGCGCGGTCGGGCACGAGACCGACACCACCCTCATCGACCACGTCGCCGACGTGCGAGCGGCCACGCCGACCGACGCCGCGCACCGGGTCGTGCCCGAGATCGGTGAGCAGCGCCAGCTGGTCGACGGGCTGCGGGCACGGGCCCGGGCGCTGCTGAGCGGCCGCCTCGAGCAGCAGGAACGCTGGCTGGAGTCGACCCGGACCCGGCCCGTGCTGGCCTCGCCCGACCGGCTGCTGCACGGCCGCGAGGACGACGTCCTCGGGTTGCGCACCCGCGCCCGCCGCACCCTGTCGCACCGCATCGAGGCCGCCGACCGCGACCTCGAGCACGCCCGCGCGCGAGTCGCGGCCCTCTCGCCGGCGGCGACGCTGGAGCGCGGGTACGCACTGGTGCAGAAGGCCGACGGCTCACTGCTGCGCGACCCTGCCGAGGTCACCGCCGGCGAGCGGCTGACCGTGCGCGTGGCCGGGGGCCGGGTGCCCGTCCGCGTCGACCACGAGGAGAAGAGCCAGCGGTGACCGAAGACCGTCCGACCACGACCTACGAGCAGGCCCGGGACGAGCTGGCCGAGGTGGTGCGCCGGCTGGAGGCCGGCGGGCTCACCCTCGAGGAGTCCCTGACGTTGTGGGAGCGCGGCGAGCAGCTGGCCGGGATCTGCCAGCACTGGCTCGACGCGGCACGGGAGCGGCTGGCCGCCGCCGCGTCACCGACGGCCGACGAGTAGCCGCTCAGCCGCGGTAGGGCTGCACGGAGGCCGCGACCTCCGTCAGCTCCTCGATGGAGGCGGACCCGAACACGACGACAGTCGCACCGCCGGCCTCCCGGGTCAGCGCCGTCTCGCCGCGGGCCGTCGTCAGCCGGGTCCAGCTGCGGCCGCCGGCCTCCACCGTCCCGCCCTGCTCGGCGCCGTCGAGCACCGCGCCCAGCGGCGCCGCGTCGGCGTCGTCACTGATCACGAAGCCGGCGAACTCCTCCTCGGGCGTCACGAAGCCGATCTCGAGCGTGACCGGGTCGCCCTCCTCCGCCGCGCCCGCGTCGGTGCGGGCGCTGGTCGGCCGATAGCCCTCCCCCAGCCCCTCCGGGACCACCAGCGCGTAGCCGGCGCGCTCCGCCGAGACGCGGACGCTGCTGGTCGGGTCGACGGTCCGGACCGGGTCGGCGGTCGGCTGCCGGAGCGCCGCCCAGCCGACGAGCAGCAGACAGATGATCACCAGCGGCAGCATCGAGCGGGCCATGTTGGCCGCGTTCAGCTTCGCGGCGCGGGCCATGGCCGGTGACGCGGGCACCGGATCGGGGCCCGGCGCATCCTCGGCAGGAGGCTGCTGCTCGGGGGAACGGGTGCGGCCGGATCCGGTCATGCCCCTAGGATCGCAGCACTGCTGCCCCGACCCGCCGCCCAGCGTCGCGCGGCCGTCTGCCCGACCCCGAGACCGGGGCCGGGTGGTCGATGCCCCGAGGCACCACGCGGCCACGACCTGGAGGTCCGGAAGAGATGCTGCCCGTCCCCGAGGGGTCCGCTCCCGCGTCCAGCGCCACCTTCCAGGCCGACCGGCCGGCGCCCGACCGCAACCTGGCGCTCGAACTCGTACGCGTGACCGAGGCCGCCGCCATGGCCGCCGGCCGCTGGGTGGGGCGGGGGGACAAGAACGGCGGCGACGGTGCCGCGGTCGACGCGATGCGGGCGCTCATCGGCACGGTGAGCATGCAGGGCGTCGTCGTCATCGGCGAGGGCGAGAAGGACGAGGCGCCCATGCTGTTCAACGGCGAGCAGGTCGGCGACGGCCACGGCCCCGAGTGCGACGTCGCCGTCGACCCGATCGACGGCACGACGCTGATGGCCAAGGGCATGCCCAACGCCATCGCGGTCATGGCGGTCGCCGACCGCGGTGCCATGTACGACCCGTCGGCGGTCTTCTACATGGAGAAGATCGCCACCGGCCCGGCGGCCGCGGACGTCGTCGACATCACCGTGCCGGTCGCGGAGAACATCCGCCGGGTCGCCAAGGCGAAGAAGATCTCGCCCGGCGACGTCACCGTGTGCATCCTGGACCGCCCACGGCACGAGAAGCTCGTCGACGAGGTCCGCGAGGCCGGCGCCCGGATCAAGTTCATCACCGACGGTGACGTGGCCAGCGCCATCGCCGCCGCCCGGGAGGGCACCGGCGTGGACATGATCCTCGGCATCGGCGGCACGCCGGAGGGCATCATCGCCGCCTGCGCGCTCAAGTGCATGGGCGGCGCCTTCCAGGGACGGCTGTGGCCCAGGGACGACGACGAGCGGCAGAAGGCCATCGACGCCGGCCACGACCTCGACCGTGTCCTGGGCATCGACGACCTGGTCCGCGGCGACGTCTTCTTCGTCGCCACCGGCATCACCGACGGCGACCTGCTGCGCGGCGTGCAGTACCGCTCCGGCGGCTGTACCACCCAGTCGCTGGTCATGCGGTCCCGCTCGGGGACGATCCGCCAGATCGACAGCCTGCACTCGCTGGAGAAGCTGCGGGCCTACTCCGCGGTGCCCTTCGACCGCCCCGACAGGCTCGACTAGACGCGCGACGGGGGCGGTGGCGGGTCTATCCGCCCGGCCAGCCGGTCGAGCAGGGCCCGCCACCTGCTGGCGGACTCCCCCGGCGCGAGGCTGCGCAGTCTGAGGTCCCCGAACACGGTCCGGGCCCGGACGACGATCCGGGGCGTTCCGGTGAGCCGGGGCACCGCGGCGAGCTCGGTCACCCGGTCGCCGAAGACGGTGCTGCCGATCAACTCCGCGGCGACGCCCTCGGCCACGACCACGTCGATGTCGCCGAACCAGGTGGAGAGCGTGATCTCCACCCGCTCGGCGTCCGTACGGAGATCCCGCAGGTCCAGGCGGACGTCCCCGAAGACGGTCCGCGCCATCGACGGGGCGGTGGCCGTGCCCGCCAGCCGGATGTCGCCGAACACGCTGGACAGCTGCTCCGGGGTCCGGGTGCCGACGATCTCGACGGTGCCGGCCGGCAGGTCGCCGACGAGCGCGTCGAGCTCCGCGAGCGTCGTCGCGCCGTAGGCGGTGTGGGCGCGCTCGGCGAACTCCTCGACGTCGAGGCGGCCCTCGGACAGCGCCGCCTGCAGCCGGGCCACCACCGCTTCGCGGTCGGCGTCGGATGCCCGGACCGCGGGCACCTCGGCCTCGTCACCGGGCCGCTCGGCGCCGGTCACGAGTCCGCCAGCGCGATGACGAGTGCCACGAGGACGGCGACGAGCACGATCGACGCGGTGATCACCAGCGCCCACAGCACCGTGTTGCTCGTGTTCCCCGACGCCGGCACCGGTGCAGCGCCGTGCTGGCTGTGCTGGCCGGTTTGCCAGGGCTGCTGGCCCTGCTGCTGCCAGCGCTGCTGCCAGGGTTGCTGCCAGGGTTGGGGGCCGGTGGGCGTGAACTGCCGGGTGGCCTCGCGTCGGCCGGGGTGCTCGGGCGCGAGTCGCTGCGTCGGCTGGTCTGGACCGAACGGCAGAGGAGGCACCGGCGTCCCGACCGGCCGCTCGCTCTCCGGCCGCTCCCCCTCGCCCGGGGGTGGGTGCGGGGGCTGGGACATGACGGCAACTCCTCGTCGGCGGTCGTCGGGCAGGGGACCGTCGTGATGCTAGGGCTCCTGATCGGGCACCTGCGCCCGTACGACGCGGGGCAGGTGTCTAGGGTCGCGGGCGCAGCATCGTTCCCGTCCCAGACCCCACCCCAGGAGCGCAGCGTGGCCAGCGAGCAGGTCGGCACCGGTCAGAGCACGGACACCGAGTACCGCGTCGAGCACGACTCGATGGGCGAGGTGCGGGTGCCCGCCTGGGCCAAGTGGCGGGCCCAGACGCAGCGCGCGGTCGAGAACTTCCCGATCTCCGGCACGCCGATCGAGCGCGAGCTCATCGGCGCCCTCGCCGCGATCAAGGGCGCGGCCGCGACCGTCAACGCCGACCTCGGCGTCCTCGACCGCGCGGTCGCCGACTCCATCGTCGAGGCGTCGGTGGCCGTGGCCCGCGGCGACTGGGACGCCCACTTCCCGATCGACGTGTTCCAGACCGGCTCGGGCACGTCGAGCAACATGAACACCAACGAGGTGCTGGCCACCCTGGCCACCGAGGCGCTGGGCGCCCCCGTGCACCCGAACGACCACGTGAACGCGTCCCAGTCGTCCAACGACGTCTTCCCGTCGGCCATCCACATCGCGGCCACCCGCGCGATCGTGCGCACTCTCATCCCGGCGCTGCGGCACCTCGAGGCCTCCCTCGCCCGCAAGGCCGAGGAGTTCGCCGAGGTGGTCAAGAGCGGGCGCACGCACCTCATGGACGCCACCCCGGTGACCCTCGGACAGGAGTTCGGCGGTTACGCGGCCGCCGTCCGCTACGGCGTGGAGCGCCTGGAGGCGTCGCTGCCCCGTATCGGCGAGCTGCCCCTGGGCGGGACCGCCGTGGGTACCGGGATCAACACCCCGCCCGGGTTCTCCGCGAAGATCATCGAGAAACTGGCCGCCGAGCTCGACCTGCCGCTGACCGAGGCGCGGGACCACTTCGAGGCGCAGAGCTCCCGCGACGGCCTGGTCGAGGCCTCCGGCCAGCTGCGCACCATCGCCGTCGGCCTGGTCAAGATCGCCAACGACCTGCGCTGGATGGGCTCGGGGCCGCGCACCGGCCTGGGCGAGATCTACCTGCCCGACCTGCAGCCGGGCAGCTCGATCATGCCGGGCAAGGTGAACCCGGTGCTGCCGGAGGCCACCATCCAGGTGGCGGCCCAGGTCATCGGCAACGACGCCGCCGTGGCCTTCGCCGGGACGACGGGCAGCTTCGAGCTCAACGTGACCCTGCCCCTGATGGCCCGCAACGTGCTCGAGTCGATCCGGCTGCTGGCCAACGTGAGCCGGCTGCTCGCCGACCGCTGTGTGGACGGCATCACCGCCAACGTGGAGCGCTGCCGCGAGCTGGCCGAGTCCTCGCCGTCGATCGTCACCCCGCTGAACAAGTACATCGGCTACGAGGAGGCGGCCAAGGTCGCCAAGCAGTCGCTGGCGGAGAAGAAGACCATCCGCCAGGTGGTGGTGGAGCGCGGCTACGTCGAGCAGGGCAAGCTCACCGAGCAGCAGCTCGACGACGCCCTCGACGTCCTCTCGATGACCCACCCCTGACCCACCCCGGACCCGGCCGTGCCGGGTGCGCGGGGCGCGGCAGCCGCGCCCCGCGCACCCTTCCAGGGGGGTCAGATCGCCGTACCGCCCGGTGGGGCAGTAGCGTCGCGCCTTGATGAGCGAGACAGATGTAGCCCTGCGCTACCCCGGTGGAGAACTGCCCCTGCCCGTCCGTCCGGCGACGGAGGGCTCCGACGGCATCGACACGAGCAAGCTGCTGGCGACGACCGGTCAGGTCGCCCTCGACATCGGCTTCGTCAACACGGCCTCGTGCACGTCGGCGATCACCTACATCGACGGTGACGCAGGCATCCTGCGCTACCGCGGGTACCCGATCGACCAACTGGCCAAGGGCGCGACGTTCAACGAGGTCAGCTACCTGCTGATCTACGGCGAGCTGCCCACGGCCGACCAGCTGGCCGAGTTCGACCAACGGCTGCGGCGGCACACCCTGCTGCACGAGGACCTCAAGCAGTTCTTCAACGGCTTCCCGCGCGACGCGCACCCGATGCCGGTGCTGTCCTCGGCCGTCAGCGCGCTGTCGACCTTCTACCAGGACTCCCTGGACCCGTTCGACAACGAGCACGTCGAGATCTCGACCGTGCGCCTGCTGGCCAAGCTGCCGACCATCGCGGCGTACGCGTACAAGAAGTCCGTCGGCCAGCCGTTCCTGTACCCGGACAACTCGCTGGGTCTGACCGAGAACTTCCTGCGCATGACGTTCGGTTTCCCGGCCGAGCCGTACGAGGCCGACCCCGACCTGGTCAAGGCGCTGGACATGCTCTTCGTCCTGCACGCCGACCACGAGCAGAACTGCTCGACGTCCACCGTCCGGCTGGTCGGCTCCTCGCACGCCAACCTCTTCGCCTCGGTGTCGGCCGGCATCAACGCGCTGTTCGGCCCGCTGCACGGCGGTGCGAACCAGTCGGTGCTCGAGATGCTCGAGGCGATCCAGCGCGACGGCGGGGACATCCCCTCCTTCGTCGAGCGGGTCAAGAACAAGGAGCCCGGCGTCAAGCTCATGGGCTTCGGGCACCGGGTCTACAAGAACTACGACCCGCGCGCGGCCATCGTGAAGGAGGCCGCCGACACCGTGCTGAACAAGCTCGGCGGCAACAACGAGCTGCTCGACCTGGCCCGGCAGCTCGAGGAGATCGCGCTGTCCGACGACTACTTCATCGAGCGCAAGCTCTATCCGAACGTCGACTTCTACACCGGGCTGATCTACCGGGCGATGGGCTTCCCGACCCGGATGTTCACGGTGCTGTTCGCCCTCGGGCGGCTGCCGGGCTGGATCGCCCAGTGGCGCGAGATGATCGCCGACCCGAGCACCAAGATCGGCCGGCCCCGTCAGGTCTACACCGGCGAGCCGGAGCGGCAGTTCGTCCCGCGCGACCAGCGCTGACCTCCCCGCGCCGACCACGGCCCCGTCGCTCCTCCGGGAGCGGCGGGGCCGTCGTGCGTCACGCCTCGGCCACCGGGCTCGCCCCGCCATCCCGTCCAGCGCCTGGACCGACTTCTGGGCGACCGCCTGGAGGTCGGCCGGCGTCAGCGCGCCGGCGCCGGCGCA
This sequence comes from uncultured Actinomycetota bacterium, assembly GCA_963723745.1. GTDB lineage: Bacteria > Actinomycetota > Actinomycetes > Mycobacteriales > Geodermatophilaceae > CAVRRZ01. Next base: position 821,884 of record CAVRRZ010000004.1, read on the forward strand.
GGTCCCGCTCGACCGCGTCCTTCGGCCTGGTGCCCCTGATCAGCCGATCCGGGGGTCCTCCTGTGCCAGGATCAGCGTCCATGGGGAACCCCACAGGGGTCCATGACCGGACGGCCACGGCAGCTGACCCGGACACCGTGCCGACCGCGCACGACCTGACCGGCCGGCGCGTGCACGTGCTGCTGGTCGGCACCCGGTCGAGCGAGCGGTCGGTCGCCCGTCGCGTCGGCTACGACCCGGAGGAGGCGTTCGGCCGGGCGTTCGAGCGCGCGCTGGGCCGTTCACCGGCCCACTGGCGCGCGACCAGCGCAGACCGGGCAGTCTGACGTCGTGCCCCCGCAATCCGACTCGCCGCAGGCCGAGCACCCGGAGGACGACGTCCTGTTCCTCCCACCGGTGCCGTTGGCCACCGGCCGGCTGCTCGAGCCCGACGGCGAGGGCGAGCCGGCGCGGATCACCCGCCTGGACCTGGTCGTCTCCACCGAGGACGGCGAGGAGCTCCGCATCCCGCTGGTCCACCGGCACGGCGCCTGGTGGGCACCCTGACCCTGTCCGGGCACCGCGCAGCCCCGCGCTGACCCGTTCACCCGCCCGGGCGCCACCCGAGGTTCACCCTCACCCCTCCGGGTGAGCGCACGCCCGCATCCGTTCAGCCGCCCCCCGCGGCACGTCGATAGCTGCCCTGAGCGTTGCGCTGCGACCACAGCCGCCACGCGAGCCGCACCGACGAGGTCGACCCGGGGGACGCTGCCGTGCCTGCACCACGCACGACCCAGCGCGCCGCCGCGCCCCGACGGCCGGCTCCGCCGCGGACCGGCGCCCCCCGCACGACGTCGACCCGGAGCAGCTCACCCCGTACCGCCACCGCACCGAGGCCCGGTGCACCCGTCCGGCCCGTCCTCAGTGCTCGCGAGGCACAGGCGCTGCGCGCGTTGCTCGCCGCCCGCCAGCAGGCCGCCGGTACCACTCCGCCCGGTACCGCAACCGCCGGCGCCACCGCGGGCACGCGTCGGCCGTCCGGCCCCGGCGCCCGGCCCCCCGCCCGTCGGACGACGACCGGCGGACGCCCGGCGACCCGTCGCGCCCCGGCCCGCCGCAGGAGCCGCCGTCCGGCCGCCGAGCGCACCGGAGCGTCGTGGTCGACCCGGTTCGCCGTCGTCACGGCGGGCGTCCTCGTGCTGCCGGTCCTGGCCGCGCTCGTCCTGCCTGGCGCCCCGACGCCGCGGACGGACGACCCGGCCGACCTGACCCGCCTGGCAATGGCCACCCAGAGCACCCTCCTCGAGCAGGCCGACCGCTACCGCCGGCTCGAGAGCGAGCTCGCCCAGCGCTCGACGGAACTGGCCGGGGCGCGCCAGACCGAGCAGGCCGCCGCCCTGCGGGCCGAGGCCGAGCGCTCCGTCGTCGGCACGGCCGCCGCCGCCCTCTACCGGGCCGCGCCCGGCACCCGCACCCTCTCCGCGGCCGCGACCGGTGTCGCGGACACCGCCGGGGCGCTGTCCCGGGCAGCGGAAGCCGGCGCGGTCCTCGAGGAGGCCGCCCGGGGCGTGGCCGCCGCCGAGGAGCGGGTCGCCGCCGTGGCCGCTCGCGCCGAGAGCGTCCTCGCGCGCTCGCGTGCCCGCACCGTCGATCTCGATCCCGCCGTCGTCGCCGGCATCGCGGGGCTGGGCAGCACGCCGTCGGCCGGGCAGCAGCAGAACCGCAACCAGCGCGCCGTCGCCCGGTGGCAGCGCTACCTGACCACCCTCGCCGAGGCCGGGATCGAGCCGCCCGCCGCAGCCGACCTCCTCGACCCCGCCCGGCTGCCCGCGGGCCTCTCCCCGGCGCTGGACGAGGCGGGCGAGCCCCTGCCGGGCATCGCGTGGGCCGTCGTCGGCAACAGCCCGATCACCGTGCTGCCCGCGGAGACCATGACGGCCGTCAGCGGGGCGCTGTCGCAGGTGGGCAAGCCGTTCGTTCCGGGGGGCACCGGTCCCGACGGGTACGACTGCGGCGGGCTGACCTCGGCGTCCTGGCTGCTGGCCGGGTACGACGTGCCGACGACGCCGGCCGGGCAGTGGGCCCGCGGCGCCGCCGTGCCGGCGTCGCAGCTGCAGATCGGCGACCTGGTCCTCTCCCCCGGCGGCCTGGACGTCGGCCTGTACGTCGGCGGCGGCGAGGTGCTGGGCGCCTCGGCGGCCGGCTACCAGGTCGGCATCCGTTCGCTGCCCGAAGGCGCCTCCGCCGTCCGCGTGACCCTGCCGGCACCCGTCGAGCCCAACGCCGCGCTCCCCGCCGCCCACGGCACCCTGGCATGCGGCGCGCTGCCGCCGCCCCCGAAGTCCGCACCGACGGCGAGCCCCGCCTGGGGTGGCTGGACCAACGGCCAGATCCCGTCGGGCGTGCTGTGCCGGCTGGGCGTGTACTCGCACGCGCTGCGCTGCGACGCGGCCGCCGACTACCGGGCTCTGTCGGCCGCCTACGCCGACCGCTTCGGCGAGCGGCTGTGCATCACCGACTCGTACCGGTCGCTCTCCGCACAGGTGACCGCGTTCGCCCTCAAGCCACACCTGGCCGCCCTGCCGGGGACGTCCAACCACGGCTGGGCGCTCGCGGTCGATCTCTGCGGCGGCGTGAACAGCTTCGGCACCCCGCAGTGGCGCTGGATGGCCGAGAACGCCGGCCGGTTCGGCTGGGTGCAGCCGCCGTGGGCCGGGCCGCGCGGCGAGAAGCCCGAGCCGTGGCACTGGGAGTACGGCGTCATCTCCTAGACTCCCCCCTTTCGTGCAGGTCAGCGCTGCGCTGACTTCTCCGATGGCACCGTGATGGCACAGAGCCACGCTTCATCGACGGCGCGGCGGGTGCGGTCCTAGGAGTCGGGCATCAAGTGGCCGTAGGTCTTGAGGACCAGCATCGCGTTCTCGTGTCCGAGGCGTTCGGCCACCGCGACGACGGACTCGCCGGCCGCGAGCAGCACGCTCGCGTAGTGGTGTCGCAGGTCGTGCGTCGTCGTTCCCGTGGGCAGCCCGGCACGCTTCGCCGCCGCCGCGAACACCCGGGAGCCGTAGACCTCTGGCCAGTAGACGACCCCCGCGCTGGACGTGAAAATCGACCCGTCGTCGCCCGGCGGGAACTCCGCGAGGTGTGCCGCCAAGGCGTCTGCGACGACCCGGGGCAACGGCACCGTCCGCCGTGACCGTGGGGTCTTCGGCGCGACCCGCTCCTGCGTCTTGGGTCCGATCTGCCACTCGATGCGGACGGTTCGCCGGAGGAAGTCGACGTCCTCGACCCGCAGGGCCAGCAGCTCCCCGATTCGCAGACCGAGCCCGGCCTGAGTGATCACCATCGCCCGGTACCGCGCGGGCACGGTGTCGGCAATTTCCAATACCTGCTCGACGGTCAACGGCACGACACGCTCACGGTCCGCTCGAGGAAGCTGCACCCGGACCACCGGAGACGAGGCAACCAGCCGGTCCAGGACTGCGTTCGAGTACACCGATCGCAGCAACGACACGAGTGCGCGCAGGGTCGTCGGGGCGAGCACCTGCGCCCGGTCACTGGCCCAGGCCTGCACCTCGGACGGGCGGACCGCGGACAACCGCCGGCCCCCCAGCCGCGTGCCGACGATGTGCGTCTCGATCATGCTCGACACTCTGCGGGCCGACGACGGACGGTGCGGCCGAGACGCTGCCCATGCCCGCGCGTACTCCGCGACGGTCGTCCGGTCGGTGTGGTCGACGTACTGCCCGCGGATCTTGTCGGCCTCGACGGTGGCCGCGAACCGATCGGCGTCGCCCTTCTTGCCGAACGTCTTCTTGCGCTGTCGCCCGTCAGGGTCGCGGAAGCGGACGTCGTAGACCTTGACCTCTCGGCCGGAGCGCCGCGTCGGTCGGGCCTCAATCCTGGCCATCGTCGCCCTCGTCGACATGGGCGAGTTCGTCCGGCAGTTCCCCCGGATCTAGACCTCGGGCACGAATGCGGTCTCGAATGTAGTGAAGGCGTCAGCAGGGTCGCCTCCATGGTGGGGATGCCCGGCTACGCGAAGGGTGGGCTCGTCGGCGACCGCGTCGCCCGCATCAACCTGGACTTCAACAACGACTCCGTCGTCAGCGCCATGCGTGGCGCCGCCCGGCAGATCGTCACGAACCTGAAGACGATGTTCGAGCCGGGCACCGGCATGGTGGGCGCGCTGAACTGGGCGCGGTCGCAGGTCGGCAAGCCCTACCTGTGGGGCGGGGCGGGCCCTGGCGGCTACGACTGCTCCGGATTCATGGCTGCGATCACCAACGTGATCCGCGGCCGTTCCCCCTACGCGCGCCTCGGCTCCACGGCGACGATGCCGTGGCCGGGGTTCAAGTCGGGGATGTTCGGCCAGTTCCAGATCGGCAACTCCCGCGGCGGCAAGTTCGGCATCGGCCACATGGCCGGCACCCTGCTCGGCGTCAACGTGGAGTCCGCGGGCGGTGTCGGTGTCCGGGTCGGCCGATCCCCCCGCGGCGCCGGTGACGGCATCTTCAACGAGCGCTACTCGATGGCTACGACCGGGGCGGGCTCCTGCCGCCCGGCTACACGCTCGCCTACAACGGCACTGGTAAGCCGGAGACGATTCGCACCGCCGAGCAGGAGGCCGCGCTGCACCGGCCCTTCGAGGTTCACTTCCACATCAACGGCGTCGACTTCTCCAAGCAGGGTGACCGGCGGAAGGTCGTCGCCGAGATCCACCGCGAACTCGTGACCCTGGAGCGTGGACGTAAATGACTAACCGGACCGCCTACCTGCGGGCTCTTGCCGAGCAGGCTCACGGCGACCTGATGCCGTTGACTGAACGGATCAGAGCCCTCGCCGATCAGGCCGCCGACGGCGCCGACGCTCAGCGCATCCGGGACGAACTGGCTGTTCTCGACACGGAGTCAGGGACGACCGCGGGGCGCATCTTCGACTACGTCCAGACCGGGAACCTCAACAAGCGGACCAGGAGGCTGCTCGAGGACGTCGCGGGCTTCGTCGCCTACAACGAGGAGATGGCCAAGCTCGTCCAGCGCCGGCTGGACGGGCAGGGCATCACGGACGGCATCGACTATGACGCCTACGAGGCGGCCAAGAAGGCGATCGTCGAAGCGTTCGGGTCTAGCCCGGAGTAGGGCTCGTGAAGGTAGGCGATCCCTTCCGCGGCCGATGATCCGGTACGGTCCAGTCCCACCTCGGGGAATGGGGGACCTGTCATGCGGCGACGCACGCTGCTATGCCTGGCTGCTGGGCTCGCGCTGACCGGGTGCGGAGGGAACGAGCCAAACAGGTCCTCCGCGCCGGAGTTGCCGGAGACATCCGCGGCCGAATCGACCGAGGAGTGCGTTGGCTACGGCTGCAGCCCGGAGCAGGACGCCGAGCTGAACGCCGCCGAGTCGGAGGCCAACGCGGAGCCGACCGGACCTGAGCGGAATGACCGCGGCAACATCGAGAAGGAACTTGGTGAGGAAGGCGGCTTCACCGATCTGGCGACCGGCGAGACGACCGTCACCTTCGCAATCGACAAGATCACGCCCAACTTCGCGTGCACCGGCGAGTTCGCAGACCCACCGGAGAGAGGCCACTTCGTCGCCATCGATCTGCGCATGGCTACCGCCCCCGCCCCGACCTTCGATGCCGAGCTGTACTTCACCGTCAGCTCGTACGACTTCAAGTTCATCGGCTCCGACGGCGTGACCGTCGGTGACCTCGGGACGTATGCCACGTACGGGTGCCTGGCTGACGGCCAAGAGTTCACTACGGACGCGCTCGCGCCGAGCCAGAAGTACATGGGCAAGATCGTCCTCGACGTCCCGGAAGCCTCCGGCACCCTTATGTACCTGCCGTCCGCAACTGGAGGCACGAGCGGCTGGGAGTGGGAGTTCTAGAGGCGATAGGTCCACTCCCGAACGGCCCCATCCGGTGTTCCGCGCCAGCGGACCACGAGACCCTCGTCCCCGGCGTCGAAGTCCCTTGTGCTCGCACCGACACGCACACCGTCGCCGCTGCGCACCGCCTCGCCCGCCACATCGGGGATGCCAACGACGCGGGCGCCAGGGCTGACGTCCACGTGGACGTCGAAAGCGGTGCTGTCGCCGGCGTTCCACAGCTTGAGCACGGCGTCGCCTTCACGCTCCGGCCGCCACACCACGGCACGCAGTTCGGCCTCCTCGAGCCGGCGCTGTTCCTCGCGCTCGGCCACGCCCGCCGAGCGAGCGGCGGCCTCCGCGGACTGCTCTGAGGCCGACGCGGAGCGCCTGGCTGCCTTGGTTGCCTGCCAACTGAAATACCCCGCCCCCGCCGCGACCATCAGGGCAAGACAGGCGATCAGGAACCCGGCGGCGTCAAGGTCGGTGGGCACGGCCTCATCCAAGCGATCGGACGGCGGCCGTGCAGCGCCGCGAGACTCGGCGCTGCAATCCGGCTGCATCGACTTGTAGCCTTCGCTCGTGCCGCCAGAGAAGAACCAGGTGCCTCAGCCGCCGCGGGACCCCAAGCCGGCGCCTCGCGAGTTTCCACCCGCGAGAAAGCCCGAGAAGAAGGCTGGACAGCCGCCGCCGGAGAGACGGATTCCGCGGAAGCGCTAGGCGGCTACCGTGACGGCCCCAACCGCAGCCACGACCTCCACGGCTAGCAGAAAACACATCGCGGTGTATGCGTTGACTAGTCGGGCAAGCTTTGGCTCGTTGTCCTTGTGGCTGTCATTCAGGTCCCGGGCCCAGTTGTAAGCCACATCTAGGGCCGATACCTCCTCGACGTCTTGATGCCGCACTCGCTCTAGCATGGGATCGATCTCATGTGCGAAGTCGAACGACCGCGGCCAACAGATCCATACCGTGAGCATGGCGCTCAACGCCAGGGAAGCGAGAGCGACCCAGACAGCCCACGGGGCTGCTTCCTCTCGCGCCCCGAAAATGCCAGTGATGATGCCGCCCGCAGAGAGCACACCGAGGGCGCGAACTCGGAGCGTGTCCAAGCTGGCCTCCTGGCGAGCCAGCAGTCTTGCGCTCTCCGCCCAGACCAGCTCATAGGGTTCCGGCAAGGCGCCCCCTCACTGTTCGTCCGCCAACCGCTTCTTCCATGGTTCATCTTTGCCTTTCGCCGTGCGGAAGCAACGAGTGGGCGCGCCTCCGCACCCAGGACATCCGCTCGTGACGTCATAGCCGCCAGCCCGTCCGGCCATGGCGGTCCCTACGTGCGCGGCGCGGGACGCCTCCCTCGAGTGCGCCCTGGCCGCCGGCGAGCGACGAGGGGATCCGGGGCGCGACGCGTCCGGATGAGCGGCGGCACGCCGTCGATCAGGCTGGACAAAGCGACGAGATTGCCACTCCCACAAAGACCGCGGCGTCATCTGGTTCGAAGCCGGCGGAAGTTAGGGCATCCGTAGCATTCGCCAAGTTCCCCAAATTGCATATCGCGATTCCGAGCTCGAGTGCCTCGTCCGTGGACCCTGCATAACGCAGCAACTGCTCTTGGCCGGCCTGCGTGAGGAAAGCAGCTTGCTGTCCTTGGCTCGGACCCCCACCAGAACGGGCGGCCAGCTCGACTAGGTCCGCGGTCGTTAGGTCGCGACCAAAAGAGGGCACCGGCTCGGCCGTTCGCGCAACCTCGCGCTGAATAGCGTCGAGCGCCATCGAACTTGCATCGGCCGAGTCCGTCGAGGATTGGCATCCCGTGGCCGCGACAAGGGTTGCGGGTAAGGCGACAGCCCATACTCCTGCACCGCGACGCCAGCTCATAGTTAGGCACCGTAGCGCCCGTCCGACCGTAAAACGAGACCGAGCCCCGACGACTACGGATCGCCGGGGCTCGGTGCTTCTTGCGGTTCCCTAGATGGCCACGGACGGCTGCGTCTCAATGGTTGGCCTAGCGGTCGACTCGGCGGCGTGGGCAGGCGCCTGCGTGACGTCTTCGCCGTCCGCTTCGACGGTCGCTGCCCACTCAAACCAGGTTCGTCCGCGCAGGCTGGGGGCTTCGATGGACCCCTCGACTGCCAGCGTCGTCCAGTCCGGCGTCGTGCCTCCGGCGACGGCCATGACCCTCAACTGTCCGCGGAGGCCCACCACCGCTCGCTCGCGGTGAACGTATGGCAGTACGGCACTCGCCCGGTACTTCATCTGTCGAGGGGTGGCCGCGGAGTCGCCGGCTCACACCGACGCGAGAGTGCACGTCACCTATGGGGGCGTGCTCAAACAGCTGGCCGCCGACGAGCGCGAGGGGATCTAGGGCGGGACGCTGCCGAACGAGCGTCGGGAGATGAGGCCCCCGCCGCAGCTTGATGCTCGCCGGACAGGTCGTGAGAAGGTCGCCACCGTGACGTTGCGATTCTCGGGGCACGCCAAGCGCCGCATGGCTTCCCGCCGTATCACGGCCGAGGAGATCGCGGACGCGCTCGCCGTCCCGGAGACCACGCACCCGGCGCGGGATAACCCGAACGAGGCAACCGTGGTGTTCGGGCGTACCTCTTCCGGGCGTCGACTCAAGGTGATCGTGCGCGTGGACGATAACGAGTACGTCATCACCGTCGCCGACCGAGACAGCGAGGCGTAGCCTTCCATCATGCTGGTCCAGTACGACACCGAGGCGGTAGCCACCTACGTCGAGCTTGTCGACGGGGCCACTGTCGCGCGCACAGTCGAGGTCTCGGACCTCGTCATGGTGGACGTGGACGCACACGACCGGCCGGTTGGCGTGGAGTTCGTTGTTCCCCCCCGGCTGATCACCGATGAGATGCTGTCTGCACTCGCCGGACGGTTCCCCGACCTCAAGGACCTGGCCGTCCACAAGGACTGGTTGTTCGCCTCCTGCTGACCCCCTGGCATACCGAACCCCCTTGAAAGTCGCTTAGAACGGCTCTGAGGGGGGTCGTCTTTCTCGCTAGTAGTACGTACGCAGCCACTCGAAACGGCGGGCCGTCGCCGCCCGTTGTGCCGCCAGCCAGTTATCGAAGTCCTCTCGAGACACGCGCCAGTAGGCCCGGCTTCCGACGCCGATATTCACCGCGGGGATGTGACCGCCAGTGATCAGCTTCGTCGCCTGGTCGACGCTGATGCTCAGTTCGGCAGCCATGTCCTTCGGCGTCAGATGTCTTGCGCTCACAGGGTTCGCCGGGACCGCGGGGCGAAGGCAAAGCGAGGCGTTTGCTCGACAACGACGTTGTGGTGAGTCATGGCCATGATCGACCGGACATCCTCCTCGGTGAACCTTGCTTCACCACGGGCCATGCGACAGTGCGGCCACTCCCGGCGACGAGCCTGTCGACGACGCCTGAAAACTGACCCCCTAGCCCGGATCTTTCGTGATCTTGTCCGGTGTGATCGTCGTCGGGGTTCTTGTCCCGCGTGGGCTTGAGGATCGCATCGGGGTGTGACGGTTCGCCCGAGGTCGTTCGGGTGGGCGCCGGTTCCACTGGCCGGTCGGGTTCTCGGGTCGTCGGGGTGGGGTTCCGGCGGTCAGCCGGTCGCGGCGGCCGGTGGTGGGGCGGTCAGCCGGGCGAGGGCGTCGAGGGCGGCCAGCACGAGCGCGGTGAACGGCGCGGTAGCCGCGAGGTGCAACAAGCGTCGGCGTCCGGTGCGGGCGACTCGGGCGGGGATGGAGAACAGTCGTAGCCGCAGCTTCTTGGGTTCCCACCGTCGGGCGGCCTCGTGGCCGGGGTGGCCGGTGAGGGCGAGGGTCTGCATCCAGGCGGTGAGTTCGCAGGCCAGTGCCACGATGGCGCACCAGATCTGGTTCTGGGCGAAGTCGTGCAGCGGGAGGTTGGTCAGGCCGGTGTCCTTGGCGCATCGGATGCGGTCCTCGCAGCGGGCTCGGCGGCGGTGGCGCAGCTCGAGGTCGGCGAGCTGGCCTCTGGTGGTGTTGGTGACGAACGCGGTGATCCGTAGTCCGTCGAGGTCGGTGATGCGCAGCTGCGCGCCGGGGTGCGGGCGTTCTTTGCGCACGATCAGCCGCATCCCGTCCGGCCAGGAGCCCAGCTCGAACAGGTCGGTGACCTCGGCGACCCAGGCGCCGGGCCGGAGCTGGCCGTCGGCGTCGTAGGCCGGGGTCCACACGTGCTCGGGGATCGTCGCCAGCCTGGCCTGGATGCTGGGGAGGTCGCCGGGCAGGGAGAACCCGACCGAGTACGAGAGTCGGCGGCGGGTCAGCCAGGCCAGCAGCTCATGCGTGCCGCCGGCGCCGTCGACCCGGATGAGGACTTTCTTGCCGCGGTCGTGCCCGCCGGGCAGCTGTGCCAGCGCCGCTTTGAGCACCGTGAGGTGGTCGGCGGCGGTGTTGGAGCCGGCGTTGCCCTTGCGCAGCGCGAACGCCAGTGGTTCCCCGGTGCCGTCCTGTCCGTGGTCGACGAACGCCCACAGCGGGTGGAAACCGAAGCCGCGCTTGAACGTCGGCGCCGCCGCTTCCTTCTCCGAGTGCGCCGTCACCAGCGTGGCGTCCACGTCGATCACCACCGGCCGGTGAGCGTCCGCGGCGTGGTCAGGGGCGTGCTCGCCGGCCAGCGCCCACGCCTGGGCGCGGGCCGTCGCCCGGGCGGTGTTGATCGCGGCCAGCGCTGCCGTGACGTCAGCGGCCAGCGCGTCGATGCACCGCGACACCGTCGGGTCCGAGGCCACCGGGCCGAACACCTCTGGGCAGGCGCGGAGCTGGGCGATGTCGGCCAGGCAATCCCCACCGATCGCCAAGCTCACCGCAAGATCGAGCACGATCTTGCCCGGGTCGTGGATGGCCAGCGGCTTGCGCCACGGCGACAGCGCCTTCGACAGCGCGGCGGTGAGACCGACGGTCTGCGCCGTCCTCAGCAGCAGTGTCGCCCCGGCGTGCGGCACCACGCTCGACCCGCCGCCATCCACTGTCAGCGCCGGGTACGGCCCGGTAGTCTTCTTCACCAGAAAGGTGCTCCAGTTCCTGCGCGATCATGACCCTCGACAAGTCACATCGTTGCAGTTCAGGAGCACCTTTCCTACTTCTGGAGCCGACCGATCACGGACCGGTGTGAAAGCCCCGGGCTAGCGACACTCGAAAAGTGACCCCCTCCCGAGACCCTGGCTCGAGCCGAGCCGGGGAGGGGACGAGGTGCTGGCAGTGGAGGACTGGGCGGAGATCCGCCGGCTGCATCGGGCCGAGGGCATCCCGATCAAGCAGATCGTGCGGGTGCTGGGCGTCTCGCGGAACACCGTGCGGGCGGCCCTGCGGGCCGAGGGTCCGCCGAAGTACGAGCGGGTCGGCCAGCCGTCGATCGTCGATGAGGCGGAGCCGCGGATCCGGGAGCTGTTGCAGGCGTTTCCGACGATGCCCGCGACGGTGATCGCCGAGCGGATCGGCTGGACCCGGTCCATGACCGTGCTCAAGAAGCGGGTGGCCGAGCTGCGGCCGGTGTATCTGCCGCCGGATCCGGCGTCCCGCACCGCGTATGTGGCCGGCGAGATCGCCCAGTTGACGGCGCTCAGCTGAAAGTCCCCAGACCTGCTCACTGAAAGTCCCCACCCGTGGAGCTCCGCCGAGACGGCGGGGGCTCCTCCGAGGATGGCGGTCTCTGACCACCGCACCACCTCGAAGGAGCCCTGCCTCTCATGCTCACACGGGAGGACGACATCGACGTGCACGCGCTACGTCGCCAGGGCTGGACGATCTCGGCGATCGCCCGGCACCTGGGTCGCGACCGCAAGACCATCCGCGCCTACCTGAACGGCCGCCAGGCCGGGGTCCGCGCCCCGGCCGGCCCTGATCCATTCGACCCGTTCGTCGACTACTGCCGCGCCCGGCTGGCCGAGGACCCGCACCTGTGGGCCATGACCTTGTTCGACGAGGTCACCGGCCTGGGCTACGACCGGGCGTCCTCCACCTTCACCCGCCAGCTGCGGGCCCGGGAGCTGCGCCCGGCCTGCCAGCCGTGCGCGCCGGCCAAGGGCCGCCCGGCGGCGGTGATCGACCATCCGGCCGGTGAGGAGACCCAGTGGGACTGGGTCGAGCTTCCCGACCCGCCCGCCTCCTGGGCCGCCGCCGGCTACACCGGCAAGGCGTTCCTGCTGGTCGGGGCGCTGGCGCACTCCGGCCGCTGGCGTGGAGTGCTCTGTTCGAGCATGGAGCAGCCGGTCCTGATCGACGCCCTGCACCGTGTCTCGGTGGCCCTGGGCGGGCTGACCCGCAGCTGGCGGTTCGACCGGATGGCGACGGTCTGCCACCCCGCCACCGGGAGGGTGAGCGCGTCGTTCGCCGCGGTCGCCAAGCACTACGGCGTCACCGTGGCGATCTGCCCGCCGCGGCGCGGCAACCGCAAGGGCGTGGTGGAGAAGGCCAACCACACCGCCGCCCAGCGCTGGTGGCGCACCCTGGCCGACGAGGTCACGCCCGAGCAGGCGCAGGCCGGACTCGACGAGTTCTGCGCCATCCGCGGCGACGCCCGGCTGCGCACACTCGGCGGCCGGCGGGGCACCGTCTCCAGCTTCCTCGCCGACGAGCGGCTCACGCCGCTGCCGGCACCGTTCCCGGCCGCGCTCACCGTGGAGCGGAAGGTCTCCGCGCAGGCGCTGGTCGCCTACCGCGGCAACTTCTACTCCGTCCCGCCGGAGCTGACCGGTACCACGGTGACCGTGGCCCACCGCCTCGGCGCCACCAGCATCGACATCAGCACCGGCTCGACCACCGGCCGACTGCCGACGGTGGTGGCCCGGCACCGGCTGGCCACCGACGGGGCCGGAGCGATGATCCGCGACTCGGTCCACGTGACCGCGCTGGAGACCGCCGCGCTGGCCGCGTTCGCCACCGCCGCGCCGCACCGGCGCAAGCAGCGCATCCCACCCGGCCCCGCGGCCCAAGCGGCCGCCGACCACCTCCGCGAGAAGGCCACCGCGACCGCCCCAGATCCCGGCCGGGTCGTCATCGACCTGGCCGCCTACGACCGCGCCGCCCGAGGAAGGAACACCCTCCGATGACCACCCCACACAGCGCACCACCGCCCGAGCCGAGCACGAACCTGCAGGCCAGCGTCTACCAGCAGCTGCGCGGGCACCTGGCCACCCTGAAGCTGCACGCCGCCGCCGAGGCCCTACCCGGCGTGCTCGACGCCGCCCGCGCCGAGAACCTCAGCCTGACCGCGGCCCTCGAGCGACTGCTGGCCCTGGAGGTGAGCGACACCGAGGCCCGCCGGCTGGCCGGCCGGCTCCGGTTCGCCTCCCTGCCCAGCCCGGCCTCCCTGGAGGACTTCGACTACGACGCCGCCCCCGGAGTCGACCGCGCGCTCATCGCCGAGCTGGCGACCTGCCGCTACCTCGAGTCAGCGACGAACGTGCTGCTCATCGGCCCACCCGGAGTCGGCAAGACCCACCTGGCCGTCGGCCTCGCGCGGGCCTCGGCCCAAGCCGGCTACCGCACCTACTTCACCACCGCCGCCGACCTCGCAGCCCGCTGCCACCGCGCCGCCATCGAGGGCCGGTGGGCCACCACCATGCGGTTCTTCGCCGGACCCACCCTGCTCGTCATCGACGAACTGGGCTACCTCCCGCTACCGGCCGAGGCTGCCTCCGCGCTGTTCCAGGTCGTCTCCCAGCGCTACGGCAAGACCTCGATCGTGCTGACCACCAACCGAGGAGTCGCCTCCTGGGGCGAGGTCCTCGGCGACACCACCGTCGCCGCGGCCATGCTCGACCGGCTCCTGCACCGCTCCGTCGTGCTCAACCTCGATGGCGACAGCTACCGGTTGCGCGATCACCACGCCCGCACCGACACCCTCCGCCGCACCGCCACCGGAACCCGACGACCACTAACCTGACCGCGCACCCGGGTGGGGACTTTCGATGAGCACCCCTGGGGAGATTCGGCGAGCGCCATCACAGTTCGACCTGTGGTTCCCGCCGATCACCCTGCCGGTCGGTTTCGGCCAGACCCGCACGGCGAAGCAGTTGCCGGTGCTGACCATGGTTTGCGGCTACTCCCGCTGGGCGGCCGCGGTGCTCATCCCCTCCCGCGCCGCGGAGGACCTGTTCGCCGGCTGGTGGCAGCTGCTGGCTGGCCTCGGGGCGGTGCCGCGGGTGCTGGTCTGGGACGGAGAGGGCGCGGTCGGCCGCTGGCGCGGCGGCCGCTCCGAACTCACCGCCGAGTGCCAGGGCTTCCGCGGCACCCTGGCCACGAGGGTGCTGATCTGCCGGCCGGCCGATCCAGAGGCCAAGGGCCTGGTCGAGCGGCTGCACGACTACCTGGAGCGCTCCTTCCTGCCCGGTCGCACCTTCACCGGCCCGGCGGACTTCAACGCGCAGATCTCGGCCTGGCTGGGGTTGGTGAACACCCGCACCCGGCGAGCGCTGGGCTGCGCTCCGACCGACCGGATCGCCGCCGACCTCGAGCGGATGCTTCCCCTTCCGCCGGTGGCCCCGGTGACTGGTTGGCGGACCTCCACGCGGCTGGCCCGCGACCATTACGTGCGGCTGGACGGCAACGACTACTCGGTGCATCCGACAGTGATCGGCCGCCGGGTCGAGGTGGTCGCTGACCTGCACCGGGTGCGGGTGCTCTGCGAGGGCCGGGTCGTGGCCGACCACGACCGGACCTGGGCCCGCCACCAGACCATCTCCGCTGCCGAGCACGTGACCGCGGCGAAGGCACTGCGCGCGGCCCGGATCGGGCTGCTTCGTCCGCCCCCGCCGGCCGAGGAAGTGCAGATCCGGCCGCTGAGTGACTACGACGCCGCGCTCGGCCTCTCCGATGGAGGCGTGGCATGAGCGGCCGGGACCTGGGCGCAGAAGTCGCGTTCCTGACCCGCGCGCTCAAGGCGCCCACGCTGCGGGAGGCGGTGCCGCGATTGGCCGAGCGGGCCCGCGAGCAGTCCTGGTCGCACGAGGAGTTCCTGATCGCCTGCCTGCAGCGGGAGGTCTCCGCACGGGAGTCCCACGGCGGTGAGGGCCGGATCCGGGCCGCCCGCTTCCCGGCCCGAAAGAGCCTCGAGGAGTTCGACTTCGACCACGCCCGCGGGCTCAAGCGGGACCTCATCGCGCACCTGGGCACCCTGGACTGCGTCACCGCGAAGGAAAATGTGCTGCTGCTCGGGCCACCCGGCACCGGCAAGACGCACCTGGCCACCGGGCTGGCGATCCGCGCCTGCCAGGCCGGTCACCGGGTGCTGTTCGCCACCGCTACCGAGTGGGTCACCCGACTGGCCGAGGCCCACCACGCTGGCCGATTGCAGGACGAACTCCGCCGACTTGGCCGCTATCCGCTGCTGGTGGTCGACGAAGTCGGCTACGTGCCGTTCGAGCCCGAGGCAGCCAACCTGTTCTTCCAACTCGTGAGCAGCCGCTACGAGCGGGCCTCGCTGATCGTCACCTCCAACAAGCCCTTCGGCCGCTGGGGCGAGGTCTTCGGCGACGAGGTGGTCGCCGCCGCCATGATCGACCGCCTCGTCCACCACGCCGAGGTCATCTCCCTCAAGGGCGACAGCTACCGGCTCAAGGACCGAGACCTCGGCCGCTCCGCGGCCGCCACCGAAGACGCATGACCACGAGGGGGGTCAACTTTCGGCCGTCGCTAGGGGGTCAACTTTGGACCGTCGTTGACAGAGCCTTCTCTCTGACGTAACGCTCCGACTGCTGCAGAGCCCGCGCTACTTCGGCCGGTGTGAATAGCCGAGGCAGCGCGGGCTCTGTCATGCGTTCAGCATGGCGCACACGACGCCACGGGGCTTGTTACGTGCTGTGGCAACAGCGCGCTGCCGCTAGCACCGCGTCCTGTTCGCATCAGACAGGCCGCGCACCAGCCGCGGCCAGTGCGAGCCCAAGGAAGCCGAACAGATCGGCCGCTTCGGCGAGCGTCAGCGGCTCCGCGAGGCTTCCCACGGTCCGCCAGTCGACCACCAGACGAGGGCCGTCATCGTCGATCAGCCAGCCGCCGACGGAGCCGAAGTGGAAAGGCCGCCCGACACATCCAGCGTCCGGGAACCCGCAGGCCTGGGCCGCGGCGTGCTCCGCCGGCTCGCACCACGGCTCGTGTCGCTCGTTCGTGTGCTGACTGGGTCTCTCGCCTTTCTAGGACGGTGAGGGGTCAAGGCCTCGTCTCGGTCTTCGACACCGAGGCGGGGCCGTCTTGCATCTTGTAGTTCGGGTCTGACAGGCCTGGCCGATGGCACATCCATGGCACAGGACGCCGGAAAGCTCCGGCAGACGGTGGCAAACGTCGGAAGACGTTTCCGCAGGTCAAACCGCGGAGGGCCACGAACGCGCAGGTCGACAGGACCCGCGTAGTAGTACGGCGTCATCTCCTGACGGCGCATCCCGACCGAAGCGGGGTGGCGACAGTCCGCCGCGGTCAGAGCCAGGGCAGGTCGGTGAGGCGCGTCCACGGGAGGGTCAGACACGGCTCGGTGGTCTCCCGGGCGAGCCGGGCGGCGACGGCCGGACCCGCACAGGCCACCGGTCGCTCCGGTGTCACCACGACATGCATGTCGTCCATGGGGACGTCGGCGGCGGCGATCCGCTGCAGCATCCGGTCCGGCGCCACGAGCACGGCGGTGGACAGCACGTCGACGGACGGGTGCGACCACAGCACGACCGGTCCCTCGACCCGCATCTCCAGCCGGACGTCGGCGGCGCGGTCCAGCGCCCCCGACCGCGTGCGGTGCACCGCGGCGCCGTCGCACGAGGACGAGGGCTGCCACGGCAGGGCGAGCTCGCCCCTCAGGACGACGACCCGCCGGCCCAGGGCGCGCCGTCGGCTGTCGGCCCAGTCCAGGACGGCGATGCCGCCGGCGGCAGCGGCCGCGTCGCTGACCGGCCGGTGCGCGATCCACGACGCCAGCGCGGCGGAGATGCCGGTGGACGTCGGTCGCACGCCCGCGCGGGTCATGTCGTCGGCCAGCTCGACCAGCGGCACCCGCAGGCACCGCTCGTCCTCTTCGAGGACCAGCACCGATCCGCGCCGCGGCCGCTCCAGCAGGCTCACCTGCAGACCGGGTGTGGCCAGGCAGGGCAGCAACTGGTCGGCGACCTCGCGCAGATCGGCCACCCCGACCCGCTCCGGCCGCAGCCGCTGCAGCAGGCCGACGGCCCCGCCGAACCGGACGTCTGTCATGCGCTCGCTCCGTCCAGCCGGTCGCGCACGAAGGCCGGCAGGGCCGGCAGGCCCAGGATGCTGCTCCGCTCGGCGGCCGACAGCCGCACCGGGAGGACGTCGTCGGCCCAGCCGGTGGCCGAGCGGACCCGCGCGGCCGAGGCCGGCCAGACCGCGTCGCGGGCGGCGGCGACGTGCAGCTCGGTGATCACGTCGTGCAGGTGGATCGCCTGCACCGGGTGCACGGCTCCGGTCAGCGCCGCGCGGACGGTCGCCGCCAGCGCGGCCCGGTCCTGGGCGGCGAGCCAGTAGGGCACGAGCACCTCGGAGGACGTGCCGTCGGCGGGCAGCATGGTCATCGCACGGCCGCCCGGGCGTCAGGCCCCGACCGCAGCGCGAGGCCGCGGATGCGGGGCTCCCGAAACGGCGTCACGCACTGGATATCGGCAGCGGCGGACCACGTTCGACCCGGGTGAGCAGGAAATCCCGGGCGTCCTCCTCGGCCCGCGGCGGAACCCTGGGCCGCCGCGCCGCGTCGACCGGGGGAATCGCCCACGGGAGAGGAGAAGCCATTGCGCCGCATGCCCCGCGACGCTGTCCCGGCCGGCCTGACCGCGCTGCCGAGCGCCGCCACGATCGCCGCTGGTGTTCCCGCTGCCTCCGCCGTCCGCACGGCGCACGGAGCGCCGGACACCGCAGGTCCCGACGTCGCCGCCGTCTGACCCGAGAACACCCGGAGACTCCGAGGCAATGGAAGCTCTACCTACGTCTCGGGCTCTGCAACGTAGGTAGAGCTTCCATTGCCCGGGGTCAGTCGACGAGTTCGGTGAGGCGGTCGCGCAGGGCCCGCTCGACCCGGTCGGCGTGCACGTTCATGTTGCGCACCGACGTGCCGAGGTCTGCCGACAGCTGCGTCTTGGTCGACCCGCCCCATGTCGTCAGGTACCACGTGGCCCAGCCCAGCACGTTGGGCTGGCCGGCCCGCTGGTCGCGCCGGGCGCTCGGGTCGGGAGCGCACGCGGCGGTCAGCGCGTGCGACAGCAGCGTCTGCTCCGCCTCGCCCATGATCTCGTCGGGCGCCTCGCAGGAGTCGGGCAGCAGGATCTCGGCGGCGTCCGGCCCGCCGTCCAGCGACTGCAGGTTGCGCAGCCCGTTGAGCGTGGCGACGGTCTGGGAGTTGCGGCGTAGCGTGGCCACGCTCTGCCCCATGTAGGCGGCGAGCTCCTTCTCGGTGGGCCGGCGCTGGTGCTCGGCGATGAACGCCGCGATCGCCTTCTGCTGCCGGTGCTCGGTGTCGGCGGCGGTGCGGCCGTGCGCGTTGCGGCCGAGGTCGTGCACCCACTTGGACAGCTGGGTGGCCAGGAACGCGCCGAACGGCACGCCCTTCGTCTCGTCGTACTGGCTCACGGCCTTGAGCACCCACTCCGAGACCTGCTGCGCCAGGTCGTCGGGGTCGGGCAGGTGCAGGCGGATCGTGCTCATGTTCCGCTGCAGCCGCTTGAGGCTGACCGGCCCGTAGTGGCGGCACAGGTCGTCGAGGAATGCCGGCGGAAGGTCCCGGGGCGCCCGGCGGCGGACGTCGGTCTCGGCACGCAACCCGATCGTGCTGCGCCCCTGCCCGGCACACCAGGCCCGCACCCAGTCGGCGAGCATCGCGGCCGAACCGCACGGACCGTCGACCCGGTAGAGGCCGTCGCCCGCGTCGTAGCTGACGCTCACGCCGTCAGGCAGCTCGGCACGGAACTCCTGGAGCGGCAGCTCGGAGTCGACGCGGAAGTGCACGCGGTCACGAGGGGTGATCGGCGCCAGCAGCCAGCCCTCGGCCTCCGGGATGCCGCCGAAGACCAGGGGTGCGCGGACCCGGCCGCGCGCGTCGGTGGCTGCGGGCGGGGAGGAAGCGGAAGACGAACGATCGGACACCGGAACTCCAGGGGCTCTGCGGGGAAGTAAGGGCCTCGGGCGGGAGAGCCGGACCTTGCCGGCGGGGTCAGGCGGGGATGCGCTCCCCGTGACCGGGTGGGCGCGGCGCGGGGACGCGGTGCGTACCGGCCGGGGCGGCGTGGACGGTCGACACCTCGGACGCCGAAGTGTCGGGCAGGTCGGCGGCGGTGGCGGTGCCACCCGCGACGGCCTCCAGCAGCGTCACCGCGGCGGCCCGCTCGGCCGCGCTCGGCTCCGCCGTGTAGACCGGCATGTGGTCGTACAGCGAGGCGAAGATCGCGCTGACGAACGCGTAGGCGGCCTGGGCCTGCGGAGAGAAGCGGGCCACGCCGGCACGCGGGCCGAGGTCGACGCCGACGGTGATCCGGACGATGCGGTCGTCCTTGCTCAGCCCGGTGACACCGAACGCGACGGAGTCGTGCTCGTCGGCCAGCGTGGCCAACGCGGCCAGGCAGCGACGAGCTGCCCCGCGGCGCGGCCGCAGCTGCACGTGCACGACGACCGAGTCGTGCTCGCCGCCGGACTCGGCGGCTGCGCGTGCCGTGTAAGCGCTGCGTTGCATGGTGATCGCCCCCTGTTACTTGCTTGGGGGGAAATCTGCCGTATCGACGACGACCGACAGGCACAAGACCCGCCGTGCCCTACGCAGTTGTAGGGCCGAAGCTTCGGCAGATCTTGCCTGTGTCGACGGAACAGGGAGCCCACGGGGGCGGCGGATGGGCAGGCTCTGCCAAACGCCCCCCGTCGGGGTCATGGACTTGTGTCAGGTCGGAGGTGATGTCCGTGCGCCGCCCGACGTCCGCGGCGCCCGACCTGCGGCCGACCGCTGCGTCGGCTCTCCTGCCTGCTCGTTCGCGGAACCTCCCCCGGCCCCCGCCCGAGCTGCCGGAGCGCCGGCGTTGACGTCGGCCGGGGCCGGGGCGAACGCGGCGAGCGCGCCCAGGCTGTCGGCCGTGACCTGCGCGGCGAGCAGGTTCGCCTCGGCGATCTGCCGGTAGACCTCCTCGCGGTGGATGGTGACCTCGCGCGGGGCCTTGAAGCCCAGCCGGACGGTCCCACCGCGCACTTCGACGACGTGGATCTCGATGTCGTCGCCGATGCGGATCGTCTCCCCGACGCTGCGGGTGAGTGTCAGCATGCGTACCCCTCCATGGGTGTCGGCCTCCGTGGCTGTGCCGGCGTCGCCGGCAGGGCGGCGCAGCCGCCCCCAGTGTTATCGGCGCAGTGGATGCCGGATCGGATACCCCCCGTCCACGAGCACGACCTGCCTGCCCCGGCCGGTCGACGGGTCGAGGACCAGGGGTGCGCGGAGATTGGCGGTGGCCGACCGGACGTCCCCGTCGGGCACAGTGACCAGGCAATAGAGCAACGCGTCGCCGGCCTCGGCCAGGTCGAGCTCGGCCAGCAGGGCTGCGGGAAGCCGGGGTGCGTACGTCGGGACGTACGGGGCCGGCGGCACCACCAGGAACCGCGGCCCGTCGGGCGCCATCGACTGCAGCCAGCACAGCAGGCCGGTCGGCTCGGCGGCCACGAGCACGTAGTCGCGGTGCCGCGGGAAGCCGGGCAGTGGCTCGGTCAGTGTCACGGGCCGGACGCCGGCGACGGCCGGGGGCGCGGGTGCGACGTGCGGTGCTGCCGGGCTCTGGACCTCGGCGGCGGGGGCGGGGGCGGGGGCGGGGAGGACGGCGGTCATCAGCGGAGGAAGTCCAGGAGAGTCGGCTGCAGCGCCTTGGCGGTCGCGGCGAGGGCGGCCTCGTAGCCGACCTGCTGCATCTGCAGTTGCATGATGGTCTTGGGCAGGTCGATGTTCTCGACCTCGGCCAGCCGGCTGGCCAGCGCCAGGCTCCGGTCGGCGTTGACCCGCTCGCCGGCCTCGAGCCGGGCGGTGCGGGCACCGACATCCGCCAGGGCGCCCAGCATGCCCTCGACGATGGCGTCGAGATCGTCGAGGTGACCTCCCAGTGCCGCGGGGTCGGCGATCAGGTCGGCCGCGATGTCGCCGACCACGGCGAACAGGTCGGCGCCGGCGGGGCCGAAGGCCTCCGGTCCACGGATGTCCACCCGGAGTGCCTCCACGTCGGAGATGCGCCGCGTCACCGGGTTGCCCGTGTCGCCGACGTAGTTGCCGGCGACGTCGTAGGCCAGCGCGCCGGCGGTCGTCCCGCCGAACATCGGCCGGCCCTGGACCTGGGCGTTGGCGAGCAGCAGCAGGCTTTCGCGGAGCGAGGTCACCTCGGTGGCCAGGGCCTGCTGGCTGGTCGGGGTGGAGGCTCCGGTGTTGAGGCCCTGCACGGTCAGGTCCCGCACGCGGCGGGTGGCCTCGAGCATGGTCTGAAGGGTGTCGCTGGTGCCCTCGAGCCAGCCCTTGGCGTCGCTGATGTTGCGGGCCTGCTGGGTGATCGCCGCCTGCTCCTTGCGGGTCTCCATAGCCCGGTTGGTGCCCGTCGGCGAGTCGGAGGGCCGATTGATGAGCCGCCCCGACGTGAGCTGCTCCTGCAGGTTGCCGAACGCCGTGAGGTTGCGGTGCAGCCCCTGCAGGCTGGTGAGCGCGACAGCGCGCTGGGTGATCCTCATTCAGCTCAACGCCCCACGATTCCGGTTCGGTTGATCAGCAGGTCCAGGGTCTGGTCGATCGCCGTGATCAGCCGCCCCGCGGCCGCGTAGGCGTGCTGGGACGCGAGCATGTTGGTCATCTCCTCGTCGATGTTGACGCCGGCCACCGAGTCGCGGGCCGCGTCCACCTGGGTGGTGATGACCTGCTGGACGTCGAGGTTGCGCCGCGTGACCGCGGCCTGCACGCCGAGGTCGACGATCAGCTGGCGGTAGCGCGCATCCGGGCCGGTGATCGACAACCGGAGCTGGGCGATCGCGTCGGCGTTGCTGCCGTCCTTCGACGGGCCCAGCGGCCCCGGCGCCACGGCCGACGCGGCGACCGCGCGGGGGTCGGTGGTCAGCAGCACCAGCGTGGCGGCGGTGATCGGTCCGGACGACGACCCGAGCAGCGCCGGCGCGGGGTTGTTGCCGTCGAAGTCCCAGCCGGCGGCCTGTCCGCCGTTGATGGCCGCCGCCAGCCGCTGCGCCACGTCGTCCAGGCCACCCCGGTGCTCGGGGATGATCGTGTTCAGCGTGGTCAGCTGGCCCAGGACCTGACCACCGGGGCGCACGGCGTAGCCGGCGTTCGCCGTCTCCACCCGCGGCGGGTCGCCCGGTGCGGTGTTCACGTCGGTCGAGCCGGCCACCTGCAGGGCCGTCGCGCGGCCATCGGAGACCAGGTTGATCCCGCCGACGGACAGCGTGATGACGCCCTGCTCACCGTGCCGCACGGTGGCGCCGATCTTGTCGGCGAGCTCCATCGCCAGCACGTCGCGGCGATCGCTGAGCTCGTTGGCGGGCAGGCCGCTGTTCTTCGCGTTGCGGATCGCCAGGTTCAGCTCCGCGAGCTGCGAGGTGGCGGTGTTGACCTCGGCGACGAGGACCTCGAGGTCGCTGCGGGTCGCGTTCCACTCGGCGTCCAGGGTCGCCTGGGTGAACTGGATGCCGTCGACGAGGGTGTCCATCCGCTGGAGCAGCTGACTGCGGGCCGGCAGGCTGTCGGGAGCGTTCGTGACGTCGTCCCAACCGGCCCACATCTCGGCCAGCAGGTTCTGCACGCCGGTGTCCCCGGGCTCCCGGAAGGCCTGCTCGATGAACGACAGGGCCTCGCTCTCGGCGGCCAAGGACGCCTGGCGGGAGTGCTCGAGGTGGCCGCGACCCTCCAGGAAGGCGTCGCGGATGCGGGCCACCTCGTCGACGCTCACGCCCTGGCCGATGCCGTTGCTGACCGAGTAGAAGGCAGGGACGACGCTGCCCCCCATGGCCTGCAGGCCGACCCGCTGGCGCGAGTAGCCCTCGGTCTGTGCGTTGGCGATGTTCTGACCGGCGACGTCCAGCGCCCGCCGCTGCGCCCACAGCGCCGTCGACGCCGCGTTCAGCCCCGAGAAGGTGCTCACTTGACCTCCTCGCTGACGCTCGTCGGCTGCGTTCGCAGGGCTCCGTCGTTCATCGGTGAACTCGCAAGCTCGTTCACAGTGCGCCGTCCAGGGTCACCGCACGGGTGCTGCCGGCGTCCGTGCGCCCGGTGTTGCCGTACGTGCCCGCCGACGCGGGCCGGTTGCCGCCGAGCACCTCGCCGATGGCGGCGAGGCCGCCCTCGATGAGCTCGCGGTTGGCGTCGGAGAGGCTGCGCAGCTCGGTCACCAGGATCAGCAGCGCCTCGTGGTGCTTGGCGAACAGGTCGTTCCACGGCGCGGGCGCGGCCTCGGCCAGCTGCCGCAGCGATGGGTTGGCCTCGACGCCGAGGCGCCCGGCGATCTCCTCGGTCGCGGCCGCGCGCTCCACCTCGAGCAGCCGCAACTGGTCGAGCACCACCTCGATCTCGTGGGCGATGCGCGGCAGCCACCGGGTCTTGCCCGTGAGGATCAGGTACTGCTTCTCCTCGGCCTTGAACAGCAGCAAGTCCAGGAGCTCCTGCTCGCGCCACAGCAACGTCGACAGGTGCTGGTAGTCCGTCCCACCCATGGTCCCCCACCGCCTCTCCGTCGTGTCGTCGTCCTCCGGCGCCCGCCGGGTCCCCCGGTGTGCGCCTCGTCGCAGTGGCCATCGGCAGAGCGGGGGCGCTCCTCAAGCCGAAGTCGTCAAGTCGCCACGGGAGGCAGCGGCACGGTGCGGTTGGGCACTCGGTCAGCCGAGAGAGAAGACGTGACTGCTGCCCGCCCCCTCGCGCCCGAGCGCACCGTGCGCACCTGGCCCTCACGGGGCCGGCCGTCGCAGGAGCCCTCGGCACCGGAACGCCGGGTTCCGCCGCGGCCGAGCGCACCCGCGGACGACGACCCGCGCCGGCGGTCGCCCCAGGAGGTGGAGGCGCTGGTCACCGAGCACCTGCCGCTGGCCTCCTTCGCCGTGAACGCAGTGGCCGCACGCATCTCGCTGCCGAGCCACGTCAGCCGCGACGATCTCGTCTCCTGCGCGCACGTCGCCCTGGTCGAGGTCGCCAAGCGGTTCGACCCGTCGGCCGGCGCGACGTTCGCCACCTATGCCCTCACCCGACTGCAGGGCGCCGTCCTCGACGAGCTGCGCTCGGGCGACTGGGCCAGCCGCTCCGTGCGGGCAGCGGCCCGCCGTACCGATGCCGCCGCCGACGCGCTGGCGATGAGCCTCGGCCGCCCGCCGACGCGTGCGGAGCTGGCCGCGAGCCTCGGCATGAACCGCACCGAGCTGGAGTCGCTCCAGGTCGACGTCCACCGCGCGGTCATGGTGAGCATCGACGCCGAGACCGGCCCGGACGGCGGGTCCCTCGACCTGCCCGACACCGCGGAGTCCCCCGAGCGCGCGGTGCTGCGGGGCGAGCGGGCCCGGTACCTGCAGGAGGCGATCCGCGCCCTGCCCGACCGGCTGGGCGAGGTCGTGGAGCGCAACTTCTTCGGCGACGAGTCGCTCACCGACATCGCCGAGGACCTCGGCGTGACGCTCTCCCGCGTCTCGCAGATGCGTGCGCGTGCGCTGACCCTGCTGCACGCGGCCATGAGCGAGATCTGGGAAGGCACCGCCGTCCCGGCCGACGGCGGTGTGCGGGCCCGCAACCAGCAGAAGGCCTACCTCGACCGCGTCTCCGCCCGCTCCCCGGGCGGCTCCTCCCCCGCCGCCGGGACCCGGGGCGACGACCGACCGCCCGCCCCACCGATCCGACCGCCGGCCCGCTCGGGATGGCGAGCCCCCGGGCGAGGATCGGCCGCCCAGCCCGCCTGACCGGCCTCCCCGCGGCCGCGCTCGTGCCATGAGTGCCGATTGAGGGGGAAACCGGCTGCGCTCACCCGAACGGGTGGGGCGCACGGG
Source organism: uncultured Actinomycetota bacterium (assembly GCA_963723745.1). Lineage (GTDB taxonomy): Bacteria > Actinomycetota > Actinomycetes > Mycobacteriales > Geodermatophilaceae > CAVRRZ01. Next base: position 846,709 of record CAVRRZ010000004.1, read on the forward strand.
AAAAAAATCAACAGTTCGACTCAAACCCTGCCGATCACTGGCCGTAACAGCCTGTGCACGGCCCGCAGCACGGATGCAGCGGGATCAACCAGGACGACCCTTTTCCAAGGAGGAACACAGTGGGTCTGCGCGTCAACAACAACATCGCGGCGCTCAACGCGTACCGCAACCTGTCGGCTACCGACAACCAGATGAGCAAGTCGCTGGAGAAGCTCTCCTCCGGCTTCCGCATCAACCGCGCCGCCGACGACGCAGCCGGGCTCGCCATCTCGGAGGGCCTGCGCTCGCAGATCGGTGGTCTGAAGGTCGCCGTCCGCAACACCCAGGACGGCATCTCGGTCGTGCAGACCGCTGAAGGTGCGCTCACCGAGACGCACAGCATCCTCCAGCGCATGCGCGACCTGTCGGTGCAGGCCTCCAACTCGGGGTCCCTGTCCGACGCCGCCAAGGGCAACATCCAGTCCGAGGTCGTCCAGCTGAAGGCCGAGCTCGACCGGATCGCCAGCACCACCTCGTTCAACGGCAAGAAGCTGCTGGACGGCACCTTCAACGCTGCCTTCCAGGTCGGCGCCAACGCCGGGGAGACCATCACCGTCAGCCTGAGCAGGGCCATGGGCGCCACCGGCCTGGGTGTCGGCGGCATCGACGTCACGGGCGTCGGTCTGTACACCAACGGTGCGGCTGCGGCCGGCCGGGTGACCACGACCAACGCCGGTGCCGCCAACGCGGAGCTGCTGTTCACCGCGTCGGGCACCGACAACTTCAGCGGCGCTGGCGCCACCGCGACCGTGGCGTCGTTCGAGCGGCTCACCGGCACCATCGCGGTCGCCGGCAAGTCGTTCGACCTCGGTTCGGTCGACTACAGCGGCGTCACCACCGTCGCTGGTGCCCTGACCACCCTGAACACCGCCGCCAGGTCCGCCCTGGGCCTTGCGACGGACCCGTTCACCAGCGGTGCGGTGACGACCCTGACCTTCCAGGTCAACGACCCCATCACCGACTACACCGGCGCTGCCGGTGCCGCGATCGGCGGCGCCACGGCCACCGCCCAGCAGATCGCGGCCGCCACCCCGGTGTTCACGGCCGGTAGCGGCGCGTCGGCGGCGATCGACGCCCTCGACACCGCCATCTCGACGGTGTCGAAGGTCCGCTCCGACATCGGTGCTCTGCAGAACCGGTTCGACCACACGGTCAACAACCTCAACGTCGCGGTCGAGAACCTGACCGCGTCGGAGAGCCGCATCCGCGACGCCGACATGGCGCAGGAGATGGTGGCGTTCACGCGCTCCCAGATCCTGTCGCAGGCCGGCACCGCGATGCTCGCGCAGGCCAACCAGGCCTCGCAGGGCGTCCTGCAGCTGCTCCGCTGATCCCTGATCGGCCGACCAGCTAGCAACGCGTAGCACCCCGGCGTGAGGGGGGAGGCCTCCGGGCCTCCCCCCTCATCCACAACCTGCCCCGTTCGATCCACCCAGGAGGTCACCGGACCATGAGCATGAGCATCGACGGCCTGATCTCCGGGATGGACACCACCACCCTCATCAGCCAGCTCATCCAGGCCGAGGCCGGGCCGCAGACGGCCCTGAAGTCCCGCCTGTCCACGACCCAGACCGCCGCGTCGGCCTACCGCACGGTGAACAGCGCCTTCGCCGCCCTGCGCTCCGCGGCCGAGGCCGCGCTCAAGGCCGACGCCTGGACGCCGGTGAAGGCCTCTTCCTCCGCCCCGACCTCGGTCGTCGCGAGCGCCGCGAACGGCGCGACCACCGGCTCGCTCACCTTCGCCGTCAAGAGCACCGCGACGGCGCACTCCATCGTGTCCCCGGCCAACTGGACCGCCGCGACCGACCCGCACGGCCTGACCTCGCCGCTCGACGTCCTGGACGAGAACGGCGTCTCCGTCGGGACGATCACGATCACCGGCAGCACGCTGAGCGACGCCGTCAACGCCATCAACGCCAGCTCGTTCGGCCTCGCCGCCGCGGCGGTCAACTCCGGCAACGGCACGTTCCGCCTCCAGGTCACCGCCAAGGAGACCGGGGCCGCGGCGCAGTTCGACCTCGGGTCGCCCGGCACGTTCACCGCGACGACGGTCGGCAGGAACGCCGTCCTCACCGTCGGCGTCGACTCGACCTACGACGTCGAGTCGCCGACGAACACCTTCGAAGGCCTCCTGCCCGGCGTCACGCTGACCGCCGTCAAGGCCGACCCGCTGGCACCGGTCACCGTGACCGTCGGCGCCGACCCCGAGGCCGTCGCCGCCAAGGTGCAGGCCCTCGTGGACGCTGCGAACGGCGCGATCACGCAGGTCAAGACGTATACCAGCAACGCCAAGGGCAGCACCGCGGCGCTCAAGGGCGACTACACCGTCGGCCAGCTCGCCGGCCAGCTCCTCGCCGCCGTCTCGTCCGCGATCGGGACCGACGGCTCCCCCGCCCAGGTCGGCTTCCAGCTGACCAAGGACGGGAAGATCAGCTTCGACAAGGGCACGTTCCTGTCGGCACTGGCCGACGACCCGGGGATGGCCCAGCGCATGGTCGCCGGCAACGACGCCGGGTTCGGCCCGGACGGGGTGTCCGGCACCGCCGACGACGTCGCCGCGAGCGGCATCGCCGGCCGACTGCTCGGCATCGCCCGCGCCGCCTCGGACAGCGCGACCGGCTCGCTGGTCAAGCTCGCCGAGGGCAAGGACTCGCTGGTCCAGGACATCCAGGACCGCATCGAGGCCTGGGACCTGCGGCTCGCCAAGCGCAAGGAGACGCTGGTCCGGCAGTTCACGGCCATGGAGACCGCGCTGAGCTCCCTCAGAAACCAGTCGACCTGGCTCGCCGGCCAGCTCAACTCCCTCTCCTAGGACCTGACGCCCCAGCCCTGGCCCAGCACCCCTCTCCCACGCTCCAGGAGTCCTCCCGATGAGTGCCGCTTCCCTCCGTGCCCGCTACCTCGGTGACGCCGTCGCGACCGCCTCCCCGCAGCAGGTGCTGGTGATGCTCTACGACCGGCTGGCCCTGGACCTCGAGCGGGCGCAGGCCGCGGTCACCTCGGGCGACCGCGAGGAGGCCTCCGAGCAGCTGCAGCACGCACAGTCGATCGTCCTCGAGCTGCTCTCGAGCCTGCAGGTCGACGCGTGGGAGGGCGGCCCCCGCCTCGCCGCCCTCTACAACTGGCTGATCAGCGAGCTCGTGCAGGCCAACGTCAAGCTCGACGGCAACCGCATCTCGTCGTGCCGGCAGGTCGTCGAGCCGCTGCGCGACGCGTGGCGCCAGGCGGCTGCTTCGCTGGCGGGCACGGCCGCGTCGTGACCGAACCCCGACCGACGACGGCGGCCGGCCCGGCCCCCGCACCGGTCGACTGGGCCGCCGTGCTGACCGACCTCGAGGCCGACGTGCGGGCAGCCGAGGATTCCCTGGCCCGCGGGCGGGCCGACGAGATCGCCGCCTGGGGCGGCCTGGGCCGCGACTGGGTGCCGCCGTCCGGACTGGGCAGCCTGCCCCCCGACCTGCGGGAGCGCGCCGCGCGGCTGCTGCAGCACCAGCTGGCCGTGGCGGAGGCGCTCGTCGAGCGGATCACCCAGTCGCAGCGGCAGCGCGACGTGGCCGCCCGGATGTCCTACGGCGCGACGCGACCGGTCGCCGCCTACATCGACCGCGCCCTCTAGCCCTCCCGAGCTCTCCGCCCGGCGACGATCCCCCGCGGGCGATCGTCGCCGAACGGCCCGGTTCCTTCGCCAGCGAAGGACCCGGGCCTTTGTGCACTAGCGGCCTCGACGCGACCGAACGGCCACGGAAGTTGCCAGCAGTTCGCGCCCCTCGACTCGTCGGACACGGCAAGGTCACCGGTGGCCACAGCCGCCCCACCCGCCCGACGAGCCCTCCCCTGCCCCGCCCGTTCGGGGGAATCCGGTCAGCCGCGCAGGCCCGGGTGCCGATGAGGGAGGAGCACGGACAGCAACGCTCTCGCCACGGATCGGCGGACCCCGGCACTCGTTCGCGAGTGCTATCCGCGTACCCGGAGGTCGATCGTGTCCCCCTCTTCCCGCCGGCCGATCCCATGATCGGCGACGCCACCATGTCGGCGCTGCACAGCGCCCTGGACGGCCTCGCCATGCGCCAGCGCGTCACCGCCGACAACATCGCGAACATCAACACCCCGGGCTTCCTCGCCGGCCGGGTCGACTTCGAGTCGTCGTTGCGCGGCGCCCTGGCCAGCGGGGACGACCCGTCCGGCGCGCGAAGCACCGTGGCCCGCTCGCTCGAGCCGACGAACACCAACGGCAACAACGTCAACCTCGACGCCGAGACGCTGATCGCCACGGAGACCGGGCTGCGCTACCAGCTCGCCCTCAACGCACTCGACGGCAAGTACAACTCGCTGCGCACCGCGCTGCGGACGCAGGGTTGATGAGGATGTTCGACACCTTCGCCATCTCCGGGTCCGGCCTGCTCGTGCACCGCAAGTGGCTCGACGCCGTCTCGGACAACATGGCCAACATCAACACCGTCACCCGCACCGACGAGAACGCCTTCCAGCAACGGCTCATCCACGCCGAGGCGATCGAGTACGGGACGGGCGAGGGGGGCGTTCGCGTCGCCCGCGCCGAGTTCGGCTCGGCCGAGGGCCGGATGGTCCATCAGCCGGACCATCCGCTGGCTGACGAGAACGGCTACGTGAAGTACCCGGACATCGACCTGGGCGGCCAGATGGCCGAGATGATCATGGCCCAGCGCGGCTACCAGGCGAACCTGGCCGTGGTGCAGCGGGCCACCGACGCCTACCAGGCCGCCCTCCAGCTCGGGAGGCGGTGATGACGAGCCCACTCGGCGGCATCGTCCCCGTCGGCATCGGCGCCCTCGGCGGAGTTCCCGCCACTCCGCCGCCCCTGGCGACCGGCGAGGGAGGCGACGGTTTCGCCGCGGTCCTCGCCGCGACCTTCGACAACCTCCAGAGCACCCGTGCCGCCTCCGACGGCCTGCTCAAGCAGGCCATGACCGGAGACCTGAAGGACGTGCACGACTACATGATCGCCAGCTCTGAAGCCAGCATCGCGACCGAGATGGTCGTGTCCATCAAGAACAAGGCCGTCGAGGCCTTCAACGAGATCATGAGGATGCCCGTCTGATGAAGTCGGCACTCGCCGAGACGGTGGAGCGCGCCCGCGCCACCTTCTCCACGATCAGCCTGGGGCAGAAGGTCGTCATCGGCCTCCTGCTCGCCGGGCTGCTTCTCGGCGGGTTCTTCTTCGTCCGCTGGATCACCGCACCGACGCAGGCCCCGCTGTTCTCGAACCTGGCCTCGACCGACGCCTCGGCGATCGTCGAGGAGCTCAACGCGGCGGGTGTCTCCTACGAGCTCACCGACGGCGGGCAGACGATCATGGTCGCCAAGGACGCGGTCTACGACCTGCGGCTGCAGATGAGCGGCCAGGGCCTGCCGGCCGGCTCCGAGACCGGATACGCGCTGCTGGACGAGCAGGGCATCACCACCAGCGAGTTCCAGCAGCAGGTCTCCTTCCAGCGGGCGCTGGAGGGTGAGCTGTCCAAGACCCTGAAGTCGCTGGCCGGCGTCCGGCAGGCGATCGTCCACGTGGCCCTGCCCAAGGACGAGGTCTTCGTCACCGAGCAGAAGCAGCCCACCGCGTCGGTGCTGCTCGACCTCGCGCCGGGCACGACCCTGTCCGGCGAGCAGATCATGGCCGTGACCAACCTGGTGTCCTCCAGCGTCCAGGACATGGACCCCGACCAGGTGACCGTGGCCGACTCCACCGGGCAGGTGCTGTCGGCCCCCGGCACCGGGGCGACGGCGGCCGCCGGTGACGCCCGGTCGCAGGTGGAGCGCGACTACGAGGGCCGGCTGCGCGAGAACGCGCAGGCGATCCTCGACCGCGTCGTCGGCCCCGGCCGCGCGGTGGTGTCGGTGCGCGCGGACGTCGACCTCTCCCAGCGGGAGAGCACCTCGGAGACCTACACCTACGACGACGACACGCCCCCGCTCTCGGAGAGCACCACCGAGGAGAACTACAACGGCGGCGGCGTGCCGGTCGGAGGGGTGCTCGGGCCGGAGAACATGCCGGACGCGGCGAACAACGCCGGTGGTGACTCCAGCTACGAGAAGACGTCCACCACCGCCAACAACTCGGTCGACAAGACCGTCGAGACGGTCAAGGGCGCCCCCGGTGGGCTCAACCGGCTCACCGTCTCGGTGGTGATGGACGCCACCGTCGCCGGCGCCCTCAACCAGGGCCAGATCGAGGACCTGGTGGGCAACGCCGTCGGCCTCGACGCGGCCCGGGGCGACGACATCACCGTCGCCGCGATGCCCTTCGACACCGCCGCGGCCGACGCCGCGGCCGCCGACATGGCGGCCGCCCGCGAGGCCGAGGAGCAGGAGAAGCTCTGGTCGATGGTCCGCTCCGGCGCCATCGCCGCCGGCATCGTGCTCGTCGTCCTGATCGTCTGGCTGCGCTCGCGCCGGCGCCAGGAGGTCGAGGAGGACTACGAGCCGCTCGAGCTGTCCGACGACATGCTCGCCGAGCTCGACCGCCTCCGGGTGGCGAGCAGCCGCGAGGAGGCCCAGATCGACAACCGGGCCATGGAGCTCGAGGCGGCCGAGCGGCAGAAGGTGCGCGGCGACATCTCGACGATGGTCAGCGAGCGCCCCGACGAGGTCGCGGCCATGCTCCGCGGCTGGCTGACCGAGAACAAGGCGTGAGGGAGGTCAGGGCATGAGCATCTCGAGCGTCGAGCAGCTGGTGGGCCTGCTGCCTCCCGGCGGCGGGGCTGCATCGGCTCCGGAGCCGCGGGCCGAACTGCCCGGGCTGCGCAAGGCCGCGGTCTTCCTCGCCCAGATGTCCAAGGAGGAGGCCGGCGTCCTGCTGTCCAAGCTGCGCCCCCGCGAGGTCGAGTCGCTGACCCGCGAGCTCATGCGGCTGGGTTCGGTGGAGCCCGAGGACGTCGACGGCGTCATGAACGAGTTCCACGGCCTGATGACCGCGCAGCGCTACGTGGGCCGTGGTGGCGTCGACTTCGCCCGCGAGATCCTGGCCGCCGGCCTCGGCGAGGACAAGGCCGAGGGCATCCTGTCGCGGCTCAACGTCGTCTACACCGAGGTGCCCTTCGCCTCGCTGCGCAACGCCGACGTCCGCCAGCTGGTCACCTTCCTCAAGGACGAGCACCCGCAGGTCATCGCCCTGGTGCTCGCGCACCTGACCGCCGCCCAGTCGGCCGAGGTGCTCTCCGGCTTCGCCCCCGATCAGCAGGCCGAGGTGGCCCACCGCATCGCGACCATGGACCGGACGTCGCCGGACATGGTGCGCGTCGTCGAGGAGGAGCTGCAGCGCCGGATGGGCTCGATCCTGGCCCACCAGGACATGAGCACCGTCGGCGGCGTCGAGACCCTCGTCGAGATCATCAACCGCTCGCCGCGGCCCACCGAGCGCTCCATCCTCGAGTGGCTCGACGGCGCCGACCCCGAGCTCGCCGAGCAGGTCCGCTCGCAGATGTTCGTCTTCGAGGACATCGTCACCATCGACGACCGCTCCCTGCAGCTGGTGCTGCGCGAGGTCGAGGCCAACGACCTGGCCACCGCGCTGAAGGGGGTGCGCCCCGACGTCCGCGACAAGGTGCAGCGCAACCTCTCCGAGCGTGCTGCCGAGAACCTCGCCGAGGAGATCGAGCTGCTCGGCCCGGTGCGCACCCGCACGGTCGAGGAGGCGCAGGCCAAGGTCGTGGCGGCCATCCGCACCCTCGAGGAGCAGGGCGTCCTGACGCTCAACCGCGGAGGCGACGATGAGTTCGTCGCGTGACGACAGCCTCGGGAGCATGGCAGCGAGGAACGAGCGAGGAGCGGACCGAGGCGCGGAGTCACGCGATTGTTCGGGGCTTGGTCGATGACCGCGCGTGAAGGCGCGCTGCTGCGCGGCGCCGCCGCGGTCGCCGCGATGTCCTACCAGCAGTCGGTCCCGGCGCAGCGGACGACGGACAACTCGGGCACCGCGTTCCGGCTCGGCGACGTCTACGCCGCCGAGCTGACCCGGCTGCGCCAGCAGGCCCAGGCCGAGGGCTACGCCGCGGGGCACGCGGAGGGGATGGCGGCCGCCGCGGCCGTCGTCGCCGAGACCGAGCGCGCCGCCGCCGCCCGGCTGGCCGACGCCCAGGCCCGCTGGGAGCGCCGGCTGGCGTCGGCCGCGGCCGCGATGGGCGCCGCGGCCACGGCGCTGGAGGCGGCGACCGTGCCGACGGCCGACGACGTCCGCGACACCATCGTCGGCGCGGTCCTCACCCTGGTCGAGGACATCCTGGGCCGCGAGCTCGCGCTGGCCGACTCCCCCGCCCTCGACGCCGTCCGGCGCGCGCTCACCCTCTGCCCCCAGGACGCACCGGTCGTCGTCCGCGTGCACCCCGACGACCTCGCCGAGATCCCCGCCGACGCGCTCGCCGAGCTGCCGGAGTCGGTCCGGGTCGTGGCGGACTCGCGGATCGAGCGCGCCGGCGCCGTCGCCGAGACGGGACCGCGGCGCATCGACGCGCAGCTCGGCGCCGCGCTCGAGCGCGTCCAGGCGGTGCTCACCTCGTGAGCGTCGGCTCGGCCTTCCCGCCCGCCCTGCTCGCCCGCGCTCGCGCCGCCGCGCGCCCCGAGGCGACCGGCGTGGTGACCGGCGCGATGGGCCTCACCCTCAGCGTCGACGGGGTCACCGCCGCCGTCGGCGACCTCGTCGAGATCTCCCCCGGCGACCGCGGTCTGCTCGCCGAGGTGGTGGCCGTGTCGCGCGACCGGCTCACCTGCATGCCGTTGGGCGGCCTGGGCGGGGTGCACGCCGGTGCACCGGTCCGGCCCACCGGCCGGCCCCTCCAGGTGCCGGTCGGAGAGGCGCTGCTGGGCCGGGTCCTCGACGGTCTCGGCCGGCCCGTCGACGGTGGCCCGCCCCTGGGCCGGAGGGTCTCGTGGGTCGACCTGGCCAGCCAGACCCCGCACGCCCTGTCCCGCAGCCGGGTCGACGAGCCGCTCACCTTCGGCGTGCGCGCCCTCGACACCCTGGTGCCCTGCGGCAAGGGGCAGCGGCTGGGCATCTTCGCCGGCTCCGGCGTCGGCAAGTCGACGTTGCTGGCCCAGATCACCCGCGGCACCGACGCCGACGTCCGCGTCATCGGCCTGATCGGCGAGCGCGGCCGCGAGGTGCGCGAGTTCCTCGAGGAGAACCTCGGCGAGGAGGGGATGGCGCGCACCGTCGTCGTCGTCGCCACCTCCGACGAGCCGCCGCTGGTGCGGCTCAAGGCGGCGTTCGTCGCCACCCGCATCGCCGAGGCCTTCCGGGACGAGGGCCGCGACGTGCTGCTGCTCATGGACTCGATCACCCGGACGGCGATGGCCCAGCGCGAGGTGGGCCTGTCGGCCGGGGAGCCGCCCGCCACCCGCGGCTACCCGCCGAGCGTGTTCGCGATGCTGCCCCAGCTGCTGGAGAAGGCCGGCACGGGTGTGACCGGCTCGATCACCGGGCTCTACACCGTGCTTGTCGAGGGCGACGACCACAACGAGCCGATCGCCGACACCGCGCGGTCGATCCTCGACGGGCACATCGTGCTGACCCGCAAGCTCGCGACCACGGGGCACTTCCCGGCGATCGACGTCCTGGAGTCCATCTCCCGCGTGGCCACGGCCGTCGTCCCCCCGGAGCAGATGACCGACGCCCGCGAGGTCCGGCGCCTGCTGGGTGCCCTCCGCGACGTCAAGGAGCTCATCGAGATCGGCGCCTACCAGACCGGCAGCGACACCACGGTCGACCGCGCCCGCCAGCTCGCCCCGCAGATCGAAGCGTTCCTTCAGCAGCCCGTCGGCGACATCACCCCCGCCCCGGAGGCCTGGGCCTGGCTGCAGCGGATCGTGCGGGCCACGGGGATGGCGGCATGAAGCGGACCGCCTTCCGGCTGCAGCCCGTGCTCGAGCTGCGCCGCACCGAGGAACGCGCCGCCGCGCAGGCCGCCGCCGCGGCGGCCGCCGCCGCCGCGGAGGCCGACCGGCGGGCCACCGAGCGGGAGACGGCGCTGGCCTCGGCCGCGATGCCCGCCTCGGCGTCCGCCCGCGTCTTCCTCGCCACCCGGGCGCTGCTGGCCACCGCCGCCGCCGACGCCTCGGACGCCCGGGCGCTGGCGACCGCCTCGGCCGAGCAGGCCGAGGCCGTGCGGGCGGAGTGGACTGCCGCCGCGCAGCGGACCAAGGGGCTCGAGCGGCTGCGGGAGCGGCACCTCGCGGCGGTGCGGCACGCCGAGGACCGCGCGGAGGAGCTCGCCGTCGACGACCTGGTCACCGGCCGCTCCGGCCGCGCCGGACGCGCCGACCGGCATGGGGAGGACGCATGGACGGCGTGAGCGCGGTGCAGGCCCGGATCAGCGAGATCCAGGCCCGCTTCATGACACCGGTGCGGCCCGTGCGCTCGGGGTCCGCCGACTGGACGAACGCCGCGACCGCCGCCGGACTGACCGGCGCGGAGCCGACCGCAGCCGCCGTCGGGGCGGCCGCGGGCGGGACGGCGTCGGAGGCAGCGGTCGTCGCCGAGGCGACCAAGTACCTCGGCGTGCCCTACCTCTGGGGCGGCACCGACCCGTCGAAGGGGCTGGACTGCTCGGGCTTCACGCAGTTGGTTTTCGGCAACCTCGGCATCGACCTGCCCCGCGTCTCGTCCCAGCAGGCCACGGCCGGCCGCGCGGTGGCATCGCTGGCCTCCGCCCGCCCCGGAGACCTGGTCTTCTTCGACAACTCCGGCTCCCGCCCGGGGATCGACCACGTGGGCATCTACCTCGGCAACGGCCAGATGATCGCCGCGCCGCAGCCCGGCGAGTCGGTGAAGATCCAGGCGGTCGGCAACCCGTCGGTGATCCGCCGGGCGCTGCCGGAGAGCACCCCGGTCGGCTCGCTCCTGCCGTCCACCGGCGCGGCGGCGCTCGGCGGCGCGGCGGCACTCGGCGGCGCGGCGGCGCTCGGCGGCGTGCCGTACGCCGACCTGTTCGCCCGGGCCGGGGCCCGCCACGGCATCGACCCGGCACTGCTCGCGGCCGTGGCCTCGAAGGAGTCCGGGTTCGACTCCCGCGCGGTCTCCCCCGCAGGCGCCCAGGGCCTCATGCAGTTCATGCCTGCCACGGCCCGCGGGCTGGGCGTGAATCCGCTCGACCCCACCTCGGCGGTCGACGGCGCCGCCCGCTACCTCAAGGACCTGACCCAGCAGTTCGGCTCCACCCCCCTCGCCCTGGCGGCGTACAACGCCGGGCCGGGGACGGTGAGCCGGTACGGCGGGATCCCGCCGTACCCCGAGACGCAGAACTACGTGCGCGCCGTGATGGACCAGGCGGAGGCCTACCGATGACCGCTCCCGTGACGCACGCCGTCGCACCCGCCGCCCGAGCGACGGCCGCGGACACCGGCGGCGGCGACAGCGCCGCCCCGTTCGCGTCCGCGCTCGACGGCGCCCTGTCCGCGACGCACCCCCCGCTGGACGACGCGGGGGGCGATGGCCCCCGGCAGGAGTCCGAGCCGGACGGCGGGACACCGGGCGCGGCGGTCGGCGAGCAGCCGGCCGCCCAGCCGGGCGTGGTCGCGGCCCTGTGGGCACTGCTGACCGGCGCCGGCCGCCCGGCGGCCGCCGACAGCGACGCGGCGGCCACCGCCGTGGACGGGGACCGCGCGGCTGCGGCCTTCCCGGTCGGCACTCCCGTCGCCGCCGGCAAGGGACATGTCCCCGGGACCGCCCCGGGCCTCGCGGTGGCCGCCGCGCGGGCCGACGACTCTGCCCCCGGGCTTCCCGGAGCCGGGCCGGCTCCCGCGGCCGGAGCGGCACCACGCCCGACGGTCGTGCCCGGCCTGGCCGAGACAGCCACCGTCGTCGCCGTCACGGTCGGGGCGACACCTCCGGACGCCGAAGCGGTGGCGGCCGGCCGGAACGCGGCCGCGGCTGTCGTCCCCGCGCCCATCGCGGCCGCGGTCGCCGCCGCGCAGGCGTCGGCGGGCGCGGTGGACGGGCCCGCCGACACCTCGGGCCCGACCCGGATGGCGACCGGCACCGGCGAACCGGGGAGCACGACCACCGCTCCGCCCGCGGGGAGCGCCGCTCCGGGCGCGGGCCAGAGCACCGGCCAGGGCACGGGCCAGAGCACGGGCCAGAGCCCGGGTCAGCAGGGCACGGGCGCCGCCACCAGCGGTCACGGCGCCGCGGCGGGCCCGGCCGAGCGGGCCACCGCGGCCGCACCGCTGGAGAACATCGCCGCGGGGACGGTCGGCGCGACGGCGCCCGCCACGGCCACGGCCACGGCCACCGGCCCGGCAACCCCCGCGGCCGCTCCCCCGGTGGCCGGCCAGATCGCGCAGCAGGTCGCCGTCCTGCGCAACGGTCCGGACGGCGCGCACTCCATGACCGTCGTCCTCACCCCCGAGACCCTCGGCACCGTCGAGGTCTCGGTGACCGTGTCCCGGGGCAGCGTCGAGCTCACCCTGCGCGGCGCGCACGAGCACGGCCGCGCCGCGCTCCTCGACGCGCTGCCCGACCTGCGCCGTGACCTGGAAGCGGCCGGGCTCAACTGCTCGCGCCTCGACGTCGACCGCGGCACCCGTGACGGTGCCGGCTCGGCGGCCTCGCAATTCGGTGACCGCGGTGCCGGGGGCCCCGGGTCTGATGGCCGGAGCGCGGACCAGCAGCGTTCCCACGGCGAGTCACGGTCGGGGCCGCGGTCCGCCGATAACGGTGAGGGCCACCTGGCCCCCGCCGGCACCCGAGCCGCGTCGTCCGGCGTGGACGTGCGGGTCTGAGAGGAGTCGAACGAGATGACCAGCCCGGTCGACGCCGTCGGTGCGACGGCGTACACCCCAGCCAGGACGACGGTGGACCGCCCCGACCAGATGGGGAAGGACACCTTCCTGAAGTTGCTGGTGGCGCAGATGCGCTACCAGGACCCCTCCAACCCGGTCGACAGCAGCCAGATGATGGCGCAGACGGCGAGCTTCAGCCAGGTCGAGAAGCTCGATCAGCTGGTCAACCAGAACGCCTCGCTGCTCGTGCTGCAGGAGTCCGCCACCGCCGGCGCGCTCGTCGGCCGCACGGCCACCTACAGCGATGAGCGGGGCGAGTCGGTCACCGGCACGGTCACCGCCGTCCGGCTCGCCAGCCGCGACGCGGAGGCCGTGGCCGTGATCGACGGCAAGGCCGTGCCCGTGGGCCGGCTCACCGAGATCGCCACCGCGAAGTCCTGACCCCCGCCCAGCCACCGCCAGCCCACCACCTGCGAGGAGTTCCTCCCCATGCTCCGTTCCATGTTCTCGGCCATCTCCGGCCTCAAGGCCCACCAGACGAAGATGGACGTCACCGGCAACAACATCGCCAACGTCAACACCGTCGGCTTCAAGGGCAGCCAGACCGTCTTCCAGGACACGCTGTCGCAGGTCATCCGCGCCGGCGGCGCCCCCGCGGCCGACCGCGGCGGCATGAACCCCGCGCAGGTGGGCCTGGGCGCCAAGGTCGCCGCGATCACCACGAACTGGACGCAGGGCGCCACCCAGTCCACCGGACGCTCGACCGACTTCATGATCGAAGGTGACGGCTTCTTCGTGACCCGCTCCGGCACCGAGCAGCTCTACACCCGCGCCGGATCCTTCGAGTTCGACGGCAACGGCCGGCTGGTGACGCCGGACGGCTCGGTGCTGCGTGGCTGGATGGCCGACGCGAACGGCAACGTCAACCCCAACGGCCCGATCACCGACCTCATGGTGCCCTACGGCCAGGTGGTCTCCCCGCGAGCCACCGGCGGGGTCGGCGTCACCGCCGGGACCATGGCCGGCAACCTGCCGGCCGACGCGGTGCCGACGGACGTCGTCCAGAGCGCGATCGTCATGTACGACCAGCTCGGCGTGCCGCAGGAGATCTCCTACACCTACACGAACACCGGTCCCGGCGCCTGGACGCTCGACATCGCCCACGAGGACGGGACCAACCTCTACAGCGGCGCGGTGACGTTCAACGCCGCCGGTGCCCTCACCTCGGCGCCGACCGTGACCGTGCCGGCCGCGGCACTGGCCGGCTACCCCAGCTGGCCCGGCCCGCTCGACATCAACATCAGCGGGGTCACGCAGTACGGCGGCACCAGCACCGTCCAGGCCACCGGTCAGAACGGCTTCGCGTTGGGCACCCTGCAGTCGTTCACCCTCGGCAACGACGGCACGATCACCGGTGTCTACTCCAACGGCCTGCGCCAGGCCCTCGGCCAGCTCGCGCTCGCCTCGTTCAACAACCCGAGCGGCCTGGAGAAGGCCGGCAGCTCGTCGTTCCGGGTCGGCGACAACTCCGGTGCCGCCATGGTCGGGCTGGCCGGTGTCGCCGGCCGCGGCGTGCTCAACTCCGGCGCGCTGGAGATGTCCAACGTCGACCTGGCGGAGGAGTTCACCGGTCTGATCGTCGCCCAGCGCGGCTTCCAGGCCAACAGCCGCGTGATCACCAGCTCCGACGAGATCCTGCAGGACCTGGTCAACCTCAAGCGCTGAGCCAGGGCCTCTGTGCTCCTCGCGCTTCGCAGGCTCGGCGCGGGCCCCCTGCAGAGAGGCCGCTCCAGCACGTCACCGGCCCGGCTCACCCCGACGGGTGAGCCGGGCGGTTCGGCTCAAGCGTGGCACCTACCGCGCCGATGAGAAGTGTGCACGTCAGGGGGCGTGCGCCTCGTCGACCCGACATCCCCGGCCCCCGAGCAAGAGGACCCACCGTGATCCGTGTGACCCGCCTGAACGGTGAGCAGTTCGCCCTCAACCCCGACCTCATCGAGCGCGTGGAGGGACACCCCGACACGGTGGTGTTCCTCGTCGACGGCACGAAGTACGTCGTCAAGGAGAGCGTGGACGACGTCCTCCAGGGGATCCGCGAGTACCGCGCGAGCATCCTCGCGACGAGCTACGAGATGGACCGCGGGGAGTACCGGCCGCTGGTCGCCGAGGTCGAGCCCGCCGGGTCGTCGGTCGTGCCGTTCCCGATCCGCGAGGAGCGCTGAGCCGTGGACCCGGTCACTCTCATCGGCTTCGTCCTCTCGATGGTCGCCCTCCTGGTCTTCATGATCATGGAGGGCGCCGACCCGATGTCGCTGCTCTTCCTGCCGGCGATCATCCTCGTCCTGGTCGCCACGTTCGGCGCAGCCATGGCCCACCAGACCATGGACGACCTCAAGAAGATGCCCGCCTGGTTCAAGATGGCGCTCATGCCGGCCAAGGTGCCGCCGGCCACCGCCCAGATCCAGACCCTGGTGTCCCTCGCCGAGAAGGCCCGCAAGGAGGGTCTGCTGGCGCTGGAGGCGCAGGTGAAGAACATCGACGACCCGTTCCTGCGGCGCGGCCTGCAGATGGGCATCGACGGCACCGACCCCGAGGACCTCCGCGCCGTCCTCGAGGGCGAGATCGCGGCCAAGAAGGCCGAGGACAAGGTCGCCGCCAAGTTCATGAACGCGATGGGCGGCTACGCGCCGACCATCGGCATCGTCGGCTGCATCGTCGGCCTGATGAACGTCATGGCCAACCTCAACGAACCGTCGACGCTCGGCCCGATGATCGCCGCCGCGTTCGTCGCCACCCTGTGGGGCGTCATGGCCGCGAACTTCTGGTTCCTGCCGATGGGGGCCAAGATCGCACGGATCAGCGAGCTGCAGGCCGCGCAGATGGAGCTGCTGGTCGAGGGCATCACCGAGATCCAGGCCGGCACCAGCCCGCGCGCGGTCCGCCAGAAGCTCACATCCCTCGTGCCTCCGAGCGAGGTCGCCCGGGAGGCGGCATGAGTTCCAAGCCCCATCCGGGACGCCGCCGCGGGAAGAAGCACGAGGAGGAGGAGCCCGAGAACCACGAGCGGTGGCTGGTCTCCTACGCCGACATGGTCACCCTGCTGCTCGTGACCTTCGTGGTGCTCTACGCGATGAGCCAGGTGGACAAGGCGAAGTTCGCCCAGCTGGCCGCCGGCCTGTCCGACGCGTTCGGCGCCCCGGTCTCCGTGAGCACGTCCCCGACGTCGGATCCGTCGGTCCTCGACGGGCTCCCCGGCGTCGTCGACCTCGCCTCGGCCATCCCGCCCGACCCCACCGTCTCCGACGCCCAGGTCGACCAGGCCGCCGCCCGGGCCGCGATCGAGCGGGCCGAGCGGATCGCCGACGAGGCCCAGGCCGCCTACTCCGACCTCGCCGAGGCGCGAGCCCGCGTCGACGCGGCACTCCGGGCCGCCGGCTACGCCGACGCCGCCCGCTACGAGATCGACGAGCGCGGCCTGGTCGTGCACATCGTCGCCGACGCCGTGCTCTTCGACGCCGAACGGGCCACCCTGCGGCCCGAGGGCCGCCGGATCCTGGACGCCGTCGCGCCGACCCTGCGCGACCTGCCCAACCAGCTGCGCGTCGAGGGCCACGCCAACCACCTGCCGGTGACCGCCGGTGGCCCGTGGCCGTCCAACTGGGAGCTGTCGGCCTACCGCGCGACGACGGTGCTGCGCGAGCTCACCTCGAACGGCGTGCCCGAGAAGAAGATCTCGGCGGCCGGCTACTCGTCCACCCAGCCGCTGGTCCCCGAGAAGGACCCGCGCGCCATCAGCACCAACCGTCGCGTCGACCTCGTCGTCCTGTCCATGGCCTCGGCCGAGGCCAACGCGCTGCTGCCCGGTCTCGACGCCGGCAACGTCCCCGAGGAGATGGAATGAGCACCAAGGAGAAGGCACCTGCCGAGGAGACGGAGGAGAAGGGCGGCAAGAAGAAGAAGCTGCTGCTCGTCGGCGCGGTGTTGATCCTCGCGGCCGCCGGCGCCGCGTACTTCTTCCTGTTCTCCGGGTCCGCCGAGGCGGAGGAGCCGGTGCCCGGCGAGATCGTCACCCTCGAGCCCGTCGCGGTGAACCTCGCCGGCGGTGGCTACCTCAAGATCGGCGTGGCCCTGCAGACGGTCGAGGGCGCCGGCGGTGGCGGACACGGTGGCGGCGGGCTCGACGGCGCCCAGGCCACCGACCTGGTCATCTCCACCTTCTCGCAGGCCAAGCGGGCCGACGTGACCGGCGCCCGCGAGGCACTCAAGGACGCTCTGGAAGCCAAGATCGTCGAGGCCTACCACGGTGAGGTCATGGGCATCTACTACACGGAGTACGTCACCCAGTAGCACCCCGCGCCACACCCTGCTCACCCTCCCCACCTGACCGGCGGCGCACCTCGTCGCCGGTCAGGGTCGTCCCGGCACCCGCCGATGAGGGGGGCGTGACCTCGCCCGAAGCCGTTCCGGCCCCCCCGACCGGGGACCGGGCGCCGCTGACCGGTGAGCCCGTGGCCCAGGCCGGCATCGCCGCGGTGGCGGAGCGGCCGGCCGGCCCGGGGACGCCGGACGGCCCGCAGTCCCCTGTCCCGTCGAGCCGCTCCTCCCGCCGTGGCGAGCCGCGCACCTACGACTTCCGCCGGCCCACCAAGCTCTCCCGCGAGCACGTGCGCGTGCTGCAGATCGCGCAGGAGGCCTTCGCGCGGCAGGCCACGACCGTGCTGACGACGCTGCTGCGCGCCGGTGCCCGCATGGAGCTCGTCGGCATCGAGCAGTTCTCCTACGACGACTACCTGGCCACGCTGCCCAGCCCCGTCTTCGTCGCGACGTTCACCATCGAGCCGCTGGCGGGCAAGGGGATGCTCGCCTACCCGCTGGACATGGCCATGGCCAGCGTCGATCACATGCTGGGCGGTTCCGGTGCCGCCGAGCAGCCCAACCGGCCGATGACGGCGATGGAGACCACCATCACCACCCATCTGCTGAGCCGGCTGCTCGACGAGCTCGCCGCCTCCGTGGGCACCATCACCGAGGTCCAGCCCGTGCTCGACTCCATCGAGTACAACCCGCAGCTCGCCCAGGCCGCGGCCGGATCGGACACGGTCATGGTGGCCACGTTCAGCATGCAGATCGGACGGCGCGAGGGCGAGGCCACGGTCGTCCTGCCCTTCTCGTCCTTCGCCCAGTCACTGAACAACGCGGCATCGCCGCAGCTGTCCGAGGCCGCGCTGGCCAAGCGCCAGCGGGCGACCGAGGCGCTGACCGAGCGGCTGAACCAGGTGCCGGTCGACGTCAGCATCCGCTTCTCGCCGCTGTCGGTCTCCTCCGAGGACCTGCTCTCCCTCGCCGTCGACGACGTGCTGCTGCTGCGTCACCCCCGCGACAGCCCGCTCGAGGTCACCACCAACGACGTCACGTTCGCCTACGCGATCGCCAGCAACCACCGCCGTCGACTGGCCGCCGCCATCGTCCCCACCCCTGTCGCCGCGAAGGACACCGCATGACCTCCCCCCGCACCGCGAACAACCAGGACTTCGAGACCGTCAGCGCCGTGGTCTCGGCGGCCGCGCAGGCGGCCGCCTCCCTGGTGCCGGCCGCCTCGCCGCTGACCCCGGGGCCGGCCGTGAGCGACCCGGACCGGGTGCCGATGCCCCCGGCGGCGGCGTCCGCGGTCACTGCCCGCCTCTCCGGCGAGGTCAGCGGCGACGTCGTCCTCGTCGTCTCCGCCGACGTGGTGGAGGCGTTGAGGAACTCACCCGTCGGCAAGCTGGACGTGGCCGCCGCGCTCCGGCCCGCCCTCGAGGCCGCCGCCAAGACCCTGGGCCGCGTCAGTGTCGCCTCCGAGCGGGTGGAGGAGCCGGTGGCCGCCCTCGACGGGCTGCGCGACAAGGGCATGTTCGTCGCCGTGCCGCTCATGGCCGGCGCCGACTGCAAGGCCACGTTCGCCCTCCAGGTCACCCTGCCGACCGCCTCCCGCGGCACCCAGCGCGGCAGCCTCGACCTGCTGCGCCACGTGGCCATGGAGGTCACCGTCGAGATCGGTCGCACCCGGATGACCGTCGGCGAACTTCTGTCGCTGCACCCCGGCGAGGTCGTGGAACTCGACCGCGCCGCCAGCGCCCCCGCAGACCTGCTGGTCAACGGCACCCTGATCGCACGCGGCGAGGTCGTCGTCGTGGACGAGGACTTCGGCCTGCGGATCAGCGAGATCGTCACCGACGCCGCGGCGGAACTCGGAGCGGCCTCCGCATGACCTGGATGATCATCCGGCTGATCCTGTCGCTGGCCTTCGTCGGCGGCGTGCTGTGGTTCGCCGCCCGCCTGGCGAAGAAGCGCGGCCTGGGCGCGGGCAACGGCATCATCGAGGTCGTCGCCCGCCAGCGGATGGGTCGGTCCAGCACGGTCAACGTCGTCCGGATCGCCGACGTCGTCCTCGTCGTCGGCGCCACCGAGGAGCAGGTCACCCTGCTGGCCGAGGTGGACTCCGCGGCCATCGAGGAGGCGCTCGCCGAGCGCCGCGCGGCGCCCCGGACGCCTGCCGCAGCGCATGCCGCCACCCCGGGGACGACGGCCGTCGTCCCCGCCGCCCGCCCGGCGTCCCCCGCCCTGGCCGGGTCCGTCTTCGACCGCGCGGGCTGGGGTGCGTTCGTGCACTCGCTGCGGGAACGAACGGTCCGACGGCCGTGACCGGCCCCCGTCCCGCTGCGCCGGCGCGCCAGGGCTTGCGCCGGACGGCGCTGCTGCTCGCGCTCGCGCTGCTGTGCCTCGGCGCCTCGCTCGCGCTCGCCGGCGCGGCGCAGGCCGCCCCCGTCGACCCGGTGGCGCCGGTCGCCCCGGTCGCCCCGACCGACCCGAACGCGCCGGCCGTGGACGACGGCGGCGTGAGCATCAACATCGGCAACGGCTCGCCGAGCAGCGCGATCACCCTGATCCTGGCGATCACGGTGCTCTCGGTGGCGCCGTCGGTGCTGCTGTTGGCCACCTCGTTCACCAAGATCATCGTCGTCCTGGCCCTGACCCGGAACGCCCTCGGCCTGCCGTCGTCCCCGCCGAACCAGGTGCTGACCGGCATCGCACTGTTCCTGACCCTGTTCGTGATGGGCCCGGTCTTCGGGGACATCAACGACGTGGCCGTGCAGCCCTACATGGACGGCGCCCTCAGCGTCTCGCAGGCCTACGACCGGGGTGTGGTGCCGCTGCGGGAGTTCCTGCTCGGCAACACCCGCGAGGACGAACTCAAGCTGATGATCGGGCTCTCCGGCGAGGAGGCCCCCGCCTCGGCGGCCGAGGTCAGCATGACCACGCTCATCCCGGCCTTCGTGCTCTCGGAGCTCAAGAGCGCGTTCATCATCGGCCTGGTCGTGTTCATCCCGTTCCTGGTGCTGGACATGCTGGTCAGCGCCTCGCTCATGGCGATGGGCATGATGATGGTGCCGCCGACCATCGTGTCGCTGCCCTTCAAGCTGCTGCTCTTCGTCGTCGTCGACGGCTGGACGCTGATCACGACAGCCCTCGTGGGTTCGTACGGGGGTGGCTAGCGCATGAGCGACGCGAGAGCGACGGGCGAGCGAGCATCGCAGGGAGCGCCAGCGACCGAGGAGCGGAACGAGTCCGGAGCCGAGCAATGAGCGACGCAGACGTCACCCAGATCGCCGCCCAGACGATGATGGTCGCCGCCAAGGTGGCCGCCCCCATCCTGCTGACGGCGCTGCTCGTCGGCTTCCTGATCTCGCTGTTCCAGGCCGCCACCCAGATCCAGGAAGCGACGCTGTCCTTCGTCCCCAAGATGATCGCCGTCGCGATCGCGCTGCTGATCACGGGCAACTGGGTGCTGGCCGAGCTGGTCGCCTTCACCCAGACCCTGTTCGACCAGCTGCCGCGGCTGCTCGACCGGACCTGAGGCGGCCATGGACCTCGAGGTCCCGGCCGTCACGCTGGCCGCCCTGCTGCTCGGGACGGCGCGCGCCGCCGGATTCGTGCTGCTGGCGCCGCCGTTCAACTCGCGCAGCATCCCGGCACCGGTCAAGGGGGCGCTCGCGCTGGCGCTGTCGGTGCTGCTGTCGACCCAGATCGCGCCCGGCCTCCCCGAGATCACCGCAGGCTTCCTGGTGGTCTCCGCCGTCACCGAGGTGGTCATCGGCGCCGGTCTGGGCTTCGTCGTCCACGTGCTGTTCACGGCCGTGCAGATGGCCGGTGACCTGATCGACCTGACCGGTGGCTTCTCGCTGCAGCCGGCCTACGACCCGATGTCGATGACGATGAACTCGTCGGTCGGCCGGCTGCACTACCTGCTGGCCACCACGCTGCTGTTCTCCAGCGGCGGGCACCTGCTGATCGTCAAGGGGTTCGCGACCTCGTACGACGGGATGCCCGTGGGTGGCTCGGTACCCACCGAGCAACTCGCCTCGGTGATGATGACGGCCCTCGCGATGATGTTCCTGGCCGCGGTGCAGATCGCCGGGCCGATGGTCGCCGTGCTGCTGCTGGCCGACGTCGCCCTGGCCCTGCTCTCGCGGGCCGCCCCGGCGCTGAACATCTTCGCCTTCGGGTTCCCGCTCAAGATCATGCTGACCCTGCTCCTGCTGGGGCTGACCTTCCCGCTCCTGCCACCCGCCCTCGACGCCCTCCTCGAGCAGGCGACCCGGGCCATGGTCTCGCTGCGGAGCGGCTGATGCGCGGCGTCGGCGTGCACGGTGACGTCCCCGCCCG